>NZ_CP021780.1:4800000-7200000 GCF_002192415.1 Paenibacillus donghaensis | reverse complement strand
AAAGGATTCCTCCACTACTCCGCCGTAAGCTTCCTGGTTGACAAAGTTGCCCCAACGTCCGATCATTTGGCCTGCAAGCAGCCCTGGTGCACAGATGTCAACCAACCGCCAGAACGGATAACCTTTATAGCGGAAATAAATAATCGCGCAGATGATGGCTCCGATTAAGGCACCATAGATGGCAATCCCGCCATTCCAAATCTTGAAGACATCCATGAAGTTGTCTTTGTAATCTTCCCACTTGAACGCAACGAAATATATGCGTGCCCCGATAATTGCAGAAGGCACACCAAGAAGCAGCATGTCCATAAAAAATTCCTGGGGGATGCCGTAACGTTTGCCTTCACGGATGGCAAGATACAGACCTGCCAGTGCGCCAAGCCCCAAAATTAAACCGTACCAGTGTACCGGCAGTGAACCGATAGAGAACACAATTGGATCTATTGCTAAAGGGAACATTGTCTCGGCCTCCTAGTCCATATCATCCATGTCTTCGGATATGGTGGCAGTTAGTTTATTGGTAAACTGCAGCGCAGCATTGAAGCCCATTTGCTTCAGACGGTAGTTCATCCCAGCCACTTCAATAATAACCGCAAGGTTGCGTCCCGGACGTACTGGTATTGTCACCAACGGAACATCCGTATCAATAATCCGCGTGGTCTCTTCATCCAGCCCCAGACGATCATATTGCTTGTCTTGCTGCCAGGCCTCCAGTCTTACCACCAGTGTAATCCGCTTGTGATTACGGATCGCTCCGGCACCGAACAGGGTCATTACATTAATGATGCCTACTCCGCGAATCTCCAGCAGGTGGCGGATCAGTTCCGGCGCAGTACCATGAAGCTGGTTGTCGGATGTTTGGCGAATTTCAACCGCATCATCGGCAATCAGACGGTGACCGCGTTTGACAAGCTCCAGCGCCGTTTCACTCTTGCCGATACCGCTGCTGCCGGTAATCAGCATGCCCACACCATATACATCACAGAGAACGCCGTGGATCGTTGCTGTAGGAGCAAGCTTGCCTTCGAGGAAGCTGGTCAGTCGGCTGGAGAAAATAGTAGTAGCCATTGCGCTGCGCAGCACCGGTAGTCCCTTCTCGTTGCTAATGTCGATGAATTCCTGCGGCACATCCAGTCCGCGTGTAATGACGATACAAGGCGTGTTGTCATTGCAAATCCCGCGTACCCGGCTAACACGCTCTTCTTCCGGCAGCATGGAGAAGAAAGCAAGCTCCGTCTTGCCAAGCAGCTGTACCCGTTCTTCCGGATAATATTCGAAATATCCGGCCATTTCCAGACCCGGACGATTCAAATCGTCGACCGTAATCGGCCGCTTCAAGCCTTCTTGTCCAGAAATCACTTCCAATTGAAAATGCTGTACCAATTCCGATACTTTTACTTTCTTAGCCATATATTGTTCTTCCTTTCGTCAACCTGCGGTGGGTATCCGCTTCCTGTGTTCGGCCCAACAACCTGTCCATTCATCCGAAGGTAATTCTTCTGCTATCTTAATGGATAACGCCTATGAATGCAATCTTAATGCCTGTTGCTGAAGGCTTCTGTATAAACAATAAAGCCACCCTTTCGGGTGGCTTCTTTATGAAAATATAAGAAAGTATAAGTTTCATCTGATGCTTTATCCTTCTATTTCTCGCAGAAACGGATGCCCCCTCTTTCAGAGGACAGCGAAGCCGTTTCTACTTGGCAGATGGACAAGCGATCTTATCCCAGCAAAATGTTAAGTTCGGACTCTTTATCAAAGAAGTGAACTTTGTTCATGTCGATAGCCAGCTTAGGCTTGCTGCCTTCACGGGTAGTGGAACGTCCGTCAACACGGGCAACCACAGTACCAGCACCAAGACCACTCAGGTAGATCAGCATTTCATGACCCAAGTTCTCTGTAACATCAACCAGGGAAGTGAAGATGGTGTTTGGTGAAGCTTCCAGGAATACTGGCTCTTCATGGATATCTTCCGGACGAACACCCATAATAACTTCTTTGCCGATGTAACCTTTGTTGCGGATGATCTGTGCTTTGCCGCCTGGCACTTCAACATCCAGGTTGTCAGCGCGGAAACGGATAGCACCGCCAACTTCGGACAATTTACCAGTGATAAAGTTCATTGTAGGGGAACCAATGAATCCGGCAACGAACAAGTTGGTTGGTTCGTTGTACAATTCTTCAGGCGATGCAGCCTGTTGAATGATACCATCATACATAACTACGATACGGTCACCCATCGTCATAGCTTCGGTCTGGTCATGCGTTACGTAGATACATGTGGTTTCGAGACGTTTCACCAATTTGGTGATTTCGGCACGCATCTGACCACGAAGTTTAGCATCCAAGTTGGAGAGAGGCTCATCCATCAGGAAGACCTGTGGGTCACGGACAATCGCACGGCCCAAGGCAACACGTTGGCGTTGACCACCAGACAGGGCTTTAGGTTTACGCTCAAGCAAATGCTCAATATCGAGAACCTTGGCAGCGTCACGAACCTTCTTGTCGATTTCTTCTTTCTTCACTTTACGCAGTTTCAAACCGAACGCCATGTTCTGATACACACTCATATGTGGATACAAGGCGTAGGATTGGAATACCATCGCGATGTCGCGGTCTTTAGGAGCTACGTCATTAACAACGCGGTCGCCAATGTACATCTTGCCTTCGGAGATTTCTTCCAGACCTGCGATCATCCGCAGTGTTGTGGATTTACCACAACCGGACGGTCCTACCAGAACCAGAAATTCCTTATCTTTTATGTCAAGATTGATATCGATTACTGTCGCTTTATCAGCACCCGGGTATTTTTTGAAAATATGCTCTAAACGTACGCCTGCCATTGTATTTCCCCCTCGAGTCAATTATTTAGATAAAACAATTCATTTCTCTTGTACACTTATCTTACCCCACTCCTGGGATAATGGCTATTTGTAACGTTCACAAAAAACCTATTTTCTTTTCGTTACTTTATACAATAGCATGGTCAGCTTAACAATGGCAGCGTCTCCAAAGCTGCGGACATCGGCTCCGGTTTCCTGTTTAATTTTGTCCAGACGGTAGAGCAGCGTGTTGCGGTGAATGTATAATTTCTTTGCAGTTTCACTCACATTACAGTCCATCTGAAAAAAGGTTTCCAGTGTCAGCAGCATTTCTTTATCTGCCAGCACTGCGGTGTAATCTCCTATCTGTGCCAGCAGCTGCCGGCGGCGCGCGTCGGGTATACTGTTCACCAAACGCTCCAGATGCAGCTCCCAAGGCAAATGAATATAGGAACCTACCTGGAAGATACGTCCAAGGATAATTGTCTCGCGCAGTAAAGCCACTGATCCGGTTAGACCTTTAACCGGCACCACCGGAGGAGCTACCGCCAGATGAAATACGCCAACCCATTCACTGGCAATCAGCTCATGCAGCCCCATACAGGTCTGGGAGAGCAGTTCATCCTCACTCTCTTCCTCATATTCCTTATCATCCCCACCTGTGAGCAGATCCTTGCGGGCCAGAATTAGCCATTCCTTCTCCTGCAGCGGAATCAGCAGAATTTCGTTCTCGAAATAACTGCGCAGCAGCTTCATTAATGAACGGTAGGATATCTGTGGACTGTGCATATTCTCGCTAACCAGCAGGAAAGGTACCATATTACCGAAGAGCCGTCCTTTTAAGGCCATATCATCGGGTATTTCCGAATCATCCTTCTCTTGCTCCAGCTGAGAGTTCAGCCAGCCGCTGAGCTGACGGGCTTCAACTTCCCCTTCCTCTCGCAGCCCTGCCGCCTTGAGGGCAACAGCGAAGTTGACAGCAGCATAATTGGCCAATCGCATCTCTATCGCCGATAATCCGTCTAACTCCAGCCACACCGCAGTTATTCTTCCATCATTCTCATACAAAGGAACCCACAGGCGCCCTTCAACGATAACTGGCTCACCCTTGGCTTCCGCTTCTACCGTAAAAAGAGATGCTGAGTGTTGTCTCCCCAGCTGTTTAATTCCGGTTTTCTTTCCGGTTAGTTGCTCCAGTTTTAAACGCAGTGTCTCACTATCCATTGCCACCATACTCCACCACTTTTGCTCTTTTCGCCTATTTTATCATATTTTGCAACAATTTGCGGCAATGCTCAATACCGTTTCATTTGTTAATATAATGAACGCAAAAATCCACCGTCCTAAAGGACGGTGGATAAATGATATTATTAGGATGAGCCATGAAGGATTCGAACCTTCGACACCCTGATTAAAAGTCAGGTGCTCTACCAACTGAGCTAATGGCTCATAAAACTGGTGGAGGATGATGGATTCGAACCACCGAACACTTACGTGAGCAGATTTACAGTCTGATGCGTTTGGCCACTTCGCTAATCCTCCAGGAAAGGTGGCTCGGGACGGAATCGAACCGCCGACACGAGGATTTTCAGTCCTCTGCTCTACCGACTGAGCTACCGAGCCATAAAGATTCATAAAACTACATAGCAATAAAGCGGAAAATCAAGCTTCCACTCCATTTGTGGAAATTATAAGTGGCGGAACCGACGGGATTCGAACCCGCGATCTCCTGCGTGACAGGCAGGCATGTTAGGCCAACTACACCACGGTTCCACACTTTGGTGATAATGGTGCCGGCGAGAGGACTTGAACCCCCAACCTACTGATTACAAGTCAGTTGCTCTACCAGTTGAGCTACACCGGCACGATGTATATAGATTGTACAAAAGTAAATATGGTGGAGGCTGAGGGGATCGAACCCCCGACCCTCTGCTTGTAAGGCAGATGCTCTCCCAGCTGAGCTAAGCCTCCGGGTATGTATGGTAGCGGCAGAGGGGATCGAACCCCCGACCTCACGGGTATGAACCGTACGCTCTAGCCAGCTGAGCTACGCCGCCACATAACATATGGATAATGGATGGAATATGAAATGGCGGAGAGAGAGGGATTCGAACCCTCGCACCGCTTACGCAGTCTAACCCCTTAGCAGAGGGTCCCCTTATAGCCACTTGGGTATCTCTCCGAACAAGAACGGTTTTCCATATAATCCATACAGGCTTGATGCCTGAAAACTGAATCCGAAACAAATCTGCGTTTTAAGATGTGGATAAGCCCTCGACCGATTAGTATTGGTCAGCTCCATGCATTGCTGCACTTCCACCTCCAACCTATCTACCTCGTCGTCTTCAAGGGGTCTTACTAATTGGGAAATCTCATCTTGAGGGGGGCTTCACGCTTAGATGCTTTCAGCGCTTATCCCGTCCGTACGTAGCTACCCAGCCATGCTCCTGGCGGAACAACTGGTGCACCAGCGGTACGTCCATCCCGGTCCTCTCGTACTAAGGACAGCTCCTCTCAAATTTCCTGCGCCCACGACAGATAGGGACCGAACTGTCTCACGACGTTCTGAACCCAGCTCGCGTACCGCTTTAATGGGCGAACAGCCCAACCCTTGGGACCTACTTCAGCCCCAGGATGCGATGAGCCGACATCGAGGTGCCAAACCTCCCCGTCGATGTGGACTCTTGGGGGAGATAAGCCTGTTATCCCCAGGGTAGCTTTTATCCGTTGAGCGATGGCCCTTCCATGCGGTACCACCGGATCACTAAGTCCGACTTTCGTCCCTGCTCGACTTGTAGGTCTCGCAGTCAAGCTCCCTTATGCCTTTGCACTCTGCGAATGATTTCCAACCATTCTGAGGGAACCTTGGAACGCCTCCGTTACTCTTTAGGAGGCGACCGCCCCAGTCAAACTGCCCGCCTGACACGGTCCCCGTACCCGATAAGGGCACTAGGTTAGAACCTAGATACGATCAGGGTGGTATCCCAACGGCGCCTCTGCAGAAGCTTGCGCTCCTGCTTCTCTGGCTCCCACCTATCCTGTACAGATCGTACCCAAATTCAATATCAAGCTGCAGTAAAGCTCCATGGGGTCTTTCCGTCTTGTCGCGGGTAACCTGCATCTTCACAGGTATTAAAATTTCACCGGATCTCTCGTTGAGACAGCGCCCAAGTCGTTACGCCATTCGTGCGGGTCAGAATTTACCTGACAAGGAATTTCGCTACCTTAGGACCGTTATAGTTACGGCCGCCGTTTACTGGGGCTTCGGTTCACAGCTTCGGATTGCTCCTAACCGCTCCCCTTAACCTTCCAGCACCGGGCAGGCGTCAGCCCGTATACTTCGCCTTACGGCTTCGCACAGACCTGTGTTTTTGCTAAACAGTCGCTTGGGCCTTTTCACTGCGGCCCCCTCGGGCTATTCACCCTACCGAGGCACCTCTTCTCCCGAAGTTACGAGGTCATTTTGCCGAGTTCCTTAACGAGAGTTCTTCCGCGCGCCTTAGAATTCTCTTCTCGCCTACCTGTGTCGGTTTGCGGTACGGGCACCTTCTCCTGGCTAGAGGCTTTTCTTGGCAGTGTGAGATCATGACCTTCGCTACTAACATTTTCGCTCCCCATCACAGCCCAGCCTTCACGATGTGCGGATTTGCCTACACATCAGCCTCACTGCTTAGACGGACACATCCATCAGTCCGCGTCACTACCCTCCTGCGTCACCCCATCGCTCATAGCGGATTACGGTGGTACAGTAATTTCAAACTGTTGTCCTTCGACTACGCCTTTCGGCCTCGCCTTAGGTCCCGACTTACCCTGAGCGGACGAGCCTTCCTCAGGAAACCTTGGGCTTTCGGCGGATCAGATTCTCACTGATCTTTTCGTTACTCATACCGGCATTCTCACTTGTATACGCTCCAGCACTCCTCACGGTATACCTTCAACGTATATACAACGCTCCCCTACCCCAGATACATTGTATCTAGCCATAGCTTCGGTGGTGTGTTTAGCCCCGTTACATTTTCGGCGCAGAGTCACTCGACCAGTGAGCTATTACGCACTCTTTCAATGGTGGCTGCTTCTAAGCCAACATCCTGGTTGTCTGTGCAACTCCACATCCTTTCCCACTTAACACACACTTGGGGACCTTAGCTGATGGTCTGGGCTGTTTCCCTTTCGACAATGGATCTTAGCACTCACTGTCTGACTCCCGGCAATAAATATGTGGCATTCGGAGTTTGACTGAGCTTGGTAACCCTTGCGGGCCCCGCACCCAATCAGTGCTCTACCTCCACTATTCTTATACCGAGGCTAGCCCTAAAGCTATTTCGGGGAGAACCAGCTATCTCCGAGTTCGATTGGAATTTCTCCGCTACCCCCACCTCATCCCCGCATTTTTCAACATGCGTGGGTTCGGGCCTCCAGTGCGTGTTACCGCACCTTCACCCTGGACAGGGGTAGATCACACGGTTTCGGGTCTACGCCCCCATACTCAAATCGCCCTATTCAGACTCGCTTTCGCTGCGGCTCCGGCTTCTCACCTTAACCTTGCATGGTAAACGTAACTCGCCGGTTCATTCTACAAAAGGCACGCCATCACCCCTAAAACGGGCTCTGACTTTTTGTAAGCACACGGTTTCAGGTTCTATTTCACTCCCCTTCCGGGGTGCTTTTCACCTTTCCCTCACGGTACTGTTTCACTATCGGTCGCCAGGTAGTATTTAGCCTTAGCAGATGGTCCTGCTGGATTCATACGGGGTTTCACGTGCCCCGCACTACTCGGGATCCGTCTCGGAGAGAATACAGTTTAGGCTACAGGGCTTTTACCTCTATCGCGGGCCTTTCCAGACCTCTTCGCCTACTATATTCCTTTGTAACTCCATGTGAGACGTCCCACAACCCCTAAGAGCAAGCTCTTAGGTTTAGGCTGTTCCGCGTTCGCTCGCCGCTACTGACGGAATCACTATTGTTTTCTCTTCCTCAGGGTACTTAGATGTTTCAGTTCCCCTGGTCTGCCTCTACCTCTCCTATGTATTCAGAGAGGAGTAACTGCGAATTACCACAGCTGGGTTTCCCCATTCGGACACCCCCGGATCAAAGCTTGCTTACAGCTCCCCGAGGCAGTTTCGTTGTTCGCCACGTCCTTCGTCGGCTCCTGGCGCCTAGGCATCCTCCGTGTGCTCTTATTAGCTTAACCATCGCTCCGGTGTTTGGCTTGTTCGCTCATCTTGTTTTGAACAGCGCTACCGGACTAATCCGTTCGCTACTCTGTTCAAAGCCAAAGGTCGCTTCACAATCCAAAACCTTCGCTTCCAGCTAATAACTAATTCACTTGTTTGCACAAGTTATAGCTAAAAGATGTTCTAAACGCAAATTCGTTTCGGTATCCAGTTTTCAAGGATCAAGGTGTTGCATACATTATTCTGTAAAACATTGTTGGTGGAGCCAAGCGGGATCGAACCGCTGACCTCCTGCTTGCAAGGCAGGCGCTCTCCCAGCTGAGCTATGGCCCCATAATAGGATATGAAGTTGAAATGGTGGGCCTTAGTGGACTCGAACCACCGACCTCACCCTTATCAGGGGTGCGCTCTAACCAGCTGAGCTAAAGGCCCTTATTCATATCAATGACGCTTATGAAATTCATAAGTGTGCGCTTGGCGGCGTCCTACTCTCCCAGGACCCTTCGGTCCAAGTACCATCGGCGCTGGAGGACTTAACGGTCGTGTTCGGGATGGGTACGTGTGGAACCCCTCCGCTATCGCCACCAAACGCATACGAAAGAGACTTGCTCTTTCAAAACTGAACACGAGTGAGTGTGTTGAACCCGAAGGTTCTATAGAAGCTTACGCTTCTGTTCGAATGTTTCCGTCTCAGGAAACGATTCTCCATAGAAAGGAGGTGATCCAGCCGCACCTTCCGATACGGCTACCTTGTTACGACTTCACCCCAATTATCTACCCCACCTTCGGCGGCTGGCTCCCTTGCGGGTTACCCCACCGACTTCGGGTGTTGTAAACTCTCGTGGTGTGACGGGCGGTGTGTACAAGACCCGGGAACGTATTCACCGCGGCATGCTGATCCGCGATTACTAGCAATTCCGACTTCATGCAGGCGAGTTGCAGCCTGCAATCCGAACTGAGACCGGCTTTGTTGGGATTCGCTCCACCTCGCGGTTTCGCAGCCCTTTGTACCGGCCATTGTAGTACGTGTGTAGCCCAGGTCATAAGGGGCATGATGATTTGACGTCATCCCCACCTTCCTCCGGTTTGTCACCGGCAGTCTGCTTAGAGTGCCCACCATCACGTGCTGGCAACTAAGCATAAGGGTTGCGCTCGTTGCGGGACTTAACCCAACATCTCACGACACGAGCTGACGACAACCATGCACCACCTGTCTCCTCTGTCCCGAAGGCCGCTGCTATCTCTAGCAGATTCAGAGGGATGTCAAGACCTGGTAAGGTTCTTCGCGTTGCTTCGAATTAAACCACATACTCCACTGCTTGTGCGGGTCCCCGTCAATTCCTTTGAGTTTCAGTCTTGCGACCGTACTCCCCAGGCGGAGTGCTTACTGTGTTAACTTCGGCACCAAGGGTATCGAAACCCCTAACACCTAGCACTCATCGTTTACGGCGTGGACTACCAGGGTATCTAATCCTGTTTGCTCCCCACGCTTTCGCGCCTCAGCGTCAGTTACAGCCCAGAAAGTCGCCTTCGCCACTGGTGTTCCTCCACATATCTACGCATTTCACCGCTACACGTGGAATTCCACTTTCCTCTTCTGTACTCAAGCCACCCAGTTTCCAGTGCGACCTTAGGTTGAGCCCAAGGTTTAAACACCAGACTTAAATAGCCGCCTGCGCGCGCTTTACGCCCAATAATTCCGGACAACGCTTGCCCCCTACGTATTACCGCGGCTGCTGGCACGTAGTTAGCCGGGGCTTTCTTCTCAGGTACCGTCACTCCGATAGCAGTTACTCTACCGGACGTTCTTCCCTGGCAACAGAGCTTTACGATCCGAAAACCTTCATCACTCACGCGGCATTGCTCCGTCAGGCTTTCGCCCATTGCGGAAGATTCCCTACTGCTGCCTCCCGTAGGAGTCTGGGCCGTGTCTCAGTCCCAGTGTGGCCGTTCACCCTCTCAGGTCGGCTACGCATCGTCGCCTTGGTGAGCCGTTACCTCACCAACTAGCTAATGCGCCGCAGGCCCATCCCTTAAGGGCAGATTGCTCCGCCTTTCATCCTCGGTTCAGGAGAACCAAGGAATTATCCGGTATTAGCTACCGTTTCCGGTAGTTATCCCAGGCTAAGGGGCAGGTTGCCTACGTGTTACTCACCCGTCCGCCGCTGAATCCTGTTGAAAGCAAGCTTTCAACAAAACTCCGCTCGACTTGCATGTATTAGGCATGCCGCCAGCGTTCGTCCTGAGCCAGGATCAAACTCTCCAAATTGGTTTTATCGAGCGATCACTTCCCCGAATCACTCCGAGAAAATAACCATCCGATAAAGTATTGAAAAGAGCGATATGCTCAATTTGAAACATCTGACGAGAATTTGCATTCTCTACCGACAAGCTTCACTTGCGTGAAACCCATCTTCTTTTGGATTTTACTTTCGTAAAATCCCACTCACTCGTTGTTCAGTTTTCAAAGATCAATGTCTCATTTGCTTCATCGTCGCTTGTCAGCGGCGACCTTTATAATATATCACAGCACCCTTATTTCAGTCAAGCGTTTTTTTGTTTTATTTTACGCTTGGCTCATTCAGCAAGTTATACTAGAATACCTTGTCCAAAGGGCCGAGACTTAATGTATCATATATTACAAAGCTACGTCAACCCTTAAAACAAGGTTAATCTTAATCCAAGCAACATCAGCACACCAGGAAGACCAAGAATCATTACTGCGCCTATGGTTGCTGGGTTGAGGGGAAGATATACTTCTGTTATCCATCCCGAGAAATTGACAATATATATGGCTAACGAAGCGAGAATCAAATGAGTTCCGAACAGGCTTAACCAAGCTAAACCAAGTTTTTTTCTAAATACTATGAATAATAACAATGCCAACGATAGCAACATTACCCCTATTGCAGCTAAACGGATCATCTATACTCTCCTTTCTACTATTCTATCCGCTACATCCGACTGGAGTTCAGACCTAATCTTTTGGCATGCTTCAAATGAATTTGATATTTGCGCTCGGCGGCCTCTAGGATATAAATAGCATAATCGATTTGATCCTGACCCAATGCCTCATCAAACATCAAGTATGCTCTTTCCCACTCGGATTGTGCTTTGCGTACCTCAAGCAGTGTATTCCAGCCATCATCCTCTAACGGCACTGTGTCTTTGGGCTCCGACACACGGCGCCATAGATTCCACCAGTTCATCCCTATTCCTCCTCCAGATCGTCTTGAGGTATGCCAGTCGTGACTGCTTATACCCCCGCTACCTCATACATATAGGAATAAGGACAAACTTAGAACTACAAAAAAACCGCACAGATCAGAATAAAACCGGGAGGGACCCAGGGTAGCTTAATCAAAATACCTCAGGAGGTTAATCGAACACGTTCCTGTAAGTCAGTCCGGTCCTGTATACGACAAAAAACCCTTTTGGACACGACTGCCGGAAAATAATCCTGAAGTCTGTTCAAAAGGGTTGTTAAGTTATGGAACTGCAGTTGTCTTATAATGTCCGCTGTAAGCTGCTAGAACAGCTCCCGACGCCCCTCCAGTGCTTTGGATAAGGTAACCTCATCTGCATACTCAAGATCTCCACCTACAGGCAGGCCATGGGCTATACGGGTAATCTTAATTTCGAAGGGCCGGGTCAGACGGGAAATGTACATCGCTGTCGCTTCACCCTCAATATTGGGGTTGGTCGCCATGATCAATTCCTTGACTCTCTCATCACTGAGACGGGTAAGCAGCTCCTTCAGGCGGATATCGTCCGGTCCAATGCCCTCCATGGGCGATATTGCGCCCTGCAGCACATGATAATAACCGTTAAATTCCTTGGTTCGCTCGATCGCCACCAGATCCTTGGAGTCCTGAATTACACAGATAATCGAAGGATCACGGGTTTTGTCCTGACAGATCCGGCACGGGTCCGTGTCAGTGATGTTGCAGCAAACAGAGCAATAATGCAAATTACGCTTGACGCTTACCAACGCCTTGGCAAAATCAATGACCTCGTCCTCTTTCATGTTGAGTACATGAAACGCCAGCCGGGCTGCTGTCTTGGGCCCTATTCCAGGCAAACGGGTAAAAGCATCGATCAGCTTGGCTAGCGGTTCGGGATAATACATCGTTTAGAACAAGCCCGGAATCTTCATGCCGCCGGTAAACTTGCCCATATCGCTATTGGCGATTTCTTCCGCTTGGGTCAGCGCATCGTTAACGGCTGTAATAACAAGATCCTGCAGCATCTCCACATCGTCCGGGTCAACCGCTTCCGGTTTGATCTGAATGGACAACAGCTTCTTGTGGCCGTTCACCTGAACGGTAACGACTCCGCCACCGGATGAACCTTCAATCGTTTTGGTTCCCAGCTCTTCCTGTGCCTTCAGCATCTGCTCCTGCATTTTCTTAACCTGTTTCATCATCTGATTCATATTATTCATTGATCATCTCTCCTTTGGAATGCGCGCTTGGCGCTGATGTGCAGCTGAATTAATCTTTTATGACAACAAGGTCTTCTCCAAACAGTTGAATGGCCTCGTCAATCCAAGGTTCCTGCTTGGCTTCGGCACTCTCATGCTCATGCTCCAGCCGCAGTTCTTCGGTCCCTGTCTGCGCCGCCGGCTTCAGCGCCGCTTCATTCCAATCACGAAGCAGCATAGTGACCAGCCTGTAAGGCTTGCCTAGACGGGCGGCGAGCACCTGCTCAATCACCTGCCGGTTGGCCGGCTTCTCGGTCGTATCGCGGTGAATGGTATTCTTAAAGGCAACCAGCACGGCATCATCCAGCACCGAAACCGGCTCGCCATCCACGAACCAGGCATGAACGGTCACCTTCTCTTCCTTCACCCCTTGCAGAACAAGGCTCCATTGCTTGTAGATAGCCGCAAAATCGCCACTGTCCTTGGCAGCAATGAATTTATCTACCTGTGGCGGCAGCTTGGCTGCGGAGGACATACGCGGAGCGGAGCTCTGCACAGCTGGCTTCTGGGCAGGGGTATTCTCACGGCCCCCGCCGGCAAGCGCACCTGCTGCCATGGCCTGCTCCAGCTTCTTCTCCAGCGCTGCGATCTGCTTCTTCAGATGCTCAAGCTCCCCGGCAGCCGCTGGCGCGCTTCCTTGCGGAGCCGCAGACTGCTGTGCCAATGATGGCTGTGCAGCTTGATCTGGCTGCAGACTGCACAGCTTCATAAGTGCTACTTCGAACAAAGTCTGCGGGTGTGTAGCATATTTCATCTCACCAAGGTAACGGTTCAGGGTATCTACGATATTGAACAGCCGGTCACGGGTGAACGCAGCTGCCATATCCTTGAATTCGGCCGGGTTCAGCACCCGGTCTGTTAATTGATCCGCTCCCGGGACCATCTTGATCATCAGAAGGTCACGGAAATAGAAGAGCAGATTCTCCAGACATTTGTCAGCGCTTTTGCCTTCATGCATCAGCTGCTCAACAAGCTCCAGTAATTGCCCCATTTCCCCTTCCAGAATAGCTCTGGCCAAACGGGCAAATTGTTCCGAAGCAATTCCGCCGGTCATATTAAGCACCTGAGCGTACGTTACATTTCCGTCGGTGAAGGAGGAAATCTGGTCCAGAATGCTCATCGCATCCCGCATTCCCCCGTCGGATAGACGGGCAATATACTGCAGCGCATCTTGATCAGCCGTGATGTTCTCCTTCTCACAGACGGCTGCCAGATGAGCAGTCTGCTCCTCCAGCGAAACTCTGCGGAAGTCAAACCGCTGGCAGCGTGAGATGATCGTGGCTGGAAGCTTATGCGGCTCTGTAGTAGCCAGTATGAACATTACATGGGGCGGCGGCTCTTCCAGCGTCTTGAGCAACGCATTAAAAGCCTCGGTTGTCAGCATATGCACTTCGTCAATTATATACACTTTACGGCGCACCTCGGTAGGCGCGTATTTCACTTTATCTCTGAGGTCGCGGATTTCTTCTACGCCCCGGTTGGAGGCAGCATCAATCTCCTGCACATCCATGACATTTCCCGCAGTAATTCTTAGGCAGGAGGGACATTCATTGCAAGGCTCTGCACCTTCACTCCGCTCACAGTTGACCGCTTTGGCCAACACTTTGGCTGCGGTCGTCTTCCCTGTTCCGCGCGGCCCGCTGAACAGGTAGGCATGCGAAACCCGCTGTTCGCGTATCGCGTTCTGCAGCGTCTGGATAATGTGCTGTTGTCCTACTATGTCTTTGAACGACTGCGGCCGCCATGCACGGTACAGCGCGATATGTTCCACTATGCATTACCCTTTCTTAGGCTGCCGCTATAACGGCATTTGTCGCTAATTTATTATACTATATTCCCTGGAATTTGACCAAAAACAAAAAGCATCTTTGCTTGTGGCAAAGATGCTGTTATGAGCAGGATATAAACCGTGCACCTGTTATTGATGGCTGCGATCCAAGCGGCAACCCTGCATGACTGCTCGGGCTAGGCTACCCTCCGGCACAAGAGTAACTTGCTTATGGCTGCTTCCTTCCGGACCTGACCAGGTTCACAAGCACTCATTGCGGAGGACCCAACCGTCAACACAGCCCGCAGGAACCAAGGCCTCACATCGACAGCACCTCTAACAGGAATTCAACCTCGCTACAGCGGATTGCGAGTTACAGGGCACCGCTACCTCCCCATCTAGCACGGCGAAGATAAGTATAGCCTACCCACGCATAAAAATCAACCGCCTGTCTGCAAAACGGATGCCAGTTCGACGCCAAAAGCCGTTAGATGTTAATCGGCAGCTGCTTCACACGGGCCAGCTCCGTAGGCGGAACATGTGTGTAAGAGCCGATAACAACCTCAGGAAGCTCATCCCGGAAGATATCCAGCATCGTCTTCATCCCCAGAATATCGCCTTGTGCCGGAGGAATCAAATTCAAGTAGGCTTCCGGATCAATATTCAAATTGCGCATCTGAATCAATCGCAGACCGGTTCGTCTGACGAACTCCACCATGGCTTCAATCTCTTCCTCGCGGTCAGTCACCCCTGGGAAAATCAAATAATTGATTGAGGTGTATACCCCTTGCGACAAGGCATATTTCAGCGATTTCTCTACATTGGCCAATGTGTATCCACGTGGCTTGTAATAGGCATTATAATGGTCATCCAGCGCACTGATGGTACTTACACGCATTAGATCAAGCCCTGCATCCACAATACCGCGCATATGGTCGCTCAGTCCAGCATTGGTATTAATATTGATATAGCCCATATCCGTAATCGAACGAACTTCACGAATCGCTTCAATAATCAGCTTGGCCTGGGTAGACGGCTCGCCCTCGCAACCTTGGCCGAAGCTGACAATCGATTGAGGTGTCTTCAGATGCTCCAGCATAACCTGGGTAAGCTCACTTACTGTAGGCCGGAAGTTCATGCGGGTCTGAGGTGACACAAATCCACTGTCGTCGGGTTGCTCGGAAATACAGCCAAAGCAGCCGGCGTTGCAGGAATAAGAGACCGGTACCGCACCTTCCCAGCGACCCAGAAAGGTATTGGAGGAGGTGAGACATTCATAGCCGAGAGCGCAGTTGGAAAGATGTCCATAGAGACGGTTCTCCGGATATTTAGCGGTCAGAGCCTCTACCCCCGCCTCCACCGCTTCCCTTCCGCTGTTCAGCGGATTCCATTGCTCCGGGTTATCCGTAGGGTCGGCAGCCACGTAGAAGCCGCCATCCTTCCATACTACAGCCGAATATCCGAATAGCGGAAGCTTATATTCCTTGTCCGTCTTAACGTACCCTGGAAGGCACAGACGGGTAAAGCCCTGAGGAAGCAGCGCACCCACCGCCTGCGAGCCTGCCGGCAGCGGCAGCATTTCGCCAGTCTCCGGGTTCATGCCCACCGCTCTGGTGCAAGGCAGCCCTACCAGCGTAGCGCCTTCCGGCAGCGGAATCAGCTCTTCTTCCAGCATCTCTACAATCATATCCCCACTGCGGGCAAGCCCGTACAGTTCGGGATGATCATATACGTTTCCTTGCTCGTCAGCATATACCAAATACATGTTAGTCTCCTCTATATTAACGTTCTAGGTTGTAGGTACCGTGGGCGCTTTCGGGCGGGGCGTTCTGCGTGCTGCCGCACCGCTGTTCGACGTGCCTCCGTTGCTGGCGGTACCATTCGTTTCCTTGGATCCGGCCACATCGAAGGCAGCCAGGAACTCGGCGTTGGTCTGTGTGTTACGCAGCTTCTTGATGAAGCCTTCCACGAAATCGTAAGAATCGTTCATGCTCTTGCGGATCGACCAAATCGTATCCAGCTCTTCCTTGCTCAGCAGCACTTCTTCTCGGCGTGTGCCGGAACGGCGGATGTCGATTGCCGGGAAAATACGGCGTTCGGCCAGCTTGCGGTCCAGATGCAGCTCCATATTGCCCGTGCCTTTAAATTCTTCATAAATGATGTCATCCATACGTGATCCGGTATCTATCAGAGCCGTAGCGAGGATGGTCAGACTGCCGCCTTCTTCCACATTCCGCGCTGAACCAAAAAAACGTTTCGGGCGGTGAAAAGCAGCCGGATCAATCCCTCCGCTCAGTGTGCGTCCGGATGGAGGAACCACCAGATTGTAAGCACGGGCCAAGCGGGTAATGCTGTCCAGCAAAATCACAACATCCTTCTTATGCTCTACCAAACGAAGCGCCCGCTGCAGCACCAATTCAGCTACCTTGATGTGATTCTCGGGAAGCTCATCAAACGTCGATGCCACTACCTCGCCCTTCACGGAACGCTGCATGTCGGTTACTTCCTCAGGCCGCTCATCAATCAGGAGTACAAAGAGTTCTATCTCAGGATTGTTAGTGGAAATGCTGTGGGCAATTTCTTTCAGAAGAAGCGTCTTCCCTGCTTTGGGAGGTGCTACAATCAAACCCCGTTGCCCCAGACCGACCGGAGCGAGCAAATCCATGATTCGAGTAGATAAATTAGTAGGGGATGTTTCTAGTGGTAGCTTGATTTGCGGATAAAGAGGTGTTAAGGCTGGAAAGTGAAGACGTTCGGCTGCACTGGCCGGATTCTCGCCATTGACCGCATTGACCTGAAGCAGTCCGAAATACCTTTCGTTCTCTTTGGGTGTTCGGCATTTCCCTGACACCAAGTCCCCGCTTCTGAGATCAAATTTGCGAATTTGCGAAGCAGATATATAAATATCCTCTGCACTCGGCAAATAGTTGATTGGCCGTAGAAATCCATACCCCTCGGGCAGAATCTCCAGAACCCCTTCCATAAACATGAGTCCGCTCTGCTCTGCCTGAGCCCGGAGTATTGCGAAGATCAGCTCCCGTTTCTTGAGCGTGCCGTAATAAGGGATCTGGTATTTTTTCGCCAGCTTATACAGCTCGGTCAGCTTCATCTCTTCCAAATCGGAAATTTGAAGATCCATGTAATAACCACCTATTCAATTTTTATATGAGTTATTCTAGTATGCCTGTATGCAAGTTATGAGTCTATCAAGAAGAAACGGCTTCGCTGTCCTCTCCAAGAGGCGGCATCCGTTTCTTCTATTTTAAAAAACCTCATTAGGATAGCATTACCCGAATTGGAAGGAGTTATGCAGTTGTACCGCAAATAACCCCCTCCTCTCCGGTGTTCTTAGCCTAATTCCGTCTCCCGCCAAACGTCAGCCCCCAGCATTCGGAGGTTGCTGACTAAATGATCATAACCGCGGTCAATGTATTCCACACCGGTAACTTCGGTGATTCCCTCTTCCACGGTTAAGCCGGCGATAACCAGCGCTGCGCCTGCCCGCAGGTCGGCTGCCTTCACCTTGGCCGCATTAAGCTTGCTGCCCTCAATGATTGCCGAACGCCCTTCCACGCGGATCTTCGCCCCCATACGAACTAATTCAGGAACATGCTTGAAGCGATTGCTGTACACAAAATCAGTCAGCACACTTACGCCTTCCGCCTGGGTCAGCATACTTGCCATCGGAGACTGCAGATCGGTGGCGAAACCCGGGTAGATTAACGCTTTAACATCGGCATGGTCATATCTGGCCTTGCCAATTACTCGTATACTCTCGTCCAGCTCTTCAATCTCAACACCCATTTCCAGCAGCTTGGCTGTCAAAGCTTCCAGGTGCTTCGGAATGACATTATCTATCAGCACATTGCCACGCGTTGCCGCAGCGGCAATCATATATGTTCCAGCCTGTATCCGGTCAGGAATAATGGAGTGACGGCAGCCGTGCATTTCCGTGACACCTTCGATTCGGATCGTTTCAGTGCCGGCGCCTTTAATAACAGCGCCCATAGAATTTAATAGGGTAGCTACATCTATAATCTCAGGCTCTTTAGCCGCATTTTCGATAATTGTGGAGCCTTTGGCCCGTGAAGCCGCCAGCATAATATTAATTGTAGCCCCAACGCTGGAGACGTCGAGGTAAATCTTCGCGCCGCGTAATTCCTTGGCATACAAATGAATAGAGCCGTGTTCGTTGGTAACTGTTGCACCCAGTGCCTCAAAACCCTTGATGTGCTGGTCGATTGGCCGTGGCTCAAAATTGCAGCCGCCAGGCAGACCTATAGTGGCTTCCTTGAATCGTCCAAGGAGGGCACCCATCATGTAATACGACGCCCGGAGCTTCTTGACCGGACCATTGGGCATGGGGATGGAAACAATACGGGAGGGATCGATGCTCATCTGGTTGCCTGACCATGTTACGGTTGCGCCAAGCTCTTCCAGAATTTCGGAGTATACAGCTACATCGCTAAGGGACGGTAAATTATCCAGAACAACTTCAGATTCGGCCAAAATCGCCGCAGGAATAAGCGCAATTGCACTATTCTTCGCTCCGCTGATGGTGACAACGCCCTGCAGCGGACGTCCACCGCCAATCATTAATTTTTCCATAGATTTATCTGTTTCCCCCTACGAGTATTGCGGTCAACAATACGTACTGGTGCTTTTGGGTAATGAAAATGGAAAGACACCGGCTAGGCGGTGGCTCTCCATTCGGGTCTATTAGGCTATTGCGGCATGCTTGTCCGCTTGTAGCGGAAGAAAGGAATTAAGCCTGGTTGTTGGAACCAAACTCGCGAATTTTGCCGATAACGGTTTGTTTGATGGCTTCGCGGCCTGGAGCGATAAAGACGCGGGGATCATAAGCATCCGGTTTAGCAGCCAGAACTTCACGGACAGTCTTGGCGAATACGATCTGATTTTCTGTATTCACGTTGATTTTGGAAGTGCCGAGGGAAATGGCTTTTTTGATATCATGAGTTGGGATACCTGTTCCGCCATGAAGCACCAATGGAATGTTAGTCGCATCACGGACTTCTTCCATTTCCTTAAATCCGAGGTTAGGCTCGCCATGGTAAGGACCATGTACGGAACCCAGTGCAGGAGCCAATGTGTCGATTCCTGTTTCTTTAACGATACGGATACATTCAGCAAGGTCTGCATACATGATGCCGCCGATTACATCGTCTTCCTGTCCGCCAACCGTGCCAACTTCCGCTTCAACAGAAACGCCTTTGGCATGAGCATATTCAACGACTTTTTTGGTCATTTCAATATTCTCGTCGATTGAATGATGGGAGCCGTCGATCATTACGGAAGTGAATCCGGCATCGATAGCAGCCTTACATTTATCAAAGCTTGAACCGTGGTCAAGGTGAATAGCAACAGGAACAGTGATTTTCATGTCTACGATCAGACCTTCAACCATCTTAACTACTGTAACGAAGCCGCCCATGTGACGCGCTGCACCTTCGGATACACCCAGAATTACCGGTGATTTCTCTTCTTCTGCTGCACCAAGAATCGCTTGTGTCCACTCGAGGTTATTGATGTTGTACTGGCCAACTGCATATTTTCCTTCAAGTGCTTTTTTTAACATGTCCGTCATAGATACTAATGGCATGGTTTCATCCTCCTAAGAATGTTGGGTTAACTTATATTTCTAAGCCGACATCACATACAGCCCTATTATAGCACATCCTGTGTCAAATACTAAATAGGATAAACAAAAAAATGTCCCGGTGGGACAATATCGATCCAGCCCTTGCGTGGGGCAGACCTGTCCTTTTGCAAACGCCATATGGGAGCGGCACCCAGGAGGAATTCGTTGCGTTAGCTGTGATGATCTACAGACTTCTTGTGGAGATGCATATTAACCGCCATCCGCATTTCATCAATGTCAAAAGGTTTCGTGAAATGCATTAAAGCACCCAGTTTGGTTGCTTCCTTGATCATGTCCAGCTCTCCGTAAGCCGTCATCATGATCACCTTGATTGCCGGATTCAGCTCCTTCAGGTGCTTCAGAATCTCAAGACCATCCATCCCTGGAATCTTCATGTCGAGCAGGACAAGATCAGGAGATTCGCTGCTGACAATATCCAAAGCGATTTTGCCGTTTGCCGCTTGATATGTCGTATACCCTTCGCTGTTGAACACTTCCATAAGCAGAATTCGGATCCCGTTCTGATCATCGACAATTAACACTTTCTTTTTCTCCATTTGATACCCTCCCACGATTTAAGGCAGATTGACTATACCGCGCTCTCCACAGCTAACGGCTCCTTCCAGCTCAGTCCATACGACACCTATTATTCGCGGCCCACGACCAGAATCCTGCTAATTGGATAAAATGCGTAAATCTATGTCATAAAATGGGTTAGTGGCAGCTTGATTCAGGACGATTAAGTAGAGGCGGCACCTGTTTCTGCGAGAAATAGAAGGATAATTTATGGCGTGGAACATATAAAATTCTTATATTTTTTAAAAAAGCCTCCGAGAGGAGGCTATACAGATAAGTGTGAAAGTAACGCGAGGCTTGACCTACAGCTGTCCGGCATGCACCAGCGACGCTTTGACAAATTCGCGGAACAACGGCTGCGGACGGTTGGGACGGGAAGTGAACTCCGGGTGGAACTGCACTGACAAGAACCAAGGGTGACCCGGCAGCTCGACAATCTCAACCAGACGGCCATCTGGGGAGGAACCGGAAATGACCAGACCCGCCTTCTCCATCTGTTCACGATAAGCATTATTGAACTCATAGCGGTGACGGTGACGCTCGTACACCAGCTCATCATTGTAGCAGGCTTCGGCCAGGGAACCGGGAAGCAGCTTACAAGGATACAGGCCCAGACGCATGGTGCCGCCCATGTCTTCGATATCCTTTTGCTCCGGAAGCAGATCAATCAACGGATACTGGGTTTCCGGATCGATCTCTGAGCTGTTCGCTCCGTCAAGGCCCAGAACCGAACGTCCGTATTCAATAACCGAAACCTGCATTCCCAGGCAAATGCCAAAGAAAGGAACCGATTGCTCACGGGCATAACGGATTGCGCTGATCTTGCCTTCAATCCCGCGATCGCCGAAGCCGCCCGGAACCAGAATGCCGTGTGCGCCATGCAGGAGCTCTTTCACATTCTCATCCGTAACTTCCTCAGCGTTGACCCAGCGCAGCTTCACATCGCTATTAGAGGCGAACCCGGCGTGAGACAGGGATTCCACCACGCTCAAATAGGCATCATGCAGGGCAACGTATTTGCCGACAATCGCAATTTCCACGGTGTGCTCCAGCTTGTTGATCCGCTCCAGCATACTTTCCCATTCACGCATATCAGGCGCAGGGGTAGTCAGCTTCAGATGGTTGACCACAATCTCGTCCAATCCTTCGTCGCGCAAATTAAGCGGAACCTCATATAGGGTTGAAGCATCGCGGCATTCTACCACCGCATTGGCATCAATATCGCAGAACAAGGCGATCTTCGCCTTCATATCGTCCGAAAGCTGGTGCTCGGTACGGCATACGATCACATTCGGCTGAATTCCGATGCTGCGCAGCTCCTTAACACTGTGCTGTGTCGGTTTGGTCTTCACTTCGCCTGCTGCCTTGATATAAGGAATCAGGGTAACGTGAATATACATCACATTCTCACGGCCGATATCGCTCTTGATCTGACGGATCGCTTCAAGGAATGGAAGGCTCTCGATATCACCAACGGTGCCGCCGATTTCAGTAATGACCACATCCGAACTGGTCTCGCGGCCCGCGCGGAAGACACGCTCCTTGATCTCATTCGTAATATGCGGGATAACCTGAACGGTCCCGCCCAGGTATTCACCCCGGCGCTCCTTGCTGATTACCGACGAATAGATCTTGCCGGTGGTCACGTTGTTATTCTTCGACAGGTTAATGTCAATAAACCGTTCATAGTGTCCAAGGTCAAGGTCTGTCTCCGCACCATCGTCAGTTACAAACACTTCACCATGCTGGTAGGGACTCATCGTTCCCGGGTCCACGTTAAGGTATGGATCAAATTTCTGAATCGTGACCTTCAGGCCTCTGTTCTTTAGCAGCCTGCCCAGCGAAGCGGCGGTGATGCCTTTGCCAAGGGAAGACACCACACCGCCCGTTACAAAAATATACTTTGTCACTGTAAAAACCCTCCTATATGATGTCCATTAATTCAGGTGACGCACAAATCATATCGTAACCCGTTTCTCACGGGGGAAATCAGAAGTTGCTGCTGCCTTCTGGCAGTTCCTTGGCCTCTAAAAAACAAAAAAGTGACACCGGTAGCACCGGGGCACTTTTTATTTTAGAGAACACAATTATTAACTTTCATCAGAAGCCCATGCAATAGTTTACTCTGCCGCTTCCCCACTGTCAAGGAAGGAATTGCATGTCGTAAAGACTTTGACGCAAATGTTACTTGTCCTCATCATCGGCATCGTCGTCGGTGCCCTCTTCTGCATCGTCTTCGTCCGTATCGTCTTCATCAATATCTTCTTCATCGATTACAACATCTTCATCGACTTCTTCTTCGCTGTCGTCGTCTGAATAGAGGTCGTCGCGATCTTCATCGATAACATCGAAGTCCTCTTCTTCCGCAGCGTAATTCTCTTCTTCTTCGGCGAAGTCATCATCTTCCAGATCGTCGTCTTCATCGTTGATGATACGCACACGCTTCGTATTGCCAACCGGGTCATCGGAACGTTCCAGAGGATACCAGCGTTTCAATCCCCACAGATTGGTTCCTACACAGGCAAAACGACCGTCAATATTAATCTCGGTATATAACTGGGCGATGGTATCGTTGCTCTCTTGATCGGTCATACCGCGCAGCTTGGCCACTTCGACCATCAGATCACGGTAATAAAACGGCGTATTGGCCGACTTCAGCACCAGAAAGGCCAGATCCACCATCGGCATTTCTTTAACTTTCTCAGGGTCCAGCTTTAAATTGAGTGGCGTACTCACTAAAGGACACTTCCTCTCACGCAATGTTCACCGTACGGTTTATTTCGTAACTATCCATTAACAAACCTAAGTAAAACCTATTTGGGAACAAATTGCAAGTCAAATACGGGAAGTACGGGGGAATGTGAAAAAGGCGGAGGAAATCCTCCGCACATGACTGTATCCACGCCAAGGATCGGCTCCTTACGGGATGTTACAAAGAGAGGTTAATGTCTCTTCGGTTTATTTTATGTAAAGCGCAGTCTTTTGACACGATGGGCAGCCTATTTCGTTAAAAAAGGGCAAGTTCCCATTCGGAGCCCCTCCTCCAATCATACAATATGGCAGCACGGCACCGAGGAGGGGACGGCGACACTTATGGACTATTATAGATTTTGGCAGCTGCTGCTTGATGAGATATCAGTTGCCCCCAAGAATGGTGAGCGGCGTATTGTCACCTTCCATGATCCCCGCCATTATGCCGGAGTCTTGTCAGAATGGAGAAGCTTGAAATCCAAGCGTGCCGGACTTAAGCAGGTACAGGTATCCACATTGATCCGGGCTTTCGTCATGCCCGCTGCCGGAGCGGCTAGACTGCTGGACCGTTTCGCCGAATCCCTGAATGTAGAAGAAGACCTGCGCATCCAGATTCATTCCATTCCCGGTGAGCGAGTCGGCACCGCCGTCCTGCCTTGGGGCGTAAAAGCCATTCATGCCCCCCAGGCCTGGACCCGCTCTACCGGAGTCCAGGTGCGGATCGGCGTCATTGATACAGGGGCGGATTACCGCCATCCCGACCTGAAGCATTCTCTAACCTCCGGCGTCAACCTGCTGCACCGCGGCATGCTGCCGCTGGATGACAACGGGCACGGCACCCATATCGCCGGCACCTTGTCCGCCGCAGGAGGCTCGCGCGGCATGATGGGCGTAGCGCCGCGCGCCCTGATCTATCCGGTCAAAGCCTTCGATCACAGCGGCTCCGCCTATGTGTCGGACATCGTGCTTGGTATTGACTGGTGCGTGCAGAACAAGATGGATCTGATCAATATGAGCTTCGGGATGAAGACCCGCAGCAAGGCGCTGCATGATGTGGTGCAGAAGGCGTACCGCTCCGGCATCGCGATCATTGCCTCCTCTGGCAATGACGGCAAGCGCGGAGGCGATTACCCGGCACGCTACCCGGAGACCATTGCCGTCGGCGCGACCGACAAAAGGCAGCGGGTAGCCAGCTTCAGTAACCGCGGACCGTATATCGATGTATACGGTCCCGGTGAAAACGTGCCCTCCTGCTGGCTGAGGGAGGGCTACAAGGAAATGAGCGGCACGTCCATGGCGACCTCGCATGTGACGGGGGCGGCGGCGCTGCTCCTGGCTCTGCGGCCAGGGCTCACGCCGAAGGAGCTGAAGCTGCTGCTGCGCCGCAGCTCTGTCCCCGTGCGGCTGCGCAAGGGGCAGCGCCGGGTCTCGCTGGGCGGCGGCTCGGCCGATGCCCAGCGGCTCTTACGGGCAGGCACCCGCACCAGGCGGGCAACGGCCGCGACCGTATAACCTGGTGGCGACAGCACTCAACGCCTGCAGCCACCCAAGACACAAGAAATCCGCCTCCGGTCAGTCCGGGGCGGATTTCTTAATTTAGAGCCTACATCTTGTCGGGCGCAGACACGCCGATCAGACGCAGGACATTGGCAATGGTGGTGCGCGCCGCGCCAAGCAGCGCAAGCCGGGCCAAGGTCTGGGCGGCGTCTTCGGTGATGACGCGCTCCGCTTTGTAATAGCTGTGGAACAGCGATGCCAGATCATATACATAACGCACCAGACGGTGCGGCGCATATCCTTCTGCCGCTATGGCAATCTCAGCCGGAAGCTCGCCGATCTTGCGCAGCAGGTCATATTCATGCACTGCGGTCAGCTTGGTGAAATCGATCTCCGCATAATCCGGCAGAGCAATGCCCTGCTCCTCCGCCTGGCGGAAGATGCTGCAGATCCGCGCGTGTGCGTATTGGACATAAAATACGGGATTCTCGTTCGAGGTCGAAATCGCCAGATCCATGTCGAAATCGAGGTGGGAATCCATGCTGCGCATTGTGAAGAAATAACGCATCGCATCCAGCCCCACTTCCTCCATCAGGTCCTCCATGGTAACGGCCTTGCCGGTACGCTTGGACATCTTGACCTTCTCGCCATTCTGGAACAAGCTGACCATCTGCGCAATCAGCACAACCAGCTTCTCAGGATCGTTGCCCAGCGCCGCCATAGCCGCCTTCATGCGCGGGATATAGCCGTGGTGGTCCGCGCCCCAGATGTTGATCATCTTGTCATAGCCGCGTCCGTATTTATCGTCATGGTAGGCGATATCAGGAGTAAGGTACGTATACGTACCGTCATTCTTGATCAGAACGCGGTCTTTGTCGTCGCCGTATTTGGTCGTCTGCAGCCAGGTTGCGCCTTCCTGCTCGTACACTTCGCCGCGGTCGCGCAGCTCATCCAGTGAGCGCAGCACCTTACCGTTCTCGTACAGCGAGGTTTCGCTGTACCAGATGTCGAAGGAGACGCGGAAGCGGCCCAGATCGCGTTTGATCTTGTCCAGCTCCTTGCCCAGCCCGTAGGTGCGCAGGAATGCGGCGCGGTCGCCGGGCGTCATCTCCAGCAGCGCCTCGCCCTGCTCGGCCACCAGCTCGCGGGCGAAGCCCTTGATGTCTTCGCCATGGTAGCCATCCTCCGGCATCTCTGCCGGCTGGCCCAGCTCCTGCAGATAACGGGCTTCAATCGACCGGCACAGGTTGTTGACCTGGTTGCCTGCGTCATTAATGTAATATTCGCGGGTCACTTCATACCCTGCGAAATCAAGCACATTGCAGAGCGCATCGCCGACGGCAGCGCCGCGGGCATGTCCGAGATGCAGGCTGCCCGTAGGATTGGCGCTCACAAATTCCATTTCCACTTTCTGTCCGCGGCCAATGTCCACACGTCCGTAGTCCGCTCCCTGCTCTGCTACCCGGGTAATGACCGGATAGAGATAATGCTTCGAGAGGGTGAAGTTAATGAAGCCCGGTCCGGCAATTTCCGCCTTCTCGATGGTGACTCCGCTGGTGTCCAGGTGGGAGATAATGGCTTCGGCTATCTGCCGGGGATTGCGCTTGGCCAGTTTGGTCAGCTGCATGGCGGCATTCGTCGCCAAATCACCAAAAGCCTTGTCCTTCGGCACTTCCAGCACAATGGCCGGAAGCTCTTCGCGGGCAACCAGGCCGGCGGCAACAATGGCATCGGCTATAGCCTCTTTGACCCGTTCATTCACCTGCTCGAGCGGGTTTGATTGATCTGTTAACATGTGGGTTCCTCCTGTATATGCAAACTGAGCGCGAATTGGCCGGATAACTCTTCATACACATACAGCCCATATTCCCAGGACACCTGCAGGGAACGCCCCTTGCGGATGATATCCAGCTTGCGGGTATCTGTGGACAGATTGAACTGCATGTATGGCGAGCGGTAGAAGCCCGGCAGCCGCCGACCAGCTTGAAAGGTCTGTTCCGACTCAATCGCCCCGTGGCGGATCAGCTTCAGTTCATGGTCTGCAATCTTGAGCGTGGTCCGGACCGACTGCGCTTCGCCCTGTGGCCCCTGCTCCCGCTCTTCATAGCGGATAAATAGCTGTGCTCCCCGGATAATGGCTTCTCCGGTCGTGCTAAGCACATTCTCCTGCCCGTCCTGAATGCTTGTAAGACTTAGTGAAACTGCGTACTTGTCAGACTGTTGTTGGTGTTCAGGCACCGTACGTCCCTCCGCTTCTTATGTGACCCGGGGGCTTATTCGCATTCCCATTGTACACTATATCCAGTTCCGCAGGGCAATTCAATCCCCTGTCAGCGGGGAAACGGTCTACAGCAGCAGCAGATCAAGCTCACCAGCAGTCTCCAGACGGCTAACCATTGCCAGCCACTCCTCCGGCTTCTCGTCCAATACCGAGTAATAACGCCTACGATTGCACCAGTTCCCTGCCCAGTCCAAGCTTGCGGTATTTCGGACGGACACATAGCTTGAGGAGGAAACGGAATATCATTCGGTGTAATCACAGCCGCTTGTCCGAAGTTCGCCCGCATAAGATCGACCGTAGGCAAGGAACCGACAGTTCCGGTAAGCACCACATAGACCTGGTTCTCAATAGCACGGGCATGGCTGGTATATCTTACGCGGTGGAAGCCGTGGCGGTCGCCCTGTACATGATGGGCAAAAAATAACATCCGCTCCCTTGGCCCGTGCCATCCGCACAATCTCCGGAAATTTATTTAGAGCACGGCTCTCTTTTTTAGTAATAGAATTTTACCATAATGAAGTTTAAAAACACACTGGAAGGCGCCTTCCCGTGAATATCTCTACTCTTCCTTCCCCATAATGAAATACATACACTGCCTGCACATTGTCACTTCAGCAAGGAAGGGAGCCAGGTGTTATGTCGCGCAAATCCGCTTCACCTCCTGAACGCAAACGCAAAAGCCGTCTCCGCCGGCTGTTCCGGCTGCTGGCGGTGATGACCGTCCTGTTACTGCTGGCCGCCGGAGGCCTGCTGGGATATCTCTATCAGAAGGAGCTTCCTCCGATTGCCGATGATTTCCGCTCCAGGCTGCTTGACGCCAGAGGCAACGTACTGGCTACCTTCAGCTCGGATGGACGCAGCCGTGATCCTGTTGCGCTGGAGGAAATCTCCCCGCTGCTCATCCAGGCTACACTGGCGGTGGAGGACCGCAAGTTCTATCACCATGTCGGGTTTGATCCGAAGGGGATGGCCCGCGCCCTGCTGGTGAATCTGGAGCAGGGAAGCCGCAGCCAGGGAGCAAGCACTCTAACCCAGCAACTGGCGCGCAACCTCTATCTGTCCCATGAGAAGACCTGGACCCGCAAGGTACGGGAGGCCTTTTATACCCTGCAGCTGGAGATGAAATATAGCAAGGATGAAATCCTGAACATGTATTTAAACGAAATCTATTACGGACACGGCGCCTATGGGATTGAAGCAGCCTCCCGGATGTACTTCGGCAAGGCGGCGGCCGAGCTGGATCTGGCCGAAAGTGCAATGCTGGCAGGAATCCCCAAAGGTCCGACCTATTATTCGCCTTATAATCATATGGACAACGCCAAGAAACGGCAGCAGCTTATTCTGAATGTCATGGCCGAACTGGGAGAGATAACCCCTGCGGAAGCTGAGCAGTCCACGCAGCAGCAGCTCGCCTTCAAGCCTCAGGGAGAGAAGGACACTATAGTCTCTGCACCTTACTTCCGGGATTACGTGCGAAGCCTCGTAACCAGCACTCTTCAGATCACCGGCGAAGAGCTGGATCAGGGTGGGCTGGACGTATATTCCACGCTTGATCCAGACATGCAGCAAGCAGCGGAAGCAGCCGTTGCACAGGGAATGGACCCGGACCAAGAGCTGGAGACGGCACTGGTGTCGCTTGACCCCCGGACCGGCTATATCAAAGCGATGGTCGGCGGCAAGAACTACCGGTCCAACCAGTTCAACCATGCTCTGGCTACAACCCGCCAGCCAGGTTCTGCCTTCAAGCCGATCATGTATCTGAGTGCGCTCTCTTCGGGGTCCATGACCAGTCTGTCCGTCTTCAACAGCCAGCCGACGCTGTTCCATTATGACAACAACCGCCAGACGTATCAGCCGCGCAACTTCGGCGACAAATATCTGGGAGAGATCAATATGCGACAGGCTATTGCCGCTTCCGACAATATCTATGCCGTGAATACAATGATGAAGGTGGGCGCTGATAAGGTAGCTGAGCTGGCCGCCAGGATGGGCATCACCAGCCCGCTTCAGCGCGTACCTTCACTGGCACTCGGCACATCTCCCGTCAGCCCGCTGGATATGGCCGCAGCCTTTGCCGTAATCGGCGGAGGTGGCGTTAAGCTGCCTGCTACAGCCATACTCAAGATAACCGATGCCACAGGATCTGTATTATATGAGGCGCCTCAGACGCAGGGAGAGAAGATTGTGGAGCCTGCGGCTGCTTATGTGCTGACCACGCTGATGGAGGGGGTGTTCGAAACCGGCGGCACCGGCAACCGCGTAGCCTCCATTATCAAACGTCCCGTGGCCGGCAAGACCGGAACTACGGATACGGATGGCTGGATGGTCGGCTTCACACCCGAGCTGGCCACCGCTGTATGGGTCGGGTATGACAAGGGGCGGGACATCGAAACGGCCGATGGACGCAGGGCGGCTCCGATCTTCGCCCAGTTCACCGAAAAGGCGCTGGAAAATGTGCCGCCGAAGATTTTCCCAATACCTGACGGTGTGGTCAGCGTCTATATCGATCCGCACTCTGGTAAACTGGCGACTCCGGATTGTCCGGAGAAGAAGCTGGAGACCTTCATCAGCGGTACGCAGCCTGTGGAATACTGTGATCAGCACGGAAGCGGCGGCGATCAACCGGTGGAAGAAGCACCGGACAACTCCACCCCCTCTGAAGCTGAAGGCTCTTTATGGAAGAGCATTAAGCGCTGGTGGATGAATTGACCGCTTGCGCAACTGCCTGACTGAGATACGGCACAATAGTTGATGGTCTGCGTTTCGCCATGGCCGAATTGGGTAATTAACAATAGAACCCCAATAAACCTCGCCCTTTTATCTACATAATCGGGGGAGGTTTTTATTTATTTTTCCTAGAATTGGAGACGCTTCCCCATTTTCTAAACTTACAATTACTGCTATAATAATGGATATCCACCAAAAAATATAAGATGTAAATGAGGGACATGGGATGAAGGATACAGGCATGATCCGGAGTTTGGACAGTTTAGGGAGAATTGTGGTACCTGTAGAAATACGTTTAACGCGCAATATCGACATTGGTGATCCGATTGAATTTTTTATTCTGGATGAGAAAATTATTGTCTTGCGTAAGTACACCTCGACCGAATGTACCTTTTGCCGCAGCCTCGACCATGTGACCTACTATAAGGACCAATTTATCTGCAATAACTGCCTCAAGGAGCTTGGAGACCCTGAGCGCGACCCCGGACAGCCTGAGCCTGTACATAACGCAATCGTGGAAGCCCCGGAGCATAGCAACCTCCGCAGAACCAAGACAGAGCAGATGAGCCAACGCCTGGAGCAGGCTATTGCCGACCATCCCTTCGCCAACCAGAAGGAGCTTGCCGAGGTGCTCGGCATCAGCCAGGCCCGCGTCAGCCAGCTTAAGCGCAGGCTGGGTTCTACGAACAGGCCGTGACTTCAGCAGCCTGCAAGCTCCGTATTGTACACACAAGTAGAAACGGTTACCGTCCTTTTAGGGACGGTAACCGTTTCTGCGAGAAATAGAAGGATACGGATATTGTGAAACATATAGTTTCTTATATTTTGAAAAAAGCTCCGTTCTCCTGAAGCAGGAGAGCGGAGCTTTTTTAATGTGCATCTACTCTGAAAGAACAGCCTTCAGTTCCTCCGGTGAGGCGTCCCACCAGGCATCGTTGTGAGCGACCAGCAGCGATTTCAGCGCCTTCTTCTCCACTTCGCCAAGCCCTTCCACAATCACTTTTCTTTTGAGAGCTCCATCCAGCTTATTCACATGATCCGCGAGTATCTTCCAGCCGCGGCGCGCTTCTGTATCAATCCACATCTCACAAGCGGTAATCCCGCCATAGAACTGGCCTTCCGGTGTACGGTCCACCGCGACCCATACGAGCCAGACCTGTCTTCCCTCGGGGACATCCTCACGGTTCGCAGAGAATTTAATTCCTTTCTCCACCTTGCTCTTGGCATGCATGGCACCGATGTCAATGACCGCTTCGCCTCCGTCAATAATAACGGGCGATACATTATTCAGATCAATAGAGCCTGCTCCAAATCCTTTATGCTTGCTCTTGGCATTCACAATGTTCAAGGCAATCTGCTTCTTGCCTTCCGGTTGTATATTATCCACAGTGCACATCCTTCCTCGTACGAATAATTTAATTTTAGCTAATAATGCGGCGAATGCAAACATATACATCCCGTAGATGCTTGTCACGGGAGGAATCACTGTATGAAGCCACTGTCTTTAAGGTTCACGATCTTTGCGACCCTGGCCGCGCTCATGCTGCTGGGAGGAGCCCTATGGAGGTTTGCTGGGGATAGTCCTGCCCCAGCGGCTGTCTATGCCCCCAAAGCGGCCAAGTCCCCTGGCCTGTCTCTGCCGGCGCCCGCTCCCCGGCTTCCGGCAGCGGAAGCGGTCCCTGTTCCTGCGGCGACCGTATTAAGCGAACGGATAGTGGAGTATCACCTCGACGTGAAGCTTGTGGAGGAGAGCGGAGTTCTCAGCGGAGCTGAGACGGTAACCTGGACACATCCGGGCAAAAAACCGGTCAGCGACCTCTATTTTCACCTCTATCCCAATGCCTTCGCCTCCAAGAACACCACCTTTATGAAAGAATCAGGCGGGGAATTGCGGGGAGATACGATGCCGGAGAACGGCTTCGGAAACATGAATCTGACCGATCTGCGCACAGCCGACGGAATATCACTGATGCAGCGGCTGCAGTATGTGCAGCCCGACGATGGCAATCCGGACGACCGGACGCTGGTGAAGGTGCATCTCCCACAGCCCGTTCATGGCGGAGAGAGCATCACACTTAAGCTTCAGTTTGAAGTGAAGCTGCCCAAAATATTCGCCCGCATGGGCACCTCCGGCCCGTTTGTAATGGCAGGGCAATGGTACCCCAAGCTGAGCGTATATGAACCTGCAGGTACCCGAGGGGCCAAGGAGGAGGGCTGGAACCTTCACCAGTATCACGGAACCTCAGAGTTCTACAGTGATTTCGGCATATTTAACGTAAGAGTATCTGTTCCCTCCAATTATACGGTTGCCGCTACCGGATTTCCGGTCAAGCCGTCGTCTGTGGTACAAGATCGCCGGATTTATCAGTTCTACGCCGACGATGTACATGATTTCGCCTGGGCTGCTTCTCCCGACTTTGTGGTTGCCGAGGAAGCGTTCTCTACGGCGGAGGTCCCTGGCGTGCGGATCAAGCTCTACCTGGACCCGATGCATAAGGATCTGCAGGAACGGTACTTCCAGGCAGCCAAGGCGGCCTTAGCCTCTTTCAGCAAATGGTACGGGCCCTATCCATATACCACCTTATCCATTGTTGTCCCGCCCAAAGGGGGGAATGGCGCAGGCGGCATGGAATATCCCACGCTGATCACAGCCTTTGGAGCCTCCGAGGCGTCACCGGACCTTTCGCTTGAGCGTACGGTTATCCATGAGATTGGTCATCAATATTTCTATGGCATGCTGGCCAGCAATGAATTTGAAGAAGCCTGGCTGGATGAAGGCTTCACTTCCTACGCCGAGGAGCGGTTGATGGAGCAGGAATATGGCGTCCCCTCCAATCTTCCTATCCAGGCGAGCCTGGCTTTTCCATCCCTGCCGCTGAATCTGGAGACCTGGAAATATGGCAATGCAGATGCCTACGCCCGGAATGTGTATCTTCGCGGCAAACTGGTGCTGAAGGATATTGAACAGCAGGTGGGCAGCACTGCAATGGACAGCATCTTGTCTGCCTATACCCGTAAATACCGCTTCCGCCATCCTTCCAGCAGCGATTTCCAGCGCACTGTGGAGAAGGTAACGGGACAGTCCTGGCAGTCCTATTTCGACCAGTATGTCTATAGCGGAGGGGCACCCGATTTCGCCATAGACAGTATTACGTCCTCTTCTCAGGCAGAAGGAAGCTCTCACAGCTATCAATCCCGGGTCCAAGTCTCGAACCACGGCAGCGAGTATGCCAAGGTACCCGTTCGGTTTAATTTCTCCGACGGGACTGCCGTCGAGCGGATTTGGAGCGGCAACGGGACGGAAACCACCTTTCAGCTCTCCCACAACAGCCCCCTGTTGTCGGCGGAGATCGACCCGGGCCATACGGTTCTGCTGGAGAGCAAGCACCTGAATAACTTCAGACTGGCGGAGCTTGACCGCAAATCACTTTCCCGCTGGACATTAAGTTTGACGAAACTGCTGGAAACAGCGCTTAATACATTGGTCTGGTGAGGTGAATGATGGTGAGAACTTCATTAACCCGTGGCTGGCGCAGCATGAAGGAGCAGTCCTATATCCTTATCCTGCTGTTTATCTACCGGCTGCTGTGGGGCTATTTTCTGTACCGGTTCGTAAGGTCGGCGGTGATCCCTGTGATGCAGCATTACCCTACCGCCGATGCAGGCGGCAGTGCGCTGGGGCGCCTGCTCTTCTACATTGAAGGCCAATTTGCCTTAAGCTCAGATTCTGCGGTACACGGGTGGCTCCTGATGCTGCTTGCGCTCTCCCTGCTCCGGCTGCTTGCTTCACCCTTTATCAGGGCAGGGCTAATCTACGAGCTGCACCAGGAGAGTAAGGGAGAACGCGGTCTGTTCTTTTTTCCCGGCATGAAGCTGCACGGACTGTCTGTACTGCTGCTTAGCCTGGTGGAGTGGCTGCTGGCACTGCTTCCGCTCTGGTGGCTTGCCCCCAAAGTGTACGGGCTGCTGCTCTCCTCAGTTATGGATTATTCAAAACTGCTTACAGTGGTCCCCTATATACTGGCTTGGCTGGTTTATCTCTACCTGGTGCGGCTATTCATTCTTTATATGCAGTTTGGTTGTACGGCTGGAAACGGAATGTTCTCTTCGCTGCTGATTGCCTTTCAAGTTCTGTTCTCAGCAATCTTAATATCGCTTGTACTGGGGGCTGGCGGATTAGCCCTGCTGCTGATTAGCGGCCTCACTGGTATTTTTGCTCCGGGCCTATCTGCACTCCTGGTCCGCCAGCTCTGCCCGCTTCCTGCCACCCTGTTCCGAATGTGGGGAGTAGCTGCCCAATATCATCTATGGCACAGCAAGCGCTTTCCACAATAATACAGGCAATATTTGGACATAATAGAAAACCACTGCCTCCAGGTTTGGGACAGTGGTTTTTTTGTTGTGCACATCTGCTTAGAAGATTTGCAAAACTCTAAATCCTCTGATACAATGATGCCTGTACTACTAGTAACAACTTTGTAATCTTTTGAATTGTTTTATTCATAATTGCATGCAAACCGTCGGTTCTGACAACGATTGAAAGTCACTATTCTGGTGCATAACACGCCAAATTCCCTGCACCGGGAAGTGGGGGAACCATATTTTGGGTGAATTGATCTCGTAACAGAGGGATCATAGGGAATCTTCTACCGAACCCTTAAGCTAACCTCGCAGGCCTTGGAAGGAGTACATCTTTTGAAGATTCAGTTCTTTAAGAAAAAATTCGTCGCAGCTGCATTAGGGCTTGTTATGGCATTCTCGATTGGCGGAGGCAGCGCTTTTGCCGATTCTAAGATGGACAACGTTATTACAAAAACACTGGGAACGACATATAGAACCGGAGGAACAACCACATCCGGATTCGATTGCTCTGGATTTACGAAATATGTCTTCACCAAGATGGGCCTCAGCCTGCCGCGCACCTCGAAAGCACAATATAATGTTGGAACTACTGTATCGAAAAGTAAATTGCGCTCCGGCGATCTGGTATTCTTCAACACGCTCGGCAACGGAATTTCTCATGTTGGAATTTATGTTGGCAATGGCAAGTTCGCGCAGTCATCCTCATCGCGTGGTGTTACCATCACTTCCTTGAGTCAAGCCTATTGGGCCAACCGCTACGTTGGCGCCAAAAGAGTTATGAGTACGTCCTCGTACCAAGCTGTGGCCTACGATTGAAATTTCCCCACAACCTTAACCCCTATCATAGACTTAACCACCCGGACTTGATTATTGTCGTAATCAGGTTCGGTTTTTTTCTTTCCTTATTCTACCTTTTACACCGATCGATCCGTCGCGAAACAGCTTTTCCCCATTATTTCAAGAAAAATTTGTAAAAATACCACAAAGCCGCGTACTCCCCAGTATTTTGCCGCTCTGAATCTCCAATTCAGCTAATATTTCTGCATTAATATGTTATAAGTGATTGCCAAGCGCCAGCTTCTTTGTTACAATAATCGCAGTGAAGTTTTAGTAACATTTTTGTAATTATTCAGTTATGTTTTGCTAAGGTTTTGTCATGTATTGGTTACAAGCTAATCCTAATCAAACAGTATGTGCCGAGTTCCCTAACAATCAGGGAAACGGGGGAACCAACTTTGGGTGAATTGACCTCCTATTCTAAGAGGGGTCATAGGGGACCTTCAACCGAACCCTTAAGCTAACCTCGTAGGCATTTGGAAGGGGTATACACTTTTGAAGAAGAAGTTAGCAGCCGCATTACTCAGCTTTTCCATTGTTCTCACTATGGGAGCAGGAAGCGCTTTCGCCGATTCCAAGATGGATAAGGTAATCGACAACACTCTTGGAACGAAATACGTATCCGGCGGAGTTTCCACCAACGGATTTGATTGCTCTGGATTTACCATGTATGTGTTTGACAAGATCGGCATTAATCTTCCTCACCAATCCGGTTCCCAATACCAGATGGGCACAGCGATCTCACGCAGTGACCTGAGAGAAGGCGATCTTCTATTCTTCAATACAAGCGGCAAAGGTGTATCCCATGTTGGAATTTATGTTGGCGACGACAAGTTCGCACATGCATCATCCAAACGCGGTGTAACCATCAGCACACTGAGTGACAGCTATTACGTTGACCGTTACGTTGGCGCTAAACGTATCATGAGTACAGATGCTTACCATGATGTTGCCAGCGATGTTCAAGACAATGACAATGTTGAATAATAAGTAGCTCTTACAGAAGCTCTTTTCCGAGGTTGTTGCCACAACTCTCCGGGAAGGAGCTTATTTTTGTCTATATTTTTTATTTACCCCTCCCATAGAGTGCCAAACAGTAAATCTGCCGAAAAATCCATTTTAATAAAATATAATTTGTAATTTGTCAAGTTTCAGCCTTGTTCAGTTATTTTTGCGTCGCATCAGGCCGATAGTGGATATAATTTAGATATATCGTATTTCGCACGCGAAAGGAGGCCTCGTTGCCTTATGATCTCTTCCCCCGTTACGTTTCATGTAGTACCGATGGAGTCCGGGCATGGTGAGGATATTTGCCAGTGGGATTACCAGCCGCCGTACAACATCTATGGCTGGATGCCCTGGAAGCAGATGCAGGAGCTTGGCATTGAATTCGGCGACCCTCAGCTTCGTGAAGAACAATATGTATCTGTTATTAATGACCAGGGTGACTTATGCGGATTCGCACAGCTTTTTCCTATGGAAGGCGTGGTTCGGCTGGGAATCGGCATGCGCCCGGAGTTATGCGGCCAGGGGCTGGGCTCTTCATTTATGAACGCCATTGTAAAGAAGGCTCTAGCACGGTATCCGGAGCGGGAGATTGACCTGGAGGTGCTCACTTGGAACCAGCGTGCGATCCGGACCTACCGCAAGAGCGGATTCACCATTACCGACACCTATGAAAAGCGGACTCCGACCGGAGAGAAGCCGTTTTATTGCATGGTCTATGACCCAACGCAACGGCAGAGCTAATGCCTCAATCTCCTATACAATTGAGCATAAACCCTGTTCATTTTTTTGACACAAATACTATGATAACGCTTTAGCATAAGCTATACTATAAGCAGCAGCTTAAGTAAGAAACGGCTTTGCCGTCCTCTACAAGAGGCGGCATCCCTGAAAGGACGGATGACGATGCAAAAATGGATCATGAGCGGTTTGTTTTTTGCCGCCTGTGCCTTTGCGATTGTGCTGATGTTTGCTCTGCCCGGCAAGGAAGAGGTTGCTGAGGAGCAGAAACCGGCTATGCCGGCCGTACAGCTGGACGCCGCAGCCGCTGAGGAGGTAGTTAAGGCCACCTGCATCTCCTGCCACGGCGACCAGCTGCAGGGCGGAATGGGCCCGAGCCTTCAGCAGGCGGGCGCAGAGCATGATGCCGAGGCAATCTATAGCATAGTCACCAAAGGACGCGGACAAATGCCATCCTTCAAGGAGCAGCTGGCTCCCGAGGAAATCGCCAATGTCGCCATGTGGCTGGCCGAGAAGAAATGAACCGAACCCCCGTTCCTTATCTTAGCAATGCACAAAAAACACCCGTGCCCAGGACCTGTTGTTGTCCTAATCGGCACGGGTGTTTGCTATTTATTACGGTGCCCGGCTTATCTGGGCAGCCGCCTAACGGCTTTTGTCATATGCTTCGTTGAATTCATGCGCTTCACGGACATCCAGAGCCGTAATTCCACCAGCTTCATGGGATGTCAGCCGCAGAATCACCGCTTTGTAATCTATCGTGATATAGGGATGATGGTCGAAGGCCTCCGAGATCGTGGCTACCTCATCCACAAAAGCAATGCCCTTCATAAACTGGCTGAACATATATTTGCGCACCAGTGTACTCTCTTCCAGCTTCCAGCCTTCAAGCTTGATTACCTGCTCACGCAGTTCTTCCTCTGTTAATAGCAATTATTTCCCTCCCTTACTAAGAATAGCAACATAACCCGCCAGAATCGCCTACTCCACTTATCTGCTAAATAAAACATCCCTTAGCTTCTGAGGTCCAAGGGATGCGCCAAGATAACGGCAATTTTCGGTTAAATGTATTCTGAAATCCCGGCTAATATAACTCCAAGGCTCTACCAATCTTACCACGGGCTGTTGATTGCGGGCAAATGATGAGACTAAGCCCGGCAGGGCCGGTGTCAGACAAGCACCACCGAAGCCAGATCTTCCTCACCCAGCAGAATGTTAATACGGTGCGTCTCTTTATCATAGATCACAACACCGCTCCCCACTTGAATCACCGGCTCGTTGCCGAGTGCGAAGAATAGGTCCTCTGCCAGTGCCTCCCAGACCTCCATCTTGGATTCCTGCGGCAGTTCCTGCCACTCGTCAGGCTCCATCTCAAAAAATACATACCCGTCCGTAATCCGTCCGACCGCCTCGGTCAGCTCCGTCAAAATTTCACTGTAATCTCTGCCATGTTTCACACCCACGTATATCACTCCGTTTTCTCCACAATGAATAATTACTTACCTTTACCATTATAGCCGAAAATATGACTTCACAAAAAAGCGAATGCTGACGATAAATAAGAATATACGTTAGTCTTTTCACTTTAAGTGTCCCGCCGCTCTTCAAGGATGATAAACGCGGCATAGCCGGATCACTTTTTTAAAACTCATGGACGAGGTGCATAATGGAAATTTCATCAATACTCGGTTTGGTTTTTGGTTTGGTCGCAGTCCTCTGGGGGATGCTGCTGAAGCACGCTCCTCTGGCAAGCTTAAACAACCCCGCCGCCTATGTCATTATCTTTCTAGGTACAGTCGCTTCGATCTTCATGGCCTTCCCGATGTCGGAGGTCAAGAACATTCCCAAGCTGTTTAAGATTCTTTTTGTGAAGAAGAAGATGGTCAGCAAGGCAGAATTAATAACGACATTCATGGACTGGGCTTCCATTACCCGCCGCGAAGGCTTGCTGGCGCTGGAATCCAAGGTAGATGAAATCGAAGACAACTTCCTCAGAAACGGAATGCGGATGATTATTGACGGCAATGATCAGGAATTCGTCCGCGATGTGCTGATGGAGGATATCCATGCTACAGAGGACCGCCATAAGGCGGGGGCACTGATCTTCTCTCAGGCAGGGATGTACGCTCCAACCCTAGGTGTACTTGGTGCGGTTATCGGTCTGATTGCCGCATTGGCCGATATGAGCGACATGGCCAAGCTGGCCCATGCCATCGCAGGGGCGTTCATCGCCACCCTGCTGGGGATTTTCACCGGTTATGTTATGTGGCATCCGATGGCTAATAAGCTTAAGCGGCTCTCCAAGCGTGAAATTGAAGTGCGGTTGATGATGGTGGAAGGCCTGCTGTCGATTCAATCAGGCGTCTCAACGATAGCGATCAACCAGAAGCTGGCGGTCTTCCTTACCCCTACGGAACGGGCCAAACTGAGCAGCGAGCGGGATGGAGGCGGCTCCAGTGAGCAAAAAGACTAAACGACATGAGGAACACGAAGAGCATGCCGATGAATCCTGGCTGCTGCCTTATTCTGACCTGATGACCTTGCTCGTCGCCCTCTTCCTCGTTATGTATGCCATGAGTGCGGCCGATGCCCAGAAATTCGAACAGATGAGCCAGGCCTTCAGCTCGGTCCTGAATGGCGGTTCCGGGATTCTTAACGAATCCTCTGCCACCCCAACCCAAAGTAATTTGGATCAGGGAAAGGGAGAAAAGCTGGACAACGTAGTTGCAGACAATACCGGGGAATCGGAGATCAGCAGGCTGCGCAAGCAAGAGCAGCAAGAACTGGAGAAGCTTAAGAAGCAATTCGATCAGTACATTAAGAATAATGGTCTGACCGCTATGCTGAATACGAAGCTCAACCAATCCCAGCTGACGATTACAATCAGCGACAACGCCTTGTTCGCTTCTGGCCAGGCCTTCGTCAAGGATGACTCCCGTCAGCTGGCCAAGTCCATCTCCACAATGCTGCAGCAATTCCCTGATTATGAAGTCCTTGTTGAAGGTCACACGGATAATGTTCCGATCAACAATTTCAATTATACTTCCAACTGGGATTTAAGTGCTGACCGGGCCTTGGAATTTATGAAGATCCTTCTGCTGAACACGAATCTTGACCCCAGCAAGTTCAGTCCCACCGGACAAGGGGAATACCACCCGATTGCCGACAACAGTACGGCGGTTGGACGTGCCAAGAACCGCCGTGTTGAGGTGTCGATCATCCGGAAATATCAGGATGCCAAGCAGCCTGACGATGTGATCTCCACCACTAAATAAACATTCTTATAGTTGAACAAGTGGAAACGGCTACGCCGTCCTTTTAAAGGACGGGGCGTTTCAGCGAGAAATAGAAGGATAATTTATAGCGTGAAACATATAAATTCTTATATTTCAAAAAAGAGCTGCGCCCAGGATATATGTCCTGAGCACAGCTCTTTCTCTGTTATTATAACGCGTGTGCTGTGGCCCCTAAGGACCTCCCGCTAGCTACAGCAGCTCATAATCCAGCATAGCACCCAGCTCGCTTCTCTCTTGGTCAGACAGCTCCCGCCACTCGCCGCTCCGCAGGGCTCCCAGGCGGATATTCATGATCCGCACCCGCTGCAGATGCCGCACCTCATAACCGAATGCGCTGCACATGCGGCGGATCTGCCGGTTCTTGCCTTCGGTCAGAATAATACGAAAGACCCGCTCGCTGATGCGGGTCACCTCGCAGGGCAAGGTCCGCTCTCCCATAATCTTCACACCGGTAGACATCCCTGCCACAAATGACGGCGTAACCGGCCTGTCAACCGTAACGATATATTCTTTCTCATGTTTGCCTTCAGCCCGCAGGATCTTATTGACGATATCGCCATCATTAGTCAGCAGAATTAAACCCTCGGAGTCCTTGTCCAGGCGGCCGATCGGGAAGATCCGTTCAGAGTGTCCGACAAAATCAACAATATTGCCCTTGATATGCTCTTCTGTTGTCGAAGTAATGCCGACAGGCTTGTTGAGAGCGATGTAAACGGTCGTAGCCGCCGTTTCCAGCTTTCTGCCATCAATCTGCACCTCATCGCCTGCCACCGCCTGACTGCCCAGCACAGCAGGTGCTCCGTTGATGGTAACACGGCCTGCTTCCACCAGCTTATCCGCTTCGCGTCGTGAGCAATAGCCCGTTTCACTGATGAATTTATTAATTCTCACTTTGTTCGTTCACTCCATTTCTCATCTTACTCTGCCGAGGAAGGCTCGGCAGCGGCCCCGGGCAGCGTAATGGTTACGACTGCGCCGCGGCCGAATTCACTCTGTATTTCCAGACTGCCCTTATGGGCTTGAATAATACGCTGGCTGACCATCAGCCCGAGCCCTGTGCCCGTTTCTTTATTCGTGAAAAAGGGTTCCCCCAGCTTGGGCAGCATCTCTTCAGGGATACCCTCCCCCTGGTCAGCAATCCTAATGACTACGGAGTCCTGTACCAGCTGCTGGTCGAGAACAATGATCCCGCCCTCCGGCATGGCTTCGATTGAATTCTTGACAATATTAATAAACACCTGCTTCAGCTGGTTCTCTTCACAATGGACCAGTGCAGACACGTTGGAGAACCGTGTCTCGAATTCAATGCCGCACAGATGGGCCTGGCTGTCCAAGAGCGAGATCACATCGCTAAGGATGGACCGCACATCCTTCAGCTGGAAGTGAACGGCTTGGGGTTTGGCGAGAATCAGAAATTCGCTCACAATCAAATTGATCCGCGCCAATTCCGACAGCATCAGCTCAATATGCAGCGGGACGATCCGCTGCTTCTGCTGCTGCAGCTGCAGGAAGCCCTGGAGCGTGGTCAGCGGATTGCGGATCTCATGCGCTACACCTGCTGCCAGCTGGCCTACAGTAGTAAGCTTCTCGGAGCGTCTCAACAGCTCCTCCATCCGGTTGCGCTCGGTCATATCCCGTGAGACGTGAACGAAGGAATGCGGATGTCCCTCCTCATCGCGGATGACCGAAGTGCTGACGCTTACCTCTACAAGCGTACCATCCTGCTTCAGCCTCACTGTCTCCACCGGAGGCAGTGAGGCACCATTCTTCAGTTCCTCCAGCCGCTCCTCCTCCTGAAGAAGCGCTGTGGCCGGTACCAGATAAGGCATCTTGTCCGCCGCATCCGCCGCACTCCAGCCATACAGCTCTTCAAAAGCCTTGTTGGTGCTGATAATCCGGCCTTCCATATCCACTGTATGAATCGCATCCGAGGTGCCGTTGATCACGGATTCGAGATGTTCTTTGACCGCACGATTCTCCTCAAGTGTCTGACCCAGCGTTCTGTTATGCTCCATCAGATGAGAGGTCATCGCGTTGATACGCAAGGCCAGCTGGCCCAGCTCATCGCGGCTGTCTACCTTCAGCGGCGGATCAAATTTACCTCTAGCCACATCATTTACTTTTCTTAGAATATCCTGAATCGGCCGGGTAACAATACCCGCCAGTACATAGCTGCCCAGGAAAAAGATCACCAGCAGCAGAATAGAGGTAGTAATATTCTTGATCAGCTGCCCCTTCAGCACGGAGGAGATGACGGAATAATCCATCACCACGCTGATGACATACATGTCCATTCCAGGATGGTCAATGGGGATAAAGCTCTTGAGCACCCTTTTGCCAAGAGCCTCCGTGTCTAAGGTTACCGGCTCCCGCCTGCTGATCGCCTGCATAACCGCAGCCTTGTCCTCCTCTACATGGCCGTAGATATAGCTGCCGTATTTAATCGGACGGTTGCGCAGCTTGACATTGACAGAGTCCTTGCCGTCCGGCCCCATGCTGGCCAGTCCAAAGGTTTCAGGGTTAATTCCCGTGACCTCCAGAATCCCTGGATTAACCTCACGGGTCTGCTGCACAATGTCATCGGGATTCATTACCTTTATATAATCGCTGACATTTGTGCTGCGAATATAGGGATCAATAATGTAATTGGTAGTTCCATCGAAATAATATCCCCATTTCTCGATATAGTCAGGGTTCGAGGTTGAGTATTCAAAGGGCCCTGCCCAGAAATTATCCAAAGCCTGTCCCTTCTCTACTGAAACTGGCTGACCCTCCAAGAGCTCCAAAAACGCCAAATACCAATACCCCATCGATTTGGTAGTTAAGCCGATTTCTTTCGGCTCAGAGGATTTCTGCACGACGATATCATTCTCGGTCTTCACGAGCAGTGAAATGTTGGAGATCCCCAGTTTGGCGGCAAGCTCCTTAAGCTGCTTGTTGGTGACGTTCTTAATATCCGGGTCCAGTTCCTTGGCGGCCATGATGGCAGTCATACGAAGGTTCTGGGCAATCTGGTTCTCCACATAATTAGAGCTATAGCTGCTTTGTTCTACAGAAACGGCAATCTGCATCGCGGTCATTTTCATATTGTTGACACTCTCATTACGCAGGTTGCTCCGCGCTTCATACAGGTTGAGTGTCAGATTCAGCGCCAGAATTAGCAGCACTGATCCGAAAATAATAGCAGATAATTTAGTTTTTATGGACAAGCTTCCTATTCACCTCTTATCCGCTGGTAAATCCTAGCGGAGTGTTCATAAATATCATACCTTTTGGCACTTCATTTGAAAAGACATTTAAGCGCCTCCCTATATGGCAATGATTGAATTCCCCCGGTGCTTTCTCTACAATATAAAAGAAACCACACACAGGTTATGCACATATAAACAGATCGTTGAATTTTGATGTGTACAAAATTGTGCATAAGTCGGCTGTTATCCACAGAGTTATGCACAATTTGTTAAGAACGAATATTTGTTCGTTGTATAATCGGGATATATGAAGGGAAGATGAGGTTGAGAAATACGTTGGATTATTCTTTGGTGGATGAGCAAGCCATTCATGAATTCTGGATGAAGCAAGCCATTCTTGAAGCAAATAACGCCGAGGCGCTCGGCGAGGTGCCGATTGGTGCGGTCATTGTAAGGCATGGCGAGATTATCGGGCGGGGCTATAATCTGCGTGAGACTACTCAGGATTCCACTGCACATGCAGAGATGGTCGCCATCCGCGAGGCCAGCAATCACCTGCAGTCCTGGCGGCTGCTTGATTGCCAGATGTACGTTACACTGGAGCCTTGCCCCATGTGTGCAGGAGCCATTATCCAGTCGAGAGTGCCGCTAGTTGTGTATGGTACGACCGATCCCAAAGCAGGCTGTGCAGGAACACTTATGAATCTGCTGGAGGAGCCGCGCTTTAATCACCGGACAGAAGTCATTCGGAGCGTCCTGCAAGAGGAATGTGCAGGTCTATTGACCTCATTCTTCCGCAAGCTGCGCCAGAAGCCGCAAATCTAATTCAACTACAAATAACCTAGCAAGGGAGAAAGTCACTGATGCAACTAACCTTCTATAACCATCTGCAAGGCATTTATATTGCTCCCCTGGAGCTGAAGGACGCCGGCAGCCTGCTCCGCTTGCGTGTAGAGAACCGGAGCTCCCATCAAAGATATGAACCTCTGCGTGAGGAGGACTATTACACCCTGGCCAGCCAGGAGGAACTGATCCGGCAGCGCATGTCGGATGCCGAGCAGGACAGGGGCTACATGTTCGGGATTTTTCTGCTGGAGGGTGAGCTAATTGGACAAATCACCCTCTCCAATATTGTCCGAGGTGTTGGCCAGTTTGCTGATTTGGGTTATGTTATGGATCAGCGCCACCAGGGAAACGGCTATATGAGCGCAGCCGTAGCGCTTGCTCTGGATTTTGCCTTCCGAGCGCTTGCACTGCACAGAGTCCAGGCAGCCATTCTGCTGCATAATGACGCCTCCCGCCGGGTGCTGGAGAAGAACGGTTTCCAGGCTGAAGGCATAGCCCGCCGGTTCATCCGAATTAATGGAGGATGGCAGGACCACCGGACATATGCCATACTGGCAGACGATATTTAAACAGAAATCCACTCCTATAACAACAAACAAACCCGCATGCGCAGAAATCTGCAGACATGCGGGTTTGTTAAAAATATAAGAAAGGATAAGTTTCACCTGATGCTTTATCCTTCTATTTCTCGTAGAAACGGATGCCTGAAAGCGATACGTAGTATCGCTGCTTCGGAAGCATACGCTTTGCAGAGGACGGCGATGCCGTTTCTACTTGTAGGGATTAGTAAGCTGCAGAACCGCCAAATTCCTGCTGCAGTTCTTCCAAAGTTACAACATTATCACCTGTAGGAATACCGATTTTGAACTCCGGCTTCTTGTTAATGTTGCTGTACTGATTGCTGCCCGTTATGGACAACGCAACACTTCCTTCATCTTCAGGAGTTGCCTTGATATCCATCATAAAGTCTTGGTATACAGGGAACTCATCCTTATCGATAGCCGTATTAATGTAGAATTGGTTAACGGTAAGATACTTGTCGAGATCCACCAGTGCCTTATCCAGTTCTTCTCTGGAAGTTCCGGTCTGCAGTTCTTCCTTGGCCTGATCCAGATCTGCCTGATCAATTTGCAGCAGTTCCTTATATTCTTCCTTGCCCAGAACATCAATAATCTTAGGCAGAGCATTGTTAATCAGGATAGTAATAGCCTCTTTGACATTCTCGTTGGTAACCTGGAATTGAACCACCTGTTCAGCCTTTACGCCCTCAGGCAGGTTAGCATCCTTAGGTTTGATGTTATTGAAGTATTTCTCTGCATCATATTCGCCCAGCAGTGTACCCATAATTTCATTGGACAGCTTCTGTGCTTTCTGAGTATCAAGAACCTCTGGGTTAAATTCTGTTCCACTCTGCTCTGCCAGTTCCTTCAGATCAAGCTCAATAAATTTGCCGATCAATGTCTGCGGAATCGGCAGCATTGGAATATTAGGAACTTTTACATAAATCTTCTCTTTGGTCATAACCATCGGGATAGTGAAGGTCATAGCCATATCGCCTTTCAGATTCAACACCAATGTAGCCTCAGTCTGCATTGGCTCTGCCTGATAGACACCGTCGACTGAAATCTCGGCACCTCTCATCATGCTCATGGCCTGTGTAGCTGAAGCGCCCATTCCGGCTGCTGCCTCACCTGTAGGCACATCAATCGTCAAATCGTTTATCACCAGTTTGCTTTTCATTTCATATGAGGACATTTCAGCTACTTTAGAAACAGCTGGCTGCAATGCCTCTTTTGCAGATTTGTCATTTTGTCCGCATCCCGGCAGAATTACTGCTGCAGTGAGCAGTAGAGCCGCTGCGGATAACCCCCATTTTTTAATCATTGTATGTCTCCTCTCCCATATTACATTTTTCTATCCCCTCCCTAATGATAAACCATTTGATAAAAACAAGAAACAAATACTTCCACAAAGTTTACGCAAGCTAATTATCCTTGCGGGTTGTGATGGTCTACATGATTCGCCTGCTTTACTTTTTTGGAGCCTGACAACGGCTCCTGCATAGATGACTTATGCTCTTTATTGCGTGCTGCTGTCTGCACCGGCTCTGCCCCGGGGGCAGGTATACTTTTCGGTTTGCTCATAATGAATCCTCCTCACAATTTTCGTTCTTGCTACCCTGAGTGAATTGTACTCTAGGGGTTGGTCAGTCCCTGCAGGGCTTGTGCACATTCATGGATCTGCCGGGTATATCGCTGTGCAAGCTGCTGTACTGCTTCAGTACGTTCATCGGTATGGCGTCCGCTCTGCTCCACATCCAGCAGATCAACCGCGACTTCCCTGCTGTCCACATAGGTGCAGCGGAAATCAAGCGAATAAGCCTGGTGTCCCGCTGCGTCAAAGTGAATCAGCAAGCTGCTGCGGTTGCCGTCATCGGCCAGTACCCGAAAGCTCTCTCCATCATCCATTGTAGTCGGCAGCTGTTCCTTCCAGGCGGTGACCAGGCTATGCTGGTCCATTTGCAAAGGTCTGTCCATAATTATCATCAGCCTCCTTCTCTAATACAATGTGGAGAAATCAGGTTTTTTATTCCCAGGTAGCCAGCAGGCGCAAAAAAACCGTTTCCCGGAGGAAACGGCTCTATTTATAGTTGAATTCATTATCTAAAAAATGGCGGAGAGGATGGGATTCGAACCCATGTGAGCTTGCACTCTAACGGTTTTCAAGACCGCCCCGTTATGACCGCTTCGGTACCTCTCCAATACATCAAAATCACACATGCATTAAGATTATACCACACTCATAAAAGAATATGCAACTAAATTATGAAGAAGCTTTGGGCTGAATTATAGCAGCATTGCGCATGTAAGGCTGCAAGCATTCCGGAATTTTGATACTGCCATCTTCCTGCTGATAGTTCTCCAGAATAGCAGCCACTGTCCGTCCTACAGCCAGCGCAGATCCATTCAGCGTATGCACGAATTCAGGCTTGGCCTTCGGTTCCTTGCGGAAGCGGATGTTGGCGCGGCGCGCCTGAAAGTCTTCGGTATTCGAGCAAGAGGAAATCTCGCGATACATACCGCTCTCCGGCAGCCATACCTCCAGGTCATAGGTCTTCGCCGCAGTGAAGCCCATATCACCCGTACAGAGCCCCAGAACCCGGTAGGGCAGCTCCAGCAGCTGCAGGACACGTTCTGCGTCCGCAGTCATCTTCTCAAGCTCCTCGTAAGAGGATTCAGGCGAAGTAATCTTCACCAGCTCTACCTTATTGAACTGATGCTGGCGGATCAAGCCCCGTGTATCCCGGCCTGCAGATCCTGCCTCCGAACGGAAACAGGAGCTGTAGGCCACATGGTATTTAGGGAGATCAGCCGCTGTCAGAATTTCTTCACGATAATAGTTCGTTACCGGTACTTCAGCCGTCGGAATCAGGTAATATTCCGTATCACGCAGCTTAAACAGATCCTCCTCGAACTTCGGAAGCTGTCCCGTGCCGTATAAGCTATCCTTATTCACGATATAAGGAGGCAGCATCTCTTCATAGTTGTGTTCACCACTGTGAAGATCCATCATAAAGTTAATCAGCGCCCGTTCCAGACGCGCACCCATTCCCTTATAGAAAGCAAACCGTGATCCAGTAACCTTGGCAGCGGCTTCAAAGTCAATGATATCCAACTGCTGCGCAAGCTCCCAATGCGATTTCGGTGTAAATCCGAATTCTCTCGGCTGCGACCAGCGTCTGATCTCCACATTGTCTTCTTCTGACTTGCCTGCGGGTACAGAATCATGTGGAATATTAGGAATGCTCATCGTCAGCTCGTCAATTTGAACTTCCAATCCGCGAACCTCATCATCCAGTTCCTTGATACGATCAGATACCGTGCGCATCTCCGCAATCAGATCATCCGCCGGCTCACCGTTCTTCTTCTTCTTGGCAACATCGCCTGATACAATGTTGCGGTGGTTCTTGAGCCCTTCCGTCTCCTGCAGCAATTCACGGCGGCGCGAATCCAGCAGCGGGAAGCCCGAGATCAGCTCCTGCGATTTACCGCGCTTCTGCAGAGCTTCTTCTACCCGGCTATACTCATTTCGTAATACTTTTACATCTAGCACAAAGTTTCCCCCCTGAAAACAGCCCAAACTCTTTCAAAATGCTGTTTGCAGCTTTGAAAGAGTCAGGATGTTCTTATATGCAGTTCTATTGCTCTGTTGCCATACTGGCCATTACCATATCAGCGAAATATTGATGAAGCCTGTAGTCATCTGTCAATTCCGGGTGAAAAGAAGCGGCGAGCAGGTGACCTTGACGTGCTGTTACAATCTCATCCTTATAGACGGTCAGCACTTCCACCCCCGGTCCTACCATTTCAATCAGGGGTGCACGAATAAATACAGCACGCACCGGCGCTGAAATTCCTTTAACTTCCAGATCACATTCAAAGCTTTCCCGTTGGCGTCCAAAGGCATTCCGGGCCACGGTAATATCCATCAGCTCCAAATGCCCCTGCTCACCGCCGGAAATTACCTTTGCCAGTACAATCATTCCGGCACAGGTACCAAAAATCGGCTTATTCTGATCCGAAAAATTACGAATGGCTTCGATGAAGCCATATTTGCGCATCAGCTTGCCAATCGTTGTGCTCTCGCCCCCCGGGATAATCAGCCCTTGCACATCCTCCAGCTGCTCTACACGCTTGATGGCCACACCTACTGCCCCGGTCTTCTCTATACTGACAATATGCTCTGTAACCGCGCCCTGCAGCGCCAGCACTCCAATTCTCATCATGAGTCCTTCTCTCTGTTAACGGCCACGCTCCGACATACGCTCAGCCGGAGTCAGAGTTGCAATGTCAATTCCCTTCATCGGTGTGCCCAGGTTCTTGGATACTTCTGCGATCAGTTTATAATCTGTGAAATGCGTGGTTGCTTCTACAATCGCGCGCGCGAACTTCTCAGGGTTGTCCGATTTAAAAATCCCTGAGCCGACGAATACGCCATCCGCTCCCAAATGCATCATCAGAGCCGCATCAGCCGGAGTAGCTACTCCACCTGCAGCAAAGTTGACTACCGGCAGCTTGCCCAGCTCATGCACTTCCAGCAGCAGTTCGTAAGATACGCCCAGGTTCTTCGCTTCATGGTACAGCTCGTCCTTCGACAGATTGGTCACCTTGCGAATCTGGCTATTGATGAAGCGCATATGGCGTACAGCTTCTACAATGTTGCCGGTTCCCGGTTCGCCCTTCGTGCGGATCATGGATGCACCTTCATTGATACGGCGCAGCGCTTCCCCCAGATCCTTAGCTCCACATACGAATGGTACAGTGAATTCATGTTTGTTGATATGAAATACCTCATCCGCAGGCGTTAGAACTTCACTCTCGTCCAGATAATCCACACCCAGCGACTCCAGAACCTTGGCTTCCACGTAATGCCCGATGCGAGCTTTGGCCATAACAGGAATGCTTACTACCTTGATAACTTCTTCCACTATAGTAGGATCCGCCATTCTTGCCACACCGCCGGCAGCGCGGATATCGGAAGGTACACGTTCCAGAGCCATTACAGCTACTGCTCCCGCAGCTTCGGCAATTTTTGCCTGCTCTGCATTCATGACGTCCATAATGACGCCGCCTTTTTGCATTTCTGCCATGCCTCTTTTGACTCGTGATGTTCCAGTTTCCATATCCAAGCCTCCCGGGTTAATCTGATTAATCTAACTTGTAATTTTACCGCAAGGCGGTTAAATATACAATCCATTTACTTGGTATTATAGAACGTGAACTTAAGAATGAAGCAGCGTAACATTCTTAAGTTCAACTTATATCACTGTACTTAAGAAGAATAGGCAGCAGTTAGAACAGGTTCTTGATTCCAGTGAACAAATCACCGAAAAAATCACCTATCGCTCTAAGCAGCAGCTTGAACCAGCCTGCCTTCTCTGCTTCTTCTGCAGTAATCAGGTTAACCGTCTTCTGCTGCGTTTGGGACATTCCTTCACCTTTGTAGGAATAGGTTACCTTCCCGACCTTGGAGGCTTGAGCAATCGGTGCAACCATCGTGGCTGGATCGTTAGCTACAAGTTTAGTTGTGATTTGCGGCGATACTGTCCCCTTAGGGACTACAAAAGTTACGCCGTCATCGGTAACAACGGATACCTCTTCCTTCTTGCCTTTCAGTACCGGGAGTGTCTCATTACCCGCGATAACAGCCTTAGGCGCTACCACCTGCTTGATCTCAAAGTTGTTAAAGCCGAAATCAAGCACTTTCTTCGTTTCAGTGAAACGGTGCGCCTCTGAGTTGGCTCCCATGACTACGCTGATCAGCCGCATACCATCACGCACAGCCGTACCTGTGAAGCAGTTGCCTGCATCACTAGTATGGCCTGTCTTCAGTCCATCGAGACCGGGATAGGCATAGGCTTTGAAATTGGCAATGCTCTTGTTGCTCTCCAGCATCCAGTTCAGGTTCACCATCGGTTTGTCATCGCGTTCACGGAACTGATAGGACTGAATCTTGGTGAATCTGGTGAAATCCGGATGATCAGTGACAATATACTTGGCAAGCAATGCTGCATCCATCGCAGACATCAAGGTTTCGCCCTTTTCAGCCGGACGGAACTTGCTTGGCATGTCATCACGGTTAAGTCCTGTCGAGTTAATGAAGTGAGCCGTCTTCATGCCCATTTTCTCCGCAGTTTTGTTCATTAGGGCTACAAACTCCTGCTCCGATCCCGAGACAAGCTCAGCCAGCGCTACCGTCGCATCATTGGCAGAGCCAACAGCCATCGCTATGTAAAGTTCCTCAACCGTATGTTCGTCACCTTGTGCCAAAAAAATACGGGATCCGATTTGCTTCGAAGCGTTCTCCCGCACAACTACCTTCTGCTCCCAGGTAAGCTGGCCATTCTTGACCGCATCCGCTACAAGATATTCTGTCATCATCTTGGTCATGCTTGCCGGAGGAAGCGGCTTATCCGCATTCACAGCCAGCAGCACTTCACCTGTTGTAGGCTCAAGCACTACCGCCGAGCCTAAATCCAGTTCCAATGATTGTACCGTAGGAATCTTGACCGCAGGCGTAGCCGCTTGCTTGGTGCCAGTCGCAGCGGGCGCTTCCGTTGCTGCCGGGGCTTTCTCCGCTATTGCCGAATGAGTTGGTGCTACTAGCATATTTAAAAGCAGACCTACAGTCGCTGTCTTGATCACAAATTGTTTACCATTAAATTGTCGCTTGTGCTTCAATGATTACTACTCTCCTTTAGAACTCAAATCAATGCTTGTTCTATTCTAACACAGGGGGTACAGCAAAAAAAGACAGACTGAACGAAATAAGTCCAGTCTGTCTCCAAAATCATTTAAATGCTCATTACAGCGAATAGTTAGGTGCTTCTTTGGTAATCTGTACGTCATGCGGATGGCTCTCGCGCAGGCCTGCACCTGTGATGCGGATAAATGCAGTCTCGTTACGCAGTGCATCCAGGTTCTTGGAACCACAATAGCCCATACCCGAGCGTAGACCACCAATCAATTGATGTACAGTATCCGACAGCGGCCCCTTGAAGGCAACACGGCCTTCGATTCCTTCAGGTACAAGCTTCTTGTCATCATCCTGGAAATAACGGTCCTTGCTGCCTTGCTTCATTGCGCTCATACTGCCCATGCCGCGGTATACCTTGAACCTGCGCCCCTGATAAATCTCGGACTCCCCAGGACTCTCTTCAGTGCCTGCGAACAGGCTGCCCATCATTACTGCGTGGGCTCCGGCGGCAATCGCCTTGGTGATCTCACCGGAGTATTTGATGCCTCCATCAGCGATAACAGGGATTCCGTATTCCCGGGCAACTGAAGCACAGTCATAGATCGCCGTAACCTGCGGTACTCCAATCCCGGCGATAACACGAGTGGTACAGATCGATCCCGGGCCAATGCCCACTTTGATCACAGAGGCTCCTGCTTCAATCAGCTCACGGGTAGCTTCACCTGTAGCTACGTTGCCAGCCACAATAGTAAGGTCCGGATACAGTCTGCGCAGCTCTCTTACCGCATCTATAATATTAATATGGTGACCGTGAGCCGAATCTACACTGATCAGGTCCACACCGGCCTTGACCAGAGCTTCCGTACGTTCAAAAGTATCCTTCGAGATCCCGATCGCTGCACCTACAAGCAGGCGTCCTTGAGCATCTTTGGCTCCGTTGGGGAATTGGATCGCTTTCTCGATATCTTTAATAGTAATGAGACCCTTGAGAATATTGTTCTCGTCCACGAGTGGCAGCTTCTCAATCTTGTGACGCTGCAGAATCCCTTCGGCTTCCTGGAGGGTCGTGCCCACCGCAGCGGTAACCAGATTCTCATGTGTCATTACTTCTTTAATCTGAATGTTATAGTCATGGATAAAGCGCAAGTCACGGTTCGTAAGGATACCGACCAGCTTGTTGTTCTCATCCACAATGGGAACTCCGGAAATCCGGTATTTGCCCATTAAATGCTCAGCGTCGGAGACCCAATGTTCAGCGGTAAGCGAAAAAGGATTAGTGATAACTCCGCTCTCCGAGCGTTTCACGCGGTCTACTTCCTCTGCCTGTTGCTCGATAGACATATTCTTATGGATAATGCCGATGCCACCCTCACGGGCGATGGCGATCGCCATGGCGGCTTCAGTCACCGTGTCCATGCTGGCGCTCATCAGCGGAATATTGAGCTTCACATTCTTGCTAAGTACCGTGGACAGATCCACTTCCTTGGGCAATACCTCCGATTTACGCGGTACCAGCAGCACATCATCAAAGGTTAATCCCTCTTTACCAAACTTATCTTCCCACACCTGGGCCATTCCTCCTTGGTTTTCAATTCAAGTCCATTCACGACAGACATATACTTAGACCTGGAAAGCCCTATACCGAACTCTCTACATCAGGTTTAAAAAGCTTGCCCAAAAATATATTATTGCCATCTTAGCAAAGGGCTTTTGGACTGTCAAGAACATTACACGTTCTTAGCAGGGTTTGGGAGAACGTTCTGTGCGTAAGCGAATTCTTGGACTGAAGTCCGTATCCAGAGGACATTATTATAGAAGAAACTGTAGTTAATAAGGGAGCATTAAAAAACTCCGTTCAGTGAAAGTTTCCTGTTCAAACCATTATTAAGGTTTAGGAGCGGAATAATCCTTACTTATTTGCCCTTAATCAACTGCTGGCTCGCTGCTTGCCTGGAATTAGTTGTGAAAGTGGTTACTACTTAGAGCCCCCTTGTGTTCCATGTGTTACTCGTCCGAGCCAGTCATACCACACCGCGAGACAAGGAGGGTAAGCATAACAAAGGAAGGCTGTCGCCCGTAACCAGCGATTACCTTTCAGACTATTAACGGACTCAGGGAGGCTGTCGATTCATTGTGGATAAATCAAAAATGCAGTTGAGCAACCCAAAAATCTCCTCTCAGAGACGCTCAGATCCATTTTCTGATGGAAATTTTCGCTTTCCAACACAAAAATCGATTTGAGAGAACCAAGTTTACAGTTGTCCACAATGAATCGACACGCTCATACGGTCCGTTAGGATGTAGGTTACCTGAAGTTCCGGGTAGGGGAGGGTTTGGATTACGGTAGTGCGTTCCCCTAACCTTCGCAAGTAAACCTTCTATATCCTCGCAGGGTCCTAAGTAGTAACCAATAAGGCACTTAATTCCGGCGTTTGAGCGTATAAGACTTGATTTACCGGAAATTAGTTGCAATATCGCAATTAATCACACCCTGATAGAGATTTTAGCTGAAATTAGTTGCAGCTTCGGTTACTACTTAGGACTCCAGCCTTCTTCCAGTAGGTTTGAGCTTCGGAGTAGGGAAACAGAGATGCTATGGGGAAAAACTACCGTTAACTGCTGACTTTTGTGCGATTCTCGTTGCCTATAGGGAAAAGTTACCACTAATTTGTCTATCCAGGGCTTTTCGGAGCGGATTCACCCCCCAGCTTTCATCCAACTAGCGGTAGAATTTCCCTATCATTCCTCACTGGACCTAAGTAGTAACCAGCTTCGCATCTATTTGCTCGTACTACAGAATACACTAAAATTGAGTTGGTCCAACTAATTATTAACTAAATCATCTGCATTATTGTGCCGCAAACTTTCCAAATATAACAAAAAAACCACCGTTGATAATCAACAGTGGTCTTCATGTGCTTGGCGGCGTCCTACTCTCCCAGGACCCTTCGGTCCAAGTACCATCGGCGCTGGAGGGCTTAACGGTCGTGTTCGGGATGGGTACGCGTGGAACCCCTCCGCTATCGCCACCAAACGGGTTTTTTCCGCTCGTGCTACTCCCCCGAATTCCTTCAGGAAAATAACCGACTACAGAAAAGACATGCAGCTTAAAATCTTTCAGGCTTAATCGCCTGAAAACTGAATCCGAAACAAATCTGCGTTTTAAGATTGTGGATAAGCCCTCGACCGATTAGTATTGGTCAGCTCCATGCATTGCTGCACTTCCACCTCCAACCTATCTACCTCGTCGTCTTCAAGGGGTCTTACTAATTGGGAAATCTCATCTTGAGGGGGGCTTCACGCTTAGATGCTTTCAGCGCTTATCCCGTCCGTACGTAGCTACCCAGCCATGCTCCTGGCGGAACAACTGGTGCACCAGCGGTACGTCCATCCCGGTCCTCTCGTACTAAGGACAGCTCCTCTCAAATTTCCTGCGCCCACGACAGATAGGGACCGAACTGTCTCACGACGTTCTGAACCCAGCTCGCGTACCGCTTTAATGGGCGAACAGCCCAACCCTTGGGACCTACTTCAGCCCCAGGATGCGATGAGCCGACATCGAGGTGCCAAACCTCCCCGTCGATGTGGACTCTTGGGGGAGATAAGCCTGTTATCCCCAGGGTAGCTTTTATCCGTTGAGCGATGGCCCTTCCATGCGGTACCACCGGATCACTAAGTCCGACTTTCGTCCCTGCTCGACTTGTAGGTCTCGCAGTCAAGCTCCCTTATGCCTTTGCACTCTGCGAATGATTTCCAACCATTCTGAGGGAACCTTGGAACGCCTCCGTTACTCTTTAGGAGGCGACCGCCCCAGTCAAACTGCCCGCCTGACACGGTCCCCGTACCCGATAAGGGCACTAGGTTAGAACCTAGATACGATCAGGGTGGTATCCCAACGGCGCCTCTGCAGAAGCTTGCGCTCCTGCTTCTCTGGCTCCCACCTATCCTGTACAGATCGTACCCAAATTCAATATCAAGCTGCAGTAAAGCTCCATGGGGTCTTTCCGTCTTGTCGCGGGTAACCTGCATCTTCACAGGTATTAAAATTTCACCGGATCTCTCGTTGAGACAGCGCCCAAGTCGTTACGCCATTCGTGCGGGTCAGAATTTACCTGACAAGGAATTTCGCTACCTTAGGACCGTTATAGTTACGGCCGCCGTTTACTGGGGCTTCGGTTCACAGCTTCGGGTTACCCCTAACCGCTCCCCTTAACCTTCCAGCACCGGGCAGGCGTCAGCCCGTATACTTCGCCTTACGGCTTCGCACAGACCTGTGTTTTTGCTAAACAGTCGCTTGGGCCTTTTCACTGCGGCCCCCTCGGGCTATTCACCCTACCGAGGCACCTCTTCTCCCGAAGTTACGAGGTCATTTTGCCGAGTTCCTTAACGAGAGTTCTTCCGCGCGCCTTAGAATTCTCTTCTCGCCTACCTGTGTCGGTTTGCGGTACGGGCACCTTCTCCTGGCTAGAGGCTTTTCTTGGCAGTGTGAGATCATGACCTTCGCTACTAACATTTTCGCTCCCCATCACAGCCCAGCCTTCACGATGTGCGGATTTGCCTACACATCAGCCTCACTGCTTAGACGGACACATCCATCAGTCCGCGTCACTACCCTCCTGCGTCACCCCATCGCTCATAGCGGATTACGGTGGTACAGTAATTTCAAACTGTTGTCCTTCGACTACGCCTTTCGGCCTCGCCTTAGGTCCCGACTTACCCTGAGCGGACGAGCCTTCCTCAGGAAACCTTGGGCTTTCGGCGGATCAGATTCTCACTGATCTTTTCGTTACTCATACCGGCATTCTCACTTGTATACGCTCCAGCACTCCTCACGGTATACCTTCAACGTATATACAACGCTCCCCTACCCCAGATACATTGTATCTAGCCATAGCTTCGGTGGTGTGTTTAGCCCCGTTACATTTTCGGCGCAGAGTCACTCGACCAGTGAGCTATTACGCACTCTTTCAATGGTGGCTGCTTCTAAGCCAACATCCTGGTTGTCTGTGCAACTCCACATCCTTTCCCACTTAACACACACTTGGGGACCTTAGCTGATGGTCTGGGCTGTTTCCCTTTCGACAATGGATCTTAGCACTCACTGTCTGACTCCCGGCAATAAATATGTGGCATTCGGAGTTTGACTGAGCTTGGTAACCCTTGCGGGCCCCGCACCCAATCAGTGCTCTACCTCCACTATTCTTATACCGAGGCTAGCCCTAAAGCTATTTCGGGGAGAACCAGCTATCTCCGAGTTCGATTGGAATTTCTCCGCTACCCCCACCTCATCCCCGCATTTTTCAACATGCGTGGGTTCGGGCCTCCAGTGCGTGTTACCGCACCTTCACCCTGGACAGGGGTAGATCACACGGTTTCGGGTCTACGCCCCCATACTCAAATCGCCCTATTCAGACTCGCTTTCGCTGCGGCTCCGGCTTCTCACCTTAACCTTGCATGGTAAACGTAACTCGCCGGTTCATTCTACAAAAGGCACGCCATCACCCCTAAAACGGGCTCTGACTTTTTGTAAGCACACGGTTTCAGGTTCTATTTCACTCCCCTTCCGGGGTGCTTTTCACCTTTCCCTCACGGTACTGTTTCACTATCGGTCGCCAGGTAGTATTTAGCCTTAGCAGATGGTCCTGCTGGATTCATACGGGGTTTCACGTGCCCCGCACTACTCGGGATCCGTCTCGGAGAGAATACAGTTTAGGCTACAGGGCTTTTACCTCTATCGCGGGCCTTTCCAGACCTCTTCGCCTACTATATTCCTTTGTAACTCCATGTGAGACGTCCCACAACCCCTAAGAGCAAGCTCTTAGGTTTAGGCTGTTCCGCGTTCGCTCGCCGCTACTGACGGAATCACTATTGTTTTCTCTTCCTCAGGGTACTTAGATGTTTCAGTTCCCCTGGTCTGCCTCTACCTCTCCTATGTATTCAGAGAGGAGTAACTGCGAATTACCACAGCTGGGTTTCCCCATTCGGACACCCCCGGATCAAAGCTTGCTTACAGCTCCCCGAGGCAGTTTCGTTGTTCGCCACGTCCTTCGTCGGCTCCTGGCGCCTAGGCATCCTCCGTGTGCTCTTATTAGCTTAACCATCGCTCCGGTGTTTGGCTTGTTTGCTCATCTTGTTTTAAACAGCGCTTCCGGAAGAATCCGTTCGCTACTCTGTTTAAAGCCAAAGGTCGCTTCACAATCCAAAACCTTCGCTTCCAGCTAATAACTAATTCACTTGTTTGCACAAGTTATAGCTAAAAGATGTTCTAAACGCAAATTCGTTTCGGTATCCAGTTTTCAAGGATCAAGTTGTAGTCTGAAACGTTTAACGACACTTTCGTGATCGTCCAAGCCTTTCAGAAACAGAGAGCTTAAACTCTCAAAACTGAGCAACGAGTGAGTGTGTTGAACCCGAAGGTTCTATAGAAGCTTACGCTTCTGTTCGAATGTTTCCGTCTCAGGAAACGATTCTCCATAGAAAGGAGGTGATCCAGCCGCACCTTCCGATACGGCTACCTTGTTACGACTTCACCCCAATTATCTACCCCACCTTCGGCGGCTGGCTCCCTTGCGGGTTACCCCACCGACTTCGGGTGTTGTAAACTCTCGTGGTGTGACGGGCGGTGTGTACAAGACCCGGGAACGTATTCACCGCGGCATGCTGATCCGCGATTACTAGCAATTCCGACTTCATGCAGGCGAGTTGCAGCCTGCAATCCGAACTGAGACCGGCTTTGTTGGGATTCGCTCCACCTCGCGGTTTCGCAGCCCTTTGTACCGGCCATTGTAGTACGTGTGTAGCCCAGGTCATAAGGGGCATGATGATTTGACGTCATCCCCACCTTCCTCCGGTTTGTCACCGGCAGTCTGCTTAGAGTGCCCACCATCATGTGCTGGCAACTAAGCATAAGGGTTGCGCTCGTTGCGGGACTTAACCCAACATCTCACGACACGAGCTGACGACAACCATGCACCACCTGTCTCCTCTGTCCCGAAGGCCGCTGCTATCTCTAGCAGATTCAGAGGGATGTCAAGACCTGGTAAGGTTCTTCGCGTTGCTTCGAATTAAACCACATACTCCACTGCTTGTGCGGGTCCCCGTCAATTCCTTTGAGTTTCAGTCTTGCGACCGTACTCCCCAGGCGGAGTGCTTACTGTGTTAACTTCGGCACCAAGGGTATCGAAACCCCTAACACCTAGCACTCATCGTTTACGGCGTGGACTACCAGGGTATCTAATCCTGTTTGCTCCCCACGCTTTCGCGCCTCAGCGTCAGTTACAGCCCAGAAAGTCGCCTTCGCCACTGGTGTTCCTCCACATATCTACGCATTTCACCGCTACACGTGGAATTCCACTTTCCTCTTCTGTACTCAAGCCACCCAGTTTCCAGTGCGACCTTAGGTTGAGCCCAAGGTTTAAACACCAGACTTAAATAGCCGCCTGCGCGCGCTTTACGCCCAATAATTCCGGACAACGCTTGCCCCCTACGTATTACCGCGGCTGCTGGCACGTAGTTAGCCGGGGCTTTCTTCTCAGGTACCGTCACTCCGATAGCAGTTACTCTACCGGACGTTCTTCCCTGGCAACAGAGCTTTACGATCCGAAAACCTTCATCACTCACGCGGCATTGCTCCGTCAGGCTTTCGCCCATTGCGGAAGATTCCCTACTGCTGCCTCCCGTAGGAGTCTGGGCCGTGTCTCAGTCCCAGTGTGGCCGTTCACCCTCTCAGGTCGGCTACGCATCGTCGCCTTGGTGAGCCGTTACCTCACCAACTAGCTAATGCGCCGCAGGCCCATCCCTTAAGGGCAGATTGCTCCGCCTTTCATCCTCGGTTCAGGAGAACCAAGGAATTATCCGGTATTAGCTACCGTTTCCGGTAGTTATCCCAGGCTAAGGGGCAGGTTGCCTACGTGTTACTCACCCGTCCGCCGCTGAATCCTGTTGAAAGCAAGCTTTCAACAGGACTCCGCTCGACTTGCATGTATTAGGCATGCCGCCAGCGTTCGTCCTGAGCCAGGATCAAACTCTCCAAATTGGTTTTATCGGATAGATCCGATAAAGTATTGAAAAGAGCGATATGCTCAATTTGAAACATCTGACGAGAATTTGCATTCTCTACCGACAAGCTTCACTTGCGTGAAACTCATCTTCTTTTGGATTTTACTTTCGTAAAATCCCACTCACTCGTTGTTCAGTTTTCAAAGATCAAGTTCTCGTTGTCAGCGATGTTTGCGTCACCAGCAACTCTTATAATATATCATATCCAACCGTGTAATGCAAGCTCTTTTTTCAAGTTCTTTTCGAGCGAAGCATTTAGCTTTCTTGGCCGGAATAAGAATATACCATGTGCAGAATTGGATTGCAAGCTTTTTTTGAAGACTACTTATAAAGCAAGGGAAACTGCATGATACAGCTTCCCTTGAACATTGCAGGCGCTATAGCTCAAACCACTTATTCCACGCTACGATTGCGCATATGCGGGAATAACAGCACGTCACGGATCGAGGCAGAGTTAGTTAGCAGCATAATCAGACGGTCTACACCGATACCCAAACCACCGGTAGGCGGCATACCATACTCCAACGCACGAATGAAATCGTCGTCCATCTCATGTGCTTCGTCGTTGCCCTGCTCCTTCTCCTGGATCTGTGCTTCAAACCGTTCGCGCTGGTCAACCGGGTCATTCAGCTCACTGAAGGCATTGGCATGCTCACGCGCCACAATAAACAGCTCGAAACGGTCGGTAAAGCGCGGGTCCTGCTCATTCTTTTTGGCCAGTGGAGAAATCTCTACGGGGTGTCCCATTACAAATGTAGGCTGAATCAGGGTTTCCTCTACAAACTGCTCGAAGAAAGCGTTCAGGATATGTCCGAAGGTCATGTGCTTCTCAACCGGCACCTTATTTTCTTTGGCCAGAGCATGTGCTTCTTCATCTGTCATTTGAGCGCCGAAATCAACACCCGTTACCTCTTTAACTGCATCGACCATCGATACACGGCGCCAGCCTGGCGTCAGATCAACTTCCTGCCCCTGGTAGTTCAGCACCTGTGTACCCAGCACCTCCTGGGCGATATGGGCGATCATGTTCTCTGTCAGCTGCATAATGTCCTTGTAGTCGGCATAAGCTTCGTACAGCTCGATCATGGTGAACTCCGGATTGTGACGGGTCGACATTCCTTCATTGCGGTATACACGGCCGATCTCATAGACCTTCTCCAAGCCGCCAACGATCAGGCGTTTCAGATGAAGCTCGATGGCAATCCGCATATACAGCTGCATGTCCAGCGCGTTGTGGTGCGTAATAAACGGACGGGCAGCAGCACCGCCGGCAATAGAGTGCAGGGTTGGCGTCTCCACTTCAAGATAGCCGAGCGAATCCAGGTAACGGCGCATCGATTGAATAATCCGGGAACGGAGAATAAACGTCTGCTGCACCTCAGGATTGATGATCAGATCAACATAACGCTGGCGGTAGCGCAGATCCACATCTTTTAGGCCATGATATTTCTCCGGCAGCGGCAGCAGAGACTTGGAGAGAACCTCAAGCTCATGCACCTTAATAGAGGTTTCACCGGTTTTGGTTTTGAATACTGTTCCTTTAACGCCGATAATATCTCCCAGATCAAGAATCCCAAATGCTGCATACTGCGCTTCAGGCGTACTGTCCTGACGTACATACAGCTGAATTTTGCCGCTCAGATCCTGCAGATGTGCGAAGCTGGCTTTGCCCATGGTGCGTTTGGACATCATACGCCCTGCGATGCTGACGGTAACATTCAGCTCATCCAATTCCTCTTTGGTCAAACCGTCATATTTGGCGAGCAGGTCGCCGGCATTCGCGGTACGCACATATTTTTTGCCAAAAGGATCTATGCCCAATCCCCGCAGCTCGTCCAATTTCGCACGGCGGATCTTCAGCAGCTCACTGCCTTCATTCTCCGCATGTTCTACCTGATTTGTCTCTTCGGTCATGCTCTTCATCCCCTCTTACCTGAAATAATGTTATATACACAAGAAGAAACGGCTCCGTCTTCATCACCCGAGGACAGTCCCGTTCCAGCTTAACATATAGCGACAGCGATTCACTCTGGCACTACTTGATAATGTTGAAAAAAGCTTCCCTAAGGAAGCTTTCCCAAACTTGTTCCCTCTGCTGCCCCCCATACCCAGGTTCAGTATGCATAAAAGCAGTACTTCTATTTACAGGCGTTGCCGCCTGTATGATTACTTCATGCGGATATCAAGTATTTTATATTGAATAACGCCTGCAGGAACACTAACGTCAACAATCGTGCCCTTTTTCTTGCCGATAATTGCCTTGCCTACCGGACTTTCGTTGGAAATCTTATTGTTCAGCGGATCAGTCTCAGCCGAGCCAACAATAGTGTATTCCATAATGTCGCCATATTCCATGTCTTCCACACTTACGGTAACCCCAATGCTCACTACGTCGGTAACGATTTCGTCGCTGTTAATGATGCGCGCGTTGCGGAGCATCTTCTCCAGAGTGATGACGCGGCCTTCAATAAAAGCCTGCTCGTTCTTCGCGTCCTCATACTCCGAGTTCTCGCTGATATCTCCGTAGCCAATCGCCACCTTAATCCGTTCGGCAACCTCACGGCGTTTCACAGATTTGAGGGTCTCCAGTTCTTCTTCCAGACGTTTCAACCCGTCCGGCGTAAGGATGACTTCTTTATCGCTCATCTCAACCGATTCTCCTGTCGTATACATTTATTGAAAACACCATACTATATGCGAATCTAAAGGGATCAGAACCCTTCATGCTGCACTACACCTGCTGTAACGGCGATTTTATACTGAGAAATTATATTGGAACCGCTACAAAATGTCAATGATGCCACATATAATGTTAGGCCGAATTCAGGAAAAATCGGATAAACCGCGATTAAACCGCGAAAAGCGACGTGCGAGCATCCTGTGTGCCGCTGTCTTCAACCTTCATCTGTTCGACAAAATCATTCAGAATCTTCACCATTTCATCCCGTTTGGTTTCTTCCATGATTTGATCCTTCACCCGGGCAGCAGCCTTGAGGCCCTTCAGATACCAGGCTAAATGCTTGCGCATCTCACGGACAGCCACATGCTCTCCCTTAAGGGCGATCAAACGGTCCATATGAAGAATGGCAACGTCCAGCTTCTCCCCTACTCCCGGCTCCGGCATTAGCTCTCCTGTCTGCAAATACTGAATGGTCCGGTAGAGCATCCATGGGTTGCCCAGTGCAGCACGTCCGATCATCACACCGTCGCAGCCTGTCTGATCCAGCATGGCTCGCGCATCCTCGGGGGAATTGACATCGCCGTTGCCGATAACAGGAATGGACACAGCTTGCTTGGCCTGCTTAATGTAGTTCCAGTCCGCTTGGCCGGTATACAGCTGCTCACGTGTCCGTCCGTGTACACTTACAGCCTGGCCTCCGGCTCGTTCCACGGCACGCGCGTTCTCCTCGATATATATATGCTCGCTATCCCAGCCGATGCGCATCTTCACCGTTACCGGCTTATCGACAGCTTCGACTACGGCAGAGACCATTTCATAAATTTTGTCGGGATTCAGCAGCCAGCGCGCACCAGCGTCGCATTTGGTCACCTTGGGAACAGGACAGCCCATGTTAATGTCGATAATATCAGCGTTGGTCTCTTTGTCCACCACTTTAGCCGCTTCTACCAGCGACTGCCGGTCTCCGCCAAAAATCTGTAGGCTAAGCGGTTTCTCCCGCTCATCTACAAACAGCATCTCACGGGTACGCAGATTACCATGCAGAATCGCCTTGTCGCTTACCATTTCCGCACAGACCAATCCTGTGCCAAACTCCTTGGCTATCAGACGAAACGCAGGATTGCACACGCCAGCCATCGGAGCCAGAACGACCTGGTTCTTCATCTCAATGCTGCCAATCTTCAGCATTCGTATCACTCCCTTGTTCCTTCTTGTATGATAAGGCTGATTACGAGTCCGGGTTGGATAGCTCTTCAGCCGCCACCTCAAGAACACTCGCAATTTTATTTAAAATTTGATCTTCTAACCGTCTGTTACCCCTCTCGACTGCGCCAAGCACAGCCAAGGATATTCCGGCACTGTCCGCCAGCTCCTGCTGGGTGAAGCCCTTCAGCTTACGGAATGCCCTGACCCGCCTTCCCATACGCTTGTTGTCCACAATTTAATTCCTTCCTTTCCGTCTATGTCTAGCAGCGCTGCAGTAATAAGCTTGCGGAGTCTGGAAGACTGTTCATTCTGCGGAACGATATCACTGAGCGGAACAAGCACAAATGCACGCTCCATCATACGCGGATGCGGCAAGGTTAAGTCCGGTGTATCCATTTGCTGTCCTTCTACCCAGAGCAGATCCAGATCTACGGTCCGGGGTCCATAGCGGATATCCCGTGTTCGGCCTAGCTGTGTTTCAATGTCCAGCATCTTCTGAAGCAGTTCTTCCGGGGACAACGAAGTCTGCAAGGCGGCAGCCATATTCAGAAACTGCGGTTGATCCAGGTAGCCGACAGGCTCTGTCTCATACACCTTGGAACAGCGGACAATGCGGATTCCTTCAACCTGGTCCAGCCGGTCCAGTGCCGCTCTCAAGGTCCCTGCACGATCTCCCAGATTAGCCCCTAAAGCAATATAAGCCTCTGATTCCTCAGAGGTGGAATGTGTATTCATCAGCCTTACGCTCACTTTCTGGTTCTGCGCAGCTCTACGGTCACTCCCTGAAAATGAATGTCGAACGGCGGATGCGGCTTGGTCACCTTGACCGTTGCTGCATTGATAATAGTATAAGTGTCCAGTAACGCGGATGCAATATGTTCGGCCAAAGCTTCTATCAGCTTAAACGATTTTGTTTCAACAATATTCTTCACTAGCCCGTGAACTTCGGCGTAATTAACGGTTTGTTCCAGATCGTCGTTCAACCCGGCGCCTTGCAAATCAAGCTCCAGCTCCAGATCAATATAATAACGCTGACCCAGCTTGCGTTCTTCTTCAAATACACCGTGATACCCGTAATATTCCATCCGGTGCAGCGTCATTTTGTCCATAGCCAACCGCCTTATCCTCAAAAGTTATATTTCTTATTGCCGAAACAGCGGAGAAGCCGCATACAGCATGGCATCACACATCTGAACGGTACGTTTGATCTGCAGCACATCATGCACACGGACCATCTGGCAGCCCTGCGCTATTCCGAAGGCCACGGTAGCGGCGGTTCCCTCTACTACATCATCTGGTGGCAGGCCGAGCACAGTTCGGATAAATTTTTTGCGTGAGGTGGCCAGCAGCAAAGGGTACCCGAGAACTGCAAGCTCATCAAGTGCCATCATAACCTGCAGATTCTCGGCGTAATCCTTGGCGAAGCCAATACCCGGATCCAGAATAATCTGTTCCGGCTTCACCCCCGCGGACTCTGCAAGCTGTACACTCTCCATAAGGTCAGAGCAGATATCGGGAATTAGCGAAGCATAATCGCGGTTCTTGCGGTTATGCATCAGAATAATCGGACAGCCGGCTTCTGCAGCCACAGCCGCCATTCCCGGATCTGCCTTGCAGCCCCAGACATCATTGATCATATGGGCACCGGCAGCTATCGCCTGACGTGCAACCTCGGCCTTGTAGGTGTCCACCGATACAATCAGATGGGGCGCAGCTCGGTGAATACTCTCAATGACAGGCAGCACACGGGCCAATTCCTCGTCCAAGCTCACCGGCTGATGGCCTGGACGGGTTGATTCTCCACCGATATCAATGATGTCAGCTCCCGCAGCAGCCATCTCCAGCGCATGCTGCGCGGCCACTGCCGGGTCAATCCAGAGTCCGCCATCCGAGAACGAATCAGGCGTCACGTTAAGAATGCCCATCACCAGCGTCCGCTCACCGAGCACCAGCTCCTGATCGCCACAGCGGTAAATCCGCTTATATATCACGGGTTTCATTTTATCGATTCGGTCCTTTCTCTGTATAGCTTAATGATCTCGCCCGTCAGGGGACCGCAACTTCCAGCACCAATCCGATCTCTTCTGTCGTTGCTGCAAACGGCCTTCACCGGAACAACCTCCTGCACAGAATTGGTCAGGAAAATCTCGTCAGCGGCTCTCAGCTGCTCCCAGCTGTACAGCCCTTCTTCTACGGGAATTCCGGCTGATTCGGCCATCTCGATCACCATTTCCCGGGTAATGCCCGGCAGGATCCCTGTATTCAGATCCGGTGTATACAACACTTTATCCTGTACCCAAAAAACGTTGCTGACGATCCCTTCGGCTATCTGGTCCTGGCCGGTTAGCATCAGTCCCTCGGCCCCTTCTGCGGCGGAAGCATATCCGGCAAGCTCGCGTTTCGCCAGTATATTATTCATGTAGTGCAGCGACTTCATCCGCACGGGTCCCTCCGGCGTGTTGCGCCGCAAGGCCAGCAGCTGCAGCACCTTTCCCTCCGTATACAGCCTGTCCGGGAACGGGGGCAATGCCTTGATATACAGCAGCTGATTCGGTTTCCGGTAGTCTCCCGCAGGAAGCCCCAGGATATCCTCACCGGCGGTCACCGTATACCGGATATAGGCCTCGGTCAGTCCATTCTGCTCCATCACTCTTCCGATCCAGTCCCGCAATGCCGCATAATCATACTCATATGGAATGCCCAGCTGCTTGCAGCCCTCTGCCAGACGTTCGACATGGCGCTCCAGCAGAAAGGGCTCTCCTCCGTATGTGCGGAAGGTTTCGAACAAGCCAATACCATACATCAAGCCGTGATCCATCACTGACACTCTGGCATCCTGCGCCGGTATCACCGCCTGATTAAGACCTATATAGTTCATACCGGTTCCCCGGCTCTCCGTTTCAGGAAATTGCTGAGCAGGGTGCGTCCGCTCTCGGTAATAATCGACTCCGGATGAAACTGCACGCCTTCAATCGGATACTCGCGGTGACGCAGGGCCATGATTTCGCCTTCGGCAGTCTCGGCGGTGATCTCCAGGCAGTCCGGCAGACTCTCACGCTCCACAATCAGCGAATGATAACGTGTCGCCGTCAGTGGAGATTCCAGCCCCTCAAAAACCGATGTGCCGTTATGCAGAATCGGCGAGGTTTTGCCATGCATCAGCCGCTGTGCACGAACCACTTTTCCGCCAAAGGCCTGCCCGATAGCCTGATGACCGAGACAGACTCCAAACATCGGGATTCTGCCCTTGAAGTGATGCAGCAGCTCCAGGCTGATACCCGCTTCATTCGGTGTGCACGGTCCCGGTGAAATCAGAATATGATCCGGTGCCAACTGCTCGATCTCTTCAATGCTAATCTCGTCGTTGCGGTGAACCTTAACCTCCTGGCCCAACTCTCCCAAATACTGTACAAGGTTATACGTAAAGGAATCATAGTTATCAATAACCAGTATCATATTCTTGTTCCCCCTTCAGCGCCGCCGGCAGTGGGCTGGTTCTGCTGCCATTCACTGCAGAGGACCGCCTTCACTACGGCTTTGGCTTTATTATGGCATTCCCGGTATTCCCGGTATGGGTCAGAATCAATTACGATGCCCGCACCCGTCTGGATATAACCTATTCCGTCCTTCACGGCCAGTGTGCGTATGATTATATTTAATTCCATGTTGCCGTTATAGTCAATCCAGCCCATCGATCCAGTATATGGACCGCGCCGGACCGGCTCCAGCTCCTCAATGATCTCCATCGTTCTTACCTTGGGCGCTCCTGTGATGGTCCCTCCAGGAAAAAGCGCGGCCATAACCGCGTAAGCGTCCTTGCCCGGCGCAATAGTGCCCTCAACCTGTGAGACCAGATGCATCACATGGGAATAACGCTCTACGGTCATCAGCTCAGGCACGCTGACTGATCCGTACGCAGCGACGCGCCCGATGTCGTTGCGCTCCAGATCGACAAGCATAATATGCTCGGCGATCTCCTTCTCGCTCCCGCGCAGCTCCGCCTCCATGGCGGCGTCTTCAGCGGGAGTTCTGCCCCGGCGCCGGGTGCCGGCGATTGGCCGGGCGCTCACCCGGTCCCCGTGCAGCTTGACCAGCAGCTCCGGCGAAGCGCTGGAGAGGGCGAAGCCGGGCGAGCGCAGCAGCCCCATGTACGGGGACGGGTTAAGCCTCCGCAGCCATTCATACACCGCCTCCGGCGGCGACTTCAGCTGCGCTTCCTGCCGCAGCGAGAGGTTCACCTGGAATACATCGCCCTGGCGGATGTATTCCTGCACGTCCAGCACGGCCTGCTGGAACCGCTCCTGTGAGAAGGCCGAGGCCATACCCGGCCACTCTCCCGTACCTTCAGCCAGGTGCACCGGATCAGCAGGGCCGTCCGGCAATCCCGGAGCAGCCATAATCAGCTGCCACTGCGCAAGCATCCCCTGCGCACGCTGGAGCGCGCTATGATAAAGTTCCTGGAGGTCTGCCTGTCCAATACCCGGATTCACAGGTACATGGACAGCGGCGTAGAGCGTACCGTCTGCATGGTCATAAATCCAGACCTCCTCCAGTCTCAGGAACAGATAGTCGGGAAATCCCGGATCATCCTGAGCCAGCGAAGGCAGACGTTCCAGCGAACGCACTACATCATAGCCAAGAAAACCAATGCAGCCCCCTGTAAACGGAGGGAGCTGGGGATTCTCCAGCTGCGGAGCAGAGAACTCTGACATCCATTCCCGGAGCAGTTCCAGCGGGTCTCCGGACAACGAAGCAGCCGCAGACTCTTGGCGACTGGAACCGGTTAGCTCGGAAGGCAGTGTGAATACCTGCGCACTGTGTGCTTTCCCTTGCAATACGGATACCGGATTCAGTCCAAGATAGGTGTACCGCCCGCCCTTTCCACTCTCCAGAACTACAGAATAAGACGAAGCTAATTCCCAGGCTGTTGTCCAGGATGCCGGCAGTCCCTTCCCTTGCTCGGATTCTCTGATAATCAGGGGGAGCATGTTCCATTCCTGGTCCGCCCATTGTTCCCACTCCTGCCATGCCGTGATGATCTCCAAAGCCATCCCCCTAAAAGTGAACCATTGTTTGTTGCCTGTCAGTATACTGTACTCACTGCTCTTTGAAAAGCCCTGGTATGAATTTCAGAAAAAAGAAAAGCCTTCCTCCCTGTACAAGCGGATAGAAGGCTCCTGTGTATTAGCTGAATTAAACTTCGAAGTTGTAGAGCGGTGTGCTCAGGTAACGTTCACCGTTACTTGGAATAATCACGACAACCTTCTTACCTGCACCTAGCTCTTTGGCGACTTTAAGGGCTGCAAATACAGCGGCGCCAGAGGAAATTCCAGACAGCACGCCTTCTTCCTTGGCTACACGGCGCGCAGTTTCGAAAGCCTCATCGTTCTCAACATGAATGATTTCATCATAAATACTCTGGTTCAGAATCTCAGGAATGAAGTTGGCTCCGATCCCTTGAATCTTGTGGGGGCCAGGTTTGCCGCCTGCCAGAATAGGTGAAGCCGCAGGCTCAACCGCGTAGATCTTCACATCTGGGTATTTGCTCTTCAGCACTTCTCCAGCGCCGGAGATGGTTCCGCCTGTGCCGATCCCGGCGATGAAAGCATCGAGTGGTCCGCCAATGGACTCAATCGCTTCTACAATCTCAGGTCCGGTTGTTTCCCGGTGAATCTTCACATTGGCCTTGTTCTTGAACTGCTCTGCCAGGAAGTAGCTTGGGTTCTCAGCCAGAATCTGTTCGGCTTTCTTAACCGCTCCGTTCATACCTTCAGATCCAGGAGTCAGAACCAATTCTGCTCCATAGGCGCGCAGAAGGTTGCGGCGTTCCAAGCTCATGGTTTCCGGCATTACGATAACTGCCTTGTAGCCCTTGGCAGCGGCTACAAGCGCCAGACCGATACCGGTATTTCCGCTGGTTGCTTCCACGATCGTTCCGCCGGGCTTCAGAAGGCCTTCCTTCTCGGCTTCTTCCACAATGCTGATCGCAATCCGGTCCTTCACGCTGGAGCCGGGATTCTGATATTCGAGCTTCAGATAGATATCTGCGTAGCCTTCATTGACGATCCGGTTCAGACGAACAAGCGGAGTACCTCCGATCAGTTCCGTTACATTATTGACGACTTTAGCCATGAACAAAAACCTCCTTGGTATGGTAGATAAATAAGAGAACATCTCTTGCTGTGTATGATGATGAAGCATTTCCGACTAAATCAGTAGGTATTACGATATCCTCATATTATCAATCTTACCGGCGGTTGTCAATATCTATTGAAACATCATATTTGGCCCGCAAGTCACTTTCCACCTGCTGGAGAGGGGCTGCCTGCTCCAGAGCCAGCTCCTGGCGCACCAAAGCACGTACCTCCGCCGGATCAGGTGCCTCGGGTGTGAACATTTCCTCCAGCCGGATCACGGCAAATTCCTCATCCTTCTCCAGCGGACCGGCAATATCCCCCGGCTCAAGTCCGGCTGCAGTGTCAAGCAGCTCCTCTGGCCAGAAGGGATCGCCCTCTTCTACCAGCCCCAGACTTCCGCCCCTTCGGCCGCTCTCCTGATCGGTCGACAGTTCCTTGGCAAGTTCGGCGAAGTCCTCGCCCTGCTCCAGCTGGTCCATTACCAGTTGCGCCTCTTCATAGGAGGCCACCGTGATCATAGAGAGCTGAAGCTGCTTCCTTGGGGTAAGCCTTTCAGCGTTCTGCTCCAGGTACTGATCAATCTCGGCTTCGCTAATAGTAATCCCTGCGGTGGCTATTGCCCGGAGCGTCATGCGGTACAATGTCTCAACCCGCACTTCCTCACGAGTTAAGCCCAGCTCATGGCGCATCTCTACGTAATATTGTTCTTCGGAGCCGTATCCTGAAATTATACGTTTGAGCTCTTGGTCGATATCGTGCTCGCTAATGTGGATGGCAAGTAGGGTTGCCTCTTTGCCAACTACGATGTGGTTGATCATGCCCAGCAGCACTTCTTCTCCGTTTTTTTTCTTAAGCTCATCTACCCATTGATGTTCGGATATTGGCTGCCCGGCAGCTGTTGCCACATCCTGCGGCTCCTGTTCTGCTTCATGTTCTTTCAGTACAATTACTGCGTGCAGGCTCCAGATCAAAAGACCTCCAAGAACTACTGCCGCAACAGCCAGAATAACGACGGCATTGCGCATAACGCGCTCCTGTCTTGTCATCCGCCTCAAGCTTTCGCTTGGTCCAGAATCACCTGCAGCTCATCCTTTTCAAATACATACGCCTCATTGCAATAATGACAGACTACTTCAGCCTGCTCATCCTCTTCAATCAACCGCTCCAGCTCATGCGCTCCAAGGCTCACCAACGTCTGCTCAATCCGTTCACGAGAGCATTGACACACAAAGTTAATATCCAGCTCATCCATGACGACCGCATCAGGCAAAAGAAAACGCAGCATATCCTCAGGCTCCAGTCCCTGATCGAGCAACGTGGTTACCGATGGCATGGAGCCTACCGTCTGCTCAATCTCGGTAATCTCGGCATCGGTAAGACCCGGAAGCAGCTGTACAATGAATCCACCAGCCACAATAACCGAATTATCCGTATCTACCAGCACACCCAGTCCAACCGCAGCTGGTGTCTGCTCGGAAACGGCAAAGTAATAGGTGAAATCGTCACCCAGCTCACCGGAAACAATCGGTATACTGCCCCGGTATGGCTCCTTCATGCCCAGATCCTTGATGATATCAATGAAGCCGTCCGTTCCCACGGCTCCGGCCACATCCAGCTTGCCCAGAGCGTTGCTCGGCAGGTGAACATGCGGGTTGCGCACATAACCGCGTACTTCCCCATACGCATTGGCTTCTGCCGTAATCTGCCCGATAGGGCCGTCGCCTTTTACCAGAATGCTCAGCTTCTCCTGACCCTTCAGCATTGCGCCCATCATGGCCGCAGCGGTGAGCGTACGTCCAAGCGCAGCCGTAGCCGTAGGATAGGTATCGTGTCTGCGCCGCAATTCTTCCACTAAATTCGTTGTACGGACAGCAAAGGCTCTTACTCTGCCATTCAGTGCCGTCCCGCGTATAAGCCGATCTCTCTTTTTGTCCATGGGGTGCATACTCCTCCTGTCCTTCAGCCTCTCCAGGCTTCTTTATCTTTATTTGTTGCGGTCGTAAATAATTCGCAATCCTTCCAGTGTCAGCAGAGGATTTACTTCATCAATACAGTCAGTCTCCCCGGCAATCAACTGCGCAAGGCCGCCGGTAGCAATTACCTTCAGGTTAGGCGCATTCATCTCCACCTTAATCCGTCTTACGATTCCTTCCACCTGACCGGCATAGCCAAAAATAATCCCTGCCTGCATCGCATGCACCGTATTGCGGCCGATTACCTTCTTCGGCTTCTCCAGCTCAATCCGCGGCAGCTTCGAAGCCCGCTGATATAATGCTTCTGTAGAGATACCTAAGCCGGGAACAATCGCTCCACCCAGATAATTGGAGCCTGAATCTATACAATCAAACGTAGTGGCTGTGCCGAAATCAACTACGACGAGCGGACATTTGTATTGCTCGATAGCGGCAACCGCATTCACAATACGGTCAGCCCCTACTTCGCGCGGATTCTCATAACGCAGGTTAAGACCTGTCTTAATTCCGGGGCCAACGAGCAGCGGGTCCTTGCCGATATATTTGACACACATGTCGACAATCGTCTGGACCAGGGGCGGTACCACCGAAGAGATGATCACTCCCTCCACCTGATTGACCGCGATGCCGGACATCGTAAATAAATTGTGAATCAGCACCCCATACTCATCTACCGTGGACTGGCGCGCCGTGCTTAGCCGGAAATGATGCAGCAGCTCGCGCTGCTTGTACACGCCCAGGACAATATTGGTATTGCCGATATCTACAGCCAGCATCATGAGCGCGATCCCTCCTTCTTGGCATTGAGATCCAGACTGATGTCCAGACTTGAGAAGGAATAGGTCAGCCGTCCTACAGAGATCACTTCTACGCCGGATTCTGCAATGGCACGCACGGTTTCCAGAGAGACATTGCCGGACGCCTCTGTCTTGACATGAGGTGCTTTGGTCTTGATTCTCTTCACCGCCTGCTTCATCATATCGGTGGACATATTGTCAAGCATGATAATATCGGCACCTGCGGCCAGGGCTTCCTCCACCTGTTCCAGATTCTCCGTCTCCACCTCGATTGTCATCGTGTGCGGGATGTTTGCCCGTGCACGCGAGACCGCCTGGCGTATCCCGCCGGCTCCTTTGATATGGTTATCTTTGATCATTACGGCATCATATAAACCATAACGATGGTTGGCTCCGCCACCGACCCGGACTGCATATTTCTCCAGCATCCGGTGGCCCGGGGTGGTTTTGCGCGTATCGACCAGCCGGGTAGGCAAGCCGTCCAGTTCCTCCACGAATGCAGCCGTTCTCGAGGCCACACCTGATAAGCGCTGCATCAGATTAAGCGCCAGACGCTCCCCTGTCAGAATGGCATGCGTGCTGCCTTCCACTTCGGCGATCACAGTTCCCTTGGAAACGCGTTGCCCTTCTTTAACAAAAGCAGTAAAAATCAGCGTAGGATCCACCACTTCAAACACCAGCTCCGCTACAGGAATGCCGCAGATGATTCCATCTTCCTTAGCATGAATAATCCCTTTCGATTCATGGCCAGTGGCAATCGTTGTACGGGTTGTAATATCTCCAGAGCCAACATCCTCATGCAGCCAGCCCTTGATGGATTGCAGCAGCTCTTCATTATAGCCATTAAACATCATCACTTAATTCCTCCACTAGTCCCAGCTCACGTATCTGCAGCAGATGTCTCTGCCAGCGGGCGTCATCACGTTTCGGATAATCCTCACGGTAATGCGCACCACGGCTTTCTTCACGTGCCAGTGCCGATTCTGTAATCAACAGGCAGCAGGTGAGCATATTGGCGAATTCGTATTCTTCACGTTTAGTTAAGCAAGAGTTAAAGATCGGCAGCTGCCGCTTCAACTCTTCAAGACCTTTATGCAGCATATCCTCATTACGCCGCAGACCGGCATAACGGACCATGACTTTCTGCAGCTTCAGCCGTCTTTCCACAATAGCCTGCGTTGGTGATTCCACACGCCCCAGCTTGCAGCTTACCGCTACCTGATCACGCTGCAGCGGCTGCAGCTCACGTATCCGCTCTATAATCCGCCGCCCGAACACTATAGCCTCGGACAATGAATTACTGGCCAGCCGGTTTGCACCATGCAGTCCAGTCGAGGAGACCTCCCCACAGGCAAACAAACGGGAAATATTGCTCTCTCCATTCAGATCGGTCTTGATGCCCCCCATCATATAATGCGCAGCCGGAGCCACAGGAATCCAGTCACTTGTAATATCCAGTCCATATCCCATGCAAGTCTCATAAATGGTCGGAAAACGGTGCTTCACCATATCCACTGATTCATGGGTAATATCCAGATATACAAAAGTTGATTTGGTAAGCTCCATCTCACTGACGATAGCCCGGGCTACGATATCACGCGGAGCCAGCTCTAACAGCTCATGATATCTGTCCATGAACCGCTCTCCCTTAATATTGCGCAAGACGGCCCCTTCACCCCGGACAGCCTCGGAGATCAGGAAACGGGGTGCCCCGGGATAACTGAGCGCGGTCGGGTGAAACTGGATAAATTCCATATCACGAACATGGGCTCCGGCGCGGTAGGCAATAGCCACTCCATCTCCGGTAGCTACTTCGGGGTTGGTCGTATAACGGTATAACTGCCCTGCGCCGCCGGAGCAGAGAATCGTGGCATCTCCCTGCAGAAACAGGCGACCGCCACCTGGCCGCTGCAGCAGCGCACCCACACATTCTCCGCCATCCGTAATCAGATCTATGACATAATGATCATCCCACACTTCAATATTCTTATGCTCTGCTACCTGCTCTGCCAGAGCACGTACAATCTCATAACCAGTCGCATCGCCATTGGCATGAAGAATACGGCGGTGGCTATGGGCGCCTTCCTTAGTCAGGGCAAGCACACCGTCCTCCTTGTCAAACAGCGTGCCGAGCCGGATCAGCTCATGTACACCCTCCGGTCCTTCATTGACCAGAACATCCACCGCGGCCGATGAGCAAAGTCCCGCCCCGGCCATTAAAGTATCCTGACGGTGGTAGGCAGGGGAGTCATCCTCAGCAATAACAGCCGCTATACCGCCTTGGGCATAACGGGTATTGCTTTCCATCAGCGTTTTTTTGGTTATCATAATCACCCGCCGGTCCTCACTGGCCTTGATGGCTGCGAACAGACCAGCGATGCCTGAACCAATGACAATACAATCCGTTTGGACTACGGGGAGCTCTCCTAGATCAAAATCAACCAAATATTGTGGAATCATGACCGCGTTTCACCTGTTTCAACGAAAGAGTAGCGCATGCTACCGGACTTGTAGCATGCGCTCTAGGGAAGTTCTGGCTTTGTCGGCAACAGCGGGCGGCACATAAATCTGCGGCTTCATTGTCTCCAGGCATTTTACCAGCTTTTTTAAGTTGTTAACCTTCATATTGGGGCAGACCAGGAATTTGGTGGCGAAATGGAATTCCTTCTCCGGGCTGTCCTTGCGGAGCTGGTAGCCGGTTCCGTCTTCGGTGCCCACAATAAATTGCTTGCGCTCCGACTTGCGGCAATATTCCAAGATCGATGTGGTGCTGCCAACATAGTCGCCCATAGCTACTACCTCGGGACGACATTCCGGGTGAACCACGAATTCCGCCTCCGGATATTTGGCTCTCATCTCCACCACATCCTTGACGGTCAGCATATCATGGGTGTTGCAATAGCCTTCCCAGATAATCAGTTTCTTGCCGGTCTGGTCCTGCACATACTGGCCCAGGTTCTTGTCGGGTACCCAGATAATCTCTTCTGCATCAAGAGACTCTATAACTTTCACAGCATTAGCTGAAGTACAGCAAATATCGGTTTCTGCCTTAATTTCGGCGGAAGAGTTAATATAAGTTACCACTTTAGCATTAGGATGCTGGGCTTTGAGCCTCTGCAGTCCCTCCACGTTCACCATATCGGCCATGGGACAGCCGGCACGTTCATCGGGAATCAGCACTATCTTGTTTGGTGCAAGAATCTTTGCGCTCTCCCCCATAAAGTGAACCCCGCAGAACACGATAACCTCAGCATCTGTCTCGGCTGCCTTCTGTGCCAGTAAAAAAGAGTCGCCCCGAAAATCAGCAACCTCCTGAATTTCGTCACGCTGATAATAATGCGCCAAGATAATGGCATTACGTTCTTTCTTCAGCTGTTCAAGACGTATACGTAATTCACGATTCTGTTCCTGCTTGCGCTCCAGCGCCAGAGCTTCCACTGTTTGTTATCCCCCTTATGTCTTCACGGCTGTATGCCGGCGCATTCTAGTTAAATTGATAATAGAACGTGCACTTCTTACATAGTTAATATATTAATCACTAATGTACACAAGGTTCCAGCGCCTGTCAATGTGAACGGACAGCCCGACCTAATCGGATGAAGTACTGGGAGATAAGAAAAAACGGCTTCGCCGTCCTCTGCAAGAGAACAACATCCGTTTCTGCGGAAAATAGAAGTATAGAGGATTAGGAGAAACTTATCCTTTCTTATATTTCGAAAAAAAACCGGAGAACAGTGGAGTTCTCCGGTTAAGCTTGCTTATGCAGCGGTCCTGAACAATTATACCAGGCTTCCGCCGCCGTTATTGTTGTTATCTCCAGGTTCCTTGTCTGCCTCAGGTTCCGGTTTGTTCGGAATTTCCTTGGTCAGCTCAGGTTTACCGTCATCATCCTTGCCTTGAATCCGGACACGCACATCACCGATAGAATCAATAACTGGTTCTCCGGCTTCGTTCGCAACCGCTTCGGCTCCAGCTTCATCCGGCTTGCCGTCTTCATTCAGGTAACCCTGTTCGATCAGCTGAGAAATCTCTTCAAGCTCAAGCGTTTCTTTCTCCAGCAAGGTGTTGGCAATCAGATGCATTTCCTTGGAGTGTTTGATGAGCAGTTCTTTACAGCGCTCATAGCTTGCAGTAATGAAGTTCTGCATTTCCTGATCAATTTCATAAGCTATGGAATCACTGTAGTTCTGCTCATGCCCAATATCGCGGCCCAGGAATACCTGGCCTTGAGAAGTGCCGAACTGCATCGGTCCAAGCTTGTCACTCATCCCATATTCCATGATCATGGCGCGCACAATGCGTGTAGCCTGCTGGAAGTCACTGTAGGCTCCTGTGCCAATCTCGCCAATAAACAATTCTTCAGCCACACGTCCGCCGAGCAGTCCGGTTACCTTATCAAGCAGTTCCTGCTTGGTAACAATCATCCGGTCTTCCTTCGGAAGCATAATCACATATCCTCCGGCGCGTCCGCGCGGGATAATCGTTACCTTGTGAACCATATCTGCATGCTCCAGGAAATAGCCGGCAATCGTATGGCCCGCTTCATGGTAAGCCACAATCCGTTTCTCACGGTCACTGATCACGCGGCTGCGTTTCTCTGTACCGACAATAACACGGTCAATGGCTTCATCCACCTCGCGCATGGAGATATCCTTGCGGTTACGGCGTGCAGCCAGCAAGGCCGCTTCGTTCAGCAGGTTCTCCAGATCCGCACCGGTGAATCCGGTTGTACGCTTGGCTACAACATCCAGGCGAACGTCTTTGGTCAACGGCTTGTTGCGGGAGTGAACCGCAAGGACAGCTTCACGGCCCTTGACATCTGGGCGGTCAACCGTAATCTGACGGTCGAAACGTCCCGGACGAAGCAAGGCAGGGTCAAGGATATCAGCGCGGTTAGTCGCCGCTACGATAATGATGCCTTCGTTGCCTCCGAATCCGTCCATCTCCACCAGGAGCTGATTGAGTGTCTGCTCGCGTTCGTCATGTCCGCCGCCGAGTCCGGCGCCGCGCTGGCGTCCAACCGCATCGATTTCATCGATAAAGATGATACATGGAGCATTCTTCTTGGCATTCTCGAACAGATCACGTACACGGGATGCACCGACACCAACGAACATTTCCACAAAGTCCGAACCGGAAATGCTGAAGAACGGAACACCCGCTTCACCAGCTACAGCGCGGGCAAGCAACGTTTTACCGGTACCGGGAGGACCCACAAGCAGTACGCCCTTAGGAATACGTGCGCCTACAGCTGCGAACTTACGCGGATCTTTCAGGAATTCCACGACCTCGACAAGCTCCTGCTTCTCTTCGTCCGCGCCTGCAACATCCTCGAAGCTGATCTTCTTCTTCTCTTCATTATATAACCGGGCCTTGCTCTTGCCGAAATTCATGACCTTGCCGCCGCCGCCCTGCGATTGATTAAACAGGAAGAAGAACAGAATGAACATGATAACCAGCGGAATAATGGAGGATAGGAATGTCAGCCAGATGCTGTTGCCTTCCATCTTCTTCTGGACGTATTCGATGCCGTTTGCATCGCTGGCTGCTACCAGCTGAGTCAACGCATCATCTGTAGGGGGAATATATGTGGAGAAGCTTTTCGATTTAGAATCACCCGTCAACTCTCTATATTCACCTGTCACCTTAAAAGCATTGTCTTCAAACTGGACCGTCAGATTCTTGACATTGTCTTTGGCAAGTTCCTGCCTCAACTCGTCATATCTAGGGAAATCGGCGGCTTCATTTCCATTGCTCACAAACTGGACAATGCCCACCACAACTAAAAATAAAATCAAATAAAAACCAGAATTCCGGATGAACCGATTCATCCCCTACCTCCTCTCACAACACTCAAGTTATTGTACCATAGCCTGTCGGGACACCTCAAATATGGAAAGTTCAGGTATCTGATTCAAGGGATCCAGGGCTGCCGATCAGTTAGTTCGAATAGATCTCCGGCTTGAGCACTCCGACGTAAGGAAGATTCCGATAACGTTCGGCGTAATCCAGTCCGTAGCCTACCACAAATTCGTCCGGCAATACAAATCCGGTATAACCGGCTTCGAGATTGACCGTACGGCCTGCAGGCTTATCAAACAGCGTAACCACTGCGATCGATGATGCATTCCGGCCCTGAAGCAGTTCAATCAGATAGCTGAGCGTAAGGCCGCTGTCAATAATATCTTCAACAATTAGTACATCACGTCCATCAACCGGTACATCCAGATCCTTGATGATCTTCACAACACCGGAGGACTTAGTTGATGCCCCATAGCTGGATACTGCCATGAAATCCATTTCAACGGGTACTGTAATCACTTTAACCAAATCTGCCATAAATATAAACGCGCCTTTGAGCACACAAATGACTAAAGGCGTACGTCCTGCATATTCCGTGCTCAGCTGGGCGCCAAGCTCCCTGATTCTTTGTTGAATTTCCTCTTCGCTGATCAAGATTTCCTGAATATCGTTCTGCAACTTGCGAACCTCCTAAATTATCCATATCAAAACCTTCATTGGAGCCTTCACGGCTCTTCTCTGCCACTCTTGCTATCCATGGACAACAGAAGTACCGAGGTTGTATGCCGCCCTACTGCGGCATGCATCGAGCGTCTTACGCCCGGAATCCAGACAATATTACCCAGACCATCACACACGAGAGGAATTAAATTACGCTGGGAAGCAGGTATTTTATCATCAATGTAAATATTCTTTACCTTTTTGCTTCCGTTTAATCCCATGACTCTTATGGTATCTCCAGGCAATCGGGATCGAACCGTCAGTGGAAAGATCAGCTCATCACTGTCAAACCATGCTGACATCTTTGTACAATCTTCCCCCAGTACATTAAAACTTTCTCTCTCCAGCACCGTCATCGTTATTATTTTCCCGATTTCCGTTAATCCAACCGGTGCAAAGGGAAAAGAAAGCCGATATGTATAGCCTGCCTGCTGCTGCACGGGCTTGGACGAGAACACAATGGTATCATATTGCCGACTGCAGGTAAGGCCTCCGCCCAGATGCAAACTCCATGTAGTGGGGTGCTCCTGCAGCGTTCCCCGGCGCACAGCTTCAATTTTGGGAAAATCAAATGAAGATGAGTCCGCCGACAGATAATTTAATATTAGTTTAATCAAACGCCGTTGTAAAGCGGAGGGTAGGGCTGCAAATTCCGCTCTGTCGTAGGCAGATTTGCCCGGTTCCCGGGAAACGAGTTCTTCATAGCTTTTTAGAGCCATTTCCTCCATATACTCGTCTTCAGCTCCGGCAATTTCTGCAAGCTGCAAGAGCGACTGCTTCACCTTGCCATTATACTTCTCCAGAAAAGGCAGCACTTCCAGACGCACCGCATTGCGGATGTATTTGGTCAGCTGGTTGCTGGCATCCTCGGCATAGGCGTAACCCTCTTCCCGGCATACCTCTACAAGAGCCGTTTTGTTAATACGCAGGAAGGGGCGGATCAGTTCCACCTTTTTTTCGGTGCGCTTCCACTTCATCCCGGAGAGGCCGGCTAGGCCACTTCCGCGCAGCACCCGCATCAACACCGTCTCGGCCTGGTCATCGGCATGATGGGCCAGTGCCACCCCCTGCGCCTCGTAACGGTGAGCCGTGTCAATCAGAAACCGGTACCGCTTCTCCCGGGCCGCTTCCTGTGGTCCAAGCCCGCTCTCCTTCATAAAGCCGGGAATATCAAACTCGGCAAGCTCGAACGGTATCGCAAGTTCCGCAGCCAGCTTCCGCACCATCTCCGCTTCCTCGCGCGATTCCTCGCGGAAGCCGTGATTCACATGAGCGCAGATTAAGCGAAGCGGCTGATAACGCAGGGATATCTCGTGTAAAACATGCAAAAGAGTCACAGAATCCGGGCCTCCGGAAACTGCGACTACAAGGGTATCACCCGGTGACCACAGCCCTTGGTCGGCCGCAGTCGCTAATACAGATTCCACCAATCCATTCAGTTGCTCCATATGCGGCCCCCTTCCAGCCAGTTATGTATTAAAGCTTGCACCATGGGTGCAGGCTCAGAAACGAAACACCCAATAGATCGTAAAGGCTAACAGAAACAGCGACAAGGCAAAGGTATTCTTCAGCCAGCGCGGGGTTTCCATGCTGTCCGGTCTCTTCTGGCGTGAATTGTAAATATGACTGCGCCAGATGTCCAAGGCTTCCGCAGAACCGGCAAATCCGCCTTTAAGTGCCAGAATCAGCCAGGAGGACAGCTTCTTGTCAGTCAGCTTGCGGGCCAGCCGCAGCAGCTCCTCCACGCTACGGGTCTGCGGCAGCTGCTGTGCAGCCAACTTCAGCCCGTTCTCATCCAGCACGCGAAGGCACAGCACAGCAAAGGCAAACAGATCGTAGTTCTCATCCCCCGTCCGGCTGCCGGCATTCCAGAAGCCGCGGTCATGCCATTCGGTAAATTGCTTGACGCTGCGGCCTTTGGGACTGGCTCCGCCGAAATCAATCAGCTCGACTTGTCCATATTTCGATACCATCACGTTCTCCGGCTTCAGGTCCCCAAAGATAAAACCACATTCATGCAGTCGATGCAGCTTCTCAAGCAGCCCGAGGCCAACCAGGCCAAGCCACGTCGGTCCGTTCCTGGACAGAAATTGGTGCAGCGGCCTGCCTTCAACATAGCGCATCACATAAAACGGCGCTTCCTTGCTGCCGGCACAGTCATCCGACTCCAGAAAATAGGACGACAGCGGATGCTCACGGCGGCTCCTGTCTTCACTTCGCTTCTGGCATGATTGCAGGGAGGTCAGCATATTAATCTCCGACTGCAGGTCAAGCGTATCGTATCCGATTTTTAGCGCGTACTGCTCCCGTCTTCCCTCTCGCTGCACGAGATATACGGTTCCGTTCGCGCCCCTTCCCAGCAGCCGCTGGACAATATAACGGTTTCCCCGCCATTTGCCGCTGATTACGGTGCCGGTAGGATAAGGCGGATTAGACGACATACCCACCAATCATCCCTTCTCTTTCATTGTGTTCTTCCGCCAGACCGCTGCGATATCCATCCAGTGTATCATAACGATAGTGTTCAAGCACCTTGAAAATCGCCGGACCTGTCGGCGTAGCTCCCCGCATCCGCATCCGTGAGAACAAGGAGCGGATGCCTGAGAGATCGTTTGTCCAGTCCAGATCCAGCACCGCATCCTCGCTGCTGGTGCGGCCGGGGAAATGAAATACGGAGATTTCGCTCCTCCCCTCTCGCGCTTCCAGGCTGAGCGCCAGGTCGCGGATTGCTTCTTCCACCGCAGCCAGCTTGGGCTTCATGCTGGCACTGGCATCAATCAGCAGCGCGATGCGCAGCGCAGAGGTCTCTGTCAGCTCATCCACCACGCTGACCACCTGCGAGCGCTGCAGCGGCGGCAGCTGCTCCAGCGAACCTTCACCCAGTATTTTTTTCACCTCTTTATTAACCGCCTGCTGAATGGTCTGAACCACGGTCTTGCGGGTCATCATCTGGATCGTCTGCGCCAGCTGCGGTGTTCCGACAATCCGGCTCAGGCCCCCGCCCGCCTTGGCGATGTCTGCAATCTCCCGGCTCCCGATATCTCCAATCGTCCCATAATCGACTACACCTACCACATTGACTGTGATTCCCTCCTGCAATGCGTGTGCTGCCGCCAGCACCGGACTCTCCCCTACGTTTGAGCACCCGTCTGTAATGAGCAAAATTTGCTTCATAACCATCCACTCTCCTTTGCTGAAACCTCTGTTTCTAGCATATCCGCAAATGAGAGATTTCAAACGCCGCAGGGATGCAAAACTTTAGATCAACATCCGAGCGATCAAGGAAACTACAGGAAATGTTTGGACTTCCGATCGCGGTTGAAATCCGAGGACAAAGGCGAACGCTGCCGCTTCTACAGTTCCAAACTTCCCCTTCGTTTCTTAGATACACTCTAGTATCAATCTAAAGATTATGCCGCTGAACCAGCGGCATTGAAAGAGAAGGAACCAAGGCCTGCGCGGATTATGGATATCTCCGCGCATAGCTATGGGCGGTCTGTTAGCTTACTGTACGCGGGCGCTCCATCCGGCCAATCCCAGGCATCTGCAGGCTGGACCATTCAGGATGGAAATGATCGATCCGGCTGACGACAATCGTCATATCATCGAGGATCTCATTGCCCTGGTAGCGGATGACCTTCTCCAGCAGGCTGTCGGCCATATCCTGAGGGTCACTGCCCTCCAGCTCCTGAATCAGCCGCTTCATCCAGATCTCTTTATTCACAGCATAGCCGGGCGCATCATAGATCCCATCAGTCATCATAATCAGAATATCCCCGGGACGAAGCTGCATGCTGACCAGATCCACATCAATGTCCTTGATGATGCCAATCGGCAGATTGCTTGCGGTTACAGGAATCACCTCGCTGCCGCGCCGGATGAAGCTGGGAGCAGAAGCGATCTTCATAAATGTGGTCTGCGCCGAATACTGGTCAATCAGCGCCATATCCACGGTGGCATAGAACTCGTCCGGCGAGCGCAGCAGCAGAATGGAGTTGACCGACTTCACGGCCAGCTTCTCGTCCATGCCGGACTGCAGCAACTTCTCCAGCATCCCGAGCGCCGCACTGCTCTCCATCCGCGCCCGCTCGCCGTTGCCCATCCCGTCGCTGATGGATACGGCAAAGGTGCCGTTGCCCAGCTCAACCGTACTGAAGCTGTCGCCCGAGAACATGTCCCCTCCTTTGGCAGCTCCGGCCACTCCGGTATTCACTTCATAAGCCTTGGCCGAACCGAAGGTGACCATGGACAAGCCTTCACGCGGATGGACTGCCGTCTCACTCATCACAGCAATATTCTCATCCAGGATGTCCGAGAGCAGCGGGGCAATCATTTTGCGGCACTCATCGAAGCCTCGTGTATAGGCGTGAACCACCTCAATCTCCACCCGGCCGGGTTCGAGACTTAGAATCTCAATGGCATGAATGGATAACCCCAGTTTCTCCAGCGCCTCACGGATCTGGCCCTCCTGGCGGTACATCGCCTGGCCCTCCCGTTTGATCTCCTTGGCCAGGTCCTCCATCACCTGGGACACTCCGGACAATTGCTCGGCCACAAATTGGCGGCTGTCGTATATTTGTCTCTTCCAGCGCATATCATGCTGGTACAGATCATATTGGCCCTTCATGACCTCCAGCACTTCGCCCGTCTTACCGCAGATCCGGCTCCACTCCGGCGGCAGCTGGGCTGCGGTAATATCCGGGCATTCCTCTACTGTTGTCATCATATCTGTCATATATCGGTAGGTCTGATAGAACTTGGAATCCCAGCAATGACTCTGGCGGATGCAGCCCTTGCAGGCGCCCTCTGTTACCGTATTCATGAAGTCCTCCATCTCGCGGTCCGTTTTGCCCGCTTCGCTCGCCCGTGGAATCTGGCCGAAGCTGCTGGAGAGCTGGCGGAACACCTGAGAGAATTCCGTCACCCGGTCAGCCGTCAAATCCCTTACCCTTCGGGCATATTCATGCTGTGTACGGCTATGGTCAGCCGTACCCGGCACATATTTGGCAATGGTCGAGATCATCCCCTTCGGGGTGATCAGGAACAGCAACACGGCGGCGCAAGTCTCCCAGGTGGAGGCCATCATATCACCCGGTCCGGTGAAATAGACCGATAGAATCGTAGAGCCGAGCAGCATGCCGATGGACACGGCCCCTTTGCGCCCGCCCTGCATCATCCCGGCCAGCATGCCGGAGAAGGCCAGCAGGCTCATCTGATAGATGGCCCCAATATCGGCCAGACTGAGAATCAGTCCGGTTACGACGCCCACAGCAGCCCCTAGCGGTGCACCTCCGGCCATCGCGAACAGCAGGATGAGGAACCGGGAGAGAATATGCTCCAGCGACAGCCCGTTCACGGTCCAGCCCACCAGGCCGGTCATAACCGAAGCAAGGAGAATGATCAGGCACAGCACCTCTTCGTTCCGCAGGGCCCGGCTTTTTTGCTTATAGATGAGCAGCGGAAGCGCCTGCACAAATACAAGCGTCAATACGAATCCCAGCATGGCATCGAGACCAGTCATCATCAGCGGATACCAGGTTATGGAGGGGCCGAGCACAATCTGGAACAGTCCGACCATAAAGGAGGAGACAAACACCATCAGCGGCGCATAAGACAGGTCGATCTTCTGGAAACTCTCCATCCCTTTATAGACCAGGAAGAAAATAATCAATTCTGCCGTAATCACCAGCCCGCCGGGATAAGGGGTAAACAGACTTCCGGCAATAACCGCTCCGGCCACCAGCAGGACAGAGTCCTTGCGCATGAATACAATGACCGCGAAAAAAGCCAAGGCAAACGGTGACAGCTCGTCCAGAATCATGGCACGTCCCAACAGAAAGCCCATCAAGCTCAGCAGTACAATCCATTTTCTAGCGGCTGCGAGCTGAATGGCCGGCTGTCTCAGGGTCCAGGCTTTTAACCGCGCACTCCAAGCCCCGCCTTGAACCTTCTCCTCATTTTCTACTCTTGTCCACTCCGACAACTGCACCACATTGGTTTTTCCCATTTCCCCTGCACCACCCGTTTAGAATTTTATGTTCCCCATTATATAGCGGGGCGACTGAGAAAGTTTGTCAGAAATGGAGAGGGGATCATAAGAAATTTCCGACAAAAAAGCCTGCGCCGACATTCTGTCAAAAAGCCTGCGCAAGCCTTGCACCGCCAGCGCTTGAGCGCTTCAGAGGTATAGGTGCCGCAAGCGTCCGCGCAGAAAGTCCGCAGCCATTCGTCAGCGATTGCCCCGGCATGATGTGAAAACAGCAGTGATCCTGTCGGCAATTTGTGGGTCACGACAAAAAAACCGCAAAGAGCAGTTACGCCCCAGCGGTTATTGATGATGTGCTATTGTTCAGTTATACGCGTTTGGCTCCACGGCCTCCACGCTTTCCTTCTGTGTTCTTCTTGATCGAAGATATCCGTTCTTCGCTGTCTTTCAGGAACCGTGACATTTTATCCTCGAATGAAGGTTTACCGGCTGCAGGCTTGAATGGACGCCCACCCCGTTCACGATTGAATCCTCCACCACCGCCGCCACCGCCGCCGCCATTACCGCCACCGCCGCCGAAACGGTCTCCACCGCTTGGACGTTCAGGTCTTGGAGCTCTGGGTGGACGTACTTCCGATGCCGGCTTATCTACAGCCTGCTTAATGGAAAGTCCGATCTTACCATCCTTGTCGACGTTGATCACCTTGACTGTTACTACATCACTGATCTTCAGATGATCGTTGACATCCTTGACGTAATTATCGGCGATTTCCGAGATGTGAACGAGACCTGTGACACCTCCCGACAAATCCACAAATGCTCCGAAATGCGTGATGCCTGTCACTTTGCCCTCTAACTTGGTGCCCACTTCAATTGCCATAGAATAAAATGATCCTCCCTTAAAAATATACAGACGAATATTAAGGTCATCCTGTCTGCGGTGATTTGATTATACAGTAAAGAGCAAGGCAAGGCAACAGAGCTAATGCCTGTTTTGGCAAGCTTTATTACTCAGATTGCTCGGTTCTAATCGCAGTTTCCCCTTCAGGGTAGATATTGTACCATTTCCGTGCCAATTGGCCGATATACTCATCATCATTCAGCCGTGACACTTCATATTTCATTTGATTCAGGGCAGCCGTAACATTGCTTTGGCTTTCCTGCTTCTTCTCCAGCTGTACGCTCTTCTCAGCGATGGCGGCACTCTGGGCGAAGAAGGTGTACCCGGCCCAGCCAAAGAATACTGTTACGAAAAAAATCCAAATGAGTCTTCTTCTTTTTGCGCCTGCGGCTGAAGCCTTTTTGTTGTTCTTTTCTTCCGCAGAGAATCTGCTCATGCTACCGTACCTCCAGTTTAAGGTCAGCGTTTCCATCGTTTCTTAATCCATTCAGAGCATCTCACGATCCAGGCGCTGTGAGCCAGCCGCAACCATTGCGGAGAGATCCACCTTACAGGTAATACCCAGATTGGCTTGGATAGACGCAGTAGAAGCTTCAGTATAAATATCAGAATGCGCCCAAGCAGCAGCAGCAAGCCTCTTACAAGGCGCCACAGCCACAACAGCGGCACACCTATTATGGCTACCAGAAGTCTCCACACCAGCCTGCAGGCATACTGTACTGATTGAATTAACATTACCACAAAACGCCGTATCGTAACACTGAAGAGCAAAAAATAGATCCATACACCTAGAAAGAGGCCGAGAAAGACATAAAATCTCAATTCTCCCTGATTTCCAGCATAAAGCATACGAAACACAAGCAATGCTGCCCATAGCCAATACAGCAAATCCAACAAGGCATTCAGCCATTTGGGGAAGCTCAGCTTGAGCGACAGCACCCGGTAGCTGTCATAGGCCACTCCCATTGCTGTCCCTGCCAGTATCATATAGAGCAGGGTAATCCACTGGACTGCGGGATTCATTTAAACAGCTTGTTCAGAAATCCCTTATTTTTGCCCTGCGCTCCGGGATCAAGATAAATCAGGGAATGGACGTTGCCTTCCAGAGACAGCAGCCCATTCTCCAGACTTAGGTTTTTGATATGTAAATGATTCCCGCGAATGGTGAGATGGCCAAGCTCCGTACTAAGCAGAAATTCCTCACTGTCAAAGCTCTCCACATTCTGTACGCCCGTCAGCTCCAGCTGCTTGCGGCTGCGCATGTGCACATCATGCTGCTTCAATCCTTTTACCGGCTCGATCATAGCATGTACCCCTCCTTCTTATCTCTAATCTATGGCAGGAGCACACATTATAGAACAAGCCCTGAATTGAAAATAAACACAGCCAGCTGACTGCACAGAAAAAGGCGCACTTCACTATAGCAAAGTTGCGCCTTCTTCTTTTATACATAGTATGCCTTCAGTCAGATTACCAGTCCAGGTCGTTTTTCTTGGCAACGGCTTCTTCCCGCACCAAGGTATACATCCCGGCAGCTTCATCCTTGCGGGTGGTTTCAAGCAGCTTCTCCACTTTTACCGTAATCAGCTTCTGGCCAAACTGCACCGTAATTTCATCGCCGATCTTGACGCCGCTGCTTGGCTTGGATTCCCGTCCGTTGATCAATACCCGCCCCTGCTCCGATACATCCTTGGCTACAGTCCGGCGCTTGATCAAACGCGACACCTTCAGAAATTTGTCGAGACGCATTAGTTGACGGCTTCTTTGAGCTTGTTGCCTGCCTTGAATGCAGGTACTGTCGATTCAGCAATCTCAATGGCGTCGCCAGTCTGCGGGTTGCGGCCTGTGCGTCCGGAGCGCTTGCGGGTTTCGAAGGTTCCGAAGCCGATCAGCTGTACCTTGTCTCCCTTTGCCAGAGCTTCGGTGATTTCACCAAGGAAACCGTTCAATACTGCTTCTACATCTTTTTTGGCCAATCCGTTTTTCTCGGAGATGTTGTTTACCAGATCTGTCTTGTTCATAATTTAAAGTTCCTCCTAGGATACGAAAAAATAAATGAAACGAGAGTTACCGCCAAGTAACAGGCCACAATCTTCATTTCGTCTTTATGATATTCTTGATGCGGTGCCTAAATCCTGCCACTCTCCGTCATTTTTTAAAAATATAAGGATTTATATATTCTACGCTTATAAAGCGTCCTTCTATTTCTCGCTGAAACGTCCCGTCCTTATAAAAGGACGGCGCAACCGTTTCTACTTGAAAAAAGACAGGCTGTTTCGCGTAAAAGCAGGCATTTATCCGACATTGCACTATAACAATATAAACCAAGTTAAGCTTCTTTAATCAGCGGCTGCCTTGTCTTTACCAGCATTGCCGCAACTGGGACCGCCTATACTTTTCCAGAAGAAGAGTTCAGGGCTTAGCGGCGCGCTCCTGCAGCTTAGCTTCCTGCCATAGAGCTTCCATCTCTTCAAGGCTGCTGTTCTCCACCGTACGCCCCTGATCACGCAGACTCTGCTCAATGAACCGGAAGCGGTCCACGAACTTGCGGTTGGTGCGGGTCAGCGCCTCTTCGGGATCAGCTCCGATAAACCGCGCCGCATTGGTGGCGGCAAACAACAGATCGCCCAGCTCCAGCAGCTGCTCCTCCGCAGGGGCCCCGCTCTCAATCGCCTCCTGCAGCTCATCCACTTCCTCACGGATTTTGGCTAGTACATCCTCTACCTTGTCCCAGTCAAACCCAACCTTGGCGGCCTTCTTCTGCAGCTTGTAGGCCTTCATCAGCGCCGGCAGATCGCGGGGCACGCCGCTCAGGGCAGACAGCTCCTCCGGCTTCACACCCAGACGCCGCTTCTCCTCAGCCTTCATGCTCTCCCAGCTCTGCAGCGCCTCCTCGGCATCTCCAGCCTGCTGATCGCCAAACACATGGGGATGGCGGAAGATCAGCTTGTCATTCAGGCCTTCTATCACATCATAGACACTGAAGGTTCCCAGTTCCTCTTCCATCTGGGCGTGCAGCATAATCTGCAGCAACAGATCGCCAAGTTCCTCCTTCATATGATCCGGGTCATCCTCATCGATCGTTTCCAGCACCTCATAGGTCTCTTCAATCAGATTCTTGCGCAGCGAGTCATGGGTCTGCTCACGGTCCCAGGGGCAGCCCTCAGGGCTGCGCAGGATATCAACAATCTCGTGCAGCCGGGCGAAGGTGCGCTTCTGCAGCTCGGCTGAGCGGTTCGCCGGCACATATACCAGCGACAGGTTGCCGTACCCTTCCAGGCGGTCCAGCTCATAGAGCGGCACCTTCACGATGTCCTCCTCGCCTTCAACACCAAGCGCATGGCCGACCACCACTTCATAATCAGGCGGATACAGCTCCATCAGGCACAACTTCGTCTCCGAGGCCGTGAAGCTGTCATAGACCTGCCCGATCAGCGTGTGCAACTGCGGCTGCAGCTGCGAGAATGAAATGCCGGAGGCATCCAACAGCTGAAAGCCCTCAATCGGATCAAAGCCAAGCCGGACAAAGGCTTCATCCAGGAAACTCTCGCCGCCCAGAATCTGCAGCTCAATCCCTTCGCCCGGGCAGCGCTGGCGCAGCATGGATACCGCCGACTCAGCTACCATGGGGTGGCCGGGAACGGCGTATACCAGCTCTGTACCGTCTGCAGCCGCTGCTGCTTCCTTCATCAGCTTATCGGCAATCGCTTCGTATACCTCGGGGAACGAGGATAAACTCTCATACAGCCCGTCGAAGGACTGTGATTCGATGCCAAGCTCGGTCAGGGCGGACATGACGGGATGCTCCTTGGTCCGCACATAGACGGCGGATGCCGTCTGCAGCTTCTTGACGATCCCCAGTGTCAGACGGTCCGGATTGCCGGAGCCGAGTCCGACTACGGTTAATGTTGCGCTCATGCTTCTTCCTCTTTTCTATATGAGCCTGTCGCCGGTTGGACCGGCCAGGCTTCTTGATTCATGGTAATCGGCGCCCACCGTCTAACGCAGCAGACGCAGCTTCTTCAGCTTGTCCGCCAGGGACGGGCCGAAGCCCGGAAGCTGGCGCAGCTCGCTCTCACTGAGCAGCCGCAGGGCCACGGCCCCGACGGCGAAGACCACGCCACCCGCGCAGACGCCCAGCAGGCTCTGCGCGAGACTGGCCATGCGGCCGCCGCCGAAGCCGGCCGCTTGTAGAGCAGCGCCGCCCGCCCAGCTGGCGGCGGCCGCAGCCACGGCGAGGCCCGCTAGCAGCAGCGCGGGCCGGACCAGGGCATCTGCGAAGCGCAGCCGCAGATGGCCCTGGCGGTAGAGCAGCAGCACGTTCAGCGCTGCTGCGAGCAGATGCGCGGCCACGCTGGCGATGGCCGCGCCGGTAATGCCCTGCTGCGGGACCAGCAGCAGGTTAAGGGCCGCCTTGAGCAGCGCGGCGGCCAGCAGGTGCAGCGCCGGCGCGCGCACGATCCCGAGACCTTGCAGCAGCGCGGCCGAGATAATGCTCAGCGTGCCGCCGACAGCGGTGAAGGCGAGCCAGGCCAGAGTGGTGCTGCCGGCGGCATCGCCGTACAGCGCCACGTTGACCGGCACGGCGAGCACCGCCAGACCTACGGAGGCTGCGAGGCCCAGCAGCCAGAACCAGCGCAGCGACAGGCTGCAGCGCAGCTCGATCAGCTTCAGGTCACCCTTGTATTTGGCTTCCGCCAGCGCGGGAATAAACACCACCGACAACGAGGTGGCGATCATCGTGACCAGCTGTACGAGCGGCAAGCCGCGGTTGTAGATCCCGAACTGTACCATGGCGCCCGCTTCACTGCCGCCGGCGGCCAGCACGCGGGGCACCGTAAATACATCGACCAGCCCGATCAGTGGCACGGCCAGTGCTCCCAGCATGACGGGAATGCCATAGGCAAGCAGGTTGCCTATGCTGATTCTGCCGGTACGGGTACCGAAGGATGCTTCCGCTTCAGTAGCGACGGCATCTACAGCGCCGGGCCTCAGAGCCGTAGCAGCGGCCCGGTGATGTCTCCAGTACAGCAGCATCACCAGCAGTCCCGCTGCTCCGCCCCCCGCCGAGCCCAGCATCGCGCCGGCGGCTATGCTCTCTGCGCCCGCTCCGCGCGAGGTCAGCAGCAGGAGCAGCCCAATCATAACGATAACACGCACCGACTGCTCCACGATCTGCGATACCGCTGTCGGCAGCATATTGTGCCTGCCCTGGAAGTAGCCGCGCAGCGCAGCCATCAGCGGCACGACAGCCAGCCCCCAGGCGCTGGTTCGCAAGGCCTCGGTAATATGCGAGTTGCCCACCCAGCCGGCAATAACCGGAGCCCCTGCATAAGTCAGGAGTCCCAGCAGCAGTCCGCTGGCACCGGTAATGGCCGAGGATAAGAGCAGCACCCGCCGCCCTTCCGCTTCCTGTCCTCCGGCCGAGGCTTCGGCCACAAAGCGCGAAACAGCGGAAGGCAGACCAAGCATGGCCAGCGTAACCAGCAGGGTATAGAGCGGGTTGACCGTATTGTAAATGCCGAATACGGCATCACCGCCGAGATTTTGCAGCGGAATTTTCTGGATAGTACCAATAAGCTTGGACAGAATTGCTGCAGCGCTGAGTATAAAGGCGCCTTGCAGCAGCTTGGATGCTTGAGATTCGGGTTTCATTCATTTACCTGCTTCTACTGCTATGATGGATGGAATTTCTATATTATAACGTATGTATGCCTCCCTTGCAGCCGCTTTAACACTGTGAAACAACAAAAATCCCGCCTCCTTCGAATATAAGTCCGAGGGAAAAAGCGGGATCAGGGCTCTTTCGGTTATTGCTCCATCTGTTTGCCCAAAAAAGCGGCGGCAGTTTCAGTCATTTTGACTTCCATCTGTGACATCTTTACCGAATCATCCTTGTTTAGCATCACTACACAACCGATAGGATCCCCCCCGGATATAATAGGTGCGACTACATATGAGGACACTGGCTCCGGATGGTCTTTACCGATTTCATAGCTTCCTCCGTTATTTTCCAGTACCGTTTTACGGCTATCCATGACTTTCTCCAGCAATATCCCCACTTGTTTCTCCAGATAATCCTTCTTGGAGCCTCCAGCCAAGGCAATAAAGGTATCACGGTCAGCAATCATGGTAATATGACCTGTGTTCTCATATAGAGACTCTGCGTATTCCTTGGCGAAGTCACCCAGCTCACCGATTGGCGAATATTTCTTCAGAATGACTTCACCATCACGGTCCACAAAAATCTCCAGCGGATCACCTTCCCGAATACGCAAAGTGCGTCTTATTTCCTTAGGGATAACCACCCGTCCGAGATCATCGATACGGCGTACAATTCCAGTAGCTTTCATTTCACATGTGCCCCGCTTTCTTAAGAAGTATGGTGTAACAACTACTGTTCATATGGGAAAGGATAATCCCAGTGATTTGTTTTGATATCTGACCATAGTATTCTTCTCTTCCCAATTCCTTATACATAAAAGAAAAAAGCCGCTCCCCCCGATATGGGGAGAGCAGCTTGTCCAATGGTGCTGTAGAGTAAGTTATGGAGCAGTTGTTGCCGCAGGAGCTTCTGTTGCCGCTGCAGCGCCTGGTGCGGCTGTGGCTTCTGCGCCCGGTGATGCGCTTGGAGCGGCACTGGCTTCTGCACTTGGAGCTGAGCTGGCAGCGGGGGAACTTTTAGGCAGATCAATTTTCTCAATGATGCCCGGCAGTTCCTTCTCCATGAAGGTCTCCAGGCCCTTGGAAGCGAGCGAACCCTTAATCTCATCCTTCTGCTCTTCGGTCAGCTGGTCGAAGGTCTTCTCTGTGCGCGAGTCCACCTTGATCAGATGGTATCCGCCGGATGTGAGCACCGGATCACTGACCTTGCCCAACTCGAGTGTCTGAGCGGCTTTTTTGAAAGGTTCCTCTACAAAATATCCGATCGTTCTGTCCTTGTATTCTCCACCGCTGTCTTTGGTCGCGGTATCGTCACTGTATTTCTTGACCGTTTCAGCAAAATCACTGCCGCCATCCAGTGCTGCCTTGGCTTCACTGGCCAGCTTCAGCGCGTCTGCCTGGCTGCGTTCCTTGCCTGCGGAATCCTGCAGGCCAATCAGCAAACGATGCAGACTAACTGCGGTGAAATCGCCTTTGGTCGCTTCAAATTCAGCAGTAACCTGATCATCGGTCACCTGGAGAAACTTGTCCTGATATACAGTCAGAATCCGCACCATATAGCTCTGCAGGTCTTCTTCCGTAATCCCTTGCTCCTTCAGTGTACTCTCGTAGGTATCCCCAAGACCCGACTTCATCTTGTTCAATTGAATCTCGACCTTTTGCTCAGCTTCCTTCTTGGATTCATCGCTAGCCTTGCCGGCCAGATATTCAAAAGCAATCTCTTGCTCCAGAATCTTCTCTTTGTTAGCATCAATTTCCAAATATAGGGACTGATCAGGAGAGAGGAACTTCATCACACGTTGATCGGTGTCGAATTCCTTCTCGGTGATGGTCCCTCCTGTATAAGTGGCAACAGCAGTGCTTGTATCTTCAGCGTTGCTGGCGTTGTTATCACTGCATGCAGCAAGCATGGAGAAAGAAACGGCGGCAGCCAGTGAAACCAGCAGCACCTTCCATGACTTGGTTTTATTTAACGACATTGTGTAGTTCTCCTTTCGGTTTCAAACATTCTTTGGCCGCTTCCAGGAACTGCTCCAGCAGCTCCAGCAGCTCTTTATCGCCCAGATCCTTGGTTCTGACCCGGATGACCGCTTTGGCATCCTTCTCAAATTGTACACGTCTTTCAAAACGATTGCCAACCTTGGCCAGCTTGGCGGTGTCCAGCGATTGGACAGCTCCTTCGTGGAAGTTCAAGGCTACATCGTCACCGCGTCTGACCATGGAATCCAGGCCATACAGCTTGCCGTAGACCTTCAGGCGGGCCACAGACAGCAGGTTGATTACAGCCTCGGGAAGCTCACCGAAGCGGTCCAGCAGCTCATCCTCAAGCTCTGTGGCATCCTCAAATGCAGCAACAGCAGCTACCTTTTTATAAATCTCGATCTTCTGGATGCTGTCATAGATATATTCCGATGGCAGGTAGGCATCAATCGACAGATCAATGACCGTGTTGCCCTCCTTGAGTGAAGTATCCTCTTCGCCCAATACGGTTACCTTACGCTTGCGGATCTCCTCAGCCAGCATCTGTGAATAGAGATCGAAGCCGACCGAGGCGATGAAGCCATGCTGCTCGGCGCCAAGCAGATTTCCTGCGCCGCGGATCGACAAATCGCGCATGGCTATCTTGAACCCGGAGCCAAGCTCGGTGAATTCCTTGATCGACTGCAGCCGCTTCTCGGCCACCTCTGTCAGCACCTTATCACGCTGATAAGTGAAATAGGCGTAAGCAATCCGGTTGGAACGGCCTACACGCCCGCGCAGCTGATACAGCTGGGATAGACCCATCTTGTCGGCATCGTGTACGATCAGCGTATTTACATTGGGAATATCTACACCTGTCTCAATGATGCTTGTACTGACAAGCACGTCGTATTCACCGTCAAGGAAGTCGAGAATGGTCTTTTCCAGCTCGGATTCAGACATCTGTCCGTGTCCAATGCCGACCCGGGCATCCGGAACAAGCATCGAGATTTGGGCAGCCATTTCCTGAATGCCCTGGACGCGGTTATACAGGTAATACACCTGGCCCCCGCGGGCCAGCTCACGCTCAACGGCTTCACGGGTAAGGGTCTGGCTGTGCTCCACAACATAGGTCTGCACCGGGAAACGGTTCTCCGGCGGCGTCTCGATAACTGACAGATCGCGCACGCCCAGCATGGACATATGCAGCGTACGCGGAATTGGCGTCGCTGTCAGCGTGAGCACATCGACATTGGTCTTAAGCTTCTTCAGCTTTTCCTTGTGGGTAACGCCGAATCGCTGTTCCTCATCGACAATGAGCAAGCCCAGATCCTTGAAGATCAGATCCTGGGACAACAGGCGATGAGTACCGATCACGACATCAACGGTTCCCTGACGAACGGCTTTGATTGTCTCGTTCTGTTCCTTGCGGCTGCGGAACCGGCTGAGCACCTGAATGTTCAGCGGATGATTGGCGAAACGCTCGCGGAAGGTCTCATAGTGCTGCTGAGCCAGAATCGTTGTTGGCACAAGCACAGCTACCTGCTTGCCTTCAATCGCCGATTTGAATGCTGCCCGGATGGCCACCTCGGTTTTGCCGTAACCCACGTCACCGCACAGCAGACGGTCCATCGGCCGGTTCTGCTCCATATCCTTCTTGATTTCCTCAATTGCCCGCAGCTGATCGCGGGTCTCCTCATACGGGAACATCTCTTCGAATTCGTGTTGTTCCTGAGTGTCCTTCTCGAAGCCGTATCCCTGGGCACTCTGGCGCTCTGCATATAGCTTGATCAGGTCATCTGCAATATCCTGCACCGAAGTGCGGACCTTGCTTGTCACCCGGGTCCATTCGTTGCCGCCAAGCTTGTATACCTTCGGCTCCTTGTCTTCCGAACCGACATATTTCTGAATCAGGTCAATCTGCTCAATAGGAACAGACAGCTTGTCGCCTCCAGCATAGAGAATATGCATATAGTCACGGTGAATCCCGCTAACCTCCAGCGTGCCTATGCCCATATACTTGCCGATCCCGTGATTCTGGTGAACGACATAATCGCCTATCTTCAGCTCTGTATAGCTCTTGATCCGTTCCGCGTTGTCAATTCCCTTGGATAGCTTGCGTGCCTTGCGCTGCTTCTGGGAGAACAATTCGCCTTCGGTAATGACCGCCAGCTGGATAGAGGGCAGCTCGAAGCCCGAGCCCAGATTCCCCTGGACAATGGTCGGCTCAGGAATGTCGTAGTCATACAGCACCCGGCGGATCCGCTCCATCCGTTCCTCACCGCTGGCAAGCATCATAACCTGCACACCGGACTTCTGCCAGCGTTCCATTTCCGATTTCAGCACATTCATCTGGCCATGGAAATCCTGCATACCACGGCTGATGAAACCGAGAATATTCTGGGGCTGCACATGCGGAACCTGTCGAAGGAAGATCGACATGAACAGCGTCTGGAACGGACGCTGGTACATGACTACCTCAGCTTCGACCGAGAGCAGCAGCTCAGGCAGGTTCTTGCCGTTCTGCAGCAGATGCAGATTCCATTCCGCTTCATCCCGCTCCAGCTGCTTGGACGTTTCCAGCAGTCTGGCCGGCTCATCCAGAATGAGCAGCGTGTCCTCTGGCATATAATCATACAAATGAGTTCGTTCCGGATATAAGAGACTGATATATTTATAGACCTCAGGAAAATAAGTTCCTTCGCGCAGCATCTCCAGCTCGCGGCCGATCTCTTCACGCAGCCGGATCTTGGCCTGGCGGTCGGTCATCTTCTCTAACTGTTGCTCCAGGAGGGCTGAAGCCTCTGACGAAGCCGCCCTCTGGCGGTGCTGATCCGCGATAATCTCCTTGGCCGGAGTAATCTTCACACTGCGAACCTTGTCAATGGAACGCTGGTCCACCGGATCAAAAGTGCGGATCGAATCCACTTCATCATCGAACAGTTCCACCCGGTAAGCTAGCGGAGAGGTCATCGGATAGAAATCAACAATCCCGCCCCTCACGCTTAGCTCTCCGCGGTTCTCTACCCGCTCCACACGTTCATATCCCATTTCCACCATGGACATTAGGAATTGATCAAGCTCAAGTGTTCCGTCCTGCAGAACCGTCAGTTGGGCCTGAGCCATGACATGAGGCGAGGGAAGCAGACGCCGCACTCCGGAATAGGGAACGACAACAATGCCGCGGAAGCCCTGGGCACACCGGGTGAGGACATCTATCCGCTGGGCCAGCGTCTCGGGACTGGACACGGCAGCTTCGGCAGCCACCAGCTCATTGGCCGGATATAGCAATACCTGATCCGAAGAAAGCGCTTCCTGTAGATCGTCGGCCATTTTTTGGGCCGAGAACATATTATGGGTCACAACCAGCAATGGACGTTCAGTTTCTTTATACAATGCCGCCAGCATAATCTGTCTGGCAGATCCGGACAGACCCGATATGAGCTGTTCCTTCATTCCGGCAGTGATCCCTTGGGTAACAGATTGGAAATCGGGATCCTTGGAGAAAGCTTCTATAAGACCATGTAACAACAGGTGCACCTCTCTTACTGAACGGCTGGAAGCCGGCATTGCCGGCAACCCCGTTATGATGGGAATCGAAAAACAAGCCTCAGCAGTGACGCCAAGGCTTGCGGATGACGATAGAGACAGGCGCTTCCACCTTACTGAAGCGGACTGGCCAGCAGACTGAGCTCGGGATTGTGCTCCAAGGCTTCCTTGCAATAGCCGCAAGTAACCTTTACCGTAATCTCGCCTTCTGAATCATACGCTATTATATCTCTGCGCTCCGCAGGGGTCAAGGACTGCAATCCAAGCCGCATTTCCGCCATATCACTGTGGCCGATGCTTCCCAGAAACGTCCGGCAATGCCTGCATACATAGTTTATTGCCATCTATATGCCTCCTGAAGGTAGTATATACCTTCAGTATGCCCTGCATCTGCTGTCCTTAGCCTTGACTGGCACAGCAGAGAATGGATCAGCCGTTGAACTTGGCCATAGTCTGTTCGAACGAATGCTGCAGGCTGAATTCCAATGCATCACAGGTATGATCAATCATGTCCTTCAGCCTGTCGCTTTCTTTCTTAGAGAAAGAGGTGAGCACATAATCAACTATCGGGGAACCCGGCTCAGGGCGTGAAATCCCCATCCTTACCCGATTGAAGCTTTGGGTGCCGGCATGCTGAATAATGGATTTGATTCCATTATGCCCGCCGGCGCTTCCTTGGTAACGCAGACGAATTTTGCCCATCTCGGTATCCAGATCATCATATACGACAATCATATCCTCAAGAGCAACTTTATAATAGTCCATATAGGCACGGACCGACTCTCCGGAAAGATTCATGAAGGTCATCGGCTTAATTAATACCGTCTTTACTCCACCGATGACACCCTCTCCGATAATCGCTTTGCATTTATTCTGGTTGAAGGAAATCCCGTGCCGGGAAGCCAGCTCGTCCAGGGCCATGAAGCCGACGTTGTGTCTGGTCTTGGCATATTGAGTCCCGGGGTTTCCGAGTCCGACAATCCATTTCATGTACAATTTTCCTTTCGGGCGGCTCTTTCGGCAAAAGCAACCTGTTTTTGATACAATAGACTCTATCCATTACATTCTTGATAGACTTGCCACACTATATTCCGGAGACAGGTGATGAATCCATGTTACGTCAGGGCGATATTTTGACGCTGCTGCGCCATTTCCAGTACCATATCCAATATGCCATCCCCGTCGAGATTTATCAGGGTAATGTATACATTGATGTAGGTGTGCTGACAGCGGTGGATGAAAGCTTCGTACAGCTAAAGGGCACTTTGTACAACCGCAGTAAGTTTATCTTCAAGTCACGCCCCGGCTATTGAAGCAGGATTCGGCAAGGCCGGCATCTGCTTCACGCCGACAAGGGTTACATCTCCGGAAGCGGAGGTGTAACCCTTTGGTATATGTGCGCAGCCCGTAGCTACTCTGCAGGGAGACTATTCGATCTCAAACAGCTTGGAGATGGACAGCTCTTCATGGACACGGATAATGGCTTCGCCCATCAGCGGAGCCACGGACAGTACTTTAAGCTTCGACGTCGGATTGTTGCTGCGGATTGGAATGGTATCCGTCACGATAATTTCCTTGATTGGCGAATTCTCCAGGCGCTCATGCGCAGGACCAGACAATACCGGATGTGTACAGCAGGCGTAGACTTCCTTCACGCCGCCCTCCATCAGGGCATTGGCTCCAAGTACAATCGTTCCTGCCGTGTCGATAATGTCATCGATCAGAATTGCCGTTTTGCCTTCAATATTGCCGATAATATTCATGACCTCGCTGACGTTTGGTTCCGGACGGCGTTTGTCGATAATGGCGAGCGGCGCATTCAGGAAGTCAGCGAGCTTTCTCGCCCGCACTACACCGCCATGGTCAGGAGAGACCACTACGGGATTCTGAATCTGCATGGAGCGGAAATATTGAGCCAGAATCGGTACTCCCAGCAAGTGGTCTACCGGGATATCAAAGAAGCCTTGAATCTGCATTGCATGGAGGTCCATCGTAATGACACGGTGGGCACCCGCCTTCTCAATCAGGTTGGCTACCAGTTTCGCGGTAATCGGATCACGGGAGCGCGCTTTGCGGTCTTGACGCGCATAACCGTAATAAGGGATAACCACATTGATGCTCTTCGCAGAGGCGCGTTTGAGGGCATCCACCATAACCAGTAGCTCCATTAGATTGTCGTTAACCGGTCCGCAGGTGGACTGCACAATGTATACATGGCAGCCACGGACGCTCTCCGACAGCTTGACCTGAATTTCCCCGTCGCTGAAGCTTGTTGTATGGGACTCGCCCATCGGAATCCCAATATAATCGGCAATCTGGCTGGCAAGCTTGGGGTTGGAGTTGCAGGTGAAGATTTTGAGTTTGGAATCGCAATAAGTCATAAAATATAAACCCTCCGTGACGGAATTTAGCTTTCTAAAAGCGCCGGCGCGCCAAATGCAAGTCCCGTCCGGCACCTCTATTAACGGCACTTTACGATGGACTACAACTGGTCTTTCTTTGCTTTGGCCCGGGAGCGGATCCTATCGGCATAACCCGGCTTATTCTCCTGCTTGACTCTGGCAATCGCCAGGTCATTGTCCGGAACGGAACGTGTGATGGTGGAGCCGGCAACAACGAATGCCCCTTTGCCTACAGTAACCGGAGCAATCAGATTTACATTGCTGCCGATGAAGGCGTCGTCCTCAATAGTGGTAACGGCTTTATTGTACCCATCGTAATTGACGGTTATGGCGCCGCAGCCTACATTGACATTCCTGCCTACGGAAGCATCACCGATATAGCTCAGATGGGACACTTTGGAGCCATTGCCGATAGTGGCATTCTTGATTTCTACGAAATCGCCAACCTTAACTTCTTCTCCGAGCACAGTGCCCGGCCGTAAATTAGCAAAAGGCCCAACGGATGCCCGTGCGCCAACTTCAGCCTGATTCAGTACGGACTGCTTCACAGCCGCCCCGTCCATAATCCGGCTGTCTTCGATATCACTGGCGGGTCCAATAATGCATTGTTCCCCAATAACCGTCATCCCCTTGAGAAAGGTTCCGGGATAAATCACGGTGTCCTGCCCAATGACAACCTCTGCTCCAATGTAGGTGGAATCTGGATCAATCAGAGTTACGCCGCCCAGCATATGTCGTCGGTTGATGCGTCTCTTCATATGTCCTTCGGCTTCTGACAGCGCCAGGCGGTCATTGACCCCGATCGATTCTGCAGGATCATTGGCCTGATAGCCGAGGACGATATCCCCTTCACCACGGAGAATGCCGATGACATCGGTCAGATAATATTCCTGCTGGTTGTTGGTGTTGGTCACCTTCTCCAGCGCGGCGAATAATTTGGCGTTATCGAAACAATAGGTGCCTGTATTAATCTCGTGAATGGCATCTTCTTCGGAACTGCAATCCTTCTGTTCTACAATCTTCAGAACTCCACCGTCTGTTCCGCGTATAATTCGCCCGTATCCGGCAGGCTGCTCCATTACGGCAGTCAGCACGGTTGCGGCAGCACGGTTGCGTTCATGCAGAGCCATCAGCCCTTCCAGCGTTTCAGATGTTACTAGAGGGGTGTCTCCGCAAATAACGATAGTGGTGCCCTCTTCACTGCCAAGCAGCTCCTTGGTTTGTTTGACGGCATGTCCCGTGCCCAGCTGCGAGGCCTGCAGCACATATTCCGCCTTGTCGCCCAAATAAGCCTGAACCGCTTCCGCCCCATGTCCAACGACTACAATCGTACGCTGGCAACCTGTTGCTGTTACTGTATCAAGCACGTGCCCTACCATCGGCTTACCACAGACGGGGTGCAGCACCTTATATAATTTTGATTTCATCCGCTTGCCTTGGCCTGCGGCAAGAACTATAGCCATTCTTTTCAAGAATGCCAACCTCCTACTCTTGAACTCACTACTGAATATATCTCATTCCGGGCAAAAAGAAAAGAGAACCATAAGGCATGGTTCCCTTTTCTTCGAACCCCAACTAAGAAAAGCGGATTACGCGCCTTGTCCGAAGATATCCTATCTTCTTGCACAGACGGTTGCTTCTCTGAAAGATCAGGCAGCAGATCCAAGATGTATTACATTCTGATCTTATAGTAAAACGGCATGGCCTTACGCCGCCCTGCGGGCAGCAGTCCTTCGAAGCAAGCTTGCCTTAAGCTCCTTCTTCAATGACTTCTTCTTCTTCGACAGCGGCGCGATCGTACTCGGCCAGAACCGCAGATTGAATCTTCTCGCGTGTTCCCGAGGAGATCGGGTGTGCGATATCGCGGAATTCGCCGTCCGGTGTACGTTTGCTGGGCATTGCAACAAACATCCCGTTATTACCGTCGATGACGCGTATGTCATGAACAACAAACTCGTTATCGATGGTAATGGATGCAATTGCTTTCATTCTCCCCTCAGAGTTGACGCGGCGGAGTCTGACATCCGTAATTTGCATGTGTGTGTTCACCACCTTTTTCCATCAGAGACTTGGTGTATAATTCCACACAACAAAGCAAAATCCTTCTTTTGAATCCCATAAAATACCTGATTAAGAAGAATATTTTTCAGCATCCATTGTTTCCGACACATTTCGGGCGTTTATCTAAGGATCTCTTACGGATTCGACATTTTCCACGACTTTTGAAAGCTGGACTAACACGGCTCTAGAGCTTGAAATAATTGCCCGGAGAAGCTGAAATTCGCCGTTCCTTCGAATCCACCTCACTCAGCTTCACCAGCGATACATAATCCTGAAGCAGCCGTTCTTCCGACTCTACGGCCCCTGATTCCACCAGCACACCCACTCCGGCTACCTTGGCATTAAATTCTCCTAGCAGGTCTACCATGCCTTGCACCGTTCCGCCGGCTTTCATGAAATCGTCGACAATTAATACCCGCGACTTCTCCTTCAGCGCTCTTCTCGACAGTGACATCGTATGTATGCTTTTGTGGGAACCGGAGACGTAGTTGATGCTTACGGCCGAGCCTTCGGTGACCTGATGGTCTCGCCGCACCAGCACCACCGGCAAGCCCAGCTGTGCTGCTGTGGCGTAGGCCAGCGGTATCCCCTTCGTTTCAACGGTCATCACCACATCAATGGGGATGCCGTGAAAGGCTGTAGCAATAATCTTGCCTGCTTGTTCCATCAGTGATGGCAGCCCGAGCAAATCGGACATATACAGATATCCGCCGGGCAGAATGCGGTCACTCTGTTCCAACTGTCCGCACAAGTCTTGAACGAAGGCCAATGCCATCTCTTTGGGCATGCAGGGAATGTAGCGGACGCCTCCCGCCGCTCCAGCCAGTGTCTGCAGCTCACCCATGCCTTCGCCTTCAAATACCTCTTTTATAATAGCCAGATCTTCACTGATGGATGATTTCGCCGCTCCGTACCGGTCTGCAAATGTAGACAGCGGCAGCAGGACATGTGGTTTCTCCAGCAAAAATTGGGTCATGTCGACCAAACGTTGGCTTCTTTTTAGTTTCTTCACGGGATCTCCTCGCCAAAACCGAATATTATAGAAAAATATATCACTTTTGTACGGGTTTACACAAGTGAAGAAGCTTAAGTCAACGAACGTACCGCATAGACTTCGTTGCAGAATCCTCTCAAGCCGTTGTATATTCTCGCCACCTTGGACTGCTTGGAGACGAGGCCGAACACTGTGGGCCCGCTGCCGGACATCAGTACACCGTCAGCGCCCAGCTTCACCATTGCTTCCTTCAACTGCTGCACTTCCGGATGCAGCCTCAGGGTAACGTCCTCCAGCACGTTGCCCAGATTCTCGCATACGCCGGCAAAGCTGCCGGCTTCAATCACCTCGCGCATCCGCTGCGCTGAAGGATGGACGCTAATCTGATTGCTTCTTACCCGTCCGTACACCTCTGCTGTCGAGACATTGATCGGCGGCTTCGCCAGCACCACCCAGCACTGCGGCGGGTTGGCCAGCGGGGTCAGCAGTTCTCCCCGCCCTGTTGCCAGCGCTGTGCCTCCAGTGACGCAGAAGGGCACGTCCGAGCCCAGCTCAGCGCCCAGCACCTGCAGCTCCTCCGCAGGGAGCCCCAGCCCCCAGAGCCGGTTAAGGCCGCGCAGCGTGGCCGCGGCATCGCTGCTGCCGCCAGCCAGACCGGCAGCGACCGGAATTCTTTTGTCCAGATGGATATGTACGCCACTCTTCACGTTATAACGGTCCTTAATAAGCCTGGCAGCCTGAAAGGCCAGGTTCTTCTCATCCAGGGGAATGTAGCCCGCCTGGCTTGAGATTATGATCGAATCCCTGGGCAGCCCGGACAGCTCCAGGCGGTCCGCCAGATCAACCATGGTCATTATCATTTCCACTTCATGAAACCCATCAGCCCGTTTATGGAGCACATCCAGCATCAAATTAATTTTGGCCGGTGCTTTCTCATATATTTTCAAGGCGTTCACCCACCCTCAGCTTTTCCCGTAAAAACAACTTAACATATTATATGAGAAACTTGTACCTAAGTCCATTCGCAAAGTGGGCAAAATAGATAAAAGGACTCCTTTGGATAATAAACAACGTAAACAAGCGCCATCCACATAGGATAGCGCCATTTGTATTTATAACTTGTGCGGGCCTCAGACTTACGATCTGCGGGCTGCCGCTTCGGCCAGCTGAATGGCCCTCTTCACCATATTTCCGGCATCCTGTGCCCGGATTCCACCCCAGCCGTCACGCTCTACCGTTTCGTAGAAACCAAGCTCCTTCGCCAGTTCCGTCTTCAGTTCATCAGACATTACACTGCGTCTTCTGCGGCTCATTTCGGATTCCTCCTTTATCATTGTGAATAATCAGTGATTGCCTGCTTAGTATGTCATCCAGCACAAGGATTCATGCGGCTAATTACAACAAAAGACAGCCTCCCGTCAGGGAGGCTGTCTGAGAACCGGCAAAGCATTAAGCTTTAATATACATAAGACGCATCTGTCCGTCATCTTCGCAAACTGTAATCTCTACAGATTCAGTAAGGATGTCGGCATAGCTATAGGAGACACGCTTAAAGGTCTGTTGCTCCTGATCCAATTTGACAATAAAAACAGAAGGGTACGTTTCTTCCAGGACACCGGTGCGTTCAACGGTCTTGCGACGTCCACCGTTAGCGCGCAACGTGATCTTATGACCGACATGAGCTTCGAGACTGCGTTTAATTTCCAACAGCGCGTTATTAGCCATTACCTGACGACCACCTCTTTCCTTGTCCATTATACAACTTTCAGTAACAAATGTCAAAGCAAATAAATAATTATAGATGATGCTAAAAAAGTTGTCAACGGAATTTTTTTTGACGGATTGAGAGTGGAGAAATGGCCTTGTTAGCTGTAATAGAATTAATAGCAAAAAAGAAGGGATGAGCAGACGCTCCCCCTCCTATATGGCCTTGACGGCACAATGCTGCCACTTGCCTCGGCTTCAAATCGCCGAGGGCGTAACCTTCAGCGCAGATAGATTCTGCAGGCGTGGCATGCCGATCCTGAAGCTGCCGCGTGTCTCCACGCCGCCGATTCCCTGACTGCCGCTGATCGTATGATTTAACACGTCGTTCAGGTTGACCGTCTCACGGATGGAAGTAAACGAAGCCTTGGCTGCAACGTATACCGGGTCCAGTGCATGAATCAGAATCCGCCCGGGCGAGCTTGCAAAGTTAGCGCCCGCTCCCAGCAGCGCTTCAAAGTGAGACTGGCAGGCACCGGCCACAATAGTGAGCGCATCGAAATTGCGTTCATATTCACGGGCGATCCGGATGGCAGCTATGAAGTTCTGTGAATTCTTATAGCTGTTCAAGCTGTATAAATCATAAGTATGCGGCCCTTTGAGCACACCATCATGACCGGTAATGACCACGATGGATGGACGCACACGCGGCAGCAGCCGGTATAGGGTATCCGCCATCGATGATTCATGGACATGATGTCCTTCCGCCGGAATTCGCAGCTGCTCATACAGACTAAGGCTCTTGTTCAGATAGGACGGGTCACCGTCCAGATGCAACACTTTGCCTGGCACCTCGAAATAAGAGGCCTCCTTGGAGGCCTGCGGCGCTGCCCATGACCCGGAATCTCCCGCCGCTGCCGAGAGTGTGCTGCCGCTGCGCTGGCTCTGCTCCTGACGGTCCCGCTGCAGCTGCGTTAAAGATTCCTTTGCTTTGATCTGTGCCTGCTGCCCCCGCTCCGTTACCCGGGTAGGAGGCACCTGAACCAAGTCGTCCAGCGGTGAATCCGCCAGCAGTCGGAACTCTGTCCCCTTGATAACGGCTCCATTCTGCACGATCTGCTCTACACGAAACGTCAAATCGCCGCCATAGGATTTACGGACGACCAAGTCTCCTAAATTCATTACAAACCACCACCTCTACCCCCATCGTATGGGCAAAAGCCTCTATTGGTTCATAGCCGGAGCGATTTAGAGCGTCTCTTCAAACCTAAGGCTTCAGGATGATTATCACAGATCTTTGTCCTCCGAATCATCGGGTTTGAAGACACCTCCTAGATCAGACGATTCCCGCAGCAAGCAGCACATCGCTTAAGGTGGCGTATTCCTGAAGACTGAGTGTCTCCCCTCGTCTTACCGGTTCTATCCCTGCTTCAGCCAGTAGAAGCTCCAGACGCTCGCGCCCTTCATTCGGGAAGTACCGTGCCTTCAGATTGTTCGCTATCGTCTTGCGGCGCTGCGTGAAGCAGGCCTGCACCACTTCGAAGAAATGCTTCTCATCGGCAACCTGTACCGGCGGCACATCTCTGACCTTCAGACGGATAACCGCAGACTCCACATTCGGCTCAGGAATAAATACCGTACGCGGCACAATGCAGACCAACTCAGGTTCGCTGTAATACTGCACGGCAATACTGAGGCTGCCATACTCCTTGCCTCCAGGTGACGCTGCCATACGCTCTGCAACTTCCTTCTGGATCATGACCACAATGTTCTCCAGCGGCAGCTTCTCCTCCAGCAGCTTCATCAGAATCGGTGTGGTGACGTAATAAGGCAGATTGGCAACCACACTGACCTTGTCCACAGTGGCGAAGTCCTCGGCGAACAGCTCCTGCAGGTTGACCTGCAGCACATCGTCGTTGCGGACCTTCACATGAGGATACGGCGCGAGAACATCACGCAGAATGGGAATCAGCCGCCGGTCGATCTCGACAGCCGTTACATGGCCTGCCGCCATCGCCAGCCGTTCGGTAAGTGCTCCGATCCCGGGGCCAATCTCCAATGCGCCAGAGACTTCAGTCAGTCCGGCCGCATCAACAATTTTATCCAGAATGTTCTGGTCAATCAGGAAATTCTGGCCCAGGCTCTTCTTGAACTTGAAGCCGTAGCGCTGAATGATTTCCTTCGTGCGTTTGGGGGTTGATATTTCTCCATTGCCACTCATGAGGTAATGCCTCCCTGATCAATTTGTGCGAGAGCCCCGGCAAATTCCTCCCGCGTAATTCCAAACATCGCCAGCCGTTTGTACAGCTGCTTGCCGTTGCAATATCCAATGCCCAGCAGATTGCCGAGCGCCATTCTTCTCTCAGCCGCACGGGCGTGTACAAGCATCCCTGCTGCCATAAGATCCTCAATCCCAATCAGGGCGGGTGCCCCTTCAAAAGAGGTGTGCACATGCTCCAGGGCATGGCGGATCGCCTCAGGCGAGGCGTTCTCAACCCCGATATCGCCCTTGCGGGTAGCCTCCTTCTCCGGGATAAAAGCATGCTTGCAGCCTGGAACCTTCGACGAGACAATCTTGCGGATACGTTCTCCCGCATGATCGGGATCGGTCAGGATAATAACTCCTCGGCGCTCCATAGCCAGTGCGACCTTTGCGATCACAGTCCGGTCCACTGCCGATCCGCCGGTCTCAATGGTGTCTGCCTCTACCGCCCGCTTAATGGCGATGGTGTCGCTTTTGCCTTCAACGACGATCAATTCCTTGATCAATGGGTTAACTCCTCTCAAAAACGCAAAAAGAAGAGGATTCGCTCCTCTTCTTTTTGGCTAAAGAATGTATAAGTGGTGAGCGGTTGCTCCGTGATCTCTATAAGAGATTTGGCGTCCATAGTTGCTTTCACCACTATAGCCTATCAACCGAAAATTTGCAAAAGGATGCTGCCAGCCTTAGTTAAGTTCAGGCTTCACCGGACCAATAACGTAAACGGTACGCGATTTGCGACCAAAGTTGCGGGCTTGGCTGAGTGAATCATAATAAATATCCACTTTATGGCCTTTAATGGCACCGCCTGTATCTTCTGCACGGCGGAATCCCAATCCTTCGATATACACCCACCAGCCGATAGGTATTATTCTAGGATCAACGGCAATAGTCCGCCCTTCCGTTACACGTGTGCCGGAAGCCGTGCGTGTTCCAATGCCTGGCTCTTCTGAAGAGTATGCCGTCATCGAGACATTCTTAATCACTTTTTTGTATTCAAAATCTACGCCGGCTTTACTGGTCACATTATTGCTTTTCTCAGAAACCTTGGCAGTCTTGGTTTTAGCTGTGGAAGTTTTGGTTTTGGTTTGGGTTTGGGTTGCAGTAGCTGTTGTAGCAGCCAGGACAGGCACAGGAATTTTTTTGGTTCCGATCGCGATAACCTTGTCTTTGGTTACGGTCTGAACTTCTTTACCAATCATGCGCATAGAGGCCAGTTCTCCATCTTGGTAGATCTTCTCAATATGCTGAATCATGACACCTGGTTTACCTGCTTGTGCGACTCTTACTGTACCCTTTGGGAGGGAGGGGTCTGCGGTCTTGATGACCCGAAAAGGCAGGTTTGTTGTCCGCTGAACGGTTTGCTTGTTGATGCGGAGAATTGTAATCTCCATGTTGGCGGAAACTGAAGTCTCTAACGAAGGGAATATCTTGTCATCGCCATCAACGGCTATGCCAAACTTGCTGATAGCCTTACCGATGGTATCCTCGGTGGTATGCAGCACCTTTGTCGTTCCGTCTGCAACAACACTAAGCTGCTGCGCACGGTTAATCATGACGCGATCGCCATCTTGTATTTCATCACTCAGACCCAAAGATATTTCATCATGCGGCTGCAGCGAAATTTGTTCCTTGGCCAGCACATCGCTAAGCAGCGATTCACGCGTCTCCAGCGTTTGTACATGACCGTCAATAATTACAGAAATCTGTTTCGTAGTGCTCTGACCGTGTACATAAAGCAGAATAATCAGCGCGATCAGAATTGAGAATGCGCCGGCAAGTGAAAGTACGCGAAGATTCACCTGCTCCCACCGTAAAGCGATAGACTTGCTGGATGATTGCGAATCATGGGATACCTCTGGTTGGAATACACCCATTCTCTCCATCCTCCTTACATAGCCCCGTCGTCCAATGTATATTCAAGTTGACTGAATCGTGTTTGACGAAACTAAGTTGAGATTGTCACAGGATACGCAGCCTTAATTGCCTCCGCGTCTCCTGCTCATGGATCGCCTGCCCGGCACAGTTGCCCCCACAGCTGTTATATAACAGTATGCAGGGTTCATTCACAGTATTCAAAACAAAAAAAGCCTAAAAAGAGTTCTTGTGAGGACTCTTTCGTGGCTTCTCCGTGTATCGAAATACGGAATGTTTATGCACGAGGTTTCCTCTCTTACTTGCGCTTACGGGGTTAGCTGTCGGGTTCGGACGAAAGAGAGACGCCCTATCTTGGGTCACCCGCTCACGGCGGTTGCCCTTAAATTCACCCCAAAGACCACGTGAAGAAATCAAATAGTGCCTGCGGCAGTACGTGCTGTACTCGATGTACGGACATGCGGCAGCGCATTATTGGTTCCCCCGTTCTCCTGACGGAGACTCAGCGAGACGATTCATGATCAGTGGCTGTCACAGTAACAACAGTTCACTGCACTGAAAAGATGATATCCTGTTTTGATACATATTGTAAAGCACGATTCAAGCACGTTTAAGCAGATTTAAGGTTAAAATATTGTAATATTCAGGTGTTTTATTGTTAAAAAACATTAATATATCGTCTATACTCCATTTTTCAGCTATTTTTCTCCTGATTTCAGACAATTCCAAATCGTTCCAGTGCGTTCGCATAGGTAATTTGGGCCAATTCCTCCCATTTCATCCCTTTAATTTCCGCCGCAGCCTCTGCGACCAATTTCACATAAGCACTCTCATTTCGTTTGCCTCGGAAGGGATGCGGAGTCAGATATGGGGAGTCGGTTTCGATCAATAGGCGGTCCAGTGGAGTCTTCGCAAGCACCTCTTTAGGCACTCTTGCGTTCTTAAACGTAATCGGCCCTCCGAAGGAGAGATGGAACCCCAGATCCAAGCACATTTTCGCAGTCTCCCAACTGCCGGAGAAGGAGTGCATGACGCCGCCAACCTCATTTGCTTTTTCCTCACGGAGAATTCTTACGACATCCTCATGCGCATCTCTGTCATGAATACAGATCGGCATTCCCAGCTCGCGGGCCAGACCAATTTGTTTACGAAATACTTCGTGTTGCACTTCTTTCGGGGAAGTGTCCCAGTAATAGTCCAGACCGATCTCTCCAATCGCTACCACCTTCTCATGCTTGCAGAGCGAGGCAATCCATTCAAGGTCACCATCCTTCATCGTAACCGCATCCTGCGGGTGCCAGCCAACGGCTGCATAAATATGTTCATACGTTTCCGCAAGCTTCATCGTGGAAGGTATGGTTTCACGGTTAAATCCAATGTTGATCATTTTGCTGACTCCGGCTTCTGTCGCCCGGGCAATCACTTCCTCCCGGTCCTCGTCGAATTGTGGAGCATCCAGATGGGTATGGGTATCAAAAAGAAACATATTTTTCCTCTCCTCACTTGATTTTCATGATGAATTCTATATATTTTTGGATTATTTTGCGAAGATTTCGGCAATGGAATCGGGCAATCTGGTAAGGGCTTTCTTTACCTTATCCTGCGGGAAATACAAATGATATCTTCCCCGGTGAATCCCGCTGATTGACCGTACGATATCCGAAACCTCCGAAATTTCCCTCAGTCGTTCATGCCGGTCAAGCAGCAGAATCTGCTTGCTGTCGAAACCCTCTCCCGGACGGAAGACATCATAAGGTAAATCTGTCGGATAATCAATTTCCAGGTCATATTCTGCATTTAATCCAGCCAGCTTAAAGCTGCTGCGGATGGCTTCAATCATGTCAGGGTCAAGATTCTCCATCTCTACATATTTATACAGTTTACGATGAATAAACCTGCTGCACAAATCGCTCAGCAGCTCGTCTCCCTCCAGTGTCCACTGCATAAAAGCGGTCTGCACCAGTGCTTCATCAAGCATCAGATATTGTTCTACACTCAATTCTGAGCAGAACAGGTCTGCAAGCGGTTCAATCATGAAACGGAAAGCGTAACCTTTCTGCTGCAGCTCCTTAGCCCGGCGGAAGATCTGGCGCAGAATAATTTCCGAGCTGCGGGTCACCGGATGAAAATACACCTGCCAATACATTTGGTACCGTGACATCAGATAGTCCTCGATGGCATGCATACCGGATTCTTTTACCACCACACGCCCATTGTAGGGACGCAGCATTCTCAGAATACGGTCGATATCAATCGTTCCATAATTGACACCTGTATAATGTGCATCGCGCAGCAGATAATCCATTCGGTCCGCATCCAGCGGCCCTGATACCAGATTAACCACTATTTCATGTTCATAGGTTTTGGAGATCACCGAAGCCACCTTGCGCGGGAAATCGGCTTCTACATCACGCAGGATCTCCGTAATCTCCGTGTTCTCCAGAATGATCCGGCAGGTCCAATCTTCATGGTTCATCTCAAAAGCTTCTTCTATAGAATGAGAGAACGGCCCGTGGCCCAAATCATGAAGCAATGCGGCGCATAATGTAAGCAATCTTTCCTCCGGCATCCAATCCTTGTACCCGCTCCGCTCGAACTGGGAAATAATACGACGGGTGATCTCATACACCCCAAGCGAGTGGGAGAATCGGCTATGCTCAGCCCCATGAAAGGTCAGATAGGACGTTCCCAATTGGCGAATCCGTCGCAACCGCTGAAATTCTTTGGTATTGATCAGACGCCAAATAATGGTGTCCTGGACATGGATATAATTATGAACCGGATCTTTAAATACCTTCTCCTCCGTGAGTGGCTGCTTCATTATTTCAACTCCTTTTGAATATTTTGTTACACAGCAAACATATTTTGATATATAATAAAAGACGTTGTCGTATAATGTCGAATATTGCTGAATTCATTCTCTGTAAATCGACATTATCCCAGGACAGTCTAATGATTCTTATATTGGCCTTTTATTGCAAGAAATCAAAATTTCTCTTTAATCTGTTACGAAAAAGGTTGACTGTTTTGGGAATCGTTGGTATTATAAAAAACATAAAACAGTGAACAATGTCGAATAATGACGTTTTTGATCATTGAGAGGAGTAACGATAGCTATGATGAAATCAACAGGTATTGTGAGAAAAGTAGACGAGCTGGGACGGGTTGTTATTCCGATTGAATTGCGCCGCACTTTGGGTATCGGTGAAAAAGATGCGCTCGAAATTTACGTGGACGGTGAGCGGATCATGCTGAAAAAGTACGAGCCTGCTTGCATATTCTGCGGCAATGCCGAGAACGTGACCTACTTCAAAGGTAAAATTGTTTGTCATGAATGTATTTCTACTATCCCTACCCCTGTGACAAACTAAAATAAATAGTATATAATAGGAACTAATCAAATTGTTAATTCTAACCTTATTATATCTCCTTGGCCCCCCGCTCCCGCGGGGGGTATTTTTTTTAAATATAAGAATTTATATGTTTCACGCTACCCATTCTCCTTCTATTTCTCGCAGAAACGGATACCGCCTCTTTCAGAGGGCGGCGAAGAGCCGTTTCTACTTGGGTAACCAATATTATGAATTACTTTTATCAAGCAGCGCGTTATAGACATCCCGCTTCGCCAGCCCGCGGTCGGCGGCTGTTTTCTTCATCGCCTCTTTACGGGACAGCGCTGCGTTCTCATAATGGGCCACATGCTCCTCCAGGCTCAGTTTCTGCCACCAGGCTGACTCTGCCTTCGCCGCTTCTTCCTTGCTCTCTCCCTCTACCACAATCACATATTCGCCAAGTGGCGGATGCTCCTCCAGCCAGGCAATGCATTCCTCAATGGTTCCGCGCAGAAATTCCTCATACCGCTTGGTCAGCTCACGGGCCAACACCACCCGCCGGTTGCCAAAAGCCTCCTGCAGATGCTGCAGCGTCTTGCCAACGCGATGGGGAGACTCATAGAACAGCAAGCTTCCCTGAGATGCCCGCAGCGTAGCTAGAACAGCACGGATATCTTTGCGCTCGCGGGGAAGAAATCCGGCAAAGGTGAAGCTGGCCGTAGGCAATCCGGAAGCGATTAGAGCTGACAGGGCTGCGTTAGCTCCCGGTATCGGAATCACAGCAATACCGTGCTCAATAGCCAGAGCGACAAGATCGGCACCAGGATCGGAGATGGCCGGAAGACCGGCGTCGCTAACTAGCGCAAGATTTTTACCTTCTATTATATAACGTATCAACTCAGGTCCGCTGGCAGCCTTATTATGCTCATGATAACTGAACAACAGCGAAGGTGTGATTTCGAAGTGGCTGAGCAGCTTACGGGTCTGTCTGGTATCTTCGGCAGCGATGATGTCGCATTCCTGTAACGTCCTCACGCCGCGGAAGGTCATATCCTCCAGATTGCCGATAGGCGTCGCTACCAGATAGAGAGAACCTGCTCCTTCCTGCTTATGGTTGTCATTATTGCTCTGAAAGCTGCTTTGGCATGTTAATTTCATATTTTACCCTCTTTGGCTCCATAATAAATGTCCATAATCTCCTGGCAATATTGATTGTCCTCATTATATACAATTAGAGGCGGCTGTAGACGCGACTCCGGCTTGCCGTCACGGATCGCCTCGATTAACACCATGTTCGCTTCCAGATGTGCACGCGGATGTACAAAGCGAATAATCTTGGGCTCCAGCCTATATTGTCTCATCAGGCTCATAATATCAACCAGACGCTGCGGCTTATGCACCATACTTACTTTGCCTCCTGTACGTACCAGCCTTACACAGGCCTGGATGACCTCCTCCAGTGTACAGCCCAGTTCATGACGGGCCATAGCCTGATGTGTGTTCAGCTTCAGATCGCTGCCGTTCAGCGGCATATACGGCGGGTTAACCGTAATGGCATCATATACACCATGACCGGCTGTTCTATATAGCTCACGCAGATCCCCTTCATGAATAGTGATTCTATCCTCTAATTCGTTCAGCGCTACACTACGGCGTGCCATATCTGCCAGACGCGGCTGTATTTCAATGCCTTCTATAGAAGCTTTGGTGCGTGTAGTCAGCAGTATAGGGATAACCCCATTGCCGGTGCACAGATCAAGTACCCTGCCTCTCGGCGGAATACTGGCAAAGCGGGCCAGCAGCACCGCATCCATCGAGAAGCTGAACACCTCGTCACTCTGAATAATTCTTAAATCATGCGTCAGCAGATCATCCACCCGCTCCGTAGGCAGCAGGGGCTGTGAATTTATTGAATTTGTCATGGTACTCTCCTATAGTCAATTCTTGGGCCAGACTGCAAAGGTCGAAGAAATTTAAAAAAACCGTAGGCACAAATCTCCTACGGCTGGATATCCTTATTTATTGAGGAAAGAGAGGCAGAACAGACAATCACCTTCGGTCCGCAAATGTCCGAAATAGACATTGCAGATGTGAAAGCCTTCATGGTACAAGCGGGCCAGATTATCATATCCTTCACCGACCACTTCCTCCGCACCCTCGCGGGCGGCCAATAGTGCTTCTGCTTCTGCAGAATCAACCTTGGGGTCCAGGGGCGCTTCCCTCTTTAATATTTTGCGCAGTTGTTCGTTCTCTAAATTGAGCCTTTGATTGGCTTCCATCAGTTCTTTTACCGTCTGTTTCCAATCGCCAAGAGTGGCACGCATATGTTCCAATTGCGCTTCCATATCCTGCATCTGTGCAAATATATTTTTTTTCTCCAAGTTTCCACCCCGAAAGTAACCTTATATGGTTTACTTGACGACAACATCATCCATTGGAAGTTCTTTAACCTTGCCTACCTCGAACAACTGCACATGAACCGTCCGGGTACCGGCATTAATCCCTACTACCTTGCCGTCCCCCAGTGAGGTAACGACGACCTTGCCGACTGCCGGCATTTCTTCTTTGACACTTTCGTAATTGTCATGCTCAAACTTCAGACAGCACATCAGACGCCCGCATAGTCCGGATATCTTAGTTGGATTCAGCGAAAGATTCTGATCCTTGGCCATCTTGATCGATACCGGCTCGAAATCTCCAAGCCAGGAGGAGCAGCATAACACCCGTCCGCAGGGGCCCAGGCCACCCAGCATTTTGGCTTCATCACGTACGCCAATCTGGCGCAGTTCAATCCGGGTACGGAAGATGCTGGCCAGATCCTTGACCAATTCGCGGAAATCAACACGGCCTTCGGCTGTAAAATAGAAGATAATCTTGTTGCGGTCAAAAGTAAACTCTACATCAACGAGCTTCATTTTAAGACCATGATCGCGAATTTTATTTAAACAGGTGGTAAAAGCTTCTTTCGCCGCCCCTTTGTTCTCCTCAACCACACGTGCGTCTGTATCGCCGGCAATCCGCATAACTTTTTTCAGAGGCAATACAACATCGGATTCCTGAACCACTTTTTTGCCTACAACAACCTTGCCATATTCGACCCCTCGTGCTGTCTCTACAATAACACTTTGATCCCGTTCAATGGGGAAATCAAGCGGATCGAAATAATATATTTTACCCGCTTTCTTAAAGCGGACACCCACAACGCTGTACAAATATTAACCCCCTTGTTTGCCGGTGAAAGGAACCCCTAAGCAAGCCCGCTCCCTGATGATTCATGCTTGTCCTTCCTCAACACTTAAACCATACTTCCACCTTAAAGCGGAATCCGGAGGATATATATAAAATTCTTAACTTTCCAGTCGGATTAAGAACTGCTCCAGACACAGCTGAGTATTGGCATTGGACCGCAGCTTCATGCTGCTCTCCGCGGCATACCCCATATAAGCCACCCATTGCTCCGTACTCCGCTCGCGGGCATGTCTGGAAATAAAGTCTAACTGATCTATGAAAACAATACTTTCGTGCTTTTGGTACAGGAAGTGGAGCATATCTTTGAACCACAGGTGGAACATGCTGAATAGGACATCCAAATGTTCACCAAGCCCGGTCTTGAACAGCTTTTGCCCAACAGTTGCTACTGATGAGCTGCTTTTGCTCAAAGACTCCTTTGCTAATTGTAACACTAGATTTCTCATTTCTGCAAACCAATTCTGTTCCAAAAGTTCCCTGCATCCATCCAGACCCGAAGTAAGGGAGACTGCGCAGCGGGCTAGGGGCACCGGAATGCCTTCGCTGGACAAAGCCTGCAGCATGAAGTCGGGATGCAGCGGGCTGAACGGGATTCTTTGGGTTCTGGACTGAATAGTTGGCAGCAGGGAGCGGCTGTTATCCGAGATCAGAATTCCCACCGCCGGAGAAGGCGGTTCTTCCAGAAACTTCAGCAGACTATTGGCTGCCTGCACCGTCATTCGGTCCGCTCCGTCTATGATATAGACCTTCGGGTTAATCCCTTCCGAACGGTACGAGAACACACGCTGGAGATCACGAATCTGGTCAATCTTGATGCTTGCTCCATCCGGCTTCAGCAGCGTCAGATCGGGATGGTTGCCATGCTCTACCTTGCGGCATTCCAGACAGTGTCCGCAGGCATCATCCTGCAGCTCAGTACAGAATATGGCTTGGGCGAACAAGGTTGCCGTCTTGAGCTGACCGCTGCCTGAGGGTCCGGTGAACAGGTAAGCATGGCTTACGGTATCTTTGCGCAGGGCATTCTGGAGTAGCCGTTTGGCATCCTCCTGGCCCGCTATATCATGAAAAGGCATATTTTCCTCCCGTACATTTAAAAAGAAAGGTTGATCAAGAGGCCGCGGATTTCTCCCACTCTGCCCAGAAGATCAATGCGGCCTTCTTCACTGCCCAGTAAATCATCTGCCATGGACAGCAGGGCCGTGTCAATCTCCTCCAGCAGCTTATAACGCTTGCCCCGGCCACGCCGGTCCCAGCCCTTCGTCTCCTTGAGGATAACACCGCGCCGCGCCGTCTCCTCCAGAAACCGTTTGATCATCATCCGGTAGATGGTAAGCTCGCGGATGGTCATGGACTTGGAAAGGCGGTCACCCTGAGCCTGAATTTCCTTCATCTGGCGGTTCAGCTCATCCAGCGTCTTCTGCTCGCTCTGCTGCTGAAATACATCAGAGAAGGATTTCTGCTGAACGGGCTTGTTCAGGCCTTCCGAAACCGGCAATTCACTCTTTAAGGGCCTGTAGCCCGGATTAATCTTCAAAGGTTATCTACCGCCCTTTTTGGAAATAGCCTGTCACAGATGGCTATAGTATACTCAATAATGCTCAAAACGATCAACTGGAAGAACAAATACGGTAGCGCCGCCTACCTGTACTTCGACTGGAAGCGGCAAGTAGGAATCCGTAGTTCCACTCATCGGAGTTACAGGAGTTACAAGCTGCTCGCGTACCTTACAGCTGTTGCGGATCACCGTCAAGACAGCTTCAATCTGGCTATCCTCTACCCCGATCATGAAGGTGGTATTTCCTGCACGCAGAAATCCGCCTGTACTTGCCAGCTTCGTGGCACGGAAATTAGCCTTGACCAGTTCACTCGATAACCGGTTACTGTCTTTATCCTGGATAATTGCAATGATCAACTTCATCTTTGTATCCCTCCCGATTTTTTGATAGCATAAACTTCCTGGTTCAACTTCGCAAAATTAACTTCGAAAGCCTACACCTAAGTTTGTTGGAACTATTGTAGTATATTTGACAAAGTACCTCAAAAACCCTTTAATACTCTCTCTTCAAGCGTGCGTATCAGCTCCTGCTCCACTATATGAAGCGGTCGGGCCGCATCCAGCACTACCATCCGCTGCGGATTGGCATCCACAACCATACGGTATCCTTCTCTTACCTTACGGTGAAAAGCGAGGCTCTCCATATCCAGCCGGTTCACCTCACGGTTCTGATTGGCTGCAATCCGCGCCAGCCCCACCTCGGGATCAATGTCGAGATAGAATGTAAGATCAGGCATACGGTTGCCAATGGCAAACTGGTTGATGCTCCATACCTCTTCCATGCCAAGCCCTCTGGCATATCCCTGGTATACCAGGCTGCTGTCTACGAAGCGGTCACATAGTACTGTCATGCCCCTCTCCAGAGCGGGTTCAACCACCTCAGCCAGATGCTGGCTTCGCGAAGCTGCGTAGAGCAAGGCTTCGGTCCGGGCATCCATCGCCGTATGAGCCGGGTCCAGAATGATGGAGCGAATCTTCTCGGCAATCTCAATCCCGCCAGGTTCGCGGGTAATCACATAGGGTATCGACCGGTTCTGCAGATAAGCAGCTACCCGGCCCAGCACGGTTGTTTTGCCTGAGCCATCGCCCCCCTCCAAAGTAATGAAGAATCCTTGTTGTTCCACTGCTGCTTCTCCGCCCTTCTAAATGTTGTAGACCTTTATACGCTGTAGGCCCGGATCGGAACAGGCCTGGAATTTCGCGCCGCCTTGAGACAGGTCCAATAACCTTGCGCCTGTCTGTGCGGTTATAACTTCGCCGGGATATAATAACGGAATTCCCGGAGGATAAGGAATCACCATCTCAGCTGCCATCCTGCCTATGCTGTCTGCAAGCGGGATACTCTCCGTAGAAGCTGAATCAACCGGCTTCATGGTGAAGGGCACCGGCCGGGGAATCTTGGCCTGCAAATTGTTCCACGTGGAATTATTGCTGTACGTGGACTGTGGAGAGCCTGAAGATTGCACAGAACTCAGTGCCTGCGGAGAACTATGAAATTTCAGTGAGTTCGGAGAGTGCTGAGTGCTCAATGAGTCCAGAGATTGCAGCGTGCTCAGAGAGTGCGAAGAGTGCTGAGTGCCCGGAGACTCCGCCCGGGTCTCCGCATCGATCTCCCGCAGCGCTTCCACCAGCGCTGCAGCCTCTTCAGCCCGCGAGCCGAGGCTGAATAGCAGAACTACGTGCCGGTCATCGCTCATTTCCGGCACACAGCCCTTCTCTTCGAGCCTGCTGTGCAGCTCGAAGCCGCTCAGGACCCCGGCGGCGTCATAAATGACGGCCTTGAAGGGGTCCTGGGTCAGGTACGCCGCCCCGCGCTGCGGCGGCGCGCCCTTCCCGGCGGGGGCTGCGCCACCCCCGCTGGAGCGCTGCAGCGGCACAGCCGGCTGCAGCAGCCCGTAGCGCGGCAGCCTGGCGAGGCCGCGCTTCAGGACGTCCACGGCGGCAAGGCCCGCCGTGAAGGCACCGGCACCGCGGCTGTGCACCAGCCGCCGGGCTAGATCGAGCGACGCCATCACCGGGTACGATGGGCTGGAGCTCTGCACCATGGCGAGCCGCTGCCGCAGCAGGGCCCTGTCAAGCCGTGGGCCCTGCACATGCAGCATCGCGCCCATGGTGAGCGCGGGCAACATCTTGTGCGTGGACTGCACTACGCCGTCCGCGCCCTGAGCCAGTGCCCCGGCGGGCAGCGCCGGGTGCTGGCTGTAATGCGCCCCGTGCGCCTCATCCACCAGCAGCGGTACACCGCTGGCGTGGCAGGCCTGCGCGAGGGGCGCAAGCTCACTTCCCATGCCGTAGTAATTGGGCATGGTCACCAGCACCCCTGCGGCGTCCGGGTAGGCTGCCAAGGCAGCCTGCACATCTTCTGCCGCGGGAGCAACCGCCAGGCCGCTGGCGGGATCGATCAGCGGCTCCAGGAATACAGCGTGCACTCCTGCAAGCATCAGTCCATGAATAACTGACTTGTGCACATTGCGCTGAACAATCAGGATCATTCCCGGTTCCGGACAGACCGTCAGAATCAGTGCCAGATTGCCTGCTGTACTGCCGGATACAAGCAGGAAGCTCTCCTCTGCTCCAAAACAATCCGCCGCCAGCTCCTGCGCCTCCCGAATCACCCCTTCCGGATGATGCAGATCATCTGTATCCGTAATTTCCGTAACATCAACTTTCATAATCTCATCCAGGAAGCCTGCACCCCCGAATATATCATACGCAACCCCGTTTTTGTGACCGGGTACATGATATGAGATATTACCCTTTACTCTATAGTGTTCCAACATTTCATAAATAGGTGCTTGGTTCCGCTGTTCGTTATCCATAATAGTTCCTTCCCCTAGGGCTAGCTTCTATTTTAACGCAAATAGACCCAAACGCCTACATATCACTGAAGAAGCATCCTACCCGGATAACAAAACGGCTCCCTCCATCCAATTAGAGAACGGGAAAGCCGTCAAAATAAAAATACGTTATGCAGCCAACGTGACACAGATCCACCGCCCGCTTTTTTTTGTTCTTTCGATCGATTGCTGCACAGCTGTTTGCCTATGCATTTTTCTGCAGATCAATTTTCTTCATCCGGCCGATAAAAAAACGATACTTCGCATCCTCAGCCTCCGTACGCACCATCTCCGCCTCGCAATCCTCACATATAAAATGCGAGACAATCACGATGCCTTCCTCTTTCACTTGTCCGCAGATAATACAAGCCTGATCGGTTTGCTGTTCCATTTTCATCCCACCTTGACTCTTTTAAGAACAGTATGATACACCTTCTATCATTTTAAACCCTTTCATAGTTTTTTCATATCCTGCGGCTCGTATAATGTATAATATTCCGCAGTTGCCCGGCAGGTGATAATAAATCACAAAGTTTAACAAAAAGCCCATGTTAGCCGATATTAGTATCATGACATATAACGAGGAGGCCGTCCTTTTTTATGGAAGACGACATTAAAGGAGCCGCTACATTCTATCAATATAAATTAATCAGAAAAATCAATATTTCCACCTTTTTGCTGCGAGCCTATATGATATTGCCCATTATCTTTATAATATTGGAATCCGTGTTCTTGTCCCGGTGGAGCATCTTCTTCATGATCCTGGCTGCGCCTGTAGTGTTCTGGACACAATATGTGATCTCGCGTTCCGTTCTCTTGATCTCAGGCCATCCAATCGCCAAAAGGTGGCGTAATACCATCCAGCTGCCTTGGATCGGGTATATGCCGGATCAGTACATTAGCTACCGTGTCTTCCGCAAGGTGCAGCTGCATAATTTCTGGATCGGCCTTTGCATCGCCATACTTTTTGTGGTCTGGTCACCTCCAGCATTTACAGCTTCGCTGATTATCTGTCATCTGTGGCTGTTGCTGCCCCGTCTGTATACCTTGCTGCTGCTGAGAAATAAAGACAAGGGAGGTATGCTGAAATTCAACACTTCCGATGCGTCCTATTATTCACAGTGACAGCAGATCGTGCATACATAAGAATTCGCTTAAATAAATAAATCGCCGTCCTTTATGGACGGCGATTTATTTATTTGGTTTCCAGCCCCTTAATGGAGGCCTTTTTCTCCTTCGGGACCATTACTATAAAATAGTCATTATGCACGGTTAAATGCACAATCTGTTTTTCCTTCTGAAAAATGCGGGAAGCTCCTTTGTCGTCTTCCTTCTGTTCCTGCTCTTTCCAGCCCCAAGCCTGGATAGCCTCCAAATAAGGCTCCGGTATCCCTTTGGTTTCTTTCAAGCCAGGAAGAGTGTACCTTACGTAGTCCATAGCAACATTTGTAGTTGTCCGGTCCGGAGAGTCCGCTTCCTGCGGAACAGGGAAGCTTTTTTCATTAAGCGCCCCTTCAAATGTATCCCAGGTCGGTTCCTTTGCTCCGCAGCCAGCCAGCAGAAAAACAGCCATACAGAGCCATATTGTTACCCAAACCAAGCGAGTTGGTTTCATACCTTAAATCCTCCTTACCTCTACCATGCATCTAAAGACACAAGAAAATTCAAAGTTAGAATTTATCAGTAGTTCATTCGTATTAAGGATATGCTTAATATTTGCACTTTTCTATTATACTTGTATCGCCTCTAGCGTCGGTAACAAATCTGTTACACTATTGTAAACGCTTTATTCATCATATATGACTTTGCTTATCTTTTTAATCATTCAGTTACTACTATAAGATCCCAGCGAGGATCTAGCATTTACAACAAATATAACAAAAAACCACTGTTGAGTGATCAACAGTGGTCTTCATGTGCTTGGCGGCGTCCTACTCTCCCAGGACCCTTCGGTCCAAGTACCATCGGCGCTGGAGGGCTTAACGGTCGTGTTCGGGATGGGTACGCGTGGAACCCCTCCGCTATCGCCACCAAACGGGTTTTTTCCGCTCGTGCTACTCCCCCGAATTCCTTCAGGAAAATAACCGACTACAGAAAAGACATGCAGCTTAAAATCTTTCAGGCTTAATCGCCTGAAAACTGAATCCGAAACAAATCTGCGTTTTAAGATGTGGATAAGCCCTCGACCGATTAGTATTGGTCAGCTCCATGCATTGCTGCACTTCCACCTCCAACCTATCTACCTCGTCGTCTTCAAGGGGTCTTACTAGTTGGGAAATCTCATCTTGAGGGGGGCTTCACGCTTAGATGCTTTCAGCGCTTATCCCGTCCGTACGTAGCTACCCAGCCATGCTCCTGGCGGAACAACTGGTGCACCAGCGGTACGTCCATCCCGGTCCTCTCGTACTAAGGACAGCTCCTCTCAAATTTCCTGCGCCCACGACAGATAGGGACCGAACTGTCTCACGACGTTCTGAACCCAGCTCGCGTACCGCTTTAATGGGCGAACAGCCCAACCCTTGGGACCTACTTCAGCCCCAGGATGCGATGAGCCGACATCGAGGTGCCAAACCTCCCCGTCGATGTGGACTCTTGGGGGAGATAAGCCTGTTATCCCCAGGGTAGCTTTTATCCGTTGAGCGATGGCCCTTCCATGCGGTACCACCGGATCACTAAGTCCGACTTTCGTCCCTGCTCGACTTGTAGGTCTCGCAGTCAAGCTCCCTTATGCCTTTGCACTCTGCGAATGATTTCCAACCATTCTGAGGGAACCTTGGAACGCCTCCGTTACTCTTTAGGAGGCGACCGCCCCAGTCAAACTGCCCGCCTGACACGGTCCCCGTACCCGATAAGGGCACTAGGTTAGAACCTAGATACGATCAGGGTGGTATCCCAACGGCGCCTCTGCAGAAGCTTGCGCTCCTGCTTCTCAGGCTCCCACCTATCCTGTACAGATCGTACCCAAATTCAATATCAAGCTGCAGTAAAGCTCCATGGGGTCTTTCCGTCTTGTCGCGGGTAACCTGCATCTTCACAGGTATTAAAATTTCACCGGATCTCTCGTTGAGACAGCGCCCAAGTCGTTACGCCATTCGTGCGGGTCAGAATTTACCTGACAAGGAATTTCGCTACCTTAGGACCGTTATAGTTACGGCCGCCGTTTACTGGGGCTTCGGTTCACAGCTTCGGGTTACCCCTAACCGCTCCCCTTAACCTTCCAGCACCGGGCAGGCGTCAGCCCGTATACTTCGCCTTACGGCTTCGCACAGACCTGTGTTTTTGCTAAACAGTCGCTTGGGCCTTTTCACTGCGGCCCCCTCGGGCTATTCACCCTACCGAGGCACCTCTTCTCCCGAAGTTACGAGGTCATTTTGCCGAGTTCCTTAACGAGAGTTCTTCCGCGCGCCTTAGAATTCTCTTCTCGCCTACCTGTGTCGGTTTGCGGTACGGGCACCTTCTCCTGGCTAGAGGCTTTTCTTGGCAGTGTGAGATCATGACCTTCGCTACTAACATTTTCGCTCCCCATTACAGCCCAGCCTTCACGATGTGCGGATTTGCCTACACATCAGCCTCACTGCTTAGACGGACACATCCATCAGTCCGCGTCACTACCCTCCTGCGTCACCCCATCGCTCATAGCGGATTACGGTGGTACAGTAATTTCAAACTGTTGTCCTTCGACTACGCCTTTCGGCCTCGCCTTAGGTCCCGACTTACCCTGAGCGGACGAGCCTTCCTCAGGAAACCTTGGGCTTTCGGCGGATCAGATTCTCACTGATCTTTTCGTTACTCATACCGGCATTCTCACTTGTATACGCTCCAGCACTCCTCACGGTATACCTTCAACGTATATACAACGCTCCCCTACCCCAGGATCGACTTCACTCCAGCTTCGAAATGTGTTTATCCCCTGTAGAACATATAGCCTTCATCCCTTCCAGGATGATTTCAGGCATAAATGTCTATCCGATAAACACCGCTCAAAGAAGCAGTGAAGTCGATCCTAGCCATAGCTTCGGTGGTGTGTTTAGCCCCGTTACATTTTCGGCGCAGAGTCACTCGACCAGTGAGCTATTACGCACTCTTTCAATGGTGGCTGCTTCTAAGCCAACATCCTGGTTGTCTGTGCAACTCCACATCCTTTCCCACTTAACACACACTTGGGGACCTTAGCTGATGGTCTGGGCTGTTTCCCTTTCGACAATGGATCTTAGCACTCACTGTCTGACTCCCGGCAATAAATATGTGGCATTCGGAGTTTGACTGAGCTTGGTAACCCTTGCGGGCCCCGCACCCAATCAGTGCTCTACCTCCACTATTCTTATACCGAGGCTAGCCCTAAAGCTATTTCGGGGAGAACCAGCTATCTCCGAGTTCGATTGGAATTTCTCCGCTACCCCCACCTCATCCCCGCATTTTTCAACATGCGTGGGTTCGGGCCTCCAGTGCGTGTTACCGCACCTTCACCCTGGACAGGGGTAGATCACACGGTTTCGGGTCTACGCCCCCATACTCAAATCGCCCTATTCAGACTCGCTTTCGCTGCGGCTCCGGCTTCTCACCTTAACCTTGCATGGTAAACGTAACTCGCCGGTTCATTCTACAAAAGGCACGCCATCACCCCTAAAACGGGCTCTGACTTTTTGTAAGCACACGGTTTCAGGTTCTATTTCACTCCCCTTCCGGGGTGCTTTTCACCTTTCCCTCACGGTACTGTTTCACTATCGGTCGCCAGGTAGTATTTAGCCTTAGCAGATGGTCCTGCTGGATTCATACGGGGTTTCACGTGCCCCGCACTACTCGGGATCCGTCTCGGAGAGAATACAGTTTAGGCTACAGGGCTTTTACCTCTATCGCGGGCCTTTCCAGACCTCTTCGCCTACCATATTCCTTTGTAACTCCATGTGAGACGTCCCACAACCCCTAAGAGCAAGCTCTTAGGTTTAGGCTGTTCCGCGTTCGCTCGCCGCTACTGACGGAATCACTATTGTTTTCTCTTCCTCAGGGTACTTAGATGTTTCAGTTCCCCTGGTCTGCCTCTACCTCTCCTATGTATTCAGAGAGTAGTAACTGCGAATTACCACAGCTGGGTTTCCCCATTCGGACACCCCCGGATCAAAGCTTGCTTACAGCTCCCCGAGGCAGTTTCGTTGTTCGCCACGTCCTTCGTCGGCTCCTGGCGCCTAGGCATCCTCCGTGTGCTCTTATTAGCTTAACCATCGCTCCGGTGTTTGGCTTGTTTGCTCATCTTGTTTTAAACAGCGCTTCCGGAAGAATCCGTTCGCTACTCTGTTTAAAGCCAAAGGTCGCTTCACAATCCAAAACCTTCGCTTCCAGCTAATAACTAATTCACTTGTTTGCACAAGTTATAGCTAAAAGATGTTCTAAACGCAAATTCGTTTCGGTATCCAGTTTTCAAGGATCAAGTTGTAGTCTGAAACGTTTAACGACACTTTCGTGATCGTCCAAGCCTTTCAGAAACAGAGAGCTTAAACTCTCAAAACTGAGCAACGAGTGAGTGTGTTGAACCCGAAGGTTCTATAGAAGCTTACGCTTCTGTTCGAATGTTTCCGTTTCAGGAAACGATTCTCCATAGAAAGGAGGTGATCCAGCCGCACCTTCCGATACGGCTACCTTGTTACGACTTCACCCCAATTATCTACCCCACCTTCGGCGGCTGGCTCCCTTGCGGGTTACCCCACCGACTTCGGGTGTTGTAAACTCTCGTGGTGTGACGGGCGGTGTGTACAAGACCCGGGAACGTATTCACCGCGGCATGCTGATCCGCGATTACTAGCAATTCCGACTTCATGCAGGCGAGTTGCAGCCTGCAATCCGAACTGAGACCGGCTTTGTTGGGATTCGCTCCACCTCGCGGTTTCGCAGCCCTTTGTACCGGCCATTGTAGTACGTGTGTAGCCCAGGTCATAAGGGGCATGATGATTTGACGTCATCCCCACCTTCCTCCGGTTTGTCACCGGCAGTCTGCTTAGAGTGCCCACCATGATGTGCTGGCAACTAAGCATAAGGGTTGCGCTCGTTGCGGGACTTAACCCAACATCTCACGACACGAGCTGACGACAACCATGCACCACCTGTCTCCTCTGTCCCGAAGGCCGCTGCTATCTCTAGCAGATTCAGAGGGATGTCAAGACCTGGTAAGGTTCTTCGCGTTGCTTCGAATTAAACCACATACTCCACTGCTTGTGCGGGTCCCCGTCAATTCCTTTGAGTTTCAGTCTTGCGACCGTACTCCCCAGGCGGAGTGCTTACTGTGTTAACTTCGGCACCAAGGGTATCGAAACCCCTAACACCTAGCACTCATCGTTTACGGCGTGGACTACCAGGGTATCTAATCCTGTTTGCTCCCCACGCTTTCGCGCCTCAGCGTCAGTTACAGCCCAGAAAGTCGCCTTCGCCACTGGTGTTCCTCCACATATCTACGCATTTCACCGCTACACGTGGAATTCCACTTTCCTCTTCTGTACTCAAGCCACCCAGTTTCCAGTGCGACCTTAGGTTGAGCCCAAGGTTTAAACACCAGACTTAAATAGCCGCCTGCGCGCGCTTTACGCCCAATAATTCCGGACAACGCTTGCCCCCTACGTATTACCGCGGCTGCTGGCACGTAGTTAGCCGGGGCTTTCTTCTCAGGTACCGTCACTCCGGTAGCAGTTACTCTACCGGACGTTCTTCCCTGGCAACAGAGCTTTACGATCCGAAAACCTTCATCACTCACGCGGCATTGCTCCGTCAGGCTTTCGCCCATTGCGGAAGATTCCCTACTGCTGCCTCCCGTAGGAGTCTGGGCCGTGTCTCAGTCCCAGTGTGGCCGTTCACCCTCTCAGGTCGGCTACGCATCGTCGCCTTGGTGAGCCATTACCTCACCAACTAGCTAATGCGCCGCAGGCCCATCCCTTAAGGGCAGATTGCTCCGCCTTTCATCCTCGGTTCAGGAGAACCAAGGAATTATCCGGTATTAGCTACCGTTTCCGGTAGTTATCCCAGGCTAAGGGGCAGGTTGCCTACGTGTTACTCACCCGTCCGCCGCTGAATCCTGTTGAAAGCAAGCTTTCAACAGAACTCCGCTCGACTTGCATGTATTAGGCATGCCGCCAGCGTTCGTCCTGAGCCAGGATCAAACTCTCCAAATTGGTTTTATCGAGCAATCACTTCCCCGAATCACTCCGAGAAAATAACCATCCGATAAAGTATTGAAAAGAGCGATATGCTCATTTTGAAACATCTGACGAGAATTTGCATTCTCTACCGACAAGCTCCACTTGCGTGAAACTCATCTTCTTTTGGATTTTACTTTCGCAAAATCCCACTCCTCGTTGTTCAGTTTTCAAAGATCAAGTTCTCGTTGTCAGTGATGTTTGCGTCACCAGCAACTCTTATAATATATCATATCCAACCGTGTAATGCAAGCTCTTTTTTTCAAGTTCTTTTCGAGCGAAGCATTTAGCTTTCTTGGCCGGAATAAGAATATACCATGTGCAGAATTGGATTGCAAGCTTTTTTTTAATCTATTACTATTAAAGATGAACTAAAGACTATAACCACTGATTCTGCACCTCTGGATACTCTATGCAGGGGCAGAATCAGCAGTTAGCGACAATAAACAATCGTGTTCTATATGATCTCTTGTATATAGAGCTCCCGCTCAATAGCCAGATTCACGATCTTGCCCTCAACCTGGACCATGGGTCTTGTAGGATTGCTGCGGTCAGTGAATATTATCTCTCCGCGACGGCCATCGCTAAGTCGAATCCTTGTTCCGTTATACAGATCCGTCGTCTTCTGGATAAACGTCTGTACGATCACAGGATCAAGCATCCCGAAGCTTTCTTTAAGCAGCTGCTCCAACACAAGGAAAGGCGACTGTGGCTTTCGATAAGCCCTTTCCAGCGTCATGGCATGGAAAATATCCGCGACGGCTACAAGCTTGGCATAGAAATGAATCTGTGAGCCCTCCAGCCTTAACGGATATCCGGAGCCATCCACCTTCTCATGATGCTGCAATGCGGCAAGTCTAACCCCCTCATTAATAGCGGTAACGTTGCGCAGCAGCTGATAGCCGTAGGTAGTATGTCTGCGGACTTCTTCTTTCTCACTGCTGCTGAGCGAATCAGGCTTAAGCAGCAGTGCCGGATCTACTTTGGTATTGCCAATGTCATGAAGCAGTCCAGCAAAAGCAGCCTGCATCCAATCCTTTTGCGGGTATCCGCACCATCCGGCCAGCTTGTAGCAGGTTAATGCCGACAATACAGCATTATGATAGTTGTAATCCTCTTCACTGAGTACATGGGGGGTAAATTTCAGAACATGATAATCATTTAAGTGGCTGATTAACAGCTCCAGCTGGCTGCGCAGCTCATATATAGGCAACGAAGCCGCGGCAACGGAACGATAGCTGCTTTTGATCAGGACCAGCATCTTATCATACTCATCGTGCAGCGGTGAATTGCTTTTGGATAGCAGTGTCTCATTTACAATAGAGCCTGTCTTAACCGCTGCCTGCTTGGATGCCACTTTTGTCGGCTCGGCAGTTTTGTTTTCATTCTCACTGCCTTCAATCTCTACATGCTGAATCAAAAAAGCCTGCAGAATCTCTAGATCGCGTGGCAATAGTATTTTACCTTTGGCGAATAACGTGCTTCCCAGAGGTGTGATTACATCCTGGATGATTTTTGAACCTGCTTGTACTTCTGCAGCTGGTAGGCTTGGCACTAACTCAACCCCTTAAATTCTCTGGCATTACTTTCTCTGATTATAATATGGATACCCGCAAGCGACTAGTGGCAAGTAGAAACTGCTTCGGCGTCCTCTGAAAGAGAGGGCAACTTATACTTACTTATATATAAAAAAACAGGAGTCTCTATAGAAGAAACTCCTGCTCTGCATTACAACCTATTCCATATCTTCGTCTTCTGCTTCGATTTCAGATCCAGTCTCATTAAGGTCAGTCTCTGTTCCTTCCGAATCCTGTTCTGTCATCAGAGCGTCCAAGCCTTCTTCCAGCTCGGAAAGCTCATCCTCTTCATTCTTGTCCGCCCGGCACAGCGTAGCTACAGCATCATCCTCACGGATGTTGATTAGCTTAACCCCTTGTGCATAGCGACCCATTGTCGATATGCCGTCCATGCTGGTACGGATCAAGGTACCGCTGGTCGTAATAATCATCAGGTCCTCGTCTTTCTTAACGACCTTAAGACCTACTACCGGTCCATTCTTATCGGTAAGATTGATTGTCTTGATACCTTTACCGCCACGGGTCTGTGAACGATAGTCAACGGCCGGTGTACGTTTGCCGTAACCCTTAGTTGTAACAATCAATACTTCAAGCTCCTTGTCGACACAATCCATGCCAATGACATGGTCATTGCCGTCCAGCGTGATGCCTTTGACACCGGTCGCGCTGCGGCCCATAGACCGTACATCGTTCTCGGAGAACGTGATCGACATTCCGCGTGCTGTACCCATAATCAGATTCTGCTGGCCGTCGGTCAGCTTCACCTCAATGAGAGAGTCCTCTTCACGAAGATTGATGGCGATCAGTCCGCCCTTACGGATATTATTGTAATCCTCCAGCGGCGTCTTCTTCACAATCCCCTCGCGGGTAGCAAAGAACAGATATTTGTCGCTGTCGCCATCCTCTACCTGAATAACCGCACTGATCTTCTCACCCTGCTCAATCTGAATCAGATTGATTATAGGTGTTCCACGTGCCGTGCGTCCCAGCTCCGGAATCTCATAGGCTTTGATCCGGTAGACCTTGCCTTTGTCGGTGAAGAACATCAGATAGTTATGGGAGTTGCTCACGAAGAGATGCTCCACGAAATCCGTATCCTTCGTATCCATCCCGATCACACCTCGTCCGCCGCGCTTCTGGCTGCGGTAGGTGCTGACAGGCAGACGTTTGATATAACCGGTGTGAGTAATGGTAATGACAACCTCTTCTCGCGGAATGAGGTCTTCATCAAGGATACTTTCTTCACCTACGGTAATTTCGGTCCGGCGGTCGTCGGAATATTTATCACGAATTTCCTGCAGCTCGTTACTGATGATCTCAAGCACCAGATGTTCATTGGCCAGAATCTCGCGATATTCCCCAATCTTGGCCAGCAGCTCATTATATTCGTTCTCAATCTTCTCGCGTTCCAGACCTGTCAGGCGCTGCATCCGCATATCAAGGATCGCCTGGGCCTGCTCTACGCTAAGACTGAATGTGCTCATCAACCCATCACGGGCAATGTCCGTAGTTCGGGAAGCCCGAATCAAGGAAATCACTTCATCCAGATGATCGAGTGCAATCCGCAGACCTTCCAGAATATGTGCTCTGGCTTCTGCCTTCTTTAGATCAAAGATGGTACGGCGGCGAATGACTTCGATCTGATGCTGCAGATAATGATGCAGCACATCACGCAGATTCAGGATCTGCGGCTCTTTGTTTACAATAGCCAGCATATTAATCCCGAAGGTTGACTGCATGGAGGTATGCTTGTACAGGTTGTTAAGCACAACGCTAGGGTTAACGTCCCGTCTCATCTCAACCACTACACGCATACCGTTGCGGTCAGACTCATCGCGCAGATCGGTAATTCCGTCAATCCGCTTCTCGCGTACCAATTCGGCAATTTTTTCTACCAATCTTGCTTTGTTGACCTGGTATGGCAATTCGTGTACGATGATACGCGCTTTGCCGTTATTCTCCTCGATAGTCGCCTTGGCGCGCATCGTAACTGAACCCCGGCCGGTACGATAAGCCTGGCGGATGCCCTCGCGGCCAAGAATATATCCCGCTGTGGGGAAATCGGGGCCTTGAATATATTCCATTAACTCCATTGGAGTAATGTCAGGATTGCGGATCATGGCTTGTACGCCATCAATGACTTCCCCCAGATTATGCGGCGGAATATTGGTAGCCATCCCTACAGCAATACCGGATACCCCATTTACAAGCAGATTGGGATAACGGGAAGGCAGCACGACGGGCTCACTCTCTTCGCCATCATAGTTGGGTTCGAAGTCAACGGTTTCCTTGTTCAGATCGCGCAGCATTTCACCGGCGATTTTGGAAAGGCGGGCTTCGGTATAACGCATCGCTGCAGCCATGTCTCCGTCTACGGAACCAAAGTTCCCGTGACCGTCCACAAGCATGTACCGCATAGAGAAATCCTGCGCCATCCGTACCATCGTCTCGTACACGGCTGAGTCGCCGTGCGGGTGGTACTTACCAATGACCTCACCCACGATTCTTGCCGATTTCTTATGAGGCTTATCAGACGACATGCCAAGTTCCGACATCGCAAACAAAATGCGTCGGTGAACCGGCTTGAGTCCGTCCCGCACATCCGGCAAAGCCCGGCTAACAATAATGCTCATTGCGTAATCCATGAAGGATTCGCGCATTTCTTCACCAATGTCCCGATCTTTGACTTGCGGGTTATTTTGTTCAGCCATGAGTTGGTGGACCTCCTTCAGTTAAAAACCGCTACCCTTTATTATATTACTTTCACAAAAGTAGCACAATTAAACATAATAGCCTTTGATATTCTATGATTAATTTCTTTTGCCGCCATAAGGGTATATGCCCTTTCCGCAAATGCCTTTGGTACATAGACTGTAAAGACAAGAATGATGGATTTAAGCACCATTACGTCCCAGAAAGTAGAACCCCATATCCTGATATTATACCATTGTTTAGGTAGCTTGAGAACTTTTAAGGAGGAAGATAATGAGGATACAACGGGTCTCCAGCAAATGGGCCAAGACGATGGTCCTTTTACAAAACCCCTCACTTGCAATCCATATTCCCGATACCCGCAAGTATAGTCACGAGGCTCTCGAGCAACTGCTCGATTTATATGCAACCGTATATATAAAGCCTGACCGCGGAACCTATGGCAGCGGGGTAATGAGAGCCGAGAAGCGGATGGTCACCCTTATCCCTGGCGGGAAACCCGAGAAGAAGGATCCGTTGGAAGCTGCCGCTGATACTCAAATCATGTATATTTTGCGCTATGAAAAAATGGCCCGTATCTTCTCTTCCCTGCAGGAGCTGCACGAAGTGCTTCTGGAACGGCTCAAAGGCCGTACCTATCTGGCTCAGCAGGGGATCGATCTGCTCACCCGCCAGAACCGCCCCTTTGACCTGCGCGTGCTTACCCAGAAGACTCCTGCAGGTGGTTGGAAAACCACCGGAATGCTCGGCAGAGTTGCCGCTCCCCAGAAGATTGTGACGAACTATCACAGCGGAGGGGCGGTGACGGCGGTTGATGTTCTGCTGAAGGAGCACATGGACGTGGCAGAAGCTCAAAGTACCATCAGCCAGTTAAAAGTTATGGGGGTGCAGATGGCAAGGCAGCTGGAAACGGCATATCCATCCATTAAGGAGATTGGACTCGATGTAGCAGTCGACCAGCACCACGAGCTGTGGCTGCTGGAGGTAAACACCTTGCCGTCCATTATCGCCTTTAAGCAATTTCATAAGGATAAGCGGATCTACCGTAAAATACAGCGCTATGCGACTGCCTATGGCCGCTTGAAGGCTGCCAAGCCGCTGCCCACCTCGAAGCGCAAGAAAAGAAAATCCGGAAAATAATAATCAAAAGCCTCCAGCACCCTAAGCTGTTAAACCCAGGGGCTGGAGGCTCTTGATCAGATTCAGTAAGGATAAGCTCTTAGCTGGCTCTGGTTGAATTATACGTCCAGATTCTTGACATACTTGGCATGCTCTTGAATAAACTCGCGTCTTGGCTCAACATTGTCGCCCATCAGCGTATCAAACATGCCGTCAGCCAGAATTGCGTCCTCAATCGTTACCTGCAGCATCATGCGGTATTCAGGGTCCATCGTTGTATCCCACAGCTGGGTTGCGTTCATTTCTCCCAAACCTTTGTAGCGCTGGACATTCACTTTGACGTTTTCTCCGAAAGTAGCAATAATCTCATCGCGTTCCTTCTCGCTCTGCGCATACTTGATTACCTTGTTGCGCTCGATCTTGAAGAGAGGCGGCTGGGCAATATAGATATACCCCGCATCCACTAGCTTGCGCATGTAACGGTAGAAGAAGGTCAGCAGCAAAGTTCTGATATGCGCTCCATCAACGTCGGCATCGGTCATGATGACCACTTTATGGTAACGAGCTTTGGAGAGATCGAAGTCCTCACTGATGCCTGTACCCAGAGCAGTAATGATGTTGCGGATTTCGGCATTGGACAGAATACGGTCCAGACGCGCCTTCTCCACATTAAGAATCTTGCCGCGCAGCGGAAGAATCGCCTGGAAATGGCGGTCACGGCCTTGCTTGGCCGATCCGCCGGCAGAGTCACCTTCGACGATGTACAGCTCGCTGATCGAAGCATCCTTGGACGAACAGTCGGCCAGCTTGCCGGGCAACGCACTTACTTCCAGTGCACTCTTGCGGCGGGTTAGCTCACGTGCCTTGCGTGCAGCTTCGCGGGCGCGGGAAGCGGACAACGATTTGTCCAGGACACGCCGGGAAACGGCAGGATTCTCTTCCAGGAATTGCTGCAGCTTCTCCCCGAACAGGGATTCTACAATTCCGCGCACTTCGCTGTTGCCGAGTTTAGTTTTGGTCTGCCCTTCAAATTGCGGCTCAGGAATCTTAACTGAAATGATCGCTGTCAGGCCTTCACGGACATCATCCCCGGTAAGATTGGAGTTGCTGTCTTTGATGACACCTGTCTTACGGGCATAATCGTTAATGATACGCGTCAAGGCACTCTTGAAGCCGGACTCATGCGTTCCGCCTTCATGGGTGTTGATGTTATTTGCAAAAGAGTAGATGTTCTCGGTATACGAATCGTTATATTGGAGAGCGACCTCCACCTGGATCATATCGCGTGAGCCTTCCACGTAGATCGGATCCTCGTGCAGCGCTTCTTTTTTCTCATTCAGATATTTCACATACTCAACAATACCGCCTTCGTACTTAAAGTTGTTGGACACCTCCGTACGTTCATCCTCCAGCGAAATCTCAATGCCCTTGTTAAGAAAGGCCAATTCGCGGATACGGGTAAGCAGTGTTGAGTATTCAAAGGTGGTCGTTTCGGTAAAAATCTCCGGATCAGGATAAAACGTTGTTGTTGTACCCGTCTCTTCTGTATCTCCGATGATTCTGATGTCATACTGTGGTGCGCCCCGTCTATATTCCTGCTGATAGACATGTCCGTCACGTTTAACCGTAACAACGACTTTCTCGGACAAGGCATTCACTACGGAAATACCCACACCATGCAGGCCGCCTGAAACTTTATATCCACCACCGCCGAATTTACCGCCTGCATGCAGGACAGTCATAACTACTTCAAGCGTTGATTTCTTAAGTTTAACATTCTCGCCTACAGGAATTCCGCGTCCATTATCGATAACGGTCACGGCGTTGTCTGCCTGTATGATCACTTGAATCCGGTCGCAATAACCTGCCAGTGCCTCATCGATACTATTATCGACTACCTCCCATACCAAGTGATGCAGACCCTTAGCGCTAGTGGAGCCAATATACATGCCCGGACGTTTCCGGACTGCTTCCAGCCCTTCCAGTACCTGAATCTGGCTCTCATCATATGTCGGTTGATTCATTGACATGCCTTCACCTACTTCTTTCTGATTATCTCTTTGTTTCAAGTAATGCTGTTATATTTCCAATAACACTTTTGCTCTTTTTTTGAGGGTGGAGGAGGAGATGGGGGAATAATACACAGTATTCTTAGTTACCACAATAGACTTGGCTTCCTCTTCACCAATCTGCTCCAATTTCTTGCCCTGCTGGGAATGGGTAACGAACTGCTTGGATACCTTCGAAGATTTCTCAATCGAAATATCAAATATAGCGATTAATTCTGAGGATCGAATGATCTTATCTCCGCCCAAATGGATGTACATATTCTTCCTCCGCTCTTTATAACTCCACTGTTCCGTCATGAACATGATGTAGAACTGCACCCTTTAATTTATCGGCGCTTAGCCCTTCAATTCCGGTAGCGGTGATGAAGGTCTGCACCTTGCTCTGAAAGGTTTCGATAAGCTGAGTCTGGCGGTATGGATCAAGTTCGGACAGAACATCATCAAGAAGCAGCACAGGGTACTCACCGATTTCTTCATGGATCAGCTCAATTTCCGCCAGCTTCAGCGATAAGGCGGTGGTACGCTGCTGTCCTTGAGAACCGTAGACCTGAGCTTCTCTTCCGTTGATAAAAAAGGACAGGTCATCCCGATGGGGACCCGTCAGCGTCATGCCGCGCCTGATTTCCTGTTCTCTCGTTTGTGATAACTTTAACATAAAATTGTTCAATAAGACAGCTTCATCTTCCTCATCGCGCTCTCCGAAAGAAGGGACATACAGCAGTTTCAGCTCTTCTCCGCCGTTCGTAATGCCCCGGTGGATGCTTTCCGCCCATACTTGCAGCTTCTTTATGAATTGTTTCCTTTTTTTGACGATTTTAACACCATGGTCCACAAGTTGTGCATCCCAGATGTCCAGCAGCTCCTTCGCAGCTGCCTCTTTGCCCCATAATTGCTTCAGCAGATTGCCCCGTTGCAGGAGCACTTTCTGATACTGCTGCAGATGAAAAAGATAACTTGGCTGTACCTGGCCAATCTCCATATCCAGAAACCGGCGCCGGATACCCGGGGTGCCTTTGACAATCTCCAGATCCTCTGGCGCGAACATGACCACATTCAGCGATCCGACGAATTCGCTGAGCCGGCGCTGTTCCAGCCCGTTGATCTTGGCTTTTTTGCCTTGCGGTGATAACGTCAGCTCCAGCTTCAGATCACCATACTTGCGCTGTATTTCCGCGTAAATCTGTGCAGAACCTCCTGGAGCATCAAACGAGATCAGCTCGCGGTCCTTGGAGGTACGGTGACTCTTGGTCATCGCCAGCACGAACAGCGCCTCCATCAGGTTGGTTTTGCCTTGAGCGTTCTGTCCGAGAATCAGATTCACGTCGCCCAGGTTCTCCAGACGCAGCAGCCCGTAGTTCCGATAATGCTGCAGACCGATATTTTTGACAAACACGGAAAGGGTTCCTCCTCTGGCGCCTTACTCTTTAGTGCCGCCGCCTTCAACCTCAAAGGTGCCGTTGTCCACTACCTCAATTTTATCACCGGGATACAGCTTTCGGCCACGCCGTTCTTCCTTCTCCCCGTTCACAAGCACATGCCCTTCCTGCAATAAGGCCTTGGCCATCCCGCCTGTGGATACACAATCTGACAATTTCAAAAACTGGTCCAGCTTAATATATCCACTGTGGATAACTATTTTTTTCATGATTTTTGTCCTTTCAACCACTTATCCACAGCTGTGAACAGCGGTTTTAATTTGTTGTGCGGTACGGCAAAATCACATACATGCTGTTGCTTTCGTCCAGCGGTCTTAGAATAATCGGGCTCATCATCCCGGTGAAGGCAATCATCAGCTGCTCGCTTTCCACGACCTTCAGCACATCAAGCATGTATTTGGAGTTGAAAGAGATCTTCAGCGGCTCGCCTTTGAAGTCGGTTACCTCCAGCTCCTCACGAACCTTTCCCAGCTCCGACGAGCTGGAGGAGATTTCAATGCCCCCTTGCTCAAGTGTCTGCATGCGGACAATATTCGTTTTCTCTTCGCGGGACAGCAAATAAGCACGGTCGATCGATTCGCTGAGTTTTTTTGTGTCCAGAGTTAGTTCTGTTTTGTAGGCTGTCGGAATAATTCTAGAAGTATCCGGATAAATTCCGTCCAGAATCCGGGAGTAGAACAGCACTTTGTCGATTTTGAACAGAACCTGGTTGTCTGCTACGACAATATCCACCAGCATATTCTGGTCGGGGATGATTTTGCTTAATTCATTCAGCGTTTTGCCGGCAATGACAATATTCCCGAATTGCACATTATCGGTGCCTTCGAGGTGTGCTGCTCTGGTAGCCAGGCGGTGGCGGTCAGTCGCTGTAAATTTAAATTCGTTATCGGTCAGATTCCACAGTATACCTGTCAGAATCGGTGTTGTCTCTTGTGTGGAGATGGAGAAAGCCGTCTGTTTAATCATATTCTTCAGCAAATCGCCGGGAATAGAGATCGTTTCATTCTCTTCAATGCTTGGAAGCACAGGGAATTCCTCGGGATCAAGGCCTACGATCTGAATCTCGGTGGAACCGGAGGAGATATAGGTCTGGAATCCTTCCTTTACCTCCATGTGGATCTCTTTGGAGGGCAGCTTCTTAATAATCTCGACGAAGAACTTCGCAGGCAGCACTACACTGCCGGGTTGCTCCACCTTCACGATGGTATGGCTGTCATTCTCTGCAGGAATAAACGATTGAATCGAAATATCGGTATCGCTGGCGGTTAATGTAACACCCTGGTGACTGACTTCCAGCTTAATACCGGTAAGAATGGGAATCGTTGTTCTGCTTGAGATGGCCTTGGATACATGACCGATGGATTCGTTGAGTTCATTTTTAAGAATGCTAATCTTCATAATTTCACTCCTAGCTGAAAATTGGGAAATTGCAGTGAATATTTCATCTTTCGAAACCGCTGTGTATAAGATGAATTATTATAGTTATTTAATAGTATTAGTAGTAGGGGCGCCGTTTATGTGGATAACCCCCTCAAACCGCATAAAATTAAGCCTATTCACATGTGTATAGATTGTGCATAGGCTCTTTGTTCCTGTTAGGTAGGATTTTTGATTTTTTCCGAAAGATTGTTAACCACTTTGTACAACTCCTGGTCTATCTTCAATTGCTGTGTAATCTTCTCATGGGCATGAATTACCGTGGTATGGTCACGTCCGCCAAATGCTTCCCCGATCTTCGGCAGGGAATAATCCGTCAGCTCACGGGATAGATACATGGCAATCTGGCGCGGAAAAGCTACAGCTTTGGTGCGTTTACGTGCTTTGAAATCCTCAAGCCGTAAATTGTAGTATTCGCCTACCTTTTGCTGAATATCAGCCATTGTGATCATCTTCGGCCGGCTGGACGGGATGATATCCTTCAGTGCTTCGGCTGCCAGATGGGTGGTTACATCCTGATTGGTGAGTGAGGAGTAAGCCACAACCCTGATCAGCGCGCCTTCCAGCTCGCGAATATTGGTATCAATCTGGTTGGCGATGTACATCATGGCCTCATTGGGAATATCCAGGTTCTCTGCTTTGGCTTTCTTGCGCAGAATGGCAATCCGGGTCTCCAGATCCGGAGGCTGAATATCGGTGATAAGTCCCCATTCAAACCGCGAGCGCAGCCGCTCTTCCAGGGTTGGAATTTCCTTCGGCGGTCGGTCGCTGGAGATAATAATCTGCTTGCGTTCTTCGTGCAGCGCATTAAACGTATGGAAGAATTCCTCCTGAGTCGACTCTTTGCCGGCGAGGAATTGAATGTCATCAATAAGCAGAATATCAACGTTGCGGTATTTGTTGCGGAAGCTTTCTCCCCGGTTGTCACGGATGGAGTTAATAAATTCGTTCGTGAATTTCTCGGACGAGATATAGATAACCTTGTTGTTAGGGTTATGTTCCAGCACATAATGCCCGATGGCATGCATTAGATGGGTTTTGCCCAGACCTACTCCTCCATATAGAAACAAGGGGTTATATGCCTTGGCCGGCGCTTCGGCGACGGCCAGCGAGGCCGCATGTGCGAAACGGTTGCCTGAACCGATCACAAAGGTGTCGAAGGTGTATTTGGGGTTAAGCAGATGTGTTTGCGCTTCTTCACGCGACACAACAGGAGAGGGGGCGGTTTGCTGGACCACAAGCTCTGGAGGCTTGCTTTCCTCAATCACAAACTTTACATCCACCTGCTTCTCGGTGACCTCATAAACGGTTGCTCCAACCAGCTTGGTGTAACGGCTCTCCAGCCACTCTACGGCAAAAGTTGTTGGCGCCGAGATAATGAGTACCTGCGAGTTAAAGGTTACAGCCTTAGTAGCCTTAAACCAGGTATCAAAGCTCGGTTTGCTTAATTTGGTCTGAATAATCGATAAAATTTGCTGCCATAATTCGGAAGTATGGCTGTCCACAGACTGTCACTCCTTTAAATCTTCCAAATGTGGCATCAGCCATGAAGTGGAAATATCGAAGAAAATAGGTTCATGCTGAGAGTTATCCCCAGTATGCATTATTAAGAGACAAAAAAATATGGATAAATTTGAATTGTTCACAACTTTATCCACAGCTTGTTGATAATTTGGGTAACAAACAAATCTATTCACATTCAAAAGTAATACCATCATAGCAAAAGACCCCTTGTTTTTCAATGCGCTGGCCCATTTTATCCACAAATTCAAGCACTTGTGTACAAATTCTAAGCACAACACTACATATTGTTGATAATTTGTTCACCGTTCGACAACTTACGTCAATGCGTCATTTTTGTTATCCACAGGTTGTGCTCATTCGAGGGCGCGCGACATTTTATTTGGTCACAGGTGGATAAGTGCAGAAGTCTGTGGATTACTTTTCGTGCCGATTCGAGGGTGTGGATAAATACAATTTGAATTAGAGGGAAGAAGCAGGGGGACACAGGTTGACTTTTTGGCCTAAAATGTGTTTAAATATATAAAGGTGTTTTCTGTGAGGATATGTCTCCAAATTTAATTGATAATACTTGTAGATACTGTCCCTACTAAAAGAACGGCCTAGACCGTTTCTGCTTATATGGCAGTAAATAAGTTCCTGTAAGGGAGGTGCAACAGATGAGACCGACGTTCAGACCGAATGTGAGCAAACGCAAGAAGGTTCATGGTTTCCGTACAAGAATGAGCACGAAAAACGGCCGTAAAGTGCTGGCAGCTCGCCGCTTGAAAGGCCGCAAAAAGTTGAGTGCCTAGACTAAGGCCACTAAAGGACCACTGCGGTGGTCTTTTTTTAACTATAAGATAGTATAAATTTCACTTAATACTTTATCCTTCTAGTTCTCGCAGAAACGGTTGCCGTCCCTTACAGGACGACAAGGCCGTTTCTTCTTGAATTATAGGAAGAACATTACCACTGCCTCGGCATAGGGTATGGATTACGCTGCAAATAGCGTTGCTATTCCTTGCGGGGGTTTTTTAACGTTGAATTTGAACCTATATATAGAAGCTTAATTTCAGCTGCGGCCGTTTATGGGAGCTGCAGGATGACTATACTAAGTAGAAGAAAAATTCCGGAGCGATGGATTTCGGTCTTTTATGAAGGAGATTGTCCCGTGCATAAAAGCTTACGACTACGAAACCGTGCCGACTTCAGCCGCGTATACCGCCATGGGAAGTCCTTTGCCAATCACCAGTTTGTGGTGTACTGGTTCAATAAAAAAGAGGTAGAGCGCTTCAGGCTTGGGGTATCTGTGAGCAAGAAGGTTGGAAATGCGGTGGTCCGAAACCGGATGAGAAGAGTGGTCAAGGAGATTGTCCGCCTTCATCAGGAGGAAATTGTCGATGGATTGGACATGGTGTTCATTGTGAGAAAAGGGGCGCTGTCGAAGGAATATGCCGAGCTGAACAAAAGCGTGCTTCATGTGCTGCGCAAAGCCAAGCTGCTAAAGGCTTCCCGTAAATAAGTAAGCCTTAAGGGGCTTGTTTATTTGTCTTGATAATTATGGTATCATTTACGATGGAATGGAATGTTTATGAGAGGGGTTTTGAAGTGTCTGTAATGAAGACTAGACGAGGAAAATGGTTGCTCCTCATCGCTTTAATGATGTTGTCTTTAGTTGTTTTGTCAGGATGCTCTTCTTCGACTGCAGTGACTCACACGACGGAGGATTTGAAAAATGGGGGCTTCTGGCAAAGTAATGTGGTTTATTATTTTGCTATAGCTTTAGACACATTTGCCAAATGGTTCAATGGACAATATGGGTTCGCCGTTCTCGTGATGGTTATTATTGTTCGTACCTTAATTCTGCCGCTTACTATGAAGCAGGTCAAAAGCTCGCGCGCCATGCAGGCGATCCAGCCAGAGCTTAAGAAGATTCAAACCAAATACAAAGATACCCCTGAGAAAGTACAGCAGGAAACGATGCGGCTGTTCCAGGAGAACAAGGTTAACCCGATTGCCGGCTGTCTGCCGCTGATCGTCCAAATGCCGGTATTCATCGCCCTGTACAACTCGATCTATTATAACCCGGCATTGCGCGAGCATTCCTTCCTCTGGCTGCAGCTTGGCGAGCCGGACAAGTTGTTCATCCTGCCAGTCTTGGCTGCTATTACAACATTTGTCCAGACTCGGATGATGACAAAGATGAATCCGGTGCAGCAGCAAGGGCCCATGCAGTTTATGATGATGGTCTATCCTGTATTGATCTTCATTATGTCCTATAATTTCCCGGCAGCCCTGCCGCTGTACTGGGTATACAGTAATATCTACACGATTATTCAGAACTATTTCCTATACCGCAACAACGACATAGCTAAATTGGCAGTCGCAGGTGCAGGTAGCAGCAGTACAGTTTCCACCACTTCCAGGGCTAAAAATGCGCCGAATCTTAAGAAGAAGAACAACGGCAAAGCATCGAAGGGGGCAAAAAAGTAAAAATGAGCAAAATCGTCGCAACAGGGAAAACCATTGAAGAAGCTGTAGACCGGGGACTTACCGAGCTTGGAGTGCATAGGGACCGGGTTACGGTCGTTGTGCTTGAACAGCCATCAAGAGGATTCCTGGGATTGATCGGTGCGAAAGGTGCCAAGGTTGAGCTGACCTTGATTCCCGAAGCCGCACCGGCATCAGCGGCGAGTGCTCCGTCACTGCCTCAGCAGTCAGCCAGAGAGAGCAAGCAGGAGGCCGCCGGCGGTGTGCCGCGCCAAGATTCCGGACAACCGGTAGAGGAAGCTTACCAAGAGGCCGTTCGTTTCATTGTGGATGTCGCCAAGAGCATGGGGCTAGAGGTAGAAGCAGAAATCATCCATACTAAGGAATCAACCATACTGCAAATTTCCGGTCCGGACCTGGGCCTGCTGATCGGCAGAAGAGGCCAGACACTGGATGCGCTGCAGTATCTGGCTAACATCGTAGCCAACCGCTACTCGGACAGCTTCATCCGGCTGGTGCTCGATGCAGAGAATTTCCGCGAGCGCCGCAAGAAGACATTGGAGGAACTGGCTGACCGGCTGGCTGGACGGGTGATCCGTACCCGTAAAGAGGTTGTGCTGGAACCCATGTCACCGCAGGAGCGCAAGATTATTCATTCCAGACTGCAGGATCATCGGCAAGTGAATACCCTCAGCAAGGGTGAAGAACCGAACCGCCGGGTCGTTATAACATTGAAGTAATGACATAAACGCCGCAATGACTCCTTGACCACGAAAGGGGTCATTGCTTTTTTTACAATATGATAAACTTAAGACTAGTAGACAAGGAGAGCAACAGCATGTACAGTGACACCATTGCCGCCGTATCCACAGCATTAGGCGAAGGAGGCATCGCCATCATCCGGGTAAGCGGTCCGCAGGCCGTGTCCCAGGTAGCGCTGCTGTTCCGCAGCCGGATTCCCTTGACAGAAGCCGAGACCCATACGGTCCATTATGGACATATTATTGATCCCCGTGATGGGGAGAAGAAGGAAGAAGTACTGGTTACCGTAATGAAAGGTCCACGTTCATTCACAACGGAGGATGTAGTAGAGATCAGCGCCCATGGCGGTGTGATTTCGGTAAGACGGGTCATGGACCTGCTGCTTCAACAGGAGATCCGCCTGGCCGAGCCGGGGGAATTTACGAAACGCGCTTTTCTCGGGGGACGTATTGATCTGTCCCAGGCGGAAGCGGTGATTGATCTGATCCGCTCCAAATCGGACCGCGCTTTCTCCGTAGCCTTGAAGCAGGTCAGCGGCTCCTTATCGCAGAAGATTCATCTTATGCGTCACAGGCTGATTGAGATGCTGGCCCATATTGAAGTCAACATCGATTACCCAGAGCATGATGTGGAATCGGTGACGGCTGATTTCATCAAGGACAAGAGTAACGAAATTATGCAAGGCATTAATCAGCTGCTTAAGACAGCCAATGAAGGCAAGATTCTCCGTGAAGGCATTACAACGGCCATTATCGGGCGACCGAATGTCGGGAAGTCTTCTTTGCTTAATGCGCTTGCGCGCGACAATAAAGCCATTGTAACGGATATTCCGGGGACCACTCGTGATGTAATAGAAGAATATGTAACGATCAACAACATTCCGCTTAGACTGCTGGATACGGCGGGCATCCGTGAAACGATGGACGTCGTGGAGAAGATCGGAGTGGAACGCTCGAAGGCGGCTGTACTGGATGCAGACCTGATCCTGCTGGTGCTGAACAATAACGATGAGCTGCATGAAGATGAATTGGCACTAATGGAACAAATCCACGGTAGACAATGCCTGGTGATCATGAATAAAATGGACTTACCGTCCAAGCTGGACAAGCAGCAGCTGTTTTCTTTTTTTGATGAAGCGGCCGTAGTTCCGATGTCCGTTCTTGAAGAGCAAGGCCTGGATAAACTTGAGGATGCGATTTCAACACTCTTTTTCGGCGGCAAGCTGGAATCGGGCGATTTAACATATGTAAGCAATGCCAGACATATTGCACTGCTGCACAAAGCCTATAAATCACTGCAGGATGCCCATGAAGCGGCCGAACAGCTGATTCCGATTGATATGATCCAAATTGACGTTCGTCTGGCCTGGGAGCAGCTTGGTGAGATTATTGGCGATACGGCTGCCGACTCTCTGCTGGACCAGATATTTTCACAATTCTGTTTAGGCAAATGAAGGATAGGGGGAAATACAACATGAATTATAATGGAGGCAGCTATGATGTAGTTGTCATTGGAGCCGGTCATGCCGGCTGTGAAGCAGCACTAGCATCCGCACGCATGGGCTGTAGAACGCTTATGATTACAATTAACTTGGATATGGTAGCCTTTATGCCCTGCAATCCTTCAATTGGAGGGCCTGCCAAAGGCCATGTCGTCCGCGAAATAGATGCTCTGGGCGGTGAAATGGCCCGCAATATTGACAAGACCTTTATTCAGCTGCGGATGCTTAATACCGGCAAAGGACCTGCTGTCCATGCCTTGCGTGCACAAGCAGATAAATACCTGTACCAGCATGCGATGAAGGAAACGATGGAGAAGACGCCTAACCTGACAATGCGCCAGGGAATGGTGGAACGCCTGATCGTGGAGGATGGCCACTGTGTTGGGGTTGTCACTAAGACAGGGACGGAATATTTCAGCAAAGCAGTAATCCTGACCACAGGCACATATCTACGCGGCAAGGTGATTATGGGTGAGCTGGCTTATGAGAGCGGTCCTAATAATCAGCAACCATCGATTAAACTGTCAGAGCATCTTCGCGAGCTGGGCTTTGATCTGGTGCGCTTTAAGACAGGTACACCGCCTCGTGTGCACAAGGACAGCATTGATTTCTCCAAGACGGAGATTCAGCCCGGAGACAGCAAACTGAAATTTTTCTCTTTTGAAACCAAAGAATCAACGAATGAGCAGCTGCCTTGCTGGCTGACCTATACCTCGGAGGTTACCCACCAGATCATTAATGACAACCTTCATCGTGCCCCCATGTTCACGGGTATTATTGAAGGAACAGGTCCACGCTACTGCCCTTCCATAGAAGATAAGGTGGTACGGTTTAGCGATAAATCACAGCATCAGATCTTCCTGGAGCCAGAAGGTAAAAACACATCGGAATACTATGTTCAAGGCTTGTCCACCAGTCTTCCCGAGGATGTGCAATTAGCCGTTCTACGCTCGATTCCTGGGATGGAGAAGGTAGAGATGATGCGCAACGGGTATGCGATTGAATATGACGCCATGGTTCCAACCCAGCTGTGGCCATCCCTGGAAACCAAACGTCTGCCAGGACTGTTCACGGCCGGACAGATTAATGGTACCTCCGGATATGAAGAAGCGGCTGGACAAGGAGTAATGGCCGGCATTAATGCAGCACGCAAGGTACAGGACAAAGAGCCTATAGTGTTGGATCGCTCACAAGGCTATATCGGTGTTCTGATTGATGATCTGGTAACCAAGGGCACCAACGAACCCTACCGTCTGCTTACCTCGCGTGCAGAATATCGGTTGCTGTTGCGTCACGACAATGCCGATCTGCGCTTAACGCCAATTGGATATGATATTGGACTGATTCCGCAGCAGCGGTATGAGACATTCCTTGATAAGAAACAGCGGGTAGATCAAGAGATCAAACGGCTGAAAGAAACTAAGGTAAAACCTGTAGAGGTAAATGCAGTGCTTGAACAATATGAATCTGCACCTATCGTCGACGGCAGCAATCTGTTGACCCTGATGCGTCGTCCTGAGCTTGGCTACAGCCTAGTTGATCAGATTTCACCTTCTCCCGAAATGCTGGATGAGGATATGAAGGAGCAGGTTGAGATTCAGATTAAATACGCCGGGTATATTGAGAAACAGCTGCAGCATGTAGAGCGGCTGCTGAAGATGGAGCAGAAGAAGATTCCGCTTGATATTGATTACAGCACCATTCATGGTCTGGCGATGGAAGCGCGGCAGAAGCTGACCAAGATCGCTCCCATCTCCATTGGACAGGCTTCACGGATATCCGGTGTAACACCGGCGGATATTTCCATCCTGCTTGTTCATCTTGAGCATTATAACCGGGTAACGGCCGCGAAAGGATAAATTATGGATCAAGTATCGGAACAATTCCTTCAATTGCTGCAGCGCAAGGGAATCGAGCTTACTGCGGAGCAGCTGAGCCAGTTCGAGCAATATTATCAGGAGTTGGTAGCCTGGAATGAGAAGATGAATCTAACCGGGATCACGGAACGTGATCAGGTATATATGAAGCATTTTTATGATTCCATCTCACTTGCCTTCTATGTGAATATGAATAACATTACGAATATAGCTGATATTGGTTCAGGGGCGGGGTTCCCGGGAATTCCGCTGAAGATTTGTTTCCCCCACCTGAAGCTGACGATTGTAGACTCGCTGAACAAAAGAATTTCTTTTCTGCAGCACGTAAGTGATTCAATAGGATTAAAGGATGTACAGCTGATTCATGGCAGGGCAGAGGACATAGCACGTAAGTCAGAGCATCGTGACTCCTATGATCTGGTTACTGCACGTGCGGTAGCACGGCTGTCTCTGCTTAACGAATTCTGTTTGCCCTTTGCCCGCAAGGATGGAGTGTTCGCCGCAATGAAAGGCAATGATCCTGCAGAAGAGCTGGCTGAAGCGAAATTCAGTCTGAAGGAGTTGCGTGGCAAGGTAAGTAAGGTGGAGGCTTTTCAACTCCCGGTTGAAGAATCTACCCGTCATATTGTGCTTATCGCCAAAACAGCTCCAACACCTGTCAAATACCCGCGCAAGGCGGGGATTCCAGCTAAAACCCCATTATAGAAGGTGGACAGTAAGAGTTCGTCTTATTTAATTTAATTGTTTCACGTGAAACAACAGATCATTTATGTTAGATCAATCTCCTGTAACGGTGGGGGATTGATCTTTTTTTCTGAAATAATGCTCTAATGCTTGAAAAGCTCAGCCAGGCAGGAAAATTAGGTCTGTTTGTAGAATATGATTATGTGCTGAAAAGTGATAGAATAATAGAGTGGATTTCCTGCATGGCAAGCAGCGATAGCCGGATGAGGAAACCGCGGACCTGATTGCTAGCAGGCCATTTCATTTGCTGTACGATATGCTTATCAAGTATAAGGTCATGAAGATCGTACTATAACGAAATTAGGTGGTTATGAACGGAATGAAAGAACAATTCACCAAGCTTTTTGGATTCACTGAGCGGAGCAGCGGAGAAGAAATTAAACAAATCCCGGTTCATGAGGTCATTAGCAGCCCTTATCAGCCAAGGACCATTTTTGATGATGAGAAGATCGATGAGCTGTGCCAGACCATCAAAACTCATGGAGTCATCCAACCCATTGTTGTACGCATGCGCGATTCCCAATATGAGATTATCGCAGGCGAACGGCGTTGGAGAGCGGTAAAAAAGCTTGGAATGGAAACTATTCCGGCCATTGTTCGTGAGTTTAATGATTCGCAGGCCGCGTCTATCGCGCTCATTGAGAATTTACAACGTGAGGGACTAACCTCTATTGAAGAAGCGGTTGCTTATCAGAAGCTGATCGATCTGCATCAGTTAACACAAGAGAGTCTGGCACAACGTCTTGGTAAAAGTCAGTCGACGATTGCCAACAAGATACGTCTCTTGCATCTTCCAGAGCAGGTAAAGACCGCATTAATGGAACGCCAGATCACTGAGAGACATGCCAGATCGTTGCTATCCCTGGATGGCGTGGACATGCAATTGAAGGTGTTGGCCGAGATCATTGCCAAGGGACTTAATGTTAAACAGACAGAAGCACGCATTGCTTTCTATAAAGCACTTACAGACACACAATCCAAAAAGTCCAAGAGGGTTTCCTATACAAAAGATGTTCGTCTAGCGCTAAATACAATTCGTCAATCCATTGATATGGTGTCAGGTTCCGGTATGGAAATCAAAACGTCAGAAAATGACCGTGGTGACCATTACGAAATTGTGATCCAAATCCCCAAAAGATAAATTGTTAATAAAGCTGAAGGCGGCCCTGAGGTGATTGGCCGCCTTTTCTGTGACTTGGTGCAGGCTGGCTGTGGTTGATCTGAATATCCCGCAAAAGGATCACACAATCTCTGAATGTGGGCGTAAACACTATATTGTGATCATGAAGATTCTTCCAACTATTCGAGGTGAAATAAGTGTCCAAGATTATTGCCATAGCGAATCAAAAAGGCGGTGTCGGTAAAACAACAACCTCTGTGAACCTAGGCGCCGGTATGGCTGCGCTGGGAAAGAGAGTGCTTCTTGTCGATATCGACCCTCAAGGCAACACAACCAGCGGCGTTGGCATCAACAAAGCGGATGTAGCAAACTGTATCTACGATATTCTTATTAATGAAGTTGAACCCCATGAAACTATATTAGAGACCAGAAATGAAGGCCTGCATATTATACCGGCAACTATTCAGTTGGCAGGGGCAGAGATAGAACTTGTATCTACGATCTCCAGAGAATTGAAGCTGAAGAAAGCTCTAAATGCAGTCAAAGCCAATTATGATTACATCATTATTGACTGTCCGCCATCTTTGGGGATTCTAACCATTAATTCCTTAACGGCAGCCGACTCAGTAATCATACCCATTCAATGTGAATATTACGCCCTGGAAGGGTTAAGCCAGTTGTTGAATACCGTTCGGCTGGTACAAAAAAATCTCAATCCTCATTTGAAGATTGAAGGAGTATTGCTAACCATGCTGGATGCCCGCACCAATCTGGGGATTCAAGTTATAGAAGAGGTTAAGAAATATTTCCAGGAAAAAGTGTACAGAACGATCATCCCGCGCAATGTCCGATTAAGTGAAGCACCATCCCACGGGCAATCCATAATCACCTATGACCCCCGCTCCAAAGGGGCAGAAGTATATTTAGAGCTGGCAAAGGAAGTGATTTCTTATGAGTAAACGTTTAGGTAAAGGACTGGATGCTTTAATCCCATCCTTGTCAATTAACGAGGACGACAAAGTAGTAGAGATCCCCTTGGGTCAGCTGCGTGCCAATCCGTATCAGCCCCGCAAGGATTTCAACGAAGAGGCTATACAGGAACTAGCGGAGTCGATCAGACAACATGGGGTAATTCAACCAATTATTGTTCGTAGTGTGCTAAAAGGCTATGAAATCATTGCTGGTGAACGACGCTTCAGGGCCTCGCAATACTGCGAAAAAGCAACCATTCCCGCTGTTGTGAGAAATCTTAGTGATCAGCAAGTGATGGAAATCGCCCTCATTGAAAACCTTCAGCGCGAGAATCTGAATGCTATGGAAATTGCTGTAGCCTACCAGGGGTTGATGGATCAATTCGCTTTGACTCAGGAAGAGCTTTCATTGAAAGTTGGGAAATCCAGATCGCATATTGCCAACTTTCTGCGCTTATTATCTTTGCCTGAAGAAGTGAAGGAATATGTTTCACGTGGAACAATGTCGATGGGGCATGCGCGTGCAATTGTTGCACTCAAAGATCCGGAGTTAGTGATGCAACTGGCACAGCAATGCGTGGAGCAGCAATGGAGTGTAAGAGAGCTGGAGGAAACGGTAAAGAATCTGGACCGAAAGCCTGCAAGCGGAGCAATTAAAGCTAAGGTTGTTAAACGTGATCCATACATTGACAATGTAGAGGAAGGTCTGCGGGAACGCTTCAAGACGACGGTGAGAATCAAACAAGGCAAGGAAAAAGGTAAAATCGAAATTAATTATTACAGTGCTCAGGATCTAGAGAGATTGCTGGAACTGCTCGGCAACTAAACGGATATTGGATTCTATAAAATATATCCTGAGATATCCTTAGCGGGATAAGGAAGGATATTTTTTTGTAGAATATAGTTTTGATACAGGAAATGTGAAAATAGAATGTGTAGGGGGCAGGCGAATGAAACAGCTGATATATCTTGATTATGCGGCTACTTCTTGGCCGAAACCGCCGGAAGTGTTGGCCGCGGTGCTGAATACATTGGAGCACTCCGGGGCAAACGCGGGACGCGGTAATCATTCGTTGGCTATGGGGACAGGCAGGGTGCTGGTGAGAGCACGGGCAGCGCTTGCTGAACTATTCGGAGTGGCCAATGCTCAGGACATTGCTTTTACGCATAATACGACTATGGGACTTAATATGGCTATTCGGGGAGTTCTAAAACCTGGAGACCATGTGATCTCCACAATGACTGAACATAACTCCGTGCGTCGACCTCTGGAATATCTAAAGCGCACTCTGGGGATTGAAGTTGATTATTTAAAGGTTAATAATGAGGGGCAATTGGATCTGCAGGAACTCAGCGACAGCTTCTGTTATAATACGAAAATGGCAATCTGCAATCATGGCTCCAATCTGCTTGGTAGTATTCTTCCTATAGAAGAAATTGGCAGTATAGCTAAAAAACATGGTGCTATATTTCTGGTCGATGCTGCCCAAACGGCAGGTAGTGTGGAAATAGACGTTGGACGGATGGGGATTGATCTGTTAGCTTTTCCCGGCCACAAGGGGCTGCTTGGTCCCCAAGGCACCGGTGGACTATACATCTCGCCGCAGATTGAACTGGAACCCTTGATCCTTGGGGGGACAGGCAGCCAATCGGAGAGCAGTGAACAACCCTCTGTGCGTCCCGACCGATATGAGGCCGGCACTCAGAATGCACCGGGGATCGCCGGACTGCTGGCAGGTGTGCTAAAAATTAAATCTGTAGGACTTCATTCGATTCATCAGCAGGAGTGGCAACTTACTCAGCTGTTAATGGGGGGCTTAGCGTCCATGAAAGGAATTCGAATCTTGGGGCCGCAACAAGGGGAGAAGCGGACGGGTATTGTATCCTTTGTGATGGAAGGGCTGGACTCGGCTGATATTGCCCACCGGCTTGACCGTGAATATAACATTGCAGTGCGTGCCGGGATGCATTGTACACCCCTGGCACATCAGGCAGCAGACACACTGAAATCGGGTGCTGTGCGGGCTAGTGTAGGTTTGGATTCGACAGAGCATGATATAGACAGAGTGCTGGCAGCTGTCAGGGAAATTCAGAAGAGCAGCCGTAGCAGATAAACACAAAGGATGGTCCATTTATGTCAGAGATGAATCAATTATTTAACGATCAATTAGCTTGGTTTGTATTAGGTGTGTCAGCAATGCTGCTCGTGCTGTTGGTGATTCTAATCATGCAAGGTGCCAAGCTGCGTACGATGCGGCGCAAATATGAATCGATGATGGGCGGGAACGGTGTGGAGGATCTGGAAGGCCTCCTGATTGACCTGAAGAATCAGGCGGATATGCTTGAGGAGGAGCAGCACAAGCATAAGGCTGCATTGGAAGCAACTGGAGTTAGAATCCGTAGCATGAAGTCTAATATAGCTCTTAAACGTTATAATGCTTTTGGGGAACGGGGCAACAACCTGAGCTTCTCGCTGGCTTTAGTCGATGATGACCAATCCGGCGTTGTAATCACCAGCTTGCACAATAGAGAGAACTCATATATCTATTCCAAGCCCATGGACAAAGGGGAGTCGCAAATTCCGCTTTCTCCTGAAGAGAAGGAAGTTATTGCTCTAGCGTTGCAGCGGACTTAGCATGTGCATTCCACTGCTTCAGGGCGGAATATAGACTTGTAGCAATGATGTCCGACAGTCTCATGACCAGGCTTAATCGCGTATTCTGCAGAACGAAATACTCCATGAAGCCACCAACGTTGACGATTCCCGTTAAGTGGATATCACCAACGGGCGGCAAGTGTTTATTGACACCTGCGCCGGGGCGGAGCGGTCCGTCCACGACCTGGATGCTGCCTACACTTGTGGAATGGCCCAAGCAGGCATCAATGCCCACTATAAAGGGGTTGTGATGTTTGCGGTAAATGGTCGCTAGGGTATCTTCAAGATTGACGGCATGGACCGGTTCCTCAAGTGTCCCATACAGATGAAACAGTGGACTGTGAAAACGGGACAATGATGTGCCGACAAGCGGACCGAGCGAATCGCCGGTAGACCGGTCGGTGCCAATGCAGATAATTACAATCGGCGTGTCCGGGCGTGTGCGTGAGAGGTGGAACAATAATCGATGAGTGATGGCAGAATAAATATTGGGATCGGCATGCGATATTTTGAGACAGGTAATCTCTTGCGGCGGTGAGGCCTTAGGTGAGAAATTCATGCTATCTTCCTTTCCGTAGCTGATTCTATTGGTTCACATCTAGTATATGGATGAAAGAAGGATTTTATACTAAGGGGTCAAGAGATAGGACGTTAAGCCTAGGAGGGAGGCGCCCGTTATGGAGGATGAATTGCTGATAGCTTTTGATTCTACCCAGCAGGCCTTGCGTGCGGAAATGCTGCTGGAGTATGCCGATATAGAAATTGATATATTCCCTACACCCAAAGAAATTACGGCGGGGTGTGCGATGTCGATCCAATTCTTCCGTAACGCGCTGGCGGAGGTAAGGGTGATCATCGCTGAACAGCATATTGAAATACGCGGCATCTATGGCAGAACTAACAACGAAGAGTATGTGCTGGTTGAGGGAGAAGGGGGAGGATAAGCATGTGGTTGACAGCAGCTGAGAACAGTGGAACAGATAAGGCCGTTGCAGAGGTTGTGCGTTTTAAAGATAAAATATGGAACTGGTTCACTGATGCTGATATGTGGGCTAACATTCTGTTTGCGGGAATTCGGATCTTAGTTATATTTATCTTGAGCCGAATTCTCATCAAAGTGGTCTCCAATCTGATCGACCGGTCCATGAATCAGAACCGCAAAGGCAGGCTGCTGCCGAGCAGCCGCAGGTTCACCACGGTTGGCGAGCTGCTCAAAAATGTGGTTACCGTCGTCTGCAATTTTGTGATGATCATCCTTATACTGTCTGAGTTTAATTTCGAGCTGGGTCCGTTGCTGGCTGGTGCAAGTGTGCTTGGTCTAGCTATAGGTTTCGGGGCGCAAAGTCTGGTCAAGGATGTAATTACCGGCTTCTTCATCATCTTCGAGGATCAGTTCGCCGTAGGCGATGTGATTCAGACCGGAACTTATAAAGGCACTGTGGAATTGATCGGTCTTCGAACCACCAGGCTGCTCAGCAGCACGGGAGAGGTGTTCATTATCCCCAACGGCACAATTATCAACGTGACCAACTACTCACTGGCCAATGCGCTTGCAGTAGTAGATGTGCCGGTGAAGATGGAGCGCAGCCTGGAATCGACCTTGACGTTGATTGCAGCGGCGCTGAAAGGGATCGAGGAGCGTAATCCCAATGTGCTGGCTTACCCCAATGTACTGGGCATCCAGTCGATGAGCACAGCGGAATATGTAATCCGTGTGGCGGCAACCTGCCAGCCAAATGCTAAAGAGGATGCGGAGCGGCAGATTCAGCGGGATATCAAGCAGGCGCTGGAGCAACAGATGGCACTCGAAGCGGCGGAGACCGAGGAGAAAGCACGCAGGGAGGCCGAGGAGGCTGCGAGAGCGGCTGTGGAGGAAGAGCTAAGGGAAGAGGAGCGTCGGCTACGAGAAGCGTCCGGAAGGCGTCTGAGAGGCCAGATGGCTGCTGCTCAAGAGGGAGAAGAGGAGGAAGACTAGTGGAGCGTAAAGTTTTTGAGCTTGGAGATGTGGTGCAGATGAAGAAGTCGCATCCCTGCGGTACAAATGAGATGGAGATTATCCGTATGGGGATGGATATCCGGATTAAATGTACCGGCTGCCAGCATAGCGTTCTGATCCCCCGTGTCAAGTTCGAGAAGAACCTGAAGAAGGTACTGCGGGCTGCAGGAGAAAGCAATAATTAGCTTGCAAATGAGAATGGTACATGATACAATAACTCTTGCTGCGGAGAGGTACCCAAGAGGCCCAAGGGGGCTGACTCGAAATCAGTTAGGCGTGTCACAGCGTGCGTGGGTTCGAATCCCACCCTCTCCGTTTTCCTAAAAACACGCTAGTATCAATGGTTTCAGTACGATATGTGTACGGAAACTACACGATAACGACGCTAGATGATTGCGAGATACCTTACTGATTACACAATGCTCTCTACGTTAATATGACGTAGGGGCTTTTTTGTATGGATAAACGCTCGGGCAAACGGACATTAACGGAGCGGACGCCGATGGCTGACGTCGCTCCTGCCGGCGTACTCGCTAGAGGATGCGATCGACTTCGTAGTGAAGATTAAGCGCGCTAAGAATCTAAAGGAAAGACGATCGACGGGTATGTTCAGAACATGCGGTATTTTACGGAATGGTTAGCGGGAAACATCGGGATGATGAAGCATGGAATTGTAGTAAGAAAGGGACCGCTAAGGTCCCTTCAATAACTATTTAAGTTCTTTAGGAGTAGGTTTGGCTTGCAATCTCTTTTCGACTTTTTTAATACTGTCATAGACAGGTAATTCCTCCGGCATCGTTCCACCAAGTTCGGCAATTGTTTCACGTACTTTTTGCCTACTTCATAATGAGTCCTATTAGCTGATACTTGTCCTGAAATAGCGTCCCGTCGCAACTTCTCCTCAGTTTGAGTCGCTCTAAAAAGATTAGCAGCCAACTCAGTGGGACCCATATGGTCAAGAATTTTTTGTGATTTTTAAAGCCCCTTTGTGCGAATGGATATCTTTGTTTTCTAGACCCCCATAAAGCCCTCTATATCCGTGGTTCTGAAAGATGGCGAATTCGAAGGAAGTAATAACTCCCGAGTCGTATGCTGCGGCAGCAAGAGCAGTATTATGGTTTTTTAGTTCCTCACGTAGCATAAAGCGTTTTTCATCCTCAGACGATTGTTCAAATAGTTCATGTTTTCTTGTTTGAACAGCAAAATATGTTTGACCGAAAGCGACAACTTCCTTAGCAGGGTCTGCGTTTTGAATGACTAAATAACAAGCATATCGAGAAAGACGAATGGATTCAAATTCTCGTGAAGCGCCAGAACCGATCTTAACCATCTCGAGGAAGTCCTCGAAATGGTTAAGAATTTCTTGACCACTATTGTCACAGGCAAGTTTAGCTTTATCTATAACAGGTATGAAGTGACGATACTCAGAGTACTCTAGAATTTTTGATAACTCGCGAGAAGACCAATATTCATTCTCATTTTCATCGTATCTCTTAGCATTTTCAAAAAGGGAATGATTATGCTCAGAACCCGAATGTTCAGTTAATTTTGTCATAAATGACCTCCCGAAAACATAAATAAGTTAATTAACTTATTATACCATATCGATAACGCTAAAATTAGCGTTGATTATTTACCTTTAGCTTGGAAACCTCCGTGAATATTAATCAGCTAAGCCATAGGCTCTTGCGCATTCCGCAGGAACAGCCCGCCCTTATACTTAGGATCTAGCGCATTCCGAAGGAACAGCTGCTCTTGATCTTAGCCCACGGCGTGCATCCCGTCAGGGATAGCACGCCGGCCCATGCGGCGTTTAAGCGGTCCCACAGGGATAAGCGATCCACCCTCCCAAGCCGCCTAATCACAGTACCGCCAGGCTCATTCGCCAAACTTGCGGGAGTCCAGAGGGCAGAGCCCTTTGGGGCCCTCCCTTGGAAGGGAGGGCTCGATAGACGACACAAAAAGAAGGTCCACAAAGGACCCTCTTTAAGAGGCAGCACAGCAATGATGTTCGGAATATCTCTGTCTAAAGCCACTAAAGTGTAATAGGTGTTGCTCAGGAATGCAGCCTTTTTAGAGTGGCATTCCTGTACTACTCCCAGCCTACAATAGATGCTGAATCAGAATTCCTGTGATTGTGTTCGTCTACGACGCCCAACGGAACCACACCTCTCTTTTGTACTGCCTGAGAATAGTATGGGGCAATATGAACTCTTTTATACATGGACAGCGAAATTATTTAATGAACCCTTGCTTTCTCGGCTTTCTTCCACTTGCGGTTCTTGTTGGTGGTTTCGGGAAAGGTGTCACCTTTCTCCATGGTAATACGCTGCGGGTGCTGAATTTCGGTGTGGAAGCTGCGAGCTTCGCCTACCTCGGTATAGGTGCCCGGATTGGGGGCCTTGTCGCCTTTTTCATATTCGGTCTTCTCACCCATGGGGTATTCCTCCTTTCTAAAGCTAATGAATGCAGGGTTATTGTGCGCATGACGGTGTGGCTTCATGTATCCAAAAGCATCCATCGATTCTGCTCGTATGAATAATACTTGCACTTTGATGATCAATTTGGTATATTAATTTGGTGCGAGTCTATGTTTGTGCTCGTTCCTTGCTCCTGGCGTGATCAGGGGCCTCAGACCATAAGGAGGTGAAAATTATGCGCAAATATGAAGTGATGTATATTATTCGTCCGGACATTGAACAGGAAGCCGTTCAAGCAGCAGTCGAAAAATTCCAAGGCATCATCTCCAATGGCGGGGAAATTACAAAGCACGATGTGCAAGGTAAACGCCGTCTTGCGTATGAGATCAAGAAATTCCGTGATGGCGTCTATGTATTGGTTAACTTTACTGCAGAACCTGCAGTAGTTACTGAATTAGAACGTATCATGAAGATTTCTGACGAAGTTATTCGTTATCTCATTACGAACGACGTTGCCTAAGATATTGACAAGCTTTGTAATAAATCGCTCCAAAGGAGGGGAATGAATTGTTGAACCGTATCATTCTGATCGGTCGCTTGACCCGTGACCCGGAACTTCGTTATACTCCCGCTGGTGTAGCCGTAACGCAGTTTACGCTTGCCGTAGACCGCAACTTTACGGGCCAGAATGGTGAACGCGAGGCGGACTTTATCCCGGTTGTAACCTGGAGACAGCTTGCAGAAACCTGTGCCAATTACTTGCGCAAAGGCCGTCTGACAGCTGTGGAAGGACGCATCCAAGTACGGAATTATGAGAATAATGAAGGCAAACGTGTATACGTAACCGAAGTTATTGCTGATAATGTCCGTTTCCTGGAATCTACGCAGAACCGCGAAGGCGGAACTCCATCAAGTGGCGCAAGTGTGCCTGAAGAACCAGCCTATGGTGGCGGCAATAACAGTGGACGTGGAAACAATAACAATGTTCCGCGTAACAACAATAATCAAGATCCTTTTTCGGGCGATGGTAAGCCGATTGATATATCGGATGATGATTTGCCATTTTAATAAGGAAGGACTGAACTGACATGGCTTTTAAACCAAGAGAAGGCGCCGATAACGACAAGAGACCAGCTCGTCGTGGCGGACGCAACAAGCGTAAGAAAGTATGCTTCTTCACTGTGAACAAGATTACTCACATTGATTATAAAGATACGGAGCTGTTGAAGAAATTCGTCAGCGAACGCGGAAAGATTCTGCCGCGCCGTGTAACAGGCACCAGTGCCAAATACCAACGTGCTCTTACCATTGCTATCAAGCGCTCGCGTCAAATCGCGCTGCTGCCTTATACAACGGAATAGGACGAATACGTGAAGCAGCCGGGAAACCGGCTGCTTTTAGTTTGCCCTCTCCTCTCCTCTAAATTGACGAAAACGGCAAACTGTAGTAAATTACAGGTATCCTATAACTAAAGGGGAAATTTTGATGTCGGTGAGCGTTCTTAACTAGCAACTTCATATCATCTATACCGGAAATGCCGGCAGGGCCGCTTTACAGCGAAGCCATGCTTTATTTGAGTGTATATGCACTTGGCGTCTACGTTCTGGAGGATGAATGATTTAGTTAAGAACACGCGAAGCGTCAAATAGCCTCTTTACGGCTGTTTCTCTTTGTATTGAACCGTGCTCTAGCAGCACGGTTTTTTGTGTTTGTATGGACTGCTGAAATCAAGGATTCTGTGCAATCCACACACATATACAAGGAGAAACACAGCCTAATTAAGAAGGGCGAAGACTGCCGCAGTGGCATGCTTCGTCCTTTTTGACGTCATGGAAGAAATTAGGAGGAGGATGAACAATGAACGCAGAAAGTCTAAGCTCACTAGAATATGGAACGGTCAGACAGCAGTTGGAGAGCCATGCAATATCCTACGCGGGTAAGAAATATGTTCAGGAGCTTATGCCGATGACCGGACTCCAGGCCATTCGCAGGGCGATGGAAGAGACGGAAGAAGCCAAGCTGCTGCTCGAAAAAGGATCAAGTGTACCTATTGCTTCAATGGAAGGGATGGAATGGACCCTCTCCTTGTTGGGAACGGGCTACCTGTTCAATGAGCAGGATCTCGCAGCGGTAGCGTTATTCCTTGGCAGCTGCGGGCAGCTGCGCAAATACATGCTCTCCAAGCAGCAGCAGGCTCCAAGGATCAGCTCTTATGCGTCCTCGATGCTAGAGCTGGCTCATGTGAAGGAGGAGATTGAGCGCTGCATCCGCTTCGGCAGGGTGGAAGATCAGGCAAGCAAGGGACTGGAGAAGGTGCGCAAGCGTCTGTCAACAGCCAAGGAACGCCTGCAGCGCAAGCTTGAGGCGCTGATGAGCCGCCATCAATCCATTCTTCAGGAGAATATGTTCAGCCAGCGTGGGGGAAGGTACGTGATTCCTGTCAAACGGGAGTATCATAAGCAGATCAAAGGTGCAGTTGTTGACCAGTCAGCCAGCGGGCAGACTCTGTTTATGGAGCCGTATGAGATATCTCTACTACAGGGAGAACTGGATCTGCTTAAAGCAGAAGAAGTGCGGGAGGAGACTATTGTGCTAAGCGATTTAGCCAGCCTGGTGGAGCGGGAACAAGCTGCGATTCGTCTGAATATTGAGGTCACGGCCATCTATGATTTCATATTTGCCAAAGCTAAATACGCCCGTACGATGGATGCAAGAGCTGTAAAATGGAATGAACACGGAAAGATGCAGATGATTGGCGCCCGCCACCCGATGCTGCCGGGGATGGTTCCCATCAGCCTTACAATTGGAAGCGGCGGCCGCTCGCTGATTATAACCGGACCGAATACAGGCGGTAAAACGGTGGTGCTCAAAACGCTGGGGCTAATGGTGGCTATGGCCCAATCCGGTCTGCTTGTCCCTGTGGAGGAAGTCAGTGAATTCACTGTATTCAACAATATGATCAGTGTAATCGGCGACGGACAGAGTCTTAGCCAGTCGCTCAGCACCTTCTCGGCGCAGATGAAACGGATCGAGATCATGCTGGAGCAGGCCTCCAAGGGAGTGCTGCTGCTGATTGATGAGCTGGCGGCTGGCACCGACCCGGGGGAGGGCATTGCGCTCTCTATCGCCATTCTGGAGGCCCTCAGCGCTAAAGGCGCCAACCTGCTGGTTACGACCCATTTCAATGAATTAAAAGCGTTTGCCGCTGTCACAGAGGGTTTTCAGAACGCAAGAATGGAATTTGACCAGGAGACCCTTCAGCCGTTGTACCGGCTTACCGTAGGGGAAGCTGGCGATAGCTATGCACTGCAGATTGCCGAGAAGCTCGGTATCGCCGGCGGCGTGATCGAGCGCTCCCGGCAGATCGTGGAACAGCAGCAGCGCAGGCTGCAGCAAGGGGGGAGAAGCTGGTCCGAGCTGATTCTGGAAGAAGGGCAGCCAAAGCAGACCGGCGCTCTGGCTGCTCAGCCACACGCTCAGCCAGACGCTGCTCCGAAGACCGCGGCGCCTGCTGTCCATTATGAGATTGGCGATGCGGTAAGAGTTACTTCTCTTGGACAGACAGGAATCGTCTATGAGAAAGCGGATAAGTTCGGCCGGGTCGGTGTGATGATTCAGAAACAGAAGCTGACGATTAACCATAAACGGCTGAAGCCGTATCTTTCGAAGGAGGAGCTGTACCCGGAGAATTATGATTTCGATATTATTTTTGAGAGCAAGGATACACGCAAGAAACGCAAGCTGATGCAACGCAAACATGTGGAGGGATTGACGATTATTCACAAGGCGGACGATAACAATTAAGTCCAGCTCTGGAAGGTCTGCTCGTTAGAGCGGGCCTTTTGGCTGCAGGGATAAATATCACGATATATAAGATGAACTTAAGAATGGAGTAGTGGAGTTGCCAGAAATCCTGAACCATGGGGCTTCCTGGCAGCTCCGTATGTAACATTCTTAAGTTCACGTTCTATAACGTAAAATTTTACATTGTCGAGTGCTTGAAACTTTGTTAAAGTAAATATTTATTCAGTAAAGGTTGTACAAGAAGGGAATGAACTGATGAATCGCAACCCAATCGGCAGGATGATGGTGATGCTGCTCACAGTGGCGGGAATGTTGTCAGCTTGCAGCGGATCAGATTCGGGCAGCAACACATATACTATGCACAATACGGAGACCAAGCTGGACGCAAGAGCCGGAGGCGTGGTGACTTATGGATATACAGCGCCGTTCCAGGGGCTGTTTGAGCCTGCTTTTTCTGAAGGAGAAGATGATACGCAGGTGCTTGAATTTATCACGGAACCCATGTTTAAGGGCGGCGATGATCTAACCACGGTTCCCCATATTGCTACATGGCAGGAGAGTGAGGACCACACCGTCTTTACCTTCAAGATCAAACCGGGCATACGCTGGCATAACGGCGAAGAGCTGACGGTAGAGGACTGGAAGTTCGCGATCGAAACGATTGCCCATCCCGATTATACGGGGTCACGTTATTATAGTGTGGAGATGATTAAGGGGGTAGAGGCCTATCATCAGGGTGAGGCGAGCGATATAACCGGCATTCGGGTGCTGGACCCGTACACCTTGCGGATCACAGTAACAGGCGCGCGTGTGAACACTATTGATACGTTATGGTCTTATCCGATGAATAAAGAATATTATGCAGGTGTTGACGTCAAGGATATGCAGGACAGTGAGCAGGTGAGGACCCGCCCGATCGGGATCGGACCCTTCCAGGTGACTGATATTCAGCCCGGCCAGCGGGTGGAGATGAAGCGGTTCGACCAATACCATCAAGGCAAGGCACTGCTGGACGGGATTAACTATACCGTTGTTGATGAAAAAACGATCACGGCTCAATTCCAGAACCAATTGCTGGATATCGCGTCTGCTCCAAGAGATGCTTATCAGGGTCTGAGGAAGCTGGATAATATCCGTATTCTGGAGTCGCCGGAGCTGTCTTATGAATATATTGGCTTCAAATTCGGGCATTGGGATGAGGAGAAGCAGGAAATTGTGATGGACAATCCCAAGTTCAGTGACAAGAGGCTGCGCAAGGCTATGTATTATGCACTGGACCGGCAGGGGATTATTAATGAATTCTCCTATGGGCTGGGTACTGCGATTGAAACGCCGGTTCCAAGCACGAGCTGGGCGAAGATTCCCGATGCCGCCATTGACCCGTATGAATACAATCCTCTAAAAGCACGAACCCTGCTGGACGAGGCAGGCTACAGCGATATAGACGGTGACGGTCTGCGGGAGGACCCGCAAGGTCAGAAGCTGGTCATCCACTACGATTCCATGAGCGGGGGGCAGTCGGCGGAAGCGCGGACAGCGGCGATCCTGCAGGACTGGAGAGAAGTGGGGCTGGACGTGAGGCTCAACGGCGGAGCGCTGAAGGACATGAATACGTTCTATGAAGCGGTGGAGCAGGATGACCCTTCCATTGAGCTGTTTAATGGGGTATGGGGCTTATCGAATGATCCTGACCCATCCGGGCTGTGGCGCAAGCAGGATCTGTGGAACTATCCCCGCTGGTCTTCGGACCGTAATGAAGCTCTGATTAAAGACGGTATAAGCATGAGGGCATATGACAGCGAATACCGCAAACAGGTGTATTATGAATGGCAGCAACTGCTGAATGAAGAGGTTCCGATGTTGTTTTTTGCCGAGCGGCAGTCGATTACACCGGTCCAAAAGCGGGTGCAGGGTGTGCGCGTAAATGCGTTCGGGAACATTATTGAGCCGCAAAACTGGTGGATTGAGGAACAATCCTAAAAAAAATAAATTTTTTCTCCAAAAAGTGAAATCAAAACGTCGTTTCGTTCGTCATATATAGTATGGAGGACGACAACGATGAACAGAAGAATTATAATATGGGCTTCGGCGGCCCTGATAGTCGTTGCCTTACTTGCGTTCATGAACCCGGGACTGCTTGGACTTAGGCCGCAGATTACTGCGGGTGCGGCAGTTCTGCTGGACATGGAGAGCGGCGAAATATGGATGGAGAATCATGCGGATAAGCCTATGCCCCCAGCCAGTGTGTCCAAGCTGATGATAGAGCTACTTGTGCTTGAGCAGATATCTTCAGGCGAACTAAGCTGGAACGAACAGATACCGGTAAGTAAATATGCCAGTGGCATGGGCGGAATTACGTTGTCCTTGAAGCCGGGGGATAGCTGCAGCGTGAGAGAACTCTTCGAAGGGATCTCTGTGTATTCTGCCAATGATGCGGCGGTAGCCTTGGCAGAATACATGGCGGGTACCGAGCAGGCCTTTGTCCAGCTCATGAATGAGAAGGCATATAACCTCGGCTTGTCCTCTGACACGGTATTTATGAACGCTACCGGTCTGTCTGCCAAGGATCTGGGGCTTGGCCTTGACGAAGAGTCGGCAGAGCCGGCCGCAGAGACAAGGATGACTGCGAGGGATATGGCGAAATTGGCCGCAGTTCTGATTACTGAATATCCCGAGGTGCTGCAGACCTCCAGCCGGACGCAGATGCATCTGAAAGGCAAAGGTCTCTATGTCAGCAACACCAACCTGATGCTGCCAGCCATGGGAGGCGCTTATGCCTATGATGGAGCAGACGGGCTGAAGACGGGGTACGACAGTCTTACAGGGTATAATATCGTGGGCACGGCCGAACGGGACGGCAGACGGCTTATAGCTGTAGTACTGGGTGCGGATTCCTACAAAAACCGGTTCGAAGCGACGGCGAAGCTGTTTGATTACGGGTTTAACCGGGGTCTGCGCTCCGGAGAACGGGTGAAATCGATTGTGCAAGCCCTCAGCTCATTTATGGTCTCTGACGAAGCATCATATCGGTAATAATAACCGGTTATGGTGCTTTATCTCTGTTTATGTCGTTATTTGTTGTTTCTTTTTATCCCCATAGTGATTACAATAGAAATGTTGTTTTATTTGTGTCAAAGCAGATTTCCGGGTTTATTCTACAGATATAATGATCCAAGATGCAGGAAGGGGGTACACTAAGGTACTTGGATATCACAGACCACTTGCAGCTTAAGAGAAGTAAAGACATGACTGCCTATTAGCGAACGGGCAAGCATTAACCATATAAAGCATTTTCTAATATGTACATTCCACAATAAAGAAGGAATCAAAGATGAAAAAAATCAAGAAACGATATATTGCGCTTATTGTTATTGCTCTGATTGCAGTCGGTGGATTTCTGTTTCGCAACCCGCTGAAGGTGCTGGCTTTTGACCTGTTTCTATCCGATCAGATTGAGAAGAAGCTGGAGCAGGAGTCTTATGTCCCGCTGGTGAAGGAAGACAACACGATTAAGCCTGAACCAGTCGTTAAGAAAAATGATCCATTCTCTCTGATGCTTCTGGGTACGGACCAGCGCGACAATGAGGTCGCCCGCTCCGATACGATGATGTATGCGGTTGTCCGTCCGGAGGATTACAAAATTCTGCTGATCTCGATTCCGCGAGATACCTACACTGAAATTATCGGCTATAAGGATGACAAGAAGGATAAGATTACGCACGCTTTCGCTTTTGGCGGCCAGCAGATGGCCAAGGATACGCTGGAGGCGCTGCTGGAGCATGACATTCAATATTATGCCACCATTAACTTCCAGGGTCTTAAGGACGCTGTAGACGCTATCGGCGGCGTTCCATTACCGATCAAGAAGACAATTGTGAACAAGCAGAAGGATCATGAGAAATTCACAATTGAAGGCGGCAAGTCCAACTATAACGGGCAGGAAGCCTTGAATTATACCCGTTACCGTGAGGACAGCGACTTCAACCGCACCAAACGCCAGCAGGTCTTCATCGATGTGGTGGCCAACAAAATGCTGTCTATCAGTCAGATTAGCAACATTCCCGATCTGCTTGATATTATGGGCGAAAACTTCAAAACGGATATCCAGCCTTCAATGATTATTGATCTGGCCAAGAAATTCATGAGTGGCAAGGATATGGACATTTCCAGCTTCACAGTAATGGGCGAAGGCAAGCGTATTGATGGCCTCTACTATGATCTGGTTGATGAAGAGGATCTAAGCGAAGCCAAGCTGATGATCGATAACTGGATGAACTCAAGAACACCTGTAGACCAGCTGATCGAGCCGGGCAAAGCGGAGAATGCGCTGGAGCCTAAGGCTACAGCTGCTGCAGAGTAACCCTGCCCCTGAGATAACGGAATAGAATGAATCCTGTGCAGCAGCCATGAGAATGTTAATGGCTGCTGCTTCCTGTCTTCGTGTTATAATGTTCTGGAACGGTTCGCTTTCTGTTGCGTATAACTACAGGTGTCCCTATGAAACGGGAAGAGTAAGAACCGTAATTCCTTCGGAACTCTTTGAGGAGGATCAAGAGATGAATATTGCATTTTTTCTGCTGCCCAAGCAGGAGGTGGCCTGCGTAACGCTGGATTCTACGCTGCGCCAGACTTTGGAACGGATGGAGTACCACCGCTATACAGCTGTGCCGATTCTGAACCGAAATGGAGAATATGCCGGCACGGTAACCGAAGGCGATTTGCTCTGGTACATGAAGGACTCTGACGGTAAGGTCACTTTTGAGAATGCTTCCAAATATCTTCTAAAGGATGTCCCGCTGCGCATGAACAACCTGCCCGTTTCGATTGATGCGGACATGGAAGACCTGATTAATTTAGCCAAGGTTCAGAACTTTGTCCCCGTGGTCGATGATATGAACCGGTTTATCGGTATTGTACGCCGCAGCCAAGTGATCGAATATTGTGAGAAATTTGTATCACGGCAATCACAGGAAACGTTATAAGCGGTGAAATGAAGGCCTGTATCTCCGGCGAAACGGAAGTACAGGCTTTTTCAAAAGCTTATTGGGGGCCGGGGCGTTTGTGTGAGACCGAAATTTTTATGCTATAATGGAGAATAAAGCTTTTTGCCGGAGGTAGAGCGACGTGTCCAAGGTACCGAAGGATTTGGATGTAGCCAAACGAGCGAAGGTTATTGAGTGGCTCAAAACCGAAGTAATTGATCAAGTCTCAAGGTTGTTCAAGGCATTATGGGAAGGCAGTACAGCCCGGGTGGGCGACAGTCTTGCCAGTCTGATCATGAGCTCTTATATTCTGGGGCGCAGGTTGGGCATTCCTTACCGGGAACTGGATGACTTACTTCTGGAGAAGCTTAGGAAGCATAAGCAGGAAGGCCACCAGCTGGAAGAATGGTACCAGGATATATCTGCACTAGAAGAACATATGCGTAAGAGGTGAATACTGTTGAAATTTCGCTGGACATCTGTGGCCTGGAGCATCGTGTATCTGCTCTTGCTGCTATCTTTATCAACCCCGCTGCTTATCATTACTACCCTATTTATGATTATTCCGGCAGTAGTGCTGTTTACTACGCTGAACACCAGGCAGTTCATACTGCATATCTTGCCGGTCCTGCTGATAGTGGGCTTGATTACGCCGGTCTATATTTTGATAGCCGCGTATTTCCTGATCCCTGGGCTGGTAATGGGCCGCTTCTACAAAAAACGGGCCTCAGCCCTTTCTACGCTGCTTGCCGGAACCGTAACCATTCTTGGTGAATTTCTACTGCTCCTGCTGCTGGGCACGGCATTGTTTAATTTCGATCTCTCCAACTATGTGAATGATGTGCTTCAGATGGTGAATTCGCCGCTGTCCGAATTCGGTACCACCAGCCAAATCTTCACTGATATGGGCTTCTCCTCGGAGCAGGTGCGACAGATCAGTGTACTGACGGTACAGATGATTCCAATGACGATGATTGTTACCTCTTTTATGATCGCTGTGATCACGCATTCGATTGTCCGTCCGATTCTGAACAGCATGGATTATGCAGTTCCTAAGCTCAAGCCAGCTCGTGAATGGAGACTTCCGAGATCGGTTATCTGGTATTACCTGGCCGGTGTGCTTCTTCAGCTGTTGTTCTCCAAGCCGGAGGGCAATTTCTTGCTGGTGATCTCCGCCAACCTGCTGCCGCTGCTGCGTATTGGATTTATGATCCAGGCGATCGGGTTTTTCTTCTTCTTGGCTCATGAACGCAAATGGAACAAGAGTGTTGCCTTCCTGCTGGCTGTACCGGTAATTCTGCTGCCATCGCTGCGCATTATCGGTATTATTGATCTGGTATTCCCGCTGCGGGAGCTTGTGACGAAATCGAAACGATAGGGTGAGAGCTCATGCCTAAATTCTTGCAAAGACGCTGGCACGGCTATCATACCGTCTGGGCGTTCATGCTGCTGCTGGTTCTTATTATAGTAGTCAGTATTTATAACTGGGTACTTGGTGTTGCCAGTCTGTTTCTGGCAGGCACCCTATCCTTCACCATGCTGAAGACGGAGATTGCGTTCCGGCGCAACCTGGTGGAATATATCAATGGCCTGTCCTTCCGGATCAAGCGGGTGGAGGGGGAAGCGGTCAGCATGCTGCCGCTTGGCATTATCCTCTACAGTGAAGACCGGACTGTGGAATGGAACAACCGCTGCGCTGGAGACATCTTCTCCCGCAAAACACTGGTAGGCGAGACCATTCAGGATTTGCTGCCTGATATGATGGCTTCGGTTAACGGCAGCGGTTCCAAACGGGAGGTACTCAAAGAAGGCCAACTAAAGGATACCCGGGTCGAAATTACTGTGGATGACAGGTATTATCAGGCTGTCATTATTCCGGGGGAACGCCTGCTTTACTTATATGATATTACTGAGCTTGTGGTGCTGCGCGAGCGCTACGAGGATGAGAAGCTGGCGATTGGAATCGTGATGATGGATAATCTCGATGAATCGGCCCAAGGCATGGATGATCAGCAACGTACCTCGCTGATTGCTAAGGTGGCCAGTGAGATTACGGAATGGAGCAAGCAATATGAGGTCTATCTGCGACGCTTATCCTCCGAACGTTATCTGATGCTGCTGAATCACCGCAGCTTGCAGGCGCTGGAGGAGAGTCGGTTCGTGATTCTCGATGAAGTGCGGGAAATGACCGCTGATCTGAAGGTGCCGATGACACTAAGCATTGGCCTGGCCTTCGGAGCCGACTCGGCAAGTGAGCTGGGGGCGCTGGCGCAATCCAGTCTGGATATGGCGCTGGGCCGGGGCGGAGACCAGGCCGCAGTCAAAGCGGGCCAGCGGCTATCCTTCTATGGCGGCAAGAGCAACGCCGCAGAGAAGCGCACACGCGTGCGTGCCCGCGTCATTGCCCATGCGCTGCGCGACCTGATGCAGGAGAGCGACCGGGTGCTGATTATGGGGCACCGCATACCGGACATTGATGCGGTCGGTGCAGCCATCGGGCTGCTGAAGGCGGCCAAAATGTACAATGTGGAAGCCTATATCGTAATGGAGACGCCAAATCCATCCATTACACGGATGATGGAGCAGATCCGCAAGGATGAAGAGCTGTATAAGTCATTTATTACCACGGAGCAATCGCTGCAGATAATGTCTGAACATACGCTGCTGATTGTAGTCGATACCCATAAGGCCTCGATGACCATGGAACCGCGTCTGGTGCAGTATGCCAGCCGGATCGTGGTCGTTGACCATCACCGCCGGGGTGAGGAGTTCATCAATGATGCGGTACTGGTCTACCTGGAGCCGTATGCCTCCTCCACCTGTGAGCTGGTGACGGAGCTCTTGCAGTACATTCATGACAAGATCAAGCTGAGTCCGCTTGAAGCCACGATGCTCCTGGCGGGGATTACGGTGGATACGAAGCATTTTGCACTGCATACGGGATCACGCACCTTCGAGGCGGCAGGCTTCCTGCGCCGGATCGGCGCGGATACGATTCTGATTCAGCGGATGCTGAAAGAGGATCTGCAGGAGTATATTTCGAAGGCGGAAATTATCAAACACGCGCGGATGGTGTATGATCATATAGCACTGGTTGTAACGGCACCGGGGATGAAGATTCCCCAGCTGCTGATCGCACAGACCGCCGATACGCTGCTCGGGATGACGAATGTGATTGCTTCCTTCGTGGTCAGCGAGCGTCCTGACGGACTGATTGGCATCAGCGCACGTTCTCTGGGAAGAATGAACGTGCAGGTGGTTATGGAGAAGCTGGGCGGGGGAGGACATCTCTCCAACGCCGCTGTACAGCTGGAAGGCACATGTAAAGAAGCAGAGGCCAGACTGCTGCAGGTGCTGGCTGAAATTGAATCGAAAGAGGGGCTGTTCGAATGAAGGTCATTTTCTTACAGGATGTTAAGGGACAAGGCAAAAAAGGCCAGGTCAAGGAAGTATCGGAGGGCTACGCAGCTAATTTCCTGCTGCCGCGCGGTTTGGTCCGTCCGGCAACAGACGGCAACGTGAAGACTCTGGAGAATCAGACGGCTGCTGAGCAGCGCCGCAAGGATAATGAGAAGAAGGAAGCGCAGGAGCTGGGCAAGAAGCTGGATGAGCTGACTTTAACACTGAAAGCCAAAGCCGGAGAAGGCGGCAGACTGTTCGGTGCCATTACAAGCAAGCAGATTGCTGAAACACTGGCTGCGACTCACAGTATCGTGATCGACAAGCGCAAGATTGAGCTAAGCGACCCGATTCGCCACCTGGGACTAATTGAAGTGAACGTTAAACTGCATACGGAAGTAAAGGCTGCGCTTAAGGTTCAGGTAACGGAGGAGTAGCATGGGTGGAGATCTCTTTTTCGATCGGGTTCCCCCGCAGAATCTGGAGGCAGAGCAGGCGGTAATCGGAGCGGTTCTGCTGCAGGATGAAGCGCTGATCACAGCGATGGAACGGGTGAATACCGAAGACTTCTACGATAAACCGCATCAAATGATATTTGAGGCGATGGTGCAGCTCGGAGAAGAGAGCCAGCCGATCGATCTGGTTACACTGACGTCCAGACTGCAGGACAAGGGACAGCTTGAGGATATCGGCGGTGTCAGCTATTTGGCCAAGCTGGCACATGCGGTGCCGACTGCGGCTAACGTGGAATATTACGCACAGATTATTGAAGAGAAGGCGATGCTGCGGCGGTTGATCCGCACGGCTACGCAGATTGTAAGCGAAGGGTATACCGGCGGCGAAGATGTTGCCGACATGCTGAGCGACGCTGAGCGGCGGATTCTCGAGATCTCCAACCGGCGCAGCGGCAGCGGCTTCATCGCCATCCGCGATGTGTTAATGCAGGTGTTCGACCGGGTGGAGCTGCTGCATCAGAATAAAGGCGGCACTTCGGGAATTCCATCAGGATTCGCGGATTTGGACCACATGACCAATGGCTTTCAGCGCAACGATCTGATCATCGTGGCGGCACGCCCATCAGTGGGGAAGACGGCATTTGCCCTGAATATAGCCCAGAATGTAGCGGTTCGCGCCAAAGAGACGGTAGCTATTTTCAGTCTGGAAATGTCCGCGCCGCAGCTTGTACAACGTATGATCTGCGCGGAAGCCAATCTGGATGCCAATACGATGCGGACCGGCGATTTCAAAAGTGACGATGACTGGTCCAAGCTGACGATGGGGATTCAGTCCCTATCCGAAGCCGAGATATATATTGATGACACTCCCGGGATCACTGTAACGGATATTCGTGCGAAATGCCGCAGACTGAAGAAGGAAAAAGGCCTCGGCATGATCGTCATCGACTATTTGCAGCTGATTCAAGGCCGGGGCAAAGGTGGAGAGAACCGTCAGCAGGAAGTGTCGGAAATCTCCCGTACCCTGAAGCAGATTGCCCGTGAGCTTGATGTTCCGGTCATTGCGCTGTCGCAGCTTAGCCGGGGTGTGGAGCAGCGTCAGGACAAGCGTCCGATGATGAGTGACCTTCGCGAATCCGGTTCGATTGAGCAGGATGCCGATATCGTAGCGTTCCTGTACCGTGATGATTATTACAATCAGGACACGGAGAAGAAGAATATTATCGAGATTATCATCGCCAAACAACGTAACGGCCCGGTGGGAACGGTGGAGCTTGTGTTTCTCAAAAACTTCAACAAGTTCGTCAACTACGAGCGAGCACATGCAGAACCTTTTGCCGGATAAGCTAAATGCGACAATTTCCGAACGATTGCACTTTCAAGGGTGTAATCGTTCGTTTTTATTTGACTTTGAAAATAGCGGCTGTTACACTGGGTATTGTGCTTTAGCGGGTTAAACCGCGTGGGCATCCGGAGGGCTGCGTACATAAGGATCACGTACAGGGCCCATATTATAGAAAATAATGGTGCGCTCAAGCACCTGCGGAGGAATGAACATGTCAACGGTAGTCGTCGTGGGAACACAATGGGGAGACGAAGGCAAAGGTAAAATCACTGACTTTTTGGCGGAGAGCGCGGATGTGGTCGCCCGTTATCAAGGAGGCAACAATGCCGGTCACACGATTCTGATTGATGGCAAGAAATTTAAGCTCAGCTTAATCCCGTCCGGTGTATTTTATAAAGAGAAGACTTGTGTCATTGGTAACGGAATGGTTATTAATCCCGAAGCACTGATTCAAGAAATTAACTATATTCATGAGAATGGTTTCGATACGAAGAACCTGATTATCAGCGACCGTGCCCATGTCATTATGCCTTATCATATGCTGCTGGACGCGCTGGAGGAAGACCGCAAGGGACCGAACAAGATCGGCACTACCCGTAAAGGGATTGGTCCTTGTTATATGGATAAGGCTGCACGCAACGGTATCCGGATTGCCGATCTGATGGATGCCGAGGAATTCGAGCTGCGCCTGCGCCATCTGATGGGTGAGAAGAATCAGGTTATTACTCAGGTCTATGGCGCGGAAGCGCTGGATGTGGAGCAGATTCTGACGCAATATCTGGAGTATGCCGAAGTGCTGCGCCATTATGTCACCGATACTTCAGTCGTGCTGAATGATGCGATTGATGAGGAGAAAAGAGTACTGTTCGAGGGTGCGCAAGGAGTCATGCTGGACATTGACCAAGGCACGTATCCTTACGTGACTTCATCCAATCCATCGGCAGGCGGCGTCTGCATCGGCTCGGGCGTTGGCCCTTCCAAGATCAAGCAGGTTATCGGAGTTGCCAAGGCTTATACGACCCGTGTCGGCGATGGACCGTTCCCTACCGAGCTCAATGATGCCACCGGAGACTACATCCGCGAAACTGGCCATGAATATGGCACGGTTACCGGCCGCGCCCGCCGTGTAGGCTGGTTCGACAGCGTGGTAGTGCGCCATGCTCGCCGCGTTAGCGGTTTGACTGGACTGTCGCTGAACTCGCTGGATGTGCTCAGCGGACTAGAAACCGTCAAGATCTGTACCGGCTACAAGTTCCGCGGTGAGGTGATCACCCATTACCCTGCCAGTCTCAAGATGCTGGGTGAATGTGAAGCGGTCTATGAGGAGCTTCCAGGCTGGAGTGAGGATATCACAGGAGCCAAGACACTGGCTGATCTGCCGGAGAATACCCGCAGATATGTAGAGCGTGTATCCGAGCTGACCGGCATTCCCATTGCCATCTTCTCGGTGGGACGCAATCGTGAGCAGACGAACCAGGTTATGCCTATCTATATCTAAATAAGAATGATTTATCGGGGAGCCTCCATGAGGCTCTTTTTGCTATGTCCATCCAGCCATGCCCAGGTTTCCAGCAGTGAATTCTGGTCAATACTGGGAGGATGGAGGGAGAGAACAACTATGAATCTATTCAAGCGTGCGCTTGGCGTATGTCTGATTGTAGTGCTGGCAAGCACGTTATCGATTCTGACCACCGGTGTAGTCGTGAACGCCTATATCCAGTCTGTGCTGGCAAGCTTTGATATACAGCTGGACACGCCGGCGCCAGGCTTCAGCGGGATGATTCGCACCCTGACCGGGGCGGGAGCCCGCAATACCGTAGGCAGTGACAAGAGCAGCAATAAGGCTGAGTCTGGCAGCCCAAAACCTGGGACCGGCACTAATTCCAACCAACCATCCGGCAGCACAGATGAACCTGTAGAAGAAACGGTCCCGGAGAATTCTCTGCCCGTAATGGGTGAGATTTCAACCGGCGGGGATGAAGCCGCAGAACAAGACGGGGATCCTGCGGATCAGCAGCTGGTGATGACACCGGAGGCTTTGGGTGATTGGAAGGACCAGCTGCCTTCTGTGGAAAAGGTTAATATTTTCAACATATTAATGTCCAAATTACCCCAGGATGAGATGTTAAAGATTTCCACAGCAATGGAAGACGGATTGACGGAGAATGAGGTGAAAGAGCTGCAGCAGGTAATTGCCAAATACGTAGAGCCAGACGAGTATGATGCTCTAATGAAAATGCTTACAACCAGCAGTGAGCCATAGGCATTGTCTGGAAAAATTAGTTGATTTTCAGACACAAAATAGCTGTTGAAAATCCATATTTATGTAATAAACCCGCGAAAGAGGCGGGTTTTGTCGTTTTTAGAAAGTTGAAATTTTTCTCCTAGCTATGTTACAGTAAACAAGGATCGTAATGGGTTAATTTTTTGTAACCTTTTAGAGCGCCATATTATATATAAATTCATACTAATGCAGACAGAATATTCTAGGCGGCAGAACGATAGATCAGTGCACTTACAATAAGCTTGGCAGCTCTTAACGGGTGATGAGTAGATTGAAAGGGAGAGTTTCATGAGAAAATTCAAGATCATGAACCGGGTGGGGAAACTGGAGGGCAGTGAGCAGGCTGCCACAGAATCCGGTACAGAGCATCAGCGGCATGAGGAATCTTCCGGTGAATCCCGGGGGTTCTTGCAGCTTACCGGCTCGCGGCGATTCCGCCGCTCCTGGATTGCCGCAGCCGCAGGGGTTATCCTGCTGGGTGCTGTGGTGGTTGGTGCGCAGAAGAAATATGTCGGAGCAAATACGGTATCATATTACCGCGTAATGGTTCAAGGCCAGGAGATCGGAACCCTGGAGCAGGAGGCTCAGCTGAAACAGCTGTTTGATGCCAAACAGCAGGAGTACCAGCGCAAGTATCCGGATTCGGTGATGGTGCTGCAGACGGAAGGCATCTCTACCGAGAAGCAGCGTGCCTACAAGCCGGAGATCAATAGCGAATCCACGCTGGACAAGCTGGACGGTATGCTGAAGGCTTATGCAGTTGGCGTACAATTGACTGTTGACGGCAAAGCGATAGGCATCGTAAAGGATCAGGAAACGGCAAATGCCGTACTGCAAGGGGTGAAAGCGCATTACATACCGCAGACTGAGGCCTCTAAGGACAGCAGTATACTGAAACGAACGGCGGCATCTGGCTCGGCCATGGCAGTAGCGGCAGCAGGAGCTGAGCAGATCAAGTCGGTACAGATCCGCGAGCAGATCGCAGTGGTTCCAGTCAAGGCAGATCCCAACAAAGTGTTGAATGTGGAAGAAGCTGTAACGGTGCTTACCGAAGGCAAGGAGGCTCCGCTGCTCTATTCCGTGCAGGAAGGCGACACCTTATCGGGCATCGCAACGCAGTTTGAGCTCTCGCAGGCCGAGATCAAACGCAATAATCCTGAGGCGAAGGAGCTGAGCCTGCAGATTGGCGATCAGCTGCAGTTAACAGTACCGCAGCCTGATGTTACGGTAGTCAGCGTGGAGCAGGTCAGCGAGCAGGTGGTGACCGAGCCGGAGATTATCGTGCGTGAGAGCGATCAATTGCCGGCAGGCAAACGTAAGGTTGTCCGTCCGGGGCAGCCCGGTCTTAAGAGCATGCAATACCGCCTGACCAAGGAGAACGGACAGGTCGTGCAGGAAGAGTGGCTTGGCCAGACCGTGCTGAAGGCCTCACTGCCTGAAGTGGTGTACCGAGGCACTAAGGTGGTTGGCGAAGGGACAGGCAGCATCGCCTGGCCAGTAAGCGCGGCGAGAATTACGAGCAGCTTCGGAGAGCGCTGGGGCCGTGCCCATAAGGGCCTGGATATGGTATCCAGCGACCGCACGATCAAAGCAGCGGACGCCGGAACGGTCAGCTTCGCCGGAGTCAAAAGCGGATACGGCAATGTGGTCATTATCGATCACCGCAATGGATATGAGACCTATTACGGACATCTAAGCAGTATTGCGGTTACTTCAGGCCAGCGCCTGGAGCAAGGAGCCAAGATAGGTGTGATGGGGAATACAGGCCGCTCCACCGGCACACATCTGCACTTTGAAATCCGCAAGAATGGCACAGCTATCAATCCAATGAAGATTCTGAAATAGCATCTGCTTACCCTCTCGGCCGCCCGGACTTGTTCGGGCGGTTTTCTGTTTAAATATAAGAATTTATATGCTTCGCGCAATAAATTATCCTTCTATTTCTCGCTGAAACGGGTACCGTCCTTTTAAGGACGGCGTAGCCGTTTCTACTTGGTTGAAATATTTTATCTGTGCTCACGGGTTGTGCGCCGCAGCTGGGATGTTAGCCCGGGACAGGTATGTTAAAATAAAGGAATGAACCTTAAAGCAAAGATAGAAGGGTGAAGCGAAAGAGATGCAGATGGGAACGATTCTGGTAGTAGACGATGAACAGCCTATTGCTGATATATTGAAGTTTAATCTTGAAAAAGAAGGCTACGAGGTGATCTGCGCCTTCGACGGCAACAGTGCAGTCGAGCTGGCCTTGTCCAAACGGCCGGATCTGATGCTGCTGGATCTGATGCTGCCCGGCAAGGATGGAATGGATGTATGCCGCGAGATCCGCTCGGCCCATCTGGATATTCCGATCATTATGCTCACCGCAAAGGATGGCGAGATCGATAAGGTGCTGGGGCTGGAGCTGGGAGCGGATGATTATGTGACCAAGCCCTTCAGCACAAGAGAGCTGCTGGCGAGAGTCAAGGCGCAGATGCGGCGGCAGCATAAACCGGCGGCGGCCGATGCGGCAAACGAGCCTGCGGCGGGCAAGCAGGGGGTCCAGCATTTCGGCCTGTTCATTGATACGGATATGTATCTGGTGTACAAGGATGGCGAACCACTAGATCTGACCCATCGGGAATATGAGCTGCTGTATTATATGATCCGTCATGCCGGGAAGGTAATGACGCGGGAGCATCTGCTGCAGGCCGTATGGGGATTCGAATATTTCGGCGATGTACGGACCGTAGATGTCACGATCCGGCGTCTAAGAGAGAAAATTGAGGAGAATCCCAGCAAGCCGGAATATATTTTTACGCGGCGCGGGCTTGGTTATTTGATGCATAATCCCAAAAGCGGAGGGCTGTGATGAAGGGACTGTCCTTTTTTCGGACGATTCAGGCCAAGCTTATTATTATCTACGTGCTGCTGATTCTGATTGCGATGCAGCTGATCGGTGTGTATTTCGTCAGCTCCATGAAAAATTCACTCACAGACAACTTCACTAAGGACCTCAAAGCCCGTGCCGAGATGTTATCCATTCTAACGGCCGATAAATTCGGCAGTGAAGCGGGAACCGCTGATGAAGAAACTGCGGTGGAGAGCCTGCGCGGTATGGTGAACAATCTGTACATCAACGGGGCAGAGATTCAGGTACTCGATGCCAGCGGCAAAATCATCACCACTTCGGTGCCCTCGCAGAATGATTATGTGGGCCAGCGGAATACCCAGACTGTAGTCAGCCGTGCCCTGCAGGGTATCAGTGATAATGAGGAGTACATTATTGCCGATGACAATGTGCGCAAGAAGGTGGTGGCGAAGCCGGTCCTTTCGGGTGATAAGGTAGTAGGAGCGATCTATATTGCCGCCGACATGAAGGATCTGTATGCCACGATGAGCCGGATAAACAGTGTATTCATCTCGGGGCTGCTGCTGGCGCTGGCACTTACGGCTGTGCTGGGCGTGATTCTGGCCCATACGATCACCCAGCCGATCAAGGAAATGACCCGCCATGCCACAGCGGTGGCCGAAGGGCGCTTCAACCGCAAGATGCCGGTGTTCGGCAATGATGAAATCGGACAGCTTAGCCAGGCATTTAATTATATGACAGGAAGATTGCGCGAAGCATTGTCACAGAATGAGGAAGAGAAAGAGAAGCTGGCGTCCATTCTGACCAACATGAGTGATGGTGTGGTAGCTACGGATGAGAGCGGAGTGGTCATTCTGATGAACCGCCGCGCTGCATTGATGCTGGGAGCGGAAGGCCCGCTGCCCGAAGGATCGCCGCTGGACGTGCTGCTCGGGTTGGACCATGAGCAGACCGGGTCGCTGGCGAAGGGAAACGCCCAATCGGCGATGCTGAATCTGACCCAGATCGACGGAGGCGACTCCAATATCGTCCGGGTTACCTTTACGCCGATTCACCGCCGGGAGGGCGGAATCGCCGGAACTATCGCCGTCCTGCAGGATGTAACCGAGCAGGAGAACCTGGAGGAATCGCGCCGTGAATTCGTGGCGAATGTCTCGCATGAGCTGCGTACACCACTTACGACAATCAAGAGTTATGCCGAAGCGCTGGATGACGGCGCACTGGAGGACCCGCAGCTGGCGGTTCGGTTCGTGGGTGTTATCCGCAATGAGACGGAGCGAATGATCCGCCTGGTTACCGATCTGCTGCATCTCTCGCGCCTTGATTCCAAGGAAGCACGGCTGCGGATTCAGCAGACGGATATCGCCGAGATGCTGGAGGATGTAGCCGACCGCTTCTCGTTCCAGATCCGCCAGAAGCGGATTCAGATTACCACCCAGGTGCATGCGGATGTCTCGGATGCCTGGCTTGACCGCGATCAGATTGATCAGGTGCTGGGCAATCTGCTCTCCAATGCGCTTAAATACACGCCGGAAGGCGGGGTGATTCAATTGGAGGCATTGAAGAACGAGGACGGCATGCTATCGATCTCGGTACGCGATTCAGGTATTGGCATTCCCAAAAAAGATATCGAGCGGATCTTTGAACGCTTCTACAGAGTGGATAAAGCCCGTTCACGCAATATGGGTGGAACCGGACTTGGCTTGTCCATTGCCCGGGAAATTGTGAAGGCGCACGGAGGTTCGATTTCCCTCCAATCAGAGCTTAATGAAGGCTCACAGGTCACCTTTACACTGCCTCTGAACATCCAAAGGGGGAGTGAGGCATGAAGGAAAGAGTGAAATCGTGGCTGCTTGCCCTGCTTGTGCTTGGAAGTCTTATAGAGAGCTATTATCTGATCTATCGGCTGCCGGGCAGCGACTCTGCGGTTATGTCCGAGACGCTGTATGTTAAGGCTGATAACATGGGGCCGGAAGAAAAGGTGGAGAATCTGCTCTATCCGAACAAGATGATTATTCATATGGGCGACGGCAAGCACAAGCTATTCTATCCGAGCTCTACCTTCTACAGCCTCATCTTCAACAGGCTGAAAGGTCGCAGCTTCGAGAGCTTCCAGCGCCGGGCTGTGCAGGATTTCGACTGGGAGAAGATTCGCAGCGAGAATCCGGGCATTGAGCTGTCCTTCGGATCAGGCATTCCGGTAACCCTGCTGCAGCGTGTGATGCAGCTGTCTCCGGATTCGCTGTTTGAGCGGGAGAGCATTGACCGCATCTGGATTTACAATATTAAAAATGATTCGAAAGCGCATGTCATCTTCTTCAGCACACGCGGAGATATCGTATATGAAGCGGCTAAAGCGGACCTGACGGTCCAGGATGTGCAGCAGCATGTGGAGCTGGGTCAGAATCTGACCTCCTATACCTCAGTGATGGGCAAATATTATGTGCCGGAAGCCAAGATACCGCTGGTTGAGGCGACGCTGCCTTCAGCCTTCTATACGATTGAACAAATGCAGAGCAATCTGTTCTTTGATGCCGGCAGTACCCGCTATATCCCGGAGAAGGATGGTTCCGAGATTTATACGGACAGCAAGCGCAGTCTGCAGGTGGACCGTGAGCGGAATTGGATGAGCTACAGCGATCCGGCCGCATTGCCTGCGGGAGAGAGCACCCCGGCGATGGATGCGCTGGAGGCGGTGGATTTCGTCAACCAGCATGGCGGCTGGAATGGAACGTATCGGTTGGCGGCAACGGAAGAGGGCAGACAGGAACGGAAGGTTTCGTTCCAGCAATATTACGGCTCCTATCCGAACGGCTCCTATCCCATTATCAGCAAGCCGCAGCTGCAGTATGGCACGATCCATGTGGAGCTGCAGCAGGGCACGGTCTCCCATTATGAACGTTCGCTGATGTATGTCGACAATACGAAGGCCGTGAAAAAGATTGTGGAGTTATCCGGAGGTGAAGAACTGCAGAATCAGCTGGACCAGCTGGGCAAGGTGTCGCCTGTGGAGGACATCATTCCTGCATATGTGCCGGTGCTGAAGGAAGACAAGCTGCAGCTGCTTCCGGTCTGGAAGGTCACACTTGAAGATGACAGTGTTTATACATTGAATTAAGTGCGGATTATGCTTACGAAGTAGTTTTGTACGAAGATAAATCAGGATGAACGGCTCACAAAACTTTGAGGAGGAGTAACTATGGACTGGGGAAGAGCCAAAAATGTGCTGATCTTCGCCTTTCTGGGACTGAACCTGCTGCTGTGCTACCAGCTGTGGATGGATCTGCGCGAGCAGGTCAGCGCGAATCTTGATTTCACTTCCCTGTCCAAGGAAACTCAGGCCGTTATGGAGCAGAAGGGAATCCGGATTCTGTCTCCGATCCCGGCGGCCACGCCCAAGCTGCCTGCGATTACTTACAGCTATTCCAGCGAGGGGCAGAATGAGCCGCTGGTGAAGCTGGAGAATCCGATCGACAGCAAGCTGATCTATTCGTCCTTCTCTGAGCTGAGCAAGGCGCTGGAGGGACAGATCCCGGATATCGCAAGCTACCGGTTCGACTCGCAGGAGAGTGACGTGGGCACTTTCGTGCTCCACCCGCTGGTGCAGGAGAAATGGTCGTTGTTCCGGGTGAGGCTGGAGCTGATTACCAGCGAACAGAAAATTGTTGCCTACCGCTGGCCGAAGATTGAGCTTGGAGCGAGCAGTGGGGAAGGCGAGCAGAAGGTGCTTCCGGCCTCGCAGGCGCTGAGCAGCCTGATCGAGAAGTACTTCCCTCTAGACGCCGTGGTGAAAGAGATTGAGCTGGGGTATTACGGCGAATTGTTCAATTCGGAGAGCCAGGTGGCTTCGCCCATGTGGCGGTTCATTCTGGAGGATGGCAGCACCTATTATGTGGACGCGATCAGTGCGGACATTATCAGTCCCAAGACAACAGAGTAGAAGGAGCAGGAATTATGGGAATATCATTTACAGTTCTGTCGAGCGGTTCTACCGGGAATGTGACGGTGGTCCGCAACGGGGAAACCACACTTATGATTGACGCGGGGCTGAGCGCCAAGCGGATCGATGAGCTGCTGGCCATGCGCGAGCTGACGGGGAGCGATATTGACGGCATTCTCGTCACCCATGAGCATTCGGACCATATCCGCGGACTTGGAGCCATGGCACGCAAATATGATCTTCCCATCTATGCCAATACCAACACCTGGGGAGCCATTGAGAAGGGGATCGGCAAGATTGCCGAGCATAACCGTGTCATTCTGGAGTCGGGGGAGCAGAGGGATTTCGGCAGCTTGCGCGTGGAGTCCTTCGCCATCTCGCATGATGCGGCCGAGCCGGTCGCTTATAATTTCTATGACGGCAGCGAGAAGCTGTGTGTGGCTACCGACCTGGGCTATGTGAGCGATAAAGTGAGAACGGCAATCTCGGATGCCGATGTGCTTGTGCTGGAGGCTAATCACGATATTGAAATGCTGCGGATGGGACGTTATCCGTGGAATACGAAACGCCGTATTCTGGGCGATATGGGTCATTTATCTAATGATGCTGCAGGGGCAGCACTGAGTGAGATTCTGACAGGACGCACCAAGCGGGCCTATCTGGCTCATTTAAGCAGAGACCATAATATGATTGATCTGGCCAGAATGTCGGTGCGCTGTGCGATGGAGGACCGGGGCACTTTCTATAAGGACACTGAGTTCAAGCTGTGCGACACTTACTTTGACCGTCCTACGCCATGGGATAAGGTGAGCCAGTCATAAGCTGGTTCAGCTCTGCAGTCTTATGCTCCAGCTCCTGGCGGGTAACCAGCCCTTTTTCGATCAACAGCTCCATCATGGCATTGAAAGCCAGCGTCATATGATAGTGTTCATCCTTCAAATCACCAAGTTTACCAATGAACTGTACCAGGTCCATGCTGGTGGAGAACGATTCCATGGTTCAGCAGCTCCTTTTTACTGAAATCATTATTTTGGTGTAAAAGTTTACAGTTATTTTACCTGAGAAAGTCAGTGTCTTGCCATCTGGCTGTGATACAATTGTAAACAGACGAGAAGCAGGGTAGCGTTCATGGCTTATACCCCTAGTCTACTCTTTCAAGCTGTGAAATATTCCGTGAAACCAAGGAAATTACAAGTATTTCAGAGTTGGCAGCTTAGTTAATACCATTTTGTGGTGAATGAATAAAGTGAAACTTTTTAAGGCTTAGTGGAGTCTAATAGATAAGAGGAATATCTGCGCGTGGGTACTTGGCTTTCGAGGCTTGAATGCACTGGCGATAGAGGGGAGAGGATTACCGGTGGGATTGTTTGATGACGATTTCTATTCAACCAAGGTATCACGGCGCAGAGAACGTGCGGAAACATCAAGTTCGTCGAATAACCGGACATGGTCGGTGCGCAAGAGCCGGCGGGGTCTGTCCACCTTGCAAATATCCGCGATCAGCTCCTTGATCAGTGCGGTGGTTGCCGTTCTGCTATTCAGTCTGGTAACCGGTCAGCTCTCACAGGAGAAAGTGGCAGAGCCGGTAAGGGTCCAGAATGTGGCACCAAGCAGCGGTGATCCCTATGAACGCATTATTCAGGCTGCTGCGACGGTTCGTCCGGCGGTGGTCAGCATTATCAACCACAAGGAAGATAATAAGGAACTGGAAATTCTCGATGAGTCGGCACTGGGCTCAGGCGTAATTTATAAAAAGGACAACAAAAAGGCTTATATCATTACCAACAATCATGTTATCGACGGCTCGGGTGACCTGGAGGTTGTGACCGTTGACGGCGTGACGCGCAAGGCAGAGCTGGTGGGCACAGACAAGGTGAGCGATATTGCCGTACTCTCCATCGATGTCAAAGGAATCAACATGGTTGCGCAGATAGGTGATTCCTCCAAGCTGCGGCTTGGGGAAACGGTAATTGCCATCGGTAATCCGCTGGGTCTGGGCGACACATTGACCTCCGGGATTGTCAGCTACACCGAACGTACCATTCCCGTCTCTCTGAATCAGGATGGGGTATACGACTGGGAGCAGGAGGTCATCCAGACGGATGCCGCCATTAATGAAGGCAACAGCGGCGGTGCGCTGGTTGATCTGAACGGCAAGGTGATTGGCATCAACACCATGAAGATTTCCGATACCGGTGTGGAGGGATTGGGCTTTGCGATTCCCGCTAACCATGTTATGGATATCGCCGATGAGCTGTCTGCCAAAGGCAAAATCGCCCGTTCTTATCTGGGTGTATATTCGATAGATCTTAACAACCCGTATGTGCCGCTTGCAGAGGATCAGCGCAAGGAGCTGAATCTGCCAACCAGCGTAACAGACGGCGTAGTGGTACTGGATGCCGTGGGTCCGGGCAAGGAAGCCGGCCTGCAGCTTAATGATGTGATTACCAAGTTTGACAATCAGCCAATACATTCTACACTGCAGCTGCGCAAATATTTATACGACAAAACGAAGATTGGCGACGAGCTGAAGATCACATTTTACCGCAACGGAGAAGTCAAGCAGGTTACCGTAAAACTTCTTGAGAAACCCGAGGAATAAATGCTGTAAAGGCCGCATATACTAGTACAGCAGTCACGGAGAAGGAGGCTGATAACCCTTACATTGGGAAGTCAGCCTTTTCAGGGGAAATAAGGTTAAATTCGGATAAGCAAGCTTGCCTTTGTTATAAAGGTGTGGTAATATGAAAACATTCATACAATTGATACCTAATTCTGACATTGAAAAGGGCTGTCGATTCAGAAATACAACCTTTCTCAATGTGTGAATTTTTTCTTTGTTTGAAGATAAAAAGAACATATTAATTTAAATTTGTGGAGGTAACACACATGCAAACAGGTACAGTTAAATGGTTCAACGCAGAAAAAGGATTCGGTTTCATCGAAGTTGAAGGCGGAAGCGACGTATTCGTTCACTTCAGCGCAATCACTGGCGACGGCTTCAAAACTTTGGACGAAGGCCAACGCGTTGAATTCAACGTTGTTCAAGGCAACCGCGGACCACAAGCCGAAAACGTTGTAAAACTGTAATAATAGAAGATACCGTCCCTGCTTTTTTAAGTCGGGACGGTCTTTTTTTATAATATCAAATAGATGAACATCTTGGATTAACTTCCTGATATTTCAAGAAAAGAAAGACGAATTACGACTGGATTCGACGTTTACCTTTGGAACATAAAGGAAGGAGGAACGGCAATGAACTACCGGAAGAAACCTTTGGAGGAAATACCGGAAGAAAATACTGCAATCTGGGCTTGTACCAATGAGGGTTGTAATGGATGGATGAGGGATAATTTCGCATTTGAACATGCGCCTTCTTGTCGTCTCTGTCACTCTCCTATGGAACGTAGCATGAAGATGCTTCCGCTGTTGCTCAATTCTAATGGCGACCTCAAATCGTTGAAGAAGGGTATCTCGATTACCTGATGATAAGACCTTAACGCATAAAGCTTGCTATAGCATCAAGAACCAATCCAAGACGGGAAAACCGTCTTATTTTTTTTGCATTCTAACGCTATATTGTGATATTTGTCACAAATTTATTGTTTTTAAGCCCTGAAAGCCCTGTTTGTTGTGACATATATCACACTTACTCCCTCGAATTTTTGACAGAATAGATCTATTGAATTGAGGGAACAGGAAGGGGAGAAATATGGATACAGTCATGCTGTCACGGTTTCAATTCGCATCGACGACGATTTTTCACTATTTCTTTGTGCCGGTATCCATTGGACTAGCGCTCCTGATTGCGATTATGGAGACCATGTACGTTAGAAAAGGCAATGAGGAATACAAAAAAATGGCGCAATTCTGGGGGAAGCTGTTTCTCATCAATTTTGCAGTCGGTGTAGTAACAGGGATTCTGCAGGAATTCCAGTTCGGGATGAACTGGTCGGACTATTCGCGTTTCGTAGGAGATGTGTTCGGGGCTCCGCTGGCAATAGAAGCGCTGCTGGCTTTTTTTCTGGAGTCTACCTTTATCGGGCTGTGGATCTTCGGTTGGGATAAGGTGTCCAAAAGAGTCCATCTGCTCTCGATCTGGCTGGTAGCCTTCGGCACGATGCTGTCGGCCTTCTGGATTCTGGTGGCGAACTCCTTCATGCAGCACCCGGTTGGCTTCGCGGTTAATAATGGGCGGGCGGAGATGAATGATTTCTTCGCGCTCATTACGAACGGCCAGCTGCTGGTCGAGTTCCCGCATACGGTGCTGGCGGCTTATGCCACAGGCGCATTCCTGGTGACGGGGATCAGCGCGTATAAGCTGCTGAAGAAGCAGGAGGTTTCTTTTTTCAAAAAATCGTTCGAGATTGCAGCTATTGTAGGGATTATCTCTTCTATTGGTGTGGCAGTAGCCGGACATGCCCAGGCACAATACCTGGTTGGGACCCAGCCGATGAAGATGGCAGCCACTGAAGCACTATGGGGCAAAAGTGGTGATCCGGCTCCTTGGACCGTATGGGCTAATATAGATCCGGTCAACAAAGTAAACACTAACGAATTCCAAATTCCCTATATGCTGAGCTTCCTGTCGTACAGCAAGTTCTCCGGTGAAGTTAAAGGGATGAATCAGCTGCAGGCAGAATATGAACAGCAATATGGACCGGGAGATTATATCCCGCCCGTGCGCACGACGTTCTGGAGCTTCCGGATTATGGTGCTGGCTGGTACATTGATGATTGTGCTTGGCTTGTATGCGATGTATCTGATGTGGCGCAAAAAGATGGACCGTCCGAATACCTGGTTCATGCGCTTTATGCTGTGGGGGCTGCTGCTTCCACCGATTGCTAATACCGCAGGCTGGATTATGACTGAAATTGGCCGTCAGCCTTGGACGGTATTCGGACTGATGCAGACAAAAGACAGCGTATCGCCTAATATTACAAGCGGTCAGGTGCTATTCTCGGTGATATCATTTACAACGATTTATGCGATTCTGGGTGCCGTATTGGTTGGCTTGTTCATTAAGGTAATCAAACAAGGTCCGTACAACATGGATCAAGATCACGGTCAGCCACATGATCCGTATAACAAGGGGGTCGGGCCACATGTCTCTTAATGAATTATGGTTCCTGCTGATTGCGGTGCTGTTTGTGGGCTTCTTTTTCCTGGAGGGCTTCGACTTCGGGGTAGGGATGCAGACACAGCTGCTGGCCAAAAACGACAGTGAAAAGCGGGTGCTGATCAACTCGATCGGCCCGTTCTGGGATGCTAATGAGGTCTGGCTGATTACAGCGGCGGGTGCGATGTTCGCAGCGTTCCCCGAGTGGTACGCGACGCTGTTCAGCGGATTCTACATTCCGTTTGTGTTCGCACTGCTGGCGCTGATTGCGCGCGGGGTGGCTTTTGAATTCAGAGGCAAACGCGACTCACAGGCCTGGAAAAAAACCTGGGACGCCTGCATCTTCTTCGGCAGTCTGCTGCCGCCGTTCCTGCTTGCCGTAGTCTTCGCCAGCTTCATTAAAGGGCTGCCGATTGATGCGGACATGCAGATGCGTGCCGGATTTACCGACATCGTCAATGTCTACACCGTACTTGCGGGTGTGGCTGTAGTGATGATGTGCCTGGTGCATGGACTAATGTTCACAACGCTGCGCACGACCGGCGATCTGCAGCTGCGCGCGCGCAAGCTGGCCCAGAAGCTGCTGCTGCCGCTGGGCGCGCTGCTGGTAGCTTTTGTGGTAATGACATATTATATGACGGATATCTTCGAGCAACGCGGAACCTGGCTGCTGATTATTATTATTCTGGGTATCGCCGCTTACGTGGCGGCCGGATATTTCATGACCAAGGAGAAGGACAGCTGGGCGTTTGGCATGACCGGTGCGGTGTTTGCCCTCTCGGTAGCGTCCATCTTCGTGGGACTATTCCCGCGCGTGATGATCAGCTCGATTGATCAAGCCTTCAATCTGACAATTACCAACGCGGCTTCGGGCCATTATTCGCTGAAGGTGATGACGATTGTGGCGCTGACGATGCTGCCGTTCGTACTGGGCTATCAGATCTGGAGTTACTTTATCTTTCACAAACGGATTCACGAGAAGGAGCATCTTGAATACTAATGGATAAAAATTTGCTTGGGTACAAAGGAGTAAAGCCGGTCTTTCTGATCGTGGGCTTCCTTACCCTGGTGCAAAGCCTGTCCATTCTTCTGCTGGCAAAATCGCTGGCAGAGGTTGTATCTGCGCTGTTCGCGGGAGAACCGCTGGAGGAACAATGGGCGACTTCGCTCTTGTTCCTTCTTGCGTTTCTGCTCCGCCACATCTGCGCCCTGCTGATGAGCCGGGTATCTTACCGGTTCGCAGAGGCGACAGGCAGCAGCATGCGCAGGGCCATGATGGACAAGCTGTTCCAGCTGGGGCCGAGACTGGCAGGGGACCGGGGAACCGGCACTTTGGTTACTCTTGTCTTAGAGGGAGTGACCAAGTTCCGCACTTATCTGGAGTTGATTATACCGCGGATGGTTGGTATGTCGGTGACGCCATTTCTACTGCTGTTCTATGTCTATACGCTGGATACTGCCAGCGGTATTATTCTTACCTTAACGATGCCGATCATCATCGTGTTCATGATCCTGATTGGCATGACGGCACGCAAGCAGATGGACCGCCAGCTGAAGTCCTACCGCACGTTGTCGAACCATTTCGTCGATTCACTGCGCGGGCTGGAGACGCTGAAATTCTTGGGCCGCAGTCGCAGCCACAGCGAGAGCATTGCGCTGGTAAGCGACCGCTACCGCTCGGCCACGATGAAGACGCTGCGGGTGGCCTTCCTGTCCTCGTTCGCGATGGACTTCTTCACGATGCTGTCCGTGGCGTCAGTGGCGGTGAGTCTGGGCCTGCGGCTGGTCAATGAGCAGATGACGCTGGTGACAGGGCTGACCATCCTGATTCTGGCCCCCGAGTATTTCCTGCCGGTAAGGCTGGTCGGGGCCGACTTCCATGCTACGCTGGACGGCAAGGAAGCGGGCGAAGCGATGAAGAGCATCATTGACCGCGACACGGCGCAGGCCGTACTGGTTGAGCCAAGCGGTACGGAACAGGGGACAGCAGCGTCGATTCCGGCATCCGTCTTCAGCTGGAAGCCGGAATCGGAGCTGACGCTGAGCGACATCGGTGTGAAATATGAGGAAGAAGGCGGCCCTTCGCTGGATGAGGTTAACCTCAGCTTCAAGGGAGCCTGCCGAATCGGCATTATCGGGGAGAGCGGAGCCGGCAAATCGACACTGGTTGATGTACTGGGCGGCTTCCTTCACCCTGATTCCGGCCAGATTAGAATCAATGGCACGGCTGTCAGTGCGTTGACGGATGAGGCCTGGCGCAAGCAGACCTCTTATATTCCGCAGCGGCCTTATATCTTCAGCGGCTCGCTGGCGGAGAATGTGCGCTTCTACTACCCGGAGGCCTCCGATGAAGAAGTGGCCGGAGTGGTAGCTGCCGCCGGATTAAGCAAGCTGGCCGCAGCCCTGCCGCAAGGCTTAGCAGAGCCGATTGGCAGCGGCGGCCGGGTGCTGAGCGGTGGACAGGAACAGCGGGTGGCGCTGGCCCGTGCGCTGCTCAGCCGCAGACCGATCCTGCTGCTGGATGAGCCGACAGCCCACCTCGATATTGAGACGGAATATGAGCTGAAGGAAACGATGCTGCCGCTGTTTGCAGGCAAGCTGGTCTTTCTAGCCACCCACCGCCTGCACTGGATGACCGATATGGACCTGGTGGTTGTCATGAAGCAGGGACGGGTGGCGGAAGTCGGCACACCTCAGGAACTGATCGCCCGCAAGGGTGCTTATTACGAGCTGATTCAATTGCAACTGGAGGGAATCCATTGAAACGTGAAGGGTGGTTTGCTCCTTATTTCTCGGCCTATTTCTGGCGTTTCCTGTTGATTATTCTGCTGGGTGCGCTGACGGTATTCTCGGCTTCCTCGCTGATGTATACCTCAGGATTCCTGATCTCCAAGGCGTCGATTCCGCCGGAGAATATTCTGATGATCTATGTGCCGATTGTCGGTGTGCGTACGTTCGGCACCAGCCGCGCTGTTATCCACTATGTGGAGCGGTTGGTTGGACATGATACGATTCTGCGCATCCTCTCGGGAATGCGTGTCCGCCTGTACAGCATCCTGGAGCCGCAGGCGTTATTCCTGTCTTCGCGCTTTAAGACCGGAGACATTCTGGGCATGCTTGCTGATGATATTGAATATTTGCAAAATGTATATTTGCGCACGGTGTTCCCCAGTATTATCGCGCTGCTGATCTATGCCATTGCCGTGATCTCGCTCGGTACCTTTGATTGGGCCTTTGCCTTACTGATGGCACTATATATTCTCGTGCTGGTCGCTGTGCTGCCGCTAATCTCGCTGCTGTTCACACAGAAGCGCCAGCGCCAGGTGAAGCAAGAGCGCAACCGGCTCTACCAGAAACTGACCGACGCCGTGCTTGGCATGGGGGATTGGGTGATCAGCGGACGGCAGAGCCAGTTCGTGGAAACCTATGAAGCAGATGAGCAAGCGGTGGCCCGTACGGACGCTGCCCTGCGCAGCTGGGCCCGCCTGCGGATGCTGATCGGGCAAGCCGTTGTGGGCATCGGCGTGCTCTCCCTGCTCTACTGGGCAGCAGGGCAATATGCCGACGGTGCGATCGCCGGAACGCTGATTGCCGCGTTCGTGCTGGTCGTGTTCCCGGTAGCGGATGCGTTCCTGCCCGTCTCGGAGGCGGTGGAGAAAATCCCGCAGTACCGCAACTCGCTGGAACGTTTGTCTGGCGTGGAAGCGGAACCTGCCCTGGCCGCCGGGCACGGGCCGGACCCGCTGCAGGGAAGTCTGGACCCGGCTGTCCTGCGCAAAATGGCCGGACTGAACGAGGCAGGACAGGAGCAGCTGCATCCTGAGGTGTACAGCACCCACATTCAGCTGCGCAGTGCCAGCTTCCGCTATGACAAGGAAGGGGATTGGTCGATTCACGATCTGACGCTGGATATCCCGCAGGGCCGCAAGATCGCCATCATCGGCCGCAGCGGCGCGGGCAAGTCGACGCTGCTGAAGGTGATCCAAGGCGTGCTGAAGCCGTCTGCGGGAGAAGCGGTGATCAACGGGATTGATGCCGCCGCCTACGGCGAGCGGATCCCTTCCGTGATCGCGGTCTTGAACCAGAGCCCGCATCTGTTCGATACCACAGTAGCGAACAATATCCGGCTCGGGGACCCGGAGGCATCGGAGGAAGCGATTCAGCAGGCTGGCCGGCTGGCCAGAGTGGATGAGCTGATCTCCTCGCTGCCGCAGGGTTACGCTACGCCGGTGCGCGAAGCCGGCCAGCGGTTCTCGGGCGGGGAGCGCCAGCGGATTGCGCTGGCCCGTATCCTGCTGCAGAATACACCCGTGGTGATTCTGGATGAGCCTACCGTGGGCCTCGACCCGCGCACCGAGCGCGAGCTGCTGGCCACGATGTTTGACGCCATGGCTGGCAAGTCACTGATCTGGGTAACGCATCACCTGGTGGGCGCGGAGCAGATGGACGAAGTCATCTTCATGGAGAACGGTGCTGTGGAGATGCGCGGTACTCATGCGGAGCTGATGAAGCGGGAGCCGCGCTACCGGCGGCTGTATGAGCTGGATCGGCCGGTGGAGCTGACAAGCATAGCTCCGAAGGCAGCCCCGGCGACCGAATAAGCTGAACGCGAATTCAGCGCACAGCATGTAATCAGGAACTCCCCTTACGACCCTTGAGGTCAGGGGAGCTTTTGTGTGATTACGGCGGGCTGAAATTCGGGGCGTAGGGAGTTTTCTTTTGGCGGAAAGTATGGTAGAACAGTAGAAGGAGTATAAGCCGCAGCGGCACAGAAAGGGATGCTTGAAGGAATGTATGTAGTGTGCAAAGAACATGTGGAGCTGGCCATTGAGCAATTTGTAGATGAGTACGAGGATGCCCCGGATATTGTCGATCTGAAGGAGACGGTGTTCTCGGATTGGGACCCGCCGGCCCGTTGTGCAGAATGTGAGAAGAATGCGGAATATCTGGTGATCTAGAGGTGTGGAATAGCATAGGCTGATTAGAGGGACGTGGCTCACGTCCTTTTTGTTGTTCATTTCAGGTAACTTGGAGGGCGCGGTAGGATAAGTAGAGTTGTGGGGAGTATCTGCTGCTGCTGCTACTGATCGGTGCTGAACTAAAGGGTAACTGTATTTGGTACAGCTATTTCGAGTACATATGGGCCTAAAACAACTTTAAGTGTATTCTGTACAGCTATATTCCGTCAAAAGGCTACTTCACCCCTAAATAGAGAGAAATAAATGTACGAAATGCAGCTATATTTGTTTTGGCCGCTCAATTCACAAATATAGATGTACGAAATACAGTTACAAGCTGGGTAGGCTACTTTTGGTTGCTGCTACTGGCACTGTCGCCAACGTAGAGGAGTTGTGATCTAGAGTAGTTGTCGCTCCACAGTAACGGTACTCTGAACATATAAGCAACAGGTTGCTCGCCGTGTATGCAGAAGCGGATGACCCATGAAGGAGTGAATATCACCGCTTGACAAACAATGGATAATTATATATTCTGATAATAACAATTAGATAATAACTAATAATCAATAACATAAGCTATAGAGAAGGGGATTCCGATGAGATATACGTTAACAGACTTGCAAGCGGCGTGCCGGGCCGGACAGAAGTTCAAGTACCTGCTGTTCTGGGGACACACACCTCCATCGGACGGTAGTATCAATCAGAGCTGCTTCAGCCAGTGGTGGCCGTGCCGGTTCACGGCGGATGGTGTGGAATATAGCTGCACGGAACAGTATATGATGGCAGAGAAAGCCCGGCTGTTCAACGATAGCGGCGTGCTGGCCGAGATTATGGAGGCGAAGCATCCGAAGACGATGAAGGCTCAGGGGCGGGTGGTGCAGGGCTTCGACAACGAAATCTGGGAGAAGCACTGCTATGACATTGTCAAAAAAGGCAATCTGGCTAAATTCTCGCAAAACGCTGAATTGGGCTTATACCTGATCAATACGAATAAACGCATCCTTGTGGAAGCCAGCCCCGTCGACCGAGTCTGGGGAATCGGGTTGTCCAAGGATCATCCCTCTGCTGAGGACACGCTGAAATGGCGGGGCAAGAATCTGCTGGGCTTCGCGCTCACGGAGGTCAAGCAGCTGCTGCAGATGCCGCAAGCGGAATAACAAACAGCCCTTGCCGCCAGTCATGCGGGGAAAGAGTTATAGGACATTTATCGTATTTAAACAAATTATTGGTGTTTAAACGGTTTATTCGGTATAAAGACGAAAAAATTCAATAGATCAAGAAATGAGGACAAAACCTTATGAATAACAAGAATCGTAAAGAAATTGCTCAGGACACTCTGCGCTATATGAATGAAGGGAAATATCTGTACCAAGGATCATGGGTGGACTTCTCTTCGGCGCAACAGACTTCGGAGGATCAGAGTGAAACGATTACGCCGGAGAAGGGACTTCAGCTATTGGCGCGATTTAGAGCGGAGGCTGGGGCTGCGAAGTTGAGGATGGAAATGCAGGCCGAAAGAGGGGCTGGGCAGGATGAGATAGGGTCAGCCCAGAACAGGCTGGAACAACAAGCTGAGGTAGAGGTTGAGCAGGTTCTAATAGGCTCAGAGTCAGCTCAGTCCAGGCTGGAAAGCGAACCTGCCGATGTGGAATTGTCCACGGCTAGTATTAGAGTAGCGGGGGAAGCGACGGTCAGAACGATCCTGGATCTGGCTGAGGCCGGTACGAAGCAGGTAGGCGTGCTTAATTTCGCCAGTGCGAAGAACGAAGGCGGTGGATTCCTGAACGGGGCGATGGCTCAGGAGGAGAGTCTGGCAGCTTCAAGCGGCTTGTACGCCACCCAGCTGCGCAATCCCGACTACTATAAGACCAACCGGAATACGCCATCTATGATGTATACCCATTATGCGATCTATTCGCCGGATGTGGTGTTCTTCCGTGATGAACATTTTGAGCTGCTGGCTGAGCCGGTGACGGCTTCGGTGCTGACATTGCCAGCTGTGAATTACGGGCAGGTGCTGCTGAAGGGGGAAGACGCAGCGCAGTCGAAGCAGATTATGCAGGAGCGAATGGAGCTGGCCCTGGCCCTCTTCGCCGCCAGCGGCGACCGGCATCTGGTGCTGGGAGCTTACGGCTGCGGCGTCTTCCGCAATAATCCCCTGGAGGTGGCCCGCTGGTGGAAGGAGCTGCTGGAGCAGGAGGGGTATGGCCTGCTTTTTGAACAAATTGTATTCGCGGTACTGGATCATTCCAAGACTAAGGAGACGATTCGTGCATTTGAGGATGTGTTTGGAACTGCGTGAGAGGTGAAGCGAGTGATCTCCATGGATATTCGGTGATGTGATGGATGGGGAATTGATAGGAAGGGATAATGACAACATATCAAATTTATATCAATCTTGCCCTGGGAAAACATACTCGCTTCAATACTCTGCAAGGAAGTCTCGAAAAGAAAAAGAGTATTTATTTCATAATAAAAAAACAATTATTGAATCGTTTGATAAAGTAATTTTCGAAGAGGAATTATTATAATCTACCTAGTAGATTTAGAAAAGAATACGAAGACATTAACTGACCCTTCTATTTTTGTTGTGAGAAGGGTCTTCAGTATGAGCTTATTAATTTTATTCATTTGTATTTACTGGTCCTCGTTCTACTCGGTTTCTGACGGAATCCAATGACCCCTTCTTTTCCTTGTAGAGACTTACCAATAATCATTTCAGCGGGGTATGCAACCGATAATACCTTTAGCAATTCGGCAAGAAGGATCTTTTCATTTAAAATAAGAAATTCTCGATTTGAATCATCCAATGCAAAGACCATTCTATGCTCCCTGACCTTTTTATAATTGGCTCCAAACATCTTAACTTTTCTTATTTCATGATCCCAGAGGGGCTTAACAGTTATACTTTTCATTTCATCTTGTATTTCATCAGGTACCCATGCACGTAAATCATCCTTGTAAAGAATATGGTCAACTACCCAATCCCACGCTTTAAGCTTTAGAGCTTTTTCAACTTTTTGAACTTCTTCTATTTGAATATTCTTACTAACAATTTCGCTTATTTCACGGTGGAAAGTATCTGTACTCGATTGTATGAATTTCGTTTGAAGGTCTGAGAAATAATCAGGAATACATAACCGTTGAACTAGAAATACAAAGGTATTGTCGTCAACTGATTTAGGTACAAGTTCAAGGAAATTGACATTATGATCAATGAACCATTTCTGCTTTTCCTGTTCCATTTCATGAGTTACAAAAATCTCGAAAACGAAGCCGGTCTCTGATGCATCTTTCATTATATTTTTCTCATGCAGAAGCATAATGACATCAGCAATATAAGGTCCAATTCCTTTTTCAACTCTTGTCCCACGACTTTTATAAAATGAAGCAAGGGAGATAAGAGACAACGGATATTCCTTCATACCGAGGCTGGAAAAAATGTTTTTTAGTTTAGGTGGAATGACTTCTAGTGGTGTATTAAATACAATATCAATTTTATTTTTTATACAATAAGCAAGGTAGTGTTTTGCATTAAAGTGGAGGATAGTTTCCTCGTTTGCTGAGCAATTAGAGCCTGGAGCATGAGCAAAGTGATGCTGACGCTCTTGTCCTTTTTTACTTTGGACTACTGCCGAACAAATAGGACAAGTATATGATTTTGAGTGGTCTATTCGTTCACTTATATGCCTAAATACTTTATTGTCTTCCAGAGCTACTGCAAGTTTGATCGACATATAGTTCCTTCCAATCCACAAGGTAGTATTGCAATGATAACATTATCAGATCAAAGGTTGGATATGATTTTGTATAATTTACCCATAACACTAGGCTCAACCGAATTGTAACAAAGTATAAGTAGATATTATTATCATGTTAAGTAAGGTACTTGCAAGAAAGGAGGACTAACCCCTATTCCTAAATCGGAGTAGGGGTCTTTTACATTTATACCTTCTCAAAAATATCAAAAAATGGAGGCTAACTATGAACAAGCAACAGCAACAACGGATCTTTGATTTTCTCAAAACATCATTAGATCCTGAAGGCACGATTCACTTTCTGGCATTAGCAGCAATAGAACAGGAAAGAGTTGAGCATCTCCAATCCACCACCATCAAAGTCAGGGTAGCTCTAACCTACCAAGAAGATCACTCCATAAACACTTATTTTGACGGAAGCGATATGTTTATCATGATGGCCCCGACTGAAATCCAGTTTACCAAAGAGGACGAGTGGGCAGACGGTAGAGCAAGGAACCACTTCATCCGGAAATATTAAAAGAAATACTATTCGCGGTCCAAGCGATTGCAGCGCACACGAAGAGCTATAACAAAAACGGGACAATTCGGAAGAACTACTACTATGTATGCTCGATCTATAGGAGTAAGGGCTCCGCTGCGTGTAGCTTAAACGCGATTCGTGCAGATGATATGGATCGTTGGTTCTCTCAACAAATTCAGGAGCTTGTGACTAAACCTCCTTTACTGAATCAAATTATCGCGACGGTGAACGATAAGCGGGATCTAAGCCGTAAACCTCTTGAGGATGAAAAGAGAGGTCTGATTAAGGAGTTGGCTGCATTTGATCAGCGGCAGCAGAGATGCTTTGAGTTATTTGAAGAGGAATATATCCCTCAGGAAACTCTAGTGGTACGGCTTAAAGAACTCGAAGAGCAGAAAGCTGTTAAGCAAGAGGCCCTGCGAGGTGTTGAAGAAAAGCTCGCCAATCAACAGATACAATTGGTTGATAGCGATAAAATTCTTACCGCATTGAAGAATTTGTGGGCTATGGTCCAAACCTCCCCGCATGAACAGCAAAAGAAGCTGTTTAAGAGCTTATTTGATAAAATCACGCTTCCCCCTAACAGGGATATATCAAAAGCTGTCGTACATGGCAGTGCATCGTTAAATCAAATATTATTCACAAATAACATGGAGGAATTACAATGCAAAATCAACAGCAAATCCGTTTAAATCAAGGTAGGGTCGTGCTGGAACTAGAGCGATCATTCTCATGTTAACTATTGCAGATAAGGTGCGTCGTGTTGCTATATACGTTCGTGTAAGCACGGAAGAGCAAGCTGAGCATGGCTATTCCATCGATGCACAGCTCAAAACGCTGACAGACTACTGTAAGCTCTACAACCATGAAATCTACCGTGAGTATGTGGATAGAGGCATCAGTGGCAAGAGCAGGGATAATCGTTTTGAGCTGCAGCAGATGCTTCAGGATGCAAAAAATAATTTATTCGATACTGTCCTGGTGTGGAAGTTTAATAGATTGGCGAGAAATGCAGAGCATCTTTCACAAATCGTTAATATTCTGAATAAGAGTAACGTCGCTTTTATGTCCATGACTGAACAGTTCGACACCTCAACGTCACACGGCAAATTCATGTTGCATATCATGGGGGCTGTAGGACAGCTTGAACGTGATACCATAGTTGACAATGTTAAGATGGGTCACAAACAACGTACTAGGACAGGGAAGCACAATGGTAAGCTATCGCTAGGGTATCGAAGTGTAGAGGACATCGTGAATGGCGTTCGGAGTCGGGAATCAAAAGTAGAGATTGTTCCTGAGGAAGAAGTCATTATTCTCAAGATATTTGAACGATTCGCTACCGGACGAGGATTTAAGTCGATTGCGAACGAACTCAACCATGAGGGTTATGTTACCCGAGCTGGTGGAGCCTTCTCCATCAGTGGTGTGAGGGAGATTCTGGACAATCCATTCTTTGTTGGAAGGATACGTTACGGAAGGTATGAAAACTGGAGTGAGAAAAGGCGTAAGGGCCTTAACGCCAAACTGGAGACTTTTGATGGGATTCATCCCGCTATTGTTTCGGAAGAGCTATGGAACAAAGTGCAGTATTTACGTAAGAAAAAATCAGTGGTCTCCCTGAAGCGCTTCGATGGCGAGTTCCTGTTAACCTGGCTCATCCGCTGTCCAAAGTGCGAAGCGCCGATGGTAGCTAATCGGACTCAGAATCGTAAGAAGGACGGCAGTAAGGTCATGCGTCTATACTACTCCTGCAGCAACTTCTGTAACAAGGGGAGCAAGGTATGCAGCGCCAACAGCATTCGGAAGCTGGAGGCAGAGAATTATGTAATCGAACGGCTTAAAGAAGTATTAGCAAAGCCTCAAATTCTCAAGGCTATCGTGAAAAACATCAATGAAAGGAAAACGAAGCGTGTCAAACCCCTCCAGCAGGAGCTTGAGCATATTCTGGTTAAGATAACAGAGCTGGAGGGGAAGCGGCGAAAGTATTTTGACATGTACGAAATGAACGGTTTAGATAAGACGATGTTCTCCAAACGGCTTGATGATATTGGTGAAGAACTTGAACGATTACATGTCAAAAAGACAGAGCTGGCTGAGGAAATGAAAGACGACCATGCGGAGCCCGTCTCCTACGAAGTTGTCCGCTCTCTTCTGAACAAGTTCGATAAGCTGCTGGACTCGTCATCCTTTGACCAACGAAAGACCTTAATGCATTTGGTCATCAAGCAAATTACAATCAAGGATTCAAAAACCATCGACCGAATCGATATGAACTTCGATGAGAATACGGTACACCATTTTTTAAACGCTGACCCTTCTGCGACCCATGCAGAGGGGTCTTTTGCTGTCCAGATGAAGCGAGAGATCCAGGGCCAGTGTATTTCGATTGCCTTATAGGAGAGTAGTTGCAATTGACCTACTATGGGGGCTTGTGAGAGATTGGACCTACTAAGAGACAAGAGACGGAGGAACAACAAATGATAGCATTAACAAAGAAAGAGATAGAATCCATCTCGAAGTTGATTTCCGAGCATTTTAACGAGTATATATCCAAATATGAGGCGGCAAAGTACCCTGAGGAACCCTATAAGAAATGGCTGTCCGCTTTTTCTGAGCCCAAAAGCGTAGAAATAGATGACATTAGACAAGTGATGGAATGGAAGCATGGACATTATGGAAAGACATCCTTTGTCCCTGCACACAAGGTCATTGCCAAACTACAGAAGTATTGGCCGGAGTTTGCTGATGTAGGGCAATGTGATCTTAATAGTACCTTTACATTTTGGGATGCCCAGCTAACTGGGCATCAATCCTTCACTACAGTAGCATTCTTGGCCCACCTAATGAATTCTGAACAAGTAGGTCTTATAGATCCTCATAGCTTTCGAACTATGAATTATCTCATGTCAACGATCAGAGAGGACTGGGTTTGGAAACGCAATCCGATGGGCATGGACGACGTCCAGTCTTTCTCTCAATTTCTGAGAGCACTCAATCCTGCTGTCAAAGAACTAAAAAGCAATATACGGGAGCTGAACAAGTTCCTCATGATGTTCGGAAAGCATAAAATCAAGACCGTTCCAGTATCCAGGTCCAAAGTGGCACCGGCGCTCTCAAAGAAACATGATTGGAGTATATTCAAATCTGACGTGTTTGATCTTGATAAAATTACCCTAAGGGCGAACGCTGATTTGTTATTTGTTATTTGTATTGCTTTTACAATCTTTAGAAGGGGACAATGCTGAGCTTGAGGCTTCATTTACAATAGAAGAGATACAAAAATATATCCCCATGCAGAAGACAGGAATTGCTATTGGCTCAAGCTACAATTATGCGATGGTTGCATTGTTCGGAAATCAGAGAGGGAGGGATTACTTACTTTTTGAGAACAGCAACATGGGAACATATTTTACTGAACAGGCAAATGATCCATCTAGGGATAATACTTGCTGGAAGAAGTATATAGATGAAAAGGTATCTATAAATTTAAAGTACGTGTTGAACAGAAAGAGAGATAGCAAACTTATTTAGAAGACACTTGCGTTTTAAAGAATAAATGGCTAGACGGTAGAACCAATGGAATACTAAACACAGAAGTTACCACGTGAAAAAGAGAAGGTCTTTTTCATGAAAAAAGCTCTTCCCTTTTTCGTATTTTATGCGTATGAAGTCATCTTCCAAAAGGCACCTTTGTCACAAGAGTTTATAGGTGGAAATACTTCAGTGTTCTCAAGCTTGATTTTCTGTTCTTCTGAGGTAGGACTAGGTGAAGATGTACCATCTGTGTATCCATCCCAAGCATAATAAGCATTTGCTGGGGACCTCTGCCCCGTTTTGTAACGATCACCAATCGCCATTTTTTCAGCCTCCATATAGGGAATGTTTGTTCGCATTTAACTTAGCATATATTGGTATAAGATTGCAAGCGTTAGCTTGTTAATATCAATAACAATTATATTTTTATGTATATTTTTGAAATCTTTAAATCTTCCATTGTGGAAAATATATGAACTAGTGGTATAATAAAAAGGCCTCATAGAAATTGTGTTGAGGGTTTATGGTGAACAGTTGTCAAGCTTTATCCAAGCGGCATTTCTTGCGATTCCTATCAAGCAGGCAATAGCGACGGACAAGGTTAAGCAACTCTGCATATGGACATCGACACCTCCATGTGTATCTAACCGCCATTCTACTATACACTCTATAGTATAGCTAATAAGTGAATTAAGTAGCCTTGTTGTGTGATAGAAATTGAACACAACGAAAATGGTTCTTTTGAAGTCTAGAAATAGAATCCAATTGAGACTAATGTATGCAGGTGAGGGGTAACTGAGTATGATTCAGAGTAATAGGCTACGATTACAAACCCTTACTTGCTCTGCGAAAATTGATGCAAGTAGATTTCGGACTAAACGATATACTCATTTCGACAATAAAATATCCATTAATAGAGTAATTAATGACATAACTAATCCATGTTGGGTAACAAAACATGGATTTTATCCATTTATCCATTTCAAAATTGAATTCTTTAAATATAATAAGGAAAAAAAGGAAAGAAAATCCAAAACACGAGATATATATTATGCTTCACATATTGATAGTTATATTTACAAATATTATGGAGACAAATTGAATGAAAAATATAATGATATAGTAAAGAAGTTAGCTATAAATGAGGTAGCTACTGCATACAGAAATAATTTGAGTGGAAAGAGTAATATTCACTTTGCTAAAGAAGTAATTGATTTTATTAAAAGTCAAAAAAATGCCTTTATCTATGTTGCTGATTTTACTAAATTCTTTGATGAACTAGACCATAAATATCTAAAAAACCAAATGCAAGTAGTTTTAGAGGAAGATAAATTACCGGATGATTATTATTCTGTATTTAAAAATATTACTAAATTTAGTTGGGCCGAAAAGGAAAAGATAGAAGCTGTCTTGAAAAAGAAATATAGAAATAAAGATAAAAAAAAGAAGTTAACTAGGTATTTTGACGAGAAAGATTTTAGAAAATTTAGAAGCTCAGATAAAGAAAATATTAAGTTTAACAAAAATGAATATGGAATTCCTCAAGGAGCCGGTTTAAGTTCAGTTTGTTCAAACATATACCTTTTAGATTTTGATAAAAGTATTAACGAGTATGTAAAGGCCACGAATGGCTTATATAGAAGATACTGTGATGATTTAATTATTGTGATACCCTTTGATGGGGAAATGGAGAAATATGATTATAATATGCATATGGAATTTGTAGAAGATATAAAAAAACAGACCCCTAGATTAATTATTCAACAGGAGAAAACAAAAAAGTTTATTTATTCGGATAATCAGATTTTTGACGAGGATTTTAATAGAGGAACACTTGATTATTTAGGTTTTACATTCGATGGGCATAATGTGAAAATTAGAGAAAAAAGTATATTTAAGTTTTATAGCAGGGCATATAGAAAAATTAGATTGTGTAATTGGAAAGCAGATGAGCATGAGAGGAAGAAGCATAGAAAAAGTCTTTATAAAAACTATACCCATCTTGGGAAGACAAGAAAAGAAGGATATGGTAACTTTATAAGTTATGCTTCGAGAGCACAAAAAACATTTGATGTTGATGCTGCAACGCACAATCTAATGGAAACTCAGGTTGAAAATCATTGGAGGAACATAACAAAGCGATTAAACGATCCATCAAAATAAAAATCTGTCGGAACGATTTGATTATTATTTTGTACGAAGGTTTAATTGAGAGTACATTTCTAGATCGTTTTTTCATCCAGCAAGCCCGAGTTAGATTCATAAATTAAGTATTAGAGGCATCCATTTATGGGTGCCTCTAAATTTAGCCGTTACAGTGTGTAAGGTGAACCGTATCATAAATAGCGGCAAGTTTTTTGAAGAAAAGCTCGCAGGAGCCTGTATTTACAGCATACCGACCGTAGGAGCAGGGTAAGTCAAACTTTGGTCGAAATGTCACGTAGATATTTTTCCTGCGAGCTTGTTTATACTACAGAATAATGATTTACATTGAAGGGACTTTTACCGTCCTCGGTGGGTCTTTGGTATGGTCGAAACAAGCGGCCGACTGAGACTATGCGACGATTATTTTCCGAAATGCGTTTGGGATGTTGTCATGGCGGGGGCGGCTGGGTAATAGGAATGATTAGAACTTTCAAATTTGGCTGAATTTGGAGTGGGGGCCAAGGAAACGGAGGGACAGATCATGGCGGCACAGACAGTATCAGGCATCAGCCCGGTACAGGCCATTGCAGCTTACGGTGGCACACAAAGCGATGTCAGTTCCCTGGAGAAGCAGCGGAACCGGTTGCTGATGGAACTGGACAAGGTGAATGCAGCGCAAGGCGGAGAGATGCGGACTCCTTATCGCCGGGAGCAGCTGCAGCGGCAAATTCGACTGATGGAGGCCCAAATGGTACAGAAAAGTGGGAGTAGCACCCCGGTCGATTTTGTACTAGCTCCTCCGCTTCAAGACCATCTTCCGCTCTGGCGGACTGAAGGAAAGGGAGGCCTCAAGGGCATCGGTCTGACCGATCCCCGGACGGCGACGGTAAACTCGGAGGGCCATTTCAACGCGTTGATTTAGACAAGAAAGCGAAGGTGCGAAAAGCGTTCGGTGATGAACCGGCTTCTCGCACCTTCTTTTTTTAAAGAGGCGGCAGAACTCCAAGGTTGGCTGATCTGGCTGTTATATAATTTCTACTGTACCAAACTATCCAATTCCGGCTGCAATTTGTTCCGCAGAACATACAGCATGACGGCACCGACAAGGAATGCGGCGGCATCCGCAATGACAATCGACCAGACCACCCCGTGGAAGCCGTTCATTTGATTGGCGATATAAAGCACAGGAATCAGCGTAACTCCTTGAATAATTGACATAATAAACGCGGCTGTTCCTTGTGCTGTTGCCTGGAAGACCCCGGTAAACAAAGTGGTCATTCCTGTAATGAACAAGGATAAGAACGTCACATGCAGAATGTAGCTGCCCATTTCAATTAATTGCGGGTCATTTGTAAATAGACCAATTAAATGGTCGGAAACTAAATAGACGATGATGCCGAATACGGCTGCTAACCCCACAATCACTTTGGTCGTAAATCCAATGGTATTCTTCATGCGCAATTTATCCGCTGTAAAAGAGAAGGCAATGAGCGGCACGACCCCCTCGCATAAGCCCATTAGAATAAACTCAGGAAATTGCAATAAACGTGATGAAATTCCGTAAGCCGCTACGGCCGAATCCCCGTATTCGACAAGAAAATGGTTGAAGATAAGCGACATTGCCCCCAAAAAGATGCTCATAATAAAGACGGGAACCCCGATTTTGAATACATTGCCCAGAATGTCTTGTAGGTACCGCTGATTTTGGGCGGATAGTTTATGGGGTGTAAAAAGTGGTATCAACGGAATTAGGGCCAGCGACCGACATGGCTCTTTTTTCTTTGTCGAAGTTTGTCATTTTCCTGTCATTGGGGGGAGATATACTAGATTTTAGTAGCAATTTTAAATAATAAAAATTTAGGAGTGAGGCATTCAGATGGCAGAAAGAAATAGAAATAACAGGTTGAGATTCATGGCGACTGTGTCAAAAATGATGGCAATCGTAATCACCGCTGTAACCGTTCTAACCGTTTCACCCAGTGAAAGTCATGCTGCAAGCCCTATAGCCCCATTAACCTCGGCAACAGCAGAAGTGGGCAGCGACAATACAGCCGTAACCGTAACCTTCAATACTTATACCAATCCAACCGCCAGCTTGGCAGATCTAATGTCGAATATTCAAATTGAGCGTTCCGGTTCCAATGCCTTCGTCGATCTTTCAACGGATCATGGCAATAACACAATTAGTAGGACTGCTGATGGCGCCTTAGTCCTTACCCTCCACACGGCACTAACTGGAACAACTAATGCAATCAACGTGAAGGCTGGCTCCATCATGAATAAGGACGAGGTCCCCTCTGCTAATGATATCACGATCTCTGGGATCTCAGCACATGATATTACGCCTCCCGCTTATGTAGGCTCCTCGTCCAGCAATGGTAATCAAGTGAATTTGAATTTTGATGAGGATTTTACGATCAATGCCCCGGATGGCGCCACTCAGGATCAAGTCAACGCTTATCTAAAAAGTAAATTGAGTGTCGCGGTAGACGGAGAACACTTTGTCCCGGTAACGGAACAAGAGGGCGATATCTATCAAAATGGCTCAAGACAAATCTATCTGAATTATCATAATGACATGAAGGTGATCCTCGGAGCCCGTACGCTGGTTCAAGTCGCCGCCGGTACCCTGAAGGATGCAGCTGGCAACCTCAATGAGGACATGATTCTGCATGTCAGTCCGCCAACGATTCAGAGCGCAACCGTCAGCAGTGACAACCATGAGGTAATCCTTACTTTTTACGGCGATGTGCTGGATCTTACCAACAATTCTTTAGGCAATTATATCCGTTTATACAAAGGTACCGGGAACTGGAAGAGCTTGGTCACAGGGGATGCCGCATCCATAGTTGACGGCAAGCTGCATATCCACTTTGCTGAAGCCTTGGCAGGAACGACTAATCAAATCATGATCGATCGTAGAGCGCTAAAGGACACTTATGGAAATGTTCAAAATGATGTCGTATTGACCGCTCTGTTGCCAGCGAATATTGGGGGAGTAGACCCGTCCCCGGCAGATACCACCCCTCCAACCTATCTCTATTCCTATTTATCGAATTCTGTACAGGATTTGAATCTTGTTTTTGACGAAGATGTAGAGAATGCCAGAGCGGATGTTGCCAGCTTCCTGCAGGGCGTCCAATGGTACGATTCCGTGATCGGAAGCTGGCGCTATAGCCTTCCTTCAGACATCACACTAACCTTCGCAGGTCCGCTGGTGACGATTCATTTTGCTGCACCGTTAACTGGGAATCAATACCTTTTTGAATTTGACTCCAATCATTTCAAAGATACAGCCGGGAACGCTGTGAATAACAGTGTGGGTACGAATTGGTTCTTTCCACAAAGGCAAGGTATTAGTTATAGTGAAGGGTACTTCTCGCACGATGGCCGTCAGTTGAGCCTGGGGTTTAATAACAACAATTCCAATTTAAGTCTGGTAGATCAAACCCTGGTGGATGGCGTATCCCAGTTAAAAGAGCATATTACTCTTTCGACCGATTATGGTGTAACCTATGCACCTTTGGATGAGCAGGATGTAGTCTCTGTTTCAGGGAATAGAATCAACATCTTTTTTCATGAAGCGAAACAGGTGGGTTCCGTAAAAGTGAGAGTGGATGCAGGCGTGGTAAGCGATTCATACGATACGATTCGGAATGTCGCAGTAGATGCAGTGGTTGCCTACAACACCCCTGAAATTACAGGTTATTTCTTAAGCAATACAGCCAGCGAATTTGTTTTTGCAGACAATGCAGCTTGGAGAAACCGTGTGCAAGCGGTCAGAATCTATGAAAACAATGTCGGCACGGAACGGGTATTGAACAGCTCGGAATATTCCCTGAGTGAAGGGAAGCTTACGGTCACGAATGGAGTATTCCAGAAAGGTCATTACTACCGGATCAGTGTAGACGCCGCAGGATACAGCAGCAGGAATTTTGAAGGCAGAGCTTATGTATCTTCTGAAATCTTCTATATCACAGCGCCGGTTGTGACTGCAGAGAATGGAATCACAGCCAAAATTAATTTGTTCAACAATGTGGATACAGATAACAATAATTATTCAATCGGTAATCAAGTGGTTCTATTCGAGTTATTCGATGGTTCCACACCAGTCAGCATTGTTGCCGCCAATCTGAAATTGAACACCGGAACGTACTCCGCGAACTTCAATGTGATGGATGGAGCTACGAATCCTAATTACACGGTCAGAGCTTACGTTGTTAGTAAATATAGCAGTGATTCTACGAATCTTGGACTGAACCTGGCTACAGTTAAGACGCAGCTTGAGCTTGATCAAGCTAACAGCAGTAATGATAATAATAATGAGGAATAGATAAGATGAAATGAAAGCGGGGAATGTCAAAGTGAAGTTACGCAAGTTGAGTTTGATGTTAATTGTAACACTTTGTTTATCACTCGTACCGGCCTCGGTATTTGCAAGCAGTCCGGTTACGTTGAACACCATAACATCGATTGAGCCCGGCGGAAATGTAGTGATTTCCGGGACTTCTACTCTAAATGAAGTAATCATCAAAGTGTTGCGCCCAACGAACAGTACGGTATTCTACGATATCACTCAGGTAAAAGACGGGCAGTTCTCCAGTTCGTTTACTTTGGCTAAAAGTGAGGCCGCCGGAGCCTATAAAGTTATTGCCGGACAAGCGGATCAAGTCGCTACACAGGAGTTAGTTGTAAAAGCAGCAACTACTGGCGGTGGAACGGGTGGTGAACCTGGCGGTGGAACGGGTGGTGAACCTGGCGGTGGAACGGGTGGTGAGCCTGGTGGTGGAACGGGCGGTGAACCTGGCGGTGGAACGGGTGGTGAACCTGGCGGTGGAACGGGTGGTGAACCTGGTGGTGGAACTGGCGGCGAACCTGGCGGTGGGTCTAGTGATGGATCTGGCAGCGGCAGTGGTACGGGTACAGTCACTGGCAGCGGCAGCAGTACTATTCCTGTTGGAACGATCTCGACTCCTGGTAAGCCGATCACTCCACCTGGGACTAAGGCGGAACCCGTCAAGGTCAATACCAGTAAAAATGTTGCCGTGTCTAAAGCAGCGGCGGATGGTCATGTAACGGTCAGCGTTACACAAGACGCGGCTGCGCTCGCTGATGCGCTTGCCCAAGCGGCCAAACAGGATAACCATGGAGATGCACCCATGATCTTCATTACTTACAATAATCCTGTGGGTGAGGGAGTTCAGTTTAAGCTTTCGTTATCCGTATTGGCGACTGCGGCGTTGAATGCGCCTAATACAGTCATTTCTCTGCAAACCAATGACGGGGAGTATTCCTTGCCCCTGAATGTGATTGATTTTACCGCAATCGCGCAAAGTTTAGGTACTGCAAATGCTGATGCGAGTATCCAAGTGAATATCTCGGCAGCAACAGCAGACCTCAACGCTAAAATCCAAGCGAGTGCACTGAATATTACGGCTTCCCAATTAGGAAGCGCCATTGAATTCTCTGTGATTGCAGCAGGCAACGGGAAGACGATCGAGTTAAACCATTTTGGGTCAACCTATGTGGAACGGTCTATGGTCTTGGCGAATCCTGTAGATGAGACTCATGCGACAGTGGTGCTCTATGATCCATCAACCGGTCAGTTCTCTTTTGTACCTGCAGTTTTTGAAAAGCAGGCAGATGGCTCCACGAAGGTTACCTTCAAGCGGAACGGCAACAGTATTTATACGGTTCTTTCCTCCAACAAGTCGTTCAATGATCTCAGCAAGCATTGGGCAAAAGGGGATATAGAGCTGCTGGCTTCCAAGCTGGTCGTAAAGGGTGCCACCGATAGCAGCTTTGCACCGGATAGCCACATTACAAGAGCCGAATTCGCAGCATTGCTGGTCCGCTCTTTAGGGATAACCACGGATGCAGTTCCAACTGCCTTCACAGATGTGAAATCCACGGATTGGTATGCCGGGGCCATTGGCGCGGCCGTTCAATCCAAGCTGGTGGAAGGTGTAAGTGGCAACAGCTTCAAACCGAATGACACGATTACCCGTGAACAAATGGCGGTTATGATCTCAAGAGCGATCACTACTGTAGGTAAAGCAAGGGATAGCATCGGGAATCAAAATCAGCTGTTAGCACAATTCCAAGACAAAGCTTCGATCAGCAGTTGGGCGCAAGGGCCTGTAGCTCAAGCTATTGAAGCAAAGATCATCACAGGCATGACCCCTGAGAAATTCATCCCATCCGCAAAGGCCAGCCGGGCACAGGCGGTTGTCATGTTATCACGGTTCATGCAGTATGTTGGCTTTATGAATTAAGCACTACTGATTGTGAAAGAGCGCCAACCTTCGGGTTGGCGCTCTTTTCTCTAAAGTCTGCGTGGTCGCCACTTTGCTTTACATAAAAAAAGACAATAACCCTTGAGCCCGCACAGGGCTTTTTTTGCCGTTGAAATTTGTCATTTTCCTATCATTGCGTAGAGATATAATTATTTTAAATATGAGCTATAAAAATTTAAGGGGATGTGGAATACAGATGAAAAGATCTTCAACATGGAAAGTATTTATGATTTTGGCCTTGGTTTCGGCTTTGTTAAGCGGGTGTGTCCTAACTGCCAGCTCCATAACGATTAATTATACGAATGAGAAGCCAAGCTCTTCAGAACAATTATTCTTCAGATATTTGGATGGAACAGTGGTGCAGGTGCCTGATGCCGGATCGGGGAATAGCGTAACTGTTCCGACTAACAGTACTAAAACGATTGTAGGCGGGTACGTGACCGACAATGGGATCAGCTGGGTTCCGGACTATTCGTATGGACCTTTTGGATCCTATACATTAAATGTGAACGGACTTCAAATCCATAAACCTACAAGTGCTGTAGACCATATAGTGCTTGCTAAACAACCGGAGATGGATGCCAACCAGCCAGGGTATTTAAATATCACTCTTGCGGTTTATGATAGCGATGGCGAGCTTGTGAAAGGGCGGACAGAGATCTTCGCGCATGCCAGTGATCCCAATTTAGTATTTTACAACACAGACCCTGATGTCAATAATAAGGGCGAAGCAGTAGTAAAAGAAGGTTTCTCCTGGTATACAGTCGACGGGCTGGTTACTTTTCTGATCCAATCGGGGACTACGGATATCCCGACTCCTATTGCTGTCTATTCGGGCGCACAGTTAATTACGGATAATGTCTTGCATAAAATAACTGGCGTTAAGGTGGGCACTCCTGGGGATGTCTATTCCTTGCATGTGGGTGATTCCGTAGCTATGAATGCAGAAATTTCACCAGCAGATGCGGCTAACCCGGTCGTTACTTGGTCCGTTCTGGATGGAACAGGATCGGCTGCAATCGATGCGGATGGCTTACTGACAGCTCTTTCAGCCGGAACTGTAACGGTACAAGCCACAGCTAATGATGGAAGTGGAGTAGTAGGCAGCACACAAATAACTATAACGGCAGCACCAACGCCGACACCAACGCCAGCAGCGACAGCAACGGCAGCACCAACGCCGACACCAACGCCAGCAGCGACAGCAACGGCAGCACCAACGCCGACACCAACGCCAGCAGCGACAGCAACGGCAGCACCAACGCCGACACCAACGCCAGCAGCGACAGCAACGGCAGCACCAACGCCGACACCAACGCCAGCAGCGACAGCAACGGCAGCACCAACGCCGACACCAACGCCAGCAGCGACAGCAACGGCAGTACCAACGCTGACACCAACGCCAGCAGCGACAGCAACGGCAGTACCAACGCTGACACCAACGCCAGCTACAGTTACTGTTCTGGTGTATTCTATTACGGTAACTGGAGATTCGTCGGTTCAAGCGGGTCAGTCTATTCAACTGGCTGCGGCGGTTGCACCTGCAGAGGCCACAGACAAAGCTGTTGCATGGTCTGCTCAAAACGGAACAGGCGCAGCCACTATTGATGCGAGCGGTGTGTTAACAGGCACATCAGCAGGGACAATCATCGTTAAGGCTGCGGCTGTGGATGGCTCTGCTGTCTATGGGACTAAAGCTGTTGAAGTCATAGCGGCTTACGTAGGCGGTAATGGGGGAGGTTCCTCTTCTACACCAATACCAACCACGGTAGTAGTATCAACACCGATGCCAACACCAATGCCTGTGGCGACCCCGGCAGCAACGCCTGGACCAAGTACACAGCCTAAAGCGAATTTTAATGACAAAGTGGTCAACATCGAGAATCTTATATCCAGCCTCAGCAAAAAAGTAGAGGAAGCCAAAGCTCAACCGGCTGCGGTGAAATTTACCGATACGACCTCCCATTGGGCGGCTGCGACTGTTGACATTTTCATTAAATTAGGAGTGGTTAATGGTTATAAGGATGGGACCTTTCACCCTAATGCAAGTATCACACGTGCGGAGTTTGCTACGATTATTGCCAAAGTATTCGATCTTTCCAGTACCGTTACTGGGAGTGAATTAACTGATATTTCCGGCCATTGGGCCGAGGCTTCCATTCGTACTTTGCGGGACAAGGGAGTGATCTCAGGCTACCAGAATGGCACATTCAAGCCTAATCAGGAAATCAGCCGTGCGGAGATTATCTCTATTATTGCAAAAATTGTTAACCTTAACAGCGTGAACACTGCTGGAGCCCCCGCTTTCTCGGATATTGATGCTGTGTGGAACAAGGACCAAATCGAGCAAGCTGCAGCAGCAGGCATTATTAGCGGAGATGCTAAGGGAGATTTTCTTCCCAAGAAGCAAGCTTCCCGCGCGGAAGCATTAACTATTGTGCTGCACGTCCTGCAGAGCAATCCGGAGCTTAATACTCTCCTGGAGTCCATTAAGTAGTTCTACTGCTGCCTACCAGTGGGCAAGTATCGCTGCAATTTGCTGATAGCCCGCTTCAGCCCTTCTTAGAGGCTGAAGCGGGCTTTTTCTATATGAGAGCAACTTCTATAGACATAGCAAAATATAAAATTTGAAATATCCCTTGCAGATGCGTATGTTTTTCAACCTGTTTCTGATAACATAGGAGGCACAGAATGAACGAATACTTCCTGGATAGGGGTCAACCATCTATGAGTTATAACCTGTATTTGTTTGTACTGCTGATGGCTGCAACCTGCTGTTCACTATCGATGACTTACCTATCTTGGAAAAGAAGAAATCTGCCAATTGCCATAAGCTACGGCCTCGGCATGCTGGTCAGTTCTTTTTATTCATTCGGCTATGCCTTTGAAATTATCAGTACCACGCTGGAGCATATACGCTTCTGGCTTCATATTGAATATGTCGGCATTGTATTTGGTCCTGTCCTGTGGTTTATCATGGTGCTGCAATATACAGGACACGAAGCCTGGGTACGCACAAGAACCGTTGTTCTTCTGCTGGTTGTGGCTGTGCTGACGCTTGCAATTCAGTACACGAATGAGTGGCATCATCTGTTCTACAAGAGTATGACGATCAATCACTCAGAGGGCTTTCCTCTGGTAACCTTGAATAAAGGACCCTTATATAGCGTTCATGTTATATTTTCGTATTTACTCTTTGTGATAGGCATGGGGCTCATGATACAAATGTTCCGTGCAGCAGCTCCCCATATGAAAAAGCAAATCGCTCTGATGATCGTAGGATCTTGGGGTCCCTTCGGTTTTACGCTTGTTTATTTGAGTGGGGTCTTCTATATGCCAATTGATTTATCTCCGTTCGGATTTGTATTCTCTGGTGTCTTCTATTTGTGGGGTATCTATCAATTTAATCTGCTGCGGTTGGCTCCCCTGGCACTGCAAAAGGTGTTCGAATCCATGCAGGATGCAGTCATAGTATTTGATCTGGAGAACAGTCTCATTAGCTATAACCGCTCAGCTGCACGGGTGATTGGGGGGCTGAATAACAAGAGTATAGGGTGTTCGGCGTCCCAAGTCTTCTCCCGCCATCCTCTACTAATGGACAAGATGCTGCAAGAGCCTTCATCGGCAAGCAAGGTTCAGCTGTCAGATCCAGAAGACGATAGATTCTATAATGTCCAGCTCACCTTTGTTAGTAATAATAACAATAGGCCTGTTGGCAAAATGCTTCTCCTAACAGACGTAACAGATACGGTGCGCGTCGAGGAAAAACTCCTTGAGAATGCCAGACAGCTCAGTGAACTGAACACGTTCAAGGACAGAATGTTCAGCGTAGTGGCTCACGATATTCGTGATCCCATCGCGGTGCTGGTCAATCTGATGGAGTTACTGGAGGAGGAATTACAGTCCGGCGGAGAAGACCATGAGGAGATAGTTAACGAAATGGCGCAACAAGTGCAGAATACATTTGCACTGGTAGAAGGCCTGCTGGATTGGTTTCGGAGTCAAACGGGGGGAATGATTTCTGAGCCCGTGGTAAGAGATCTGGCCCAGATAGTTCAAGCTAATTTACGTATGTTGCTGGTTCGTAGTGGAAGTAAGCGCATTAGAATGATATCTGAGATCCGCCAGGACACCTTTGTCTATGTCGATCAAGCAATGCTGAATCTGATCCTTCGGAACCTGTTGTCCAATGCCATTAAATTCACAGACTACGGAGGCAGCGTTACCCTAAGGGCAGAGCGGATGGAGCATACAATGATTATCTCAGTAAGCGATACCGGGGAAGGCATGTCAGCAGAGCAAGCCGAGTCCTTACTGCAGGATGATTACCCAGTCTCTCTAACAGGAACAGCCGGAGAGCGCGGCATCGGTTTGGGATTAAGCTTGTGCAGGGAGTTCGTCCGCTTAAATGGGGGAGAATTATGGTTTGACAGCATACTGGCGGAAGGAAGCACCTTCTATTTCTCGGTCCCTGTTCTTCCGCAGACTACATCTGTTCTAAGCGGCAGCAGCATGGAAAGGGGCATTCGTGCATGAAAGTTATCATTGTGGATGATGAAAAAGCGATGCATTTGATATTGAAGCGAATGCTGGCGAAAGTTCCAGATATCGAAATTATGGGGAGTTTCCTGGAGACGGCAGCAGCGTTCACTTATTTGGCTGAGCATGAGGTGGACTTGATATTCGTGGATATCAGTATGCCCAGAGAGAGTGGCCTGGAGTTCGCCGAGCGGCTGAGGGGGAGCGGCAGACAAACGAAGATCGTATTCGTCACATCTCACAAAGAATATGCGCTGGCAGCCTTCGATGTCTACGCCTTCGACTATATTGTGAAACCGGTTCTGCAAGAACGGCTTCACATTACTGTGCAGAGAGTCAGTGCACAAATACGTGTGGAACGCGTTGTAGAAGGGATGCCGGAGCGCGAATCCAATGATGTCCAGTTTAATGGCTTGGGCGGAATTGAAATTCAGAGCGCGCGCGGGATGAAGACGAAATGGAGGTCAAGGAAAAGTGCGGAACTCTTCGGCTACCTATTGATCCACAAGGGCAGACTTGTATCCAGAGCAAGGTTGATTGAGGATATTTTTGGCGAGATGCCGCAAAAAAATGCTGAAGTGTATCTCAACACCACCGTCTATCAGCTGCGTAAGCTGCTGGGTGTGTATGGACTGAAGGAGAGCCTGCACACAGACAGCAACCATTATGCGCTCATTCTGAACGATATTCGTGTGGACCTCCTGAGCTTTGAAGAGGGCTGCAGAAGGATGGCGATCATCGATGAAGCCAATATTGAACAGGCGATGGAGCTTGAACAGCTATATATGGGGGATTTGTTCGGGGATCACGTCTTTACCTGGGCATGGAGCGAGGTTGAACGGCTGTCTTTGATGTATACTTCTCTTACCCAGCGCCTTTGCGCCGCTTTATTGAACAGAGGGGAGATCAATGCCGCCATCCGGCTCCTGATGAAGCTCCTGTCCCGTAACGAGCTGGACGAAGAATCCCTTATGCTTTTAATGAGGGCCTTGGCAGTGCAGAAGAACAAAGAGGCCTTGACCCGGAACTACCTGAAATTTACAGAAACACTACATAAAGAGATCAACACGCTCCCCTCGTTTGAAACCGCTATCTTGTATGAACAATTGCTGTTGGAGCTGGAGTAGACAGGGGCCTTGAGAGTAAGCTGTGCAGATCAATGGTATACATAAGTAGAGAAAATATGCGATGTGTTAAACTAGAGAAGCGGATAACAGAGCTATAGTCAGAGGTTAGGGTTTCGTTTATGAGAGTATTTTCCAATTTATTGCGCTATTAATATAGAGGTCATTAGTGGAGGGTTATATGTTTATTCAGATTATTGGCGTAGGCAAATTGAAGGAAAAGTATTTGGTGGATGGCATCGCGGAGTATGCCAAACGGCTGACGCCTTACCTCAAGTATCAGGTGATTGAGGTGGCGGATGAAAAAGCACCTGACTCGCTGAGCGACGCTGAGGTCGTGCAGGTTAAAGCGCGCGAGGGAGAACGTATTCTCGCGCACATCAAGAGCGAGGCGCATGTCATTGCGCTCGCGATTGACGGCAAGCTCTGGAGCTCGGAAGAGCTTGCTGCAGAGATTGACCGGCTCGGTACCTACGGGACGAGCCATGTCGTCTTCCTCATCGGAGGGAGCCACGGGCTCTCCGATGAGGTCATGCGCCGCGCACAGCAGCGCATGAGCTTCGGGCGTATGACGCTGCCCCACCAGCTCATGCGCCTGGTCCTCACCGAGCAGATTTATCGCGCGGTGAAGATTAATCGGGGGGAACCGTATCACAAATGACGGCTAAATTTTTGGCTGACGTAGGACAGGTATTCAAGGATGTCAAAGGCTGTAGGGTTATGGTTAGTAAGAGAAAGCCTAATATAGATGTTATAAGATAGTAGTTCGCCTCGACTTCAATTTTTCACAAAGGGTATCGTGGAAACATTTGTTCCGGTATAATGAAATTGTTCCACTTTATCTATTAATGAAGATGTAACTGGGTTATACTTAAGGGATATGGTTCCATATGAACCTATAGACTGGGGAGGCAAGAACGTAGTGCAAGATCAAATGGTAAATTTATCCTTAATTCCAAATGAAGAATTCTATCAAGAGTTTGAAAGAGGATTTAATGTCGTCAACGGTGATCTAACATCGGCCACTTATAGAGCACTTGTAAATTTTACGGAGAGTGTTAATTATCCTAGACATAGATGGTTTTACTATCGGGAAGGCTTTTCACCTGAGTTGGTAAATGCATTAATTAAGGAATTTGATGTACCAGAGGATGGGCTGATTTGTGATCCTTTTTGTGGTGCAGGGACGACTTTATCTGTGGCCCATGAAAGAAATTTGCGATCAATAGGATTTGAGGTAAATCCTTTCTCGGCGTTTGTTGGCCAAGTAAAAACAAGGGACTACTCAGAAAAGGAGCTAATGCTTTTAGAGCAAGTCATAACAGAATTAGTTACAAACGAGTTTGATTACGAAGTGGCGTTACCTGAAAATGATTACTTAACAAAAATATTCGGCCAGGAAATGCTTTTTGAATTATTAAGAATTAAAGAATTCATTATTCAAATTGATGATGCTAAAGTTCGTGATTTGATTTTTCTGAGTTGGTTGAATTCCCTTGAACCCGTAGCTAAATATAGGAAGGCTGGTAATGGGCTCAAGATAAAAAAAAAAGCGAACAAAAACAGTGCGCTCAGCCCGAGAGATCAAATTTTGCATCAAATGAATAGTACATTGGAAATGATTAAAGTTGATTTGGCTTCCACGAGTTCCTTTAGGACAGAACCGATAATTTATGAAGAATCTGCAATGGATATGCATCAGTTTTTGCAAGGAGAGCAATTGGATGCTGTAATATTCTCCCCTCCGTATGCTAATTGCTTTGACTATACAAAGATCTACTATATGGAACTCTGGATGGGAGATTTTATTAAAACAAGATCTGATCAGAAAGATGTACGTATGAAGTCAGTACGATCTCATGTTCATGCTACTTGGCCTACAAGATATGAAAATTATTACTTATCCGAGCTTCATGATGTTCTTTTACCAGCTGTTAGATCCCAAAAACTATGGACAAATAGAATACCAGATATGCTAAAAGGTTATTTTGAAGATATGAATGTTGTTTTAAATAATATATATAAGGCGCTTCGACCGGGAGGTTCTTGTGCAATTGTAGTCAGCAATTCCTCGTACGGTGGTATTATAATCCCCACTGATGTTATTTTAGCAGCGAGTGCTAAGAATATAGGTTTTACGGTAAAAGAGATTGAAGTTGAACGGTTGATTATAACAAGTTCACAGCAATATAAAGTAACAGAAGGCTTACGTCGTTTCCTAAGGGAAAGTACTGTTAAAATCCAAAAGCCTTATGAAACTTGAAGGGAGTACTAATACATTGCAACTAGCTGAGATCACTTATGTACCAGAACTTCCTAATGATGTTATACAGGATGCTACCTACGAGATAGCTGCTAATAAAGCTCTAGTAGTGGGAAATAGCCATAGATTTTTTAATAAATACCCCGCCAAATACATTCCTCATATTCCAAGATGGGCAATTTCTAAGTATTTGGGACCAGAAGATGATGGGATTCTTGATCCATTTTGTGGGTCAGGGACAACTTTAGTAGAGGGAATGTTACAAGGGAAAAACGGCTATGGCATTGATGTTGACCCATTTGCTCGGTTGCTCACAAAAGTCAAGACAAGGCCCTTTTCTAGTGTGGAATTACGTACACTAGATCGAACGGTTTTAGCTATTAGAAATCGAATTGAACAATCAGTTCCGATAACTATTGAGTTACCTCCAATCCCAGATATAACAAAGTGGTTTAGAGAAGATATTATAGATAAATTAATTAAAATAAAGCAGTTGATTATAGCAGAAACTGGCGGAGAAGGTGTGATATTTGATTATCTGTCTATTGTTCTCGCAGGTATTATAAGAAAAGTGTCCAATGCCGAAAACGGTTCGCCGAAACCATATATCTCAACAAGGTTTCCAAAGGACCCGCAAGACCCATACCTGTATTTCTTTAAAATACAAGAACTGTACAGAGAAGCATTGGGTCAGTTTTCTCATGAAATCTTCAATCAGACTAATTTTGGACTCCAACGAGTTGTACCTGATATAAAACTTGTTGGTACAGATGCAAGAGATTTTGTTTTGGATAAAAAAATTAAGTTAGCAGTGACCTCACCCCCATATATTAATGCTTTTGATTACGTAAGAAGTTTGAAGTTTGAGAATTTGTGGCTTGGTTTAGCCGATCCAGATGATTTGCTGGAAATAAGACGTCAACATGTTGGAACGGAGTCGTTAGGGGAGAGGGGAAGAAACGATAATTTAACAGAAGTATTTAATATTCCCTCCTTAGATAGTGCCATTTATGAACTTAGGGAATCGGATTCAAAAAGGGCCTCTATTGTTACTGCTTTCTTCGAGGATATGAGGAAGAACTTGGGAAGAGTGTATAATGCTCTGGATGACAATGGAACATATGTAATTGTCATTGGAGATAGTTTAATAAGAGGTGTAGAAATACCGACAGCAGATATTCTAGCATCAATGGGTAATGAATTTGGATTTAAGCTTGAATTGAAATTTCAATATGTCATCAGGGATAGATACCTCCATATTCCGCGAGGCGGTAAAGGAGGACTTATTAAGCTAGATCGAATCATTGTGCTTAGAAAATGATCCCAAAACAGACAAGCATGGCAGCGTGGCTATCATGCTTGTTTTGTATTAGACTAATGCATCAAAAAAGTCTAGTAACGAGCTTCGCAAATTTCTAAAGTCTGACAACCAAATGTCGTTTTGCTTTTCATTAGTGGGTCTTTGACCTATACCTGACCATACAGTAAGCATTGCTTTCGGTGTTTGGTTAAGAGCAAATTGGAAGTCTGCAAGGTAGGATAAAACATCGTGAACTCCCTCCCCAATGTAATGGCGATCAGACGAAAATTTCACTTCAACCACAGCGTTCTTTGAGATAGTTCCTGCAGGTGTAGATTTCTCTACATTGATTATGATATCTGGCTGTCGTGTTTTAACATTACCGATTTGATATAGTTTAAGTGTATCAACGTATTTACTATTCCGGCTAAATGTTCGTGGTACATACTGATACATTGCTGAAATAGTTGTATTATTTGGAAGCAGATAATTGAAGATTGTCTTGTTTTCTGCTCTTAATATGGTTATTTTTCTTTTTCCATTCTGCTTAACTCTGATTTCTTCAAGTACAGAAATTACCTCGAAAAGAACAACAAACTCATACAGTTTATCAGGTTCTTGTGGACTGAGTAATTGTTCGCGAAGGACACTAAATAATGCTTTTTGATCTTTATTAATGAAAATCTTAAAGTATAGGTCACCAAAAGCAGATAGTTCTCTATAATATCTATTTCTATTTTTTGAGGTGAGTTCAATTAATTTGTAGTTTATTACGTTAGATTTTGATACTTCCCTAAGATGAGGGTGCAGCCGCGCTTGCCTTACGGTTTGAAAGACCTCATTCAAAAGGTATGTCCAACCTTCAACTTTCCCGGGCGCAATTTTTAAGGCTTCTGGAATTTTAACGTACAAAAACTCCAAGAAAAACTTTAGGAATTGGTTTGCCGAAGTATCATAAACCCTATTGGAAGGGCGTGTAACAAACAATGATCTGTCGCTGAATCCTGCAGCAGCCCTTCGTCTAAATGTCTCCCCCCAATCAACAACCCCCTTTATAGAACCTCTATTTTCTACATAATCTTGTTGAGTGTTTCGGTCTAAATTACGCATCACTTGCTGGATGATATCGATGATACCGCTACGGTAACACTTAATAACAAAATGCACGGTGGCTAGATTCACAAAATCTTCAACCTCAAGGTCATTTTCGAATGCCAGAGCTGAGGTAACGCCATTTAACAGATCACTTTTACGGTACAAGTTCAAACCTAAATAAGTAGATTCCACTCGTTTAAGCATTAATTTATGTCGAAGTTGAGTGTTTGTAGTGTTGATAGCTCGAAATTTAATACAAATCCCCCCATATTACCTCAGGTTATAACCTGTTACTGACCTGATATTTGTTAGAAGGTAATCGGCGGCGTTAGGATCTGTTACAATAGCTGGTTTAACAAATTCCCACAACTGGGATATCTCCGAGTCATCTAGTCCTTGAAATTGAGGTAACAAGTACATTGTCAGCCCTTCCGCAAAGTGTTGTGCATAATTAATATCAAAAGTAAGTCGGCTGCGAAGATATGCGATTAAGCCTTTAAACATGGCTGGACCAACTTCTCGCATAGTTGCTTTTTCAGTCGCAATAGCAATTAGTTTGAGACAATCAACAATTGAGGCTTGTACTCCTGCGGCCGAAGCCCAACTTGCAATTAAAGAGCCATAGTTAGAAGGCACACCCACTCTAATTACAGCAAATCTACGCATAAATGCATAAGACATATCAAAAAGCGATGTTTTGTCAAATTCATTCATTGTGGCTATGAGGCGCCAATCATCATTTTTATAATAGACTTCGCCTGTGCTTAGTCCATTACCAGAAACGATACTTATTCTATTGCCTGTAAGAGAATTTCTATAAGGTAACAATACATCACCATCTGAGAGAACTGTAAATAACTGACCGATGGCTTTATCAATCTGAGCACGATTAATTTCGTCAATGATTAGCCATTGGCCGTTTTTAATGCTCTGAAGAACTACCCCTAGCTCGAATTTTAAAGCATTTGGATTATGGGAAGCCAAGTCAGGCATGTACCCTCCAACTGTATCAAAAGTAGTCCAATCTGCAGTAGCAGTAGTGATTAGCGGTGATACCCCCCTTGCAGCAAGGGCCACAGCATTTGCAAGAGTGGTTTTTCCGGTTCCCGGGGGACCACTTAAGATAATATGATTTCCTGCATTAAGTGCCGCACAAATTTGATTTATTACTAAATCTGAAATGAAAAATGAGCTTCCCAGAATAGCTTTAACCTGTGCTGGAGCAACATTTACTTTAGCCGGAGTTGTCGCCATTTTCATTAAAATGTCAAAGTCATTAGAGTTAATTATTGGCATCTGATTAATTCATTCCTTTAGTTAATCTTATTCATTCATCAAAGCAGTTTTAAGCTCGTCAGACAACCATTGATTAGCTAGTAAGTCAGATAACTTGATAGGTTGAATGAACTCTGATTCTAGCTCAAGATGTAAAAGTAAAGAACTTCCGTTATCTGTGACATCGGCAGAAATCTTGTGAATCCCTCTGCATTCTAGTTCTGGTTCAGTAAAAAGAAGAACGTATTCATCTTTTTGAGGTAATACACTATTGAACTTAGTCTTCAAAGGAGTCCATTCAGTTATTCCATTGGTATTATTGATTTCATCAAGTTTTATAGCCTCAATCCATTTATTTTCAGAGTTTATAGCCAGGCTAGCATTGTATGCGCCTGTTCCCTCTTGTATCAGTGAAGGCTGTTCCTTTCTAGACTTTACTCCTAAGAGATTAATGAGTTTTGTTGCATTTTCAACAATGGTTTTATCAGCTAATTCATTTGCTTTCATCAATGGGTTTGTGTCACTCATAATTTTCTAATCCCTCCGCGTGCTCATCATCATCCCAATCAATTTCCTCATTTAGGACAGATAAATTGTTGTTAAAAAAGCAATTTATGAAATTTGTATCCAAAATACAATTAATTATATCTGTATAATTTCCCCCGAGTTCCATGCGTTCCCACGTCCTGCCAACCTTTTGGAATGTAACCAAGCCAGAGAGACCTAAGTATTGAGGGAAGTATTGATGTCCTTTCTCATTTTCAGTTATATCAGCCTTTGAAAAGGTAACAGTATGAGCACGATATTGATTTATTGCATTATCGAACTGCTGTTCTTGAGTAGGATTTTCATTTTCAAGAATAAACGTATTTAATAGATACCATTCCCATTTATCTAAAGAATGATATTTATGCAACGCTTTGATAGTCGCATGCAAAGGATGAAAGGGCGTTCTGCTGTCGCTCTTTCTAGCTCCATCAGGGAAATGATACTGAATCAATGCCTTAACATAAAAACTTTCATACATGGTTTCAATGCTTTTTCTTATTTGGTGATTTTCCGCTGCTATCTCCCCTATTCGTTCTTCAATTGAAACCAAGGCGAGTAACACTTCCCCTAGCGGGGTGATTACTGAATTAGAAGTAGGGATAATTCTCATGTTGAGAGAATTAATCTTAATTATCCCCATTTTTTCCAAAATGCTTTTTATTGTTCTAACCTGTCCAGGTGATTTAACACCTATGGCCGCTGCAACATCAATCTGTAAACTATTATTCCAAGTTCGACCATTTACTAGAATTGGATCTGCAAGAAATTCCATGAGGCCTTTAAACTGATGATGAAGTGTATCATCCAAGTTTCTGCCTAAGTTGTCCCAGCCCTTTAATTCCATATAATCCTCCGGTGATGCAATGGTTATTTTATCCTATTTATATAGTACACCTTTTTATTAAATTATTCGATGGAGAACATAGGACTTTTTAGCATTGTGTTAACGGCATCCTTGTTAATTCGCTTACCAGAAACTGTTGATTTAGAGAATTCAACAAGTAGCTGGTTAATAGGTAAGGGGGAGAGTGACCAGACCACGTTCTTTACCAAAATGCAGCCTAGTAGTTGCTGGTGACTGATTTCTTGATTTGGAAAGTTGAGTGCACCTAGGAATTCTTCAAAAGTAGCAGCTCCATTCGAAGATCCGTACTTATTCCAGCAATTAATTGTAGAGTTTATTTCAAACTTTTCAAATAATCCAAATCCTCGTATTAACCTGCTTCCTTTCTCTAAAAAGAATATTGGAGACCCTATGGTTACCGCCTTGAAGACAGGTTTTCTAATCCAAATGTTAACTTTTGATTTGTTTTCAGTTTTACATAGAGTAGTCCAAAGGGAGTTAACTATTGCAATGTAGCCCTCATGATAATCCATATACTCACCCCGAGATCAGAATTGTACTTAATGAGGATATGACTATCGCCGATACAACAGAACCAATTTCGTTCAAAGTTATTTCATTCCGGCATTGAAAAAACCATCAGTGACCTTCCATATCAACATACAGTTTATTAGCCACAGGATAAAAGTTAATTTCATAAGTTTTTGCATTCAAGAACAGTATAGAGTCAATTGCTTTGCTATTGAAGGCATTTTGCAAGGTAGAGTATTGAGTCATTATTGCAGAAATTTGTGCTTGTTCAGCTATTTCTATTGAAATAATGTTCCGTATAGTGCTGTTGAGATAGACATCCGACATACTTACCATAATTTATGTTTGTTTCATTGTTTACCCGTAATATTGTATTTCTATTATTTTGAAGCTTAATCGCTTATAAAAGTCAAATACGCCTGCCACTCATATCATTCTTCAGTCTTTTTGTTATATACACAGACACTCTTTAAAAAACTAAAAACTGAAGTGAGTAATATAGCACTATCCCTATTCCTATTTAAATAGGGGTAGTTTCAATTTAAATTATCTAAAATCAATCAATAATGGAGGCTAACTATGAACAAGCAACATCAACAACGGATCTTGGATTTTCTCAAAACATCATTAGATCCAGAAGGCACGATTCACTTTCTGGCAGTGGCAGCAATGGAACAAGAACAGATTGAACATCTCCAATCCATCACCATAAAACTAAGAGTAGCCTTAACCTACCAAGAAGATCAATCCATTAACCCATATTTTGACGGAACCGATATGTATATCTTGATGACCCCGACCGGAATTCAATTTGCCCGAGAGGAAGAGTGGGCAGATGGACCTCCAATAATGGAGGGGAGCCCAATTGAACTAGCGCTAGGCTGGGTCTCTCAATTAAATGTACCGTTCTATGTTTCTTCTGAAGCTCATGAAGCGGCACATAAGGAAAGGGGGTGAAATCTAATGCAGAATAGATCCAATTACGAATCACTCGTAGAAAGTGAGGATACGCTGGTTAACCGTATCGAGACCTGCTCCGAGACCATAGACGCTGTGCTTCAGATGCTCTTCAAAAAGGACGGGCCGATTCACCTCCCGACCGTACGAGAGATCGCTGCTGCGATGCACGAGGTTCAAGTCAAGTTGGAACGTGAACTGCTACTTGTTCGAATAGAAAAAAGACTCACAGCCCGATACATGGACAGCAAGCCTATAGTCGACTAAATGATGGAATATTTTATTCCTCTGGAACAGCAATGCCCTTTATCTCTAAAAACTCCAACTCTGCCTCCAGTATTTCCTCCACTTCTTTCTCAGTTAAAGCAATGTCCTGCTGTTTTAAAATATGAACTATGAGCTCGTCATTATCGATTTGAACTTCGCCATTCTCATCTTCTTCTTTGTTGTTAATGTACTCGTCTGAGTAACCAATAACAGTTTGAATCAGGTCAGCATCATGACCCGTTTTTCGAGACACGAAGCTGTTCAATTCATTAATATCAATATAGGGCTTTTCACCGTGCATATCGTTTTCAGTTGTCATTAATATCATCTCCTATTGTCTTAGTATACCAAGGAACCCAATGTCTAACTCTAATCCTTTGATTTCTCCCAATCTAATACGGTTTGTAGCACTCTTAAGGCCATTACCTGGTCTTGCGCAGAACGCTCGGACAGCATCTCCACAATCTGTCCCAAAGTATCCTTACGCTCCATCGGATCAAGGTATCGGAATAGTTCCTCTAACGACACTCCCAATCCACCAACAATCTTCTGCAATGTCTCGATCGTTAGATTCTTCTCCCCGCGCTCCACCTGACCCACATAATTCGTATGTAAACCGGATAACTCGGCTAACTGCTCTTGGGATAATCCTTTATCCTTACGCAGCCGACGTATCCTATCTCCGACTCTCTTCACCACATCAGACACAAATACCACCTCAAGAAAAGCTTACCTGAGGGGCTTCTTGGACTTAACACACTACAAATGGTATTTGACTAAAATATAACATCCATAGATAATAAAAAGGATACAAATTACATCTTTTAGTGTGGGTACAATGCCCTAACTATATTTTAAAGTATTACCGAATCATGTTTTATATTATTTTATACTACTTTATCAGAACTAACGGAGGAATCTATCAATGCAAATGAAAAACCGAATCATCACCACTCTTACCGTCGCTACAATGCTGCTCGCACAAGCTGGGACTGCTCTAGCGGACAGTACGATCAACGTGTACCTGAAAGGAAAACTACAAACCTTCGAACAATCGGCAATCATCAAGGACGGATCAACATTGGTTCCCATGCGGGCCATTTTCGAGGCACTAGGTGCAACGGTCAAGTGGGATGGCAAGCAGCAAATCATCGACGCTACAAAAGGTGAAAAGGTCATTCGCTTGCAGATTGGTTGGAAAGGCGCTTGGATCGGGGAAACCAAAGTGGCATTGGACGCTGCTCCACAAATCATAAATGGCAGTACAATGGTGCCGCTACGCTTCATCGGTGAAGCTCTTGGTGAGAAGGTCGAATGGGATAGCACTTCTCGTTCCGTCCTCATTTCAACTGACAAATCCCAGCTTCCGAAAGCGGATAGCGGGGTGTATAAAGGCTATGCCACTGTCATGCGGGACGTGATAAAGAGCGAAACGTCAACAGGTGTTAAGATGCCAGATGCTACCTATAAGATTCTGGAGAGTAACAGTGACGCGTTCTTTGCGACTAATCGGGACAAGTTCTCTCTCTACGACAAAGCTAAACAGGTAAGTTCAGCTAATATGTCAAAGAATCCAGCCCAGTACAGCTCCACAATTACTGAGGTTAGTCGAATCCGAATCTTTGACGTACAGGATTTGACCGCAAAAAATGGACAGATCACGACTATGGCCTATGGAGAGAGTGAAAGCGGTGGCCTGTTCTTCCAGATTTTCTACGCCGGTTCTAAGAAGCTGGCTAAAGAAGATGTCATCGAAATGGTGGGAATCTCCGCAGGCAAGTCGCAAATCAGTGTGATCAATCGTCAAGGCAACCAGTACGATGCCCCTGTGACAGTTTTTGTAGCCGGTAACATCTTTACTGCATTAGAAGAGTATCAGTTGCAAGCAGAACGCGGCAAAGGTGAGACCATCGAGTTTGACGATGAGGCACAGGCGCGTCTGGATAAAGGCACAGTGACGAGTTACACAGGCGAGATGGGTCTCGTACAGGCGGCTGAGGACGGAGTGCTTAGCGAGGTACAGCGTCTAGTCGGAACAAACCATGTCGATGCTAACGCTCTACCCCAAAACCGGACTCCGCTGATGGCAGCAGCTCTTAAAGGCAACGACGAAATCGTCACGTATCTGCTCTCGCAGGGTGCCGACCCGAATTTAGGCTATTCCTTTACGTCACCGCTTAGTTCAGCAGCATACAGCGGAAAAGCTTCAACCGTGAAGCTGCTGCTTCAAGCAGGTGCAGTTCCAAATGACTTTGCTCTAAGTACGGCAAGGGATAATGGATATGCTGACATCCTAACGCTTCTGGAAGCTGCTACGAAGTAACCAGTCTTTATAAATTTACAAGTCCCCATGTCGCTTCTAAAGGACATGGGGAATCTATAAATAATAGATAGTGGAATGGAGGCGTAGCACTTGGCAATTCTTTTTTTTGACATGCTGAAAAACAAAATTGATATGACAAAATCGGAAGCAGCGGTGAGAAGAGCAGAGAAACAAGACAACAAGCGATTCCGGCAAGCACAGACGTTCTCAGATCGGCAAGTCACGATCAGCACCAAGGCGGAGCTGGAGGATGCTGTAAGCAAGAGATACGGTACAATCATCGTTGTAGGAGAGCTAGCTAAACATGTCAGCGCAGGTTATAAGGCCAAGCATAAACTGGCTGCGTTGGAGAAGGCTCCGCCAGTAGTGTCGGCCGGAGCCTTAGTTGCTGTCGGCATAACGGAGTCTATTGTCATAACCGCAATTATTGCGCTAGCCGTTATTCTAGTTGTTGCATTATTCAAGAATTACGATATCGATACCGATATTCAAATAACCAGTGAACAAGGGGAGTTACAGCCGAAGCTTAAGCTGAAACTTTTAAGGAAAATGGAGTCCCAGTAGATTTCTTTCCCTCATATGAGAAATTCATTTTTTGTATGGTATTGTTTATTCTTTGGTAAAGAAACATCGTGGTTGGAGCAATACCCCGAATGTGAATCAACGCCTTAATAGCTCGTAATAAAACTGTGGCGTCCAATTTCTATTGGGCGTTTCTTTTTTTGAGATAAGCTGGGCTATAATAGTATGTAAAACCCATCTCGAGGTGATTGGATTGGACCATTGGTGTGACCACAAAATCAATGAGTGTAAGTCTCTTACTGACTTTGTAAAGGATTTGAGGGATTATCGTAAGATAAGCAGCAGGAAAGATGAAGTGTATAAGCAATTTGTGCATCTGTTAAATTTTGTGTCAAATCTGGATATTGATCCGAAGGAAAAAAAGGAAATATATTTTGATACATCTGAAGAAGTAATAGTGAAGGAAGTCATAATCGAACTTGAAGGCCCTTTTTTAAAGAGGTTGGAAAAAGAGACAATAAGCGACACGTTTAATGAAAAGGATACAGATGCGGTCGCCTTTAGAGATAGGATGCTTAAGTTAGCTGAGGCCATTGGCGATCCGGAATTGAGTGGTATTTGGACAGAAATCATTGAAACGCTGAGCCGATTAGAAAGCAGAAAGTACCTTTTTGAAATCATGGGGGAACTAAGCAATCAACTATTTCTAAGCAAAGATACGCTTTATGATAGATTTATGGATTTGATGCGTTTTGGGGATATGAATATGAAGAATTTAAAGGAAAACGGAAGACAATACTGTTTCTTTGTGGAAGAAGAAAGGTTTATCAAAGATCTGGTAACTGAAATGGTGCAAGGCAATTATCTTTCCAAGTTTACAAAAGGAAAACCAGCAGGAAAGAGCATAGAGGAAGACGATAAGATTGCTTTAGAGTTCCGTGAGCGAATGCTTGAAAAGTGTAAGAATATTGAAAATGAGGATTTATACAAATCATGGCATGGGATTATAGAATTACTTAGTCAACATGAGCTTCGACTACAGAGAAGGAAGACTATGGAGATTCTGAAAGAAGGCATGGAGGGACTAGTGACAGTTACTAGCGACAAAAATAAGACCTATGAAGAGCGCATTGATACATTATATAGATTAAATGGCGTTCTCAATGCCATATTTAAGCAGTATACTACCCCAAAAGATAAGTAAAAAGATAAATAGATATTATTATCATAATCCGTTGACAATGTCAACGGATTATTTTGCATTTCCATTGGGTTTTTCCTCATCTGATTTTGCCCAAATGCCTAAATATCAATGTCATGGCACAATACAAAATGTAAAGAGAAAACACACCTTCCAGACCCCGAGGGCCTGCAAAACAAAAGGAGCAATCTACAATGCCAAAGAAGATTGAGATTCAAATTCGTGACCGCAATAACCAAAACCTTTTTGAAGAAGCTTACAAACCATTGTATGTTCTCATCCGCGAAATGGGCATCGAAGGAGCTTCTTGCAAGATTAGTGAGATGATGAAGAGCGAAAGACATTCTGCCATGATCCGTCTTACCCATGAAGTGGACGGAAATACTGAAATGATGATGCCAGATTTCGAGCTTGTCTTCAAGGTTGCTGGAGATTCCCAAGAAAGAAAGGAATCCATTCGTCAAACCGTTCTTAGTACTTTTAAAGTCATTGAATACGAAGAGGCCAATGATGAGATGCGGTTTACTAGCTACAGAGGTGAAGGGCCGCGTCTTTACGACATAAGAGATGTTATCACGGTCGCCAATGGAAAGTATGGGCAGGAAATTGACAAGAGAATGGCTTCAGTCGATTTGACCGACTATAAAGTCATTTTCACTGTTTGTGATTGCTGGTGAATTCCTCTCAGCTATGAGCTTCAAGCAGCGTAAGTACTTTATTTTCCGAATACAATACTAAACCATTAGGAGAGTGCGTTAACCATGTTTACAAATAACCTGCAACCGAAGGCACAATTGAAACTGAGCTTAGAAGATTTCGGCGGAATCAAACATTTGTGTGATGGGAAATCACCGATGTACAGGCTTAATGCTGAGTTTGACAACTATCAAGACACGAAGTTGTCTCAATATCCAAATAAAGAAAAGGCACTACAAGACTTAACGCAAGCTCTAAGCAATACTAGCTGCCCTCCTGACCGAGTTTTTATTTCAGATATTTCTGACTTGCACGTAAGTGCTGACTGGTACCCTCCAATTCCGCTATTGTTTACAGATGTTGAGCATTATTGGATGTTGATCAATAACTTTTCGAAGTATATTGGTACGTTTGATTTTACAAAAGGACAGTTTAATACGGGAGTATTTGCTGATAGCCCAAACGAATTAAGTGAACGTGAGGAGCAATTCATCACTACATTTGGCATAGGTGTTCAGATTATGTCGAAAAGAAGGCTTGATTTTTATGCACAAACTAAGAAGTACTCGCCGCAAAAAATTGAAGTGGTTGATGCGAGATAACACATTAAAGTCTTCATTTAATTAAAAATATGCCTCAATTAGCGTCTGTTGCTTCTTACACAATTGACGCTAATTGCGGGACTTACAATCGAAGGGTAGTGATAGCAACCATGAGCAGCAAAAATTCTAAATTTAAACTTCAAGATTACGCCATTCCAACTGACGAGGATCCCTTAAATGATGACGTAAAAAAGAAGCTAGAGGTACGTGGCTTTTATCAAGATGAACAAGGTAAAATACGACTTAATGCAAACATATTTGTTGACTATGTGCTAAAGCGCCTTCGTTTACTTTACAATAACAGTTTGTTCCATATTTATCATATCAGTCGTGGTCAATGGATTGATATCACGGAACATGAGTTGCTCATTCTTACTCGTGAGATCATCCATGAAGCCCAAGAAAACTTGTACCATAGCAGTTTCAGCAGAGAGTATATGCAGGTACTCAAGCTAGAAACGCCGCAGGTAGATCGGTTAAACCCTAATAAACATCTTATAAATCTGAAGAACGGAATGCTTGATATGGTGACGAAGGAGCTTCTCCCGCACTCGCCTGAGTACTATTCGACGGTCCAGATTGATTTGAATTACGTTCCGAAGTTTATTGCTCCGAGATTTATTCGTTTTGTAGAAGAGATTACACAAGGAGATACTTCACTTATGGCTCTCTTACAAGAGATATTGGGTTATATTCTTTCAGCTGAAACATGCATTCAGAAAGCATTTTTCTTTGTTGGAACTGGTTCCAATGGAAAAGGTGTCCTTACAAGGTTAATCACGTTACTAGTAGGGGGACAGAATGTCTCTAATCTTTCGCTTAAGGATTTAGGAAACCCCTTTCGATTAGCAAACCTTGTTGGTAAAACGGTGAATATCGCGGCTGAAAATGAGGTTGGTCAACGTGGATTCCAGAGCGAAATTTTTAAGCAGCTCATCGGGGGGATGACATTACGGTTGAACGAAAGTATGAGAATTCATTCAGCTATTCTCCGACATCTAAATTTATCTTTGCTGTCAATACGTTGCCTTTTACCAATGATCGCTCATATGGGCTCTACCGAAGGCTCCTCCTATTTCCTTTTAGCCGAAAATTTAAGGATGACGAGCAGGATCTTAAACTTATTGATGAATTGACGAAGGAACTGCCTGGTATCTTAAATTGGGCTCTTGAAGGTCTGAATCGACTTCGTGAGCAAGAGTTTAGGCTAACAACCTCTGATAGAGTAGATGAGCTTTTGAACCAATATAAACAAGAGCAGAATCCGCTGATTTACTTTGTTCAAGCCTATATATCAGTAGGTGATGATTCAGAAAGGTTGAGCCGCGATGAGATACGTACAGTTATAGAAACATGGTCGAGAAGGAATGGGTATGATGAAATAACGAAAATGTCAGGGCAGCGGCTGTGGTCACTATTCAGATCGGTGCTCACTGAGATGGAAATACCCGTTTTTACACAAGACAGTAATGGGAAGAGGTACTTTCGCCGCATTAAGTGGAAAATAAAACCTCCAACAGCTATTACTCTCAATCGCTAATAAATTGTAGGGCAGAGCAGTGCAGATGCAGTGCATCTAATGTTGACTCTAAATGCTTATGCCATATAGGAAAGTGCAGAAGTGCAATTACATTAAAGAATAATATTTATAGAAAATGGTAGGTTCAGAATCATATTTAGAAAGTTTTTTCTATGATCCGCACTTCTGCACTATCCCAAACGCTTCAAGGTCTTTTGAATGATTCAATCAGCGCTTTATCCGTACTTTCATTGTACTAAGTTACTAAATACGACTAATCGGGGGAATCTTTCATGGCTATAATCCGGAGATCGGCTCAACCAGAAGATAATAAATGCTATCAAGGTGAAGTGGATAGGGTGGACTATCTCCCCAACACGACAACCAACTTTGGAACCAGAGATATACTGAGAATCGTATTTAAGCTGGACGATCAGGGCATGCAAACAAATGTAAGTGAACGGTACAATCTCCCACTTATCCCAGAGAGTAGGTTGGGACGGGTAATAACGACCTTGCTTGGTGGCATACCCGAAGAGTTGGACACGGATCAACTTATAGGTCTGTCATGCCGCGTTTTGATTGAACACAGGTATCTTTCCGATGGCAATTTGTGGAACGGAGTTAAGGAGGTCCTACCTCTTCTACATGCTACCGATAATGACACATTGGAGGTTATTCCAGCTATCACTAATAGTGTATCTCCATCAACAATGGATTTATCAATTCCAAGTATAATGAAGAAGACAAAGGTTCTCCCCATTTCTGGAATTAAATCAGCGCTTGCTAAAAGGTCACAAATAAAGAGTTCGCCATCTTTTGACGCCGCACTCCTATTTGAAAGTGACGAATCAGACGAATCAGAAAGTAACGAGGAATAAAAATATGGCGATTTTACGTCTCAGTCGAAACGATGGTGGCTATATTCCCGAAGGTATTTATCAAGCAGTTATACTCTATGTTTACATTGACTCTGCGGTGAAGGTTGGAGATAACCTATGCGATCAAATAGTTATCGTTTACCAGGCTGCTGTTGGCCAGTTCCTTCGGACGGTTAGGGAGAGATACTTTCTCCCGTACCGTGAAAACTGCCGCTTAGCATCTGTATTACAATCATTTCTTGGCTATGTACCGGACCAATTTGATAGTGATAATTTAATTGATATGGATTGCTATATTAGGATTCAGCACAAGGAATTAGCTTCAGGTCAAACTTGGTGCTATGTCGATGAGGTCTTTCCTATGGTAGAAGAATCATAGGGGACAAGCAGCAGTGTGGTATTCGTTGATGACCTGATTATTGCGGAAAGGGGCAACGTTAGTGTGTAAGCACTCTGTATTGTCCCTTCTAATATATAAGATAATAGGTTAATAATGTAAATAAATAGATTTTAAGCAGATATTATTCCTATAGAATCCTGATTCTTTCAGGAAAACTTCTATAGGAGATGAGTTCAATGCAAACCATTACGAGTGAAGAACATATTGGTAAACTGCTTGAAAGCGACCAATATCCTGCTGCTGTGAAAGGATACCTAAGAACCGAATATGAATCATTGCAAACAGCACTCCATCATGATGAAGAACAGCCCTACTTAATGGAGGCTCACGGATACATTATGGCTGTGTTTGAATTCAAAGATGGTAACGAAAGTCTGTTAGCTAGCTCCAACGGTCTGGATTTGCTGAATTCGACTCCAGAGTACGTAGAACTGGTAGAACTGCCCGATGGAATTCGTATGTATCGAGCCTGCCTGATGCCCGACAACGAGTGTTTTCTGCTGATTTACGCACTCAGGGGCGCTTTAAGGCCAGAATTGGAACAGTGGTTTACAGAGCAATCTGGATGCCTGGCTAAGGAGGACTTCTAATGAAAACCTCCAAGCAAATACCAGCAAAACGAATAGAGGTTGTTTCTCTACGAATGGTACGAGAGAAAACATCGCTGCTCTACCCTAATCGCGTGATTCGCTCGCCTCAGGATGCGGTTGATTTGTTCCGCCAATTCATCGGTGATTGTGATCGGGAATCATTCTGTATCCTTTGCCTCAACACTAAAAATGAACCGACCGCTATGCATCAAGTATCCTACGGGTCGCTGAATGCCTCAATTGTTCATCCCAGGGAGACGTTCAAGCTTGCGATTCTTGCCAACTCTGCTTCCATTATTGCCTGCCATAATCATCCGTCAGGCCAGCCAGATCCCAGCCCTGAGGACATTGAGATAACAGAGCGACTGCGGGATAGCGGCTGCCTGCTTGGCATCGATCTACTCGACCATCTTATTCTTGGAGAAGGCATTCAATTTACAAGCATGAAGGAAAGGGGATTGATGTAGATGTGTTATACATTTGATTCCCAGAGATACGTAACGCGAGGCGTAAATAATGAGCTCAACCCTGAACTGCAACTGCTTCTATGGGCGTTACTGGATGAACAAATCCAAAGCAACGTACAGATGGACTACCTTCAAGTATTTGATTTGACTACTGAGAACGAGGGAAGTCATATGGTTCAAAAGATCATCCACTCTCAAGAGCAACCGAAGCGGATTAAATCCATTAGTTATTCGGGTGTTAATACGCCGCTGCATGGCATTACCGTGTGGATAATTGATAGCGATGAGTATGTGACGATGCTCTTGCCACATCAGAATATTGAGAGGGTGGGACAGAGGAATCCAAGGGTTATTAATCTCATTATCGTAGCGCTTCAAATAACAATCGAAATCATTAAAAGCAGTAGAAATCACTAAATAGAGTAAACAAGTTTGCTTCTAAGGGCGGTGCTCTTGTTTTGACGACATACTTCAAAGGGGGAGCTGCTATGAGAGAGGGCTTTAATGTACAGTACGAGTTTGAATCCGCTATTGATTTGCTCTCGGACATGGTTATCAACTACATTTCCATGCAAGAGAGAAGGGCGTCATATCGTGCAGAAGTTATGCTCTGGCTGGAGCCAGTCGAATTGCTGGAAATGGAAGAACTGGCCAATCATGAACTGACCTCACAACTTCTTGGGACAGCAGACTACCAAATGGTCGCCTGAGAATAGGAGGTCAGCCTAATGGAATCAACAGTAGCCCTCTACATTCGGGTCTCCACAGATGAGCAGGTGGATGGTTACAGCATAGATGGTCAGATGGATATGCTTAAGGCATACTGCCGACGGCACAATCTAACTATATACAAATCATATATAGATGCAGGAAAATCAGCGAAGTCGATTCAGGGCAGACCCCTTTTGCAGCAGTTACTTTTGGATGCGCAGCAGGGATGTTTTCAAAACGTCTTAGTCTGGAAGCTAAATCGGCTTTCACGCAACCATAGTGACTTGCTGCATATGGTGAAAATACTTAATAAGAGCAATGTCGGAATAAAGAGCGTGACTGAAGACATTAATACAGATACGACGATGGGCAGCTTTGTCGTACAGGTGCTGAGTGCTATTGCTGAGCTAGAACGAGAACAGATTTGTGATAATGTCCGTTTAGCAGTACAAGAGCGTAATCGGCAGGGATGCTGGAATAGCGGGAACATGGTGCTCGGTTACCGGTGGCATAAGAATCCTGACCCTGGACAGCAACAGCTTGAAGTTGTGGAACCTGAGGCTGAGATAGTCCAAACTATTTTTACCATGTATGCAGATGGATTAGGGTACAAGGCAATCACCAATCGACTAAATGCTGCAGGCTATCGGACCAAGAAAGGTCTGGCTTTTGGCATCGCAACGGTGAGAGGTATCCTGACTAATCCCAACTATATCGGCAAAATACGCATTGGTACAAGCCAGCGCCATACAGGCGCTGAGGTACAACTGGTGGAGGGTGAACAAGAAGCAATCATTGCTTTGGAATTGTGGGAACAAGTCCAAGCCAAGCTACGCAGTCGATCGAACCCGCCATCTAAGACGATCAAACGGCATTTTCCATTGTCAGGATTGCTCAAATGTCCTGAGTGCGGGTGCGGCATGGTTGCAGCACACACGAAGAGCTATAACAAAAATGGGACGATTCGGAAGAACTACTACTATGTATGCTCGATCTATAGGAGTAAGGGCTCCGCTGCGTGTAGCTTAAACGCGATTCGTGCAGATGATATGGAGCACTGGTTCTCTCAACAAATTCAGGAGCTTGTGACTAAACCTCCTTTGCTGAATCAAATCATCGCGGCAGTGAACGATAAGCGGGATCTAAGCCGTAAACCTCTTGAGGATGAAAAGAGAGGTCTGATTAAGGAACTGGCTACATTTGATCAGCGGCAGCAGAGATGCTTTGAGTTATTTGAAGAGGAGCATATTCCTCAGGAGGTCTTAGTCACGCGGCTTAAGGAACTCGAAGAGCAGAAGGCTGTTAAGCAAGAGGCCCTGCGAGGTGTTGAAGAAAAACTAGCTAATCAACAGATACAACTGGTAGATAGCAATAAGATTCTTACCGCACTGAATAATTTGTGGGCTATGGTCCAAACCTCCTCGCATGAACAGCAAAAAAAGCTGTTTAAGAGCTTATTTGATAAAATCACGCTCCCCCCTGACAAGGATATATCAAAAGCTGTCTTACATGGGAGCGCATCGTTAAATCATATACTACTCACAAATGACACGGAGGAATTATAATGCAAAACCAACAGCCAATCCGTTTAAATCAAGGCCAAGTCGTGCTGGAACTAGAGCGAACATTCTCATGCTAATGACATCGGATAAGTTACGTCGTGTTGCTATATACGTTCGTGTAAGCACGGAGGAGCAAGCTGAGCATGGTTATTCCATCGATGCACAACTCAAAACGCTGACAGACTACTCTAAGCTCTATAACTATGAAATCTACCGCGAGTACGTGGATAGAGGTATCAGTGGTAAGAGCATGGATAACCGCTTCGAGCTGCAGCAGATGCTTCAGGATGCAAAAAATAATTTATTCGATACTGTGCTGGTTTGGAAGTTTAATAGATTGGCGAGAAATGCAGAGCATCTTTCACAAATCGTTAATATTCTGAATAAAAATAACGTCGCGTTTATGTCCATGACAGAACAGTTCGACACCTCAACGTCACACGGCAAATTCATGTTGCATATCATGGGGGCTGTAGGACAGCTTGAACGTGATACCATAGTTGACAATGTTAAGATGGGTCACAAACAACGTGCTAGGACAGGGAAGCACAACGGTAAGCTACCGCTAGGATATCGAAGTGTAGAGGACATCGTGAATGGCGTTCGGAGTCGGGAATCAAAGGTAGAGATTGTTCCTGAGGAAGAAGTCATTATTCTCAAGATATTTGAACGATTCGCTACCGGACGAGGCTTTAAGTCGATTGCGAACGAACTCAACCATGAGGGGTATGTTACCCGATCTGGTGGAGCCTTCTCCATCAGCGGTGTGAAGGAGATTTTGGACAATCCATTCTTCGTTGGAAGGATACGTTATGGAAGGTATGAAAACTGGAGTGAGAAAAGGCGTAAGGGCCTTAACACCAAACTAGAGACTTTTGATGGGATTCATCCCGCTATTGTTTCGGAAGAACTATGGAACAAAGTGCAGTATTTACGTAAGAAAAAATCAGTGGTCTCCCTAAAGCGGTTCGATGGAGAGTTCCTGCTAACGTGGCTGATCCGCTGTCCAAAGTGTGGAGCACCGATGGTAGCTAATCGGACTCAGAATCGTAAGAAGGACGGCAGTAAGGTCACGCGTCTATACTACTCTTGCAGCAACTTCCGTAACAAGGGGAGCAAGGTATGCAGCGCCAACAGCATTCGGAAGCTGGAGGCAGAGAATTATGTAATCGAACGGCTTAAAGAAGTACTAGCAAAGCCCCAAATTCTCAAAGCCATCGTGAAAAACATTAATGAAAGGAAAACGAAGCGTGTCAAACCTCTCCAGCAGGAACTTGAGCATATTCTGGTTAAGATAACAGAGCTGGAGGGGAAGCGGCGAAAGTACTTTGACATGTACGAAATGAACGGCTTAGATAAGACAATGTTCTCCAAGCGGCTTGATGATATTGGTGAAGAACTGGAACGATTACATGTCAAAAAGACAGAGCAGGCTGCTGAAATGAAAGACGACCATGCGGAGCCCGTCTCCTACGAAGTTGTCCGCGCTCTTCTGAACAAGTTTGATAAGCTGCTGGACTCGTCATCCTTTGACCAACGAAAGACCTTAATGCATTTGGTCATCAGGCAAATTACAATCAAGGATTCAAAAACCATCGACCAAATCGATATGAACTTCGATGAGAATACGGTACACCATTTTTTAAACGCTGACCCTTCTGTGAACTATGCAGAAGGGTCTTTTGCTGTCCAGATGAAGCGAGAGACCCTGGGTCGAAGCATTTCTATTGCAATTTAATTATCAGCTAATGTAACGTATGAGCTTAGCGATCATTTGTGTTATCAAGAGATATTAAGTGCTAAGGAAAAATTTCCCTTGACATTGTTCCTTGTTGTTCCTAAAATAAGATTTACGAACAACCGGAACAGTCAGGAACATTGAAAAGGGAGTGGGAGTATGTATTCAGCACGTTTAACAAAGGGTGGAGTTAATAGCTGGGCTGTTGAATTTAGGCATCCGGTATTAAAAGATCGTGAAGGCAAACAGGGGAGAAAAATCAGACGAGGTCTCGGTACTGATCAAGAAGACGCCCAAAGAATTGTAGATGATTTAAAACGCATACTTGCTGATGAGAATTACTGGTCTTTAAATGAGCAACAACAAGCGAAAACGATTTTCCACGGTAAGGCTGTTGATATATTTTATGATCAAATGGAGGAGGATTTAATAAGAGACCCTTGGGACCTTCGCAATGAGAAGATTGAACTTCCATCCAAAGATGATGGATATGCACGGGTAATGTTCCTGGGTACAACTGGAGCAGGTAAAACAACAGTAATCCGACAAATGATTGGTACAGAGCCAGATGAAATCAGCTTTCCTGCTATCTCATCAAGTCGTACGACAACATGTAATACGGAATACGTTTTTCTTGAAGGTGACTGGAGTGGAGTTGTTACATTTATTTCCCAAGCTCAGGCCATAAAACTTATAGAGGAATGTGTTTGGGAAGCCTTTAGAAGGGCGGTGATTGGTGAGGATGAAAAGACTATTGCAAAGGCCTTATTGTCTCATCCTGAACAGCGCTTTCGTTTAAGCTATCTGCTTGGTCAGTATCGTTCCTCAGGTAAACAAACTAGCATTACTAAACAATTGGATCAAGAAATAGATACTCCGTATCCAGATCAACTATCCCTTCAAACAGATATTAATTACATCATAAATGAGGTTAAAGTCCTTGCAGCTGAAGCTCGTGATGAATTTACACCGGATGAAGATAATGTCGACGAAGCTATTGACCTGCTTTACGAAACGTGGATAAGAGAAGACACAGAACGATTTAACGAACTTGTCCATTATATATTAAAGATTATTAAGTCGCGATTTGAATTAATTCGAACAGGGCAAATGCATCGTGATACTCGTGGGTGGCCCGTATTTTGGTATCATGAGTCCGAAGATAAGACTGAAGTAGTAAATATGATGAGATGGTTTGCAGGAAATGAAGGAAGAAGGTTTGGTCAGTTACTGGCTCCAGTTGTGAATGGTGTCCGCCTTCAAGGGCCATTTAAACCAAGCTGGTGGGAAGCAGAAATTCCCCCTCGTTTAGTGTTAGTTGATGGGGAAGGTATAGGTCATGACTCTAATATTACAACAAGTATTCCTATGGATGTTACAAACAAATTCAAAGAAATTGATGCTGTAATTCTTGTTGACAATGCAACTCAGCCGATGCTTGATATTCCTAAGGTGATTTTAAGGGAAGCTTCTTCTCGCGGTCAGCAGGATAAGCTAATGGTTGTATATACTCGCTTTGATCAAGTACAAGGGTCGAATATGATTGATGACGATGATCGCCGTGACCACGTCTTAGGTATTCAAACAGGAGCTATAGAAGCGATGCAAGAGGCGTACAATCTAAATCCTAAGATGATCCGCCAACTGAGGGATCACTTGGAAAGAAACGCTTACTTTTTTCCAAATACTCAAGAGTTGAAAAACCCGTCAGATGAGCTAATTACCGAAATGGAGAGTTTTATAGAGTCAGTGGTATTGAAAGCGGATAAGGCGGCTTCGCTACTACCAAACGGACTTATTCCTATACCACAGTATGACTTTGGACGGTTGGTCATCGCAATAACTGAAACGGAAGATTTATTCATGCAAAAGTGGCTTGGTTTATTAGGATTAAGAAACTCACAATTTCCTAAACAGCACTGGACGCGAATAAAAGCTTTATCCAATCGTGTTGCTAATTGGTCTAAAACTACAGAGTATAGTGACCTGAAACCCGCAAGTGATTTAGCAGGGTATTTAATGCAACGACTAAACGAATTTCTAAGTGTTCCAAGAGGATGGTCTATTCCGGCTCCTGATGACAAAAAGCAAAGTGTACTTCAGCGGTTATCTGAAAATACGTCCGACAAGATAAATCAACTTGTTGAAAGACGTCTCAAAGTGGATTTGCACTCTCAGTGGATTGTCGCTCATTCTTATAAGGACACAGGTTCAGCTGCTAAAAGGGCAAGTGAGATCCGGAGTATTTTTGAAAGAACTATACCACAACCCAAAATAACTTATGATAATGTATCAGGGGACTTCCTGGATGAATTAAAAGTTATCGTTGAAGAGTCACTAGTACAAATTAAAGAAGAGGAAAGTAAACAAGAATAGTTAAAATATGAAGGATGGGGAGTGCATATGAATAAGAAAGACACTGAGGTAATGGTACGTCTTGCCAAGGAAGGGAAACGTATTTCTAAAATTTGGACGGAAGATTTTCCTGAGTATGATTATTGGGACATATATTTTGAGGTCTACGGAGCGGGAGAACGAAGTTCAGTTGGAGTTAAGAGAATGATAACGGCGAGATTGGACAAGCTTACTGAGGCTGACGATAAGCAGGATCGTATCAATATTATTGAAGAGCTTAATGAGCTTGTAGTCCATTTGTACAGCAGGTACAAGTCTAGCCAGCAAAAGCTAAATGAAATCAGAACAATTATTAATCAATAGAGTTAGTATGGCCCTTTCTGTGACCCATGCAGAAGGGTCTTTTGCTGTCCAGATAATGCAGAAGCATTTCTATTGCAATTTGACTGTTCGGGTGACAGTTATCAACTGCCTGCCTAAAAATGCGTCACTTGGTTCAAAAGCTCCTTTTAGGCTGTTGCGGTCACTTCTTACAGCACTGACACTAAATGTAGGTCAAAAGAGTGGACTGAAAGAAAATGGGATTCTACGGGTGGTAGTGCGTACTTAGAGCACACAACGGATGACATTCCAAATGGCTTGTGGGAAACTGATTCTAAGAGAAATTGGAGGAACGGTATATGTCCGAATTGACGAAGAAAGAAATCGAGTCGATAGCCAAGACCATTTCAGAACATTTTGGAGAATACACAACCAAGTATGAGGTATTGAAATATCCAGAAGAGCCATACCTGAAGTGGAAAGAAAGCTTTTCCGATCCTAAAAGTGTTGAACATGATGAAATTAGTAAAGCGTTCGAATGGAAGTATGGTCATTGGGGTAAAACCAATTTTGTACCTGCACATAAGGTCATCATTGCCAAGTTACAAAGGCATTGGCCGGAGTTTGCAGAGAAAGGTAAACTTGAACTTGATGATATCTTTGCTTTTTGGGAAGAGCGACTGGCAGGTCATCAGTCCTTCATTACAATAGCATTTTTGTCACATCTAATATGCTCTAAGAAAGTTGAAATCATAGATCAGCATAATTTTCGAGCAATGAACTATCTCATGTCGACAGTAAGGGCCGATTGGGTTTGGAAGAGAGTGCCTGTAAGCCAAGAGGACATCACGGATTTTTCTGCCTTCGTACGATCCGTGCTTCCAGCGGTCAAAGAGGCCAAGGGGAATAAGCGGGAGCTAGACAAGTTCCTGATGATGTTTGGGAAGCATAAGGTGAAGGGCATTCCGGTGTCACGTTCTAAAGTGGCCCCTGCAGTTTCTAAAAAGTATGACTGGAGCTTATTCTCATCAGAGACCTTCGACATAGGGAAAATCACTTTACGATCCAATGCCGATCTGCTCTTTGCTCTACTACTCCAGTCATTGGATGCGGATGGGGATGGGGCTGGTGATGGGATCACATATACAATAGAAGAAATCCAGAGAAGAATACCGATGCAAAAGACAGGAATTGCAGTCAGCTCCAGCTATAACTACGCACTGGTTGCTCTTTTCGGAAATCAGAAGGGAAGAGATTACTTCATGTTTGAAAATGAAGACTTGGGTGTGTACTTCACTGATCAGGCTAACGATCCATCTAGGGATAATAATTGCTGGAAGAAATACCTTGATGAGAAGGCCAGGATCAATGTGAAGTATGTGAGAGCAGGTGGTTAGGGGGTGAACGTAAGCGCTTAGTCGACTTCAACCTAAAATAGCGGCAGGAGCGACGGTTGTGTCTGTGTATGGTTTTATGTCCATACCAAAATAAAAAAAGGCTAGTTCGAAGCAATTGTAAACTTTCCCCAAAAAAACTTTAGGTGTATAATTGCTATGCTGGATTATTGCATGAAACATCTCAATTAATCGACAATTTTCATATCGCTATAGGAGGTTAACTGTGCAAAATAATTTTTGTATCAATTGCGGGGCAGAATTCATACATATTGCAAAGTTTTGCTTTAATTGTGGAGCTCCCGTTACAGGTAATAACACCAATAAGATTGAAAATTCTACCGAAATAACTATGGAGTCTTTAGTAGAAAACAAAAGTTCTACTCCGTCCGTCGAGTTTCGAATACAGGGTCGAACGCTCTCCTTCTCAGCTGACATGGTTGAATACAATAAATTAAGAACATTGTTCTCTAGTCATGCGAGCAAAAGCAAAACTGACTTTGATGTCTACTATCATTCAAGTGTAAAATCGTTTGACGATCTGTTTGACAAAGCCTTTCCTGCTTTCATAGAGTCGGTCACTGCATCGTTGAAATTCGGGGTTTCAGTATTGATGAAATATGGTGTCGATGATGTTGATTTTGATAAATTGGCGGAGTTGGCAGCCAACGATATCGACATACCCAAATACATATCTCCATTTATGGAAGCTGCCGAAAAAATCGAAGAATACGCCGAGAACTTAAGCAACTACAAAAACCTATCGAGAGCTGGGCGGAGCAGATGGCAAGGCGGTGGGTTCGGTCTTGGTGGGGCAATCAAAGGGGCCTTAACCGCCGGTGCATTAAATATGGGGACAGGAATGGTTAGGGGGATTGGTGATTCCCTGAGCAATGCCGGAGACAGAGCGAAAATTGCCGGTATGAAAAAAAAGATTTTTACCGATCATCGAACGTTGGGCTTACTAGTGGAAGGGATTCATGAATGCTGTTTCGGCATATTTTATAGTGTTTGGAGTATACTGGAGGATGAAAATCGAATACCTCTGATTGAGTTCGATACCGAAAAGTTGAACGCTAGGGCCAACAACCTAATTACCCAATATGCAAGCGATAAGTCGCTATATGATAAAGTGATCGATGTGCTATGCGAATGTATCCGAAACTGTCCGTATTCGGTTTCCTATTATTCGAATCTTTATTCCATCGTCAAGGATTCTAGGCAGGAGATTTTAAAAGCAGTTGATTATTTTGGACTGCAAGCTGAATATCGGGAAGCGATTATCAGCCTTGATCGTTCCCGTTTGATCAGCATTAAAGAAATGCCGGACGACACGATGGCAAACATTGATAAAAAGATCAAGGAACTAGATCGGCTGCGGCAGGACAACCCAGAACTGGATGTCAGTACACTGAACTCTTCTCTGACGGAGAAGAAAAATTCCTTATCCCGGCAAATGCAGCAACAAGCGTCCATCAATACGAGTCTTGAACAGGTGGACCGTGTCCGTAATCCGATCGATGAGGCGTTCAGGAATCGCAATTTGGAGTATATTTGGACCCAAATCGGCAATGGAAACAGTTATGCGGAATACGCTATGGAAAAGTATTACAAAGATAGCATTTGTCATAACTGTATTGAGAAGTACGACGTTACTGAAATGACGAACCTTCTCGGTGATGTTCAGAAGCGCGCCAATAACGGGAATATCTATGCCAAATATCTATTAGCGGATATAGATTATGCCATGTATGGAAGGGATCGTCGCAACTCTTCCAAAGAAAAAGAGGCGGCAAGAGTTGTAATCGAAATGGCAGCTAAAGGAAATACTTCCGCAATCGCTATGCAGGGATTTTGGGGTAGTCATGGGTACAATAATGCCACCACAAGCAAAAGTAGCGCAATTACCTTGCTTGAGGAAGCAGTAAACCGTCAGCATCCTACTGCTTTAGCGTGGCTCGGCTCCTATTATAGAACCGGAGAGCATGGACTTACCCGAAATAAAGAAAAAGCAGAAATGATGTTAAAGCTGGCGGCTGCTTATGATCATCCTTATGGAAAAAAGGAGCTCGAAAAATTGAACAGCGGGTCTACAAGCTCAAGTTCCTGTTTTATTACGACTGCTGTATGCGATTCCCTAGGACGTGAAGATGATGGGTACGAACTGAACACTTTTCGCGCATTCAGAGACAACTGGCATACCAATCTGGCGGATGGTGAGAGCTTGATCAAGGAATACTATAGCGTTGCACCGATCCTTGTAGACCGTATAAATGCAATGTTGGACAAGGATGCAATTTACAAAGGATTATGGGATGTTTATCTGAAAGAATGTCTGCTGGCTATCGAAAATGGCTGGTATCAGCGCTGCAAAGAAATCTATATCGGGATGGTAGAAGATTTGAAGCTTCAATACCTTTAGGACATCTATTTATAAAGAGATTATCTACGACCAAGAAAGGAGCTGCTGCGGCAAGCTCCTTTCACTTTTTTATCCGTTACAGTGTGTAAGGTGAACCGTATCATAAGTAGGGTGAAGTTTATGGTGTGGTATCCTTACAAATTTTTTCTTATTGTTTTATAAAAGGGCATATCGGAAATTTCGATTATGTAATTGGAAAGCAGATGAGCATGAGAGGAAGAAGAACAGAAAAGGTCTCTATAAAAACTATACCCATCTCGGGAAGATAAGAAAAGAAGGATATGGGGACTTTATAAATTACGTTTCGAGAGCGCAAAAACATTTGATGTTAATGCTGCGACGCACAATCTAATGGAAACTCAGGTTGAAAATCATTGGAGGAACATAACAAAGCGATTAAACGGTACCCCAAAGAAACAAAAAAGAAAACCCACGTTTCGAAAAAACGTGGGTTTCTCTACAATCTTAGAAGAAGGATATTATCCTCCCTCCATTTATATCGCGCCCACTTTAGGCTATCATTTTCAAGCCTACAGCTGCGGTCAATACCATCGTTATAAACAAAATACGGTTCCAGTCTTTGGACTCGCCATAGAAGAACATACCAACGAGCGCTCCCCCTACTGTACCTATTCCTGTCCAAACTGCGTAAGCAGTCCCCATTGGCAGAGTTAGCATAGCTTGACTTAAGAGTAGAAAACTCATTGAAAAACCTATGGCAAATACGATATACGCCTTTGCATTCTTATTCTTAATGATGAGGTTCATACCTGTAACCCCAACAACCTCCGACAAGCCTGCTGTTAAAAGGAATAACCAGCCCATTGTTATGCAACTCCTTTTTCATCAGACTCTTTAGTGACAAATTTAAGTCCTAGCACACCTGTTAATAATAAAAGAACTAGAACGATTTTCAGTGTTTGAAAGGGCTCTCCAAATACAAACATCTCTACCAAAACGGTTCCTGTTGTTCCGAGGCCTGTAAAGACTGCATAGACCGTTCCCACCGGTAATTTAAGGCATGCCAGAACCGCAAATAGAAAAGATAAACCGATACCTACGATAGTACCTATCCATAGAAGCAACGAATCAGAATGTTTTAATCCGATCACCCATAATACTTCAATTATTGCTCCAATGAACACTAAAGCCCAGCTGCGTCTCATCTCAAACTCCCCTTACTCTATTTTTATTCCATACCAATATACAAACCATGAAGCACTAATCCTTTTCTGTGAACGTTCAGAACCTCCATACAGCATCTCAAAGGAGAGAGCATCAAGGACTGCTGTAAAAACGGCTGCTGCACGTTCTCCTGCAAGTCAGAGGTTAGGTTAAATTACGTACTCTTACGTTCACAATAAACCTGTAATTATTCCAGGTAAGGATTAAGTCGTGCCTTATCTCTAATGAGAATCGCATGGAGAAATTTCTTCTCTACCACCTGGAGAACAGAGGATTTGGTCCAGTATGTGTAGGAAAGAGCGGTAGCACTTCCTCCCCCAACTCTTGAATCACTTCCGCAGGAGGCCTGTTTCCAAATTGGATCCCAAGCGCCGCATGATTGACGCCCGATGCTTGCCACTCCTCCAAAAGCTGAATCAGTCCTGCTCGTCCAGTACGCAAAACATACCCGCCGCGGAGCGGCGTTCTAGGGTAATTGACATCTTCCACAAGATCAATCCACTCGTTGGTCATATGTGGCTTGAACACCCCGCCGGGTATTTTTTCACGCCAAGCACTTATCTTTTGCGCTAGCTTTCGAGGACCGGAGCTGTCTGCAGTCGACTCAGGATAAGTGAGCCAACCGTCACTATGCTCCGCAATCCAGTCGAGGGTTTGTCGGCTTGATCCTGTCACAACGAGCGGAATATCTCCTGTTGCAGGCTTAGGTAACAACTCTAACCCTTCAAGCTGTCCAAGAGAGGATTGAATGGATGGTGAATGATGTCGAATGAGGTTACGAAAGAATTCAATTGTTTCTCGGAAGCGTACATCACGATGGTCTGCATCAATTCCATAAGCCGGGAATTCTGCGGGCCGATCACCTGAGGCGATGCCCATGACAAGGCGCCCGCCAGAAAGTACGTCAATCGATGACGCCGATTCCGCCAAATCAATGGGATGACGAAGCGTGAAGATTGCGCTACCCGTTGCTAGGGATACATTTTTGGTCCTTGCAGCAAGATAGGCCAAGTAGGTGAATGGGTCGAAGAGTTGTCCAGCATCCCCAAAGTCGCGGTCAAACAGTGGCACATCTCGCACCCAGACAGCAGAGAAGTTCAGTTGATCGATCATCTCCACGATGTCAGCCTGTCCATGTAGGTCATTCATATGACCTACATAGAATTTTAGCGGTAAGAATATACCGATCGTCAATTTATCGGGGGCAAACATACGACGAAAACCGGGATGTTCAATGAACTTTTCCTTTGTTGAAGTTGGTATCTCTTGTTTCTCAAACCGTTCATTGTGTCTTAGATTCATGTCCAATTTATTCAGCTCCTAAATAATATGTAATCCAGTCTTCTGACGTTGCGAATCGATATTTTGCTGTCTCCTTACCCCTACTCTAAGAGAGAAAATTCATATTCAAGCATTCCTATGGAAGTGATATAATTGTAATCGCCAATTGACCCCGACGGTAGAGACAACTCTTGATTATATTATGGGGTCAGATTAGATAATGAGGAGGGCTATCATGATTGACATGACACTGCTACTGGATAAAAATTCTGATAAATCATTATATTTTCAGCTATATCAACATATCAAAAAAGATATTATTCGAGGCAAGCTGGCTGCTAGGACACGTTTACCTTCCATTCGTACGCTTTCATCCCATCTCCATATCAGCCGCAATACGATAGAATTAGCCTATCAACAGTTGATCGCCGAAGGCTATGTTGAAAGCAAGCCGAGGAGCGGAATATTTGTCATTGAATTGAAACTGGAAAAACTGCCTGTTCCATATTCAGGGAGTAAAAAGCCCATTGAAATAGTCAAGCAGGATCGTACTGTGGTTCAATATGATTTTCGATATGGCGACGTGGATGTCGAACACTTTCCGCTTACTACCTGGCGCAAGTTATCCAATCAATGCTTACAACCGAAACAAGCGGCGTTGTTCACTTATGGCGATCCTCAGGGGGAGTATGAGCTACGTATTGAAATTGCTAAGTATTTGTACGATTCGAGAGGGGTAAACTGCTCGCCTGATCAAATTATGATTGGAGCAGGCATTCAACATCTGCTTGGTGTGCTATCCGGGTTAGTGGATGCAAGAGGCAATAGCATTGGAATGGAGGAACCAGGCTATGATGGTGCTAGGACCATTTTCCAACATCATGGATTCAGCGTAATTCCCATTCAACTGGATAAAGATGGGCTTAACATTCACAAGTTGTATGAGAGTAAATCCAGAATTGTCTATATTACCCCCTCTCACCAGTTCCCATACGGGATGGTCATGCCGTTCGCCAAGAGAATGCAATTGTTGAAATGGGCAGAAGAGCAAGACGGCATTATTATCGAGGATGATTATGACAGCGAGTTCCGGTATGTCGGCAAACCAATCCCTTCTTTACAGAGTTTGGATACCGATCATCGTACCGTCTATCTAGGAACTTTCTCCAAATGTCTCCTCCCCTCTCTACGCATTGCCTATATGGTGCTTCCTCCACCATTGCTGGAGCTTCATAAGAAGCATAACTATCGATTATATGATCAAACAGTGTCTTGGTTTCATCAAAAGACGCTGGAGCTGTTTATGAAAAATGGGCATTGGGAAGCCCATATTCGTAAGATGCGCAATGTATATCATAAAAAGCAATCCGTGCTGATTGGGACAATCCGGGAGTTGATGGGTGAACAGACTATCATGATCGGCCAGGATGCTGGACTTCATATTTTATTGCGTGTACTTAACGGGATGGATGAGGCTGAACTAATTCAGGCTGCAGTGCAAGAAGGAGTGAGGGTTTACGCCGTGTCCCCCTTTTGGGCGCAGTCATCCCAAGTCGAAACATCGATGGTTCAAATCGGCTTTGGCGGGTTGAGCATTGAGGATATCGTAAAGGGGGTCCATGTCCTGCACCGCGCTTGGTTTAATTAGTATTACGTTGAGATTAGATCTTTCGTGAAGCGTAGTAAATATTATTAAAGGAATTTATTTAAAAAAATATGATGAAACGCTTATCATCTACAGGCAAATTCACCTGCGAAAGGCACCAAAACGGAAAACAAAGGCTGTCCCAAGCAGCCATTTCATGGCTTATGGGACAGCCCCATCTTTTTGCTTGCATACAAATCTACTGGAAAATAAAGATTAAGATCGCTTCTGTATTCCGGATGGGTTCAAAACGGCGGTGCGATATTCCGACGGACTTACTCCAAAATATTGCTTGAAAATACGGCTAAAGTGGGCGGTGATGAATGCCAGGGCGCCCGCACGGTGGATATTGGCTGCGGAGCTGATCTCATCCAGCTTGACATTGGAGATTGTGCTTAACGAGGTTGCCAGCAAATCCAGCGTGCTTTCGACTACACGCATCCGGGTTATAGAGTCAAGATAGAGATAGGAGGCAGCTACTGTTCTCATTAATGTGGATACCATAGCGCTAACCGGATGCTGCATTCCAGGAATACGGACTGATGTCATCTGTTCTGCCTGACGGCAGCGTGAAAGCAGCAGGGAGCGGGGGAACTGGAAAACAATTTGTTGAAACGGTTGCTCAAAATGCAGAATGTACGGTCTGGTACTGTCATATAGGACAAAGTCACCAGGCTGAAGGCTAGCCTCACGCTGATCCTGCTCAGTATAGCCTTTACCTGCAATTTGTAAATTGACGAGAAAAAAGTCTTCCCCGGAGTTGTCAATATGGTGCTTCGAGCGAACAATGTGCTGGGGATCCGCTGACACTTCAGAAATTTGAATGTCCTCCAGAGAACCGATTTCCATCCGTCCTGTGAAGGTCTGACGGGAGAGTCTGGATGCATCAAGCTGTACAAATACGTCACAGGCCATTTCCCGCCAATATGCAAAACGTTCCTGTTCCTCTACCTGATCCGCTGTCAAGATAGTTTGCACTCTAACTCCCCCAATCTATAAGCTATGAAAATTATATGAAAGGAGAGGAGTTGAGTCAACACAATTAATTACACGTATAGTAATTAAATGTAACATATATGGGGTGTCGTTTGATAATTATCGTTTCTGGCCATACGGAAAACGGTTTTTTATTAAATGAATGTCAGGTTTCTTGTGTTTTTTTCATTCGTTGTGCACTAATAGGCAAGGCGGCCTTCGCTTATGGACAAGAATATGACATGTGTTAGAAATATAATGTAACCAGAAGAACCGATAAAGATAAAATTTGAGGAGGAAGAATAATGATGGATTACCCTAAATATAAGGCGGCAGCAGTACAGGCAGCTCCAGTATGGCTGGATCTGGAGGCTTCTACTGAGAAGGCATGTAGACTCATTGAGGAAGCAGCGGGTAATGGTGCGAAAATCATTGCATTTCCGGAAGCCTTCCTGCCAGGCTATCCATGGTGGATTTTACATGGTGACCCCATTATGTATGGTATGAAATATTGGGAACGTTTCTATAAAAACAGTGTGGAAATTCCAGGTTCGACTGTATCTAAGCTGAGTGCCGCCGCCAAAAACAATGATATCTATGTTTCTATCTCCGTGACCGAAAAAGATGGAGGTTCGCTCTACTTAACGCAACTATGGTTTGACAATAAGGGGAATTTGATGGGTAAGCATAGAAAAGTCAAGCCTACGATAGGTGAACGAACCATCTGGGGCGAGGGAGACAGCTCCATGATGCCTGTATTTGCTACTGCTGAACTCGGAAGAGTTGGAGGTCTGCAATGCTGGGAGGCGTACCACAGACTATCGGCGAAGGCCATGCCGGTATTATCAGTCCTAATGGTCTCATTGTCTCAGAGCCGATACCAAGAGAACTGGAAGGAATCGCTTATGCCGAAATTGATTTGAATAATATTATTACAAGTAAATACTATATAGATCCGACAGGCCACTATTCCAAGCCGAGCGTATGCAGGGTTATTTTTAACCAAAGTCCGCAAGATGCCGTTACAGCAACGGGAAGTCAGAAGGGATTCTATATTTCCAGCGAGGAATTACAAGAGCAACTGGAACAGATATAAAATACGTTTTTTACAGTAAATAAAAAACGTGGGGAAAGTATCATTCCTATTATGGAATATAGCTAAGCAATTCTCCCCTCGCTTGCCTAAGCCGGGTAAGTTGGCCCCTATTAAGACGGAGCATATTTATTGTGTACTTCCCCATTACGAGAGGAGGTTCATTTGAAAGAGGATTTTGTCTAAATTTGTAGAATTAATAAATTGAAGTAACTATAGCTGAATATCTAAGCAGAGTCCATTCTGCCAATCAAGGCTATAGCTATACCAACTCAGATTTATCAAAGGTGAAACGGAGGTTGACAAGTTTGCTAAGGAAATTTAAAAGTACCGCATCAGTAGTTCTCGTCTTAAGCCTATTATTAAGTTTGTTTCCACAGACTATTTTTGCGAGTACTGCAAGTTCATCAAAGGAATTCCTTTCTTTTTCAGTAGAAGGTAATCTCGGTATCGTTGATAACGAGAATCATACAATCCAGGTTGTCGTTCCTTATCGTTCGGCCGTTAATAACATGTTTGAAGTCTTTTCAGTTTCTGACGGTGCATCAGTTCTTAATCATACTAGTTCTGTTACGCGTACGAATTATTCTAGTCCTGTAGCGTTAACTGTTGTTGCTGAGGATAACAGTAGTCAGGTTTACACGGTAACGGTAACCATCGGACCAAGTAACTTAAAGTCCATACTTTCTTTTAATTTATCTAATCCTGCAGCTACGGGTTTTATCGACGACGAAGCCTTTGCGATCTTTCTTACCGTTCCGCAAGGTACAGATGTAACTAACTTAATGCCTACGTTTACTACAGATGAAGGTGCAGCTAAAGTAAAAGTAAATGACGTTGTTCAAACAAGTGGTGGCACCCCTCAGGATTTCACACAACCTTTGACGTATACAGTTGTAGCGTTGGATGGTAGCACACGCAACTATGTGGTTACTGTTAATATACAAAGAGTGCTTAGTACTGCCAAAGAAATTACTTATTTCGGGTTGGCTTCACATTCTTCAATCGGGGTTATTGATGAGATGAATCATACGATATCTCTTACGGTTCCCTACGGAACAGACCGGGCATCATTAGTGCCTGTTTTTATGTCCACTGGTAGTGGAGTCTATGTTAATGGAATACAGCAAATTAGTGGAGAGGAAGTCTCTAATTTCTCATCGCAAACTACCTATACCGTTTATGATGAAGCAGGTGGGTCTCAAACCTATACAGTTACTGTACAAGTTGCGCCTCAAGATGCAAGTATAACCAAAGAAATGCTGACTTTTAGCATTGCTGGTGTAGAGGGTACCGTGGATGAAGCTTCTCATACCATATCTGTTGTGTTACCTGCGGGAGTTGCACGCCATAATCAAATTGCATCGTTTACAACAAATGGTAATAAAGTAAGAATTGGAGAAGATATTCAAAGTTCGGGGTATACGGTAAACGATTTTACTAACCCGTTAACGTATACTGTTTCTGCAGAGAATGGGTTAACACAAAGTTATTTGGTGACAGTGGTCATGGCCAATCAACTGCTTTCATACGATCTAATTTACCCCATTCATGCGACTGGAGTGATCAATTCGGTTAATAAAACAATCTCATTTGATATTCCCTATGGAACTGATCTAGGTTTAACAAAGGCTGTACACGTTACAACGGGAGACCGCCTTGAAATCAATGGAATTGTCCAACAATCAGGTGTTACGGAATCTAATTTAAGTCTATCTCCAATTATCAATGCTATAGACTCCGAGAATTCAATTATCCCTTATACACTGATCATAAATAGGGCTTTGAATCCTGCGAAAGATATAACCTCATTCTCCATCAATGGGGTGGCTGGTACTTATGCCAATATCGATGGTGATACTTATAGTATTGAATTACCTTACGGGACAGATGTAACTACACTTGTGCCAACCTTCATCACAACTGGAACTACTGTTAAAGTTGGCGGTGTCACCCAAACATCAGGTGTATCGGCTCAGAACTTTACTAACAGTGTAATATATACTGTTACTGCGGCAGATGTCTCTACTAAAAATTACGCAGTTTTTGTAACCTTGGAGGCCGCACCAACACCAACACCAACAATAGCACCAACACCAACACCAACACCAACACCAACGCCAACAATAGCACCAACAACAACAGCACCAACAACAGCGCCAACAATAGCACCAACAACAACAGCACCAACAACAGCACCAACAACAGCGCCAACAATAGCACCAACAACAGCGCCAACAATAGCACCAACAACAACAGCACCAACAACAGCACCAACAACAACAGCACCAACAATAGCACCAACAACAGCGCCAACAATAGCACCAACAACAGCAGCACCAACAACAGCACCACCAACAACAACAGCACCATTCTACAACGAAAAGGTTGATCTTGATGTTGTTAAGGCTATTGCAGAAAAGGCAAAATCTGCACCTGTGCTAGAATTCAAGGATGTAACTAAGGGCGATCCAAACGCTAAAGCAGTCGAAGTAGCGACTAAGCTTGGAATTATTACGGGGTATGATGATGGTTCATTCCATGCGGATGCCGCGGTAACAAGAGCAGAATTTGCGACTATGCTATTAAAAGCGCTTGGTCTAGAAGTTACAGACAAGTCCAATTTCAAAGATGTTAAGGATCACTGGGCATCAGATGCAATATCTAGATTAAAAGCTAGTGGTATTACCATCGGTTACTTGGATGGAACATTCAAACCGAATAAGACTATTACTAGAGCAGAAATAGCGGCTATGCTTTCCGCAGTAATTAACCCCAATTTAGCAAAAGAAGCTAAGTTCAAGGATATTTCTGGTAATTGGGCAGAGGCGGAGATAAATATATTATCTGATATGGGTATCGTAAAGGGGACCGATGATGGTTTGTTTAAACCGAATGCTAATGCTACGAGATCTGAGTCGTTACTCATGATCTTGCGCATGCTAAACATCAGTCTTGATTTTTCGTTAGACATAGAGTAACGAGTCAACAAATACGATACCGGTATGGAAGTTAAAGTTGACGACAATCTAATTTATACCACAAGAAAAACTCACTGGAATAAACAAAAGGCACCCAAATGGGTGCCTTTTGATTTCGCTCTTTAGATGTTACGGCGTTCTCCGGGTGATCTCTGCAATCTGCTGCACACTCATCCCTTTGAGCCCATGCAGAACAATGGTTTGATAGCGTTCATACATTCGTCTATCTTGTTTCTGCTTCATCCGTTTTTCTAATTACTTCGATATGGAGAGCATGAAATCATTCCAATTCTGAAAAAACTCTAGTTTAATCTATTAGAATAAATGTTAACTTGTTTTTAAATACACATACCTTTTACTTATCTCCCCAAGTAGTCACAGTCTTCAACAAACTCAACGCCATTCTCTGATCCTCCACCGGCCGATCAACCAGCAACTCCACAATTTCGCTCAGAGCATCTTTCTTTTCCATTGGACCAACATATCGAAATAACTCCTCCAAAGAAATACCCAACCCTAAAACAACCTTCTCCAATGTTTCAAGAGTCACGTTCTTCTCTCCGCGCTCTACTTGTCCAACATAATTTGTATGTAACCCAGATAGCTCTGTGAGCTGTTCTTGGGATAACTGCTTTTCTTTACGCATACGCCGAATTCTTTCACCAATTCGTTTTACAAGATCTGATTTGGACTCTTCTGGCATCTTGACTCACCTCATGACAAGCTTAACTGAGTGAACACGCCATATTAACACACTATAGATGTTAATTAACTTTAAAATAACACTAATAGACGGGGGAGCAGGTGCGGGAGGTTCAGGAGATTTTGAGGGGATGTTTGGAGGAGGTTTCAGACTCTTATCAGCGTATGGTTGATGGCCAAGTATATGATTCTCATCCTATCCAAGTTTAGGAAACATTGATATAATCACAGAGCAATAGAATAGGCTTAAAGGGTCGGTCGGCTACCTCTCTATAGAAGGGAGGGATGCCTTGTGACAGTGTTCGAAGCAATGATGCTCATGCTAACCTTTGGTTTGCTAATCGTAGCGCTGCTGTCCAATAAACGCAAATAGACCGCCCTCATAGCAAAGGTGTGCGGTCTATTCGGTCGTTGTCCTCTTGTGAAGCCAACCGCCCTTAAAAGCGGCTATTGTGCACTGGGAGTCGTGTTAGAGCACGGCTCTCTTTGCATTGTACGTCATTTGTATCTTTACTATACCACAAAGTGTAATTTGAAGTAAAAGTGTATTGATGAGCAGGTTTACCACGCAGTGAAGATTACTCAGGGTGAGCCGTATCACAAATAGGGTGAATGCAAACGAAAGAGTAAACTGAATAATTGTATGGTGCTATCTCAAATGCATATCAGTGAACGTAAGAGATAGCTCATTTTATCAAAAATCATGTTAATACTGAAAAAATGGCGGTCTAGGAGCTTATTCCTTAACCGCATTTTTCGATTTGGGTCAATTACTGCTTTGTAATGCTGCGATAGGATGGACTTTGTGTGCTCTCTTAATCGTTTGAGAAGAAGCCTCTGAAAGTCCTATATATCTAATTCCCCCCTCTTCCACTAACTCTTTCAAAGCACCAATAGTTCTCCTCAATTGGAATAGAAGGATCAACACGATGCAGATAATAAAGGTCAATGTAGTCGGTACCTAAACGCTTTAAGCTTGATTCACATGCCATTTTTACATATTCACGACTTCCGTTAATACCTCGAACGATTGTTTCATCTTCTGGAGTACCGATTCATTATAAGTAAGGGATTTTGTTGTAAATACAACAAAAATGATGTATTATTTTCTTGCCATATATAAAAAATAAAATATTAGTGGAGTTGCAAATATGAAGGAAGTTCTACGTGAGGTTGGAATGATTGCTAGGTCATTGGATTCAATAAGTAATATAGAATTTAAAAAACATGACCTTACAAAAGGACAGTACTTGTACCTCGTGCGAATATGTGAAAATCCAGGAATTATTCAAGAAAAGTTAGCTGAAATGATAAAGGTAGACCGTACAACAGCTGCTCGTGCTATAAAGAAACTTGAGATGAATGGATTTATTGAAAAGAATAATGATCAATATAACAAAAAAATAAAAAAACTATTTCCTACAGAGAAAGGAAATACTGTCTACCCTTTTTTAAAAAGGGAAAACGATTATTCTAATAGGGCCGCATTATCTGGATTCTCCGAAACTGAAGTAGAAACCATGTTCAACCTGCTGCAAAGAGTCAGAAAAAATGTAGAAAAAGACTGGGAGTATGTAAAAAAGGGAAACAAGAGAAATTATTGATTTATTAAAAGGAGGATAAATAAAATGACTATAAATATAAACAAGTGCACGTTTGAAGATATAGGCTTACTTCAAGAAATTAGTATTGAAACATTTAATGAGACATTTAAGAATCAAAATTCACCTGAAAATATGAAAGCCTACTTGAACAGAGCATTTAACTTAAAACAATTAGAAAAAGAACTATCAAATATTTCCTCGGATTTCTATTTTATTTATTCTAATGAGGAAGTTGCCGGGTATTTAAAGGTAAACACCAATGATGCTCAATCTGAAATAATGGACAATGATTCGCTTGAAATCGAGAGGATTTATATAAGGAATAAATTTCATAAACAGGGGCTTGGTAAATATCTAATTAATAAAGCTATAGAAATAGCAATAGAACGGAATAAAGAGAAGATCTGGCTAGGGGTTTGGGAAAAAAATGAAAGCGCAATTACCTTTTATAAAAAAATGGAGTTTGTTCAAACAGAAGCCCACTCTTTCTATATGGGTGATGAAGAGCAAATAGATTTTATAATGACCAAAACACTATAAGAGCAAACGAGAGAAGAATTGAGGAGAAAACCATGTATATTCCTTCACACTTTCACATTGATGAAATAAAAGTCGCTTACGACATTATCAAAGAACATAGCTTTAGGGTGAACATTTTTGCAATGAAATCCGATAAAGGTAAGGGATGGAACCCATTCAATATGATTAACAAGGAGAGTCTATATGCCTACTAAACTAGTTAAAAATATCATCGTGATTTGTTTGGTTCTCGTATTCATACCGGCAACCGTCATTTGGGCCGCATCCGTCATTACGGACCCGGCTTTGGCGAAAGTCATTCGAGCGGAATTAAAGCTGCCGGCTACTAAAGAGCTGAAGGTGGTTGATTTGCAGAAGTTGAAATCTTTGTATGCCACGGAATCCAAGTCTAAAATCACCAGCTTACAAGGCCTTGAATATGCCGTTAACATGCAGAGCTTATTTCTGCCGAGTCAAAAGATAAGGAATATTACACCGCTAAACAAGTTGAAAAAGTTAACGTTTTTAGCTGTTGAGGGGAATCAAATTACTGATCTTTCACCGGTTTCCGGGTTAAGTTCTCTGCAGAATTTGGTTGTTGACGATAACAAGATAAGAAGTCTGGTGCCGTTAAAAAATCTAAATAAGCTGACCGATCTTCTTGCCAGCAACAATCAGGTGGAAGATCTAAGTCCCATTCAGAAATTGAAGTTAGAATGGCTCTTACTGAGCGGAAATAAAATTCAAGATCTGACGCCTTTAAAAAATCATCCAACATTGGAGTATCTCTATCTGGACAATAACCTCATCCGGGATATTGAAGTGTTAGAAACGATGCCGCAATTAAAAGAAGTATCTTTAGCAAACAACCCGCTGAATGAGCAAGCGGAGCAGGTTATTCAACAGCTGGAGAACAATGGCGTCATAGTAAATTTGGAAAAACAATGATACTCAGCTAGAGTAGATTCAATTTTCTCTCGGGTGGGAGGAAAGCATATCATAAGTAGGGGCAAGTTTGTTGGAATGGACCGCGCTTGCTGAAAAGTCGAAGCTAACATGCTTCATTACGAGCATTAAGCCGATTCAGGTTAATCCATTCGCTGAACTTTCACTGCTTTTGGTTGGTCAGAATACAGGTTATTGAACGTGATGGTGTATCTACCATGAACTGTCTTTCGTCGTTGTATTGAGTAAGGACTTCTCTGATTGGCTTGAACAAAGTCCAGAGGAATGCGTCCCTTATGACTTCACATGGCAACTGATCTTTTTCTTGAGGTCTATTGACGGATCCGACTGCAAGCACCTGGTTGGGAGTGAATACAGAGAGGACAGCGGCGAGAAGAACAGTCACTAATCTTTTTTGTAGCATGTTTTTTGCCTCCTTTGACGGAGTTATTTTACTCTCGTGGTCTTAAGACGCTTGGTGAGAAAGGCGGATTTTATTTTTCATACATAGGGCAGATTGAACGCGGTGAGAAGAACGTATCTTTGTTGAATTTACATAAGATTGCGGAATCCCTTGAAGTTAATTTAATTCAGCTGTTTGCATATCTGGATGAAGATTTTGTCGTTACATCAGTAGAGAGCGATATTCAAGACATTGTGGGTTTGCTTCGTGGTGCTAATGATGAGAAGATACGGCTGGCTAAAAACGTGCTGAGGGAATTATTATGAAGCAAATAACAAGGCCAAGGCATGGCTGTCACCTAACCATTCAGAGGCGTATATCCGGCACAGGGGATAACTGCCTCTTTCTTGCGTTGTATGAGTGTCGATGGGAGCAGTTTCATAACCCGAAGGATTTGGCCATTTCCTTAAGTATTGAGGCCTCTGAGCTGCTGGAGAATTTCGAGTGGAAATCATCGCCGGAAGCGGTTCAGCTCAAAAAAGATCAGATTGCTGATGAGCTGATATATGCGGTTTACTTAAGGTAGAAATGAGTTCAAGACCTTGAGGGTAAACCCTCAAGGTCTTATATTTCCAACATTGAAATAAATTAAAATCATTATTTTGGTGGGGGTGTGTCAAAGGATAAATCAGGATCGGCTGAGTTGTCCGATGCTTGCCTTGTCATCCATGGTCTGGGTAAAATGCCCAAGCAACTGACTATTAAACGCATCATAGTCAACCGTCAATATAAGGATGCCGATTGGTCCTTTGTAATTCCGCAGACCGGGACGAAAGGCGTTATTCCGGAATAAGAAAATGAAGATCCATAAGAATGGGGGCCCCAATGGTCCCTTTTTCATATTGTGTTAATCAACAAGGGAATTACAGAGATACCCGTATCACTCTTTATTTGAACGCCCCTCTAACCTCCTTGACAATCCGCTTTATTCTCTCAATCTCGTCTACATTAAGCCCGCTCATAGCAACAGTATACTCATCAACTGCTCCTCGCTTAGCTGCTTCGACCGCATTTTGTTTATCATAACTTTGCAGAAGCTCACTTGGATTAATTTTTAAGGCTATCACAATTTTCTCAAGAGAATCTATAGAAAAATTCCGCTCTCCTCGCTCTACTGATCCTATGTATGCATCATCCAGGTTGGATAACTCTGCTAGTTGCTGCTGGGTTAAACCTTTTGCTTTCCGAATATCCCTGATTCTGTCTCCGACCATATTACGTAATTTTGTCATTATTAATCACCTCTCCTAAAGGTTAGGAGAGTCTAGGTATAAATAGCAGGGTTATATAGGCGGTAAAATACATTGCATTAGCTACTTATAAGGAGTATATTTTATTTATTCTACTACCTCTTAGTGAATAGATAAAGAAGCTTTTTTCTGAAAATTACTCTTTATAAGGAGGTTTCACCCATCCACCTCTCCATCCTTAAAGCCTTCAACCCGGATATACTTGTCGAAATGCTGGAATCCGCACTTTTTTTTGAGCAATGGAACAAACTGATTTATACCGCCGATATTCTGCATAATTATGCTCAGCGTATTTATGAAGAAAGGCAGTATTACAAGGCAAAGGGACTAGCAATACCCCTAATTAAGATGGAACATCCGCTTGTTTATTATTTCGGGTTCAGTCAACAGATGCGGGGAATTGCATATCAGAAGCTCGAAAGATATGAGCAGGCCAAAGATAGCATTTACAGATACGCAGAACTTGGCTGGATAGAGGATTTGGGGGAGGAAGGTATAGAAATCGCCCGAAATTTTCGGTTTTTGGCAAAAGTGAATTTATATGCCGTGGAGATTCTATCAGGGAGGACGGAACTTCTGAATGACTATGTGCGCTTTCTTCAAACCTATCCTAAGGGGATGCTGGATGGTCTGGATGTAATTATACAAACTGCTCTGTGCTATAAATTGAATGTGGATGAGCAACTTTGCCTTTTAAGTGATCAAATAGCAGGAATCAAAACTGAAAAGGATGCAGAAGTGCAGTCGAAGTATAGCAAATTCACTAGTCTTGTAGATTTATATAACAAGCAGAAGGCTCAATACACCGGTTATTTAGTTTGACTATTCTCCCATCCCATTTCCACACGCCTTAGAAGGCTGTCTAGGCGTTATGATGATGGAATAGATGCAAATATTGTTACTACTTAGGACCCTGCGAGACTCCAAGCCCTTGAACTAGGTAACCTGCATTCTAGCGGACCGTATAGCCCCTATTTCCTCCTATCTGCGATCTTTTGACGTCTTACGGACCGTATAGCCCCTAAGTCGTCAAAACAGGCTCAAAAGCGAGGGTTTTCTGTGATATAGAGGCTCCTGAGTCCGCAACCGTCTGAAATCGAAGCGAGGGTTACGAGCGAAGAGGGTTAGGGGACCTAAGTAGTAACCAAAACTGCAACTAATTTCAGCTCAAACGTGACCAATCAGGCGATTAAGTGCATTTCTGCAACTAATCTCCAGTAAATCAGGATTATTACGCTCAAACGCCAAAATTATTTTTGGGCTCCTTTAACTGTCTCACTAATTCTCGAAATGAGGGGATCTCAGGACGGGTGAAGTACAAATAATGCATCCGAAAGCAGACTCTTTGATCCACGGGAGGACGACCGCCGTCCTTGTAGAGTGGAGCAATCTTCTCAAGCACAATGGCGTCATCCACATGATCGATATAATCGATGAGTTCAGGGTCAAAGCCGAGTGTGGTATAGTAGTGGTAGGGTAGCAGTTCTAACTGCAACTCCATGAAAATGCACCTCGCGTATTGGTTTGATGGTTGTAGTGGTACTTCCATTTTACTATTTTTCGCTTCGGTGCATTTTTGTTTTCATCTGAAATTGCGGGCTTTTTGAACAGGCTCTGATAACGTTCTACAAGAATTGAAATCTAATGATATTAGAAAGTTCTTGGGGGCTAATTGCGAACTCTTTTTAAAGAGCTCTTCTAAGTATGATTGAAAGTGAGTTTTTCTGATAAAGAACGAATTGAAATAGCGCCCTATGACAACAAACAATATAATGAAGTGAATTACGTTTTTTCTTCTCAACTTACAAGTTTGTTACATTAAGTGGATTCCTGATTTTTGGTGCTAATCAACAACATCGGCTAGAGATTGATGAGTTGAATATTGAGAAATAAAAGGGATGGAGATGGACGGGCTTGTTCCTTTTTGGGAAAATTTTCTGTATGTTTAATCATGCAAGGCCGGGAATAACTTACCAAAAAGGGCCCGACAAGTTGGTATGAGGAGGGGAACAGAATTGTCCGTCCTGGAGGAACCCTTTTGTTGTTTCATCCTGGCGATGGCAATGGTGAAGGTGGAGAAATGGGACTATGTTTTCCGGGTCTATTTCCTCCGCCTTCATTAGGTACCCCAATCTTAGATAAAATTCAGGAAAGGTTGGAGACAAGTGGTCTGACCGACATCCAATTGTCTATCTTAAAGGAAACAACATGGATCCCAACACCTGAAGATGTAATTGCTTTGGTGTTCAAGCTAAAGCATCAGAGTATATCAGTAAGTGAAACAACTTTTTTTATTGGCGCTATAAAATAGGACCAGATGTTGGAAGGAGGAGTTATGAGCATGAGAGTAAAATTAGAAGGAATCACTGTTTTGGCGCTTGATGTTTCTAGATTGACTAGCTTTTATCGTGATGTCCTAGGATTTAAGGCTATTATTGAAGATAATCATTACGCTGAATTTGAGAATAACGGCGTTCGTCTAGCCATCTTCTCGGCACCCTTAATGGCAGATAACACGAACGGTCATCATTCTTTTGTAGAAGAGCGTAAAGGGCAAGCCTTTGAGCTTAACTTCGAATGTGATTCTCCTGAGGATGTGCATGTTATGTATGATGATTTTGTTTCAAAAGGGGCTACGGGGATAACAGCGCCGAAGGCGATGTCCTGGGGGCACACCACGGGCTTCTTTGCAGATCCAGAAGGTAACATTCATTCCCTCTTTGCGGTTAACCCCGTAACGCCGGAGAATACTTAAGGATCAAACTCCAATGAATTGTGAGAGTTAAAAAGCAGCGGTTCACCGCTCTGTTCAAACTATGAAGGGCACCTGATGGGTGCCCTTTAATTTCGCAGTGTAGATGATACGCTGAACCGTATCATAAGTAAGGGCAAGTTTTTTTGGAGAATTCCTTGCGGTGCAAATTATGAAGTATAAAAGGATTTACCTGCAGTTCGTGGAATATTATTACTATGCTCCTGAAAGGAGGATTTAATATGTACTTTCACTGTTATAGAAAGCCGATAAGAATCCGCCAACTTCCTCAATATTAAAATTTGAGGAGGGTAAATATGAAAATAAATGATACTTATCTGAAAGAACAATTAAAGCATGTTTATTGGTTAAATGGTGGTTGTTGCGCGGGCAAGACCACAATGACAAAGAAATTTGTTGAGGAGTTAGGATTTCAAACACTAGAAGATGATGTCCTAAAATATAGACCATTCACTAGCCCTGTTGAATACCCTGCCCTTCAATATCCTCATCCCGATTTAGACTGGAATGAGTGGTTTAATAAACCCATAGATGAACATTGTCAATGGCTTTTTCAAATTGTCGAAGAGATGATGGAATTTTTTGTTATTGATTTGTTGAAAATGCCTACTGATACACCAATCATTATAGATTTAGGAATAATGCCCGAACAAATATTACCCTTTATTCCTAAAGAAAGAATGATATGTCTCTATACGTCTGATGAAGAAATTGAAAGGCTATATTTCTTTAGGGAAGACCATAAGATGATTTTGGATGTCATTAACCTTACATTAAATCCAGCGGAAACAATCAAACACGGCAACAAGAATATGGCTAAGTTTTCTCGTGAAATAAGAAATGCCTGTGTTGAAAATGGTATCGAGACGATTGAAAGAACACCTAGTTTGCGTGTTGAAGAACAATTTAGATTAGTTCGTGAACATTTTGGATTGTGATATAGTAAAATCCATAGGTTGATAATTTTTAAAGAAAGGGCCATCCGACAAAGGATGGCCCTAAAACTTGCCGTTACAGACAACACGGAGAACCGTATCATAAATAAAGGTAAGCTTTTTGAAGAGAAAACTGCAGAAGCTTGCAAAAGCAGGTTGATTGGCGTGGGTTTAGAATGGGCCGCGCTTGCTGAAAAGTCGCGGTAAACGTGCTATGAGAGAATCAAGCCGATTCGGGTTATTCCATTCGCTGAACTTTTACAGATTTTGGCGGGTCTAAACACAGGTTATTGAACGGGATGGTGTAGTAGTAGTAAGTTTGGCATTCCAAATGGCGCTCGATCCGCAATACCCTGGGGATGAGCACCATCAAGCTGGTGTTGGGCTTTCTGACAATGCTTTTTTTGTCTTGGTGAAGCTATAAGAATTTAGTCAGGCGCCTAGTGTTTGATTAATCTGTACATTTTGTTTTATCCTTGTTTTTAATCTCCATAGCAGCAATTACTTCATTATTAACCCTAGTGAGTACTGCTATTTCCTCTGTACTCCTACCACTAATCAACACCATATGTTCATCCATCGCCTTACGACGATTAGTATCTTCTTCAAAACGAAAAATCTCAACAGCTGGAACCTGAAATGCCGCAATGATTTTCTCCAGTGTCTCCAAAGAAATATTGCGATCCCCGCGCTCAACACCACCCACATAACTGTAATGAAGCGATGCAGCTTCCGCTAGTTGTTCTTGGGTCCATCCTTTTGCTTTTCTAAGCTCGCGTATCCGATTCCCTACACTTTCTGGTAAATTCATGAATATCACCTCTATTTAAGGTTAGAAGAGGTAGGGCTTGCATTACAGACTATTATGACCAAAACAAAAATTATAATAATTGTACTTAAAAGTACTATTTATATTGACCAACTTAATAAATATCTATACAATTATTTACAAATACATATAAAGGAGGCTCCACCCATGCGCCCATCCATTCTAAAATCACTCAAACCAGATGTTATTGTGGAGATGTTGGAGATGGCTTTTCGCCTGGAGAATTGGGACAAGATGATTAAGACGGCGGATATTTTGTACGATTGTGTTCAGTGTATTTATCAGGAACAGCAGTATAGGAAGGCAAAGGAATTGCTGCTGCTGCCCTTAGAGCTGGAGCATCCACTGGTTTACTATTACGGTTCCAGTCATCTGATGCGTGGGATTGCTCACCAGGAGCAGGGACAGTATGTGGAGTCCAGGGTGTGCATCGATAAGTATGCCGAGCTGGGTTGGTTGGAGGGTCTGGGTGAGGAAGGGCTGGAGGTTGTGGAGGAGTTTAGATTTGTGGCACAAGCGAATGGGCATGCGCTGGATCTGATCTCGGGCCGAGTGGAGGGGCTGGATGCCTATGCGGAGTTTCTGCGGGAGAATCCCGAAGAAGTACTGCCGGGGCTGGATACGATTGTACGGACGGCGCTGCGGCATGGGCTGAATGTAGATGATCTGATTGCTACCTTCGCAGAGCAAACAGCGGAATTCGGGACGTATGAGGATGAAGGGAATCTCGCGCATTACTACCACTATAGTTACCATATAGCGCTATATCATAAGCGGACGGAGAGACGAGGGGAGGCGCTGAAACAGGTGCTGCAAGCGTTGAGTCTGGCTCACCAGTCGGGAAACGATGGTCATTTTAAAAGAAGTCTGGCGCTCTTCGAATCGCTGCGCGAGGGGGCGACGGGGGAGCAGGTGCGGGAGGTTCAGGAGATTTTGAGGGGATGTTTGGGCGGGGAATCAATAGAATAGGCTGGAAAGGGTTGGTCGGCTACCTCTCGAAAGAGGGAGGGAGATAGAACTGATTGATAATGATCTGGAGGGGTTCTTTTGTTCCTCTGGGGACCAAGCGGTTCAGAAATAAAAAATTTGCATCATAATATATGGAGATTTTCTTTATTTTCATTAATTTCAGGCTTGTTCCTGTTCGTCGAACTTAATTTCTCTCAGTTCCCATGGTTTTTCCACCTGCAACGCCACTTTAAATAACTCCGCAATCACATGATCTTCTCGGCTATTGGATATCTTCATTTTTCTTCCCGCCCCTATTAGTCTTCTTAGGAACAGTCTGCTCTACTTCTCTATGGTTTAGACCTCACCCATCAAATATAGCGACGAAGCTTAATTTCTTTACCTGAGACGTTTAACTATACATATGTGGAAGGAGACACAGGATATTTTTATGAGAAGTCTTCTGTAAGTAGTAAAGAGTTTGTAGTAACCAGTAACCTACCCTGTAGATAGTGTAGAACAACCTCAGCTCGTATCTAATTCGGGTAATCTTTTGACTGCTGCCGCCGATGCTATCCCCGGTGGTATTGACGGACGAGCCACTGTTCAAAAGAATGGAAGTATTGGCACATTTGTTATTCATACTCCAACTTCAACAAACGGCCCTACATCACGGACTTATATTTATAGCGGTTTCTCTGGCACAGGGAAAAACAAGGCAGGTACGAGTGCCAGAGCTATCGAAGCCGATATGGGATTGGTGTACTCCAATGCCTATGGAGTTAACAAATGGCAACCAATTATTAACTACTACTGGGGAAGTGAAGCGGACGGACATACAACTCCAGGAGATCGTATAAGTCCATATAATATTTAGTTGCAATTGCCGATACAGTAGTCAATAAAGTGCCGCAAGGGGATGCAGGTGGGACAGTCACAGGCTCATTCGCAAACATTCTCATTGATAGTGCCGCCTCAACACCTGTTCTCAACTCAACCGATTTTGCTAATGTATCAATTAGCGGCAATAATACAACAATAACCGTTTCAAAATAATCCAACGTATGTGTATACTAAAGGTCAGGGTACGCGGATTGAAGACACCTTATATAATGAGCCGTTGAGTAATTTGCAGTGTTATCACTAAGGTGTCTTCGTTCACTATATTACCGAAAGGTGGCTTTCTTTGATTATGAAACGAATGCTGATGATCCTTGGTCTGACGCTCACCCTTTGTTTATCTGTACCTGTGGCAGATATGGCGGCGGCCAAAACCGCAACGGTAAACTCACCCGTCCTTTTACAAATCAACCAGTATTACGTGACCTACACCGCACCGCGATCTCCATACCTCGATCAGAACAATCGTCTGATGGTTCCGCTGCGGAGTCTATCTGATTTATTGGCTGCGGAAGTGACCTATGATGCCGTGAACAAAAGCGCGGTGATCTCTAGAAAGAACCTGTTCAATCAAAAAGAGAACAGATACAGCCTAAAAATGACCATTGGAGTAAAAGATATTGAACTTAATGGTGTAGCCTCGGAAATGGATACCATTCCTGTCTTGATTCAAGGAAGTATGTACATTCCGCTCAGTGTAGTTGCCAAAGCCCTTCATCTGGATACACAGTGGGATTCAAACCAAAGAATAACTCGTATATCCGAAGATCCCGCTTATCTTCCTTCTGGAATCGTAAGCGATGAGGAGCATGTTCTGGGTCAGCATTCCGATCCTTCTGTTAGACCCATCCAATCCATCATTCAAACCATAGCAAATAAGGATGGAGTCCCTCTTATTAAGATGCAGCTAACTTCACAAAACACAGGGAAATCGACATTTGGTGATAATCATTATTTGCGTTTTTATGTTCAGGATTCAAACTTTAGTCATTTTGACCTCTACAACCAAGCTCAAACGAAACCCGGCGCTACCTTCTCCGTGGAAACTACAAATACTATTCTGGCAAAATCGCTTCGGTATATTCTAGTTGAGCCATGTGTGGACTAGAGCCCATATGATTCAACGCTCAAGATGTCCTAACCCAGTATCGCAGCGCTGCTGCCCAATACAAGCAAATAGACCGCCCTCATAGCAAGGAATGCGGTCTATTCGTCGTAGCCTATTCGCTGAAGCCAAGCACCCTTAAAAGCGGCTTCACGGTTGAAACCGGTATCCTGCACCCCATACGGTTTGAATGAACTTCGGATCGCCGGGGTCCTGCTCAATCTTGTCGCGGAGTCTGTTGATATGAACAGCTACAGTGGCATTATCTCCTATGGCGTCAAAGCCCCAAATCCGCTCGTATAAGGAATCTTTGCTGAATACGATATCCGCGTTAACAACCAGAAAATGCAACAGATCGAATTCCTTTTTTTTCAGATCCAGCTCCCGGCCATGAAGGTAGGCTCTGTGCGATCGAGTATTGATTACGAAGGGACCGATCTCGATGCTGCTGCTCTAGACTATCGTTCCGTTTCCGCCTTTGAGGCGCGTATATTGTGCTAAATTTGACTTGACCGCTTGAATACAAAGCGGGTAAGAAAGCGGTTTGTTATAAAAATAGCAGCGATTATTCCCAAGGCTGCCAGTACGGCGAACATAATCATAACTGTAAAGAAGAGCAAAGTATTTGTAGATAGTATACATAAATGAACTGACTTCGGCCTTGCCGTGTGTTTAGTCAGATCGTACGTGACTTGGCGGCCTCATGTTGAGCCTTCGAAGCCTCCACCCGATTGATCTGGTTTGTAGCATAGCTTGGGGGGAAGAGTTTTATCAACCTGCGTTATCCGACAATACATGGCCATTCCTTCTTTGGTTAGATGAGGCAGTATAAGGCTCCATAGGATAGACAAGATATTTTTTTGCTTTGGAAGAAATTTTTGGAGAAGAATTATTTCCTGTGTGCCATACATATTTATCGATAGTACAGAAATAGACAAATCTTCATATTGCCCGGTATATAATTCTTCTTTCATAATTCCTTTATTAACAAACCCCTTAAATATGTTGGTAAAAAGCGTATAGAAATCATTAACAACCTTAATTTGCATTTCAGCTATCTCCGAATACAACTTAGGCAATTCTGTAAAACTGGAGAAATAAAAGAAATATTTTTCACGGAATGCATTAAGAATTAAAAACTGCTGATTCAGCCCTTCGATAGAAACCTCCGCTGAGAAATTTAAATTTTGGTATTCTTCATACTGCATTGCCATAACACCGATCATAAGATCATATTTTTTTTTGAAATAGTATGTCAAATTACCAGGACTTATATTTAACGCATCGGAAATATCCCTCAATGTTACATAGGCATATCCTTTTTTATTAAATAATTCAATTGAAGTCTCAAGGATCTTATCTCTTAAATTAATATCCATGTCTATCTCCTTTATAGCGTTTGTGCTATGCACTTGAAATCAAAAGCATTATATCATAAATTGTTTCTTCAAGCTGAAATAAGTAGTTTGATTAAGAATACGGAAGAATTCGAGAGATAATTTGCGAAAATCCTCAGCCAAGAATGCCATTCAATAAAGACCAGAGTTGAATTACTGCATTTGCAGGAATATACTACTTTTAGTACATGTGTACTAAAACTTTTCTGAATAATTATTGGAGGGAGTGAATCCACTTGCAAGAAATCAGAAAGAGATCTATTGAACAGCCTTTGATAGGGATGATCGGGCATGGTGTTAATTATGTCGATTATCATATGATGTTAATGGAATTAAACAGTTCTATGACGAGGTTTCCAGCAAGGATAAGAGCCTAGTAGTATATCCAGGGAAAGTTCACAATGCGATTGAACAGGATACAGAAGCACGCTGCTTATGGATTGACTGGTTTGAAGAAAAACTATCAAATAGAGGCAAGCTATGAATCCATTACCTATCGACATTAACGAAAGAAGTAATCACTTTTATGAACTTACTTGGAAAGAAGTACAGATTCCTATGAGAGACGGGAATTATCTCGCCGCAAATCTTTATCAGCCTAATGTAGATGGGAGTTTTCCAGTAATCTTGACGATGTGTCCGTATGGAAAGGATCTGCATTTCTCGCAATTTGCTCCTGCTAATCCAACGATCGCAATAGAATATACACACTCGCAGGATAAAGGGCCCTTAATTAGTTGGGAAACACCAAATCCTGAATTTTGGGTGCCACAAGGCTATACTGTCTTGCGAGTAGATGAACGTGGTATCGGTAATTCTCCAGGAAAGCTGGATATATTATCAAATGCTTTGAAGAAAGATTATTATGATGCAATCGAATGGGCTGGAACGCAACCATGGAGCAATGGAAAGATAGGGCTGCTGGGCATCTCCTATTTGGCTATGAGTCAATGGGCCGTGGCATCCGAACAACCTCCTCATTTAGCTTGTATCATACCTTGGGAAGGTACAGTAGATTATTATGCAGAATTCTGTTATCCGGGCGGAATCCAGGCGAACGGTTTTCTTTCATTCTGGTGGAAGAACGGAGTTTTGGCGCATCAATACAATCCAGATGGAAGATTCTCGGAAGAACAATTGCAAGCCAATCGCGCTGATTTCCCGGAGATGGTAAAAAACAATCCATTACGTGATCAATCGTGGACGAATCGATTCTCTGATTTGAGTAAAGTAGAGGTGCCTTTATTATCCGCAAGCAACTGGTTTAGCGCCGGAATGCATACCCGTGGAAATTTTCTGGGTTTTCAGAATGCGGTATCAGAGCACAAGTGGCTTGAAGTACATATCGGGAGCCATGTTGGCGCATTTTACAGCGCTCAGGGTCGGGAACTGCAGAAAAAATTTCTGGATTATTGGCTTAAAGGTCTCGATACTGGCATAATGAGGGAACCGAAAGTGAAGCTTGCCATTCCTCGCGGAGGCAATAACTACACATGGCGCTACGAGAACGAGTATCCGCTTAAGCGCACCCAATGGATCCGCTTTTACCTTGATGCAAGCTCGAATCTGCTTTCGCAAGAGCCTCCGCAAGCCAAGGCCCAGCTTTGCTATGAAGGCGATAAGGAGTGCGAGTCAAAGCACTGGGCAAAGCCTTTTATGGTGAAAGAATTCTCGAGAGAGGAAAACAATTCAAAGCGTGTTCTGTTTGAAACCGATCCGTTTGATAACGAAACAGAAATTCTCGGGCCTATCAAACTCCGTTTGTGGGCATCGTCAACTACAGATGATATGGACATTTTCGTATCTTTGCGAAATATTGACTCACTAGGCAATGAGGTCGTTAACTCAGGAGCACTAACAGAGAAATTCCCAATTAGCCAGGGTTGGCTGCGCGCTTCCTTACGTAAAACTGATGATGAATTATCCACGGAGTATAAGCCTTATTACACCTTCGATGAGGTTCAAAAGCTGGTTCCAGGAGAAGTCTATTGCTTGGATATTGAGATATGGGATAGCGCAATTATTGTAGCTAAAGGAAACCGGTTGCTCCTGGAAATTGGAAGCCAGAATCAGAGTGGCTGCGCACTGCTGACTCAGACGGGGGATGACAGGGTTTGGGATGCAGACATTACTCTATATACAGGGGATAAATTTGATTCTTATTTGTTGCTGCCGATCATACCCTAACTGAGTTCAAGTTGACATTTCATGTTTCTCATAGTTTGAACACAGGTCCTAAAACAATAAAAAATAAAAAAAGTCAAAGAGAGACTCTAATTTTATTTGAACAAATGCGTTTCCATGGTTTCGAGCAAAATTGTGTTTTTGCTGAAAAAAATACTGTATTGCTGCTAAAATCTATATTGGTAATGAATACACTTATGATAATTTAATTAAAAAAAGTTATGGATTCAATCGGCAAATTTATTTAGATAGAACAACCCTCCATTATGCGCTTTTCGCCTGGAGAATTGGAACAAGATGATAGAGGCGGCCGATATTTTGTACGATTATGTGCAGAGTATTCATCAGGAACGGCAGTATCGGAAGGCAAAGGAATTGCCGCTGCTGTCGGTAGAGCTAGAGGCTGAGATTTTGAGGGATGCCTTGTGACAGTATTCGAAGCAATGATGCTTATGCTAACCTTTGGGTTGCTAATCGTAGCGCTACTGTCTAATAAACGCAAATAGACCGCCCCCTGCAAAGGCATGCGGTCTATTCGTCGTAGCTCCCGCTGGTGGGAAAGTTGAATGTATTTCTTATATGGTATATATTTATATCAAATGATATGAATAACTATCAAATTATAATAAATTACCACGAAAGAAGGGCTAACGATGGCAAATGCCAGATCAACGACGAAAGAGGCCAAGCATAATGCGATTCTGGATGCGGCAACGGAGCTTTTGGTAGAGAAGCCTGCGGCTTCGCTGAATGAAATTGCCAATTATGCCGGCATTGGCATTGCTACCCTCCATCGATATGTGGAGAGCAGGGAGCAGTTAATGCTGCAGCTCGGGTTAAGGGCTGTGCAGGTCGTAGGAGAGGTAATGAGCCGAATCCCTGTGGATGAGGAAGGCAACGAAACCTATATTCCAGAATTAGTTGAAGCGCTGATCCCGCTAGGGGATAAAATCTATTATCTAGCTCACGATACTTCGCTGAATTACAGCCAAGAGATGCTGGCAGCCGAGGCCAAGCTTAAGGAACCGGTACAGCAGATGATCGAGTCGTTGCAGCGCAAAGGTTATTTTCGCCAGGATATGAGCAGCCAGTGGATTCTGAATGTGCTGTATTCCCTGCTCTTTGTCACCTGGCAGCAGATACAAGAAGGTCATATTGCCAAGAAATCCGCTGCGGGGCTTGTCTTGGAGACATTATACAACGGTTTTAAAGGAGGACATTCATGATAAAAGAAGCAGGGTATATCCCGCAGCCCAAAACGTTTGGCCCCCTTGGCAACCTTCCTTTAATAGACAAAGATCAACCGACTCTTTCGCTATGCAAGCTGGCTGAGGAGTACGGCCCTATTTACCGCCTAAAGCTCCCCGGCTATTCCGGCCTGGTCGTTTCCGGACATGAACTGGTGGCTGATGTTTGTGATATCTCCCGCTTCGATAAACAAATTTACAGTGAATTAGAGAATGTACGAGCTTTTGGCGGTGATGGTCTATTTACAAGCAGAACGAACGAGCCCAATTGGCAAAAAGCCCATAACATCCTACTCCCTACTTTTAGCAAGCAAGCCATGAAAGGGTACCATTCCATGATGGTAGACATTGCCTTGCAGTTGATTCAAAAATGGGCACGTCTTAACCCGAATGAGAGTATTGATGTGCCAGATGACATGACCCGGCTTACGCTGGACACGATTGGATTATGCGGATTCAATTACCGTTTTAACAGTTACTATAGAGAAACGCATAGCCCCTTTATCAATAGTATGGTTCGCGCTCTAAATGAAGCCATGCATAAAAGTGCACGGCTGGAGATTCAGAACAAACTTATGGTACGAACAAGACGCCAATTTAATCAGGATGTTCAGACGATGTTTTCATTAGTGGACACCATTATTGAAGAACGCAAGGCGAACGGGGACCGGGGGGAAACGGACTTGCTCGCCCGCATGCTTAACGGGAAGGACCCGGAGACTGGAGAGTCGCTGGATGACGAGAATATCCGGTATCAAATGATCACGTTCTTAATCGCGGGGCATGAGACGACAAGCGGTTTATTGTCTTTTGCGCTCTATTTTCTAATAAAAAATCCGGATTCCCTTAAGAAAGCCTATCTGGAAGTGGATCAGGTACTGACAAGTCCGTCTCCAGAGTATTCACAGGTTCTACAGCTCCATTACATTCGCATGATTCTAAACGAATCGTTGCGTCTATGGCCCACCGCCCCGGGCTTTGAACTATATGCCAAAGAAGATACGGTAATTGGAGGAAAGTATCCCGTTAAGAAAGGCGAGAATGTTGGAGTTCTCCTGCCACAGCTTCATCGGGACAAAGAGGCCTGGGGAGAAGACGCCGATGAATTCCGACCCGAGCGCTTCGAAGATCCCGATAAAGTTCCTAATCATGCCTACAAGCCATTCGGTAATGGTCAACGAGCTTGTATTGGGATGCAGTTTGCACTTCACGAAGCAACGCTAGTCCTTGGGATGATTCTTCAGCATTTCGAATTAATTGATCATACGAGCTATCAGCTTAACGTAAAGCAGACCTTAACGCTGAAGCCGGGAGACTTCACTATGCGGGTGCAGCCCCGAAATAAACTCCAGACAAGTGCTCTTGCTCAAGAATTGGAAGCGAAGGATTCAGATAACAATGGAGATAAGCGGAACCTCGGCCGGGTTCAGAGCTCCATCATAGGGGCAGAACATATACCTTTGCTCGTGCTGTATGGATCAGATTTAGGAACGGCAGAGCGGATTGCCCGGGAGCTCTCTGATATTGCACAAATATATGGTTTCAAGAGTGAGGTTGCGCCGCTAAATGATTGGAAAGGGAAGTTACCGAAGGAAGGGGCTGTACTGATCGTTACCGCTTCTTATAATGGACAGCCTCCGAGAAATGCGCGTGAGTTCGTGCAATGGCTGGAAGGGGTAGAACCGGGTGAGCTTGAAGGCGTTCATTATGCGGTATTCGGTTGTGGAGACCGCAGTTGGTCGAGTACGTATCAGAATGTGCCAAAATTAATTGATGAGCAGCTCGCTCTAAAAGGAGCCCGGAGGCTCTCCCCGCGTGGTGAAGCAGATGCCGGCGGAGACTTCGAGAAGCAGGTTGAAGAATGGCAGGAACGCATGTGGTCTGATGTTATGATGGCTTTCAATCTGAAATTAAATGAGGATGCGGAGAACAAAAGAAGTGCCCTTAACGTTCAGTTCGTCAGTGGAATGGAGGCGATGCCTCTGGCCCAAACCTACGAAGCTGTTTACGCTTCGGTGACGGAAAACCGTGAACTTCAGAAGACTGATAGCGGAAGGAGCACCCGGTATATTGAGATCGCACTGCCAGAAGGAGTCAGGTATCAGGAGGGCGATCACCTTGGGGTGCTGCCATGCAACAGCAGAGAGAATGTGGAGCGGATTGTACGGCGGTACGGATTGAATAGGAAGGATCAATTGATTCTGACGGCAAATGGACGAAACGCTGTACATCTTCCCTTGGACCGCCCCGTTAATCTCCAGGATCTGCTCAGTCACTGTGTAGAGGTGCAGGAAGCTGCTACCCGTGCGCAGCTGCGTGAGCTTGCGGCTTACACCGTTTGCCCTCCGCACAAGCGAGAACTTACGGCTTTGTTGGAGGAGGAAGCCTACAAGGATCAGATCTTGAAGAAACGGCTCACGATGCTGGACCTGCTTGAGAAGTACGAAGCCTGCGAAATGCCGTTTGAACGGTTTCTGGAGTTATTGCCGCCCCTTAAACCTAGATACTATTCGATCTCAAGCTCTCCGCGAGCCAACCCGGAACGTGCCAGTATTACTGTAGCTGTGGTGCAGGGTTCTGCCTGGAGCGGACGCGGCGACTATCACGGAGTTGCCTCTAATTACTTAGCCGAATGCAAGGCGGCCGAAGAGATTCTCATGTTCGTTCGTACACCCGATTCTGGATTCCAACTCCCGGAAGATCCAAGAACACCGGTTATCATGGTGGGGCCCGGGACAGGAGTAGCACCTTTTAGGGGATTTTTACAGGCGCGTGCTGCAATCAGGCAAGTAGGGGCGGATTTGGGTGAAGCCCGGCTTTATTTTGGATGCAGGAATGAATGGGATTATATATATCGGGAAGAGCTTGAACAATATGAAAGAGACGGTATCGTTACTCTTCGTACTGCTTTTTCTCGAATGGAAGGCAAATCCAAAACATATGTACAGCATTTGATGGAACAGGATGCAGCCGAGATAGTGAGCTTGCTTTCCACAGGAGGGCGGATTTATGTATGCGGGGATGGCAGTGAAATGGCCCCGGATGTCGAGTCAGCCTTACAGCAAGCCTACCTTGCGATACATGGAGTAGGACAACAAGAAGCAAGAGCTTGGCTTAACAACCTGGAAGCCGAGGGGCGTTACGCCAAAGATGTATGGGCAAAGACATAAAGAATGTGGTAAATGATTCGGTGCTGGGTGTGAAGGAATCTATGCTGACGAAGGACCCTGAAACGGTACAAAAGGCAGTAAACGCCTTGGTCACGGGTTGGTGGATATGCAAGCGTAATAAGAGCGGTCAGCCTACCAAAATAAAGAGGTGATGATGATGGAGCTATCTGCCGATTTGATTATGCCGGAGCGAACGGCGTTGATCATAGTGGATGTGCAGAATGATTACTGCCACCCGGAGGGTTCATAACCTTGGGCTGTTCACTTTTGCGGCAGGCGCATTGGGGTGTGCGCTGGCTCCGAATGCTGCGCTGCTGCTGGGATTCCGGGTCATTCAAGGGATTGGCGCCTCAATGTATCAAGCTACCAATATGGCGCTGATTGTCGAGGTCTTTCCGAAGGAGCAGCGGGGGCGGGCGCTCGGGCTGATGAGTACGTTTGTGGCCGCAGGTTCGATGGCCGGTCCGGCGCTGGGCGGGTTTCCTGGTGCAGTGGTTCTCCTGGGAGAGCAACTTCTGGCTGCTGGCCGGGGTGTCGGTCGCCGTAAGAGTAAATTGACTCTAAGTATTTAAGCAACAGTTTCTATATTGAAATCAATACGTCCCTTTCGGAGTGAACTGGCCGAGGTCCCTTAAGGTAGAGTCAAAAAATTTAAGAATAAGTTCATTCTCAGTTTCAATACAATAATACTCATTTATATCTGCTTTTCCGCTCTGCAATATATTCGCAAGTATAGGAGAGAACAGCGCTAAATCGGTCAGGCTTAAATGTTTGCCACAAAATCATCAATATCACGCTTCGATAACCGCCCAAAGTGTGAGTATTACAAATGCTATAAACACAGTAATCCTAATCCTGTTTCAGATGCTGGTACTTGAGTATATTCTACTGTGTCGGAGGGAGGGAGAGCTAATCGCGATGAGAAGAATGCCTGGGTCAAGGCCAAAGAAGGTTGACGCCCACTGGCCCAATCGTTCAGTATATAGGATGAACAAACGCAATCAAATCAGAGGACCCATTGAACTCGGTTGAGGTCCGATCCTGTACCCTTGCACCTTGGCGTGGGGAAGCGGGTTGTTGCAGACTGGAAGCGCGGTTAGAGCCGGAGGATGAGATGTGATGAACAACAGGCGGCGTCCATTTAAGAAAATATTCAAATTCAGCACCAAGCTGATTATCGCGTTATCGACGGCCAATATACTGATCTCCTGCATCACAGGTTTGATTACGTACCGCATTCATTTATCGCTGTTTAACGAAGAAATCAGCCGGCAATATTACATGACGACAGATCAGATTCTCGCCCAGCTGGATTCAAGAGTCAATGACATGTACCGAATCACAGACTACATCACCTTAAATCCGTCGGTCAGTCAGGCCGTCATGGAGCAGAATGAACAGTCCAATTCCTACGAACGGATGAAGCTCGAACAGCTGCTGGACAAGGAGATGTATCAGGTCCGTCTGGATGCGCCAGAGATCATGGGCATCCGTATTTATGATTTGAAAGAGAACATCTTTAATCTTGGTTCGTTTTCTGGTCGTTTCTATAATTTGGAAAGTGCATATCTCGACGATATGGTTCTTAGGCTGAAAGAAACCGGAGGCGAATATGTCTGGAGCAGGACGGCCGAAGGCGATTTCCAGCAGCGGGATGATGCCAATGTGGTGTTAGCCGGGCGTCTTATGCGCTCGATTAATCTGGACACCTATGGGAGGATGCTCATTCTATTCAACACCTCGCTGTTTGAATCTCATTTGAAGGACCTGCGCATTCATGAGGATACCGAAGCCTATTTGTTTGATGAGGAGGGCAGGCTGTTGTACTCCTTAAACGGCTTGGACGGCCAGGAAGTACCCGAGTTGGCGAATATGCCCGGTATGGGTAATCTGGTCCGCGAAGAGCAAGGGGTCTCCTACATGTACACGAGACAACAGTCTGAGAAGGTCGGCTTCACGCTGGTAAGCAAAGTTTCGCTCGCGCAAATACAAAGTAAAAGCACGGTCATTCTACAGGTAGCCGTTGCTTCGGCACTTGTCAGTCTCGTTAGTCTGGGCATCATTATCGCTCTCATTAGCCGTATGCTGCTGCGTCCGCTTGGAAACCTCGTTCGGGGGATGAAGCATGTGCGGGAAGGCAAGTTCGACACCCGGGTTCAAATTCGGAGTAAAGATGAGCTGGGTTATTTGGGAGAGAGCTTCAACAACATGACAGCCCATATCGAAACCTTGATCTATGAAATGTATGAACGTAAAATTAATGAAAAAGAAGCCGAGTTAAAGGCAATCCAGGCGCAGCTGAACCCTCATTTTCTATATAACACGCTGGGCATGTTCTTCTGGAAATTCTATATGCTTGGAGATGAGAAATCTGCCCGTCTGATTACCAGCCTGTCGGAAATGTTGCAATATACGCTGGAGCCCGTCCAGCAGATGACTACGCTGCGAGATGAAATCAGGCAGATTCATAATTATTTGGAGATTCAGAAGGCACGTTATCCAGATTCGCTTACCGCCGAAATTGACATTCCCGAAGAGATGCTGGATTGCCGCGTGTTCCGGCTGCTTATTCAGCCGATTGTGGAGAACGCCTTCATCCATGCCTTCCGCAATAAAAAAACAGACCGCCGCCTGCAAATTACCGGCTATGTTCAGTCTGCCGGAGAAGGCAGCGCTCCGTTTCTTGTGCTGGAGATCAGCGATAACGGCAGCGGTATGACGCAGGAAATGATTGACCGTATTCTGAACCCGCCATACGAACCGTTAAACGACAAACGCAAGTCCATCGGGACGATAAGCGTTATCCGCCGGATTGAACTGGTGTACGGCGCCACGTACGGGGTCGAATTCGAGTCGGAGCCCGGCGAAGGAACGCTGGTGCGGCTGAAGCTGCCTTGCCGGCTGCAGGAGAGTGAGGACATATGATTGGTAAATTGCTTGTAGTGGACGATGAAATCTGGTTTCGCGAAGGGCTTGTGCAATTAATCAGCAGCAACCAGTTGGGCTGGGAAGTGGTCGGCGAAGCGGCTGACGGAGAAGAGGCCGTGCAGGCGGTGGAGCTGTACAAGCCGGATTTAATCATAACGGATATTAATATGCCGGTGATGGACGGGCTTCAGTTAATGGAATGGTTGTCCCGCGCTCATCCAGAGATCAGAGTCATTATTCTGACCGGTTATCGTGATTTCGAATATGCCCAGCGCGCGCTGCGCTACGGGGCGGTGGAGTTTCTGCTTAAGCCCTTTTCGCTGGACGAGGCTTATCGCGTCTTGCGCAAGGCGTATGAAGAGCTTCGGTTGAAGCAGCTGAAACTACGGGTGACGAAGCAGGAAAGGCAGACAGAGGTGTTCCGCGCAGCGTTGTTCGGCTTGCCCTGCGAACGGGCGCTCCGGGAGAATTGGGAGCAGAAATGGCGGGCAGCGGATTTTTGTATACTTCAGGTTCACAGCTATGAGTTGCCGGGCAAGAATTACACTCAGAGCGATATCAACCTTCTTCATTATGCGGTAACGAATATTTTGCAGGAGCTGCTGCAGGGGCATCAGGCGGAAGGCCTGTATTTCCCATTGCGCAAGGAGGCGTTCGCTTTCTTGCTGGAGCCTGGCCCCGCGGGAGTGACGTACCGCAATGCCGTGAAGGAAGCTATGAGCCGCTTCATCGGATTAGAGACAAGCTGGCTGGAATTAGGCGCTGTACAGCGGTTCGAGGAGCTGGCGGAGCAATACAACGAGGTTCATTCCGGACATGGGGACGGCAGGGCGGGGGATTTGGCGGCTGTGGACGGCTTTCCGCTGCTCAAGGAGGAGCTGCTGTCCCTGCTTGTAACCAGTAACTTGCCGGCGGCGGAACAGCGGCTGGCAGAATATGTGGATCAGGCGGCGTCCCTTGGACTGCAGTCCTGCAAAACGAGGATTTACACGCTGGTCACTGTTTTTTCAAGTATTCTGCTGACAGACTTCAAGCATGTGAACGCGGCGGCTGCTGGGGAGGGGCTCAATCCTGCCCACATCCTCGAGATACAGTCTGTTCAGGAGCTGCTGTCTTGGGCCAAAGAAAAATGCGCGGAATTTCTGGATATCTTCGATCATTGGCTGAATCAGCAACAGGACAATGTAGTGGTTCAGGCCAAGCAATACATTGATGGTCACTATCAAACGGACTGTTCGCTGCAGATGGTTGCCGCACATGTACACGTAACGCCTAATTATCTCAGCAATTTGTTTAAGAAAGAGTCCGGCATCGGCCTTACAAATTACGTCAGCCAGTTGCGAATCGAGGAAGCGAAAGCGCTGCTGCAATTCACCCGGCTGAGGATGATGGAAATTGCGGAGCGGGTAGGCTTCGATAATTCCAGTTATTTTACGGTGGTCTTTAAGCAACTGACCGGGGAATCGCCGCGGGCGTTTCGCCGACGGTATGAGGAACGAACGGACTGATAGCAGAACAACCGAATCCAGTTCGGTTGTTTTTTTGTGTAGAATTTCAAAAAAACATCGTAGTATTTTAAATGTTCTGGGTGCCTTTGATCGGTAGAATAAGTGTATACCAATAAACAAAGAGCAGCATGACGGGGAGAGGAGTACGATATGGAGATTATGAATGCGGCTGCTACCGCAGAACCGGACGGTCCGCAAGTGAAGAGCAGAAGAAACGGACCGCAGTGGAAGCGCTTTAAAACAAACTTGCCTTTATTGCTTATGTTCGTGCCAGTCCTATTGTTTTATCTCATTTTCCGCTACGCCCCCATTGGCGGGCTGGTGATTGCGTTTAAGGATTACAACTTTTATGACGGCATACTAAACAGCCCCTGGGTTGGCTTTCATTACTTTGATGTTCTGTTTCAGGACGCCCGGACCTTGGAAATTATCCGCAACACACTGGTGCTCAGCTTGCTGAGCCTGTTGGTAGGGTTTCCTATTCCGATCATTTTGGCCATTATGCTTAATGAAGTACGCAACATGGCCTTTAAACGGACGGTCCAGACTATTGTTTATATGCCACATTTCTTATCTTGGGTAATCATCGCAATGCTGGTATCCACGGCGTTTGCTATGGAGAACGGTATGGTTAACCGGATTGTTGAAGGAATCACCGGCCAGGCTTATCCCTTTATGTATGAGAAAATGTCATGGGTCGCTATTTTTATCGGGTCAGGCGTTTGGAAGGATATGGGCTTCAATGCAATTATTTATTTAGCGGCTCTGGCTGGCATCAATCCCAGCTTGTATGAAGCGGCGGGGATGGATGGAGCCAGCAAGATGCGCCAAATTTGGCATATTACACTGCCGGGCATCCGCCCTACGATTATCCTGCTGATGATTTTGTCGATGGGCCGGGTGATGGAGGTTGGCTTTGATCAGGTATTTATGCTGCAGAATTCCAATGTAAACCAAATTGCTGATGTAATCAGCACCTACATTTACCGGATTGGTCTGCAAGGCGCACAGTTCAGTCTGACGACGGCAATGGGATTGTTTGAATCATTAGTGGCGTTTATCCTGGTATTCAGTGCCAACTATATCGCCCGCAAATTTGGAGAAGGACTATGGTAAGGAGGGACATCGATGCGGGATAGCAGAGGCGAGAAGCTGTTTTATATCTTTAATTACGTATTGTTGGCACTAATCTCCCTGAGTTGTATACTGCCGCTGCTTAACGTAGTCGCTTTATCGCTCAGCGGAGCGGATGCGGTAGTAAGCGGCCGGGTAACCTTATGGCCAGTGGACTTCAGTTTCTCATCATTTAAAAGTTTATTTACAGGTACGCCGATCATGCGTTCCTTCTGGAATAGCCTGCAGATCACTCTGATTGGGACAGGGCTAAGTATGCTGGTCACTATTATGGCTGCCTATCCCTTATCCAGAAGACAGTTTTACAGCCGCCGTTTTTTTACAATGGCGATGGTGTTTACGATGATTTTTAATGGCGGGCTTATCCCCACCTATCTGGTTGTGCAGAATCTGGGTCTGGTTAACAGCTACGGAGCGTTATGGTTGCCTGGTTTGGTCAGTACATACAACATGCTGCTGATGCGTTCTGCCTTCGAGCAACTGCCTGGCGAAGTGGATGAAGCGGCTAAAATTGATGGCTGCGGCGAAGTAGGTATCCTGATGCGGATTGTTCTGCCGCTGTCTAAGCCGATGCTTGCCACGTTAGCGCTGTTCTACGGAGTCGGCTATTGGAACTCCTTCATGAGTGTCATGATCTATATTAACGATACGGCCAAATACAATATGACGGTACTGGTGCAGAATATGATTAAATCCACCTCTGTGATTCAGGATTTCGCTGATCCTACGATGATGGCCAGTATGACACCTGAAGGTATACGTTCCGCTGCCGTCATCGTCATGATTGTTCCAATTCTGGCTGTCTATCCGCTATTGCAAAAGTATTTCGTGAAAGGTGTTATGCTCGGCTCTATTAAAGGTTAACCAGCCGAACATTCTCCATATCCTTATCTAAAAAAGAAAGAGGGGTTTTCATCATGAGTATGTTCAATAAGCTGCCCAAAGTGATGCTGATTGCAGGTTTGGGGGGGACTTTGCTTGCCGGATGTTCAGACGGCAAAGAGCCGGCCGCCGAAGGCGAAGGCGCCGAGGCGCGCGGCAGTATTTCATCCACCATTTATGATCGGGGATCGGTCCCCAATGGAATGGGAACGATCGAAGACAACATGTGGAGCAAGTGGATTAACGAGAATGGCCCGGCCGATGTGAAATTTGTGGCCATCCCGCGCTGGGAGTCGCAGTCCAAATTGAATGTGCTTCTGGCTTCGGGCAGTGCGCCTGATCTAATTTTTGAATTCGGGACGAACATCCGCAACCAGCTGTTCAACCAGAAGCAGCTGATGCCGCTCGACGACCTGATCGAACAGCATAGTGTAGAGTATAAGGCGCTCATGGAGAAATATCCGCAGTTGAAGCAGGCAGGCTTGAAATCGGACGGTAAGCTGTATGAAGTAGGCCGTATGAATGAGGTCTATCCGTTAACGAGCTTGTTCATCCGTGAGGACTGGCTGGAGAAGCTTGGTCTGGACGTGCCTACAACAGAGGAAGAAATGATCGCAGTCGCCAAAGCGTTTACCGAGCAAGATCCGGACGGCAACGGCGTTGATGATACGTACGGCTTGGGAGGAATGAAGTTTGGAGACACCTCCGGCGTGTACAAATATATGTTCAACGCCAACTGGGTTAACCTCGGAGACGATGGAGAAGTTCAGGTAGGTCCCAACAACATGAAGGAGGCGACAGAATTCAAACGTACGCTTTTCCAGGCGGGCGTTGTGGACAAGGATTTCCTGAGTGATAAAGACGGCTCCAAGTCGAGACAGGATTTCCTGAACGGTAAAATTGGGATGTACGCCTATATGACGGCTGATTATTTGAGCTTCTCGTCGCGGGAACTGGATACGCTGATGAACAATGTGCCGGAAGCCAGACTGAAGGTCATGCCGCTGCCGAAGACATCCGTAGGCCAATTCAACACGGTATGGAACAATCCGGTACAGATGACGGCCGTTGTGAACGCCCGGGCCAAGAATCCCGAAGCTATCATGAAGTACATCGACTACCTGGTCAAACCGGAAACCGGACGCACGTTCCGCAACGGGATTGAAGGCGTGCATTACAAGCTGGAAGAGAACGGCAAGCCGGTCATTATCGACCCGGATAAGTACAAGAATGAAGTGAACTGGGCGGCTGATTACTCCATGCTTTATAGTCGGCTGGAGGAGGGCAAGTATGGTTATTCCGAAACCCAATTTAATGAAGAGATTCCTGTACAGAAAGAGGCATTGCGTCTATTCCGCGAAGCCATGGAAGCTTATATGGTTGATCTGCCAGTGGGAGAGGGCTTGACCCACTCCGAACATATGCCGCAGCTGCCGAAGGAGCTGCAGGTGAAATTCACTAATGTGACTACCGCTGTAGATGATATCTATACAAGAGCGATTATCGGTGGCAGCAATTATACAGTTGAACAGGCGGTTGTCGACGCGGAGAAGCAATGGGAAACCGGCGGTGGCCCGGAAATTGTGAGCTGGTACGAGGAATGGTGGAGCAAAGAGAAGGACAACGTGTTAATCTGGAGCGATTTCTACGACATTTATGAGCAGCAGCAGGCGGCGTTTCAAGCCGAATAAATTGGAATGAAGGATAGCCGCCATGGGAACAGCCTTGGCGGCTATCCCGTTATAAAGCACATGGTGGTTGGATTCATCGGATCGATGTCAAGTGGTGTTGGAAGGAGGAAATGAAATGATAGATGGCCATGAATGGGATAACCTGACCGCTCCCGGAGTGGATTACTACTATCCAGACGGAGACGGGGCGGCCTTCTGGAAGTCGCTACGCCATCGTCCGGATGTGGCGTCCGAACTTGCGGTCATCCTTGCCGAAGGGAACAGGCTGCTGGTGTCCCCGGTAGAGGAATTGACTCATTCATTGTTTGCCATATTTGAGACGCAGGGGTTGAGGCTAGAGTACGAACGGGTATATTTCGAAAAAAGAAGGCGGCTCAACACCTTTGCAATTCTGTCGCTGCTGGAGCCGGAGTCGGAAGTGTATGAAGTGGCGCTGCTTGACGCTGTCTGGTCCATTTGCTCCGAGTTGACCTGGTGCCTGCCTGCTCATGTCAATGCGAAGCGGGCGCTTTCGGCAACGATAGATCTGTTCTCGGCAGAGACGGGTTTTGCGTTGGCTGAACTCCGTCTGCTGTTTGGAGAACGCCTTCCAGAGCCGCTGCGCACGCGAATTGCGGAGCTGGTTGACGAGCGGCTGTTTCGCCCATTCGTGGAGCAAGGACCCTATGAATGGGAGGAGGCGGAGCATAACTGGTCGGCGGTGTGCGCCGGTTCAATCGGCTCGGCTGCGCTGCTGTTGCTGGAAGCGAAGCAGGACCGCTCTCGTCTGGCCCGGATTCTGGAGAAGACCGAGCGCAGCATCTCCTTCTACCTGCGGGGCTTCGGAGACGACGGGGCTTGTCTTGAGGGTCTGGGCTACTGGAATTACGGGTTCGGTTATTTCGTGTATTACGCAGACCTGCTGCTCCGGCGTAGCGGCGGACGGCGGGATTGGTTCCAGAACGATCAAGTTCGGAGGATAGCAACTTTTCAGCAAAAATGCTTCCTGAACGGGCCTTTGGTCGTCAATTTCTCTGATGCGCTCTCCTCCGGCAGCGTTCATCCAGGGTTGTCGCATTATCTTGCGGACCGGTATACAGAGGTGGAAACTCCACCGGCATCGCTGAATGCAGACTATTGCGAAGATCATTGCAGCCGCTGGGCTCCCGCCCTTCGCAACCTGATCTGGCGGCACGGAGACACCGAAGCTCCGGCCCATTGGGGCGCGGGGGACTTCTATCTGCCAGACGCTGGTTGGCTGATTTCCAGAGTATCCAGGGATGGGAGTGCATTCGGGTTCGCAGCCAAGGGCGGGCATAATGACGAGCCGCACAACCACAACGATCTTGGCCATTTTCTGCTGGCGGGCGGCGGCGAGCTTTTTCTGTGCGATCTCGGCTGCGGTGAATATAAGCGGGACTATTTCGGGGATGGCCGGTATGCGTATGACTGCAACGGCTCGCAAGGCCACTCCGTCCCGGTCATCGACGGCTGCCTGCAGAGCGCGGGACAGGGCAGGTCGGCCGCGGTGCTGGATTTGTCGATGGGAGAGTACGCGTGCCGATTATCCATGGAACTGTCCGGCGCTTACGAATGTGGCCGTCTAGAATCCTTCCAGAGAACATGGATTTGGGATAAGACAGGGCTGCCCAGCCTTTCATTGCAGGATAAGTTCCTGTTTGCGGAGTTACCCGGAGGTTTGACGGAGAGATTCGTTACCCCAATTAGGCCGGAATACGCCGGGCCGGGCCGATTACGGCTTAGTGGCGGCCTCCTCGCGCTGGAAATACAATATGACAGCGAACGGCTGAGTGCAGAAGTCGTCGAACGGACGTATCGAAATCATTTCGGGAAGGATACCATCTGGTATACACTAGATTTCCAGGTTCGAAATCCCGAAATCTGCCTTAGCTTCGAATTCTTGTTTAGATACATCCCGCTTAAGGGAATGGGAGGATTGACAACGAATCATGAATGATCGGACATGGATAGATGAGGCTTGGCGACAATCGCTGGAGAAGACATGGCAGAATATGCACCGAATCGGAGCGCGGTTTCCTCATGCAAGCAAAGGCGGCGTGTATGAGTTGGCGGGGCCGGAGTGGTGGACCGCCGGTTTCTGGCCGGGCATGCTATGGCTGCTCTACGGGGAGAGCGGAAGGCAGGAGCTGAAAGCAGCAGCCGAGGAATGCGAGGCGGCAATGGATGCGGTTCTGGACGGCTATGTGAGGCTGGATCATGACCTGGGTTTCATGTGGACGCTGACAAGTGTGGCCAATTACAAGCTGACCGGCAGCGAAGCCTCGCGTATCCGGGCCATGAAGGCGGCGAATTACCTTGCAGCCCGCTTCAATCTGAAGGGCGGTTATATCCGGGCCTGGAACCCTTGGCGTGAAGGCGAGCGCAATGAAGGCATCGCCATTATCGATTGCTGCATGAATACGCCGCTGCTGTTCTGGGCCTCGCGAACAAGCGGCGATCCGAGGTATGCGCATATTGCGGAGGCGCATATGGACACCGTGCTCCGTTACTTTATACGGGAAGACGGATCCGTGTATCATATGATTAACTTTGCTCCGGAAACAGGTGAACGGCTGGAAGGTCTGGGCGGTCAGGGATACGCACCAGATTCGGCGTGGTCGCGCGGCTCGGCCTGGGCAATTTACGGATTGACATTGGCGTATCATCATACGGGCAAAGCGGCGTATTTAACCGCCGCCCAGCGGACGGCCAATTTCTTCTTGAGCCGGTTAGCGGAGGATCAGGTGCCGGCCTGGGATTTCCGCGCGCCGCAGCAACTGCAGAGCCTGCGCGACAGCTCCGCCGCTTCCTGCGCAGCCAGCGGGCTTATTCTGCTAGGGGAGACAACGGGAAATGTAGAAGGGGAGTTCTACCGGCAGCGCGGCGAGCGGATGCTGAAATCCCTCTATGAAACGTACGGAGCCTGGGACAACCCCCAAGAAGAGGGCTTGTTGTTGCACGGTACCAGCAATTATCCGCAAGGGACGAATATTGATGTTCCGCTGATCTATGGGGACTATTACTTTGTCGAAGGTCTTGCCCGGCTTAAAGGCTGCGGACCATTCTACTGGGATTAAGAGAAGGGAGGAACGACAGCCATGGTTATTCAGCAACCGGTTAGCGGAAATGCGTTAAGGACAAAAGAGGATCTGCAGGAAGCGTTCCTGCAACTGACGTCTCCATTAAAAGGATTGTACAGCGAAGGTGGAGCCTTACTGCAAATCAGGGGCGCAGGTGCCGGACATGCGGATAGCACCGCTGATTTGGAAGGCTTCTCACGCATACTATGGGGTCTGGTGCCTCATCTGGCGGGCGGCGGAGAAGCAGAGGAACTGTGGGACATTTGCCTGAAGGGCATCGTCAACGGCACGGACCCGGCTCACCAGGAATATTGGGGTGAGGTGGGCGACTATGACCAGCGTCTTGTAGAGATGGCGGCGATAGGTCTGGCTCTGTGTCTCATGCCGGAGAGAATCTGGCAGCCACTGGACGGGCAGCAGCGTCTCAATTTGTACAACTGGCTTAATCAGATTAACGTTCACCCCTGCCACGATTGCAACTGGCTTTTCTTTCAAGTGATGGTCAACCTCGGATTCCGCCAAATTGGCGAGCCTTACGATGCGAAGCAAGTGGAGCGCAATTTGCTCCGCATCGACGAATTCTACCTCGGAAACGGATGGTACAGTGACGGCCCTGGCGGGCACAGCGACTATTATGTTCCGTTCGCGATCCACTATTACGGACTGATTTACGCCAAGCTGATGGAAGAGGAGGACCCGGAACGTTGCGCGCTTTACAAGGAGCGGAGTCTTCTTTTTGCCGAAGGCTTTCTGGACTGGTTCGATTCGGACGGCTCCGCGCTGCCTTACGGGCGCAGCTTGGCTTACCGTTTTGCACAGTCAGCGTTCTGGAGCGCCTTCGCTTATGCGGGTCTTGAAACGGAAACGCTGACTCCGGGAGTGGTGAAGGGGCTCGTCTTGCGCAATCTCCGCTGGTGGTTCAAGCAGCCGATCTTTGATTACGCTGGTATTCTCACCGTGGGCTATGCTTATCCCAATCTGGTGATGGCGGAGAATTATAACGCGCCAGGCTCGCCGTATTGGGCGCTCAAGACATTTCTGGTGCTCGCGCTTGCAGAAGATTCGGCCTTCTGGTCGGAACCGGAGGAGGATATGCCGGACAGGTCCGACCTTTCGGTACAGTCCGAGCCGCATCTGGTGCTGTGCCGGGATAAGGAGACGGGCCATGTAGCCGCCTTCAACAGCGGGCATCCGGCCAGCAACGCCCATACCCATACTTCGGCCAAATACGAAAAGTTTGTCTACTCGACCCGGTTCGGATTCAGCGTGCCGAGGGCTGAATGGGGGCTTGGGCAAGCCGCGGCAGATTCCATGCTGGCGTTAAGCGAACAGGATCAGCTGTTCCGCGTCCGGCGCCGCAACGAAGAAACCTGGATTTCCGGCAATGTGCTGTATGCCAGATGGCGCCCCTGGTTCGATGTGGAGGTCCAGACGTGGATTGTCGCCGGGCTGCCATGGCATGCCCGCATTCACCGGATCGACACCAAGCGGGCGCTAACTGCTGCGGAAGGGGGCTTCGCCCTTGGATTGCGGCCAGATCAGCGCGTGGAGAAATTAGGCGGCATGGGGCTGTCGGTCGAGAACGCCCTGGGCCGAAGCTGCATCCATGGCTTGAAAGGATATGCCAAGGCGGAGCTGGTTTATCCGAACGCCAACACCAATGTACTGCATCCGCGCACCGTGCTGCCGTCACTGCTGGCCGACCTTGAGCCGGGAAGCCATCTGCTGGTTTCCGTTATTTGCGGGCAGGCGGCGGGCGGCAGGGTAGTTCCATCTCCTGAAGAAGCTTTGAGCGAGCTGGGCATTTCAGTGACAGAGCAGGGGCTTTCCGTATTCACTTGCGAGTAGACTAACCTATGAGCACTCAGACCGAACCTAAAAACGAACCGTTACTCCATTTCGATATGATATAGTTGGCAGCTTCCTGCGCCCTCGTGCATGGGAGGAACAGCAATGGCGTAAGCTTGCTTACATTAAAGAAATTGCCGAAGAGATCTGGAAGTAATTAATAGCAGAAGGTAGAAGGAAACTCCTACAGCCGAACGGATGATCATCCATTCGGCTGTAGGAGTTTCTTATAGGTTACTGGAATAACGGTAATCCGTTGATGGACAAAAAAGTGGGGTGAATTCGAATATAACTTTGGGAAATAGAAAAAAGCGGTTGTCGCAAACGCCTGACAACCGCTCATTTAAAGAGATTAACGTTCTACTCCGGAGTTCCTTGGGTTACCCCATGGATATACGTGAGGGGCGGAGTATCCAGTGCCCCTTGGCCCGGATTATAGGTGAAGAAGTATTCGATGGTATCCCCATGCTGCAGGTTATTGACAGGGTAGGTATAGTTGCCGTTCCCCGCTGGGGTCATGGCTACGTTCTGCTGCCCACCGTTATTCAGCTTATAATGCAAGTCAGCAAAGGTCGCGCCATTCACGTAGAACAGTAAGTCATTACCGGTTTTCTTCAGGCCCCGCACCTCATCGCCGACGATGATAACCGTGGGTGCTGCCGGCACAACAGTGATGGCGGAGACGGCTGTTAAATTACCATCGGCTGTTGTAGCCGTAACGGTTGTTGTGCCTGAAGCAAGCCCCGTCACGAGACCGTTCTGATTCACGGAAGCGGTGCTGGTGCCCGAAACGGACCAAGTGACCTGTTTATTCGTAGCATTAGACGGTGCCACACTGGCGTTTAGCTGTACACTGTGTCCGACTTCCAGCTGTGCAGTGGTCTGATTTACAGTTACACCGGTAACCGGCACATTCCCCGGGTTCCCGCCGCCGCTGCCTTCTTTATAGACACGCACATAATCCACCTGCATCGTTGCCGGGATATCCGACGGATTAGGAGTCAAACCGCCATCGAAATGCCCGCCAATCGCCAGATTCATAATGATGTAGAAATCCTGGTCAAAAGGGGCATTCGGATTGTTCGGTGCTGCTACAGAATACCATTGCTCTCTGGAGACTTTGAAGAAGAAATTGCCATCGACATACCATTTCATGTTATCCTCTTCCCAGATCATGGAATACACATGATAGTCATTTGCGAAGGTCTGGCCTTCAGGGAAGTGATATTCGCCGGCAATATATCGGTTAACAGGCCATTGTCCGCCGAAGTGTACAGCGCCGCTGGTTGTGCCAGGCAAGCGTCCTTTGGCTTCCATAATATCAATCTCGCCCGATGCGGCCCATGCACCATAAGCTGCATCTTCCGGAAGCATCCAGAGCGCTGGCCAGACGCCATTGCCTGTGGGCAGCTTGGCGCGAATGTCCACTCTTCCGTACTGGAAGGACAAATGCTCTTTGGTGTTAATCTTACCGGAGGAGTATTGGGCATACCGGCTTGGATCCTGCGGGAAGGATTTAGGATCGTTCACAGCTTTGATATTCAGCTGTCCATTCTGTACAAATACATTCTGTGCGCTGTTGGTATAGTGCTGCAGTTCCGCATTGCCCCAACCCCAGCTGTTGGGATCGTTGTTGATATAATAGCCTTGTTCGTAGCTCCATTTGCTCGTATCGAGAGCGGTTCCGTTAAATTCATCCTGCCAGATGAGATTCATGCCCCCGATAGCCGGGTCGCTTGGTGTTCCGATGGCAATGTCCTCCTGATCAGATACATCCGGCCGGGGAGCATCGGGATTGCCGATCAAGGTATAGTTGACGAAATTGTTGCCAACACTTCCGCCCGCCTGCCCATTTAGTGGATAGCCGATACGGATCTGCATATCCTCCTGGACGGGCTGGAACCACAGTCCATAGATATGGTCTGCCCAATAGCCCCACTGGTTGGCATCGGACATGTTATTGTAGCCGTTACCGGCGTATACAAATCCGCTCTGGCTGGAATTACTCATCTCTACCCATTGTCCGTTCATGTTAATCTGGTATACGAAATTTCCAAGCTCAGTGCCGATCGGCGCGCCTCCGTCAATCTTAGGCAGCGGGATGCCAATACTGGCTCATTAAAGGTGATGGTATAAACGACGTTAGCGGTAGAGGTTTTCGATTCTAATTTAACGTTGATAGATTCCGTTACAGTAAACCAGTAGCCCCCGCCTCCATCGGTGAATTGGCCGAAGTTGCTGTCATAGATCCAGCCGCTGGCTGCATTATTGTCTATATCAATCCATGTGCTGCTGGTTACAGGCTTCACGTAGACCTTCAAATCATCCGCCACGGCTTCATAGGTTAGGGCCGGATCATTGTTGAAGGTAGGATAAGTAAAGCCTGCACCGCCTGTAAAGCCTGCTGTAATCTGCGGCCCTTGTGTAGGTGCCATTGCAGTGATGGTTTGCTTGTTCTGGTTCTGGAATACAAGTGTGTAATCAAGCGTAACCCCATTAGCCTTGGAGTACAGCTGAATCTCAGTAGTTGCGGAGAGCGTGAACCAATAGCCGTTCATGCCGCCGTCGTTCCAGTGCCCCCAGTTTTGGTTGTAGGTATAGCCGCCTGCACTGTCAATGTCAATCCAGTTGCCACCTACTTTCACATGTACGCCCACGTCCCCGGAAACCTCATTCCAGCTGGCGGAGCCTCCGTTGAATATAGGCATGACAAATCCGTAGCTGGCTTGCCCAACGCCTGTTTTGGAGATGACAGGTCCGTCTGCCGCTGAGAAGTAAGCCATAGAGGAAACGGTGGTTCCGGCTGCTTGAACCCTGGAAGTTGGCCATAGGCCGACACTAGCCATCAGCACTACTGCTAAGAACAAAATCAACACCTTCCGCTTAAACCCATTCTCCGTTCTGTGAAGTCGTTTCATACTTGCCCTCCTTTAATAAAATATTGGCAAAGGAAACCGCTTACATTTAGGAACACCTTTATTCTATCGAATCTAATAAACAGCTGAAAAGGTACAATTGTTTTTGTTGTGTCCCATTTTTTTGGCTTTTGACTATATTTGTTTATTTTAGCAGCCGTATCGCCCGCTTTATAGCGCTGTATCCTGATATTTGCCTTCTCTTTCAAGCTTCCGGCGCATCAGCTGCCGGTACTCTGTGGGCTGCATGTCCATCACATCCCGAAATGCCCGTGTGAAGCTTTTGTAGCTTTCATACCCTACCATGGCGGCCACTTCGACTATTTTATAATCGGTTTCGGCTAGTAGCCGCCGGGCTTTATCCAGACGCACATCACGCAGATATTCTGCAAAGCCTTTGCCGATATTCTTCTTGAACAGGTTGGAGAAATAGGCATAATTAAGCGAGACATGGTTGGATACCATCGCGAGGTCCAGCGGTTTATGGTAGCTTTCGTGTATAAAGCGTATGGCTTCATTCAAATCCTGCGTGTTGCGGTAGCTGCACTTATATTCATAATAGAACTGGTTCAGCCGAAGCAGCTGTTGTTGCAGCGCCTGAATATACTCGCGAATGCCCGGATAATCGAATAGATTACGCAAACATTCTATATCCAGCACTTCGTCCCCCATGTACGGGCGGATTACACGAACATATTCCTCCAGCATCTGCACGATGGCGCGGCATAGCTGCTGTGTATACCGGATGTGGTAACGTTGCAAGGCATCCTTGTGGAATATCTTGGAGATTCCTTGGGTGATTGCGCTGTTGTTCTTGGTGCCGATTAAATGGAATAGGGCATATAGCTCCTCATAGGGAATTTCCCACTGCTGCTCCAGCCGCTCCGTATGAGTGGGCAGGATGCAGCGTTGATCTGGAAACAGGTAACTGTGGCGATATAGCTCAAGCACTTGGGTATAGCTGCCGGGCAGCCCCTTTAATCCTTGCTGCGGGCCGGTCATGGCCGTGATGGCATCCATCTGCCCTGCCTTGAGAGCAGTGGGCAAGGCTCCCGTATCTATGGAAGCCTCAACTGCGAGGATCAGGTACGGGCGGTGTTGCAGGCATATACATCCCTGTCTGCTATATACACTGTAGGCGATGGATTCCATACTGTGGCTGCTACTGGCCCCCGCTTGATTAATCCATAGTTCCTCCCGCAGCAGGCACAGGCGGTAGTGCCGCCACAGCTCTGGATTCTGCTGCTGGGTCTGGAGGACCCAAGCCTCATCACTCACCGAGCCCTGCATAAACATACATAGCTCTTTGCGGTCGGTCTCCCGGGCGCGGCGGGAGATATGCTCCATATTGCGTGAGAGCGCCTGTCGTGTGTTTACCTCCTGCCATGCATGCTCTATGGCGGTTTGCAGGTCTTCGCGTTTCACAGGTTTCAGCAGGTAGCCCTTTGCCCCAAGTTCGATGGCTTTTTGAGCATAGGCGAAATCGCTATAGCCGCTAATAATCAGGAAATCCACCTGGATACGCTCCTCTTTGGACTGCGCCATCAGCGCAAGTCCATCCATATCGGGCATCATGATATCAGTAATCACCAGTTGGATGCTGTGCTGACGTAATATTTGCAATGCCTCAATCCCGCTTATAGCGCAGTAGATGCTATCAAGCTGCAGAGGGAATTGGCGCAGCATGGCCTGCAGGCCATCGCGAATGTGCTTTTGATCGTCCACAATCAGAATATTGATCATGATCTACCATCCTCCAAGATTCACATTTTCCCAAGGCAAATGTATGGTTACACAGGTGTAGGCACCCTGCACACTGTCAATCCAAAGACCGCAGTCCTTGCCATAATGAAGCTGCAGACGCTTATGCACATTCTCCAAGCCCAATCCGTTCTTGCTGGTGACGATCGGCGTATCCGTGTCTCCCCGCAGCACAGCCTGCAGGCTGGCCAGCATCTCCGGGGCAACACCTGCGCCGTCATCCCGTATCCTGATTAGCAGCAGGCTGTCATTCTCTACCGATACGGTAATTTGGATGCTTACACTGCCGCCTGGGGGGGCCGCATGATGAACGGCGTTTTCGACTATGGGCTGCATGCACATCTTAGGAATCGTATAGCGCAGCATTTCCTGGGGGAGATCCACCGTCAATACCATGCTGCCTCCCTCCATAAAGTTTATGAAGCGGATATAGCTGTGTATGTTGGCAAGTTCTTCGCTAAGGGCAACTGTATCGCTGCGCCACTGCATGCTGTAGCGCAGCTGCGAGCCTAGAGACACCAGCGCGTCGGCGATAGCGGGCTGCCGCTGAACCTCTGCCAGCATACGGATGGATTCCAGCGCGTTATACAAAAAGTGTGAATTGATCTGCGAATGCAGCGAGTGCAGCTGTGCATTTTTGGCAATCAGCTGCTTATCCACCACCTGCGTCATCAGGCGCTGGATTTCGTCTAACATATTATTGTAGCTGACGGCTACATAGTCGATTTCATCACCGGTCTCATTCTCCCCAAGGCCCGTATCAATCTTCGCGTCCAATTGGCCCCTGCGGACCTTGCGCATCGAAGCCAGCACCTTCTCCAAACGGCGGAAGATTCGCCGGGTCATATGTGAGACGAGCAGCAGCATCAGCAGCAGTACAAATAATGTGATCGCTACCACAAGCAGATACCAGCTCCGCGGGCCCTTCATCAGCGCCTGATGGGAGGCAATATCCACCACATAGGCGTTCAGCGGGGCGATGTAGCGATACAGCGCATAGTAAGTATGATCCCCTACTTGGACCTTAATGGGGCTATTCTGCTGGAGCACATCCAGGCGCTGGTGAATGCTGCCAAGGATTTCATCCAGCTCTTCCCCGGCATCTCCAGCAAACCTATGCTGGGGATTGTATACATATCGGGAAGGACTCGTTCCGTCCATCACCACAGAGAAGAAATCACCCCCGCTCTCCTCGAGCAGGTCGCTGAACAACACGTTATGCTGAGCGCGAATCTCCATAATGGTAGGGAGTTTGTGCTGCTGACCCTGAAGGCGTACCAGCCGGTAATAAGATAACGTATGGTCGCCATCCTTAAAAGCAAATAAGCGGTAGGCCGCACCGCCTTCTTCCCGCAGCGTTACCCAGTAGTCCTGCGGCCAAAACTTGTCATAATCATAGATTTCGGGCCAAATCTCATACAGGTTCGGATTATCTACATAGAAGCTGAGCTCACTGATCATCTCGTAGCTTTGAATAATATTATGCATCTGCTCAAATTGGTTTTGTCTAAATTTCACGAGGCGCAAGCCATCCCCGCGCATATTGGAGTGGATGAAATCCACAAATGCCTTTTGATTCAGCGCAGTGGAGGAAGCGTTCTCAAGGATGTTCATTCTGCTGCGCAGCTGTTCATTTAGCCGTGAGACATGACTGCTTCCGGTGGCCATAGCGTCCTTGTATAGCTGAGTTTCCTGCGTGCGGATAAATAAAAAGGAGACTAAAATGGCAGGGATGGCAATCATCATGCTGAAGGCCAGGAACAACTTCTGAGATATGCGGGAATTGCGGTATAGCTTTCTCATTCTAGTCCATAGAACCTTCATCCCAAATAGCCTCCCCCACCTCTGTAATATACCATATATTACAAACCATCTGGCAGGTAACTAGGCGTTATTGCTAAATGGTCAGAGCCTCCGAAGCAGGGAATACCGGCCACCCTTTCGGTGGCCGGCAGCACTCATAATATGGATATTATTACTCCGCCATTTTGGCTTTTCGCACATCCAGTTCGGTCTGGCGGTATTCCAGCACCTTGTCAAAACCGTAATTCTGGCGGCGGTCAAGAAAACTGTCGAAGATTGTATCAAAGTCTGCTTCATCCTTGGCGGTAATCAGCTCAGGCAGCACTTCCTCCCAATTCTGAGAAATACGCGACCAGGCTACCGATACCTCAGAATCGCCTTGTGGATCTAAGCCCTTGTAAATCCCGCTGTCAATATCGGCCTGCTTATTAGCGAAGTCCTCCATTTGCTTAATGACAGGAGCTTTCTCCGGTCTCCACTGGTTGATAATGACAGGATTTCGCATCATCCAGTAGGTATCCATAATGCCGTATTCCTTCTCCATCTTCTCAATATCGGTTTCGAGCAATCCTGCCATTTCAGCCTTCAGCTGCGGCTTGCCATCCGCCATTTCCCACGTTTCGCCTTCCTTGCCAAGGAACACATCCCGCTGGCCTTCTTCGCTGGCCAGATAGGTCAGGAAGCGGATGGCCCGTTCAGGGTTCTCGGTGGATTTGCTGATCATCGTCACCATCCAGCCATCCATGTTGCCGGGGAATAGCTTGGGGCTGTCGCCCTTGCTGTTCTTCGGCCCATCGACTGCGATGTAGTAAGAGTCCGGGTTAGCACTTGCAGCCAGCATGGGATTAACAGCCGTCATGCCGGTCCACTCGCGAATCATCATGAAATAACGGGCGTTGTTCGTTTTTTCCTCTACCTGTGTATCGGAATCCACCAGGAAGTCCACATTGATCAGCCCGCGCTCGTAAGCAGTGCGGAAGGTCTTCAGCCAGGTGATGTAATCCGGATCGGTAATGCGGTCGTATACTTTGCCGTCTTTCTCGTGCGGAACGGCCAGCAGGTTCTGCAGGTATTCGGTCATCCCGTAAGGGACATTCCCCTGTGCAAAGAAGGGACTGATAGGCTGGCCCTTATATTCGGGATATTTATCCTTTAGCAATTGCAATGCGCCCAGAAAGCCCTCCGGGGTGCTTAAGTCCGGACTGCCGATTTCCTCATACAGATCTTTTCGTACCAGAAAGGTCTGGTTAGCGGCCGTCATGCCGGTTTCATGCATCAGGTTGGGGCTGTATGAATCATTCGGAACGCCATACGTATTGCCATTCTCCTGACGATACCACTTCAGTGTACCGTCGCCAGCCACTTGGAAGAAGTAGGGATCATATTGATCGGCCAATTCATTTAAGGCATACACATGATCGCCTTCCCATAGCTTCTTGACAGCGGTTTCCCACGATCCCATCGAAATCAGGTCCGGCAGCTTGCCGGAGGTCATCATCAGGGTAATATGCTCGTTCGCTTCGCCGGAGGGGACTTCGAGTTTGACGTTGACGCCGGTTTTTTCCGTTACATACTTGGAGGTCAAGCTCTCTCCCCAGGTGTGGGCATACCAGTTAGCGCCTACAAACCAGGTTAAATCTACCGGGCTGGTATCGAGCGGCCATGCAGGTTCATCGGGATTAAGCGTTGTTTCGGCCGGCGGCGGCTGCGTATTATCCGTGGGTTGTGAGGTCGGCTTATTCTCACTGTTTGCTGAATTGCTGCATCCGGCCATGCCTAGTGTCAAGATTACGGACAGAATGAGAGCCAAGCCTGGTTTGAGGAGATTGCGTTTCATGACATAATCATCCTTTCTTTGCTGCTGCTGAATTTTTGTATACCGCTACCCTTTAATGGCACCAATCATCACACCTTTGACCAGAAAGCGTTGAATAAAGGGATAGAACACCAGAATAGGCAGCGTGGCCACCATCATGGATGCGAATTTGATGGAGTTGCCGGGAAGCCTTGCGCCGAATTGTGCCATCGCTTGCTGCTGCATGAAAGACATGGAGTTCTCCGCAATGATTTTGTACAGCAGGGTCTGCAGCGGCAAGATGTCCTGCGAGCGGATGTAAATCACACCCTGGTAATAATCGTTCCAATGATAGACGGCTGAAAAAAGCGATATGGTCGCAATGACAGCCATGCTGTTGGGCAATACGATTCTGAACAGGACGCCATAGTCCGAAGCGCCGTCTACCTTCGCAGATTCCTCCAGGCTGTCGGGAATGGTGCGGAAGAAACTCATGAATATGACCATATTAAAGAAAGTGTACATGGAAGGAATGATGAAGACCCAGAAATTGTCGTATAAGCCCAGCTTCGTCATCAGAATAAAGCTGGGGATCAGCCCGCCTGAGAACAGCATCGTAATCAAAGCGATTTTGAGATACAGCTTGCGGCCGATCAGATTGGACTTGCTCATGCCATAAGCGACAATGGCGGTGAACAACACATGTACCGCTGTCCCGATCACTGTGCGCAGAGTGGTGATGTAAAAACCATTCATCATAGTTTTATCATTAAACACAACACTGTAACTGGCTAGCGATAATTCTGCGGGGAACCAGTTGATGGTGCCCAGCGATGCCTGCTGCGGCGCATTAAGCGAGTTAATGAGTACAAACCACATCGGGTATAACGTTAAAAAGCATACTGCCAGCATCAGCAGGGTATTGCAGATCTCAAAGCCTCCAATTCGCCGAAATCTTCTGCGTCTGTCCATACGCCCAGCCTCCCCCTTTTAAAAAATGCTGTCGCCAGTTAGTTTTTTGGATGTGTGATTGGCCAAAAATAACAGCGCCAGCGCTACAATAGAGCGGGCGAACAGGACGGCCGTTGAGAAGGAATGGCGCCCGGATACCAAACCCATGTTATAGATATACAAGTCCAAGCTTTCCGCCATTTTCATGTTCATGTTGTTCTTGAGCATAAAGATCTGCTCAAAGTTGCTGCCGAGTATCCCGCTGACAGCGAGGATAAACAAAATAGCGATGGTGGGCCGTATGCTCTGAACGGTGATATGCCACATCCGCTGCCGGCGGTTCGCGCCATCCAGCTCGGCCGCTTCGTACAGCCCCGGATCAATGCCGGCTATGGCCGCTATATAGATAATGGCGCTCCAGCCGGTTTCTTTCAACGTATCGGTGAAAAAGGTAATCCACCAGAAGTACTTGGGATCGCTGTTAAACAGGATTTCGCGTTCCTGAAGCCCAAGCGCCATCATCAGCTGGTTAATCACACCGCCCTCGCCCAGCCAATTAAGTGCGATGCCGCCAAAAATGGTCCAGGCAATAAAGTGCGGCAGGTACGAAATGGTCTGTACCGTACGCTTAAACCGCAGACTCCTTATTTCATTAAGCAGTAAGGCGAATACAATAGGAATCGGAAAGCCGAGAACCAGCTTGAGGGTGCTCATTCCCAAGGTATTGCGGATCGAACGCCAAAAACGGTCATCCGTTACAAAATCCTCAAAGTGCTTCAGCCCGACAAACGGGGACTCTAGCATGGGCTTGGCGATGCTGAAGTCCATAAATGCAATAATGAGCCAAAACATGGGGAGATAACAGAAAATAACCATCCAGATAATGCCTGGAATGACCATGCTTTGCAATTGCCACTGCCTAAAAAGCGCTTTCATTTGTTCCGACCGGTATTGGAACATGTTCTGTGCCCCCTTCCTCTTTCATCGTATGAAAAAGGGCAACGGAAAAAAAGGTCCATGATTATGGACCCTATCCCATTTTTTTAGATTCGTTGGATCAGGCAGCAAATTTAAGTATGCTGTGATTAAATGAAGGGAGAGTGTGAAGAATGAACACGCTTGTATGGGAGCAGAATTTCTTGAATGGCGATACCGATTTGAGGCTGTGGAACGTTCGTCTTGGCAACGACTTGCTTGATAACAATGACAATCCCATATACCCGGGCTGGGGCAACGGGGAGCAGCAGTTTTATACGGGTCATGCAGGCAATCTGTATATCGACGACAATGGCTTAAACCTGTGTGCGCGCCGCGAAACCATCGAAACGGACGGGCGGCAATTTGCCTATACCTCGGCCCGTGTGGATACCAGGGACCACTTCTCCTTCTGCTACGGCAAGCTAATCGTGCGTGCTCAGCTGCCGGTAGGGCAGGGGATCTGGCCTGCCATCTGGCTGCTTCCGCAGGATCAGGCTTACGGCCCCTGGCCCGCCTCCGGTGAGATAGACATCCTGGAAGCCAAGGGCCGCCTGCCCCGGCAGGTAGCTGGAACGCTGCACTACGGTAAGGACCTGGACCATAAAGTCGTCGAAGAGTTCACTTATGAGCTTGAGAACGGGACCATTAACGAATTCCGTGATTATGCGCTGGAATGGGACGCCGGCTCGATCCGGTGGCTGGTAGACGGGCATTGCTTCGCCGAGCGTGAGCTGCAGCCGGACCGTATGCCCTTTGACAAGCCTTTTTATCTGGTGCTTAACCTTGCGGTGGGCGGCTGGTATGACAATGTAGTGGTGGACGAAGCCGCGCTCCCGGCGGTCATGACGATTTCAGGCATATGGCTGTACCAATAATTAAAGCAGAAACGTTCCTCTTGTTTCTTCAAAGGTGACGAAGCCCCGGGTACATAGTCGATAAGACATTGCATCCGGGGATTTTGCTGCAGCACTGCGGGTATTTCCAAAAAAATGATCTCTGATGTAAAATATATGCAACGAAGGATAGGTTTAAAATATATATTTTATGAAGGAGTCAGGATGTGAAGAATCAAATCCTATATATTGATGACGACATTGAAGTCGGAGATCTTGTGACACGTGACCTAGAGAATCGAGGGTATGTCCTAACGTGGTTAACTTCTCCTGACGATTACCTAGAACATATGAATAGAACGGATCTTGTTATACTCGATATTATGATGCCAGGGTTAGACGGATTTACGATTGGACAGCGAATGAAAACAGCGAATCCGGATATTCCAATTCTATTTCTTACAGCCAGAACTGCCCTGGAAGATAAGCTGAAGGGATTGAAATATGCAGAAGATTATGTGACTAAGCCGTTTCATCCAGATGAACTTGCTGCAAGAATTGAAGTGCTGCTACGGAGATTCGACAAGGTTGGCAAGGAAGTTATCCTGCTTAAGCATCTAGAAATTGATATGAAAGTAAAACGGATTCTCAATACAGATACTAATACAGAGATCATATTAACGGAGAAGCAACACAAAATATTTCTGCACTTTCTCAAACATCCCAATCAGATACTGACCAAAGAACAAATCTATGAATATATTTGGGACCAGGTGTACATCGAAGGTGATAAGACGCTAATGGTCCATATTCGCTACTTAAGACAACGTATTGAAAAAGATCCGCAGAATCCGGAAATCATAGAGACGATACGTGGAATCGGCTACAGGGTGATGCAGTGAAATTATCAACCAAATATTTATTAATCATTGTGATGTCGATTTTCATTTTCCCAATATCATTTTTAGGAGTGAATTTTTTATATTATTTCACATTGACTAAGCTTGTAATTCATCCTCAGCAAATCTATTATGAACCGAACGAGCTTAAGGCAGAGTGGATGCAGGTAATTGACAGCTTGGGGGGGCGGTCCGATAGTGAGATCATCTCTGGGCTAACACAGGCAATGAAATATAAGGATTCAACAGTGAGTTGGATAGGGGACAATGGGGAAGTATTAATGTCGGAGCCGAAATCTAATAAACTCCAGACACCATGGAGTGTATCTGATGTGTTTACGCTTGCTAATAGAGAGAAGAATAACGAGCTATACACCGTTTCTTTACTTCTTAAAGGACAACAGACAGAAGGGTTTGTCATATTAGAGATTCCTGAGCAACTTATGGGTTCGCAATGGGAGACTGTCCGGGGTAAATACTCCTATCTTTGGTTCGGCTCATTGGTTATTATTTGGATGCTCTTTGTATCTATATCCTGGTTTTTCTTCAGCCAGCTCCAGAAACGTCTTGTGGCCATGCAAGAGAATATGGACAGAGAGTGGGAGGGAGGAATTCCCGAGACAGTTATCGTAGAAAAAGAAGATGAGATAGGGCAACTGCAGCTCTCGTTTAATCGGATGGTTGAACAATTGAAAGTAAGCAGAGCCAAGGAGCAGCATGAGATGGAATTACGCAAGAACTTAATTGCTAATTTATCTCATGATCTAAGGACGCCTCTAACTATTATTCGGGGCCATGCGTTCAGGATCGACAAGGAGAGACTACCAGAGGAAGACAGGAACTCGCTTAAAATAATATATGACAAGGTCGATTTTCTGGGGGAATTGATCGAGGACTTATCCTCCCTAACCTTGCTTAATGCTGGAAAATTACCTATGAATAAAACAATAACAGACATCCGGAAGATTGTAAGGGCTTCAATGTCGGGTTGGTATCCAATTTTTGAACAAAAAGGGTTTGTGGTAGAGGTTGAATTGGAGCATTCCATAGTATGGGATGTGGATGAGATTTGGCTAAAAAGAATACTGGACAATCTGTTCCAGAATATCATACGTCACGCAGCAATCGGCAAGTACATTTCCGTTCGATCCTTGCAGACATCTGAATCATCTGTGGCGTTCGTTATAAAAGACCGTGGTCCTGGCCTTCAGTCAACTTCAGAGCATAAGGGAATTGGCATCGGACTCACGATCGTAACTATTATGCTGCAGCAGATGGGACTTGAGCAGATATGGGAGAGCAGCGGCGAAGGCACAAGCCTCTCCATCTATCCGCAGAATCCAGTTTAGTTTTTTAAACTGTTTTTAAACAAATCGATACTCTGTTTTTAAATGAACCTCCCTATACTGGAACTTAGGTAAGTAATTCCAAATAAAGGAGGGGTACTAAGTGTCAGATATGCCATCAGATTTGCTGCAAACGAAAGATTTGAATGTTAGTATCAAAAAAGTGAAAATCCTTAATGATGTGAATTTGACGTTTGAACGAGGGAAGATTTATGGATTGCTCGGCCCGAACGGTGCTGGCAAAACTACACTGTTGAAGGTTCTGCTGGGAATATTTCACCCGTCGTCTGGAACCGTTCTGCTGAACAATCGTGACCTATATCAGAAATCAAGCAAAGAGGCTATTCGTTCCATTGGAGGCATTATTGAATATCCCGGGTTTTATGAAAATCTTACCTTGTTTGAAAATCTGGATTTACATTTACGTTATATGGGAGAAGGGTCCTCGTATTATGATATCGATGAGTTATTAATGCTTGTAGGATTGCATGACCATAAGAATAAGCTCTTTATGCAGACATCGCTAGGGATGAAGCAGCGTCTGGGAATTGCAAGGTCGATGGCGCATAAGCCAGAGCTTCTTCTTCTTGACGAACCTACGAATGGTTTAGACCCGCTAGGGATTAAGCAAGTAAGAGAGATGCTTATCGGTGAAGTGCTTAGAAGTGGGACAACGGTTATTATTTCAAGCCACCTCCTTAGCGAGATTAATCTTATGGCAGATGAATTAATAATTATGAACCATGGAGAGATCATCTTTGAGACGAAAAATATGAAGAGAAATCATCCGATTTATTTATACAAAATATTCACTCCCCACACGATGGGACGGCATATTCTAGAAATGATATCTGAACAGATTATCCTTCAACATGAGGACTATGTCGAGATCATCTCAACTCTATCCAAGAATGAATTCATGCAGTTTGTTGCAGAAAACAAGATCGAAATTGCCTCTTTTGAAGTAAATGAGCTGTCATTAGAGGATTTATATTTAAGACTGATATCGGGGAGCCAAACGCATGAGTATTCTCATTAGAAATGAACTTTTAAAGCTTAAGCGTTTGAAATCAGTCTATGTTATTTTCATTCTCAGCTTCTTGCCTTACGCCATTAATACCGCAGGCCTTTTAATGACGAATAAGGATATTACAGCCGGGAGATATTATTTCTTTGTATTCAATCAATATGCAATTCTGTTTCCCACGATTATATTCACCTTTACAGGATTTTTCTTCTATACAGAATTTAAGAATAGGACAATGTTAAATTGGATCTCCTATCCTTTTCATACCTTTCAACTTATATTCTCCAAAATGATTTCAACGTTTATTCTTCTCCTATTCTTGTCCTTATTGAATCATATTGTTCTTTTGGCTACACAGTGGATGGCTTTTGGAAAAGGTATAACCTTCAATGATGTGGGTTCATCTCTGCTGACATCAACTCTGTTCTCGACGCTATGTTTATTGATTATTCCCGTTGCTGCTTTCTTGGTACTTACAACAAAAAGTATAATTGGCGTAATGATCGCTGGGGTGGCTTCCATTTTTATCACTACAATATTACTTGGAGCCGATATATCTATTTACTTCCCGTTTTCTTATATATATCGGTTAAGTATTCAGTTCTACGATTCTTCCTTCGGATACTCGACCCAGCGAGTAAAGATGTGGGGCGCACTCATCCTTGCAGCTTATGTGGGCTTGTCAACGGCAGGGTTATATTTATACTCTAAAAAATCTCGTGTTTACTAAGGAGGGTGTAATATGGAACAAGTGGTGTTTATAATTTCCATCCTTTCATTGGCTGTAGCCTTGATCTTATTTATAGGCAGGGTTTTGACTAGTGGGTTAGGCAAAGCGTTTGAAATGAAGAGTAAGTCAACGAAGTATATGCTATCCAGTTTTTTTCTATATATCATTAGCTTCGCTTTATATATTTTGATTAGCAATTCTTGAATATCGTTCTTGTGAAAAGTCATCGACTTGCGATTGTCGTGCCCGCGGTATAGCCCCTTGCAACCATCCTCGTCTGTACTCCCAGCCCGACTGCAACTCGGGCTGGGACAGTGCCCGTTAGAAGTACTTTAACGGCTACCACCTCTACATGATTTCCCCCAGCGGACAGTCCACACGATTTGCCCCTCTATCCAAGACTTCAGCCTGCCTCGCAGCTGCTCGAAAGCCAAGTTTGGCCATACCTTTTACAAGAAAACCAGTGATGATCCCAGGTTGTTTACGAAAACCCCGCGTGACTCGGAAAAGTGGAAGCTCATTTACAAACGCCGTACGTCCATCGAGTGTCCCAATAAGCTTTTTACAATCCCTAGATTGAGATAAGGTTTGTTAAATATGCGCTTCAGGATCATAGATTAATAAGGTTATTGCTGCTAAATATATATCCAAGCACCCTCATAGCTTGTGCATAGAATATAGAGAACGTATTCCAACGCGTTCCGAAGATTGCTTGATTTTAAGAGTAGGGGGGCCTGTTTATGAAAGGATTAATCTTGTGCGCTGGCCGAGGAACGAGACTGCAGCCTTCGACTTATACCAAACCGAAGTGCTTGTTACCCGTTAACGGAGAATATATTCTTGTCTCGATCCTCAATAAACTTGTTGCTGCCGGAATTACCGAGATTGGAATCGTAGTGAGCCCTTCGCAAGGGGAGATCCAGGAAACGATCGGGGATGGGGCGCGGTGGAACGCCTCTTTAACCTTTCTGCTGCAAAAGGAAGCAAAGGGACTGGCGGATGCAGTTAGAAGCGCGCAGTCTTTTGTCGCGGATTCCCCTTTTGTATTGATGCTTGGCGATAATTTGTATGAGGGTGATCTGGAGCCGTTAATCCGGTCACTGGAAGCAGATAACTCTACGGCTTCGATACTGCTTCAGCAAGTCAAGGAACCCCGTCAATTTGGTGTTGCCGTGATCGAAGAGGGGCGGATTGTCAGTCTGGAAGAGAAACCTCGCTATCCCAAATCGAATTTGGCTATTGTCGGCGTGTATGCTTTGACTGCAGCCATCTGGTCAGCCATTGAGAAGCTTACGCCTTCCGAACGCGGTGAATATGAGCTGACGGATGCTATACAAATGTTAATTTCAGAAGGCAAGCGTGTTGCGTACAGTGTAACGACCACCCCCTTTTTTGATATTGGAACCCATGAACGCTGGCTTGAGGCAAATCGGTACCAGATGGATCATGATCCAAAGAACATTGTGATGCCGTCCGGCAATAACAAATCGGTTCAGTGGATCACTCCCGTTAAAGTAGATCCAACCGCCCGCGTAACGAACAGTGTAATTGGACCTTATGTGTATATTGGACCGAATAGTGTCGTCGAAGATTGCATTCTAACCAATAGCATTTTGACGGATCAAGTGTGGTTGTCCCATGTTCATGCGGAAGGAAGTGTTTTTGGGTCACATGTCCATCTTGCTGAACACGAAATTCAGGAGCTGCCTGCCCGTCATATCCTGGGAGATCGTGCAACGGTTACAAGAATCGGTCCTGACCTGCAGAACGATTCCAAATAAATTAGATGCTACTGGGGAATAGTCCAATCCAGTCACTGGGGTAAACATACACTTAAAGTAGTCTAATGCATAAGACGGCTATGCAAAATATACTTTTAAGGGCAGGTGATCCCTCAGAATGATTGAGCTGGTTTTGACGATTAATGATAAAGACGGGAGCTATACGGAGCATGCGGGTGTTGTTCTGGCATCAATCTTTTCCAATACCCAGCAAACAATCAATGTGCACATAGTGCATGATGATTCCCTAAGTGAAGAAAACAAGGCGAAGCTCACGCAGTTGGTAGATGTATTTCATCACAACATCTTTTTTTATCATGTTACAGTTCCTGGGGATTTGTATGAAGTTGCGGCTGGTGTGCCCAAAATCGACTTCTGGACAATGGCTAGTATGTACCGCTTGTTGCTTCCGCTATTTATTCAGGCAGACAGGGTTATTTATTTGGACTGTGACATTTTGGTCAATATGGATATTAACGAATTGTGGAGCATCGATCTTGGAGAACGCTATTTGGGAGCAGTGCTGGATCAGGGCGAAAATTTGTTTGAGTACTTTGCTTCACTTGGTCTTAGTGCGGAGCTGTATTTTAACTCAGGTGTGATTCTGTTTCAGTTGAACAATATCCGCAGCAAACAGACCTGGTATGATGAAATGCTCCATTTCTTGCGTAGTTATCCAACGATGACCATGCCTGATCAGGATGCTCTGAATGCCATTTATAGCTCCAACTATTTGCAAATGGATCAGCGGTTTAATACGTTTGCTCATTCGGAACTCGATTTAGATAATAAAATAGTTCATTTCGCCGGGGACAACAAGTGGTGGGATATAGATTCGCCTGCAGCACCGCTATACTCTAAATTCCTGGCCATGACCCCATGGGCAAGAGAGCTTACACCAGGGCCGGTTCCTGAGCCGGAGCAGGCCAACATCCCGCAGGAAGAACATCCAGTTGCGCTACCTGAAGTGGTGCAGGAAGAACATCCAGTTGCGCCACCTGAGCCGGAGCAGGAAGGACATTTGGTTGCCCCAGCTGAGCCGCCCGCTCCGGCCCCAGAGAACATTTCTGTAAAGCCGCACAGACAGAAACGCCGCAGATCGTTACGACTACGGTTACGGCTAAGACTGAGACTGAAACTGAAACGGAAACTGAGAAAGAAAAGTATGCTCCGCGCCAAATACCGTTCTATCAAGCGACTAAAGCTGATCAAGCGTCGACGTGCAGCGAAGAAACAAGCACTGCGGTCGACAACGGTGAAGCTGCGGCCAGTCAAAAAAAAGAGAAAATATGTGATAAGAAGAGTTAGAGTTTCGAGAAAAAAGAGTTAGTGAAAAGGCCACCTTTTCGGTGGCCTTTACTTGTTCGCTTTAGCGGCAAGAGATGGGGAAAGAAGGTTAGCTTTGACATACAAATTTTCTTGCGTTTCTCACTTTCAGCACTTTAACATTTCTTGTTAAGAGATATTTATCAAGCTATATATCCTTACGTTCTTATATTGCTTTGCGACCTTTAGATAAGGGTGTCCATACATTGCCGCCGTTTGGTACAAGCAATTATGGAAACAGCATTCGGATCAGGTGAAATATCTCGATTCGCCATTATAATAGGCCCTTTGGTTTTTTCTGTACAAAACTCTTGTAATTCTTAACAGATGGAATTTTGGTTACAGGTCGATTTTCATCATGTGCAAAACGAAGTATAAGAGTCTTTGATCCACGTAAATACATATAATGTGCCCGCTTTCCAATGACATCGGCATTTGTTCTTTGAAAGGCCTGCAAGCTTTCTGTCAAATAATAGGGAGCGTAATAATAATCATCATCATCGAACTTGGCAATGTAGTTGTATTTCGTCTTCTTGACAATAATGATAAGTTCTTTCTTTGAAGCGCTGATTTCAACTTTTCTCTTTTTAAGAAAAATGCTGAGCTATATTAGTTAGATACTCTTCTTCATCCGTATTTTCTTTCATATGAATGAGCATCTTTGCATCTTCTCCAACTACATATCGGAATTGACTTGTACCGTCTGTGGCCGCTTGATATATGGTTTCGGCAACAATTTCTGGAGGTGAAGCGTATGCTGGGTGTTTTTCCATCTCCCTCAATTTACCCCGAAATGCAGTAGTAAACGGCGTATAGTCCGTTAATGCCTCATTAAAAAAGAACTCCATCGATCTTCCGCCAAAGTCGGTATGAATAGCACCAGGTTCAATCAACTTTACTTTGATGTTTTGTGATGCTAATTCATAAGATACGGATTCAGAGAAACCTTCTACTGCGAATTTAGATGAATGATACAGAGACATCGTTGGAAAAGTGACTTTCCCTCCCATAGAAGAGATATTGATCAGCATACCTTCTTGATTAGATCTAAAATGTGGCAACATGGCTTTAGTCATACGGATAAGACCCAAAACGTTTACTTCAAACTGTCTTCTAATCTGCTCATCCGTAGCTGCTTCTATAAGGCCCATTGTTCCATATCCAGCATTATTGAGAAGAACATCAATTGTACCAAACCGTTGAATCGCTTCCGCTAACGCTGATTGAATAGTATCTTCTTTCTCAACATCTAGTCTTAGCACCAACACATTATCTAATGAAATGAATTCTGTTTCTTGTTCAGGTGAACGCATCGTGGCTACTACGTTCCATCCTCTTTCAGCGAAATGTTTTACTGTAGTTCTCCCAATGCCTGATGAGGCACCCGTGATAAAAATAGTTTTCATAATAATTCCTCCAGTCTTACCAATCCCTCGGCAATGGTTGTAAGTTTAGCTTTATATTCTTCTATCCCAATTTGGATGCAGATGATCTGTGCTGGGTGCATTTCATCTTTATAAAGCGAATACTGCTCAAGTAGTTGATCCAATTTTGTGTGTGATTCCTCTTGTGCTTGCTTCAACCAAATAATCACCTTGTCATACCCAACGAATTCACCAAAATATAACCTCATCATAAAATCAGATTTCTTAATACGGTCTCCTTCTAGTGGAGCTAGTAAATAGGCGTTAAAACAATCTCTGCCTTTAGGCGTTATGTTTATAAGGTTCTTGTTGGGCTTACCGTCCTGAGGAACATTTTCCTTCGTTATCAACCCCTCCTTTTCCATCCGAGTAAGTGTGGGATAAATCGTGCCATAACTAGAACTATAGAAATTAGAGAATACATTCTCCAATAACTGTTTTATTTCGTATCCAGTCAACGCTTCTTTCATAAGCATGCCTAAAATAACATCCTGACTGTTCAAAATTCGACCTCCTTGTAGTTTAGAAATATTTGTATATCATGACCACAATATATCAAACCAATATATATTGTGTCAATATATATTGCTTGGGTATAATAATCCAGAAAGAACCTGCTCAATGAAACAGATCTTATCAACATGCAGTTGAGGCATGTATGGATTGGTGTATTTATAATGATAAATTAGAAATGGCTTCCATCAATAATCTGAGGTATTATGGTAGATATTTCATTGATGAGGAGTATGTTTATGTTGAAATTAAAGTATCTTTACAGTAATGAGAATTTGGCCGAAATGCTCTTGGGTTACTGGGAATATGATAAGGCATCCATCAATATGTTTCAGTATTATAGAATATCTTCAAATGCAATTTATCCGTTTCAGTCTGAAGGAACAAGCCGACTATTGAGATTTGCCCCAACAGCTGAGAAGTCTAAAGAAAATATTGTAGCAGAGCTCGAATTCATATCGTACCTGCGCACCAAAAGCTATGGAGTTCTTGAATCGGTTGTATCCAAAAATGGGGAAGAGCTTGTAGAGGCGCAAACTCCATGGGGGAACTATTATGCATCCGTATTCGAACGTGTATCCGGAGTGCAGATGAATGAGACAGATTTTAGTGACCACATTGTATTTAGCCATGGAAAAGCATTAGGGAAACTTCATTATTTATCTAGTGAATATACACCTGCCAACCCTAAGAGATGGTCATACAGTGATGTATTAGCTTGGATTCAGGGTGTATTAATCGATTTTCCACAAGAAACAGCAGCATGGATGGAATCTAAACGATTGCAAGAGTATTTTTCTTCTATTCCGATTACAAAGTATAACTTTGGACTGATTCATTATGATTTTGAATATGACAATGTCTTTTATGATAATGCAACCGACTCTTGTAACGTTATTGATTTCGATGATGCCATGTACCACTGGTACGCAATGGATATTGAGCAGGCTCTGGATAGTTTGACAGACTATATTCCAAGTGAGATTTTTAATCAGAAGAAACAATGCTTTTTGGATGGATATCTTACTGAATATAATATTTCAGAGGAATCTTCAACTATTATGCCAGCATGCAGGCGGTTTGCTAATTTATATGGGTATGTTCGCTGTCTAAGATCGATTACAGAAGAGTGGGCTAATGAGCCTGAATGGATGATCAACTTGAGAGGTAAGCTAATTCAATCGATGGATGGAAAATCTCTTTGTTTTGATAGGGAGATTCGTTAGAACATGGAGCAATATTAATTATTACGGGCTTTACATTTCAGCGGTTAAAATGAATAAGCAACTAAGACGGGTTCATCAATTTACTTGAAATAGAATATGAATGATTACTGGAGGATCGCAGTATGAATAATAAGCTACAGGTTTATGCATTGGCTGATTTGGAGCATGTGAAGGTTCACGGTAGAACAACAGGGAATCTGTCGCCCTTGACCTTGTTCTGGACAGGGAGTGCGGTGGAGCTGAATGTGCAGGGAACCGAGCTCTGGGTGGAAGTTGAGGTCAACTATGAGATATATGAGCCATGGATCAGCATAGTGATGAATGGGGTTCCTGTGAGCAGACAGATGGTAACGGCAGGCCGGTACTGGGTTCCGGTGTTCAGGGGTATGAATGCAGACCGGGTGAAGAATGTACGTATTGTAACAGAGGTGCAAGCGATGAATGGCGATCCTGGCTGCTCGCTTCAGTTCCACGCTGTGAGAACGGATGGTACCTTTCAGCCCGTGAAGGATAAGCCTTATAGAATCGAGTTTATTGGCGACAGCATCACCTCAGGCGAAGGAGCAATAGGGGCAAAAGGTGAAGAAGACTGGATTCCTATGTGGTTCAGTGCCATTCACAACTACACGGCAATGACGGCAGCGGCAATGAATGCTGAATATCGGGTGATTTCGCAGAGCGGATGGGGAGTGCTGACCAGCTGGGATAACAATCCGCATGCGAATATTCCAGCGTACTACGAACAAGTCTGTGGTCTTCTGACAGGGGAAAGAAATGAAGCTCTGGGCGCAGGGGCACCCTATGATTTCGAATCCTGGCAGCCGGATGCAGTTGTGGTTAACCTTGGCACGAATGATGGAGGCGCTTTCTACTCTCCGGAGTGGACGGATCCAGCAAGCGGGAAGATATATAAGCAAAGGTTGAATGAAGACGGCACTTACCACACAGAGGATCTGGAAGCCTTCGAGGAAGCCTCCTGCCAATTCCTAATTACCCTTAGAAAAAACAATAACCATGCACATATCATTTGGGTATACGGCATGCTTGGAATTCCAATGATGCCAGCAATCTACCGTGCCGTAGATGCGTATGTGAAGCTAACCGGTGACCGCAAGGTGTCCGTTCTTCAACTGCCCAATACTACAGCTGAAACCGTAGGTTCAAGAAGCCATCCAGGTGTATTGGCTCATGAGCAGGCCGCTGAGGCGTTGACGGGGTATTTGAAAGAGCTTTTAGCTTAAATGGTCCCCGTCTCCGCACCTCCCTGCATCTGCCGTCCTTTGTGCTGGGAGATAAGCAAATTTAACTGTGTAACCAAGTAGAGTGGCCTTAGCGCTCTCTGGAAGGGTTGTTCATAAATATTTATTAGAATAACAGTAATAGTTTCTTGCAATAAATACAGATAATTACTGTAAACTCTCCGATTCCTATTGTAGACTCAAGAAGTTGTCTGGATTTGGTCTTAAATCCCATCCTTGGGACCTATTGAGATGACAACGGATTGAAATTCTTACATTAGAAGGGGAGAAGAATATGATAGGGCATGCAGTACGCCGTAAAATCAGTCTGATGATGGTGTTTGCTCTGCTATTAAGTACGCTCATGCCATATCTGGCATTTGGCGAGGCTAAGCAGTTCAAGGACATCACAGATTCTTATGCGCAAAAGGAGATTCAATCATTAGTAGAAGCAGGCATAATTTCTGGATATGAAGATAACACGTTTAAACCGAATAAGGCGATGACACGTGCGGAACTAGCCAAGATTATCGTCCTATCCCTCGGTCTGAAAGAAAGTGGAAATACCACAGCATCGTTCAAAGACGTTGCAGCGGACAGTTGGTATCGTGGGTACGTAGGGGCACTGGTAGAAACCGGTATTACAAAGGGGACATCGGCTACTACGTTCAGCCCTAATTCAAAGGTTACCCGCGAAGAATTGGTCGTATTCTTCATCCGGGCTTTCGAATTGGAAGATACGGCGAAGAAGCTCCCGGTTGATGCTAAGCTGTCCGATATGTCAGAGATATCCGATTGGGCCAAAGCGCATGTATCTCTGGCCTTCAAGAATGGCTTCATCAATGGGGTTCAGGGCAGTGGCGGAACGCTGAAATTCATGCCCAAAGACCACGCTGAGCGGCAAGCTCTGGCTCGTCTAGCCTATGAATTCACAACCAATAAAGCGGTATATGTGGAGAAATCCAAGAAGCTTGTTACAGAAGAGGCAACCCCTGTGGCAACCCCGGCTGCAACTCCGGTGACAACCGACCGGGGTACGAATACAGGCATTCCTGCGCCTGGACCGGCAGCGCCTGAACCAGCAACGGCAACGCCAGCACCGGAAGTGCCAGTACCGGCAACGCCTACACCGGAAGTGCCAGCACCGGCAACGCCTACGCCAGCACCAGAAACACCTGCACTGACAAACAGTCTCCAAGTTGTTGTGAAAGGGGAGAGCTCCGACTCCATTTATGCGGATGAGGCAACAGAAGTCATATTCCGCGTATCACTCCATGAGGCTGAGACGGTAAGCGCAAGTGTCTATAAAGTTGATGCAAGCGGCCAAGTGATTTCCACAATCACTTCGCTATATGATGATGGTCTGGGAGCGCATGGAGACAGTCTTCAAGCAGACGGAATCTTCAGTGGAACAGCTACATTAACTGAAAGTACGGAAGGGTACATCAACCTGCAGGCATATACGGGAGATCTCCCAAGCAGCGCAGTGTTTAAATTGTCTGTAGTGAAGCATCTTACGGATGAGCAGCTTGCACAAACCGAGATTATTGAAAAGAATACGCAGGATAAGCTGGATCAACTGATTACTACATATGGTGATGTGCAAAAAGCCAAGGAAGAGACTGTGGCTTGGCTGCAGACGCTAGCCGAAGTACAATATGCAGGTATTTCGGGTAATGGGGGAAGTATTTGGTATTCCCTGGACACTGGAATTCTGGGGGGCATTTCGGCAGCTCCTGAGAACACGAAGGGGCTAAACAGTACTGGCGAGGAGATTGCCTCATCCAGTGACGCATTGACAGCGAGTGCGCTAACAGACAAGGTGGAGCAGACCGTGGCTTCAATTGGAAGCAAGCGGGTTGCTGTGATTTCTCCGTTTTCTACCAAGCTTACGTCTTCGACGGTTTATGATGCTGTATATGACGAGTTCTTTCAGTCCAATTACCCGTTTGTTGTGGACAGAGTAAAAGATACCGCAGCTGATGTAAATTTTTTTAAAGGATTAAATAACTATGGCGTTGTGGTATTAGATACCCACGGAGATAGTTTCTATGATGAGAAAGTGCTCCAGATGCTCCATACTAAGTACGGCATGGATTTCAAATATGCTGGACCGCAGGTCATGTTCTTGACAGGAGAAAAGGCAACGGCACAGAGTAAAAAAGCATATGAGCTAGATTTGAAAAAAGGAAGATTAGCTATTATCTCCGGTTATTATGCTATTACGCCTTCTTTTATTACACGCTATAACGATATGCTGCCAGATACAATCGTATTCAATGGTAGCTGCCGGAGCATGTACAACCCGTCCATGGCAGATGCGTTCATCAACAATGGAGCTGCCACTTATTATGGATACACCGATTATGTAAAACTTGCCTATGATCATGCAATCGTTCAATCTGTGTTCACCGCTTTGGTGGATGAGAACAAGACGACTGCAGAAGCATTCCAGGCAGCAGTAGCTGCCAATGGCGCAAATGATGGGTTGGCTGCTTTTGCTATGAAGGGAAACAGCATTGGCACTAAGACAGAGGGTTTGGTCAACGGAACATTTGAAACCGGTAATTGGATCGGCTGGAATGGTAACGGGGATGTCCGGGTTATCTCCAAGCTGGGGCCGCTGAAGCCGACAGAAGGTAACTATATGGCTATTATCAGTACCGGTCTTGGGTTTGAGAACAACGATAATGGAGGTCAGGACTATAACTCGGATAGTTATATCGAGCAGAGCTTCATGGTTCCAGCAGGGGCGACAACCCTTTCATTCGATTACAATTTCATTTCGGAAGAGCCCAAGGAATTCGTTGGAACCAAGTTTGACGACACCTTTAAAGCAACGGTAACTTCCAGTGTATATATTAATACGGCTTCAGTTATTACCTCTCATCTGAATGGGGGGGATACGGTAACATCCAATGTCTACGGTCACGAGGCCGTTACCATTGCTACCGAATCCATTAATAGCTCCACGGCTTACTGGATTGATGAGAATAAAGTAGATATTGATTTCTACGGCGGGGATCACACGGCATACATGACGAATTGGAAGCATGTACAATTCGACGTAAGCCAATTTGCCGGCAAGGCATCCATTGTACTGCGCTTCCACGTGTGGGATCAGGGGGACAGTGTGTTCGATACGGCGATACTGATCGATAATCTTATATTGAAGTAGTAAGTGAGATGGGATAAGACACTTGTCCCAGGAGTCAAACCAAGAAACGGTTGGATCAGGGAACCCTGAGACCAGCCGTTTTTTTATAGTTCTATGCATGAAATAGTTATTGTTTTACAATAATGTCACCCGCTGTACTTATGAGGTTTTAGTTACGTGGCTTCTCTGAAATGATGATTGTCCAAAACAGTGATTTGGGGAGGGAGAAATTATGGATTTTGAGAAAGCAGAAAGGTTCATTTGGAGAAATGGCAGATTACTTGAAAGAAGAATATTTGAATTTGTATTTCATGATGGAACAAAGAATAATATGCTACGTGCAATTAAAGCGTATCAGAACGATGACGGCGGATTCGGCAATGCAATAGAACCGGACTTACGTACACCGGAGAGTCAACCACTCTATACTGAGTTCGCTTTAAGAACCTTATATGATTGCAATATAAAAGACGCGGAGCTGGCGAATCAAGCATGTGATTATGTTGCACTCTATGCAGACTTAAGCAGAGGGATTCCAAAGATATTTCCTTCATCCAGTTATTTTCCAAGAGCCGAACGCATTTCCTCTCGGATTTATAATGATTCACATACTATTTTGACCGCATTTTGTCTGTTAGAGAGTTTACCCCAGACAGATTACGTTAAGGAGTTGTTTGGCAAACTGTCTAGTGAACTCATCCAGGCAAATTTCTTTTGTTTAGAGGCACGTCCCCAGGATAATGGTCTTACACCCTTAGATTTTTCACCATTATCAAATTCCTATTGCAGAGATATATTCTCGCAGACAACTATTAATGAGCATTTGAAAGTAATGGAGTCGCAACAAGAGGCAGATGGGGGCTATCTAATACAATGGGAACCACCCGGGGAAATGGCGAAATTAGAATGGAGAGCCCATAAGACATTGAAATCCCTAATCACGTTACATTTCCAAAATTAAAATATATTCATGTATGCATCCGTATTTGAACGTGTATTAGGAGTGCAGATACCGAATTAACAGACAGCCAGTATGATCTCATTTTTGCTTATGTGCTCAACAAGCAGCCGCCTGATTGTATAGTTAAACAAATGATCTATATAAGTTCACGTTCTATATCGATTGGGTTTGAATAGTAGGTCATGCCTCCATACTTACCATTTGCTCTGATTCCCGCGCCAAACAAATAATCTTGTCGTACCTTTCACTGTTGTAGTTATGAGCCACTTCAATTACAGTGAGAGGAAGAGAAAACAGCAATTGCCGGATGTTTTCGGCAGTTTTTTGGTCCAAAGCGGATGTAATTTCATCCAGCAATAAAATTCGTTTATTTCGGATCAGCATTCGAGCTATCTCAATTCTTTGCTTTTGCCCTCCCGAAATGTTCTTCCCATCTTCGCCTACGCTGAAATCTTTACCGTTACTATGAATAATAGAATTCAAACTCACCTCGTTGATGATTCTATCCAGCTCATCCTGCGTGAATTCTTCCCACAATCTTATGTTATTCTCAATCGTATCATCAAATATAAAGGGTTCTTGTTGTATTAACCCAATGCTTTGGCTAATAGTTTCATAAGATAGATCCCTCACTTCAAGATCAGCAAACCGCACGCTTCCCGTGTAATCGTTATGCAAACCCTGAATGATATTCAAGACGGTTGATTTCCCAACCCCGGATTCTCCTGCGATTAACACTTTTTCCCCCTCCTCGATAATGATATCAACGGGGGTAAACAGAGGTAGACCATTGCGATTGGCAGAAAAGCTACTTATTCTAATCTCATACTTAGAAAGTGGAGTGAATTCCTCTGTGTCTCTACCATCATGGTTGACAATATTCAAGTTTAACTTTTTTATATTTTCTATTAATGGTTTAGCCTGGCTAATGTTATTCATCTGTTCTATCACCGACATTAGCGGGCTTAGAATCGTATTTGATATCTGCAACAAACCAAGCAGTGTGCCAATGGATAGATTCCCCCGAATTACTTGGATTGTGCCTATAATTATCGGGATAAAAAAGGAGATCATTCCTATAGCGCTTACAAGAGATGATACCAGGGCGGAAACGTTGTTCATTTTTTTTTGCGCTGTTTCAGTCTGAGCATTCATTTCATCGTGATGTTGAGAAATTGTTTTCTCCAAATTATAGATGCGGATTGTCTTTCTCCCCATCAATATTTCTTTTAAATATTTTACATAGTTTTCATTTGCAGAAGACCAACGGGCGGATGATTCAATCAGCTTTTTCTTAAATAGAACAGAGATCAGCGCGGGTGCCAGCGAGCATAGGATGAAAATGAGGGTCATGGTCAAATCATAGGTTACAGATAATGTTAATGAAAGGATGAAGATACAGATGCTTTGAAAAATCAACAGGATCGGTTGAACAAACTTTTGTTCAATCATCTTTGAATCACCCGTAAATTTAGATAACAAAGATGAAGGATTAATATGTTCGGAGTAGGTCTCTAGTATACCTTTGTACATTTTGTTCTTAACGCTCGAATTAAACTCGCAGATCACATGGTTTTTACTTTTTCCGGCTAGATAGCCGAATGCTGAGACAGTAGTGAAACTAGCAAGTAGAGAAACAATGATAATGGGTATTTGCTCCAGTTTCCCATTTTCCGCAACATCCAATGTCATCTTCATAAACAAGCTGAAAAGAACATTTTCAAAAGAGGCAAAAAATATCAGAAATCCAAATATCCATAATGTTCTTTTTTTCACATGATTCAACAAGAACATTCTTAACCCCTCTTTCGAGAAATATAGGTGAATTCAGCCAGGAATCATCATGTTATATTCATACTTGTTATATTCATACCTGCCTCTTAATAATCCACATTAAGTTAAAATATTCCATTACATGATCCATTTTAATCCATTTAAGTATTTTGTCAACCGTTCTCTTTTGCGGTTTTCATCACGCTGTAAATCACTGCACTGGCTCTGGCTCCGCGTGGCGTGTTCGCAAACAACCAGTTCTTTCGTCCAATGACGAAAGGCTTAATTGCCCGTTCGCTGCGGTCATTGTCAATCTCCAGTCGCCCGTCTTTCAGGAAATGAAAGGCACTTTATGAACGGGCGTGCAGTCTGGACTGACTCGTTACCCTTTTACAGACCCTGCTGCAATGCCCTCGACAATCCGCTCACTCATAATCAGGAACACCAGCAGAATCGGCAGAATGCTGATCATTAGGGTCGCCCCGATGGCGCCCCAATCCGTAGTATACTGCCCGATGAAATTCTGCACCCCGACCGTAAGCGTCTTGAAATGATCCGAGCTGATGAAAGTGTTGACGAAGATAAACTCATTCCAGTTATAGATCATATTGATAATAGCCGTGGTTGCCAGCACCGACGAGGTCATGGGCAGCACAATCCGGAAGAACATCGTATTTACAGAGCAGCCGTCTATAATGGCCGCTTCCTCCACTTCCTTCGGGAGTGAATAATAGAATCCAAGCAGGATCATGATGGTGGTCGGCAGGTTGAACGCCACATAAGACAGGATGATGGAGACCGGATTGTCCGTCAAATGAAGCTTGTTGAACATACTGAACAATGGGATCAGCGTAGAATGGACGGGGATCATCAGCCCCACCATGAACAGGCCAAGTACGAGTGAGCTGCTCTTCCATCTCATGCGAGTCACCGCAAAGGTAACAAAGCTGGCAAGCATTACGGTAAGCGCCAGCGACACCGCTGTAATCCACACACTGTTGATGAAATACTGCCCTATGTTGCCATTGGACCACACATTCTCATAGTTGCTCCAGTGGGGGTGGGCCGGAATCGCAAAAGGTGCCATATTAAAGACTTCCTGATTGTTCTTCAGCGAGAAAATGAACAGCCAGACCAGCGGCAGCACCTGGATTACAGCCACGGCAATAAGCGCAATATAGAGCAGGCTGTAACCGGATCTGCGCAGCAGAAGGACTCCGCTCCGCTGCCGCAAGGGCGGATAGCTGTGAGCAGCTTCAGTTCTCATTAGTTATTCCTCCTTTCTGGCGGAATGGATCAAGAGTATTGAATCGTCTCTTTGGACGCGGTAGCCTTGCGGATCAGGAAGGTCGCTACCAGGCAGATCAGCAGCAGGAAGAACCCGATGGCACTGCCGTATCCGAAGTCAAAGCTGCGGAACGCCTTATGATACATATAGGATGCCATCACCTCACTGGCTCCGTTGGGTCCGCCGTCAGTCATTACATAGATGAGGTCGAAATATTTCAGCGACCCCACCACCGACAGTACCACCGTAACCTTAATCACCTCGCTGATCAGCGGAAGCTTGATCCGGGTGGCGATCTGCCAAGGGCTGGCTCCGTCAATCCGCGCCGCTTCCATCAGCGATTCGGGAATGTTCTTCAAGGCCGCATAATAAATCAGAATATAGAATCCGGCGTACTGCCAGATGATAGGGATAAACAGTGCTATCAAAACTATGGAAGGCTCGGCCAGCCATGAGGGCGGGTTATCAACTCCCAGAGACACCAGCAGACTGTTCAGCACCCCGTTCGTCGGATGATAGATTTTCAGCCACAGCTGGGCGATGGCTACCGATGACAGCAGCATCGGAACCAAATAGATTTTGCGCAGCAGATTCGCGCCTTTGATCTTTCCCGACAGCACCATCGCGATCCCCAGGTAGCCGATCAGGCTGACTCCCGAGAACAAAGCGAGCAGCAAGGAGTGCAGCGCACTGTGCCAGAACGCAGAATCCTGAACCAGCTCCTTGTAGTTATCCAGCCCAATGAAGACCATCTTGCTGATCCCGTCCCACTGATTGAGGCCGTAATAGCCGGTCAGTACAATCGGAATATATATAATGCCCATGATAAGCAGCAGGGAAGGCAGCACGTAGAGTGCAATTACCAGCTTGTTGGACATCACTTTCTCCATGATGTATATCCTCCTTTCCTTGTGTTGCGGGTTCACGCATATGGAGCATTAATCGCAGGAAGGGAAGGCTCCTGATACCGCCGGAGACTTCCGCCTTCCGCCAATCGCCCGAACGACTCAGTTTCCTTTGTCTACCGCTTCTTTATGCTTGGCAGCGAACTGCTCCGGCGTCACCGCTGTGCCGAACAGCGCCTGAATCATATCCAGGTGGACCTGAGCGGCGTTCGGCTTCATCTGCACATCCGCAAACAAGGTAATGCTGCTGGCATTATTAAGCTCGTTAAGCAGATCGACATACAGCTGAGGAAGCTCGGAATTCGAAGTATCTACTTTGGTAGCCGGAATGACTCCCGCTGTGGTCACGGAGTCCTGTCCCCACTTGGCTACGAAGTATTCAACAAACGCTTTGGCTTCTTCCTTCACTTCGGAGGATTCGGCTACGAACAGTCCGACACCGGGACCGCCCACCCAGCTGTTGATATTCCCTTTGCCCCCTTCTACAGTAGGGAACTTGAAGAATCCAACCTTGTCCTTGAATTCCTGCGGGATATCCGGGTTAGTGGTGAAGTTAGGCAGCTCCCAGGTTCCCATCAGGTACATGGCCGCCTTTTCATTCATGAACTCCGACTTGCCTTCATCATTGGACAATCCGTTGAACCCCTTGTTGAAGGCATTCATGTCCACCAGTGTCTGCACTTCAGCCGCAGCCTGGATCAGCCCGAGATCATCGAATGAGCCTGTACCATTCGTCGCTTTCTTCAAGGTATCGCTTCCCGCGATCCGGTCAGCCAGATACATGTACCACAGGGAGCCGGTCCAGCGGTCTTTGTTGCCCAAGGCGATAGGGGCTACACCGTTATCCGAGAGTGTCTTCACAACTTGCTTGAATTCATCATAGGTCGTCGGAACCTGCAGATTGTATTTAGCAAAAATGTCCTTGTTGTAGTAAATGGGCGAGATGTTCAGCTCGATGGGCAGGGCGTAGGTCTTGCCGTCCACCGCATAAGCTTCCGTAGTACCGGGAACGAATTTATCCTTAAGCTGTTCACCGCCCAGAATATCATCCAGCGGAGCGAACAATCCACCCATCACGTAAGGCTCCATGAAACCCGCCGCCCATGTAATACCGACATCCGGCAGCTCATTGGAGGCCGACAGCACCTTCAGCTTGTTCTTGTACTGCTCATTCTCCAATACCTCCTGTTTGATCGTGACGTTCGGATGCTCCTTTTGGTAATCGCCAATGATCTGTCCAACCAGTTTATTCTGCTGGGCTGAGCTTCCCGCCGGCCATAGATGCATCATCTTGAGGGTGACTTTAGGCGCCGGTGCCTCAGTGGATGCCGCGGTATCCGCCGGGGCTGCGGTGTTGTTCGCAGCTGTATTATTTCCGTTCCCCCCGCCACAGCCCGACAGAACGAGCGCCAACATTGATGTCAATACCAGGCTTTTGGTTATCTTATTCCTTGGCATTCGTATAACCTCCATATTTTTCGTTATGCGGTTAATGTAACCGCTCTCATATACATTCTAGCATCGCACCCGGAGGACTATAAGATCACGCTCATTGGCTATAATTCCACTTTTATTGGATTTCGCTGCGCTCATCCTTCATCTGCTGGCGATAGCGGCTCGGACTCAGGGCTTCCAGGGACTTGAACACCTTGATAAAATATTTATCCGTGCGGTAGCCTACCCGCTCACCGATCTCTCCAATCGGCAGGCGCGTCTGCAGCAGCAGCTCCTTGGCCCGTTGAATTCTCAGGCGGGACAAATATTCGCTGAATGATACTCCGGTCTGCTCCTTGAAGAGCACGCTGAAGTAGCTGGCATTCAAGTGAATCATTCCGGCCACCTCGGCCAGGGTCAGCTGCTCATGCAGATGCTGCTCCACATAGGCCAGGGCTTCTTTGACCGGTTCACCCATGCCCGCCGTATCCGGGTCGATTTCCATCAGCTTGTGATCGACCAGCTTCTCCAGCTTCTCGTGGCGCTGCTGTTCTTCCTCCTGCTTCAGAGCAGCCTCGACTACCTGCACCAGCTCCCCCTTGTCCAGCGGCTTAAGCAGATAATTGACCGCCCCCAGCCTAAGGGCCTGCTGCACATATTCGAATTCAGCATAACCGGAAATGACAATAATGACCGGCTTCCGGACCTCGCCCTTTAGGGAGCGGATCAGATCCAGTCCGCTGACCTCAGGCATACGAACATCGGTAATCAGCAGATGCACCCGCCCCTGCAGCAGCCGATCACGCGCATCAATCCCATTATCGGCCGTTTCTACGATATATCGGCCAGCCGCCCACACCTCCAGCGTCTGCCTGATGCCCTGCCGTGTTCTCGGTTCATCATCCACGACCAGAATCGTCCTATTGCCCAGGCTCATAGGTATGTCCTCCATTGTTCGGAATTTCAAAAGTGACGATCGTGCCCTCGGACAATTTGCTCTCAATGCTCAGCCCTTCCATCTTCGTTCCTTGCGCTTCATAGTACAGCTTGAGCCGCCGCTGTACATTTACAAGCCCTATTCCCGTACCCTTGGCAGAGATGGACGGACCGCCTGCAAGCGCACTGTACAGTGACCGAAGCGTGTCAGCCTCCATCCCAGGGCCGTTGTCCTGTACGGTTATTTGGGTCCAGCCTTCACGTGTGGATGGGGCGACGGTGACACTGACCGTTCCGCTGCCTACCTGGCTCTCCACCCCATGGAGAATGGCATTCTCGACAATCGGCTGAACGAGCAGCTTAGGCACCGGTACGGCAGCCCCCTCCGGTTCGAGCTTAATAATCCAGGACAGGCGATCCCCCATCCGCATCTCCATAATTTTCAGATAATGTTTGACCTGCTCCATTTCTTCTCCGAGGGTAACCCACTCATCGGAGTTCGAATTTCCGATAATGTACCGGAAGAGTCTCGACATCACAATCACAAGCCCGGCCAGCTCTTCTTCGCCTTTCTCCTCAAGCGACCAGTTGAACGCCTCCAGCGTATTGAACAGGAAATGGGGATTAATCTGTGCCTGCAGCGCTTTAAGCTCGGTTCGGCTCTGCAGCATTTCTTTTTCATATACCACCCGGATCAGATCATTCATATTGGCAATCATGCCGTTATACGTATAATTCAGCTCCCTTAGCTCCATTGTAGATACCGACTCCTGATTGGGTGTGAGTACTCCTAGCCGGGATTTGCGCATTGCCCGGATCAGATGGATAATCGGCCTTGTGATCATCGTGGACAGCACAAAAGACATAATTAAAAAGAGCAGGGTTCCGATCCCCCCCGAGACCAGCAGTACCGTTCTCAGAACAGAGAGACCCTTTGTAACATAGCTTAACGGAGTGAGCACCAGCAGCGTCCAGTTTGTCTTGTCCGAGCGCAGCTTCACCTGCACATATTCTCTGCCCTGGAAGCTGACCGTCTGATCCTTGCTGGCAAGCAGCGGCAGCAGCTCCGCCTGCGGCTCCTCACTGCTGCCGAGCAGCTGGCCTTCGTCATTCACCAGCAGCACAGACTCGCCTCCGTCGCTCCCGGACAGCGGATCATCGAGCTGAAAGTAGCTGCGCTGGATGCGCGCCATCAAATAGCCGCCTCGTGAGAACCAGTGGTCCATCAGACTGACCTGACGGATGGCCAGAAGGCTCTGATCATCGCTCGGATCGACGCCGATCCAGACCAGCCTGCCTTTTTGGATATTGGCTTCGGTGATATAAGGAGCACTGATCCTTGTCCCAAGGCTGCCGTCTTTGATCGGGAACAGTAGCCGGTAATCCGCCGTATACAGCTCCAGGGAACCCACACTCGGCATATAGGCCTGATAGCTGGAGATAATCTGCAGCAGAGACTGCCGCTGATTGAAAGACACGGATTTGCCGTTCAGCTCTTCCGTCAGCAGCTGCTGTACTGTCGGATGATTCGCCACCTGCTCCATCAGGCTGTCGATCTGGCCGATCAGCGCATCGAGCCTCCCATTCGCTTGCACCGCAGTCTGCTGGATGTGCCGCTCTGCATTGTTTTTCAGCAAATAGGATACCCTGTTGTACACGAACGCCCCGGAAACAGCAATAATAATCAGCATGACCAGCAGGAACCCAATGAATATTTGATTGCGCAGCGTATTCAATTCTTTGATTTTCCCATACACTTAGGATTCCCTCTTTCATATGGTGGCGTTTCCAACCTTATTCTCCAAAAGTTCCGCCGATTGTCAAGAAGAATTGCCGGACATCTTCCAGATACAGTAAAAAGCCCTTAAGCAGTTCCCCTGGCAAGGGTACCGTTAAGGGCCGTAGCCGCTTGGTCAGATGAGCACAAGCGGATGTGGTTTCCCATATTGTGACTGAGCTTTTAGCCTACATTCAACTCGAAGACACATTATGAAGCAGCGGGTAACGTCGTGGTGGGTGCGCTGCCCGCTTTGTGTGTGGAATTTGTTAAAAAACCATTTCTTGCAAAACGTGATAGGAAAGCTTTATGATTTTACTTCTTCCGGAATGTCAAAAAACTGATGTAACTTCATGTCCTGTTGCCCCAGGGTGGTGACTTCTCCGTTAGGTTCGATAAACCCGTAAGTAGCTTCCCCGATGGGTCCCATAAAGTTGTAAAAGACCACGCGCTTTGTTATTTTGGGAAGTTCTCCGTCCTGGTTGGTAATTTTTTGCGGAAGGAAGAACAAGCCGCTTGAGGCTTTAACTGAATTGGTGGTGGCCGTCCATTTTGCTTCGCTGTGGTTTCCCACAATTTCGTAATACGTAATGCCGTTCCCTCCAGACAAGAAAAACTGGTCCGCTCTTCCTTCAGGAAAGTAGTATTGTTGACCTTGAGTCTCGTTTATAACCTCAAAGGATTCCAACGAGCTAACCACTGGAAATTTCAGCGCTGCGGTTCGGGCTTTGGCCAGACTGGACGATGCAAATTGTTCCTTTACCTCTTCGCTGGGCTTGGCGACGAATACGATCCGTTGCTTGGGATTCCACAGGACATACGCCTGGGTGGATTCTGCGATAAAGCGCAGGGGAACCATGACACGCCCTTGCTTTAGGGTCGAGGCCGTCTCCAATTTCACTGCTTTATTTCCTACCTTCGCCGTTTTTTGACCAGCGACTAAGGTGATGGTTTCGCCGTCCCGGGTAATGGTGACGGTTTTGGACGAGTTATTCCATTGTACCGAGATGCCGGGTATTTTTTGGGCCACCTGCAAGGGAACCATGGTTGTTCCATTGGTAATATACGGGGCCACATCCGTGTCCACGAAAAGGTTATTCATCCTAACTTCAATAGCTGAAGGAGCCGCCGAAGCTGTTCCTGTAGTCAGTGCGCTTCCCGCGATCAGCAGGGAAGCGGTGAGCCATCCGATGACGCCCGTTTTCAAATGCTTGTTCACGTTATCATATCCTCCTTGTTCCATTTTAGTCATTCACTCCCTATATTTCAGACGCACGAGAATTTAAAAAGTTACTAAAACCAAAGAAGAAACTTCTATTGTAGAAGTTTCTTCTTTGGTTTAGATGTGGCTGGCTCCTGTTAGGCTGGGTCAAGCTTGGTGATTAGTGGAGCGAAGTTGTAGATGGTGAATTGGTTGGCACTGGCTGGATCGGACCCATTACCTACCACTACGCGGCTTGTGGAAGAAAGATTATCCGTCCACGTATTGTAAACCGCTCCTGCTGTGTCCATACGCAGCTGGGTTTGGGAGAAGCTGGCTTGGCTGTATGAGCTGCCGCCCTGATCCTGCACGCCATGAATCATTTTGACTTTGTTGTAGGTGCCCAGCATCTTAGAGGTATCACCGACATCCACATTATTCGTCCAGGACAGTGGAGACCCATTTACGTAAAGGGTTGCCCGGTTGGTCGAACGATCGTACGTCAGTTTCAAATCTACCGTTTGGCCTTTGGCCAGGCTGGGAACCGGTTTGGACTCATAATACGTTTGGGCCCCATTGTAGGAAGCACCAAGAAAGACTTTGAATCCTTCGTTTTTTTGAGAAAAGCGAATAAATAAACCCTTGATTTATAAGTGTTTTTTAGAGAGGAAACTCCCCGATTCGGACTTTTTCAACAGTCTGATATATTTCTAAATAAAAAAAGTAATTTGCATTGACGAAATGTATATACAAGACTATTATAGGTAAATAAATGAAAATAATAGAATTATAGGGAAATCTCTTATACTGAAATGGAATTCTGACACCTCAATTAATATTTTGAAAATGCTGTACTGAGGCAGAAAGGAGGGCATGATTGGTATTGCTTTGGCAAGTTTGACACTGATGGTTACAACATAGAATGTAAAATGCAACTTGTATGATGTTTGTATACCAGCCGAAGTTACCAGCAACTGCGAAAAAACTGCGTCATTTCTAATCTAGAAAAAGAAAATCAAAAAATGAAGGTGAGGACAACTTTATGTTTAAAAAATTATTAGCATTAGCATTATCGGCAACTATGGTTATAGGTATGGGTACAACGGCTTTCGCATCAGATGTTCCAGCTGTTGACTTTGATTTATCCGTATCCGAAGTAGCAGGACTCCGCACTTCTGTGACGAGCGACGAAACGTCACAATATACCGAATGGACGCCAGTCTCGCTTTACGGGGTTTCATTGATCTCTTCTGTTGGAGCTGGTTTTGCATCAGGAGGTACGCTTACACCTGCTGCGATTGCAGCTGTCGTTGCCGCAACGGGAGCAACTGGCGCAGCAGCTATTGCGATGACGGCAATTGGCACTCAATACAATGTTTGTGAACTTGCTTGTTGGAACGCACTAAATGCATCCAACAATATTCACTATTAAACAATATCATGGTAGAAACTTACGTTAGAATAGTCTTAGTTACATTAATATCTATAGTTGTTGTATACTACGCATATCTATTGGCACAAGCACGGGTTATATTAAAGCAAGCCCACAAGAACCCGACTGATGAAAGTGTGGAACGCATTGCACTTCTTAAGCAAAAGCTCGTTCCTACGGTATGTTATTTACTGTGCATGGTTGCCGCCGGGGTACTATATCTTGTAGGAATAAACATCGGAGTTATGTTGTGTGTGCTCATAATCTTAAATGTTATTGTTGCTTTCGTTGGCGACAAAAGGATTTTGTCAAAAGCAGAATTTAAGAAGAAATAAGTTCGGCTTTATCGTGACGCAAACAGTGGCACAAAGCAAGACGAAGCGGTAGTGTAGACGGCGGTATTACTATACAAGATTGTAATTGTAGATTTGCGCTTTAACCAATTTTGGGTATGCGAAAAGTTTGATTTTATGGCTATAGCAAAGGAACAATTAGTAAGCGTCAACTCTACCACGTATAGAAAAATCCCTACAGTTGTAGCATAATTACTATTGCTGTGGGGGATTTTGCATTCTTTCATTTTTTCGAAAGTTCTTTTGACCATGGTAGTATTTCCCTTATATTAAGTTCCTTACTTGACTCTTGCAAAAATGTTGTCATAGAAAACCATGGATGAATATGTCAGAAATTAATGTTTCATGAGAAGCTTTGTCGAAATCATAAAAAATACTGCAGGGATTCGGACTTCCCTGTCTGGCTTCGCAGCAACCTACATCGATAACGCGGATCTCCGCTCCGTCATGAGCATAAGGGACAACTGGTGCTCTATGTCTTTGAACAAGCGATGCAGCAGAAGCCGTTATTCGACATATTACGAGATCTGAAGATGATCTCATAACGCTCTTTTGAACGCTAACACAACCAGTCTGTCCGTTTCAAGGTCGGATTAGATTTTTTGCAAGAGTCAAGTTAATAATAAATAGTGGTTTATCTAAAGAACGGTTCTCAGAAATAACCGCACCTGTTCAAATTGAATCAAACCCGATAAATCAAAATAATAATTCAGCAGAACACCAGTTATGCAACTATATATTTGTGTGCAGGATTCATGGTAAGTAAAACAGAAGAATTAGGACAGGCTATAATGCCTATTTCGTTTTTGTTAATGGCTGGTTTCTATCTAGGAATCTACGGCTTTCAATCGGGTAGACCCTCCATACGTCAATCAAGGTGGTAAACGCGGAGCAGCTCCGTCCCTTAAGGGATAGGGCTTTTTTTTGCATTCTAATCCATAAATAAACTGGAGGTATTCAAATGACAAAGGTAATGGTTACAGAACGTTTGACGTTGCGGCGGCTTGAGCTTCATGACGCTGCAGCGAGAGGTGATAGCCACTCGTTCGCTGTAACTCTTACAGAAGGCAGGGATTTCCCTGGAGTTATAGGCTACATGTAAATAAGACTCATAATATGGCAGAGCTGGCTTATTGGATGGGTAAACCCTATTGGAGAAGCGGCTATTGCACAGAAGCGGCTGCACGGGTCGTGCAGTTTGCATTTGACGAGCTAGAGTTAAATCGGGTATTTGCCGCAGCTATGACGCGAAACCCTGCTTCGTATAAAGTAATGGAGAAACTCGGAATGAAATATGAAGGGATCTTGCGCAATCATATTCGAAAGGGAGAAACTTATAAGGATTTGACTTACTATGGGCTTCTCCGAAATGGGGAGAAATGATGCAATTAAAGCATATCCGAACAATCGCCTGATGGTTCCGCTGCGGTTTCTAACTTTAATTTGCAGGGGTTCTGGTAGACATATCAAAATCAACATCTTCAATAAATTCGATAATTTCTCCATTGGGGCTGTGAATGACCGCGTTCTTTATTAGAAGAGGCGGTTCGCCAAGAGAAAGGTAATCGGGTGCTATAAAAGTCTTTGCTCCATGAGCAAGGGCTTTCTGAAATATTTCATCTACATTATCCACATAGAAGGCGAGATGTAATAACGCTCCATGAGCTATATCTTCTTCAGATAATGCTTTCTTTCCTTGAGCGGGAATAACTGCATCGTTATCAAAGATCTCAATGCAGGTTCTTTGGTCAGGTGAAATCAGCATAGAAGCTTCTTTAATTTGAAAGAGTGGCAAACTCCAATGATGACCTAACTTGAACCCTAGAACTTCAATATAGAATGTAATAGTTGCATTATAGTCTCTGGCTTGGATTGCTACATGTGATAGGCCTTTTACGCTCATCTATAATCGCTCCCTTATATCGTATATATTTATTATAGTTCCATTAGAACATGGAATACATACGAAAGATAAGCGTTTTATAGTAATATGGTTAATGAATATAAGGTATTTTAGTTGAATAGGTTTACATTATTGAATGGGGTCAGGGGGTTCTTGATATAGAACATATTATGGATGATATTGATAAAAAGATCATGGCATTACTTCAGTACAACGCACGAATGTCCATTTCTCAAATCAGCAAAGAGGTTTCAATGTCGCAACCATCCGTTAAAGAAAGAATTATCAAGTTGGAAGAAAAAAACATCATTTCTGGGTATAACACAGTTTTTAATTTGCGGGATCTGAATCGAGGCACGACCACATTCATTCTTTTAAAAACAGAACATTGCCAGGAAATCACTGATTTTTGTAAAAATGCTATGGAAGTAACTGATTTATTTCGCATAAGTGGAGAATACAATTATCTCATTAAGGTACAAACCGCATCTATTGAGGAACTTGCCGAATTTCAAGATTGCCTTATAAAGTTCGGACCTTCAAAGTCTCATATCAGTCTAAAAAACATATTGGAAAATAGGGTTTTGCTCTAAATGGATGAAAAGAAATTTATCGTGATGGACAAAAAGAGCCATCCACAAAGGATGGCTCACTATGGAATCATAGACCAGCTTGCAAGTTGGGCGTGTGGATAGAAGTAGACCTACAGATTCGCCAAGAGAACGGCCAGAATAGCTACAAAGGCTGGGAAGCCCTGAACCAATAAAATCGATTTCTTGGATGTGAGGCCGCCATAAATCGCTGCAACACCGACACAGATTAGAAAAAACAACTGAAGCTGAAACCCGGTCGTGTCGTTCGGATGGAGCAAGCCCCACAATAAACCAGCGGCCAGGAAGCCATTATACAACCCTTGGTTGGCAGCGAGCGATTTCGTATCCTGCGCAAATTGCTTGCTGGTCCCGAACGCCTTCTGTGCTCTCGGGGTAGTCCACATAAACATTTCCAAAACTAAAATATATACATGCTCAAGCGCAACCAACGCTACGAGTATCGTACTCAAAATCATCATTTCAATCTCCCCTTTTTCAAAAAAATAAGAAAGTCTCACATATGTAAGATCCTTCGTTTCACCTTATTTATTAGTTAACAAAATTAAATTTCACAAGATCTAATTTTACAAATCTAAATATATCTAAATTCAGAGTTTTTGTCAATTGATGTGAAATAGGTTTCAGACTTCATAGATGTGGTGTTTGCTGAACATTGATAGTGTATAATGAGTCTATTTTGGCGATGTTTCAAACACGGAAAAAAGGAGCGTGGCAAGGTTCAAGAATTGAACCGGTATGCTGGAAACACTGACGAAGTATATTCGAGTTGTCCGGGTAGCCCTATGCACCAGTCATTCTGACAACTCCACCGTTTCATTCTTAAGTTCATCTTATATAGTCTCATAGGTCCAGTCCACAGAATTAGTTGCGAAACTGCATCTATTTAGCCGTTTTTTTGTGTGTTGGAGGAAATAAGTGCGAAAATGCACCTAATTTAGGATTCTGAGCGTAATAAGCTTGCTTTACTCGAATTTAGTTGCAGATATGCACTTATTATCCTGATAATGGGTGTTTCGGCGGAGATTAGTTGCAGTTTCGCATCTAATTACTCCGAAGGTTCCAGGGCAACACTCTATCTAAATCCTGGCTGAATCCTAAGCAGTAACTAATGGTGAAAATTCCCTAATAACTACCTTGAATCCCCAAGTTCATGCATGCGTTGGGCGTGATGCCGATGGCGGCCAGGGTAGTCGATCAAGGGTTCTTCAAACCGATCCCGGTGTGGATGAGCAAGCTCTGCTGCCGGTACTGTCCACCAGTCATAGTGTTAATAACAGTACCTACGTGCCCCCCAGCTACAGCAATAAGGGTTATCACGATAATACTCCATATGAGCATTAACGAGATAACCCTTATCACTTCATACGATATTAAATTAGGCCAGACTTTTGCAGCAGTCTTTGCACAATTGCTGCAACTTCAGCTCGTGTAATATAAGCCTTCGGTGCAAGCTCGGCATTGCTTCTTCCTGATACGATGCCAGCCTCTAATACATCGGCAATGCTGCCGGATGCCCAACTGGATACATTTGCTGCATCAGTGTACGGATGAAGAATATCGACTGTATCTAAGGCCGCAAGCTTGGCCTTCAGATCGGTAATTGTCATCGCTTTGGCGATGATGACCATCGCTTGCTCTCTAGTAATCTTATCCATTGGACGGAAGGTACCCTCTTCAAACCCATTAATCAGATTGTACGAATATAGGGTCTGAATAGCACTGCTGTACCACTCTTCTACCTTCACATCCGTAAATGTAGTCAGGTTATTCTCCAGCTTCAATCCCAATCCACGAACCATAATCGCTGCAAACTCAGCCCGTGTAATATCCTGATCCGGATTAAATTGTTCGTCGCCTATGCCGTTGATGACCATCCGGGAACCCATGTCGTTGACGGCATCCTTTGCCCAGTGCTGTGCAACATCCTTGAATTCCAGCGGATGCCATACAATGGTATAACTGCTATTGGTCAAACTGCTCACTTTTGCAAAATATTTCCTGTCAATGACTACAATCTTCGTTGGCACATGACGAACAGTTCCGTCGGATTCCACAACAATTCCGGTTGTGATTCTGTCTGGATCTATCCCCTCCGGTATTTCAATAGTGCGTTCAACGTAGGCTTTGAACTTGGACAATTCAATTGTTGTATTTCCGTAAATGGCTTGAACAGAGAAGTCAATTGGCGGAATAACAATCGAATATCCTGAGGCGACCGCGGAGTTCTCAACGATCTTGAGCATCCCCGATGTCGGTTTGGAAATTAGGATCTGTATCTCAATATCCTGGAGCGCTATCGACTCCCCAAGCTGCTTGGATATGGAATCAATATTAATCAGCAGGGAAGGTAAAGTATAGGTTGCACGTTCTGTCTTTAGTTCTAGAACGGCCTGATTTTGCTCCAAGTTTTTGATCATTTGACCATTAAGCTCGCCGATAATCACATCGGAATTGCTATGAACTGGAATAGTAATCACAGCACCCTGCCCCTCCAGCGCTAACCTGTCATCCAGCTTTTCCTGGTCAACGGCTATAGTTGTTACAGATTGGCTGTTTACTTGCGTTGTTGTTGCCGTTCCAGCGTTCTCCACCTTGCCATTCACAAGAACTTCAACGGCTGTGGTTGCTGTACCAGTTGTCTCCGGTATCACTGTCGGAATGCTAGATGGTACAGGTTGAATGCTCCCTCCGCCACTCGACGGTGAAGTCGGTGTTACTGTATTGGAGATAGCTGAGGAGATACTGCTACCAACGTTATTGATCGCTTTCACTGTAAACGAATAGGCCGTACCATTGGATAGACCCGTTATCGTAATGGGGCTAGTTGTTCCAGTAGCCATGATCTTGCCAGATGCTTCTGAAACCTCATAAGCAGTAACAGTGCTGCCTCCGTCATCTGCAGAACCTGTAAAGGAAATAATGGCTTGAGTGTTCCCGGCTGTTGCAATGATATTTGTTGGTGGAGTGGCAAGTGTCATCGGAGTTGCGCTTAATTCATTGGAAAGAATGCTGTCCCCACCGTCATTAGTAGCTTTTACTACGAAATAATATGGCGTACCGTTCTTTAAATTCAATATCTCATAATTATTAAGGGTACCACTCACTGTAGTTAGTGGATTACCATATGAGCCAGCCGCTGTACTTTGATAAATCAGATATTCAGTTGCGTTTGGAACATTTGTCCACTGAACAACAACACTTGAATTACCCGAGGTAGCTGATTGAATTACTGGTGCCTCTGGAGGGTTTATTAGCCATTTTGCGAATAGGGTCACATCTGATGTAATAGCAGTAGTCGTAAAATTAAATTTCGTTGTCAGATTACTGTCTACATACCACCCTGCAAAAGTGTATCCCGCCTTTATGGGAGCCTTCGGTTCAGTGGCAAACGCGCTATAGGTCACGTTTTGACTATCCACTGGTAAACCACCATTGCTATTAAAACTAATCGTATAAGTGTTGGCGGCAAAGCTTGCCGTCACGTCCACGTTCGCTAGAACATTGGCATCCATACGCGTAGCGGTGGTATCATCATCGCTCCATTTCACGAAGTGATAACCTGCATCGGCTACTGCGGTCACTGCGGTGCCGTTGGCCCCGCTGTTAACCGTCTGCGCGGCGTTGCCCGTGAGTGAGCCGTTGTTTCCGGCGGCGTAGTTTAGCTTGTAGGTGTTAACGGCAAAGCTTGCTGTCACATCCACGTTCGCCAGAACGTTAATATCCGTGCGAGTAGCGGTTAGGACATCATCACTCCATTTCACGAAGTGATAGCCTGCATCCGCAACGGCGGTTACGGCGGTGCCGCTGGCCCCGCTGTTCACCGTCTGAGTGGCGCTGCCGGTGAGTGTGCCGTTGCTTCCGGCCGCGTAGTTTAGCTTGTACGTGTTGACGGCAAAGCTTGCCGTCACATCCACGTTCGCTAGAACATTGGCATCCGTACGTGTTGCGGTGGAGACATCATCACTCCATTTCACGAAGTGGTAGCCAGCATCCGGTACAGCGGTCACAGCGGTGCCGTTGGCCCCGTTGTTCACCGTCTGAGTGGCGATGCCGGTGAGTGTGCCGTTGCTTCCGGCGGCGTAGTTTAGCTTGTACGTGTTGACGGCAAAGCTTGCCGTCACATCCACGTTCGCTAGAACATTGGCATCCGTACGTGTTGCGGTGGAGACATCATCGCTCCATTTCACGAAGTGATAACCTGCATCTGCCACAGCGGTCACGGCGGTGCCGCTGGCCCCGCTGTTAACCGTCTGCGCGGCGTTACCCGTGAGTGAGCCGTTGTTTCCAGCGGCATAGCTAAGCTTGTAGGTGTTGACGGCAAAGCTTGCTGTCACGTCCACGTTCGCTAGAACATTGGCATCCGTACGCGTTGCGGTAGTGACATCATCGCTCCATTTCACGAAGTGGTAGCCAGCATCCGCAACAGCGGTTACGGCGGTACCACTAGCTCCGCTGTTCACCGTCTGCGCGGCGATGCCAGTGAGCGTGCCGTTGCTTCCGGCGGCGTAGTTTAGCTTGTAGGTGTTAACGGCAAAGCTTGCCGTCACATCCACGTCCGCCAGAACGTTAATATCCGTGCGAGTAGCGGTTAAGACATCATCGCTCCATTTCACGAAGTGGTAGCCAGCATCCGGTACAGCGGTCACAGCGGTGCCGTTGGCCCCGCTGTTCACCGTCTGCGCAACGCTGCCCGTGAGCGTCCCGTTGTTTCCGGCGGTGTAGTTTAGCTTGTAGGTGTTGACTGCAAAACTTGCGGTCACATCCACGTTCGCCAGAACATTGGCATCCGTGCGCGTTGCGGTAGTGACATCATCACTCCATTTCACGAAGTGGTAGCCAGCATCCGCAACAGCGGTTACGGCGGTACCGTTGGCCCCGCTGTTAACCGTCTGGGCGGCGTTGCCCGTGAGTGAGCCGTTGTTTCCGGCGGCGTAGTTTAGCTTGTAGGTGTTGACGGCAAAGCTTGCCGTCACGTCCACGTTCGCCAGAACATTGGCATCCGTACGCGTTGCGGTAGTGACATCATCACTCCATTTCACGAAGTGATAGCCTGCATCCGCAACGGCGGTTACGGCGGTGCCGCTGTCCCCGCTGTTAACGGTCTGGGCGGCGTTACCCGTGAGCGTGCCGTTGCTTCCAGCGGCATAGCTCAGCGTATAGGTTGAGGCCCCCTTTGGAGAGCCAATCGCTATATTATTAATACCAAACCAATTGTCTCCTGCTCTATAAATACGAACCTCATCGATATTATAAAAGCTTGTATTTAAGCTTAGATCTATATTCACATAATTAAGGTCCATATTCCCAATGAAACTGACAGGTGAACCTACAGCAAGTCCATCTGTGTAGGCTTGAATAGAATAGGTCCCCCCATCCCAGTTCCCCCAATCATAGAAATTTAATGAGGACATAGAAAACTTAACAACAGGCGAACTTTTTATTGATATTCCATATATTGTACCGTTGTTGAGGTCATCTGGTGTAACTATTGGAGGAACATCCCAGTCTTGCTCATCATGATAGTTCATAAAGAACCCTGCTGGAGTATTACCGTCAATATCTATGGGGGAGATAAGTACATGTACACCAGCAAGATCAGTCGAACCACCTTGTCCATCTGTAATTATCGATCCACCATTATTGCCGTTATTACTAAAAGTGATCACTCCTGAACCCGTCTCCGTAACTGGATCACCAATTTCTATATGGTTAAATCCAATCATGTTTCCCCATGCCATATCTCCTTGATATTGGTTGGATATTCTCACTTCATCCACATTTTGAAATATCGAAGCTGTGAGTCCATTCGATGGGGTAAAGGTTTCTATGAAGTCATTTTGATTAATATCAAGGATAACTGCTCCCGTTGAGACCCCATCCAGAAATCCTTCAAATTTAATCTGCGGTTGACCATCAGAATCTACTACAAAAATGGATTTGAAATGAAAGGCGCTTCCATCATTACTTTTTATAATAATTATATCTGGGGCCTTACTTTGGTTATAGGCACCTGAAGTTGCATCAATGGGTGCAACTACACTTTGATCGCCAGCGACCAAAGGATTGATATCTTGCCTGTATGTGAAACTCCCAGTCTGTGTTCCTAGAGAACCTTTATTCACATTAAAAATATCCAATTGAATGCCACTGATATCGGTAGCTGCCAAATCCCCATTGTTAAATCCTACACCATCATGTAATACCTCGCCCGAATTCGTTTCGTTAACACCGGAAAATGTAAGCATACCTGATGCTGCAAAAACCTTAGATCCCATACTACTAAAAAAAGATGTACAAAGAAGTGTGGTTATTACTACGATGGAAATAATCTTGCTTTTGGTAAAAAAATTCCCCATAAATTCCTCCTATAATAATGTATTCAAAAATTTAATAGATTCAAATTTACTAATTTTATCATGTGTCGGTTATAAAATGCACTATAAATATAAGAATAATTTATTATAAATTCCGGCGTAATATATAGTCCTTGTAGAAAGGGAAATCCTCAGCAGAAGTGGAATAGGGAGTATCTCAAAAGCCATGAAAATGGCTGAATTCGGATGTATAATTGATACCGGATGATCAATAGAGGTTGAGGCATGTTATTTGAAAGAAAAACAGGGTAGAGATGGAAGTAACGACGATGGTGAGGATGAAGGTCTGAAAGACAAAAGGGCTCAAGAGGAGTAAGGTCTATGGACAGAAATAACAATAGGTTATATGCATTTAAGTCAATTTCCCGATTTTCTTGCAGTCCCATTCAGTTGGAGCAACGGCTCAGCACTCGATTTGGATGGATGCTGATCACAATTGCAGGAACAGGAGCTGTTATTACCGATCATCAGCGCTATGTCATGTCATCCGGCGGTGCTTTGTTAGGGCAGTCAGGAAACCTTGTGCTGCAAGCGGAAAGATACGATGAAGAGAGCAACTTTTTTTTTATTGAGTTCATGGCTGTTCCACTTCCCGGGTTTTCAGATGAGGACAACCTGGCTAAGGAGGAATCTCATGGGGCCAAATGCAAGGACGCGCCATATGCTAATGAGTTAGTGACATTGTCAGAACGGTTGTTTTCGGTCATAAATATGAATGCTGAATCCCCGCAACGCAGTTTGACTACGCATATGCTCATACAACAGATGATGCTTTGGTGGCTGAACTATGATCATGAAGAGCATAGTCAACAACGAACAACAGATCAGGCAGTATTGTCAACTATGCATTACATGGAAGCTCATTTTACAGAAATGTTGACGAGAGAACAATTAGCCGCAATAGCAGGGATTACCAGTACTTATTTCTCTGTTCTCTGCAAGAGATTGACCGGAATAAGTCCTTTCGACTATCTGGAGCGGCTTCGTGTCCATCGTGCAGCCGAGCTGCTGCTGCAAGGAAGAGAGAACAAGGGGGATCTGGCTGAGGTATCACGTCATTCCGGCTTTCGCGATCCGTGGTATATGAGCAAACGATTTCGAAAGCTTCAGGGCATGAGCCCTACGGTTTATAGGAGCCGTTTCATTCCTGAACGTGTGGCTTCACTGGAGTATCCGTATACCTATCATTTGATAGCACTTGGCATCCTTCCATGTGCTGCAAGCTTCAGCAATTATAACGATGTAATCCAGCCAACCCTACACGAAACTATTGTAGAGCTTCCCTCTCTAATGTCTATTGAAAGTCAAATACAATTGCTCATTAAGAGTAAACCGCAAGTCATTCTCACTTACGATATGGAGAATGTCCGTGAAAGGCTTAGATGGGTCGCACCGGTTGTTTATATCCCTTGGATATCGATGAACTGGCGGGAGCATATGAGAACCATTGGTCGGTTGTTTCTTAGAGAAGCCGAAGCGGTCCGTTGTATAGAAGTATTAGACCGGCAGGCGGAGGATGTCCGGCTGCAAGTATACACAAGGATAGCACCTGGCACGAGGATTAGTGTGTTCAAAATCGAAAATAAACGCTGTTATCTGTATGGCATTAGAGATACCGGCTGCATCTTCTATGAATTTCTTGGGTTTTCCCCTCATCCTCATATCCAGCAGCGTATTGCTCAAGATCCGAATTTTCATAGTATGGAGATTTCGATACAGCAGATGACGGAATATGCAGGAGAAGTGAATTTTGTCATCCTGTTTCCTGATTTGAGCGAGCAAAGTGATTATCTGCGCATGAACGAACACTGGAGACAGTTCGAAATTGCGGCTAAGCATTCGGTGATCTATCTCGATTATCGTGAGTGGCTGCACTATGATCCGATCAATATTGCGGCTCAATTGCAGAAAATCACTGGTTTATTAGCCGGATTAGCGCAGGTTCGTTAACAATATGACCAATAGCTTTTAATAATCGGATGTAGCAGCTTTTCTTATTCCACATTACAATTGATAATGATTATCAGTTTCATTACATAATTGGAGGGAATACAGAGATGCGTACTAGAAAAATGGTTATCGTTGGCATGCTATTGATGGTTATTATGGCATTAACTTCTTGTGGTCAGAAGAATACAGATAATATCAAAGGAACAGAGGCGTCAGCCGTAGAAGCGAAGGAGAATGCAGCGGAGGAGCCAAAAAATCGAACTGTGAAGACAGTGAATGGGGACGTGACCATCCCAGTTAATCCAAAGCGAATCGTGGCAACTTATTATGTTGGCGAATTAGCAGCGCTTGGCATCAAGCCGATCGGTACTGTAATCCGCCAGCTGGGAGATAAGAATCCTAATCTGGCCTCATATACGGAAGGCGTGGTGGATATCGGTGATTTCCCGCCTAATCTGGAGGCTATTGCTGCTTTGGAGCCTGATTTAATCATTGCAACTGATTTTGATGGTATCGAATATGCGGATTTTTCCAAGATCGCCCCTACGATTATCATTCCATGGGTAGCTGAAGATGTTACAACTAAGCTGCGTACCTTTGCGACACTTTTCAATAAAGAACAAGAAGCTGAGAAATTTATCGCTGAATCAGAAGCAAAAGTTGTCGAAGCCAGAGAGGCAATCAAGGGTTATGTATCTGAGGGTGAGACCTTCTCAATCATTAGGTTCTTTGGTAAATCTATTAGAGTGTATGGGGGGCGCGATATTGGCCATTCCCTATATAACAGTTTGCAGTTGACGCCGTCACCGCTTATTAAAGAAGCTATGGACAAGGACCCGAACTTCACTAGTACGGAGGATGTCTCTTTGGAAGTGATCTCAAAATATGCGGCTGATCGTATATTTGTTGTAGTGACGGATGAAGATGGTGACAAGTACTTTGATGAATTGCAAAAATTATCCGTCTGGACGAACCTGCCAGCAGTCAAGAATAATAAAGTGTACAAAATTCCAGCCGACAAGTGGTTCACCTATGATCCTATTTCTATTAATGTAACGTTGGATGAAGCTGTTCGTATTCTGAAAGCGGACGGTCTGAAATAGAGGGGGGAAACCGTATGGCAGTTGAGTTGGAGTTGTATGATGTAACCATTGTTGGAGGTGGGCCAGCTGGATTGTATGCTGCATTCTATAGCGGGATGCGGGATATGAAGACGAAGCTCATTGAGGCGAAGGATGAACTGGGCGGCAGGATGTTGATCTATCCGGAGAAGATGATTTGGGATGTAGGAGGAGTGACACCGATTCGCTGTGAAAAGCTAATTCAGCAGTTGATCGAACAAGCCCAGACATTCGAGCCGACGATTGTACTGAGTCAGCAGGTTACCGGGCTCAAACGGCTTGAAGACGGGACTATGATTGTGACGTCGAATACCGGGGAAAGCCATCACACGCGTACGCTCATTCTTGCCTTGGGATATGGGGTGATGAAACACGCCAAATTGGAGCTGGAAGGAGCAGATCGTTATGAAGTGACGAATCTACACTATACGGTGACTGAATTGGAAGGCTATCGCGGCAAACATGTATTGCTTTCCGGTGGTGGAGATACAGCCGTTGACTGGGCTATGGAATTGGAATCGATTGCAGCCAGTGTTACGGTGGTACATCGCCGCGAGCGCTTCGGCGGACATGAGAAAAATGTGAAATATATGATGGAATCATCCATGAATATTCACACGCCATATGCTATAGCGCAATTACATGGCAGCGGCAATGCTATCGAAGCTGTTACGATTGCACGAGTGGATGCTGAGGGTCGTTTAACGGAGGAAACGAAACGGTTGGAAGTGGATATAGTAATCATCAATCATGGTTTGCTCGGTGACTTTGGCCCAATCGTCGATTGGGGATTGGAGATGGGGAAATGGGATATTCCGGTGGATGAAAGAATGGCGACGAATATACCTGGGATATTTGTAGCGGGAGATACAGCTAACTACTCAAGTAAGCTGCACCTAATTGCCGGAGCGTTCACTGATGCGGCATTGGCTGTCAATGGTGCGAAGCTGTATATGGACCCTGCAGCGTCAAAGATGGCGTATGTCTCCTCGCATAATGCCAGATTTAATGAGAAGAACAAGGCACTCCATATAACGGAAGAGGACGCATGAAGCTCTGCTAGGATCATCAATAATAAACATCGAGTGTAACGCCGTGTGAAACCAAAGCCTTAATCCTTGTAGGAGCAGGATTAAGGTCTTGGTTTTTTTGTGTTCCCAGGGCCGTGTGAACGAATTCCTATTCTCGCTTGGCAAAGGAAAATGATTCCGGAACGCCGCTAAATGATAGCGTTACCATCAATATTTTTACTAAAAATGTAAGGGTATAGCACATATTGACAAAATTCACCTTACTTCGACATAGTTGATGTGTTATATTCTGGACGAATATTAAGTACAGTTTGTTTGATCCTATCAAAAACTTGAAAGGGAGTACTTGTATGGAAGCACTAGTATGGACATCCAATCACAAGCTGGAGTTATGCGAATGTAAGGAGCCGCAGATTGCAGCACCGGATGAAGTGAAGATCCGGATTGAGATGACAGGTGTTTGCGGAACGGATCTGGCGGTGGTTACCGGTAAAGAGGAGGGCGTTCCAGGTATTATTCGCGGTCATGAGGCTGTAGGCACTGTCGTTGAAATCGGCAGCAATGTCGACCGCTTGAAGGTGGGAGACCGCGTAGTTATTGATCCCAATAAAAGCTGCGGCGACTGTTACTACTGCCTGAGGCAACAGCCTCATCTGTGTATGGGTAGAGACGGAAACGGGATGCCCATTGCAGGTTTGAATCAAAATGGCACATTTACTTTTTTTTACTCCACTGTACAAACGTTTGCACACCGTCTTCCTGATCATATGAGCTGGGAGGCGGGGGTTTTGGTCGAGCCGCTGGCCTGCGTGCTGCACAATTTTAAGGAGGCAAATGTTTCGGCAGAGGATAAGGTACTTATTCTCGGGTCGGGTCCGATGGGTATTTTGTCACAAATGGTCAGCAAATCAAAAGCGGCACTCACAGTTGCGACGGAGATTAATCCATATCGGCTCGCCTTTGCAAAAAAGACTTCAGACTACGCTCTGACGCCTTCCGAACTAAACGAAACTAACGTAAATGAAATCTGCTCGGGCCGTAAGTTTGATCTGATTATCGACACGGTTGGTACTCAGCTCGAGATTGCAGAGAAATGGATTGAACGTGGAGGTCGGATCGTCCCTTTCGGAATTAACGCCCAATACCGGTATACGTTTTCTCCTACCAAATTCGTACAACATGCGATCAAAATTATTGCGGCAGGAGAATACCGCTATATGTTTGAGGAGGCTTTGCGATTTGCCGCTGAGACACCTGATTTGAAGCATCTAGTGACCAGAAAAGTAAAGTTGGAGCAATACGAAGCGGCGATTAACGAACTGCTCGGCTATGAATTAAGCTCTATGAAGGCGGTAAAGTGTGAAACTGTAAAGACAGTTTTTATTCCGTAAAGCACAACTACAAAAAGTAAGAGGTGAGACCTGCTGATGAGCCAAAAAAGCAAATTAGGATTAGTTCAGGATTACTTATCTGCATACAAAGATAAAGACGTTGAGCCCATTTGGATACCCGCAATTTGGAACGAGTGTCAGTATGATCGCTTTCTCGCAGAGAAAGAGGGTGAAATTTACGTACACCCCTATGATTTTATGACGGAGCATCTGCAGTATTTGTCCAAGCTTTCTTGGAGATATCTGCTCAAGGAACGGACAAATTTAGACGACAGTGCAATCTATTCCTCGCTCGTTCGTTACTCGACAGCTTGGGATTACAATCATGATGGAACAATCGAATCCGGTACTTTTTTGCGGTTCTGTATTCTTCTGCCGCTGCTCAAAAAAATAGGCGTCAATATTTTGTACATGCTTCCGGTTAACCAATATAGCAAGTTGAACCTGAAGGGAGACATCGGATCGCCTTACGCTGTGCAATCGTTATTCCACCTGGACCAGAACCTGCACGATAGCCTGCTGGACGGCATGGAGAACTTCACGATTCACGATGAGCTTAGCGCTCTGGTAGAAGCCTGCCATTTACTTGATATTAAGACCGTTGTCGATTTCATTCCGCGCGTTACGGCGAGAAACAGCGAGTTTATCGCCGAGCACCCGGATTGGGTGTATTGGATCAACAATGATGCGCTGGAAGGTTTTGCACCGCCTCCGATTCCGGAGCTTGGTTTTTTTGAGGAGTGCACACCTGACAAGTTGGAGTCCGTCTATCGCAGTCAGGAGACCGCAGCGTTCCTTCGGAAGTTCTCACAGCCGCCAAACGAGCTGAACCCGGTACTCTGGGAGCAGTTGAAGCAGCGCGCAGCTAAGACTGGGGAAGAAATATTAACTTTGGTGGAGCAAGAGATGGGCATAACGACATCGCCGGCGCACTCGGACTGGATTAACGATGTTCAACCGATTTGGACAGATATTACATTCTTGCGCCTCTACAAGGATTTCTCTCCGCAAGTGAGACATCTTATCAATCCCGATCAGGCGCCATATGTCCTTTTCGATACGATCAAATGTAATGACTACCCGGGGGAAGAACCGAACCTCGAGCTGTGGGAGGTTCTGGAGCAGGCAGTACGGTTTAGTCTCGAAACGTACGGTATTGACGGCTTCCGCATCGACATCGGACATGTACTTCCGACTCCGCTGCTGACCCGCATTTTTGACACGATTAAAGAGATTAACCCGAATGCCATATTGATCAGCGAGGACTTGTTTAACCGTAATCACAAGAAAGCGGCCAACACTGGCTACAACATCATGCTTGGCAGCGGGTGGAACGTCATGACACAAATTACGAAGGACAATCTGATTGCATTCTTAGAGGAGCTGCCTGAATTAAACATTCATGTGTTTGCCTGTGCGGAAACGGCAGATACTCCGCGCATCACGAGCCGCGGCGGTGTCGAGGTTGCCCGTATGATCGCGGTATTTAATCAATTTCTTCCGAACGCGATTCCGTACGTGACTACCGGCTATGAAATGAACGAGGAGCAACCCTTGAACTGCGGTCTGGGAGACAATACGAACGGAGCCGACATCTTGCGCGCCTTTTTTAACGTCATGCAGATTAATTGGACGAATCCTGCGCCGATGCTGCCGCTGCTGGCTGAGCTAAGCAACTTTAAAAAAGACTGGCTTGAGCTGGTCAAGCCCGACAACTTCTTCGTGGCTCAATCACCGGATGGTACCGTGCTTTATGGGTATATGCATGGAGATCAAATGCTGTTGTGCTGCTTTAACTTGAGCGCTGATGCTTCCGTCCAAGTCGATTTGAAGGCTGCCGTACCTGGCCACGTACCATTGACTGTGATGCTTGACAGTTCCTTAACGACCAGCAGTGCAGGTCAGACGTTTGACAACTTGCTGCTTGCGCCTAATCAAGCTTTAGTGCTCGTAGACAATAATAGACAAGCAATTTAAGGGAGAGAGCCTACGATGAAAAGAAACAAAAAAGAAATCGTGTTATGGCACGAGTTTGACGGACCGGGAGATACCTCGATTGAAGTGCTGGAGGAAATTTGTAGGCTTTATACGGAGCGCTTCGGCATACAGGTTACTCCGCAGGTGATGAACATTACAGCGTTGATTGCTGGCCTGAGTCGAGTCAAGGAAACCGGTCAAGGCCCGCATCTGGCGATGGTTCCTGCCGACATGTCCTCCTACGTGGAGAAGGGTCTTTACTCCGAAGTGCCAGACGGGCTGTTTGCTGATGTGTTGACCGAAGCTGCCCTTTCAACGATGCAAATGAATGGTGTTCAGTATGGTGTACCGGTATTGCGAGGTAACCATCTGGTTGTGTATTACAATAAAGAGATTTACGCCAGTGCGCCGACGTCATGGGATGTGTTCGAAGAGGCAGCGGAGAAGCTGACCGCTCAAGACATCGTGCCCATCGGGGCAGATCTGAAGGAAGGCTATTGGTTTATTCCGTTCCTCTCGGCTTTCGGTGGTTGGCCTGTAGAGGCAGGACAGCCGAATATCGTTACCCCTGAAATGAAGCAGGCGCTGCAATTCATCCGCGAGAAGATGGATCAAGGCGTGCTGGCTAGTCTCGACGGCTCAACAGGACTGCTAGAGCAGTTCATTGGCGGCAAAGTGGGTGCCATTATAAGCGGCGAGTGGATATATAACCATCTGGATAAGCATATGAAGGATAAGCTTGCCGTTTGCCAGCTTCCAGTCATTGAAGGCCGGCAATCGTTGTCCATGTCTTCTTCGATCGGCTTGATTTACCCGAATCATTCGTTAACGTCCGGGGAGCGGGAGCATATCTTGTCGTTCACGCGCTTTATGCTGAGCGACGAATGCCAATCCATGTGGGCGGTCAAAGTGCAGCGTATTCCGGCTCATGAAGAGGTGCTGAATCGGCTGGCCGCCTCTACTACACCTAACAAACAAAACATTCTATCACTTTTGGGCAATACGCGTCCGATGCCGACCCATCCTTTTATGATCCATGTATGGGAGTCGATGCATACCGGTCTGATTGAGCTGGACTCCAGCAATGCTGAACAAGCGCTGGAAAAAATAGATCAGACCATCCACGAGTCCCTAAACGCATTGTGAAGCTAATATGTGAAGGAGAGAAACTATATGAAAACAACAATATTCAGTCAAATATCTATTGATGGAAAGTTAACTTTGGGGGCGGGTAATTCGAGCAAGGAGCTTTTCACCTTGTTTTCCAGTCAGGATATGGAATACATCCATCTCTTCCGAGGGGATGTACAGGGCATTATGGTCGGTAAAAATACGATCCTGACTGACAATCCGTTTCTAACTAATCGATATGAAGACAATAAAAATCCAATCCGCATCATTCCGACGAGGACTTTGGACATTCCGCTGGATAGCCATGTGCTATCTGATCAAGGGAAGACGATTATCGTCACGACCGAGCGGGGGAGAGATGAGGCCAAAATCCAGCAGATCCGGGACAGAGGGAAGGATTGCCTCATCTGCGGCGACGATAAAGTCGACTTCGTAGAGCTTGAGCGTCAGTTGGAGGAAAACTACGGCATTACTGACCTGATGGTCGAAGGCGGCGGCTTTTTGAACTGGCATATTTTTAATCAGGACATCGTCGATGAAATTATTCTGATGCAGCTCCCGATCATCATAGGAGGCTCCTCAAACATTACTTTAGTGGATGGAGAGGGTTATCAGGAATTGTGCTTTACGAAAAAGTTCAAGGTTGTAGAAATTCAGCCTAAAGATAATTACACGCTTATGCGCTATAAAAAAGTGATATGACATCAGATCCAAGGCAGATGAAATCAATAATATAGGAGTTGTGAAAAAACCATGTCAGACAAGGATAAATTCTACAAAAGTGTGTATAAAATCGCTGTGCCGGTTACGCTTCAAAGCTTGCTCATGGCACTGCTCAACTTGACCGATCAATTGATGGTCGGACAACTTGGGGATGTGGCCATCGCCTCAGTTGGGATGTCGACGAAGATTTATGGGATCATCGCGGTCGTATTGGCCGGCTTATCGACTGGTGTATCGATTTATGCCGCACAGTTTTGGGGGAACAAAGATGCCAAAAGCATATCACAGGTGCTGGGCCTCGGACTCATCATCGGCTTTGTGTTCTCGTTCCTGTTCTCCGGAGCGGTCTTCATGGATTCGCAGCTCTTCTTGAGCCTATTCACCACAGACGTGAATGTGACACAAAACGGGTATATTTTCCTGCAAATTATGTCGCTTGGCTTTGTACCTGTCATGCTTACGATGATGTATTCGGCAATTCTGCGTAGTACCGGGCATGCCAAATGGCCGATGTATGTAAGTTTAATTACAGTCGTTCTGAACATTATACTGAACTACCTGCTTATTTTCGGTAATCTCGGCGCACCTGAACTTGGTCTGAAGGGCTCAGCCATTGCTACGCTTATTTCGAGGGTTTTCGAATGCTTGCTGATCATTGGTGCCGTATACCGGTATCGCTTGCCAGGAGCTGTCGGGTTGAAGAACTTGTTCATTATTCCTAAACCGCTCATTCGCAAGTTTTTTGGAACGACCTATCCGATTCTGTTGACCGAATTGATCTGGGTATTGGGTGAAACAGCATATGCAATTATCTATAGCCGGATGGGAACGATGGAGATGACGGCGATGACAATTACATTCCCGCTGCAAGGGCTGTGCATCGGCTTATTGTCCGGCCTGGCCAGTGCAGCCGGGGTCATGGTCGGCAACCGTTTAGGCGCGAACGAAATCGATGTCGCACTCGATCACGCCAAACGATTTATTCGTCTTGGCATCGTTATCTCCCTGATCGTCGGGGTTGTCATTGCGGCAGGCTCAAGGCTGTATGTCTCTGCGTTTAACATCTCCGAGGATGCCAAACAAATGGGCACTTATATCATTATCGTGTTCGCTGCATTTCTCTGGGCCAAAGTATCCAATATGATTATGGCCGGCGGCATTCTGAACAGCGGGGGAGATAGCAAGTTCGTATTCGCCATGGAATCGACTGCAACGTGGATTGTAGGTGTACCCTCCGGGCTGCTGCTGTCGTACATCTGGAAGCAGCCTGTCTTCCTTGTGTATCTTGTCATATCTCTTGAGGAGGTTGTCCGCTTCGGCTTCGGCTATGCACGTATTTATTCCCGTAAGTGGATGAAGAATTTAGTTAACGATTTGGCTGACACCCAAAACTTAACCCTTTAGACAGTTTCTTAAGCTGGAACTTTATCAAACATCGATGGGATCTGCTTTACCACTTACAGGGCGGTGAACCGTACCATAAGTAACGAGCCTCTAGAATCACTTCTAGGGCTCGTTTTTCAATTTATTCCGAATTACTTCAGCAGTGTAAGTATTACTTCTATCGAATTATCGACAAATGATCGCTCTGGACGAGACTTCAATATTACGGTTAGTCCAATTAACGATACGAGCAGCGCCTGTGATACAGCCTTTGCATTTTCCCCGATCTTGAGCTCACCTGATTCTATACTCGTTCTATGGTTTCTTGAAATATGTCTGGTTCGGATAAGAGAAGCACGGGACTTCGTGTATTTGTATATACTGGGGCGTTGAATTCCCATTTTGGAAGTTAAATCACTTAATGAGTAGCTTCATATCCCTTCTCCCAAAATAGTTGCATAGCTGGTTACTACTTAGGTCCCTCTAAGGATGTAGAATGCTACACTAGAGATTTCAGAGAAATTAGATGCAAAAGTGCATTTAATTTCAGCTGGAATTCCTGTTATTGGGCAAATAAGTGCGAATCTGCAACTATTTTCGAGTAAAACGATTGTTTAAGGCTCAGAATCCGAAATTAGATGCGTTTTCGCACTTATTTGCTCTAAAACAGAAAAAATCTTCTAATTAGATGCAGATTCGCAACTAATTCGGTGGATTGTACTTATGTGGCGATCAGACTTTGATGCTCGGGAACAAGCAGTCCGCCGTCTTCGCGGCTCAGCCCGATGTTGCCGTGGTCGCGGTCGTTGTCTCCCGCTTCGAAAACGACGATGTAGCCGTGCTTCTCTAAACGAAAATCACACTCCGTTTCGTCGTCCAGTTCGACCTTTAGTTGGTTGAAGTAGTCCTCGACTTGATCTAGGAGTGCCGTTGGAAGTGCTCCGGCGCGGCGCAGGACGTCAAAGTCCTGATGTTCTTGATGATCCTTATTCTACGTATTTACGTCCTTAGAGCTTTTGAATAAGGTGCTAATACTATATATGTGATGACATCAGTTAGGTTCCTCTTACAACAACTAATTCTAATTGTCGTTCACGAAGAGAGCCGAGGGCCTCCGGAGCATTATCAAATCCATAAACAGAGGTGGGGGGAAGATGTATCTTTCCTGTTTCTAGCATGTTATTTAAAACCTTGATACTCTCAGTACGTTCTTCTTCTGAGCGAACTAAGTGGAGTGCGCCGGTAACAGAATAGCCTTTAGATAGGATATGCAATGGATCAGGGCGTCCCCAAGTTCCGCTCGCAAACCCAATTAGTACAACTCGCCCTCCTAAAGTAATACTATTTACAGCGTTAGTATAAACGTCACCACCAACCGTATCATAAATTACATTGACGCCCTGACCCTCAGTAAACCTGGCAATGGTTTCATCAAATCCTTGCTCTGCTGGATTAAAGATATAGTCAGCTCCTTGATCGCGGCAAAACTCCTCTTGTTCTTTAGCCCTCGCTGTGGCAATGACGGTTGCTCCAAGTGCTTTGCCTAATTGAATGGCTGCTGAACCAGTTCGGCCTGCCCCGCCTAATACAAGTAACGTTTCCCCAGGTTTTATCGCTGCACGGTGAACAAGACCAACATATGCAACATGGAATGAGCCTAAGAAACTAGCAGCTTCTTCATTTGAAAGCGTTGATGGTGCCAATATAGTGCTGTCACCTGGGCTTAGGCAATATTCTGCCAATCCTCCCAAGCCAACATGGTAACCTGTAATTCCCATTACACGATCCCCTTCTTTAAATGGATATCCAAGGCCTGCTTTGTCTACAATACCTACTATCTCTTGACCAAATGAAATGGGTAGTGTTTTGGTAATTAAATAAGTTCCTTCTAGCATCATTTTATCGGGGAGACCTAGTACTGTAGCCAGAACTTTTATTCTAGCTTCGTTTTCTTGGGGCTCCGGTAAGGGGATTTCTATTTTTTTCACAACCTCTTCAGCTTTTCCTAATGAATGTGCCTGCCAACTAAACATAAACATTTCTCCTCGTTAATTTATATTTGTAATACTCTTCTTGACAAAATTATAGATTAACATCATTATGAGTTCAAATCATGTTTTTCATATTAATATGAGGAGAATTCATATGACTTTAACTCAACTTCAGTGCCTTGTAGCTCTTGCGAAACTAGGCAGTTTTACAGAAGCAGCAGTGCAAATGAATTTAACTCAATCTGCTGTGAGTCATGCACTAACGGCTTTTGAAAATGAGTTAAATATTACTTTGATAGAGCGTAATCGTAAGGGAATTATTACTTTCACCCCTGTGGGGAAGAGGATTTTGGAGTATGCACGTTCTATTGTGTCTTATGCTGAAGCTATCGTACAAGAAGCAAAAGCAGAACAAGGAGAAATAACAGGAAAACTACGTATTGGTTATATTCCTTTCATACATGCAGGCATGCTAGCTCGTATAATAACAGTTTTTCAAGAGAGATATCCAAACGTAGAAGTGGTGCTTTTTGAAGGTACCATATTGGAAATAGAAGATTGGCTAAACCAGAATATAATTGATGCTGGATTTTTACTTCATCCGTCTGTTGGAAAAAATAGCACATTGATATTAACAGATGAGCTTTGTGTACTGGTTCCTTCTGGACATCATTTAAAGGAAAGGGGATCTATTGCTCTAAGTGAGCTAGGGGCGGAACATTTTATTTTATCTAAAGATGAGTGTTCATTTGATATTATTAATCAATCTGGTCCTGAAAAAGAGAAAATCACTCCGCATGTTAGGTTTAGGGTTCAGGACAGTGCAACAATATTCGCTATGGTGCAAGAAGGGCTAGGTATAACTCTACTACCACGTATGATGCTCTCTAATAGTCTGGAAGGAACGACAATTCTATCACTTGATCCGCCCCAACTACTACCTATTGGAATGGTTGTAAAATCAAAACAACGGAGTTCGCCAGCTGTACAGGCATTCATTGACGTGGTTTCGATGGTTGCTACTATGGGGAAAGACAGGGGTGAATTATAAAATGAAGAAATTAGGAGTAAAAGGTTATGTTAGTTTCTATACTGAATTTAACCAAGAATAGAATTTGCGAGGGGTTCCTAAACAATTATGGAAGCATAAGTAGAGCAGATTTTGAAGACTCTAGCCATTGTGAAATTGTCGCACACTTAGTAAACTCTCGCTTTCTTCATTACATCCGTTTGATTTAAGAAGACAATAAAATTTATTAGAGTGCCCTGAAAACTCCAATCAGGCACATGTTTCTGATGAAAGGGTGCAGCCGCATGAACAAAACGGATCGGTTGTTAGCCATAGTGCTTGAGCTGCAGCGTAACAAAGTGTTACGGGCCGAGGATTTGGCCGCTACATTTGAAACCAGCGTGAGAACCATCTATAGGGATATTCAGGCTTTGAGTGAAGCAGGCGTATCCGTGATCGGGGCGCCAGGGCAGGGATACTCCCTAATGGAGGGGTATTTCCTGCCGCCGGTTAGTTTCACGGTGGAAGAAGCGGTGACGTTGCTCATCGGGACAGATTTCATCGAGCAGTGGTTTGATGCCCACTATGGCAGTAAGTCTCGTACTTCTAGAGGGAAGATTGAAGCCATCCTGCCGGAACCAATCCGCAGCGAGGCCTCCCGGATTCGCAAGAGCTTTCGGTTGCGTACATCCCCTGAAGATGTAGCACGAATACAAGAGAAGGCATACTTGGAAGTGATTCGCCGAGCGTTATTGGAGGAAAAGAAAATAAGCTTCCGCTATTCCAAAAGAATCGCTGAAGCCGATGGGAACCGTCAAAGTGTTCGTACGGTTGCTCCTTATGGGCTTGTGCTGCTTCATGAGGCCTGGGTACTCATCGCATGGTGTGAGTTGCGTCAAGACATCCGTCATTTCCGGTTGTCCCGGATGACGGAGCTAATCGAGCTGGAAGCTGGATTTAAGCTGCCCGCAGATTTTCATCTGGAGGCATACAAGCCGCCAGACGATCGCAACATCCGTGTGCGCGTTCGGGTCCAGTCTGAGATTGCCGATAAGGTAAGGGAGTCCAACAACTTCTATACAGAATCCATAGAGGATGGTGCGGAAGGGTTGCTGGTGACCTTTCGCGTTCGGCAGCCTGAAGAATTGCTGCACTGGGTGCTCAGCTGGGGAAGCGGAGTGGTTGTGCTGGAGCCGGAATCCTTCCGGAACCGGGTTAGAGACGAACTGGAGAACATGTTAAAACGCTACTGACATAATGGTGTCAGTAGCGTTTTTATATACTTAGCTCAAAAGATGACTAAAGGAGCTAATACATGATGATTACAACAAAAGAAGTATTACAACGTTTTGAGGAAACTGCGACACATTATATTCATGAGCTGAATCATTTCAATATGGAGCAGCTGAAGCAGCAGCCAAGTGAGAACGAGTGGTCCATCGGACAGATGGTTCAACATCTCATTAACTCGGCGCTGTATATGCAGCTTCGTAATGCTGATCAATGCCTGATGCCAAGCCAAGATGCCCTGGTATCTCCAGCGGGAAAAACCGAGGCTGGTGCAGCTATATTTGCGGAAGGAAGTTTCCCGCCCATTCGTATTCAGGTTCCGCCTTCCCCCCAATATACGCCGGAGCAGCCGGAAAGCAAAGAGCAGCTAATCCAAGGGTTACACACTGTCATTCAGAGAATGCAGGAGATTGAACCTACCCTTGACAAAGCGTCCAAACAAAATACAGTGTCCCATCCGCGATTCGGCGGACTATGTGCGGAGGAATGGTTTCTGCTTGTTGAAATGCACTACCGTCATCATCTTCTGCAGCTGGGCCGCTTAACCGAAGGATTGGTTCGGTTCTAATGTGTTTCATTCATCAATTGCGGATGAGATAATCGAATGCCCCTAGAGCAGCGGTCGCACCCGAGCCCATGGAAATAATGATCTGTTTATAGGCACTATTGGTACAGTCGCCTGCGGCAAATACTCCTGGTATATTCGTAGCGCCATGGCCATCTACAACGATCTCACCGAAGCGAGTACGTTCAATGACATCGCCTAACCAATCCGTATTGGGCACAAGACCGATCTGGACAAACACACCCTGCAACTCAATATGTTGCACTGCTTCTGTATCACGTTCAACGTAGCTAATACCGTTTACCTTGTCGGTGCCTGTAATTTCTTTGGTTTGAACGTTCTTTATTACCGTTACATTAGGTAGACTGTAAAGACGTTTTTGTAGCACAGCATCAGCTTTCAGCTCCGGCATAAATTCAAGCACCGTTACATGCTTCACAATGCCTGCGAGATCAATCGCTGCTTCAATGCCGGAATTACCGCCGCCAATAACGGCTACGTGTTTTCCTGCAAACAATGGACCGTCACAATGAGGACAGTATGCAACACCTTTATTCTTAAACTCTGCTTCGCCAGGTACACCCACATTGCGCCAACGGGCACCTGTTGATAGGATGACGGTTTTGCTCTTCAGCACGGCACCATTTTCAAGCTCGATTTCGATAAATTCCTTCTTCTCTAAACGTTTGGCACGCTGTAAATTCATCACATCAATGCCATACTCTTTGACATGCTCTTCCAGACTGGCTACAAGCTTGGGACCTTCCGTATGCTTCACACTGATAAAGTTCTCAATGCCCATAGTGTCCATGACCTGGCCCCCAAAACGTTCAGCAACAATGCCTGTACGAATGCCTTTACGCGCCGCATAGATCGATGCACTTGCGCCAGCTGGGCCGCCTCCAACAACGAGCACGTCATAGGGTTCTTTATTAGTAAGCTCTGATGCATCCGGAGCATCACTGATCTTGGCGAGAATTTCTTCAAGTGTCATGCGACCACTGCTTAAGAATTCACCATTCAGGTAAACAGAAGGCACGGCCATGATGTCTTTACGTTCTACTTCTTCTTTGAATGCTGCGCCGTCAATCATAGTATGGGTAATCCCGGAATTGAGAACACTCATCAAGTTTAGGGCTTGAACTACATCGGGACAATTGTGGCAACTGAGACTGATGTAAGTTTCAAAATGATACTCGCCTTTAATGTTTCGAATCTGATCGATTACGTTTTGCTCAACTTTTGGAGCTCTTCCACTTACCTGCAGTAGAGCTAGCACTAATGAAGTGAATTCGTGTCCCAAAGGGACACCAGCAAAAGTTATCCCAGTATCTTCGCCGATACGATTCACACTAAAACTTGGTGTTCTTGGTAGGCTTGTTTTCTCAACAGTAATGCTAGAGGACATAGCGGCTAATTCATCCACTAGAGCTAGGACTTCATTAGATACATCATCGGTTCCTACACTAACCTTGAGCAGCACATTTCCTTCCATAAGTTGAAGGTATTGATTCAGTTGTACCTTTATATCTGCATCTAGTATCATATTTATCCAACTCCTTAGATTTTTCCTACAAGATCAAGGCTTGGTTTAAGTGTTGCAGAACCTTCTTGCCATTTAGCCGGGCAAACTTCACCGGGATTGTTTCGAACATATTGTCCTGCTTTGATTTTGTTGACAAGAGTACTTGCATCACGACCGATTCCGTCTGCGTTAATTTCAACCGTTTGAATAATACCGTCTGGATCGATAATAAAAGTACCGCGGTCAGCATGACCCTCGGATTCGACCAGCACATCAAAGTTGCGGGAGATTGTATGGGAAGGGTCTCCGATCATAGGATAGGTGATTGTACCAATAGCTTCTGAACTATCGTGCCATGCTTTATGTGTGAAATGAGTATCTGTAGAAACGGAATACACTTCAACTCCAAGTTGTTTTAGAGCTTCGTATTGGTTTTGTAGATCCTCAAGCTCGGTGGGGCATACAAATGTAAAGTCTGCTGGATAAAAGCAAACGACACTCCATTGTCCTTTTAGATTCTCTTCCGTAACTGTGATAAATTGACCCTTGTGATAAGCGGATGCTTTGAACGGTTTTACTTCTGTTCCAATGAGTGACATATTAAATTTCCTCCTAAGTGTGGTTTTAAAAGATGAGAAAATGGCTTTTCAGGAAAAATAGTTATTCGTTATTAATAATGATTCTAATTAGATATTAATTATTATTTTATCTCTTGTCAAGCGAAGCGTTGCTACTTTTTGGGTTTATGCTGATTAATAGGACAGGCCGGTTGAAGCTGTATTGGAGGAGAGCTGCTGCTTGCGGAACTCAGATGGAGACATACCGCTTAGCTTATTAAATACACGATTGAACTGAGAGAAGCTGTTGAATCCGCACTGCTCAGCTATAACGGAAATCTTATGCCGGGTGTAGATCAACAGTTGTTGGGCATTGCGGACTCTGGTCATCTGGATGTACTCGGTTAGCGTAAAGCCGGTGATCGACTTGAACTGGTGTGATAAATAATAGGGGCTGATATAGAATTCTCTGGATATGGAATCAAGCGACAACTCGCCGTTGTAATGGCTGTGGACGTATGCGGTAATCGAGTATATTTTTTGCATAATGGCACTTCCGATCTCATCCAGAACATAACTGTTGCGGTCCCGCTGCTGGAACAAGGCACACAGAAACTGTTGGAACAGGCTGTGAATCAGCACAGGATTCAGCGGAGATACGCCATGCGATAAGGTGAAGATAGTGTTAAGGGGATCAAACACGGTTCTGCGCGGTTCGCTCGTTAAACGGTAGATCGGTACTTCTTCCCCAAAAGGGAGAAGCATACTTTTGTAAGCGGTTTCTAATCCGGGTATATTTTTGGGCATGGCAAAGTTTATGATCAGCCGCTTATGCGGAGGACCTAACGGATATTGTGTCTTATGCAGCCGGTACGGACGAAGCAGAACGATGTCATATTGCTGTAGGGCATACACATTCCCTTCGATGATATGGGTTGCTCTGGAATCCAACAGAATATGAATCTCATAAAAGTCATGAAAATGCTGAAACTCCATATTGATATTGTGGGACCGCTGATCATAATCGAAATAATAGAAAAGGGAATCAGCTGGAGTGTTGATGTGTACGCTATACCCTTGCTCATACAACAATTCGCTTTCAAGCATATCTTTCACCGCCACATTCTCTAATATGCACTTATTATACGGACAAAAAAGCAAGATATGCAATATAAGTGGGTCATTACAGCAATTATAAAGTAGTTTTTGAGGGAGGAGATTGCTATAGTGGCTTCATGTAAACGGATGCAAGGGGTGAAATGTGATGTTCTTGACAGAAGAGAAGCTGGTTCGGCGTCAGGCCGAAATTGGAAAGTACAGGTATCGCCAGGTACTGGAACTGAAGGAATTGGAGCTGGCGGAGGACGAGGACGGGGCGAATGGTGTATATCCGGATGTAATCTCATTCCATGACAAGATCAAGCTGCACGAATGCTGGTCCGGGCGTGACCGTTATGTCTGGCTGCGTGCCGTGACGGTGCTGCCCCTGAGTCAAGCGGGCTTCAAGATCGCCGGAAGATTTGACTTCGGCAAGTCGGGGGCCTTCAACAACTCCGGGTTTGAATCGCTGCTGTTTGTGAACGGGGAGCCTTATCAAGGCGTTGATACCAACCATAGGGAGGTTATCTTTGGCAAGGAATTAAGTGGTCAAACCGTGGAACTTGTCTTTCGGCTGTGGTCAGGTCTGGAGGGCGGGGGGCCGCCCGTTGTTCAAGAGCACCGGTTGAGCGAGGCGATGATTGGTTATCTGGATGAAACGATTGATGATCTGTTCTATATGTCGCAGGCGGCGCTGGACACCTATCGCTATCTGGGCAGCGACCAGCCGGAGAAGCAGTGGCTGGGCAAAGCGCTGAACGACGCGTTCCGTGAAATTGACTGGTCGGAGCCTGGCTCGGAGGCGCACGCGATCTCGCTGTACCGAGCAGGTGCCAGCTTGAATCAAGCGGTTGATGCCATGCCCAAAACATTTGATATGACGATTACAGCCGTTGGCCATAGCCATATTGATGTCGCCTGGCTGTGGCGGCTAAAGCATACCCGGGAGAAGACGGCACGTTCATTCTCTACCGTGCTGCGGCTGATGGAGGAATTTCCGGAATATCAGTTCCTCCAAACACAGCCGCAATTGTACGATTATCTGGAGCGTGATTATCCCGATCTGTTTAGACGCATCTCCGATAAAATCAAGGAAGGCCGATGGGAAGCGGAGGGGGCAATGTGGCTGGAGGCAGATTGCAATATCCCGTCCGGCGAGTCATTGGTCCGCCAGATATTGGCGGGCAAACGCTATTTCCGTGAACAGTTCGGCATCGAGAGCAAATATTTGTGGCTGCCGGATGTGTTTGGGTACAGCTGGGCGCTGCCGCAGATTTTGCGCAAGTCAGGCATAGATACTTTCATGACAACCAAAATCAGCTGGAACCAGTTCAACCGGATGCCGCATGACACCTTCTGGTGGCGGGGTCTTGATGGTTCTGAAGTGTTGACGCATTTCATCACAACCTCGGAGAAGAATGGAGATGCCTATACGTATAACGGCCGGATGACAGCCGCTCTCCTGCGGGGAATCTGGAATTCGTATCAGGACAAGGCAATCAATGATCATTTGCTGTTTGCTTATGGCTGGGGCGACGGAGGCGGTGGGCCAACACGGGAGATGCTGGAGCTTGGGCGGCGGTTTGATAAGCTTCCCGGGATGCCCAAGATTAATATGGGCAGCGCCGGAGAGTATTTTGCCGGACTGCATGAACGTATCGGGGATACTAAAGAGTATGTGCATACATGGAACGGCGAACTATACTTCGAATGCCACCGGGGGACATACACCTCTCAAGCCCGCAATAAAAAATACAACCGGCGTCTGGAATTGCTGCTGCGGGATGCGGAATGGCTGCACACACTGGCCGGTGTGAGACGCGGCGATCTGGAAACCAGTTATCCGGCGGAAGAGTTGCGGGGCATTTGGGAAATCCTGCTGCGCAACCAGTTCCACGATATTATTCCCGGCTCGTCGATTAAAGAGGTTTACGAGGACAGCGACCTTGAATATGCGGAAGGAGAGGCACGGTCGCTGGCTTTAATTAACGGAGCGAGCGAAGCCGGACGCAGTAACAGCGGGCAAGGCCGCCTCACGCTGCTGAACAGCTCGGTCTGGGATCGTCCGCGTTATCTTGAATTGCCGGGAGAAGTTGCGGATACAGCTATCATCCATGATGCCGCCGGGCAGCTCCTGGAACAGCAGCGGACGGCAGACGGCGGAAGGCTGGTGTATGTTCCCGCCGTGCCTGCAATGGGTACGGCAGTCCTGCAATATGTACGGGGACAGCAGGACAACGCTCCTTCTTGGGAGGGAGAAGTGCGGCTTGCGGATGTCGCCGGCAACAGCCTGACGACACCGCTGGTTGAGGTGGCCTGGAACGATCAGGGCCATTTCACCTCGATGCGCGACCGCCGGAACGGCCGTGAGCTTCTGGCACCCGGAATGCGCGGCAATGTGCTTCAAGTATTCGAGGACAAGCCGCTGGATTTTGAAGCCTGGGACATTGATATATTCTACCAGGAGAAAATGACGGAAATCTCGCAGCTTGTCGAATGTGCCCTGGTAGAGAATGGACCGCTGCGCGCTGTCCTGCGCATGGTCTGGACCTATCATCTCTCCACGATTACCCAGCAAATCATTTTCTATCGCGATACGGCCAGAATTGACTTCCGGACCGTCATCGACTGGCATGGGCATAATCAATTGCTCAAAGCTGCGTTTCCGGTCGATATCCATGCCGTGGAAGCTACCTACGATATTCAGTTCGGCAATGTCAAACGGCCCACGCACTGGAACACGAGCTGGGATTATGCCCGTTTCGAAACGGTGGCCCACCAATGGGCCGATGTCAGTGAGAAAGGATATGGCGTGGCTCTGCTCAACGACTGCAAATACGGTTATGACATCAAAGACAGCGTGCTGCGGCTGACGCTGCTGAAATCGGCTACTCACCCCGATCCGGAGCAGGATCAGGGCAGGCATACCTTCACTTATGCGCTTTATCCGCATACAGGAGATTTTGTGGAGGGCGGGGTTGTCCAGGAGGCCTGGGAGCTTAATAATCCCCTGCGTACCGTGCCTGGAGAAATGGATGGGGAGCCGCTATTCTCTATCCAAGGCGGACATGTACTGGTCGATGCCATAAAGCGCTCGGAAGATGGCAGCCATGTGGTACTGCGCCTGCATGAATACGCCGGTTCACGGACGCGGGTGCGTGTGGAGAGTGCCTACCCCATTGCATCCTGGCAGGAGTGCAATTTGATGGAGGAGCCGCAGGAGGCATGGCGGGTGGATGATTTGGCATTCCAGATTAAGCCCTACGAGATCAGGACTTTCAGAATAAATATAGGGAAAGCGCACAAATGAGGGAGGACCAAAAAATGGCGGGAGAAGGAGTGGAGCCACAGATGGATAACAGCCGGGTTAACAAGGCCGAAATCATCGGGAAGCTGAACCGCGTGACGGATAAGCTGCTGAAGCTGGAGCGGCCGGACAACGAAGCCGAGCTGCAGAAATTAGGAGATGATGCGGGACGGCGGGGATATTTCGCTCGTGATTTCGGAATGGAAGAATGGGACTGGCCGCAGGGAGTGGGGCTATACGGGCTCCAAAAGCTTGAGCAGCATTTCGGGGACGGCCGTTATCAAGATTATGCCAAGCCGTGGATGGGCAAGCAATTGGAGAAGGGGCTGCCGAGCCGGAACATCAATACGACTGCACCGCTGCTGTCGCTGATGGAACTGGAGGGAGCGGAGGAATTAAGCCTTGAATGGATGCAATGGCTGATGCATGGTCTGCCGCGGACAAAGGAGCTTGGCTATCAGCATGTCACATCAGGAGCGAGCAAGAGTGAAATTACGCTCAATGACAATGAAATATGGATTGATACACTGTTTATGGCCATTCTGTTCACGGCAAAAATGGGAGTGAAGTACGATAATTCTGAATGGCGGCAAGCGTCGCTGCACCAACTGCTGCTGCATATCAAATATCTGTATGACAAAAAGACGGGACTGTTCTTCCACGGCTGGCATTTTGGCGGCCGGCACAATTTCAGTGAAGCCTTCTGGTGCCGCGGCAATGGTTGGTTTACGCTCGGCCTGCCGGAGTATCTGGAGCTGATGCGCCCGTATCTGGACAGCGGAGTCTTCACCTATCTTCAGCAGATCCTGCATTCGCAGGCAGAGGCCTTATTGGCCTGCCAGAGTGAGGATGGGCTGTGGCATACGCTGCTGGATGACCCGGCCAGTTATACGGAGACGTCTGGGTCGGCAGCCATAGCGGCCGGCATTCTGCACGGTGCCCGCAGGGGACTGCTGCCGGAGGCGTATGCACAGCAGGCCCTGAGAGCGATCCAGGCTGTGCTGGGCAGAATTGACAGTGAGGGCACAGTGCTTGGCGTATCCGGCGGTACACCGATAGGTGCGGCAAAAGCAGATTATAAGCAGATCATTATTGCCCCTATGGCCTATGGCCAGGCGATGGCTTTAGTTGCGCTTGGAGAAGCATTGTATTACAGTTGAGTGCCGTATCCGGCAGTTTAATCCGGCGATAAAAGAAGCGGCGAAATATTTGCTTGTAGCTTCAATGGTGCTTGGAGTATACTATTCACGGGATGGTTAAGCGCTTACCTCGAAGGAGGATAAGCGAACATGGTAAATCCAATCGTAGTAGGCATTATCGGCGCGGGCAGAATCGGCCGCCTGCATGCGGATAATCTGCGTGTAATGCCGTTGTTTAAGTTGAAATCAATTGCAGAGGCTGTGGTAGGCGAGGAATTGCTGGACTGGGCGGAGAGCCGGAACTTGGGCTCCGTATTTGTGAGTGGGGAAGACATTCTGAATGACCCTGAGATCGAAGCGGTGTTCATCTGCACCCCGACGGATACTCATGCCTATTGGATTGAGCAGGCTGCCCGTGCCCACAAGAATATTTTCTGCGAGAAGCCGATCAGCCTGTCGTCGGCGCAGACAAGCCGGGCGCTGCAGTGTGTGGAGGAAGAGGGCGTAATGCTTCAGGTCGGCTTCAACCGCCGGATGGACCCGAGCTTCCGCAGGCTCAAGCAGCTGGTTGAATCGGGAGAGCTGGGCAGTCCGCATATCGTTAAGATCACATCGCGTGATCCGCAGCCTCCCGGCGAAGCTTACGTGCGTTCTTCCGGCGGAATGTTTATGGATATGACAATTCACGATTTTGATATGGCCCGTTACCTGATGGGTGAGGAAGTGACCGAAGTGTACACCCGGGGTGCCAATCTGGTTGACCCGATGTTCGGGCGCTGCGGAGATGTAGATACGGCCGTCATTACGCTAACCTTCGCCAGCGGCGCCATCTGTGTGATTGATAACAGCCGGAAGGCCGTCTATGGCTATGATCAGCGGGTGGAGGTGTTTGGTTCCCACGGTTCAGCCACCGCCGACAACTGCCGTCCGACCACGGTGGAAGTTTCAACCGCGGCTTCGGTCACGCGTGATCAGCCACAGCATTTCTTCCTGGAGCGGTATAACCAGGCTTTCTCGGATGAGATAGCCGCGTTTGCCCAGGCGATTCGCCTGCAGGAGCCGGTCATTTGCAGCGGTCTGGACGGGCAGCAGGCGGAACGGATTGCCGAAGCCGCGAAGGAGTCTCACCGTAGCGGGCTTCCAGTCAAGCTGTCTTTTTGCGCCGGAGAAGGGATTTCGGCAATGCAGGCTTTGTAAGCGTCCACATACCCTGATGAAGGAGGAGCCGAGGAGAATGACCGATTTAATCATAAAGGGAGGGCCACCCGGCAAGGATGGGCTGGTGGCGGCAGTGAGCAAGGAGAGCGCGGGATGGAAGTACGTGGGTTTTGAAGTGTATCAGCTGCAGGCTGGGGATACCCTGAACCGCAGTGCGGAAGGGAACGAAATCTGCCTGGTGCTGCTGGCGGGCAAGGCGGACGTAAGGGTGGACGGTCAGGAATTTACAGGCATTGGAGAGCGCATGTCTGTATTTGAAGATGTGCCGCCGTATGCGGTGTATGTCCCGGCAGGAGGGCAATACGAAGTTGCGGCCTTGACGGAACTGGAGCTGGCCGTCTGTCTTGCACCGGGTACGGGCAAATATGCGCCCCGGCTGATCGCTCCGTCCGATGTTGTGGCCGAGGACCGCGGCTTTGGCAGTATGTCGCGCCGGGTGGTTAACATCCTTCCCGAGCAGAGTGAAGCTGAGAGCCTGCTGGTCGTGGAGGTGCGAACGGGCGGTGGCAACTGGTCCAGCTACCCTCCGCACAAGCATGACCGGGATAATCTGCCTCTAGAGTCGTATCTGGAAGAAACGTACTACCACCGGGTAAATCCCGCCCATGGCTTTGTGGTGCAGCGGGTGTACAATGACGACCGCAGCCTCGACGAGACGATGGCCGTGCCCGACCGCAGCATCGTGCTGGTTCCGGAAGGCTATCACCCGGTATCCGCGCCACCGGGCTATGATTCTTATTATCTTAACGTGATGGCGGGTCCGGTCCGTACCTGGGTTTTTCACAACGATCCGGATCATGAGTGGCTGTTCGGGACGAAGCCGCACAAGCCGCACGAACGGTAATCATTCGATAACAGGCAGGCACAAAAAGGGGCTTCCGCATGGCGGAGGCCCTCTTGTGCGTAGTTATCTTAGTCAAATCATCAGCCGGAGCGTACAAGCCGCCGTCACCGCCAATTAGACACCGTCTGCCGAGTTCCCTATAATCGAGGTATAAGATTGATTGAACGTAAAGGCGGGCTAACTAACGATGAAACCTACGATATATGATGTGGCACGGGAAGCTGGAGTCTCCATCGCTACGGTGTCCAAGGTGTTGAACAAGAGCGGGAGGATCAGTGACAAGACGCGGGAGAAGGTGGGCCGGATCATGGAGGAGCTGAATTACCAGCCAAGTCTGGTGGCCTCTGCGCTGACGAGCCGCCGCACGGGAACCATCGGGCTGATGATTCCCGATATCGCAAATCCCTTTTTCGCGGAAGCGGCCCGCGGCATCGAGGATTATGCCCAGGAACAGGGGAGCGACTTAATCGTGTGCAGTACGGATCGCAGCGATGAGAAGGCGGCCAGGTACATCTCGCTGCTCTTGCGCAAACGGGTAGATGGCCTAATCATTGCTTCTCATATCGGAAATCCGGACCTGATCCGCCGTTTGCTGGCCGATCAGGTGCCGCTGGTGCTATTCTCGGCCGATATCCGTATGATTGAGAGCAACAGTGTCACGGTGGATGACTATAAGGGAGGGTATCAGGCGACGGAATATTTGCTGTCCCTGGGACATCGCAGGCTCGGCATCATCTCCGACAATTTGCCGGGGAGCAAGCTGCGCGCTGAAGGCTTCCTGGATGCGCTTAAGGCGGCGGATATCCCCTTTGACAATCCAGCCAATATCACGCATACTTCGGCAACGCTGGAGAACGGCCGCAAAGCGGCTGCGGCGATGCTGGACCAGGCAGAGGAACACCGGCCGACAGCGATATTCGCCTGCAACGATCTGTTGGCGATCGGGGTATTGAAGGAGGCGCGCAGCGCAGGTTTGTCCATTCCCCGCGATCTGTCCGTAGTGGGCTTTGACAATACGATGCTGGCTGAAATTTGTCACCCCGCCTTGACCAGCATTGCCCAGCCCTTGCCCGAGATGACAGAGCAAGCCATGATTCTGTTGAACGAATCCATCGACAATCCGGATAGTCCCAAGCGCAAGATCATGCTGATGCCGGAACTGGTTGTTCGCCATTCCACGGGTCCGGCCCCGCATTAAGCGGAAATGGGATCTGCCGCCCGGAGTAAGAAACCTATCTTATAATGAAGACCTTTCCCCCGCTTTGCGGTTGGCGAAAGGTCTTTTTGTACAAATATAAGAATTTATATGTTTCACACGATAACTTATCCTTCTATTTCTCGCTGAAACGATACCGTCCTTATAAAAGGACGGCAAAGCCGTATCCACTTGTCCATAAATAACATGAACTTAAGAATGGAACAGTGGAGTTGCCAGAAAACTTAATGTATAGGGCTGACTCTAATTTCAGGATTGCCAAACCGGACATTCTAAACTATACTAAAGTAGAAAATAAGGTTAAGCGCTTACCCTACCCCCTGTCGATTGTCGTTTTCTCAGTTAGGAGCATCAAAGTCTAATCGCCACAATTAGCCCGGCCACCAATTTAAGTGCGAATACGCATCTAATTCGCCAATTTATTCTGTTTTAGAGCAAATAAATGCGATAATGCACTTAATTTTGGATTTTGAGCTTTAAACAAGCGATTTCCTCGAAAATATTTGCAAATTCGCACTTATTTGTCCGATATCAGGTGTTTCGACTGAAATTAGATGCAGTTTTGCATCTAATTTCTCTGAGAGCGCTAGTGTAGCACTCTATATCTTCGAGTGGCATACTGAACTTTTTTCAAGGAGGCGTCATTATGAACGGTTTACAGTTCGATCCCGCGCGGCCGCTGGATTTAATCGCCGTCGGCCGGCTCTGTATAGACTTGAACGCCAATGAAACCGGAAGACCGATGGAAGAGACGCTGACGTTTACCAAATATGTAGGTGGCTCTCCCGCGAATATCGTGATCGGCGCGGCGCGGCTGGGGATGCACACCGGCTTCATTGGCAAGATTGCCGATGATCAAATGGGCCGTTTTATCCGAACCTATCTGCAGCAGAATGGCATTGACGACAGCCAGGTCAGCGTTGACCGGACCGGTGCGGTGACTGGGCTTGCTTTTACTGAAATACGGAGCCCTCAGGAATGCAGCATTCTGATGTACCGGGACCATGTGGCAGATTTGCTGCTGAGTGCGGAGGAGATCTCGGAAGATTATATCCGGAAGTCCAAAGCGCTGCTAATCTCAGGTACCGCACTGGCGCAAAGCCCCTCCCGCGAGGCGGTGTTTCTGGCACTGGAATTTGCCCGCAAGCATAACGTCACTATATTTTTCGATCTGGATTATCGTCCTTACACCTGGAAGTCAGCCGCGGAAACGGCGGTCTATTATAACTTGGCAGCAGAGAAATGCGACTGTATCATCGGCACCCGTGAGGAATTTAATATGATGGAGAACCTGTACAATGTGACAGGAGCAGACGACGAAGCAACGTCCAACCGCTGGTTCTCGCACCAAGCGAAGCTGGTCGTCATCAAGCATGGCGGGAGCGGCTCAATCTCCTACACGGCGGACGGGAAGAAACACCGGAGTGGCATTTTTCCCGCAAACGTACTAAAGACGTTTGGAGCCGGAGATTCTTACGCTTCCGCCTTCATCCACAATCTGATGCAGGGCGGAGGCGTCAGTGAGGCCATGCGTCGCGGCAGTGCGTCGGCATCCATCGTCATCTCCCGCCACAGCTGCTCGGATGCCATGCCAACCTTGGACGAATTGGAAGCGTTCTTATTATCTAACGAGGAAATCGGCTCAGGCGCAGAGTAAGAAGGGCGACGGAGGCGGAGAACACAAATTCAGAGGACACAGCTACAGCAATACATTAGCAGCAACACATCATTAGAGCCGAAGGAGTGGGTAGGGTGGAACAGCAAGCCGTGCAGGTCCTGCACAACTATATTGACGGGCAATGGGTAGAGGCAATTACGGAGCTGACGGAGCCGGTATACGATCCGGCCACGGGTAAGGTGTTGGCCAGAGTTCCGCTGTCCACAAGAGCCGATGTAGACCGGGCTGTGGCGGCGGCGAAGGCGGCTTTTGCCGGATGGTCCAAAACGCCGGTGCCGCGGAGAGCGCGAATCTTGTTCAAATACCAGCAGCTGTTGGTGGAGAATTGGGATGAACTAGCGAAGACCATTACGCTGGAGAATGGTAAAAGCTTCAAAGAAGCCTACGGCGAAGTTCAGCGCGGCATCGAATGCGTGGAATTCGCAGCTGGTGCGCCGACGCTGATGATGGGCCGGCAGCTGCCGGATATCGCGACAGGCATCGAGTCCGGAATGTACCGCTATCCCATCGGTGTGATTGGTGGGATCACGCCGTTTAATTTTCCGATGATGGTGCCCTGCTGGATGTTCCCGCTGGCCATTGCCTGTGGAAACACCTTTGTGCTGAAGCCCTCCGAACGCACGCCACTGCTGGCGGCGCGTCTTGCAGAACTGCTGGAGGAAGCCGGACTTCCGAAGGGGGTGCTCAATGTGATTAACGGTGCGCATGACGTTGTAAACGGCCTGCTGGAGCATCCCGATGTCAAAGCGATTTCCTTCGTCGGCTCGCAGCCGGTGGCTGAGTATGTATATAAGAAGGGAACGGCACATTTGAAGCGGGTTCAGGCGTTGGCGGGAGCGAAGAATCATTCCATCGTGCTGGCGGACGCGAACCTTGAAGCTTCGGCAGCGCAGATTGTGAACGCGGCTTTCGGCTCTGCCGGGGAGCGCTGTATGGCTTGCTCCGTGGTAACGGTGCAGGAAGAGGTCGCTGATGAGCTGATCTCGATTCTGCTGCGTGAATGTGACGTGATGAACATTGGAAACGGCCTGGATGAAGACACGTTTCTGGGACCGGTTATCCGCCAAAGTCATAAGGACAAAACGGCCGCTTATATTGAACAGGGTGTGGCTGAAGGCGCAAAGCTGCTCAGAGACGGCCGGGAGGATGCCGCGGTGCGGGGAGAGGGTTATTTTATCGGCCCGACGGTGTTTGATGGGGTGACCCAGGAAATGAAAATCTGGCAGGAGGAAGTCTTCGCGCCCGTCCTGGCGGTGATCCGTGTCAAGGATGTGGAAGAGGGGGTTGAGATCGCCAATGCGTCGCGTTTTGCCAACGGGGCCTGCATTTTTACGAACGACGGCGGGAAAGTGCGCTATTTCCGGGAGCATATCGAGTCAGGCATGCTTGGGGTCAATGTGGGCGTACCGGCACCGATGGCCTTCTTCCCCTTCTCCGGCTGGAAGGATTCCTTCTACGGCGATCTTCATGCGAATGGAAGTGACGGGGTTGAATTCTACACACGTAAAAAGGTCGTTACTGCCCGCTGGCAGTAAAGAGACGAAGGAGGAATTCATGTGGATACGATCAGACTAACGACGGCGCAAGCGCTGGTGAAATTTCTTGAGCAGCAATATGTGGACTTTGGCGGCGGGCCGGAGCGCTTCGTACACGGCATATTCACAGTCTTCGGCCACGGCAATGTACTCGGCTTGGGGCAGGCGCTGCAGGAAGCGCCGGGTACGCTAACGGTCTACCAGGGGAGGAACGAGCAGGGGATGGTCCATGCGGCCACCGCGTTCGCCAAGCAGAACCGCAGGCGGCGAATTATGGCCTGCACCGCTTCCGTGGGTCCAGGCTCGGCGAATATGCTGACGGCCGCCGCGACCGCGACCGCGAATCAGATTCCGGTCCTGCTGCTGCCCGGCGACACGTTCGCCACCCGCCAACCTGATCCGGTGCTGCAGCAAATGGAGCATACCTACAATCTGTCGATCACAGTCAACGATGCCTTCAAGGCGGTGAGCAAATATTGGGACCGGATCTACCGGCCGGAGCAACTGATGACGGCATTGCTGAACGCGATGCGTGTGCTGACCGATCAGGCGGACACCGGGGCGGTTACGATCGCGCTGCCGCAGGATGTGCAAGGAGAGGCCTGGGACTACCCGCTTGAGTTCTTCTGCAAGCGCATCCACCGAATCGTTTCCCGTCTTCCCCATCCGGATGAGATCGCTGCGGCGGCTGAGCTTATTGCCGGTAAACAGCGGCCTTTGCTGGTCTGCGGGGGTGGAGTCCGGTATGCGGATGCCGGAGCGGACTTGCGCGCTTTTGCCGAGAGATTCGCCATTCCGTTCGGTGAGACACAAGCCGGTAAAAGCGCGGTGGCAAGCGACTGCGTCTACAATCTCGGCGGCATAGGCGTCACCGGCAATGGCTCTGCTAATGCCCTGGCCGCAGAAGCGGATCTGGTCATTGGTGTCGGCACCCGGTTTACGGATTTCACTACAGGCTCGAAGAGTCTGTTCGCGCATCCCGAAGCGGAGTTTCTGACGATCAATGCCTCTCCTTATCATGCTGCCAAGCTGGATGCGCTGGCCGTGGTGTGCGACGCAGCTGAAGGTTTGAAGGCGCTGTCCGCTGCCCTGGAGGAGCGCGGTTACCGCTCCGCCTATACGGATGAAATCGTGTCGGCAAGAAAGGCATGGGAAGAGGAGAGAAGGCGTCTAGCTGGAGTGGAGTATACCGTGAAGGAGGGGGCGCATGGCACTTCGGGTTCCTTCGTTCCCGAGATTGCCGGACATTTCGATGAGTTGCTTCCCGAGTATGCGGCGAAGCTGAATACTTCGCTGACGCAAACACGGGTGCTCGGGATACTTAATGATTGCATCCCGAAGGACGCTATCGTCATCGGGGCCGCAGGCAGTCTGCCGGGCGATATGCAGCGGATGTGGAATTCGGCTGTGCCAGATACTTACCATATGGAATACGGTTTTTCGTGCATGGGGTATGAAATCTCCGGCGCATTCGGCGTGAAATTGGCCGAACCGGAACGGGAGGTATATGCGCTGGTAGGCGACGGCAGCTATCAAATGCTGCATTCCGAATTAGTGACGAGCCTTCAGGAGAACAAGAAGATCAACGTCATTCTGCTCGACAATGCGGGCTTCGGCTGCATCAACAATCTGCAGATGGAACAGGGTCTGAACAGTATGGGTACTGAATTTCGCTACCGCAGCCCGGAGGGCCAGCTAAACGGCGAATTAATGCAGATCGACTACGCAGCCAGTGCCGCCGGCTATGGCGTCAAGACCTTCCGTGCGTCGACCGCAGAGCAACTGCGCAGCGCACTGGAGGAAGCTCAGAGACAGGAGCGGTCCACGCTGATCGACATCAAGGTGCTGCCAAAGACAATGACTCATGGTTATGGAGCCTGGTGGCATGTCGGTGTCCCGGAAGTGTCCGGCAGCGAAGCGGTGCAGGCCGCTTACGAGCAGAAGCACGGGCAGCTGGAGAAGGCGCGCAGCTACTGAAACAGTCTGGGCTGCCGGAGCAAAGTGTGCAAACACGCGGCGGGCCTTCGATCTGTACTATTGTAGAAACGGAAGGGGTAGACGTGATGATGTTCAAAGAACATGCGGTCAAGCTGGCGATTGCTCCCATCGCCTGGACCAATGACGATATGCCTGAACTGGGACGGGACAATACCTTTGAGCAGTGCATCAGCGAGATGGCACTTGCCGGGTTTCAGGGAAGTGAGGTGGGCAACAAGTATCCGCGCTCCCCGGACCGGCTGCATCGGGCGCTGGAGCTTCGCGGACTAGAGATTGCCAGTGCCTGGTTCAGCGCATATCTGACTGTACGTCCGTACGAGGTGACGGCAGAGGCCTTTTGTGCGCACCGTGATTTTTTACATGAGATGGGGGCCAACGTGATTGTGGTTTCAGAGCAGGGGCGGAGTATTCAAGGGCAAATGGATACCCCGCTGTTCGCTGGTAAACCTGTGTTCACGGAAACAGAGTGGGCCGCACTCGCGGAAGGCCTGGGTGGGCTTGGCCGTCTGGCCGCCGAGAAGGGTATGACACTTGTGTATCACCACCATATGGGGACCGGGGTACAGACGGTGGCCGAAATTGCCCGGTTAATGGAGCTTACGGAACCCGGCGAGGTATCCCTACTATTCGATAGCGGACATCTGGCTTTTGCCGGTGAGAATCCCTTGGAGGTGCTGCGTGCCCATTTACCCCGGATTAAGCATGTGCACTTGAAGGATATCCGCCCGGAGGTGGTCGAGCGGGTCATGCGGGATCAGCTCAGCTTTCTGCAGGCTGTAAAAGCGGGAGCGTTCACCGTACCCGGCGATGGCTGCATTGCGTTTGCAGAGATTTTCGCCGAATTGGCCCGCCATTCTTATACGGGATGGTTTGTGGTGGAAGCCGAGCAGGACCCGGCGCTTGCCGATCCTCTGGAATATGCGATCAAGGCGCGCCGTTATATTAGGGAAAGCACAGGCTTGTAAAGCGATTCGACAATGATTTGCCGCTTGGCCGATGCTTGGGCGGATAGGTATGCGGGGTTTCACACCATAAATGATCCTTATATTTCTCGAAGAAACGGATGCCGCCTCTTTCAGAGGACGGCTAAGCCGTTTCTTCTTGTGGGCAGGGACAGTTTGGAACGGAGTGGCCATGGATACCCGGACGCAAGTGGATGGGCTGTGGTTGCCGTACGTAATACTATGATGGAGAAGATTGTCGAAATTTGGCATGTTGCCTTTACTTGCTTCGTTAGCCGGGTCCATGCCGCGTATGCTATAATGGCAGCAATTCGCGCAGAAGAAACACTCATGAAGGCGCATTCAAAACTCTGTGGGCGGTGCGTGCATCAGTGGCTGAACCGCGGCCTGGTATCTTAACGGTTGTATGGAGGGGGTTGTCTATTGTTACGCACCTGGTATCACCGATTGCTGCTGTCCTACTTTCCCATTTTCTTGCTTACCGTGACGATACTGATTTTTGCCTCTTTTGTGTTTATCAATGATATTTCACAGATGGAGACCCAGAAAGCGGACCGTATCTCCGCCAGCTATCTCGTGGATAATGTAGACCGGACGATAAAGGAAACCGAACTGTCGGTGCTGGAGGCTGCTGAACGCAGTGATGCCTTTAAGCGTTATTTCAACAATCAAAGCGAGACGGATACGGGGGCAATATATGCGGTTGCCCAGAGCCTGCGCAACCTTACCAACGAGTCGCCCCACATTCAGTCTATCTATTTATACGACAAGACAAATGAAAGCGTTTTAACTGAAACTGGAATCAAGGATCTTTCAGGTTTTGTAGACGAAGACTGGATTGACAGCATGGCCTCCGGCTCTTTGCCAGAAGGCTGGCAGTCCGTCAGGGAATATAAAGATGAGTTCGTTCAGCGTACGCCTGTGCGTGTGCTTACCATAAATAAAGGGATGCCTCTGCCCTTCGGCTCGGAGGGGATATTAGTAATTAATATCAAAATGAGCGGGATTGAGCAGATTGTCGACAGCATGGTCAACGAACAGCTGTCCTTCCTGACTATTCTTAGCAGTGATGGACAGACAGTGTATCAGGCGCATTCGGACAGTGGAGGCGCCAAGAATGGAAAGCAGCTGAACACCATGTATCTGGAAAGACTTGACTGGACGTTCTCCAGCGGGATCAAGGCGGGGAACCTGTTCGGCTGGGTGTCTGTGATCTCCTATCTCTGGGTGGCTATTGCCTTGGGAACGGTTGTCAGCGCAATTTTTTACCTGGTCTATGTTACGCGGCGCAATTACAAGCCCATTCAGGTGATTATGAACCGGATTGAAGGCCATCAAATCCGAATGATGGACCAATCTACCGACAGATCGGACGAAATGGTGCTCATTGACGAGGTGCTGGAAGATCTGATCAACCATATGACGGATTATGACAAGAAGAGCAGGGAGAATCTGCTGCTGCAGCGCAGCAAGCTATTCACTGATCTGCTGCGCAGCGAGCGGCTGGACAACGTGGTCGAACGGATAGAAGAGCTGTCGCCGCTTTCCGGTGCTCATTCTACATCCCGCTTTACAGTTGTACTGGCCGAGATTAACCGTTACGAGAAGGTGTTTCAGGATCGGTACACAAGGGGTGATCAGAACACACTCAAATTTGCCCTGATGAATGTCTTTCAGGAGTTGGCGCGCAGTGCGGAGCTGCAGGGTTGGGCGGAGTGGATTGGAACCGACCGGGCGGCGATTCTCTTCCTGACGACTGGAAGTGATGAAGAGATGTCGGAGAAAATCCGTATATTCGCCGAGGACTGCCGCTTCTGGGTAGAGCAGAATTTACGTATCTCCCTCAGCTTCGGGATCGGACTGGCAGCGGTTGGTCCGGGCGCCATCCGTGATTCCTATGCGGCAGCGGAGAATGTCATGCAGCATAAGCTCTTGATGCATGAAGACATCGCTTTGGCGGCATGTGGGGAAGCTCGTCAGCCGCTGCTTGAGACATACAAGTATTTACAGATGATAGCCGAATTTGTCAAGCAGTTCCGGATGTCGAGCGGCCAATGGCGGGAGAGGCTGGAAGGGATTTTCGATGCGTTTGAACAGGATTATTTACAGGATGACAATATTCGCTCTCTAGTCGAGGCCATGCTGCAAATGCTGAGCCGGGAAGTGGCTGTGATGTCGGAGCAACTGCAGGACGAACTGTCGGCGGAGAATGCTTCGGTACGGCTGAAGCAGCTGGAAGACGCTGAATCCATTGATGAAGTGAAGGGCATTCTGTTTGAATATTTGACCGACTTATTCCGTACCTATGTCTCCGTCAGCGAGACCAAAAGCTACCGAGCAATGGTCAACGAAATGAAGGACTATATTGAAGAGAACTTTGCCAATCCCGATCTTTCCCTGAAGCATTTAAGCGACCGGTTTCAGGTATCCGGCAAATATGCCAGCTATCTTTTCAAAACGGAATTTAAAATGAAATTTGTTGATTTCCTTACAGAGCTGCGTATGAAGGAAGCCGAACAGCTGCTATTGGAAACGGAATATTCGTTGCAGGATATCGCGCTTCAGGTAGGCTATGCCAATGCTATTACGTTCGGAAGGGTATTTAAACGAATCGCAGGAATCACGCCGGGCGATTACCGCTTGTTGAAGCGTGGCCGTCCAACCTCCAGAACATAAACCGCACGCCAAGGTCTTGCACATTCCGCAGGATCAGCCCCTCTTTGCCCTTAAGATCTTGCGCATTCCGAAGGAACAGCCGCTTTTGATCTTAAGGGTCTTGCGCATTCCGAAGGAACAGCCCGCCTTTGATCTTAAGGGTCTTGCGCATTCCGAAGGAACAGCCCGCCGTTGCCCTTAAGATCTTGCGCATTCCGAAGGAACAGCCCGCCTTTGACCCTAGCCTCCGGCGCGCATCCCGTCAGGGATAGCGTGCCGCCCCCGGCGGCGTTCAAGCGGTCCCGCAGGGATAAGCGCTCCCTCCTCCCAGCCTCCTAAACACAGTACCGCCAGACTTATTCGCCAAACTTGCAGGTGTCCAGAGGGTGCAACCCTCTCAAACCCTCCCTTGGAAGGGAGGGTTTGAGAGGGATCGATCCGCCTTTGTGAAAGCGGTTTATCCCACGAAAATAGTTGTATGGATAAACTGGAAGTCCGAATTTGCAGCAAGGGGAATATCCGAAACAGGTTTATTGTCAAACCCCTGAAATTCATGAAATACTGTGGGCATCCGGAACAACAAGCGGCCCAGTAGCACAGCGAATAAACATCATGTGAAATGGATTCCGCTAGGGACGGACAGGGTTCAAGGTTGGGGGATCATAAAGTCACCATTAAAGCCTGAAAGGCGAAGGAGATGGAAAAATGACAGTGAACGTACACCAAGGAGTTCTGAAGAAGGCAATCGGAATCGGATTGACCGCAGTGATGGGTATTTCCCTGCTGGCAGGGTGTTCCTCCAATTCTGATAATAACAAGGCAAACGGGGGGGCGGCGGCAGAAGGGGAAAGCGCCAAGCGCGTTAAGTTGAAGGTGGAAGTGTTTGACCGCGGCAACAGCCCGGCGCCTTATACCATTACCAACAACTATTTGACTAAACTGGTGCAGGAACGGTTCGGCGATCCGAATAACATTGATGTCGAATTTGTACCCATTCAGCGCTCTGAGGAAATAACGAAGCTGAACGTTTTGATGGCGAGCAATACCGATGTACCTGATATCGTATTTACTTATGATTCCAGCGTATTTTACCGCTACGCCCAGCAGGGCGGCCTGACCGATGTCGGTGAACTGCTCAATGAGCATGGCCCCAACCTGAAGAAATTTATTGGTGAGGATACACTGACATTCGGCCAGCTTGAAGGTCAGCAGTACGCGATCCCGGGTAAACGGGCGATCACAGGCCGCTACAGCTCTTACATCCGCCAAGATTGGCTGGATAAACTGGGTTTGCCTATGCCAACGACGACCGATGAGCTGTATACAACTTTGAAAGCGTTTAAAGAGAAGGATCCGGGCAATCTTGGCAGCAAAAACATCCCGATGGGCATGGCGCTGGCTCCGGCTCAGTATGAAACGCTGATTTATTCCTTCATGAAGCCGATCAGCGGCGATCTGACCTACAGTCAGCGTTATGAGCTGCCGCTTCACGAAGGCTTCAAGGATGCCTTGCAATTTCTGAACAAGCTCTACAACGAAGGAATGGTCAGCAAGGATTTCAGTCTGGACGAGGATAAGACCCAGTTGGCCAAGGATATCCAGAACGGCAATGTAGGCTACTGGTCGGAGGATGTGGATGTCCTGTTCTATGCCGATGGTACCCTGGATAATCTCTACAAAAATGTGGAGGGCAGCAAGGTGCTTCCCGTAGACATCTTAACCAACGCCAACGTTGACAATAAGCATATTAAATCCCGCTATGCCTCCAACGGTATGTACCTCATGATTCCGAAGAGCAGCAAGCGTGCCGTAGAAGCGATTAAGTATCTCGATTGGATGGCCTCGGACAATAATCTGATCAACCTGCAAAACGGAGTCGAAGGTGAGAACTATGACATGGAAGACGGCATTCCGGTAGTCAAAGCAGATGTCCCCCAGGAGTTTGCCGACCGTTTGTTTAACGCCGGTGACACGGCCATTATCTCCAACGGCAAAAACATCGGCGACCAGGCTACCAACGAAAAAGCATGGGTGATGGGCTTCCCTGAACGCAACCAGGAAATGCTGAAGCAATCTATCGCTATCGCCAACACGGATACGGTCGGACCGCTCGTCTTCGGCAAGCCGATTGAAGCGGAAGCGCAATACGGCAACACACTCAATGACAAACTCGGCGTGATTATTGTAAAGACGGCGATGGTCAAGCCGGAGCAATTTGAAGCCACTTACGAGCAGGAAATGAAGGATTTCATGTCTTTGGGTGGAGATAAGCTGCAACAAGAGCTGGAGCAGGCGCTTAAGGAACTACCGGCTCAATAAATAAATATGAAGTGAAAACCCGGGGGAAGTGGTTGCCGCTCCATCCGGGTTTTCTCCATAGGAGGAAACCGACTTGAGCAAAGCGACATACTTTAGACGGTATTGGCAACTATACGCGCTGCTATCGCTGCCTATTATATATTTCCTGATTTTCCGTTATGGTCCAATGTATGGCGTGCAGATTGCCTTTAAGGATTTCAATTTGTTTAAAGGAATCGGAGGCAGTGAGTGGATCGGCTTTGACGCCTTCCGCGAGGTTTTTGGAATGAGGGAGTTCTACACTACCCTGCGCAATACCTTTATGCTCAATTTTCTGGATTTACTCGTCTCCTTCCCGGCTCCAATTATACTGGCTATTATGCTGTATGAAATTAAGTCGGTATGGTTCAAAAAAATATCGCAGACCATCCTGTATATCCCGCACTTTATTTCCTGGGTGATCATCGGGGGGATCGTATATCAATTATTCGGCAACCAGTCCGGTATGGTGAACGGTGTTCTGGAGGGCATGGGACTAAATCCTATTCCATTCTTGACGGAGAAAAACCCGTGGCTGATTACTTATCTGTTCACAGGTATCTGGCAAAGTGCCGGCTGGGGAACCATCCTCTACCTGGCAGCGTTGACCGGTGTCAACAAGGAGCTGTTTGAAGCTGCTGAAGTAGATGGAGCAACCAGGCTCAAGAAGATCCGTTATATTACGCTTCCCAGTATTAAACCAACCATCGTGACGCTGCTTATTCTCAATATTGGAAAAATGGTCACCATCGGCTTTGACCGTCCCTACATTATCGGGAATACAGCGGTACGTGAATATTCCGATGTGCTCAGCACCTTTGTGTACCGGATCGGTATGGAATCCGGGCAATATACGCTGGCTACCGTAGTCGGATTGTTCCAGGCGGTGGTAGGGCTGGTGTTCATCCTTGGCTCCAACTATATTTCGAAAAAAGTGACCGGAGACGGTATTCTATGATAAAGAAGGAAGGAGGCGGAGTGCTATGAGTGAACGTACCTCAAACCGGATATTCGATATCGTCAATATTGTGTTTGTTGCCTTGTTCGTTTTGTTCTGTCTGGCTCCGTTTTTACATGTGATTGCGGTGTCGCTCAGTTCCAACCGGGCAATCACTTCCGGAGAAGTAACGATTTTTCCCATTGAAGTGAACTGGGATGCCTACATTAAAGTTTTTTCTGATAATGCGATGATTCGCTCGCTCATCTTCACCATTGTGCTTACGTTTGCTACAACGGTGTTATGTATGCTCTTCACGATCGCAGCAAGCTATCCGCTGACCAAAACTAATCTGAAGGGCCGCAAATTCTTCATGTATGTAATCATCATTACCATGTTCTTCAGCGGTGGCATCATTCCCGAGTATTTGCTGATCCGTGACCTGCACATGCTCAATTCGGTCTGGTCGCTTATTCTGCCCGGATTGGTCAGTCCCTTTAACCTGATTATTCTCATTTCTTTCTTCAATAATATCCCTCCCAGCCTGGAGGAGTCGGCCGAAATCGACGGCAGCTCCCATTTCTATACACTCATGAAAATTGTATTGCCGTTATCCATGCCGGTTATGGCTACACTGTCCCTCTTCTATGCGGTCGGAAGGTGGAACGGCTTCCAGGATTCCCTGATGTATATCAATAATCCGGACCTGTATCCGCTCCAGCTTAAGCTGTTCCAGATGGTGCAGAACAATATGGTATCTGAACTGACACAGATGGAAGGAGCTAACCGGACCGCGCTGACACCGGAGAGCCTTAAGGCGGCCACCGTCATCTTCGCCACGGTACCGATCCTTGCCGTCTATCCATGGCTGCAGAAATATTTCGTCAGCGGCGTCATGCTTGGTGCTGTCAAAGGCTGAACCCTAAGGTATAGAAAAAGGAGAACACAGTTATGGAGGACAAAGGAGCATTCTCATTCTCAACTTGCTGGAATATTAAGCGCCATACTGTCGGCAGCGGGATGCTGGAGGAAATCCGCAATCTGGGCTTTCGCCGGGTGGAACTGAACTACAATGTGACTAAGGAAATGCTGACCACCATCGAGCCGATGATCGAGCGGGGAGAGATTGGAATATCCAGTGTTCACAACACCTTTCCCCATGTCCCGGACCCCGATTACGGCACCGATTCTGTGCTGCTCGGCTTCGAGAATGAGGAGAAGCGGCAGCGGGCGATTGAGCTGCTGGTCGGCTCAGCCGAATACGCCCAGCGTTATGGTGGCGAGGCTGTTGTTGTGCATCCTGGTGAAGTACCTTTTCCTAATGATATCAGCAAAGAGCTGGAGCAAATCTACAGCGGACAGGGCAGAGATTCGGAAGCTTACCGCAGCAAATGGGCGGAGCTGATGGAGCGGCGGGAAGCCTACAGCTCCAGTTATGTGCAGACAATTATCGAAAGCCTGGATGAAGTATGCAACCGGGCCGCTTCTAAGGGCTTAAACGTCCGCTTTGGCATCGAAACACGCTCCAAGCCACAGCAGATTCCGACGCTCGCGGAAGCCAAGACGATTATCAGAGCGCTAAAGGGTGCCCCTGTGGGCATATGGTATGATACCGGTCATGCTATTATGATGGACCGTCTGGGTCTGTACGACAGTGTGGGAGAAATGGAAGGTCTGATGGATGATATTGTGGGCGTCCACATTCATGAGACCATCGGTCTCTCCGACCACTGGTGCCCCTATGTGAACAGCAAGAATATGGATTTCTATGATGCCTATTTACCGATGATTGAGCGGGCACAGGTCAAGGTGTATGAGCTGAAGGCGGCCTGTAAGCCGGAAGAAATCCATGAAAGTCATCGCCTGCTTGCTGCCAAGCTGGCGGGCAGAGGATAGGCCACTGACGTCTTAAGGAGCCTGGCACCGCCCGGACATGAAGCAGAATGTTTAACTTGGAGGGAATACAATGTACAAGCAACTGGTGGAAAGTAATGACAGAGCGGTAGAGGGAGGGCTGTTCCGGCAGGTGCTCGACCCAGTGAGCCGTTATTATGGAGGGACGATTGACCCGGGTACGGGTATTGCCTGGGTCAATCATACGACAGGCACGCCGACCGATATGTGTTATTGGGGAGCGGCTCTGGCCAATCCCGATTCTACATATTATCGGGATGAGCGGCTGCTGGCGCGGCTGCTGCTGGCGACGGAGTTCGTGCTGCGCGCCCAGCACGAGGACGGCTCTATCTCTCCAGGCTGGACGAACTATCACTCTCCGCCGGATACGGCCTTTGTCATTGTCGGCTACGCCCAGCTGTACCAATTGCTGGCTCGGCAGGACTGGGAGCCGCTGAAGCCGGTGCTGAATAACATGAGGCTGTTTCTGAAGCGGACCGTCCCCGTCATGCTTACAGGGGGATGCCACACGCCGAATCACCGCTGGGTACTATGCGCAGCACTGGGATTTCTGCATGAGCTGTTTGGACTGGAAGAGGCTGCTGAGCGGGCCGATCAATGGCTGGCGGAAGGGATGGACATTACCCCGGACGGGGAATGGACGGAGCGGAGCAACGGCATTTACAGCGCAGTTAGCGACATTATGCTGATTCACGCCGCCCGTCTGCTGGACCGGCCGGAGCTGCTGGACCCGGTCCGTCTAAATTTGCAGATGATGGTCTATCTGGTTCATCCTAGCGGCGAGGTCGTGACCGATTATTCTGGACGGCAGGATCTGGGAAGCTATCACGATCTGTCTCCGTATTATTTGCCTTATGCGATTCTGGCCCGTTCCGACAGGGATGCACTGCTTGCGGGCATGGCTGAATGGGCCGGCCGGGCGCTTGTTGATCCGGGTGTCTGCTCCGTCAACGTGCTTGTGCGGATGCTGCTGGAGCCGGAGTTGCAGCAGCCGTTCGAGGCCTCAGCGGCCCTGCCCGTGAAATATGAGCAAATATTGAACGGTGATTTTCTGCGGTATAGCTATCTGCAGAATATGGAGGCCGCCGGTCATCAGGGGCGGATTTACCACAGCCGGCTGCATACGGATTTCGGGGCACCGGTTGCCCGTTTCAGGGACGGCGACACCAGTGTGACGCTGATTACGGAGACGCCATCCTTTTTTGCGCTCCGCCACGGTGCCGTGAGGCTGTTGGCCGTGCAGCTGGCTTCTTACTTTTACCCAGGGTATGTGCCAATGCAGGAGATGACCAAGCTGCCCGAAGGATACCGCCTGGCAGGAGAGCAGAAGAAGGGTTATTACGGTCCAGTTGAAGGAGCATGGCTTCCGCAAACCTCCGGGGCGTCGGTAAGTCCGTGGTATTTACTCCCGCACCAGAGCCGCCCACTTACCCATGAACAGACGTTCCGTGTAGAGACGGAGGTTCAGCGCACTGACGAGGGCTGGACACTCCGGCTGCATGGTGATAAGCCGGGGGAGGTCATGACTCAGCTGTCTTTCATTTTTGGGAAGGAAGGAAGCTTCACTTCCGGAGAGCTGCAGCCTACAGAAGAGGGCTGCTATCTCTGGAGCGGTGGTATCCTGCGGTATACCTGTGGTGAGGATTGGATTGAATTGACGGGGGGCGAGCTGGGCCATCTGGCGGCCACAGTGCGCGAGGCGAAGCTGCAGGATAACTGCAAGGTGGTGCTGGTCAACTTTATGACCCCGTTCGACAAGATGTTTACTATCACCCTATCTCCTTCCATGATAAGGGAGTAAACCCGGCTCCTTATGGACGAACTGGAGAACATGTTAAAACGCTACTGACATCAAGATGTCAGTAGCGTTTTGTAGAACGGCTTGATCACAATATTTCTAAAAATCGCTGTGCCGCCCTCGGAGAACAGGGTGATTCCTTGATCGTTTAATTCAGGGAAAATGAGACTGGAATACACTATGGTTCCATCATCAATAAAGACTTCGACGCTCGTTTTATCGACAAAAATCTTCAGATGAACTTTCTTCTTGCTTACATCGAAGGGAGCCGTGCTTTCCAGATTTTCCTCGCTTTTGTCGGGGTGCCCCGTATAGGCCCGATTGACATAAGTGTACCCGCCTTTTACAGAAACTCCAACATCAACATGACGGTTTTTATCGGATGATTCCCGAAGTCTGAGTCCCACATTCTTGATCTCTGACCAAGTGATATCGGCGTCAAGCTCGTACGAATTTCCTGTGAAAGGAAGCGTTTCAGAGCCATTTACATCGATTTGTTGATATGAAACCGTTGAATCCGCCATTTGACTTAAGGCTTCAAGCGGTTGCGAAACAAGATGATAAGTGCCATCGCCTACCGGTTTAAGTTCAATTTGACGAACAATCGAGTCCATACCGTTGAAGCCTTCCCGCAGTGTCGGTGTATTATGGGCATAATCCCAATTGTTCATCCAGGCTAAAGCGTAACGATGACTAGTTTGATCCCTGCTGATCCCATCTTCAAATGTTACGGCACCGTACCAATCATAGCCGTAATCCAGCCACAGTGGTTCCTGGAGATCGGGGTGAAATGCCTTTCCGTCAAAGTCTCCGGTCCAGTAGGCGTAGGTATTTGGCTTTCCTGATGATTTGCCGTTGGCACTGACGCCAAGCACCCATTTATAGGTTCCGTCGTCCGCACGCATCCGGTACAGATCGGGACATTCTACGAGTCCGATATTCTCCGTTACGAAACCGCTTGTATAGTGCCAATCTTTTAAGTTCGGAGACTCATAAAACCCTATTTTTGTGCCTTCCGCCAAGGTCATGATCCATTTGCGGGAGAAGTCATCCCAGATGATTTTGGGGTCTCTAAAATCAGGTGTTCCCGGATTCGGCAGAACGGGTCTGCTGCTGTAGGCTGTAAATGTTTGTCCCCGGTCGGTACTATACCATAAATATTGTTCCTGCTGTCCGCTGCCAGCGGAGGGCTGAGTCACAATCGCGACAAGAGCCCCTTTTCCGAAGCCTGCGGTGCCTGTCTCGTCCACAATGACTGACCCTGACCAGGGATCGCCATTTGGATTCGTATATTTGGGGATAGCGACCCCTTCATCTGTCCAATGCACCAGATCTACGGATGTCGCATGCCGCCATTCGGTGCCATTCCCCGTGGGATAATCACGGTTATAAAGATAATAGTAATGGTATGCTCCATCAAAATAAATCGGCCTTTGGGGGTCGTTTTTCCACTTGTCGGGCGCTGTGAAATGATAGTTGGCCCGATAGGTCAAATTTGGATGGGAAGCGGGAACTTCCTTCGGGTTGTGGTCCCTTCCGGAGTAATGAGCTGCTAATCCTATAGTGAACATAAAGCTTAAACAAATGGTGCATAAAAGAAATTGCCGCTTTAATGCTCTCTTATTTGTGTCCAAGAGGTTAGTTAACCGTCAATTGCCCTTGTTCGAGGACACTGTCTTTGACGACTGAAGTTTTCGAGCCTTTAATGTTTAGCAGGAAACTTGGCGCAAAAGTGGAATGCTGGTCGGCATATAACCCTCTGTTAGTCATATAGCTGGTGATGACCACATTATTTCCTTTCGCCTGAGGGACCGCGAAGTGGGAGTATGTCCAGATAGGATCATTAGGATCAAGAGCCATGTGCAATACAAGTCCGCTGCCGTTCAACGGTTTGTAAGGTCCGGTCAATGAAGACGCTACATAACCCAGCATGTATACATCATTGGCGCCGATTCCATCAATCGTCATTTTGGAGCCTCTGGAATCCGTGAACAAATACCATTTTCCATTCATTTCAAATAAGTTTGCGCGTTCGATTTCATCCGTTACGGTATTGGAGGCAATCAACGGCTTCATCACTGTTTTCAGCGTGTAATCATCATTCAACTCAATAATACCCAGTGAGCCGTTCGCTAATGCCGCCAGAGATTTCTTAGGACCGAACAACAATTTATTTTTTTCAGCTTCGAAGAAGGGTTTGCTTCCTTCATAGTAAGTTCTGTTGGATAGCGATTCTTCTCCCTGGTAACCCGTTTCCGATCCGGTATTTGATTCGAAGACTAGGTATTTACGACCGTTGTCTTCAACATAGTGAGGATCTCTTAACGTATGGTTATCGGCATAGTCACCTTCACCGAAGGCTTGATCCACAGTTTGATACATCTTGCCGTCTCCGTCAAAGATCGATTTGAGGTCTTCCACGCCATCCACTTTCAGCGTATCCGCATCCGGCTTGGACACATTAACTTGAGCTGTCGTCAAGGTTTGCTTGCCAAAAAATCCGTTCGCCGGATCCCAGCCTTGGCGGTTGGTATAGAACAAGCGGACTCCGCCATCTTTCGTCAAGGTTGCGGAACCGGACCATTCTTCGGCTTGATTGTTGAGAATCGGATCGTTTGAAAGGTATTTATCACTATCCTTAAAGACTCTGCCGGCATTTTTCCAGCTGTCAATCGATGTGTCGCCCACTTTTTGATAGAACATATATATGAATGTGTCCCATCCTTTTTTAGGATCTCCCGCCAACGCAAACACGATATGGTGGCCATTATATTCGGCGACTGTTCCGTCCGCGTTTTGAAGCGGCCAGCTGTCCCAAACATCAAGATCGATTGCGTTACCCCACTGGTCAACCCCTTTTGCAGAAGGGATATTCTTGATTGTGGAAGCATTGAACGGAGTGACTTGAAACTGCTCGCTCTTTTGTTGCTCCGGTATTTTCAGGATGTCAGAACGGGTAATGTGGGAGAAGCCATAGCTTTCTTTGTAATCCTTGCTGTTATTCCCTTGGGCAAAAGCTGAAGCCCCGCCACCTGCAAGCAATGCTGTTGTAAAGGTTACTGCTGCTGCTCTTCTAACAATCTTTTTGATAGTCATACTGTCTGTCTCCTTTTCTGTTTCAAAATTTGTCATCTTAAACAGAAAAAAGACCTAAAAATACCATGGGGGACACGTAAATCGCATCGATTCCCAAGCGGATTTTTAGGTCTTGCCTGCTTAACAGTAACAATCCCGACATATTTTATTGTCGCGTTAATTCTATAATTTTATAACGGATACTGGCTATAGACTGATACTCCTGTTTTTCTTAAACAAAAAAAGAGTGTTATTTGTTATTTTTTACAATATCAAGGGTCTAAAGTCCTGTAATTTTCAATTACAAAATATTACCTTCCATCGACCGGGTACATATCCGGCCGATTTCCATGGCGATAAATACCAGCTGACTGTCAATGAAAGTATACCCGTAATCCTCTTCCACCTGATCGCCGACCTCCTTAGCCTGCAAGTAAGCCCGGGCGTAGCGCTCTTTGGCAATTCGTACAATTTCGGGGTTCAGCTCATTGAGAAGCTTACCGGTTTCATCGGATTGCAGGATATTTTCAAGCTGGGTCACCAGACGCTCGTAGTTGGCGGAGCCCCGTTTGAGCATAATGCCGGCGGCCTGTTCCACTCCTTCGGCAATATCACGGATCATTGCCGCCATTTCGCCATCTGTTCCGTGAGCTCCGGCGTTTTTCCAGGCGGTATGGATATGCATGGCGATGTATCCTACCTCGTCCTCGGGAATATCGACCTGCAACGTTTCGCGGATTATGCTTTTGGCGTGTTGGCCGATCTGGAACTCTCTCGGGTATAAAATGCGGATTTCATCCAGCAGCGTGTTCTGGATCAACGTTCCCTTAGCGATCCGCTCCAAAGCGAATGAGAGATGATCCGTCAGCGCAATATGAATATGTTCATTAAACGCTACGTCCAGTTCGCGTTCTGCATACGAAATAATCTGCTCGGACACCGCAATCTCCTCCTCGGGCAATGTCCGCAGCATTTCCTGCAAATGGCCATATTGATCCGGGTCGCCCATAATGAACACTTTCTCGATAAGGGACGGATCTATAATATCGTTTTTCCTTTTCTGAAAAGCAATACCGGAACCCATGACAATCTTTTCCTCTTCGTGGTCGTTTACCACAACCGCGTTGTTGTTCAGAATTTTTTTGATTTTCATGTTTATCTCCTATGCTTTTTCGATTCATATCTAGGATTATTGTTCCTTAAGAAGGCGGTTTGTCCACACCCAGAATCCATGTAGTCATAAAGGCTGTAACTGCTGCAAGCAGAAAACCGATCATATAATGAATAAGATTCATCGGTCCGAGCTCGACGATAAAGGCAATCATCGGAATCCCGGTCAAACCGAACGAATCCGCTACCACTTGGTGAAAGGCTACATAAGCCCCTCCGGCGGCTCCTCCCGCCGCAGCGCCCAAGAAGGGACGGCCAAGCTTCAGGTTGACGCCAAAGGTGACCGGTTCGGTGATGCCAAAAAAGGCGGTGATCGAAGCGGGCAGCGCTATTTTTTTCAGAGCCTTGTCCCGGGTTCGGGCATACACAGCCAGTCCGGCCGCACCCTGTGCGATATTTGCCATGGACCAGATGGGGAGCAGGAAATTAACGCCGATGTCCGGATTGGTAATCAGTCCAATTTCAACGGCCTGTATGCCGTGATGCAGCCCACTCATGACGATAGAGCTGTAGATTCCCCCGAGCAGCAGCCCGAAAACCGTACTGCCGTATGTGAACACCGCTTCCAGCAAGCTGCTGAGTGAGCTGCTCAGTTCAGAGGTGAGCGGTCCTATGACCAGAATGGCAATGCTGCCCCCAACGGCAAGGCTTAGAAAGGGAATCAGCATAACAGCAACGGAAGACGGAATGATCCGGCGCAGCCCCTTCTCAATTAAAGTCATCAGCAATACCGCAAGAATGGTTGGAATTACGGCTCCCTGATACCCAGACTGCGGCGTGACCATTAAATCTGCGGAGCTTAAGGGTACTCCGCCGAAGCCAGTGACCCGTAGAAGATCAGGACGGGTCATGAGAATGCCGATTGCGGCACCGAGCGGAGGAGTGCCCCCGAACCGCTTGGCTGTGTGATAACCGAACATCACGGCCAGAATCTGAAACGCCGATGCGGTCAACAAGGACAAGGTTCGAAACCAGACACTGCCCGGCGGCGCCCAGCCGAAGGCCTCCATCATGCTGAGCAGGCACAGCAACAGGCCGACCCCGACAAAGAGCGGAATCATGGGCACGACGATATCGGAAAAAAAGCTGACCGCATCGATAAACTTTCTTAGCACGCCCTGGTTTACCAGGCCTTTCGCCTTGGACGATGAACCATCGGTGCCGGCCACCGGCATCGATGGTCTCTGTTTCTGTACTTCAGGCCCGCCGTCTTGAAGAATGCGGACAACCTGCCGGTGTACCTTGAAGACGCTGGCCGATCCCAATATAATCTGCAGCTGTTCGGCTCGAAAGAAGACGCCGTGAACCTCCTGCATGCCGGAAAGGCCAGCTTCATCCACTCGGGAGCTGTCCCGCAGTCTAAGGCGAAGCCGGGTTGTGCAGTGAACGGCTTCCGACACATTATCGGCTCCTCCGGACAACCCAATCAGACGTACAGCCAATTCCCTGGCCGAGCCGCGGATCTCTTTCGCGGGTTGTCCATCCTGTTCCGGGCGGATATTCCCTTGCGGCATTGCAGTTCCTCCCAACCCTTTTGCGTAGAGGCTATAACTATCACCCCGGCTTGTATTCAACCTGCGGGGCCGAACATGACTCTTCTGAGGTCTATGCCTGCCTCAAAAAGTAACAACTCCGTAATATTTGACTGTAATCTTATTGTGACAATGATCGATTCTAAAATCAATGGTCAGGAATACCACATTATCTGGGAAGAAGCAGGTATTCCGCCTTAGTTCGGAACGATTCAGCCTGGGTCTGGCTTGCCTGAATGCTTAAGTTCTTTATAACCCCTGAAGAATCATTACTACTTAGGTCGGATTTCCACACTAGTGGCGTCGTTAAATGTCATATAATATAACGTAATATATATGGTTTATAGAATTTAACAATCGAAAGAGTGTTATTTTCGTAAAAATTATAAAGATTTCTTTGTTTATTTGTAATATAATATGACACATGAACATTTGAACGAGTAAATGTTATATAAACTAACGCGACAGCGAAGGAGGGGTAAATACTATGCAAATTGAAGCTATCCCTTATCGATGGCCCTACGACGGCGTCATTGACCCCAGGAAGACGGCGCTCCTGATTATTGATATGCAGATTGATTTTTGCGGAAAAGGCGGTTATGTCGAACAAATGGGTTATGACTTGTCATTAACCAGTCAAGCTATAGGGCCTATCCAAACTCTTCTGGAGCGTATCCGGCAGATCGAGGGTTTTACAGTTATTCACACAAGAGAAGGGCATAAGCCGGATCTCTCCGACTTGCCTCCTAATAAGAAATGGCGCAGTAAGCAGGTCGGGGCAGAGATCGGTTCCTTGGGTCCTGCGGGCCGGATTCTGGTGAGAGGTGAACCGGGCTGGGCCATTATTGAAGAGCTGACTCCTATTGAGGGGGAGCCTGTTATTGATAAACCGGGAAAGGGCAGCTTCTATGCTACGGATCTGGACCTCATTCTGAAGAATAAAGGAATCACCCATCTAATTCTGACAGGGATTACTACCGATGTATGCGTGCATACCACCATGCGGGAAGCGAACGACAGAGGATACGAATGTTTGATACTGGAGGATTGTACAGGTGCGACAGATAAGGGCAACCACTTGGCAGCCCTGAAGATGGTGACCATGCAAGGCGGCGTATTCGGCAGTGTCAGCAGCTCGGAACAGGTTCTGAAGGCTCTACAACCGCTCTAAGGCTTTCTATAAAAATACTGGAGGAATGTATATGTGGCACAAATCAACCAAGAAATCATCGTTCCTGATCGTAACCATGCTTATGCTTCTCTTAACCGCATGCGGTGCGGACAATAGCAAGAACTCAACTGCGACGGGATCTGCCGCCGGCAATTCAGCGGGAACGGAACCTGAGGCCCTGAAAAAAGTGGTGTTGCGGCTAAAATGGGTGCATCAAGCCCAATTTGCCGGATTCTATTCAGCGGTCGAGCAAGGGTTCTATAAAGAAGCGGGTTTAGATGTAGAAATTAGGCCGGGCGGTTCAGACTTCCCAGCAGTCCAAATGGTAGCTTCCGGCAGCGAGGAATTCGGAGTCACCGGGGCTGACCAGATTATATCAGGCCGTGAAAAGGGAGTGCCCGTTACCGCTGTAGCTACTCTTTACCGCCAGACTCCGTTTGTGCTCTTCAGCTTGAAATCGTCGGGTATCACTACAATGAAGGATCTTGAGGGCCAACAGGTAGGCGTGAAATTAGGCGGCAATGAGGAGCTTACTTACCGAGCTATGGTCGAGAGTGCCGGAATCGATGCTTCAACCATTAAGGAAATGCCTGTTAAATTCGATCTGAGTCCCTTGTTAAGCGGTCAAGTGAAGGTATGGCCTGGATATGTAATTAATGAGGTGCTGGCTGTTGAAGAGACGGGGGAAGAAGTTAATATTATCAAACCTGCAGACAGTGGTATTAACTTTTATGCAGATACTCTATTTACCACACAGGAACTAATTGATAAAGATCCGGAGCTGGTTAGAAGCTTTGTGCAGGCATCCATGAAGGGGTGGGCGTACGCTGTGGAGAACCCGGAGGAAGCTGCTGAGTTCGGATTGAAATATGGAGACTCTCTGAAGCTTGAACATGAAGTCAATATGATGAAAGCCAGTATTCCTATGCTGCAGCCTGAGAGTCCCCCGCTTGGGAAGATGGATCTCGAGGCCTGGAGCACGCTGCAGCAAAGTCTGCTGGATTTAGATTTCCTGAAGAAGGAGCAAGACTTGAGTACATTATTTACCAATGAATTTCTGGAGTAGGGGTGGCTGCCATGGGAGTATCACTAAGGAGTGAACGGAGTGGGCATATGACAGATCTGAAAGAAATAAACGTAACTTCGGCACTTAAACGTGAAGCGGCTGTGACTCTAAAGAATTGTTCGCTCTCCTTTGACACGGTGCCGGTCCTGAATAATGTGAACTTGGATGTATATAAGAATGAATTTCTAACGATTCTGGGACCCAGCGGATGCGGGAAATCAACCTTGCTGCGATTAATGCTGAATCTGCTTCAGCCGGACAAGGGAGGGGAAGTAATCTTTGGTTCGGATTCGCCCTCGCTGGGGATGGTTTTTCAGAAGCCGGTGTTAATGCCTTGGCTAACCGCCATCAAGAATATTGAGCTATCCCTGAGCTTAGGCACGAATAAGAAGATGTTCTCGAAGAAGGAAGCCCGGGAGAAAGCTGAAGGAGCGCTGCAGCTTGTGGGCTTGCAGGATTTCAAAAACCACTATCCCCATCAATTGAGCGGAGGCATGCAGCAGAGGATCGCGATTGCGCGGGCCTTGGCTGCCGATCCCACGGTATTGTTGATGGATGAGCCTTTCGGGGCTCTGGATGAATTCACGCGGGAGAAACTGAATTTCGAGCTTCTTCGTTTATGGGAGAGCGCTGAGACGAGCCTGAGTACAGTTGTTATGGTCACCCACTCTATTCATGAATCGGTGATGATGTCTGACAGAGTTGTCATGATGTCTCCGCGGCCTACGGGCGTAGTGGATATTATTCCAGTACCGCTTCCGCGTCCAAGAGAAGTGGGCATGGAAGATCATCCCGAGTTCTCCCGGACAGTTCATGAGCTAAGAAAGCAGGTCAAACATCTATGATCAATAAAATAAAGAATGGGTTGTATCCTGTCGGGTTCGCTCTGGGATTCCTGGTCTTGTGGGAGCTTGCTGTAAGAATATTTGATATTCCCTTATATCTGCTGCCTTCGCCTACGGCTATCCTTGCGGTCATTGATCTGAAGTTAGGCTCACATCTGCTGGTCACGTTATCGGAAGCTTTAACCGGGTTTATTCTCGCTAACATGCTTGGCTTTATAACCGCGATTATCTTCGTTCATTCCAAGACGCTGGAGAAAGGCATGTTCCCTCTGGCCATTGCCTTGAAAACGACACCGCTTGTGGCGTTGGCTCCATTGCTGGTGGTATGGCTGGGCACCGGGTTTACCTCGAAGGTGGTGGCCTCCATGTTGATTTGCTTTTTCCCGATTCTCGTAAACAGCGTTAAGGGCTTGAAGGCGATAGAATATGAAGCTTGGGAGCTCTTCTCTACTTATAAAGGTACGAAATGGGAGATTTTCTGGAGGCTGCGTTACCCAGCAGTCTGCCTTATGTATTCTCTGCGTTGAAGATATCAACCTCTCTGGCGATTGTAGGTGCGATCGTAGGTGAATTCGTAGGTGCGAGTAAAGGATTGGGTTATGTCGTATTGGTCTCGTCCTATCATATGGAGACTCCGCAGATGTTCTCGGCGATTATAGCTTCAGCGGTGTGCGGCCTGCTGCTGTTCTGGTGCATTAGCTGGATAGAGAAGAAGTTAATATTCTGGCAAAGGGCGGATGAGATATGAGATGTTCAGTTACACGCGTGCCTATGGCCTCACCAAGTGATGTGAAGACGCTCAGAACCTATGTGGATCAGGCAGCTATCCATCCCGATGAAGTGATTGCTGTACTAGGTAAAACCGAAGGGAATGGCTGTGTGAATGATTATACCCGCGGGTATGCGGTTCGTTCAGTGCAGGATTTCTTTGCCGGCTATATCGGAGAGAAGGCCAGGCAAATCTCTTATGTGATGTCAGGTGGAACGGAAGGCATATTGAGCCCCCACTTAACTGTTGTCAGTCGTAACCCCGGTGGTGATGAGGCCCGGAAGTATGACCGGAAGTCATTGGCGATAGGTGTAGCCAAGACACCTGAATTCCTGCCAGAGGAGATTGGACGATTAAACCAAGTAGAGCAGGTTGCTGCTGCAGTCAACCGTGCCATTCATGAAGCGGGGATTACGGATCACGCCGATGTTCATTTTGTACAGGTGAAGTGCCCGTTGCTGACTACAGAGCAGTTGCAGGATGCTAGCAGCAGAGCTGTGACAGTGGTGACGGAAGATACTTACAAATCGATGGGTTATTCACGTGGGGCTTCCGCACTCGGGGTAGCGATTGCCTTAGAGGAGATTGAGGCAGCCGGCTTAGAGGAGAAGGATATCTGCCAGGACTGGGAACAATACAGCTCCGTGGCTTCGACCTCAGCCGGCAGTGAACTGAATTACTGCGAAGTGATCGTCTTTGGCAACTCGTACAGCTCAGAAGGCCCATTCTATATTGATCATGATGTCATGAAGGATTCAATTGATGCGGATGCTCTCAGGAAGCTGATAGCCAAACATGAACAGGATGAGCTTGTCCAAGTATTGGCCAAGGCTGAAGCAGACCCGACCGGATATGTCCGCAGCCGCAGGCATACCATGTTAAATGATTCAGATATTAATCATACCCGGCATGCACGTGCTGTCGTAGGTGGCGTTCTTGCCTCCGTATGCGGCGATCCTATGATTTACGTTTCCGGTGGGGCAGAGCATCAAGGGCCTGCAGGCGGTGGTCCTGTGGCCGTAATTTTCAAAAGGGGGATGAAATGATGATCACAGCCAAAGAAACGAAGGTTCTGACAGGTGAAGCCAATCCGTGGGCGCTTATGCCCAATCATATTCATTTATACCATCGGGAAATCCTGTCAGCAGAACAGGCAGACGGCATGGGGATTAGAGCAAGTTCTATTCTGTGGGAACGAATTGATGTAGGGGGGCAAGTCCTGCCGCACTATCATGATGTAGCCGAGATTATTCATATTACTGTAGGTAAGGTGAAGCTGTTGTGCAATGATGAATGGAAATCCTACCAAGCGGGAGATACCTTTCACGTTCCTGCCGGAGTGATCCATTCCGTGGCCAATGACGATGACCAGCCGACGGAGCAAATCAGCGTGTTCTTGCCTGCTGAGCAAGAAACGGCACCGCTGAATACATTCTTTAATACGCAGCTTGTGGAAGATGTATATTCCATGAAATTGAAGTGAAGTTATGACTACCAATAAGATCGGGTTCACCTGCGGGGATATCTTATTAATACCCGACTTCAAGGATGCAGTGGTTCTGGCTGGTGCGAATGGTATGCAGCGTACCATAACGCGGGTGAACGTAATGGAAGTACCTGATGTAATCGATTGGGTAAGGCCAGGTGAATTCCTGATTACCAGCGGATTTCCATTCCGGGATCAGCCGGATGCGATCTCTGACATTATTCCACAGCTGGTGGAAAGAGGTGTGGCGGCCTTAGGTATCAAAACAAAAAGGTATATTGATAGAATCCCCCAGCGTGCGCTGGAACTGGCGAATCAGTTGGATTTCCCTATATTTGAACTGCCCCTGTCCGCCTCCTTCTCCGATGTGGTGAGAGATATTATGGAGCGGGTCTTGGTTCAGGAGGCCAGAGAATTGTCTCTTCTGCAGAGCCGGTTCCAGAAGCTGTCGCAACAGCTGCTGTATGGCAAAGGCATTGAAGAGTTCCTGCAATCGCTTGATGCGATGGTGAATAATCCGATCATCCTGCTGGATGACTCGGATCATTTGTTTCTGTCCCCCCAAGCAGAGCATGTGGTGAAGTTGATGGGAGAGGCCTTCATTTGGTCCCAAATGCGTGACGATAGTAATTTAGGGATCAGCTTCATCACCATAGGTGGACGCCGAACCCGCGTATATATCTCTGCAGTTAATGACAAGCAATATAATAAGTGTCTGCTCATTCTTCTGGAGTGGAATCAAGAGTCGTCTGTCGTGGATCAGCTGACGATTGACCGCGTAGGTGTCCTGGTAGGACTGGAAATGATTAATGCCCATGCCCGCAGGGAAGTGGAGTCCAAATATATTGATCAATTCCTGCAAGATTGGATATCCGGCCGGATGGTGACTATGGAGGATTTGAATATTAGAGCGGAGGCCTGCGGCTGTCCCCTGGAGAAGGATGATCGCCTGTATGTCGGTTTGGTCCGCTGGTTAGACAGCAAGCCAACAACGAAACAGCTGCTGCAGGCGGTCAGAAAAATTCGGATGAAGTCGTTTTGTCCGAATATTCAGGTAACCCTGTTGGAAGGAGAGTTGACCTTTGTCTTATCTCTGCCTCCGGAAGGTAATTTAAATACAACCTTAGATATGATTGCTGCGGACATCCAGGCGCAATTTGGATCAGAGCCCTATTCCATATGCTTGGGGAATGGTGTCGATTATCCGGATAAAGTATTTAAGAGTTATAGCGATGTTAAGAAAATCCATCATATCAGCACGATTTGTGATTATAGAGAAGCTTACATTGATTATAAGAAGCTTGGCATATTTCAATTACTGTATCTTCTGCCGGATATTGAAGAAATAAACGATTACCGGAATCGGTATATCGTCCCCATCCTCAATTATGATGCTAAGCATAACACGCTGTTATTCGATACGTTGAAGGTCTATTTGAAGCATAATCGAAATGCGAAGAAGACATCCTTGGAGCTGTTCACCCACTATAATACGGTAACCTATAGAATTGAACGGGTATGCGAGATCCTAGGCATTAGTTTGGATAGCGGGGATGATATGCTGCAGCTGCATTTTGCAGTGAAACTAAATGAAATGAGACCGGTAGAATCAGACGGAATTCCAAAGGGGAAGGTGACATCATGAACTCCATTGATATCCCGCGTGTATTATCTATAAAGTGGCTGCGGGAGATGTATACAGCCCAATTCATTACGCCTGAAGAGATCATTCTGGAGATCATTAACCGTTCGATTGAAGATGCAGATATGAATATTTGGATTGTTCCGCCCTCGATGGATCAACTGGCGATTTATTTAGATCGACTGAAAACGATGGATATTGCAACTTCTCCGCTGTGGGGCATTCCGTTCGCGATCAAGGATAATATAGATTTGGAAGGAGTGGCGACAACGGCAGGTTGTCCCGAATTCGCTTATCTGCCTACTGAACATGCAGTAGTAGTGAATCGTATGATACAGGCCGGTGCGATACCTCTGGGCAAAACCAATCTGGATCAGTTCGCCACAGGGTTGGTGGGAACAAGAAGTCCATATGGTGAAACGAGTAATGCGCTGCGCAAAGAATTAATTAGCGGCGGGTCCAGTTCGGGTTCTGCGGTTGCGGTTGCGCGCGGTCATGCAGCCTTTGCCTTTGGGACAGATACAGCAGGCTCCGGCCGGGTTCCAGCTGCTCTGAATCATCTAGTCGGGTATAAACCAAGCTTGGGTGCCTGGCCCACCAAAGGTGTGGTTCCGGCCTGCGCCAGCCTTGATTGCGTAACTGTATTTGCCCACTCCTTAGAGGAAGCTCTAGATGTAGATGCTGCTGCGCGCGGTCTAGATCCTACAGATCCCTGGTCCAAAGATTATCCGCAGCCCCACCTAAGCCTTCCCTCCAGAATGTATTTGCCGAATAATGCCCCCGATTTCTATGGGCCCTTTGCTAATGAATACCGAAACGCATGGAATGCTGCCATAACGAATCTGCAAAAAATGAACCTGGAGATCGAATACATCGATTATGATATCTTCTCCCAAGCGGCTGCAATTCTGTATGAGGGTCCATGGGTCGCTGAACGTTGGGCCGATTTGGGTGATTTTATTGATTCCCATCACGGAGCAGCCTTTCCTGTAACAGAGAAAGTGCTGCGTTCGGGTGCGGATGAGAGACATACGGCAGCTTCGGTCTTTCAGGCCATGCATAAGCTGCAGGAGATGAAGGCCATTACCAAGAATCTGTTGAATAATGCTGTGATGGTCATGCCTACCTGTGGAGGAACCTGGACCCGTGATCAGGTTCGGCAAGATCCAATCGGCACCAACAGCAATATGGGACGGTATACGAATCATTGCAATCTGCTGGATTTATGTGCAGTTGCTGTTCCGGCAGGTGATGCAGCTGCAGACACTCCGTTTGGAATCACGTTTTTTGCGCTTGCCGAGAATGAAGATTTAATCTGTGGAGTTGCGGATTTGTTCCAAGATACCTTGCAACGCGTTAGCCCATTGCGGACAGAGACAACGTTAGTGGCGGTATGCGGCTTACATATGCGTGGGTTCCCATTAGAGAAGCAAATGCATGAATTTGGAGCACATTTTGTCCGTGAAGAGGTTACGGCAGCCAAATATCAGCTGGTTAAGCTACCTACAGTGCCCTCTAAACCAGGCCTTATAAAAAAAGGGGTGGGGGGAGCATCGATTCATTTAGAAATATGGGAAATGCCCCTTAAGACGTTTGGTTTTTTTGCAGCATTAATACCTGCTCCGCTCGGTATGGGTAAAGTTGAGCTGCAGGATGGCTTGGAGATCCCCGGTTTTGTCTGTGAAGCTTATGCAGAGACAGAGGCGGAGGATATCACGGCTCTTGGTAGCTGGGAGAATATATAGTTGTGCGCTGTGAAGAATAGGGCACCTCAAAATATGGAAATACGGGGACTGGCATCTGCTCACAGGCTGTTATACAATACCGATTAGACAGGGTAAGTTACCTGCAATAAGGGCTAACCGGAGGCTGGGAGATGACAGATACAGTGAATAAAGTGAAATTATCGCAATGGGATGCGCTTTTGGTAGAATCGCTGCGTTCCCTCGGCTGGTCGGATGAAGAGCTGCTGCGCAGAGTCGCGTCAGGTGAGCTGCCGGTCGACGAGAGCGAATACCATTTTGAATATGCGCAGCTGACCGTCCTGGCGGGTGAGCAGCCGGAGGTGTTCCAGCAGGCGGTAACCGGCGGCTATCAGATCAAGTACAATACCATTCGCGGTATCCGCAGCTGGATCTCCATTGCCCTGGGCAAGCAGGCCGAGCTGGAGCTGGAGGAAGGCAAGGAAGCAGCGGAAGTGGCTCTGAGCGAAACCGAGGCAAGCCAGCTGGAGGCTGTGCTGTCTTTCGGTTGGCGGATTACCGGCGGTCCTGCCGGTGCGGACGTCACCGGGGTATACCGAATCGAGCCTACACGAAGATAAGGATAAAGGCCCGATTAGCTTGCCATAGAGCTAACGGGCTTTTTTGACTATCAGATATAGCCTAACTATTATATAATAGTAAAAACTTTAATTTCTCAATAATAATGTTACACTACAATTAGTTATATTTGCCCCAGAATATCCTAACATAAGGATGGTATAAATGAGCAGACAAACTAAAACAGACGTTATCTTAATTGGTGCCGGAATCATGAGTGCTACGTTGGGGTCCATGCTGAAAGAGTTAGCACCGGACTGGAACATCACAGTATTTGAGAGACGGGCAAACGCAGGAGAGGAAAGCTCGAATGAATGGAATAATGCAGGAACGGGGCATTCCTCCCTGTGTGAGCTGAACTACACCGTCGAGCAACCGGATGGATTGATTAATATTAGCAAAGCCATCGCAGTGAATGAGGAGTATCAGACCTCCAAGCAGTTTTGGTCGTACCTGGTAAACAACGAGCTGATTCGTAATCCGCGGGACTTTATCGTGCCGGTGCCTCATATGAGCTTTGTACAAGGCGAGCAGGATGTGCTCTTTTTGAAGAGACGTTTTAAAGCGCTTTCTAACCACCCGCTGTTTCAGGAAATGGAGTATTCTGATGATCCGGCAAAATTGATGGAATGGATTCCGCTTATGATGAAAGACCGGACCAATACACCGATAGCGGCAACCAAAATCGAATCCGGAACGGATGTTAATTTCGGCGCTTTAACGCGCATGTTGTTTGCCCACTTAAAGAGCTCAAATGTGGATGTGAAATTCAATCATAATGTGGATCAGATTAAACGTACTAAGGGCGGCTCGTGGGAATTAGCAGTGCGGAATATAGAGAGCGGTGCCGCTGAACGTCATACTGCAAAATTTGTCTTTATCGGTGGTGGGGGAGGGAGCCTGCATCTGCTGCAGCAATCGGGCATTCCTGAAGGAAAAGGGATTGGCGGATTTCCGATAAGCGGACTCTTTATGGTATGTAAAAAGCCGGAGATTGTAGCCCAGCATCGTGCCAAAGTATACGGCAAAGCTTCGGTTGGTGCTCCTCCGATGTCGGTCCCGCATCTGGATACTAGAGTGATCGACAATCAGGAATCGTTGTTCTTTGGACCGTTTGCCGGCTTCTCCCCCAAGTTTCTGAAATTCGGTTCCATGTTTGATTTGATCACTTCTGTAAAGACGCATAACCTCTTGACGATGATGGCCGCAGGTGTAAAAAACGTATCCTTGACCACTTACCTGATCAAACAAGTTATGTTATCGAAAGATAAGCGTATGGAGGCTTTGCGGGATTTCGTCCCGAATGCCCAAAGTGAGGATTGGGATCTGCTGGTGGCAGGCCAACGTGTGCAGATTATTAAAGACACGGCTGCCGGCAAAGGCACGCTTCAATTCGGCACGGAAGTGATCAGCAGCGCCGATGGCTCGATAGCGGCATTGCTCGGTGCTTCCCCAGGGGCTTCTACCGCCGTTTCCGTCATGCTTGAGGTGATCCATAAATGCTTCCCGCAGCATATTGAAGCGTGGCAGCCGAAATTACAAGAAATGATTCCTTCTTATGGTATGTCACTATCGAATAATCCAGCTCTTATTCAGGAAATTCAAGCTTCAACAGCACGGGCACTTGGCTTATCCTAATTCCTCAAGAGGAGCAGACACCAGAGCCTTCAGATTCGCTTCCTGGTTCTGATCCATACCCAAAAAGATGGCGGCATAATAAATATCTTCCTGCTTCCACAAGTAATAAGTTTGGCTCTTAACCTTCGTCGTGCCGTTGCCGGAATAGAGAGGTCCAAAGTAAAGATGACTGTTATCAGTGTAAGCTGAAATTTCGATCCCGTTCATCTCCAGCTTCCGAATGTAGGTGAGCTTGGCTGCATCGAAGAGTGGAGCTTGGCTCTGATAAAGCGAGAGCTCGTCGTTCAGGTCATAGATTGGGGAATCGTACCTTGCTCGATAAGAATTCCACAAGGCATCCGAGCTTTGTCTAAACGAAAATCCGGTGTTCTGATCTCCAGCCTTCAGCAATGTCGAGTTAATCAGCGTTAGCCCCTTGCCTTGCAAGGCGAGCGGAAACTTCACCTTAAAGCCGAGAATATCCTTCGCTTCGAGCAGATCCGTCTCATCGTATAGAGGAAATGAATTGCCCTCCCCGTCATAACGGACATGCTGAATCTGCTGCGGGGAGGCAAAGGACTGCACCATTTTGGCCAACTCGTCCCAGCTCGATGATTTGCTCTTCATCTGTGCCGAAATGGGTTACATAAGTGATGTTTGCCAGGTCATTGGTACGATTGACGTACTTCTGAAGGACATCAACGTTCTGGAGTTGATAACCATCGGGCAGGTAATCGGACACCTTGAAGTCGAAATCAGCAAAAGCGGTCGCCCGGTCCAGATTGTTAAACCATTTAGCCCAATCATTAATCCGTGCAATCTTAAAGGAGGAAGCACTATTCTCAGCTGAGCCGGCATTCGAATCTGCAGCCGGAGCGGCACCGCCTGCCGGCTCTGACACCATGGTGAAAATAACGGCGCTTATAAAGAAAACCAGGACAACAGCGGCGATGGATAACTTGTAAGACCCTTTTTTGAAGCTCATGATCATTGTAATTCTCCGTTTCATTTCATTCTTATGGACAAAAAAAGGCGTAAGATGGACTTGAAGGGAGGACCTTCGGGAACTTAACCGTGACAGCATGAGGAGTGTCGTGCCGTAGGATGTAGATTCCCGCTCACCAAGCACCTCGAGTACGCCCGCGTCGCAGGCCACCTCCTGGTCGGCTTTCATTCTCTTCATGGCGAACCACACGAGTGGATTGTACCAGTGAATCAGGACAGCCAGCGTCCACAGGAAGTTCACCCACAAGTCTTTCCGTTTATAGTGAGCCAGCTCATGCAGCAGGATGTGCGTTAGCTGCGCTGAATCGGTAATGGCTACGAGATCCTCCGGCAGATATACGCCCGGCTTCAACAAACCATAAATGAACGGACTATGAAAGCTGCTTGTCTCATAAATAGGAATGTTCCTTTGGATACCCAGCTTGGCCTTGCACGCCTCCAGAATGAAGAGGACCTCTTCGTTCTCAAGCTTACGCGCCATAGCAACTTCTTTTCTGAATCGCAACGTTACGGATAGGTAGTATAAACCCAGAGCCAGAATTCCTCCAAGCCAGCTGATCGCCAGCCAATGGCTTGGCCCATAATGGGCTGTTTCAGAGCTAGCCATTTGAGGGTGTGCAGCTGTGTTAGTAGAGCTTGGTTCCTCTGTCTGATTCGATATAGAACTGTAACTAGGATTGATTTCCTCACTAGGTTCCGAGGGAGCCCTTGATCCGAGCGTTGTTCCCAAATAAACCTGGTCATGAATCGTCTGCGGCAGCAGATTGAACAGGCTGACAGGGCTGTGCGGAGCTATAGGAACAAGCAGCCTAATTAATGCGATCACCCACAACATATGGACGATTCGAGCGCCAAGGCGCTTGTTTAACGGCTTCCGAAGTAGTAGCAATAGCAGAATGATCACGGAAGATGCCAGGGATGCGGTCAGCAGGAGGGAGAACATCGATTCGATCAGCTTCATGTGCTGGAATCGCCTTTCTTCTTGTTCTCCAACAGCTGTTGAAGCTCCTCAATGTCTTTCTCCGAAAGTTGCTCTTCTTGAAGAAATTTTGCACACATCAATCCGACAGCCCCGTTGTAAACCCTGTCCAGAAAAGAACGATTCTCGGTTTGTAAGTATTCATCGTGCGAAACCAGTGGATAGTAGATGTAGTTCCGGCCGGATTTTTCGAAACGAATCGCCTTTTTATTGTGCAGCCGGTTCAGGAAGGTTTTGATCGTCTGATCTGACCATTGCATCTGCTGCTTCAGCTTGATTATGATCTCGTTAGCGGACAGAGGTTCTTTCTCCCAGAGGAGCTTCATCACTTCACATTCTGCTTCGGTAATGTGGGGGGATGCGTTCATTAGCTTCACCTTTTTCAACCAAATTTGTTTACGGACGTAAACGTTAAATTGAGTTTACAAGTGTAAACGAATTGTGTCAAGCAACCATTGAATCTACCGGACTCAAGAAAGGTTAGCAGGAATCCCCACATGGATCGTTGAATATAACCGTAAGCATATCAGCGAAATCTAGCGTATTCGGATGCGCCTTAGCCGCAGGAGGAGAACAACATGAAGTCTATTACTGTTCAAAGTCTTACGGACACGTTCCATTTGGAAGTGTTGGCGGGAGCCAGCCGTATGGACCGCGAAATTACCCGCTCACGGACGCATAGACCGGGGCTGGAGTTTGTCGGTTATTTTGATTTTTTCCCGATGGAGCGGGTGCAGGTACTCGGCCGTAAGGAGATTAACTATTTATTAACGTTAAGCGTAGAGGATCGTATGCTGCATATTGGCAATATCGTCAAATATCATCCCCCGTGTTTTATCGTAACGGCAGGCCAACAAGAGATCCCTTACTTGACTCTCTTTTGTGACCAAGAGGGGATTCCGCTTCTGCGGACGGGGGACACAACGAACGAGTTTATTGCCAAGCTGGACAGCTATCTGGTGAAGACACTGGCGCCGGAGCTGTCGATCCATGGCGTGTGCGTGAACGTATCAGGTATCGGCATTCTGCTCAGAGGAAAGTCCGGGATTGGCAAAAGCGAGACTGCGCATACGCTCATCAGAAGAGGCCATCGGTTCGTAGCAGACGATATTGTGGTGCTCAAGAAGCTGGGTCCGGCGACGCTGCTCGGCACGCACAATGAGACCACACGCGAATTCCTTGCACTGCGCAGCATCGGCCTGATCAATGTGGTACGCCAATACGGACGCAAGGCCTTTCAGGACGAGACCCGCATCGTGCTCGACATTGAGCTGTCTCCATGGCGGGAGAATTCGCTGAATAATGAGCTGGAGCTGGTCCCCCAGTTCACGGAATATCTCGGCGTCCAGATTCCGCATATCGAGGTCCAGCTTCAGCCAGGACGTGACGTAGCTGGACTGATCGAGGCCGCGGCGAACAATTGGTACCTCAAACAGCTTGGCTACAGCGCCGCTGAAGAGTTCATGAAGCGGATCGAGAATGGGATGCAGTCGTAAGCGCAGGAGATTAATTTTATGGCTAAATATCTGGTTTGAGAGAAAAGGCCATCCCGCAAGGGATGGCCTTAAATTGCTTATTGTTCGCTTGAACACATCTTTACCCCACATGCCTATACATTTAGATCCCCATCGATAACGCCATCACGCTACATTGGGAACAGCTGGTTGAATCCCGTGAGGCTATTTGGATGTATAAAATAGAGGTGTGATTAGGGACGGCTAAATTTACTGGGAACAATTATTTTTGATTTAAGGCTGTAAGGCTTCCAGTTTCGACTGAATGGATAAATAAAAGGGGTCTACCTCGATGGCTGTCCTTGCTGCTGAAGAAATCTCAACGTAACGTTTGTTCAGAAAGTCATAAAGCTTCTGTTCTCCTGTTTCGCAGAAGACGGAGTAAGTAATAAAGTCCTTTATGTTTGCAGTTACCAGGATTGCATCATTTAGGTAGGCATCAACGAGTATTCGTGCGTCAGAGGCACGTAAGTAATCTATTTTGTAATGAGGATTTTTGAAGATGCTGTTGAACTTGTTAGAACGTATGTAATTGCTGAATTTCCGGAGTTCATGCTCAAGGTCAACCGAAAGGTTGGCACTCACCGGTAAGTATCCCTCGAGCATGTCACAGATAATACGTTTGCTTCTATCTTTAAGTGTATGCATTTGAACTTCAAGTTCACATTTCACTTCTGCACTAAGTAAAATGATTGATTGCCCATCCAGAACTTCTTTTCTAGCAGTAGTGAAAAATTCCTTAGCCGCTTTTTGATAAGCTGCATTATCATCGTTGTGCATGTAACGAAAGAGATTGGAGTCCAATAAATACGCCGACATTTATTCCTTGATTCCCTCCTTATGTGCTGCCATAATCGGTAGGACCCTCGTTATCCCAAAGTGCCAGAGCATGATCGGCAATTTTTTTTGAACTCTCTATCCCTTCTGTTCTATCCCTTACAAAAGCCTCCCAGTTCGAGAGCTTCATAAATGGTTCCGGTTTAATTCTCCAGGTACTATTCTGACCAGCTACCTGTTCAGCTTCCCATTTGCCGTTTGCACAATGACGACGTACAACTTGAGGAACTAGGCCCGTGAGTTTGCTAACGTCACGAACAGATAGATAATCCGGAACGCTTGGAGTTTCAGATGTAGAGTCAAAGAGGGTTGTTGGATGAAGCGAATGAATGGATTCGTCGACTTCTCTAAGGGTTTCTTCTGAAAGAAGCGGTACGATTTGTGCTTCTCGAAGACGCAGTTCAGATTGAAGCAGTCTTATTTTTGCAAGTGTAATTTCAGCTTCGCTGTTCAGACGTCGTTCAGTCATTTGCGGTAGAGTTACATATTTTAGAACTTTAGACATATCGACCAACCTCCTCACCTCCATATTAGCATATAAATTCCCAGAAACGAAGGAACCAATAGAACCTTTGGAACTTTAATTTCAGTATATGTATATTACTCCTCTTTAAACGTTGTACCTCGAAAAAAACCTTTACCCCCTGATAAATAATCTTATCCTCGGGACCCAGCAGCTCGGGAGTGATAAGACCGCTGACCACCGCTTCACCAAGGCCATATCCGGCACTGATCATGACTTCCTCGGTGTTCTCATTCACAGGGTTGGCAGTAAACATGACACCCGCAGCTTCCGCAGGGATCATAGCCTGAACGACAACCGCCAGATCTACCTTAAGATGTTCGAAATCCATGCTCTTTCTATAAGAGATGGCCTGAGTGGCCATGAATCCTTACTCAGTTCACTTAACGGCTTAGTATAGCTGGATATGATATAGTCTCCTTCATAGACTGGGAGTGGTATTCTTCGAAACCACGATAATAAATATTCAAACTAACGGTGTAAGATTAATCAAAAGCAAGCAGAGCATCTTCCAGACACTTGCCAATGAGGTGGCGAAGGAAGCGCTGCAGGCGGCAGAGCTGGAGGGCGATTGGAAAGAACAGCTGTATCATTGTACCGGCAGCATTCGTAGCGCCTTAAGCAAATATCCGTGTTCGTCTCAGCTGCTGATGAGAACCTTGCCATCTGATGAGGTCTGGATTCCTGTTCAGCGTAAGAAGAGTTGATGCCCAAGGCCACCTTAAGGGTGGCCTTTACTATATACAATGCGGTTGCGGCCTTCATGTTTGGCTTCGTATAGGGCTTTATCAACTGATTTGAACAGATCATTCAGGTAGCTTGTAGCTTGCCTGGCGGTATCGGCTGAGAAATCATGGATCGCTAATAGTCCAATACTGATGGTAACCGATAGAGGCTGATCTATATTTTCGATAACCATCCTATTCGATTCTATGCTGGCTTTGACTTGCTCCGCTATGAGCTGCGCTTCTGCATGCTCTGTATTGGGCAAGTAGATGATGAATTCCTCTCCGCCATAACGTGCCAGAATATCAGTGTGCCGCAGCGTTCGCTTCAGAACCTCGACTGTACCGCAAATTACAGCATCGCCTGCCAGATGACCGTAGTGATCATTAACCGATTTGAAGAAATCGATGTCCAGCAGCAGAATGGCAAAGGGCTTGTGAGACTCCCTGTTCTTCATAAGCTCATTCTCCAGCTGTTGGGTCAAATAATGACGATTATAGCAGCCTGTCAGGCTGTCGGTTATGGCCATTTTCTGGAGCTTGTGATTGGTCTCGAACAGCTCGGCTTGTACCCTGATCAAGGATTCATTTCTTTCCTGCAGACTGATATTCTGCTGATTCGTCTCATTAATCAACCGCCGCAGCTCGGTGATATCCTGAAAGGTGACGATCCGTCCAACCCGGCTGCCGCTAACCAGGATAGGTGCAGCATGAATGTGAATATACCGCCCGATCGCAGGAAGGAGCAGCTCGATTTCAGCGGTCTCCAGTGGGCGTTCCCGGTAACTGTCCAGGAAGGATTGGAGGGTGGCAGTGGTATAACGTAAGATACCTGCCATGTCGAAGCAGTCACCGATCTGCAACTGTAAAAGAGGAGTCAGAGATTGATTAACTTCGATCACGATTTCATGATCATCAAGCACTAGAATCCCATATTCCATCGTATCAATAATATCCTGATGCGCGATGGTTACAATATCAAATACCTTGTCACGGTTAATGGTAATCACGAAAAAGATAGCAGAGAGTAAGATGCCAAGAGAAGTCATCCCCGGGATGACCGGCAGATAATCGTCCAAGACCACATTCAGGAATATATCCGCCATAACGCAGGCCGTCACCGCCACAATGCCTTTGAGCATGAAGATGACCTGATTCTTGATCCGGGGAGCCTGATCGGACACCAGTGCGATATAGATGATATACAGCGAAACTATGGCATGTACAATGAGAATGGATATATTGACCCAGAAAATAGGTCCATAGGTTCTTTCGATATACCCGCCGTTCACAGGACGGACGAACCAGCCGTTTGGATTAAATATCACTCCCAGCGATGTTAAAAGTGCAGGCACAAACAGTCCAATCAACACTTTTTGGCGCAGAAATTGCGATTGGCCGGTAAGAAGAATCGTGAACCAAATAAAGCCGGTAGTCAGGAGAGCAGCATCCACAAAGGCAAGCTTCACATAAAACAACTGGTACGTCGGGTTTTCTATGGTTTTTATGGCGAACTGGCAATAGGGCCATAGCATCATGGAGATGTGGAAACCCAGATACACCTTGTGCAGGTTCGTGATCGTAACGGAAACAAACATGTATAGAAGCAAAGCAAACAACATAAAGCACAGAATCAAATCAATCCATGGTGCTAACCCCAATATATTACACCTTCTTGCTATTATTAGTAATTCAAGAAATTATGTGGGTCTAAGGTCTTATATCATGTTTTTAATATATAATTTGCCTGTGAAGAATACAATGTTTTTAGAGAGATATGCAGATTTTGTGGTCGGGTAAACAGCCTTGTGGATCAGAGGTTCTATTTGCCACAATGAGAAGGGGATAGCGGAGGTCGTAAGTGTATTTCGTACAGCTATATTAGCGGATTAGGCGGCTAGAGGGCATGTAACTGTATTCGGTACAGTTACATGCCCTCATTTTGACGTGCAGCGGCGTTTGGGAGAATAATAGCTGTACGGAATACAACTAAACTCGTTTTTGGCGGAAATATTGACCTAATAGCTGTACTAAATACAGTTAGGGGCAGGAAATGCGTTGGTATGGCTCCGTTCTTGAGGTGCAGAAACAATGCAGGTTATACCTGTACATGCTCATTCATGAGTCTTGCGGTCTGGAGGCCAGTATTGATACAGCACTTGTGTCCTTTTATCCTCATAGCCCAGAAGCGCGAGCTTCTGGTACATCTGCTCCGCCAGCGACAGGCCTGGCACAGCCATGCCCATTTCTTCAGCCGGAGTCCGGCAATGCCAAGCGCTATCAGATGATTCTTGTATTCCAACATCGCGGGCAAGATCACCCGGAAATTCAAACGGATCAAGACATCCGAAGACAGCCTGCTCCATAATTTTCATATTCTGACCAAACTTACGCCCACCGAACTGGAGGTGCTGGATCTGCTTATGAAGGACTACAGCCGCCAGGATATTTGCCGTGTACGTCATGTAGAGCCGTCTACGCTGAAATCCCAGATCAACAGTATTCTGAAGAAATTCAACAAAAACAGTGTGCAGGAGATCCTCCCTGTATTGCGGGAATTGCATATACCCCAAATCCTCTCCCAGCGCAAGGGAAGTTTACCGTTACAATCGCCTACGGACACTTAAAAAAGGGGAACCCTAAGGCTCCCCTTTTCGTTGGCCCCCTTACCGGAGCCTAGAAATGTTACAGTATTTACTTCGCCAGAGCGTGGGCTGCTGCGTCCTCACCGCCCAGACGCCCGGAAGTGAAGGAGTAGCCGATCCCGACACCGTTTCCGACGTAGGTATCATTAAAGAGCACACCTTCTGATTCCAGACCCACGGCATACAGACCTTGGACAGGCACACGTTTATCGTTCAGCACCTGAAACTGAGTATTGACAAGCAATCCGCCTACAGAACCCAGATTGTTGATCTCAGCTATAATGGCGTAATAAGGTCCACTCTCTCCCATAGGGAGCAGGTATTCCTTAGCCTTGCCGAATTCAGTATCGACTCCGGTTCGGGTCGCCTCCTGATAGCTGTTGAATGCATCTGTGAATACAGCGGCATTCAGCCCGGCGTTGCTGGCCAGTTCTTCAATGGTGTTGCCCTTGTAGCCGTCACCGTTAACTACCATGGAGTCGAACACCTTATCGGCATCCTTCCAGGGATTGTCCAGCGTGAACTGCTCCGCGAAGGGCTGGTAGAATTCCGGCGGCATTCCCGGCAGGGCAGGTGCTTCTACACCCTTCATCCCTTTAGCCTTCAAAGCATCAATCTGGGACTTGGAGATGACAACCAGATGGTAGGGACCGTTGAATGCGCTGGTATTGGCCGCTGCTACGGAAGAAAGAGTGGAGGCTTCATCCCGGAATCTGGCCCCGGAAGAGCCGACATTCATGAAGTTGGGCAGATAGGTAAGCATCAGCGGATAGCTGGCCTCAAAAGGCTCGTATTGAGTCTTCAGCTTCTCCGTGGCTCTCGCCAGTGTCTGATGCAGCATTTGCCCGCCGAAATTGTCCGGAACCTTGGCTCCGGCTGCCCAGGACATTTCCAGACCTTCGCCGATATTCTGACCCAGCCCTCCATTTACGCCTTCGAAGCCGAAGGCGTCACGGACCATTTCCTTGTTGGCGGCGTATCCGCCGGTGGCCATAACAATGCTTGTCCCCGTAATTTCCAATGAAGTTCCATCGGCTTTCTCGGCCATAACGCCTTGCACTTCTCCGTTACTGCCTGTAATCAGCTTCTTGGCGGTAGCTTCTGTAATGACCTGACCGCCGTGTTTCTCCACTGATTCTGCCAGCATGGCGCGCAGCAGCTCCTGCCGGGTGTCATATTCGGGAAGCATATGCAGCTGTTCGCCGCCCATGTTAAGGAATGTGGTTGTGTAGCCTTTCTGACTCAGCCAATCATAGGTTTCCCCGGATTGGGTCACATATTGACGGATTGCCGCTGCATCCACTCTCCAGTGATTATTGACAATCCAATCCGAGATTTCCTTCTCGACATTGATCTTGAGTCCGCTGCTGACAGCGGCTGATGAATTGTAGAATTTACCTGCCCAGGACAAGTTGCTTGCCCCGCCAATCGTGGCCGTTTTCTCGATAATAATGACCTTTGCACCCTTGTCTGCGGCTGAGACAGCCGCAGACACACCCGATGCTCCCGCGCCCACAACAATTACGTCTGCCGAGAGCTGCTCTGTTTGTCCTTGGCCTGCTTTGACAACTGTTCTGGATTTGAACGCTCCGACGTCTCCGCCAGCCTGCTTAAGCGCATCTTCGACAGCGCTCAGGATAGCTTGGCTTGATTCTGAGGCACCGCTGACTGCATCAATCGACAGGGTCTGGCCTGAGAGGATCTGATCCGTTACTTTATTCATCGCTTCAACACCAATACCGGCTGTTTCATTCTGGCTGATGATCTGGATATCGGTAATCTGCTGCTTGTCGTCCATGGTAACTTCCACCTGAATCTTGCCATCCTTGCCGTCAGCCTCCGCCTTGTAAGTTCCCGCTTTATAGGATGCTGGAATCTCCCCGGAATTGGCGGACTGCTGAGTAGCCTCCGGAGCCGCCGAAGGCTGCTTCGAGGCGGCCGGTTCGGCCGAATCGCTGCTGCAGCCGCTTATTATGGACAGCATCATAACCAAGCACAGCAACAACATGAGCATTCTGGTTAATGGTTGTTTGCGCATTTCTTTTCCCCCTGTGTCGTAAGTGACTACTCCTATTTCTCTTTGCCGGAGCGTCCTGAGTACGACCAAAGCTTAAACCTTGGTGTAATACCAAGGTCAATGAATTATATGTGAAATTTTTCTCATACTATTCAACAAAAAGTGTTAAGGGGGCGCTCCGCAGGCAGATTCACGGGAATATTAATTTCCAGATATGTTGTGTTAACGGTACCAACATGCTCCGTAAAAAGAATCTTGCCGTAAATATCGCCCGTAAGGGTATATCCGTTCTCGCGGGCGTAGTCCAGCATGAATTGGAAGGCCGCCCGCTCAAGATTCTCCTTCCAGCAGGTGACGATGACGGAGGAGATGCAGGCCGCAGGCTGAAGATATTCGATGCAGTCGTTCAGGCATACGTCCAGCTTCTTCTGATCGCTCTCCAGCAGCGCCAGACCCCAGCTGTAATCCAGCCCCCCGTCCACGCAGATATGCTCTGGGTTCTTAATCAGGAAGGAATAGAAGGTGAAGGGAAGCAATTCCATCCAGCTGTGAACCGTTCTTCTAAGACGGTCCTTTTGCAGCAGTTGATTCTTATCCGTCTGCTGAATTCTGTAGATGCCCGGCATCTGCCTGATCCGGCAGGTGCCGAAGGACTCGCTAATAAGCTTCAGCTCATCGTGGATCTCGCTTATCTTCTCCAGCAGCATCGTGCTTCGTTTAATCTCTGCCTCCAGTTGCAGCTTGGCGGTGTCAATCGAGGTTACCACCTGCTTGGAAGGTGCATCATTAATCAGCTCTGTCACGCTCTGGAGCGGAATCTGCATACTCCGGTACCATCTGCTTGAGAGCAGGTTTCGGGCATCCAGATCATTGAAATAGCGGTAGTTATTATGCTCAGTCTTAACCGGACGGATAATGTCATGTTTCTCATATAATCGCAGGGTGTCAGCCGTTACTCCAAGAATGGATGCGAATTCTCCAATGGAATATTTCATGTGAAGTCCCCCTTGTCTTGTAGAAATTTGTCTATCACTCCCTAGAATATCATATCTGCGGAGTTCTACGAGGCATAGAAGGGACATTTGTAGATTTCACAAAAAAACTGCCCTCCGTCCGTATAACCGGACCCTGAGGGCAGTCTCTTCACAAGCGCAAGGCCGCCTGTACAAGCGGCCAGCCTTGTCTGCTTCCATATGCTTCTTAAGCTTGCAGTGAATTCAGCATGTCTTGCACACCTTCGGCAAGCGGAGTGGCCGGACGCTGCAGCAGCTTCTCCAGGTCGCCGCTCTCAATGTCGAGAGCGCCTTCGCGGATTGCGGCCTGGATGGCCACTACAATCGGAAGGGCCGCTTCTGGCACCCCTGCACCTGCCATAATGTCCGAATATGCGGCATCATCGACCTGCTGTACCGGGACTTCCTTGCCCAGCACTCCGCCGACAATGGCTGCCAGCTCTTCTTGGGTGAGCGGCTTGCCGGATAATTCGTACACCTGATTCTCCCGTCCTTCTCCGCTGAGCACCGCTGCAGCCGCTTCTGCATAATCACGACGTGTAGCCCAGCCGACCTTGCCAGCTCCGGCTGAGGTCAGCCATGGGGCTCCAGCCAGAACTGCCTGGATGGTGCCCAGCTCATTCTCCAAGTACCAGTTGTTGCGTAGGAAAGCATACGGAATACCCGATTCACGGATAAACTCTTCTGTTGCACGGTGAACCGGAGCCAGGAATAAGGAACTCTCGTCCGCATGTCCCACACTGGTGTATACAATGAAGCCTACCCCTGTGCGGACAGCGGCATCCACTGCCGCTTTATGTTGGCGGATCCGCGTGTCATTGTCGCCGTCTGAAGAGATGAGCAGCAGCCGATCTACACCGGCAAAGGCGGTATCCAACGTTTCGGGCTGGTCGAAATCGCCATGCCGCACGTCCACTCCCTGGGCCTTCAAATGTGCAGCTTTCTCCGGGTTTCTTACACTTACCGCCAGATTATGGGCGGGTACCGACTTCAGCAAAGCTTCTGCTACAAACGAACCGAATTGTCCGGTTGCTCCTGTTAATGCAATAGTCATCTTGACACCTCCGCTTGGATTTACATACCTGTACTCTTGAAATTGAGATGATTATTCTATCTGTAACCATTGTAGTTACAATTGGGGGGATTGTCAAATGCTTAAGAGGAATTCCTGGCAGGGCAGATCTTCACTTATCCTTCCATCTGGATGGCTTGCCTATTCCACATCACCAGATGTGCATCCATGGTTCAAGCCGGACACCATGCACATCGCCAAGTTTATCAATCAGCAAGTGTTCGATTATGACGGACTATGCGGCCGTCTGCGTTCGTCGTCCTATACACCTGCCCGGATGCTCTGAATTACGATTTGATGATGAAGGAGCTTCAGCACTTATTTGAACGGAACCAGCAAGAGGACAAGGTATTTTTTGAATATGAGACGGAAGTATATTGGGGCGAGCTTTAACACGGCGGGCTGTGCAGAGCAAAGAGCCGATCGCTAAGGGCGAACGGCTCTTTATACGGTATGGCGGGGTCATACGATGCCCGGTATCTCACTGTGTAGCTGGATCAAACAGACTATTTCTGTAATTCATAAGTGGTGCCAGCCACACCATGCCGGTGCCCCGGTATACATTGACCAGACCCTCACCGGAAGCGGCAGAGCCCATGCGTGTTTTGCCCGATTTCTCGACGGTGAAGTCGAGGGAGTTGGACCACATTAAGGCAAAATTGCCATCGACCTTCAGCACATCATTCTGCAGATCGACCACAATGGCCTCTTCTGAAGGAACAGGTGCCTCCAGTGCCAGAATGCCTTTCCCCTTGGCACTGAGGCTAAACAGTCCTTCGCCGCCAAGGGCGGCAGAGGACAGGTTCTTGCGTGCGGCGACAGCGACATCCAGCGTAGTTTCGCATGCCAGGAATAAGCCATCCTCCATTACAATATGGTCGTTGTCGACATCAATTAACCATATATATTTATAGGTGGTTTCCAGCAGGATCGTTCCCGTACCTTTATAGAGCGGTTTGACTGCACTGGTGCCGGTCGCCGCGCCGGCTATAATATTACGCATCAAACCGCCGACCCCCTTGATGCCTGAGGTCATTTCAATATTGCCAATCATATATTGCATCGCTCCGGCGCTCAGCATCACCTCGCTGTTGTTCAGCTCCACCATCAACTGCTTGTTGCGCATATTGCTTTTGCTCATGAAGAAGTTAGCTTGCGCTTCCGACATGGTGGTACTGCTTAAATCCTCTTTGTATTCGATGACCGAAAATCCGCCAAGCTGTTCTTTAATTACAACATTGTTGTTATCCTTCAAGTTATGGATCGTGAAAGCCATAGTAATTAGTCCTCCTTGGCAGGCAATATTGTGAAGGAAGCGTTCCTTCAACGCCTACATATTCGACGTTAGAGGCTGGTTTCCTTTAGATTGCACGGGCTCCCCTATGCAGCATTAATTATGTTGTGGGGGAGAGAATCATGGATACTTATATAAATATTAATAGAGATGATAGAAGTTTGCTCAAAAAACCGCCAACTCAGAGGGCGGTTTTTTAATTACTCGCACTTTCACTTGAGAGTACGTGGGCACAAATCGAATTAGGTATACATGATTAGATACTGCATTATTTCTATATTATATTATTTTTGCATAAAAAAGACTTAATTAGTGATGTTTCTCACATAATTAATTGGTGAAATAAGGAAAAATGTTATAAAAGAATCTAATTTTTATGTATCTAGTGGAAGATCAACAAATTAAGTTTGTGCTATATTTGACGGAAGGATGGATCATATTGGAGCTGGATCTAAACGGGATCAACGTGGATTCACTGGTTCAAATGCTAAAAGCTTCTTTTACTTTGGACAATTGGGACGGTATCCTCCAGATCGCCGATAGACTATACACCGAGATAAATACTTTCTATAATGTCAATCAGCAGGAGCACGCCCGCGGTCAGAAGGTGAGTCGCCACGGATTAAAACGGAGTATCGTATATTACTTTGGATATAGTATGTGCCTAAAGGGGATCGCTCTTGAAAAGCTAGGCCGCTATAACGAGGCAAGAGAGTGTGTAGCGATGTATGAAGAACTAGGTTGGATCAACGGAATGGATGAAGAGAGATGGGCTGAAGTCGAATACTATCGCGAGATCGCCAAGGCCAACCGGTATATCATTGAGCTGCGTGAAGGAAACATTTCTGTATTACCTGATTACCTAGTGTTCCTACGGAAAAACGAAGAGGAAGTCCTGCCGGGTGTGCTTTACATCCTAGATTCAGCAATAAAGCACGGATACAACGTCGATCACGTCCTGGAAGAGTTTCGAGAGCAGATCGACTCAATGGGCGAGTATTACGAGACAAAAAGGAACGTTCGTTATTACATAGATTACATTTACCAAGAAGCGAGATATTATTCGATACAAGGGAAAATGGAATATGCTATTGACACACTATTACGATCTTTAGAATCATCAGTTAAACTAAAGGATGATACGGGTTTCAGGAAGTCAGCAGCCCTTTTTGAGTTACTCCGGAATCAGAATCAGGCAACCTCCGACCAACTGGACAAGTATCTAAGCTTAATGGAACAAATACTAGACTAGGGAGGATTTAAAATGAAAAAGACGTTTGCACTCATCGTGGTTGTTATTACCCTGCTCGGACTCAATGTTGCAGCAGTTAGCGCGGACGGCGCGATCACCGGCACGGCCACGGTATCAGGTGGCGGCGTGTTCGTACCGCTGGGCCATGGGGTAGACCATTAACTAAAGCAAGAATCGGACGAGCCTCTGCAGCAATGCAGGGGCTTTTTCTTTATGTGGAATCTATCATAAATAAGAAATTTTTAGGAGAAAATTAGATAAATGCTTTAAAAAGTTATATTTTGTAATATTCTAATTTTGGAGACATTTAGTGAAAGAAGGTGTTAAATGGAAAAAATGAATTGTCAGCATGATTTATTAATTTTTAAACAATAGAGCGAAGGAGTTGTTATTCATGATTAAGTCAGGTAAAATTTTCTTTAAAAGTATGGCCGTTATTGCTGTTTTGTTACTTACTTTTGCTGCCCCTACTAAGGTTACTTTCGCCAAGGAAGTTTTAACGGTACCGGAACCTACAAGCATATCCATACTTCCGACTGAAACTTCTGCTGATTACCTCTCTGATGTTAAGGAAATGCTAATTTTGATGCTTCTTTTAACACCGGAGGCGTTTGGACGGAAACTGAAAGTTTTAAGGGGCCGAACACTGGAGGAGTAACTCTCTCTAAATCATGGACTTACTCTAAGCCAGGGACCTACTCAGTCGGCGGAGTCGCTCAAATTTTAACAGATGCTGGATATACATCTTGCTTTGTAGGTCCTAGAATAGTAGTTATTTTTTAAAGAATAATTCTACATTTTAGAGGTGAAGAATTGAAAGTTATCGAATTGGCAATTGTATTAAATGATGAAGAGGGAAACCGCATTGAACATTCTGACCTGGTTGCCTTGCCTTTTGTCCCAAGAGTAGGAGAAATGATTTTATGGAATTATAAATCTTACCTTGTGACAAATGTTTTGTATACTTTTGAAACAAATCCGGCTGATTATAATTATGACGCTAATCCCACTAAACAAAGCACGGTTGCTCATGATATATGCTATAAAGTTTATTTGAAACCTAATAAATAAAAAACTTGTCCTCCAACAGCTGCCACAAATAGGGCGGCTTTTTTATGCCCTCGTAAATATACTGGACAGTCAAAAGTTCTTGTTGAAAAATCGTCGCATAGAAAATAACTCAATCGAGCGAATTATGGTATCCTTTAGTTCTCACACGAAAGGAATAATCGCCAAATGGGTTACAACAAGCAGTTTACCCCGGTACGCCCCGAAAATGGTTCTGTCTACCCTTATTCATAAATCTGCAAGACGGCATCCAAACCATCCTGAGATGGAAGAAAATGGACGATGAGCCAGAAACGCCTTCCCATGTCGTTCAAATGATTGAACAAGGCTTCGAAGCGGCGAAAGGCTTCGGCCAAGCGTTGCTGCTGCTCTTGGATCGCTACTTCTTGTCGGTTCCCGCCTTGCAGCGGCTGCAAGCGTGCCATCTGGGCTCCGAAGCCCGGACGCGGCAGACCGCCCAAAAAAGGCCCGTCCGTCAAACTGAAGGAACTGTTCTCGACTCGTGCTGCCGATTTTCAAACCGCTATCGTTCCCTTGTACGGCAAAGAAAAGAAGGTTCAATTTTTATGCCTGGATCTGCTTTGGGGGCAGGTATGGTATCAGGAATTGCGTTCTGTGCTGGTGATTCATCAGGGCCGCTGCTCCATTCTGGTCAGTACGGATCTCACGCTGGCTGCCACGGACATCATTCGCCTGTACGGTTATCGCTTCAAGATCGAGTGTACGTTTCGGGAAATGAAACAGGTCATCGGCACTTTTGGCTACCGCTTCTGGAGCAAGTCCATGCCGAAGCTAAACCGCTTTCTGAAAAAAGCGGAAGCCCACCCGCTCGAAGCGGTAAAAGACGAACAGGATAGGCGCCGGATTGAACAAACGATTCAAGCGATCGAAGGTTTTGTCATGTGTCAGTGCATCGCGATGGGACTGCTGCAATTGATCGCCTTGCGCTTTTCGGACCGGACGCCGGGTTTCTTCTTTCGCTATCTGCGAACGCCGTCCCTCGCTGTAGTATCTGAGGCGACCGTTGCTGCTTATTTACGCAAGTCTATTTTTCACCTGTTTGTTCAAAATCCGCATTTACACATAACGAAAATAATTCAATCCAAGCAGGAGACGTCCATTGTTGACGAGGAATCGCGGGCTTCTTAGAGGTGTAGAACTTTTCACTGTCCAGATTAATACACGTTCTTATGTGGAGAAAAAAATAGGAGGTTAGGTAATGATACTGGCGGACGGGGTTGCAATGATCAGCCTGCGGCTGGGGGGATTCGTACTAAATCCGGTAGTGCTGTGGGATGAGAAGACTGCGTTATTGGTTGATACAGGCATGCCGGGGCAGGTTCAGGCAATCATAGAGGCACTGCGGGAGCTTGGAGTGCCATTGGAGCGGCTGCATACAGTCATTCTCACACATCAGGATATCGACCATATTGGAAGTCTGCCGGAGCTGCAGGAATCCGTGGGCCACCAGATAACCGTATGCGCACACGAACAGGATCAACCATACATAGAGGGGGAGCAGCCGCTTCTGAAGCTTGAGCTGCCACCGGAAATGCAGCATTTCATTAAGCATCCGCCGCGGGCCAAGGTAGATCGCTTAGTGACAGATGGAGAGTACCTGCCCTGGTTTGGCGGGATTCGTATCCTGTTCACACCGGGACATACTCCTGGACATATCAGCCTGTATTTGCAGCAGAGCAAGATTCTGATCACAGGTGACGCTATGTATTGCGAGAATAATCGACTGTATGCTCCGAGCAGCCGGACGACTCCAGACATGCCTGCCGCTCTGTTGTCGATCCGTAAATTTCAAGAGTATGATATCACCCAGGCGGTATGTTATCACGGAGGGGTATGCTCCAATCGGGTGAATGAGCAGATAAGGCTGATGGGTACTGAGATGAATCCAGACTAGATCTCTCCTGAAGCCGGTGGGAGGTTGTTGTAGGAGTAGGGGGATAATCATATTTTGGCTATTCGTAAGGTATGATGGACAGCTGGAACGTAGAGTAAGGTGGCAGTGTTCGGCGAAATAAAGGGCAAAAAGGCCTTTGAATGCGCCAGAGTGGCGGGGTTCAACATAAAGGGAGAGCTCCTGGTCATCTGGCTGAAGGGACATCCATTTGTCAGGTTAGCCGTTTGACTTTGTGATTATCAAGTGGTAAGAATGGCATGTTGGGTCATATTGGGATATTGCTGATGAGAGGCAGTGTATAGGGAGTTTCTACCACTATTGACCTCCGATCACCTCCGAAATGCCCCGGCGGACAGAATTAGCGGTAAATTTGTTACTACTTAGGACCTACTGAGGGTGTGGAGGGCTACTCCAGAGCCTTCAGAGCAGCGCGTGAGCTGGAAGCTGGGGGCGTGGTCATTTACGATATTCCAAGCTTCCGCATTGACCAGATGCTTTATGGGGGCGTCAAGGACAGCGGCAAGGGAGTGGAGGGTATCGCATACGCGGTGGAGGAGATGACACAGCTGAAGTACATCAGCTTCAACCTGAATGTGTAAAAGGGAGTGAGACCGGCTATGAAGCGTATTACGATTCTGATTGCGGAGGATGAGGCGGAGATTGCCGACCTGATTGCACTGCATCTGCAGAAAGAAGGCTATCATATTGTCAAGGTGGCTGATGGGCAGGCGGCGGTTCAGGCCGTTCAATCCCAGCCGATCGATCTGGCGATTCTCGATATTATGATGCCGAAGATGGACGGGTACGAGGTTACCCGCAGAATTCGGGAGCAGCATCATCTGCCGATTATTTTCTTGAGCGCGCGGACCTCCGATTTCGATAAAATAACCGGTCTGGTCATGGGAGCAGACGACTATATGACCAAGCCGTTTAATCCAATGGAGCTGGTGGCCCGGGTGAATTCCCAGCTGCGCCGTTCCCTCCAGTTCAGCCAGCCTGCTGCAGCCCATAAGCCGGTGCTGGAAGCAGGCGGACTGAAGATTATGCCGGATCAGCACAGTGTCACTCTATACGGCGAAGTGATTGAGCTTACTCCGAAGGAGTTTGATATTCTCTATCTGCTGGCCAGTCACCCGAAGCAGGTGTTCAGCGCCGAGAGTATTTTTCAGCAGGTATGGGGAGAAGCCTACTATGAAGGCGGCAATACAGTTATGGTACATATCCGTACTCTTCGCAAGAAGATTGGCGAAGATCTCGACAAGAACAAATACATCAAGACCATCTGGGGCGTGGGGTATACCTTCAATGAATAAGGGCAGACGCAGCTTCCGCACAACCATGATTCTGTTGCTCGGGCTAAGCATGCTGTTATCTGGCATTATCACATATGGCATTTATAAACTGCTTCAGCTGTATTATGTCGATGTCAGGCAAGAGGACAAGCTTGCGGAATACCGGGCTATCATGAAGGATATCGGCGATATTTATGTGTTCCTGATACTTTTTGTGCCGCTCGCGATTCTATTCTTCTTCTGGTTAACCAAACCGTACGCTACTTATTTCAATGAGATATCCAAGGGAATCCGTCATCTGGCCAATGGCGAGTTCATGAATCGGGTGGAGATCTCCTCGAAGGATGAATTCCGCACGATTGCCCAGGACCTTAATCAGGCCAGCGAGAAGCTGCAGGAGGCGGTAGCCCGGGGTGATTTCGCCGAGAGCAGCAAGGATCAGCTGGTGGTCAATCTGGCCCATGATCTGCGTACGCCGCTGACTTCCGTGCTGGGCTATCTGGATCTGGTAGTCAAGGATGACCAGCTGACGGAAGAGCAGGTTAAACATTTCACCTATATTGCCTTCACGAAGTCACAGCGGCTGGAGAAGCTGATTGACAGCTTGTTCGATATCACCCGGATGAATTACGGCAAGCTGCCGGTGGAGAAGAAGCGGATTAATCTCAGCGAGCTGATGAAGCAGCTGAATGAAGAGCTTTTTCCTATATTCGAGAAGAACCGACTGGTCACAAGACTCAACCTGGAGCCTGAATTGTACGTTGTCGCTGATGGAGAGCTGCTGGCCCGTGTGTTCGAGAATCTATTGGCGAATGCTGCGCGTCATGGCAGGGACGGCATGTATGTGGATCTGAATGGCCGCCTTCAGGCAGGACGTGTAGTGATCCAGGTGATCAACTACGGCGGGAGTATTCCCCAGGAGGATCTGCCCCATATCTTCGACATGTATTATACGGGCGACCGTGCACGGTCGCAACAGGAGGGCGGCACCGGACTGGGGCTGTTTATAGCCAGAAATATTGTAGAGCAGCATGAAGGAACGATTACGGCAGAGAGCAACGTGGTGCGGACCTTGTTTGAGGTAAGCTTGCCGCAGAGCGGATAAACCCAAGTGGAAACGGCGAGAAGTAGAAGGTTAATTGATAACGTGAAAACATATGAATTCTTATATGGCTCAATCTAAAAATCAGCGGTTGACTATACGAGTGAACAGAGCGGAGGGCCTTACGTAGTAACCTATACCTCATCAAATAAACCTCTCTTCCTATAGCGGAAGAGAGGTTTATTCTCACATTTCGTTACTGCTTAGGATTCAGCCAGGATTTAGAGTGTTGCCCTGGAATCTTCGGTCGAATTAGATGCGAAACTGCAACTAATTTCAGCCGAAACACCCATTATCAGGATAATAAGTGCATATCTGCAACTAAATTCGAGTAAAACAAGCTTATTACACTCAAAATCCTAAATTAGGTGCGTTTTCGCACTTATTTCCTCCAAAACAGAAAAAAACGGCTAAATAGATGCAGTTTCGCAACTAATTCTTTGGACTGGACATATGAGACTATCATGGAACTGAATCTGCAGGTTACAATAAGGAAATCGGGCTTTAACAGCGATCGGAAGAACCCTCCTAACCCGTAGCGGGCATCATTCACAAGGGGTCAACCGCTGATTTTGGTTTTGAGCCTCTTATATTTTAAGAAAAACTTTAAAATTGCCCCGCTTTTTTTTAACTAAATCTCTCTATCCTGTAGATATGAGGCAAGGGAGGAATAGTTGATGAAGAAGTGGGGTTTGGTGATTCTGGTGATTCTGCTCGGATATGCAGTGTATGAGTATCGGCATGAGCTACAGCAGGACATCAGGATTGTTATGGGAGAACAGAGTGATCAGGGGGGGTTCGCAGAGCATTCGAAGACGATCAAGATTGTACTGGAGGATCAGGTTCATCAAGGGGATTTGCTGCTGGTCAACAAGGAGTACCCGGTTCATCCGGGAAGCGTGAAGGCAGATATTATTGATCTGATGGAGCATCAGGACATTGTGCAGGGATATGGGCTGCTGGATAATGGAATCCGTCTGTCCAAGCAGGTAGCGGAGAAATTTCAGCAAATGGTCGAGGCGGCTGCCCAAGATGGCGTTACTCATTTTATGATTAGCAGCGGCTATAGATCGTTCGAAGAGCAGGAGCTTCTATACAAGGAAAAGGGTGCAGCTTATGCTCTCCCGGCGGGGTACAGTGAACATAATCTCGGGTTATCCATGGACATTGGCTCCACGCTTAAGGCGATGAATGAAGCTCCGGAAGGGAAATGGCTGCAGAAGAACGCCTGGAAATACGGCTTCATTCTGCGTTATCCCAAGGACAAGATGCAATACACCGGCATTGAGTATGAGCCTTGGCATTTCCGTTATGTAGGGTTGCCCCATAGTGGCATTATGTACGAGCAGGAGCTTGTGCTGGAGCAATACATAGATCTGCTGCAGGAGCAGCGGAGCCTGTCTGCCACCATAGGCGGCGAGCGCTATAACGTCAGTTATGTTGCCGTTTCCGGGAATGCACCCCTAAAAGTGCCTGAAACCGGCGAGGTTGTGCTGTCCGGCGACAATAGAGGCGGAATCATTGTGACGGTGAAGGAATAAGCGGAAGCAGAAAGGAGAGATTCCATTGAAACCTACAGCAGTTGGAGTGAAAATAGGGGTAACCTACTGTTTCCTGTGAAGAAGGAGAAGGCACACTTGACTTTGACGTCGCGTCACACGTTAGGCTGAAGATGGGAGGGAGGATGTTATGGATTTACAGACGATCAGCGAGGTTACCCGCAGCTTCAACATTTCGACCAGGACACTGCGATATTATGAGCAGATTGGATTGATTGAAAGTGTCAAAAAAGACGGCTATGCCTACAGGACCTATGACAAGCCGGCTCTGACAAGGCTGGAGCAGATTCTGCTTCTGCGCAAGCTGAGGATTTCCCTGAAGGACATCCAGCGTATGCTGCTCAGTGAGGAATCCAGCTTGGCGATTGCTATATTCCAACAGAAGATCAGAGCGCTTGCCCAGGAAGCGGCGGCCATATCCACCATCCAAACTGTGCTGGATGAGCTGGTGCTCCGGCTTAGAGGCAGTGTCGAAGTGAAGCTGAGTCCGCACCTATGGACGGACGAATCTATCCTGGAAGCCATTGCAGTCCTCCCTGCGACCCAACTCCATCTGAAGGAGGAAGTAACGATGAAGGAACTGCAGCACGCCGACAATCAGTTATCCAAGCTAAAGGATGTACGTATTATCTTTCTGCCCCCTGCCCCGGTAGCCTCAATCTGCCTAGTGGGTGGAGTGCCGGAGCTGGCAACGGCAGATGAGCTTCGTGAGTTTGTTATTCGCACCAAGCTGGACACCCTCAAACCGGATATGCGCCACTATGGCTTCAACCATCCGGATGGAAGTCAGCCTGACGGATCGGATCATGGATATGAGCGCTGGATTACCATTCCGGCGGATATGGAGGTGGAAGCCCCTTTTGTCAAAAAACAGTTCCCCGGAGGTCTATACGCTGCCCATATGATCCCCATGGGGAGCTTCGAGGAATGGGAGTGGCTCCATCAATGGGTCATGAGCAGCCGTGAGTACGAAGCTGACTGGGTCGATTCGAACATGATGAATGGCCTGCTGGAGGAGCATCTCAATTACATAAACCTCTATCAGCTGAGCCATGAGGTGCTGGATACCTGTATGCAACTGGATCTGCTGATTCCTGTTAAGCCTAGACTAGGGGATTAGTGTCAGATCTGCTGCGAACCAGGGAATTCCCTATAACCTCAGCGAATCCCGGTTCGGGGACCCATTAGGGGTAGGATTTCCCTATAATGAGTCTGCGATGGCAGACTGGGGGTACAATCGCAGGAATTCCGCTCGCGAATTGGAGATCCGGCGTCTAAATCCTCGCTGGGCCTAAGTAGTAACGAGATTTGTAGAACTTTTCTCCGCTTAAATAGCACAGTGATTGGAACAACGGTCTGTTCGCGGAGCGTCCACACCAAGCGCTCACATCTATCCTGCTCCAAAAAACGAGGGGGTGTCCTAAGCAGCCATTTCATGGCTTGTGGGACACCCCCCAGTTGTATGCCCAGCAGGGCGACTAAGGCAGCATATTTATATATTGTCCATATACATAAGCGGTTCGCCCGTTGAACTTAATCTTCACCCATCCATATTTGGCGGGGCCGATCACATCCAGGACGGTTCCTTTTGGAAAGGATGTAAGGATGGCAGCTCTGGATGAGGCTCCCGATCCTACATTCAGATGATCAGCGGTAACCCGGGCTTGTTTCTTGGCGGACTTTACGGTTGCCGGCTTGTCATTGCTTGGAGCAGCCGGTACAGGCGCCGGTACTTGCACTGCAGGTGTCTGAGCTGCTGGGGCTTCCGTTGCCGGCTGCTCTTTCGCTCCGCCGCTGGCCGCAGATTTTCTGGCCTGATTCAGCTTCTGATAGAAGTCGCCTTTGGTCTTCACACCGGCGAATACCGCCGGATTGAGCTGTGCTGCGGAAGAGAGCGTCTGGATCTCCTCTGGAGTAACCGGGTCCAGAATATTAATGGAAGCAATATTGGTGAACGCTGCTGTCTGCAGCTCCGGCACGGGCGGTGCCTTGAAACGGCACAATCAGGTTCAGCAGAAGCAAGCTTGTCGCCGCCAGCTTGCTAGTTGTTCTATCGAAGATTCTGTTGTTCAATATTCTAACTCCTTTTCACATAGGTTTTCTTACCATGGAGGGATTTTTTTGTTTGTATTTCTTGAAGGTGCGGCTGAAGTAATAAATATCGTTGAAGCCGGTGGCGGCAGCGACGTCGGTGACGCTTAGTGAGGTGTGGCGCAGCAGGTAGTCTGCCCGGTCGACACGCACTGTATTGACGTATACCGAGATCGTATGTCCGGTCAGCTCTTTGAACAGCCGGCTGAAGTGATAGCGGCTCAGTCCGGTCTGCGCCGCAAGGTCGTCCACGGAAATCGGCTCAGGGTAATGGACATCAATATAGCGGAGAACAGGAGCGAAACGCTGGAGGGTCTGAGATCGTTTGGTCTGTTCGTCCTCTGAAAGCACGGTAGCGACATGCCTGCGCAGCAGCAGGGTGAGCAGCCGGTACAGTCCCGATTTGATCGCCAGCTCATAGCCAAACTCGCGGCGCTCCATTTCGCGGATGATGGCCAGAATGCAGTCGGTGATGTGCCGGTCTCCGCGGATATGGTTGCGGAGCAGCATCCGGTTCTGCTGGATGGGGGTAATGAACTTCGTCTCGGCGGCATCGGGGGCTGCACTGTGCAGCAGAGAGGTGTCGGCAATAATGGCATAGTAGAGCAAATCCGCCGAGCTGCTTACCCCATAATGCAGCTCATTGCTATTGACGGCGACCAGGTCGCCAGCCCGGACCTGGATGGGCGTTGAGCCGCATTCGAATACGGCTTCTCCCCTTTCAATGAAGAGAAACTCCAGATGCTCATGCCAATGGCGCGGGAACAGCACTACCCCTGCCCGGTCAAACTGCTCGGTATGGACTTTGATCGGGAAGCCGGGGTCAGGCATATCCATGGGCTCCCGCAGGTGTTCATCGTTATTCAGCATCTTTACGTTCCTCTCCCGAATAGCATAATTGTACAAACGAACCGCAAGGCTCTACATGGTGTTTACAGTTGAAATCATTATAATACGAATCATACACCATGCGAAGCAGGGGCTGGAACTGCAGACAAGAGGGCTTGGCAGACTGCGAAGACAAAGGAGAGATCAGCTATGAGTACAATCAGAATTGGAGTGATCGGAGCAGGCTCTATTTCGGACCTGCACTTTCAAGCTTACCAGAATAATCCGTATACTGCCGTATATGCGGTTTGCGACTTGAATGAGGACCGCGCCAGGTTGGCAGCCGAGAAGTATGGGGCACAGCAGTTCTACACCGATTACCGCGAGCTGCTGGCTGATCCGGGTGTCGATGCGGTCAGCATCTGTACCTGGAATAACTCACATGCGGAGATCAGCATTGCCGCGCTGCGGGCCGGCAAGCATGTGCTGGTGGAGAAGCCCTTATGCCGGACGGTGGAAGAGGCGCTGGATATTCAGCAGGCAGTGGAGGAGAGCGGCAAGACGCTGCAGGTTGGGTTCGTGCGCCGTTATGATGACAACGCCCGGTTCCTTCATTCACTGGTCGAGAATGGCGAGTTCGGTGAGATCTATTATGCGAAGGCAACGACACTCCGGCGGCTAGGCAATCCCGGCGGCTGGTTCGCCGACGTTGAACGTTCTGGCGGAGGGCCGCTGATCGATATAGGCGTCCACGTGATTGATCTGTGCTGGTATCTGATGGGTCGCCCGAAGCCGGTATCCGTCAGTGCCAATACGTACAAGAAGCTGGGCAACCGGGCCCATGTGCAGCATCTTTCCTTCTATAAAGCCGCCGATTATGATGCGGCCAGCAACACGGTAGAGGATCTGGCGAATGCGTTGATCCGGTTTGAGAACGGCGCTTCACTGCTGGTCGATGTCAGCTTTACGCTGCATGCCAAGGAAGATGAGCGGTCGGTCCGCCTGTATGGGGAGAAAGGCGGCTTTGAGGTTGATCCTGCAACGGTCATTGTCAGCGAGCGGGCGGACACTATCGTCAATAGTTATCCGCAGACGGATCATGCAGGCTTTGACTTCAACAGTGCCTTTCAGCATGAGATCGATCACTTTATCGACTGCTTACAGAGCGGAAGGGAGCCGCTAAGTCCGGTGCAGGATGGCGTGGAGATCATGAAGATACTCTGCGGTATCTATGAATCCGCGGCCAGAGGAGAAGAGGTGAGACTATGAAGCTTGGCATCAGCACCTACAGCCTGCATGCAGCGTTCTCGGCAGGAGAGCTGACCCTTTCTGGTGTTCTGGAAACCATCGCCGGGATGGGGGCGGAGCACGCCGAGATTGTCCCCCTCGGCTTCAATCTGATTGATCAGCCGCAGCTGATTGAAGATATCCTCAAGACTGCCGGGGGGCTGGGGCTGGAGCTCTCCAATTATGCAGTGGGAGCCCAGTTCGCCGGGCTGCCAGAAGCGGACTGGCAGCAGGAGGTGGAGCGGGTCAAACGGGAAGTCGACGTCTGCGCTGCACTGGGCATTCGGCGGATGCGTCATGACGTGGCCTCGGCAGCCGACCTGTCCATCAGCAATTATCTGCATGAGCTGCCGCGGCTGGTGGAGGCCTGCCGCCAGGTGGCCGATTATGCCGCCGGGTTCGGCATTACGACCAGCGTGGAGAACCATGGCTATTTCATCCAGCACAGCGACCGGGTGCAGGCACTGGTAAAGGCCGTGGACCGGGACAATTTCCGCACGACGCTGGATGTGGGGAACTTTCTGTGCGCCGACGAGAATCCGGTTACGGCCGTGGCGAACAACGTCAAGCTTGCTTCGATGGTTCATGTGAAGGATTTCTATGTCCGTGCACCTCAGCGCCAGCCGGGAGAGGGATGGTTCCCGTCCTCCGGCGGCAGCTGGCTGCGGGGAGCCATCGTCGGACAAGGCGATATTGATATGCCCCAGGTGTTGCGGATCGTGAAACAAAGCGGATATGACGGGTATATCTCCATTGAATTCGAAGGGATGGAAGATTGCCGAATGGGCACCCGGCGCGGTCTGGAATATGTGAAGCGGATCTGGAGTGAAATATAGAACAGGGAACAGGACAGGAGGAATACAGGATGGCTAGACCTATCATGACCAATAACATCGGTGTGATTGTAGACAGCTTCCAGGTGGGTGTGAAGGAAGGGCTGCGCAAGGCCAAGGAAGCCGGGGCAGACGGTGTGCAGATCTATGCGGTGCAAGGGGAATTTGACCCTTCCCATCTGTCTGCGTCCGCCCGCCGGGAGTGGAAAGAGTTCATCGCCTCGCTCGGCCTGGAGATTTCCGCGCTGGTCGGTGATCTGGGCGGTCACGGTTTCCAGGACCCGGCACTTAACCCCTCCAAGATCGATAAGTCGAAACGGATTATGGAGCTGGCCAAGGAGCTGGGCACTGATATTGTAACTACGCATATCGGCATTGTGCCGCAGGACCCCGGCAGCAGAATCTATGAAACGATGCATGCCGCCTGCGTGGAGCTCAGCCAGTTCGCGCATGGGATGGACGCCTATTTCGCGATTGAGACAGGGCCTGAACCCGCAGTGCAGCTGAGATCCTTCTTGGACGGGCTGGGTAGCAAAGGGGTGTCTGTCAACTTCGATCCGGCCAATATGGTCATGGTTACTGGCGATGATCCAGTGCAGGGAGTGCATATGCTGAAGGAATACATCGTGCATACCCATGCCAAGGATGGCATTAAGCTGGGTGAGATTGATCCCCGTGAGGTGTATGGCGAATACGGCTACGAAGGGGCCGCGCTGGATCATGAGAACATAGCGAAGCTGGCCGAGTCGGGTCCGACATTCCGCGAGGTACCGCTTGGAGAAGGAAGCGTGGACTGGAACGGCTACCTGCAGGCGCTGAAGGATATCGGTTATAACGGTTATTTGACCATCGAACGCGAGGTGGGCCGCAATCCGGAGGCGGACATCCGGCAGGCTGTACAATTTCTGAAGGGGTACCGGAAATCATAAACCGGAAATTATATATTTGATTCATAGCTATCCGCCGCAGCAATTTGCGGCGGATTATTCTGTTTGTTGGTGCAGCATTTGTAGGAATTTGCAGATAACTGGAGAATAAGTACAGTAATCAAGAGAGGAGGGTGTACACTGTGGGGTTTGAAGTCATAAATTCGTACAAGTTTGATGCGTTGAATTTCTTGAATGTGCTGACCCAGGATGAGTTCTATGTGAGCCGGCATACGGAGGACCATCACCATTTCGTATCGATACATACAGACAGGAATCATCAGCTGATGTCCGAAATCATTCGGATTCAGGGAGGAACGATGCTTAGCCCGTTTCTGAATCTGGTGGTTTCTTCTCTTCCCAATTTCGATGAGCTGGAGCTGCCGGAGCTATTTCGTTCTACCGAGCTGCTGCAACGGCATTTCAGTCAATCGCCTTATTACAAAGAAGAACAGTGGAAGCAGCGGGAGCCTCTGTTTAGCCTGGTTCCGGAAATCCTGCAAGACCTAGAGAAGCTGTGCTTCAGAGAATATTGGCAGGAGCGGAAGCTCCCGCAGCTGCTGATGAAAACGGAAGAAATCAAGGTATTTGCCAGCCGGCAGTCTATTTTCAAGGAAATCAACGATATGTTGGGCCCTTCCAGCAGCATTGATCATATCCAGTTATATTTGTGCAGCTTCGCAGCTCCGCATGGTATCAAAATTACGGGGCCGCGTTATATATCCGATTGTTCGTTTTCTCTGGAATTGACACTCGGTATTGCGATTCACGAGATGTTCCATCCGCCTTATCGTATTGCTGAGCTGGAGGCGCCCTTTCACCGGTTGAGCGCCACGCCTGCGCTGCTGGCTGCTTTTGAGAAGCAAAAGAACCGGTTTGGCTATACGACGATAGAAAGCTTCATTGAAGAGAATGTGGTGGAAGCTATGGCCCTGTATATTTGGGAGAAGATCGGCCTGGAGCCGAATCCGTTTGCCTATCTCGAATTTCTGCATAGCCTTGGTGGTGATGAATGGTACTGGCTGGAGACCACACGGCAGGAAATGGTATAATCGCTAATAGAGAATACAGGTATCGTAACCGGGAGGCATAAATCATGAGTGATGAGCTAGTGGAACAATTGGAGAAGTGGCTGGATGAGGATGAATTTCAGGAAATCGTAGACGCGGTGCTGGAGGTGCCAGCCGAGGACAGGGACTATGAGCAGATCAGCTATTTGGGCAGAGCCTTGAACAATCTGGAGCGTTATGAAGAAGCGTTGGAACAATTTTTGCTGATCACAGCCGAAGGGCAGGAGGACGCGCTCTGGCATTTCCGTACAGGGTATTCCTACTACAACCTGAAGCGGTACGAAGAGGCTGCAAGCGCCTTCGCCGCCGCCGATGAATTGGAGCCTGACGATGAGGATACGCTCAGCTATCTGGAATGGAGCAAGGAGAGAGCTGCCAAGAAGGCCAAAGCGGCCAAAACGGCGAAGAAGCCCAAGCCATCCCAAGCCCCGCTTAAGCTTGCAGGCGCGTCTGATCTGGGGAATTTATGGAATGACAGGGACCCTGCATCCCAAGCCTATATGTCTGCGCGGCCTACAGACGAACTGATTGAGGCTGTGGAGGAGCGGCTGGTCTTTAAGCTGCCGGCGGCTTACGTTGCCTTGATGAAGTTACATAACGGGGGGATTCCCCGGAAGACCTATTTCCCGGTAAGCGAAGCTGGTGCCGGGAATGAGACCGCTGATTATATTGTCATCTCTGCTATCCTTGGTATCGGGAAGGAGAAGAAGAACTCTCTGGGCGGAGCGGCAGGCAGCCGGGTTATCATTGAAGAAGGCGGTTATCCCGAGATTGGGGTCGTCATCTGTGAGTGTCCTTCGGGCCGTGAGGTGGTCATGCTCGATTACCGCAACAACGGCAATGACGGTGAACCCGAGGTCGTTCATGTGGACCGGGACAATCAATATAAGATTACGTATCTGGCAGCGAACTTTGAAGTATTTATTGCCGGACTGACCAGCCGTGAGGCAGAGCCGACCGCAGCCGTGTCTGCGATAAACGACGAAACGGTAGTGGTGGGAGCTGAAACGGAAACTGAAGTAGAAGCTGAGGCTGAGGCGCCGCTGGATATTGATCCGGAGTCGATTAAACCGTTTATCCTGGTAGAACAGGACAAGGGCGGAATGTCGGTCATCCTGACTGTAGGCACATATAAGGAAGAATTATTCCAACTGCGGGAGAATGAGGGATTCGAAGGCAGCGGATATGACTGGGCATCCTTGGCGGCTGTGTTCCTGGAGGAGCAAATGCCGGAGTTGTCGGGGACGATCCGTTTTGATCCCGAAGCGGACATGTTCTGCGCCTATTCAGCCGACAGAGCAGCACTTCAGCAGTTTGCCGTACGGTTCAAGGCGGCTTGCGAGGATGATGAACTCATGAAAGACCTGTTCTCACGGGCGGAGCTGGATTAAGCGGAGCCGTTGTTCATTGTAAAAAGAGAAGGAGACCCTCCACCGGAAGGTCCCCTTCTTTTTTCTTAAAATAGTCCCTAAAAGGACGGCGAAGCCATTTCTGCTTGAGTAGCGGCGGATTCACTCATTAATGCATGGGTGTTGCCTTCCGTATCCTGAAAGAACGCCATCCAGGTCTCCGTCTGTCCTGACTTCGCAACGAGATGGGGCTCACCTGTGAAATGAACACCCTTCTCCGTTAAATCGGCATAAGACGACAAAATATGTTCCACGTGGAAATAAAGCACGGAGCTTGAATACGCATATTGCTCCTGTTCAGGAAGACTGAGCATCAGCCGCAAGCCGTTGCACTCCAGAAACGCCATGCTGCCGGCTTCGAAGAGGAGGGGAAACCCCAGAACCTCTTGATAGAAATCCGTCGCTCTCTTTAGATCCCGTACCGGAATACCGACTTGTCCAACCTTTTGAATTCCACTACTTCGCATAAGCCTTTCTCCCTTCGAGTCGATCTGTTTACAGCATAGAATAAAAAAATCAGGATTTCTTATCCGATATCACTTTTTTTCTAAATTGCATGGGAGACAGACCGGTATGCTGCTTGAACATTCTGCTGAAGGATACGGAATTGTTGAAGCCCAGCTGATACGCAATGTCGGTCATGCTCGCATGCTGTTCCGTAAGCAGCTTCCGTGCTCTTGCCAGCCGCAGCGCCGTGATCTCCTGATGGGGTGTTCGGCCATAGATCTGTGTGTAATGCCTAACAAAATAGCTGGGAGACAACCATGCCGCCTGGGCAATGTCTTCAAGCCGCAAGGTCTGGGTATAGCAGGAACGTATATAATCATGCGCGATGCTGATCCGTCTATATAACTCATCTCTTGTAGAATGTTTGACCGCAGCAAGGCGCTCGGCTTGTTGGTAAATATCACTCTGTTCAGATAACAGAATCAGCATCAGCTTGTGGAATTGCTCCTCATACCCCAGTGGGTCATCGTACAGCAACGTAAGACTATTCTTGAAAATAGTAAGGTGATGCGCAAGCTTCATCTGCAGCGCATAGGTCTGTTCGAAGAATTCAACGGGTGACGCCACCCTGAACGGGTCGGAGAGCAGCCGGTCAGCGGAATCGCCAAGAGATTACCGCATCTCGGAAGCAAAACCTTCCCGGAAGTAGACACAGAAGGACTCCACCGGCTCCTTCTGGTCGATGGAAAGGGTATAGGGACCTTCATTGAGCAGGAGATATCTCTCTTCCTCCACCGTAAAAAAACCTCTGTCCGTCCGATAATGGGAATTTCCGTTTAAGAAGGTTTTGATGGAGAGTTGCCCCGTGGCCTTCCCAATAAAATTGGTTGCTATATAAGATGAACTTAAGAATGGAATAGTGTAGCGGCCAGAAATCCTGATGCATAGAGCTTTCTGTCCACTTCGTGTGTAACATTCTTCAGTTCACGTTCTATAGCTGCATGCAGAACATAATTCTGCGTCTTGGTTATGCTCAACCTGAACCGCCCCCCATTTGTATTGTAACTATCATATACGTAAACGGGATGGAGGTTCAAATGACCGTTACTGCATGAATACAGCATGTCTGGCAGAGTCAGAGCTGCTGTGTATGGGGAATAGTTAATGAGGATGTTACTACTTAGGTTCCAGCCACGATTAGAGAGTTGCCCTGGACCTAGAGCCTTTGGAGTAATTAGATGCGAATCTGCAACTAAATTCAGTCGAAGCATCTGTCAGGAGGCGAATAAGTGCGAATCTGCAACTAATCTCGAGTAAATCGGGACTGTAACGCTCAAAAGGCCAAATTAGATGCCATTTTGCATCTATTTTCTCTAAAACGGAAAAAATCGGCTAATTAGATGCATTTTCGCAACTAAATCGGTGGATTGAACATATGAAGGATTTATACATAGGAGGCGTTGGAAGTGGAGCAGGACTTGATTATACAGCTGAAAAAGTGGCATGAGGACAATGAATTTCAATCTATTGTGGATACAATTACGGCGATTCCTCCAGAGAACAGGAATTATGAGATCAGGAGCTATTTGGCTAGGGCACTCAATAATCTCGGGTGTTATGAAGAAGGTCTGACGCAGCTTAGGGAGCTTGCCGCAGAAGGGGAGCAGGATGCCCTATGGCATTATCGGGTGGGCTTCTCCCTCTTCTATATGAAGGATTACGCTGAAGCGGCAGAGGCCTTCGGCCAAGCCAACCGGCTGAACCCGCAGGATGCTGAAGCACGGCATTTCCTGTACCGCAGCAAGCGGGCTGCCGAGCGCCAGAGCCGTAAGGAGCGAAGCGCGCTGATGCCGTTGGATCTCTCGGCCTTCTGGGAAGACAGCGCCTATGCACGCGAGGAATATATCTCCGAGCCGCCCAGCGATGAGCTAATCACTTCTGTGGAAGCGGAGCTGGGCTACAAGCTGCCCGGCTTCTACATCGAATTAATGAAGCAGCAGAACGGCGGGATTCCCGTCAACACCGCTTTTGCTACCGATGAAGCTACCTCCTGGGCAGAGGATCATATTGAGATAAGTGCAATTATGGGGATTGGGCGGGACAAGCCATACTCCCTGTGCGGGAGCGACGGCAGCCTCTTTATGATCGAGGATTGGGGGTATCCCGACATTGGTGTGGTGATCTGTGACTGTCCATCTGCGGGGCATGATGTGGTGATGCTGGATTACCGTGCCTGCGGCCGGGACGGGGAGCCGGCGGTGATTCATGTCGATCAGGAGGCGGACTATGAAATCACCTTGCTGGCGAACAGCTTCGAGAGCTTCATTCGCGGGCTGGAGAGCAGCGAAGGTTATGATACCTCTGAGGAGGACAAGCATGAGAGCCTGGAGAAGGTCGCCAGCGGGCGGTTCTCCGCGCTGCTTGCGGAGCTGTGCGCCCGCGTCACCGAGGTGGACGACATCGAAGGCAAGATCCGCAGCATCTGCACCCGGATTGTTGAAGCGAAAGGGCACTTCTCGTTACATGCCGATGACCGCTCCGTCCTGATATACGATTTGCAGTTCTGGCTCTATACCAAGTCTTACCCCGATACTAGTCGGGAGGCTTATCTGGAGGCGTATTCGGAGATGATCGCTTTTGGCGGTGAATTCAGCACCGGGGGGTACGCGCCCGCCTTCATCACTGATTGGCTGGATCAACGCATTCAGGCGGGGATGATCATAGAGCAGCATGGGGTGCTGCGCATGACGGAGCAGGCTATAGCAGAATTGCTGGTGAGGGTGAACGAGGCGGCGGACCCTGGAGAGGGAGCGGCGGTCCAATAGTCAGCTGGTCGTTCTAGCGCAGTTGAACGGGCGAGGCTCAGAACGTGTACACATACAACTTGGTCCGCAGGGAATCGTTGCAGGTTACAGTCCGCACCGGCTGCCTGCCAGGCAGGGCGAAGCAAATGCTGATCACAACCGCCCCGGGAGGCAGCTCCCGCTCGAACTTCTCTGCCAGTCGGCTCATGGCGCCGGGGAACAGATAGCAGAGCACAATATCCGCCTGCCCGTAGGAGGCGGTATAGATATCTCCGCGTTCATAGCGGAGCCTTCCTTGAAGCGGGTCGCGGCCGCTCCCGGCCCGCAGCCAGCGTGTGCCGACCCGGGCCAGCAGCCGGGAGCACCACAAGGGCAGGCTGGAATTCTCAATGCCCAGCAGGCGTTTGCCTGGACAGTGGCGGATGACCTCCAGCCCCAGGGTTCCCCAGCCGGAGCCTGGCTCCACGACACTGGCATAGCCCTGCACCCGGTTCACTTCTCGGGCAGCTGCCAGACGTACGGGCCGCGAAGCGGGCATTGGCGAGATGCCGTTCTTCCAGCTGACCCGTACAATCGACACCACGGATAAGAGAATGAGGAGCGCAAGGAGCCAGAGAAACAGCTGGATCACAATCATCCGCTGGTTCCGGCTCCGCTGCCGCGTTCCTGCAGCCATTCCACAAACAGCGAATAGTCGGTCTCTACCTGATTCGCATAGGCATAAGCCCAATGGGCGAGATAACGGGCAAAAGCGTCGGTATCCGCGCCCATAGCCCGCGAAATCTCCTCCTCGCTGTGGTAGGGCAGCAGTCCTTTGTCTACATCGGCATCGGCCCGGGCGTGCATTTTGGCGGTCAGACCGCCCATCACTTCCAGCACCCGGTTTAGTTCCTCCGCCGTGCCGATATCTTTAGGCTTCAGCCGCTTCTTATAGGGAGAACGCTCCCGTACATAATAATCCCGCCCTGCGACGGTAAGGAATCCGAGATAAGGATCAGCCTTATGGTGCATCGCCTGCTGCGTGGCAGCCACCCGCTTGCCCTGGTGCGCGAACACCTCCCAGAACGATTCCGAATAAGGCATATAATAAGCTGGCACCGGAACCCGGACCTCTTTTACCTCCAGTACAGTGTCATCGAGTTCTTCTTGCTGCATGCCGCCTTCAATCAGCAGGTAATAACGATCCAGCCCTATGGATGCTGTGCCTGAGCCGTGTTTGACGGCAATGTCCTTGATCCGGTAGTGCCCTTGATCCGGGCTGCGGACTGCCACGGTCTCCGGGTAGAAGGCCCAGGCTTGCTCCAGCGCGGCTTGTTCATCTGCCTCGGGGGCCGACAGTTCGGGATTCTCCAGGAAGACGCGGCCTGTCTGCATGTGGGCGGTCACCTTCTCCAGGAAGTGGGCTTGTCTGCGCTTCTCCAGCTTGCGCAGCAGCTTCTTCACCGGGCCTTTGGCTTCCGCTTCATTCATAACAAAATCATCCGGATGGTCCTTGCCTTGGCAGAACCGGCGGATCTGTCTGGCATAAGCCTGGACATAATGCTCAATGCTGCTCCGCTGCACGTTCTCGCCGTGTCCCAGCTGCCGCGCTACAAGCGCGATGCTGACCGTCATGCGCAGCAGATCGTACAGATAGGAGCCGACATACCCTTCATCGAAATCATTGACATCGTATACGATCTGCCCGTCTTCATTGCGGAACGCGCCGAAATTCTCGAAGTGCAGGTCTCCCTGAATCCAGGTCGGGCGTTCGGCAGTGGTATGGTAGGGGAAGAACTGCCTTGTCGCATCGAAATAAAATAAATAAGCGCTGCCCCTGTAGAAGGAGAATGGGTTTGACGACATTTTAAGATATTTCTCCGTCCGCTTCTGGGCCGTCAGGTCCATAATGCTGCCGTCAAATTCGTCAAATATAGAAATCAGCAGCTCTTTGCGGAGTTTCGTGCGTGTGCGGATGACACCTTCGGTGATGGACGGGTTAATCATGGTGGACGCTCCTTTGTGGGCTATTCAGCTTGCGGTCTGTCCAGTTTACTGGATAAGCTGTGCCATGTACAATAAATGAAATATAAGAAGGAGGAGCAGAAAATGAGGGTTCACGCCACAGATGTGCTGGCCAATCAATTATTGGCCAATGCCAATGATCCCAGCTGGCATATTCCGTTCATGCAGGCGGTGGAAGCCGTAACGGAGGAGGAGGCTTTCTGGAAGCCCGACGCGGAGAGCAACAGTATTGCCGAGCTTACCTTTCATTTGTTGTATTGGAACGAGACCTGGCAGAAGCGCTACCTGCAGCGTCATGTGGATGCCGTTCCCCCCATCGCGGATAACAACGTAAGCTTCCTCATCCCGGAGGGCCGTTCCTTTCAAGATTTAAGTTCCAGCCTGCTGGAAGTGCTCCTGCGCTGGCAGGAGCTGTTGTCCCGTGACAGTCTTGAGATGACGGTGGAAGGATTCCCGGTTCCGGCTGCCTGGTGGGAGATTGTCAGCAATGTGACGACCCACAATGCGTATCATATCGGCCAGATCGTTTATATTCAAAAGCTGCACAGACACTTGAAGTAGCGGCGCCACAATTGCTTCCAATCAGCGTGGATTTAATTTGACCTGTGAGCCCTTGCCGCCGGTCTGCAGGCCGGTGTCCTTAACCCCGGACTCCTTCAGATCGGCGACCAGCCGCTCCAGTACCGCTTTGGCTGCGGCGGCTTCCTTAGCGCCCGAGGCCTTCACAACCAGCTGCACCGGCTTGCCGGAGCGCAGATGCTTGTCCGCCTGCCGGAGCTTCGTCTCATAATCATGCTCTTCGATCTGCGCGGTGAACCGCAGCTCCTTGACCTTATCCTTGCTGTTTCCTCTCACCGGCTTGCCGGAGCTGCTCTTGCGAGCAGCCACTTCCTTCTGTGCCGCGGCCTTGGCTCTGCCCTTGGTGATCAGGCTGCACGGCGGCGGACTGCTCATCAGTGAGGTGCATACAAGGTCCGCCCCGTTCGAGCGGGCCAGCGCCAGCGCCTCTTCTCTGGAGACGATGCCAAGCTGCTCGCCCCGCAGTCCGGTCAGCACCACCTCGGATGCTCGAATCTGTTCATTGATCAATACGGCCATATCCCTGAAACCTCCACAATAATAATGTTAGAACCATCATATACGCATCATGCTTGCCGTTCAATCCTGCTATAGCCCGGCGCAGCGTCAAGCTAGTTCATAAATTATCTGAAGGAGCGATCCGCTTGAAATTTCTAACCCTGCTTGTCACGATTTATTTAACGATGTCCCAAGTCCAACCGCTGACCGAAGCCGAGCTTACAGCTTATATCAAGTCCGGCCGGATTGAGGTGGTGGATTACAGAATGCTTGATGAGACGTCTGCGATCCTGCTTGAAATCGACGGTGAGCAAGCCTCGGCGTACAAGGTATTTAAACAGAGCGACAACTCCATTGTCCAGGAATCGGTCAGTTATTCCTGGGGGCAGAAAGATGACGGTATATCTGTCAAAAGCAATAATGGGTATCTGTGCGTAGCTGTCCACGAGCAGGCCCTCCCGCAGAAGATTGAATCCGTTAACGTCCATTATTCCGACGAGGAGGGCAACCGTAAGAAAGACACCTATGAGCTGAACGGCAAACGTGGCCTGCTGATTGAGCTGCTTCCCGAATATGAAGGCGGCGGGGCAGTCAGTGTATACGGCAGCGACGGGTTTGTCGGTGACTATGTATTTTATAACTAAATTGCCTGAATTAGTCGGCTGAATCTGGCAGGGGTTCTGCTCCAGCTTCCGCTTCGGGAAGCTGGGTAAGCCCCGGCAGAGGTGAGAAGAGAATCCACAGCACAGCAGACAATGCACCCACCGCCCCAACCGCCCCAACCACCAAGGTGAGCCGCAGTCCACGATTACGGTGCCAAGCCAGCCGCCCAGAAGCGCCACGATGGGGGTGACTCCGGTTACCACGAACCGGTAGCTCGCATTCATCCGGCCGGAGCAGGGAAAAGGCATTGCCGCATCGAATACTTGACCCCCACCTGCACTTCCAGCGGCTGCGTATTTAAGGCTTGACCTTGAAGTATACTTCAAGGTTTATGCTTGATCTATCATCACTACAGTCTTCCCCCCGGGCGGGCTGAAGATCAAGCAGGAGGTATGACAGTATGAGAGTGTTGGAAATATTGGTTATCGTATCGGTTGTTGCTGCAATAGCAGGGGTTCTATTTGTCAAAAGAAACCGGCGCTTGGATCAGCTATTACTTGCTTTCACCGGACTATCCATGCTGCTGCATGGCGTCATTGAACATCTGCGCATTCAGATGGTTCCGGCTTACGCCGTGGCTGTGGTCCTGGTGGTTGTATTCATTCGCAGATTGCTAAAGCCGGATGCCGGGCAGCAGTTTAAGCCGTTGCTTGGGAAACTTCTGCTGTCTCTGGCAGCCCTGGCTGTCACGGGAGTCGCAGTCTATCTAAGCGTGTTGCTGCCAGTGTTCTCCCAGCCTGAACCTACAGGCAGTTATGCGATAGGCACAGTCTCCCGCCAGCTGACGGATGAATCGCGTGAGGAGACCTTAAGCGCTGAACCGGATGATAAGCGGAAGCTAATGATCAATATCTGGTATCCGGTGGACCCGGAAGAGGCTTCGGGCAGGTCTGTAGAGCATTACCCCTCCGAGCTTGGAGAAGCGATCAGCCTGGTCTTTGGGATCCCGAAGCAGCTGTTCAGTCATGTGACAGAAATTCCTACCCATGTTGTCGAGGGGGCAGCGCTGTCTGCGAAGGAAACCGGCTATCCGGTGCTGCTGTTCTCGCCAGGGGTCCGCTCGACTCGTTTTCAGAGCATGAGCGCTGTTGAGGAACTGGTCAGCCAAGGGTATATTGTGGTCGGTATGGATCATCCATACACATCGGCGAAGGTGACTTTCGAAGATGGACATTCTGCACTGTATGAGCCTGACCCGGACTATGCTACTTCGCAGGAGCTGTACGAGCACAATATCACAGGAGTGAGTATCCGCGTAGCTGATGCGCGGTTCGTGCTGGATAAGCTTACGGAATGGAATGCTGCCGATCCTGACGGATTGCTGCAAGGCAAGCTGGATCTGGAGCGTGTGGGCATCTTCGGACATTCCTACGGCGGGGCAACGACGGCTGAAGCCCTCGCACAGGACAGCCGCTTCAAGGCCGGGGTCAGTCTGGAAGGCGGATTCTGGGGCGATGTGGCTCACACAGGCCTGCAGCAGCCCTTTATGTATATGATGTCCGGCGGCACTGCGGAAAGTCTTGATCCGGCAGCGACGAAGAAGGACAAAGTATTCTATGAAGAGTTCGCTCCTGATCTGGATTCAGCCATGAAGCATAGTACAAGCGACACTTATTATCTGACCATCGACCATTTTATCCACCAGAGCTTCACGGAGATTGCACTGCTGTCCCCGGCCTTGTTCGCCAAAGACATTGATCCAGTGCATAATGTAGACATTACCCGATCGTATGTGAGAGCCTTCTTTGATCAATACTTGAAGAACGAGCCGCAGCAGCTTCTGGAAGGGCCGTCGCCCGATTACCCTGAGGTGCATTTCGACAGCCCCTACACGAAGAAGGCAGTAGAATCAGAATAAACACCTTGGAGAGGAGACAGGCACTTGGAAGGGATGACACGTGGTGAGCTGGCGAAGCAGACGGGCTTAAGCACAGCCACAATCCGCTACTATGAAGACAGTGGCATTCTGCCTGCACCGGATCGGACCGCGAGTGGTTACCGGACCTATTCGGAGGACTATCTGGTGAAGATTAAGTTCATCAAGGATTCCAAATCGTTGGGATATTCACTGAAGGAGATCCAGGATGTGCTGCAGATGCTCAGTCATGACATGGACCCGGAGACGCTGAAGAGGCTGGTCCGTGAGAAGAGCCTTGAGATTGATGAGCGAATTGCCATGCTGCATACCATTCAGACTGTGCTTGCCAACCTGCTGGAGACGCCCAAAGAGGAGATTCATGAGTATCTGCAGTCCTTTCGTCAGGAACCGAAGCGCTAGCTTCTCTGAAATATATAATTCTACCCGCCAATGGGTCGGCATACCTGTATTTATTTGGATTATAATCCACTGATTTAATAGCGAAACTGGATATAATTATCTTTTTTTCTGTTTTAGAATAAATAAGTGAGAAGGCAGTTACTACTTAGGTCCCACTGAGGATGTAGAATGCTACACTGTGAGCTTTCAGAGAAATTAGATGCGAGAATGCATCTAATTTCAGCTGGAATGCCTGTTATCGGGCAAATAAGTGCGAATCTGCAACTATTTTCGAGAAAAACGTTTGTTTAACGCTCAGAATCCGAAATTAGATGCGTTTTCGCACTTATTCGCTCTAAAACGGGAAAATTCGGAAAATTAGATGCAGATTCGCAACTAATTCAGTGGATTGGATGGTGGTAAAATATCTTTATCATTCCTCGCAGACCTGCTCCTACAATCTATAAGCCCCAGCTCCAGCTCCAGCACTTTCCCAGTTTGTACAAGTCCCTGCTCAAAGTATTCAACCAGGTTCTCATCCGGACTATCCACGAAAAAGGGAATTCTTTTGGTCCGGTCTGGTAGAATTTATCCCACCATTCCCCCTCTGCCCGGAATAAGGAATCGAGCATGCTCAGAAGATCATCCACGTTCTTAATCGTTTCAGTGGCTTCGTTATTCATGCTTCACCACTCCTTCATGTTACTTAGTTTACCCGTAGATCAGAATAGAAAGGGACGGATAGGCCGACAGAAGCTGCTGCCTGCGTTCCTCCAGCTGGACGCGATTAAATCCCCGGCCGAACATTTCCGTTTCCGGTTTGAAGGTGACACTGGTGCCGGTATCCTGCGTTAAGCCAACCGTTAGAAGTCCGGTCTGAGGGATGCCCTGCTTGTATTCCTGCCGGAAGACGGAGGAGCTGGGCATCGCCGCTCAGATGAAGAACGATATCCGCGATTTGGTGAGCTGGGAGAACAAGAATGATTTTCTGAACCGCAAAAAGACATTGCCTACCTTATACCTGCTCCAGTCCATCCCGGAGGAGCAGCGCTGGGTGGCAGATTATTTCGAAGAACGTCTGCAGCTGCAGGATGTGATGCACCGCAAACCAGAGATTGAGCAACTGATCGAACAGTCTGGAACCCTTCTTTATACCTCCGTGCGAATGAGGATTCATTACTATAACTATCTCGATTTAGTAAGCAAGCTGGGACTGGATAGCCAGTGGCAGGAACAGATGCTTGCCATGGCGGAATGAGCGCAAGACACCCCGCAATTCCCGCAACCCTGACCGCAACTAGATTTGCGGAAACTACTGGTAGAGTTGTCGTTTCTAGTTCTGCCAGCAGCTGGTATATTGAATTCAAGAGAGGCATACCTCTTAATAAACCGAATGGGGGAATATTCAATGTTGAAGAATATGATTCAGAAGTTAATGGCAGAACCAGGGGCTATGGCTCGCCTGCAGAACGGACAGCTTCAATTGGCGGGTGTCAGCGAGATCGAACGTAGAGCACTGGTGGACGTAATCGGCAGCCAAGGAACCAAGAATGAACCGATGAAAGCGATGTTCTGGTCTTAATTCAGCAGTATATCTGGAGGAAATCGGGTTGATAACAAGGCTCAAGATTATTGCGTTCTCCATGCTTCTCGTCATCCTTACGATATATCTGTCCTACAATATTCTGAATCAGAGAATGATTGGCACGGGTGTACTTAAGGATGACGAAGGCCAATACATAGCGCTGGAAACTCCTGCCGGATATTGGGGTTATGGACGCATTCTGGCGGGAGACATCATTCAGGAGATTGACGGAGATCCAGCAGCTGGGTTTCATTCAGTCAGGATATATAGCGGCATAGAAGGGGCTTCCAGCATTGGCTTGATTCGGGTGCAGCCCGGCGGCGAGCAAGAGCACATTCAGCTTAATGTAGCCAAGGGGATCGATACTGAGGATCTGCTGCTGGAATTTATTCTTCCTATATGTACTGTGTTGTTATTTGCCGGTTTTTCATGGTTTGTGTACCGCAGCAAGCAAGGGGATTCGGCTGCTGTGTACCTTATTTTATTTTTCCTCTCGACAGGACTTGCCTATCTAAGCTCTTTTTCAGCAGGGAGAGCGGACCCGGTAGGGAAACTTAAATCCAAAATCAGAAAGTGAAGTGAGAACAGCAATGGTAGTGAATAAAGCTTACAAATTCCGCATCTACCCCACGCCAGAACAAGCAACACTCATTAACAAGACGATGGGATGCGCTCGATTTGTGTTTAATCGTTTTCTAGCCCTGTGGAGCGACACCTATAACGAGACAGGAAAAGGCTTATCTTATGGTGCATGTTCTGCTGAACTCACAAAACTAAAACAAGAAATAGACTGGTTGAAAGAACCGGACAAATTTTCATTACAAAATGCACTGAGAAATTTGAGTGATGCCTACCACCGCTTTTTCAAAAAACAAAACGATGCACCTAAGTTTAAGAGTAAAAAGAATCCGGTACAGTCTTACCAAACCAACTACACCAATGGAAATATTGAAATGGTAGGTAATCAGATCAAGTTACCTAAACTTGGACTTGTGAAATTTGCGAAAAGCCGTGAAGTGGAAGGACGAATCCTGAACGCTACGATTAGACGCAATCCAAGCGGCAAATACTTTGTATCTGTGCTTGCAGAAGCCAACATCCATGAGTTGCCCAAAACAGGCAAAGAAGTTGGCATTGATGTTGGCTTGAAAGATTTTGCCATTCTATCGAGCGGGATAGTCGTTGGCAACCCTAAATTCTTTCGCAGACTGGAAGAAAAATTGGCAAGGGCACAGCGTAAACTTTCACGCAGGATGAAGGGCAGCAGCAATTGGAACAAGCAACGCATCAAAGTAGCGCGTATTCACGAGAAAATCACGAATGCTCGTACGGACTACTTGCAAAAGAATTCAACGCAACTTGTCAAAAACCACGACATCATTGCGATTGAAGATTTACAGGTAGCCCATATGGTCAAGAACCCTAAGTTAGCCAAGGCAATTACCGATGTTTCCTGGTCGATGTTTCGCTCCATGCTAGAGTACAAAGCGAAGTGGTATGGTCGCAAAGTTGTGGCTGTGGGTAAAACATTCGCATCTTCGCAGCTATGCTCCTGCTGTGGCTATAAGCACAAAGAGGTAAAAGACTTAAAGTTGCGTGAATGGGACTGCCCGGAATGTGGAGCACACCATGACCGAGACTTTAACGCAAGCCTGAACATTCTTGCCGAAGGCAAAAGACTTCTTGGGGTGTAATCCTTACACGAACTGTCGGAACGACAGAGTTAGCTTGGTACATTTCTCTTCGTTAGAAGGGACTACCCAAGAATCTCGTGACTTTAGTCATGAGAGGTTCAAGATAAAGAGAACCAAACCAAATATTATCTGGATGAACTGGGCTGGCTCAAGACCTTGGCTAATTACAGTACGATTGTATATGAGAATCTATATCTGATCGAGAGTCTGATTGAAGATCTGGAGCAGGAGATTCTGCAGGAGGTCTCCAATGGCAACAGCAATAAGGATATTGCCGCCAAGCTGCTGATGAGCCAGCGCACGGTTGAATATAATTTGACGCGGATATTTGAGAAGCTGGGAGTCCGTTCCCGCGTTGAGGCGGTAGTTGAAGCGAGACGGCTGAAGCTGATCAATTTCAGTGATTCCATGTAGCCGGATGCTCTTCTGAGCTGTCTGCTACATGAAATCAAAGAAGTAACGGATCACGTGAAAAAAGACCGGCGACGTATAGGTCAGGCTGTCGACGCGGCTGATGTAGCTTCGCTTCAGGGCATCGAATTTATCATCATCTCCGATCAATAAATCCCGCTTCAGTACGGAGATGGTTAAGCTGCCGAAGAAGCCGCTGAGGCTGATCAGCATCCCGGATACATAACCAAACGTCGGCGTCAGCGGCGTCAGGTAAGGATAGATTAGATGGGAAACGGCTGTTGTTGCGACAAAAGCGCAGGCGAAGCCCTCCCAGGTCAGATAGGGATTGGCCGTAGGTACCAACTTCCGTTTGCCGAAATAAATCGAAGCCAGATGGTGCACCACATCATTCAGCTGGGTCAGTACGACCAGGAACAGCACAAGCCCTCCGCCGTACTCCGGGGTGGCGAACTGGAAATAGGCCAGATGGCTAAGCCCGAACACCATCAGCATCAGCCCCCACTGGGTAGAGCTGACGCTGTGCAGGAATCCGACGGTACCCTTGTTGATCAAGCGCGGCATCGGCAGGAACAGGAAGACATAGATGGGAATGAAGACAATAAACATCCCGTACCAGCCGATATAGATCCAGTAGAACTGCGCGGGAATCGACAGATAAGCCCACAGAAACAGCCGGCGGTCGGCTTTGCGGGTCTTGATCATCGAGAAATACTCCTTCAGGGCGAAGAAGGTCAGCACCATCAGCGACAGCAGGGACACGAGCGGATTAAAGAGCGTCGCCAGGCCGAAGATCACCAGCATGCCCCACCAGGTTTTGATGCGAACGCCGATGGCCTTATAGTCTTTGTCCGGCTGAATTCTGCCCATCAGCAGATACATCAGATGAATAACAGATAAGGCTGCAAAGATTAGTAGGATTGTCCATAATGAGCTGTTCAAGCCTGATCACCAACTTATCACGAGGTAGGATTCCATTACAGGCATCATATGCTATTATTAAACAATAGTCCAAACTTGATAAGGGGAATTTTGTAAAATGGCAGCTGATTGCTCGGTGTTTATTTTACTCACCAATACCGGAACGCTTTTTACGAAGATCATTCAAGGCTACACCAAAGCACCTTACAACCATGCCTCTATTTCCTTCGATGCGCAGCTAACGGAGCTGTATAGCTTCGGCAGGAAGAATCCCAACAATCCGTTCAACGGCGGGTTTGTGAAGGAGGACCGCATGACAGGCACGTACAGCAAATATCCGGGTACCACGTGCGTGATTTATGAGCTTCAGGTGACGGACCGTGAGGTGGAGAAAATGAAGCGGGTGCTGCATATCTTTATCCGCAGCCGCCAGAAATACCTGTACAATATTCTGGGCGTAATCGGCATCGCCTTGAAGGAGCCGGTCGAATTCAGCAATTCCTACTTCTGCTCGCAATTTGTAGCGGAGATTCTGGAACGCTCGGGTATTAAGCTGTGGAATAAGCTGCCTGCGCTGGTTACCCCGGATGACTTCCGCCAGAGCGAACGGCTACAGCTGGTCTATCAAGGCAAATTAAGCGAATACGAGCCAACTCCGTAACATGGGCTGGTGCTGGGCGGGACGAAGCCAGAAGAGCTGAAAAGTAAGGAATATATCTCTTAAATCCAGCGTACAGAGCTAAGTTACATGTTAGTCATGTACGCTGCCGCTGAGCATCCCACAACTTAAAAAGCAGCGAGAATCCGTTATCGGAAACTCGTTGCTTTTTGTTATGGGTCTATTGCGGCTTGCTTCAAGCGACTCCTTATTAAGGAGATGAGATATCATTTATTGGCCTGTAAGGCCCATATAGATCCGTTCAGCCGGGTCTTGCTCTTGTACCTCCAGCTCCAGAACGACAATCGGATCGAAGTTGATAGCGGATAACGCTCAGCCAGAATATTGGCGAAATGGGCAGGAGTTACCAGTCCCTCAACCATCTCCTTGCGGGAAATATTCCGTTTCTTGCAGAGATATTCAATCCGTTCCTTCAGTATGAAGGTCCCCCCAGTTCGTTATTCTTGCAGGATGTTCAAGCGGGCTGTCTCCAGGGCAGCGATCACCTTGTCACACCAAACATCGAACTTGGCATCCTCCTGCTGGTATTCCGGATGATCCAGAATGTAACGAATGGTCTCCTTCATCCCCTGATCCAGTCGGACTGTGGCAGCAAAACCTGGCACCAGCCGTTTCAATTTCGAATTATCAAACACCACGGAGTTCGCTTTGTCGCCCAGTAGTCCGCCGCGCAGATCGTAATCACTGCAGGCAGCGAGGAACTCTGAGGAGACATGAACTGCCTTCAGCTTCACGCCAAGGGCATCCGCGATCACTTCATAGATCTGGTTCCAGGTGACCGATTCGTCGGAGGTGATGTGCACCGCTTCCCCGATAGCGTGGATATTGCCCATCAGACCAATGAACCCTCTGGCGAAATCACTGTTATGGGTCATTGTCCACAGTGAGGTGCCGTCCCCATGAATCAGCACGGGTTTGCCTGCCAGCATGCGGCGGGCGACCTGCCAGGAGCCGCTATTGCCATGGACGCCAAGCGGAATCGAGCGTTCATCATAGGTATGGCTGGGTCTGACAATAGTGACGGGGAATCCGTCTTCACGGTATATTTTCAGCAGATACTCTTCACAGGCGATCTTGTTGCGCGAATATTCCCAATACGGGTTGGAGAGGGGAGTTCCCTCGGTAATTCTATAATCGGACAAGGGAGTCTGATAAGCAGAAGCTGAGCTGATGAAGATGAATTGCTTGGTCCGGCCCCGGAACAGGCGATAATCCCGCTCCAGCTGTGCCGGCTCAAAAGCGATAAAATCAGCAACAACGTCGAAATGGTGCTCCTCAATCAGCTGGGCAACCCGGCTCTCATCGTTGATATCTCCCTGCAGAAGCCGGGCTCCCTGCGGCAGCTCCTGATTGCGGGTTCCGCGGTTCAGCAGATATAACTCATGTCCCTGTTCCAACAACTGCCTAGTAATCGCAGAGCTGATGGTTCCCGTACCTCCAATAAATAACGCTTTCACAGCTGCACCTCCAGTAATCGAATGGTTGACAATTCTGTACATGCTTAAGATAGCATGGGGGCAGGGGAAAGACAATTATGGTGGCACTTGCGGGTGGGCGAGGCTAATTTCTCCCAGTTAAATCGCTGCTTCGCTTGTATTCGCTGCCTGGTGCATTTGCAAGAGTTGCCGGGAGCAGGGTCATGGTGCTTCCTTGTAGTATTCGTATTGTGTGATGAATGCCCCTAGCCAAACACTGTATCGTACTATCATTGGCATACTTTTCGTACTGTTGACTAATTAATCTTCTAAAAAAATCTTTGAACTATGTTATTATTGAATAATTACAGTATTCGAAGGGACTGAATTATGCGCAGATATCAATACTTAAATCCACTAATTAATTTAAAATTGGAGGTTAAGATAATTGATACCCGATTTATTACTTACAGAAAGATTGTATTTAAGAAAAATGACAGAAGCCAATTCCCCCTGTTTATTTAAAATTTGGTCAAACCCAGACGTTACAAAATTTATGAACATCGAGAACTTTTCAGATGAAAACCAAGCGAAAGAAATGATTAATTTTCTAAATGAACTTTCTGCTCAAAACAAGGCTATGCGCTATACGATCATTGAGGCAAAAACAAATCAAGTCATTGGCTCATGCGGATTTAATACACTTGACTATGAAAACTTTAAAGCAGAAATCGGCTATGATCTTGATAGCACTTTTTGGGGTAAGGGCTACGTAACTGAAGCCGTTTCTAGTCTGTTAGATTACGCATTTGAACATTTAAATTTCAATAGAATTGAGGCTAAAGTAGAACCTCAAAACCTTAATTCAATTAAAGTACTGCAAAAATTAGGCTTTACATTTGAAGGTACACTTAGAAAAAGCGAGAAATCTAAAGACAGATTTATTGATCTTAATATTTACTCAAGACTTAAAACAGATTAACCATTTTTCAGTCTCTATTTTTTAAAAATAGAGACTTTTTTGTGGAATTCTTGATAAATAATTTATAGTTTGTGTCTACTCCGTCTTTGCGCTTGCGTCTTCGATCCGACCTCATTTTCTCTAATCTCTCTTTGCGGCGAAACCCCTGTTTTCGGATTTCAGATTGACTATGGCGTGCTGTGCCTCTTCTGAGAATTTACCCATGAATTTACAAAACTGATGTAGTGTCGTATTGTAGTTTAAAGGAGTGGATCTTAATGGGTCTACTGAATTGTTTTAGTTATAAGCATTGTTGTAGTTGGTGGCTTATATGGTGCTAAGAGACGAAAGTGAGGTGCTGAATTGTGAAACTTGCACTTTGGATAGCTTTTATAATTATTTTGCAAGTTACAATTGGATACTTTAATTTGCGTTGGCGCCGTAAATAGTACGGTGCTTATTTATTGAAGCAGAACATATTCCGCCTTTCTTACAAGCTGCTCGACAGTATGATTATATTTACTGGAGCTTTTTCAATTTAGTTCACGGCATTAAGTTTCAACAGTACTAGATTTGGATAAATAGCGGGAGATTCAGGGAAAATTTACCTGAAATACATACTATGCAGAAGCTTGACCCAAAACCATCTATTCGCCGCAGTCCGGCCTGCAGGCCACCTATGACACTATATCAACAATGGCCTGATATCGATTCAGACTATGGTGGGTACAGGCAGAAGACGCAGGCGATCAGCCATGGAGCCAAGGTTACCGGCAAAAAAATAACATTCCCCGGGGCCAGCCAAATCATCGAAATCCGCTTCACCAAAGACATTTCGCTTTTTTTCAGTAGTCTTAGCCAGCTTCTTTTCACTTTCACTGGTGGACTGTGTAAGGAAGCGTATAGCTCGACCCATAGCTTGCCGGCAGAATGAATAGACTGCGGCTCCGACTGGCTGGGTGTCTCGAATCCTGCGGCCTGAAGGGCAGTAGGAAAGGCATCTGAATCAAAATCACCACTGGTAATAAACTCACGAATATCCTCAAGCGCCCAGTCTTGCGGAGAAACAACGTAGCCGTCCTCACCAAGACCACCGCGCTTCCCTCTCCATCAAGTCATTTCCGATATACATCCCTACATGAGACGGGCCTTTCTTATAAGTTTGGAAGAATATAAAATCCCCAGGCATAATATCTTCTTCACTGATGGAGACTGTCTTGTTGTACTGTGAAGCCGCTGAACCGCTAAAATCAATCCCCATCTGGCCGAAGGCATATTCCAGGATACCGGAGCAATCAAAGCCCGGCGCTTTCGGAGAACGCCCACCAAAATAATAAGGCGTTCCCATATACTGACTCATAATATCCAAAGCAAGCTGAACATCAAAGCTCTGTCCTTCTCCACCAATCACCTCCACAAGCATGCTACAAACGGTGGTTGCGCGGCTGCAACTCCAAGTTGACACAATGTAACCGGTAAATGATAGTCTGTTCGAGTGTGATTTGATATCCTGTACTCAGTAGATTGAATAATCAATAAGGAGGATATTCGAATATGGGTTTTGGAGAGAAAATTTACAAACTTAGAAAAGAGCATGGCTTGTCCCAGGAGGCATTGGCTGAGAAATTAGACACCACGCGGCAGGCGATCAGTAAATGGGAGAATAATCAGGGGTATCCTGAAACCGAAAAATTGCTTCTGCTAAGTAATATTTTTGAAGTGTCGGTTGACTATCTGTTAAAAGATACTACAGAAAACAGGGTTGAACATGACAAAGGGTACTATGTCAGCAGAGAGATGGCGGCCGGTTATTTGTTGTCCAATAAGAAGCAGACCCAATACGTGGCGGCGGGAATTAGTCTGTTGATTTGTTCCGCTATCCCTTATTTCCTGTTCAGACACTCCGTGCCTACGTACATCGTTTCGGGTCTGGTCCTTGCCACGCTTGGTATTGTGTCTTTCGTTGTTGCCGGCTTTGCAGATAACAAGCAATATACAGCCATAACTAAAGAACCGCTGATCTTAGACCCCGTTACATTAAAAGAGCTGAAGGACGAACTCGCACTGCTAAAGCGCAAGCATGTAGTTCTTTCTATCCTTGGTACCGTTTGTGTTGCGTTTAGCGGACTGTCCTTCCTTCTTACACGAAAAGGGTTCTTAGACATTACCGAACAGTCGGCTCCTTATTATGCACTCTGCGTATTCCTGTTTGGTGCGGGTGTATATATCTTGTGCAACGTAATAGTTTCCAGAGATACCTATGCTGTTCTGCTCGAGAACGATCAGTATGTTAATCGGTTCAGTGCCCGTCTGGCAAGAAAATCAAAAAAGGTTATAGAAAAAATTTGAGCTTAACCTAGCTGCACATAAAAAGTGGCAGACTCTCCGACCACACTTTTGGCGTAGATTCTGCCTTTGTGCTGGTCCACGATCGATTTGGCAATGGCGAGGCCCAGGCCGTAGCCGCCTTGCTTACGTGCACGGGAAGCATCGGTCCGGTAGAAGCGGTCGAAGATCCGGGTCAGATGCTCAGGTGCAATGCCTTCGCCGGTGTTGGTGACCGAGAGCACAACGTCATTATGCTGCCGGGTCAGAGACAACGTAACGGCTCCCTTGGGGTTCGTATATTTCACAGCGTTGTCGAGCAGGATCATGACCACCTGCTGGAGCTGCTGGCTGTTGCCCTGCACGGTCAGACCGGGCTGGATGTGATAGTCGAGGGCAATGTTTTTCTCGTAAATAACGGCTTCCATCGTAAGAATAATGTTCTCAACCGCCTCGCTCAGATTGAACCTCGCAGCAACCATCCCGGTTCTGGAATCATCCATCTCGGTCAGATACAGCAGGTCATTGGTCAGTTTGGTCATCCGCTCCGTCTCCGACTTGATATAATGCAGCCATTTCGACTGGTTATGAATCGTGTCCTCCCGGTTCGACAGCAGAACATCGGCGTTGGTGTTGATAATGGTCAGCGGTGTCTTCAGCTCGTGGGAGGCATCGGCGATAAACTGCTTCTGCTTGTTGAAAGCCTCACGGACCGGTCTGATCGAACGATTGGCGAAGAATCGGCTGGTAAAAAAGAGGATAATCAGCATCGCCAATCCGACCACAGTGAAGGTATAGATCAGCTTGGTCAGGATTTCCTGCTGCGCCGTAATATCCAGAAAGACCAGCTTATAGCCTTCATCGTTGGGCTGTACGGTATAAATCCAGTGGTTCCCGTCCAGTGTGAACTGTCCGGTATCCTTATTCCGGCTGTTATTCTCAGCCACCGCTTCCGCCAGAGCCAGAGCATAGAATTCTGTATCTATCTCAAAACGGGACTCCTTGCCCGTAAGCTTCCATTCCTTGTCGGTCTGTACCATGAAGGAGATGAAGCGCTCCGGTGGATTATAGGCTTTGCCGCCCTTATCAGGCAACTCGCCAGCCGCAGGGGTCAACGGAGAATCGGCTCCGCCCATTCGCGGCCCCAGGTATTTGCCGGACTCCCGTCCATAGGAATCGGATATGCGGTAGAGATCCATGTTAATCTCCCCTTGCACATCGCGGTACATAATCACGTAAATGGCGGCGAAAGCGACCAGCATGATTACAGAGATCGTGACCAGATTAACAATCAGGAACCGGTTGCGCAGCTTCTTGAACATCAGGAGGCCCCCTCCAATACATAACCTACACCCCGGATCGTACTGATACGTACCTGTGAGCCGAGGAAGGTCAGTTTTTTGCGTAAAAATGAGATATAGACTTCCACGTTGTTATGCTCCGCTTCCGAGTCGAAGCCCCACAGCTTCTCAATAATCTGCTCCTTGGAGGTTACGGCCTGTTTCCGCAGAATGAGCAGCTCCAGCAGTCCGCATTCCTTCAGGTTCAGCTTGATTTCCTTGCCGCCTACGGCCAGCCGCAGACTTGCGGTGTTCAGCTCCACATCCCCAAATTTCAGCGTATCATCCGGTATTACCTCGCCCTTACGCCGCAAGGCCGCCCGGATACGGGCCAGCAGCTCCTCCGAAGAAAAAGGTTTGGCTATATAGTCATCCGCCCCCTGATCCAGCCCGGTCACCATGTCGGTAATCTCGCCTTTGGCGGTAAGCATGATTACAGGTGTCGATACCCCTTCCTTGCGGAGGGCGCGCAGCACGCTGATTCCATCCATCTCAGGCATCATAATATCAAGCAGCAGCAGATCATAGATCCCGCTCAGGGCATAATCCAGCCCCGATCGGCCGTCGTGGACAGCGTCTACGGAGTAATGTTGTTTTTTTAAGATTTGCGATAAGGCCTCTGCCAGATGAATCTCATCTTCTACGATTAATATTCTCATCGGTTTGCCATCCTCTGTATGGATTGTGATGCGTTATACCTGTTTCTTTACACATTATATCAAGCTTACCTTTAGTCAACCTTAATTGAAGGAAGTCGTCCGGAGGGGTGTCTGTGTTAAGGCAATGTAAAAAAAGTTAAGCCAGTGTAAAAAGCATTTAAGATTCATTAAAGGTTTGGGGGCTAAGATACAGACATGAGCAGGAGAGACGCACCAACCGAAAGGAATGAACCGATATGGCGATCGAAGTATTTAACCGTTATGAGAACAAATATCTGCTGGATAACACAGCTTATAACCGCTTCTATATGGAGCTGCTGGCGCATATGGAGCTGGACGCTTACAACAAGCAGCACGAATTCTATTCCATCACCAACCTATATTATGACACGCAACATGATGCTTTGATCCGCAACAGTCTGTCGAAGCCCAAATATAAAGAGAAGCTGCGTTTAAGAGCTTACGGAACACCCGATCAGGAAGCCAGAGTATACCTCGAAATCAAGAAAAAGGTGTTCGGCCTGGTCAACAAAAGAAGAACCGCACTTAAGCTGAACGAGGCCTACGAATTCGTCCGCACCGGTGCCGCGCCGCAGCTGCGGGATTATATGAACAAGCAGGTGGTGAACGAGATCAGCTATTTCCTGGAACGGTACGAGTTGATGCCGAAGCTGTATCTCTCCTATGACCGCAAGGCAATGTTCAGCAAAGAGAACCGGGACCTCAGAATAACCTTTGACACCAATATCCGCTGCAGACGTTATGATCTGTCGCTGGAACAAGGGCCTTACGGTGAACAGCTGCTGGAGCCGGGTCAGTGGCTGATGGAAGTGAAGGCGGAGAATACGATTCCGATGTGGCTGTCCAGGCTGCTCTCCGAACACCAGATGTATCGTACCAGCTTCTCCAAATACGGCAATGAATACAAAAAAATGCTCAAGAACAGCACAATTGAACAGGAGAGTGTCCTCTATGCTTGATTCGTTATTTTCCACCGATCTAGTCAGTACCGAACTAACCTTCACCAGCGCTATCTTAACTATTCTAATCTCGGTGGTCCTGGGGCCATGATCAGCTGGACTTATATGAGAACCAACCCAGGCAGCTATTCCCAGAGCTTCACTCTTACGATGGTGCTGCTGCCGGTCATCGTCGCGATCATCATTCTGCTGATCGGCAGCAATGTCGCCAGAGCGTTCAGTCTCGCCGGAGCCTTCTCCATTATCCGCTTCCGCAGCGCGCCTGGTGATCCGAAGGACATTACGTTTGTCCTGTTCACGATGGCCTCGGGTCTTGCCTGCGGGGTCGGTTCCTTCGGCTACGCTGTATTGTTCACCCTGATCCTCTGCGTGCTGATGTTTGCCCTGAACCGTCTGAACTTTGGCGTCAGAACAAGCCTGCAGAAGCTGCTTAAAGTAACGATTCCCGAGAATCTGGGGTATGAGGAAGCTTTTGCAGAAGTATTCAATCAATACAACGTGGCTTATGAACTGAAAAAAATCAGAACCACCGAGCTGGGCAGCCTGTATGAGCTGGTCTACGCCGTAAGCATCAGTGAGCAGACGAGCCAGAAGGAATTCCTCGACGCGCTCCGCTGCCGCAATGGCAATCTGGATATCTCCTTAACCATGACGCCCACCTACACAGACTATTAACCCATAATGAGAGGAAGATTACGATGAGAAACTTTATGATAAACAGTAAATGGGGAGTGCTGCTGTTAAGCGCCGTCCTGGTGACGGCTTGCGGCACTAGCTCGGCCACATCATCGGCCGTACAAGCTACAGCAACAGCTGCCGCTACCACGGTGCAACAGAATACAACCCCTTCAGGAGTGCAGCTGGCCAGTGCGAAGCTTGCCGATCTGGTGACCTTTGACGAAGAAGATACACTTACAACCTGGAGTGCCGATAATTCAACCACCATCGCACTGAATGGAACGAGCGCAACGATTAGCGGCTCTGGCGCTGAAGCCAAGGCTGGACTGGTAACTATTAATGCAGCCGGAACTTACGTGCTCAGCGGAAAACTTACGGATGGGCAGCTTGTCGTAAATGTGCAGGATAAAGGCACCGTTCACCTGGTCTTTAACGGAGTGGATATTCAGGATAGCGACAGCGCACCTGTCTATATTAAACAAGCGGGCAAAGTCATCCTCACGCTGCAGGAAGGCACTGAGAATACGCTGACCGATGGAGCAAATTATGTTTTTGAGGATGCGGCTTCCGATGAACCCGGTGCGGCGCTCTTCAGCAAAGCCGATCTGACGATCAACGGGACCGGCAAGCTGACAGTCAATGCCAGCTATAAAGACGGCATCACCAGCAAAGATGATCTGAAGATTATGAGCGGCACGATTGAGGTGCACGCGGCGGACGACGGCATTATTGGCCGCGACATGGTGGCTGTTCAAGAGGGGACAATCACCATCACTGCTGATGGTGATGGAATCAAATCCACCAATGACGAGGATGCAGCCAAGGGGTTCGTAGCCATTGCGGCCGGAACCTTCGATATCAAGGCCGGAAATGACGGTATTCAGGCGGAAACTGCGCTGCTGACGGATGGCGGAACCTACACTATTGTCAGCGGCGGGGGCAATGCCAATGGTGGGGTGAAGACCGAAGACAGAGGCGGCATGTCAGCGCCGCCGGGCGGTTGGACACAAGGAACAGTGCCGGCAGCACCTTCCGGTACGGCAGCAACTACCGATGCAACTGCAGATGCAGTAGCGGATGCGGCAGCAACAGAGGCAGGAGCAGATGAGGCTGCAGCTGCAGAGACGGAGTCAACCAGCGCCAAGGGGCTGAAGGCGGGCGGGAATATGACCGTCAATAGCGGCAGCTTCACGATTGATGCTGCGGATGATGCGGTCCACAGCAACAGCAATGTAACCATCACAGGTGGGGAGCTGACGCTGGCTTCCGGCGACGACGGCATCCATGCCGAAGCCACAGTAACGATTGCCAGTGGCAAGATTGAGATTACCAAGAGCTATGAGGGCATTGAAGGCGCGAATATTATAGTATCCGGCGGGGAGACGAAGGTGGTTGCCTCCGATGATGGTGTGAATGTGTCTGGCGGGAATGAGCAATCAGCTGGCGGCGCACAGGGCCAGTCCACGGATACTGCGGCCCACGTGCTTACAATCAGCGGCGGTGATTTGACCGTAGACGCCACTGGCGACGGACTGGATTCGAACGGTTCCATCGTAATGACCGGCGGTAACGTGATTGCTAACGGCCCTACCAACGGCGGCAATGGAACCCTTGATTATGACGGTACCTTCGAACTCAGCGGTGGGTACCTGGTAGCTGCGGGAAGCTCGGGCATGGCCCAGGCACCGTCGGAAGACTCCAGCCAATACTCGCTGCTGATGACCTATACTGCGGCGCAGGAAGCCGGAACCCTGGTCCATCTGGAAGACAATGAAGGCAATACGCTGCTGACCTTCGCTCCGTCGAAGACATATCAGACGGTGGCGATCAGCTCACCCGAGCTGAAAGAGGGAGCTACGTATACCCTGTACACAGGGGGCACCTCTACCGGTACTGAAGTGAATGGACTTTATGCGGATGGACAATACAGCGGAGGCACCAAGGTGACCGATTTCGAAATTACCAGCAGCGTCACTTACCTGTCCGAGTCGGGCGTAACGACTGGAAATACCTCTAACCGCGGCGGCGGTGGCGGCTTCGGAGGAGGCGCTCGCCCTGAGGGCGGAACACCGCCGGAGGGTGGAACCTGGCAGGGCGACGGAACGCCACCTGATAGAGGAACTGCACCTCAAGGCGGAACACAGCCGCAGGCGACAACAGGAACGGAAGGAACCAGTTCGATGTAACAGCAATGAGGCAATCTTGAATTAGCGCGTCCGGTTGGGCGGACACTAAATAAGTGGTTCTTGTTTAGGCCGGCGGGGTTTGGAATATTGCCCTGGAACGTTCGGAGCAAATAGATGCAAAAGTACATCTATTTGCTCTGAATCTCCAACTAGCGGGCCAATAAGTGCAAATCTGCAACTAATATCGAGTAAATAGGCTCTATAACGCTCAAAAGCCCATAATAGATGCGTTTACGGTTACTACTTAGGACCCTGCGACACTCCAAACCCTTGAACTAGGTAACCTGCATTTTAGCGGACCGTATAGCCCCTATTTCCTCCTATCAGCGATCTTTTGACGTCTTACGGACCGTATAGCCCCTAAGTCGTCAAAACAGGCTCTAAAGCGAGTGTTTTCTGTGATATAGAGGCTCCTGGGTCCGTTAATCCTGCAAAACGGCCTATGTACAGCAAATAGAGGCTCCTGAGTCCGCAACCGTCTGAAATCGAAGTGAGGGTTACGAGCGAAGAGGGCTAGGGGACCTAAGTAGTAACCGTTTACGCATCTATTTCCTCCAAACCGGAAAAAATCGATTAATTAGATGCGTTTTCGCAACTAATTAAATGAATAAGAACAACATGACAAAGATAAGCGGAAGTCCCAATTTACGGACTTCCGCTTTAGTGCGTATAACGCAATTAGTCAATATTCTCAATTGCCCAATCACTCGCTTTATTTTTGATGAAGAAGTAGGTGATGCCTTCATTCCCAATCTTTCCGTCACTGGATTTTCTCGCAAAACGAACCCTAACTCTTATTTGCTCAGGGTCAGATAGTTTTTCTAGAAGATCCAAGTCGGATGAAGCATAAAGAGCTTCATGGGTTTCGCTATTGCCGTTTTGCGCGGACTCTCAAACGTCAGGGAACATGCTTTGATGACGGCAGCCGTGCAGAATATGAAGAAGATGGCGATCCACTTGGATCGCCTGGAAAAGCGAGAGTAACCCCTCCTCTTTTTTCGATTTTACAGCTGCCTGAACATGTAAAGAAACCCAGGTGTATAAATTGACCTGGGTTTCTCGACAAGCTGAAGCTACTATTCTCTCAAGAATAGTAGCTTTGTCGTTACACTGGAGTATATAATTAGACGCGCTTACAATTAAAAGACTTACTTTTGAGGGGGAGCTTATCATTGAAAACAGTAACTACTAAATTCATAGTAAATTTAGTCCTTATTTTAGGAATACTTTGCCTTCCACAATCCTCTTTCGCTGCTCCAGTCAGCTTCACAAAGGATATACTCAATGATCAAAACACCGTATATCCAATTAGTGCTACACAAGTCCTAATTAAAACAAAAAATAAGCTGGAACTAGTCGACGTCCAGACAAACACTCTGGTTAAGCTGGTTAGTGTTAATCAAAAAATTCTAGATGTCCAAATATTATCAAATCCAAACAAAATCATTATCATAACCCAGACAGATGCAGGCAAGATTCAAAAAGGCGTCTTCAGTGTCCAGGGCATTCAAACCAATGAATTTCAGTATCGCATGAATTTTCCCAAAGACGTAGAAGCCAGATGGTCACCGCCTTCCGGAAAGGTGAACGAACGTCTCATGGTACGTCAAGGTAATCGATTCAACCTCTATTCAACAACGAAAACACAACCTTTGCTCACCTACAATGCACCAGTGGATAAAGGTATCTATGAATATGTCAGCCTGGCGGATTGGGATTATAGTAAATACCCTTATCTCGTGACCAAATACGTTAGTGACGGAATTATGGCATCCGACTATGAAGTGCGAGTTCTTAATTTATTTACTAAAAAAATAACCGTTATCGACCGACTTCCAATTGATACCGGCTTTAAGGTTAGCGGAAATGACAAATTGGAATTATGGAACTCCTATATCTATCAAGATGTCCAGCCTGCGAATGCCCCTCATCCTGACCCAACAAAACCACAGGCTTTCTATTCTGTACACAGCTTGGCGTCTGGAGCAGAAATATCAAATTATTCTTCCGTATTCAAGCAATCTTTTGGTCAAACTTCCGGTTGGAAAACACAAATTGCAGGCAAATATGTATGTGTTCAGGACTTAAGTACAGGGTTGTGGAATTTGTATGAGAACAATGGTTCAACTGTTGCCATGGCTCAGGCAGGACTTGGAAAAGGAACCTGGAAATTTCTCGGCTACAATATCAGTGAACGCGTATGTTATTTCATCGTTATGGAAGAGGGTGACCCCGCACCCATCATTAAATCTATAAAAATTAAGTAATAGTATCAAACAACGACATGTTAAACGATTCATTTATTGCAAAGCAACAATACGCAAAGGCGCATAGTTTGGGTAAAGAGTAGTAACGGAGTTTATGCAGAGGCTTAACAGAAGCGCTACCGCAAGCTGGCCCGCAAAAGCGCGTTGAAGCTGGAGAAGGCGGGGCGTCGCTAGGACTGTTGGGACCCCGATAGGATGATAAAAACCGCTGTCTGCAGTTTGCAGACAGCGGTTTTTTGCGTATTCCGCAGGAACAGCCCGCCTTTGCTGTTAAGGTCTTGCGCATTCCGCAGGAACAGCCTGCCTTTGACCTTAGCCTCCGGCGCGCATCCCGTCAGGGATCGCGTGCCGTACATTGCGGCGTTCAAGCGGTCCCGCAGGGATAAGCGCTCCCCCTCCCAGCCTCCCTAATCACCGTACCGCCAGACTCATTCACCAAACTTGCAGGTGTCCAGAGGGTGCAACCCTTTGGGGCCCTCCCTTGGAAGGGAGGGTTTGGGAGGGATCGATGTGTTATATTTTGCTAAGAAAGAAAAAGGAGGCACAATGAACATGATGAACCAAGCATACATAGCCCAACTGAGCGGAACGGGCGAATTATGGGAGCCGCTATGGGGGCTGCGTATAAGGCTGACAGAGATGGAGCAGCGTCTGCTGCAGACCTCCGTTGTGCGCAGGCTGCATTTCATCCATCACAATGGCGGCAGCTACATTAATACTCAGCACGTCGATACCCGGCTGCAGCACAGCTTGGGTGTATTTGCACTGGGGGCTTATTATTGTCCGGATCAGCCGGAGCTCCGTGCGGCGGCCTTGCTGCATGATATCGGACATCTACCCTTCAGCCATACACTGGAGCAGATTGAAGGACTGAACCATCACCAGAGAACAAGGGAGCTGCTGTATGGCGAGGAGATTAGTGGGATTCTGGCAGCTTATGCGATAGATCAAGGCCAGATTCTTAATCTCATTGAAGGCCGCATCCCCAGCCCCTTGCGCAACAAGGAGAACCGTCTGCACCTGGATCATCTGGATTCCTGGGTGCGGAGTGGCCGAACTACAGGACTACTGCAGTCTGCGCATGCGCTTGTGCCGCGGATCAGCCTGGCAGGTCCGAATCTCTCCACAGATGCCGAAACGGCAGACCTTTTGCTGCGGCTGATTATCTCTGAAGCTGAATTTCATGCTTCTGCCGTCAATATAGGAACGAATGCTGTGCTGCTGGAGCTGGTTTCCGTGCTTATCGAACAGCAGGCAGTTTCTCTAGAGTCCATAACCGCCATGACAGATAACAGCCTGGAGGCTCTACTATTAAGTTCTCCACATACGCAAGAAGAAGCGCAGCGTTTATATTATGGTTCTTATCCATTAAAAATCACGCGCGATCGTGACAAAGCTCCGGTGGACGCCTATCATGCTACCTTATCCAAGCTGTATTTGTCCTTGCCGCTAATAGATCAGGGGCAGGTCTCCGTAGAATCGCTGCCTTCGTATCCGCTGCTGAGCGGGCTGACTGCGCGTTTAGGCGAGTATTACATTTATTGGGACAGTTGAACCGTGCTGTATGGTGCATGAAATGCAAGGTGCCCGTCAGGGAGCTGCTGTATCATGAGAACGGAAAGGAAGTGTAAGGATGGATTGGGTGACAAGAATGAACCGGGCAGTCAGCTATCTGGAGGAGCATATGGACGGGGAGATTGTTTATGCAGAGGCGGCGCGGATTGCGTGCTGCTCGGTGTATCATTTCCAGCGAATGTTCTCTTTCATTACGGAGGTGTCCTTGTCGGAATATATCCGGCGACGGCGGCTTACCCTGGCGGCGTTTGAGCTTCAGCAGAGCAGAATCAAGGTGATTGATCTCGCCCTGAAATACGGCTATGACTCCCCCGAGGCGTTCACACGCGCCTTCCAGCAGCTGCATGGGTCTACTCCGACCGCTGCACGAAATGCCGGGACCCCACTCAAGGCTTATCCAAGAATGTCCTTTCAAATCTCAATCAAAGGGGCGGCTGAAATGAACTACAGAATCGAACAGGTTGGCGGGTTTAAGATCGTGGGCATGAAGGAAACTGTCCATACTGAACAGGCATTCAGTGAAATACCTGCGATATGGGACGCTGCAAGGGAAAAGGACGTCTTCGGGAGGTTATGGGAGCTTCATGATCCTGAACATGTCATCAGGGGCATTCTTGGCATATGTGCCAATGGGGAATTTGGAGCCAATGAAACCTTCGATTATATCCTGGCTGTGGTTTCCGATGAAGCTGCGCCGGAGGATCTGACAACACTGGACTTTCCTGCGGCCACCTGGGCTGTATTTGAAGCACCGGGCCCGCCCGATGCGCTTCAGGAGATCTGGAAACGGCTGTACACAGAGTGGATTCCTGCTTCTGCCTATGAGCTGGCCTATCTGCCTGCGATTGAATGTTATCTCCCGCCGGAGGAGAATCGCAATGAGCTGTGGGTTCCAGTGCTGAAGAAGGCATAGGCGGTTGTCAGACGGGTCAGAAGAATTCCGGGTTCACAGCAACGGCAGCAGCCCCCGATCATTGGGGGCTGCTGCCGCACGACGCCTCACCAGATTCGTGAGCTGGCGCAGAAGTGGCGCAGCAGCCCGAACGACATAGGTACGCTTCCGGCCGGACCGCTTGCACGGCTTACTTATTCCGTGTGACGGTCCCGCCAACCTCTCCAATGGGAATCTTGCCATTGCTGGTCTGGGCAATCAGGGCGTCGCCTGAGATCTGGAAGCGGAACGATGATCTCCCAGGATGTGGCCCGGCGTCTGTTCCGTGAGCAGAATCCTGAAGCCCTGCCTAATCCGTATGACCTGACAGACCGGGAGCTGGATGTGCATTGACGGAAGGTCTGCGCAACAAGAGAATCGCCCAGAAGCTGCATCTGTCCGAGGGCACAGTGAGGAACTACATTTCGTCCAGCTATCTGAAGCTGCAGGTAGGCAGCCGGGAAGAGGCTGTTGAGAAGAGCAGGAAGGAGCAGCTGGTGATCTAAGGGTGTATGGCAAAAAGGGTCCTTGCGGATAACTAACCTCTGCAAGGACCCTTTAATTATTCATACAAAAAAACAGCAGATAATCCAGGGCTGTTTACTACGCCCAGAGCTGTTTATTTCAAAGCTGAGGGTAACCTCACTCCCATCAGCTTGCCGCCCGTCTGGATCAGGAGCATGCCGCCCGTCTTCAGCAAGGGGGAGAACTCACGAGATCCGGTCTTGACTGTGAACACCTGCTTCGTGGTCAGGAGATCATAGGCATGAAGCAGTCCGTCGGTCTGGCCTACATATACTCCTGTGCTGAACACTGCGGCTTGGGCCGTGGGATTGCCTCCCTGATCGAAGCTTACATATTGTCCGGTGGCGGTCTTCATCACAATCAGACCATGGGTGTGGTCATCGGTGAAATAGAGTCTGCCTTGATGAAGCAACTTCAGCGGCGTCCGCTGATCATAAGCTTCCTGATTCCACTTCTGCAGCGGGGCTGCACCCGCCACATAATTATTGAAGTCATATCTCACGATACGCTGTCCCTGGAAAATATAAAGGTCATTCCCGCTAAGAAACGCGGTCGAATACGCACCACCGCCATGGAAGACACCATCGGTATTGGCGGTATCCTTCCAGCTGTAGAGACGTTCCCCCTTGATGGCTCCGCTCTTCAGGTTGAAGGCGACGATTTCGACCTTGCGATTGACGGGATCGTCATCCAACATAAAGGTCTCTTTCTCCGAATACAGGATGCCGTCTTTGATTGCAAGCGGCGGAAGCTGGCGCGAGCTCTCCCACAGCTTACGTCCGGTTGCTGTGTCGTATACCGCAATGAGCGGCACCGTAATGGCTCCGCTTACGCTGTAGTTGCGGACAAGTGTACCCTCCGCCTCAAGCGCAGGCGAGCCGTTGTAATAATTGCCGGGATCTTCGGCAATCCGCCATTTAATCTTGCCGCTGGCTGCATCCACTGCCGCCATTTTCTGCGCTTGGGTAACGTATACGGTAGAGCCGGAGACAACCATACTGTCCGCAGTTGGATATTCAAGGGCTGCTGTCCAGGCCGGGCTGCCGTTCTCCTTGATCTTGTACAGTGAACCGCTTGCGGTCATGCCATAGACCGCGTCCTTGTGATACATGAACTGCTGTGCCAGCTTGCTGCCATATTCCCACAGCTTCTTGCCGTCCGTGGCCCGCAGTGCGGCAAGCTTCCCGTTTGGCTGCAGCATGAACACCTTGCCGTTCTCGGCCACAGCGGTCACCGGGTCCATGACTGGTGCGTTGCTCGGCTTGGCGATGGCTGTGCTCCAAGCTGGCTTGACAACATTGCTTTCTGGTTCGCTGTGGTAGATCGTGCCGGTACTTACTGCAGGCTGCTCGGCATAAGCTGCCGATCCGCTGCCAAGTGGCAGCAGCAAGGCAGCGCAGACGAGGGATGCCAGCCGTTTCATTGCTGTTCCTGATAACATTAGGATTCCTCCATAACTTGTAGTTTCTTGCCGTCATCCATATCCTGGATGAGGCTTCACTTAATTAGACTCTCATTTAATATAAAATGTCAAAAATTTTTAACCAAAATTTATATGTAAAATTATTTAGTTAAATCCATAATTATAATTGGAAAAATTAAACAATAAAATACTATTTTTTATTTTCCTCTTATGTTATGTTAATAGCACTGTTTATTTCCATGTATATCATGTCCTAAAAAAGGTATTGAAGATTACTTGTACGGGCTTGAGTGAGGGTAGAATTAGTTTAATATAGAAGGGGTGGAAAAATGCTCAGAGAAGTAATTAGGGAAGTTAGAAGTAAGTTAACACCCATCTTTCTATTTCTTTGGATGTTAACGACTATAGCTCTCATTTCTTTTGCCGTGTACAGAAGCCGGGCTTGGGATTTTAGGGATTCATTAGAGTATTTCACATTTATTTTAAATGGAGCGTTACCCATTACTTTTCCGATTATAGCCGTTTTGGTATACGTAGCTTCATTTTCGGAAGAAGTTAACAATCGTTTTCTGGTCTATACCCGAATGCGTAGGTCTATAATGGGAACCGTGTATATCAAACTAACCGCCAATATTATACTGACGTGTTTATTCTTTTTTAGTCTTACTTTTATTTCATTCCTTTTTGCTTATTATATTGAACCTCATTTGGGAATTGCTAATTATGACCCAGCCGGGTTTGGACTAACCAAAGATAATATAGCAGCAGATACCTACACACGATATACGTTTACACAACTCCTTCGATATGGCACGTTTACATACAGCATTCTATACTCGCTTTGGATTGCAATAAATGCATCCCTATATTCAGCAATAAGCTTTTTTCTAGTATTGCTTATAAGGAATCGTTTCCTAGCTCTAAGTCTACCTTATATCGGTTACATTATTGCCGGCCTCACGATCTCTTCAATGGGTTCATATGCTTATCGGCCTAGCTATGTGCTCTTCCCTTTCGACTATATACAAAGTCCGATATGGACTGCGTTTGTTCCATTTCTGGTTCTTGCTGTTGTTCTCGTCTGCCTAATGATGTATGTAAAGCGAAATACTTCTAAAGTAGGTAACTTCACATGAAATTTTGTAAAAAGCATCTTGGTGAATTGCTAACCTGGAAGTGGTCATTATTTTTTATTCTTATGTTTATTGTTGGCTTCAGTCAGCGTCACAATATCATCGATTCATCTATATTTATACAATCGGGAATAAATCAGTGGGATATCTTAATTGGCATTACCGGTGACCCCTTTTTGTGTCTTTACCTGATTCTCCCTTTCATGCTTCTCCTATCCTGTCTAACCATTAGGGAAACATTTAATATAACCTACTTGGTGCGTGTGCACAGCTGGTGGCAATGGGTTGTATATTCGGTAAAAATATTTAGTCCGGTCGTTGTGGTCAGTACAACGTTATTGTTGATTACCTCACTTCTGCTAACTTTGGGGTTACCTTATGAATCGAATTGGAGTTCATTTAGTTCAGCCGAGCTCTCTACATTTAATGAAATGAGTTCATTTTCTAGGCAATCTAATTTGTCACCTTACCTAGTGATTATTTTTCAACTGTCCTTACTTTATATTTTCCTGTTATCTGTACATGCTTTTATTGCGACTCTATATCTTTACTTTTCCAATCTGTTGTATTTAGGGATCATTAGTTTCGCCATCTTTTTATATTCTCTGCTATCTTTTAGATATATTCCAGACTTTCCGAAACTGATCGCTTTCAACTATATGACATTTCACTCGAGTTATGGAACGTATCATGCTGTTTATCCGGCATTTGCAATCTTAATAGGAATCTTAATTATTAGTATCTATGTAATACCTCTTCTAAAAAAATGGCGGTGATAAAAATGTGGACGAAAGCTCGCTATCCGTATGTAGGTTATGCATTGTTATGTCTGCTGGGCATCGCCAGTCCATATCTTAATCCATGGGAGAAATCAGTTACAGTGTGGGATGCGCTTTATCTTCGTTTCTACGGTGTTTCGCCAGAAGGTGCGTTTTCTTTATTGTCCTTTCTGTTCTATGTTGTTGTATTTATGGGCTTTGTGTATCTGTTTCAGGTGTATATTACAGAATATTTATCCGGCCGTTTCTATTATGTTGCGATCCGCTATCGATCACTGCTCAGCTTATTCTCCCGTCTAGGGAGCAGAATTGGACTGGGGGCTGTTACATTGCTTGTAGCATTAATTGTCCTGACAGTGGTCGTCGGCCTAATCACCGGGCAAACCCTTGAGCCCAAAATTACGGTACAGCCTAATGTGAATTTTAATCAAGTATTGTATCAGTTCCTGATCAATGGCTGGTTGCAAATCATGAGTGGGATCATGATTGTATTTATCACGGCCTGGTTGTTCAAGGATGCGTCCTATAGTCTTATAGCGCAAGGCGTGCTAGTACTCGCAGTGTTACCGATGTTCAATGTCGGGGGCTTGCTGCCGGCAGGGCTCAATAGCATGGGATACATTAGCGGACAGTGGGAGGATTTACTGCGGATTACAGGAGCACTTGTCGTATACCTACTAATCGAATTCGGCATAATTATGTATTTGTTTAGGAAGAAGAATATAGCATTTTATTAATAGGGGGACGATGAGATGAAGCTGATCGAGGTTGTGAATGTTAGTAAATCTTTCAAAGGGAACCAATTGCTGAATCAGGCAAACGCAACCTTTGAACAAGGGAAAATATACGGAATTACAGGTCCGAATGGCTCGGGTAAATCCGTTTTATTCAAGCTTATCTGTGGATTTATCAAGCCGGATCAGGGAGAAGTACATATTCATCCCAAATATCGCAGTAAGCACGCTGATTTCCCAAGTAACTTTGGGATTATTATTGATCGTCCAGGTTATTTAGCGGGTCAGACAGGCCTTGAAAATTTGCAGAGATGGGCAGAAATCCAGCACAAGATTAGTGATCAGGAGATTCAGAGTACGATGCGTCTTGTCGGATTAGATCCTACTACTCGCCAAAAGATGAAAAGCTATTCGCTAGGAATGAAGCAGAAAATTGCACTTGCCCAAGCGATTATGGAAAATCAAGAAGTGTTGATACTGGATGAACCCTTCAATGCACTAGATATTGATAGTGTAAAAAATATTCGTGAGCTGCTCCTGACCTTTAAGCAAGACGGAAAGACCATCATCCTAACAAGCCATAATCAGGAAGACATTGATCTGCTATGTGATCAGGTTTTTCAAATCCGAAATCAAAAGCTAGAAATTGTCGAGCCCAAAGTTACGGTTGGATCATAGATGTGAAACGATTAAATGGGTTCTTCCGGTACAATCACCTGAATATGGCGTGGAATAATGCCCAGCTGGATGGGCAGCGGCGGGCCTTCTTCGCCGTCAACGTTGGTGCGGACGGGTTCCGTCGAGCTTACGCTGACTTCTGTGGCTGTGAAGTAAATAACATCCTTATGATTCTTCAGGTTGCCTAGCAGCAGAGAGAGGCTGACGGTCAGTGTGTTGAGAATTGTAAGGTCCTTGATAATGAAGCAGTGCAGCAGGCCGTCGTCAACAGCAGCTTCGGGTGCCAGCTTCTCGAATCCGCCAACCGAGTTCGTCAAGGCTGCGACAAAAAGCGGAGATTCGCCTTCCCACACCTCGCCGTCATGGTCGATCACTAGCGGATGGGTGGCGGTGCCCGTAAGCTCCTTGAGGCCTTCCTTCAGATAGGCCAAGGCGCCCAGCCTGGATTTGTCCTCTGACGACACGGAAGAAAGCGCCTCGGCCAGCGAACCAGCGGCCACGACATTGACGAACAGCTGGTCGTTCAGCCGGCCCATATCCACCGTTACCAGCCGGGAAGAAGCCAGCGTCTGAATGGCCTGATCGGGAACAAGCGGAATCTGCAGGGCACGGGCATAATCGTTGACTGTTCCAAGCGGGATGATGCCCAGCTTAGGCCGGTGAATCTGGTCGGCGAAGCCGTTTATAGTCTCGTGAAGCGTGCCGTCTCCACCGATGCAGACAACCAGATCGTAGCATTCCTCACAGGCGCTGGTGCAGAAGCGGGTGGCATCCAGCTCTTTTGCCGTCTCGTTGACCTTAACCTCGTAACCTTGCTGGCGAAGAATCTCTTCGACATTTCTGACATGCTGTGGCGCATCCTCTTTGCCGGAGGAGGGATTGATGATGATCATGGCCTGCTTCATATCCATAGTCCTCTCTGTTTGTGTTTAATACCATATACCCAAAAAATCCGCTGTTGTTGTTATCATTTGCAGGTATAGCAGATTGGCCTCCCCGGCAGTTGTTTAATGACTAGTAGGGAATAATATCCAGAGTCAGATGCCACAAGACGAATTCTCGGGGGGCAGCGTTATGGTTTATTTATATGCAGTGTCGGCAAGCTTGCTGGTTCTGTTCGGAATCAGTTTTGCGGCAGAGAGGCGAAGGCTTCGCAACGGCATTTTCCTGACCTTGGGTCTATTGCTGCTGGGCATCACCGTGTTCGTGGATATTCTCGTCAGCGTGGATGGCCTGCTGGAGGCTGTCGACGGATTCCTATCCGTGGTCATGCTTGTGTTCACCCCTATTCTGCTGTTTGCGCTGGGAACGGCGTGTATTGAGAACGGTCGTATTCTGTTGTCAAAAGAAGGGAGAAAGCTGCCCAATCTGCTGACACTGGGCATTGGTGTCGGATTGATCGCATTCCTGCTGCTTACCTTGGTTTCGGCATCCGAAGCCAGTATACAGCCTGTAGTGACTCTGCTATGGCTGCTGGTCGGATATTTCAGCTTCCTGCTGGTCTGCTATCTGGTCTCCTCCATCCTGTATAACTGCTATCAACCGAAGCTGGACCAGGATTTCATTCTTGTGCTAGGCAGCGGGCTGATTGGCGGACGCGTTCCGCCCTTACTGGCCGGACGCCTGGAGCGGGCGATCAGCTTCTATTATAAACAGAACAAGGTGCATACGCCGCCCAGGATTGTGGTATCTGGTGGTCAGGGCAGCGATGAACAGCGGGCGGAAGCGGTGGCGATGAAGCAATATCTGCTGGAGCGGGGGATTCCTGACGCGCAGATTCTGGTGGAAGCCGAGTCTGCCAATACCCTGGAGAACATGGCCTACTCCAAAAAAATAATGGATGCAGCGCAGCGCCCGGCCAAAGGTATTTTTGTGACCAGCAACTTTCATCTGTTCCGGGCAGGGATCTACGCGCGCAAGGCGGGAATCCGGGCTAATGGGCTGGGGGCGCGGACTGCGTTTTATTATCTGCCCAACGCTTTTATCCGTGAATATCTGGCGGTGCTGGCCCTGCATAAACGGGTTCATTTCATCGTTACTCTGATGGTGGTGCTGATTGCCGTGTCGCTGGCTTTTCGAAATGGAAGTTAGGACAGGGTTTGTCAACAGCGGAGGAGTATGGGAGAATATAGGCAACACATATGAATGGGGAATCAATGAAATGAATGAACTGCCAAACTGCCCGAAATGTAATTCTGAATATACGTATGAAGACGGGAGCCTGCTAATCTGTCCGGAATGTGCCCATGAATGGACCCTGGCCACCGATGATGAAGCCGAAACCGGCCAACGGGTAATCAAGGATGCCAACGGCAACGTGTTAACCGACGGGGATTCCGTAACAGTAATCAAAGACCTGAAGGTCAAAGGAAGCTCCTCTGTCCTCAAAATAGGCACCAAGGTCAAAAACATCCGCCTGGTGGATGGGGATCATGATATAGACTGCAAGATTGACGGCTTCGGAGCGATGAAGTTAAAGTCGGAGTTTGTGAAGAAGAGTTAGGTTGGATTCATCGTGTTCATCAAAAAAACCACCTATATAAGATGAACTTAAGAATGGAGTAGTCGGGTTGCCAGAAAACCTAATGCATAGGGCTTCCTGGCAGCTCCGTTAGTAACATTCTTAAGTTCACGTTCTATAATGCTAGAATGCTGCACCAGGTGGTTTTAATTATTTCAACTCAATCTGACCTTGCTCCGTACCCCAATACCCTGTCTGTACATTCAGGATAAAGTCTTTCATATCTTCAGGTATTTCAAAAACTACGTTTCCGGTTTGAGCTAATCCGGGGTTAATTCCCTCATACAAAAAGTAGTCGCCTGAGGTTGTAATTAATGTTGTAGGAGTGTACTTAACATCGCCTTTACTGAGTCCAAAGAAAGAGGAGTCTGTAGTTATCATCTCATTGCCGGCATTTTTTACAGTCGCATTTACCACAAGAAACACACTTCCCTCCGAACTTGGCGAGTAGGAAAGATATTCTCCATCTTTTATTTTTTTTGTAGTCGAGATCTTGTTTACCTTAAAGACGACATCCCCTACTTTTAATTCCTCACCAATAGCCGCTAACTTTTTTTCTTCTGTTTTCTTGTCTTCGGATTTTGTATTACTGTTAGATGCTGAAGAATCTTGTGTTGGAGCCTTGTTTGTTGTATCGTCGTCATCAGTGGAGACAATATTAATTATTATGACTAAAGCAATTAAAGCAATAAATCCTAAACAGCCCATCTTGAACAGCTTTTTCAAATAAAACCCTCCTGGTTAGGTAATTTTACCTAATGTAATAGATATCCAATATATCGGCAGGAAAATAAAGATATTTATAGGAAAAAACCCTTTTTTTAAAATTATTTTCATTTTTGGAGTGAAAATAGGAGGGGAATGTGCAAACTCTACTTAGTGCTAACGATAGAACGTAACCTTTCCGATTCATAAGCGTCGGATAGGGTGAATTTCAATTAAAGAGGAGGGGTACTATGTATCTTATAAAAAGATTGGGATTGACCATTTCCATAGCAGCGATGCTGCTGCTTGCCGCTTGCAGCGGGGAGCCGGAGGCCACCCCTGAACCGTCACCAACACAGACGCCGCAGCAGACGGCGGCACCTCAGGAAACGGCTGCACCGACCGCGACTGCGGCAGCAGAAACGGCAGCACCTGAAGAAGGCACACCACCTACGGTGACGGAGGCCGCGACCACGATTATGCGAGCGATTAAGGGCAACGATATGCAGCAGCTGTCAGCATGGGTGGATGTGGAGGAAGGCGTACGCTTCTCGCCGTATGCTTCCATCGACAAGCAGAACGATCTGATGTTCACTGGAGAGGAATTGGCTGCATTGCCGGAGGATGCCACCAAGCTGGTATGGCGTACGCTGGTAGGGTCGGATCAGGTGATTGAGCTGACTTTTGCAGACTATTACAAGCAATATATTTATGATGCTGACTTCTTTACAGAAGGTGAAGTATCAGTCAACAAGCCGCTGGGTGAAGAAGCGAACATTGGCAATCTGCGTGAGATTTATCCCGCCGAGAGCTATGATTTCGTAGATTATCACATTGCTAGCGATGGCACGGATGACAGGGATTGGCGCACGCTGCGTTTAGTTCTCAAAAAAGTAGGATCTGACCACTCACTGGTGGGAATCATCCACAACCAATGGACTCCGTAAGGAGGCTGGTATGAGACATAAGACGGGGTAGTGTTCAAAAAAGGCCGCAGCATCATGAGATGCTTTGCGGCTTTTTTTGTGTGAAGTGGGATATCGGTTGTGTTAAGATGTGCCTGGTGTATGAAGGCATATTTGGGTGTTTAGCGGACTCCAGGGTCCGCAAGTCAAACATTCACTCACCACGCCCTACGTTACGGACTCCACAGCCGCTATTACGGCAAAAACCAGTGTGTTGCTGCTCATTTGAGGAATAAGGGCTAACCCGGACCACTCTCCGGCAGCACAAGCAGGAACCGCGTCCATCCGCCGCCTGTCTCCAGACGCAGGCTGCCGCCATGCTTCTCCACGATATGCTTCGCGATGGTCAGGCCGAGTCCAGTGCCGCCGTCGCTTTTGCGGGCGGCATCACCGCGGACGAAGGCATCGAATACCTTGTCCTGCAGATGCTCGGGAATCCCGATTCCGTTATCGGCAATCTCGATAATCACCTGATCCCGCGCCTCTTTCAGTGCAATCCGTACCTCTGTTCCGGCCGCGTTGTACTTCAACGCATTGGCAAGCAGATTCGATACGGCACGGTAGAGCAGCTTGGCGTTAAACGCTGTGGTAACCTCCTGTGCGGGAATGTCGTATTCGAATCGGAAGTGCTGATCCTCAAACTGCTCATAATAGTCAACGGCTATCTGCCGCACGAATTCAGCGATGTCAGCTGGGGTCTTAGTCAGCGGATAGTCGGGGCTTTCCAGCTTGGACAGCTCAAACACATCATCGATCAGCTCGGTAACGAGCTGGCTTTTGTCATAGATAAGGTTTATCGTCCGTTGTTTCTTGGCTTCCTCCTCAATCATGCCCAGCTGCAGCGCCTTCGCGTAACCTTGAATAGTAGTAATCGGTGTCTTGAGGTCATGGGAAATATGCACCAGCATCCGCTGCTTGCTCTCCTCGAGCAGACGATTGCCGGTCTCCGCCTTATCCAGCCGCTCAGCCATCAGGTTGAAGTTCTCCTGAATCTGCGACAGCTCGTAATTGGCCTTGAAGTGAAGCCGCTCATAATATCGCCCCACAGCAACGCTGCGGATCCCTGCGGCAATCGCACTTAGCGGATTCGTAATCCGGACGGCTGTAAACCGGCTGTAGACATAGACATTAAGCCCGAACAGCAGCAGAAACAGCACACCGGTCTCCAGAGAAGTGCGCCAGAAGATACGGCGGTTCTCCGCTGTCGACAGATTGACCGTCACCTCGACCACAACCTTGGATTTCGGCAGCTTCACCATGTAATAACGCGATTGCCCCTCTTTAGTAAGGTATGGCGTGATCGAGGTATAGTAGAGGTTCTCCTTCAAGTCATATAACAGACGGTTCATCTCCTCCGCACTATACGCAAAAGGACTATCCAGCTTATCCCCGTGTACCTCAATCACCTGCCGCTGATCATTGAGAATTTCCACCCAGCCGTGAAAGTCGGCGATTGTCTCCAGGGGGATGTTCAGGCTGCTCTGGCTGATCAGCTCGGCGGCCCGCAGCCGCGACAGCTCCTTGCCGGGGATTCGCTCGTCGGTGCGGGCGGTGAAGAAGAGCAGCAGCAGGAAGGCACAGATGCCCACCGTGAGCGAGAAGAAGATGTAATTAAGGACGAGACTGTCAAAAATCTTCCGTTTACGGCGCATTCAGCTCATCCTTTTTGGCAAACCGGTAGCCCAGTCCGCGCACGGTGATCACATAAGCCGGCTCCCGCGGCGTATCCTCAATCTTCTCCCGCAGCCGGCTCATCTGCACCATAATCGTATTGTCATCAGCCAAATAAGGATCAGACCAGACATTCTCAAAAATCTGCTTCTTCGTATAAATTCGTCCCGGCTTGCCCATAAACAGCTTAAGCAGCTTGTATTCTATGGCGCTGAGCGCGATCGGCTGCCCCCGTTTATAGAGCATGCAGGCTTCATGGTCGAGGACCAGCTCGCCTACCCGTGTTTCAGAGGGCGGTTCCTCCGCCACCCTATCATTAAATTCATAGCTCCGGCGCAGCTGGGCCTGAATTCGCGCAACCACTTCGAGCGGGTTAAACGGCTTGGCAATGAAATCATCGGCTCCGAGGCCAAGCCCGGAGATTTTGTCAGTGTCCTGATTCTTGGCCGAGAGCACGATAACCGGCAGCTTGGAACGCTTGCGAAGCCATTGCAGCAGCTGAAACCCGTCAATCTGCGGCATCATAATATCAATCACGGCCAGATCGATGTCGTGGTTCGAGAACAGCTGAATCGCGGCCTGGCCATCTTCGGCGGTAAGCACCTCGTACTCCTGCTCCAGAAAAAGCTTCAGGATTTCCACGATATCCGGCTCATCGTCGACAAGTAAAATGGTTTTGCGCATCAAAATACCTCCTGTTTCAGTCTAAATCTAGTTCGATCTGCACAACCTATCTCCTGCACTGTAAGGATAATGTAAGAAAAGTGAAAGTGGAGGGAAAGGGACGGCCGTTATAATGAAACCTATTATACAGATCAAGAACTACGGATAGAGGAGAGGTTATGAGATGTCAAAAGCGGGATTCAAAACGGCAGGCCGGCAGCCGCGAAGGTTCAGCCGCCATCCGCTGGCGGCAGGATGGGCAGGCTGCTCGCTGGTGTTTGCCCTTGCCGCATTTGTGCTGGGGATGGCAGAGGAGGCTGGGCTTCCCGGCAGACGCGGCACCGGCAAACCGCTGAGCCGATGGATTGGGAAGATGCTGCTGGGGATTCTTGCGGCGACTGCTTTTGCGGGTATCTTCAACGTGGCTGATGCGGTTCCTTCAACGTATATATGGTTCGCCTTCACTTCAGTAGGCTTACTGCTGCTAACTTTCACCGGTCCGGTACAGCTGCTGCTGGTGGTTCTCCTCTCACTGTCCATCACCTGTTCGGTCACCGGAGTGTTCCTCCAGCGGCTGCTCGGCTGGATTTGCCGCCAGGCCGTATTCTCCGCCGGATTGCTGGCCTCGGGGCTGGCGGCCATGAAACCGGAGTCCGGCGGAAGCGGAAGATACTGGCTGCTGCTGGAGCCTGATCGGGCAACGGACACGGAGCCTGGCGCCAATCAGGCCGCCACATGGACATATGGCGGCGTAGACAGCTATCGTAAGGAATTTACCGCTGCGAGCTCACTTCCAACACCGGCGGTGGACGGATCAGACCTGCTGGCGGCCTGGTCGCCTGCCCGCCGCGCCTTCTTCGGATTCGGCCCCACGCAACTGCCGCTGAACGGAAGAGTCTGGATGCCGGAGGGTGAGGGGCCATTTCCGCTGGTGCTTGCCGTTCACGGCAATCATCCGGCCACCGAAGCTTCAGATCGGGGATTAGCTTATCTGGGTCAGCTGCTGGCGGCCCGCGGGTATATTTGTGCGTCGATTGATCAGAATTTCCTGAATACCCTGCCGAATGATGAGCTGTACACACTTGAACAGCTGAAGCGGGAGATCGGGCTGCGGGGAAGGCTGATTCTGGAGCATCTGGGTCTGTGGCAGCACTGGAATGAGAGCGAAGAACATAGACTATGCGGCACTATCGACCTGAGCCGGATTGCACTGATTGGACATGGACGCGGCAGCGCGGCGGTGATTGCAGCCGCGCTACAGAACTATGTCTCCCGTAAGGCTGCCCATGAAGCGGCCACCTGCTTCGAGATTGCTTCCGTAGTCTCGCTGGCAGGGACGGATGCAGATTGGCGGCAGGAGGGTACGGCACTGGAGGAAGCGGACTTCAGCTTTCTGGCTCTGCAGGGCAGCGAGGACATGGAGGTCAGTCCGCTGTGGGTGGAGCGCCAGTACCGGCGGATCGGCAGCTCCGCCGAACACGCGGGCTGCAAAGCCTTGATCAATATCCAAGGCGCAGACCACAGCTCCTTCAATACGGTATGGGGACGGCCGGACGGCCAGCGGCGGCTGGCCGCGAAACGGCTGCTCTCCCCGGCTCGGCAGCAGCAGGCTGCTGCGGTGTTCATCTCCGCTTTTCTGGATGCGACTCTGAGGGGAGAGGATTCGGCCCGCAGGGTATTCAGAGATTCAGGTAAAACCCGGCAGCGGCTACCAGGCTTTAGGTATTCCTGTAGAAGTGAGGGGTTCACTGAAACGAACAACTAAACAGCGATGCTCCGTGTACAGGGGCGCCGCTGTATTTTGTATGGGCTTCGTTCGTAATAAGGGTCTTTTCGGTGTTCTACTGTAACACCTGCACATGCGTCAACTTAATGCAGAGGAATACCTGCAATAATGCAGGTATTTAGCCGTGATCTCACTGCACCGCAACAATTCCTGCAAAACTGCAGGAATTTCGTATACAAACCGCAAATGGAAGCTCATCTGGCCGAAAAGCCTGCAGATTCGCAGGTATTCATCGCTGTGAGGCATCTATCCAACTAAAACCTGCAGATTTGCAGGCTTTTGCTCCGCTGATCCCAGCCGAGTCCGTTGGTCCTTGCTGAGTCCGCTGAGTCCGCTGAGTCCGCTGAGCCCGCAGAGCCCTGCTGATCCCTGCTGAGTCCGCCTGCATTCGCAAGTCGGAACGAGTTGCAGCTTACAACTCTGTCCGTGATATAATTTTCCATAACTGATATCTGATACCTTACAGGGGGAACGACTGAGATGCAGAAGATTATGATTGTCGAAGATGATCCCAAGATTGCAGAACTGCTGCAATCTTGTATTGAGCAATATGGTTATGAAGCTACACGGGTTACCGATTTCGCCCATGTGCTTGAGGCGTTTCAACGGGCGGAGCCGGATCTGGTGCTGCTGGATATCAATCTGCCCAGTTATGACGGCTATTACTGGTGCCGCCAGATCCGCAGCGCTTCCACCTGTCCGGTCCTGTTCATCTCTGCCCGGGACGGGGAGATGGATCAGATCATGGCGCTGGAGAACGGCGGGGATGACTACATCACCAAGCCGTTTCACTCCGGGATTGTATTGGCTAAGATCCGCAGTCAGCTGCGCCGCGCTTACGGGGAATATGCGGCCAGGAGAGAGGAGCGGGTGCTGGAGCAGGGCGGATTGCGGCTCTATCCCGAACGGCTGGAGCTGAAGCTGGGCGAGCAGGTGGTGGCGCTGACGCGGAAGGAGTCCGATCTGATCGAGAGCCTGATGGAGCGTTATCCGCGTGTAGCCAGCCGCGAGGCGCTGCTGGAGAAGCTGTGGGATGAGCAGCTCTACGTGGACGAGAATACGCTCAACGTCAATATTACCCGTGTGCGCAAGAAATTTCAGGAGCTGGGTGTGGAGGATGCCGTACAGACGGTCAGGGGCAGTGGCTATCGGCTGAACATCGGCTGGCTGAAGGAGGAAGGCCAGTGAAGCTGTTCCTGCGCGAGCATCTGCTGCTGATTGCCGTTCAGCTGGTCCAATTCGTGGCCATCCTGTCGCTTTGCGGGCTGGATGGTTATTTTAATGTCTGGATTGCGCTCTATGCGATATTTATCGGATTCTTCTTCCTAGGCTGCTATCTGTGCTACCAGTTTGTCAGCCGCCGCCGTTATTACCAGCGGCTCAATCAGCCGCTCGAAAGCCTGGATGCGTCCTATCGGAGGCTGGAGAAGACCCCGGTGTCCGATGCGCTGGAGCAACTGCTGCATACCCAATACCGCTATTACATGCAGCAGCTGGAGCAGTTGATCAAGCAGCAGGAGGAGCACCTCACCTTCATGGACCAGTGGGTGCACCAGATGAAGACCCCGCTGTCCATTATTGAGCTGACGGTGCAGAATATGGATGAGCCGGAGTTCGCCAGTATCCGCGAGGAGCTGGAGCGGATGCGCTCAGGGCTGCAGACGGTGCTGTATATGGCTCGGCTGCGGGCCTTCGAGCAGGATTTTCATGTGAAGTCGGTGGGACTGGAGAGAATTATTCGCGCTGTTGTCCATGATAACAAACGTCTGTTCATCCAGAACCGGATATACCCGGAGGTTCATGTCGCCGAGTCAGGCATTGCTGTGGAGACGGATGAGAAGTGGCTGTTCTTCATGCTAACCCAGCTGGTGACCAATGCGATCAAATATTCAGCGGGTCAGGCCGAGGATGGCGGCAGAATTGTCATTTCCTGCGGAATACGTGGCGAGGAAGCCTTCGCTACGGTGAAGGACCGGGGAATCGGAATTCCGGCAGCCGATCTTAAGCGGGTGTTCGAGCCGTTCTATACAGGAGATAATGGCAGAACTGCCCGGGAATCGACGGGAATGGGACTGTATCTGACGAAGGAGGCGGCGGCAAGGCTGGGACATCGGGTGGACTTGTCCTCCGAGGCAGGCAGCGGCACTGAGGTGAGCATTGTGTTTGGTTCTTTCCATATGGCTTAGCTTACAGGCGTGTAATAAAAGTGAAAGTTAAATCGATAGTTACACCCGGCCGACCGCAGTACACTGGTCTCATATCAAAGGCTGCTTGTTTGAAAGGGGATTTACGAATGCTTAATGTAAGTAAGGTAAGTAAGATTTATGATGGCAAGCTCGCCTACCGCGCGCTGACAGATATCGACTTAACGATAGCCGGCGGTGAATTTGTAGGAATTATGGGCCCTTCCGGGAGTGGCAAAACAACACTGTTGAACATGATTGCCACGATCGACCGGCCCACTACCGGTGAGATTACCATTAGCGGCAAGGATACCAGCAAGCTGGACCGCAATGAGCTGGCGGTCTTCCGCCGCCGGGAGCTGGGCTTCGTATTTCAAGATTTCAACCTGCTGCATACGCTGACCGTAGGCGAGAATATCGTGCTGCCGCTGACACTGGACGGGAGCAAGGTCAGTGAGATGAAGCAGAAGGCAGCGGCTATCGCGGACAGGCTGGGTATCACTCAGATCATGAATAAACGGGTCTATGAAATATCCGGCGGCCAGGCCCAGCGGGCGGCGATTGCCCGGGCGATGATTCATTCCCCCAAGCTGCTGCTTGCCGATGAGCCGACAGGCAATCTCGATTCCAAGGCGGCGAAGGATGTGATGGAGCTGCTCGAGAGCATCAATCAGGAGCAGCAGACAACGATGATGCTGGTCACGCATGATGCGGTAGCGGCCAGCTATTGCCACCGGGTGGTGTTTATTAAGGACGGCAGGTTCTACACAGAGATCCACAGGGGAGACAACCGCCAGGCCTTTTTTCAGAAAATCATAGATTTGCTTTCGTTGTTAGGGGGATATAGCCATGACCTTTCGTCAATTCGCCTTTCGTAACGTTACGCGGAATAAACGGCTATATGCGGCGTATTTTCTGAGCAGTTTGTTTACTGTCATGGTGTTCTTCACCTTCGCGGTGTTTGCGTACCATCCGGTGATTGGGGGGAAGGATATGCATCGCAGCGCGGCGACAGCGCTGTCGGCATCCAAGTGGGTGATTTATGTATTTTCCTTTTTTTTTGTACTGTATTCGATGAGTGTATTTCTGCAGTCGCGCAAGCGTGAATTCGGGCTGCTGATGATGCAGGGGATGTCCACGGTTCAGCTGCGGAAGATGATTTTCCTGGAAAATATGATGATCGGCTTCATGTCCATTCTCGGCGGCATCGGTCTGGGGCTGGTGTTCGCGAAGGGGATTCTGCTGGCCGGGGAAAATGTGCTGAGGATCGAAGAGGAGCTGTCGTTCTACTTCCCGCTGCGCGCTATCGGGCTTACACTGCTGGTCTTCCTGGTGCTGTTCGTGTTGATCTCGCTGTTTATTTCGTCAGTTCTGCGCAGTAGAAAGCTGATCACGCTGATTAAGGCGGACCGCCAGTCCAAGGGAGAGCCGAAGGCGTCTTTCCTGCTCTCGGTGTTGGTAGTGGTGTTGCTTGGAGTGAGTTACTTCCTGGCCCTGAAAGCCCAGGGAACGGCAGCATTGGCACTGCTGCTGCCGATTATTGGCATGGTCAGCCTGGGAACGTATCTGTTATTTACACAGTTTAGTGTGTTTGTTCTGCGCTTGTTGAAAAGGCGGGAGTCTTTCTTTTGGAAGAAAACCAATATGCTGCTGTTCTCGGACCTGACCTTTCGGATGAAGGACAATGCACGCACGTTTTTTCTGGTGGCGATTATTTCGACGGTCTCCTTCTGTGCGATAGGTGCGTTGTATGGCTTCAAGACGATTATCACCGAAGGGGTAGCCGAGAAGAATCCGTACTTATTCACCTATCTGGCGATGGATCAGGACAAGGCAGAACAGTCTCATGTTCAGGATATTGAGCGCACGCTGGAGAAGCATGGGCTGAATACCCGTCAAGGAACGCTTAGGCTGGATAATTTCAGCACGGCCGGCACCGGGGAGAAGCTGAAGGTTGTGCGTGAATCCGATTATAATACGCTGGCTGCATTAATGGGAGTGGATGAAGTGCAGCTGAAGGCGGACAAGGCGGCCGTAGTGGATTTCGGAGTGTCCCGGGAAGGAGAGCGGATGCTGAATCTGCCTGTACACCTGGTCAATGGTGCAGTTCTTGAAGCCGACCAGGCGATTCTCTCCCCTGCGATCCACGGGGTCAGCAGCTACTTCGTCGTAGACGATGACAGCTATGCCAAGCTGGGAACACCGGACAACACCTACCATTATTATGCATGGCATGGTGCGGCAGGGCAGTCCGGAGCCGAGCAGGCCGGTGCCGAATTGATCAACCATTTGCCTTATTCTGAGCAATATGAGTTCTATCCACTGGATTATCGGAATGTGCAGTTGGAGAAGGGCTTCGCCCCTGCTATGTTTGTCGGCTTGTTTATCGGCATTGTCTTCTTCGTCTCGGCGGGGAGCTTCCTCTATTTCCGCCTCTACAGCGATCTGGATGAGGATAAGCAGAAATTCAAGTCCATCTCCAAAATCGGGCTCAGCGACAAGGAACTGACCCGGATTCTGAACCGGCAGATCATGCTGCTGTTCTTCGCCCCAATCGTTGTAGCGCTTATACATGGGGCGGTCGCCTTGACCACGCTCTCGAACATGTTTCATTATTCCTTATTCAAGGAATCACTGCTGGTGCTCGGGGTCTTCACCCTGATTCAATTTCTCTACTTCTTTATTGTCCGGTTCTTCTATATCAAGCAGGTGAAGTCTGCACTTCCTTGATTTCGAAGCCGCTATATGCCGCTTAATAGTTTGGTTCTTTCCATATGGCTTAGCTTACAGGCGTGTAATAAAAGTGAAAGTTAAATCGATAGTTACACCCGGCCGACCGCAGTACACTGGTCTCATATCAAAGGCTGCTTGTTTGAAAGGGGATTTACGAATGCTTAATGTAAGTAAGGTAAGTAAGATTTATGATGGCAAGCTCGCCTACCGCGCGCTGACAGATATCGATTTAACGATAGCCGGCGGTGAATTTGTAGGAATTATGGGCCCTTCCGGGAGTGGCAAAACAACACTGTTGAACATGATTGCCACGATCGACCGGCCCACTACCGGTGAGATTACCATTAGCGGCAAGGATACCAGCAAGCTGGACCGCAATGAGCTGGCGGTCTTCCGCCGCCGGGAGCTGGGTTTCGTATTTCAAGATTTCAACCTGCTGCATACGCTGACCGTAGGCGAGAATATCGTGCTGCCGCTGACACTGGACGGGAGCAAGGTCAGTGAGATGAAGCAGAAGGCAGCGGCTATCGCGGACAGGCTGGGTATCACTCAGATCATGAATAAACGGGTCTATGAAATATCTGGCGGCCAGGCCCAGCGGGCGGCGATTGCCCGGGCGATGATTCATTCCCCCAAGCTGCTGCTTGCCGATGAGCCGACAGGCAATCTCGATTCCAAGGCGGCGAAGGATGTGATGGAGCTGCTCGAGAGCATCAATCAGGAGCAGCAGACAACGATGATGCTGGTCACGCATGATGCGGTAGCGGCCAGCTATTGCCACCGGGTGGTGTTTATTAAGGACGGCAGGTTCTACACAGAGATCCACAGGGGAGACAACCGCCAGGCCTTTTTTCAGAAAATCATAGATTTGCTTTCGTTGTTAGGGGGATATAGCCATGACCTTTCGTCAATTCGCCTTTCGTAACGTTACGCGGAATAAACGGCTATATGCGGCGTATTTTCTGAGCAGTTTGTTTACTGTCATGGTGTTCTTCACCTTCGCGGTGTTTGCGTACCATCCGGTGATTGGGGGGAAGGATATGCATCGCAGCGCGGCGACAGCGCTGTCGGCATCCAAGTGGGTGATTTATGTATTTTCCTTCTTTTTTGTACTGTATTCGATGAGTGTATTTCTGCAGTCGCGCAAGCGTGAATTCGGGCTACTGATGATGCAGGGGATGTCCACGATTCAACTGCGAAAGATGATTTTCCTGGAAAATATGATGATCGGCTTCATGTCCATTCTCGGCGGCATCGGTCTGGGGCTGGTGTTCGCGAAGGGGATTTTGCTGGCCGGGGAACATGTGCTGAGGATCGAAGAGGAGCTGTCGTTCTACTTCCCGCTGCGCGCTATCGCGCTTACGCTGCTGGTCTTCCTGGTGCTGTTCGTGTTGATCTCGCTGTTTATTTCGTCAGTTCTGCGCAGCGGGAAGCTGATCACGCTGATTAAGGCGGACCGCCAGTCCAAGGGAGAGCCGAAGGCGTCTTTCCTGCTCTCGGTGTTGGCACTGGGGTTGCTTGGAGTGAGTTACTTCCTGGCCCTGAGAGCTCAAGGCCAGGAAGCATTGGCACTGCTGCTTCCAATCATCGGGATGGTCAGCCTGGGAACGTATCTGCTGTTTACGCAGCTTAGTGTCTTTATCCTGCGCTTGTTGAAGAAACGGGAGTCTTTTTTTTGGAGGAAGACCAATATGCTGCTGTTCTCGGACCTGACCTTTCGGATGAAGGATAATGCGCGCACGTTTTTTCTGGTGGCGATTATTTCGACGGTCTCCTTCTGTGCAATTGGATCATTGTATGGCTTCAAGACGATTATCACCGAAGGGGTAGCTCAGAAGAATCCGTACTTATTCACCTATCTGGCAATGGATCAGGACAAGGCAGAACAGTCTCATGTTCAGGATATTGAGCGCACGCTGGAGAAGCATGGGCTGAATACCCGTCAAGGAACGCTTAGGCTGGATAATTTCAGCACGGCCGGCACCGGGGAGAAGCTGAAGGTTGTGCGTGAATCCGATTATAATACGCTGGCTGCATTAATGGGAGAGGATGAAGTGCAACTGACGGAGGACAAGGCGGCCGTAGTGGATTTCGGAATGTCCCGGGAAGGGGCGAAGAAACTGAATCAGTCTGTACACCTGGTCAATGGTGCAGCTCTTGAAGCCAACCAGGCCGTCCTCTCCCCGACAATCCGCGGAGTCAGCGGCTACTTCGTCGTAGCTGATGACAGCTATGCCAGGCTGGGAACACCGGACAGCACCAATCATTATTATGCATGGCACGGCGCGCTGGGACAGCCCGGTGCAGAGCAGGCCGGTGCCGAGTTGACCAACCGCCTGCCTTATTCTGAGCAATACGTGTTCTCTCCACTGGACTATCAGAACATTCAGGTGCAGCAGTGGTACGCTCCGGCTATGTTTGTCGGCCTGTTTATCGGCATTGTCTTCTTCGTCTCGGCAGGCAGCTTCCTCTATTTCCGCCTCTACAGTGACCTGGACGAAGATAAGCAGAAATTTAAGGCCATCTCCAAAATCGGGCTGAGCGATAAGGAGCTGACCCGGATTCTGAACCGGCAGATCATACTGCTGTTCTTCGCCCCAATCGTTGTAGCGCTTATACATGGGGCGGTCGCCTTGACCACGCTCTCGCACATGTTTCATTATTCCTTATTCAGGGAATCACTGCTGGTGCTCGGGGTCTTCACCCTGATTCAATTTCTCTACTTCTTTATTGTCCGGTTCTTCTATATCAAGCAGGTGAAGTCTGCACTTCCTTGATTTCGAAGCCGCTATATGCCGCTTAATAGAATACTTTGCTGTGCAGGAGATCGAGCGCTCGCTCGATCTCTTTGCGTTCCTCCCCGGACAGATGTCCAATCCGGTCCTCGAGCCGGTTCTCGATCTTGGCGAACGCCTCATTCATCATCGCTTGTCCATCCTGGGATAAGCGGATGAACTGCTTGCGGCGGTCCTCGTCGTCGGTGATTTTCTCGCAGAGCCGCTGCTCGGTTAATTTGCGCAGCTCGCGGCTAGTATTCGGCATCGACATATGCATACATTCGCTAATCTGGCTCAGGGTTACCGGCTCGCTGACTGCAATGTATTCCAGGATCTTGTATTGAACTGGCGTAAGCGCCGCAGATCGGACATCTACGCTCATGTCATTGGTTATTTCGTATACGGAGGCCGTGAAGGCCACAAACTTCTGAAACAAGCTGGCTTGGTTCATAGGATCACCTCTTCCTGCAACGATAACAAAATAATTATCAAAATACAATTATCAAATAATAATTATCAATTGACAAGTAAATCGATGATATGTTACTGTTTGGTTATCAAATGATAACTAATGATAACTAAGGGAGTGTCCACGATGAAAATTTTAATGATATATACCCATCCCAATCACCACAGCTTAAGCTATGCCTTTCTGCAGGAGGCCATTCGCGGTAGTGCGGATCATGCTCATCCCCCGGAAGTGAAGGTGCTGGACCTGTATGAAGAGGGCTTCGATCCTCTGCTCGTGTTCAACAAGACCAAACGACGCAGAGATATGCATGCCGAGCCGTCGCTGGCGGTCTATCGGGAGCAGCTGCTGTGGGCGGACCAAATTGTGTTTATCTATCCGATATGGTGGGGGCGTCCTCCGGCGATGCTGCTGGGCTACATTGACCAGATGTTCTCCTCAAATTTCGCCTACAAGGACAAGGGTGGCCTGATGCCGGAGGGACTACTGAAGGGGAAATCGGCCGTGGTCATCTCCAGCATGAAGGGACCGGCACTGTATCCGCTGTTCTGGCTGAACAATGCCCACAAGGTTCTGATGCGCCGGGCGCTGCTGGGGTACGTGGGGATCAAGAAGGTGAAATTCTTCGAGTTCGGCAATATGGAGAGCAAGAAGGGCAAACAGAAAGAGAAGCTGGAGCGGATCTACCGATACTTTAAGACTGCGGCCTTCTAAAGAGAGGGAAGCTTGCTTGCGAATGATGTTGTACTATACGTAAACAGGCCATCCTATCTGCAGGATGGCTTGTTTACTGTAATATAAGAGCTTTCCTGTTAGAAGGTGAGGGTTTCGTGAACCGGCCACTCAATTAACGCCTGCTCACCGATGCGCAGGTCCAGCTCTTTTCTTGTATTCTGCAGCCGGACAATGAATTGCTGCTCTAACTGCTCTATGGCTACCCCGACCAGATAAGAGGAGCCTGAGTAATTAATATAGGTCACCTCTCCGGTCAATGTGTTTACATCCGCACTTGCCGGGATATCAGCTCCCGGGCTGCGGCGCTGCACAACGGCCGATTCCGGCCGGATCATTACATATGTCGGAGGCGGGGCATCGCTGCTCCTCTCGGCGGTAAGCCGATGTCCTCCGGCCAACTGGAATTGCCATAACTTATCCTTGTTCTGCACATGGGATACTGGCAACAGGTTGGATTCGCCTACGAAATCTGCCACGAACGGATCGGCGGGATGCAGATAGATTTGCTGGGGAGAGCCAATCTGGACAATCTTCCCGCCGTTCATAACAGCGATCCGATCTGAAATGACCATGGCCTCCTCTTGATCATGGGTGACGAAGATCCCTGTGAAGCCATACTCCCGCTGCAGAACGCGAATCTCAATGCCGAGTGCCTGTCTTAGCTTGGCATCAAGGTTGCTGAGCGGCTCATCGAACAGCACGAGTGGAGGCTTGAGCACAAGTGTCCTAGCCAGTGCGACCCGCTGCTGCTGGCCGCCGGACATCTGCCCCGGGAAACGTTCGGTGAACTCTGCTAATTGCACCGACTGCAGCGCTGCCAGCACGCGCTGTTTAATCTCCGGCTTCGCTACGCCGTGGCGTTTCAATCCAAAGGCAACATTCTCAAATACATTTAGATGAGGAAATAAAGCATAGTTCTGGAACACTAGACCCACGTTGCGCTTGTGGGGGGCAACATGGGTCAGATCCAGCCCGTTCAGCTCGATGGTCCCGGAGGTGGGCGCGTGCATACCGGCGATCATACGCAGCGTTGTTGTCTTGCCGCAGCCGCTGGGACCGAGCAGGGAGAGCATTTCCCCGCTTTCCACCGTGATGTTCAGATTCTTGACCACCGTGTTGCTTCCGTATTGCTTTACAAGGTTGTTGATCTTCAATTGACTCATGTCTGTACCTCCCGTCTTAAGTTTTCTGGCTCCGGCGCATGACCGCAATGCCCAAGAGGCCGATGAGAATCGTGCCGGCAATGATAATGGAGGATACGGCTGCGAGCGAAGGCGAGAGATTAAACTGAATGTCAGAATAAATCGTCATCGGGAGGGTGTGAATCCCCGGACCGGTCAGAAACAGTGCAATCACAAGCTCATCGAAGGACAAGACCAGACTGAGGAAAGCACTCGCCAGCAGCGCCGGTCTCGCCAGCGGCAGAGTGACCAGGAAGAAGGTTTTGACAGGGGAAGCCCCCAATATAATAGAAGCCTCTTCCACAGCCCGTTCCATCTGCGAGAATCCGGCCAGCATTGTCCTTACCACATAAGGAATAATCAATACAATATGGGCCAGCAGCAGCCTCAGGAAGAACATCCGTACGCCCAGATAGCTGAAGAAGATAAGCAGTCCGATTCCAAACAGCAAGGTAGGGATTACCAGCGGGGACAGGAACAGGCCCTGCAGCGCGCTTTTGAACCGGAAATCAAATCTCTGGATTGCATAGGCGATCATGGTGCCCAGAGGCAGGGCGACTACGGTGGTCGCAATAGCCAGCTTAATGCTTGTCCAGAACGGTTCGGTATAACGTCCGCCAGTCAGAACCGCTTCATACCAGCGCAAGGAGAAGCCTTGAAACGGGAACACCAGATATTCACCCGGGTTAAAGGACGAGATTACGATGACAAGCAGTGGCGCCATAATAAACAAATAAATCAGTGTATTTACGATTGTGAGCAGTGGGAATCTTCGTCTCATATTAATGGACTCCTTCCGGCTTACGGCCTGCCAGTACCCGTCTGTAGAGACTTGTAACCAGCAGCATCGTCAACAGCAGAATTACACCCATGGCAGAGGCATATGGCCAGTTAAGCAAATTTATGGTCTGATTATATATTTCCGTAGCCATCAGCTTCACCTTGGCTCCCCCGATTAGGGACGGAGTGACAAAAAAGCTTAATGTGATCGAGAACACCAGCAGGGTGCCTGCTATAATTCCCTGCTTAGACAAGGGCAGGGTTACGAACCAGAAGATCTTCCAGCTTGAAGCTCCCAGATTGGCAGCGGCGCTCTCCAGTGTGCGGTCTAGACCATCCAGCACCGAATACAGTACAAGCACCATATAAGGAAGCATGACATGAACCAGCGCGATAATGACTCCAGTCGGTGTATACAGCAGATCCAAGGGCTCTTGGATGATGCCGATCCCCTGCAGCGTCTGATTCAGAATGCCTTTGCGGCCCAGAATAATAATCCAGCCAAAGTTGCGGATTACTGCGCTGGTCAACAGTGGAAGGGCGATCAGCATCAGCAGCATGAACCGGTGTTTGCTCTGGGAGCGGGATACGCCATAAGCCAGGCAATATCCCAGAACCAGACAGATCAGGCTTACCGCCACACCAATATAAACCGAGCGCCATAACATTTGGAGGTAAAAGGGATCAGTGAAGAACCTGGTGTACTGGTCCAGCACAGCTGCGGCTTCCATTGCCCCTGACGGGTCCGTCTTGTAGAAGCTCAACACCAGCAGGCGACCCAGTGGCAGAACGAACACAAGCAGGAAGATCAGCAGCCCGGGAGCGAGCAGTATCCAGTAGGGGGGTATACGTTTCAACACCGTTATGCAGCTCCCTTCATTGTTAATGGTTCAGAATGTTCTTACTCCGTAATAAGTTTGCTCCATTGCTCCATCCACGCTGCTTTGTTGGCATTGACCAGCTCCAGGTTAAGCCGGGTCAGCTTGTTGAAGCTTTCCTCGCTGCTTGGAATGATGGCTTTAAGGTCTTCGGACAATTTAGCTTGGGCGTTGGTTGGAGAGTAACCGCCGCCTTCAGCGGTGAGCTGCTGGATCTCCGGACGGAGCAGGAAGTCAATATACTTCTGGGCCAGCTCAGGGTTGCTGCTGCCCTTGACGACCTGTGCATTGATATAAATGCCGACGGCCCCTTCTTGCGGTGTGGCAAAATGAATCGGGATGCCCTGCTTGCCGAAGGTATAAGCATACCCGGAGTCAAATGGAGCAATGGAGGCTTCGCCTTGGGCGAAGAGGCTGCCTACCTCGGGGCTGGATTTTACAATCGCAGCTGCATTTGGCAGCAAGTCTTTAATTGCATCCAGCCCAGGCTGAATGTTGTCTTCGCCGCCGCCGTTCATTTTGGCTACAGCTACAAGGAATTGGTTTCCGTAGGTGTTGGAAATATCCACAAGGCCGACCTTGCCCTTATATTCCTCTTTCCAGAGGTCCTTCCAGGAGGTGGGTGGTGTAGTAATATCTTCGCTGTTATAGATCATGCCGAGCGCCTCATACCCGAAGGTAGGCCCATACCCATCGGCACTTAGCGCCTGCGGATAGAGGTCATCCAGATTCTCCATCGCCGCCGGGTCCAGCTTGGCAATTAGATCCTCCTTAGCGGCAATCTGCTCCTGTCCGCCCGAGAACAGCACGACATCAATCGTCTGGTTGTTCTTCTCGGCGCGGATCTTGGCCAGTGCATCTGCTGAATACAGCGTCACCACTTCAACCTCGGCGTTATATTCCTCTTCGAATTGTTTAATGTAGGCCCGCTGCGTTTCCTCAATGGCCCCGCCGAAGGAGGTGACGACCAGTTTGCCGCCTTCCTGAACCTGTCCGCCCGATGCGTTATCGGATGCCGATGGAGCCGGCTCGGCTTGGCCAGCGCCACAACCTGTTGCCGTAATCAATAGTGCCAGAACGCCCGCCATCGCTTTTCCATACAACTTATTACGCATCGTATATATCCCCTTATCCTGTAGTTTGTTGTTCCTTCAATGCAGATGTTGATCTTGTTACCTGTTTAATATCTATCCGTTTGTCCGTCTGTCCCAGTTGCGGAGATAGAGGTTGCGCGCGTTCTCCGAGAGAACCAAACCGGCGGCTGTATAGGCATAGTCTTCACTGATCAACTGGTCCTCAACTAGGTCATTCAGGAACTTCCCAAGCTCTTTCTTGATTATTCTGCCCCCTAGCCAGCTGACCTCGGGAATGTTGAAGCCGTCCGAGCCATACATCACTTTGGTGAAGGGAGCCATCTCAAAGATCTGGCGGAGCTTAGGCTGAACCCCGATGCTGCTGAACGGAATCATGGACGACAGATCGAGATACACATTGTGATATTGATTAACAAGATAACCGGCTTCTTCGACGAACGGGTAAGCGGTATGGATGAAAATAATCTTGACCGCCTGGTAATGGGGATCGCTGACGATATCATGCATCAGGAGTGGACTCGACAGCTTCACATCCAGCATGGGGGCATCCCCTGCGCCGGAATGCATCTGAATGGGGATGTCGTATTCCATGCACAGCTCAAAGGCAAGCAGTACCAGGTAGTCGCGCACATCCTTTTCAGCAGCCAGATCGTCAGGCGTATCCAGAAACTTGCTATAGCTTGCGGTGGCCTGTGATCTGCTGATCTTGTTCATTTTTAGACCTGTGTGGTAGGCAATCACCGTCTTGAAGGCGATAGCCCCCTGGTGCTCCACCTCATCACGCAGCTCGCTGATATACAGTTCCTCCAGCTCTTCGAAGCCGACCCGCTCTTCGAACAAGCGGTGATAGGTAGCTTCCACGCGATGAATGCGGCGAGTGGGTACAGAGGATGAAGTCTGGTGGAACCAATCCAGCTCATCGGCCGACAAGCGCGAGCCCATGACCGGAAAACCGTAATCTACCAGCAGCGATTCAAGCCCGATATCCTTGAACAGCATATCTACATAGGCTTTGGGATTGCTTCTGTACCGTTCATTTCTGTGCCTGATCAGCTCATCGTCGGTGATGGCCGGGTCGAGCTGCAGCAGAGAGATCATTTCTTTGCGGACCATTTTGAACAAAAGCGTGTTTCGGGTATCGATACTCTTCGGAGGAATGAGGGAAAGGGTGAAACAATTGTCAAAGTCCCTTTTCTCCCGGGTTGGCATAAACGGATGACAGTGGTCGTCAATGATTGGCAGCTGGCTGATATCGATAGTCATGGTGTAATCCCCCTTGATTTCTTTTATAAACATATTGTTTTTGTTATTGTATACAATCTAAACCAGATGCTTATGTCCTGTCAACAAAAGTTACATAAGAGGGGTGAAAGAAATTATTTATGGGTGATTTGCGTCAGGTAAAGTAACATAATAGCAAAAAAGCTGTTTTTTCGCATCGCCCAAAGGTGGGGGATGTCGAAAAAACAGCTTTGCTCCGTATCCAAAGTATGATCAACCTCGTCTATTGCCAGATCTGATTTATAAGGGCTTGTCCCCGTAACCATAATTCACAAGCTCATGTCGCGCTCTGCTCCAGTTCTGCTGGGTGTAGTGACGCGCCTGCTCGCTGTCTCTCTGGATAATAGAGTCAACAATGGCCTGGTGCTCCAGGGTTGCCTTCTCCAGATTCACACCGCTTACAAATTGTGTCTGGATCTGATAGGTTTTATGGAACAGCTTCTCCACGTGATAAGTCAGCAGCTTGTTGGCACACATAAGGTGCAGCGTACGGTGGAACTGGATATCATATTCCTTCCACTTATGAAAGTTGGACAGGCTCTTCTGCTCATTCATGCTAATAATAAGCTCTTTAAGCAGGTGAATATGTTCCTCCGAGGGCTGCTGAGCGGCCAGATAGGCGATCATCCCTTCGACGGCTTCCATCATCTCATAACAATCATTCACATCCTGTGCGGTCAGCACACTGACATAAGCCCCCTTGCGGGGATAGACTGTAACGAACCCCTCGACAGAGAGAATCCGTATAGCTTCTCTTACGGGAGTCCGGCTCATTTCCAGCTTTCTGGCGTATTCTTCCTCTATGATGGGCTGGCCTTGAGTTAGCTGGTTCTCCTGGATATCCCGAAGAATGCTGTTATACGCAATCTGCGCCTGATTCTGCTTGCCCATACACACAGTCTCCTTCACGGGTTCATTCATCAATAGAACAATACGCCCATTATAATACTATTTGTGCAGATCATCTGTAAAGTTTGGAGCAACAGTCATCATTTATTTCTTTGAAACGTTTCGCATCTCCGGCTGCTCTAATAAGGGAGATGAGGAGGGAGTAGCCATTGAACAATAAGACCGATTGGGTCCCGCGTGCCATTCAGGGAGATGCCGAGGCCTTTCAGGAACTGATGCACGAAGAGAAAGAGAAATTATATAAGCTGGCCTATGTGTATATGCGCAATGAAGCCGATGCCCTGGAGGTGTTTCAGGAAACGGTCTATAAGGCATTCCTGTCCATATCTACACTCCGCAAGGAACAATATTTCTCCACCTGGGTGACGCGAATTCTGATCTATACCGCCATTGCCCAGCTGAAAAAAAAGCAGAAAATCATCCCCTTCAGCCCCGAGCTGCTGATGGAGTATGAAACTTCACCCGCCGCAGGCGGGCATGAAGAACAGCTGGATCTGCTTGAGGCCATGGATCAGCTTGAGGAGAAATATAAGACGGTGCTGCTGCTGCGTTATTACAAGGATTACTCAGTTAAGCAGATTGCGGGTATGCTGGACTGCCCGGAAGGAACCGTGAAGACCCATATTCACCGGGGATTAACGGAGCTCAAGAAACGATTAAAGGGGGCTTATTACGATGACCGAACCGATTCGCTCATTTAAGCAGGACATCGATAGAATAGAGGTGCCGCTGGATAAGCTGGATGCCATTATTACGCAGACGGTGCAGCAGCCGCAGCAGGGCCCGGCAGGCCGGGTGCCGGTGAAGCGGAAGAGATGGGCACTCAGAATTGCCATGACAGCGGCCGTTTCTTGCGGACTGCTGCTCGGATCGGCTGCGGTTTCTCCAGCTATGGCCGGGCTGGTGTCGCAGATTCCGCTGCTTGGCTCCATCTTCAGCCAGTCGGAAGACATCGGATTGAAGCAGGTCAGCGATCAAGGGCTGAGCACGGCCGTGGGACAATCGCAGACCTCGGGTGATGTGTCGCTCACGATCGATGAAGTTTTCTACGACGGAACCAGATTCACGATCGGCTATTCTCTGCAGTCGGAGAAGCCGCTGACCAGCTTGAACGGGTTCTCGAGAATGGACGTCACGGTTAACGGCAAGGCCCTGGGTTTTGCAGGAGGGGACAAACGGACGGAGCTGTCTCCGAGCTATGTGGCCGGGATTTTTGATCTGGATGCTTTTGATGGTCTGCCTGAGCGCTTCATGCTGGGCCTGAGCTTTCAAGGCGAAGGAGGCAAGCAATGGGACTTCTCGCTTCCTGTCAGTCTTAGCGGTGACGTTACCCGTCTAGCCATTGACCACAAGCAGGAGGCCAGTGGGATAGAGCTTAACATCTCCAATCTGAAAATAGGACCAGCCGGCATCAGACTCTTCTACCAGACAGTAGCCGATGAGACCAGCAGGGCCGAAGACCTGGAATTCCGTATCGTGGATGAGCATGGCCAGGAGCTGCCATCACATTCCGGAGGAAGTACAAGTGAACGGAAGGCTGGAATCGAATACGGCAAGGGTTCCCGGCTGTATGATCCGGCTGCGGCAGATACGAAGGAGCTGACCATTACCCCTTATCTGACAAAAGCCACGGACGGGGGCGGCGTCGCGCTGGATGATGCCGGGCAGGCTACCCCGGTCGAACGCATGCCCGGGACGGCAGACGATATCACGTTCCAGAGCTTCACCGTCACGCTGCCTTAGGTCCTACGAATCCATTATTTCTTGCTGCTGTCCACAGGGGAACGCTTGGGCGCTGGATACCGCCACATCGCTGATGCTATAGCCCTCTTCCCCGGGAACCGGGATGGAACCGGCAATATTAAGGAAGGCCTGTGGCTTCACCGATTGGTTCACTGAAAGTATCCATAGAATTAGTTGCGAAAGTGCATCTAATTCAGGGTTATGAGCATCAGATGATCGATTTACTCGAAATTAGTTGCAGAATCACACTTAATCGCCTAATTACTGACGGTTTGGCGGAATTTAGTTGCACTTTCGGTTACTACTTAGGGCCCCAGCCATCCCCAAGTAGGTTTGCGCCTTCGGAGTACAACAGAGGTGGCTATGGGGAAAAACTACCGTTAAAACCTGGCTCATGCTCGATTGTCGTGTCTTATAGGGAAAAGTTACCACTACATCGTCCATTTAGGGATTTTCGGAGCGGATAGGACCTCATTAGTGGTAAAAATTCCCTATAATCTCACCAGAACGCCCAACCTTCGTCCAACTAGCGGTAGAATTTCTTGCCTGGACCTAAGTAGTAACCACTTTCGCATCTATTTGTTCTGAACGTTTCAGGGCAAGATTATAAATGCTTGCTGTGACCCGAGAAATTCCCCGAATTCTTATAGAAAAGAAAAAAAGCACCGTCCCTGGTGACCTCCGGGGACGGTGCTTTTTTGAAAATATAATCACCATAATTTATCCGTTTCTTCTTATCCGGCCGGAGCATTCTCCGCAAGCTCGCGGTTGTACAGCAGCAGGGTCAGCAGCAGAATTCCGGCGGCAACCCAGATGGCCCGGTTGCCAAGATAGAGCGAGGAGAACGTTCCTGTGAAGGCTCCCGCCAGAAAGCTGGCGATGATCGTAGCGAACCGCAAGAAACGCTCGGCAGCTTCCCGGTCGCGGGCGATCCAGGCCTGGTAAGCGGCCTGGGTAGCAGTACGCAAATTCCCGGTCGTCATTGTGCTGCTGTAAGGCCATTTGATCAGCCTGCTGAAGGCAGAGACTTGAATCGAAGCGACGAAGGAAATAGCAACGGTAACGAACATATCAGGTACATGCCGCGGCAGCAAGCCGACGATCAGGAGGACCGCAATCTCCACCAGCAGCACGGCCCGGGCAGGTTCACGCAGTACAGATTGCAGTGCAGGCCGTTTGAGGGTCTCGGCTACCGCAACCCCAAGCATAAAAGCCAGGATGGGCGGCAAATGGAGCAAGGCCTGGCTCCACTGCCCCAGCGCTGCCTCCACGCCAAACAGCACCACATTGCCCGTCTGGGCATTGGCGAATATCCCATCCCGGGTAACGAAGGTGTAGGCATCCAGGAATCCGCCGACAACGGCGAGAGTGGCACCCAGGCTGACTGAGTCTGAAGAAATGGAAGGTACTTGCCTGAGCCGGGCCAAGGACAGTCTGCGCTGAGAGATGCCATCGGTTTTCTCCTGATTTGGTTCTGAATGTTTCATGGCTGTTCTCACCCGATCTCTTTGAGATTAGACTGGGCAAATTGTAACACTGCTCCCGCTGCGCAGCAAGTTTCCTGCCCAGCGAACCTAAGCTCATGCCTACGCATAGCATATAGCACCAAACTGGTATACGGGCTTTGGGGGAGGGTGCTGAAATGGAAATCCAGCTGGCTGCGATCCATTGGGTCTATCTGGTGTTTATTGTATTTATTATGGCGCTGTTGGTCCGGCGGCGGGATACGACGATGATTTGTGTAGTAGGTATATTTTCTCTTGGGCTGCTGGCTACGGCTACTCTCAGCGGGTCCGTATCGGGAATCTTTAATTCTTTTATCTACGCTACCAAGGAACTGATAGGCACCATTATGATTATTTCCATTATTGTGGCGATGAGCCGAATCCTCATTGTCACCGGCATCAATGAGACGATGGTTGCACCGCTTACCCGGTTCCTGCGCACGCCGGCGATGGCCTTCTGGGGAATCGGATTGATTATGATGGTCACGTCGTTCTTCTTCTGGCCTTCACCCGCTGTCGCTCTAGTAGGCGCAGTGCTGCTGCCGGTCGCAGTCCGTGTGGGGCTGCCTGCGCTGGGAGCAGCCATCGCGATGAATCTGTTCGGCCACGGAATTGCGCTCTCCGGCGATTATATTATTCAGGGCGCACCCAAGCTGACGGCGGATGCCGCAGGTCTGTCAGTGTCGAGTGTAATGGAGGCGAGTATTCCGCTGGTTATCGTTATGGGCGTGGTTACTACGGTGAGTGCCTTCTGGATGATGCGCCGGGACCAGAAGAACGGAAGCTGGAGAGACGGTTTGGTGTCTGCTCAGGTGGTCTCGGCAGCACTTGGAGACCGCAAGCCCGGGGAGGATGCGCCGGCAACGCTGTCTCCTAGGCTTAGAGAGGTGCTGGCGATTCTAATTCCGCTGCTGTTTCTGGCAGACCTTGCGGCGATGTTCGCCCTTGGGCTGCAGGGCGGCGATGCCACTGCGCTTGTCGGCGGGACCGCTGTACTGATATTAATCGCCGTGACCCTGCTGGCCCACCGGAATCAGGGGCTGGAGAAAATCACTGCTTATCTGATTGAAGGCTTTGTCTTCGGGTTCAAAGTATTCGGTCCGGTGATTCCGATTGCCGCTTTCTTCTATCTTGGCGATTCCGCCTTCACGGAGCTGTTCGGAAATGTGCTGCCGGAAGGCTCGCATGGCATAGTGAATGACCTGGGTGTAGCGCTGGCGGGGCATGTTCCGCTTAACGGAGCAGTGGGTGCTATTACGATGACCGGCGTTGGTGTCATTACGGGTCTGGATGGCTCTGGCTTCTCCGGCATCTCGCTCGCCGGGTCAATCGCCCAGCTGTTCGCCACTGCGATTCACTCCGGCGCGGCTACGCTGACTGCGCTTGGGCAGGTAGCCGCGATCTGGGTTGGCGGTGGAACGTTGATCCCCTGGGCGCTGATTCCGGCAGCTGCAATCTGCGGGGTCAGTCCGTTTGAGCTGGCCCGGCGCAATCTGAAGCCGGTGCTGCTGGGGCTCGCGGCCACGACTGTTACGGCTATGTTTCTGGTGTAGCGGCAGCCGGTTATTGTATTACAGGCATTTCACGCAGCTTCGCGGATGCCTGACATCTCAGCCCTCGGCCTGGCTGTAGTGATTACCGTCCCTTGGCGTATGTGGCCTGGCTGCAGTGATCACCTGCCCTTGCCGCGCACTGCACTGGGCGGGACAGCCGGGAATCGAATGGCGCTAATGGGGCATTATGTTAAACTGAAGCTATAGGAGAATAAGACGTATAGTACATCATAAGGGAGGTATAATTATGTCCGAGGAGATTCCCCCGTCTGCACCGCTTGAAACTGCGGACGAGCTGCGTGCCGCATTGGCCGAGGTAGCCAAATGGGAGAAGGAACAGAACAAGCTGATGATCTGGGACCGGATTGCCCGCCTGCCGTTTAAGCTGCTGGATAAGATCACCCCTAAGTTCATTCATGACAAGGTTGGCCAGCTGCTGGACGAGCTGGGCAATTATGTCCAGAATGGAGGCAATTATCTTGTGGCCGGCCGCAAGGTGGATTCGCTGATGGCGGAAGCCAGCCGCGCTGCCGGCGGTTCTGAGACTGGGCCCTATCGCTTGGCGGTGATGGACGCAGCGTCCCGCCAGCTGGCACACAGCCGCCGTAATATGGCGACTGCCCAGGGAGCGACCACCGGCTTCGGCGGGGTGTTTACACTTGCTGCCGATATTCCGGCTATTCTGGGCTTGTCGCTGAAGGTGATTCAAGAGATTGGTCTCTGCTATGGCTATGATCCCAGAGATAAGGCGGAGCGTGTATTCACGGTAAAGGTAATGCAATTCTCCTCTTCGGATGTGGTGGGGAAGCGTACGCTGCTGAAGGAGCTTAATCTGCAGGCGGGCGGCAATGGCGATATTACTGCCGGTACCAAGGAAGCCGTCTCCAAAATTCAGGGCTGGCGTGAAGTAATCACCGTATACCGCGACAATTGGGGCTGGAAGAAGCTGTTGCAGGCGGTACCGGTGGCAGGGATGTTTTTTGGTGCCTACACCAACCGCAAGGCGCTGGAGGAAGTGGCCGAGGCCGCGCATATGCTGTACCGCAAGCGAAGAATTCTGGAGCGGTTGGCCGGCGACACTGCCTGAAGGCGAGAGATATCATCTGTAATATAGTTCCTCTTCACTAACGAAGCCAAAGTGTCGATAACATTTCATACACACTTTCTTCAAGGAGATGAACAGATGAACGTTATAGATGCCTTAGTCCTTACCGCGCCTTATTTCAAGCTGATTCACACACAGGATATTATGATTGGTGTTACGGACAGAGAGATGTTCCACTATTATGCTCCCAGTAAGAATATCGACCTTGGACTGGACAAGGGCAGCCCTGTGGTGAAAGAAGATCCTACTCTAATGGCTGCGCTGGAAGGACGTGCAAGTGTGAACCGTGTCCCGGCAGAAGTCTATGGTCATACTGTAATCTCGTCCGGCGTACCGATCTATGGATCTGATGGAACCATCGTCGGGGCTTTAGCGATTGCCTATACACTGGAGAATGAAGCGAAGCTGGGACAACTGACCGATGAGATCAACGAGGTTACCGGACATCTGGTTGACATGGTCCAGACTGTAGCCGCACAGGCTGAGCAGTTGTCAGCTACCTCCTTGCAGATTCTGGACAACTCCCGCAAGGCGGTGTCCGATTCTCAGGAAGTGAACAAGGTGACCGGCTTCATCCGCGAGATCTCGGAGCAGACGAACCTGCTGGGGCTCAATGCGGCCATTGAAGCAGCGCGGGTGGGAGAGCAGGGAGCGGGCTTCGGTGTGGTTGCGAAGGAAGTGCGTAAGCTGTCCGTCAATACTAAAGAGGCCACGCATAGTATCGAAAGTGCGCTGAGCAATGTGCAGCAATCCATCAAGCAGATGGAGCGAGAGATTGAATCGATTGCGGATTCCTCCAACACACAGGCCGAACTGGTGACCGATTTCAGCGAGGTCATTGAACGGTTAAATAGAACAAGCAATGAAATGACGGAATTTATCCGGTCCATCATCCAGTAGATTCAGCGGCCGGTTAGCGCAATTGCTGCTGCAGACAAACCCAAGACTCCCGCAGGGGGTCTTGGGTTTGTTCGCCAGAGGATGAATTCAGTCAGGGCCGGAAATTGGCGGTCCTTTTTGACGGTTCAGTAGCATAGTCTTAAATGGCAGACAGGCGTTGACTGTAATATTTGGAATAGCGATGGTATACTTATACTTTAGCGAGGCAGACAAGAGTAACTAACTATTTTCTCCAAAATAACTTGGTGAGGTGATCGGCTTATGATAGGCCGCAGCGGTAATCCCGCGCTTAATGACAAAACGTTCGAAGAAGCCCGTCCTTCCTCCGGGCAAGCACAGATGACACTTGGCGGAACGGTCAACAAAGCCTTTATTACATTGATCATTCTGCTCGGCGGCGCGTTTAGTGCCTGGATGATGTATTTTAACGGGGAGAATGTATTTCCTTATATGGTGGGGGGCGCAATCGCAGGTTTCGTGCTGGCCCTGATCGTCAGCTTCAGACCCACAGCCGCGCCTTATCTGGTGCCGGTCTATGCGATTGCTGAAGGAGTATTCCTGGGGGCGCTCTCAGCCAATTATGAATCGTTATACAACGGCATTACGCTGCAGGCTGCCTTGTTGACCATTGCTGTATTTTTTGCGCTGCTGCTGGTCTACCGTACCGGTGTGATCAAGGTCAACAACAAGTTCAGACTAGGAGTGCTGGCTGCTACCGGAGGCGTCGCACTGGTGTACCTGCTCAGCTTCGGGCTGGGGATGTTTGGTGTGAACGTGCCTTATCTGCATGATAACAGCCTGATCGGGATCGGAATTTCCGTGGTTATCGTGATCATCGCCGCGCTTAATCTGGTGCTGGATTTCAATTTCATCGAGAATGGTGTACAGCAGGGTGCGCCGAGATATATGGAATGGTATGGGGCCTTTGGCTTGATGGTTACGCTAGTGTGGCTGTATGTGGAAATGCTGCGTCTGCTGTCCAAGCTGTGGAGTCGTAATTAGCAGGGAGCAAGGCCTGATAATAGCAGATTATGTTTCAAGATAACGTCCTCGTCGGGCCATTCGGTTCGACTGAGGACGTTTTTTTGACTTGCATTTTCCATCGTGCTGATTTATACTCCATTTAAATAGTGATTGATCAATAACCAACCAAGGAATATACCGAGAAACAGATGATTTGCCAAAGGAGGCCTTCATGAGTAAAGAAACCAGCTCCGTCCGCGCCAAAGGAGAAGAGGCCGTGTCCGTGAACCGCCGGGAGCAGATTCTGGAGGCTGCTGTTGTTGTTTTTGCCGAGCATGGCTATTACCGGGCTACCACTGCGCAAGTCGCAGAGAAGGTGGGAATCTCCCAACCCTATATCTTCAAGCTGTTCAAGAACAAGGAGGAATTGTTCGTCGCTGCGCTGAGCCGGGCGTTCGAGCGGATCAACACCGCATTCAGCAGACTGGATTCTTCTGCGGATGACATTGTCCAGGAGGCTATTGGGGTATATGAAGCACTGATGCAGACCCATCCCAATGAGATTATTCTGCAGGTGCAGGCGCTGGGCATTCGCGATCAGCTGATCCGTGAGACGATGCAGCGGGGAATGGGTGGTATTACTGAGCTGATGGAACAGCTCTTCACCGCAGCGGGTCTGGAGCATCCCGATGTAGCCGTCAGCACATTTATGGCGAACGGCATGCTCTGTAATATCTCGATGGCACTGGAGATGCCGGCATTGAAGCCGAAGCATCTAGGGCAATAACAGCAGCCGCTGCTGTAATCCGTTCTGTTAAGGAAGGGGACAGCTGAGAAACGGTGGGGCGCAAGCCCTTCTCTTTTTAAGCATTAGTTAGTGATTGATAAATAACCAAACTATAAGGAGGAATATATTATGGTAACAAAAGCTTTGGTGTTAGGCGCAACGGGGGGTACAGGCACAGTAATTATTGCGGAGCTGCTGAAGAGAGGCATAGAAACGGTTGCCTTTGGGCGTTCGCTTCCTAAGCTGGAAGGGCTGGCCCGAAGCCTCGGCCATCCCGCCGGGCTGTCTCTGAAGACTGGAGATGTCTTCAGACCCGAGGATATTGTTGCCGCTGCCGATGGGGTGGACCTGATCATTCACAGCGCTTCGGTGCCGTATAACGAAATGAGCGCACAGCTGCTGCCGATGGCGGAGTCGGTGATGCAGGCGGCATCGCAGCTGGGGAGTAAGGTTATCGCTGTGGATGGGATTTATCCCTATGGACGCCGCACGAATGAGCAGCCGATTGAGGAGCATTACCCGAAGAACCCGCATACCCGCAAAGGCCAGGTGAAGCTGGCCTTCGAGCAGCTATTCTTCAGCCCCCGCTGGGAACGGAGCCCGCGGATGATCGTGCGGCTGCCCGATTATTACGGACCTACGGCCAACGAAGCCTCCTATCTCGGATCAACGCTTGCGGCGATTGCCGCAGGCAAGCCGGCTTTCTTCATCGGCAATAAGAGCGTGCCGCGCGAATATGTCTACTTGCCTGATGCGGCCGTAATGATCGTGGAGCTGGCTCTGCGTGAGGAAGCATACGGGCAGAATTGGCATATTCCCGGCGGCGGTGTGATCTCCGGCGAGGAAATGGTGCGGATCGCCCGGCAAGTAAGCGGCAAGACAAAGCCTGTGATTCCACTGGGCGCAGCAAGTTTATCGCTGCTGGGTCTGGGGGTGCCGGTCATGAAGGAGATTGTGGAGATGCTCTATCTCACCCGGGAGCCGCTGCGCTTAAGCGGCCGGAAATATGAAGCGCTGGTCGGCCCGGTGCCGTCCACCTCTTTTGAAATAGGAATTACGGAGACGGTTAAAGAGATAATGAAACGGGGAAGATAGAAATGGTCACACAGCTGGATCTATGATACTATTTACTCCTATATACAATGAGGAAGTGAACCTTAATGATCAACATTACCATTCCTACAGTGGATGTTTCCATTACGAAGCAAGAGGCTCCGGTACTGAGCAATATCTACGGCTTCACCGATTTCCATCTGATTCCCCGTGATTATGGCGGCATCTTCATGTTCTATAATGCACAGGAGGAGCTGTTGTTTGTCGGCAAGGCCAGAAAGCTGAGACCGCGGATCAAAAAACATTTCGAGGATACCGTATCGCCAGTCAAGGAACACCGCAATGAAATCACCAAGATTGATGTGTGCCTGATCGAAGATCCGGTCCACAGAGAGATCTATGAGACCTACATTGTCAATAAGCTGAGAGCTAAATACAATGTGGACAAAGTGCTGTACAAATAAGCGTCAACCATAAGGGTGCCCTTCAGCCGGTTTCATGGCTGGGGGCACCCTTATGGTTTGGGAGGAGGCGGGTTATGTTGCCCGCAGAAGCATAATAGAGTCAGGGGCGGGTGTGGATACTGCGGCGCAGATTGTCCATTACAGCAGGGGCAGGGCGGATTCCGTCCGACAGTTGGCTGATGGCGTACAGCACGGAGCCGGTCACCGGTGAGAAGACGGGTGCAGGCAGGGTGTAGGTCTTATGATTGCCGCAGGCTAAGAGGGCGGTGAGATTGTCTTTGAAATAGGGGCTGTTGATCACACTTCCGATGAAGGCAACCGGCACCGTCTCTGAGCTGAAGAGAAGCGCCAGCATTTCGATCCCGATCTTCATCTGCTGGATGCAGCGGTCGCAGACCCGCTGAGCCAGCGGGCTTCCCGCCACTGCTGCTGCAGTAATGCAGGGGGTGAACTGCTCGAACCTGCGGTCGCGTTCCTTGGCCCCGGGCATGAAGCCTGCCTTGCCCAGCACAGCAAGCTCCATAACGGTCGCAACCTGCCAATGCTCCAGCAGCTGCTGAACCAGCAGGCTGTCGGCGGGTGCCGTGTTGCCGGCCAGCACCTCATACACGGCATTATAGGAGATGAACCGGGAGCCGCTACCGGTATAATGATGGAAATCATAATTTCGGATCGACTCACCGGCTTCGGTAATGGCGACAATTACCGATCCTGTGCCAGAGAGGACGACAATGCCCGGTTCTGTCAGAAGCGCGCCGTAGTGGGCCGCTACCGCATCATTGAAATGCCATCGCGGACAGTCCAGCCCTTCCACGGCTGTCAGCGACTCCACCCATTGCAGGTCTTCTTCCTTGTCGTAGCCGGCAATTCCGGCGGCAATCCCACTTACCTCAGCTGCGGTTCTCCCTGCCGCAGCCAATGCCTCACGGATCGCTTCATGCACATTATCCCGTGCCAGCGGGTCTCTGTGGATGGAGGCGCCGCCTTTTTCCACATAAGCCAGCACATGACCTTGCCGGTCACTGACCATCACCCGTGTGCGTGTACCGCCGCCGTCTATTCCAATCACAAGCTGTTTGGTATTTAACATCTGTAACATCCCTCCGCCAGTCATCATACATATTATTCCATTGTATAATAAACGAAGGTGTATTTGCGAATCTGTGCCTGGAGGGCAGCAGGATTCCGAACTCTATACATCATGCGGAACTATCTGGGATCAACGCTTGCGGCGATTGCCGCAGGCAAGCCGGCTTTCTTCATCGGCAATAAGAGCGTGCCGCGTGAATATGTCTACTTGCCTGATGCGGCTGTGATGATCGTGGAGCTGGCTCTGCGTGAGGAAGCATACGGGCAGAATTGGCATATTCCCGGCGGCGGTGTGATCTCCGGCGAGGAGATGGTGCGAATCGCCCGGCAAGCAAGCGGCAAGACGAAGCCGGTAATCCCTCTGGGGGGCAGCGGCGTTGTCGCTGTTGGGTCTAAGGGTGCCCGTCATGAAGGGGATTGTGGACAAAGTACTATATAAATAAATGCGTTTACGAAAAAGGCGTGGTCCCAAAGGACTACGTTTTTTTGTTGGCGTAAGGTGAGGCATAGGGGAAATTAGTCTAAAGACATGGGGATGATCGCTATTTTAGGTGAACTAGGCCTTTGGATACATTTAGGAAAGTTAGATACTAAGGCTCACTTACGCATCGGATAAATCAACTATAATAAATTCGTACATGCTCGACATATTTTGACATTTATAATGAGGTGATTATATAGATGGCTGCTCCTTTTTTTAAGAGGAAAGATTCTGCGGACAAATCAGTCAAACCGGGAATGGTTCAAAAGGTACAACTAGCCGAACTTCCATCCGAGGATAGCGAGAGTTATGAGAAGGCTGACAGTGCACCCGGCCTTGTGTCCATCGGCAAAGCGCAACTGGATAAGAAGTCTCTGGATCTGGTCTTTGCGGTTGAACAGATGATTCAGGCCAGAGCGCATGCCGAAACGAACAATCATGAGCTGCAGGACCGGCTGAATCATTCCAGCAGTCATGTGGAACGGCTGGGCAGGGACCTCAAGAACCTGAACAAGGTGATTGAAGAACGGGAGAAGAGTATCCTGGAGCTTGAGCACAAATTAGTGGAGAAGAATCTGAAGGTGGATCAGGTGCTGGAGGATTACCGTGAGCTTCACACGACCCTATCGGGGGAAATGGATGAGCTTAAGAGCACGATTGATCTGGAACAGCAGAAATATGCCAATCTTGTACAAAAGCATAACGATGCCATCTCGGAGAAGCTTAAGCGGATGAATGAGCTGGAAGAGAAAATCGGGCGTCTGGAGACAGAGAACGGTCATCTGAAACAGAAATACGACACGGTTCGGCAGGAGAAAACCTACCTCTCCAGCATGATCAGCGATTTCACTAACCGCATGACAGTACCCTTTGGCGGAAGCACCCCACCGGCAGAGCGTAACGACAGCAATGGAGATACATAGGATCTATGTCAGTACACCCGGCGAATGCTGCTCGGATGATAGAGCTGCTGTCGCTTGAGCAGAGGCAGGACGTCTATCGGATGGAGGTAGGTTTAACCCACAGCAGCGGTTTCGCCCGCAAAATGCTTATCATCGATGAATATACATATATGCAATTGAACCAGCTAGGCCCCTTTGAGGGGCGAAGAGTACGTTTGTCTCCCTATCCCAAGTGGGACCCCTTCCGCCGCACCTTTTTCAGCTCCCTTATCAAAATGAACAAAACCTTCAGCGAAACGCTGTATTTTGCCTGCTCCAGCGATTATGCCTCGCAGCTTGTTGGATTCTGGCCGGAGGAGGAACTCCCGTCCGATTCGGAACCAACGTCATTGACACCGGAAGTTCCGCCACCAGCGCCGAGTCCGCTGAACCGAAGAAGAAGCCTGCGGCCTGCCCGATTAGTGCTGCTGATCGGTATTCTCTTCGGCTGCCTCATCGCTTTGTTTCTCCTGCGCATGGACGGCAAGCTGTTCAGGAACAGCGCCGAAGCCTATGAAGATTCCGTTCAGGCGGCGGAAGTTTCAGAGTTCAGCGTCCCGGCTCCTTATGTGCCGGTTATTCAGGCGGCAGAATACCAGAGCAGCCAGATGCAGGCTGTCCCGGAGGACGTGCAATTGAGGCAGCAACACCCGGCGGAAGCTCAGAAGGAAGAGGATAAGCTGTATGAAGAGATAGAACTGGAGGGGGACAGCTATCAATATAGCCTGCCTCAGGGCTATGTAGCCTTGTCCTTTGACGACGGTCCCTCGAAGTATACCCGGCAGATTGTAGACATTCTGCAGGAGCATGGAGTGGCGGCCAACTTTTTGTTTATTGGACAGAATGCCCGGCGGTATCCCGCAGAAGTCAGATACGCCGATGAGCATGGTATGCCTGTAGGCAACCACTCCTGGGATCACAGTGATATGACGCGGAACAGCAGTCAGGAGAACCGGGAGAATCTGGAGAGAGCCACCCGGGAGCTTGAGCAGAACATGTTATCTGCTGTAACTGTGTTTCGCCCGCCTTATGGTGCGGTCAATGATGAACTGGCCGCAGAAGTCGGTCGGCAGCAGATGAAGCTGTTGCTCTGGAACCGTGATCCTGAAGATTGGAAGGCAGGCAATGCGGAGCAGGTTCTCCGTTACTTCCAAATGACGGACCCGTCAGGTGGAATGTATCTGCTGCATGAAAAAGCAGTTACCGTGAAGGCGCTGCCGGATATCATAACGCACCTTAAGGCGAAGGGGTTGAAATTCGCCATCTTTAAATAAGCAGCAAGAAGCGTATCCTTAATGCAGCGGGAACGCTTTTTGTTGTGTGTTTATATTGAAACAACTACGGAATCGGCTGGAATTCCCCTTGTTTTAATAAACGAAATTTGAGACAATAAGTTATTGTTGTTGCTAATGTTCCCGCAAGGTAGAATAGATTGATTGAACTTTTAAGTTTTGAAAAGAGGATATGAAATGAATACAGAATCCATTTATGGATTAACTTTGGATCAAATGACGGCTTGGCTGTTGGAATACGGTCATAAGAAATTTAGGGCGACCCAGATCTGGGAGGGGCTGTACCGCAAGCGGATCTCCGAATTCACGGAATTGCTTGCGCTTGACGCCAACCCCGAGTGTGTCCAGCTGATTGCGGACCATTTCGCCATTCATACAATGGAAGAGCATGTGAAGCAGGAATCAACCGATGGAACGGTGAAATTCCTGTTTCGGCTCAGAGACGGCAACCTGATCGAGACGGTGCTGATGAGACAGAAGTACGGTCTGTCGGTATGCGTCACCACCCAGGTAGGCTGCAATATCGGCTGCAGCTTCTGTGCCAGCGGACTGCTGGCTAAGAGCCGCGACCTGTCGAGCGGCGAGATTGTGGAGCAGATTATGAAGGTGCAGCAATACCTGGACCAGGCCGGTCAAGGGGAGAAGGTCAGCCATGTGGTGGTGATGGGCATCGGCGAGCCTTTTGACAACTTCCGCAACCTGCTCGATTTCCTGGCAATCATCAAGGATCACAAGGGACTGGCCATCGCCGGAAGAGGGATCACCGTGTCCACAAGCGGTCTGGCCGGCAAAATCATCGAATTCGCCGATGCGAATATGCAGGTCAATCTGGCGGTTTCTTTACACGCGCCGAACAACGAGCTGCGCACGCGGATTATGAAGATCAACCGGGCGATTCCTATTGAGCAGCTGATGGAGTCGATCGATTATTATCTGGCTAAGACGAAGCGCAGAATTACCTTGGAGTATATCCTGATGAAGGATGTCAATGATCAGAAGGAGCATGCCCTGGAGCTGGCCGAGCTGATTGGCGAGCGCAGACAGCTGGTGAATGTGAACCTGATTCCTTACAATCCAGTGGATGAGCACAGCCAGTATCATCGCAGCGAGCTGGAATCGATCCGCGGGTTCTTCGATACCCTGAAGAAGCAGAATGTCAGCGTCAGCACCCGTCTGGAGCATGGAGTCGACATTGATGCCGCCTGCGGACAGCTGCGCAGCAAGCAGATCAAGAAATCGAAGGCGGTTGTCTAAGCGGTAGCGGCTGCACCGTCTGAAGCCGGCATAGGAGAAGGGAAGCGCGCCCCTCGCGGGTGCGCTTTTTGTGCGTAATCTGTACCTCCAGAGGGTTAAATCGGCAGATTCATGGAGAAACTGCTCAGTAAGGGCAGACAAGTAGAAACGGCTTTGCCGTCCTCAGCAAAAGCGTATGCTTCCGAAGCAGCGATACTACGTATCGCTTTTAGGCATCCGTTTCTGCGAGAAATAGAAGGATAATTGCTGGAGTGAAGCCTATAAATTCTTATATTTTAAAGAAAAACGAAACGCGAAATCATTGTCTATGTATTTGTGTTACAATAACCTGTGGCAGTTATTAGGAAATGAGGCTGATGGAGTTATGCTGAAATTTACGAGTTACAAAGTGGACAACCTAAAGGATCCTTTTGGTATTCTAACCGGCAAAAGATATGAGTTCGTCATTAATCTCGATGTTCCCGAGGACGATGAGCTGTATTTGGAAAATGGGGTTTCCGCACGTGTGATTGTTAAAGTGGAGGACGAAGAGACCAGCATCGTCAGCTACGATCTGCAGGAGACAACAACCGGCAATGTGCTGGAGTTTGATTTCGAAGAGGACGAGGAAGCCGCGCTGGTATTGTTCTGCAAGGAGCATTTGCCGGAATAATCAGAGGCCGCAGGCGCTCCGGGAGACATGCTCCCAGAGGCTGCGGCATCCGTGAAGCAGATCCTTTATAAGCAATCGGCCATATAATAAGCGATCTGCTTATTCCACCAAGGCCAGTCATGATCGACATCCTTGCCCCAATATTCGATGCGGGCAGGGATGTTTTTGTGCTGGAGCAGGTCCTGAAGCAGGCGGGTCTCATGCAGCATCTCATCCTCATAAGCGCCCTGTCCGCAGCAGAGAATGATTCGGCTGTTCCGGTACTGCTGAAGATAGTGTTCATCGTGAAGATCAGGCAGATAGCGCAGCGGCGAGTTGTAGTAGACCTGTTCACTGACATAATCGCCGAAGAAATATTGTGTGGAATAGACCCCGCTCAGTGCGATCAGAGCATCGAAATAATGCGGATAGCGGAAAAAGAACCCTGCGCTGTAATAAGCCCCCATCGAGCAGCCGGAGATCAGAATCTTCTGGTCGCTGCCGCCGTTGTTCTGCTTGCTCTGGTGAAGAATCGCGGGGATGAGCTCCTGTGTGATGTATTTATCGTATTGCTCATGGCGGTTGATCTTGTCCTCGATGTTCCAGTGCCCGGAGAAGAAGGTCTCCTCATCTATGCTGTCGCAGGCCCAGATCTGCAGCTTGCCGGCGTCGATGAAGGGCCGCAGCGTGTCGACCATTCCCGAATCCTCATACTGGTAGAAGCGGCCGAGCGAGGTGGGGAAGACCAGCATCGGTTTGCCGGCGTGCCCGTAGACTTTGTACTCCATCTCCTTGTTCAGCCGATGGCTGTATTCCTTATGATAGCTGATCCGCATGCCTGACCCCTTCCTATCCTTCTTCTAGTTGAATGTAGTTCACGATCTCTCGGACCTGATCCAGCGATGGGGAACGGAATTGATAAGCGCTGTTGCCCATCGCCCGGCTGAACACCTGCTCAATCTCAGCGTATTTGACGATCAGATTCTCGTAAGTGTTAAGAATATCGCCGTGGCTGTGGACATAATGCTTGTGCTGCTTGCGGCTGGCATAGCCGGTATAATATTGGCCTTCATAAGGTCCGCCCATCTGATCGTTGACGATCATCGCGGCCCATTCCTTGTAGATGTCGACGTCATAGCTGAAGTTGATGGCATCGGTCATCCAGGCTCCCGGCGGGCGCATATTCACTTCAAGCGCGATGATTCTGCCATCCTTATTCGATTTGAACAATTCAATATGGAAGAAACGCTCCTTAATCTCAAAAGCCTGCAGAATCCGCCGTCCGGCATCCTCCACCTCGGGGCTGATATCCTTCAGGCAGTAATAATAAAGATGGTTGTCCGTGTTCACCACATCCATCACACTTTGCTCAAAGAGATGGCTCACCGCGAACTGTACCTTGCCGCTACGGTCAATCAGTCCGTCGTAGGTCAGGATAACGCCGTCGATAAATTCCTCCATAATAAAGGCTGTATCCTCAGGTTTGGTAGCAAAAAAATAATCCAGCTCCTCCGTATTGTTCAGCTTGTAGGTCTGGCTGGCTCCGGAGCCAAGGTCCGGCTTGACGACCAGTGGATAACCGCAGGCGGCGATGAATTCCTCTGCACTCTCGCGCGTAGTTCCCGTTGAGAACTGTACGGTGCTTACACCGCTTTTATGAAAGAAATCCTTCATCTTGGACTTCTGCTTCAGGTTATACACGAAATCTAGCCTTGTGCCATAGATGTTGAAATCGGTGCGGATCGCCGCATCCAGCTCCAGCCAGTGTTCGTTCAGCGATTCGAACCGGTCGATCTTCCCGTATTTATGGGTGAAGAAGCCCACGGCCCGCAGCACTTCGCCGTAATCTTCCATACTGTGAACCTTGTAATACTCCGTCAGCGAGTCTTTCAGCTTGTCCTCCAGCTGGCCATATGCAAGATCTCCGATGCCCAGAACCGTAGCCCCCTGCTGCTTCAGATGGAAACAGAAATCGGCGCTGTTCTGCGGGAAATGAGGGGAGAAAAAGATAAAGTTAATGATCAACGACCCCTTTGCTGAGTGTTTAATTCCGAGTTAAATACTGAGAATAATGATTAAATTCAATCTACCAGTTCCCTTAAGATTCGTCAATCTCCAGCTGTGGTATTCATTCTTTTCGCATGTTTGGGGAATATCATGTAGAATACAATAATGGCAGGCCAAATAGGAGTTGTAAATATGTCCAATGAAGAAGTATTTTTGACCAAAGAAGGGCTAGCGAAGTTAGAGGAAGAGCTGAAGGAGCTCAAAACGGTGAAGCGCAAGGAACTGGCCGCCCGGCTTAAACTGGCGATCAGCTACGGCGACCTGAAGGAGAACAGCGAGTACCACTCCGCGAAGGACGATCAATCGTTTATGGAGACCCGGATTTTGATTCTGGAGAAGATGCTGACCAAGGCCCGGGTTGTGGACGAGAGCAGCATGGACACCACTAAAGTCAGCGTAGGTTCCATCGTTATTCTTAACGATGTGGAATACTCGGAGAAGATTGAATATAGAATCGTCGGCCCGGCCGAAGCGGATGTGCTGGACAACAAGATTTCCTACGAAAGTCCCTTGGGCAAGGAGCTGCTGAACAAGAAGGTAGGCAGCATTGTCAGCGTCAATGCACCGATGGGTATTATTAAATATGAGCTGCTGGAAATTAAATTGCTGTAAAAAGGGCTCGAATTCAATTAGCGGTAGACCGCATGTGAAGAAAGGCCGCTACGGGTTCGGGGGGTTCTTGCGATCGCTGTTAAAGCCCGATTTCCTGATTGTAAACTGATTATAGGTTGAAATCAGTCTTTAAAGGCGAACACTATCGTTTCTCCAGAATCCCCCCGACCCTTCGCTCTGTTCACTCGTATAGTCAACCGCTGATTTTTGATTGAACCCTAAATGGGATACCAAGAAGCCTCTCCCCACCTGAAACTCGGGAAGAGGCTTTTTGGCATGTGGAGCAGCATGAAGAAGAGGCTGCCTCAGAAATCAAAGTTGTCGGGATCGGGTCCGACCCGCTGCCCGATATCCAGTGCGGCGATCTGCTCCATCTCTGCGTCACTCAGGCTAAAGTCAAACAGCGAGGCATTCTCCGCAATCCGCTGCGCGTTGGTCGACTTGGGAATCGTCACAATCCCGCGCTGCAGATCCCAGCGTAGAATCACCTGGGCCACCGATTTGCCGTGGCGCGCGGCGATAGCCTGCAGCACCGGCTGCTCCAGCAGTTGGCCCTGCATCAGCGGGGACCAGGCTTCGAGCTGGATGCCTTCTGCCTGGCAGAATTCCAGCAGCTCCTGCTGGACCAGGTTCGGGTGCAGCTCAACCTGGTTGACCATGGGCTTGATTTCCGCGTCCTTCATCAGCTCCTGCAGATGATGGATCTGGAAATTGCTGACTCCGATCGCTTTCACGCGGCCCTGCTTATATAGGGTTTCCAGCGCTCTCCACGCTTCCTTGAATTTCCCTGCCACCGGCCAGTGGATCAGGTAGAGGTCCAGATACTCCAGCTCCAGCTTGTTCAGACTCTCTTCATAGGCCGCAAGTGTGGATTCGTAGCCCAGATCGGCATTCCACACCTTGGAGGTGATGAACAGCTCCTCCCGGGTCAGCGTATTCCCGGCCAGCGCCTCGCGGATGCCCTGCCCCACACCTGCCTCATTGCCGTAAATGGCAGCCGTATCGATACTGCGGTAACCGTGAACCAGCGCAGTCTTAACAGCCTGGACCAGCTCGGCCCCTTCCTCTACCTTGAATACGCCAAGTCCCACCCAAGGCATATTTACGCCATTCGATAATGCAGTAGTATCCTGTAAATGTTTAGCCATAATAAGTGTACCTCCTGAAATTAAATTAAGTTGTATTGTAAAAGATTATTTAGCAATGGAAGCCAGTCCGCCGGCTTGTGCTGTTTCGGAATGAAGCCGGCGCTGGTCCTTCTGCTCGAGCGCCCTGCTCCATGCGGTCAAGAGGACCGCGCCGGCGACCATGATACCGCCCACCCAGGCAGTATGGATCAATCCCAGCCGCTCGGCAACGCCGCCGCCAAGGTAGGCGCCTATGGCGATACCTGCGTTAAAGGCTGCAATATTAACTGCAGAGGCGGTATCTTTGGCTCCCGGCGCATACCGCTCGGCAAGCATGAGCACATAGATCTGCAGACCGGACACATTCATGAAGGCCAGCAAGCCCATGAAGAAGATCGTGGCCAGCGCTGCTCCTTTGAAGGGAGCGGTGAAAGCGAATATAAACAGCACTACGGCTTGCAGGGCAAACATGTAGAGCAAGGCTCTCAGCGGATTGCGGTTGGCGACCTTGCCGCCGATCACATTGCCGATGGCAATGGCAATTCCGTACACAAGCAGGATGGCGGCGACGGTGCTCTCCTGAAACCCGCTTACCTCATGCAGCAGCGGAGACAGATAAGTGAAGACCACGAAGGTGCCGCCATAGCCCAGCGCCGTGATGGCAAAAGCCAGCAGCAGCCGCCCATGGGTGACCAGCTTGATCTGCTCGCTGAGCGGTGTGCGTGTTCCCCGGCGCAGGCCGGACGGCACCAGCAGCAAATTGGCGATCAGCGCCACCACTCCGATGGCGGCAATCGCCAGGAAAGCAGCGCGCCAGCCCAACTGCTGCCCGAGATAGGTTCCCAGCGGAACCCCGGTGACGGTGGCTACGGTCAGGCCGGTGAACATGATCGAGATGGCGCTGGCCCTGCGGTTCTCGGGGACGAGATCTGCCGCAAGGGTGGACGCAATCGACATGAACAGGCCGTGGGACAAGGCGGACACCACACGTGCCGCCAGCAGGATTGCCACGCTGTCTGCAGCGGCGGCGAGGCTGTTGCCCGCGATAAACACCAGCATAATCAGCAGCAGCAATGTTCTGCGTGAGATTGTGGTGGTGAGAGAGGTTAGGACGGGAGCGCCGAAGGTTACCCCCAGGGCGTACAAGGTAACGGTCAATCCGGCTGTCGCCACGGATATGTTCAGGTCATCAGAGATCAGGGGCAGCAGCCCCACACTGATAAACTCGGTTGTTCCTATTGCGAACGCGCTGATTGCGAGTGCCAGCAGCGCAAGGGTACTTCTTTTATGATCCAAGGACATGTTTTCCACTCCTATGCTATGGTAATTCCCGGCCGGTAAGTGCTATTATGAAGCACAAGGGAAATTAAGAACAGTACGTACTTTTTAGTACTATAGGTACCAAAAAGTACCCATAGACTGGAGTGAAATGAGATGAGCAAAAAATATAATATTTCTGTGGAAGCCACACTGGAGGTCATCGGAGGGAAGTGGAAATGTGTGATTCTATGCCATCTGACCCATGGCAAGCTGCGTACCAGTGACCTGAAACGGCATATGCCGCATATCACGCAGAAGATGCTCACCCAACAGCTCAGGGAGCTGGAGCAGGACGGGATTGTGAACCGGATCAGCTATAACCAGGTGCCGCCCAAGGTGGAATATGAGCTGAGTGAATACGGCCGCAGCCTGGAATCTATACTGAATTCTTTATGCGCCTGGGGCGAGATGCATATTATTAAGGAATATGGCGACAAAGCTGCTGTGCTGGAGGACAATGTACTGAACAATCTGAATCCGGCTGTACCTGTGTCCCCAGCTAACATCGAGTCTGTAAGGTGAGTGGCCGTTTGCTGCAACCTTTACCTGTTTATTCCGTCAGGGTGGTAGAAGAAGCTAATATTTCAGATTCAACTACTCCAGAAGAGGTGAACAGGCTGATAGCGACCAGCTCGAGAACGGTCGCGACGGCAGCATTCAGCTGGCGATTTCCACCAAGATTGCCAGCCTGGATGAGCAGGGCAACTTCCATCCGGCCGAGGACATCACCCGCGCCGAAGCGGCCGTGATGCTCTATAACGCCCTGGAATATATCGAAGCCCATCCGGCACCGGCCGGTGGGTACCCGGAGTAAGCAAGGGTATCCCGCATTGTTGTGCCGTACGGCTGAACTCACACAAACCAGCCCTTTCGTTTCCCGCCTAAGGATACGAAAGGGCTGGTTTGTGTGTAAATATAAGAATTTATAGGTTTCACGCTATCCATAATCCTTCTATTTCTCGCAGAAACGGATACCTGAAAGCGATACGTAGTATCGCTGCTTCGGAAGCATACGCTTTTTTAAGGGCAGCGAAGGTGTTTTTACTTGATGGGCAGTTTAATCCGGCTGTCCCTGCTGCACCTGAATGGTAAATACAAACACCGCTCCCTGCGCAATATCCGGTTCCGCATAGATGGTGCCTCCCATTAAATCGACCAGCATTTTGCAGATAGAGAGGCCCAGCCCGGTGCCGCCAAACTTGCGGTTCATGGTGGAACCGATCTGGGTGAAGGGCTGGAACAGATAATTCATCTTGTCGGCCGGGATGCCAATGCCGGTATCCTCGACCCTGAACTGCAGATGCAAGCTGCCGCTGACCGGCTGGATCTGTTTGACCGTTACCTTCACGCCACCGGCGGAGGTGAACTTGATGGCATTGCCGATCAGGTTGTTCAATACCTGCCGCAGCCGGTTCGGATCACCGACCAGCAGAGAAGGGATGGCCGGATCAATATAGGTTTCCAGACTCAGGCTGCGCTCTTTGGCGAGCGCTCTGAACAGATCTACAGTCTCCTTCAGACAGGAGCCCAGATCAAACAGCTCGTAGTCCAGCTCCATTTTGCCCGATTCAATCTTCGTAAAGTCTAGGATATGGTTAATTACCGACAGCAGGGCATGTCCGCTCGTATGGATGATTTCGGCCATCTCCTGGTCATCCTCCTGCAGATTTGAAGATCTAAGCACGTCGGACATGGCGAGAATGCCATTGAGCGGGGTGCGGATCTCATGGCTCATCATAGCGAGAAATCCGCTCTTAATCTGCAGTGCAACCTCGGCCGTTTCCTTAAGCTCGGTGAGCACCTGGTTGGCAGCCTCAAGCTCCTGAGATTTGATCTGCAGCTCTTTGCGGGCCTGATAGAGCCGGACGAAGCCATCGATTTTGCTCTTGAGCACCGTAGGGTGAAACGGTTTGGTCAGGAAATCAATCGCGCCGGCCGAATAAGCCATCATATAATTCTCCAGCTCAGAGGTGAGCGCCGTCAGGAAAATAATCGGAATATCTCCTGATTTCTTGCGCATTTTAATCCGTTTGGCGGTCTCAAAGCCGTTCATGTCAGGCATCAGCACATCCATAATAATGAGGGCAACCTCATTCTCCAGCAGGCATTTCAAGGCTTCCATCCCGGAGCTGGCTCCGATCAGATGATAAGGTGTATCTGCAAGCAGCGCCTGGATCGACAAGAACTCGTCCGGCCGGTCATCGACCAATAAAATATGAACTGGATATTCCATAATTCCTCCCGCAGCAAATAAGTTAAACATATTAGATCTGAGAAAATCACTTAATTAACCAGGCTTTAAGTACAGAAACGAGCTGCGTGGTGTTAATTGGTTTGGAAATATAATCGGATGCCCCGGCCTGAAGGCACTTGAGCCGGTCTTCCTCCAGCGCCCTGGCGGTGAGCGCAATAATAACGAGCCGATCAAACTGCGGAGCTGCCCGGATATGCTCCATCGTCTCATAGCCATCCATCTCCGGCATCATAATATCCATAAACACCAGTTCTACTTCAGGATGCTCATGCAGATGACTCAGCGCCTCCTTGCCGTTCTGGGCGAAGCTAATATTCATATTATACCCTTCAAGCACACTGGATAGTGCATAGATATTACGCATATCATCGTCTACAAGCAGAATGCTCCGTCCTTCAAAAGCGGCCTCCGGGTTATGCAGCTTCTCAATCAACCGCTGCTTGTCCGGCGGGAGATCGGCATGCCTGCGGTGCAGGTAGAGCGCAGTCTCATCATAGAGACGCTCCATCGATTTCACATTCTTGATCACGATGCTCTCGGCATAATGCCGCAGCCGCTGCTCATCCCCTTTGCTGAGCTCTTTGCCTGTGTAGATGATAACGGGCAAGGCCTGCAGCTTGCGGTTGGTCTTGACCTGCTCCAGCAGATCGAAGCCGCTTATATCGGAGAGGCCCAGATCGAGCACCATACAGTCAAAATAATGGCTTGCCAGCTGCTCCATGGCTTCCCGTCCGGTGCCAACCGCTACAACTCTGACATCCGGGTGGGCGATGAATTCCACAAGACTGCTGCGCAGGTCTTTGTTGTCCTCCACAATCAGCAGGCTCTTGATTGGCCGCCTGATGTAGGTCTCGATCTGCAGGAAGGAAGCCTCCAGCTCAGCCTGGTCACTCGGCTTCTTCCAGAAGGCCAGTGCGCCCATCGCGAAACTCTGCTGATTCTCCTCGGCTGTAGAGATTACATGCACCGGAATGTGGCGCAGCTCCGGCCGGCTCTTCAGGCGGCTGATAATCGACCAGCCGTCCAGTACAGGCAGATGCAGGTCCAGCAGGATGGCCGTGGGCTTGTAGGCATGGGCCAGCGCCAGTCCCTGATCTCCCTGAAAGGCCACGATGGCCTTGAAGCCGCGGCTGCGGGCCAGCTTCAGCAGGATGGCCGCGAATTCGGCATCATCTTCAATAATCAACAGCAGGGAATCGTCGGGCTGCAGGTCGGCCCGGTCGTCCTCCATCTCCGAGAACTGCAGCAGCTTCGGATTGGAGATGGAGATGTCGGGAATGAAGGACTCCCGGAAGGCTGGATTATCCTTGCCGGGATGGCCCGGCGCTGCTGATTCTGTGCTTGCCGAAGCAGCCGCTGCAAGATGGGCGTCGGCATCCGGTTCAACCGCCGGAATAAGCAGGGAGAAGGTGCTGCCCTTGCCTTCTGCGGACTCCACCTCGATGCGTCCGCCCAGCAGCGAGGCCAGCTCGCGGCAGATCGTCAGGCCCAGACCCGTGCCGCCATATTTGCGGCTGGTCGTTCCGTCAGCCTGCTGGAAGGCTTCGAAGATGCTCTCCAGCTTGGAGTCGGGGATGCCGATTCCGGTGTCGCTGACAGAGAAGATGATGTCCGCACCGGCGGTACGGATGGATAAGGACACGGAGCCTTGCGCCGGGGTGAATTTCAGCGCATTGGACAGCAGATTGTTCAGGATCTGCTGAAGCCTGTGGCCATCGGTCATGATATTGTCGGGCAGCCTGTTGTCCGTGTGAACATCGAAATGAAGCTCTTTCTTCAAGGCAGGCTGCTCAAAGTGGCGGAACAGATGATTGCTGATATCCTGCAAGGAAACCGGCTCCAGCACAGCGCTCATCTTGCCTACCTCCAGCTTGGCCAGATCGAGAATTTCATCGATCAGCTGCAGCAGGTCTTTGCCTGCCGAGAAGATGGTGTGCACATATTCCAGCTGCTTCACGCCCAGGTTGCCTTCCTTATTCTCAGCAAGAATCTGGGAGACCAGAAGGCAGGCAGTATGCCCGCAGCGCCCAGAGCGGCAACCAGTATGGACGAAATACCCTCTAGATATAAGAAGGAGATCAATATTATACATGCCATCAGCAGGGTCGATATCCCCGCTGTGAGCTTTATTTGTTGTTTCAATGTCATGCTCTACCACCTTTGCTAGTGTAGGAAACTATCGTATATTTAACCGCTAGTTGTCAGAATTCCCCCACTTCTAAAGTGGTGGGATGAATGTCAACGGTCTTTCTAATTCAAAGGAAATCAACTTCCATGAATACGAACATTTGTGCTATAATGGATTCGTAAATTCCTGGAAAGGAGTTGCGTAGCATGTTAGTACTCCAAGCGTATAAGTACCGCATCTATCCAAACCCTGAGCAACAACAATATCTAGCCAAGGTGTTCGGATGTGTCCGTTTTATCTACAACAAAATGCTTGCGGATAAGATCGAACACTATCAACAAACGGAGAAAATGCTCCGTAATACACCTGCCAGGTACAAGAAAGCATTCCCGTGGCTGAAAGAAGTGGACAGCCTTGCATTAGCGAACGTCCAGCTCAACCTGGAGAAAGCCTATACGCATTTTTTTCGGGATAAGAACGTTGGTTTTCCTACATTCAAAAGCAAGAAGACGAACAACAACAGCTTCACAACGAACAATCAGAACGGTACGATAGCCATTGAAGATGGAACGATCAAAATTCCGAAATTAAAGACAAGAATCCGAATCAAGGTGCATCGTCCATTCACGGGGCGAATCAAATCCTGCACCATCTCCAAGACTCCATCGGGTACCTATTTTGCTTCCGTTTTGGTTGAAACAGAACGAACGCCATTGCCGAAAGCCGACAAGAAGATTGGCGTGGATCTAGGACTGAAAAACTTTGCGATAACTTCGGGTGGTGAAGTGATCGCTAATCCTAAGCATCTTCGTACATCTGAACAACGATTAGCCAAGCTGCAAAAGAACTTGTCGAGAAAGAAGAAAGGAAGCCATAACAGAAATAAGGCAAGGCTGAAGGTAGCCAAGCTTCATGAAAAAATAACGAATCAGCGTAAAGACTTCTTGCACAAAACGTCAACCCAAATGATACGCGATAACCAAGTGATCGTGATGGAAGACTTGCGTGTAAAGAACATGATGCAGAATCACAAATTAGCTAAAGCCATTTCAGAAGTATCGTGGAGCCTGTTTCGAGCGATGCTCGAATATAAGGCAAAGTGGTACGGGAGAACCTTGATGATAGCACCCAAACACTTGGCAAGTAGCCAACTATGTTCCTGCTGCGGCTACAAAAACGCAGAAGTGAAGAACCTTGCTGTACGTGAATGGACTTGTCCTGAATGTGGTGCCCCACACGATAGAGATGTAAACGCAGCTAAAAACCTACTAAAATTAGCCATATAAGATGGCAACGATTGGGCTAGGAACTAGCCTATAAGCTTGGGTAAACTTGGAGCAGTAGCTCTATTGACCAAGAAGCACCCACCTCTTAGGTGGCGTGTAGTTCACTTATACGGGCAATAAAGTGCAGACGATAGAGGAAACAAAGGGAAACCTGCAGGTATGCTGAACTTTTTGCTTGAAAGGAATGTACAGAGCGTGTAAGATATACAAAGGTTTTCAACTGTTTATACTTTAAAACTCATATAATCTTGGGAATATGGCCCATAAGTTTCTACCGGATAACCACTGAAATTATCCGACTATGAGTGAAATAGCGCATCTAGGGTTCCGTTTTTTTGCTGACGTGAAGAAGGACTGGTCCAAGCGATGCGGACACTGCACAGTGTTACACCACCCAGGGACAAAAACCCAGAAGGACAGATTCACTTGAGAGAAGCCGCTCAAGGAATCTGTCCTTTTTTGTTGTTCACATGAAGAAGGAGCGATCAAGATTACGATGAAACAACTTCAAGAACGAATTAGACAGGAAGGCCTGATCCTATCGGATACAGTGCTGAAGGTGGATTCCTTCCTGAATCATCAGGTGGACACGGAGCTGGCCCTGCAGATTGGACAGGAGTTTAAGGCCATATTCGGGCACCAGCCGATCACGAAGGTTCTGACGATTGAGGCCAGTGGGATCCAGTTTGCCATGGCCGCCGGCATTGCACTCGGAGTTCCGTTCATCTATGCCAAGAAAAAGAAGGCGGTAACCCTTGCGGAAGCCGTGTATTCGGCGCCGGTGCATTCGTTTACAAGGCAGGAAGATTATCTGATCAGTATTTCGCAGAAATATCTCGGGCCGGAGGACAAGGTACTGATCGTGGATGATTTCCTGGCAACGGGAGCTGCGCTTGTCGGACTGGTGGATATCGTGAAGCAGGCTGGCGCCGAGCTGCTGGGGGTAGGGTGTGTGATTGAAAAAAGCTTCCAGGAAGGGCGCAGCCTGCTGGAGAGCCAAGGCATTTCCGTTCATTCGCTGGCCCGGATCGCCTCGATGTCTCCGGGAGAGATTCATTTTATAGAGAACAGTCAAACCTTAGAACCAGTAAAGGAGAGTGCGGGATGTTAAGCAAGCAGAAGATATTCACTTTAGGGCTTCAGCATGTGCTGGCCATGTATGCCGGAGCGGTTATTGTACCGCTGATCGTAGGAGGAGCGCTGGGACTGAACGGCACGCAGATGGCCTACCTTATCGCAGCCGATCTGTTCACCTGCGGTTTGGCAACCCTGCTGCAGATTATGGGCACCAAGTATTTCGGCAGCCGCCTTCCGGTCATTCTCGGCTGTACCTTTACTGCCGTCGGTCCGATTATTGCGATAGCCTCCGCCCACAACCTGGCGACCGCCTATGGAGCCATTATCATCTCTGGTCTGTTCGTGGTATTGGCGGCTCCACTGTACGGGAAGCTGCTGAAGTTCTTCCCAACGGTGGTTACCGGTTCCGTGGTAACCATCATCGGACTGTCCCTGATTCCCGTGGCTATGAACAATGTTGCGGGTGGTGAAGGCAGCCCTGACTTCGGAGAACCCCGCAATCTGCTGCTGGCCCTGATTACCCTGCTGGTTATCCTGGCTGTCAACCGCCTGGCGACAGGATTCCTGCGTTCCGTGTCCGTGCTGGTAGGGCTGCTTGTAGGAACCGCCATCGGCTACGGCATGGGTATCGTGAATTTCGCTGCCGTAAGCGATGCCTCGTGGCTGAGCATTGCCAAGCCGTTTTATTTCGGCTGGCCGCAGTTCAGCCTCACTGCTATCCTCACAATGATTATCGTGAACATTGTCAGCATGGTGGAGTCTACGGGCGTTTATTTTGCCGTAGGCCGTGCAATTGATCAGAAGGTGGAGCAGAAGCAGATTGTAAACGGACTGCGCTCGGAAGGACTGGCCATTATGCTGGGCGGGATATTTAACGCCTTTCCTTATACCGCCTTCTCCCAGAATGTTGGATTGATTTCGCTGACCCGTGTGAAGACACGCAATGTTATTTTTGCCGCCGGGGGAATTATGATTGTGCTTGGTCTGCTGCCTAAGCTGGCTACCTTGACTACGGTCGTGCCGAACGCAGTGCTGGGCGGCGCCATGATCGTGATGTTCGGTTCCGTCGCTGCTTCCGGCATGTCGATCCTCTCCGAGGTAGACCTGCGCAAGGACAGCAATCTGCTGATCGCCGCCTGCAGTATCGCTGTCGGCCTTGGCTCGGCTACCCTGCCGTCCATGTTCGACCAGCTGCCGGAATTCGCCCGGATGCTGCTGCAGAACGGCATCGTCTCCGGCTCAATTACGGCCATTGTGCTTAATATCTGCCTCTCCAGAGGGCCGGAGAATGCAGCCGCTCCCGCTGCTGCGCCTGCCGCTGTCCCTGTAGTTGCTTCAGAAGCACAATAGCCTCACAGCTGGCCAAGCACCTTCTATGAGATGCTTCACACCCCGGCTGATCGCCGAGGCTATTGCCGATTACTGGATGACACGGGAAGGACGTACTGGCGCAACTTCATAAACAGAACCAACTAACCCGCAGGCATTTATCCTGACGGGTTAGTTAAAATAGAAGGTTACTACTGGAGATGAATGGACTGGAGGCGGCAGAGCATATTATAGAACTGGACCGCAATATCCGTATTGTCTATATCACGGCAGCAGCTTGAACAGCAGACCGCCGCCGCTGCCTCCATCTATTCCATCTATTCCAATTGCCAAACTAATTGCAGAGGCATAGAATTAATAGATGGGTATATAGATAAAGTAATAGATGGGATGAAGTAGAATGAACGATAGAGCAGTAATGCCGTTATGGACCTTTTGCCTGTTTATCGTGGTGATGAACACCACGATGTTTAATGTGTCACTTCCCACAATTATTCACGATCTGGACATTTCCGCCGATCTGGGTTCGTGGGTAATTTCTAGCTATTCGATAGGTTATGCCTTATCGACAGTGATTTACAGCAGGCTGTCGGATACCGTGCCGATCCGCAAGCTGCTTATGGTGGGTCTGATGACTCTTGGCTTGTCTTCTCTGTTTGGACTGTTTGCCCACAATTTTGTTATGCTGCTGATTACAAGAATTGTCCAGTCGGCCGGCGCAGGAGCGATGGCTGGCCTGGGCCTTGTGCTGGCCAGCCGTTATGTGCCGCGGGAGAGACGGGCCGGAGCCATCTCGATGATCTCGGCGGGCAGCGCGATGGCGTTCGGTCTAGGCCCTATTGTGGGCGGGGTCATCAGCCAGTATTTCGGCTGGAATGGATTATTCGGCATTACCTGTCTGGTGCTGATCGTCTTGCCAGTGCTGCTGCGGCTGCTGCCTGCAGAACAGCCGAAGCCCTCCACCTTCGATCTGCTCGGTGCGGCGCTGACGGTTGTGAACGCAGCCAGCCTTCTGGTAGCCGTTACGACCCAGTCGCTGATCTGGCTGGCGGTCAGCGTGATCTCCTTCGCTCTTCATGCCTGGCAACTGAAGCGGGCGAAGGATTCGTTCATCAATCCGCTGCTGCTGAGAATGCCCGGCTACCTGAAGCTGGTCGCCATCGGATTCTGTATTCTGGTGCTCAACTTGGGCAATTTATTCCTGATGCCGCTCGCGCTCGCCAATCTGTTCGGCAAGTCAGCGCTCGTAATCGGACTTTTTATAGCGCCGGGGGCGATTTTTTCGGCTTTTATGACCCGCTATGTCGGGCGCTGGATCAACCGTTACGGTAGCCTGCGCTTCCTGTTGATCGGGCATGGGCTGCTTGCTGCCGTGATGGCGGTGTATGCGCTGGATCTGGCCGCCTCACCGTTTGTACTGCTGATCGGCTATTTATGCTTCTCTCCGGCATTCTCGGCCACCATGGCCTCGCTCAACAATGAAGCCACATCGGTGCTTCCGCGGGAATGGATTGGCTCCGGGATGGGGCTGCTGCAGCTGGTTCAGTTCTTTGGAGGTTCGGTTTCGGTGGCGTTTTGCGGGCTGCTGCTGCATGCCCAGCGTGATCTGGCGCCTGCCAGGGCCTACCAGCATATCTACGGCTTGCTGCTGGTGATATGTCTCTGTTCTCTTGGCGTGCTGCTGCTCTACAGCCGTTCCAAAGCGAAGCATACCGCTGGTTCATCGGCCCAAGTTCAGGGATGAAACGAAAATTCTCCAAATCCGTATCACAAGGAGAACATAGAGGAGAAAGGATGGGTAATAATGGACAACGGGCTAAGCGTGATCCTGTTTGAGAAGATGCCGGAAGGAGAGCTGCGTGTCATTGAAGAGCGTGTCTGGAGTATGAATATGGTTGCTGCTCTGGAGCATGTGAATTATCTGGTGGTGAGCGGCAAGGAATACGAGACGGTGGAGGGTCGGCTGAACGTGGACGAAGGGAAGCTGGAGCTGCTGCTGGTGCCGATGCGCACTGAATAATCAGATCAGGAAAGGAGGACCTCACGTTGTCTAGAGACAAGGAAAAAGATGAGAATGCCAAGCAGCCGGGTGGATCCAGACTGTTCAATGCGGACGGCAAGCCGATCCGTGTGCTGTCAACGTCGCTTGGCATAGCGCTGCTGGCCAATGCGATGTTTATTCCCGGAGGTACGGCCGCAAGCGCCAGTTCGTCCGGTGAGGAGCCGCAGCTGGTATCATGGTCCACGGAAGAGGTTAAAGCTTATTTTGACAAAAATGTAGACTGGAACATTCCTTATCCCGAGCAGGAAGAGGTCGTGGAGGAAGGACAGGGTGCCGTCACCTCGGGCGGAACAACGGTAGTCAACAATTACGGAGGCTATAATTCCGGGTTCGGCTGGGATGATCTGCTGCTGTACCACATGCTCTTCAACAGCGGCTCCAACTACTCTTCGCGGGGCTGGTACAATGATCGGCCGACGTATTATGGAGGAACGCGGACCACTTACAAACCGCCGGCCTACAGCAGCGAGAAGTTCCAGAATAAGAAGGTTCCCGGGTCAGTGGTTAAGCCGAAGACCTCCACTTCCTCTACCGGGTCAATTACACGAAGAGGCTCTACCTCGAAAACAGGGGGCATTGGCGGCAATTCGAGCGGACTGGGTTCCAGCAAAAACTCGAAATCGTCCTCCGGGTCAAAATCCTCCTCGCGTTCCGGCTCCAGCAAGAGCGGCGGTTTCGGCGGATGACCGGCAGCTACTCTGTATTTGAGCTGCTGGACCAGTCCTCGCGGGAGCGTGCTCCCCGGGTAGCGGAGCTGCATAAGCTGGGCTTCACCTGGGCAGATCTGGAGGATGAAGAGTATTGGCTGGATGCCATCGCGGTGATGCGCAGAGAGACTTATCAGGAGCTGGAGCAGGCGGCCGTGAAGTTATGGACCATTCTGGATAAGGCTGTGCGGTATGTGCATGGCAGACATGATCTGTACGATCTGCTCGGAATCCCTGATGTACTATGGGAGATGCTGGATACATCGCCGCTTCCCGAACCCGGACGGATCAGCCGGTATGCGAGATTTGATTTTGCCGTATCGGATCAGGGGGTAATCAAGCTGCTGGAGCTGAATGCGGATACACCAACGGGTTATGTGGAGGCTTCGATCGCTACTCCTTGGATCTGCAAGGAGGCCGGTATCGACAGCCCTAACACCGCCATGAAGGAACTGCTGGCGGCAGCCTGGCAGGAGGAACGTCCGGACACGGCAGCCTGTGTTGCCTACGGCACCCATCTTGAGGATTCCGGCACCATTGAAGCGCTGGTCCGCCACAGCGGGCTTGATATTCAGTGTGTGGATTGCCTGGATCTATGGATTGATAACGGAATTGTAAAGGACGGGCAGGACCGTGTTATTAAGCGGATGTTTGCGCTCTACCCGAAGGAGTGGATGGCCGTAGACGAGGGCGGAGATGCGCTTGCCTATGCTGTGGAGAAGGGGCATCTTCAACTGTTCAACGGTCCGCACAGCATTCTGCTGCAGTCCAAGGGACTGATTGCTGCCGTCTGGGGCATGTATGAGCTGGGCCTGCTATTTGACCCAGTGGAACGTGAGGCGATTGAGCGGTATATTTTGCCTACATACAACAAACCCGTATTCTCCGGCAATTTTGTGTCCAAATCGGTGTTTGGCCGTGAAGGCGGCTCTGTCCGTCTCTTCGATGACAGCGGCCGGCTGGAGCTTGAGGATGAAGACGGCTTCGACGGCAGTGTGATGTTCCCGACGGTATATCAAAAAAGGGCGGAAATGGCCCGCATCATGCGGCCGGAAGGCGAGCTTCACCTGCTGACAGGATTATTCGTACTGAACGGCAAGCCTTGCGGGCTGCTGGGCCGCGCCGGTGGACCGATCACAGGCAATACCAGTCATTTTATCGCGCTAGGAGTGAGATAATTGGAGATGAACAACGGTAGAAAAGAGCGCAGCGCAGGAGCGCGGCCACCCCGGCTGATAGCTGGCTTGTGTCTGCTGCTCCTGTCGGTGCTGCTGCTGAGTGCCTGCTCCGGGAAAGCGGACAGCGTGTTCAGCACACAGCCGGCAGAAACGTCGGACAGCGTATCCCGTGTCCCTTGGGATTACCGGGTGGTGGAGAGTACGGTGGGCGATCTGATCGGCAGCGATATGACCGTGCTGCCGGATAACGAGCTGCTGCCCAATGACGGCAATTATGCAACAGGAGACAAGATCTGGACCCTGCAGTTTATGGATGCTGAGCTGACAACAGATGCGGAGCAGCGCAATGAGATCCGCTTGTCCTCCTGGTCGACGATCAAATCGTATGCAGATCAGAAGACTGCTGCCAACGATCTGACCAACCTGAAGGTGTCGATTACCACCGATGTGGATCTGGTAGGCGTATACAAGACTAAATATAACGACAAGACACGGAACTTCGCCGTGCTTGAGCTGCCTTCCGGTAACCGGATCAAGCAGCCGATTGACGATAAGCGCTACACCGCACTGGAGAAGGCCAAAACAGCTTCCGTAGTGCTGGAGGAAGTCCATGATTTTGCCGATTATGATTCGGCTTATGCTAAATTTCGGGGGTGGGCAAAGTGACAATTGTTGTGAATCTGGCGGTAAGCATACTTGTAATTATTGTGCTGCAGCTGCTCGGTATGTTCATCTTCAGTCTGATGACGCCATTTAAGGATATGGAGGAGCTGAAGCAGGGAAATGTAGCAGTAGCCCTCGCTCTGGGCGGCAAGTTTCTGGCTACGGCCATTATTCTTGGTGTAGCGGCCTATACGAATACCTCCATCTGGTTCATGATGCTCTGGTTCGCTGTAGGGTATCTGTGCTTGGTGGCGGCCTACTGGATTTTTGAGCTGGTAACTCCCGGATTCACCATTTCCGAGCATCTGCAGAAGGGCAATGTCGCTGTGGGCGCCTTTCTCTGCCTGGTATTTATCGGAACGGCCTTTGCCGTCAGCAGTCTGATTATTTAATTGTCCGAAAGAGTGACGGGGGTGGGGCAGTGCATTTCTTCCTGAAGCTATCCACCAGAATGATGCGTATGCGCAAGCGGTCGATCGGACTGGTAATTCTGGGTTTTATTGTGCTGAGCGCGAGCGTTGCCTTTCTGCTGGAGCCGGATACCTTTCATAATTGGTTTAACGCCTTCTACTGGGTTATGACTACAATGGCTACGGTCGGGTATGGCGATTATTTCGCGGCAACGCCTGTAGGCAAGCTGTTCACCATGTTCCTCTATATTTTTGGCATCGGGCTGCTCAGCTTGGTGATTGGCAAGGTGATTGATTCAATTTCAGAGCTGCAGCGAAGAAGGGGGGCGGGAACGTTGACTTTCCGTGGCAAGGGTCATGTTGTATTGATTAACTGGAGCAAAAAAACACAGTCTGCCGTAGAAGAAGTGCTCTGCTACATACCTTCCTGCCAGATTGTCATTATTGATGAGACCGGACGGCATCCGCTGGAGCAGCTGGAGCAGGTCCATTTCATCAGCGGAGATGCCTCCAGCGACGAGGTCCTGCAGCAGGCCAACATTGCTGAAGCCAGGGCGGCGATTGTGTTTGGAGACACGCGGATTGACGAAGCTTCGCTGATCGACGGCAAATCGCTTTTAATTGCCTCCAGCATTGAACGTATGGCCCCGCAGGTGCATACTACCGTGGAAATTATGCTGGAGAAGAATATCAAGAACTTCCGGCATGTGCATGTCAACGAGTTCGTGTTGTCCCATGATGCCATCTCCCGGCTGGCTGTCCGCTCTGCGCTGCAGGAAGGCAACTCTGAGGTGATTACCCAGCTGCTAAGCCGTCAGCATGGCGATGATATCTATGAAATTCCGCTGGAGCGGAGCTGGAAGACCTATGGAGATGCTTTTCAGCAGCTGCTGCTGCAGGGGGCGACACTGTTGTCGGACCGTAATGATCTGGGGATCAACCGCAAGCTGGATCAGCCGATCCCGGCGGATGCACGCCTCTACATCGTGGCGGATGAAGCAACGTATCGGCGGATTAAGGGGTAAGCTAGGCTAAGCTAAGTATTACTTCGAACAGGAGCGGTTAGCGGAGGTCTCGGACAGAGGCTCTGGCTACCCGCTCTTTTTGTTGTCTGAATCATAACTTGAACTTTAGGTAGCCCACTCTACTGCGTCTCCCCATGGCCGCTATTTCCTGATTCCTGCGGTGTTTTTAATTCTTGCGGACTGTATAGCCGCTATATCGTCAAAACAGGCTCCAAACAGAGGGGTTTCGCTGGGATAAGGGCTCCTCAGTCCGTTAAACCTGCAAAACCGCATTTTTGCGGCAAATAGGGGCTCCTGAGTCCGCAATCGTCCGAAAGTTAAGCGCTGGTTATTGGCGACGGTCTTCATTGGTTAACTTTGAAAGGGGCCTAAAGAGTAGCCCTAAATCAACCAAATACTGAATAAACTATGGGCTATCTGAATACGGTGAGAATCTAAAGTTGATTTTGTATAAAAAAGTAAAAAAGTCACCGAATAATCATATTCATAGTAAACTTTGTGATTTATTTTACCGTTATATAGATATGAAGAATATATATGAAGAATATATTCGTATGCTGAAGGAGGTGGCGTCTTGAGGTACAATGGAAAAGCAGCCCTTCCGCTGCTTCTGATCCTGATTCTGCTGGCAGCCTGCAGCTCGCCCACCCCCTCGCCGCAAGCCGGAGAGCCGACTTCAGCACCAGTAAGGCAGGAGCAAAAGGACGAAAACAATGTGCACAATGAGCAGCAAGCCCTAATGAAGTTCATTCTTGCAAAACTATCCGGCACGCACGGAATCTATACCAATCTGCTGGAGACGGACCAGTCGGCTGAGGTGGCTACCGGACATGAGGTGCTGAGCGAATCGTCGGGTATTCTGATGCGGGTGGCTGTGCTTGAAGGCGATGAGGCGCTGTTTGCAGCCAGCTGGAAGCAGGCGGAAGCTACCTTTGCACAGAAACAGGGCTTCAGCTACCGCTACAGCCCCAAGCTGGACAAGCATTATCCGCTGAATGCGGCAGTTGATGATCTGCGATTGATCCGTGCGCTGGATGAAGCGGGACAAACGTTTGGGAATGTCGCTTACACCAATGCTGCCAAGAAATATAGCGAAATATTTTATGAAAATAATGTGATGGATGGATATATGTATGATTTTTATGATTTCAATTACAAAGTAACCAATGAGTTTATTACTTTATGCTATACTAGTTTGGGCTCTTTACGAAATTTGTCAATTGATGGTGAATTACGTGATACATTAAGCCGAAATATGAGCCGGATTGTGCAAGAAGGATACCTGGGTGATACCTTCCCTTTCTATGAAACCAGGTATAACTATAAGACTGGTGAGTACAGCTCCGAGCCTATCAATACAGTGGAATCGCTGCTGAGCATCCTCTCGCTGGCGGAAGTTGGATTGCAGAAGCCTGCCAGTATTCAATTCATCCGAACTCAGGTAGAGGCCGGAACGCTGTATGGACAATATACCCGCGAAGGTGAACCGGCGAATGACATTCGTTCCACGGCTATTTACGCCATTACTGCAATGATTGGTGTGGAGATCGGTGATCCTGCTCTTTACAGCAGCAGTATTGCCAGAATGAGCGAGTTCCAGGTGACCACGCCCGGCAGTGAGCTTATGGGCGGATTTGGCAATGAAGCTGACGGACAAGCCTATTCTTTTGACAACCTGATGGCCTTGCTGGCTTACGCCTATTAATTAAAACCGAAAGTAGTGAAGGTGAATCCTCATGAGAGACATCCCTTTGAACCCGCGTCTGCTGCAGGGCCTGACACTAGTTAGCTTGAAATTATCGCCTGCCGTCATTGCAGCCTTCGGGGTACTGCTCATCACATCGATTGCCTTATTCACCGCACCTTATCTGGGGATGGCGGATAACGGCGACTTTTTCCGCAATATATACAGCAATGGAATCTACTTCAACCTTCCTGATTACGACAGCAAATACTTTGGTTATTTCGTGAAGCAATATGGCATTTATCAATACTTCAATGAGAACGGGGCGACGCTGGATTCCTCCCAGTCCCTGTTTATCAAGCTGGCACTTGGAATCAACAAGCTGCTGTTCAGCAGCGAAGTCTTCGACATCCGCATTCAGGCTGCCATCTATACACTACTCTATGTGATTGCAATCTATCTGCTGATAGAAGTGATTACCTGGAAAATGACCCGCAAGCAAGGACTCATTACCGCGGCGATGGCCATTGTCATCTTCGGCGATACCGGATATACGGCTTATTTCAATTCATTCTACAGTGAGAGTGTAGTCATGATCATGATGATCTTCGTGTTCGCGGCTTGGCTGTCGCTCTACCGCAGAAGATACAACGATTACGCCATGCTGGCGCTGCTTGTAGTCAGTAGTCTGTTCCTCACGACCTCCAAACAACAAAATGCGCCTGTGGGCATGATTCTTGCCGTGCTTGCGCTTACGCTGCTGTGGATTCGGCGGGATTCCATATTCCGGATTCTGACGGTTATCTCGGTAGGGCTGATGATGTTTGCCGGGATTGCCACCTATCTGAACATCTCGAAGGAATTCGTGAACATCAACCAGTATCATGCCATGACCCGCGGGGTGCTGAAAGAAGCATCCAACCCGGAGAGCGCGCTGAATACCTTCGGAATCAATGAACAATACGCCATTCTCAAAGGAAATATTTATTATGAGCAATACGGTACGGTCGATGTCGATTCGGACATTCTGGATGAAAATTTCTACAGCCGCTATGGGTTTGGCTCCATTTTGAAATATTATCTGACCCACCCGGACCAGCTCGGCTCGATTCTGAATGTGGCAGCCAAAAGCGCCTTCTCCATTAAACCGGCCGCCATGGGCAACTATGAGGAAGCTGCCGGCAAGGAGTTTCGGGCGCAGAGCCATTTCTTCGCCACCTACAGTCTGGTGAAGGAGAAGCTGGCTCCGAAGACCTTCGGATTCATCGTGCTGTGGATGATCGTGATCTGCAGTCTCTATACGCCATCGTTTGTGCGGGCTATCAAGGCAAGGGACTACCGTGGAATGCAGCGGATGGTGCTGATCCTGGCTGTGATGGGCATGGGATTATCCGGCATTTTGGTATCGATTATCGGAGCGGGCGATGCCGATATCTCCAAGCACGAATTCCTGTTTACCCAGTCGTTCGATCTGGTAACCTTCCTGGCGGCTTCCAGTGTAATCAAGCGCAGATGGTCGAGACGCCGTGAACCTGCCGTGCCGAAGCAGAACAACTTCCCGGCAGAGGCTCAAAAGGGTGTGAGCATCTGATGGGCAGAAGATTTGCACTATGGCTGCTGGGGCTGGCTGTGCTGCTGCTGATACAAGCTGCACCCGTGGCTGCTGCCAGTGAGGGTACTGCCGTGGCAGCTGCGAAACCGCCGCAGCAGGTGCTGCTGCTGTTCGACAGTCTGGCCAAGGGCACGCCGAGCGAAGGCAATGTAGCAGAGATTCAGCAGCTGCTAGCTGCCTACCATGTTCAGGTGACGCTGCTTGCTCTGGATCAATATACGCCGGGAATGATGGACGATTACTCCAGGGTGATCACAGTACTTAACGCGGCTGACCTGACTGTCGATAACCAGGCTTACCTCCAAGACTTGCTGCAATTCAGCGGACAATACCTGCATGTCGGCTATCATGCGCCGCAGAACCTGAAGCAGGAGTTGAAGCTGGAAGAAGGAATCGGGTACGGAGTAACCGCCGAGCTGGAGATCGGGGAATTCAAGGGTGAAATTCAGCGGGTGACACAGCTGCCGTATATCAAGGCAAGTACAGCGGTCCGCACTTACGGTACGCTGTCGATTCGTGGCAGCACCCAGCCGGTGCCCTATGCCGCAGGCAACGGGCGATATATCTATGTGCCTTACCTGGAGCAGAGCAATATCAGTGTGCTGGGTATGGCCTATGTGCTGAGGGACTGGCTGGGAGCAGAGGCGGCGCCGCAGACCTATCTGATGCTGAAGGAGATTTATCCCTTCTCTGATCTGGACCTGCTGGAAGAAGCGGCTGACCGGTTGTATCAGAACGGCATTCCCTTTATTGCCAGCGTACGGCCGGTGTTCAGCAATACCGATTATCCGGCCATGCAGCGTTATCTCGAAGCACTCCGCATGGTGCAGTCACGTAATGGCAGCATCTTGGTGAACTCACCAGTGGTTATGCCATCGATTAATAGTAGCGACCATACGCTGCAGTCCAAGATGAACGGATTCATCAATCTGCTGGTCGATAATGGCATCACGCCGCTTGGGATCGGCGCGGAGCGCCACTGGGCTTACGATAAGGAGTATGCCTCAGCCGGGATGGGATTCTTCGACTCTGCGGTGCTCTACCCGGATGACCGGGTGATGCATATGGAGCCGACCAACCAGTCCAAGGCGTTCAGCTCCTCTCTCTACAGTCTGCCGCTGGAGTTTCTGGAGCAGGTTGAGCCGTCAGGCAAGCGGATGCCATCTTTTCCGCTGGATGCCGCCCTCACGGTTGATTTCCCTGAGGATGAGGCAGGGCTTGAACAGCTGCTGGCGGCGGTGGAGGGGTACTGGATTTCTTTTGCCGACTATAAGCAGGGGGATCATAAGGTTGTAACCGACCTTAACACCATTACTTCCTCCCAGGGCAGTATTTCTGTAAACGGGCAGCCGCTGAACATTGATTATGCTCCCGAGACTGTCGACAACGACTATCAATACAAGGAAGAGCAGCAGAAGAGCTTCTCCAGACTGTTTAACGTCCAGAATCAGTTCTTTATTGTTGTGATCCTGATTTCCCTGCTCTTCTTTGGCGGACTGCTGATTATCGGTTACCGGATGTACCGCAGAAAATATCTGAAATAGGAGCTTAAGACAGCTATGACAATCCCTGACGTATTGATGGTAATTGCGGTAATCTGCATCTGGTCCCTGCTGCTGGTCAATGTGACGCTGATTATTGCAGGCTACCTGTATTACATCAAAATTGAGAATGAGGACATGCCAGAGATTACAGGTGAAATGCCGTTTGTGACGATTATGGTTCCGGCCCATAACGAAGGGGTAGTGATCAGTAAGACGGTAGAATCGCTGCTGGAGCTTGATTATCCGCACGACCGTTACGAGATTATTGTCATTAATGATAATTCCTCCGACAACAGCCATGAGCTGCTGGGCCATATCAAGGACCGCAATCCGGGGCGCAATCTGATCATTATCAATACGGACGCTGTGACGGGAGGCAAAGGCAAGTCCAACGCCCTCAACATCGGCTTCACCCACAGCCGGGGCGAGCTGATTGCCATCTACGACGCAGACAATACTCCGGAGAAAACGGCGCTGCGTTATCTGGTGGCCGAGATCGTCAATGACTCCAGCCTGGGCGCTGTGATTGGCAAATTCCGCACCCGCAACCGGGATGCGAGTCTGCTGACCCGGTTCATCAATATTGAAACCCTGTCCTTTCAGTGGATGGCGCAGGCGGGACGCTGGAAGCTGTTCAAGCTCTGCACTATTCCCGGCACCAATTTCATTATGCGCAGATCCATTGTCGAGAGCATCGGCGGCTGGGATGTGAAGGCGATTGCCGAGGATACGGAGATCAGCTTCCGAATCTACATGATGGGCTACCGGATCAAATTCCAGCCGAAATCGGTCACCTGGGAGCAGGAGCCGCAGACGCTGAAGGTCTGGTTCAAGCAGCGCACACGCTGGGCCAAGGGCAATATCTATGTGATTGTCAAAAACATTCCGCTGCTCTTCAATCCGGCAGCAGCCAGAATCCGCTTCGACATTCTCTATTACCTGTCGATCTATTTCCTATTGTTGATGTCGCTGCTTACCTCGGATACACTGCTGATCCTTAATGCGCTGGGGTATGTTCATACCACCATCGCCGGGCTGAGCAGCTTTCTGTGGCTGCTGGCCATCGTGCTGTTTGTAGTAGGCACCTTCATTACATTGACCACAGAGAAGGGCGAGATGAGCCTGTCCAATCTATGGATTATATTGCTGATGTATATATCCTACTGCCAGCTCTGGATGCTTGTGGCGGCCTACGGCTTATACACCTATCTCAAAGACCTGTTCTTCAAACGGGAAGCGAAATGGTACAAGACCGAGCGCTACTAGCGCCTGAGTAAGAGAAAATGAGTACAGGAGTATGAGAACATGAAAAAACAAATGGCAATATGGACGCTCTGCCTCTCCCTTTTCTTCATTCAGCTTCAGACGGCCGGTGCTGCGCCGGCCCCGCAGGATGGCCGGATGAGCTATGAGACAGCCTTTACCGGAACGGATACCTCTCTGACCGGCTCCGGCTCCCGGCAGCAGTATTTCGAGGTGATGGACTATTGGAACGTCGATGAGCTGCGGATCAACCTCAGCTTTCAGGTGTCCCAGATTACCGACGAGCAGGACTCCAGCATCACGCTGTCATTAAACGGCAGTCCGTTTCACACTTTCAGGCCGAAGCTTGGGAACGACGGCAAGCAGCAGCTGAGCATTCCGGCTCCGAAGGGATTCCTGAAGAAGGGGACCAACACCTTGTCCATTCAGGGGTACCTGCGGACAACGGCGATCAAGGATCAGCTCTGTTATGTCGACAATGCGCCGGATAATTGGCTGCATCTGTTCAACACCTCAAGTGTGCAGGTGCTGTACACGAATCAGGCGCTGGATGGAGGCATCCGTGATTTCACACAAAGATTCAGCGGGATCGATACCTTGCAGCGCGCAGAGAGCATTCTGACTGTGCCGGAGGGTGGTACCGGAGCAGAGCTTGAAGCAGCAGCCTATGCTCTTTCCGGTTTCGTGCAGACCAGCAAGCTTAAGGAGAAGCCCATTCCGCTGCTGCCTTACCGGGCAGATACGGTTAAGGATAAACAGGCGGTAGTGCTGGTTGCGATGTATGACCGGGTGCCGGCAGCGCTGAAGGCCCAACTGAGCAAACAGGACGACTTGGGCGGTCATGCGCTGATTCAGCTGGTCCATGCAGCTGGGCAGCCCACGCTTGTGGTCACTTCGAAGGATGAGAGCCTGTTGATCAAAGCAGGCAGACTGCTCGCCAATGCCGAGTTGACCAGCCAGATCAGCAGTGAGCTGAAGGTGGTGGACGATACCACGGAGGTGGCTACGCCGCCGCTGTCCATCAGCTCGACCATCACCTTCACCGAAACGGGTGATAAGCTGAGCGGGCCGTATCATCAGGAGCAGACCTATTTCGTCTCGCTTCCTTCCAACCGTTCGCTTGCCGATTCCGGCAGAATCAGCCTGGATTACCGCTACGCGCAGAATCTGGACTTCGACCGCTCACTCGTTACGGTAAGCATCAACGATACGCCGATCGGCAGCAAGAAGCTGGCGAAGGAGCTGGCCAATGGTGATACGCTTAATTTCACGGTGCCTAAGAGCCTGAATATATCGGGAAACTTCTCGGTTACGGTTGCCTTTGATCTGGAGCTGGCAGGTGCGATCTGTACCCCTAATACAGAGCAGATGCCGTGGGCCTATATCAGCAAGGATTCGGTGCTGCAGCTGAATACGAAGGACCGTACCGATCTGCTGTTCAACAACTATCCCTACCCGTTCCTGCGCGATGAAATCTTCAACCATGTAGCCGTTGTACTGCCGCAGGAAATGGACGACTATTCCTTTTTGAGCTTGTCCAATGTGTTTAATCTGCTGGGTCAATACGCTTCAGGCAATACAGGTGACATTCACTTCTACAGCGATAGTGTGAGCGAAGGCAACCTGAGCAATAATAACATTATTGCTATCGGCTCCTACAGCAACAACAAGCTGATCCGGGACAACAATGACAAGCTGTATTTCCGGTTCAGCAAGGACGGCTCACGGCTGGTCTCCAATGAGAAGATGAGTATTGAGGACAGCTACGGAGCGCAGCTGGGTACACTTCAGCTGATCGAGTCGCCTTACGCCAGCGGACGCGGGCTGCTGGCCGTAACCGGCGCCAGCACGGAGAATGCATATGTCGCCTCCAGGCTGATTGCCAGCGAGAAGGATAAATGGAAGGTGTTTGGCGACGGCGTGGCTGCCGATAAGGACGGAAATGTCAGCGCACACCGCTTCAAGACGATTTCCGGCGCCGCTGACGATTCCATCGTCCGGCAGGTCATAGAGCGCAGTGATGTAGTTGGCTTTATCGCGGCGCTGCTGCTGGTGCTCACCTTGGTCCTTGTGTCGCTGATTCTGCTGCTTCGCAAACATATGAAGAAACGTGGTGATGGTGCGTGAGACGAAACCGCAGCAGTTTATTATCAGATGTGGCCTTTCTGGGTTTCCTGGTACTGATCTACATCTGTGCCATCTTCATTGCAGGGGCTCCGGATCACTATACCCAGAATATTATTATTCTGAATGTGGCGTTTCTGCTGGCTGTCATCACTTATTTCACGAATGTGACAGTAGGTCTGGTATTGAATCTGGCCTTCATCTTCCTCTATGGGTTCTTCGTCCTGTACCAGACCGTTTCGGAGGGAGCTACTATTGGCGTCAATACGTATTTCTGGCTGCTGATGACGCCGCTGCTTACCATGGCTGTCTGGATCTTAACGCTGGGCAACCGCCAGCTTCAGGAGGAGAATGCGGTCCTGCAGAAGAAGGCAGCCAGCCTGGCAAGTGTAGATGAGAACACCGATCTGCGGAACAATATCTCCTTCCAGAAAGATGCGGTGCTGTTCATCGGCATCTCTACCCGCTATCAGATTCCGCTCACCCTGCTGGTGGTGAAGGTGAAATATTGGAAAGAAATCCGCCGCCTGATTCCTGAGGATCAGCTCTCGGAGGCGATCTACGATGTTTCCCAACTCAGCCAAACCAGCATCCGTACCAACGATGCGTTGTATCTGCTCGATAAGGAGGATGCCACTTGGGGGCTGCTGCTGTTCACAGACCGCGACGGGGCCAAAATCGTCATTGAGCGCATCAAATACAAGCTGCAGGAGCTGAATGATACCGGGTTCTCCAGCAAATACAAAGTGAATCTGGGACTCAAGATCGGAGCTGTGGAATATCAGGCCGACAACATCGAGAATCCATTCGACTTCATTGTCCAGGCCAAGAAGCAGCTGGAATATGACGTATAAATTTCTGTTCCAAGTAGAAACGGCTTCGCAGTCCTCTGCAAGAAATAGAAGGATAATTTATAGCGTGGAACATATAAATTCTTATATTTTAAAAAAATGCAGGGAGTCGAGTTTATAGGTTGACTTTGGTGCTCCATTTCACTTATGATAAAGTGGTGGCCTAAATCGTAAGATTTGGCGTTTTCCTACGTCTTAATAGGTTATACTTATAGATAAACCTAGAGATCAATTGGTTAATTACCATAATAGATCCAAACAATTATTACAGAAGGAGGACTTTACAATGAGAGAAGGCATACACCCTAAATTCAACCAGGTTATTTTCCTGGATGCCAGCGTAGGCTTTAAATTCCTGAGTTCATCGACCAAATCATCCGGTGAAACAATGGAATGGGAAGACGGCAACACTTACCCGGTTATCCGTGTAGACGCAAGTTCCGCATCCCACCCTTTTTACACTGGTAAACAAAGAGATGCAGAAACAGGCGGTCGTGTTGACAAGTTCAAACAGCGGCTCGCAGCTTCCCAGAAGAAGTAAGCATCACGAGTTCATAAGGGACAACCCCGCTAGAAGCGCAGCTTCATGGGTTGTCTCTTTTTTTTGTATACTCAAGGAATCAAACATATCTTCCATAAATAATGGTAAAATCAGTCTATATATCATTTTTGCCGCCAAAGGAGCATTGGAATGGATAATCAAATCAATGTAGAAACTGCCCTCAAGAGTACGGACTCTCAGGAGTTTAACCTGTGGTTCAGTCTGAACAGCAGAATTATTCTGACTGCCTTTACCGTTGCCGCCTACTTCGCAGTAATGCTGCTGATTACCAAGGATTACAGCACCCAGAGCCTGACGATCCTTACCGCTACGTCTGTGGCGCTTGCACCGGTCCTATGGTGGATTAACCGCTCCAGCATAGTCAAGAAATCCAAAAAAGCATTTGAGAGCGATGCCCTCGCCCAGCAGCCGCAGAGCTATACGATTACCGAAGAAGGCATCCATTATGAATCCGAGGCAGGCTCGGGGCAAGTGAAATGGGAAGAGATCTTCAAGATTGGCGAGACTGTCAATTTATTTGTTTTTTTTGTGTCCTCCAACCGGGCGCTGATTATACCGAAGCGTTTTTTCAATTCGGAGCAGGATAAGGCTGGCTTCAAGGACGTGGCCCGGAAGCATATGTTCTCGAATCGGGTCAAGTTTAAGTCCTGATGTCAGGCGGTCATAGGTCACAAGAGGATTCAACTGAAGATACAGGCAGGCTATAATGAAGCAACCTGAAGCTGAAATATAGGAGAAATAAGACATGCCATGGATGCAGGGATATCCGTTTTATCTGGTAATGGGCAGTATTCTAAGTCTCTACATGGGCGGCAGCTCCTATCGTCACCGCAATACTCCAGGAAGGCGTTATTTATGGCTCCTGCTGCTGCTCGTCAGTCTGATGTTTGCCGCAACCGCAGGGGAAATTATGTCGGATTCCTTTCAGGCCAAGCTGTGGTGGAGAAATGTGCAGCAGGCTCCGCTCTTCTGGAGCACACTGCTTACCTATGCCGTTGTTAATGAATACGTATCACTGTCATCGCAGCATCTGTCGCGGAGACTTATTATTTTCTCCATACCGATTGTAATCGATATTCTGCTGATCTTTACCGATTCCTATCATCATCTGATGCGAAGCGAAGTGGGAATCGTTACGGTGGCGGGCATTAGCGGTATTTGGGTACAGCCAACCTTGCTGAGCATGGCTCTGATCGCCTATGACCAGTTCTTCGGACTATATGCGGCTTTTTTGCTGGCGGTTTCTCTGCTGAATGCGCCCAAGCTGTATTTCAAACGAAATTTGCTGCTGCTGGGCGGGCTGCTGGTGCCGGTGGTTTCTGTCTTTCTGCTGCCGGTGCTCAAGATCACAATTACCGGGTTCACGGCCTTCACGTATCTTCCGGCGGTTATCGCTGCTTACTTCACGATCTTCAGTGATCCGCGCGTTTCGCTCTATCCCCTCGCCAAAAGCAAAATACTCGACAACATGAAGGACGGAGTAGTGCTGACGGACCGTTACGATAACATCATCGATGTGAACGAAGCCGGGGAAGTCATACTGTCGAAGCTGATAGGAGAGCAGCCCAAGACCTGGAGAGGCGCCGATATTCAGCGTCTGCTGCAGCAGTCTGACGATGTCCGCTCCCATTATGAACGCAGGCTTGAAGGCCACTTCGAAATGGATTGTCCCGGAACGGACGATATCTGCTACGGTGTATCCCTGATTACTACGGAACACGCGCAAGCTGGTGCTACGGGAATGCTGATGGTATTCAGTGATCACAGTGAGAAGAAACGTTATGAGCGCGAGCTGCTGCATCAGGCGACGGTGGACGATCTGACCGGCCTCTACAACCGCAGGCATTTCATGAGCAAGGTTCAGGAGCATGCTTTGCAGGAGGGCGAGGGCATGGCGCTGCTGCTGATGGATATCGACGACTTCAAATTAATTAACGATACATACGGACATTTAGCGGGGGATCAGGCGCTCGTGAACTTCTCTAACAAAATCCTTAGTATTTACACCACAAGCGGTATTGCCGGAAGGATTGGCGGAGAGGAATTTGCCGTCTGCTTCTTCGCCAGCGACGAGCAGGCCGCACTCCGGGAGGCCGAGCATTTCCGTGCCACGATGAATGATCATCATGTGATTCTCAGTGAAGGGCAGCGCATTCGGCTTACCGTCAGTATTGGTATTGCTTTTACGCAGCGCAGTGATGTGACCTTCGAGGATCTGTACCGCCAGGCGGATGAGGCGATGTATCAATCCAAGGCTACAGGTAAGAACCGGGTAACGCTGGGGCGGGAGCCGCTTATTGGACGGCTGGAGGACAGTGGCTAAAGACCAGGCTCGGATGATACATTATTGGGCTGCAGGGTGTCTTCCCTTATAAGGAGGCGACAAGTCCATATGAAGAAGAATAAGAAGGCTGTCCTGCTTGCCGTGTGTTCCTTGGCGCTAATCGGCCTATTCATAGGTTCTGGTCTGCTGCTGGCGCATTCAGACTTCATGAAGCAGTTCCGCAGCTTCAGAGTAACCGTTGCTAACCAATCGAACGGGGAGATTACCGTAGTAGAGCTGGGGATTGCAGGGTCTTATGAAGGGAACAAGCCCATCAAGGGAGATTCCAGACATCAATTCATGCAAACGGTCGGAATAGGGGAGCAGGTAACACTGAAGCCGGACCTTGCCTTGATAGGCGAAGGTGCGGTATATATGGAATACACCGGTTCACAGGGACAAGTGATCCGGGAAACGGTGTGTGGATATACGGAGTCTCTGACCGGGTTCTCCGAGGTTGCCATTACTAACACCGGTTTTACGGATATAGTTCAGAAGTGCTGGTGATGCTAAGGAGGGCTAATGATGTATCAAACGTATATATTTGATCTGTACGGGACATTGATTGACATCCATACCGACGAAGAGAACCCTGAGGTGTGGGCCCGTCTCGCTCTGCATTTCGGTTACCAGGGAATGTTCATATCTGGGCAAGAACTGCAACGGCAATTTCTGCTGGAGCGAGATCGCCAGTTGGCTGAAGCGGCCAAGCGCTGCCAGTTCGCTGATTTCGTGATGGAGGAGGTGTTCCGGGCAGTGGCCCTTCAACTTGGCGGCAATCCTGGACAAGCCTGGCTGCATGAGACGGTAAGATGGCTGCGGACCCTCTCTATGCTGCATATTGCTCTTTATGATGGTGTGGAGGAGATACTCAGGTCGCTGCGGGCGCAAGGGAGCAAGGTCTATCTGCTCTCTAACGGACAGCGGACCTTTATTGAAGCAGAGCTGACCATGTTAGGCATCCTGCAGCTGTTCGACGGCATTGCCATCTCCTCCGAAGCAGGAGTAAGCAAACCGGACCCTTTGTTCTACCGCTATTTGGTTGACAATTACGGAGCAGATCTAAGCTCCGCGCTGATGATTGGCAATGATCCGCGCACCGATATAGAAGGGGCGCGGATTAGCGGAATAGATTCGTGTTATATTCATACAGCTACATCGCCGACTGACATGGCGGTTCAGAGCACATTCCAGATCTGGGATGGTGATTTGCGCAAAATTCCCGGCTGGCAACAATAATCTATCTCACCCTAAGGAGCGACATTAATTATGAGCGACAAGGTAAATGAAAAGGAAATGGTTGAGGTGATCTCGACTCAAACGAAGGTTGAAGCGGAATCGATCAGGCTGGTGCTGAAGCATGAGCAGGCCTTCATTAACAAGGCTCAGGCCAATGCCGAGGGCGAGGTGGATATCGACAATGATGAGCTGGTCGACTATGTCATCGCCCAGCGTGACGTCAAGCTCGATGAGCTGACTGTAGAAACGATACTCGATGCCGAGATGGATTACCTGATGGATAAAGGGCTGGCGGGTTACGTAGATTAGCTTCAGGCACTCTGGCTCACAGCCTATGGAAGCCGTTGTGAGCCGGGCAAATAATTAAATTATAAAATATTTGGCTTATCCTTTGCTTTCGCAAAATAAGTGTGCTACAATGAAGTCAGTCATAAAAATAACCTTAATTCACATATTGTAAAGGGTTGTCAATGTGAGTGTGAAGCCTTTTCCAATGTGTGAATTTTTATTTGTTCGTACAATACGTAGGAATAAAAGGACATGTGTTAAATAAAATTTTGGAGGTAATAACATGCAAACAGGAACAGTAAAATGGTTTAACGCAGACAAAGGATTTGGTTTTATCGAAGTTGAAGGCGGAAGCGACGTATTCGTACACTTCTCCGCAATCACTGGCGACGGCTTCAAATCTTTGGACGAAGGCCAACGCGTTGAGTTCAACGTAACTCAAGGCGCTCGTGGACCACAGGCTGAAAACGTTGTAAAACTGTAATTTCGAACATCAGACTGCCCTTAACACAAGTTAAGGGCAGTCTTTTTTTATGGTTAATGCATTGCAAAATAGGAGGGGTATTTTATGTATTTTCGTAAAAAAGCGTTAGAGGATCTTCCGCAGGAAGACACTGCCATCTGGTCATGCACCAAAGAGGATTGTACCGGCTGGATGCGGGATAATTTCGCCTTTCAGTATGTGCCGACCTGCTGGCAATGTAATTCTCCTATGTCCAGAAGCATGAAAATACTTCCTATGCTTGTAAACACCAATTTCGAAATGAAAGCAATTAAAAAGGGCATTACGATTACGTAATAGCCCAAGGGAAGAGATAACTCGCCTGTCCTTTTATTGGACAGTCTTTTTTTTGTCCATTTTCATGACAAACTGGATCATTGAAGAGGTATGCGCAAGAGAGAGGTTCGTGCGAACGCCGGTTAATGGACAGCCGCTGCCACGGCAGGGCTGCCTTCGGTCGGTTCGTGCTCCAACAGGCCATGCTTCTGCCAAGCTCTGCTCTTCCAGCGGAAATACATAATGATGGCTCTTACCCATTCGTCGACAGCGGTAGCAATCCAGACACCGGCAAGGCCAAGGTGCAGCTGGAAGACGAGCAAATAACCCAGCGGCAGACTCATGCAGACCATGGAGATCAGCCCCATGTATACCGGGAATTTCGCGTCGCCGGAAGCACGCAGTGAATTGATAATAACCAGATTGCAGGTACGCCCGGTTTCGAGGAAGAAGCTGAGCAGAATGACCTGCGCTCCCATAAGAATAATGTTCTCATTGGTTGTGAAGAGGCCAAGCAGCGGCAGGCGGAACATAATCACCAGCGCATCAATAATGACTGTAACCAGCAAGGCCCACTTCACACTGGCGAACACCCGCTTATAAGCTTCCTCAGGACGTTTCGCCCCGACCAGATGACCGACGATAATGGAGGTTCCCATGGAGACGGCGACACTGAACAGGAAGATATAGCTGGAAATATTCAGCGCATACTGGCGGGTAGCCATCGCTTCGGCGCCCAGATAGGTGATATATAAGGTGAAGACCAGCTGGCAGGATTGATAGATGACAGACTCAAAAGCGGACGGGATGCCGATTTTGAGGATTTGCTTGACGTATTTTTTGGAAAGATGAAGGTAAAAAGACAAGTGGACCTTAACCTCTGATACACGGCCCAGCAGCAGGAAAAAGAGAATCAGGCAGATGAAACGACTGATAACGGTGGACCATGCCGCACCTTCCACACCTAGCGCGGGCAGGCCGAAATGGCCGTAGATCAGCAGATAATTACCCGCCACATGAATCAGATTCATTAGCAGAGAGACAACCATCGTTTGTTTCGTGAAGCCGTGGGTGCGAATCGTTGTAGCGAGCGCATTGATTAAGGCCTGCAGAAAAATAAATCCCCCGACAATGTTCAAATACACTCTGGCGTGCTCAAGAATGTCCCCTTTCACATTGAGCGCTGTCAGCAGATTCCCGCCAAACAGCAATAGGATACTGCTGAGGATCAAACCAACCGCAAGGTTCAAGGTAATTGCATTGCCGGTCACCCGAGCGGCTTCAAGCGGCTTCCTGGAGCCGAGATATTGTGAGACAACCATGGCTGCGCCATTGCCGATTACACTGAGTACCAGAATAGCCATGGTAACAATCTGATTGGCCGCACCTACGCCGGCTACAGCATTGTCAGACACCGTACTGATCATGAATGTATCCACACTGCCCATCAGCATGAACAGAAACAGCTCTAGAAATATAGGCCAGGTCAATTTTACGAGCTTGAATTCCTGGTGTGTGTTTTGCTCCATTATGCACCTCTTATTAGTAGACTGAATAAATGTCGAAATGATCCAAACAAATTGTAATATTAGCACAGCTTCCGCTAAATTGCAGTAACTTTACTGAAATAAAACAATTTAAAATTCAAATCGTGTCAAAACGGTCAGAGGGATAGAATAGGCCGCTAAATATCATAATAACTTAGGGCAATATTGGCTGGGCATTTGCCGCAAAGCCAGTGATGGCACATTAGTATCCTTCAGGTAACTACAACACAATAAAGTGCCTACTTCCTTTTTGGATAGTAAGGACCTACAATTAGTACAACACTTACTAAAATATACTGACGAGGAGACCTGTTAACTATGAAATTACAGCTGGCATTGGATCTTGTAGATATTCCCGGAGCCATTGAAATTGTTACTGAGGTGGCAGAATATATAGATATCGTGGAAATTGGTACACCGATTGTGATTAATGAAGGGCTGCACGCGGTAAAAGCGATCAAGGAAGCATTTCCGGCCCTGACCGTACTGGCCGATCTGAAAATTATGGACGCGGGCGGGTATGAAGTGATGAAGGCAGTGGAAGCGGGCGCTGATATCGTGACTGTATTGGGTGTTTCCGATGATTCCACCATTAAAGGTGCCGTTGAAGAAGCGAAGAAGACAGGCAAGGCTGTTCTGGTTGACCTGATTAATGTAAAGGATCTGAAAGCGAGAGCGGCTGAAGTGGATGCGCTTGGTGTAGATTATGTTTGTGTGCACTCCGGATATGACCATCAGGCAGAGGGCAAGAACTCTTTTGCCGACCTGAAGGCGATCAAAAGTGTAGTGAAACAAGCCAAAACAGCGATTGCCGGCGGTATCAAGCTAAGCACATTGCCGGAAGTGATATTGGCCCAGCCTGATCTGGTGATCGTGGGCGGCGGAATTACGGGAGAAGCCGACATGAAAGCGGCGGCGGCAGAGATGAGACGCTTGGTTAGCCAGGCCTAAGGCTTATTATGGATACAGTGGATTATGCACAAGAGATCCTACGGGAGCTGCAGCACTCGCTGTCACAGCTGAAAGCCCAGGAAGCGGAGCAGATGGCTCAGCTGCTGCTGCGCTCGAAGAAGATATTTCTGGCTGGGGCCGGGAGATCGGGACTGATGGGCCGAGCTTTTGCCATGCGGCTGATGCATGTAGGCAAAGAAGCTTATGTCGTTGGCGAGACGGTGACTCCGGGTATCGAAGAAAGCGATGTGCTGGTGCTTGGCTCCGGCTCGGGTGAAACCAAAGGGCTGGTAGCGATGGCCAAAAAGGCCAAGTCGCTCGGCGCGTCCGTGGTAGTGGTGACCATTACCACGGAATCGACGCTCGGACGGTTGGCGGATTTCACGGTGCAACTGCCGGGTGCGCCCAAGGATCAGGCCGGTGGCAGCTACCAGACGATACAGCCGATGGCCTCTCTCTACGAGCAGACCCTACTGCTGTTCTACGATGCGGTAATCCTGCGCCTGATGGAACTGACCGGTCAGACTACGTCGCAAATGTTCGGCAAGCATGCCAACCTGGAGTAACGGGGAGCGGTTTGAATCAAGAAGATAATCTGCAGAGAAACGAATGCCGCCCCTGCCTGGGAGGTTATTCGTTTCTCTGCGTATATGCGGCCCTGGGAGGATGTGTAGTATGATACATAGTGAGGGGAGGCCGCTAATCATGGCTACGGAAATTAAAGACCGCATTAACCTGAAGGAAATTAATTGTGAGAAGGAACTGACCCTTGCTGTAATAGGCGGGAAGTGGAAGCTGATCATCCTCTGGCATCTGGGTCATGAGGGAACCCTACGTTTCAGTGAACTGAAGAAGCTGATTCCCCATATCACGCAGAAGATGCTGACTAATCAGCTGCGCGAGCTGGAGGAGGATCAGCTGGTGCTGAGAAAAGTGTATGCCGAGGTACCGCCGAAAGTGGAATATTCCTTGACAGAATATGGTCATAGTCTGCTGCCTGTCCTGCGCATGATGTATGATTGGGGCAAAAATTACGGAGAGAAGGTCATCTGGAAGGATGCTCCTCCGGACGTTGAGCCCTGCGAAGAGATAAACTAAGGATTATATATAAGATGAACTTAAGAGTGGAGTAGTGGAGTTGCCGGAAGGCTGAAGCACAGGGCTTCCTGGCAACTCCATATGTAACATTCTTAAATTCGCGTTCTATAATGGAGGGATTGCCGTTATGTTAAAAACAGATTATAGTCCATTGCTGGACTCCTTTACGTTCAGGAATGGAGTAGCCTTGAAGAACCGCGTAGTGATGGCTCCGATGACCAATTTCGCCTCCTTGCCGGACGGCACGGTGTCGGAGGAGGAGTTGGCCTATTACGTGCGCCGGTCTGCAGGCGCAGGTATGGTGGTGACCGCTTGCGTGTATGTGAACGCAAGCGGGAAGGGATTCCAGGGCGAGTTCGGCGCTGACCGCGACGAACTGATCCCGAGCCTGCGCCGCCTGGCGCAGGGAGCCAAGGCGATCCTGCAGATCTTCCACGGCGGGCGCCAGTGCCCGCCGGAGCTGCTGCCTGACCGGCAGACGGTCAGTGCAAGCGATGTTGCGGCGGTGCTGCCGACCGGCGGCAACGGCCCGGTTCCGCGTCCGCTGAGCGATGCGGAAATTGTGGGTATCATCGCCGATTTCGGTGAGGCGACGCGGCGGGCGATTGAAGCGGGATTCGATGGCGTGGAGATTCACGGTGCCAATGGCTACCTGCTGCAGCAGTTCTTCTCCCCGCATTCCAACACCCGCGAAGACCGCTGGGGCGGAAGCCAGGAGAAACGGCTGACGTTCCCGCTGGCGGTGGTGGATGAAGTCACGCGCGCCATCAAAGAGCATGCCAAGGCGCCGTTCCTGGCAGGCTACCGCTTCTCGCCGGAAGAGCCGGAAACCCCAGGGATTACCATGGCGGATACGTTTGTGCTGGTTGATGCGCTCAGCAGCCGCGGGCTGGATTACCTGCATGTCTCGCTGCAGGATTTCTGGGCACTGCCCCACCGGGGGACGGAAGACACCCGCCCACGTATCGAACAGCTGATGGACCGTGCCGCGGGCAAGCTGCCGGTAATCGGGGTCGGCTCGCTCTACACTGCGGATGATGCGCTGAAGGCACTGCAAAGCGGAGTGGGGCTGGTTGCACTTGGCCGTCCGCTGCTGGTTGAGCCGGACTGGGTGCAGAAGGTTGCCGAAGGCCGTGCTGACGAGATCAAGACGGAGCTGGACCCTGCTGCCCAGGCCGAGCTGGTGATTCCCGATTATCTCTGGGGTGCGCTGCTTAACACCCCGGGATGGGTGCCGATAAAGGCTTAAGGGACATAAGAAGAAACGAAGAAGAAATGAAGAAGAAACGGCTAGGTAGTCCTCTACAAGGGGCGGGGAGTCTTATCTTATGAAAAAGCCCTGCCAGAGTCCGATGGATTCTGGCAGGGCTTCTTGGGGTATAACCGGCTAATGACGGCGGATTCTTTGCCTATGCCGTTGGCAAGCCGATTGAACTAGTTGCACTTTCGGTTACTGCTTAGGCTTCGGCATGTTCAGAACATCGAAGATTCTCCCAACGTGGTTTCAGTGACTTCGAATGATTGATTAGTTGCGAAAATGCACTTAAATTGGCTGCTTTCTGCCGTTTGAGAGGAAATAAGTGCGAAAAGGGTTACTACTTAGGACCCTGCGACACTCCAAGCCCTTGAACTAGGTAACCTGCATTCTAGCGGACCGTATAGCCCCTATTTCCTCTTATCTGCGATCTTTTGACGTCTTACGGACCGTATAGCCCCTAAGTCGTCAAAACAGGCTCTAAAGCGAGGGTTTTCTGTGATATAGAGGCTCCTGGGTCCGTTAATCCTGCAAAACGGCCTATGTACAGCAAATAGAGGCTCCTGAGTCCGCAACCATCTGAAATCGAAGCGAGGGTTACGAGCGAAGAGGGCTAGGGGACCTAAGTAGTAACCGAAAAGGCATCTAATTTGAGCTTCTGAGCAATATAGGACTGATTTGCTTAAGATTAGTTGCAGATTTGCACTTATTCACCCTCTGATGGCGGATCTGGAGGCAATTAGTTGCAGTTTCGCATCTATTTACTCCGAACGCTCCAGGGTAACCTTCTTAATCCTCACTAGGACCTAAATAGTAACTATTTTCGCACCTAAAGGCTCTGAAGACTCGGCATCCTTTATGCCTTCTGCTCAAACAGCTTGGCAATCTCGACGATTGTCTGTACGGACTTCAGCATATTGTCTACAGACACATATTCAAACTTGCCGTGGAAGTTCTCGCCCCCGGTGAAAATATTGGGTGTAGGCATGCCCATATACGACAGCTGCGAGCCATCGGTACCGCCGCGGATCGGGCGGATGACCGGGGTGATGCCAAGGTTCTCCATCGCTTCTTGGGCAATGTCGACGATGTGGCGGACCGGTTCGATTTTCTCGCGCATATTGTAATATTGGTCATTCATTTCAAGCACGACGCTGCTGTCGCCATAGGTGGATTTGAACTCGTCCACAATCGCGGCCAGATGGGCTTTGCGTGCCTCGAATGACTGGCGGTCGAAATCGCGGATAATATAGCTTAGCTTGCTGTGCTCAGGGGTTCCCTGAATGGAGATCAGGTGGTAGAACCCTTCATAGCCTTCCGTGAATTCCGGGGCTTCCCCTGCAGGTAGGCGGAGATGGAAGGCCATGGCGATTTTGGAAGAGTGGATCATCTTCCCTTTGGCCGTTCCGGGATGCACGTTGACTCCATGGAAGGTAACCTTGGCGGCAGCGGCGTTGAAGCTCTCATATTCAAGCTCGCCCAGCGGGCCTCCATCCACTGTATAGGCATAGACTGCGCCGAAGGCGGGCACATTGAATTTATGCGGACCCCGGCCGATCTCCTCATCGGGAGTGAAGGCGACCCGGATCTTGCCGTGTTTGATCTCAGGATGCTCCAGCAAATAGACCATCGCTGTCATTATCTCGGCGATTCCTGCTTTGTTGTCTGCGCCCAGCAAGGTAGTGCCGTCGGTAGTTATCAGTGTGTGCCCTTTGTACTCGGTAAGCTCAGGGAAGCTGCCCGTTGAGAGCACCACATTCAAGGCCTCATTCAGAGTAATATCGTTGCCATCATAGTTCTCCACTACCTGCGGATTGACGCCAGTGCCTGTGAAATCGGTCGCTGTATCCAGATGGGCCAGGAACCCAATGACAGGCACTTTCTTACTGGTGTTGGAGGGGAGTGTGGCCATTACATACGCATGCTCGTCCACCTCTACCTCCGTAAGTCCTATGGCCTTCAGTTCCTCCACCAGCTTGTGGGCCAGCTCCATCTGCCCCGGGGTGGATGGACAGGTGTCATTGTCTTCATTGGATTGTGTATCCATCTTCGCATACGATATAAAACGTTCCATAAGCTCTTGCTTCAATTGGGTTCATCTCCTCTTTGTTATCGTATGTCTATAGTATCACGATCTGCTGCAGGTCTCATCCCTGCGAGTGAGATTGCCGGGTTAACGTGATTGTGGCGGCTCCTGCCCGATTAAAGCTGCTGTCAGCAAATAACGCTCCGGTGCCGGCCCGACATAAGAGAACGGGTAACACGTAATTAAAGTGAGCACCGGGCTGTCGCTGGATAGGATGGCTCCCCGTTCATCTGCATCGACGATAACGCTGCCGGTGACTTCGTACGTATAATACCCGACGGCAGTTTCGAGCTTAATGAGGTCTCCCGGCATCAGCTCCCCCAGACCGCTGAATACCGTATCGCGGTGACCAGCCAGAACGCTGTTGCCGGACATGCCCGGCTGTGCGCTGCCGGCATAATGCCCCGCTCCCCTGTCCAATTGCGGTTCTTCCGTACCCTCGAGAATCGCAGCCTCTTGCCCAAGTCTTGGGAAAGAGATCATGCCAAAGATTTCGCCGTCTTTATACTCGATATTGCCAGTGTCAGTCTTCGCCTCTTCCCCTGCCTTCGCCCCACTCTCAAAAGAGATCATTTCAGCGGATAAGGGAACTTCAGTTTCTTTTAGGAGTACATTTCCAGCTTCCTCCCTCTTTTTCGTCCACTCCTGGACGGCCTGGCGGGCTTCCAGCGGGGCTTTGACCACCTGGATGATGGAATAGACAAGGACAACCAGAGAGAGCATGAAGACCAGCTTCACGGCAATCAACCAACCGGTATGCTTCTTCATGCTCTCACCTCCAGACAAGGGTTAAATGTTCTATTTCTTCGATTTCAGCTTGCGGATAAGCAACAGGCAGAGAATTCCTGCCGCCAGACTGATCAGAATCAGGTTATACCAAGGTTCAGCTGTGCCCGGCAGCCTGTCGCCTGCTTCAGGTCCGGCCAGGGGAAGCTCTTCATTGGGTACGATGAGATCTGTGTCCTCTTCCGGGTCGTTGCTGCCGTCAGGCTCTCCTGTGGCTGCTGGCGGAGTTGCCGTGGCGCTGGCGTCCGGCGCCGGGCTGCCTAAGCCGCCCAGCGGAATCTGTTCATCGACAACCGTGTCATCGGGAGTCGGTGAACCTGTGGGACCCGGTGAACTTGGCGGCGCAGCCGTTGCGGTTCCGCCCGGACCCGGAGTTGCGGTAGCTGCAGGAGTAGGCCCGGGAGGTGAAGCGTCCGGACTCGCAGAGGCTGCCGGTGAAGCGGTCGGCCCGCTGCTTGGCTGTGACGACGGCAGCGGAGACGGTGCTGCTGTCGCGGTAGCCGTCGCTGTAGGCTCGGCGCTAGGCTGGGGTGACGGGCCGGTGGAAGCTCCAGCCGAGAATTCAAAGGCAACGGTGCTGGCCTTGCCCTGATATTCATTTCCGGCTTCAGCCGGGAAGGTCACGTCCATCCGCAGGTTATGCTGTCCACCGGAAGCTAAATAACCTACAGTAATTCGTCCGGCTGCTTCGCTCATTTTGCCGGAATAGAGCGTTGCTCCCTCTTTTTGCAGCGTCAGGGTCAGAATATCATATAAATCCGTATCGCCGGATACAAACTTGAAGTCCACCTCATAATCAAAGCCTCCATTGCCTTCATTAATGATGGTATAGTCGGAGCGCATCCGGTCTCCGGGTTTCATATTGTCCATGGTTGCCGTATCGGTTACCTGGTCATGCACCTTAAGCTTAATGGTTTCCTCAGCACTTGCTCCTCCGGCTTGCCAGATAGCGCCGGTTATAATTATCAGGATATAGGCAGCGATAACGGCCGGTTTGATCATCCTCTTCATCGTTTGTGCTCCCTTCCTTCTTGTACCCGATCAACCTTCCGGCCGCTAGGATTCGCGCTCTTGCGGCATAAACAATCAAAAAAACATCCAATATTCGTTTGTAGCTTGTCGAATGTAGTGGTTTTTTGTAGTACCACTATTTATTAAATGGATAAATAGGTGACCGGATGGATTGCTTAAGCCTAAGTTTGGAGGAGTGTCATTAATGAGAGCAAGTAGCAGCCGTTAGTCAAGCCAACAAACGGAAATACCACAATTGTTCGTTATAACGAATAATATCCTTAGTATAAGGAATAAAGGAAACAAATAAAACTTGAATAAGTGACGATTTGAAGTGATATTGGGCCATTATAATTACATTATTCTTATTTATCTATGTATTACTCCTTCAGAGTCTTTATTTAGCGGATTATCAGCGTTTAGATATCTTATAGAGAACATTCGATGTGAAAATAAAAAAGGCAAGGAGCCAGGCGTGGACGGTATTCCGTCCTCCTGTCTCCTTGCCGCTTCATCTATTCAAAGGCTGTACTAGTACAACGTTTCAGAAGTTCTTACCCGTCATACGATTGAACTGTAAAGTAGGGTGGAGTGTAAGGGTTGAAACTTGCACTGGCGAGGCACGGCATTTAGAGCAGCGCGGACAGCTGGCTTCAAGCTCGGGCGGGACATCACCCTGTCCTCTCCAGAACCAAATTCCTGCAATTGTGCAGTTTTTTGTGTGTACAAACATCCTTTGGGACCCAAAGCCTGCAAAAGTACAGGTATTTACACCACCAAGGCCGGTTCAAAGCCCGAATGGCTGAAAAACCTGCACTATTGCAGGCATTCAGCGAAAAAGGGACAGCGGAGAAGAAATACCTGTACGATTGCAGGAATTTCTCTCCGCTTCCGTCTTCTGGCGCTTTGTCTCTTCAGCGGGGTCTTGGAAACGGAGAGAACGGGAAAGGAACTTATGAAACGGGCTACTAGCGTAACCTTACCGGTAACGATCATCTCGCCGGGCAAGCTTAACAGTTAATAGCTTCTGCCACGATCTCATAAGACCGCAGCCGTGCGTTGTGATCATAAATCTGCGAGGCGATAATCCATTCGTCGGCCTGTGTCTCCTCATTCATCTGCTGCAGTCTTTCCTTCATGGCGGATTTGTCTCCTGCGATGGAATAATGCGACTTATCAAGCAGGATTGCCTGCTCCTGCGCAGACCACAGCCCATCCATGCTGTCCACCGGCGGCTGAAGCTTGCCGGTGCGTCCGCGGATGATGTTCAGGAATTGCTGCTGCTGGGAGGTGGCCAGCCAGCGGGCCTGTGCTACAGTATCGGCGGCTGTAATGCCCAGGCCGACCATTACATACGGTTTGTCCAGCGTGGCTGAAGGCTTGAAGCTGCTGCGGTAGAGATCCAGCGCCGGAAGCAGATATTCCGGGGCGAAATGGCTGGCAAAAGCGAAGGGCAGTCCCAACTGCCCGGCCAGCTTCGCGCTGAAGCCGCTGGAGCCAAGCAGCCAGATCGGTACATTCAAGCCTTCGCCGGGAACGGCCCGGACTCCCTGGGGTCTGGCCTCTGTGCCTTCAGGGTCGAAATAGGCTCTCAGCTCGCTGAGCTGCTCGGGGAACTCGCTGCCATCGCTGCCAAGACCGCGGCGAAGCGCCCGTGAGGCGGCCTGGTCGGAGCCGGGGGCCCGGCCCAGTCCCAGGTCGATTCGTCCCGGGAACAGGGATTCCAGTGTTCCGAACTGTTCGGCAATGACCAGCGGGGCATGGTTGGACAGCATAATGCCACCTGAGCCTACACGGATCTTAGACGTACCTGCCGCTATGTGGCCTATAACTACAGAAGTGGCCGAGCTGGCAATACCTGTCATATTATGATGCTCTGCCAGCCAATAACGGTTATACCCCCAGGCTTCGGCATGGCGGGCTAAATCAAGTGAATTATGCAAAGAATCCGCAGCGGTACCGCCCTCCACAACAGGGGCCAGATCCAGCACGGAGATTGGGATATCACGCAATTGCTTCAAAATAGTGCCTCCATTCGTGATGCGTGCGCATCATCTTCAGTATTTGCAGGTTGAGTCCTGTCTACCCGCCTATTATACCATGATTTTTAATAATTTACACACTTTAAGTAAGTGTTAGAGAAAGATAGTATCCTTGATGTTGTCCGCCTAAATACCTTGTGTTGATTCCGTTATGGAACAAGCATGGGGAATTTGTGTCTTCCGTTTAGTTCAATCTATGAAATATCATAGGATGAATCTTTTAAAAAATAAGCTTTCCCCCTATAATTAGAACAGATGATGCCAGAATCCGGCTACTGATTGCCGAATTTTCCCGAACAGGAGTTTGAAGCATGACTTTGAGCTAGAGGAATGGGAGTGTGCTTATGGGTATCGAAGAAATTCCTGGCCGGTTCTATAAAAGCGGGCTGGTAGTGCTGCTGCTCGTATTATGCCTGGGGCTATATGAGCCGTTGCCGGCTGCCGCAGCGCCCGGTCCGGTCCAGAATGTGCTGGTGCTGCATTCGTACCACAAAGGATTCGCCTGGACGGATGATCAGCAGGCCGGAATTGAGGAGCAGCTGAAGCAGGCAGTGAATGTTCCGGTCATTTACACGGAATACATGGATTGGAAACGATACCCTGGCATCGCCAGCATGGAGCAGTTCTACAAGACGATCAAATTTAAATATCAGGCTGTTCCGATTGATGTGATTATTGCCACGGATGACAGCGCAGTAAACTTCGCACTACAATACCGCAAGGAGATTCTGTATGACGCTCCGATTATTTTCAGTGGCCTCAATCAGCTAGGCGCAGAAGAATTGCAAGAAGAGACCAACCTCACAGGTGTCATTGAAGACATTGATCCTTCGGAGACGATACGCATGGCCCGCGAGATTAATCCTTCCCTTCGCGAGGTGTATGTGGTGTTTGATAACTCCGAAAGCGGGCTGTCCACGGGTAGAATAGTGACGGAGAAGCTCTCCGCCCTGGACTTGGGGCTGCAGATCAACCCTATGAACCGGCTCTCCAATGAACAGATCCTGTTGTCTGCCGCTACCCTCCCCCCGGATAGCATTATTCTTCTGACTACATACCATAGTGACTCTACAGGCAGAATTACCGAATTCGACCGTTTCGCCAGCAATCTGAGTGCAAGCAGCAGCGTCCCGGTCTATCATCTGTATGATTTCGGCCTGAACCAGGGGGCGTTCGGGGGGAGCTTGATCAGCGGCCGGATTCAGGGCAGGGCAGCGGCCGATATGGCGGAGCGTATTCTGCTGGGGGAAAGTGCCGATCAGATTCCGGTAATCTCCAAGGATACGTCGCGTCGGGTGTTTGATTATAAGGAGCTGGAGCGTTTTGGCGTTTCGCTTGATCAGCTGCCGGAGGGCAGCGAGGTTATTAACCAGCCCTTTTCCTTCTATAGAACGTATAGAACCCTTGTGCTTGCCATAGCCACTGCTTTTGTTGTTCTGGTGGCCTTTATCCTGATTCTGCTGTTCTATGTGCAATTGGTCAAAAAGATCAGAAATAACCTGGAGCGCAGCAATGAACGCTATAATGTGGCTATGTACGGCTCCGACGCGGTGATCTGGGATGTCGATATGTCTGCGATGATCTATTATTTCTCGGACAGCTGGTACGAGCTGCTTGGTTATGAACGGGATGAAGTAGATGAGAGTCATGGGGGCTGGAGAACCTTGATTCATCCGGAGGATGTGCAGCTGGAGGAAAGCTCGCGCACCCAATATCTGAATGGCCTTTCCTCTTATTATTATTGTGAATATAGAATGCGAAGCAAGTCGGGTGAATACAAGTGGTTTCAGGCCAGGGGCAAGGTGCTGCGGGGAGGAAATGGCGGTTATGTCCGTTTCGCCGGCTCGATGGTCGACATTACTGACCGAAAGGGGTATGAGAGCCAGCTGCAATTAAGCTATCAGGAGCTGGAATCTACCTACGAGGAGCTGACGGCTCTGCAGGATGAGCTGCTGGAGCAATACAACAAGGTCGTCGAGAACCAGACACTGCTGCAGACCAGTGAGGAACGTTACCGGCTGCTGGCCTATAATGATGTACTGAGCGGGCTTCCGAACCGGCTGTCTCTTTCTGAGGAGCTGCGGAGGTTTATTTCCGAGCATGCGGGTGGCCAGGCCGCCTTGTTCTTTCTGGATATCGACAACTTCAAATACATCAATGATACGATGGGCCATAGCTTCGGTGACCAGCTGCTGGCCTGTGTGGGCGAGCGGTTGCTGGGGCTGGCGGCCGGCCAGGCCAAGCATTTCCGGTTCGGCGGAGATGAATTCGTGATCCTGCTTAAGGAAACCGCCGGTATTGACCAAGTGATCGATTATGCCGAAGCATTGGTGCAGGTGTTCAAGGAACCTTTTGAGCTGAATACCAGTGTGATACATATCTCGAGCAGTATTGGGATTGCCTGTTACCCGCAGAACGGCAGCAATGCTGAGGAACTGCTGAAGAACGCCGATATTGCGATGTACAAGGCCAAAGAAGCGGGCAAAGGGACTTATGTGATGTATGGGCAGGCGATGCAGCAGCATTTCGATGAACGGATGATTATTGAGAAGCATCTCAGAAATGTGATCTCTAACAACGAGCTGTCGCTTCATTATCAACCGCTGGTGGATATTGCCTCAGGCGAAATCTGGGGCTTCGAGGCCTTGATCCGCTGGTATAGCCCGGTACTCGGCTTCGTCTCCCCGCTCTCTTTCATCAAGATTGCCGAGGACAGCCGCCTGATCGTGCCGATTGGAGAATGGGTGCTGCGCTCCGCTTGCCGTTTCATTAAGACGCTGCAGGTGCAGGGACTGGAAGGGTATCATATCTCGGTGAACATCTCGGTAGTTCAGCTGATGCTGGATAATTTCACGGAGATGGTGATGGGGGTGCTGCAGGAGACTGGCTTGTCGCCGGAATTCCTGGAGCTTGAGATTACGGAGTCGATCTTCATCGAATCCTTCGAGGTGATTGTCAACAAGCTGAAAGCGCTGAGACAGCAGGGGATCGGCGTCGCATTGGACGACTTCGGCACCGGCTATTCCTCACTCAGCTATCTGCAGCAGCTGCCGATCACCACGCTGAAGATCGACAAGTCGTTTATCGACGGGATCGATTCGCCGCATAATATGTCGCTGGCCCGGTCGATTATGACCATCGGGCATGACATGGGCCTGAAGGTCACCGCTGAAGGGGTGGAGACGCCGGAGCAGCTTGCTTTTCTGCAGCGGACCAGCTGCGACAAGATTCAGGGGTACTACATCAGCAGGCCGATTCCGGAGAATGAGGTGGCCGGCTGGGTAGCCGACAGGAAGGCCGGATAACAGCAATATGGAAGAGTCAGCACAAGTAAAGGGGGTGTCCCGCAAGCCGTGAAATGGCTGCTGAGACACCCCCTTTTTTTTGGGAAAAGCGGCTGCGTGTGATGAATCAGAGGCCTTTATGCCTTTGATTCGTTACTACTTAGGTCTCCATGAGGATTTAGAATGTTACTCCGGAACGTGATGGCGTATATAGATGCAAAAGTGCAACTAATTTCAGCTGAAACCCCTGTCAGGAGGCGATTAAGTGCGATATTGCAACTAAATTCGAGTAAAGCAAGCTTATTACGCTCAAAATCCTAAATTAAGTGCGTTTTCGCACTTATTTCCTCCAAAACAGAAAAAAACGGCTAAATAGATGCAGTTTCGCAACTAATTCTTTGGATTGGACTTATGTGGCGATCAGACTTTGATGCTCCTATCCTATTGGGTCCTAAGTAGTAACCACTTTTGCAACTAATTCAATGGCTCAGACTTAGGAAACCACTACGAAGTTAAATCTTCTATGGTTCTCATCATACGGAGGCCTAAGCAGTAACTTTAATTCTGATAAAAGCGGCAGCGGACGGTGAAGCAGAGGCCTTTATGCCTCTGGCCGCTACTCTACTTCAGAATTCGGCGCGCGAGCTTCACCTTGTTGCCATAAGGCGGATACACGATTCCGAAATCGAGCCGCGAGCTACGTTTGACGATGCTCTTGCGGTGGGAGAAGACGTCGAAGCTGTGTTTGCCATGATAGCCGCCAATCCCCGAATGGCCGACTCCGCCAAACGGCAGATGGGGGCTGGCTACATGCGAGATCGTATCGTTGATGCAGCCGCCGCCGAAGGAGACTCTGCCCAGCACCTCCTGCTGAACCTGCGAATCTTCACTGAACAGATAAAGGGCGAGTGGCTTCGGGCGGTCATTGATCAACTTAATGGCTTCATCCAGCTGGCGGTATTCCATGATCGGCAGCAGCGGGCCGAAGATCTCGCCCTCCATCGAAGCATCCTCCCAGGTTGCCGGATAGAAAAGGGTAGGTTCGATATACAGATCGTCTGCTGCTGTGGTGCCGCCCATAACGATCCGTTTGCGGTCCCGCTCCACAATGTCGGCCAGTCGCTTGAACTGGTTTTCATTGACGATCCTTCCGTAATCCGGGCTGTGCTGGGCATCCTGGCCGTAGAACTGGCCAATATGATGTTCGATCCTTGCAAGCAAATCGCCTGCAACCTCATGATGCACCAGCAGATAGTCCGGCGCAATGCAGGTCTGTCCGGCATTGACCAGCTTGCCCCAGACGATCCGTTTCGCGGCGACGTCCAGGTTCGCGGTCCGGTCTACAATGACCGGGCTTTTGCCGCCCAGCTCCAGGGTGACTGGCACCAGGTTGGCCGCCGCGGCCTGCATGACAATCTTGCCGACCGGTACACTGCCGGTGAAGAAGATATAATCAAACTTCGCATGAATCAGTAAGTTGGTGGTTTCCTTCTCGCCCTGAACTACTCTCACATACCGCGGCTCGAAGGTCTCCCCGATCAGCTCTTCAATCACGGCCGAGACGGCAGGCGTACTCTCCGAAGGCTTCAGCACGGCGCAGTTTCCCGCGGCAAGCGCGCCGATCAGCGGTTCAATCAGTAGCTGGAACGGATAATTGAACGGGCCGATGATCAGCGCCGTCCCGTAAGGCTCACTGATGAAATAGCTGCGCGAAGGAAATAGATGCAGCGGCGTTCTGACCTTAACCGGCTTGCTCCAGCGTTTAAGGTGCTTCATCATATATCCGATGCTGTCGAGGATAAACCCTACTTCGGTAGCGTAGGCTTCGAACTCGCTTTTGCGCAGATCCTGGTGCAAGGCAGTGATAATACGCTGTTCATATCTGCGGATGTTGTCCCTCAGCTTCTGCAGCTGTTGCAGCCGGAATTGAATGTCCTTGGTGCTTCCGCTATCAAAAAATTGCCGATGCTCTTCAAGCATATGACCAATACTCTCAGTGGTTTGTGGTATCATGGGCAGCCTCCATTTCGATGGGTTTAAACATATTGACCTTTAAGGCATAGCCAGGGACTGCTGGCTTCAAGGCTTGATACAGTCCCGTTCAACGATAAACAGCAGTTGTTTCAGCAAGGCTACCGAGTCTTCCAGCGCCAAAGAGTAATAACGCAGCGTGCCTTGTTGCTCCACCGTAACCAGCCCTTTGTCTTTCAGCAGCTTCAGATGATGAGAGATAGCGGGCCGTGATAATTGCGAATAATCCGTAATTTCATTAACCGTAAGCCGCGAATGCTCCGACAGCAGCAAGAGGATATCCTGGCGGTGCGGATCGCTTAAGGTCTGAAAGACCGGGATGCATGTGCGGAACAGCTCAATAGCTTCTTTACCCATAATTATGTCTCCTGACCTGAAAAAGATTACATTAAGCACGAGGTGCAGCTTATGTTCGAATGTTTAAACCTTAAATATGATTGCATCATACTGCAGAGCAAGGCCTGATGTCAAACAAGGTCGGGCTTCAGCACACTGAGGATAATCCGGCTACCAGATATTCACGCAAGCGTTCTATAAAGGAAGCGGTAAGCTCCCTGTCGGCAATGAATCAGGGCGGCGGCTACCTGATGGGTGCGATGGGCCCCTTGCTGGTCGGGCAAATGCATGACTGGTGGGGCGGCTTCAGACCCGCCCTAATAGTGCTGGCGGTACTGGTCGTGCTGCTGATCGGCGTGCAGCTGCAGATCGGACGAAGCGCCCGTCTGCAACAGCACTTATCCAACTCTGCCGCTGCGCGTTCGCCGAACGCTGGCTAAGGCAGCCGGTAGAAGGCGAACGGCTCGCCGGAGCGAAATTGCTGGCTGGCTTCGTCCAGCTGGCCCAGCGTGGCTTCATCCAGCGTAAGCGCAAGGCTCTGCGCATTGTGCAGCAGCTGCTCCGTCTGCGACGCGCCTACAATGACGGTGGACACAGCGGGCCTGTCCATCAGCCAGGCCAAAGACAGCATGCTGGGAGACACGCCCTGTTCTGCTGCTATCCGGCTAACCTCTGCTCCAAGTAGTAGCCGTTCCTTGCTGAGAAAGCGGCCGAAATGGGGGTCTTTATCCGCTCTTGAACCTGCCGGAGCCGGATCGTCTGCACTGTATTTGCCTGTCAGAATGCCACCCGCCAGCGGAAAATACGGGATGATACCGACCCCCTGATCCAGGCAGAGCGGCAGCAGCTCCTGCTCCGGTGTGCGGTCAGCCAGCGAATAACTGCACTGGATCGAGCAGTATCTGGACAGCTGGCGCAGCTCGCTGATGCCCAGAGCTTTCATGAGCTCCCAAGCGGCATAGTTGGAGGCCCCGATATAGCGCACTTTTCCCGAGGAGACCATGTCATCCAGCGTACGCAGCGTTTCTTCCAGCGGGGTATAAGGATCAAACGTGTGGATCTGGTAGAGGTCGACATAATCCGTCTTGAGGCGTCTGAGGCTGCCTTCCAGCTCTTGCATCAGGTGGCGGCGGGAGGAACCGCTTCCGCCCGGTCCGTCATGGCGCGGCAAGCCGGCTTTGGTCGCCAGCACGACCTCCTGCCGTCTACCCTCCAAGGCAAGCCCGATGATCCGTTCCGATTCACTGCCCGCATAAATATTGGCTGTATCGATAAAGTTAATTCCATGCTCCATTGCAGCGTGAATAATGGTGATGGAGGTCTCCTGGTCGGCGCGTTTGCCGAAGGCATTCGTGCCCAGTCCCAGCGCAGACACCTGCAGCCCGCTGTTTCCCAACCGGTTGTATCTCATAATATTCACTCTCCTTCTTGCGCTATGCTACAATTCACAAATAGTTTAACATGGATTTAGGATGTAGAAGTACGAGTTACAGGAGGAGATCATATGTTTATTCAAACAGCCAACCAGTCCGTTCATGACAATTACAAGCTGCTTATTGGCAGCATTGTACCAAGGCCCATTGCGTTCGTGACTTCCATCAATGAGCAGGGGGTAGTCAATGCCGCTCCGTTCAGCTTCTTCAATATTGTCAGCGATGATCCGGCTATGGTGATGTTCTCCTGTGTGCGCAAGCCGGACGGTGAAATGAAAGATACAGCGCGTAACATTATGCATACTAAGGAATATGTCGTTCATGTTGTGGATGAGGAGAACGTAGCGGCGGTTAACCATACCTCGATTAACGCCCCTGCCGGGGTCAGTGAGCTGGAGCTGGCCGGATTAACGCCGGTTGCCGGGCAGCTGGTGAAGGTTCCGCGGGTTCTGGAATGCCGGATTGCCATGGAATGCCGCTTGGTGCAGCAGCTGGATCTGGGGCATTGCGATATGATCATCGGTGAGGTTGTCGGCTTCCACATTGCAGAGGAGCTGTATGAGAACGGCCGGATCGATATCAGCCGTCTGAAGCCGGTCAGTCGTCTGGCCGGGGCTTCATATGCGGCGGTTGGGCGGATTTTTGATATGGACAGACCGGTGTACCGGCCGGAAAGCGAAGGCTGAGACCGAGGCAGATAAGCAAGTATTTCGCCTGTATCTGAACCTTCTGGTTCTCGCAGCAACGAAAGCCGCTCCCTTCGGGGGGCGGCTTGGCCTATTACACCCGCCGCATGCTCTGGACGGTAAATACGGTATTCTCGACAGGCACGATAATTTCCTCCGAATATCGTCCCACCGTAACCCGGCCTTCATACATCCGGCGGACGGAGATTTGCTCTCCGGCCTTCAGTGCCGAGGGGGCACTCGACTTGCCGCCTACAGTCTGCGCCGTTATGGTTCCGGCAGCTTCCAGGCTGGAGCCGCGGCAGACCGCATCTTCCCCCGCGAACGAAATGTCGCCTGAGGAGAACAGGCTGCTCTGCAGAATGCCTTCCTTGTGAATATAGATATCCCCGTTTGACTTAAGCGTGCTGTTATTGCACTGCGGGATATCAATCTGCACCTTGACCTCCTGCATGCGGGCAACCCCGCTGTACAGATCCTTCAGCAGCTTCAGGAAGGCGGAAAGCACGGAATCCTGGAAGAAATCGATATGCTGCGTCGGCCGCAGAAAAACCTCAAGCAGCTGCTTAAGTTGGTCAGTGTCCTGATGATAGGTGTTCCTGATATTGGAGAGCACGTTCAGCAGATCATGAATCAGACCCGGAATCATATTGAATTTGCTTTCCAGCAGCAGCAGGATCACCTGCCCGTACTTTACCGTCCGCCGCTGCGACTCCAGTGTCTCCGTCAGCACACGTGCGGCCTCGCGCAACAGACGGCTATCCTCAAGCAGCAGCTTGGAGATTGTATAGAGGCGGTTGTACAGGACCCCGAAATACCCGGAATACAGCTGGCTGTTAACGACATTGCCGCGTACAAGGATACTGCCTGTAGCCGTAATGGTTGAGTTATAGACATTTCCATAGATATAGATGTTGCCCAGCGATTCGAGGATCATATTATCCTCAACATCGTTATGTACAATGATATCGCCCGAAAAAACAATATTGCCGGTCTTGATGTTCACATTGCCGGGAATAACATAAGCTGTGGAAATGTCGAAATATTTCACATGATTACCCGTTATCCGGGGTCTCCCTTCCCTAAGCGCTGTAATCTCGTTGCTGGGAAGCAGCAGGGTGTGATCTTTGGCAACCACCTTGATATCCGTGGGTGGGGCTGCAGGCAGAATCCCGCCAAACACATCATACCCGGGGAGGCCCGCTTCAGGAGGGTGCTTGCGTGCGATCACATCACCTCTTTGGGCAGAGGGAATCCGCAGATGGTTGCGGTAGTCGACCGAACCTTCGATTTCACAGAAGGCGTTCTCCACCGTTTCCGCAAAAAACAGCTCCAGTCTGGCATCCGCTCCAGGAACAGGAGCCTTGCCCATGGCTATGCAAACGGGCTGATGGGTGGGGCTGCTCAGCTCCGCGTAAAGTGCAGGAATGTTAAGAGTATGAGAGATGGAGGTTTTCTCGAAATCAGCGATTACCTGTTCGAGGGTAAGCGTGGAAATCAGTGACCCGGAATCCTGTTCTGCCTGGACGGAAACATGGCTGCCCGCAGGGCAATCGACCAGCCTCCAGGCGAAGCGGTCCTTATGATGCAGGGTGAAGAAGGCTTGCAACTTATCCTCTGAGACCGAAATGCTGTATTGCGGCGGCTCTTCAATTGCCCAGCTGAGCCTGCTGACAGAAGTAACTGCGGCAGGTTCGAGGACAGGCTGCTGGTCGATCTTCAGGGTCACAGGCGCAATGGCGGTAATGACAGCCGGCTTGCCGCCGGATAGGGGGGAGGTGATGAAGATTTGGTTGTTCTGAATGACGATCATCCCATTGGCGGAATCATCGGTAGAGGGGCCGTCCGGCATAGGGGAAGCGGCATCAGGGCTGGAAGCGTCGTCGTCGATCTTAAGCTGGTCAATGAGTTCATTTAAATACTCTTCCGAGACGGGCTGTGGCATGTATATTCCCTCGCTTTGTCGTATAATCATGGCATCCGGACATAAAGACACGCAGTAATCTGCGGATGTTCGTCTTCTTGGCGGCTTGGCAGCCATGAATGCCTTGTTGGCATCTTTAGGCCCATTGCTTTGCGTCCTACTCTTTCAAGTAGTTTGCCTTTGAATAAATGGATCAATCCTATACTCAGCACAACCATTTTCCGACTGAAATCGACATTTTTGATGGTATATCTGGTACAAAAGCTATATTGAATTCTTGTAAACATCCTTTATTCTAGTTCTTTAGTCGCTAATTTACAAGTTGCAATCTTGGATTATATAACAAACAGGCGTCTCCGGTGTGGAAACTCCAGAAACGCCTGTTGCTGCTCTAACAACTTCTATGCGATACTACAGCTTATGGGACAGACCCTTCTTGAGGAAAAAGAGGGCGCGCGCAGCTTCCGCTGCGACCGGCCGCGGCACAATCTGGGTGGCGGCGTATTCGGCGCGTTCGATTTCGTCCAGCACCCGATTGAGATGAGAGAAGACTGCGCCGAGATCGCGGATCGAATTCAAAGAGCAGTTCCCCTGAAGATCTGCGAAGCTCTGCTGCTGCAGAGCGCGGGCCTTGCGCAGGGCATCAGCCAGCGGCTGTTGGTTATCCGCACCGCCGAAGGCTGATGTTGCATAATGACCGATACAGTCGGCGGTTGCCTGCAGAACCTCAGCCATCCAGTCCGATGCGGCATGATGTCTGGGCAGAAGCTTCATCTCGGTGTGAATGTCCTGAACGTAGGTCTGAACGACCTTCATATGGCCTGTAGTAATGGAGAGGCGGCTTAGCTGGCCCCGGCACTGCACATGGGCTACCGTGAAATGCATTTCCTTCTGCTGCTGCACACTGCGCGAGAGCCGAGCTCCGGCCTTCGCGAGTGTCTCTTTGGCCTGCGCAGCGTCCCGGCTGCCGGGTACCAAGGCACGCAGCGCATCCGCCAGCAGCAGGCTTCCATCCAGCACGAGGCTTTTGACTTTGATGAAGCCCTTTGGCGGAACCACAATCATATTTATAGCCAATGCGATCAGCACGCCGATCAAGGTTTCCGCGACCCGCCACATGACATAGTGGTCCTGGTAGAAGGTGAGGGCAAGCACGGAAGTGACGCCAACCTGGGACACGGCCTGGATATTAATCCGGCAGGCTGTGGCCACCCCGATGCCGATCAGCAGAATCAGTAGAATCGAAAGAGCGCCCACATCAAGGAACTGGCCAACGACCAGGCTGACCACACCGCCCAAAATGATGCCGATCATGCGGTAGATGCCTTTCTCGAAGGAGGCCTTGACCGTGCTCTGGGTAATCAGAATCGCCGCCAGTGGCGCGAAATACAAATAACCGTCACCATACAGGCTGTGGACTGCAATCCAGGATAACGAAGCAGCCAGTGTAATTCGTATCATATACAGGGATAATCCATATTTTTCAAGGCGGTCTTGTAACCCCTCGTTCATCTTAGTCAGCTTCTTTCGCGAAAAATTTAGATAAAATGCACTGTTTTCATACTTTTTCATTATAGCACTCGAATTCACGGCAAAAAGGACTAATATTTTACGAACTTGTTAAGAATGAGCCGGTGAATTTGACATTGTAAACTATGGCATATCATGGAGCAATCCTATATGCTATAACTGATACGGCGTGCCCTGATGGGACAGGCCTATGTTGTTTGCTTAAGCAGGCTGCGGCTGCACCCCGGATTGCCGCCCGCAGGAAGCGGGTAAAATAAGATGTATTACATAAGTAAGGGAGGTTGTTAGCTATCGCTGCAATGGAGGAAACGATCATATCCTTTGAAGAGGTTGTCAAGCAATATGACGATGAGGAGCCGGTACTGAAGAGCGTCAGCTTCGAGATTGAGCGGGGCAAATTCTATACTCTGCTGGGACCCTCGGGCTGCGGAAAAACAACCATTCTACGGCTGATTGCCGGCTTCGCCGAGCCAACGGCCGGTTCGATCTATCTGAATGGCAAAGTAATCAATCACATTCCCGCCAATGAGCGGCAGGTTAATACAGTATTTCAGGACTACGCCCTGTTTCCGCACCTGAATGTATTTGAGAATGTGGCTTTTGGACTGCGCATCAAAAAAATGAAGAAAGAAGTGATCGCCCAAAAGGTGCAGGAAGCGCTGCGTTTCGTTAACCTTGTAGGCTATGACCAGCGCGGCATTACGGAAATGTCCGGCGGCCAACGGCAGCGCGTGGCGATCGCCCGTGCCATCGTCAATGAGCCGCAGGTGCTGCTGCTGGACGAGCCGCTGTCGGCGCTTGACCTGAAGCTGCGCACGGAGATGCAATATATTCTGCGGGAGATGCAGCAGCGGCTGGGCATCACCTTTATCTTCGTTACCCATGACCAGGAAGAGGCGCTGGCGATGTCCGACTGGATCTTTGTCATGAACAAAGGCAGAATCGAGCAGAGCGGCACACCGAACGACATCTACGATGAGCCGATTAACCGGTTCGTGGCCGACTTCATCGGGGAGTCCAACATCGTGCCTGGCGTGATGATCGACGACTATCTGGTCGAGTTCAACGGACACCGCTTCGAATGCGTCGATGCCGGGCTGAAGCGCAATGAGTCGATCGAGGTTGTTATTCGCCCCGAAGACCTGGAGATAGCTACTGTAGAGCAGGGCAAGCTGAAGGTGCGCGTGGATTCCCAGCTATTCCGGGGCGTACATTACGAGATCAGCTGTTATGATGAGTCCGGCCATGAATGGCTGGTGCATTCTACGCGCAAAGTAACGGTGGGCACGGAGATCGGGCTTTATTTTGACCCGGAAGCCATTCATGTTATGCGTTTCGGTGAAACGGAGGAAGAGTTCGACAGACGACTGGAAGCTTATGCCGAGGTGGAGAGCCATGAACAATAAGGGCAAGCCGGTCTATCTCATCCCTTATTATTTATGGATTGCCTTGTTTGTCATAGCTCCGGTAGTGCTGGTAATCTACTATTCCCTGTTCGATCTGGACGGCAATTTCACGCTGAACAATTACGTCAACTTCTTCACACCCGTCTACCTGCGGATGACGCTTAATTCGTTCTGGTATGCGTTCCTGATCACAGCGTTCTCGCTGCTGGTGGCCTATCCGGCGGCCTATCTGCTGACCCGTACGAAGCACAAGCAGCTGTGGCTGCTGCTGATTATTCTGCCCACCTGGATCAATCTGCTGCTCAAAACCTATGCTTTTATCGGGATCTTCGGCACTTTCGGACCGGTTAACGCTTTCCTTGACCTGTTTGGAATGGGGGAGCAGCAGATTCTGTTTACGGGCTTCAGCTTTGTCTTTGTGTCGGTTTATATCTTCATCCCGTTTATGATTCTGCCGATCTACAGTGCGCTGGAGGAGCTGAATCTGTCGCTGCTTGATGCGGCCCGCGATCTGGGCGCTTCCGGGTGGACGACGTTCCGCAGGGTTATTTTTCCGCTGACGATTTCGGGTGTGCGATCTGGCTGTATGGCGGTGTTCATCCCCGCGCTGTCGCTGTTTATGATTACACGCCTGATTGCAGGCAGCCAGGTTATTACGCTGGGAACTGCGATTGAGCAGCACTTCCTGGTTACCCAGGACTGGGGCATGGGTTCAACGGTTGCCGTGTTCCTGATTGCCATTATGGCGCTGTTCATGATTGTAACGGGCGGTTCGCGGAAAGGGGTGCAGAAATGAGAAAACAAAACCGGTTCGCCCATCTGTATCTGGTTCTGGTGTTTGCCGTTCTGTATGCGCCTATCTTCTATTTAATGTACTATTCGTTCAACAGCGGGGGTACGATGCACGGCTTCGAGGGCTTCACGCTCGATTACTACCGTGAGGTGATTCAGGATACACGGCTGATTATTATCGTAATTAATACGCTGGTGATCGCGCTGCTGTCTTCTTCGATTGCGACGCTGATTGCTATTGTAGGCGCGCTGGCGATCCAGCGCATCCGCAGCCGCCGGGGCAAAAACTCGCTGCTGTCACTGAACAACGTGCTGATCGTCAGCCCTGACGTAATTATCGGGGCTTCGTTCCTGATCCTGTTCACGATTGCCGGGGTCAAGCTGGGCTTCGTCTCCGTGCTGCTGTCGCATGTGGCCTTCAGTGTACCGATTGCCGTGCTGATGATTCTGCCGCATCTGCAGGAGATGAGCCCGACGCTGACGGATGCGGCGCGTGATCTGGGTGCAAGCCGCCGCGATGTGCTGACCAAGGTCATTCTGCCGATTATCAAGCCGGGGATCTTCAGCGGATTCTTCATGGCGCTGACCTACTCGCTGGATGATTTCGCGGTCACGTTCTTCGTCACAGGCAACGGCTATTCCACCTTGTCGGTTGAGATTTATTCCAGAGCCAGACAAGGGGTGTCCCTGTCCATCAATGCGCTGTCGACGATGATCTTCCTGTTCACCATTCTGCTGGTGGTCGGCTATTATTTCCTGACCCGCCGCAAAAGCCGTCCGGCCGCGGTATCCGAATCGGTTGCCGAAGTGGGGGTGCCTAGATGAAACAACTGGTAAACACGTTTCTGGCCATCTTTATCGTGGCCTTCGCGCTGATGTATCTCGGCTCCTGGATGAACAAAAGCGAAGGCTACTCCGGCGGCAACACGCTGACCATCTACAACTGGGGCGATTATATCGAGCCGGAGCTGCTGAAGGAATTCCAGGAGGAGACCGGGATTACGGTCATCTACCAGACCTTTGATTCGAATGAAGCGATGCTCACCAAAGTGGAGCAGGGCGGAACTACCTTTGATGTGGTGATCCCGTCGGACTATGCAATTGCCAAGATGAGAGAAGAGAAGCTGCTGCTGCCGCTCGACCATAGTAAACTGAGCAACCTCGGCAATATAGATCCGCGTTTCATGGATCTGTCGTTCGACCCTGGCAACGAGTTCTCAGTGCCGTATTTCTGGGGGACGGTGGGGATTATCTACAACCCCGGGCTGACCGAAGGGATTGATTTCAGCAGCTGGGATTCACTGTGGGACAGCAGGCTGAAGAACAAGATTCTGCTTGTCGACGGTGCACGCGAGGTGATGGGCATGGCGCTGAACAGTCTGCACTATTCGGTTAATGACCAGAATGAGCAGCATCTGCAGCAAGCGCTCAGCAAGCTGAACACACTCTCGCCGAACGTCAAGGCGATCGTCGGCGACGAGATCAAGATGCTGCTCGCCAATGAAGAAGCCGCTGTAGGCATTGTCTGGTCCGGCGATGCGTCCGAGATTATGGACGAGAACGACAAGCTGGATTATGTGGTGCCGGAGGAAGGCTCGAACAAATGGTTCGACAATATGGTTATTCCGCGCACCGCCGCCAACGTGGAAGGCGCGCACCAGTTCATCAACTTCATGCTGCGCCCGGATGTGGCCGCCAAGAATGCCGACTACGTCGGTTATTCCTCGCCGAACCTGCCCGCGCTTGCGTTGCTGCCGGAGGAGACCTCGGGCGATACGCGCTTCTATCCACCCGCCGAGCTAACCGACCGCCTGGAGGTATACGATAACCTCGGCAAAAAAATGCTCGCCCATTACAACGAGCTGTTCCTGAAGTTCAAGATGCATAAGTAGAATGCGGCGGAACAGTCTGGGGAAAGTAGCGGTAAGAGCAGGAGCAGGAGTAAGAGCAAGAGCAAGAGCAAGAGCAAGAGCAAGAGCAAGAGCAAGAGCAAGAGCAAGAGCAAGAGCAAGAGCAAGACTGCAGGCTTATATGGAGAGCACCCCACCGCGATTTTTGCGGTGGGGTGCTCTTTTGGGAGCTAAGAACAAATCCGTCGCTTCCTCGCACAATCGGCTGCCGTCCCTATAAGGACGGCAAAGCCGTTTCTTCTTGCGATGGTCAGCCTCACGGGGGTGGGGTTTGAATGAAGGGGAAGGGACGGGGCGGCAGATGGGCCTTACGTAGTAACCTATACCTCATCAAATAAGCCTCTCTTCCGCTATAGGAAGAGAGGCTTATTCTCACATTTCGTTACTGCTTAGGATTCAGCCAGGATTTAGAGTGTTGCCCTGGAACCTTCGGAGTAATTAGATGCGAAACTGCAACTAATTTCAGCCGAAACGCCCATTATCAGGATAATAAGTGCATATCTGCAACTAAATTCGAGTAAAGTAAGCTTATTACGCTCAGAATACCAAATTAGATGCCTTTTCGCACTTATTTGCTCCAAAACGGAAAAAACCTTCGAATTAGATGCGTTTTTGCAACTAATTCAAGAAGTCTACCATTCCATGCATCAGCTCATATTTAACGATACGCTGCCGGTTGCCTTGCTGGGCGGGACGCATCCATCCTTTCTCGCACAGGCTGTGCAGCAAGCTGGCCGACGTCCGGTAGTTCAACCCGAGATGAAGCTTAACGTCAATGGGGCGAAGGGGACGGGCGAGGCTGAGGGCCAGTTTTATAAGCTCTTTCTCCATAAGCAATACGCGGGAAGTGGGAGCCTTGCCAGTCTGATGTCTGCCGAGGGCCAGGCGAAGCAAGGTGATGCAGAGATCAGGCCGCTGCTCGACATCGTCGTAAGCAAAGGAAAGCACCTGATAGCCCATCGCGTACAGAAACGTTTCCCGGTTCAACTCGCTACAGTATTTCTGCCGGTCCATATCACGTACATGTGTGGCGAAGCCTTTGATTTCGAATAGAAGACGTACGTTGCCCGGCAACCAGGCGAAGTCGGCGAAATAGGATCGGCCTCGCCAGTCACTCACCTCATACTCGGGATGCAGATGCTCCAAATGGCCCATCAGCGGCCACCAGACATTGCGCAGAAACAGGGTTTCCGCATGATGATGCCCCCGTTCCAATCTGCCTAACCGCTCCCCGGCTCTGCCGGCAAGATGCTGCTGCATAAAGTTACTGTGTGCTTGTTCAAATTCCATGGCGTTCACCCTTTGCTGGAGAATAGAAAAAACGCCCCGGAACACCTCGCTGGAGGCGTATCCGGGACGTTCTTCGTCTGTAATTGTAAGTATAAGGGAATCTGCAGCGGTTAACTGGTGTTTTATGTGACAATTTTTAGGCGGTGTGGAGCAAATTATTTCTGACCGATCCGCATGCGGTAGCTGACCATAACCTTAAGTGTGCGTCCTTGAAAATATTGCTCCACCGCAGCAGTGAACTCGGCAATGTCGGCGTCCAGCAGGGAGGAACCGTGCTTCAGCACAGCCTGGATGCCGCCCTGACTGAGGGTCAGCCCCACATAACGTTCGGCGTCACAGGCCTCGTTGTTGTGAAATACAATCTCCCTGCTGAAAGAAAACCAGCCGCTGGCTTCGATCCTTGCTAAATGGCCTGCTTTATCCCACTTATGCGCTCTTTCTTCTGCGGGCACTAGCTGTGAGAGAACGTCGTCAGCCTTGGTGATCAGGCGATTGTAACGCAGCTCGATATCCTGCTGCAGCGGCAGCGGCCAATCACAGTCATAGGCGGCAAATACACCGCCGACTCTAAGGCAGCGGGCAATTTCCTGCAGGGTGCTGACCGGCTCCATCCAGTGGAACGACTGCGAGCAGGTGACAATGTCTACACTGTCGGACTCCAGCTGCAACTGGTTGGAGTATCCTTGGACGAAGGATAAATTCTGCGGGGCGGCTTCGTCGCCGTGCTTGTCCAGCTTCTCCAGCGCTTTGCTCAGCATGTCGGGATTAGGCTCGACGCCAATCACGGAATCGGCAGCTGGTGCCCACAGTACAGTGGACAGTCCGGTACCGCAGCCTACGTCAACAACCAGTGAAGGTCGGGAACCCAGATAGGCAGTCAGCAGGTCGATGATTACCGCCGGAGCTTGTGGACGGTAACGGTCATATTCATGCTGAAAGCCAAGGAATCTGTCGATGTTTGATTTGCTGTTGTTCGTGGGGATAGGGGGTTGTCCGCTCATATTCATCCTCCTGAGATTCGGATTGTAAAGCGCTGCCCTTGTCGCCTTAGCGCAGCAGGGCTGGATCTACGGCAGGGACCAGTCCTTCGGCGGCAGCCCGTTCCAGCAGCGCTGAAATGGCGGCATATCCGTCGTCTCCGAGGTCCATCGAGAAGTTGTTCACATATAGATCGATATGAGACTTGGCTACTTCTGGTGAAAGCTCTTGCGCATGGCTAAGCACATACTCTCTGGATTCGGTGGGATGATCCCAGCCATATTGCAGCGAGCTGCGGATCCAGCCGGTAATCGCATCCGTATCCAGCTCGCGGCGGGCGATGATGGCGCCAAGCGGAATCGGCAGTCCGGTGTCCTGCTCCCACCAGCTGCCGAGGTCAGTCAGAAGCTGCAGGCCATAGTCCTTGTAGGTGAAGCGGGCTTCATGAATGACCAGTCCCGCATCTATCCTGCCATCTCTGACGGCAGGCATGATCTCGTCAAAAGGCATCACGACGATCTCGCCGATGCCGCCCGGCACGTGCCGGGCCGCCCATAAGCGGAACAGCAGGTAGGCTGTGGAGCGTTCGCTGGGCACGGCAATCCTGCGTCCGGCAAGTCCGCCCGGACGTTTAACGGTGTTTGGTCCGCCTGCGGTCAGCAGCAGCGGTCCGCAGCCCCGGCCCAGCGCACCGCCGCAGGGCAGCAGCCGGTAGCGTTCGAGCACCCAGGGGAGGGCGGCGTAGGAGATTTTGAGTACCTCGGGTCCGGCCCCGTCCGAGGCCAGCGTGTTCGTAATGTCGATATCAGCATAGGTCACATTAAGCTTGGGAGCCTCCGGCACAAGCCCGTGAGCCCAGGCATGGAAGACAAAGGTATCGTTGGGACAGGGAGAAAAGGCAATGTTCAGTTCAGTTGTCATGCTATAGCACCTCCAGTAATATTGCGGACGCTGCGCTCAGCGCCTCCAGCGCTTCGCCGATCTTCCAGGCGTCGCGGTCGCGGGGACCGACCGCGTTCGAGATCGCGCGCAGCTCCAGCACGGGGAGCCTGCGCGCTTCAGCGGCCACGGCGACCCCGTGGCCTTCCATCGCCTCCGCCACCGCGCCCGGGTGGCGGGCGGCGAGCCGCGCGGCCGTCCCTGCGGTGCCGGTCGCGGTGGACACTGTAAGCACGCTGCCCGTGCTTACGGCAAGGCCGGCCGCTGCCAGCGCGGCCGCAAGGGCCTCCACCGTGCCGCGGTGCGCCGGCACGGACACGCTGCCGAAGCCGAGCTCGGCAGCGCTGCGGAAGCCCTCCGGCGTCTCCGCCCCGAGGTCGGCGGCAATCATCTCGCTGGCCAGCACCAGCGAGCCTACCGGGGCCGCCCCCGGGAACCCGCCGCCGATCCCGGCGCTGATGACGCAGCCGTAGGAACCGGCTGCCAGAGCGGCGGCTGTGCCAGCCGCCGCCGCTGCGGTGCCCGCACCCGCAGCCACCACATCGAACCTGCTGCTGCCCCGCAGGCCGTGCAGGACCGCGTCCCGTTCCGCCGCGACCGCGGTCACGATCAGGATACGGGACGCCGGAGGTTGTCCCTCCATGGCTTGAGTTGAAGTCATGTTGCCCTGCCTTCTTTCTATAATAAGGTATACTCTGGAATCCAGGAGTTTCTTCCAATGTCTCACGGGCAAGCAGCTTTCGCCTGCCCATCGGCGGTTCCCCCAAAGGATACGCCGTTTTGCAGGACAGGTCAATTCCACCGCCTCCAGCCGCTCCGACAGAAAGGATGAACAGAAGTGTTGACAACGGAAGTGGGAGGTAGTATATTTATCTTAACTTAAAGATAATTAACTTAAAGACATTTAAGTGAAATCATAAAAACAACGAAGAAGGTGATCCTAATGGGTGATTCCGAACCTGCAGTTAACAGCATCAGCGGTCAAGACAAGGAGCAGGCGGCTTCGCTGAAGTTGTTCGTGGTTCTCTCCAAGGCTTACCGGAGCCTGATGGACCTGGCGGTGAAGGATATGAGGAGCCATGGCCTGGCCTCGGCGGAGTTCATGATTCTGGAGGTGCTCTACCAGCGGAACCGTATTCCCTTGCAGCAGATCGGGGACAAGATTCTCGTCACCAGCGGAAGTATTACCTATAATATCGACAAGCTGGAGAAGAGAGGCCTTCTGAAGCGTGTACCCTGCAGTGATGACCGGCGCGTTACCTATGCAGAGATTACAGAGGCGGGCCGCGAGCTGTTTGACGAGATTTTTCCGCAGCATATGTCCACCATTCACAATATGATGGGCGGGCTTAACCCGGAGGAGAAGGATCAGGCTATCCTGCTGCTGAAAAAGCTGGGCAAAGGCGTATAGATTGCAGGCTTTAATTGACTGATGCCGCCTTTTGCTGAGGATGGAGAAATCGTTTTTTCTTGAAATATAAGAATGTATATGTTTCACACGATACTTATCCTTCTATTTCTCGCTGAAACGATACCGTCCTTATAAAAGGACGGCAAAGCCGTTTCCACTTGCCTGATATCTTAACGTTAAGATAATTAAAACAAAGAGAATGGAGCGTGTTCACAATGGTTAGTGTAGGACTATTAATGATTCGGTTGGTTATCGGGGTTGCTTTTATCGGGCATGGAGCACAGAAGCTGTTCGGCTGGTTCGGCGGCTACGGTCCCAAAGGCACAGGCAGCTATATGGAATCGATCGGGATGAAACCCGGGGTGGCGATGGCGGTGCTGGCCGGTCTACTGGAGTTCGGCGGAGGTCTGCTGTTCGCTGCAGGGCTGTTCACTCCTCTGGCTGGCGGATTAATTGCTGCTGCGATGCTGGGAGCGATCGTCAAGGTTCATGGCAAAAACGGCTTCTGGGCCACCGCCAACGGCTACGAATTCCCTTTAACCCTGCTGGTAGTTGCCGTTGCTGTCGCCCTGACGGGTGCAGGCAGCCTGTCACTGGATGCATTATTCTTTAAAATATAAGAATTTATATGTTTCACGCCTTAAATTATCCTTCTATTTCCCGCAGAAACGGATGCCTGAAAGCGATACGTAGTATCGCTGCTTCGGAAGCATACGCTCTTGCTGAGGGCAGCGAAGCCCTTTCAACTTAACTAATACGACGGATTACGGATTGTTTACGGACTAAATTGCTAATTGATTACTATAGGTAGCCACTGCTATTCACAAATTTTCCTATCCAAGAAAGGGGTCTTTTCAAATGACACTTCAAACTTCAGGTATTCACCACATTACAGCTTTTGTAGGTGATGTTCAGCGCAATGTGGATTTCTATGCGGGCATTCTGGGCCTGCGGCTGGTCAAAAAAACGATCAACTTCGACGCACCCGAGGTCTACCATCTGTATTTCGGCAATGAAGGCGGCGCACCGGGTACCATTATTACCTTCTTCCCGTGGTCCACGGGCCGCAAGGGCCGGATTGGCGGCGGACAGGTGGGAGTGACCACTTACGCGGTTCCTGCCGGATCGCTGGCCTTCTGGGAGCAGCGGCTTGCCGCTTACCAGATTCCGGTGACCAAGGTCACCCGGATCTCGGAGTCTTACTTGTCCTTCGCCGATTACGACGGGCTGAGAATTGAGCTGGTAGAGCGGGAAGAGGGTGCACTCAGCACGTGGTCCTTCGGGGGAGTACCATTCGAGCATGCCATCAAAGGCTTCGGCGGAGCCGTACTCTACAGCACCGATCCGGCGCATACTGCTGACACACTGAGCCGCACATTAGGTATGGAAAAGATTGCCGAAGGCGACGGCTATATCCGTTACAGAACATCTGCAGACATCGGCAATATCATTGATCTGAAGGCTACCCCGGTTCCGATGGGTGCCGGAGGCACGGGCACAGTCCACCACATTGCCTGGCGTGCAGTGGATGATGAACAGCAGCTCGATTGGGGCCGCCATGTGCAGAGTCACGGCTACCAGCCTACGCCAGTGCAGGACCGCCAATATTTCAACGCGATCTACTTCCGTGAAGAAGGCGGAATCCTGTTCGAGATTGCGACTGATCCTCCGGGCTTTGCCCGTGACGAAGCCCCGGATGCTCTGGGACAAAAGCTGATGCTTCCAACCTGGTTCGAGCCGCACCGTGCGGTGATCGAAGGGAATCTGACTCCGTTTGAAATCCGTGAAATCGAGGTGAAGCAGTCATGATCCATGTCTTCCGCAAAGGAACAGATGATACGAAACCGACGCTGATTCTGCTTCACGGCACCGGCGGCAATGAGCAGGACTTGCTGCCGCTGGCTGATCTGCTGTCGCCAGGCTCGTCGGTGCTGGGCATTCGCGGCAATGTGCTGGAGAACGGAATGCCCCGGTTCTTCCGGCGGTTGGCTGAGGGCGTATTCGATGAGGAAGATCTGGTGTTCCGTACGCAGGAGCTGAAGGCTTTTCTGGAGGAAGCGGCGGTGAAATACGGCTTCGACGCTGCTAATCTGGCGGCAGTCGGATATTCCAATGGAGCTAATATAGCGGGCAGCCTGCTGTTTCATTATCAGGATATCTTCCGCAGCGCCGTGCTGCTGCATCCGATGGTTCCCCTGCGCGGCATCAAGCTGCCGGACCTGGCAAGCACAGCCGTATTCATCGGAGCAGGCACGAATGATCCGATTGCAGCCGCAGCCGAAACAGAGGAGCTGGAGGGCCTGCTGCAAGCGGCAGGAGCCAGCGTTACCACCTATTGGAGCAACCAGGGCCACCGTCTGAGCAGTGGCGAAGCCGAAGCGGCCGGAGATTGGCTGCAGCAGCGGTAGTGTATGGTTGCAGGAACAGCACTTAATTGCCCGCCGCAGCCTCATTTGGCGAAATGAAGTGCAGAATCACATTTATTTGACGGCGGTACCGTGGCAGATCCAGCAATAGTTTGGAAACTAGCAAATTCCAAGCACACCAGGCTAACAAAAAAGGACCGGGAAACACACTTCGATGGAAGTGTGCCCCCGGTCCTTTTTGAACAAATATGAGGTTACTGCTGGAGCCTCCGTAGGATAAGCGCATCAAAGCTTAGCTTCTTAATCGCCACCTAGAGTTCAATCCACCGAATTAGTTACGAGAATAGTTACTACTTAGGACTCTGCGACGATGTACCCGAACAACTCTCCACTTGAATTTTAGGTAACCTACTCCCTTGCGTCCCCCCAGAGCCGCTATTTCCTCGTTTCTGCGATATTTTTAATTCTTGCGGACTGTATAGCCGCTATATCATCAGAACATGCTTTACACAGAGGAGTTTCGCCGGAATAAGAGCTGCTGAGTCCGTTAATCCTGTTTAACAGCCTTTTTACAGCAAATAGGGGCTCCTGAGTCCGCAACAGTCTGAAAGGTAAGCGCTAGTTACTGGCGACGGCATTCATTGGGTATGCTTAGCCTACTTGTCTCGCGGTATTGTATAGAGGTTCGGACGAGTAACACTGAAAAAAGCGGGACCTGTGTAGTAACCACATAAAAATCTATAAGTTGCACTTTATCTAGCTATAGAACGTGAACTTAAGAATGTTATATTCGGAGTTGTCCGATCGTCCTATGCACCAGGCTTTCTGACAATCCACCGTTTCATTCTTAAATTCATCTTATAGATGTCTCGCAAGTGGATGCCGTCCATTCAGGCATGGCTGAGCCGCTTAATCTTATCATTTACTGTAAAAGTGTCGGCGATTGTCCTGTCAGGGACACCGGCACAGAGTCCGGCAGCATAATGTCATCTGCGGCAGGAGGAGCCACAGTGCTTGCCGCCTGCGGGCGGCGGGACAGCTCCCACATCAGCTTGCCCAGCAGCAGGCACATGGCCAGGTTGAGCAGCGAAGCTGTAAACATTGTGAATCCGTAGGTACTGCCCCGACTGAGATAACCGTAATAGACGGCATAGGTATTCAGGAACACGGTCGCACTGAAGCCGAAGCCCAGCCACAGCAGACGTCTATCCCGCCAGCAGGCATAGGCGAGAAGGGAGAGGGCTGCCGCCGGGAACAGGTATCTCTCATGTATGCTGGAGGAGAAGGTGAACACTCCGGCGATCTGCATCAACGCTCCAAGTATGACGAATCTGGCATCCCTGCTGCGTAGGTACATCCAGCCGGTATAGAGTGTAACCAGAACAATAAAAATCATGCCCCAGGTATGGTAGCTGAACAAAGCCAATGTGGAGGAGGATTCGGTATAGTTGGCTCCGATCAGCGCAAACAAATTATAGGCGTTGACTGAGGCATAGGGATATTCGTTCACAGTGCCGGTGTACAGCTGGTACAGCCAGAGCGGACCCTGGCCGGAGGAGAAGGGCAGCACAACGATCAGCAAGGTGAGGATACCGCCTGCCGCAGCCCGTAGCCACGATTTCAGCGATCCCGTAAACAGCAGTGCGAAGAACAGAACGGGCACGTAGATCATCCCCTGCGGTTTCATCAGGACGGACAGCGTGAGAAGGACAGTGGCCCATCCGAATTTGCGATTGACCAGCAGCCAGATTGCCGCAGCTACAATCAGGGTGAAGAAGGAGTCCACCTGACCCCAGAAGGTGGAGTTGATCAGCACAGCCGGATTGAACATATAGAAGGCTGCGATCAGCAGACCGGTTTCTACCGTAAAATAACGCCGTGCCGCTGTATAGAGCAGATAAGCGGTGGCTGCATCGGCCAGAATCGAAGGAAGCTTGATCAGCGGCAGCAAATAGGGGGCCGCCAGGGGCAGCTCGACGATTCTGCCGGTAAGGTAGAGCACATAGATGTACAAGGGCGGATAGTCGCTGGAGCTGTTCAGATAGAAGCTGCCGAGGCTCTCCGCGGCTTGCGTAGCCCAGGTCTTGAAGAAGTTGATATCAGTCACATATCCGTCGATCCAGGGGGCGGCCGCAATCTTCAGGCAGAGCCCTGCCGCCAGCAGCAGGCCAAGGATCACCCCCGGTCGGCTCTCCTGAAGGCGCAGCTTCCCGCGCCGCATGCAATAGAAGGCTGCGGCGAATAAGCCTGCGAACAGCGCCGCATACCAGCCGAGCAGCGTGCCGTATTGCCCGCTGACGGCAAAGCCGAACCCACCTCCGCCGCCGGGGCGGGTAAACCCGGAGCCGGGCGTGCCCCGCCCGGCGTCACCCTGGGCGGCGTCCTCCCCGCCGCCCGTTCCGCTTCCTGCCTCCGGCGCTGCACCGGAGGCATCTGAACCGGGTGCTGCCGATCCCCCGGCAGCACCCTCCTCCCCGGCTGCGCCAGGCGTGCCGGGGACGGTCCTGTTGCCCGGGCTGAATCCCCCGGGCCTTCCACCTCCCCCCGCGCCGAAGGATGCGGAGGAGACGTCCGGATCAACATGGGCCAATGAATAGAGGCTTAATCCAAGGGAGAACAGCAGAACCAGGCTGAGGATGATTTTGAGCTTGTGATGATGGATGAACGACAATGAATTCCGCTCCTCTCGTACCGTACCGAATTGCCGCCGGCATGCGGGGCTGGAGCCTATTATGAACAGTCCAGCTGAAAATACCCTGAAGAGGGGGTGTGGGTGCTGCGGTATGTTACTATAAGAATACTTGTGCCGGGGAGGGCAGCAGTTTATGGCTCTCCTGTCCGGCAATCTACTAATTTAAAAGAGGAGAGTGTAAAGTGAGCCGCAAGGATTTGTCTATTCTGATATCGCTGGCCCTGGCCTGGGGCGCTTCTTTTCTGTTCATGCGGATCGCCTCTCCTGAGTTCGGGCCGGTCTTTACTACGGAGCTGCGGGTGACGCTTGCTGCTGCCGCCCTGCTCCTGTATGCTCTACTGACCCGGCGCAAGCTGGGGATTCTGAAGCACTGGAAGTCCTTTCTGATCCTGGGGGCATTGAACGCTGCACTGCCGTTTACGCTGATCTGCATGGCCGAGCTGCACCTAAATGCCTCGCTGGCGGCCATTCTGAATGCGACCACCCCGATGTTCACGGCATTGGCAGCCTGGGGCACCCTGGGGGAGAAGCCCGGCTGGTCCCGAATCATCGGTCTGATCATCGGCATGACCGGTGTGGCGGTGCTGGTCGGCTGGAGTCCGGTTCCGCTGGAGGGCCGGGTGCTGCTGTCTGTGATCTTTTCGCTGGGAGCTGCCTTGGCTTATGGCTTCGGGGGCTTGTATGCCTCACGCATGGGCCGGGGACTTGAACCGTTAAGCCTGGCCATCGGCCAGCAGTTGGGAGCCAGTGTGGTGCTGCTGCCGCTTGCGGTGATATTTGTTCCCCGGGAGATGCCTTCCTCGGCTGCTATTTTGTCGGTCATTGGGCTGGCGCTGCTGTGCACCTCGGTTGCCTATCTGCTGTATTTCCGGCTGATCCGCAGTGTGGGGGCGGTCAAGACAGTAAGTGTAACTTTTCTGGTACCGGTATTCGGAATTCTGTGGGGAGTGTTGCTGCTGGACGAGCCGGTGTATGTCAATACGGTGGTTGGGTTGGTCATCATCCTGCTCAGTGTAACGCTGGTGAATCGGCCAAACCGCCCCAAAGGCGGCAGTCTCACCGAGACCCAGAAACAGGCCGGGCGTTAGCCTCACTTCCGCTTTCTGAATGTATACAGTAACTATTTCAAATGTTAAGATTAGGATGTGGAAATAATTACATAAAATCAATGAAGCGGCAGATCGATTCTGTGGTGCTGTCAGCGAGCGGTGCAGCGGACTGCCATAATGATTTGGTGCGAGGACGGCTCCTGCTTGATGCGGGGGCTGTTTTTGTAAAATAGGGGAATGAACAGGTTGAGCCGGATCGATGAGGAGGGGAATAAGGATGGCAATCTCGGTAATTGAAATGATGGAGAAGCGCAAATCCGTACGGACGTATGAACCACTGCCTATCAGTGAAGAGGTGCGGAATTCGGTTAAGGCATACCTGGGGGACGAGGAGAATCTGCGTGGTCCGCTGGGCGGGAGAGCCCATATCGAATGGGTTCCGGCTAAAGGGTCGGACAGCGGCAAAGGGATTAAGCTGGGGACGTACGGTGTGATCCAGAATCCCCAGGCGTACCTGGTGGGCAGAATTCGCAACGACAACCAGGGGCTGATGGAGTTTGGTTATATTTTTCAAAAACTGATCCTGCACGCAACCGCCCTGGGTCTGGGCACTTGCTGGATCGGAGGCACCTTCAGCCGCAATTCCTTCGCCCGCGAGATCGAGCTTGCGCAAGATGAGATTATCCCCTGCATCACTCCGGTAGGTTATGCGCGCCAGAAACAGCGGCTGCTGGATTCGACGATGCGTTATGTGGTCAAGGCCGATCACCGCAAACCGTGGCAGGAGCTATTCTTCGATGCCGCATATGGAACGCCGCTGCTTCCTGAGCATGCAGGCTCCCTGGCAGCGCCACTGGAGATGGTTAGGCTTGGCCCGTCGGCTTCCAACAAGCAGCCCTGGAGGCTGGTGATCTCTCCGGACCGGCGGCAGATTCACTTCTATTTAGTGCCCAATCCGAATTATGGAGGCAACAAAATCGGATTCGAGATGCAGCGGATTGATATCGGCATTGCGGTCTGCAACTTTGATCTGGCCTGCCGCGAGCTGGGCATCGCAGGTGTCTGGAGCGTAAATGATCCGCAGCTCGGGCAGAATCCGCTGGCAGAATATATTGTGAGCATGAAGCTCAGCTAGCCAGCCAGCGATAACCAGCGCAGCAGGGCGGCAGCGAGCAGGATGGATACGGCTGCCACAGTATCTGTCCGCCTCCAGACCAGAATATAGGAGGGGGTGCGTTTCTTGCGCGGATCATATCCGCGTGATTCGATGGCGGAAGACAGCTCATCCCCCATGCTAATGACAAGGATCAACAGCGGCACCAGCAGCAGGAAGACCTGCCGGGGCGTCCAGCGCTTCAGCCTGCTGCCTTGTCTGCCGCGGGAGTTCAGGGCGAGCTGCAGCTGTGACAGCTTGCCGAGAATCCAGGGCACGAACTGCAAGGTGATGGAGACAGCCAAGGAAACGTTACGTACGGCAAGCCCCAGCTTGCCCAGTGGAGCGATCGCCCATTCCAGGCCTTCGCGCAGCGGAGAGCCGGTTGTAGTCTCGGTGAACAGGAAGCCGAGACCGATCAGCAGCAGAAACCGCGAGATGCTGATGCCTCCCTGAAGGAAACCCGACGTGGAGAAGCCCAGCGGGCCTATACTGAAGTCGGGCGACCGCCAGGACAGCGAAGAGAGGATCCAGAGGAACAGGAACATGATCACAAAAGGGCGGAAGAACCAGACCATCCGCCGCCAGGAAATGTCTGCGGAACTCAGCAGACCGGCCAGCAGCGCTGCGGCACCCAGCAGCGGAAGCAAGCTGTGCATCCCCAGAATCACCAGCGAGAAGAGGACCATCCCGAGCCATTTGACCCGGGGGTCGAGCCGTTGCCACCGTGCTGTGCCGGTGGTTTTTGGTGCTGGCTTGGCGTGGATGGTTGCGGGTGCCGGTACATCTGCCGGTGCGGGTACAGATGCCGGTGCGGATGCTGAAGCTGATGCAGATGCAGTTGTCGAAGCAGTCACCGATGCAGATGCCGGTACAGATGCTGAAGCAGGTATAGATGCCGCTGATGGTGCGGATGCCAAAGCAGGAGCAGATGCAGTTGCCGAAGCAGTCACCGATGCAGATGCCGGTGTCGGTACCGAAGCAGGAGCAGAGGCAAGGCTGTCCGCAGCGGACGATGAACGGACCGCTGCAGGGGGCGTCCCGGCAGCAGCCGTGCGCGGAATTGGCTGCTCGCGCAGTGCGGCGAGCAGCTCCGCCGTGCTGCCGGGTTGGCCGGCCAGCAGCCCGCGCTGCCGCAGGGTGTTGCCGATCCGCGCATAGGCGGGCAGCTCCAGCCCGGCTGTGCCCAGCAGCGCAGGGTCAGCGGTGAGCGGACCTGCGGGGCCACTGTAGTAGACGGAGCCCTGCGACATCACAACCACCTGATCGGCCAGCGGGAAGAAGCTCTCCAGATCATGGGTGCCGACTACGACAGTTAGTCCGTTCTGCTTCAGCCCGGCAATCATCTCCAGTAGCGATTGGGCGGCCTGGGGATCGAGGCCGGCTGTTGGCTCGTCCAGGATCAACAGCTGCGGATTCGCGGCAATAGCTCCGGCGATGCAGAGCCGTCGTTTCTCGCCTCCGCTTAGCAGAAAGGGCGAACGTTCGCTGAACTCCTCATAGGCAAGCCCCACTTTGCCCAAAGCGTTTCGGATCAGCTCCGGGCGGCTCGCCTTCGGCACCTTGCGCTGCTCCAGACCATATTCAATATCTTTATAGACGGTGCCTGCAAACAGCTGGGTTTCGGGCTGCTGGAACACAATTGAAACCACACCTGGGTCTCTTGGCCCGTCTCCATAGGTTACACTTCCCGCAGCGGGCGGCACCAGTCCGGAGATCACGCGCAGCAGCGTGGATTTGCCGCTGCCGGTAACTCCGCAGAGTACAGTCAGTCCGCCCTCGGGAAGATCCAGGCAGATTGTGTCCAGAGCGGTCCTGCCGTCATACCGGAAAGTTACATCTTGAATCCGAATACTCATAACAGCGCCTCCAGATCTGCTTCCGTCAGGGGCAACTGCTGCTCAGGCCAGCCCTGTTCCAGCAGAAGCTGTCCGATCTGAACGGCGGTGGAAGTCTGCCAGCCCAAGGCCTGCGGCAAGTCGGAGCTATAGAACAGCTTGCGCGGCTCGCCATCGAACACCAGCCGGCCAGCTGTCATCACGGCAACACGCGGGCTCTGCGCCAATTCCTCCATCCGCTGTGTCACCCAGAGCACCGTGGTGCCCTGCTTCCACAGTTCATGGGCCAGCGCAGCGATCTCCCGCCGACCGGCCGGGTCCAGCATGGAGGTGGCCTCGTCAAAAATCAGCATCTCCGCCTCCAAAGCCAAACAGCTGGCGATAGCCAGCCGCTGCCGTTCACCGCCGGAGAGCGTGGACACAGACTCGTCCGCCTTATGCTCCAAGCCTACCTGCCGCAGCACCTGCCTGATGCGCTTTCCCATCTCTGCTTGCGGGTAGCCGCGGTTCTCCAGGCCGAAGGCCACATCCTCGAACGGAGTAGAGCCGACAGTCTGCGCCTCCGGGTTCTGGAACACCAGCTGGATCTGCTGTTTGACCGCCATGCGGTTCTTCGGCTCGCGCAGATCAAGACCTGCGGCAATCAGACTGCCGGAGGCCGGTAGGTTCAGCCCGTTAAACGTGCGGATTAGCGATGATTTACCGCAGCCGTTCGAGCCGGTGAGAGCGACCCACTCCCCCCGTCCAATATGTATTGTAACTCCTTGCAGAACCGGCAGCTTCCGCTGGCCATCCCTGAAGAAGAGTGTCAGATCTTTTGCCTCAATCATACTCGTGCCTGCTTTCCACCACAGCTGTAATCAATAATTCTAACGATTATAACAAAAATTTAAAGATTGCTGTATCCGGTAATGGATGATATATTGTTCCTAAAAAAATGGGGGTAAACCTGTAATGAATAAATGGACGACCCGCGGCCTGATCTTCAGCGCCTTATTTGCCGGAGTGATGATCGCCATGAGTTATCTGAAATTCACGTTGCCTTTCTCCGCGGTGCCGATTACCCTGCAGACTCTGGCTGTGATGCTGGCAGGCTCCATTCTCGGAGCGCGTTATGGCACGCTGGCGATACTGATCGTAATTGGACTGGCCGCAGCCGGATTTCCAGTCATGGGCGGACAGGGAGGGTTGGCTGTGCTTGTGGGACCAACCGCCGGATATATTTTTTCGATGCCTTTTGCAGCCCTGTTTATCGGCTGGTGTGCGCAGCGGATGAAGCAGAATAAATATACGTTCTTTAAGCTCGCCGGCGTTAATCTCATCTTCGGTGTGCTGCTCGTTTATCCTGGAGGCGTGAGCTGGCTGGCGCATTCCGTTCCGGGCATCGACACGGTATCCAAGGCTCTGACCGCCGGCATGTGGCCGTTCCTGCCGGGTGATATCGTCAAATCGCTGCTGGGCGCTTCCGTTGCCGCAGCCGTGTGGAGAGTATATCCTATCGAGCGTATCTTAAACAGTGACACCGGTGGATGGGGCAGTCAGGAAGAGACTCCGGCCAGCCGCTGATGCCGCGGCCTAACCGCCACGGACACCACTAAACCCAGCCGCCAACCGATAGGGCTAACAACTGACGTGATCTCTAAACTAATAATTTCCAAACCATTGCATACTGCATCTCATCATCCGCAGCCAATCGCAACAAGTAACCGATAATCCCGACTCCGCAATGAATGTTTTTTCGAAGGAGAATTTAGTTGCAAAAGTGGTTACTGCTTAGGTCTACTGAGGATGTGAATGCTGCACTAGATCCTTTCAAAGAAATTAGATGCGAAAACGCACTTAATTTCAACGCAAACGGCTGTTAGAGGGTAAATAAGTGCGAATATGCAACTAATTACGAGTAAATTGCTTGTTCAGCGCTCAGAATCGGAAATTAAGTGCATTATGGCACTTATTTGCTTCAAAACGGGGAAAATCGGTGAATTAGGTGCAGATTCGCAACTAATTCCGTGATTGGACTGATGTGGCGATCAAAATTTGATGCTCCTTTCCTATGGGGTCCTAAGTAGTAACCAAAAGTGCATCTAAATGGTGGGAATTTTGCGTTTTGGAAGAAATAAGTGTGAAAAGGCATCTATTTCGGAGTTTTGAGCGTGAGAGGCCTGATTTATCCGAAATTAGTTGCAGTTTGGGTTACTACTTAGGACCCTGCGAGACTCCAAGCCCTTGTAACTAGGTAACCTGCATTCTAGCGGACCGTATAGCCCCTATTTCCTCCTATCAGCGATATTTTGAAGTCTTACGGACCGTATAGCCCCTAAGTCGTCAAAACAGGCTCAAAAGCGAGGGTTTTCTGTGATATAGAGGCTCCTGGGTCCGTTAATCCTGCAAAACGGCCTATGTACAGCAAATAGAGGCTCCTGAGTCCGCAACCGTCTGAAATCGAAGTGAGGGTTACGAGCGAAGAGGGCTAGCGGGCCTAAGTAGTAACCAGTTTCGCATCTATTTGCTCCGAACCGGAACGCTCCAGGGCAATCTTCTTAATCCCCACTGGGAATTAAGTTGGATGATGTAGTTAGCGAAAGTACAACGATTCTTGTCACTTTAGGCTTGTACGCAAGCGTGCGAGGTAGATGAGTTGCAGGATCAACACTCCCATCCATACTTACAGAAAGGAGCTGTCCCAGCCATAACCATGGCCTGTGGGACAGCTCCTTTCTGTTTACCGCCAGCGGCTAGGAGCAGCATGAATATACTCCTTCCAGCAACACTCAGCAATGGCCTAAGCCTGCTTCGGTATCTCCGGCTCCTTCGCAGGCACCGGTGCTTCCTCTTGGACGGGGTCTGCAAGTCCCCAGACAGATACGCTGCCGCCGTTTACGGGGAACACGGCCCAGCCGTCTTCGCCGATTACAACGGTCTCCTCGCCGCGGTTATGGGTGAAGTCGATCCATGTCTCTCCAGCCCGTTGCTTACCTGCGAACATCCGCTTCTCGCCGTTGTCTCCGTTGGAGATGACCACCGCGCAGCCCGAGCGCTCGATCTCTTCCACGCCGCGCCGGACCCAGCCAATGGTGTTGGGATGGTCGAAATAATCCTCCTGCTCTCCGTACGCCTTATTTACGCGGGCATAGAGCAGGGGATCAATCGCCGATTGTTTGCCTTCCACTGGAGATGGTCCGCCAATGCCGTAATAATCTCCGTAAAAAACAACCGGATATCCATCGCGGCGCAGCAGGGTGAGTGCATAGGCGCTTTGCTTGAACCAATCCTCTACCCAGGATTCCAGGGCTTCATGAGGCTGTGAATCGTGATTGTCCACGAACGTTACGGCATGGGTTGGATGAGTCTGAACGAGCGTGTCGTTGAAGATCTGGGTCAGATTGAAGCTTTTGCCCGCCATCGAAGCGGCATGCAGCTTGTAATGAAGGGCAACATCGAACAGATCGATCTGGAAATCAACTGTGTTCAGGAATTCCCGGCATGTCTCCAGATCCGATTTCCAGAACTCGCCGACAATGTAGAAGTCCTCGCCGCGTTTGCGAGTCATCTCCGCCGCAAATTCCTTAATGAATTCATGATTGATATGTTTGATCGCATCCAGCCGGTACCCGCTGCACTGCAGTGTATCCACCAGCCATTTGCCCCATTCCAGCATTTCCTGCTTGACCTCAGGGTGGCGGTAATCAATATTGGCGAACATCAGATAATCATAGTTGCCGAATTCGTCATCCACATTCTCATTCCAGCTTTTATTCTCTCCCACCAGACGGAAGACGCCGCTATGGTCTGATTTGGCATCGAAGTCCGTACCGTTGAAGTGGTTGTGATTCCATTTGAAGGAGGAATATTGATCTCCGCGCCCAGGAAAAGTGAATTTCGTCCAGCCTTCGATTTCAAAAGGCGCCGAGATTTCCTTGGTACGGTTATTGGGATCGACCTCGATCACCTGGAACACCTCTTTTTCATCCGCACCCGCTTTATGGTTCATAACCAGGTCTACATATACGGCAATGCCGTTCTTCTGGCATTCGGCGATCGCTTCCACCAGTTCTTCCTTGTTGCCGTATTTGGTTCCGATGCCGCCCTTCTGGTCGAACTCGCCCAGATCGTATAGGTCATATACCCCATAGCCGTTATCCTGCGGGGAGACCGCTTTGGTTACCGGGGGGACCCAGACCGAGTCAATGCCCATAGCCTTAAGCTCGGACGCTTTTTCTGCAAGGCGTTTCCAGTGGTTGCCGTCTGCAGCTACATGCCATTCAAAAAACTGCATCATCGTATGATTTCTCTTCATCCTTGTAGCCTCCTTCGTGACTTAGGGCATATAGCGATAGATCTCCGGCAAAGCTGCTGTATAAGGAAAATGAAGAGCTTGATATGTAATTCACAAATCGGTTCAAGTTTCCTAATCTTTTAATAACCTTCGGGATACTCCGGCTAATCATCATTTAAAAAAGTTATGTCTGCCATTATGCCCAACTTGCGCTAGGAGAATAAGTCCAGCTGGCGCGGGGCCAGTCCTCCGTCCAGTCCGAGCAGCTCCTGCAGCTCTTTGGCGTTGTCTGTAGCGTCGCCGCCTGAGTTGTTATTAAACACCACATATAGCTCGCGGGTGGACTTGCTTAACGCAAGCAGCCGGTCGCGCCACTCGGTCAACTCCTCGGTGCTGTAGCGGTACAGGTACCGCAGCTTGCGCCAGTCCGGATGGCTGCTCTGGTTCCAGCCCCCGGCATTCCGGCCGTGCAGCCGGACATAGGTCTTCTCCGCAGAGGTGGCGACGGCTACGATCGGAATAGAGCCTGTCCCTGCCTGAGGCTCATCGACGACCGTATGAATCCAGCCTTCACGCTCCAGGAATTGCAGGGTCCGCTCGCGCATCTCCGGACTGTACCAGCTGTTATTGCGGAACTCCAGAGCGCAAGGAACATCCAGCATTAGCGCCTTGGCGGTGCGGAGCAGCTCCACGTTTTCTTTGGTGCAGTCGAACCAGGACGGAAATTGAAAAAGGGTCATAGCCAGCCTGTCGGCTTCTCTTACAGGCTGAATGGAAGCGTGAAAAGCGTTGAACATTTCTGCTGTGGTGTCGAAGTAATTTTTCTTGCCGCGCAGATGTCCGGTCATCCCCTGATAGGCTTTTACAATAAATTGGAAGCCGTCCGGGGTCTGGCTGACCCATTTGGCATAATTGCGTACAGGCTGAACGGCGTAGAAAGAGCTGTCAATCTCGACGATGGAGAAATGGGCGCTGTAGGCGGGCAGGCGGTCTCCGGCAGGCAGCTTGCCATATAGCTCTTCATGGTCGCCGAATCCGGTTAATCCGATTGTGATCATAGGCTCCTCCCTTGGATGGGCAGATTTGGCCTGTTCAGGGGCCGTGTCTGGCAGTCAATTAGAATTAGCTGCGCATCACGCAGCAAAAACTCCCAAACTGTATAACGGTTTGGGAGTTGCTTATTGGTGCAGGACGGGTGCCGCCAGTTGGCTGCATAAGCTAAAGCTTAATCCTTCAACTCACCGATTTTCTGCTGAACTTCGCCCTTTAGCTTATCCTTCTTGCCTTCTGCCTGGAGCGATTTATTGTTAGTGGCATTTCCAATCTGATCTTTAACTTCACCTTTGGCTTTGTTCACGCCGCCTTTGATTTTATCGCTGAGTCCGTTTGTATCTGCCATTATCTTTCAGCTCCTCTAAGTAGAATTGGGTTGGTTCATGTTCGTATTATTACTTTACCCTCTGCGTTACAATTTAAACAAACTGGCAGCGCGCAGTGAGGTGAACCTGCCATAACCCTAGGTCTAGATAGAGCTGAAATGAGTGATTGATGATCCTCTGGAGAGATGGACAGTGTTGCGTCCGTTGCGCTTGGAGGTATACAGCGCATGGTCGGCCTCAGAGAGCAGGTCCTCCAGGGAAATCTCCGGGCCGCCCGATTCCGCCACACCGAAGCTGGCAGTTATCGTGACAGGCCCGTGCAGAGTCTGGATGCTGCTCTGTTCAATGTCCCGGCGGATGAAATCAGACAGTCTTCCGGCTTCCTCAAGGGTGGTATCCGGCAGGCACATCACAAATTCCTCTCCGCCATACCTCCCGAACAAGTCATTCTCCCGCAGATGTCTGCTGCACACATTGACTATATGCTGCAGCGCCGAATCGCCATATTTGTGCCCGTGCCGATCGTTAATGCTTTTGAAGAAATCAATATCAATCAAGATGATGGACAAGGGCGAAGCTCCCGCAACTGCCGAGGCAAGCACTTCCCTGCTAACCTCCATGAAATGGGTGCGGTTATAGATTCCGGTCAGGCTGTCATAGGTGGCCAGCTGGCGCAGCTTCTCCTGAAGCAGAGTCCGCTCCGTTATATCAATCAGCATAATCATCCTGCCCGCCGAATGGCCGCCCGGCTTCACCACAGGGGAAGATCTGACCTGATAATAATAGGTTTCATTGTCCTTAAGCCAAGCCAGCTCCCGTTCCTCGCTATGCTGGGGATCGGCATTCATCACGTAAGAGACGGCTTCCTTGCCTGCACTCAGGAATAGCTGGGCCAGCGGCTTGCCAATGGCAGAGGAATCAAGCCCCTGCATCATCTCTGCAGCGGCGCGGTTATAGTCCACCAGCATATCGGACCGGTCCATGACCAGTACGCCGTCCCGCATGCTCTCGAACAGGTTCTCACGGGCAATCGGGGCTGCTGTCAGCATGCCTCTGGAGAGAATGGCCCAGATATACAGGGTGGAGGTTAGGCTCATAATGAGCGGAACCAGATCCATCCCGTAAGGCGTAAGTCCCATCAGATAGAGGAAAGAGCTAAGGGCCGGCAAAGCCAAACCGATGATAATGGTTACCATCTGCCTGCGGTATACCCGCTTGAACCGGTTCCATTGCCAGAGAATCAGCATGATTGCAGCCAGCAAGCAGCCGAAGGTGAAGCTGCCGTGCACGATATAGAAGGGGCCCATGATGATGTCGACCACAGGAGAAGGGGCATCCGGGCGGAGATAGATAGAGTGATAGAACCAGTGATGATAGTCATTGGTCCAGCTTATTAACGTCGTGAGAACGGGAATGGTGTAGAGTCTGATGATGTTTTTTCGGGTAACCAGCCGCTCCAGACCGACGAAATGCAGCACCATAATAAGACTGGACGGCGCTATGAAAGGCATCCCTAAATATTCGGCCTTAATCCAGAAGCTGATTTCCGCAAGTGTGCTCCCCGACAACTCGAGTGCAAATCCAAAGGTATAAATTGCGGAGGCCCAGGAACTGATGATGAAGGCTTTGGTTCCGGCAAAATCGGTTTTCATATAGTAGGCAAAGAGTCCCAGAATCGCGCTCAATACACCGGAGATGGACACAATGACAATATAATTCGAAATCTCCATAGGCTAAGGCCTCCGTGCACAAGATAGATATGAAAATTGAACTTAGATAGTTAAATAGTACCATACATCCCGGTAGATAACATTTGTCAATTAGCGCAGTGAAATTCATAGGTCTCACGCTATAAATGCATCCTTCTATTTCTCACAGAAACGGATGCCTGAAAGCGATACGTAGTATCGCTGCTTCGGAAGCATACGCTTTTCAGAGGACGGCAAAAGCCGTTTCTTCTTGCGGTCTCTGGACAAAACGACGGAATTTTATGTGAGCTGTGTTACTAATTGTCTAGTGTGGGGAGCGAGTGTAACGTGTAATATGTTAGTTAATCGAACACGATGGATGAAATTCAACTATTTTTTTTGAAATTATGTCATTTTAGTTGACGTAAGTTAAATAATTCGGAATTGTTATAAGAAAGAAGGGGGAAGCGGATATGTCATTAGCGGCAGCACAAATTCCGGAAATTCAGCTCGACAATGTGGAAATGCGCTATCAGACGGAGACTGCGGATGTGCTTGCGCTGCATCAGGTGAGTCTGAATATTGCCAAAGGTGAGTTTGTTTCCCTGCTTGGACCTTCGGGCTGCGGCAAAACGACTCTGTTAAGACTGATGGCGGATCTGATCACGCCAACCGGCGGCAATATTACCGTAGCGGGCAAAAGCGCCAGGGAAGCACGGCTGGCCCAGAAATACGGAATCGTCTTTCAGAGTCCGGTGCTCTACGACTGGCGGAAGGTCAAACATAATATCGCCCTCCCGCTGGAGCTGCTGGGTGTCAAGAAATCCGTCCGCGAGGAGAAGGCAATGGAGCTGTTGGAATTGGTAGGCCTGCAGGGCTTCGCCGACAAATTCCCCTGGCAGCTGAGCGGAGGGATGCAGCAGCGGGTGGCCATCGCCAGAGCCTTGTCGATGGAGCCGGAAATCCTGCTGATGGATGAACCATTCTCTGCGCTGGATGAGTTCACCCGTGAACGCCTGAATGAAGAGCTTCTCTCCGTCTGGAACAAGGTGCAGAATACGATTGTCTTCGTTACACACAGCATTCCTGAGTCCATCTTCCTGTCGGACCGGGTGTTTGTGCTCTCTCCGCATCCCGGCCGCCTCTCGGCCATCGTGGAGATTCCCTTGCCCCGTCCGCGTACAGCAGAGATGCGCAACAGCCCGCAGTTCTTCGAGCTGATCGCCCGCATCCGCGACAGCTTCGAAGGGGTGTAGGATGAAGGCGGAAAATGTGTTTGCCCGCAGCCGGCTGCTCCCGCTGTTTGTATGGATCTTCGGCCTGCTGCTGGTCTGGGAAGGGGCGTCCTGGCTGCTGCTGCATGTGCTGGAGACGCCGCTGGCCCAATCCAAGCTGCCCTATGTCCATGAGGTTGTGGCAACCCTCTGGAAGTATGGAGGCACGCTGATCAAGGAAGGGGCGGCAACCTTCGGCAATGCCGGAGTGGGTTTTCTGATCGGAGCTGTATCAGGAGTGGCGCTTGCGGTGTTGATGAGCCTCTCGCGCATCATAGAGCGGCTGGCCTTCCCCTATGCGATAGCCTCGCAGATGATTCCCATTCTGGGGCTGGCCCCGATCATTTACGGCATTGTACGCGATGAACAGATTTCACGGATTATTATCGCCGGATACATCACCTTTTTCCCTGTATCGCTTAATATGCTGCGCGGTCTGCGCAGTGTCGAACCCTCTGCGCTGGAATTAATGCATTCTTATGCCGCCAAGCCTTGGGCCGTCTACTGGAAGCTTCGTTTCCCGGCAGCTCTGCCCGGCCTGTTCAGCGGGCTTAAGATTGCCGCTCCGCTGGCGGTGACGGGCGCCATTCTGGTGGAGCTGATGGGAGCGCAGCACGGGATTGGAGTCATTATGCTGCGCAATCTCTACTATGGTCCATCCCATACCTATATGTTCTGGTCCACGGTGATTGTCGGCGCGCTGCTTGGCATCGCCAGCTATGGGCTGATGAGTCTGGCGGAGCGGCTGGCAGCGCCCTGGCAGCCGGAATTTCGCCCGAAAGGAGGCAGCCGCTAATGCCAAGCAACTCTGCAGCCGAACTGGCCTCGGCTAGTCAAGACGGAAGTGCCGCCCCGGCAGCGGGCGATAGACAGACTCCCGGGGTCAAGCGGAAACCTCTGGCCGCTCCGGGCCGGCAGGACCGGCGGGTTCCGAAGCTGTCCGGCAGCGGGTTGTTACTGCCGCTGCTGGCAGGCGTCCTGTTTCTCGCCCTCTGGGAGCTGCAGGTATTCCACAAGCTGTTTGATCTGAAGAAATACCAGCTGCCGCTGCCATCGGCTATCGCGGAGGCAATGCGGGACAATTTCAGCCTGCTGCTCTCCTACACCGGCTACACCTTGACGGAAGCTGTGCTGGGTATGCTGGCCGGGTCGGCCTGCGGCTTCCTGGTCGCCCTCTGCGCCACAGCCTGGCCCCGCTGGGGTGGTGGCAGTTTGACGTTGGTTGCTGCGCTTAACGCAGTGCCGATTGTGGCGCTGGCCCCGATTATGAATCTATGGTTCGGCGACGGGATTGGCTCGCGGGTGGCGATTGTCACGGCGACGACCATGGCGGCGATGGCAATCAATGCCTATAAGGGTATGGCCGCTGTTGACCCGCTGGCGCTGGATCTGATGCACTCCTACGCAGCAAGCAAACGGGCGGTGTTCCGCTATCTGCGGATCCAGAACAGCCTGCCTTATGTTTTTACCGCGCTGAAGATTAACGCTACCGCCAGTATGATCGGGGCGATTGTCGGGGAATTCTTCTTCTCTTCACGCGGGCTGGGTTACCTGCTCTCCAATTCGATCAAAGTGGCCAAGATGCCGCTGGGCTGGTCCTGCATCGTGCTGGCTGCCATTGCCGGTGTAATCTTCTACCTGGCGGTTGAACGCCTAGAGAAGCTGTTCATCAAGTGGCACCCGTCTGAGCGGGCCTAAGTGCCGTTACTTCAATGTAGGGTAGCTGTCTGCAAGGAACACTTATACCAGAGTAGGGGGAGTTCTTTATGATGAACAAGCAAACAAACCGGTTTCGTAGCCTGCTGCTAATGGCTGTAATGATGATGGTGATCTCCTTGATTGCAGGCTGCGGAGGCAACAATGGAAATTCGGCGGCAGAGGCAACGGCTGCCCCTGATGCCGCGGCTTCTCCGGCTGCAGCGGCAACAACTGAACCTGCAGCAGAAGCGGTTAAGGTCAGGCTGCAGCTCAAATGGGTGCCGCAGGCGCAATTTGCCGGTTATTTCGTGGCCCAGGATAAGGGCTATTACAAGGAAGAAGGGCTGGAAGTGGAGATTCTGCCCGGCGGCCCGGATATTGTGCCGGAGCAGCAGGTGGCAGGCGGTTCAGCCGAGATTGGCGTGGATTGGGTGGCGAGCCTGCTGACCAGCCAGGAGCAGGAAATGCCGCTGGTGCAGATTGCCCAGATCTACCAGAAGAGCGGGCTGGTGCTCGTCTCCAAGAAAGAATCCGGCATCAGTGCCCCGGCCGACCTGAAAGGCAAAAAAGTCGGCAACTGGATGGGTGGCAACGAGTTCGAAATTCTGGCGCTGTTTGATAAATACAAGCTGGATTCCAACAAGGATCTGAATTTCACCAAGCAGGGCTTCACGATGGACCAATTCCTCGGCGGCGATATTGATGTGGCATCGGCAATGACCTACAACGAATATCAGGTGGTGCTGGAGTCTGGCATCCAGGCTGAAGATTTGAATGTTATTGACATGAATGCCGAGGGTGTAGCTATGCTGGAGGATAATCTGTTCGCCAACAAGGAATGGCTGGCAGACAACAAGGAGACGGCTGCGAAGTTCGTGCGCGCTTCCCTGAAGGGCTGGAAGGATGCGATTGCCGATCCGTCGGCTGCGGTGGACAGTGTGATGAAGCTGGCTGAAGACGGCAGCACGACGGCAGAGCATCAGCTGAAGATGATGGAAGAGGTCTCCAAGCTGATTCTTCCGGAAGGCTTCGACAGTGCCAAGATGGGATATACCGATGCCGCGGCTTTCCAGCAGACAGCGGATATCGCCCTGCAGTTTGGCGTAATAAAGGAAGCCTCCAAGGTAGACGAAGCGTACACGAATGAAATTGTCGAGATGGCGGCGCAATAAGACAACCAAAGAGAGTGCGGAGAGGAGCGAGGATCATGACTTTGCTGGCGGTGCAGACCGGAAGGGTGAAGAATTACGTCAATGGAGTCTGGGTGGAATCCTCCTCCGGACGGGATGAGGAGGTCTTTAATCCGGCAACAGGTGAAGTGATCGCCTATGTTCCCATCTCGGGGAGGGAAGAATTGGATGTGGCGGTAGAAGCGGCATGGCAGGCCTTTGCGCTATGGAAGAAGGTGGCTGTGCCAAGACGCGGGCGTTATTTCTTCCAGTACCAGCAGCTGCTGGTACAGCATGCGGAGGAGCTGGCACAGCTGATTACCTTGGAGAACGGCAAGAACCTGGAAGAAGCCAGGGGAGAGGTGCAGCGCGGCATTGAATGTGTGGAGTTCGCTGCAGGCATCCCCAGCCTGATGATGGGCAATCAGCTGCCGGATATCGCCACAGGCATAGAATCCGGGATGTACCGTTATCCCTTGGGTGTGATCGGTGGCATCGCCCCGTTCAACTTCCCGATGATGGTGCCCTGCTGGATGTTCCCGCTGGCGATTGCCTGCGGCAATACCTTCGTGCTGAAGCCCTCGGAACGTACACCGCTGCTGATGAACCGGCTGGCAGAGCTGTTTGCCGAAGCCGGCTTCCCGCCGGGGGTGCTGAACATTGTGCACGGCGCACATGATGTGGTCAATGGCCTGCTGGAGCATAGCCGAGTGAAGGCGGTGTCGTTCGTAGGCTCACAGCCGGTGGCAGAATATGTCTATAGAACCGGAACCTCGCACGGGAAACGGGTGCAGGCCTTGGCCGGAGCCAAGAACCATTCCATTGTGCTGCCGGATGCCGAGCTTGACGCTGCGGTGAAGAATATCATAGCCGCTGCTTTTGGTTCGGCGGGTGAGCGCTGCATGGCTTGTTCTGTTGTTGTTGTGCATGAGGCGGTGGCAGATGAGCTGGTGAAGCGGCTGGTTGCCGCTGCGGATGAGCTGAAGATCGGCAACGGGATGGAGGACGGGGTGTTCCTCGGACCGGTGATCCGCCAGTCCAACAAGGAGCGTACCCTGGCCTATATCGAGACCGGAGAGCGGGAGGATGCGCGGCTGGTGAGGGATGGCAGGCAGGATGGCGCGGCAGCAGGTGCAGGCTATTTCCTCGGGCCGACGATCTTTGATCATGTGAAGACCGGAATGACGCTGTGGAATGACGAGATTTTTGCGCCGGTACTGGCTGTAATCCGGGTGGGCAGTCTGGTTGAAGCCATTGAGGTTACGAATCAATCGCCGTTCGCGAACGGGGCCTGTATCTATACGGACAGCGCGAAGGCGATCCGCGAGTTCCGTGAGGAGATTGATGCCGGTATGCTGGGTGTGAATTTGGGGGTGCCTGCCCCGATGGCTTTCTTCCCGTTCTCGGGCTACAAGAAGTCGTTCTATGGCGATCTGCACGCCAATGGACGCGATGGTGTTGAATTCTATACCCGCAAAAAAATGATCACAGCCCGTTATTAGCGAGACGGATAATCGAGAGGAGAGAATGCTGTGCTTAATCTGGGGACTGAAGGCGAGCTTGCTCTGAAGAAGGATCAGCAATATCTGTGGCATAATATCACACCTTATAGTGAGAGCAGTCCGCCGATGATTGCCGCTTCGGCCAGCGGGTCATGGGTGACAGATATCAACGGTGACAAGTTTCTGGACGGCATGTCCGGCCTGTGGTGCGTGAATGTGGGCTATGGACGGAAGGAATTGGCCGAGGCGGCTTACAATCAGCTGCTGAGCCTGCCGTATTTCCCGTTGACACAGAGCCATCTGCCGGCCATTGCGCTGGCCGAGAAGCTGAATGAATGGCTGGAAGGCGACTATGTGATCTTCTTCTCCAACAGCGGCTCGGAGGCCAACGAAGTAGCTTTCAAAATGGCCCGCCAGTACCAGCAGCAGATCGGCCAGCATTACCGGCACAAGTTCATTGCGCGTTACCGCGGGTACCATGGCAGCTCGCTGGGCGCGCTGTCGGCAACCGGCCAGGCGCAGCGCAAATATAAATATGAGCCGCTCGGCGGCGGCTTCCTGCATGTGGCTCCGCCGGACAGCTACCGCCGTCCGGCAGACATATCGGTGGAGGAATTTAATCTTCAGAGCGCACAGGCCATTGAAGATACTATCGTCTGGGAAGGTGCCGAGACGGTGGCGGCGGTGATTATGGAGCCGGTGATTACCGGCGGCGGTGTTATAGTGCCTCATCAGCTCTATCTGGACCGGGTGCAGGAGATCTGCAGCCGGCACGGGGTGCTGCTGATCATCGATGAGGTGATCTGCGGCTTTGGCCGCTCCGGGCGGAAGTTCGGGCATCACAATTACGGAGTGAAGCCGGACATTGTAACGATGGCCAAAGGATTGACCAGCGCGTATCTGCCCTTGTCGGCCACGGCAGTCCGCAAGGATATTTATGAGGCCTTCAAGGATAACAGCGACGGCTACGGGTATCTGCGCCATGTGAACACCTTCGGCGGCAATCCGGCGGCCTGCGCGCTGGCGCTGCGCAATTTGGAGATCCTGGAGCAGGAGAATCTCGTCGAGCGTGCCGATATGCTGGGTAAACGGTTATATAGTGAATTCTCCGGCTTGCTGGGACATAAGCTTGTGGGTGATATCCGCAGCTTCGGGCTGGTGCTTGGCATAGAACTGGTAGAAGACAAGATTACCAAGAAGCCTGCCGATCTGAATATCGTCAAGGGCATTATCGCCGAATGTAAATCCAAAGGTCTGATCATTGGCAAGAATGGAGACACGGTAGCAGGCTTCAATAATGTGCTGACGTTCGCGCCTCCGCTATCCTCCACGGACGAAGACATCCAGTTTATCGTGGATACCTTCACAGCTGTGCTGAACGGGAGCTGGGCATAGCGAATTTCTCCGGGTACAGGAACTGGTAGGCACGCAAGGCTACCTGGATGGAGATACGGTTCTCCGGCAGCATGAAGTCTTCGCCCAGCAGCTCGGTGATTTTGTCCAGCCGGTAGTAGAGTGATTGCCGCACGATGAACAGATTGCGGGCGGCAATCTGCTTGGAGCCGTCATGATCCAGATAGACGCGCAGGGTGAGCAGCAGCTCGCTGCCCTTCGATTGGTCATGGTCGATCAGCGGTCCGAGGTAGCTGCGGATGAAATTCTGCAGCGTGCTGCCGTCGTTCAGGCTCAGCAGCAGCTGGAACACGCCAAGCTCTTCATAGAAGAGCAGTGACTTCTGATAACAAGTATAGAGTGAGAGTGCCTGTACGGCTTCCTGATAGCCGGCATGGGCGTGCTTCAGGCCTTTGTGGGACTTGCTGACTCCGATCACGAGCTGCAGGTCCTTCAATTTCTCATCGGAACGGATATGCTGCAATGAATCGAGTGCCTGCTGCAGCCGCAGCTTCCCGGGCAGCTTGGATTGGATATCCAGGGCGATGACGGTGAGCCGATTGTTCTTAAGTGTAATTAACGGCCGCAGTGAATATTTCTCAAAAATCGAGCGGAGAATCAGCGACAGGTGGAAGGTGATTGATTCCCATTCATGCTCCGAGCTGTTCCATTTCACATCGCGCGGATTCTCGATTTCGATCAGACAGACGCGGTAGGGCAGCTCATTGACTGCGTTGAAGTCAGGGCCGATCAGACTCTTAAGCCGGTTGTCATCTTCGATCCGCCCGTTGATCAGCTCCTCCACCCACAGGTTCTCGGAGAACAGCTTGCGTTCTTCCATATACCGGGTACGGAGCAGCTCCTGGGCGATGGAGAGGGAAGCGGAGTCGAGCAGCATGCAGTCGAATTCCTGTGGCTTGTGGTTGCAGACCATTAGGATATAGGCCCAGGTCTGATCAAGCGCTCCGACAGGCTTCATGGCAATGGTTCTGGAGCCGTATTCCCTGAAGATGGGAGCGGCATCCGGCTGGACGCCGTCCATCTCCTCGCTGTAGGAAGTGAAGAAGCTGAGCAGCGGGCTCTGCTCTTCCGGAGAGAGCGCCGGGAAGAATAAGGGTTTGCCTTGCAGCTGCATGTAGACAATTTGCGTGCGGGTGCTTTTGCATAAGAGCTGCAGCACTTTCAGTGTGCCTTGTGAGGTTAAGGTCAGCCGGTGGAATTCACGGGAGATGCTCTCCAGCTCCTGCAGCATCCGGTGGTGGCGGTTGATGATGAGGGAATGCAGATCAAGGGTAATATCCACAAACCGCACGGTGCGTGGAAAAATAATCAGCGGGAAGTTGTGGCTGTTCGCCAGCTGCACCATCTCCTGTGGGACGGCATTGAAGTAGGTGCCCAGCTCGATGCAGAGGCAGGCGGCGTTCTTGTCGATCAGGTTCTGCATAAAGGCCAGGGAGGAGGGCAGGTCCATGCCTATGCCCATACCGGTGGTCAGGATCATTTCTTCCCCGTGGATCAGACTTTCGAAGCTGGCGCTCTCCAGCACATGTACCCAGCGGATGGCCCGGTTCATGCCATTTCTGCCGCCGACGACTTCCGATTCTGCAAATAACGGCCGTTTGAGTGCATCCCGAATCGTAAATACGAGTTCCCAATCCATAGCTGTCCCCCTCGCTTGCTCGGCATGCTGCCGGCATTCTGGCTCCCGCGGTTTCCCGGTTCCATTCTCACACGTAAAAAATCCGGTTTGCATATTAGACAAAGTGTCTAATGTAACGAAAATTCGAAATAGCTATAGTGTGAATATGATATGTCAGAATATATGACTTATGCAGGGAGAAGGTAGTGGAATTTCTTGAATTATTGCCTATTTTACTACAACCGACCGCAAAAGTAAGTAAAATAATAAGACGTTTCTTAGAATAGTGTTATATTATATAACATAAATGTACTCCAATTGCTCAGAAGGAGGAATCATTAATGAATCAACCCTCACCGACAAGCCTGTTTACACCAGATATGTTCATGCGCAATTTCGCCGAGGCTGAGCCGGGGTTATCCCGCCAAGGGGCGATGGAAGAGTCCAACCGCTGCCTGTATTGCTATGACGCTCCCTGCATCAAAGCTTGTCCTACCAGTATTAATATTCCTTCCTTCATTAAAAGAATTGCTACCGACAACCTGAAGGGCTCCGCGCATACCATCATGGACTCGAACCCGGTAGGGGCCAGCTGTGCGCGTGTCTGCCCCACAGAGGAGCTGTGCGAAGGGGCCTGCGTGCTGAATGAGGCTTCAGCTCCGATCCAGATTGGCCTACTGCAGCGTTATGCCACGGATTGGGCGATGAAGAGCGGCGTCACCTTGTTCACAGCGGGAGAGAGCAATGGCATGAAGGTAGCCATTGTCGGCGGCGGTCCGGCTGGACTATCGGCGGCAAGGGAGCTGGCGCGCGAAGGCTTCCAGGCCGTGATCTATGAGGCCAAAGAGCTGGCCGGCGGTCTGGATACGCATGGGATTGTTTCGTTTCGGCTGCCGCAGTCGGTATCGCTCTGGGAAGTGGAGCAGGTGGAGAAGCTGGGCGTGGAGATCCGCACGGGAGTGAAGGTGGGCGTGGATGTCTCGGTAGAGGAGCTGAAGGCCGAATATGAGGCTATCGTGCTGGCCGCAGGCATGGGTTATGTGCCCCCGCTGGGCATCGAGGGCGAGAAGCTCTCTGGTGTATACGATGCAATCGAGTTGGTGGAGACAACCAAGACAGCTGTTCCTACGCTGGAGCTGATGGGCAGCAGGGTCGCGGTGATCGGAGCAGGAAATACGGCGATTGATGCCGCTACCTGCTCGGTACGGCTTGGCGCAGCCAACGTGAAGATGGTCTACCGCCGGACGCGCAGCGAGATGACGGCTTATGATTTCGAATATGAATTCGCCAAGCAGGAGGGCGTGGAGTTTAGCTGGCTGACGTTGCCGAAGCGGATTGTCGGCGATGAGCTGGGCAACGTCATAGGCCTTGAATGTGTGCAGATGAAGCTGACTGGCGAGACTGGTGCGGACGGACGGCTTGCCCCTATGCCGGTGGAAGGCTCCGAGTTCATTATGCCCGTCGATGCGGTGGTGGTGGCTATCGGCCAGAAGCGGCGGATCGATCTCATTGAGGCCTTTGGCCTTGAGCATGTGCGTGGCATTGTGCAGATGGATGAGCAGACCTGCAGAACGTCTGATCCACAAATTTATGCTGCCGGTGATATCGTATTTGGCTCTGGTGCAGGCGAAGCGATGGTCGTATCCGCTGCCCAGCAAGGCAAAGCCGCGGCTCATGCCATTGCGAAGCAATTCCTGGAGCAGCGCGGCCGTATCATCGGCTCGGCAGTCTAGTCCACCGGGGAAGCAAACCAATATCAGGGAGGGAATCATATGGCAGATTTGAGTATTGACCTGGCAGGAATCAAGTCCCCCAATCCATTCTGGCTGGCTTCGGCCCCGCCTACCAACACAGGCTATCAGGTGCAGCGGGCTTTTGAGGCCGGCTGGGGAGGCGCGGTGTGGAAGACACTCGGCGATCCGATTATCAATACCTCTTCACGGTTTGCGGCGGTGCATTTCAACGGACAGCGGGTAGCCGGGTTCAACAATATTGAGTTGATCACGGACCGTCCGCTGGAGGTGAACCTGAAGGAAATCTATGAAACCAAGAAGAGGTTCCCCAATCACGCCATTATCGCTTCCCTGATGGTGGAGCCTTCACAGGCGAAATGGCATGAAATTGTCAAACGCGTGGAGGCCGTCGGTGTAGACGGGCTGGAATTGAACTTTGGCTGTCCGCACGGTATGGCGGAGCGGGGGATGGGGGCGGCTTCCGGCCAGCAGCCTGATCTGGTGCAGGCTCAGACTGCTTGGGTGAAGGAGGTGGCGACCACGCCGGTCATTGTGAAGCTGACACCGAACATCACCGATATCACAGTGGTTGCCCGTCATGCGGTCAAGGGTGGAGCGGATGCAATCAGTATGATCAACACAATCAACAGCCTGGCCGGAGTAGACATCCATAGCTGGAATACGATCCCGCATGTCGGCGGACAAGGCGCGCATGGTGGCTATTGCGGACCGGCCGTTAAGCCTATTGCGCTGAGCATGGTGGCGGAATGTGCCCGCGACCGTGCGGTGACGGTGCCGATCTCGGGAATCGGCGGGATCTCCACCTGGCAGGACGTGGTTGAGTTTATGCTGATGGGCGCTACCGGCATTCAGGTCTGCACCGCCGTGATGCATCATGGCTTCCGGATTGTAGAGGAGATGATCGACGGGCTGAACAACTACCTGGATGACAAGGGGCTGGCCTCAGTCACCGAGCTGATTGGTAAATCGGTCTCGCGGTATTCTAACTGGGGGGATCTGGACCTCAATTATCAGGTTGTCGCCCGAATCAACGAAGAGAACTGCATCAACTGCAATAAATGCCATATTGCCTGCGAGGATGCCTCGCATCAATGTATCGATATGCTGACCAATGCCGAAGGCAAGGCGGTACTTCAGGTCCGCGAAGAAGACTGTGTAGGCTGCAACCTGTGTTCCATTGTTTGTCCGGCCGATGGCGCCATTGATATGATTCCGCTGGAGAACGGGGCGGCTCCCCTGACCTGGAATGAGCGGCAGAAGGTCATTCAATCACTGAACGGCACTTATTCTGAAGCAGAGGTGATGTAAGGATGAAGAAGCTGATCAAGAACGGAATCATTGTTACCGCAGCGGATACGTATACAGGAGATATGCTGATTGAGAGTGGCGTAATTGCGCAGATTGGGCTGCAGATTGACGCACAGGATGCGGAAGTGATTGATGCGTCCGGCTGTTATGTATTCCCGGGCGGCATTGATCCGCATACCCATCTGGATATGCCGTTCGGAGGAACGGTGACCGCCGATGATTTCGAGAGCGGGACGATAGCGGCCGCCTATGGCGGAACAACCACAGTCATCGATTTCTGTCTAACCACCAAAGGCCAGCCGCTGCAGCAGGCCGTGGACACCTGGCATGCGAAGTCGCAGGATAAGGCGGTGATCGATTACAGCTTCCACCTGATGGTGTCGGAGCTCAGCGACAGGGTGCTGGGCGAGCTGCCCCAGATCATTGAGGATGAAGGCATCACCTCCCTGAAGGTGTTCATGGCTTACAAGAATACCTTCCAGGCTGATGACGGCACCTTGTACAAAACCTTGCAGACGGCCAAACAAGAAGGCGCGCTGGTAATGGTCCACGCCGAGAACGGCGATGTCATTGAATACCTGGTAGAGCAGGCGCTGGCCGCCGGGAATACCGATCCGATCTATCATGCCTTGACCCGTCCGCCGGAGCTGGAGGGTGAGGCTACAGGCCGGGCTGCATACTTGACAGAGCTGACGGATTCACAGCTGTACGTAGTCCACGTGACCTGTGCGGAAGCCGCCTGGAAGATTGCCGAAGCGCGCAAAAAAGGGCTGCGGGTCTACGGCGAGACCTGCCCGCAGTATTTGGTGCTGGATGTAGAGGCACTGGCGAAGCCGGATTTCGAGGGGGCCAAATATGTCTGGTCGCCTCCACTGCGCGAGCAGTGGAACCAGGATGTGCTGTGGGATGCGCTGTGGAACGGCTCTCTGCAGACCATCGGCTCGGATCAATGCTCCTTTGATTTCAAGGGGCAGAAGGAGCTGGGACGCGGTGATTTCTCCAAAATTCCCAACGGCGGGCCAACAATTGAGGACCGCTTCAGCATCCTGTACTCGGAGGGGGTCCAGAAGGGCCGGATATCGCTGAACAAATTCGTTGATATCATATCCACCTCCAGCGCCAAGCTGTTTGGGCTGTTTCCGCAGAAAGGCACACTTGCCGTGGGCAGTGATGCGGATATTGTGATTTTTGATCCGGCGGTTACACGGACCTTGTCGGCTGCAACCCACCATATGAAGGTGGATTATAATGCGTTCGAGGGGATGGAGATTACCGGTGAGCCGGTTTCCGTACTGAGCCGCGGCGAGTTCGTCATTCGTGACCGGGCATTTGTAGGTTCCGCAGGGGCCGGGCAGTATCTGCACCGCAAACGGTTCGCAGCAGAAGCGTCCCCGCTTCCGGCGCGTAAGGAAATCAGTGGAGGGGTGAGCTAATGTCGGCTTATGAGGAGTTTGCCAAGGAGCGGCAGGAGGTGGATGAGCTGCTGTTCAAGGGATACCGGGTCGCCGGTATCCTGGAGGATCTGGACGGGGCGCACATCACCTTCGCCAGAAGCGAGCCGGCACCTGCTGCCGTGGAGCTGCTGCTGCTGACGGCGGATGGTCGGAAGTATGTAACCACTGTGCTGCTGTCGGGCCGTGCGGCGGATGTGCAATCCACTGCCGTATTATGATGCTGGTGCAGATAGCTGGGAAAGTGGTTACTGCTTAGGCATCCGTATGATGAGAATATAGAATATTTAACTTCGTAGTGGTCCGTTAAATCCGAGCCATTGAATTAGCTGCAAAAGTGCATCTAATTAGCTGATTTTTTACGTTTTGGAGCAAATAGTTGCAAATAGGCACTTAATTCCAGAGTTTGAGCGTAGAAGACTTGATTTTCTCGAAATTAGTTGCAGTATCGCACTTAATCACCTCCTGATAGAGGTTTCGGCTGTAATTAGTTGCACTTCTGCATCTATTTGCGTTGAAAGTTCCGGAGTAATATTCTAAATCTTCGCTGAGACCTAAATAGTAACCGAATGTGCAACTAAATCATGGTTTAGAACTTATTGACCACTAGCTTTCATACTCATGCCGCAGCAGAGACATAATCTGCATCGTCTCATAGGTCTCGCCCATTTTCAGGCATTCACGCAAGGTTCCCTCCAGCGTAAAACCGGCCATTTGATACACATGCTGTGCCCTGTGATTATGTATAACAACATCAAGCCATAGCCGGTGGGCCTCGGTCTGTGTGAAGATCCATTCCGTAAGAAGCGGCAGCAGGGCGGTACCGTAGCCCTGTCCTTTGGTCTGAATAACAATTCTTCTTAGACAGACGGCGAGGTTGCGGTCCTGAAGTCCGCTGATCAGCACATAACCCAGACGTTCGCCCGTCTTCTCCAGCATTGTCAGATGCAGGAAATCCCCATCTGTAAGCGATGCCTTATGCTGCCCGCGGCTCCACTGGGCCACATAATGACGGTTAAGCTCATCCTGCTCCACCTCCAGTACGAAATCCAAGTCCTCCACGGCAGTTCTGCGTATGTCCATTACATCCGATTGAATTAGCATAGTCAGCGCCTCCTTTATCATGTCCTATATTATAGTCCAAGAGGCGCTGAAACGCAGCGCTTGTCTGCTCTGCGGAGTAGTGGGAGCCTACGGGCAAACCCTAGCCCTCTCCTCTGGAATTAGCTGCCTGCCAATGGGCCCGCAACGGTCCATCCCCGCCGTACACAGGATCAGTTGCAGGCAACGGAACGCCGGGAATTTCCTTCAGCGCCTCCACCCGGTCAGCGGCGTTATCCCTGCGCAGGTTATAGTCCATACCGGCGGGATAGGCACCAGCCACCGAGAAATCAGCGCTGCTGTGAAGCCGCTTGTGTGCGGTCCCGGCTGGAAGCACCAGTACATCACCTGCACCAACATGTAAGGTTTCTCCCGAATCGCCACCCAACTGCAGGGCTGCCGAGCCGCGGATCACTCCAAGCACCTCATGGCAATTGCTGTGATAATGATGATAGTTGAAGACCCCGTTCTGCCAGCTGTTGCCCCAGCCGTTGCGGTTGAACCGGGCTTCTATTTCCTGCGGGGCTTCAGCCAGTGCACCTGGATAGATTAGCACGGGTAGCTGCGCATTGTTCGGCAGCATGCCGTCATCGTGTAGCCATAAGGTCACGACGTGTTCCTGCTGCTTGTCCGTTCGAAAGGATTCCATCATGGCCAGCTCCTCTTCTCTTATTGGTCTCCCTGCTTAACCGGAGATAATTATATTTACCCCGCCCTGTGCGGCAGTCCATCACCGGCGAAAATCCTTCAGGCCATAGTAATGACAGCCGGGAAAGTATTGTATACTTGAGTCTCAGGTATTAAGAATTATAACCGGGATGAGGAGCGGCAAGCAATGTTTCTGTTAAATACAATCTCATGGCTGACCGAGGACAATCTGCGGCAGCTGCTGGAGCAATACCGTTCGCTCGGCCCCCTTCCTGGGGTTGGGCTGACATTTATGAAGTCCTTTGTCCCACCGCTGCCGACGATTGCAATTGTTGGCTTGAATGGGGCCGTATATGGTTTATGGCTGGGGTTCCTCTATTCCTGGATTGGCCTGGTGGCCGGCTGCCTGACGGCGTTTCTGATCATCCGCAAGGTGGCCTCCCACCGGCTGCTGGCGAAATGGGCGGAGCGGCCCAAGGTCGAGAGGGGGATGAGGTGGGTGCGCCAGAGCGGATTCAGCTATGTTTTTCTGCTTAGCCTGTTTCCGGTCGGTCCGTTTGTGGTGATCAATATGGCGGCCGGACTGGCCGGGATGAGGCTGCGTTCCTATCTGCTGGCGCTTTGCGCGGGCAAGGCAATTATGGTGTTCGCAGTGACTTATATCGGCAACGATCTGGAGCGCTTCCTCCGGCAGCCGTGGGAGATCATCTATGTGCTGCTGTTTATCGGTCTTTCCTTATGGGGCGTGAAGGCGATTGAAGCGCGGTTTGCCAGAATAGGGACAGGGCAGAAGTAAGGAAATGTCCTGAAGCTGCACGGAGCGAAGTCTGTGGTTCACAGTTCTCGCATCGCCTTAATCGTCACATCCTCACATTGTAAAAAGCTCACGCACCTCTGCCGGGCTTGGAGATGCATGGTGCAGGTGAACCCAGCTGTTGGTAGCCGAGTGGTAGCGGTAGTCCTGCTGCCACTCTTTGATGTGCTGTGTGATGCCCTGGACCGCGTCGATCATCCGCTTGACCTCTGCTTCAGTCATGATGGGATGCAAGGAGAGGCGGACCCAGCCCGGCTTCAGCGACTGGTCGCCGGCATCGATCGCATCGATGAATTGTGCGGAGAGCGCTGGCCCCAGCCCGAGCAGGAAATGCCCGTAAGGGCCGGCGCAGGAGCAGCCGCCGCGCGACTGGATGCCGAAACGGTCATTCAACAGCTGGACGACGAGGTTGTAATGGATGTCCCGCAGGTTGAAGGAGACAATACCGTGACGCTGCTTGTGGTTGCCTGCAAGCAGGGTGAGTCCAGGGATGCTGCGCAGTCCTTCCATGAGCAGGGAGCACAGCTGCTGCTCGCGCAGCGACATATACTGGCCGCGTCCGTTCATCGAGTCCTTCAGGCGGATGCAGAGCGCGGTGCGGAAGGCCTGCAGGAAGCCGGGCGTGCCCCCGTCCTCACGGACCTCCGTGTCAGGGATATAGCGGCGTTCGCCCCAAGGATTCACCCAGACTACGGTGCCGCCGCCCGGCTCATCCGGCAGGCGGCACCGGCTCAGGGCGGTGTCGAACACCAGGACACCGTTCGTGCCCGGCCCGCCAAGAAACTTATGCGGCGAGAAGAAGATCGCGTCCAGCTTCTCCAGTGGCGAAGCCGGGTGCATATCAATGGGCGCGTAAGGCGCACTGGCGGCGAAATCGACAAAACAAACCCCGCCATGTAGGTGCATCAGAGCGGCAAGCCGCCCGTACGGGGTCTGAATGCCGGTCACGTTGGAGCAGGCCGTGAACGAGCCGATCTTGAAGCGGCGGTGGCGGTACGCCACCAGCAGCGCCTCCAGCTGCACCGGATCGGTATTGCCGTCCGCTGCGGGTGGAACGGTCACCACATCGCCGATCCCCTCCTGCCAGGGCAGCAGGTTGGAGTGATGCTCCATATGGCTGATGAAGATGACCGGCCGTTCCCCGGCGGGGGGCTGCCATTCCTTCAGCCATTCCGGCAGCTTCAGCCCCAGCAGACGCTGCAGCTTGTTCACGGCTCCGGTCGTCCCGTTGCCGCAGAAGATCAGTGCATCCTGTGGACCGGCATGGACATGCTGTTTGATGATGGACCGCGCCTCTTCATAGGCCAGGGTCATGGTAAGGCCTGTTGTATTGGATTCGGTATGCGGATTGCTGACATAAGGGCCGAACAGCTCCAGCAGCCGGCGCTCAATCGGCTCATAGAGCCTTCCGCTTGCTGTCCAGTCTGCGTAGAGCAAGGGCTGCCTGCCATAGGGTGTGGAGATTTGATGACCTATACCAACGGTGTGTTCTCGGAAGTAAGCGAAGTGCTCCTGCAGCGAAGCGGGAGCTTCGGCGGCAGAGGCGGGAATAGTACTCAGCACGGATAATCCCTCCAGCCGGAACAGCGCCTGCATAACCTGAAGCGCCGGGGGGAGAGCAAGCGGCTTCGGGCTGGCGGTGTGCCAGTAGTTTCTATGGCTCAGTATATGCCGCTGCAGGGAATAGGTTAAAGCCCACCCTCGGAGGGGTGCCTCCGAAGCTAAATAAACAGCTGGATGTCGCTTTCCAGCGCATCCTTCAGATAAGCGGCAGCATCGATGATCTCCACCTCCGGCAGCAGCTCCTCTGGCTTGAAGCCCATAATCTCCACCGACAGCTTGCAGGCGTAGAATTTGATGTTTTTTTTGCGGGCGCCTTTTAGGAAGTGGATCAGCTTCGGCGCGCCTTGCTCCTCCATCATCTCCTCCAGCATCATCCGCCCCAGCCCGCTGAAATTTAGGTGCGACAGGGGCAACTGCTGCGGACCTTTCGGGGTGATCACATCCATCAGCTTCTCATAGATTGTTTTGTCCTCCAGCGTCATGGTTTCCGGGTCACGCACCAGAAACAGCCCCCAGAAGGAGAAGAACATCGTGACCTCCAGATCGATGTCCCTGGCTGCATTCGCCAGAATCAGTCCGGCCATGGCCTTGTCATATTCCCCGCTGAACATCAGCAGATTCAGTTTCTTGTCCACACAGCATCCCTCCATTATCAAAATTTGAATATCCCTAGTATGGATGCCGGAGTCAAAAGTATGCCTGAGCAACCTCCTTAAATAAACACAAGCGGATACTGTCCCCTGAGGGACGGTATCCGCTTGTGCGAACGTTTATTGCTCGGATGGGGCGCCTTCGGCGTCCGGTGCTGTGGGCAGAAGCTGATCATAGCGGCGGGCGGACAGCCAGATACTGCCTGTAAACAGGACAATCATCCCCAGAATAATCGCAAACCGCCAATCGCCGGCCTTGAAATTAAGCTGTAGTACGGTCAGCACCAGGGCCACCTGGGTCCAGACCAGCGTCCGTTTGCGGAATGCGGTAATATTAAGGCCCATCTTCGGCATGCTGCGAATAATCAGGAAGGATAGTCCTGCCAGAATCAGCGCAAACAGCAAGGTTCCAGCTAGCTCCGCGTTGGATAACCACATGTCTCCCAATCCTTTCGGATAGTCTGTTCTTCCCTTGTATTATAATCGATGATACCGTTTTCATCCACCGATTAATCAGGGTTGGCCGGGCCTTACGGCTTATGAAGCCAATCTTCGGATCTCCGCTGCGGGCAGCGGCGGGAAGAAGAGGAAGCCTTGGATATACGGGCAATCATGCCGCACCAGGAATTCCGCCTGCGCGGCAGTTTCCACCCCTTCGGCAATCAGATCGTAGCCCAGCTGGGAGGCCACGAACACGATCGACTCTATGATCGTCTCGTCAATGGAGCTGATGCCGATGCCTGTGATAAAGGTGCGGTCAATTTTAATTTTGTTCACGGGAAAATGCTTCAAATAATTCAGTGAGGAATATTTGGTGCCGAAATCATCAATCGAGACTACAATTCCGCAGTCACGCATCTGCTGCAGCAGCGGATAATGCTCCTCCAGCAGCGCTGTGCTCTCGGTAATCTCAAATTCAAGCACATCCGTCTCCAACTGGTATTCCTGCAGGATATCAAATAGATTCTCCATCAGGTTGCGGTTGTAGAACCAGCTGTTGGAGATGTTGATCGATGTGCGCAGCAGCTTCATGCCGTCCTGCCTCCATTCGCAGAGCTGGCGGCATACCTCGCGCAGCACCCAATCCGTAAGCTGAATCATCAGCCCGGCCTCCTCGACAGCAGCGATGAAGGTTCCAGGTCCAATCAGCCCCTTCTCCGGATGATTCCAGCGGATCAGTGCCTCCAGACCGATCAGCTCGCCTGTAACGGCGTTGACCTGAGGCTGGTAATACAGCACGAATTCCTCCCGCTCCAGAGCGGAGTGGAGATATTTGGAGATTAGCCGTTTGTGCTGCAGCCGCTCGCGCAGATCGGAGTCAAACAGGAAATAGTTGCGTTCCTCCCGCTGCTTGGCCTCATACATCGAGAAATCGGCAAATTTCAGCAGATCCTCTTTATCCAGCGAATGTTCAGGATAGAGCGCGATCCCGATGCTGGTGGAGAGACTTAGCTGCGCGCCGGAGATATGGAGTGCCTCGGAGATGCAGTCACTGATCTGCCTTGCTATCAGCGGGATGTGATCAACCGGCATATCCTCAAACAGCATGACGAACTCATCGCCGCCTGTCCGTGCGAACAGCTTATAGGGCAGATCCCTATGCTTCAGGCGTCCCGCCAAAGCACGGATAACCTGATCGCCAGTGGAATGCCCCAGCGTATCATTGATTTCCTTAAAGCGGTTGAGGTCGAAAAAGAACAGCGTATACGTTTGTGACGGCTCTGCCGATTGCAGCAGACCTTCCAGCTGCTCCATGAAATAACGCCGATTCGGGATCTCTGTCAGGCTGTCGAAATGAGCCAGCCGTTCATATAGCTGCTGCGAAACACGCAGCTCTTGGGTACGGATGTTGACCACACGCTCGAGGTCACGGTTGAAGCGGGACTGGTGCCAAATGATGTAGAGGATAAAGCCCAGGATCAGAAGTGTAGCAAGGTCAATCCACAGCACGCTTCTCAGCGACTCCCATTTCTTATGCGGATGCAGGGGCGAAGCTATGATCCAGTTCTGGTTGTAGATCTTCAGCGGTGCTGTGATCTGTGTGCCCTCCTGGGGCACAGGGCTGCCGAACAAGAAAGTGCGATTGGCCGCAGTTACATAGACCGCTGAATCTTTCAGCTGGAATTGGCTGACAATATCATCAATCAGTAGAGTGGCGGAGACCATTCCGCTGAAGGAATCGCCATCATAAATAGCTTGGCGGATAACTATGCCATAGCTGCCCTGAGCCAGCAGGCGCGGACCATCAATAGTGATCTGGCGGGATCGTATCGTTTCCTGAATTAAGCCGGGTGAGGAAAGCGCAGGATCGAGAAAGATGCTTTTGCCGAGAATTGCCGAATTGCCGGTGAGAGGATAGAGGTAGCGGATCAGGCCGTCTGGAGCAATCATCAGGTTCAGCACGTGGCTGGCGTTGCCGTAGGCTGTAACCAAGTAATTATTATACAGTTCAGGAGCAGCATTGAAGCCGACCGTTTGCACAAAAGAGCTGATACCCTTCACAATGGAGGCCCTTTCTTCAATGCTTGCGCTCAGCATCACCGCCTGTGAGGACAGGTCGGCCAATTCGGCCCGGGTTTCGCGCTTCTCCGCTAGTGAATAATAGGAGAACAACGTAATTTGAAGGGCGGCTAGGAAGCCAAGGATAAGGAATAGGGGCTTTTTAGGGATGAAAGCCATCGGGTGCCTCCGATATCTAATGATTCAATATTTCAAAGCGAGCGGTCCCCGAGTCATAGCAAATGTCGAGATATGTCGCAGGTGATGGATATAGCATGTCACGATTGGAAGCAATGCGCAAGGAAAAACATGGGGGAATTTCGCCTATAATTAAAACGGATAAGCACACTTCCGCCCTCACAGGCGAGTTTGTACTTATCCGTTGGTGCGAGCTATTTCTTGAAGATGCCGAGCGGTGCGCCGACAGGCAGGAATGTACGGCCAAAATGAGCATTCAGTACCGAAGCACCGCAGCCATACAGGGAGACGATACCAATCGCAAGCTCCGAGCAGGCAGCAAGCTTATGGAAGAATTCAGGAGCAATGCCGAAGGCATCAAAGGTAAGACCCAGGAAAAGGAAGTCAATTAATATAAAGATAATCAGCAGAACGCGGTTGGCTTCTACGGCACCGATCGTCATAAACAAGGTGAAGATCAGGTAACCCAGAAATACAAAACCAAGTTGTTTGGGATCTACACCGGCGGCCAGCACGGTACCGAATACGCCCAGTTTGATCAGCCAGCTGGCACCCATGCCGAACCAGAAGAAGGCATAAGCGGCAAAAGCGGTCATTCCGAAGGTGTTGTTGTGCTTGGCATCCTGAATGGCGGCGAACAGCTGGGCGAAGGCGCCAAGGAAGATGGCCCAAGGAATCGCGTAGCTAAGCCCGGTGGTGATCTCAAGCTTCTGTGAAGATGCGATCAAGGTGACGATAGCCAGTCCGAATAGGCCGATGGCGCTTGGATCGGCAGTGACGACTTTGATGGACTGTGTGGAAGGGGATTGCGCTGACATTACAATAAGAGCCTCCAATATTCTAAAAGTGTTCGCTCATGACAACAGCGCCAAATTGGCGCTGTTATAGGCTTGCCTATCATATCATATCGTCCTTGGACTTGCCTATAATGATGTAATCATTATTTGTCGTAATTAGGAGTAGTCTGGGCCAGAAAAGCCGGGATCTCAGCCGCCCGGATCGGTCTGCTGATGTAATAGCCCTGCAGTTCATCACTGCCCAGACGGCGCAGCAGGTCGAACTGCTCCTTCAGCTCAATGCCTTCAGACACCACTCGCAGGCCCAGATTATGGCTTAGCTCAATGATGGCCTTGACCAGTACGTCATCGGGCTGCTCTAGTGTAATCTCGGAAACGAAGGAGCGGTCAATCTTGATCACATCGACAGGAAAACGCCGCAGATAACTTAACGAAGAGAAGCCGGTGCCGAAATCATCCAGCGAGATCCGGAAGCCGTGTTCTCTCAGCTGCTGCAGGGACTGGGAAATGTTGTCGCCCGAGACCAGCACGCTTTCGGTAATTTCCAGCTCCAGACTGGAAGCAGGCAGAGCGAATTCCTCCAGCAGCTCCAGCAGAATCTCCAGCAGACCGGGCTGCATCAGCTGTACTGCCGAGATATTAACCGCGGCGCTGAGCATAAAGCCTTCGCTGCGGAAGCTGACCATATCGGCGCATACCTGGCGCAGCACGTGGCTGCCGATAGCGACAATGGACCCGCTGCTCTCCGCCAGCGGGATGAACTCCGAGGGCGGCACAGCGCCGTAGGTGGAGCTGGTCCAGCGCAGCAAGGCCTCTACTTTGGATACCTTCATTGTGTCGGAAGATAGAATAGGCTGATAGTAGACCTCGAGCTCATGATTGTCTGCCGCAGACAGCAGCTCCAGGGCAAGAATCTTGTTGCGGCGGACACTCTCCTCCAACGCCTCGGAATATTGGTACATATGGTTGCGGCCGGATTCCTTCACATAGAGCATGGCTAAATCAGCCTGTTTGACCAGAATGTCCGCGTCCATGCCGTTGTCAGGAAACACACTGACGCCGATGCTAGCCGTATTATGCAGCACATGTCCATGAATCAGATGCGGAGCCAGCAGCGCCTCCTGTACCCGGGCCAGCTGAAGCTCGATGCTGTGCGCATCGGGCAGGTCGGCCAGCAGGATGGTGAACTCATCACTGCCCAACCTGGAAACCACATCCTGGTTGCCGACAACGGATAACATCCGATCAGAAATTTCTTTCAGCAGTGTATCTCCGTACTCATGTCCGAACGTATCATTGACTGTCTTGAAGTGATCCAGATCGATAAATACAAGTGCAATCTTCCTTCCGCTGGCTTGGGCAGCTTCAATAGCTTCATTCAGCCTGGTGAAGAACAAGGAGCGGTTGGGCAGCTTGGTTAACGGATCAAGCATCGACTGCAGTTGCAGCTCCTCCTGGCTGTGCTCCAGCGAGGACATCATGCGGTTGAATTCATGCTCCACCTCACTGAACTCGTCTTTGCCGGAGCTGTTGATACGGATCGAGAGATGCTGGCTACTGGCAATGGTACGGATATTGTCTACCAGCGAGACCACTCGCTGCAGAATGGCACGGTTCACAAAGATCAGGCAGACGATAAAGATCAGCACGGTGAGCAGAAAGAAAAAAAGCAAGAAGCTGAAAATGGATTCCAGGCCGCTTTCATAAATCCGGCGCGGCTGCTTCACGCTGATTACTACGTCCGGTTCGCCGAACAAATTATTGACAACCTTATGGATCGCCGTAGAGTTGTCTTCACCGGTGGTCAGCCAGAATTCCCGGTTATTTGCCGCCTGAAGCTGTGCCGGGGAGATGCGGGTGATCCGGAGGATGGAGGAAGTCCCTTGGTTAATCTGCTTCATCTCATCGTCCCGCAGCAGTCTGCCCGCAATGGCTATTCCTCTCGAAGGCTGGCTCATATCATTATTGACGATAGCAGCGAGGGAAATCAGCATGGGTCCTTGATCCAGCAGCACGATGCCAGCCTTGCCGTTCTTCAGATCCGGTGAAGCCTGTAAGCTGCTGTGTATCCGCCCAACCAGCGTATGCAGCTCTTCAGGCAGTGGATCAATGGTCCGTGTCTGGGAATTGTAGCTGCCGCCATACAGTTCTTCACCCGCATTATTCAGCAAGGCTACCATATCAAAGTGATTGATTTCGAAGGTTGATTTAATGTAGTTGTTATTAATGTAAGGATCCTCCGCAGCTGTCTCCGGTGAGACGGCGGCAAACTGGTACGTATCATCCCAAACCGAATAATTCATCAGCTTGGACTGCATGCTCTGCAGTTCTACCTGGTAGGCATAGACAGCTTCTTTCAGCTTGGAGTGGATTGCATCCTGATCCAGCTTGTCGAAGCGGTTGAGCAGAAACAAATGCAGCAGCAGGTAGGTGGAAATCAGAGCAATGCTGGCTACAACACTTATGAATATGACAATTTTTTTGCGCAGCTTCATGTTGATCCCCTTAAATTATAAGACCTAATAGGTAATAAGTTCCAACCAGATTAGTGTACCATGAATAGGCAATATTTTGCATTGTGAATCTAACCAATTTGTCGAAAATTGATGTATAATAATTAATGATAATAATTATCAAATAATAATTAAAGGCGGAAAGCAATAGATGAACAAGTGGATTTTGTAAAAAAAGCTTCACGATTCGGCGTTTTTCCCGTCATGTTTATTCCCCATTGTACTCGGAACAGTTGGAGCATATATGTGGGAAGGAATATTTCATCCACCAATAAGGCAAGGCATATCTGACACATAAGGATGTATGGCTGTGAACGTAAAAAGCTTTCTGCAATTTGTTGAGCTGCCCACTAAGGCAGCCAGCATGATTCCTTTTCTGATGGGGACGCTATACGCCCTGTATCGGTATGACGATTTCTATGTGCTGCGGTTCGTGCTGATGTTCGTGTCGCTGCTTAGCTTCGATATGGCGACAACGGCAATCAACAATTATTATGATTTCAAAAAAGCATCCAAGACCGAGGGCTACGGCTATGAAACCCATAACGCCATCGTCCGCTACAAACTGAAGGAGAGCACGGCGGTATTCACCATAATTCTTCTGCTGGCCTTGGCGGCAGGCGGCGGGATCGCGCTCGTTACCCAGACTGGACTGCTCGTCTTTCTGCTGGGCGGCTTGTCGTTTCTGATCGGTATTCTGTATTCGTTTGGTCCAATCCCGATTTCGCGGATGCCGCTTGGCGAGCTGTTCTCGGGGCTGTTTATGGGCTTTGTAATTATTTTTATCTCGGCTTACATTCATACAGATTCCAGTGTGGTAGGGCTTGTCATTGAAAATGGCTGGGTCAGCCTGCATATCAGCATCCTGGAAGTGTTATACCTCTTCTGGTTCTCTGTGCCAGCCATTCTTGGGATTGCGGCGATTATGCTGGCGAACAATATCTGCGATATCGATGATGATATCGAGAACCGCAGGTATACTCTGCCGGTCTACATAGGACGTGCCAATGCCCTGACACTGTACAAGCTGCTCTATTACGTCTCCTATCTGGATCTTGTCGTCCTGCTGATGCTGGGCGTTCATCCGGTGCTGGTGCTGCTGATTCTGCTGACACTGATTCCGCTGAGGAGAAACATAGCACGCTTTACGAAGAAGCAGGAGAAGGCCACCACCTTCATTCTGGCGGTGCAGAACTTTATTGTCATGAACACGGCCCGGATTGTCATTATGGGTGCAGCTGTGCTCTTGAGTGTGCTAATCTGAATATAGACGTTAACCAACTCATGGAAGAGGTGCAGCTATGACACAGAAACTTCGCTGGGGGATCATGGGCTCTGCGCAGATTGCAACAGGCTCGGTTATGCCGGCTATTGCAGAGTCGACGAGCGGTATCATCCAGGCTATTGCCAGCCGTGATCTCGATAAAAGTGCGGCTGTAGCCGCAGCATTCGGAGTGCAGCAGGCCTATGGCAGCTATGAGGAGTTGCTGGCCGACCCGCAGGTTGAGGCGGTGTATATCCCGCTGCCTAATCACCTACATCTGGAGTGGGTGCTCCGCGCCGCCGAGGCAGGCAAGCATGTGCTGTGCGAGAAGCCGATTGCGCTGAACAGCCGGGAGGCCCTTCAGATGGTGGAAGCCTGCAGCCGTGCGGGCGTACATCTGGCTGAGGCCTACATGTACCGCCACCATCCGCGGATGGGCCAGGTGCAGGCAGTGATCGCTTCCGGCGAGATCGGGGAGCTTCGCTCGATCCGGGGCACATTTACTTATAATGATGCGGAAGACACTTCGAATATCCGCTTTAAGTCCGCATGGGGCGGAGGCTCCCTCTATGACGTGGGCTGTTACCCGCTAAGCGCGGCACGGCTGCTGTGCGCCGCTGAGCCGGAGGCGGTAACGGTACAGGCCCTATTCTCCCCCGAACATGACCATGTGGACATGATGGCCTCCGGGCTGGTGGAATTCCCCGGCGGCGTGAGCCTGATCTTTGACTGCGGCATGTGGGCGTTCAACCGCCAGTTGCTGGAGATTCTGGGCACGCAAGGCCGGATTGAGCTGCCGATGCCGTTTAATGCCCGGGAAGAAGACGCTGAGTTCTTCGTATACAGTGACAGCGGCATGCGGCGTGTGGATGCCATCGGGGCCAATCCGTATACCCGGCAGGCTGATGACTTCGCGGCGGCGGTGTTTGGCCAGAAACCGCTGGTTGAGCCGTCTGATATCATCCGCAATATGACGCTGATCGAGACCTGTCTGGCTTCCGCGAAGCAGCGGCAGAGAATCGTTATGGGATAATTATGGACATCGAAAACCTCCGCAGCCGCTGCTAATGCAGGGTGTGGAGGTTTTTTGAAAATATAAGAATGTATAGGTTTCACGCCATGAATTATCCTTCTATTTCCCGCAGAAACGGATGCCTGAAAGCGATACGTAGTATCGCTGCTTCGGGAGCATACGCTTTGCTGAGGGCAGCGAAGCCGTTTCTACTTGAAATATAAGAATGTATATGTGGAGACCCCACCGCTATGCGAGCGGGCTGTATTTAGGCGGGATTAACGAGCAGATCGTCTTCTCCGTCTTTATCATTGTTGAAGGCCTTACGGTCAAATTCACCTTCGGAATTCGCCACAAGCAATGCGGTGACCGTGGTTCCGGTCGCATTTACTGCGGTACGGCCCATATCGATCAGCGCTTCCACACCGGCAACGATAGCGATGCCTTCCAGCGGCAGACCCAGAGCAGTCAGGACTACAGTTGTGGAGATTACTGCCGGACCCGGTACACCGGCTACACCAATGGAAGAAATAATGCTGACCAGCACCAGTGTTACATAATCGGTCCATCCCAGATCAATGCCGAAGACCTGGGCTGTAAAGACAGCCACGATTGCCGGCCAAACCCCGCCGCAGCCATTGAAGTTAACGGATGCGCCCAGCGGAGCCACGAAGCTGGCGATACGCGGAGAGACATGCAGTCGTTTCGTAATGACCTCCAGATTGACCGGAAGCGTGGCATAGCTGCTTCTGGTGGTGAAGGCGACGGTGATCATAGGATAGATTTTGCGGAAAAAGCGGAAGGGATTAACCTTGGCTACCAGCAGCACCAGGCCGCCGAAGACCAGTACAAAATGCAGAATCAGCGCTACATAAGAAGTGATTATGACGCTCCCCAGCTCCTGCAGCGTTTCCCACCCATACCGTGCGGTAATTCCGGCAATCAGGGCAAATACACCATAAGGGGTCAGACGCATAACGAATTTAATCACCTGATGCAGCACGGTGGCCAGCGACTCAATCAGATCACGCACAGGCTTCACGGCCTCCGGCTTCTTGGAACCGACCTTGATGATCGCTACCGCCAGGAAGATGGCAAAAATCAGCAGCGGAACTACCTTGCCGGTTGCCGCTTCGTTAACGGGATTGGAAGGCACGAGCTCAAGGATAACCTCCGAGAAGGTCGGGATCTCACGGGCGGCGAAGTCTTCAGGCACAGTCTGCTGAATGCCCTGGCCCGGGTTAAACAGCAAGGCGATGGTGAGGCCGATAATGGAAGCAACTCCGGTGGTTCCGAGGAACCAGGCGAAGGTTTTGATCCCGATTTTGCGCAAATATTCGAGATTGGTTAAGGAAGAGATGCTGTTCAGCACCAGTACGAATACCAGCGGTACGACGAGCATGCGGATCAGGCTGACATAGATGCTGCCGAAGGTGCTGATTGCCTTGGTCTCCCATTCCAGATTCTGAAACAGGATGCCTGCAAGCAGCCCGATTCCAAGGGCGATCATCACTCTTGTTCCGAAGCCTACCCGTTTGCGTGCCAAATAGTACAGGATGCCGAATACAATAATGGAGGCGATGAAGCCGTACCCGTTTGTCTGGATCGCGGTAAGCAGATTGTTGTCAATATTGTTCATGAATGATTACTCCTCCTAAACCAACTAAGTTGATCAGATTAATGAAATAAAATATATATAGAATTTATACTATTGTCAATGAAATTTTATTACTAAAATCTTTAATGCCCATTAAATCGATTGGAATAAATAATAGGAGAATCCACTGGATCGCCAGAGATTCAACAGAAGAGCAATTGTTGCGTTTAGAAATTAGATACGAATCTGCAACTAAATTCGTCCTCTATCCGATTAGGTTTGAATACACTCTCTAGGATATGTGTTGCCCGTAGTAGAATCTGTGTTCAATCTTCACCTTAAGGGGTTGCCTCAGCAGTAGATGATATCTACTGGCGGGGCAACCCCTTATTGCATCCCAATAAAGTAAAAATTATACTTATTGTGGAATCGCTTGTTGCCTGGCGGATATTGGACCAAATTATGCATGAAAGGATGTTATGAAGTGGCCATCTTGGAAACGAGGCAGTTGAAGAAAGTGTATGGATCAGCGGCAGCCAGCCAGACCAAAGCGCTGGACGGAGTCGATCTATCTGTGGAGAGCGGGGAATTTGTGGCGATCGTTGGGACCTCGGGAAGCGGGAAGTCTACGCTCCTGAACCTGATCGGCGGTCTGGACTCTCCGACGGAAGGGACGGTGGTCCTGAATGGATGTGAGCTCTCTCAGCTTAATGATGATCAGCTCACCTTATTTAGAAGAAGCAACATCGGCTTTATTTTTCAGAATTATAATTTGATTCCCAATCTGAATGTCTATGAGAACATTATTCTTCCCGTGGAGCTGGACAATAAGAAAGTGGACCAAGCGTATCTCCACAGCATTCTGGTGATGCTCGATCTGGACGACAAGCAAACCAAATATCCGAATCAATTATCGGGCGGACAGCAGCAGCGGATAGCGATTGCAAGAGCGTTGATTACCAAACCGGCTGTGATTCTGGCGGATGAACCGACCGGGAATCTGGACAGCAAGACAAGTAAGGCAGTGATGGAGCTGTTGCGGATGAGCAATACAAGATTTAATCAAACCCTGATTATGATTACGCACAATTCGGATATTGCCGGCATGGCTGACCGGATTGTACATATCGAAGACGGAAGAAACAAGGTGAGCTAAATGTCCAAATCGAATACGACAGTCCTGTCCAGAATCGCAAAAGCCAATTTAAAAGCAGAAAAAGAAAAAAATTACTTTGTGGGCATTGTGATTGCTGCAGCAGCGTTCCTGTTAACGGTTGTGCTAATCTTTGGTTATAATTCATCCGCCAGTCTGAGGAATCAATCGGATTTCCAGTCCATCTTCAGTGAGGTCAATGCGGATCAAGTCCGGCAGCTAAGCCAAATGGGAGAGATCAGCAAGCTTGGACTCTATAAAGAAGCAGGCCAAGCCCGAAACGATGGCCGATCCTTGTCGATGCTGTACACAGATCAGACCATGATGGCCTTATCCAATGCCAGCATCAGTCAAGGAGCGTTCCCGGCTGCAGCCAATGAGATTGCGATTGAGCAACAATACATAGCTGATGAAGCCCATTCCCCCAAGCTTGGCGAGCGGATCACGCTGGAATTCAGAAATGCCGCCAGTAAAGAAATCCAAACCGCCGATTTTGTGATTTCAGGTTTTCTACGGACAACAGCAACCGGAGAGGATCAGCGAGTGGGATATAGCGCCTTGGTATCCAAGGCTTTTATTGAAGCAGACCGCCATCTTTCACAGGTGAATTATTCCGCTGCCCTTAATATTAACGATGCCGGCAGTTACTCCAATGCAGAGCTGAGGTCGCTGATCGAAGGCTTGGGACAACAGATTAAGTTATCCGAACAGCAGGTCCAGATTAATAATGTCAATGTGGATACCAACAATCTAACAGGCAGCACTATGCTAACCCTGGCCTCAATTATGCTGGTTATTGTCTGGGCTTGCTGGCTGGTCATCTATAATATCTTCTATATCTCCATTTCGAAACGAATCCGACACTATGGGCAGTTACGGGCAATAGGAGCGACCCGGAAGCAAATCAAGAAACTGGTGTTATGTGAAGGAAAAACGCTCTCATTGCGCTACATCCCTCCAGGAGTGGTGCTCGGCGGTTGGGTCAGTTGGCTGATGAGTCCAGGCAGCTGGAACCTGGTTCCCGACCTGTTTCTGGCCCTGACAGCAGGATTATTTGCTTATTTGACCGTCCGAATCTCCATCAATACCCCCGCCAAATTCGCAGCAAGAATAGCTCCTGTAGAAGCCATTAGACATAATGGAACGGATAGTTGGAGTGGAAAAGAGCGGAAAAGCTCCAAGCGCTTAACCTCCTTCACGCTGGCAGCCTTGAATCTGCTGCGAAGCAAGAAAAAAACGATCCTGACGCTCAGTTCATTAATCTTTAGCGGCATACTGTTTATCACCTTCGCCACCCTGCTGAATTCCGCCGATCCGGTGGCCAAAGCGAAACTTAATTTTCCGAACAATGGGCAATATGATATCCAGATTAACAATGAGCTGTATTCTGAAACGGTTGCTCTAAGCGACCTGCAAGCGGAGAATCAATTATCCGGTTCGCTGAAAGAAAAGATCCTGTCTATTGATGGAGTAGAACGTGTGATTGATCACCGTTATGTTGAGGCCGCTCTGGAGGGTACAAATCCGGAGGAGGGCAACATCATAGTAGGAGTAGAGAATATGGTACAGAATAACCAGTTGCTGGGAGAACAGCCATCTGATCGCGTAATGCCTGAAGCCGGCTCCTCGGATCCATCCCATATTCTGATGAACAGCCTCAGCAGTGTATTAGAGGGACATGGGCTCCATTACGCGGTAGGAGATCATGTTTCGCTCTCGATCGGCAATGATCAGCACAAGCTCACACAGGAATTCGAAATCGTTGGAGATATCCGCGATAAGAATTCAGGTGCGCTGTTCTATTTGCCTTCGGGTGTCATGGAATCGCTGGTGCCGTTTAACTCTAATCTAAGTTATGAAGTGGTGGTGAGTCCCTCGGAAGAGCTGCTGGTTAAGCAGGAGCTGGTGAAGCTCATTTCCAGTGAAGGCACCCTGAAGCTGGTCTCCTTCTCCGAACTGGTGGAAACGAACAGAATAGCCTTTCATACCATTCGGGTAACGATCTACAGTTTTATGATTTTTATAGCATTATTCGCTGTAATTAATCTGATGAATACGATAATTACCACCATTTCATCCAGAAGAGCAGAGATTGGCATCATGCAGGCTATCGGGATGACCCGTCTGCAGGTAGGGGCAATGCTCGGCTATGAAACAGGATTCTTGATTGTGGGCAGCTTCGCGGTTGCGCTTGTTGCCGGCAATGGATTAGGGTATTGGATTAGTAGGGTTATAGGCAATGTCGGCGGGCTCTCCTATATCCGCTATCAATTTCCAGCCAGTGTGATTCTTACGTATGTATCCGTGATTCTGCTTATGCAATACGGGATTATTCAATTCGTCCGAATGTCTATAGCCAGACAGACGGTGGTGGAACGGCTGCAGTCTCATCTGCCGTAACCATTTTTACCGCTCTAGCTACACAGCACTATTTGACGGATCTGTATGAAGGCATAGAAGGAGAGGATTAGTTTTCTTTTACTTGAGCAAAAACAAGGCGGCTTCCTGCATGAGGGAGTCGCCTTGTTTTTGTGTATGGGTTTTAATCTATATTTTCAATACCCCATTCTCCTGATTCGTTTTTAGTAAAGAAGTAGGTAATACCTTGATTCTGAATAGTTCCATCCGCAATTTTATTTTTTTGGCATATTGAACGCCCACTCGAATTTGTTCACGCCCATTAACTGTGAGTTTCTCCAGAAGATCTAGATCATAAAACATAAACTGAACGTCTTCTTCACTGAAAAAGAGTGTTTCACCACGAGAGCCTTCATGTAGATTCTCATTAAATTTTTCTTTATCCTGCTCCACCACAGCTTCAATATTACCTTTGAACTTGGAAATAATATCATCGTCGAAAAAGCTTTTTTTGTATTGGTCAAAATCAATAAATTAACATTATGAAACTTATTAGGTTTTTTTGGAGTCTATACTTCTAAAATAGAAACAATTATAAAGTCTGGAGGAATAATGATGAAATATACAACAAGACAAATTCTTATGGTGAGCTGTTTAACAGTAATGGTAGTGGGGGGATGTAGTAATGTGTCTAAAGATGCTAATTCGGTTTCGCCAACTTCGTCCACTGTTCCAACCATTACTGAAGTGGCAACCGGACCTGTTGGTGGGGTAACTGAGGACGAACTCACCAAATTGACGTATACCGATCAACAGAAGAAGGATATTTTAATAGCAGCTCAAAAGGCTGGACTGAAAACAGTATATATTCCAACGATTGGCGCTGGGCCAGATGACTCTTTGAATTTGGTTGAGGTGGATGGGAATACGTTAATTCTTAAATTTGTACGTCAGGCTATTGCTGAATCTGCGGAAGAAATTAAGCCTAGTGAAGAAGTAGGCGATGGAAAAACAGCGCAACTTAACGATACAGTTAACGGCAAATGGATTCCAGCAGAAAAGGGAAGTAGCGTAAATTTTTTATATTTTAAATTAGATAAAACATATGTCAAATATTATTCAAGTAAACCATTTTTTGAACAAGACTTTGAAGCTTCAGCCCGATCGATGATACCACTTGAGTAGAGTGCGCTTCTATAAGGATATCTAACAAAGGTGATTCATTTTTTATGTTGCGTAACGTAACGCTATATGATATTATATAAGTGTGCCAGTAAGCAGTTTCTACGGTAAGTGTGAGGGATACACCTTACCGCAAATTATCCCAGCTGCCTTGGACACAATATTATAATATCGGAGGTAGAATATTATGGCAGCAGGTGTATCCACCGGAATTAGAGTTAATACAACCACGAAAGCATCTTGCATGGTTTCTAGCGGTTTAACCTTTGTGGGGCGTTATTACAAACCGTCAGTTGCTGGCTCGTATGAAGATCGGCTCCAAAAACCAGAAGCTCAAACCATTTCTAACGCGGGCATGTCCATCTTTTCAATTTATCAATATGATGCAAGAAGTACAGCATCCTTTACAAGTGCACAAGCACATACAGATGGGGCAACTGCTGTGAATCAAGCTGTAGCCGCTGGACAACCAACGGGAACGGCTATCTATTTTGCGGTTGACTATGATGCTACTGCTAGTGACTTGAGTAACATCATTGTTCCTTACTTTAAGATCGTGAAAACCTACTTGGATAGCTATGGTTATCAGTTGGGCGTTTATGGAGGATATAGAACGACGATTACAGTTGGAGCTGCTATTCCAAGTATCTATCGTTTCCAAACAGACTCTTGGAGTAATGGACAGGCCGATCCTAGCCGTCGATTATACCAATATACACATAACACTGCTATCTGTTCTTCTACAATGGATAAAGTAGAAAGCATTGGGTCATTCGGAGGCTGGAAACTTTAATTTTTAGCATAATAATATTTTGCAGGGCTACTGATCGAAGGTAGGAAAAAACCTTCAAACAGTAGTCCTGTTTTTTTAAAAACAATCATTGCGACGATGGTCTAAAGCCCGTGCTATCGGACCCTGCTCTTTGTAATCCGGCCGAGTTTGGCCGCCCACCGCAGCTCGACCAAAGAAGACAAGTAACAAGGCTCCTTGGAACAAATTTCCTATATTCTATGAGCAATCGGGTATTATGCATGTTCGGGGGAATGCGGATGGGCCAGAGTAATATCCAGAGGAAGATTCAGTGTCTCGAAAAGTACCGGCTCTAAGGTCGCAGGATCGGCCTCCTAAGAGCCGGTACGAAACGCTGTGGGGGCTTCAGATTTTGTGCCTCGCTTTATACCCCGCACGGAGCAAGGTCCAAGTGCATGATGGGAGGGTCCTCTAAGGCTCCTTTATTTTTTTTTACAACCGTATGAAATTTTAACTGGACGAAACCCTGTGATTGGATCGACGTTGTATTGCTTAATGTACATCTTTCGAAGTTCGGCAAGCTGGTTAGATAACTCAAGCCCAGATGCAAACAGCATTTCTCTCTCCTGTTCGTCAATTTCCTCACAGACGCAGTTAGCGTATGAGACAACAGCTAAATGAACGGCTTGAATACTTTTAAGTAATTGATCGCGGCAAATCATGTGTAGACCTCCTTAGAATGGAAAGTTATTAACTATAGAATATCATATTGCGTTACGCTACGCAATATGATATTCTATAGTTAGAGCTTTGAAGTGAACAATACAGGTGAGGGGTTCACGTGTGTTGTTACAACCCCATTAATCTCTATTCTCATTGTAAGTTATTCTTCAAAAATTCAATGGATGAAAGGTTGATGAACAATATGGCTTTCAAAGTAGAAGTATGTCCTCCGTGTAATGCTCAAGGGTATGATATGCATGACATCCGTAATAGCGCAGTTAGGAAATGGCTCTACTACGCGAATGTTTACGGAAGTGCGTATAGTATGAATCCAGGTTTGTTGCTCGCAATAGTAAGTATTGAATCAGGAGGTATCGTGTCTGCTGGACCGTACTATGGCTTAACACAAATTGGTACTGATATGCTTAGTACGTACAACAAAGCGAAGAACACAAACTATACCACTGCCGATTTGCGTGGTAATGGCAGTCTGATTACGACTGAGAACGCAGCGGGAGGTCTAGCGATTAAAATCTTCGCAGAGTTTATTTCAAGATTGATCCGAACATTGGATGGAGCTACTGATACGTATACCAATGAAAATCTGATTAAACATTCTACTACGAACTGGAACGGAAGTATCTGTGGCGGAGAGGTTATGAATTTCATCCCGTTCACAGCGGAAAATGGGGGAACTACGACAACACGGGCCACTAGATTGTCTTATAGTTGCTATGGACAAAACGTTTATAATTTAATGAATTATGCCAGTGCATGGTGCGGTACATCGCCATGGTACAGCAATCAACTGTCTGATGTATCTTTCACAACGACTTATCGAAAAGCTGTCGGTCAAAACGTTTAAACATTAAAACAGCCGTTAAATTGAGAGGGGGACTTACCCCTTCTCTATTTTTATTTTATGGAATTTAGTGTAAAATATGAATATGCATTGGTATATTAGTGTAAGGTTCATAATTATAAGATTGCGGGTGGTTAATATTAAGATTTTACGTCTATCGATTATCATAGGGTGCTTAGTGGTTTTTTTATCAGCATGTTCACAAAATCCAGAGAATGGTGTCGCTAAGCCTGGTGATGATGCATATCAAGAGTGGGTGCAGAAAATTAAGACCGTATTTGGAGATAGATCATATATTCTTCCAGAATACGATCCTAATGTTGGACCGCTTGAAATGGTGTATGGAATATCTTCTACAAGTTATTCACTAGATCTATACCGATCAGACGCTTATAGTATCCAAAAGGAGCTTTCCGGGCTTCATACTGTACATGATCTCTATTATTCTTATTCTAATAGTGAAGGAAAACAACTTTTAGAGGACACCAAAATTTTATCTCGTTTTGGTGTTGAAGGTGAAATTAATAGAAAGGAAATTACTAAGAATCAGTTTATTTTAAATAACACTCTTTTGGAATTTCAAAAGGAGAATATCGATATAAAGATATATGAACTTAAAGGACTTCAAGATAACAAAGGAAGAGCAGATGCCATAATCACTTTTTTAGAAAAAAAAGGTATTAAATTAGGCCAGGTATTAGTATTTGATTTAGAAGAGCGTACAAACTTGGAACTTTACTTAGCCTTTGATAATAGCCTTCAAGTAATATCCTTTACAGTTCAAGATCTTAATGAATTGGACAACTATTTAGTGGATTTAAATATACTTTAAAGAAAAAGGGCATTTCTAGTTTAGATCTAGAGATGCCTTTTTTCCGTGTACAATCTAGAAAGGTGTGAGTCTTCAGGAACTGTAGGATGATCAGAAAAGAGCCGAAGAGGAAAAAATACGTTTTAAATCCCGTTAGAACTAACCGGAGTTTAAAACGTATAGTAAAGGGTTGCGACTTCAACCTTCATCCTTTTTATCTTGGCTATTAAGCGTTTTTGGTGCGCTTTGATGAAACGTCCTAACCAATAGATTCATTGTCTTATCACAAGCTGGACGAAATCAAGTGACTCTAGCTGCATGTAATAAAAAGCGGCAGTCCATAAAAATCGGACTGCCGCTTTTTGTTTGGAACACTTACACAATTTATGATTCCAACACCGTAATTAAGTTGATTGAAGAAAAACAGGAAGTCTGTATACGCTCGACTATTGGAGGGGAATAGGTTGAATTAATTCTCCATAGTTCTTAGGCTGATAAGTGAAAGATTTTGTAGATCCATTTGAAATTTTGTAATAGGCTTTATATCTCCCTTGGAAATGCTCGAAATGGTCATCGAGTATTTCAGCTATATAGCTGGGTTGTTGGCCTCCTAAAGTTGTATATAAATCATAGCCAGGGATACCATTAGTGCTGAATTGCCAGACTGCATTCGCCTTATTATCCTTGATTTCAACTACAGTGGATACTGAGCCGTTATCATATATATAGCGCGTGGCATCATTTGCAGCGAAGATGTACGTGTAATTTAATTTTTGATCACTTTCTGCTAAGCTATTTGATTTGAAAGAATATTGTATAGGTAAAGAAATAGCTGCTACACGAGCTTCTTGTACATTGCTTGATGTAATTTTAGTTGAATCAAGTGTGTAATCCTTACTTTTTACAAATAGTATTCCGCGAGTTCCTTCATAGTACACACTATAGCCAAAGGCTTCACTAACAAACCGGGCAGGAACCATCAAACGTCCGTTGTAGTTATTGGCTTCACTATCCATTTGTACAGACTGCCCATTTTATATATATGTATTATTGACGCATGTAATGGAAAAAAGTTGCAGATTTATATTTCGTAACAATACACTATATTATATGAATAAGCCAATTATCTACTTTCATTATTAATGGTGTCCAGATACACCCTTATTGATGAATATCTTGGTTGCTCTGCTTATATTGGGGTGGGTGCAGCTGAGAAGACAGGGGGAGGCTTGATGAAGATGCTACTGGAAATTACTGTTCGCAAAATGTGGACAAGCATCGAACATATTGTTCGCCGTACTGTGGATTTTCTGAAATCTAATGAAGGACGGCAAATGCTTATACAAGTGGTTATCGTCTGGGGAATTGAGTTCGTTAGTATGTACCGCTGTGGGGTTTACCCAGGCCGATAACTAGAGCGCCCACGCTAACCGCTACTTAGTGATTTTGAATAAGTATGAAGAGAAGAGGGGTGCCAGCAAGCCGCGAAATGGCTGACGGCACCTCTTGCTGCATTAATCGGACACACGGACTAACTTTTGCGAAGTGTAAATTGTTGGAATATTTGATAAGATAACTATGAATAGAATGAAAAATATGGAAGGGGTTATACATATGGGCTTAACAGAAGAAGAACCGGTAATTTCCATTTCCGGCTTATGGATGAATTACAGCGACAGAATGGTGCTCAGAGGGATTGACCTTAAGGTATACCGGGGTCAGATCATTGGATACATAGGCCCTAACGGGGCAGGCAAAAGCACGACTGTCAAGATTATGCTCGGTCTTGTGGAAGGGTATAACGGAACCGTTGAAATCTTCGGCCAAGATATCTCCAGCGGAGATGTGGCCTACAAGCGGCGAATTGGCTATGTGCCGGAAGTTGCCGAATTGTACGACAGTCTGACTGCCAGGGAGTATCTGACCTTTATCGGTGAGTTATATGGAATGGAGCGCAGCGATGCCGCAGGCAAAGCAGAGAAGCTGGCGGCTCTGCTGGGGCTGGACAAGGCTTTTGACAACCGTATCGTGTCTTACTCCAAAGGTATGAAGCAGAAGGTGCTACTGATCTCCAGCATGCTGCATGATCCGGATATTCTATTTCTGGACGAGCCGCTGAGCGGACTGGATGCCAACTCCGTTATGGTGGTGAAGGAGATCTTTGCTTCGCTTGCCGCCAGAGGGAAGACGATCTTCTACTCCTCGCATATTATGGATGTCGTGGAGAAGATCAGCAGCCGGATTATCCTGCTCAGCGGCGGGGACATCATTGCCGACGGCAGCTTCACGGAGCTTAAGGAGATGAGCAGAGAAGGCTCGCTGGAGGGTATTTTTAATGAGCTGACAGGGTTTGATAAATACCTTGATATTGCCGGTGAATTCGTTGCGGTGGTTGAAGGGGAATCCCATGAAGGATAATCCTGTGCTGAAGCTGCTGGACAAGCTGGAAGGGGCATTTACTAGGGGGGGCGTTGACTACCGGATGATGCGCAGCATCCTTCAGGTCAAGCTTTTGATGGATGGCAGAAGAACGCCCACGCTGCTGGTGTCACAGAAGAAGGAGAGAAAGGAGAAGAAGGAAGGTTCGCCGCTGGGTGTGCAGTGGTTCTATGTTCTTATTGGATTGATGATGACTCCTCTAATGTTTGTGGGGGGAAGCTACATGCTGTCCATGAGTATGCTGTTCGGCTTCGCGATGTTTATGATCACGACCACCCTGGTCTCTGATTTCTCCTCGGTAATGCTCGATTTGCGGGATAAGGATATCCTGTTCTCCAAGCCTGTGGACCGCCGCACGCTGAATATGGCGAAGTCCATTCATATCTTGATCTATTTATTTATCCTGACCTTCTCGCTGATGGGGCCTTCGCTGATATTCTCTCTCTTCAAGCAGGGCATCCTGTTCTTCCTGATTTATGCGGTGCTCATTGTGCTGATGGACTGCTTCATTCTGGTGATTACAGCGCTGCTGTATTTGCTGATCATGCGGTTTTTTGACGGAGAGAAGATTAAAGATATCATCAACTATATGCAGATTATGCTAACCGTTGGCATCACGGTCGGCAATCAGCTGGTGATCCGGCTATTTGATGTAGTAGAGCTGAGTATAGCCTTTAAGCCGGCCTGGTGGCAGTATCTGATCTCTCCAATCTGGTTTGCGTCTGTCTTTGAGGTGCTGCTGGGCGGAGCAAGGGATCTGGGTCTGCTGCTGCTGGCAGCGTGTGCCGTGGTGCTTCCAATTGTGCTGATGGTCGTATATGTTCGCGTGATGCCGCTGTTTGAACGAAGCCTGCAGAAACTCGCTGAGCAAGGAGTGGGGGGCAAAGACAGCGGCAGGATGGCCGCCTGGCTCTCGCGCTTGGTCTGCCGTAACCCTATAGAAGGGATGTTCTTCCGGTTCACCTGGTCGATGATGCGCAATGAGCGTGATTTCAAGCTGAAGGTATATCCTACTGTGGGGCTTTCGCTCGTGTTTCCTTTTCTGTTTATCTTTAATCAGGTGTGGGACGGGACTCAGGCTGGAATGGGAGCATCCAAAACCTATCTGTTTATCTATTTCAGTGCCATGCTGCTGACCACTGTGGTCCATATGCTGCGTTATTCCGCCAGTTACAAAGGGGCATGGATCTACAGAGTGATTCCGCTGCCTGAGACTGCGCCGATCCACCGTGGAATGCTGAAGGCGGCTGTGCTAAGGCTGGTTGTGCCGACATTCGCCGTGATGGCTGTGGTGTTTACCTGGTTATATGGCGTTCGCATCATCCCTGATCTGGTGGCCGTATTCTTCGCTCAAATGATCTATGCCGTCATTTGTTTCCAGATATTCCCTAAATCACTGCCCTTCTCGGAGAAATATGAGGCGTCCAAGCAGAGCGATTTCTCCTTAAAAATGTTTGGCCTGCTCTTGATTCTGATGGTCATGGCTGCGGTGCATTATCTGTTTACCTTAATTCCTGCTGGTTCTTACATCTATCTGGCAGTTCTGGTAATCGTCAATACGCTGCTCTGGCGCATGATCTTTCCTCATAAGTCAATGACTTCCGGCGGATTTACCCAGCTGCGGGGATAAGTTTAAAGCAAATATGGACATTGTTTGCACAGTTCGAAAAAAGGGTTCAAGTTCCAGTATTTACTTAGACAGCCTGACCGTTACAAGGTAAAATACACCTGAAGTTGCTTTTCAGGATAACCTAAAATCTTTACGCATATTTTCCTCTTCTGATACTCGTGTACTGATGTTTACTTGAGAATTACGCGGCAGCGATTGCGATATTTAAAACCGGTGAAGAGGTTGACTATGGATCAAATGGGAATCCACTACAACATATGGATTGTATTACTATCTTTTGCGATTGCTGTAACCGCAGCGTATTCGGCGCTTAATCTAATATCGCAGGTCTTTCGTTCGGCGGGCAGGGTCCGGCGGCTATGGCTGCTCTCTGGAGCCAGTGTGCTTGGGAGCGGCGTATGGGCCATGCATTTTGTCGGCATCATGGCAAGCCGCCTGCCGGTTGAAGTCAGCTATCACCCGGGCCGGACGGCCCTGTCGCTGCTGGTCAGCATCGTGCTGTGCTATCTGGCACTTGGGCTTGCATCCTCGGCTTCACGTGTGCAGCCGCTGCGTCTGCTTGCAGCCGGACTGTTGCTGAGCGGGGGGATGTCGGGGATGCATTATATCGGGATGTCCGCGATGGAAATGCAGGCCACCATCCACTACAATCTGTTCTATCAGGGAGCTGCTGTATTATTCGCCGTGCTCTTTGTTTGTCTGGGGATCTTGCAGCTGCGCAGATTCAGAATGAACTCCGGGTTCAGCCTCTGGAAGCTGCTATCGGCCTTGTTAATAGGTCTATCTGTAACGGGCATGCATTACGCAAGTATCAGGGGAAGTGAATTCAGCTACTCCGGCTGGCTGGAGCCAGGCCTCCCTTTGATGAAGACCGATGTGATCCTGCTGGTCGGCGTGTCGATGATCACCCTGTTTATGCTGGCGGTCTCCGGGGGAGCTGTGCTGCTGGATCGCCATGTGCTGGAGAGGATGGCTTATCACGATCCATTGACCGGCTTGCCCAATCGTCATGGTCTGGAGCGTTATTTCAACCAGGATTTCTTTGGCAAAACGACCGGAGCGGTATTTTTTGTTGATCTGGACCGCTTCAAATCGATTAATGATACATTGGGTCATGACATTGGCGATATGCTGCTGCAGGAGGTTGCGCGGCGCCTCAGGGCAGGTGTGGACGGCAGGGGGAAGGTGTTCCGGCTCGGCGGTGACGAATTTCTGATTGCCCTGCCGGACTGCACGGTGGAGCGGGCGCAGGATGAGGCGCTGAACCTGCTGCAGGAGCTTAAGAAATATTACAGCATAGAGCAGAATGAGCTGTATGTAACGGCAAGCCTCGGCATCAGCATGGCACCGCTGCACGGGACGGACCGATCCTCTCTAATGAAAGCCGCAGACACGGCATTGTATACAGCGAAGGATTCGGGCAAGAACAAGTTCAGCATCTTCGACCAGGAGATGAACCGGCATCAGCTGCGCCGGATGTCTCTGGAGAAGGATCTGCGCAAAGCGCTGGCCCGCTCCGAATTTATGGTCGTGTATCAGCCCAAGTGGGATTCTTTGATGAATGTTACGGTAGGCCTGGAGGCACTGCTGCGCTGGAGGCATCCGGAGCATGGAATCATCTCGCCGGTAGAATTCATTCCGATTGCGGAGGAGACCGGACTGATTGTCCCGATCACCTATTGGATGCTGCATGAGGTATGCAGCCAGAATATGCTCTGGCACCGGGAGCGGGTGGTGAATGTTGCCGTATCCATCAACATGTCGGCCCGGATGTTTGAGGGCGGAGGGTTGTATGAGATAGTCGAGGAAGCACTGATACGGGCGGGTCTGGAGCCGCATTTCCTGGAGCTTGAGATCACCGAATCGATTGCGATGAACAATATGGAGGAGACGGTCGCCCAACTGTCCAAGCTGAGGCTGCTTGGGGTCAGAGTCTCCCTTGATGATTTCGGAACCGGCTTCTCCTCGCTGGGCAATCTTGATGAGATTCCGGTCAATACCCTTAAGATTGACCAGATCTTTATCCGCAAGAGCAAGATGCACTCGAAGAAAGCCATTATCAGCAATATCATTGCCATTGCCAGCAATCTGAACATGGAGGTTGTGGCTGAGGGAGTAGAGACTTCGGAGCAGATTGAGCTGCTGCAGTCGCTTGGCTGCAATGTCATGCAGGGGTATTATTACGGCAAGCCCATGCCTGTTCATGAACTGGGAGAATGGTTCATAGCGAATACAGCCTGACCGGATGCAGAACCTATGAGCAGGACAAGGGACCATAGCCATGGAACACCAAAAACCAGAAACCACCTGCGGGTAGTTTCTGGTTTTTGGTATAAAGTAAGCTTGGCTCTTTGCATGGGTCCGTCAGTTCGAGTGGGAATTAATTAGTTTCATAAACATCCCACGGATTTAGTTGCGAATCTGCATCTAATTCGGCGGGTTTTTCCGTTTTAGAGCAAATAAGTGCGAAAGCGCATCTAATTTTGGGTTCTGAGCGCTAAAGAGTCGATTTACGCGAAAATAGTTGCAGATTCGCACTTATTTGCCCGATATCAGGAGTTTCAACTGAAATTAGATGCACTTTCGCATCTAATTTCTCTGAAGGCTCTAGTGCAGCATTCTGAATCCTCAATGGGACCTAAGTAGTCGCCACTTGTGCAACTATATCAACGGCACGAACCTATGATAAGGATTCTACACCTTAAATCGTTCGACCAGCATTTGCAGCTTGTCGGCCATGGACGACAGGAATGCGGCGGAAGATTCCACTTCCTCCATCGCGGCCAGCTGCTCCTGCGAGGCTGCCGACAAGGTCTCGGCGCCTTCGGCGGTCTGGTTGGAGACGGCGACAATATGCTGAATCGCCGTGACCAATCCGCCAGCCAGTTCGGACAACTCGCCTACCGTCGCAGAAATCTGCTGGCTCTGGACAGCCATGCCGGATACCGACTCCTCAATCTCGGCAAAGGATACCCCTGCGGTATCAACCAGCGCCGTGCTTTGCTCCATTTCCTGTGAGGAGTAAGCCATCATCTCAGTGGCCTTGTCCATCTGGCGGACAATCATCTCGATCAGCGAGCCAATCTGGGCGGCCGACTTGGCGGAACGTTCCGCCAGCTTGCGCACGGACTGGGCCACAACGGCGAATCCGCGTCCTTCCTCGCCGGCACGGGCGGCTTCTATTGCGGCATTCAGTGACAGCAGGTTGGTCTCCTCTGCAATGCTGGCAATCACGCTGACAATACTCTCAATTTCCTTGGAGTGGCTGGACAGCCGATTGATGATTCCCGAGAGCATGCTGATGCTGCCGCTCATTACCATCAGCTGCTCTGTGGTGGAATCCATCGATTCCCGGCCGGTCCGGGCTTTCTCTGTATTGATGTTGGCATGCTCCACCGCAGTGCCGGCAGTCCCTGCTATAACGCTGATGAAGCGGGACATCTCCTGAACTGCCTTGTAGCTGGCCTCAAGATTCTGCAGCTGTGAGTGTGCGCCGTCGGCAAGATCAATGGTTACGTTCACGCTGTGTTCTCCTGCCCGGTTGGTTTCCTGGGCACTGGCCGACAGCTCCTGCGAGGAGGACGCCACCTGCAGTGAGGTATCATTAACCTGGGTGATAAGGTTGCGCAGATTCAGGGTCATTTCATTGAAATCACGCGCCAGCAAGCCGATCTCATCCTTGTTGCTAAGCAGGATAGGTTCTTGGGTGAGGTCTCCCTTAGCTACCAGATTAACGGATTGGGAAAGGCTGGTAAGCGGGCGGATCATGCGGCGGATCACCAGATAGGCAGCCAGGATAGCCAGCACCAGAATGGAGGCTCCAATAATAAAAGGCTGTACAATAATATCCATAGTCCGTTCCTGAATTAGAGGTCCGTCGAAATTGATTGCCATTAGTGCAACAATAGGTTTGGAGGGATCATGATCCTGATAGATTGGGCCATAACCGGTCTTGAGTGAGGTTCCTTCGTATGTATAAACTTTGGAGTAGACATCATCATGTTTCATTCCCATTGACAGGATCATCTCTTTATCTTTTTGATTGAAATAGAAGCTGTCGCCTGCCTTATAACCCCGTTCCTTCATTTTGGCGTCTGCCGCCAGGATTTTGCCGTCAAGCGACAGGATAAAGGCTTCCTTGAACACAGGTTTGTGATCATAGATCCAGCCAACCTGTTCCTCAATTGCTGCAAGGTTGCTCTGGTCCCCTGCGACAAGGGCGGCGATGTCTGCCGGATCAATCAAGCCGGTGGTTATATTGGCGCACCCCACCAATTCTATGCCGGCTGCCTCATCAATTTGCTTGTATGCGGCCCGGTAACCGAACAATCCAATGGATGAGCCTACGAGCAGGAGCACGACCAGCATCATCCAAGTTAATTTTGTTGCCAATTTCATCTTTTCACCAACCCTGACCCAATGTTTATTTTCAGTGAAATCTCTTCTCACTGCTACGATTATAGCGCATGAGTGTGTGCAGAGCATTAGCTAGAATATAGTTTTTTTGTGTCGGAAATTGCCGGGAGAAATAGGCTAAAGGTCTTATAATCCGCATAGTGCGGGCGGTGTTGGATAAAGCATTGAAGCGTGGCGGCAAATAGTGGTACGCTTAATTTATCTCAAACGGACTGGAGCTGAAGAAATGCCGCAACCATTGGATCCGTTGATGGAGAGTATCGGCTTGTCAATGTGGAGAGTACAGCGCAGGATCATATCCCAGATGTCCTTGCATCAGGAGCTTGGTCTTACCGTCCCCCAGTTTGGCTTACTGCGGATGATTGCTCAGGAGAAGAAGTCGCGTGTAGTACAGCTGGCTGAGAAGCTGGAGGTGAAGTCCAGTGCGGTTACGGTCATGCTGGACCGTCTGGAGCTGCTCGGGTTGGTACAGCGCGAGCCGGATGAATGTGACCGCAGGGCAGTTGTGGTCACGATTACTCCCCCAGGCGAAGAGCTGTTGAAAGAGGCGGAATACCGCTCCAAGCTGCTGCTGGCCGAACATTTGGCGATTCTGGAGCCGGGGGAGCTGGAGTGCTTCGCCAGATGCTACCAGATCCTGGAGAGCCAGCAGCGTCCGCCGGAAATCCCTTCACACATTAGGTAACACACAAATGGCGTGTCAAATTGGTTGTCAATTTGCACGCCATTTGTGTATGTCAATTATAGTCTTTACCCTTGAAGTACTGCCGTTATTCCGCTTGTGGAGCTTTCTCGGGAAGCTGGGACACATAGCTGTGCGACAGCTGCAGAAGCTTCAGTGCCCGGTTGTATTCATCCTCGCTCGCGGCAGGCTGCTGAAGACCCGATGCAATCGGATATTGGGTATTGTCTTCGAAGCTGTTCCCGGGAATCAGCAGGCCCGAGGAGGCAATGAAGGACCCGGACGGAAGGTAATACCGCTCCGGCAGCAAATTGTATGTCTGGCTGAGCAGATCCTGGCCGAAGTGCAGCTGGTTCTCCAGCGACACTCCCAGCAGGCTGGCCGCAGTTGGCAGAATATCGACCTCGCCGCCCACCTGCTCCATCGTTTGCGGACCACTGTTCCCTGCGCCATGAATAATCAACGGAATATTAAGCATGTGCTCATAGCTGTAATCCTTGCCATATATTTCGGTCATTAGTTCCTTGTCATCATTGTCGAGTGAATAAATCGGCAGTCCCATATGGTCGCCGTAGACCATAATGATGCTGTTGTCCCAGATTCCTTTGGCCTTCAGCTCCTCGACAAACTTCCCGAAGGCTTCATCGGCATAATTCTGGGAACGGATATAATCTCCTACGAAAGTACCTTCATACCGCTCCGGCAGCTTCATCCGGTATTTCTCCTCGGGAATCGTGAACGGATGATGGGCCGACATGGAAATAACCTGAGCGTAAAAAGGGTTGCCTGATGTACTCATCTCCTGAAGCTTGCCTGCCGTCTTGCTGTACAGCACATCATCGGAAGCTCCGAAGAAGAAGACATCCTCATCACCGAAGAATTTATGGTCATAATAGTGGTCCCAGCCGAGAGATTCGTAGAGCTCACTCCGGTTCCAGAACTCGACATCATTGGTATGGAAGGTGGCGGTTTCGTAGCCATTCTCGTGCAGCAGGCGCGGCAGACTTGGCAGCACCCGGTCTACATAAGACATAGTGGCTGCTCCACGCGGCGGAATATAGAAAGAAGTATTCACTACAAATTCTGCGTCGGAGGTGTTGCCCTGGCCAACCATCTGATAGAAATTGGAGAAATAGAGACTGTCCTGAACCAGCTTGTTGAGATTAGGCGTGACCTCCTGGCCATCCAGCTTAAGACCCATTAGGAAGCTCTGGAAGGACTCCAGTTGAATAATAATCAGGTTCTTGCCTTTGCCGGCACCCTGATAGGGCGAGACGGCAGCGGTATCGATGCCCTTCAGCGTATTGACGGCATCCTGTGTGATATCGCGCGCATTGACCAGCACAGGTTCATCTTGAGCAAAGATCGTGTAAGCCTCATAATTGAGGATGCCCATTTCCTGCGCCTTTTTGATTTCATTCATGCTCGCCTTGTTGGGCAGAATATTGAACAGGCATAGCCCCAGTGAGACAGCGAACAGCAGGCTGTATTTCATTTTGGCACCGGTGCGTCCGTTGCCGTTGATATGGCTGCGGTTAATCTTATCCTTTTTATAGTTGCGTCCGTTCTTGTTGAAGAGGAAATAGAATCCCAGGACAATAATGTCGGTGAAGATCAGCAGATAATAAGGGTCCATGAGCGAGAACACGCTGTTGCGGACGGCGGTGACCTGATTCACCTGCTCTGCCGCATGGTAAGTGACAATAACTCCATAATATTTGAAATACATAATGGCGGCGAAGAAGATCGCGGTCAACAGCAGATTAACAGTCATATAGTATCCAAGCTTGCGCTTGGAGGCGAAACGTTCAATCAGACAGAAGAGCGCCCACACAAAAGGAATTTCAGTTAATATTGATTTCCATGGCAATAGATCTCCAAAGATAACCCCCCACGCCAACATGCTCTTAAGCACAAAAATCAGAGTGAAAAACACGAAGGGTCTAACGATCCACTGCTTAAAACGAATGGAGAACACAGCTTCGCCTTCTTTCTATAATGATCAAACACTGCTTCCCGGCTGGGAGGAAACAGCGTCAGGACATAAAACATCCATAGTAATAGCACTTATTATGCTACGCTGGTGGTAGAATGTCAAAATTAAGGATAGTATGTATAACAATTTCTGGAAAGGCTCCGCTTATTACATGGAAGGAGGCGCTGAAATGTTACAACAGCCCGTTGCCCTGTCGGTCCGTTCACTGGTCGAATATGCCTATGCTAGCGGCAGCATAGAGCCGGGCTTCCGCAGTGCAAGTGCCATGGCTGAAGGGACCCGCATTCACCAGAAGATCCAGCAGCAATATAAGGAAGGGGACCGCAAGGAGGTCTATCTGAAGACAGAGATTCTCCATAATGAGCTGGTATTCCTTGTCGATGGCCGCTGTGACGGCCTGCTGGTCTCGGAAACGGGGAGCTTTATCGTAGAGGAAATTAAATCCACCGTAAGTCCGCTGGATGAAATCGGAGAAGGCCGGGAGGTGCATTGGGCTCAGGCGCTGATGTATGCCTATATGATCTCGCTGGAAGAGAAGCTCTCTGCTATAGAGGTTAGGCTTACCTATGTCCGCCGAGGCGGGGAGGAAGCACGCAGTCTGCAGCGGACGGCAACCCTGAAAGAGCTGAGTTCCTTCGCTGCGGAGACAGTGGCCCGGTATGCGCCTTATGCCGAGCTGATGCTTCAGCATACCGAACGCAGGGATGTGAGCCTGCGGCAGCTGGCCTTCCCGTTTGCCGTCTACCGCAAGGGCCAGCGGCATATGGCCGGTGCGGTCTACCAATCGGTCTCGGAAGGGGTCAGTCTGTTTGTGCAGGCTCCGACCGGCATTGGCAAAACGATGTCCACTCTGTTTCCCGTCCTGAAGGCAATGGGCGAAGGACGGGCCAAGGGATTGTTCTACCTGACCGCCAAGACGGTAACACGGCTTGCAGCCGAGGAGGCGCTGGCCTTGCTGGTGGCCGGTGGCCTGACACTGCACGCCGTTACGCTGACCGCCAAGGAGAGGGCTTGCTTCAAGGGAGAAGAAGGTCCCTGTACTGCTGATTATTGTCCCTATACGGACGGCTACTATGACCGGATCAATGCGGCGATACTCGATATCCTGGCCGAAGAGACGCTGATGAGCAGAGAGATTATTGCCCGTTATGCGCGGAAACATCAAGTCTGCCCGTTTGAATTCTCGCTGGATATAGCCTATGCCTGTGATGCTGTGATCTGTGACTACAACTATATTTATGATCCCCGCATCAGTCTGAAGCGGCTGCCCGAGGAGCGCAAGCGCGGCCTCGTGCTGCTGGTGGATGAAGCGCATAATCTGGTGGACCGCGGCCGCGAGATGTTCTCCGCGTCGCTTGAGAAGGCGCCTTTTCTGAGTCTGCAGCGCAGGTATAAGGTCCACAACGGAAATTTGGCCCATGCGGCCAAAGCGGTTAACCGCTTCTTCATTGCTCTGCGCAAAAGCTGCGGGGAGGAGGGAGAGCGGCATTGGAACGAATATCCGGCTGAGCTTCCCTCCCTGCTCGAGACGTTCGCGGTTGAGGCCGAGCAGGAGCTGATCCAGGCTTCTTTCATCGCAGCTTCCGCAGATAATGAAGAGGAAGGCAGTCTGCTGGACACCTATTATGCGGTACAGGCGATGCTGCGCACCTTCAAGCTGTACGATGAGCGGTACATCACCTATGCGGAGGTAAGGCGCGGAGATGTGTACCTGAAGCTGTTCAATCTGGACCCGTCCAAGCTGCTTCGCCAGATGTCGAAGAGCTTCCTCAGCCGGATTCTGTTCTCGGCCACGTTATCGCCGCTGTCTTATTACCGCGATATGATTGGGGCTGAGGAAGAGGACTACAGCTTAAGCGTCCCGTCTCCATTCGAGAAAGAGCAGTGGAAGGTGTCGGTGCTGCCTGTCTCCACACGCTACAGGGACCGGGAGGCATCGCTGCAACCGCTCAGTGAGGCGCTGCATGAGATGGTGTCCCGCCAAGGCAACTATCTGGTGTTCTTCCCTTCGTACCTCTATTTGCAGAATGTGTACGAGGTCTTTGCCGACAGGCACCCGGAGGTTCCGGTATTGGTGCAGGGAACAGGCATGAGCGAGCAGGAGCGGGAAGCCTTCCTGGCCGCCTTCCGGCCGGACAACCCGGATACGCTGCTTGGGTTTGCCGTAATGGGCGGCATCTTCTCTGAAGGGGTGGATCTGCCGGGGGACCGGCTGAATGGCGTGATGGTCGTCGGCGTCGGGCTGCCGCAACTGGGATTCGAACGCAATCTGCTGCGCCGGTACTTCAGTGATGAAGGCAAGAACGGCTTCGATTACGCCTACGTCTACCCGGGCATGAGCAAGGTGCTGCAGGCCGGAGGGCGCCTGATCCGCAGCGAGCAGGACACAGGAATTATCGTGCTGGCCGATGACCGATTCCTGCAGCAGCCCTATTACTCCCTGCTGCCCGAGGAGTGGAGAACTACCTTCTAAACCCATAAACGCGTATAATCTATGAAAAGGCATTCAACTGACATCATCAGGAGGTATATTTATGACACTTCAGCTCGCGATAATAGGAACAGGCTGGTTCTCTAAGGTCCATGCGGACTTGCTGGCAGGAATGGAGGATGTTGCCTTGGTGGCGGTCTGCGGCAGCAGCCGGGCCAAAGGCGAAGAGATGGCGCAGGCATACGGTGCGGCCGGATACGGCGATGTGACCGAGATGCTGGACGCCCATAAGCTCGATGCGGTGTACATCTGCGTCCCGCCGCAGTCTCATGGAGCGATTGAGCGTTCGCTGATTAAGCGGGGTATTCCTTTTTTCATAGAGAAGCCATTGGCCGCAAGTACGGCTATTCCGGCAAGTCTGCTGCAGGATATCAAGGAGCGTAATCTGCTGACTTCGGTGGGCTATCATTTCCGCTACCAGGAGAATATCCGGCGGTTGAAGGAGACACTGAGCGGAGACAAGGTAGGGATGATTGTCGGCCAGTGGATGGGCGGCATGCCGGGTGTGGCCTGGTGGCGCAATCAGGAGCAATCCGGCGGGCAATTCACAGAGCAGACGACACATATTGTTGATCTGCTGCGTTATTTGGCCGGCGAAGTGGTGGAGGTGTACGGGATGTTCGGCAACCGGATTATGCATGAGCAGCATGAGGATGTCACGGTTTCCGATGTGGGCACAGTCTCCCTGAAGCTGGAGAGCGGAATTGTGGCCAATATCTCCAACACCTGCGTATTGCCGGGAGAGATAGGACGGATTAATCTCAGCTTCTATAACGACCGCGGCCTGCTGGACTGGAACCCGGAGCGTCTGCTCGAGGTGCGAAGCGGGGACAGCACCGAATACAACAACACGGGCAATCCTTATCTAGAAGAGAGCGAGGCTTTCCTGCATGCGGTACGGACGGGCGACCGTTCGCGTATTCTCAGCGATTATGAGGACGGGTACAAGACGCTTAAGGTGACCTGTGCAGCTTATGATTCCGCCCAGAACGGATTACCGGTGAAGCTTCATTTGTGATAGCAAAAAGACATGGCGCTTCTGTAGATCAGGAAGCGCCATGCCTTGGCCCAAGCCGGGGCGGCCTAGTGGAGGAAAACCGCGAGCATAGCCGGAGCAACGCCAATGGTGAGCAGCGCCGTCAGGATCATCGCGATACTGGAGATGGTTCCGGTCAATGAGCTCAGCTCGAAAGCCTTGGACGTTCCGGTTCCGTGCGCAGCGGTTCCCAGCGATACACCGCGCGCAATTTCATTGTCAATGCGGAAGAGCCGAAGCACTGTAGGGCCCATCAGCGTACCCAGCACGCCGGTCATAATCACGAAGACCGCTGTAATGCTGGGAATGCCGCCGATACTTTGCGAGATGCTCATGGCAATCGGCGTAGTAACCGACCGCGGCACCAGGCTGGCGGCCAGATCGGCGCTTAAGTGCAGCCATTTGGCCAGCAGCATGGAGGAGATCACCGCAATCACCGTACCGGACAACACGCCTGCCGCAATCTCGGCGGCGTGTTTTTTGAGCACCTTGAAGTTTTTATGCAAGGGAATTGCAAAGGCTATGGTTGCCGGCTGCAGCAGATCCGTCAGCCATTTGCCTCCCGCATTGTAGGATTCGTATGAGACCCCTGTCATGAGCAGGAAGCTGATAATCAGCAAGGGCGTAATGATCAGCGGGGAAGCATACACTTTGGCGCGGACAGTATAGATCCGCTTGGACACCAGATAGACGGCAATGGTAAGCGCGAAGAACAGCGATCCGATTAGCATTAGCTCCGACGCTCCTTCACTTTATAAATAGCGCCTGTCAGCAGTCCCGAGCAGGCCATGACAGCGAAGGTGCCGATCAGCACGACGGCCAGCACCTGCAGCCCTGAGGTTTCCATCAGACTGGAATAGTTCATTACGCCTATGGCAGAAGGGATAAAGAACAGCAGCAGCTCGGCCAGCAGCCAGGTTGCCCCGATCTCCACCCAGTTCAGAGAGAGAATGCCGGATTCAAGCAGCAGAAACAATAAGGCCATGCCGATGATGCTTCCGGGAATGGGAATATGCAAGAATGAAGTCAAGGCATTGATCAACAGGGAGAACACCATCAGTCCCGCCACCTGCAGCAAGCCCAGTGCAAGTTTTTTCATAAGTCTCCGCCCCTTTCATGTTAATGAAAGTTTACATTAGTTTCTTACATAGGTAAAATGAATAGATTGAATAACTAACATTCCATCTGTCTATGCATTGGAGGGGTTCGTATGGAAGTCCGACAACTGGAATATTTCGTTCAGGCCGCCAGACTCAGCAGCTTCTCCAGAGCTGCTGAGTCTCTATATATTACACAGCCCACAATCAGCAAAATGATTCGCAATTTGGAGATTGAACTCGGGGCGGATCTGTTCTACCGGGAAGGCAAAAGCATCCGCCTGACGGATGCGGGCGAGATTCTGCTCCCCAAAGCGCAGAACATTGTTGAATCCTTCTCCAGCCTGTCCTCGGAGCTGGACAGTCTGCGTAATCTGGAGCAAGGCCATATCCGTATCGGCTTGCCGCCGATGGTTGGGGCGAGCTTCTTCCCGGCCGTTATCGGCCAGTTCCACAGACGTTATCCCGAGGTGACGATCCGGCTGCATGAGGACGGAGCCAAAAAGGTGGAGAACGATGTAGAGACCGGGCTGCTGGATATCGGAGTTGTGGTGCTGCCAGTCAACAAGGCCAAATTTCACTGTTTCACCTTTATTGAAGAGAAGCTGCAGCTGCTGGTGCCCGCCGGACACCGGCTCTCCGGTGTGGACCAGGTACCGCTCGCCGAGCTGGCCGAGGAGGAATTCGTGCTGTTTCGTGAGGATTTCGCGCTCCATGACCGAATCATTACTGCCTGCGTCAAGGCGGGCTTCCAGCCCAAGGTGGTCTATGAGAGCTCGCAATGGGACCTCATCAGCCGGATGGTGGCCGCAGGGATGGGCATTGCGCTGCTGCCGGAGACCATCTGCCGTGACATGGACCGTTCCCGGATTGGGGTCATTGCACTTGCGGAGCCTGCTATTCCCTGGCAGTTGGGCATGATCTGGCGCAGAGACCGCTATTTATCCTTTGCGGCGCGGGAATGGATCACTTTTGCCAAGGGACTGCTGGGTGAGCAATATCCGGTCTCCGGCTGGGAGAATGGGGCTGCCGATTAGCGGATAGGGTCTCAAAAAGGACGGCGCCGCTATCTCGTGTTAAATCTACATATTTTTCTTTATTTTCTAATTATGTTTTTTTGGCATCATGATTTATGATAAAGAAAGAGGTAAAAGTGAAGTGGATAGAGAGGTGAGTGATCGTGATGGTTCATCAGGCTTCATCCCGGGACGATCATAGAAGAGATTATAGAGAAGATGAGTTATTTTTGACCATAGAGAGCCTTAGAAGTGAACTGCTTGAGGTGGCTCAGGAGCGCAGTCTCAGCGACCGTGTGGTGCTGGAGCTTAGTGAGCGGCTGGACGGTTACATTGTCATGGCCCAGAACCGGATGATGGACAAGCTGCGCAGCCACAAGGCGGGAACAGCCTCCTACCCTGGCAGTTCGCGCAATCATTCCATAACCATCAGTCAATAAGGGAGCAGGTCTCCTCCTGTATACAGCTATAGATGGTAGGTTCAGAATCAAGAGGGGAGCGGGAGCTCCTCCTTTTGTTATGGTTGCGGCAGCCTTACCCTATAATGTCATTTATTAGAATCCTAAAGTATAGAAGCAGAGGATAGAACGGGGTGGAGGGGAACTTGACTACGATACGTTCAGAGATTGAGAAGCAGCTGTCCCGTTCGGGCCATACTCTCGCTTCGTTTGCCAAGCTGTCGGGTCTAAACCGGGGCAGTCTCAGCGCCATCCTGCATGGCAATCCGCCCAAGCCGATTTCCTTGGGCCAGCTGGATGCCATCACTAAGTCGCTCGGATTCCCCGAAGGCTGGCTCTACCCGCTTTATGTGGGGGAATGCTTCAGCGAGCGCAAGATTTCGCGCCGCAGGCTGGAGCCATTTCTGATCCGCTGTACAGAGCTGGGGAAACAATCCTGCATCGATGAGATTCTCGGCAGGCTGCTTGAATCCGCCAAGGCCTTGGATATTGTCTATTCGGTAGGAGAGAAGCTGTTCTGCAGCGGGAAGGTTCAGGAGTCGGTTGCCTTCTACAGAATTGTTGCCGAGAATGAGACGGACCGCTATTCCGAACGTCTTGCCATCAGCCAATTCCATATCTTCATCTCCCAGCAGGCCATCGTGGATATGGAGGAGAGGCTGCGCACCCTGATTGTGTTTGAGCCGTTTAGAGGCCGTCTTCCCGAGCCGTTACAGCTGGAGGGGTTGCTGAGGTTGGCCAAGGTCTGCTTCCATCTACACAGATGGGAAGAGATGGAGGGATATGGCGATGAGCTTAGAGCGCTGGCTCAGGGGATCTATCAGCAGGAACCGGTCAAGTCCGGCAGCAAACGTGCAGAGATGCTGGGGATGGAGCGTCCGCTTGTTTTTTATTATGGTCATGGATATTTAATCAAGGCTATGGCACTGACCAAACAAGGCCATTATGCAGAGGCCAAGAAATACACGGCAGGTTATGCTGATCTTAGTTGGTTTAGGCTGCTTGATGATGAGGGAAGACTTGCGGTGGAGAAATTATCCATGTATGCGGCAGCCAACAGCTTCGCTCTGGAGTTGCTTGGTGGGAACATCTCGGTGTTGCCCGGTTATACTGCCTTTCTGGCAGAGAACCCTGGTGAGATTCTGGCCGGCCTGATTATTATCATGCAGGCTGCCAACCGCTACGGCTTTAAGGCCGATGCGATACTGGCGCGGTTCTCAAGGGAGATCCAGCGGTTTGAGCAGTTTCAGGACCCTATCAATGTCGACCGCCTGTACAGGCTAAGTTATCAGACGGCGCTGTATCTAACCAGCCATAACCAGTACCAACAAGCGGTTCGGCTGGTGCTCCAGAGTCTGAAGCTGGCGATCCGGCTGAACAACGGCAAGGAGCTGATTAAGGTCGTGATCCTGTTCGAAACCAACCGTGAATATGCGGACGCTGCTCAGCGGATGGAATACGGGGATATTGTAAAAGGGATGGAGCAGCATCCGATTGCTGCCGCGAATGAGAACAGGCATTTCGGAATCATGTGAAAGTATAAGCATAACCTTGCCCTAACGGCAGGGTTTTTTTATGCTGTTGTTCGTTCTTGAAATCGTAATATTTGAGAGCGGATTCAACAATTGACAAAGCTTTTATCCGCAAATATAATTAGGTAGCCAAATTAATAAAGTAACTAATTATTAGACGACCTAACTATAGAGAGGGGTGATTATAATAGATAGCAACAATAATTCCTCATCCAATTCAGTTGGCCATAAGCTGTTTGCAGCACTCCGGCAGCTGCGCAAAGCGCACTGGCACCATTCAGTGGAAGGGCATAAGCCAAGTGAGCTGACTTTATTAATATGTATCGCCAAAAGAAACGCTCCCGATAAGGAGGGATTGAAGGTATCCGAAATCAGCCGCTTCCTCGATCTGACGCCTCCTACGATTACCCAGCTGATCAACAGCCTGGAGGCGAAGGGTATGGTGGAAAGACAGGCAGACCCTTCCGATCGCAGAGTGGTGCGCATCAAGCTTACGGAGCAAGGAAAGGTCGTTACACGCCAGGCCAAGCATCACATGGACACCACATTGAACAGGCTGGTGGAATATTTGGGCGAAGAAGAGAGTAACATGCTTGCAGAGCTGCTGCTAAGGGTTCATGAGTTCGTAGAGAACAATCCGCCGCCCAATCTGGATGGGCTACAAATGAACGGAGATGAGAAGCATGATTAAATTAATGAAACAACTGAAGCCTTTTAAGCTGGCTATCGCGGCTATATTAATACTCGTATTTCTGCAGTCCATGGGCGATCTCTACCTGCCTACGCTAATGGCCGACATAGTAGACAAAGGGATTGTCCAGGGGGACCGCAGCTATATCTGGAAGATCGGCGGCTTCATGCTGCTGGTTGCAGGAGCAGGCGCGCTCTTCTCCGTGATTGCCAGTTATTTATCGGCCAAAGTCGCAGCCGGTTTCGGCCAGAATACCCGCTCACGCATGTTCAGCCATGTAGAGAATTTCACGCTGCATGAATTCGACAAGCTGGGTACCGCTTCTTTGATTACCCGCACCACCAATGACATTACACAGGTACAGACTGTACTTACCATGATGCTGCGGATGATGGTCGGTGCGCCTATGATGATGATCGGCGGGATTATTATGGCGGTCTCGGAGGATGCCAAGCTCTCCCTGATCTTCGTGGTCGTAATTCCTGTGCTGGTGGCAGTTATCTTCCTGATAGGAATGAAGGGTCTGCCGCTGTTCAAGGCGATACAGATCAAGCTGGATAAATTGAATCTGGTGCTGCGCGAGCATCTGACCGGCATCCGTGTCATCCGCTCCTTTAACCGCATTAATCATGAGAACAAGCGGTTTACTGCAGCCAATACCGATCTGACCGACACGGCGATCAAGGTGAACAAGGTAATGGCCGGACTGATGCCGATGATGATGCTCGTGATGAATTTCTCGATGATTGGCATTCTATATTTCGGTGGTATCCGTATCGATGATGGCAACCTTGAGGTAGGCTCACTGATGGCTTTTATTCAATATGCGATGCAGATTATGTTCTCGCTGATTATGGTGTCCATGATGTTTGTGCTTATCCCGCGTGCTTCCGCTTCCGCCATCCGGATCAACGAAGTGCTGGATATGAAACCTGAATTTACTGATCCTACAGGCAGCGAGCTGCAGATTACAGCGGATGCTACCACAAAAGACGGACGCGCCGGCATGCACGGATTCGTTGAGTTCGACAATGTGTCCTTCTCTTACCCGGGTGCCGAGCAGCCTGCGCTCTCCGGGATCAGCTTCAGTGCCCGGCCAGGTGAGATTACGGCGATCATCGGTGGTACCGGTTCAGGCAAGTCTACGCTGCTCAGCCTGATTCCAAGATTCTACGATGTCATTGAAGGTGCAGTGCGCGTGGATGGTGTGGATGTGCGTGAGATGACCCAGGAGCAGCTGCGCGCCAAGATTGGCTATATTCCGCAAAAAGCGGTGCTGTTCACCGGCACAATAAGCGAGAACATCCGCTACGGCAAAGAGGATGCTACAGATGAAGAAGTCATCCATGCCGCTACAGTTGCCCAGGCCTACGATTTCATTTCCGCCATGAAGGAGGGCTTCAACTCCGAAATTGCCCAAGGCGGGAACAACGTCTCAGGCGGACAGAAGCAGCGGTTGTCGATCGCCCGTGCGCTGGTCCGCAAGCCTGAGGTGTATCTATTTGACGATAGCTTCTCGGCGCTGGATTTCAAGACAGATGCCAACCTGCGTGCCGCACTCAAAGGGGAAACGACGGAATCTACAGTTCTGATTGTTGCCCAGCGTGTCAGTACCGTTATGGATGCCGACCGGATCATTGTCATGGATGAAGGTGTAATTGCCGGTATGGGCACACACCGCGAGCTGCTGGAGAACAATGAAGTGTACCGCGAGATCGTATCCTCGCAGCTGTCAGAGGAGGAAATAGCATGAGTGAACAGAACAAAGCAAGCAAATCCGCACCGCGGGGACACAAAGGCCCAGGCCCGGGCGGACCTCCGGGAATGATCATGCCTGCGGAGAAAGCCAAGGATTTCAAAGGTACGCTGCGGCGTCTGATCCATTATTTGCGCCCGCGGCAGTTTCAGCTGATTATTGTCTTTATTATGGCTATCGCCAGTACCGTGTTCAGTATATTCAGTCCCAGAATTATGGGTAAAGCGACTAACGAGCTATTCGTGGGGGCCTACGGGAAGTTGACCGGCGTTCCTGGAGCGGCGATTAATTTCGGAGCAATTAATGATATTCTGATCCAACTGGCCGCGCTCTACCTGTTAGCCTCATTGTTCAGCTATATTCAGGCCTACGTAATGTCTGGGGTAGCCCAGAAGGTTGTATATGATATGCGTGAGCAGATCAACAGCAAGCTGGAGCGTCTGCCGCTGAAATATTTCGATTCCCGCACTCATGGGGAAATCCTCAGCCGTGCCACCAATGATGTGGATAATATCAGCACCACCCTGCAGCAGAGCTTGACCCAGATGATTACCTCCATCGTGACCATCATTGGGGTCATTGTGATGATGCTCACCATCAGCCCATGGCTGACGCTGATTACCATCCTGACCCTGCCGCTGAGCTTCGTGGTCATTCTGGGCATTTCCAAGCGTTCACAGAAGTATTTCATCGGCCAGCAGAAATCACTTGGCGAGCTGAACGGACATGTGGAGGAGATGTATACCGGTCATCGGGTCATCAAGGCTTTTGGCCGCGAGAAGAACTCGCTGGAGCATTTCGACGGCATCAACCACACCCTGTACGATACCGGCTGGAGAGCACAGTTCCTCTCCGGGATGATTATGCCGCTGATGATGTTTATCGGGAACCTTGGATATGTGCTGATCTGTGTGGTCGGAGGTATTTTTGTAACCCGCAATATGATTAATGTCGGGGATATCCAGGCCTTTATCCAGTATACCCGCCAATTTACGATGCCGATTACGCAGGCGGCCAATATCGCCAACATCATCCAGTCCACTATTGCCTCCGCAGAACGTGTCTTTGAACTGCTGGATGAAGAAGAGGAAGTCAAGGAAGTTTCGACGTCCCTAGTGAAGCAGGATGAGGAAACGGTTGGAGGCGCTGTAGAATTCCGCCATGTGAAATTTGGCTATAAAGCAGACGAGATTCTGATTCAGGATATGAATATTGAGGTCAGTCCCGGCCAGACCATCGCTATTGTCGGACCTACCGGAGCCGGCAAAACTACGCTCATCAACCTGCTGATGCGCTTCTATGAGCTGGACGACGGAGAGATTATCATTGATGGTGTAGGCATCACCGATATGAAACGCAGTGAGCTGCGCAGCAGATTCGGCATGGTGCTGCAGGATACCTGGCTCTTCAACGGCACGATCCGCGACAACATTGCCTATGGGCGTGAAGGAGCCACGGAAGCCGACGTGGTGCGGGCCGCTAAGGCTGCACATGCTGACCATTTCATCCGTACGTTGCCGCTGGGCTACAATACTATTCTAAATGAAGAAGCCTCCAATATTTCACAAGGGCAGAAGCAGTTGCTTACGATCGCCCGGGCCATCCTGGCCGATCCTTCGATCCTGATTCTGGATGAAGCTACAAGCAGTGTCGATACACGTACAGAGGTTTTGATCCAGAAAGCAATGAATAACCTGATGGATAACCGGACCAGCTTTGTTATCGCCCATCGCTTGTCCACCATTCGGGATGCCGATCTGATCCTGGTGATGAACCAGGGGACGGTCATTGAGCAAGGCAACCATGAGGAGCTGCTGGCAGCAGGCGGATTCTATGCTGACCTGTACAACAGCCAATTCTCGGGGGATGACCTGCCGGATGCAGGATAAAAGTACATTAATACTGACATAACACCCAAACGCCCCGCCTTCACAGACGCGCTGATCAGCCTGCTGTGGATGGCGGGGCGTTTTGAGGTTTCAGGCATGGAAAAGAGGTGAGAAATAAATATGATTTGATAAAAATTTGATGGGTATATATGATAAGGGTAAAAAATGACCCGTGGCTCATTTTGTGGCTGCCGGGTACATAAGAGAGGGTGAAGGGAATGTCAGGCTACGGAAAATGGGTGGCGGGAAGTAAGACTAAATGGATTACTCTTCTCGTATGGATCATTGTAGTAGGCGCGCTTACCGTGTTATGGCCTGCAGTTAACTCGCAGGTTGTCAACAATGCGCCCAATCTGCCGGAGGATTCACAATCGGTGCGGGCGGCAGCCCTGGCCGAGAAGGAGTTCCCCGGCGGCAGCGGAGTTCCGGCATTGCTGGTCTGGCACAGGGAAGGCGGACTTTCCAGCGAAGATTTAGTACATATAACGGCTACCTACAGCAAGCTGGAGCAGGAGCCGCTGCCGCACCAGAACTTCGTTCCGCCGCTGGGCCAGCTGCCGCCGCAGGCGCTGCAGGCTTCCTTATCTGAGGATCAGAGCACATTGGTCACTCCAGTATTGTTCGACAAGACAGCTGACAGTGAGCAGCTTGGCGAAGCGGTAACGGAGCTGAAGGAACGGATTGCTGCCGAGACGGGTGCTGATCCTTCAGCAGCCAAGACAGAGAGCGATGAGCTGAGTCTTAGGGTCACCGGACCCGTAGGAATCACCATCGATGCTACCGGATTATTCGAGAACGCTGACGTCTCTCTGTTGATTGCAACGGTGATTCTGGTGCTGGTGTTCCTGCTGGTGATCTACCGCTCACCGATTCTTGCGCTTATTCCGCTGGTTGCCGTCGGGTTCGCTTATGGCGCAACCAGTCCTGTGCTGGGCTTCATGGCACAGAAGGGCTGGATTACCGTAGATTCACAGGCCATCTCTATTATGACCGTGCTGCTGTTCGGCGCAGGAACCGATTATTGTCTGTTCCTGATCTCGCGCTTCCGCCAGCTCCTGAAGGTCGAGCGGAGCAAGAGCCGTGCGCTCCTGCGCTCCATCACCGAAGCTTCCGGGGCGATTGCGATGAGCGGCTTCACGGTAGTGCTCGCACTGTTCGCGCTGCTGCTGGCGAAATACGGGGCGTATCACCGCTTTGCTGTTCCGTTCAGCGTCTCCATCTTCATTATGGGGATAGCCAGCCTGACGCTGGTGCCCGCGCTGCTGGCCATCTTCGGAAGAACCTCGTTCTTCCCGTTTATTCCCCGCACGCCTGAAATGGAGGCGGAACGTGCCGCAGCCGCCGGGAAACCGGCTCCACAGCCGAAGGTATCCCGCAAGAAGGGAATCGGTGGACTGGTGGTTTCCCGCCCTTGGGCGGTCGTGGGCGTAACGATCATCGGACTGGGCATTCTGGCTTCGTTCTCCAGCGGGATCAAGTTCACCTACGATATTCTGTCTTCGTTTCCGAAGACTATGGAATCGCGGGAAGGCTTTGATCTGATCGGCAACCAGTTCTCGCCGGGAGAGCTAGCACCGGCCAAGCTGATCGTTGATACGCAGGGTGTAGCCAATCCCACCGATCTCCAAGTTGTGCTGGAGAGCATCTCATATGTGGACACGGTCTCTGATCCGCAGCCGGGTGCCGTAAGTCCCAACATAACTGGCTATGATCTTGAATTCAAGACGAACCCGTATTCACTCGAAGCGATGGACTACATTCCTGCATTGCTGGCAACGGCAGAGCAGGCGCTGGATGATGCGGGGATTGACAATCCTCAGGATAAGGTGTGGGTCAGTGGGCAAACCGCCACGCAGCATGACACTCAGGTGATTGGCGACCGTGATACAGACCTGATCATCCCTGTTGTAATCGGATTAATAACATTGCTGCTGCTGTTGTACCTGCGTTCGGTCGTTGCGACGATTTATCTGGTGGCTACGGTCATCCTGTCCTTCTTCTCGGCGCTGGGTCTGGGCTGGCTGATCATTCATTATCTGCTAGGCGCAGACGCGATCCAAGGAGCCATTCCGCTGTATTCGTTCGTGTTCCTGGTGGCACTGGGCGAGGATTATAACATCTTTATGATCTCGAACATTTGGAAAAAGCGTAAGGTCATGCCGCTGAAGCAGGCGATTGCCGAAGGGGTCAATGAGACCAGCTCGGTAATCACCTCCGCTGGCCTTATCCTGGCCGGCACCTTCGCGGTGCTTGCCAGTCTGCCGATTCAAGTGCTGGTGCAGTTCGGCATCATCACAGCCCTCGGCGTGCTGCTGGACACCTTTATTGTCCGCCCGCTGCTTGTTCCAGCCCTTACGATGCTGTTTGGCCGCCGGGCCTTCTGGCCGGGCACACATGTGGAGGTAGAGAAGCCACTGCCGGCAGGCGGCAGGGAATAGGGCTGCCCTTATTATGGGAGCCTCCCGCACCAGTTAAACAGCATCTGGCGAGATCTACTAGTTCTTATTGTGGTTACTACTTAGAGCCAGTAAGGAATTATAGGGAAATTCTACCACTAGTTGATCTCAGTAAGGCGATTCGATAAGGGGATGGGGAATTTTTACCACTAAATTAAGTCCGATCCGCATAGAAAAGCCCTCAACGGAGCATTTAGTGGTCACTTTCCCTATAACCCATGGGAATCGAACAATTCCGCAAATTAACGGTAGTTTTTCCCTATAGCCACCTACGCGTTACTCCTTGGAACACCTTTCCTGAAGGTTGATGCAGAGTATAACATTTGCTCTATACATAGGAAAAGTAACATTCAATGAGGGTTACTGCTTAGGTCTCAATGAGGGTTTAGAATGTTACTCCGGAACGTTCAACGCAATTAGATGCGAAACTGCAACTAATTTCAGCTGGAACCTCTGTCAGGAGGCGATTAAGTGCAATAATGCAACTAATTTCGGGTAAATCAAGTCTTGAACGCTCAAACACCGGAATTAGGTGCTTTTTTGCAACTATTTGCTCCAACATGGTAAAAATCAGCTAATTAGATGCACTTTTGCAACTAATTTGATGGCTCTTAGGAAACCACTCCAGCTGTTTATGGAAAAAATGAAAAAATACTGTCCTGCCGCGTGAATCAATTTAGAAAAATTACCTTCCATGTAAGCCGGTTAGCTGATGTACCGATGTTGGGAACGATATGGATGAATATGTAACCATGATGCGAGAAGCAGGGGGCTAGCTGCCCCCTGCTTCTCTGTTACCATATAAAGCAATAACCTCCACACCAGAACTGCCATTCGCGCATGAAGCGGGATGTCTGGTGTGCCTTGCTTATTGTGGGTTAGTCGTCCAGATCCCGGCCGTCTTGAGGAAGACACGGTCAGGCAGCTTCAATGCTGCCAGCGCCAGCTCGGCAATATCCTCCGGCTGCATCATCCGGTCTTCATCGCCGATCGGCAGCCCGGCGCTCGAAGCGAGCGCGGTGTTGACGGTGCTTGGCGTCAAAGCGACAACACGGATGTTGTGCTTGCGCACCTCCTGCGCCAGCGCTTCGGTCATGCCCATCAGGGCAAACTTGGAAGCGCAGTAGGCAGAGCCGGTAGCGAAGCCGCGTTCGCCCGCCGTGGAGGAGATGTTGATGATATTGCCGCTGCTGCGCTCAATCATTGCCGGCAGGGCTGCCCGGGTTACATAATAGGTGCCGAACAGGTTAACCTGCATATGCTGCTCCCAGTCCGCAGGGTCCATTTCCAGGAAGGTCCCGAACCGGGCGATCCCGGCATTGTTGATCAGGGCATCGAAGCTACCCAGACTCTCTTGCAGCGAGACTACCGCCCGTTCCGCCTCCTCGCGCACGGAGATGTCGGCCACCGCAATGCTCACCTTCACATCGTAGACTTCAGTTAAGGCTGATTTCAGGGCCTCCAGATCAGCTGACGTTCTGGAGATCAGACCCAGGTTCGCTCTTTCTTTGGCCAAAGCCAGGGCCAGAGCCTTGCCGATCCCTTTGCCTGCACCGGTAATCACTACGCTTTTTCCTCTTATTTCCATAACCTGTAATCATCTCCCTTGGACTATTTCTACCCTATTATAACAGCTTCGTCAGCGGGACCGTAGCCGGTCCCTCCAGCACCTCGCCGCTGTAGGAGTAACGGGAGCCGTGGCAAGGGCAGTCCCAGGAACGTTCGGCGTCATTCCATTCACATTCGCAGCCCATATGGGTGCAGGTTCGGTCCACCAGATGAAGAGCGCCCTCGGGATCTCTGTATGCGCCGACCCGTTTGCCGTCATGTTTCACGACAGCCCCTTCATCCGGCTGCAATTCTTGCTTCTTCTTATCTGCCGGCTCCAGTTTGCCGGAGACCAGCTCCTTGGCGACATTAAGATTCTGCACGATGAAATTCTTGATTCCCGGATTGGCCTTTAAGCGGGAAGGATCGTACAGCTCGGAGCAAGAATGCTCCTTGCCCTGAATCTGATCGCAGATCATCTGCGCGGCCAGCGTACCGTTCGTCATGCCCCATTTTCTAAATCCGGTCGCGATGTAAATTTCCTCCTCGCCGGAAATCTTGCCGATATAGGGCACTCTGTCCAGAGTAATCAGATCCTGGGTAGACCAGCGGTAAGGTATGGACTTGATGCCAAGCAGCTCGCCCGCGAACTTCTCCAGATTCTCATAATGCCCGAAGGTGCAGATGCCCTGGCCCGTCTTGTGGTTGTCGCCGCCGACAATAATCAGCTCCCGGCCTTCCCATTCAACCGCCCGCAGGGAGCGTGTAGTTTGGCCTGCGCTGAGATACATCCCGCCCTCGAATGGGGTCTCCGGCTCAATTGCCAGGCAATAGGAACGCTCTGCGTGCAGCCTTGAGAAATATAGCGCTCCACCGTCATAGAAAGGAAAATGCGAGGCCGATACCGCATGGCGGCAATGGATCTTCAGCTCATCCTGCTCTGTGAACAGCGTCAACAGATCCTTCTGCTGGACCTTCTCCCCAATCATCGTATGCTCGTAGACAACCCCGCCCTTGTCCAAAAAGGCCTGCAGCAGGCCCTTCAGATACTGCAGCGGATGAAAGCGCGCCTGGTCTGCGACCTTGATCGCCCCGCCTGCCATCAAGGGAATGGATATATTGTCCTGCCACTCCCCCGCCAGTCCCAGCTGCTGATAAGCTTCGTATTCCTTCTCGAGCTGCTTCAGGGTTTTGTCATCGCCGGCATCGGCATAGAGATAAGCCGGCTCGCGTTTGATCCCGCAGGACAGCTTAAGCTCTTCGGCGGTTCGGATCACCCATTCCATCGCTTCGTGATTGCTGCGGTGATACATCCTTGCCTGCTCCTCGCCGAAATGCTGCAGCAGGTCATGGTAGATGAGGCCGTGCTGCGTGGTGAGCTTGGCGCTGGTGAAGCCGGTGGTGCCTGCCAGCAGCTCCCCCGCCTCCAGCAGCACCACCTGATAACCGGCGTTCACCAGCAGGTAAGCTGCGGTAATGCCGGTAATTCCCCCGCCCACAACGGCCACATCTGTTGTAATGTCCTCAGTCAGCGGACTGAAAGAGGGCAAATCGACTGTATCCCGCCACAGTGATTTCGGAAATTGCGGAAGGCTCGCTGTTGTTTGCTTGATATCCATTATGATCTCATCCTTTCATCCAGAACTCATCCTCTCATTTATTACCACTGTTGCGCCAAAAGAAACTAGCAGCGTGGGCAGAATGCATGAAATCGCAAGCGGTGTGCCAATATAAGGAATGGCAACATTGCAAATCGATAATTCTTGGCGAGGGGCTTGAGAGCTCAAGTGCTGCCTACGGTCTGTTCACACCGGAGAAGGGTCCCCCCGCGAATCCGCTATACGATTAAGATCAAGGGTATTCTGGAGGAGAATAGCACACAGGAGGTTGTGACGCATAAGCTGCTGAAAAAGATCTCGGCGGCAGGCGAAGCGGATTTGAGCAATAAAGTGAAGGCCATGCTCACCAGGATTCAGGCCAGTGGAATGGACCCTTTTGGCTGGGGGCTGCATTACGGGGCGCGGCACTTCAATAATGCCACATAAATGAAGGAGTGGGAGGGACTATACCCGGAGCTTGAATTCGAGGTGAAGGTGAAGGTGGATATTAAGCATTCAGGAATGATCAGGTAAATTAGGGGTTAAATTGACGCCTGCCCGCTAGAGATTTATACTTGATCTAAAAATAAGTGAAGGGATGATCACCATACGAAACCTGAATCTGACCTCCCAACGCCAAGCTGTATATGATATTATCCGCAATTCGCCAGACCACCCCACCGCTGCGGAAGTCATGATCCGGCTGGTGGAGCATGGACATAACCTGGCTTATGGCACAGTCTATAACTCTTTGCGCTATCTGTCCGATAAACAGCTGATCCGCGAGCTTAAGCTTGGGGAAGCTGCCAGCCGCTACGATGCCCGGATGGACGACCATCAGCATATTATCTGTGAAGTATGCGGAGCGGTAGATGAAGTGATGAGCCAGGTGCCGGAGGAGTGGGTTCGTACAGTCTCGGCGGAGACAGGATATTCGATCTCACATGCACATGTGGTATTCGGAGGCGTGTGTTCGGATTGCCGGAGCAAGAGCTTGAACTAGCTTCCCCGCAGCCGCAGCCCAAGTTGAATATATAAGAAAAGACCGCTTTCAAAAGAGCGGTCTTTTTGTATCATTTTTGTGGAGGAATGCTGAATGTCAGGAGAATATTGAAGAAAAAGAGTAAAAAGAGGGGTTCCCGGTCCGGATATATAATTATATAGTTAGGCTGCGGAATATATCATACTTAAGTCCCAGAGGAAAGCGAGTGAGACGATCTCGGCCGCTGCGCAGGAGCAGCTGGCATCCATGGAGGAGATCACCGCCGCCGCCGATCTTGGCCGGCTTTCCCGTGAGCTGCAGGGCCTCGCCGCCGCTTCCGTCTGCCTGCCGCAGGAGGCTGACAGCGGAAGCAGCAGATGCGGTCCTGTTCGCTTTTTATGAGGCAGTTTTCAATAATCGGCCTTTTCTTTTTCTTTGCTTTGCAATTATACTGATAAACAAATAACGCAGAGTTCCTTTATGAAGGAGAGATAATATGGCAGAGCAATTACAAGGCATGACCATCGCCCTCGCCGGCCCCCGCAAATCAGAGGAGATGGCTAAGCTGGTGCACAATATGGGCGGAACCGCCCTGCTCCGGCCTGCACAGGGAACAGTGTTTCTGGATGACGAGCTGCTGGAGGCCGGTCTCTCCTCATGGATCAGCCATCCGCCGTATCTGGCGATCCTCACCACGGGAATGGGCCTGACAGCTCTGATAGGCAAAGCCGAGAGTATGGGAACGACGGCGCAATTCCGCGCGGTGCTCTCCGGTTCCCTGATTGCCGCCAGAGGCTACAAGACAGTCAATGCCCTGAAGAAGCTGGACATTGAACCGGATGTCCGCGACGATGACGGCAGTACGACCGGACTGATCCGCGGAATGCAGCACCTGGAGCTGAACGGCAAGGAGGTCGTGCTTCAGCTGCATGGTGAATCTGCGCCTCAGCTCGTTCAGTGGCTGGAAGAGGCGGGCGCAGTAGTCCGCCAGCTGATGCCTTATCGGCACACATTGCCTGAACCTGGCTCGCTGGCAAGGCTGCTGGCTGAAATTATGGAAGGTACGCTGGACGCTGTAGCCTTCACAAGCGCACCGCAGTTCCGCTTCCTGTGGGAGTTCGCCGGGGAGCAGGGCAAGCAGGATGAGCTGCGCCGGGCCTTGAATGAGCAGGTGCTTGCCGTATCCGTAGGCCGCATTACCTCGGCGGCGCTGAAGGATGAAGGCGTACAGCGGATTGTAATGCCTGAGCATGAGCGGATGGGCAGCATGCTGGTGGAGCTTGGCCGTTATGTTGCTGCACAGCGGAACAGCCGATAACTAGATGGCAAGAGTATATGGTGTATGTTTAAGCCCCATAACTTCCCTATCTTGGTCTGGACGCTCCAGATTCAGTTCCATGATCGTCTCCTAGGAGCGGTCCACATGTGGTCGACCACCGTCATGCAACGCGACGCCGCGCGCGGTAAGGTCCGGTCCGCCGAATTAGTTGCGAAACTACATCTATTTAGCCGTTTTTTTCTGTTTTGGAGGAAATAAGTGCGAAAGCGCACCTAATTTAGGATTTTTAGCGTAATAAGCTTGCTTTACTCGAATTTAGTTGCGGATATGCACTTATTTTCCTGATGATGGGCGTTTCAGCTGAAATTAGTTGCATTTTCGCATCTATTTACTCCGAACGTCCTAGAGTAACATTCTAAATCGCACCAAACTTCAATCGCACCAAACTTCAAGGAGGACCTTATGGATAAGAGAAAATGTTTATTGCTTGGCGATTATACCCATCCCCGGTTTCACCCCCTGCAGGGAGTGGACAAGCAGATCAGCGAGATTCTGAATGAACTGCTGACTGTACAGTGCTCGGAGAACAAGAAGCTGATGCTCGGCGAGCATCTGGCAGGTTATGATCTCTGCATCGCCTATAACGAGCTGTGGAACGAGACCGTTTCGCCTCAGCAAACCGCGGGACTTCTCAGCTATGTCAGCGGCGGCGGCGGTCTGATTGTACTGCACACGGGCGTGTCGCTGGCGAAGCGCTACGAGCTGGCCCATCTGATCGGCGGCCGCTTCACCGGCCATCCGCCGTTTGCCCCGCTTAATTTCAGAGTGCTGGAGCATGACATCACGGAAGGCATAGCAGACTTCCAGCTGGATGAGGAGCCTTATCGCTTTGAGTTCGATCCGTTCACGGAGAAGACCATTCTGCTCCAGTATGAAGCGGAAGGGGAATGGCTGCCTGCGGCTTGGTGCCACAGCTACGGCCAGGGCCGGGTGGTCTATCTGATGCCTGGTCACCATGAGCCGTCCTTCCGCCATCCGGAAGTGCGGAAATTTATTCTGCAGGCTGCGACCTGGGCTGCCCGCATCCACAGATAAATTTCGGGAAATCCGGAACGCCTTGCTGGACTGTTTTGTGAATAATGGCCAGGATAGGGTATACTTTAACCATAACTTCCGTTTGTTCGCACAGCGGAATCTTTGGGAGGAAAGTACCATGAGTGATTTGTTCAAAAAAGCGATCTCTTTAGGAGTGGGCCTCACCATTGTCAGCAAGGAAAAAGTGGAGAAGGTAGTGGAAGAACTCGTGAAACGCGGGGAACTGGCTCCCTCGGAATCCAAAGCACTCGTTGACCGGCTGGTAGAACGCGGCGAAGAAGAGCGCGGAATACTTAAGACGGCAGTGCAGGAGCAGGTTCAGCGAGTTCTTAAAGAGTTGAAGGTGCCCCAGCACAGCGAAATCGCTGCACTTGAAGCGAAGGTTGCTGAACTCGAGGCCCGTGTGGCCGAGCTTGAGGGCATTTCCCATCTTGAGGGAACCTTGCCGGAAACGCGTACGGAATAAATGGCGGTCCGCATCAGGCATGCCGGACGTTACCGCTCCATTGCCATGGCGCTTATGCGCCATGGCTTCGGCTATATGGTGGAGGAGCTGGGACTCTATCATCTGCTCTCGCTGCCGCGCCGTCTGGTGACGCAGGAGGCTCATCTAAGTCTTACACTCGGGGAACGGGTCCGCCTTGTTCTGGAGGAGCTGGGGCCAACTTTTGTCAAGCTGGGCCAGCTGGCCAGTACACGCTCCGACCTGCTTCCCGATTCGATCATACAGGAGCTGGTGAAGCTGCAGGATCATGTGCCGCCGTTCTCTGCGGACGGCGCGCGGCAGATCGTCGAGCAGGAAATGGACCAGCATATCGACGAAATCTTTGAATCCTTTGACAATACCCCGCTGGCAGCGGCCTCAATCGGCCAGGTGCACCGGGCTGTGCTGCACGGCGGTCAAGTTGTAGCCGTCAAGATCCAGCGTCCGGGCGTGCTGCGGACGATGAGCCGTGATCTGGAGATTCTGCGTGATCTTAGCGTGCTTGCCGAGCGCCGGCTGGATTGGGCCAAGCAATACGGCTTGTCCCGCATGACAGAGGAGTTCACGAAATCGCTGCTCGCGGAGCTGGATTACAGCCAGGAGGGCCGCAATGCGGAGAAGATCTCCCTTCAGCTGACCAGCCAGGACAAGACATACATCCCTGATATCCACTGGGATTATACTTCCACAAGGGTGCTGACCATGGATTATGTGGAGGGAATTACGCTTAACCGCACCGAAGAACTCGTCAGCCGGGGTTTCGAGCTGAAGGCCGTTGCCCAGCAGCTTGTGGAGATGATGCTGAAACAGATCTTCATCCATGGTTTCTTCCATGCCGATCCCCATCCAGGGAATGTCATGGTGCTGGCAGACGGACGGCTGGCGCTGATTGACTTCGGTATGGTCGGCCGGCTGAGCGAGGAGATGAAGGATCATCTCTCTGCACTGATTATTGCGCTGATGCGGAAGAATACCGATTCTATGGTGCGGGCAATACTGAGGTTAGGCGTAATCGGCGAGGATGCTGACCGGAGCGCACTTCATGAGGACATGGACCGGCTTCGGGAGGAATATTACGATGTTCCCTTTAACAAGGTGAGCATCGGCAAAGCGCTGAACGACCTGTTCGGCATCGCCCGTAAGCACCAGCTGGTCATTCCGCCCGATCTGGCGATGCTGGGCAAAACCATGCTGACGCTGGAGGGGGTCGTGGGAAACATGGACCCCGCGTTCAGCATTGTGCAGATGGCGGAGCCTTTTGGCCGCCAACTGGTGAAGCAGCGCTTTAGCAGCGGCAGGCTGCAGCGCAAGCTCTGGGGAGGCGTGGCCGATCTGGCGGAGAGTCTGGTCGAGCTGCCCGCCCAGGCCAGGCAGCTGTCGGCGCTGATCGGCAAGGGCAAGCTGAAGGTGGAGGTCGGGCTGCCAGAGCTGCAGGGACTCGAACGCAAGCTGGTCCGGGTAGGGAACCGCCTGTCCTTCAGCATTGTACTGCTGGCCTTCAGCATTATCATGGTCGGCCTGATTGTCGGTTCCGCCCTGCGGGGCACACCGTCGCTGCTGTGGGACTTCCCGGCAGTGGAAATCGGCGGAGTGGTGGCGCTGCTGCTGTTCCTATGGCTGCTGTTCTCCATTATTAAGTCAGGCCGCTTCTAGATGTCCTGTAATTGGGGAATCCTATGCCTGTGCGGCTGGGTTGCCTGAATAATAAATGTTGTGTATTTACACACAAAAGGGATTGTATCTAGTACAATGTAAAAGATTACTTTCTAAACTGTGCGGCAGGTCGGCGCGCGCAGGGAGATACTTAACCCAGACATTGCCTTCATTGCTCTGTAGAGCTATATGGTTATAAATAAAGAGATGGTCAAGATTCAATGGGACGGAAGGACTCCGGTGGGGTTCTTCCGCTTTTGTTTGTTGCAGGTGAAGCCTGATCCGATACTTAGAAAGAATCACTAAGCTGTACAAGATGAACTTAAGAATGAAAGGGCTCCGAATAGAACATTCTTAAGTTCACGTTCTATAACCAAATTTGAAGAATATAAGTGAGGTGGAGAATTTGCCGGGTTTTAAAGAATTAGGAATATCAGAATTGTTGAGCACGTTGCTTCAAGGGCAGGGCATAGTGAAGCCTACCCCTGTACAGCAGGAAGCGATTCCGCCATTGGTGCAAGGGCTTGATGTTATCGCCAGAGCCAAGACAGGAACCGGGAAGACGCTGGCGTTCCTGCTGCCGATTATGGACAAGATTTATACCGAGAAGGCTTATCCGCAGGCGCTGATTCTGGCTCCTACACGTGAGCTGGCCCTGCAGATTACAGAGGAGGCCCGCAAGCTGGCGCGTCATACAGACGTTAAGATTCTCGCAGTATACGGCGGCCAGGATGTGGACAAGCAGCTGCGCAAGCTGGAAGGCGGCAGACATCTGATTATCGGAACACCGGGCCGGCTGCTGGATCATATGCGCCGCGGCACCCTGGATCTGGACGGCGTGAAGATGCTGGTGCTGGATGAGGCTGACCAGATGCTGCATATGGGTTTCCTGGAGGATGTGGAGACGATCATTACGGCCGTTCCTTACCGCCGCCAGACGATGCTGTTCTCGGCAACGATGCCTGATCCGGTGAAACGGCTGGCTGCGAACTACATGAAAGAGCCGCTGGACATCATCATCAAGAGCGGTTCGCCGATTCCGCTGGACAATATCCAGCAGCAGGTAATTGAATGCTCTGACCGCAATAAGGAAGAAGCGCTTAAAGGTCTGATCGAACGCGACCGGCCTTACCTTGCGATTGTGTTCTGCCGCACCAAACGGCGGGTATCCAAGCTGAATGAAGCGCTGCGTGAAGCGGGTTACGATTGCGATGAGCTGCATGGCGACTTGTCCCAGGGCAAACGCGAAGCCGTCATGAAAAGATTCCGCGATGCCAAACTGCAGCTGCTCGTAGCTACGGACGTAGCCGCACGTGGTCTGGATGTGGAAGGTATCACCCACATCTTCAACTATGATCTGCCGCTGGATGCGGACAGCTACATCCACCGGATCGGCCGTACCGGCCGTGCCGGAGGCAAGGGCCTGGCGATCACCTTCGTGTCCCCGCGCGAGCAGGGCAACCTGGATCTGATCGAGCATGGCATCTCGCAGCGGCTGGACCGCCGCCGTTATGAGAAAGATGAATTCGGGGTTGGCGAATTCAGCGGCATCCTCGTTGGCGGCGGCCGTCATGGAGGCCGCCAGAACGCAGCGCCCGAGTCGGCGCGTGCCGGACGCGGGCCGAAGACCGCCAGCCGCGGCGCAGGCCGCAGCGGCGGAGCACCGCGCGAAGGTGGCGGCGCTCGCCAGGGCGGCCGCGGACGCGGCAAGGACGCAGGCGGCTGGGCCGCGCCTGCGGAAGGACGCCGCAGCCGTGGTGACGCGGCCAGCGGCGGCAAGCGCAGCGACTACAGCGCCGCGCCGCCGAAGGGCGGCACGGGCGCAGCCAAGGCTGCCGGCGTGCCGAGAGTCGGCGGCGGCTACGGCGCTTTCGCCTCCAGAGGCGAAAGCCCAGCCGCTCCGGCGGCAGTCTCCGGCGCGGGCGCGCAGCGCGGCGTAGGCAAGGGCCGTCCGAGCACTGGCTACAGCGAGAATGTAGCCAGAGGCGCAGACGGCGGAGCCTACACCGGCGGCAAGCCGCGGGGCGGGCCAGGCAGCGGCTATGGCAGCGCCAAAGGCAAGGGCAAGAGCGGCGGTAAAGCCGGCTTCGGCGGCAAGGGCGGACGCGGCACCGGCGGTGGCACTGGAAGCAGTGGCGGGTCTTCGCGCGGCGGCCGGAGCGGTGGCTCCGGTGGCTTCAAGAGCGGCGGACGCGGCACATCCAGATAAAGGTGCTGGATACCTGTAAATAGAACCTGTTACCATAGGATGTTGGCGTTAGGCCAATAACCTATGGTAACATTTGTTTTTAGGCCCTCCCTGTAGAGGAGGTGGAGAGGAGACGTACAGATGTCTAGAGGAACGAAAATATTGCTCTTGTTAGTTCTTGTACTTGCGGCCGGTTGGGCGATAGGGAGATATACGTCGCCTGCACCTGCCGCCACGGACAATAGCGGAACGGATATATCGGGTAACGGCGGCCTTCAGGGCAAGCCTCCCGGTACAGGCGGAGGAGAAGTGGCGGGAGAAGATCCCGGCGCTGCTGCGACACCCAGACCGGGGCTTAAGCCGGAGGATATTTATATAGAGACCGATGAGCCGGGTAGCGGTGAGGAAGGTGTGGTGATGGTTGCCGCGCAGCCTGACAATATTGCGGTATTGGTCAACAAGCAAATTAAGCTGCCGGAGGACTACGAGCCTACGGATCTGGTCTATCCCGATGTGCGTTTTATCTTCAAGGAAAAAATCGAGAAACGGATGATGCGCAGCGAAGCGGCCGCCGCCCTGAAGGAAATGTTTGCAGGTGCGGAAGCGGACGGCATCTATCTGGCCGGAGTGTCTGCTTACCGCTCGGAGAACACCCAGAGAGGCCTCTTCAACCTTTATGTGGAGCGAGACGGCGAGGAGAAGGCCCGCACCTATAGCGCGGTTCCCGGCTATAGTGAGCATCAGACCGGCCTGTCGATCGACATCTCCGGCAGTGACGGCAAATGTGCCGCCGAGAGCTGTTTCGGAGGCACGCCGGAAGCGGAGTGGCTGGCCGCGCATGCAGCGGAATACGGCTACATTATCCGTTATCTGGAAGGCAAACAAGCGATTACAGGGTATATGTACGAGCCTTGGCATGTGCGTTATGTCGGCAAGGACATTGCCGAACGGGTTGAAGCTTCCGGACTGACGCTGGAAGAATATTATGACGTAATTCCGGTGTCTGCTCAATAAATGGACGTTGGGCTGTACTTATCAGCCCGCAGGCCCACAACTGTATAGCTGCAGCGCAGGCTCCTTCTCCGATTAACCGGGGGAGGAGCCTGCTGTGTTTACGTGATATACTGGAAAAAAAGATAAAATGTTACTACTTAGGCCTCTTGTCCTTTCGCATAAAGCTTATCCAATCGCCTTACTGAGATCCAATAGTGGTAGAATTTCCCCATAGTACCTTGCTGGACTTAAGCAGTAAAGATAAAATGTTCTATTCTTCTCAAAAGGAGAGTGGCGAAATGATCAGATTAAGTGTGCTTGACCAGTCTCCGGTATCGGAGGGCAGCTCGCCGGCCGAAGCGCTGGCGCAGACCTCTCTGCTTGCGCGGGAGGCTGAACAGCTCGGCTATCACCGCTTCTGGGTGTCGGAGCATCATGCGGCCAGCGGGCTGGCAGGCTCAAGTCCGGAGGTGCTGATGGCGCATCTGGGAGCGGTAACTACCAAGCTGCGGATCGGCTCGGGAGGGGTGCTGCTTCCGCATTACAGCGCCTATAAGGTAGCGGAGAATTTCCGGGTGTTGGAGGGGTTGTACCCCGGAAGGATTGATCTGGGGGCAGGGAGAGCGCCGGGCGGAGGAGGCCTGGCTACCCGGGCGCTGCAGGAGAACCACCAGGGCCGCGAGTTGGACCGCTACGAGCAGCAGCTTCAGGATCTGCAGGGCTACCTGCAGGACGAGACCGGCCCGGACCACCGGTTTGCCGGACTGCTGGCCTCTCCTGCCGTGGATACGGCTCCCGAGCTCTGGCTGCTTGGCTCCAGCAAGGACAGCGCGGCACTGGCTGCGAAGCAGGGAATGGGGTTTGTTTTTGCCCAATTCATCAATGGGGACGGAGGCGCTGAAGCTGTGAAGGCGTATGTGCAGAGCTTTCGTCCTTCCGTTGCAGACAGCAAGCCGCGGGCTATGGTGGCTGTTTTTGCCGTCTGTGCCGAAACGGCCGGGGAAGCGGACCGCTTAGCCTCCAGTATCGATCTGGCGCTTGTGCTGCTTGAGAAAGGACATGCTTCCACCCGTACGCCTTCGCCTGAGATTGCCCAAAGTTATAAATACGCTCCCTTTGACTTATTCCGCATTCAGGAGAACCGCAGACGGATGGTAGTCGGGACACCCGCAGAAGTCAAAAGCCAGCTTGAAGTCCTTGCCGAGAGCTACCAATGTGAAGAGATCATGGTTGCCAGCCTGATTCACAGCTTCCCCGACAAGCTGAAGTCCTTGCAGCTGATTGCCTCTGCCTGTGGCCTGCAGGGAGTGAGGCAGGGCTGAGCGTCCCAGAAGAGCCAGAACTGCAAAGTTTGCTTTCGGCTGCAGATAAGTTTAAATTTGAATGGAATCAAATCCCCTTAGCGAAAGGTTGGGAACAGAAATGTCGATCTACAGCTTTGCAGCCCTTACTCCTTCAGGCCAAGAAGTCTCTTTAAAGGACTATGAAGGCAAGGTGCTGCTAATTGCCAACACGGCCAGCAAATGCGGACTCACTCCACAGTATGGCGACCTCCAGAAGCTGAATGAGGAATATGGAGCACAGGGACTTGCTGTGCTGGGCTTTCCCTGCAACCAGTTCGCCGGCCAGGAGCCAGGCACCAGCGAGGAAGCGGAAGAGTTCTGCCAGATTAACTATGGAGTCACCTTCCCGGTATTCGCCAAAATGGATGTGAACGGACCCGAGGCCAGCCCGCTGTTCCAATACCTCAAAGGCCAACAGCCCGGCACCGGCGACACCAGCGATATCCAGTGGAACTTCACCAAGTTCCTGGTGGACCGCAGCGGCAATGTTGTGGCCCGGGTAGAGCCGAAGGAATCACCAGAAACGATGAAAGAGACCATTGAGTCTTTGCTGTAGTTTCAGACCGCCAAGCCGTTTGTGCTTACTGTGTCTGCCAGCACATGTGAACTTTTCTGAAAGATAATGCTTGACGCTCTCTCCAGACAGGGTATCCTTTGTATAGAATGCACCCAACATACATACGGCTGACTCGCATAGGGTGCGCGAAGATTCAGGATAATAACGGCAGGAGGGTTTCTTAAGAGCATGAGGTTAATTACAGAGGTAGCAGCAGAAGCAGGCATTGATGGACAGCATTTGGAATTGTACGGCAAATACAAAAGCAAGCTCTCTCCGTCGCTGTGGGAAGAGCTTAAGAACAAGCCAAACGGCAAGCTGGTGCTGGTCACTGCGGTAAATCCCACGCCTGCGGGCGAAGGAAAGACGCTGACCACCATCGGGCTGGCCCAAGCGATGAATGCGGCAGGAGTCAAGACGGTGGCTGCACTGCGCGAGCCTTCCCTCGGCCCCTGCCTAGGCATGAAGGGTGGAGCGACCGGGGGCGGCAAAGCGCAAATTGTGCCTGCGGATGAGATCAATCTGCATTTCACGGGCGACATCCATGCGGTTACGACCGCACATAATCTGTTGTCGGCAATGATCGACAATCATATATTTCATGGCAATGCGCTTGATCTGGATCCGCAGCGCATTATGTGGAAAAGAGTCATGGACATGAACGACCGCAGTCTGCGCAGCATTGTGACTGGACTCGGAGACGGGAACGGTGCTGTGCGCGAGAGCGGCTTCCAGATTACTACGGCCTCCGAGATTATGGCCGTGCTGTGCCTGTGCGACAACCTGGCTGATCTGCAGAAACGGCTTAGCCGTATGCTGGTCGGATACAACCGTCAGGGCGAACCGGTAACCGCCAAGGAGATTGGCGCGGTGGAAGCGATGACGGCGCTGCTAAAAGAAGCGGTGAAGCCGAACCTGGTGCAGACGCTGGAGGGAACGCCGGTTATTGTACACGGCGGACCGTTCGCCAATATTGCTCATGGCTGCAGCAGTGTTATCGGCACCCGTTATGCTCTGAAGCTGGCTGAAGTGGTAGTAACAGAAGCGGGCTTCGGCGCTGATCTGGGTGCGGAGAAGTTCATGGATATCAAATGCCGCCAGGCCGGGCTTGCTCCTGCGGCAGCGGTCTTGGTAGTAACGGCCAAGTCGCTGAAATACAACGGCGGAGTGCGCAAAGATGAGCTGTATGCAGCCAACCGCGCGGCCTTGCTCGCTGGGCTGTCCAACATGGAGCGTCATATTGAGAATCTGGGCAAATTTGGCGTGCCTGTGCTGGTGGCCATCAATCATTTTGAAGGTGATTCGGCAGCTGAGATCGATGAGATCCGCGAGGCCTGCCGCCGCCTCGGTGTCCCTGCCGCCGTATCCAAAGTATGGGCACAGGGCAGTGCCGGCGGACTGGAGCTGGCTGAGGCGCTGCAGAAGCTGCTGGAACAGGAAGACACAGGCGGCTTCGCCCCATTGTATGAGGACAACGCGGATATTCCGGCCAAGATTCATACCCTTGTGCGCGAGATTTATCGCGGTGCCGAGGTAGCCTTCTCCCAAGCTGCGAAACGCAGCCTGGCGGTGATTGAGCGGCTTGGGCTGAACGGGCTGCAGGTCTGTATGGCGAAGACGCCGTATTCCTTCTCGGACCAGCCCCGGCTGTTGGGCGCTCCCCAAGGCTTCACCCTAGGAGTACGGGACATCACGCTTTCCTTGGGTGCTGGATTTGCCGTAGTGATTACCGGCAATATTGTCACGATGCCGGGCCTTCCGGCCCGGCCGGCTGCGGAAGGGCTGCATCTGGATGAGGACGGCGAGCTGCAGGGCTTGCTGTAGTCCGACTCCTCCCTTATAGAACTACATGGACTGGCACTGCCGTTTATCTAACGGCAGTGCTATTTTTGTTGCCGCGAATGTTACTACTTAGGCCCCTTTCCCCATTAGCTGCTCGCCGGCCTCTATTCAACACCGCGGAACAAGGATGCCAAAGCTTAAGGATGAAGGGTCAGAATGCTCACCCAGAGAGAAATTCCTGTAAAAGTACAGGAATTTCCTCTCCGCTTTCACTTGTTCGCTGAATTCCTGCAAAAGTACAGGTTTTCCGGCGGTTGGGTCTGCGAACCAGCGCTGGGGCGTAAATGCCTGCACTTTTGCAGGCATTGGGTTCCGAAGACCGTTTTTGCACGAAAAACCTGTATGATTGCAGGCATTTTGTGCAAAATATAAGAATTTATATGTTCACGCCATAATTTATCCTTCTATTTCTCACAGAAACGGATGCGCCTCTTGCAGAGGACGGCGATGCCGTTTCTTCTTGGTAGGTGGCTGTATATGACCTGCTGAGCTTGAAGGCAGAAGAATATCACTGTTCTCACGTCCACATCGACCTTCTACATCCTCGTAGGGAGCGAAGCAGTAGCCCGCAAATTCGTTTAAGGGCAGGCTTAACAGCCTCTTCCAGAGCTTCCTGAACATAATAGTCGCAGGATGTGGAGAAGCTAAAGCTACCGGGAAAGCCCGATTGCGGATTTATATTTAAGGTCTTGCGCATTCCGAAGGAACAGCCTGCACTTGCCCTAAGGGTCTTGCGCATTCCGAAGGAACAGCCTGCACTTGACCTTAGCCCACGGCCGTGCATCCTGTCAGGGATCGCCGGCCAACCCCTGCGACGTCCAAGCGGTCCCGCAGGGATAAGCGTTCCTACCTCCCAGCCTCTTAAACACAGTACCGCCAGACTCATTCGCCAAACTTGCGGGAGTCCAGAGGGTGCAGCCCTCTGGGGCCCTCCCTTGGAAGGGAGGGTTTGGGAGGGATCGATTCTGGTTTGGGAGGGATCGATTCTGGTTTGGGAGGGATCGATTCTGGTGAGCAATCGAAGATGTGAACATTATGGGAAGATCGGCTAAAAGGCTTGTAATGTGATATAAATCACAATATAATCAGGTTATAAAGTGAAATAAATCACAACTGACCGCCGCAATGTAGTCCTTATCGTATGATCACCAGCAAGCCATTATATAAAGAGCTTCACCAATTGGAGGAGGAAGAAATTATGAAAGTTGTTGTCATTGGATGTACCCATGCCGGAACCGCCGCTATTGTGAATACCGCTCAGCTGTACCCGGATGCAGAGATCACAGTGTATGAGCGCAATGATAATATTTCCTTTCTGTCCTGTGGGATTGCCTTGTACGTAGGCGGAGTAGTCAAAGACCCGCAAGGATTGTTCTACTCCTCGCCGGAGCAACTGGCCGCTCTGGGCGTGAAGACCAATATGCGCCATGAAATTATTGCAGTGGATACGAAGTTGAAGACGGTGCGTGCCCGCAATCTGGAGAATGGACAGGAATTTGACGATACGTATGACAAGCTGATTATGACTACCGGCTCATGGCCGATTATTCCGAAGCTGGACGGTATAGAGCTGGACGGCATCCTGCTCTCCAAAAACTACAATCACTCCAACACCATTATTGAGCGCGCTCAGCAGGTGAAGAGAATCACTGTGGTCGGAGCCGGATATATCGGCGTTGAGTTAGTTGAAGCTTTTCAGATGAATGGCAAGCAGGTGACGCTGATCGACGGCGAAGAACGTATCCTGAGCAAATATCTCGATGAGGAATTTACGGCCCCTATCCAGCAATCGCTGGAGGATCACGGAATCAAGCTTGCATTGGGTGAGAAGGTCAGCTCTTTTGCTGGTGAGAATGGAAAAGTAACCAAGGTCATTACCAGCAAAGGCGAGCATGAGACGGATCTGGTGATTCTGTGCATCGGCTTCCGCCCGAACACCGAGCTGCTGAAAGGCCAAGTAGATATGCTGCCTAACGGCGCGATTATGGTCAATGATTACATGCAGACCAGCATTCCCGATGTGTTCGCGGCCGGTGACAGCTGTGCGATTCATTATAATCCGACCGGCAAACATGCCTACATCCCGCTGGCAACCAACGCCGTACGGATGGGTACGCTGGTCGCCCGCAATCTGGTGGCTGAGACCATTCCATATATGGGTACGCAGGGAACTTCCGGTATTAAGATTTATGAAGACAATATCGCTGGCACTGGTCTTACGGAGGATGCAGCCAAGGCTGAAGGGATGGATGTGGAATCCGTTATGATTCAGGATAACTACCGTCCGGAGTTTATGCCAACCTTTGAACAGGTTCAGCTTAAGGTGGTTTATGACCGTGCTACCCGCCGCGTGCTGGGTGCGCAGATTATGTCCAAGATGGATCTGACGCAATCGGTCAATACGGTTTCGGTCTGCATCCAGAATAAAATGACGGTCGACCAACTGGCCTTCATCGACTTCTTCTTCCAGCCGCATTACAACAAGCCATGGAACTTCCTGAATACAGCCGGACTTGCCGCACTGCCGAAGACAATAGAGCGCAAAGTGCCTGTAACAGTATAATCCAACACGCAAGCAGTCAAGCCCCAAGCCGGAGCCATCTTTGATGGACTCCCGGGTTGGTGTTCAAGGCAAATATTAGAGTAACCCCAATAAAACAGCGACAGCCATGGACGAGAAAGTAAAGTCCTGGACTGCCGCTGTTTTATTTCGAAATATAAGAATTTATAGGTTTCACGCCATCAATTATCCTTCTATTTCTCGCTGAAACGTCGTCGTCCTTTTAAAAGGACGACGACGTTTCCACTTGTTTCCCGTAAAAATGAACGATTATATGCCAGTATTAGTCTTATAGATGAGAACAGCAAAAAGGGGGTGCAGCAGCATGACTGACCGTGAAATATTCGAACGCTATAAAGAACAAGTATATTATTTTTGTTACTATTTGATGAAAAATCAGGCGGATGCAGAGGATACTTGCCAAGAGGTATTTGTCAAAGTTATCTTGGCTGATCGATCAAAAGTAAGGAACCTGAAATCGTGGATTCTGCGAATTGCTTCGAATGAGTGTAACAGTGTTCTTAAAAGGCGTAAAGCAGGACTGATGAAAGAAGTAAGCAATTATTTACTATCCAGGGCTCAGGATTCCAATCCTGTAGAAGAACGTTTAAATCGGCGGGAAACTAAAAAAGAACTGCAAGGATTATACAGTAAGCTCCCCGACAAAATCAGAATGGTAGTGGTCCTTCGTTTTATAAACGATTTGACTGTACCCGAGATCTCAAAAGTGATGAACATACCCGAAGGAACTGCAAACTTTAGATCAGCTGGTGGTTACTCCTTTGGATATCCAAATTCTAATAGACGAACAAGATTCGCTTAAAAAAGGAATTGTCCATTATAATACTGCACAGTTGGTTATAGGTGATCAAACAATCACTGGGGGTTGGAATTTGAAAGGAGATCCCGAAAGTTATCAGCATTTATTTCAATTTGAATCTCCGGAGTGGTATAAGAACTGAACCCTGAAATCTATAAATACAGCGATCCCAGCCGGAATGAAGAAGTTAAACTCTAATACATGAAGGTAGTCTTTAATCTTTTGACCCGCCCCTTTTAGTCAGTCCTAAGGGCGGGTTTTTTTCGAGTAGAATCATTGTAGGTATCCTGCCCGATTAGCTTAATGCCGGGATATCAGTAAATTTGACATGTCAGTGAAAACTTTCACTTAGGTTTTATGAGAGTGATATTTATCACGTAAATGTGCTATTTGACGCGCTACAATGGCATAAAGGAACAAATTTGAAGTAAATAGATGAAGGGGATAGGAACCATGGCTTATAACAAACCGCAACAGATTGCCGAAGTGACGGTGGAGAATGGGATTAAGAAGGCCCATAATCCGCTCAGCGCCGTACTGATTCTGGGCTTTCTGGGAGGAGCATTTATCGCGCTCGGATTTCTGCTGGATATCCGTGTTATTGCCGGAGCACCTGCAGAATGGGGGTCTATCTCCAACTTTATCGGGGCAGCCTTATTCCCGGTAGGTCTGATTCTGGTGCTGCTGGCCGGAGGCGAATTGCTGACAGGCAATATGATGGCGGTGCCGCTTGCTTTTATCGCGAAGAAGATTACATTTCTGGAGGTTATCAAGAATCTAGTGCTGATCACAATCAGCAATCTGGCAGGGGCTTTATTCGTAGCTTATTTCTTCGGGCATGTTGTGGGCCTGACCGCAGAGGGTGTATATCTGGAGAAGCTGGTCGACATGGCGGGGCACAAGATTGAAGCGGATTTCCTTCAGTCCTTTGTATCGGGTATCGGCTGTAACTGGCTGGTCGCGCTGGCTGTATGGCTGTCATACGGGGCAGATAACTTCAGCGGCAAAATTCTCGGTATCTGGTTTCCAACCATGGCTTTCGTAGCCATCGGCTTTCAGCACGTTGTAGCCAACATGTTCCTGATTCCGGCAGCAATTTTTGAGGGATATTTCACTTGGGGGCAATATTTCGAAAACTTCGTTCCGGTCTGGCTGGGCAATCTGACAGGCGGAGCCATATTCGTAGCCGCGGCTTATTGGGTAGCCTATCTGCGGAATGCTCCGGCTGCGATTCAATCGGTTGATACTATAAGCAACCAAGGTGTGAAGAAACACGCGTAAACGGTCATAGAGCAGCACCCTGCGACTCCAAGTTGTACCGATGGAGATACAGCAGGGTGCTGTTTTCTTCTTGAAATATAAGAAAGTATAAGTTTCACCTGATGCTTTATCCTTTTATTTCTCGCAGAAACGGACACCGCCTCTTGCAGAGGACGGCGAGGCCGTTTCTACTTGAAATATAAGAAAGTATAAGTTTCACCTGATGCTTTATCCTTCTATTTCTCGCAGAAACGGACACCGTCTCTTACAGAGGACGGTGAAGCCGTTTCTACTTGAAATATAAGAAAGTATGAGTTTCACCTGATGCTTTATCCTTCTATTTCTCGCAGAAACGGATGCCGCCTCTTGCAGAGGACGGCGAAGCCGTTTCTACTTGTTGAGTATTTATTTTATGATTTTTGGTTGACGCGCGAGATAGCGTCCTCCCGACTTAAAGGCAGTAAAAGTAACAAGTTGCACAAAGGTTTGCGCGAGTGGAGCAGCGGTGAGCTGAGCTGCGAATAGAGGCAATTCTGTACCTTAGTTTTGCGAAATCCACTCGTTATATGGAATTAGAGGCATTATTACTGCTTAGGACCCCGTAGGATAGGAGTATCAAAGACTAAGCGTCTGATTGCCACATCAGTCCAATCCACCGAATTAGTTGCGAATCTGCATCTAATTAGCCGTTTTTTTCCGTTTTAGAGCAAATAAGTGCGAAAACGCATACCAGAAGATGAGGAGGAAGTATACAAAGAACCTGAAGCAGAGCTTGAGATTTTTGGCTGCAATTGACCCTATACACCAACATCTGGTGAAAGTATGGACAAACATCTTATACCCGGAGATAGCTTTCCTATAGAAAGCTATCAGGCCATCGTCATCGCGCCTACAGTTCCCTAATTCCCCTCCATTTATCCTCTACCTCAACCTTTGCTAAATTATTTTTTTCCCAGAAAGTAGTCCTTAATAAATTTTCAACAAATCCAGAAATGAAGTAAGGGGAAATAAAAGATATATGGTAAAATAAAAATGACTTAGTAGATTATGAATCGAGTTGAATGTTGAAGTGCGAATGTATAGCTCACATGATTTCCCCGGGTCCTTCGCACCATGTTTTTAACATTATTTGTATGTATTAATTAAGTTTATAGCGTTTTTAGTTTTTGATTAGAGAATAAAGGCATATTTTTAATATGGAAATAGGGTTTAATCCCTTTTTTTAGTTGAAAATCGCTGTCACTCCCCGTGCGGGAGTGTGGCGGTATGGAACTGAGTTAAGCTAAAGAGTACGACAGGAGGAAAGTCACTCCCCGTGCGGGAGTGTGGCGGTATGGATGGACATGGAGACGGATTACCTTGGGTCACTCCCCGTGCGGGAGTGTGGATTGAAATTAATCGAGCGTGCCAGAATGAAGAAATATAGTGAGTCACTCCCCGTGCGGGAGTGTGGATTGAAATTCCACGTCCGGTACTATAAATCAATGGATTTCTCGTCACTCCCCGTGCGGGAGTGTGGATTGAAATAATACCTGGGCGCTAGAGCAGGCGACCCATGTAACGTCACTCCCCGTGCGGGAGTGTGGATTGAAATAGGATGCCAGGGCGGGCGTACCGTACAATACAATGTCACTCCCCGTGCGGGAGTGTGGATTGAAATCGGTATCTGTGTTTATTAACGGGACCCCAGCCAGCGTCACTCCCCGTGCGGGAGTGTGGATTGAAATAAAGTTATTACTGCGAATAACGAAAGTACAACTTTGTCACTCCCCGTGCGGGAGTGTGGATTGAAATTGCCAGTATCGAAATCGGCCGGCGCTTGGTTGAAGTCACTCCCCGTGCGGGAGTGTGGATTGAAATAAACGGATTACAAGGGCGAGATTAAGCTTGCTCGTCACTCCCCGTGCGGGAGTGTGGATTGAAATTGAAAGAATACAGAGGCTGATGGATGAGAGTAATGTCACTCCCCGTGCGGGAGTGTGGATTGAAATCTGATGGAAAAAAATGGGCAGGCCCTTCGGTAGTCACTCCCCATGCGGGAGTGTGGATTGAAATTTGGAAAGAGACTCAAGAGCTGGGAACTGTTCGACTGTCACTCCCCGTGCGGGATTGTGGATTTGAAATCCATGTTGGTCGCGTTCTATAGGTAAGCGTCAAACCAGGCCACCTGTTCAACAGATGAGGGTCGCGACAGACTGAATTAAGGTCTAGCTACCCGACAAATGAGCGGGAGTGCAGGTGACCATGGCATTAGCTTGTCCAAGGCTTCCGTATCGTTCGGATCGGGGAGTTGCGGAAGCTGTTCGAACAGAAATTTCAAGTACTGGAACGGATTCAGTCCGTTCTCTTTCGCCGTCTCTATCACGCTGTAAATCACGGCGCTGGCCTGGGCCACGGGACGTATTCGCAAACAGCCAGTTCTTTCGCCCAATGACAAACGGTTTAATCGAACGCTCGCTGCGGTTGTTGTTGATCTCCAGCCGTCCATCCTTTAAAAAGTCCGTCAACTTTTCGCACTGATTCAGGCTGTAGGTGATCGCCTCCCCCAGAGCGCTCTTGGGGAGGACGCCGGACTTTTGCTGATGCAGTCACACGGAAAAAGCCGCCCGAATGGGGCCGCTGCGCTCCATTCGGGCGGCCTTTCGTTCTTCCGGGTCCACGTCCTTCAGCGCTTCGTCAAATTTGCGCCCAGTGATCGAACGATTCAGCGATTTCATGCACGTTACCAAACGGATCAACGAAAGCAGCATATCGCCCTTGAGTAGGTTTATCATGCAAAAATTGAATACCCTTTTCCTTCATTTCCTTATAAGTTTGCTCAACAGATACGACCTCAAACACCAAAACTGTTCTAGCCTCGTTTGAATAATCTCCAATTTCTTTGGTCTTTTCACACTTGAAAGCTATAAGCTGACAGCCGTCAAGGGCGAATACAAGCTTATTTTCTTGCTCTAACAGTGTTTGCAAACCCAGCAATTCAGAATAAAACCATCTCGCCTTTGTCATGTCATTGACAAAAATCATTATATGTCCTAGTTTCATAAGGCTATGCTGCCCCTTCACTTTTTTGAGGATACCATTTTTTATGGTTCATGCAGAATCTTTGCTAATGATTATTTGAAGTATTCGCGAATTGATTAACATATCCTGCCTGTTAGCTTAATGCCGCATCGATAGTCTAATACTTTATTTTTTCAGTCTATAACTTGACTATTATTAACAGTGGATACTATGTTCAATTTATGAGCATATATCCACTGTTTTTATATATGTTTCAAAAGAACAAGTGCAGGAAGTGCTAAATGCAACGACAAACATCAGAGATCAGTTTCTCATCCAAGTGTTATTTGAAACAGGCTTGCGGATTGGAGAAGTACTCTCTCTATACTTGGAAGATTTTAAGTTTGATCACAGAGATGAGGGGGGAACCACCGTTCTGTAATCGCCGACTGGAGTGCGGTACGTTTCAGTGGCCCGTGCAGGTAGTGGTCCGCTTACCGTTTCTTCCCGTGAACTTCGCTGGCTCCTGGAGGGGCTGGAGCTCCGTCAACGTCATACTCATCCATGAGTACTCGCGAAAGCGGTCATTTAAGCGGGATTTTTTCGCTTTTGAAGCGTGAAACCGCAGGAATATGGGCACGTGTTGGCGAAACTTCTACCTATGGATAAACGAGCGAATCTCTCACCTACAGCTGAAGAATACACCGCAAAAATTTCGCAATAGAAAAACACCCTCATTATTTCATAATGAGGGTGTGTTCTATTGAAAATATAAGAATTTATAAGTTTTACGCTATAAATCAGTCTTAAGTTTCACCCCGGACATAACAAAATTCGCCGTGCATATCCGACTCGGGGGAACGAAATCGGGCTCACGGCGAATCATAAATAGGGAGTGTTTCATATGCTCTATTACCCGCACCACAACCTATCGAATCAATGATCCTAAACATGTTTTCTTTACGGCAGCTTGGGGCATATAAAATAGACAATTATGGGCTTCTCGGCTACCGTGGAAGTGCAGCTGCTTAGGTAAAGGAATAAGATGCTTATGGAGCAGCCTATGTGACATATGTGCGATAACGCGGCAAAGCTTTATAGCGTATGCTTGCCGGTTCCCTGTTTTCAGACAATACTGGATGAATTAAAGATACATAGATAACAGGGGATGTACACTACTGATGAAGCTGCTAGCTGCCTATCCAAAAGAAATCAAAGTGTTTCTGATTGCCAGTCTGATTAGTTCAACCGGCGGATCGCTGATGTGGCCGCTGGTTACAATGTTTGTATTCGACGAACTTGGCCGCAGCATGACCGATGCGGCACTTGTCATCCAGATTCTGTCGCTTGGCGGAATTGCTGGCCAATTGCTGGGCGGCTCCTTGTATCACAAGCTGGGGGTTAACCGCCTGATTGTCGGCGCTTTGGCCTTGAACGCGCTGGCTTTGTTTGCGTTGCCTTCAACCAGCAGCCATTGGCCGCTGTTTTTATGCAATATGGCTTTGGTCGGGCTGTTCAACTCGATGTCGCTACCGGCGATACAGGGCTTTATCGGCTTTCGCTTCAAAGCGCAGCGAGCAGAATTGTTTAATGTCATTTATGTGGCAAGCAATATCGGAGTAGCGCTGGGTACCGCATTAAGCGGTTTTTTGGCTGATATCTCCTATATGCTAAGCTTTGTGCTGAACGGAGTCACCTCGGCTGTATTTGCAGGCTTTTTCCTGTTCTATCTGCGGAAGGTCGGCACAGCGCCGGAGCTGGCTCCGGATCTGGATCTGGTGAGACAGAGAACGGAAGCAGCGGGCACGCCGTCCGGCTGGAAGTTACTCGGACATACACGCATCTATCTCTACATGTCGATTGCATCACTATTCCTGCTTGTCGGCAATTCTGTCTGGAATATAGGTGTGTCGCCATTTATTATTTCGGAGGGCTGGCCGAAGAAATTTTATGGTTTCCTCTGGACCTTGAACGGCATCTTGATCTTCGTGGCACAGCCGCTTGTCAGTATGCTCAAGCGCTGGTTCGCCCAGACTTCAACTGCACAGATGACACTCAGTGCGGTGTTCTATCTGGCAGGTTATGCCGTTATTCTGGGCATGCCAAGCTATCCGGGGCTGGTGCTGGGCATGGTGCTCATCACCCTTGGAGAAATGCTGATCTCTCCGGCGATTCCTTCGTTCATCTCGGATCATGCCGATCGGAGCGCCCCCTTCTACCTGGGGCTTAGCGGCGGGATCGGCGCGGCTGGCCGGGTGATTGGCCCTTTTTTCATGGGCAGCCTGTATGACCGTGGAGGCTTGGCACCCACGGCCTGGCTGGCCTGTGGCGTAGCCGTGCTGTCTGTGTTGTTCTTTATGCTTCATTCTTACATGAACCGCAACTCCCGCAGACTGGCACGGTGATTTCATAGAAGAAAGGTAAGGGGAAGCTTATGCAGCCTATTCATACTGGGACACTAACCATTCGCCTGTCGGAAATGAAGGATGCTCGCGAGCTGATTACGCTCGACAATATGATCTGGACGGAGGAAACGTCACCTGGTCCTCTCATGTGGCGCTCGCGTGAGGACTATCTGCTGCATGCTCCGCCCGGCTCCCAGCTTGTTGCCCTCCGGGAGGGACAGCTGTGCGGGTATGTTGGTTTCGGCTCTCCTACGGGAGCGGACAGCAACCGGCATGTCTGTGAGGTGAATATTGCAGTGCATCCGAATGATCAGCGGCTTGGCATCGGCCGCCAACTGATGGAAGCTATTAGGCGCCATGCGGGCGATCATGGTATCCGCAAGCTGCGGCTGCGAGTGCTGTCATCCAATCTGACGGCCATTGCCTTCTACAAGGCTTGTGGATTCGAGGAGGAGGGCCGTTTACGTGAGGAATTCTATCTGGGCGGCCGGTATGTCGATCAGATCTTTATGAGCTGTTGGCTGAAAGGGGAAATGAAGAATGGAAATCATCTCACTTAATGTAGGACGACCGGTTACGGTGGACTATAAGGGCAAACCGCTGGAGACAGGTATCTACAAACATGCTGTGGAAGGTCCGTGCAGGCTCGGCAGCGGGGGCTTTGAGGGAGATGGACAAGCGGATCTGGTCCATCATGGCGGACCCGATAAAGCGGTTTGTGTATATCCGTATGAGCATTATCTTTATTGGGAGCGGGTGCTTGGGAAGAAGCTGGAATTCTCTGCGTTCGGGGAGAATATGACGACAAGCGGGCTGATGGAGACTGAAGTCCATATCGGGGATGTATTCGAGATTGGAACCGCGCTGCTGCAGGTAAGCCAGCCGCGTTATCCTTGCTACAAGCTCTCGCAGAAGCACGGTCCTGCCGATCTGCCGGCCCGGGTGCTGGAGACCGGCTTCAGCGGCTTCTATCTGCGCGTCCTCCGTGAAGGAGCAGTCGCTGCGGGAGACCAGATAATTAGACGGGAGGAAGGCGCGGGCCGGATGACGGTGTCCCACGTGCTGCAGGTTATGAAGACAGGACGCACGGACAAGTCTGGTCTGGCTGAGCTGATCGCGCTGGACACCTTGTCCGCAAGCACCCGGGCCGACTTTCGCAAATGGCTGGAAACGCCATAAGAGTATCGAACGAAATAAGGTGTAGGCCGGGAAATGGCTGCAGGCGTATCAGCCTAGCAGCTTCCATTCACTGCGCAGCAGCCCGTACACTGCATGGTTGACGTACCCGTCCGGCAGCTTCTCGGCCTGCCGGATGACACCCTCCAGCACGAAGCCAAGCCGTTCCGGAATAGACCGGCTGGAGGTGTTGCCGGTGGCGCAGCGGATCTCGACGCGCTCCAGCGCAAGCTCAAGCAGCGCATAATCCACGAACACACGGCAGGCGCTGGTCATGTAGCCTTTTCCCTCATATCCTTCTCCCAGCCAGTAGCCAATGCCAACGCTGCGGTTATGCCAGTCAATGGCATGATAGCCAATCACCCCGGCCATAACGCCGTCGATCCACAGTCCAGCGGTGAACCCGCCATTGTCGCTGCTCTGGCTGGCTGCATTGCGGATGAAGCTGATAATATGCGACTGCTCCGTAACGCCGTCGACCCACGGCAGCCAGCGACGAAGACGGCTGCGTGAATGCTCCACTAAGGCGAACATCTCCCTGGCATGCTCTGTGCTCAGCGGCTTAAGCACCAGGTCCTCATCAATGACATAGTTAAACAAGCGGATGCCTCCTCTAGCGGTACTGAGCCGGATGTTCTACTTGCGCTGCTGCCATTCCAGCGAATACATATCCTCTTCCATGGACAACATGCGTTGCCCCACCAGGGTGCGGCAATCGCCGAGGGCCTGGTTATACACGGACGGTCCCAGCTTTTGAATGAAGAAGTCAAGCAGATTGCCTGCAGCCAGCTCCCCTAGCGTCTCTCCGTGTTCAACGTCGAAATAGTCGCGGATGTCCGCTATCAGGCTATCCCGCTGCTCCTTGGGCAGCTTAATCACTTTCATGGATGAAGTATCCCCTCTCGTCAATCATTACAGCAGCAAGGCTGTTTGTCTTCATGCTACCTCACGGCTGGCAGAGAAGTCAAAAGAACAAAGCGGATTTCAGCAGGCTGTCCGCCGCGGCCGAAGTCCAATTGGATTGATCAATCCCCCCGTTACGGGTATATTAATAAGTAATATGTTTATACAAGAGAAACTTAGAAATTACAGAAGGAAAGGTTGATTATTGTGGAGAACCCTAGCACGCCCTCCAATTTCATTAAGAACGTTATCACCGAAGACCTCCGTTCAGGCAAAGTCAAGGAAGTCGTTACACGCTTTCCTCCGGAGCCTAATGGTTATTTACATATCGGACATGCCAAGGCGATCTGGATTAACTTCGCATTGGCCGATGAATTCGGCGGCAGAACCCATCTGAGATTCGACGACACCAATCCGCTCAAAGAGGATACGGAATACGTCAATTCCATCCAGGAGGATGTGAAGTGGCTGGGGTATGAGTGGGAAGAGCTGCGGTTTGCTTCCGATTATTTCGACGAAATGTACAGCCGGGCCGAGCTGCTGATCACCAAGGGCAAAGCCTATGTGGATGATCTCAGTCCCGACCAGATCCGCGAGCTGCGCGGAACACTTACGGAGCCGGGGCAGAACAGCCCTTACCGTGAGCGCGGTATAGAGGAGAATCTGGACCTGTTCCGCCGGATGCGGGCGGGCGAGTTCAAGGATGGCGAGAAGGTGCTTCGTGCCAAAATCGACATGTCCTCTCCTAACATTAATCTGCGCGACCCTGTGATCTACCGGATTTCCCATACCCATCACCATAATACGGGTGACAAATGGTGTATCTATCCGATGTACACCTATGCGCATCCCCTGGAGGATGCCATCGAGGGCATCACTCACTCGCTCTGCTCGCTGGAGTTTGAAGATCAGCGCCCCTTCTATGACTGGGTAGTGGCGGAATGCGAGATGCCCGCAGTGCCGCATCAGTATGAATTCGGCCGCCTGAATCTGGCCCAGACGATGACCAGCAAGCGCAAGCTGAAACAGCTGGTGGATGAAGGGCATGTGGATGGCTGGGATGACCCGCGGATGCCAACCATCTCCGGACTGCGCCGCCGGGGTTATACACCGGAAGCGATTCGTGCTTTTGTCTATGAAGCGGGAATTTCCAAGAGCCAGGGTCTGGTAGACCTGCAGATGCTGGAGCATTTCATCCGTGAGGATCTGAAGCTGACCGTGCCGCGCACGATGGGCGTGCTGCGCCCGCTAAAGGTGGTTATCACCAACTATCCTGAAGGCCAGACCGAGCTGTTCGAGGTGGAGAACAATATTGAGAATGAAGCGATGGGTACACGCCAGGTGCTGTTCTCCCGTGAAATTTACATTGAACGCGATGACTTCATGGAAGTGCCGCCGAACAAGTATTTCCGTCTGTTTCCGGGCAATGAAGTCCGCCTGAAGAATGCCTACTTCATTAAATGCAATGAATTTATCAAGAATGAACAGGGTGAAGTGGTTGAACTGCACTGTACCTATGACCCTGAAACACGCAGCGGCAGCGGATTCACCGGCCGCAAGGTTAAGGGTACGCTGCATTGGGTGGAAGCCAGCCAGGCCGTTCCGGCCGAGTTCCGCCTGTACGAGCCGCTGATCTCGGCAGAAGAGCCGGATCAGGAGGCAGAGATTGAAGGGATGGACGCTGTTGATAAGCCGGCAGCCAGCTTCCTCGACCAGTTGAATCCGAATTCGATCAAAATTATTCAGGGGTTCGTCGAGCCGGCGCTGAAGGATAGTGTTTCCCAGGATAAATTCCAGTTCTTCCGTCATGGCTACTTCAATGTAGACAGCCGCTATACGGTGCCGGGACATCTGGTATTCAACCTGATTGTATCGCTCAAAAGCTCGTTTAAGCCTGCAAAATAAGGCCAAGCTAATTACTTAGCTTGGGTATCATCAGGCTCAATATGCACAAAAGCTGCTCCGCAAGTAGAGGAATCTACAGGCGGGGCAGCTTTTGTATGAAGGGGGCATCCGGTCTCTTTAGACCTCGATCTCGAATAGATCTTCACTCTCCTCAGAGAGTGGGCGATAGCCGCCGCGGATCACGAACAGCCACATGAAGCCGAAGCCAACCGCACCGACCAGCGCCAGGAATACACTGGACTGATACATGCTCTGTGCTCCGAGATTCTGATACAGCCAGCCTCCAAGGATACCGCCGAGAATACCTGACAGTCCGCTCCAGGTCAACGCATAAAGCGCTTGTCCGGAAGAGCGGTACGGACGGGGAATCAGCAGCATAGTCAGCTGGGTTCCGACGTAGAAGAAACCGCCGAAGGTAATGCAGTGCAGGACCTGGATGAGGGCCACCTGCAGCGGCGTAGTGGCAGCGGCCATCAGCCACCAGCGCAGGACGAACAGGGCGCTGACGACAGCCAGCCAGCCGAGCAGCATGGGAATCCGCCGCTTCAGCAGACGGTCGCAGAGCAGGAACACCGCCACCTCCAGAATCGAGGAGAGAAACACGGCGAAGCCGATCATGCTTTTGCTGCCGCCCAGCTCTGTAATATAAAGCGACATAAATGTAGTATTCATTGTATTGGGAATAGATACCATAATGCCGAAGAACAGAAAACACAGGAAAAAAGGATGAAGCAGAATCGTACGCAAGCCGTAGAACGGCATGGGCGCCATACCGATGTTGCTTCTCAGCCTTGGCAGCAAGAGTAGACAGACCATGGACGCGAACAGCAGAACTGCGAACAGGTAGGACAATACAGAGACATCCGTCCATTCCAGAATGGGTCCGGCAATAATCGCTGTAAATGCCCAGCCCAGTGAACCCCAGAGCCGAAAGGTGCGAAAACGTTGGTCCGTGCCTTCGATATAGCTGAGGATCATCGTATTGCTCTGTGCAAACAGCGGTCCTTGAAAGAAATAGAACAAGGCAAGGCAGATAAAGATCATCTCATATGTATTCGCCTGAAAAACCAGCTGTGTCAATATCAGCGTTCCCGTCAGCATGATCATGACGATCCGCCGTATATTCTGATACCGGTCACTCCAGATTCCCCAGAAAGGGTTGGCAACAATGGAAACCAGCGCGCCCATGGACATCACGGCACCAATCTCCAGCTTGTTCATGCCCACATCCTGAAGGTATAGTTGAAAGAAACTGGTGAAGAGCACCATCGTTCCATATACGAAAAAGTTGAAGCCTTTTAAAGAAGTGTAGGAAGCTTGCTTACCCGGATTCTCCCGCAAATTGGGCACTCCTTTCCCGCTTGGATGCCTTGCCTGCAAACTATCGGTCGAATATCGGCCTTTGCTATCACTGTAACACGTGTTGAAAAGGGATACAAACCAACTTTTGAGCAGATATTCAAATCTCTGGAAAAGGAGTGGACAAATAAAGATGGAGATCACCGGGAGTGATCTTCGTTTAACTTCAGTTTATAAACCGCAGGTATGGTTGGGAAGCGGCAGGAAAAAAGGCTGTGTGCCTGCTGCGTCAGATTGAAATAGCAAAGGAGAATAACCATGAACAACCCTACAACTTCAAGACCGCAAGGAGCGGGGACGAAACCTTTCCTGACTCTATTGAAAGAAACCAAACCATCCTACGGCCTGTTGGCCATTGCCATTGGACTTAGCATGATCTCGACACTGGTGGGCCTTGTTATTCCGCTGTTCACCAAGAATCTGGTCGACGGCTTCTCGCTGGCTTCGGTCAGCAAGCTGCAGATTGCCGGAATAGCCGGGGCCTTTATCGCGCAGACGATAGCTGCAGGGGTATCCATCTATCTGCTGAATTATGTGGGGCAGAAGGTTGTATCCGGCCTGCGGGACCGGCTGTGGCGCAAGTTTCTGGTGCTGCCGGTAAGCTACTACAACGATAACCGTACAGGCGAAAGTGTCAGCCGGATGACCAATGATACCGGCATTATCAAGACGCTGGTTTCCGAGCATCTGTCAACGCTGTTTACCGGCGCGGTTTCGATCATTGGTTCGGTTTCTGTACTACTCTACCTCAACTGGAAGATGACACTGGTGCTGTTCACCGTCATTCCGTTATCTGCGCTGATTCTGGTACCGCTAGGGCGGCAGATGTACAAGATATCGAAGGGAATGCAGGATGAGACAGCCTCCTTCACAGCGACGCTCAGCGGGGTGTTGTCCGAGATCCGGCTCGTTAAGGCCTCCGGGGCGGAGACCAGAGAGTATGAAGCAGGCCGGAAAGGCATCATGAACCTGCTGTCCTTCGGCATCCGTGAGGGCAAGATCAACGCCATGATCAGCCCGCTGGTCTCCTTCGTGTTCATGATGCTGCTGGTGGTCATTATCGGTTACGGGGGGATGCAGGTATCCGCAGGTGTGCTTACGGCGGGGGAACTGGTTGCTTTTATCCTCTATCTGATCCAGATTATTATGCCGCTGACCCAGCTGACGACGTTCTTCACGCAGATTCAGAAGGCCAAGGGAGCCTCGGAGCGGATTATCGAGACCCTTGCTGCTGAAGAGGAACAGTATGCGGGCAGCAGAGAGGCGAACGGGGCAGAAGGCCCAATTATTCTGGACAATGTCAGCTTTGGCTACAAGAGCGGTGAGCTGGTACTGAAGCAGCTCAGCTTTCGGATGCTACCGGGACAGGTGACAGCCATAGTCGGACCGAGCGGGGGCGGCAAAACGACGCTGTTCTCGCTGCTGGAGCGTTTCTATCAGCCTGTGGGCGGCCGGATTATGCTGGGAGAAACCCCTGTTTCTGAATTCTCGCTGCGTTCCTGGCGCAGCCTGATCGGTTATGTGTCCCAGGACAGCCCGCTGCTGGCCGGAACCATTAAGGAGAATCTCGGTTATGGGCTGGAGCGCGACATCAGCGAAGAGGAGATGCGGCAAGCCGCCGCGATGGCCTATGCCGATGGCTTCATCGATGAGCTGCCGGAAGGGTATAACACGGATGTAGGAGAACGCGGAGTCAAGCTGTCCGGCGGACAGCGGCAACGGATTGCCATTGCCCGTGCGCTGCTGCGCAATCCGAAGATATTGATGCTGGATGAGGCAACCTCCAGTCTGGACAGCCAATCGGAGGCGGTGGTGCAGAAGGCCCTGTCCAATCTAATGGCCGGGCGGACGACGATTGTGATTGCCCACCGTCTCGCTACAGTCGTGAATGCGGACCAGATTGTTTTTATGGAGAAAGGCCGGATTACCGGTTCGGGAAGACATGAGGAGCTGCTGGAGGACCATGCGCTGTACCGGGAATTTGCTACCCAGCAGCTGCAGATGAATATTCCCGGAATAGAAGCAGAGGGGCAGACCCGCGGCATAGAGGAGGTTACGGTTGCAAATGGCCAAGATACTGGTAGTGGACGACGACCCGCATATCCGCGAATTGGTGGAAGTATTCCTGAGAGCTGAGGGTTTCGAGGAGGTCTACGGGGCTTCTGATGGTGTAGAAGCGCTGCTCTTCTTGGAGAACAAGAGCGTGGATATGGTGATCCTGGATGTGATGATGCCGAATATGGACGGCTGGGAGCTATGCCGGCGTCTGCGCAAGACGTACGATTGTCCCATTCTGATGTTGACGGCCAAAGGTGAGACCTCGCAGATTGTGAAAGGGTTCGAGCTGGGCAGTGATGATTATCTGGTGAAGCCGTTTGAGCCGGCCGTGCTGATCGCCAGGGTAAAAGCGCTGCTGAAACGGTATCAGATTTCCGCTGCCCAGAGTGTGACCATCGGCCACCTGCGGATGAACCGCAGAACGTATGAAGCCACCTCGGAATACGGCGAGGCCGTGCTGCCGCTGAAGGAGTATGAGCTGCTGTTCAAGCTGGGCAGCTATCCGGGGCAGACGCTGACGCGTGACCGGCTGATTGAAGAAATCTGGGGCTATGACTATGAAGGCAATGAGCGGACGCTGGATGTGCATATCAACAGACTACGGGAACGGTTCCCCCGTGAGAAATACGGCTTCTCCATCCGCACCATCCGTGGACTTGGCTACCGTCTGGAGGGCGAGACATGAGTTTATTTAAGAAAATAGTCCGCCAGCTGCTGTTTCATCTCGCCTTCTTCAGCGCGGTTGCCGTCAGCTGGACGGCAGCGTATTATCTGATGAATCTGGTGGTCTACAGCAGATTCGGGCGTCCCCATTATGCCTATGTGGACCAACTGATCGTTACACTGATTGGGATCGTATTTCTGCTGTTGCTGGGGATGGCGTTATCCTCGCTAATCCGCGGCTGGGAGCGTGTCTTCTACCGGTCGGTCATTGAAGCCATCGGCAGGATCGCCAAGGGTGATTTCAATGTAGTGCTGGAGAGAAACAAGAACTACGGCGATTTCGGCGAAATTGTGGAGAGTATTAACGATATGGCCAGTGAGCTGGGACGGATGGAGACGATGCGCCAGGATTTCATCTCCAATGTTTCGCATGAAATCCAGTCGCCGCTGACTTCAATCCGCGGGTTTACCCGTGCGTTGCAAAGAGAGACGTTGGACGCGGAGAGCAGAAAACATTATCTGGAGATTATTGAAGCGGAGAGCACCCGCCTGTCAGGACTAAGTGATAATCTGCTCAAGCTGTCGGTGTTGGAGGCCGGCAGCTTTCCCTTTGAGCGGAAATCCTATCCGCTGGATAAGCAGCTGCGGGAGATCATTGTCGTTGCCGAGCCGCAGTGGCTGGAGAAACAGATTGAGGTGGAGGCGGAGCTGGATGAGGTCACTATTCATGCGTCCCAGGATCTGCTGAGCCAGATCTGGACCAATCTGCTGCATAACAGCATCAAATTCACGCCGCCGGGAGGGCGGATCCATATTAGTCTGAGGCAGACAGCGAGCCGGGTTGAAGTAGAGGTCAGGGACAGCGGTATCGGCATCGCCGCCGAGGATCTGTCCCACATCTTCGAACGGTTCTACAAGGCAGACAAGGCCCGCAGCGCCAGTGGCGGCGGCAGTGGGCTGGGGCTGTCCTTGGTCAGGAAGATTGCCGAGGTTCATCAAGGTACGGCCACGGCGGCAAGTGTTCCCGGCGAAGGCACCTCAATTGTAGTAAGCCTGCCTAATCTGCCTTGAAATGTGCTTGCGGAGAGACGAGTCCCCGCTCCAGCAGGCTCCACAGCTGCAGGAACTCCCCGCGGGTTGCCGGTGATTTCCACTCGTAGGCATGGCCCGGATGATGAAAGCGGGAGGTGGCGTGGATAATGCAGCGGGCCGTCACCTCGGAATCCTCGTCTACGGCAAGGACTCCGGCGGCACGGCCTTGTTCGACAAGACGGCCCAGCTGGCTGACTATACGCTGCAGGTGGGTTTCGATCAGTTCGGTAGCCTGACCCGTAACTGCAGCATACATGGAGAACAACTCCGGGTCCTGCGCTTCACTGCGTTGCTTCAGCTCAATCAGCTTCTCCACGTATGCGCGCAGATTCTGCAGGGGGCTGCCTGCGGCCTGCTCCACAAGCTCCGCAAGCGGAATAATGATCTGCTCCTCCAGCCAGCGCTCTGTGACAGCCTCTCTTAAGGCGGCTTTGCTGGGATAATGCCGATACAGCGTACCGTGGCTGACACCGAGCAGCTTGGCCACATCCGTAACCGATGTTTTGTCCGGGCCGAATCTGCGGAAGGTTTGGTCAGCCGCATTCAGAATATCTGTTTTGCTTAGAAAATTGTTTGTTCTGCTCTTCATTCCCTTCACCTCTTGCTCTCAAGCTTATCATAAGCGCAAACAGAGTGACAAATTTGTTTACTTGTCATTTGACCAATGGCGGATGATATTCGCCAGAGCGACAATGCCGGCCTTCAGCTCCGGCAATGAGGCATAGGCATAGGAGAGCCGCAGATGCCGGCCGTCACTGCGGTCGTAGAGATCCCCGGTATTCAGCAGCACCCCGGCCTGCAATGCGGCCTTGAACAGCCGGTGCGGCGGCAGCGGGGTATGCAGGGACAGCCAGACATAGAAGCCCCCTGCAGGTATATTCCAGGCAGCAAGTCCGGCGAAGTGAACCTGCAGCAGCTCCAGCAGAGCTGCCCTCCGGCTGCGCAGCTCGCCGCGCAGCTTGGTGAGATGGGCTTCGTGGTAGCCGCCCTCCAGCCAGCGGGCGGCTACCAGCTGCGAGAGCGTGCTGGAGCCGTAGTCGCTCTGCATCTTGATGTCAGCCAGCCGGTCGATGACCGGCGCAGGCCCGACTACCCAGCCCAGCCGCAGGCCGGGGCTAACCGATTTCGAGAGGGTGCCGAGGTGAAGCACCCGTCCTTCCTGGTCCAGCGCCTTGAGCGGAGGCAGAGGCGGCGAGTCCAGCCATAACTCCTGATAGGCCCCGTCCTCCAGAATAGGCAGATCCAATGCAGCCGTGGTCTCCATCACCTCCAGCCTGCGCTGAGCGCTCATCAGCACGCCGGTAGGATTATGGAAGCCGGGGATGCTGTAGAGCATAGCTGCCCGGGTCCGCGCGGCTTCTGCAGAGATGGCGGAGATGAGCATTCCCTCCTCATCCATGGGCAGTCCGCAGAACTTCACCCCGGCGGACTGGAAGGAATGAATGGAGTAGAGATAGGAAGGCTTCTCCAGCAGAATGGTGGACCCGCGCGGCAGCAGGCCGACAGCGATCAGCTGGAGTCCTTGAAGTGCCCCCGACGTAATCAGAATCGATGACGGGTCGGCTTGAATTCCGCTGGAGGCGAGCTGGCTGCTGAGCGCCTTGCGCAGCCGGAGGCTGCCAAGCGGCTCCTCGTAGGACAGCGGCAGCTGCGGCTGGCAGGACAGCTCGCCGAGGATCTGCATCATGGTCTGCTCCGGCAGCAGCCCCGGGGCCAGCTCGCCGGTGCCGAGGCGGATCAGCCCCGGCTCGAATTCCAGCCGGTTGATCGCCTGGACCGCAGGCAGATTGGGATAATGGCTGCCCTCTTCAAGATAGCTGTGCCAGCCGCCGGATTGCCCGGCTGCGGCAGGGCTGACCCTGGTTCCCCCGCCGCGTCTGCCTTCAATCAGTCCCAGCGCCGACAGCTGCCCCAGAGCGGTAACCACCGTGCTTCGGTTCACGCCAAACAGCCTGCACAGCTCCCGCTGTGGGGCTATTTGTGTTCCTGGCGGCCAATCACCGCTGGAGATCCGCTCCAGCATATAGGCCGAGATTTGACGATGCAGCGGAACAGGCGAATTAAGATTGGGTTTCCAACGGTGCATATGGACCCCTCCTTCATGCCTGAATTATACCATGGGGCCAACCAGTTTAAATCTTGGTTGGGTCCCAGTATGGAACTTGGATGGTTACGTCGCCGGATAGGCGCGGTATGATCGGTCAAGCGGCGGCTGACTGCCACGCTCACTGATGCAAGCCACTGGTTACTACGTTACATCCTAGTGAGGATTTAGAAGGTTACCCTGGAACGTTCAATGCAATTAGATGCGAAAGTGCAACTAAATTCAACCAAAACTCCTATCAGCGATCGAATAAATGCAAATATGCAACTAATCAAGAGTAAATCGGACTTATTTCGCTCAGAAGACCAAATTAGATGCCTTTTTGCATCTATTTCCTCCAAAACGCAAGAAATTCGCCAATTAGATGCACTTTCGCAACTAAATCAATGGGGCTGTGGAGGATGCCTTTCGGAGCCCCCTTTTTCCCTCCGGACGTCTGAATGAATAATCAGAAGAGAAGGTGCGATAATGACTGAAGCCATTCTACATGGAGTGATACTAGCGTTTGGCCTTATTTTGCCGCTGGGTGTGCAGAATATATTTGTTTTCAACCAGGGAGCTTTGCAGCCGAGGTTTGCCAGAGCACTTCCGGTCGTTCTCACCGCCGCATTATGTGATACCCTGCTGATCGCCGCCGCTGTGGGCGGAGTGTCGCTGGTTGTATTCTCTATCGGATGGGTGACTCCGGTGGTATATGGGGCTGGCATTGCGTTTCTGGGCTTTATGGGCTGGAAAATCTGGCGGGAGGCTCCGGCGTCGGGAGACAGCAGACTGTTGTCACTGAAGGAGCAGGTGGGGTACGCACTGTCGGTCTCCTTGCTGAACCCGCATGCCTTAATGGACACGGTTGGCGTTATTGGAACCAATGCCCTGCAGTACGCCGGGCTGGAGCGCTGGACCTTTGCCGCCACTACAGCAGCAGTGTCCTGGGTCTGGTTCTTAGCCTTGGCCGCAGCAGGCCGGCAGCTGGGCCGGGCCGCAGCATCCGGCAGTCTGCTCCGGCTGCTGAACAAAAGCTCTGCGCTGCTAATTTGGGGAGTAGCACTGTACATGTGTCTGCAGCTGTGGCAACTGCTCTGATCCGCTTCAGTCCGCTCTGCAACCCAAAGCGTGCCGAGCTTCACCCTGAACAGAGTGGAAAGCGTCAGCACTGGGTTGCAGCGGGAGGATGAGATACGCGGCTAGCCGCCGATTTGCGACATCCGCCGTGCGGTTGGCGTATGGCTCTGGGCTTTCTGCTCCAGTGCCAAGGCCATTTCATGATTATGCGGCTTGTTGCCGAGTGCCTGGCGGAACTGGCTGCGTATGGCCTCGGGATCGCCAATCAGCGGGCGTACAGGGTATTCGTCTGCCCAGTAGAGGCAGGCCTTGATGTGCCCGTCTGCTGTCAGCCGCAGCCGGTTGCAGTTGTCGCAGAAATGATCGCTGACCGGATGGATCAGCCCGAAAGTGCCCTTGGCACCGACAATCCGGCGGTTCTGGGAAGGACCATTGCCGGAGGGCATATCCGCCTCCTCGGTCTCCCAGCCCGCCTCGGCGCAGGCTTCAAGCACCGTCTCCAGCGGCAGATACGTTTGCCGCCAGGAATCGCTGGCGCTGCCGATTGGCATATATTCAATAAACCGCACATTCAGCGGACGGTTCAGGGTCAGCGAGATAAAGTCCTTAATCTCATCGTCGTTAATCCCTTTCATCAAGACTACGTTCAGCTTGATCGGAGACAGCCCGGCTGCCTGGGCGGCTTCAATGCCCTTCAGCACCCGGCTGACCTCACCTCCGCGGGTAATCATGGAGAAGCGGTCCTGGCGCAAGGAATCCAGGCTGATGTTCACCCGCGACAGCCCGGCTTCCTTCAGCAGTTCTGCCTTCGCAGGGAGCATCATACCATTGGTGGTGAGTGAGATATCCTCAATGCCCGGTATGGCGGACAGCATAGCTACCAGCTTCTCCAGATCCTTGCGCACCAGCGGTTCTCCCCCGGTCAGCCGGACCTTGCGCAGCCCTGCCGGGGCCAGCGACTCCACAACGGCGGCGATTTCCTCATAGCTCAGAATCTCGTCCTGCGGCTGGAATTCCATCCCTTCTGCAGGCATACAATAAATGCAGCGCAGGTTGCAGCGGTCGGTAACCGAAATTCGCATATAATCATGCAATCGTCCAAAAGGATCGGTAAGCGGCTCCATGGCGTAGCTCCTCTCTGTGTTGTTTAAATTTTAAAGACCGTTTGGACGCACGTCAATGTGTGGGCGGGTAAATCAGCTTGGATAAGGTTAGGCTTAAATTTGACAGAACTGCGACATTTGCCGGCAATGGTCATAGAATGCTCACCGAAAGCGCTTTAAATATTCGATATACTTTAAGTAAGGATGAATAATTTCATTTTTGCGAAAACAGCTAGGATACCGGACGAATATAGCCGCCTATGTTGCGCTTTATTCTCTGGCAAACTATTAGAGGGGGATTTGCAAAATGACCATACAAACCGTACCATCACTTGTTGTGCCGGAGGCTTTCAGCCTTTGGCTGGACAGCCGGGGATTAATATATCAGCTGCTGGTAGATTTCCTGGGCAGAGCGCCATCGCTCTCCCGGATCGCAGAGTGGAGCCGTAACCGCCAGATGGGTGTAGCCGCAGAGATGACTGAAGGCGGACGTGAATTGAAGCGGTATCTCTGCAGTCAGGAGCCTGCCAGCCTGCCGCAGATCTGTGAGAAGGAGCAGCAGGAGTACAAGCGTCTGATGAACAACAAAGCGGCTAGACCCTTTATTCCCCGCGAAGCCGCACAGCTGGGACGTGCAGAAGAATTCTGCAACGTTATTGCCGATGTATATGCATCTGCGGGTATCGTGTTTAAGAAATGCAGCGGAGAAGCTGATGATCATATTGCCATGGAGCTGGAATTCATGGCGGTCATGCATGAGCGGATGCTCTATAACAGCTTCTCGGTGCGCAGCGCCATGGAGCTGCTGGAGATCCAGGAAAGATTCCTGGAGGACCATCTGCTGAGATGGACACCGATATTCTGCGAACGGCTGAACGCGGCTACGGGCAGCCCGCTGTACCTCGGACTGAGCCACATGCTGGAGGAATTTCTGCCTCAGGATCTGCAAATGCTGCGGGCATGGAAATCCTCACTGGAGAGCAGTTCGGCTGCGATGGTCTAGGAACTCCTTACGCCCATAATGAAGAGAACCGGTCTGGATATCCAGGCCGGTTTCTTTGGTGCAAATATTAGAATTTATATGTTTCACGCTATACATTATCCTTCTATTTCTCGCTGAAACACCCTGTCCTTTAAAAGGACGGCGTAGCCGTTTCCACTTGAGCGTTCAGAAGAAGCTATCCTCAAGCGCCATTCTGGCGTGCAGCAAGGCCTCAGGCCTCGGATGAAGCTGAAGCGGGATACCCAGAATAGCTGCGCTGCTCTGCAGAGCAAGGAGTGCTTTGGGGGAGGCTACAGTCAGCTGTGCGGGCTTCTGCCCGCTTTTCTCCAACAGGGCGATCAGCGATGATACATATTCCTGGCGGCAATCGGCTATTTCTACAATGTCGGCAGCTAGAATCCGGCTGTTCTGTGGATCTACCCACAGGCAGAGCCGGGGATACACAGGTCGCTCGTGTTCGCCTACGGCAACTGGCAGGAAGGAGTAATCCGATTCCCAGACCTCAGTGGAAGAGGCAAGGCGTTTCTTGAGCTGATACAGCTGCAGCTCGTTGGGATAGATGTAAGGCTCCAGATAATCTCCCGGCAAGAACCAGGGCAGCCACTCCGTATGCCATTCCACCCCTTCTGTCGTCACCGTGGGCACACGATGGGGGCGATTCTTGCCGGGATTGGCCGGTGCTTTATCCTGTTCACTGAACAGCATGATATTATCGCGCAGTTCTCCGGCAACATAAACGGCCTGTTCTACAGCGGCCGTAAGGCAGCGGACCTGTTGGCCGTCTAGCGTCCAGGGCATCATTCCCGGTTCATAGCTCTGGAAACGGGGCCAGGCCTTGGCGCCGCGGAATGTATAGCCCAGCCCTTTAATCAGCACATAATCTGCCTTCTCCAGATCCAGCCTGTCCTGGAAATTCACAGTTATTCCCTTCATATTGAATGCAAGCTCTGCCAGATCACCCTCCACAGGCGATTCATAGATGGAGGACAGCTCCTGCAGATACAGGCCGGCTTTAGGTCCAAGGTACAGATTGAATCCGAACTCCTGCCCGCCGGCGCCAAGCACCACACCATAACCAGTTTCACCTGTCTCGGGATCGGTTATGGCCAGGTAGTCCTCATTGCCCATCCATTTCCAGGGGCTAAGCTGCTTGAATTGAATGACAGTATCGAACAAACGCCGCCATTCGGCAACGGTAGCCTTTGAGTTGTTCATTCTACGCATCCTCCTTTATTAGTAGCATTTTCTTGATTATGCAGCATGCCTGCGCCGAAAACAAACGGAAAGGCACTCCCCGGTAAGGGAAGTACCTTCGGTCAAACCGTAGTTGGCGTGGGTTTGCTTCAGCTATTCAATTACTTTTTTGCTGCGAAACTTCATCAGGAACTCATACACAACCGGTACGACAACCAATGTCAGCAGTGTGGAACTGACAAGGCCGCCGATTACGGTCACGCCAAGTCCCTTGGAAATAATGCCCGCACTGTTCTCCAATCCGGTAACCAGCGGCAGGAGCGCGCCGATCGTTGCCAGAGCTGTCATCAGAATTGGACGCAAGCGCGTGCCTCCAGCCTCCAGCAAGGCTTGGCGGGTAGTCAGGCCTTCCTTCTCCTTGTGAATGACGCGGTCAATCAATACAATGGCGTTCGTAACCACGATTCCGATCAGCATCAGCGCTCCCATCAACGCAGAGACGTTCAGTGTCTCTCCGGAGAGCAGAAGGGCCACAAGTGCCCCGATAACGGTGAACGGAAGCGAGAACAGTATCGCGAATGGGGCCAGACCGCCGCCGAAGGTCACCACCAGCACGAAGTATACGATGGCAACTGCGGCTGCCATGGCTATGCCGAGCTGTCCGAAGGTCTCATTGATCTGCTCGGTTACGCCGCCGAATGTAACCGTCACGCCATCCGGCAGATCGAGGTCTTCAATTTTGTTCTTGACGCTGTTGGAGGCGCTGTTGACATCCTCTGCGATAATTTCCGCAGTTACATCAACCTTCATCTTACCGTCCATGCGTGTGATAGAGTCAGGCGAGGTTCCGTTCTCAATGGAGGCAACCTCCCCAATTGGCACGGTCATGCCCAGCGGAGAAGTCAAGGTGGCAGCCTCCATCTCCTCTATGCTGGAATACGTAGCCTTGTCAGTCTCGATGTAGACATTGTAGTTCTTTCCGTCAAGTTCAATCTCTGTCAGCACCGGACGGACACCGGCAGGGCTGAGCTTCATGGCAATCTGTCCTGCAGTCAGGCCCAGCGCGCTGAGCTTCTCCTGATCGGCCACAATGGTATATTGATCATAGGATTCTGTGAGGCTGGTCTCTCCATCCTTGAAGCTTGTGCTGTCCGCCTGGACAATTCCGGCGATCTGATCAGCAACCGGCTTCAGCTGCTCCAGCGTGTCGCCGAAGATATTGACGGTCAGCGTGCTGCCGCCCAGACCGCCGCCGACCATGCCGGACATATCTCCCCATTCGCCATCAGGGACTTCCTTAGTCAGGCCTTCAATTAATTTCTCCTTCACCGTATCGAAATCAGCAGTGTCGCTGTCATAGGCGACATAGAAGAGTCCCGAGTTGGCTGAACCGAAGCCTAAGGGATTGCTGCCTCCGATGGAGTATTGCATTTTATCCACATTCTTCTGAGCCAGAATGTATTTCTCGGCCTTCAGTGCCTGTTGCTCCACATCCTCCAGCCGTTGACCGGCCTTCGGGGAATAGGTCAGAGTAACATTCTTCTCTTCCTGCGAAGGCAGGAAGCTGACACCGATGGGTTTGATCAAGAACAGGCTGCCGGCAAGCAGCAGTACAGCCACGCCAAATGTAATCAGTTTGTGGGAGAGGCACCAGTTCAGGATCTTCTGGTAACCGGAAGCCAGTCGGCCCGGCTCCTCACTGTGGGTCTTCTTGCTCTCTTTCAGGCCGTTCCTGAACAAGGAATGAGCCAGGGCGGGAACGAGAGTAATCGCAACTACAAGCGATGCCAGCAGAGCGAAGACCATCGTCAGTGCAAACGGCAGGAACAGCTCACCGACCATGCCGCTGACGAAGGCAAGTGGCAGGAATACGGCAATCGTTACGATGGTGGAGGACAAAATCGGCACGAACATCTCGCGGGTGGAGGCGCTGATCAGCTCGCGGCCGCGCAGCTTCTCACCCTTAAGCGACAACCGCCGGTAGATGTTCTCAATAACAACGATGGAGTCATCCACTACCCGCCCGATGGCAACCGTCATTGCTCCGAGCGTCATCATGTTCAGTGTGATGTCCATCTGACGCAGACAGAGCACGGCGATAAGCAGGGATAACGGAATCGAGATAATCGAGATAATGGTCGAGCGGATATTCCGCAGGAAGACCAGGATAATAATGACTGCAAAAAGCGCTCCGAAAGCAGCCTTGGACAACATCGTGCTTACGGAGTCTTCAATCGGCTTGCCCTGGTCGAGCAGTACGGTAAGATCAAGGTCTTTATATTGGGCCTTCAATTTCTCGGTTTCGTCCTTGACGCTGTTGACCACCCCAACGGTGTTGGCATCATTGGCCTTCACGATCTGAATCCCGATCGACTCCTTGCCGTTGGTGCGTGAGATCGATTCCGAGTTGCCTACGACCTCAATGCTGGCCAGTGCGGACAGCTTCACCGTCGGCAAGCCCATATTGCCTGCCGCAGGATTCTGTCCAGGATCGGCTTCATTGGCTCCGGCGGCCGGAGCCTGAGTTCCTGTGCCTGTGGCATCTGCCGCACCTGGATTGCCGCCGCCGGCACCTGCAGCCCCGCTTGGCATGATAGGAATGGTTACATTCTTAAGGTCTTCCACCGTGGTGATGTTTCCATCCACGACAACGGCCTTCTGCGATTGCTCCATTTCGAACAAGCCCAGCGGCACGCGGAGCGAAGAGCCTTGCACAATGCCTTTTACCGTGTCTTCAGTCAGTCCGTATTCCGCAAGCTTGGCCTGGTTGAACTTCAGGGAGACCTCCTTGACATATTGCCCGGCGATCTGTACGGAAGCTACACCTTCCAGATCCTCCAGGGCAGGACGGATATCATTCTCAGCAATCCGGGTCAATTCCTCCAGATCCTGGGATTTATCGTCGGACAGACTCAGTGAGAGGACGGGCAGGGAGCTGAGGCTGAAGCGCGAGATGGATGGCTTCTGCACATCATCCGGCAACACCACTTCATTCAGGGATTCGCGCACGGCTGCCGTCGCGTTATCGAGGTTCGTGCCATAATCGAATTCAATAAAGATGCTGGAGGCATTCTCCAGCGAGGTGGAGGTCAGCGTCTTCACGCCGTCCACATTGCGCAGCTTCTGCTCCAGCGGTTTACTGACGTCGTTAACCACGCCTTCCGGAGCCGCCCCCGGATAAATGGTAGTAATGCTCAGATAGGGGATACTGATGTTGGGCAGCGTCTCCTGCTTCATGGTCAGTCCGCTGTACAGCCCGGCAAATACAATAATGATCGTCAGAAGCCATACGGCGAATTTATTTCTGAGCGAGAAATTGATTAAGCTTTTCATAAGATACGTTTCTGCTCCTCTCGGACCTTATACGGTTACCCGCAAGACCTCTAGATATTAATGTGGTTATACTCACTATCCCATACGGTCCTCTCTCAATTTAAAGCAAAGATACAGCTGTGAGGCTAATGAAAGCTGCAAGAATGGTTCAGGTAAGGCAAGGCCAGTGCACTCAATTCCTCGACCTCGCCTGCCAGCTGCGGGGCAGCCTGCAGATTGGACAACATCCCTTGAATAATGGCTCTGCGGGGATGGGGGACAAGCAGCTCGCTCTCCAGGATTGTCAACGATTCCTGCAGATTGTTTTTCTCCTGAGCATCCATGGTGTCAGCTTGCCCCAGCGTGTTCTTCATCTCCTTGATCATCTGCAGCGGGTTGCGCCGGGTGTTACCTTCACGCTCCTCCATCCAGCCAGCAACGATTGCGGGCGAGATCAGCGGAGTCAGCTGGCCCCCCAGCAACCCGGCAACGATGATATCCATTAGATCCACGACATAGTCCGCCATCCGGGCGATTGACACAGGAGTATCCTGCTGGAAGATCACCCGGATATAGGAGCTGATCATGCCATGTGCGACCAGGCATAAATCTCCGGTGTATGGCAGGACTTCCGGGCCATACACCTGTTCAAGCTTATTCTGGAACCAGATCAGAACGTCGACATTGCTCTTGCGCAGCCATTCTGGCACATCGGCAATGCCCCTTCCGGCGATCTCCTGCACCTGCCGCTGCAGAAATTCCCGCAGCTCGTACACATGGGTAAGCAGAATCTCCACCTGGTTGCGCAGTTTCTCCTGCGGGGTCCTCCGTTCCTCCTGCTCCTCGCGGAGCAGGGGGTCCCGGATCATGCGGAAGCAATATATATAAAGGCTGCGTTCCAGCTCTTCCTTTGATTTGAATACCAGATACAGGCTGCCCTTGGACATTCCACAGGCGGAGGCGATTTCCTGCATGGAGGTGGACGAAGAACCCTTCAGCGCAAACAGCTGCATGGCGGTCTTGATTATCAATTCTTCTTTGTCTGCGGATTTGTCAGCCACTGCACAGCATACTCCCTTCTGACTTTCGGGTTCTGGAAATGACTCTTAAGTCAAGGAGATTATAGTACAGATACAGAAGCAATACAAATCTTAGTGCAGAGAAGTTACAATTTTGTCGCAATTGATATTTCACCGTCGATTCTAGTAGGAAGTAAGAGGTTCTTCATGTAATATATATTTGTGACATTTTCGTGAGAATTGCCAGGATGAGAAGGTAGGTTAGATATGAGAAGAGGACTGCAGGCTATAGTCATCATTGGGGCTTTGTTAGCATTTTATTACTTTGGGTTTGGTGTTTTCGGCAGTACCGGAGGAACCATTATCAGTATTTTCTCCACACTTACAGTAATTTCGATCGGACTGGCTATCTTCATGGAGAACCGGAATCCTTCGACGACGATGTCGTGGATTCTGCTGCTTGCTTTGATTCCTGTGTTGGGATTGGTTTTCTATTTCCTGTTTGGACAGAATGTGTTCAAGCGTCGTAAATATGATAAAAAAGCGCAGCGCGATCAGATGGCCTATGAAATGATCGAGAATGACGCGCTGCGCATGCACCAGGACTGGTCGATCTTCACTCCTTCACGTCAGAAGCTGCTGGGTCTGTCCCATCGTCTGGCGCGCACGCCGGTATCCTTCTCATCGGAATCACGGATTCTGACCAATGGCGAGGAAACCTTCGGCACGTTGCTGCTGGAGCTGCGCCAGGCCAAACATCATATTCATATGGAATATTATATTTTTCGGGCGGACCATATCGGTACACGTATTCAGCAGATTCTGATCGACAAGGCACGTGCGGGGGTGGCTGTGCGGTTTATGTATGACGCAGTCGGCAGCATGCAGCTATCCAGGGCGTTCCTGAAGGAGATGGTGGATGCGGGCATTCAGGTGGCGGCTTACGGCAACTCGACCTCCTTTTTCTCCAGTCGGGTGAATTACCGCAATCACCGCAAGATTGTGGTAATCGACGGCGACGTTGGGTTTATGGGTGGACTGAATGTAGGTGACGAATATTTAAGCCGCAGCAAGACCTACGGCTTCTGGCGGGATACGCATATGCTAATCCGCGGAGAGGCCGTGCGCACCATGCAGATCATCTTCCTGCAGGACTGGATGCACACCACTGGCGAGAAGATTCTCGAGCAGGACTATCTCTCGCCCCAGCTGCGCTTTATGGCCGGGGATGGAGCTGTGCAGATTATCGCCAGCGGGCCGGATAATGAACGCCGGGCATTGAAGAATATTTTCTTCTCGATGATTACTTCTGCAGAGAAGTCGGTCTGGATTGCCAGCCCGTACTTCATTCCCGATGAGGACATCCTGACAGCGATCCGTGTAGCGGCGATGTCGGGGCTGGATGTGCGGCTGCTGTTCCCGGCCAAGCCGGACAAATGGCTGCCGTTCCTGGCTTCCCATTCCTATTTCCCTTCGATGCTGGAGGCCGGAGTGAAGATATATGAATACGAGAAAGGCTTCATCCACTCCAAGCTGCTGATTGTAGACGGGGAAATTGCCACAATCGGTACGGCCAACATGGACATGCGCAGCTTCCATCTGAACTTTGAGGTTAATGCGCTGCTGCTTCAGACAGAGAGTGTTGCCCGTGTCGTGGCCGATTTCGAGCGCGATCTGTTGTCCACCAGCCTGATCGTGCATGAGGAATTTATGAACAAGCGGCTGCTTGAGCGACTGCTTGAATCGGCAGCGAGACTGATGTCGCCGCTGCTCTAGGACATTTACCCTAGCACAAACCACCGGAGGCAGCTGTGCCTTCGGTGGTTTTTTTAGTGGTTTGCTCATCATATGCCGTGCCCCTTGCCCATTCCGCAGGAATAGCCCGCTTTTGATTTTAAGGGTCTTGCGCATTCCGCAGGAACAGCCCGCTTTTGACCTTAAGGTCTTGCGCATTCCGCAGGAACAGTCTGCTTTTGTCCTTAAGGTCTTGCGCATTCCGCAGGAACAGCCCGCTTTTGATCTTAAGGTCTTGCGCATTCCGCAGGAACAGCCCGCTTTTGATCTTAAGGTCTTGCGCATTCCGCAGGAACAGCCCGCTTTTGACCTTAAGGTCTTGCGCATTCCGCAGGAACAGCCCGCTTTTGACCTTAAGGTCTTGCGCATTCCGCAGGAACAGCCCGCTTTTGACCTTAAGGTCTTGCGCATTCCGCAGGAACAGCCCGCTTTTGATCTTAAGGTCTTGCGCATTCCGCAGGAACAGCCCGCTTTTGCCCTTAGCCACAGGCTTGCATCCCGCCAGGGATAGCGGGCCCGTCCAGACGGCGTCCAAGCGGTCCCGCAGGGATAAGCGCTCCTACACCCCAGCCTCCTAATCACAGTACCGCCAGGCTCATTCGCCAAACTTGCAGGTGTCCAGAGGGTGCAACCCTTTGGGGCCCTCCCTTGGAAGGGAGGGTTTGGGTGGGATCGATATCATTAAAAGGTAGTAAACCCCAACCAAGTCTGCAGGCGGAAGATCAAATATTTGAACTTGGTAATATCGCCCTGATAGTCCTCAAACGGCAGACTGTATTCTGCCCCTTCGTTATTCCACAGACGGGTGAAATAGTTTGTCATCTCCTGATGGAGCGGCTGACCCTGCTTCAGCGATACCCATAGATTGTTCTCCAGGTTGTAATCATCCAGATTGCGCAACGTGAAGTTGGTGGAGCCACCGAGAATGGTGGAGCTGCCGCCGGGCTTGGAGACAAACAGCAGCTTGGGATGAAATTGCTCCATGGTTGTATTGTACCAGCGGATGGAGATAGCCCCGTCAGAGCGTTGGTTCAGATTCATCGCCACCGGACGATTGGGGATGCCGATCTTGTCGCGACCAAAAGCGTTCTGGTTAGGGTCCAGCAGCAGCTTGACCTCGGCGCCGCGTGCCGAGGCGTCGACCAGTGCGTCAAGAATACGCTCATCGGCCAGATAGAACATGCCCATCCAGACTGTATCGCCTTGATCTGCGGAAGCGAGTGCCTCCAGCGCGTATTTATATATCTTGCCTTCGGTAAGATACCGTACCTCCAACGGTTCCGAAGGCACGGCTGCGCTCTCCGTAAACACTGGCTCCTTACTGAGCAGCGGCCCGGCTCCGGACAGATCGGCCGCCGCCTGCTCGGTCTTCAGGATGTCGCCGATGATCGGCCCGCTGACCTCCAGTGCGATATTGGAATGATAGGCGCTGGCATCATGTACATTGCCTGATGAGACCAAGGCCGAATTCTCACTGGCAATGACCTTGCGGTGGTTGGCTTTGACATTAAGCAGCTTCATATAAGAGCGGGCGGTAATATCCGGTCCGCCGCTGGCCATAAGATTGGGAATCCATCCATTACCTGATTGACCGAACCACTGGATGAATGTGCGCCATACGGCTGAATAGGCGGGGGTGGAATCCCGCAGCGCATCCACGTCGGTCAACACGACCTTGATGCCCGCTGTCTGCAGTTCCTCCAGCAGCGCATTCGGTGCAGAACCATAGTTGGTGTTAACCTCATCTGTGATAAAAGCAATATCCATATCCGGGTAGGCCGTCTTATGGGCAATCAGCTTGTCCGCAAGCTGGCGGCTGACCGCCGGGAACTGCTGGTCTGTGTGGGTATAGTCATTGAACAGAAACAGATCGATGACCAGAAATTGCCGTGATTCGTCGATGATCTGCAGAATCCTCGGCAGAATCTCGCTCTCCTGCGCTCCTGTCGGACTTCCGTCCGCATGGGTCACGTCGTGCCAGAAGGCTACGTCATTCACCTTATACACAGGACTCTCATAAGAAATGCCGGGCGGCAGCGCCTTATGTGTCTGATAGATCATTACGGCGATCAGCCAGAGCACCAGCAGCAGTGCGGCTGGTACAAGCCGACGGCGTAGCGCAGGGCGCTTTTGGTTCAATCTGTCGATTTCTTTAGGTGTAAGAAACTGCGGACCTGGGGAAGAACGGGGACGGCTGCTGCTTAGGTTCATGGGAGTTCCTCCTGAAAGTTGCGAAGCGGATGTGAATCACCAAATCTGGCACGCTCCGGCATGTATCAACCTATTAACGCCCATTTGCATGAACTGAAGCAGCAAGGGAATATCTGCTTGCTGTGTTCTTCTATTGTCCTGAAATCAGAAACTTCCTATTCTGGCGGGGGCACCCCGGTCGTCCTTATCGGACGTCTTGTCGGTGAACATATCGCGGCTCAGGCTGAGTCCCGCAGAGGCAGAGCTCTTATTATTGTCAAGTATGCGGCAGGGATGTGTTATAATGAAACGTATTGTGTACAAGAATGGTATGCAGACGGAGCCAACGACTCTGGCAGTTGCCTATAATAAAGGGTAAAGAACGGGGTGAAGAGATCATGAACCATACGCCGCAGGATGGCCCGGGCTCCGGCAGAGGTTCGCAGCCAGCCGAAGGTAAGGATCCCAGGTCTCTGTTGCCTTCGTCCAAGACTGGAGAACGCAAGATAGAGCATGTTCGTCTCTGCCTGAATGAAGAAGTCGGCGCGAATGGAGTCACCACCGGTTTCGAGCAGTACCGGTTTCGCCATAATGCGCTGCCAGAGCTGGATTTTGCCGATATTTCGCTGGATACGGTCTTTCTGGAGCGTCGGCTGCGGACCCCGCTGCTGATCAGCTCCATGACCGGCGGCAGTACGGCAACCGGCGCGATTAACAGCCGTCTGGCAGAAGCGGCGGAGCGCCGCGGCTGGGCGCTTGGCGTAGGCTCGGTAAGAGCTGCCGTTGAACGCGCCGAGCTGGCGGCAACCTTTCATGTGCGGGATGTAGCACCAGGTATTCCCGTAATCGCCAATGTGGGCGCGGTGCAGCTCTCCTATGGGTTCGGCGTGGATGAATGCCGCCGTGCGGTGGAGATTGCTGGAGCAGACTGGCTGGTGCTGCATCTGAACGGGCTGCAGGAGGTGTTCCAGCCGGAGGGCGACACAAACTTCGCCTCTTTGTTAGGCCGGATCGAGCAGGTCTGCCGAACGCTCGGCGTTCCGGTTGGCGTGAAGGAGGTCGGCTGGGGCATTGACGGGGAGACAGCGCTGCGTCTGTATAATGCTGGTGCCGCTTTTGTGGATGTGGCCGGTGCGGGCGGCACCTCCTGGAGTCAGGTAGAGAAGTTCCGCAGCACCGATCCGGTGCGCCGCGCGGCTGCGGAAGCTTTTGCCGACTGGGGCATCCCGACTGCCGAATGTATAACCGAAGTGCGGGCGGCTTCGCCTCAGGGTGCTTTGATTGGCAGCGGCGGGCTGAGGAACGGAGTGGACGCAGCCAAAGCCTTGGCGCTGGGCGCCGATCTGGCCGGCTTCGGGCGCAATCTGCTTGGTCCGGCGGTGGAATCAGAAGAGGCGCTCGATGCTGCGCTGGGACAAGTGGAGCTGGAGCTGAAGACGGCGATGTTTGGCATCGGCGCGGCCGATTTGACGGCACTGCGCGGTACCAAACGCCTGCAGCGGCGTTAAGAAGCTGCCAGGATGAATACGGAACGATAGGAAGGGTTAACCATGATGATTAAGCTGGTCCAGATGGACGAATCAACATTCCAGTTTTTCCTCGGTCAATCAACCCGCGATTATGCGGCGGACAAAGTGAAGTCCGGGGCCTGGGATGCAGTCAATGCACTGAAGCAATCGAAGGAAGAAATGACCAAGTTTCTGCCTAAGGGTCTGCATACCGAAGGCGCATATTTATATTCTATAGTAGAGATTGAGAGCGAGACGCAGGCCGGGTACATCTGGTTCAACGTAAACGAAGGCCGCAGCGGGCTGGAAGCCTTTATCTATGATTTCTATGTCTTCGAAGCGTTTCAGGGAAAAGGGTACGGCAAGCAAGCCATGCTGGCGCTCGACGAGGAAGCGCGGGGCATGGGCGTCAAGAAGATCGGCTTGCATGTCTTCGGCCAGAACGACCGGGCCTTGGGATTGTATAAGAAAATGGGTTATGCGGTAACGGACATCACAATGTCCAAAGAACTGTAGAATTACCACACATAGTCTGCAGTATCGACCTCGGGAGAGGTCTTTTTGCCGTTTAAATTCTTTTTACGTTACTACTTAGGTTCCAGCGAGGATTTAGAAAGTTACCCTGCAACCTTCGGAATAATTAGATGCGAAAGTGGTTACTGCTTAGGACTCCGTATGTAAGAACAACAGAGACTCAGCTCCATAATTAGGGAGGCGAATAATTAGTTGCGAAAACGCATCTATTTAGCCGTTTTTTTTCGTTTTGGAGGAAATAAGTGCGAATACGCATCTATTTTGGACGTTTGAGCGTTTCAGGAGTGATTTGCTCGAAATTAGTTGCAGATTTGCACTTATTCGCCTGCTAATCGATGTTTCAGCTGAAATTAGTTGCAGTTTCGCATCTATTTGCTCCGAAGGTTCCAGGGCAACACTCTAAATCCTGGCTGGAACGTAAGTAGTAACCGAAAGTGCAACTAAATTCAGATGAAACTCCTATCAGGAGGTCAATAAGTGCGAATCTGCAACTAATCTCGAGTAATTCAGGCCTCTTACGCTCAAACGCCCAAATTAGATGCATTTTCGGTTACTACTTAGGACCCTGCGAGACTCCAAGCCCTTGAACTAGGTAACCTGCATTCTAGCGGACCGTATAGCCCCTAAGTCGTCAAAACAGGCTCTAAAGCGAGTGTTTTCTGTGGTATAGAGGCTCCTGGGTCCGTTAATCCTGCAAAACGGCCTATTTACAGCAAATAGAGGCTCCTGAGTCCGCAACCGTCTGAAATCGAAGCGAGGGTTACGAGCGAAGAGGGCTAGGGGACCTAAGTAGTAACCATTTTCGCAACTAAATCGGGTAGAAGCTTCAGTGTGAGCGATGTCTTTGTTGTGACAGATGAAAAAGAATATTATGTAAGCACAAGCCCATTAGCCGAACCGTTGCAAAGAGTCATTAAACATCCGGTGTTGCTGGACCCTATGTTCTAATATATAATGGTTTAGATCGTGTGGTTGCGGTAATGATCAATTAGCCAAGTAGAAACGGCTTCGCCGCCCTCTACAAAAGCGTATGCTTCCGAAGCAGCGATACTACGTATCGCTTTCAGGTATCTGTTTCGGCGAGAAATAGAAGGATAAGTTATAGCGTGAAACATTTAAATTTTTTATATTTTGAAAATAGGAGTTGTCATATAAATGGCTTTAAAAGCGGGAATTGTTGGACTTCCGAACGTAGGGAAATCCACTTTGTTTAATGCGATTACGCAGGCGGGAGCCGAATCGGCGAACTATCCGTTCTGCACCATCGACCCCAACGTGGGTGTTGTTGAAGTACCGGATGAGCGTCTGGATAAACTGACCGAGCTGGTTGTACCCAAGAAGACAGTGCCGACCGCTTTTGAATTCGTTGACATTGCCGGTCTGGTGCGCGGTGCGAGCAAAGGTGAAGGACTAGGCAACAAGTTTCTGGCCCATATCCGCGAAGTAGATGCGATCGTACATGTGGTGCGCTGCTTTGAGGATGAGAACGTTACCCATGTCGACGGCAAGGTGAACCCGCTGAGCGATATTCAGACCATCAACCTGGAGCTGATCCTGGCTGATCTGGAGAGCATTGACAAGCGGATCGACCGTTCCCGCAAAAACATCAAGGGCGGCGACAAGAAATATGCCCAGGAGGTTGAGCTGCTGGAGCGTCTGAAGGTCTCCCTGTATGACGACAAACCTGCACGCAGCGTGGAGTTGTCCGAAGACGAGCGCCTGATTCTGCGCGACCTTCATCTGCTCACGCTGAAGCCGGTGCTCTATGCCGCGAATGTCAGCGAAGAGGAAGTAGCGACGGCCGACAGCAATCCTTATGTGCAGCAGGTACGTGATTTCGCCGCCTCGGAGAATGCAGAGGTTGTAGCGATCAGTGCGAAGGTGGAAGCGGAGATTGCCGAGCTGGAAGGCGAAGACAAAGCGATGTTCCTGGAAGAGCTGGGACTCGAAGAATCCGGCCTGAACCGTCTGATCAAAGCAGCTTACAGACTGCTGGGTCTGTACACGTATTTCACCGCAGGTGTGCAGGAAGTCCGTGCCTGGACGATTCAACGTGGTACCAAGGCTCCGGGAGCAGCGGGCGTGATCCACAGTGACTTCGAGCGTGGTTTCATCCGTGCCGAAGTGGTGGCCTATGACGATCTGGTGGCTGCCGGTTCGATGAACGGGGCGAAGGAACGCGGGCAGCTGCGTCTGGAAGGCAAGGAATATGTGGTCCAGGACGGCGACGTTATGCATTTCCGTTTCAACGTATAAGTCACCGGTTTACCGGTAGAATAAGCAATCTAGGGGACTGTTCCGGGGGTAATCTGCTTCCTATGGGGCATGTCCCTTTTTTTTAATATAAGAATGAGAGGGCGTCGAAGCCGTTTCTACTTGCTATAAAATAAATCCTGGCTTGCCTGCTCACAGCTCTGCCGAGGTGTAGCCAATCAAGCGTATTGGTGATATAATATAAAGTCGTATATCTATAATTGTTATGCAAACTAAAAATGAAATTGACACAGGAGAGGTGAATTCCCTTGTTGGACCGATTGCAATCCCTGGCGGGCCGCTATGAGAAACTCAGTGAACTGCTTTGTGACCCGGATGTTGCAAGCGACAGTAAGAAACTGAGGGACTATTCCAAAGAACAATCAGACCTGCAGCCCGCTTATGAGGCTTATACTGAATATAAGAATGTGATGGAAGAGCTCGACGCTGCGAAGCTGATGCAGAGCGAGAAGCTGGATGAAGACATGAAAGAAATGGTCAAGATGGAGATCGACGAGCTCTCCGCGCGCCAGGTGGAGCTGGAAGATAAGATCCATCTCCTTTTGCTGCCGAAGGACCCGAACGATGACAAGAATGTGATCGTGGAAATCCGCGGTGCAGCCGGTGGAGACGAAGCGGCGTTGTTCGCCTCCGATCTGTACCGGATGTACACTCGTTATGCCGATACCCAGGGCTGGCGTGTGGAGCTGATGGATGCCAACACCAATGACCTGGGCGGATTCAAGGAAGTGATCTTCCTGATTAACGGCCGTGGGGCTTACAGCAAGATGAAATATGAGAGCGGTGCACACCGCGTGCAGCGCATTCCGACAACGGAATCAGGCGGACGGATTCATACCTCGACCTCCACCGTGGCGGTTATGCCTGAAGCGGAGGATTTCGAGATCGAAATTCATGATAAGGATATCCGCGTCGATACCTTCTGCTCCAGCGGAGCAGGCGGGCAGTCGGTTAACACCACCAAATCGGCCGTACGTGTAACGCATGTGCCTACCGGCATCGTGGCGACCTGCCAGGACGGCAAATCGCAGAACTCCAACAAGGAGAAGGCACTGCAGGTGCTGCGTGCTCGTATCTCCGACCTTAAGCGCCAGGAAGAAGAGGCCAAATATTCCGGCGAACGCAAGAGCAAGGTGGGAACGGGAGACCGCAGCGAACGTATTCGCACATATAACTTCCCGCAGAGCCGGGTTACCGATCATCGTATCGGTCTTACGCTGCACCGGCTGGAGCAGGTCATGAACGGCGATATTACCGAGATCATCTCCGCGCTTTCGATTGCCGAGCAGGCGGACTTGATGGAAAAAGGGGAATAATGCTTTGAATAATGATGCTTTTGTCATGTCGGAGGTGCGAAGCATCCGGGAAGCCTTTGCGGAGGCTTCTTCTTTTTTGGGCGGCTGCGGCGTAGCGGAGCCGCAGCGCAGTGCGCAACTGCTGCTGGAGCAGGTGCTGGGTCTGAGCGGCGCCGCCTATTATATGGCGCTCGCTGATCCGTTCCCGCAAGCGGCCAAGGGTGCTTGGGAGACGATGGTCGCGCGGCGGGCCACAGGGGAGCCGGTGCAGTACATCACGGGGGAGCAGGAATTCTACGGGCGTCCCTTTGAGGTGACGCCGGATGTGCTCATTCCCCGGCCGGAGACGGAGCTGCTCGTCGAGGCGATTCTCCGCTACAGCGCGGAGCTGTGGCCGGACGGGCTGGCGCCGGGCGGAGCGGCGGCTGGCGCTGCGGGTGAAACGCAGCGGGGTGAAGGCACTGCGGCTGGAGCGCAGTGGGGCGAAGCTGCTGCAGGTGAAACGCAGCGGGGTGAAGGTGCTGCGGGTGAAACGCAGCTGCCGGGAAGCGGCGCGGGCCATGCGCGCGCCGCACGTCCGCTGACCGCCGTCGATATCGGCGCCGGCAGCGGAGCGATCTCGGTCACGCTGGCGGCCGAAGCGCCGGCGTGGCGGGTCTGCGCCGGCGACATCTCGCCGGCGGCCCTGGCCGTAGCCGGGCGCAACGCGCTGCGCCACGGCACGGCCGTGGACATCCGGCTCGGCGACCTGCTCGAGCCGTTCGCCGGGCTGGAGACGGATATCCTCGTCTCCAACCCGCCTTACATTCCCGGCGGCGATATCGCCGGGCTGCAGCGCGAGGTGCGCGACCATGAGCCGCGCACGGCGCTGGACGGCGGAGCGGACGGGCTGGACCCGTACCGCCGCATGATGGAGCAGCTGCCGCTGCTCCCGGCACCCCCGCGCCTGGTCGGCTTTGAGCTCGGCCAGGGCCAGGCCGAGCAGGTGGCTGCGCTGCTGCAGGCAGCCGGACACTGGAACGAGATCGTTACCATTAGCGATCTCGCCGGTATTCCGCGCCATGTGCTGGGTCTGGCGCGCTAGCTTTGCAAAGAGAAATTTGTATTTATGCTGCCCCTTCCTTTACAATAGAAACGCAGCGGGGCTTTTTGCGTATTTGCGCAATATAAACCCGTAATCAAGCAAGGAGGCAAGGCATGCTTCAGAAAATTAAAAAAATTGACGGCGCCATTATCGTTATTCTTGTGCTGCTGATGGCTGTCAGCATTTTTGCCATATATAGTGTCACCCATGGACGGGATACGCTGAACGGGCATCATATCCGCATGCTGAAATATTACGGGATTGGGTTCGTGGCTTTTATAGGCTTGACCTTCATGGATTACAGGCTGCTGGTCAAGAACGCGCTCTATATCTATCTTTTCGGCATAGGCATGCTGGTGCTGGTCAGCTTCCTCGGAGAAACGAAGAATAACGCCCAGGGCTGGCTGTCTCTCCCTGGTGGCCTCAGCCTGCAGCCTGCAGAGCTGTTCAAGCTGGTATTGATTCTTTTCCTCTCCGCCGTCCTGGTCCGCAAGAAGAAGAACAAACTGCAGTTCTGGCGTGATGTGGTGCCGTTGTGTCTGATGACGCTGCTGCCCTTCCTGATCGTGATCTCGCAGAATGACCTCGGGAACGCGCTCTCTTACATTATTATTCTGCTGGGACTGCTGTGGATCGGAAATATCAAGTATACGCATGCTTTAATAGGGCTTGTGGTAATTACTAGCACAGCGGTTGCCGGAATTATGAGCTATATCCATTTTCATGACCAGATCAAAACCTTTCTGACCGATATCAACCGCTCACACTGGATCGAACGATTCGATCCCTGGCTGGTTCCGGATAAAGCAACCGCCAAAGCGGTCTATCATACCAAAAATGCCAAGCTGGCCATCGCCTCCGGCGGAATGGGCGGGGAAGGATATATGCAGGGGACTTCTGTACAGACCGACCGTGTGCCTTACACCTACTCCGACTCGATCTTTGTGCAGATTGCGGAGGAGTTTGGATTTGTGGGTTCTGCCGCTGTGCTGCTGCTGTACTTCATCCTGATCCACCGGATGGTATTGATTGCACTGGAGAGCAGGGACCGGGCGGGACCTTTCCTGATTATCGGGATTGTGGCGATGCTGCTGTATCAGATTTTTGAGAACATCGGCGCCTTTATCGGACTGATGCCGCTTACGGGAATTACGCTGCCGTTTATCAGTTTTGGCGGCACCTCACTGCTGATCAATATGGCCAGCATTGGCCTGGTGATGAGCGTGCGCCTGCATGGCCGGGAAGTTGAAGATGATCTGCCGAAGCATGGTCAGCAGCAGGTGACCGCCAAGCAGAGGTAGCCCTGCATCTGTCGAGTCTGTCAGAAACTATACGAACCGCCATTCCTGTCAGCTATGAGAGGGTGGCGGTTTTTTTGAAATATAAGAATGTATATGTTTCACGTCATCCATTATCCTTCTATTTCTCGCAGAAACGGATGCCTGAAAGCGATACGTAGTATCGCTGCTTCGGAAGCATACGCTTTTCAGAGGATGGCAAGCCGTTTCTTCTTGTGAAGCACTAAGAGGGATATTATGGGGTGAATCTATAAAAATTGTATTTCTTCAGCGGCTTGCCTTACAATAGAATAGGCTGTCCTCTTAAGGGGGATATGCTGATCCCCCGCAGAGCAAGGAGTTGTACCATGCTGCAGAAGCTGAAGAAAATTGATATCACGATCGTGATCGTGCTGGCTATGCTGATGTGTATCAGTATTTTTTCGATTTATAGTGTGACGCAAGGCAGGGAAGGGCTGAACGGCTACCACACGAAGATGGTGCAGTTCTATATTCTTGGGTTTATTGTGTTTTTTCTGCTGTCCTTTGTGGATTACCGGTTATTTATCAAATACGCGCTGTACATCTATATCGCCGGAGTGGGGTTGCTTGTATACGTCAGCTTTTTCGGCAAGGTGATCAACGGGGCGCAGGGCTGGCTGTACATCGGGAATAACAGCGTGCAGCCTGCAGAGCTGTTCAAGCTGGCACTGATCCTGTTTCTGTCTTCCTTTCTGGTCCGCAAAAAAGGAGTTACGCTCGCCTTCTGGAAGGACGTTGTGCCCATGGGCCTGTTCACACTGCTGCCGTTTCTAATCGTCATCTCGCAGAAGGATATCGGCAACGCGCTGAGTTATATCGTTATTCTGTTTGGCCTCCTGTGGATTGGCAACCTTAAGCTTTCGCATACCTTGATCGGACTGGGCATCGTTGGCGGTATCGCTGTGGCTGGCATCTTTAGTTATATCCATTATCATGACCAGGCGGTTCATTTCATTAAGGATACCATTGGCTTTGGTCATTTAATCTCGCGGTTTGATCCGTGGCTTGTGCCTGAGCTGGCCTCCAATGATCATAAATTCCAGACCGAAAATGCCAAGATTGCCATCGCGTCCGGCGGACTAAGCGGGGAAGGGTATATGCAGGGGAACTCGGTACAGAACAATATCGTGCCTTATACATATTCGGATTCGATTTTTATCCAGATTGCCGAGGAGTTTGGATTTGTGGGCTCCGCCCTGCTGCTGCTGCTGTTTTTTATCCTGATTCACAGACTGATTCTGATCGCGCTGGAATGCCGCAATCCGGGTGGCCCGTTTATCATTGTCGGCATGGTAGCCATGCTGCTATACCAAATCTTTGAGAATATCGGCGCCTTTATCGGACTGATGCCGCTGACCGGAATTACGCTGCCTTTCATCAGTCATGGCGGCACCTCGCTGCTGCTGAATATGGCCTGTATGGGCATTGCGATGAGCGTACTGCTCTATGGCCGTGAAGAGGAGGATACGCTGGCGCTGCCGGCCGATTATGCGATCCAGTCCAAGACACTCTGAGCCTCCGGCTGCTGATCTGAATCTCAGAAGTAGAAGAAGTTTTATAGATTGCTAGGTTTGCAGACTCTCTTCCCTGGACATACTGGATACCAGGAGCACAGGAGAAGAGAGGGGCGGATTTAGATGAATAACAGAAACATGGGGCTGGAAGATTCCCTGCGTGTAACCTTTAAGTATACTGCCATTTTAGTTTGTTTTTTTATGATCATTGTAATGGCCTGGGAAGGGCAGCGAAGTGATGCTGCCGTAGCATCCTCCTCTATTCCACGGGAGTCGATCCGGCTGCGTATTCTGGCGAATTCGGATGGTGCGCAGGACCAGCTGGTCAAACGGCAGATCCGCGACAGCATTGTGGAGCAGATGAACCAGTGGGTAGGCGGTCTTGAGGACCCGCAGAGTCTGGAACAAGCGCGGTCGCTGATCCGCAGTCATCTGCCGGAGCTGAACCAGCTGGTGGCCAGTGAACTGGCGGCGCGCGGGATTGATTATGATTACACAGTAGAGCTGGGCGTTGTGCCGTTCCCTACCAAAATGTATGGTGGAACAGTGTATCCGGCGGGTGAATACGAGGCGGTCCGCGTTACGCTTGGCGAAGGCAAAGGCCAGAACTGGTGGTGCGTGCTGTTCCCGCCGCTCTGCTTCATCGATGCGGGGTCAGGCGATGCGGCGGCAGCGCCTGCTGCGGACAAGAAGGTTGAACAGTCCAATTCCAAAGAGTCCAAGGGCACTGGGACAGCGAAGAAGCTGTCAGCTTCCGCAGTCGATGGAGCCAAGGTGAAAGCGGCCAACGGGCAGGCTGTAGATACTGTTTCTGATGCAGGTACCGGCGAGGGTAAGGAACCGGAAGTGCGTTTCTTCGTCTGGGAGCTGCTGCAGAACATCTGGAACTGGATCTGCGGGCTGTGGTCTTAAACGCTTGTGAAGCTAAGCTAGGGAAGTGCAATGCAGTCTACAATTTGGAGTGCGGATATGTTACTCTTTTATCAGCAGCTTGTACTTGGCCGCGGCCCCTTTTGAGGGGCCGTTTTTAAACGTTGCGGGAGTTTCCTAAGTTCGAATTATTAATTTAGTTGCGAAACTGGTTACTACTTAGGTCCAACGAAGAATTATAGGGAAAATGTACCGCTAGTTGGTCTCAGAATGGGGATTCGATGGGGTTATAGGGAGTTTCTACCGTTAATTACGTGCTATCCGCTTCATAATGCCCTCGAAAGACAATTTAGTGGTAACTTTTCCCCATAGCCACCTACGTGTTTGGATTTAGAACGCTCAAATCTATATGGAAAAACCCGGGTCCTAAGTAGTAACCGAATATGCATCTAAATTAGACTATTCTTCCTTTATTTGGAATAAATAGATGCGAAAAGGCATCTAATTTGCGCGTTTGAGTGTTACAGGCCCGGTTTACTCGAGGTTAGTTACAGATTTGCACTTATTCGCCTCCAGATAGGAATTTCAGCTGAATTTAGTTGCAGTTTCGGTTTCGGTTACTACTTAGGACCCCGCGAGACTCCAAGCCCTTGAACTAGGTAACCTGCATTCTAGCGGACCGTATAGCCCCTATTTCCTCCTATCTGCGATCTTTTGACGTCTTACGGACCGTATAGCCCCTAAGTCGTCAAAACAGGCTCAAAAGCGAGGGTTTTCTGTGATATAGAGGCTCCTGGGTCCGTTAATCCTGCAAAACGGCCTATGTACAGCAAATAGAGGCTCCTGAGTCCGCAACCGTCTGAAATCGAAGCAAGGGTTACGAGCGAAGAGGGCTAGGGAACCTAAGTAGTAACCAGTTTCGCATCTAATTCCTCCGGACGATGATCCGGCACATCAATATATTGCAGAAAGACTGTGACTAAGATGGAAAATAGACCGAATTCCCTATTCGCTGTCCAGCGAAAAAGTGGGAACAGCAAAGATACGTTACTCTGGAAATTACACTCTTCAGCGGTGCAGGGGGAGGAGCTGTCCGCTCGGCAGCGGGCAGAAGATACTGCTGCCATAGCGGAAGCTGCGGCACTGCTGCGTGCAGGCGGAACTGTAGCCTTCCCTACGGAGACAGTGTATGGGCTTGGCGCGGATGCGCGGAATACGGCTGCGGTGGAAATGGTGTTTGCCGCCAAGGGGCGTCCCTCGGACAATCCGCTGATTGTGCATGTGGCCGGGGTGGCCGCGCTGGATGATCTGGTCAGTGAAGTGCATGAAACGGCGGCGGCGTTAATGGCTGCGTATTGGCCCGGCCCGCTTACTCTGGTGCTTCCTGCCCGGCCCGGCGTGCTGTCGCCGCGCGTAACCGCTGGGCTGGACACCGTAGGCGTCCGCATGCCTGATCATCCGGTGGCGCTGGCGCTGCTGAAGGCGGCAGGCTGTCCGGTAGCCGCGCCGAGCGCGAACCGCTCTGGCCGGCCCAGCCCGACACTGGCGTCCCATGTCCAGGACGATCTGGCCGGATACATCGGCGGCGTTCTGGATGGCGGTGCCGCCGGGGTGGGGCTGGAATCGACCGTGGTGCAGGTTCAGCCTGACGGCACGGTCGCTGTGCTGCGCCCCGGCGGCATCACTGCGGAGCAGCTTGCCGCTGTTGCAGGGGTTGCTGCCGTAGACCTGTCGCCGGCAGCTGCACTTGAATTCGCTTCGCCAAGCTCCGCCGGCGAAGCACTGCCCGGCCCTGCCGCCGGCGGAGCCATCGCGGCTGAGGCCGGTTCCCCCGGCGCTGCGCGCGCCGCCGGGGACGGCAGCCCGGCGCCGCGCGCGCCGGGCATGAAGTACACGCACTATGCCCCGCGCGGCTGGCTGGGCGTAGTGCGCGGCGCTTCCGCGCAGCGCGTCGCGGAAGCTGCCGCGGAGCGGCTGCAGGCGGCGCAGCAGCGCGGCGAGAGTACAGGCCTGCTCCTCTTTGAGGAGCATAGGGGCCTGTACCCTGCCGGCACAGCCGCCTGTGTCGTGTCTCTCGGCTCGCTTGGCGCGCCGGAGGAGGCGGCCCGCTCCCTGTATGCCGCGCTGAGGCGCTTTGACGATGCGGGAGCGACCTACATTCTGGCCGAGGCCTGCCCGGTTACCGGCCTCGGCGCCGCCATCATGAACCGGCTGATGAAGGCAGCCGGCGGTTCTGTGATCGACGCCGATTAGTCAGGCGGCGCAACTCTCCCGGTCTTGCAGCGCAGTTCTCCCGGTCTTGCGGCGCAGCTCTCCCGGTCTTGCAGCGGCAACTCTCCCGGCCCTGCAGCGGCAACTCTCCCGGTCTTGCGGCTGCACTTCTCCCGGCCCTGCTGCGCAGCTCCAATCTCTCCCTGCTTGTCATGATTGTCCACTTGTCCGCATATCGTTGTGATACATGATATTTGGACTTGGGGGGCTTGAGGATGGGCATAGGAGAGGTATATACCGGTTGGGGGCAGACCGTTACGGTAGCCATTATGGCGGTAGCGTTGGGAATGGATGCCTTCTCTCTTGGTGTAGGAATCGGCATGAAGGGGATTCGTCTGCTGCATGTGCTGCAAATGAGTCTGCTGATTGCTTTTTTTCATGTGCTGATGCCTCTCATGGGGCTGCTTACCGGAAATTATGTTGGCCATTTGCTGGGGCAGGTGACTACTTATGTCGGGGGTGGTCTTCTGGTGCTGCTTGGAGGACATATGTTATATAATTCCTTTTGGCCTGGAGTAAGCAGACGGGCGTTTGATCACCACACGCTCTGGGGGATGCTGCTGATCTCGCTGAGTGTCAGCGTGGATTCCTTCTCGGTCGGCGTATCCCTGGGGATGTTTGTGAACAGTGTGCTGCTGACTATTCTGGCCTTTGGTGTCTGCGGGGGATTGATGGCGATTACAGGCCTCCTGCTGGGGCGCAAGGTCAGCCGCGGGCTTGGAGAATACGGTGAGGCCTTGGGCGGGGCGATCCTGCTGGGGTTTGGCTTGCTGTTCATCTTCTGATACAATAACGGCAAACGATTTTTATTTTGATTCATGGGGGTGCAAAGCATGCTGCATATTTTATTCGTCTGCACCGGAAATACGTGCCGCAGTCCTATGGCCGAAGGGCTTCTGCGGAAACTTGCGAAGGAGCGCGGAATCGAGCTGGAAGTGCGGTCTGCCGGAGTATCTGCCATTTCCGGAAATACAATATCCAGGCACGCCGCAGCCATCCTGCGGGATGAAGGGGTACATGAAGACTTTCAATCCTCACAGCTGTCCGCTCCGGATGTGAGTTGGGCACATCTGGTGCTTACCTTGACCGGTGGCCATAAGAGACATCTGCTGCAATATTTCCCTGACGCCGTTTCCAAAACCTATACGTTAAAGGAATATGTTCAGGATGAAGCGGCGGTTCAGCAGGATATTCAGGAACTGGACAGCCTGTATGCAGGTGCGGAGCTGAGTCTGGCGTTGGGCAAAGAGCCCGAGGCGGCAGATCTCCAGCGGATCATCGAGATCCGCCAGCGAATCCCAAGCTTCGATATTTCCGACCCTTTCGGCGGCTCGCGGGATGATTATGAGCTGGCTGCAGCAGAGATCCGTACAGCGCTGTTTGGGCTTCTGGATAAGCTGGAAAGCTTGAAACGTTTGTAAAGATGGTTGATTTTCAGCGGCTCATGCTTTAAGATAAGAACAAATAACGGTTCCGGTGTAACTGGCGACAACTGTGGATGAAACCACGATGGAGCACTGGAATAAACGGCCGGTCGCCTGGGCACAAGAGCAAATCCGCAGCTACCTGCGGACTGCTCTTTTTTGTTTAAATCAGCCGTGTTTGCGGCTTGAGGGAGGTAAGGCGATGGATGATAACTTGCAAGAGGAACAACTGTCTCTGACGGCTGCAACTGCAGCAGTGCTGCGGGAGTTGGCTGTTACCGGCAAGCTGGGGCCAGGCAAAATTCTGGTTGTAGGTGTCAGCACCAGCGAAGTGGCCGGTGTGAGGATTGGCACAGGCGGGGCGCTGGAGGTTGCGCAGCAGCTGCTTGCCGGTGTACAGGAGGTTGCTGCCGAATATCACTTTAACGCGGTGTATCAGTGCTGCGAACATCTGAACCGTGCGCTTGTTATGGAACGGTCCTTACTTGAGGCTCTGGGCCTTGGTGAAGTATCCGCTGTGCCTGTTCCGGGGGCCGGAGGCTCGATGGCTGCCGCTGCCTACCGCTCGATGGCAGACCCGGTGCTGGCCGCTTCGGTACAAGCCCATGCCGGTCTGGATATCGGGGAGACGCTGATTGGTATGCATCTGCGTACAGTCGCTGTCCCTTTCCGCCCGACTCTGCGATATATTGGCGCTGCCCGGGTGAGCGCGGCCTGGTGCCGTCCGCCGCTGATCGGCGGCGAACGTGCGGTATACCGCGCTGCAGAGACGAGCGGCGCGCAGCTGTGTGACTAGCAGGATTGACTGGTTTACCACATAAAGAAACATATACTAGGGAGGAAACAAAAGACATGGAGCAATTGCGTAAGAGTGACCCGGCAGTATTGGAAGCAATGGGATTGGAACTGAAACGCCAGCGTGCGAATATCGAATTGATTGCTTCGGAGAACATTGTCAGCGAAGCGGTAATTGAGGCTATGGGCTCTGTACTGACGAACAAATATGCAGAAGGTTATCCAGGCAAACGTTACTACGGGGGCTGCGAGGATGTTGATATCGTCGAGAACCTGGCCCGTGACCGTGCGAAGCAGCTGTTTGGTGCAGATCATGTAAATGTGCAGCCGCACTCCGGCGCGCAGGCCAACATGGCGGTTTATCTGGCTGCCTTGAACCCGGGAGATACCGTGCTGGGCATGAATCTGGCGCACGGCGGCCATCTCACTCATGGCAGTCCTGTCAATGCCTCCGGCCTACTCTACAACTTTGTGGCCTATGGTGTGCAGGAAGACACCTTCCTGATTGACTATGATGAAGTGCGCAAGCTGGCCTTCAAACACCGTCCTAAGCTGATTGTGGCCGGAGCAAGTGCGTACCCGCGCACCATCGATTTTGCCGCGCTGGGTGCGATTGCGAATGATGTCGGTGCTTTGTTTATGGTCGATATGGCTCATATTGCCGGTCTGGTTGCTGCAGGCCTGCACCCAAGTCCGGTGCCGCATGCTCATTTCGTAACCACCACTACCCACAAAACCCTGCGCGGTCCACGCGGAGGCATGATTATGTGCAGACAGCCATGGGCTGCCGCCATCGACAAAGCCGTATTCCCCGGCTCTCAAGGCGGACCGTTGATGCACGTGATTGCTTCCAAGGCGGTATCCTTCGGTGAAGCGCTGCAGCCTTCCTTCAAGACCTACGCGGAGAATGTGATCAAGAATGCCAAGGTGCTGGCTGAGACGCTGATTGCAGAGGGCATTAACATTGTATCGGGCGGAACGGATAATCACCTGATGCTGCTGGATACCCGGAATTTGAACATCACCGGCAAGGATGCGGAGAAGGTGCTGGATTCTATCGGAATTACGGTCAACAAGAATGCCATTCCATTCGATCCGACCAGTCCTTTTGTTACCAGCGGCATCCGTATCGGAACTCCGGCGGTTACCTCGCGCGGGATGGATGAGCAGGCGATGGAAGAAATCGGCCGTATTATTGCCAATGTGCTTAAGAACCCTAAAGACGAAGCCAATCTTACAGAGGCTGGCCGCCAGGTAGCTGCACTCACAGGCCGTTTCCCGCTTTATCCTGAACTGAACTACTAAATTCGGGCTTCGCTTGATCGGTTTAATCTTCCGCTCTGTCCATATGTGGCCAGGGCGGATTTTTATATAAAGGCTAAATTAATGCTACATAATGTTCACAAATTTAGCAGCTGATCTAATGAAATTCGAATGAAATAATCATGAAAGTTCATGGATTTTTCATAAAATGTAGTGAAAAAAGTGTGAATAGTATCAAAAGCCGCAATGTGCACAAACTAATCCCTGTTTTAGGTCTAACGCTCCATTCGTCTAATTGGAGAACGGATTTGTGTAATAGGTGAAATGAGTCGCCCGGGATGATATAATAGACAGGATTTAGCCACTGAGCAGAGACAAAAGCGCTTTTACGCGGCTATAACCAAGACTGACAATTACCGGAGGGACAAGTTAAAATGGGAAAATTGGTGATTTGTGATCATCCTTTGATTCAGCACAAACTAACATTTATTCGCGATGTGCGGACCAACACGAAGGAATTCAGGGAGCATGTTGACGAAGTTGCTACTTTGATGGCTTATGAGATCACAAGAGATATTCCGCTGGAAACGATTACGGTACAGACACCTGTTGCCGAAACCGAAAGCAAAGTGATTTCTGGCAGAATGCTGGGTCTGATTCCGATTCTTCGCGCCGGATTGGGCATGCTTGAAGGTGTACTTAAGCTTCTGCCTGCCGCCAAGGTGGGACATGTGGGTCTGTTCCGTGACCCGGACACGCTGCAGCCTGTGGAATATTATATTAAGCTTCCTACCGATGTGCAGGAGCGTGAGCTGATTGTAATTGACCCGATGCTGGCAACCGGAGGCTCGGCCATTGCGGCGATTACTTCGCTGAAGAACCGTGGCTGCACCCAGATCAAGATGATGAACCTGATTGCTGCGCCTGAAGGTGTTGCTGCCGTACAGGCTGCTCACCCTGATGTGGATATCTATGTGGCTGCGCTGGACGATCATCTGAACGAGCATGGATACATTGTGCCTGGACTGGGTGACGCGGGCGACCGTTTGTACGGAACCAAATAATAACAGCTATATAATGGAAGCAAGAGGTATTTGGAACTATTTTCAGAGAGGGTAGGGGTTATGTCCAAAATTAAGGTAATGACGATCTTCGGAGTGCGCCCTGAGGCGATTAAGATGGCTCCCCTGGTTCTTGAGCTGAATAAGCATCCAGAACATATTGAATCCGTTGTGTGCGTAACAGCCCAGCACCGCGAGCTGCTGGATCAAGTGCTGGAAGTGTTCAAAATTACCCCGGACTACGATCTGGATGTGATGAAGGACCGCCAGACACTGAATGAAATTACGATTCGTGTGCTTGCAGGTCTGGAACCAGTGCTTCAAGAAGCGAAACCGGATATTGTGCTCGTCCATGGCGACACCTTGACCACATTCCTGGCCAGCTATGCTTCCTTCCTGCAGCAGATTCAGGTTGGGCATGTAGAAGCAGGTCTTCGGACCTGGAATAAATTATCCCCGTATCCAGAGGAGATGAACCGCCAGCTGACTGGTGTATTGGCTGATATTCATTTTGCTCCAACCGATTTGTCGGCAGGAAATCTGAGGCACGAGAACAAAAAAGAATCAAGTATTTATATCACAGGCAATACCGTAACCGATGTGTTTCAATATACCGTAAAGCCGGACTATCGGCATCCCGTTTTGGATTTTGCTTCAGGAAAAAGACTTATTTTGATGACGGCGCACCGCAGGGAATCACAAGGCGAACCGCACCGTCATATTTTCCGTGCTGTCAAAAGAATCGCTGATGAATTTGAAGATGTAGCCATAGTTTATCCTGTGCATCCGAGTCCGGCAGTAAAGGAACCGGCACATGAGATACTCGGCGGACACCCGAGAATCAAGTTGATTGAACCGCTGGATGTCGTGGACCTGCACAATTTTTATCCGCATACCCACCTGATTCTGACCGATTCCGGCGGCCTGCAGGAGGAAGCTCCCACTTTTGGGGTTCCTGTGCTTGTGCTGCGTGATACGACCGAGCGCCCGGAAGGAATAGAGGCCGGAACGCTGGAACTGGTAGGGACGGACGAGGAGAAGGTGTATCAACGGACACATGCTCTGCTGACAGATCAGGAACTCTATCAGTCCATGAGCCGGGCCGCCAACCCGTACGGAGATGGCAAAGCCTCTGAGAGGATTGTCAATGCGATTCTGCACCATTTTGGAGTGAATGAACAACGTCCGGAAGGGTTTCACACAATGTTCACACAAAATATTTTAAATGATTGAAACTGATATTCTGAATGGTTTGAAATCAACATACAGTGAAACTGTACGGTTTATATGGTTTTGCAAGGTTATGCTGTGATTATTTTCATCCTTTCAGAGGTTTTTGGGCAAAGTTCAATGAATTGACAAAGAGTCCGGAAATTCAGTAAAATTAGTTGGGATTGTAGCCATGAAGGATCAAAAAAACAAGGATAGCCTGGGAAGTACGGCGCTGGTCATTGGAGGTGCCGGAACCTTGCTTGCCGCTTACATAATTATGGGTTTTTTTGCGGCAAGATGGATGATGAACCGGCTGGACGGACCTACGTACTGGCTTGCCATCGGAACGATCAGCGGACTGGTTCTCGGCATAGTCAACGTGGCTTTTCTAATCAAAAAATTTTTGGGGGAGCAGAATGGATAATATGACTCCCATGATCACTGCTGTTACCAGATGGACCCTCGTTATTATAGCAGGGTTGATCATGGGCTGGGCACTCCATCATGAGACCCGAGCAGTTACTCTGGGTATGTCCTTGGGTATGGTGGCAGGATTGGCAAATTTCCGTTTTCTGGCCTTTAAGGTGCGGAAAGTAACAGAGGTAATAGCTAGCAACGAAGGAAGGGCCTTCAGCCTCGGTTTTGCCACAAGGATTAGTTTTGCGATTTTGGTTACCATGTTTTCAGTCAAGATCGAGCATTTTTCGCTGGCGGCAACCCTTACAGGCCTGTTCCTTCCACAGCTTCTCGCCATTCCTGCGGGAATATATCTGAGCATTAAGAACAAACTCTAGTCAGATTAACGTGAAAGGGGGGAGAAATTTATGCATGACATGCCGAAGATTATGCTCGGCGGAATACCGATTGATTTATCGGCGGTAATAATGCTCTTAATCAGTTGTACTGTGGTATTTGTTCTAGTTATGCTGCTGGTTCGCAATCTTTCGGTAGAGAATCCTTCCAAGCTGCAGAACTTTATGGAATGGGTTGTGGAATTTGTGCAGGGTCTTATTACCAGCACAATGACTCTTAAGCAAGGCAAGCCTTATCTGTCGCTTGGTATCACACTGATCCTGTTTATCTTTGTATCCAACCTTCTTGGGTTACCGTTCGCGGTGATTACAAAGGCGCATCATGAGGTAACCATATTTGGCCACGTAATTGAAGCAACGAGAAATATGATGCCGGGCGATCATGTTGAACTGTTATGGTACAAATCGCCAACAGCCGATATTAACGTTACAGCCGGACTGGCCATTGTCGTATTTATCCTGATGAACTATCTCGGGATCAAGAATAATACCAAACATTACTTCAAGCACTATATCGAGCCGTTTCCGATCTTTCTGCCGCTGAACATTATTGAGAACCTGTCGAAGCCGATAGCACTGGCCATTCGTTTGTTCGCCAATATTTTTGCGGGAGAAGTGCTGATTACCGTAATTCTGAAGCTAGGCGTGGCAAGTATACCGTTCCTGATGATCTGGCAGGGCTTTAGTATCTTTGTCGGAGCACTTCAAGCCTTTATTTTCACCATTCTGACGATGGTTTATATCGCGCAGATGACGATTCATGAAGAAGAAGCACATTAATGAACTTTCGTGAAGAGGGGTGGAGTACACCGGTAATCTTTTTGCGGGAGATATTGTATATCATTAAACATTAAATGAACCGAAATTAAAGGAGGATATTTACAAATGGAGTTTTTAGCAGCAGCAATCGCGGTAGGAATGGGCGCACTTGGCGCAGGTCTTGGTAATGGTATGATCGTTAGTAGAACGGTGGAATCCATCGCTCGACAACCGGAAGCCAAAAATGCTTTGCAGACCACAATGTTTATCGGTGTAGGTATCGTAGAGGTTGTTCCTTTGGCTGCAACAGTAATCGCCTTCCTGATCTTGTTTACTTAATAATAACTTGCGGTTTGGCGGGGACGGCCGATGCCATCCGCGCCTTACTTTTGTATACGTCCGCACGCCGCGGTAACGGAAGGGAGTGACCTCAGTGGAGATTATTTGGACAAACATGCTTTTTACAATTGTAGCCTTCGTGATTCTATATTTCCTGCTCAGCAAATTTGCATTCAGCAAATTGTTTGCCGTAATGGAGAAGCGCCGTGAGCTGGTCATGCAGCAGATGGATGAAGCTGCCAAGACCAGAGAGCAGGCGGTCGCTTACGTGGAAGAGCAGAAGCAGGCGCTGAACGATGCGCGCCAAGAAGCTCAGAAGATTATTCAACAGTCCCAGATCACCAGCAACCAGCAGATGGAGCGGACTCTGGAACAGGCTAGCCTGGAAGCCAAACGCGTGAAAGAGGAAGCCGTACGGGATATCAAGAACGAGAAGAACAAAGCCGTGGAAGAGCTGCGCAGCGAAATTGGCACAGCCTCTGTGCGTATTGCGTCCAAGCTGCTGAAGAAAGAAATCAGTGTGAGCGGTGAGCAGGAGCAGCTGGTGAACCAATACCTTAAAGAGGTAGGAGGCCGCTCATGAGCCGCGATACGGTAGTTGCCAAGCGTTACGCCAAAGCATTGTACAGTGCGGCAGTGGAGAAGGGCATTACCCTTGAAGTGGAAGAGCAGCTGAAGATGGTGGTCGAGGTGATTCATTCCGACCCTGAGGTGAAACGGTTCATTCTTGCGCCGCGCATTTCGGAATCCGACAAGCTGAACGTGCTCCGCACGGCGCTTCAGGATAAGCTGTCGCCGATCCTGATGAACATTGTGGAATTGCTGGTAGAGCGGGGCAGAACCGATATTTTTCCTGAGCTGCTGGATACGTATATCAAAATTGAAGGAGACGCTCTCGGCTTTGGCGATGCGAAAGTGTATTCCGTTTATCCTTTGAATGAAGAAGAGAAAGCTGCAGTAGCCGCAGAGTTCAGCCAGCTCGTGAACCGCAAGATTCGAGTGACGAATGAAGTGGACCCAAGCCTGCTGGGAGGATTGAAGGTGTACATCGGTGATACGCTGTACGACGGCAGTCTGGCAAGCAAGCTTGAACGTCTCGAGAAATCCTTTAATGATAAGCATAGAAGATAGGGGTGAGGGTATTGGGCATCAGACCTGAAGAGATCAGCACTTTGATCAAAAGTCAAATTGAGCAATATAAAACCGATATCGAAGTTGCCGAAGTCGGCACCGTCATTCAAGTCGGCGACGGTATCGCCCGTGTCTACGGTCTGGAAAACGCAATGGCAGGCGAATTGCTGGAGTTCTCCAACGGAGTAGTGGGTATGGCCCTCAATCTGGAGGAAAGCAATGTCGGTGTCGTTATTCTGGGTGAATACACGGCGATCCGCGAAGGCGATCAAGTTAAACGTACCGGGCAAATCATGCAGGTGCCGGTCGGCGAAGCACTCCTTGGACGCGTAGTGAATCCGCTCGGCATGCCGCTGGATGGCAAAGGCCCGATTGAAACTACGGAATTCCGTCCGGTTGAGAACAACGCACCGGGTGTTATAGACCGTAAATCGGTTCATGAGCCGATGCAGACCGGACTTAAAGCGATTGACGCCATGGTGCCAATCGGCCGCGGCCAACGCGAATTGATCATCGGTGACCGCCAGACGGGTAAAACCGCGATCGCAATCGATGCGATCATCAACCAAAAAGGCAATGGCATGAAATGTATCTATGTTGCCATTGGCCAGAAGCAATCCACTGTAGCACAGGTTGTGGAAACCTTGCGCCGCCACGGCGCGCTGGAGTACACGATCATTGTAACGGCATCGGCTTCCGAGCCATCGCCGCTGCTATACATTGCCCCATATGCAGGTTGTGCGATGGGCGAACACTTTATGTACAAGGGCGAGCATGTCCTGATTATCTATGATGACCTTTCGAAGCAAGCCTCCGCTTACCGCGAATTGTCCCTGCTGCTTCGCCGCCCACCGGGCCGGGAAGCCTTCCCTGGTGACGTCTTCTACCTGCACTCCCGTTTGCTGGAGCGTGCAGCCAAGCTGAGTGATGCGCTTGGTGGTGGATCATTAACCGCTCTGCCGTTTATCGAAACACAGGCCTCCGACGTATCGGCTTACATTCCTACGAACGTAATCTCGATTACAGACGGCCAGATTTTCCTTGAATCCGACCTGTTCTACTCCGGCCAACGTCCGGCGATCAACGTCGGTATCTCCGTATCCCGTGTAGGGGGATCCGCACAGATCAAGGCCATGAAGAAGGTTGCCGGCTCACTCCGTCTGGATTTGGCCCAATACCGCGAGCTTCAGGCGTTCTCCCAGTTCGGTTCCGACCTCGACAAGTCCACGCAAGCGCGTCTGAACCGTGGTGCCCGCACGATGGAAGTGCTGAAGCAAGGCGTCAACCAGCCATTGGCTGTTGAGCATCAGGTTATCAGCTTGTACACCGCCGTAAGAGGATATCTTGATGATATTCCGGTTAAGGATGTTAGACGTTTCGAGAAGGAGTTCCTAGCGTATATCGACAGCAGTGCTGCCGGTATCGTGCAGTCGATCACAGAGACCAAGGATTTGACCGCCGATAACGAAACTGCCCTGAAAGCCGCTATCGACACATTCAAAAGAGGCTTTGCAACCAGCTAACATAGATTTGTTTAATAGCTTACGAAGATAGCTTTGATTTGGGTCAAAGCTCAGTTGATGCTTACGAAGATAGCTTTGACCCCGGTCAAAGCTCAGTTGATGCTTACGAAGATAGCTTTGACTTCGTCAAAGCTCTAAGGTGGTGAAATCATGGCAAGAAGCATGCGTGATATTAAACGTCAAATTAAGAGCGTTCAGAACACCAGACAGATCACCAAAGCGATGGAGATGGTCGCCGCCTCCAAGCTGAGAAAAGCGCAGGAGAAAGCGATCGCCGCGCGTCCTTACTCGGAGAAGCTGAAAGAGGTCGTATCGAGCATTGCTGCCGGTACGGAAGGCATTCAGCATCCGATGCTGGTTAGCCGTCCTGTCAAAAGAACGGGTTATCTGATCGTCACCTCGGATAGAGGGCTTGCGGGAGGATACAACGCCAATATTCTGCGTAAGGTAACGATGCTGATCGCGGAGCGTCACCGCTCCCAAGACGAGTATTCCTTATTCGTTATCGGCCGTAAAGGCCGTGACTTCCTGCGCCGCCGTGAATATCCGATTGTGGAGGAAGTTACCGAGCTGTCCGATACGCCGAAATTCTCCGACATCAAGTCGATTGCCTATTCGGCGGTCAAGCAGTTTGAAACGGGCGTATTCGATGAACTGTATATCTGCTATAACCAGTTCGTCAATGCGATTACCCAGGTGCCAACCGTAGAACGCCTGCTGCCTATGGACGCAGTAGGAAGCTCCGAGCATCATGGTGCCAGTGCAGCCTATGAATACGAACCATCCCCAGAAGGGGTACTGGAAGTTCTGCTTCCCAAATACGCCGAGACTTTAATCTACAGCGCGATCCTGGACGGCAAAGCCAGTGAGCTGGGAGCTAAAATGACAGCGATGGGCAGTGCAACCAAAAATGCTTCCAAAATGATCGGGGAACTTAGACTTACGTACAACCGTGCCCGCCAGGCGGCCATTACGCAGGAAATTACCGAGATCGTGGCCGGAGCAAACGCGCAGTCTTAAACTAAGCCAGGTATGGGCTAAACGCCTGACTTGCCTTATTCTCTATGGGAAACGGGTGCCGATCCTAAGCGGACGGCACTGGCGTTTCTTCTTAATGTAACAGCTCTCAAGGAGGGAAACAAAGATGAACAAAGGACGCGTTGTAAGCATTATGGGTCCGGTTGTCGATATTGAATTTGAACGCGGCCAGCTGCCCGAGATATTCAACGCTATCAAAATTGAAACCAGCTTGGATAACGGCCGCAAGATTGATCTGACTCTTGAGGTTTCAAATCACCTGGGGGACAACCTGGTACGTTGTATTGCCATGTCCTCCACGGATGGACTTGTTCGCGGTCTGGATGCTCTTGACCAGGGCGGACCGATCTCGGTTCCGGTTGGCGAAGCAACACTTGGACGGGTATTTAATGTACTTGGCAATCCAATTGATAACGGTGCAGAAATCGTCGCTGTGCAGAGAAATCCGATCCACCGTTTGGCTCCGACATTTGATGAATTGTCCACCCAAGCAGAGATTCTCGAAACCGGCATTAAGGTTATCGATTTGCTGGCTCCTTATGCCAAAGGCGGTAAGGTAGGTCTGTTCGGCGGTGCCGGTGTAGGCAAAACCGTAACGATCCAGGAACTGATCAACAACATCGCGCAAGAGCACGGCGGGATTTCCGTATTCGCAGGTGTGGGTGAGCGTACCCGTGAAGGTAACGACCTTTATCATGAAATGACGGAATCTGGCGTTATTAAGAAAACGGCGATGGTCTTCGGACAAATGAACGAGCCGCCCGGCGCGCGTCTGCGCGTAGCATTGACCGGTCTGACCATGGCGGAATATTTCCGTGATGTGGAAGGCCGCGATACGCTGCTCTTTATCGATAATATATTCCGCTTTACCCAAGCGGGTTCCGAAGTATCGGCCCTGCTAGGCCGGATGCCTTCCGCCGTAGGTTACCAGCCTACACTGGCTACAGAAATGGGTCAGCTGCAGGAGCGGATTACTTCCACCAAAAAAGGTTCAGTTACTTCCATTCAGGCGATTTACGTTCCTGCGGATGACTATACTGACCCTGCACCGGCAACTGCATTTGCCCACTTGGATGCGACGACCAACCTTGAGCGTAAGATTTCCGAGAAGGGTATCTTCCCGGCTGTGGATCCGCTGGCTTCCAGCTCGCGTCTCCTGGCTCCGGAAATTGTGGGTGAGGAGCATTACAATGTGGCGCAGGGCGTTAAGCAGCTGCTGCAGCGTTATACCGAGCTTCAGGACATCATTGCTATCCTGGGTATGGATGAGCTAAGTGAAGAAGATAAGGTGATTGTAGCCCGTGCGCGTAAGGTTGAACGCTTCCTGTCCCAGCCATTCCACGTGGCTGAGCAGTTTACCGGCTTCAAGGGCAAATACGTGCCGATCAAGGAAACCGTACGCAGCTTCAAGGAAATTCTGGATGGCAAACATGATGATCTTCCGGAAGTGGCGTTCCTGTTCGTAGGCACGATTGAAGAAGCGGTTGAAAAAGCGAAAACTTTGTAACCCTGTGCTTTAGCTAATGCTTTCGATGCGAGGGCTGCATCGTGAAGCTTTGAGGAGGAATGGAAGTGAACACCTTTTTATTGGAAATTGTCACGCCTGAGCGTCTCGTGTACTCCAAACAGGTCAGCAGTTTGACCGTACGCGGTGTCGACGGTGAGCTAGGCATTTTGCCGGGACACATTCCGCTTGTAACTCCACTTCAGGTTGCTCCGTTGTCCGTAAAAGCGGACGGTGCTACGATCTCCATCGCTGTTCACGGCGGTTTCGTTGAGGTGCACAAAGATAAGGTAACCGTGCTGGCAGAAAGTGCCGAGCTGCCGAAGGATATCGACATCGAACGCGCCGAAGCTTCCAAGGAACGGGCCCAGCGCCGTCTTCAGTTACGCAGCAATCAGGATGAGATTGATCACCGCCGTGCGGAGCTTGCTCTGCAGCGTGCGGTTACACGGATCAAAGTGTCCACTGGTAAAGGACAACAGTAGTGTCATCGCGGTCAAGCCCCAGGGCTTGGCCTTTTTTTTGGAATATAAGTAACTATAGGTAGGTTTCACCTAATTCTGTATCCTTCTAGCTCTAAAAAAAGTGAACATCTAGTGATTTAAACCTATTGCAGATTAATATTGTTCAAATTTTCTGAAAATGACTGGATTCTTTTGGCGTACGCAAGTATGATATAAGAGTCGATTTCCGAGTACTGTACACACAGGAGGTTAACATGGATAAAGTGTTCACACATGGGATGTCCAGTGTGGTCGGCATCAGTGGCATGGTATCAATGATCATCTCTTTATTAAGCGTTGCAATATCTTGGTGGGCTTTGCAGAACCTTAAGCTTGATTTGGTCATAAGATATCCCAAGAGTCCACAAGGGCGTCTGTTGCATTTGCTGCTGGCGATTGTCCTCGGCCACTTCGTGGCTGGTTTTCTGCTGGATTACCTTAACTGGAGCGGGATGATCAACAGTATGTTTTAATCTCTGGGACTTTGGTTATATCTGTCATAGGCCAAGGTCACTCTAAAGGTGTCGAATAATAAGGTTTTATTATGTCAACACTTATGTTTAACGGACTTGTCCTGAATTGTATTGACGGAATTTGTATTTTTTTAGAAAATTATAGCTGTCCTTGAACATTCAAATTCGAGAAATAATGGACGCGGAGGGAAACCGAAAATGAGCAAATTTATCGTCCGCGGTGGCAACAGATTGACCGGGAGCGTGAAAGTAAGCGGCGCAAAAAATTCCGTACTACCGATCATAGCCGCCTCTCTACTGGCTGAAGAAGGAGTTAGCGTCATTGTGGACGCACCTCCGCTTGATGATGTAATGACGATTAGCAAGATGCTGGAGTCTCTGGGAGCAGGGATTACATACCAGAATGATATTATCGAGGTCGATGCCACAAACATAACCTCCAGCGAAGCACCTTATGAATGGGTGCGGAAGATGCGCGCCTCTTTTTTAGTCATGGGTCCACTGTTGTCCCGTTTAGGTCACACCCGTATTTCCTTGCCAGGCGGCTGTGCCATTGGCACCAGACCGATTGATCAGCACTTGAAGGGATTTGAGGCACTGGGAGCAGAGATCAGTCTCGGCCAGGGCTACATTGAAGCGAAAAGCAACGGCCGTCTACGTGGCGCCAGAGTCTATCTGGATGTGGCGAGCGTAGGTGCGACCGAAAATATAATGATGGCGGCAACCCTTGCCGAGGGCACTACAGTTATCGAGAATGCAGCAAAGGAACCCGAAATTGTCGATCTCGCCAATTACCTGAACGGAATGGGCGCTATCGTCCGCGGCGCAGGCACCGGCGAGATTCGGATTGAAGGCGTGGAACGTCTGCACGGCGTGAAGCATCATGTGATTGCCGACCGCATTGAAGCCGGAACCTATATGGTAGCCGCAGCTATTACAGGCGGAGATGTCTATGTGGAGGGTGCGATTGCCGATCATCTTGGTCCTGTCATTGCCAAGATGGAAGAGATGGGAGTTACGATTATCCCGGATGAGAACGGCATTCGTGTCATCAGCGACAAGCCGCTGAAGGCTGTGGATATCAAAACCTTGCCTTACCCTGGCTTCCCGACAGATATGCAGTCACAGATGATGGCGTTGCTGCTTCGTTCGGAAGGCACCAGCGTAGTTACCGAAACGGTGTTTGAGAACCGCTTCATGCATGTGGATGAATTCCACAACATGAATGCAGAGATCAAGATTGAAGGCCGCTCTTCGATCGTAACCGGCAATGCGAAGCTGGTTGGCGCCAAAGTATGCGCTACTGACTTGCGTGCAGGAGCTGCTCTTATTCTGGCAGGCCTTGTGGCCGAAGGCACTACAGAAGTTACCGGAACGCATCATATTGATCGCGGTTATGTGCATTTGGCGGAGAAGCTGTCAGGACTTGGTGCAGACATCTGGCGGATTTCGCAGGAAGAAACAGTTGTATCACCGGCGAAGGAAGAAGCCGTCAAGGCTGAGCCTGTCTCCAGTGAGTCGTACAGGAATGAAGAAGTGAAACCTCGTTTCCAGGTTCAACCTACCTGGGTATAAGATCCTAAAGAAATTGCCGGACTGCTTCATGCAGCCCGGTTTTTTTTGTAAATATAAGTTACTACTTAGAACCCCCTTGTGTTCCTTGTGTTACTCGTCCGAGCCTGTCATACCACACCGCGCGACAAGGAGGCTAAGCATAACAAAGGAAGGCTGTCGCCGGTAATCAGCGATTAACTTTCAGACTATTAACGGACCCAGGAGCCCCTATTCAAGCCGAACCCACTAGTTAAGGCCTGTTTTTCCGATATAGAGGCTATGCGGTCCGTTACATTCCAAACCAGCGCAGAAATGAGGAAATAGGAGCTATACGGTCTGTTAGGACGTGTGTTACCTGAAGTGCGGGTGAGGGAGGGTTTGGATTACGGTAGTGCGATCCTAACCTTCGCAAGTAAACCTTCTATATCCTCGCAGGGTCCTAAGTAGTAACAAATATAAGAACTTATATGTTCCACACCATAAATTGCCCTTCTATTTATCGCTGCAATGGATACCGCCTCTTCCAGAGGACGGCGAAGCCGTTTTTACTTGTTATATGGCACTGCGGGCTGTCCCTTTCTCTCAATTCTGTGTTCTAGCAGATGATCTGAAATCATATTATTAAGAATCATCAGTGACTGACGGGAGGAGACATAGAGATGAAAGAGTTCCGCTATCGTAAGCGTAACAAGAACGCGCGCATGCTGTCGCGCGCGGCTTACGCCAGGCTGCGGCGGCTGGCACCCGCCGCCTGGCTCGCAGCGCCCCTCTTGGCGGCGCTGCTGCTGCCCCTGGCCGTTGTCCCGCAGCGCGAGGGACAACACCCGGCGCCCGCGCCAGAGGCTGTGCCTGCGGCCACAGCCCCTCCGGCGGCGCCGGGTCCGGCTCCGGCTGAGGCGCCGCCGCAGCCGGACGTGTCCGTCTATTTGTCGCGCAGCGGACAAATAGAGACCCTGCCGCTGGAGGACTACGTCAGCGGCGTGCTGGCGGCCGAGATGCCGGCGGACTTTGAGCTCGAAGCGCTCAAAGCCCAGGCCGTAGCGGCCCGCACGTTCATTGTGCGCCGCCTGCAGGCCGGTGACCACAGCGGGGTCCCCGTTCCCGAGGCCGATGTGACCGATACGGTAAGCCATCAGGCTTACGTATCGGCGGACACGCTGGAACGGGAGTGGGCCGGCGGCGGGCGCAGCGCCGCACGGGCCAAGCTGCGCCGCGCGGTCCTGGAGACGCGCGGTGTGGTGATGACCTACAAGGGCCAGCCGATCACGGCGTCCTTTTTCGCCTCCAGCGGGGGCTATACCGAGAATTCGGAAGAATACTGGAGCGCCGCTGTACCCTATCTGCGCAGCGTAACCAGCCCGTGGGAGAAGGAGATCACACCAAATTATGCGGTGACCTATACATTTACCAATGATGAGCTGGCAAGCAGACTGGGTCTTGGCGGCCAGGCCGTTTCAGCTTCTAGGGATACAGCAGGTCCGATACGGGCCAAGCCCGTCTCGTCCTCTTCCAAGCTTCAGATCAAGGTAATCTCTCATACAACGGGTCACCGCGTTAAGGAGATCTCGATTGGCGGCCAGCGGTTTACCGGACGGGAGGTGCGCGAGAAGCTTGGCCTGCGTTCCAGTCAGTTCACCTGGAAGCAGGAGGGCAGCCGTAATCTCATTACTTCCTATGGAAACGGGCATGGGGTAGGCATGAGCCAGTGGGGGGCAAACGGGATGGCCCGTGAAGGAAGTACCGCCACTCAGATTCTCAAACACTATTACAGCGGGATCTCCTTCACCCAAGTCTCAACTCTTCTGAAAAAATAAGTTGCAAGATACGTATAAAAGCGAAGCGCCCGGTAACACTGGTTACTGAGGTGATAAACTATGAATGAACAAGACAAAAACAAACCAAACCATGATGAATCTCTCAAAAACAAGCAGGGAGATTCAGGCGCGAAGCCTTCTTCATGGAACAGAATTTTCTCCAAACGGTGGGTATTCCCGGCAGTGTACACGGCGGCAGCGGCAATTATACTAACCTTGGTGTGGGTCTACCAGGATGCCGGAACCAAGCCGCTTAACACAGACACTGCAGCCGTCGCACCACAGAACGGAACCGCCAATGAAGCAGCCGGCGCGCAGACCGGGCCGGATGCTCTGGAAGTGGTAGCTTCAGCGGAAAGCCTGGTCTGGCCGGTAGCCAATCCAGCGGAAGTGGAAGTCGTCAAGCCGTACTATGATGAGAACGGAACGGAAGACAATCATGTTGCAGCGATGGTGCAATACAACGACAAATTTATTCCCAATGTCGGCATTGATATTGCCCGTGAAGACAACAAGCCCTTTGATGTAAAAGCAGCGCTCAGCGGTGAGGTCACACGGGTGGAGCAGGACGCGACCATCTTCGGTACCGTCGTGGAGATTACCCATCAGGGCAATCTGAAGACTGTGTATCAGAGCCTTGGCGAGGTTAAGGTCAAGCAAGGTGATGTGGTGAAGCAGGGGGACACGCTTGCCGCCGCAGGCCGCAGTGAAATTGAGAAGAATCTTGGCAACCATGTACATTTTGAAGTGTATGAGGATGGCGAAGTGGTCAATCCAACGGATTTACTGCCGCAGCGCTAAGCAGATCATAAAGAGAGCAGGGGGCAAAAGCCTCCTGCTTTTTTTGCGCAATATAAGAATTTATAGGTTTCACGCCATAATTTATCCTTCTATTTCTCGCAGAAACGGATACCGCTTCTTCCAGAGAGCGGCGAAGCCGTTTCTACTTGGAATGGAGGGACTTCAAGCCCCTTTTTAAGGTTGTCCTTTAAATAAAATGAGCCTCCCCCAGCTTGTCATGTCCTGAAAGCGCGAATATATAGGCCCGCCCCTCATATAATGTACCAAACTATCCTCAGTTGGGAGGCGGGAGCGTGCACGATTACATCAAGGAACGTACGATCAAGATCGGACGCTGCATCGTGGAAACCAGGCATACGGTCCGGACTATAGCCAAGGAATTTGGCGTATCAAAAAGCACGGTGCATAAGGATTTAACAGAACGTTTGCCGGAGATTAACCCTGATCTGGCCGATCAGGTGAAGCACATTCTCGAATATCACAAGTCAATTCGTCATCTTCGGGGGGGAGAAGCCACAAAAATTAAATATAAAAAAACAACGGGAAAAAAGCGTGAAGTTTCAGTAGCGGCAAAGCCATAACATTTTCGGAAATTGACGGTCTTTTCAGCTTTAATACATTGTATAATTCCCCTAAAGTATGGTATTTTTAAATTTGGCATGAACTGCGGACATTATTTAAAATAACACTTTGGGGGCTCTTTCATTATGCTTAGCAAGGATATCGGAATCGATCTCGGCACGGCCAATGTGCTCATTCACGTTAAAGGAAGGGGAGTCGTTCTGGATGAACCTTCCGTGGTCACACTTGAAAGTGATACGAAGCGAGTCCTTGCGGTGGGAGAGCAGGCACGCCGGATGGTGGGGCGTACACCCGGCAATATCATAACGATCCGTCCTTTGCGGGACGGCGTCATTGCAGATTTTGAGATTACGGAAACGATGCTGAAATATTTTCTCGATCGTGTTGGCGGCCGCACCTGGTACTCAAGGCCCCGTATTCTGATATGCGCTCCTACGAATATCACTTCTGTAGAACAGAAGTCTATCCGGGAAGCGGCAGAACGCAGCGGGGCCAAGGAAGTGTTTATGGAGGAAGAGCCTAAGGCCGCAGCGATCGGTGCAGGTATGGATATATATCAGCCGAGCGGGAATATGGTCGTCGATATTGGCGGCGGAACGACGGATGTGGCCGTGCTTTCTATGGGCGACGTCGTTACCGCCTCTTCCATTAAAGTCGCGGGGAACAAGTTCGACGAGGCCATTTTACGATACATTAAACAGAAATATAAATTATTGATCGGTGAGCGTACGGCAGAGGATATCAAGGTTATGATCGGTACGGTTCGTCCTAGCGGCATGCAGGCAGAGATGGATATTCGTGGTCGTGGAATGGTAAGCGGACTTCCCCAGACGCTTACAATTACAGCGGGCGAAGTGAAAGAAGCCTTATGGGAACCGGTGTCCTCCATTGTGGCTGCAGCCAAATCGGTGCTGGAGCGTACGCCGCCGGAGCTGTCTGCGGATATTATTGACCGTGGTGTTGTACTCACTGGTGGAGGTGCGCTGCTTAACGGGCTGGACGAGCTGCTCTCAGAGGAGCTTCATGTGCCCGTGTGGATCGCGGAGGACCCGATGCATTGTGTGGTTAAAGGAACCGGCATCATGCTGGATCATTTAGACAAGGTTGTTAAGAAAAAATTCTGATCCGCCGATATGATATATAGGATAGTAGAATTTGTGGGAAGGGGATTGCCCTTATGATTAGAGGTTTATATACGGCGGCTGCCGGAATGGTAACACAGCAGCGCAGGCATGACACAGCTACGCAGAACATCGCCAATCTGAATACAACCGGGTACAAGCAGGTCGACAGTGTCAGCCATGCTTTTCCCGATGTGCTGATTTCTGCTATAAGCCACGGGACAAGCGAGAAGATTGGCCGTCTGAATACAGGCGTGTTTGCCGAGCAGTCGATCTCGCAATATGTACAGGGTGACCTGCTCGAGAGCGGCAAACCGGCTGATTTTGCAATTTCAAGTGACCTGCAGGTGGCGGATCCCGCAACAGGTGAGAACATTCAATTCGACGGATCAGGCAAATATATTAATCCTGACGGTGAGGTCATCTACCGGCCGCAGGCGTTCTTTACGGTTCAGGATAATGAAGGCAATAATTTATATACACGCAACGGAAGCTTTACGGTAAATACGGCAGGCGACGTTCTCAGCGCTGGAGGCTTCAGAGTGCTCGATGCCACAGGCAATCCTATGGTGCTCACAGGCTCTCTGGATAACCTTAAGGTGGATGGGCAGGGTAATCTGATTGACCCGGCTACAGGTCTTGCTGCCGGCCCTAAGCTGGGGATCAGTATTGTTACGCGGCCGCAGCAGCTGGTTCGAGACGGAAACGGTGTGTTCCATGCCGAGGAGCCGGAGGTAGCAGAGGTGCGATATGCCGAAGCAGCTGACAATATGCAGGTGCGCCAAGGCTATCTCGAGAATTCCAATGTGGATGCCGCACAGGTAACTGTGGATATGAATGCGGCCTACCGCGCTTACGAGGCTAACCAGAAGGTGATTCAGTTCTATGACAGCACCCTGCAGAAGGCCGTCACCGAAATCGGCAGAGTATAGGCTTAAATCGTGAACCGCACTTTACTCATCAAGCATTCAGGAGGTATGATTCTTGAACAACTCGACCATTGCAGCAGTCGTCTCCATGTCCAGCCTCCAGCAGCGGCTTGATATTATCGCTGACAACGTTGCGAATATTGATACTAACGGCTACAAGAGCAAGGAAGGCTCCTTCGAAGATGTGCTGACACGTGTGCAGCAGCAGTCCAAGGATTATGACCAGCCGGGCCGCAGTATGCCTCTGGGCTTCAACATTGGCTTCGGTGTACTTGTTCCTTCCATTACTAGCAATTGGGAAGAAGGACCGTTGCAGGAAACCGGCAAGCCAACCGATCTGGCGCTGCGGGGCAATGGATTGTTTGGGGTGCAGGTGGGGGATACTATGGCGTATACACGCCAGGGCAATTTCAACTTTATCCCTGACTCTGCGGATCCGAAGCGGATGGTGCTTGTAGACGGTCAAAGCAATCCTGTACTTAACACTCAGGGCCGGCCCATGACAGTGCCTATCGGCGTTAGTGCCGCTATCGACGAGTCAGGGCAGGTGCTGACGAAGGTCAACGATAGCGACAAGCCGCAGGTTGCAGGACGAATCATGATCGTGGAGCCGAGCAGTCAGAACGCACTGCAGGCAGCAGACGGCAACTATTATATACTGGCAGACGGAGTTACAGACCAGCAGGCGTTTACAACCAAAGCATCCACGGAAGTGGGCGTCAGCTCCGGCTATCTGGAGAAGTCCAATGTGGATTTGGCCGAGCAGACAACCGAGATGATGAAGATTCAGCGCACGTACCAGCTGATGTCCCGGGCGTTGTCCTCCAGCGACCAGATGCTTGGTCTGGCCAATAACTTGCGCGGGTAGGTGAAGGAATGAGTACTCAGGAGAAGTCTAAGCCTGATGACACGCAGAAGCAGGAGCGAAAGCGTGGGATTTCGAAGTGGAGCATAACCCAGTGGTTCCTGATCCCCTTGCTGCTTGTGGCGGCGCTGGGAGGCGGCCTGGTCGCCGGTTATGTCATCGTAGGCAAAAGAGAATTTAGTGATGTTCTGCAGTGGAGCACATGGAAACATGTTTACGATCTGGTGTTTGCTCCCTGAATAGCTTGTTTTATAAACTCCCTTGTTGTGCAGGGGAGTTTTCTTTTTTATACTGAAAAATGTATAATGATGGGGGGCTTAGGGCAGCAAAAAGGGCCCTCCCCGCCATGCTGCCGCGTGCGGTGGAGAAAGCCCCTTATCTCAACCTCCACTTCTGCAGTGGTGAAGGATAATTATAGTTTTTGCCGAACCTGCCTAAATTTATGCAGGCGGTAAAGAATAAAACCAATCCATACCTTGGCAGCCGGTCATTAAGCACCGGTTCGATCCGAAAGGAGTTACATCATCATGCTGGATATTAAACAAATTCAAGAAATCATACCCCATCGGCCCCCATTTCTGCTGGTTGACAGAATTACCGAGATCGAAATGGGCAAACGGGCTGTGGGCATCAAAAATGTAACGATTAACGAACCCTTTTTCACCGGACATTTCCCCGGTTATCCCGTTATGCCTGGCGTGTTGATCACAGAGGCGCTGGCTCAGGTGGGCGCGGTTGCCATTCTTGGACTAGAGGCCAACAAGGGCAAGATCGGATTCCTGGCTGGACTGGATGGCTTCCGTTTCCGGGGGCAGGTCGTTCCCGGAGATACGCTCACGCTCGAAGTAGAGATCACCCGTCTCAAGGGCAGCATCGGCAAGGGTCAGGCTTCGGCCAAGGTGGATGGCAAGGTGGTTGCTTCCGGAGAAATTATGTTTGCACTTAGCTAGCGCACTGTTTCTATAACATATTTGGAGAAGGGGAGATTTGTTATGACTGAATTAAGCCCAAAAGCCGCTGAGACCTTAACAAGATGGCTGGAGAACCCTGCTGTGGATACTGAAACCAAAGCTGAGCTGAACGCTCTGAAGGATCAGCCGAAGGAACTGGAGGAACGTTTCTATAGAGATCTGGAATTTGGCACAGGCGGACTGCGCGGAATTATTGGAGCAGGCAGCAACCGGATGAACAAATATACAGTAGGCAGAGCGACGCAAGGCTTCGCTAACTTCATTCTGGAGCAGCCTGTATCAGAAGGCAGACCTTCCGTGGTCATCGCCCATGATTCGCGGCGTTTCTCTCCTGAATTCACGCTCGAGGCTGCACTGGTGCTGGCCGCCAACGGGATTGAGACCTATCTGTTCCGTTCGCTGCGTTCCACTCCGCAGCTGTCCTTCAGCGTACGTCATCTTAAGGCCACTGGGGGCATTGTGATTACCGCCAGCCATAACCCGCCTGAATACAACGGCTACAAGGTATATAACTCGGATGGGGGCCAGCTTGTGCCGCATGAAGCGGAGGAGGTCATTTCCTACATATTAGAGGTGGACCCGTTTGACGGTGTGAAACGTCTGTCGCAGGAAGAAGCAGAGAGCCAGGGCTTGCTGCACTGGTTGGACGACGCAGCTGATGAAGCATTTACAGATACTGTGGCTGCAGTCAGCTTGGCTAGTGAAGAGATTGCTGCCAGTCTCGGCCGTGATTTCAGAATCGTCTACACTCCACTGCATGGCACCGGGAATCTTCCGGTTCGCCAGGTGCTTTCCAAGATCGGGTTCACAGCGGTTCATGTTGTGCCTGAGCAAGAGCAGCCGGATTCTGAATTCTCCACAGTGAAATCGCCCAACCCAGAGGAGCGTGAGGCCTTCACGCTGGCTATGAAGCTTGGTGAGGAGCTGAATGCCGACCTGCTGATCGGCACAGATCCTGATGCTGACCGGATGGGTGCTGTGGTTCGTGATAACGAAGGCAAATTCGTTGTACTCTCCGGCAATCAATCCGGCGCGCTGATGATCCATTATTATTTGAGCCGCCTGCAGGAACAAGGCAAGCTGCCAAGCAACGGCGCGGTTGTGAAGACGATCGTAACCAGCGAAATGGGTGCCGCAGTAGCATCGCATTATGGTGCGACGGTGTTCAATACGCTCACTGGCTTCAAATATATTGGCGAGAAAATGACCCAATTCGAACAATCCGGAGACTATACGTACCTGTTCGGCTATGAGGAGAGCTACGGCTATCTGGCCGGCAATTATGCCCGTGACAAAGATGCTGTGCTGGCCGCCATGCTGATTGCCGAAGCAGGCGCTTATTATAAAGCACAAGGCAAAACCCTATATGATGTGCTACAGGGCTTGTACGAGCAGTTTGGATATTTCCTGGAGAGCCTGGAATCCCGCACGCTAAAGGGCAAGGACGGAGTTGCTCAAATTCAGGGAATCATGAACGAATGGCGCAGCAATCCGCCGCAGAAAATTGCCGGTTTGGCAGTAAGCGAGATCCAGGACTATGCGCTTGGACTAAATGGCTTGCCCAAAGAAAATGTGTTGAAGTATTTGCTGGCTGACGGCTCCTGGTTCTGCCTGCGTCCTTCGGGCACAGAGCCCAAAATCAAGGTGTATTTTGCCGTAGTAGGTGAGTCCCTGCAGAATGCCAAGGACAAGGTCGCCGCGCTTTCGAAGCAGGTTATGGCCCGTGTTGACGGGGAATAATAGAAGAAATTGAAGCGGGAACGGCTTTTGAAGTGAAAGAGGAGGTACTATTAAGTGCAGCAGAAATGGCAGCGTTGGAATATTTCATCGCGCAAATGGCTCTGGATGATCGTGGTGGTCGGCATTATTGCCGCCCTCCCGGTCGTCTATGATCGCTTACAGACGGAGAAAACATCCAAAACGGTTGAATTCGTATTTGATTACCGCGATCTGGTGGATGTAGCCAGTTACCGTGCGAATCCGCAGGATTATCTATCCCAGCAGTTGGATCGTTTGAAGGAAGCCGGCGTAGGGAGCATGGCGATTTATGAGAATAACCTTGAGGATTTCCGCAAGGCGCGCCGCCTAATGTTCTGGGGTGCGTCTGACATCGCCAATCAGACCAATACGGTCATTCCCGAGAATGAGAATTATACGTATGTGGTTTTTACCAGTGAGGCTAATTACGAGGCTATAGCCCCGGTTATTCAAGAAAGCTTCAGCAATCTTGGAATTGAGACAGAATCGTGGAGCTTCCGGGGACAGCAGGGAATTATCATTCGCACCCCTCTGGAGGATGCCACCTTGAAGCCGATGCAGCCTGATCCGATTACAATGAAGATGCTGCATGATAAGGGTTTTAGCATCGTTCCGCGTCTGGTGGATTCCCTGCCATACAATCAGGAAGCGATGACCAAACTGCTCGCAAGCTACGAGGAGCTGGGCGTCAAACGGATTCTTTTTGAAGGGGAGTCTGTCAAAGGCTTTAATGATAATGAGGAACTGAAGAGTCTGGATGACTTCACAGAGCTGCTCAAGGAGCATGGCATCGGCATTGCTGCGATTGAGAATATCAAAAAACAGCAAAAAGGGTTCAATAAGCTGGCATACGGGCTGGATTATAACGTTACCCGGTTGTATTCGCTTAGCGAAAGTGATTCCGGGCTTGATCCCAAGAAGATCTCCGACCGCTTTGCCCTGGCTACCAAGGACCGCAATATCCGGATGCTATACCTGAATACCATTCCGCTGAGGGATACCTCCAAAGCCCAGATTACAGATACGCTGGATAACCTCATTACAAGCCTGAGCGAGCCTGGGGGAGCTGTCGAGCAGATCCGTGACAATGGTTTTACGCTCGGACAAGCCACTGCTTTTGAGGTTACGGATTCCGCTTATCAGCGTTATTTCAAATTAGTAGCTGTTATTGGTGCGGTTGCAATGGTCGCCCTGATGATTTCCTATTTTATTCCTTGGCTGACGCTGCTTGCCTTTGGCCTCGGATTGCTTGGAAGTGCGGGATTAATGGTGCTGAAGCCGGAGCTGTTTGAGCAGGCCTTGGCACTTGCCGTGTCGATCAGTGCGCCAACGGTCGCGGTAATTCTGGCCATTCGCAAAATTAATGAGATGGGACCACCCCTGCGTGCCAATGCGCTAACTTATGCGGTTATGAGTCCGCAGCGGCGGCTGGCGCACAGCCTGGTGCTGTATGTGAAGACTGCACTCATCTCCTTAAGTGCTGTACCGTTTATGATTGCATTGCTCAACAATGTTACCTATAGCCTGGTCCTGAACCAGTTCCGGGGTGTAAGTCTGCTCCATCTGGCACCGATCGCACTTATCGCCTTGTATGTGCTTCTATACCGTGGGGATATTGCTTTCAAGAGAGCAGGTTTGCTGGAGAAGGTTACAATGCTGTTGCGCAGACCCATTATCCTGGCCTGGGTCGTTGCAGCCGGGATTGTATTGGTCGTCGGCAAATATTATCTGGAGCGTACCGGAAACAGCGGCACCGCAGGTCCGCTGGAAATGTTCCTGCGAACCTTCCTGGAGAATACGGTAGGCGTACGGCCACGCAACAAAGAATTTATGCTGGGACATCCGATGTTTATCCTTGGCGCTTTTCTTGCCTATAGATACCGCAGTGCCGCCTTTATCTTCATTATCGCAGTTATTGCCCAGCTCTCGATGGTCGATACCTTTGCCCATATCCATTCACCGGTGATCATTTCGCTGATCCGTGGGCTGCTTGGCCTGGGACTTGGTCTAGTTATCGGTATTATAGCGGTTATCGTATGGCAGATTGCTGAAAGGTGTTGGAAACGATGGGTGCCGCTTCTACACAAATAGTAATCTCAGGGTATTACGGCTTCCGTAACAGCGGGGATGAGGCTGTGCTGCAATCGATCCTGATCGCTCTGCAGAAGCATGCTGAAGCTGGCGGAATCCATATAGAGCCGGTAGTTCTCTCGATTGATCCTGAATGGACTAGCACCACTTACGGTGTGAGGTCTGTTCACCGGATGAGGCTTGGCGAGGTTCGCCGGGCGATCTCCGAGAGCTCAGGGGTGATCAGCGGAGGCGGCAGTCTGCTGCAGGATGTAACAGGCACCAAAAGCATTCCGTATTATCTTGGGGTTCTTAAGCTTGCGCAGTGGATGGGCAAGCCAACTTTTATTTATGCCCAAGGCATCGGCCCCGTTAACCGCAAGTGGTTCCACCCTATGATCAAAGGGGTCTTTCGCAAGTGCAGCTATGTTTCTGTGCGCGATGAGCAATCACGTCAGTTGCTTGGTTCCATGGGGCTGCAGACAGGTAGTATTGATGTTGTGCCTGATCCTGTAATGGGTCTGACGTTGCCTGATGAACAGCAGTTCAGCGAAGCAGCGGGGCTTCCTCACCGTCCGGTTAATGAACACACACTTCCGCTGGTCGGAATATCAGTCCGGTTCTGGGAGCAGGACCGGCGGGAGCTTGATGCTCTTACTGAAGGACTGTTGCTGGCTTCTGCGGAGCAGCCGTTCCATCTGCGGTTCCTGCCTTTCCATCATTCTTCAGATAATCAAGCTTCGCGTTATATAATGGACAAGCTGACTGTTGGCATTACGCAGCATGGCGGTTCGGTCAGTCTGTGCGAGGACGCGCTGCATCCTCAACAGATGCTGCGTGAGGTAGGACAATGTGATCTGCTGATCGGTATGCGGCTGCATAGTCTGATCTATGCAGCCGGCAGACGGGTGCCGATGGTCGGTGTTTCTTATGATCCGAAGATCGATCATTTCCTGAACAGGATAGACGCCGCACCAATCGGACGAACTGCTGATCTGACGGGTGAGGCGGTTGCTGGGGAAGTGCTGCAGCTGTTGGCCTCGCAAACAGCCTGGAGAGCTGCACGGGAGCCGTTGATTGCTGCGCTCATTCAGGAAGCAGAGGCGCCAGCTAAACGAATTGTAGATTATTTCCACCATGAAGGGTGATTCAAGTGAAAGCAGAAAGTGTAATCCCCAATGTACCTATCTTTGGTGTTCGGGTATCCAAAATCGATATGGCTGCAACCGTAGCCTATCTTACGGATGCGGTAGAGAATCGTATGCCTCATCAAGTCATTACTGCAAATCCCATCATGATTATGGCGGCGCTGGATAATCCATCCTACATGGACATTATGAAATCGGCGGAGTTGGTTGTTCCCGACGGAACAGGAGTTGTATGGGCAGCTGAATATTGCAAAGAGCCTGTCACGGAGCGGGTTGCTGGATTTGACCTGTTACATGAATTGCTGCGGGTGGGAGAAAGCTATCATTGGAAAGTATATCTCCTGGGATCTACACCCGAGGTGATTCAGGAGACCTCCGCCAGATTACAAATGCAATATCCGGGGATCGTGATCGCCGGATATCGTGACGGATTTTTTGGACCGGATTCAGACGAGGAGGTTATCGACGGAATTAAGGAAACCGCTCCTGACCTCCTATTCGTCGCCCGGGGTGCAGACAGCCAGGAGCCTTGGATAGCCAAATACAAGTCCAGATTAAATATTCCCGTTATGATGGGAGTCGGGGGAAGCTTTGATGTGATTTCCGGCAAGACCCGCAGAGCACCCAAAGCCTTTCAAAAAGTACGGATGGAGTGGTTATACCGTCTTCTGAAGGAACCAACACGTTACAAAAGAATGCTTGCGTTGCCGAAATTCGTATTAAAAGTGGTGCGCGAGAAAGATAAAGTAACAAAAGTTGAGTGAAATGCGGTTTTTTACTGAAAAAATCAAATGAATAGCCCAAAAACGGAATTGGAGTTTGGTTTTGCAACAGCGTATAATTCAATGCGGTAGAGAAATGGAGGTCGCGAATCAAATGTTAATGATATACATCGCCGGATTCATCGTCTGCATGGGGCTAGCGTTAGGGCTGACGCCTTTTGTGAAGAAATTCGCTATAAAAATAGGCGCAACAGATGTTCCGAATGCCCGTAAAGTGCATACGAGAATTATGCCCCGCCTTGGCGGACTTGGTATTTTTCTGGCGTTTGTGTTAGGCCTGCTTGCCGTATTGCCAATTATTCCTTATGATTTCACTCCCCGGGAGGCTAACTTTATCAAAGCGCTGCTCTGTGGCGGCGGATTGATAGTACTCATTGGTGCGCTGGATGACCGGTTCGAATTGTCGGCCAAGGTGAAGCTGCTGGGTCAGCTAGCTGCAGCATGCATCGTAGTGTTCGGTTTTGGCATTACTGTGGACTTCGTAAATATTCCATTTAATAATACGTATTCTTCACTGGAAACATGGATATCTGTACCTCTGACGATCTTCTGGATTGTTGGGGTTACCAATGCCGTGAATTTGATTGACGGGCTGGACGGGCTTGCCGCCGGGGTGTCGGGCATAGCCATTGCCACCATTGCCGTGATGGCTTTGCTGATGGGCAATACAATGGTTGCGTTGCTCTGTCTGCTGCTGCTTGGAAGCATAGTCGGTTTTCTGTTCTTCAATTTTCATCCCGCTAAGATTTTTATGGGAGATACGGGTTCGTTGTTTCTTGGATTCTGTCTGGCCCTGCTTGCCTTGCTTGGCTTTAAGCAGATTGCGGTCGTTTCCTTTATCACTCCACTCCTGATTATCGGGGTTCCGCTTTCAGATACTTTCTTCGCGATTGTGCGGCGCAAGCTGCAGAAGAAACCAATTTTCGCTCCGGACAAAGGCCATCTGCACCACTGCCTCCGCGAGCTTGGCTTTAGCCATCGCCAGACGGTGCTGATCATTTATGGCATAGCTGCATTTTTCGGTGTGCTGGCCGTAATTCAATCTTCAGCTGCACTTTACGAAGCCAACTGGGTTACGTTTGTAGTGATTTGCGTCATGCTCTTCTTCCTGCAGATCGGTGCAGAAATTACCGGCGTGATCAGCAAAACCAAACGGCCGCTGATTGATTTCTTTATCCGCTTGCGTGTGAAGGCTAATCCGCAGCGCGGCTCCAAGTAATCCCTATTCAATCGCTATTATTTCGCTAATCATTTCCTGATTTTACAGAACTCATCCTGCTTAGGATGAGTTTTTTGCTGTATTTGCTAAAAATTTCTCTGACATTGGCCGATAAAGAACAAAACAGGGCCTTAAGAGAACTGACAATCAAAGGAGAGATATACACATGCAACGCATTAAGAGACCGTTCGTTTGGCTGCTGCTGGCGGCCATGATCGTTTCGATGTTTCCAGGCCGATATATGCCCACCGCGGCAGCAGCAAGCACCACATACTTCAGTCCGGATGATCTCAGTTTGCGGAATACCGTTTCACTGGACCCGAATATCACAGATAGTATTACCAGGGATCATGTTTATAAGACCAGCAGTCAGACTTTAAACATTACAGGTACGTATGCGCAGGTAACGGCCTCGACGATGAAGGTTACAGTGGAACAGCTAACCCAGAAAGGCACAAAGTGGGAGACTGACCCTACACGCTTAACCACAGGTTCGGTGCAGACCGATGTTAACAGCCCGGACAACCGCTTCACGACCAGTGGAGTAGTTCTGTACAACGGATTCAATAAAGTAACATTCTCTGGGATGCAGGGTAATCTGCAGCGTTCCGAATCCTTTTATGTATTGTTTGACAGAGTTCCTTATGTAACTTCGCTTCAGATACTTGGCGGCCCGGCTGCCCTGGATCTCAATGAAGGCACACAGGTTGTAGTTCCCGTATCCTCGGTTACGTTGCAGGGTAAGGTAGCCAATGCAACAAGAGTAACCGTATCCGTTAATGGGGGAACAGGCATGCAGACCTCACTGCTGGAAGACGGTACTTTTTTCACTCCTGCTCTGACCTTAAATCCAGGGCTAAGCACGTTGAAAATTATTATTCAGAACGCTTCCGATTCTATAACTATTGACCGTGAGGTATATTTCTTTGACAAGGACCAGCCATTTGCTGCCCTGAGCCTGATGCATGGCGGGGTTGCGTACAATCTGCTGGACAAAACGCCTACCTTGACAGCGGCCGCAGCGAAAGCTGGCTTTAAGGGAGAAATTCTGGTTCCCTACAATAAAGACACATTTGCCTCCAAAGGTGTTCTTACCATAAATAAAGGCAGTTCAACGCCTGTCCCTATCGCAACACTTAATGTAGATGCAGAAGTAATTATTCCTGGACCGGATGGCATTACTCCTGCCTACCGGCTGGTGAAATTCAACACCTCAGATGATTTGGTGATCGCGGCCGGGAGCAATGACTTTAATCTGTCTGTCGATTACGGTAGCTACAGTATGGGTCTGATGTATTCCTATAATTATCTGAAGGACGAAACCGTAATTACTGATATTTTGTACCTTAAGGGTTATCCTGGTAGCGGATCGATTAAGGATATTTCTAAACTGCCTCTGAGTGGTCAGAATATGGAAGCTGACAACTTCTATATTCTGGTTAAGACCAATACAGATCCTGGAACCAAGACATTGACGGCTAATTATCTTCCGTTAAGTAACAATCCGTTGAAGTTAACTCAGGTAACAGGTGTAGGAGATCTAGGTACTCATGAATATATCTACCATATCACTGGCTTTTCCAATGGGCAGCAGAAGGTTCAGTTTAAGTATTCCGGCTCCCAGTCGTTTCTTAATGCTGACGTTTCTTATGTATCCAAGAACTATATCTATGTAGCCAACTTGCAGGATGGACAGACCTTTGAGTTCAATTCCAACGAGAATAATAAAATTAGTGTAACCGGAGAATATATCGGATTTGAGGGCTTGGAGAATGCTCAGGTGCAGATTAACGGTATAGACAGCAATGTGCTACCACCGGACACAAACGGTCAACGGAATTGGTTCGAATTAACTAGTCCAAAATTTAACTTTGATCTTCGGATCACCCAGACGGGTCCACTTGTCTATGGAGAGAATAAGATTGTGTTCACCGGGATTTCCAAAGACAATGGGGGCAATCAAAGAGTAGTCAAAAAGGAAATTCGCATTTATGTTATCGATACAAACATTTCTAATCTCACTCAGTTTCACCCTACATTAGGCGCTTCCCGGCCTCTGTTCACTGATAATTCGCTCTCCAATGAGACCGAACGGAACAAAATTCTGGCATTGCCTGTTGAATTTGTGTATAAGGATGATAAATATACTACAAACCAGGCACAATACGATCTGGTGCTGCGCGGCGGTGGCGCAACCATTCTGAATCTCTACCGCGGCTCTGATCTGGTCTTCAGCTCGGTTGGAGAAACGGATATGCTTCAGGACGGTTTCAAACGAATTGGACCTAAGCCTTATGGAACCAATGGACAGATATTTGATTATGTGGGCAATACCAAGGACTTTCTGTTGCGTATCCGCGATTTCAAATTTGATGCTCCCGGCAGCCAGGTCTATACGCTGGAATTGATCAACAAAACAGGGGCGCGGACCACACAACGTCTGGAGATTGTACGCGAGGTATCTCCTTACCTGGTCCTCTCTCCGGTAGCGACGGTGGGTGACCAGATTGTAGTCAACAAGAACTTTGTCCGCTTCGATATCGAAGCAGAAGGTGCTACGAAGGTTATGATCGACAAGTTTGAAGCGGTAAAACGTACAGACCTGCCGAACCGCTTCACGTATGACTATGTTGGCCTGAAGGCCGACAAGGCAACTGCAATCAAGATTCAGATTATCCGCGACAAGGAAACCTTGAATGATACCGTTTCAGTGTATTATGCAAGTGCTGTACAGATTGATACGCAGTTTATGGCTCTGAAGCCGGCAGCCAAGTATAGCGTATTTAACAAGGGGCTGGAGTTGAGCTTCCCCAAAGGAACGCTTATGAAGGGCTATACCACTTCAGGCGCGGCCAAATATTATCCGGATACCAAGCTGCTGTTTGGGATCGCCGATCCAGCCGATGGGGTAGTAGAGCGCAAGAATGACTATGGCAACATCATTAATGTCAGCCCGGCCGATTCCAGAACACCTGAGGGCAAAGTACCGCTGGTGATTCCGCAGGATCTGGCGCTTAGATTCACTTCTACAGCCTCAACAAATAATTTCACAAGAGTGTCCGATATTTATTGGCTGAATGGAGGTCTTGGTGAGGTAGGGACCAAGGGAACGGCTTCCTATACTCCGTCCACCAACGGGATTGCACCGTATTCCATTGAAGGATATTTCACTCAGTACAATCAGGCACGCAAAATAGTTCCTTCGCAGCGCGGCGAATTAACGCTGACCTTCAATAAAAGTGTTGTAGATGAAGTAGGCTCGACTGTTACCGTATTCCGTTACAGCGATTCCGGGAAATGGGAGAACGTCGGGGGTGAAGTAGATACGAAAAAACACACCGTAACTGTTCCCTTTGATGAGTTTGGTTATTATACCGTAATGAAGATGCGCCGTGGGTTTACGGATATCACCAACCATCCATGGGCCAGAAATGTGCTTAATGGTCTTTATTCCAAAGGAATTATGACCAATCTGCGTGCCGATGCTTTTGGTGCCGATGATACAACTACCCGTGGTGAATTCGCCACGCTGCTGGTCAAAGGCCTCAGTATTCCGCTCAGCTATGATGCGAACAAACAAACGTTCTTCGATATCGTGCCGGAAGCTGTATCTACCACATGGGATTTCAAGCATATTGAAACAGCCGCCAGAGCCGGGATCGTAACAGGGTTAAGCGACGGATTCTTCGGACCGGATCAGCCGCTGACCCGTGAACAGGCAGCCGTGATGATTGCCCGGGCACTCAAGCTGAAGATGTCCACTAATGATGCCAAGCTGGTAAACAGTCTGGCTAAATCCTTTACAGACAGTGGGAAAATGGATTTCTACTCCAGACCAGCCATTGAAGCTGTATCCAAAGGTAAGATCATGGAAGGCAGCGCTTCGACGATTACAGGCCAGAAGAAACCGGTGTACAGCTTTAACCCTAAGGGCAAGCTGACCCGCGCAGAGGCCGGCAAGATTGCCGTAGAGCTGCTGAAGAAGAATACAAGCATATTCCCCAAGACCTTTAACTAAACGCTGAAACGAGCAAACAGCCCATCTGCAGTGGTTACTGCCGAGTGGGCTGTTTGCTCGTATACGTAACAGCTTAATCTTACCAGTGACATTAACTTTGTAATCTGGCCGATTTTACGATACAATAATTGAGAAAATAATTTGTTCTGAAAGGTGAAAGCCATCGATGAAACCGATTTTATCTAAAGCGCAACTGGATTACATGAAAGCAAAGAATATGTTTGAGAATAGAGCTAAGGTCTTGGAGAAGGAAATCGAGAACAAACGGGCAATGCTGGAGATCACGCAAGAGGTGATGGAAGAGCTGGTGCAGGCCACAGGATTCCATGATGCATACAATGAGCTGGTTATTGCCGAGAACGCATTGATCAGTTGGTCACATACTACAATTAAACATGAGAAAACCTATCGTGAGAACCGTGAAGCGATTGACGCTATGTATAACAATGTCAACTCCAGCCCAGAGAAACGCCAGGAGTTAATTTTATTATCGATGAAGATCCGCTAGTTCCGGTAGAATGAAATGCCAGGCGCCGAATTCGGCGCTTTTTTTAGTTGTTGGCTACATAGTTTGAATAACGTCAAATCGGTTTATTAACTTAACAAATATTGTTTAATGACGACGGGGAAGTGATTATGCTATACTGTTCCCCGTAGCTAACCATTATTAACAATAGTTAGTAGAACATACATATGTATCTTCTATTGGAAACTGGGGCGGAAATCGGCCTTGAGAAATTATTTTTAAGGAAACCGCAACTTTCTCAGAACTTCTGCGTTTAAGGTGTAGAGTCATTCGCACAAGGGCCGCTAAAGCGGCTACAGCAGTAGAGCTGATTCGAAATGGAAAAATTAGCTTTACGTGACTAGAGGCACATTGTATAATACTTAGGTAGAATTAGGAATCTATTATTATCATGCCTTGAATTTGTTTACAAGTTTCTGTGATACCCGTCACAGACATTATTTATACTTAATTTGCTCAACTCGGGAAAGGGGGTGCATCGGCTAATGAGTGACATGAGCTACCCAACTAAAGAAAAATCTCAGTTCATGAACGTCCAAGGAGGAGAAAAAAAGGTTATGAAGAAAATTTTATCCGTAGCTTTATCTACAGCAATGGCATTCTCGATGTTTGCCTCTGTAGCATTTGGTGCAACAGCAACTGAACAACAGGCGTATGACGCTTTGAAAGCAAAGGGTGTCGTTGAAGGCTACCCAGGCGGCGCAGCTAATCTTGAAAAAGATTTGACTCGTGCTGAATTCGCTAAGATCATCACTAAAACTTTTGCTCTTACTGAAATCACTAACAAATTGTCTTACAATGACAAAAACTACAATGCAAAAATGTGGGCTAGACCTTACATTGAAGCAGTAACTGCAGCAAACCTGATGCAAGGTAAAAATACTGCTAAAGGCCTCTTCGATTTCAATGGTAAAGTAACTATTGAAGAAGTAGCTAAAGTATTGGTTATCGCGCAGAAATTGGATGTACCAACTACTACTGACAACAATGCATCTACTTGGGCTAAAGGTTATGCACAAGCGATCATTGATGCAGGATTGGCTACGAAAGATACCAACTTCAAAGCTAACGCAAGCCGCGGTTTGGTATTCTCCACAATCTACGGTCTTGACCAAAAGACTCAAGCTCCAGCTATCACTTCCGCTGAAGCAGTAAGCCCAACTAGCGTAGTAGTTAAGTTTGCTGACAAGGGTGAATTGACAGTTACGCTGACAACTGCACTGGTTCAAGGCGTAGAAACACCGGTTACTTTCAAATACAAAGATCATGACTATACTACCAAGGTAACTTTGCAGGCTCCTAAGGTTGTTTCCGTAACAGCTCCAAACAGCAAGCAAGTAGTTATCAAATTCAACCGTCCGGTTGACGCTGAATCCTTTACTCAGACTAGTGATAAAGGTGTAACTACTCTGGTATATGGTGCTGCAAGCATCGGTAACCTGAGCGGCGCTCCAGTGGTTAACGTTGATACTGCATCTGTTGTTTTGACATCCGAGGGTACTGAAGCTTGGTTGACATTTGCTGACAACCAATACCTCAAAGGTCAGTACACTTTCATCCTGAATGACAAAGTGAAAACAACTTCAGGTGAAACAATTTCCGCGTACACTCAATTGTTGCCAGTTAACGATGTAACAGCTCCAACAATTGCATCGGTTACATCAACTGCCAAGGCTACAACTAACAAGGTTCATGTTAAATTAAGTGAGCCAGTTAAAGGTACTGGTACAGTTATTGCTTATGTAAACGGCCAGCCTGCGACTGTAGCATTGCGTGATAACGGTGCAGCTCTTGATGAGTTGACTCTGACCACTGCAAACAACCTGGAAAGCGGCAAAACTTATGATGTGTCCCTGACTAACATCGTTGACTTTGCTGGTAACTACATTGCTCCTAACCCTACTAAGACTACTGTAACTGTAGTATCTGACGTAGCAGCTCCAACCGTTTCCAAAGTTACTGTTACAGGTGAGAATTCTGTTGAAGTAGTATTCAATAAGAAAATGGATATCGCAACTCTGCACGGAAACATCACATTGTTGAACGCCAATGGCGAAACAAGAGGTGCGTTCCAGGTTAAACAGGGTAAAGATGCTACAACCTTCAACCTGACTAACTTTGCAATCAACTTCCCTTCCAGTTCCACATTTGCTGGTACCATCGTATTCGGTGCAACCATTAAGGATTACCTGGGCAACACTGTTGCTGCAAGCACAACTCAACCGGTAACCTTTACTAAGGATGTTACAGCTCCAACTGTTGTAAGTGCTGTTTACGCCAAAGAAGGATTGCTGGTGAAATTCTCCGAGAAAGTATCTCTTGTAAATTCCGCAGGAGTAATCAAAATCATCAATGATTCCACAGGATACCCTACTACTCTGACTGCTAACGTAGTTGGAACTGACGGTAAACAATGGAGATTGACAGGAGCAACATTGGGCACTGGCAACTACACATTGCGTCTGCCTGCAGGTATTGCAGTTGATCAGTCGCAAGCCAAAAATGGTCTGGTTGCTGTAGCTTACCCTGTATCGATCACAGCCGACACTGTGGTAGATTCTAATAAACCAGTAATCACGGCTGCACCTGTAGTAGTAACAAGCGAAGTCTACAAAACAGATCAAGTTGTTCAATTCACTGTTCAGGATTCAAGTGGTTTGAATATCGCTTCTGTTCGTGAATATGCTAACTACACTTGGGACGGTAAAGCCCTGCCAGTTGGTTCATATGTAAGCACTGACTACAATGGATCAGGTTCACCAACTACCCCAGTAGTGGTTAGTGTCAACATCCCATCGTCTGGTATTAACACTAATGATTCCAAAGAATTCGTTATCAATGGTATTACCGATACTTCCGGTAACGTAATTGTTCCAACTCCATACCAGGTCGCATTGAGAGATGGCGTTAGACCTACTCTTAACACTGCAGCTGTAGCTTCCGGAGACGGCACTAAGCTGGTTATCGGATTTAGTGAAGATGTAATCAACATCCGTCCTGATGGTTCTGACTTCTTGTTCACAATCAACGGAAACATTGAAGTAGCTAGCCCGAATGTTGTTATTAACACAACACCTGGTGTTGGTAGCGATAAAGGTAAATTCTATGTAACCTTCAAGACCCAAAAAGGTGTATTCAATGGCGCAGATGTATTGTACATGGATAACAACAAAGACGGCGCTATCCAACACAATGAAGTAGTGTACACTACTGATGCTGCAGGAGACCTTAAACTGAGTGCGAACTATATTGGTTCTATCACAGTTAAGGTTAGAGATACTGCTCAAATCACTGACAAATCGGGAAACAAAGTTGTAGTAGATACAATCGTTAGTGCTACTAAGTAATCTCGATTGTCCGAAGTCCAGAATAGCCTCTTCGGAGGCTATTCTTTTTTTATAAGCAGCGATATTCCCCCGAAGGAGGAAATGCAATGAAGCCGGTATGGAAAGTGACGATGGCAGCTGGATTAATGGCTGGCGGGATCTGGGCAGGTTCAGTACTGAATACTACTGCTGAGGGTGCAGGTGTGGGTACCCAGCCCGGAACAGCAGATGATCCGGTTGTTACCAAAAGTTATGTCGACCAGCAGATTCAAAAGGTACTGCAAGGCGGAACAGTAATCACTCCTGTGGCTACTGCGGCGCCAACAACCGCACCTGCTGCTACAGCAACTCCGGCGCCAACAACGGTTCCAACAACAGCGAGCAATGAAACAGTCATTGTAGATGTGAAATCAGGACAGACCTTAACTGCCAACGCAGGTGCTGAGTTTATTGTGCGTGCAGGCAAGGCTCTGATCTATTCTAAAGATACCAATGGAGTAGCAGATCTTACGGATGGTGTCGATCTGGCCAATGGTGCAGCGGCCCCAACCAATCATCTCCTATCTTTCCCTCGTGATGGCCGAGGAGTCACTGTACAGGATGGACAAACCTTAGGGCTTGTTGTGATGGTAACGGGCGGATATACATTGAAATAAGCCAGGAATTCTACTACTCTTATATATAGAATATGCCCTTCTTCAAGGGTATACATACATCAGATTCATTCCCTTGTTTAACAATCATTGGCGGGGTTGAAGTGCAGCATATCAACATAATATACTCCTGTATTCTTACAAATTTGCAGGAGGTGCAGCAATATGGCACGTAATAATCGTAAGGTGGTACCGGAAAGCCGGGAAATGCTGAAGAAAATGCAATATGAAATTGCAGCGGAATTTGGTCTGTACGGGTCTCATTATGGTGGCGGAGCAGATACTGAATTTGGTTCAGAGCTGGGAGCGCTCGGAGGTTCTGGCGGACGGAGTTCTTATCTTGGACATCTCTCCTCGAGAGATAATGGCTCTGTAGGCGGCGAAATTACAAAGAGGCTTGTGAAGCAGGCCGAACAGACTCTTTTTTAAAATAGAAGAAAGTATAAGTTTCACCTTATCCTTTATCCTTCTATTTCTCGCAGTAACGGATGCGCTATCGAAGTGTGATGAATGGTACTGACTTGAATTGACACCATCATCCAAATAAGATAATATGGCCTTTGAGGAAAGACTTAAACCTTTTCCATATGGAAAAGGTTTCTTCTGATATGTTCTGCCATTTATACTCTATTTATCCTGTTATTTATTAAGGAGCCCCCTTAAGCAGTATCAGACTAACCATATGGGAGGTTGTTATCTTTGTCTATTAAAGGACGGCATTTATTTACTTCCGAGTCGGTAACGGAAGGGCATCCGGATAAGATCTGTGATCAAATCTCGGATGCTGTATTGGACGCATTTCTGCTGAATGATCCCAATGCACGGGTAGCCTGTGAAGTAGCTGTAGCTACAGGACTGGTGCTTGTCATCGGTGAGATCAGCACCAAGTCGGAATACGTAGATATTCCTGCTATTGTGCGTAGCACCATTAAGGAGATTGGTTATACCAATGCTCAATATGGTTTTGATTTCAACACCTGTGCAGTGCTGACTTCGCTTAACGAGCAGTCGGCAGATATCGCACAGGGCGTTAATGCGGCTCTGGAGCATCGTGATCCGGCCAAGGTGGCTGAAGAAACGGCCAATATTGGTGCAGGTGATCAGGGGCTGATGTTTGGATTCGCTACCAATGAGACTCCTGAACTGATGCCACTGCCCATTGCCTTGTCCCATCGTATTGCTCGCCGCCTGGCTGAAGTCCGCAAGGATGGCACGCTTGGCTACCTGCGCCCCGATGGCAAAACTCAGGTGACCGTAGAATATCAGGATGGCAAACCTGTGCGCATTGATGCTATTGTTGTATCTACACAACATGCTGAAGAAGTTACCTTGCAGCAGATTCAAGCGGATATCAAAGAGCATGTACTGGTTCCCGTGGTGCCGGCTGAGCTGCTGGACGAGGAAACCAAATATTTCATAAATCCAACAGGTCGTTTCGTAATTGGTGGACCACAAGGGGATGCCGGCCTTACAGGCCGCAAAATCATTGTTGATACCTATGGTGGTTATGCACGTCATGGCGGGGGAGCTTTCTCTGGTAAGGATCCGACTAAAGTGGACCGCTCCGCAGCGTATGCAGCCCGTTATGTAGCCAAGAACCTGGTGGCGGCTGGACTCGCGGACAAATGTGAGATTCAATTGGCTTATGCCATTGGTGTAGCCAACCCTGTCTCCATTAGCGTGGATACATATGGAACAGGTGTGATCGCTGAAGATAAGCTGGCTGAACTGATCGCGGCTAATTTCGATCTTCGCCCGGCAGGAATTATTTCTATGTTAGATCTACGCAAACCGATTTATAAGCAAACGGCAGCTTACGGGCATTTTGGACGTACAGATCTGGATCTTCCTTGGGAACGAGTGGACAAGGCAGAGCTGCTGAGATCGCAGGCAGGCTTGTAATTAACGAATAAAGCTGAATGAGGCATAAATATATATAGCCTGCATAGTGGTGTACTTCGATAGAAGTGGCTGCTGTGCAGGCTTTTTTTGCATATATAGGGAGGAATATCTGTTGCACAGTATAAATCGTCTTTCTATTTCTGTATTTACATAACGAAAAACAGGACTACTAAACTTTGGAAGCCTTTTAGCCGACATAAAAGAATATGCAGAAATGAAGACAGTATGGCTTGAGAGGAGTTTATCACGGCATGAAAAGAAAAATTTCAATGTGGACCGCACTGCTGCTGGCAGGAGAGCTTATACTCGGAGCAGGGCAATATACGGGTGGAATAGGCAGCTCTGCGGTTTATGCAGCTGCTGAATTTAACATGAGAACTTCCCCTTCGCAAGGCGCGGCCTATGTCAGCACCGCGTCATCCATTAAACTAAGCTTTGATCAGGTAGTCAATCCGCAAAATGGTGAAATTACAATTACTGCACAGGATGGCAGCACTCCGGCGATCAAGGTTCCTGTCGGAAGCTACGGATTGGTGGGCAGCTCCAAGGATTATGAGATTAAATGGGGGACGAGTCCGCAGTTTGCTGCAAATACCAATTATACTGTGGAAATTCCACGAGGCTTGTTCAAGGATAATGCGGGTGCCGAATCCGCACGGACAACGATATCTTTTACCACTGCACCCGAGAATGACACCGCCATTTCAGCAGGTGAATTCTCACCTGGCAACAATACGCGGGTAGACACAGGAGCATTGACACAGCTAAGCTTCAAACTCAATAAACCGCTGCAAAAAGGTGGCGGTACAATTCGGCTGCTCTCTTCAGCAGATAATGCGACCATTCAGGAATTCCATATCCAGGATGGGGAGCCCTATGTTGAAGTTCAGAGCGATGCAGCGTCTACGGCTGTAAAGCTGACATTGAACAAGAAGTTGGCTGTCGGCGGCAATTATTATATTCTGATGGATGCTTATGCTTTTAAGGATGCCAACAAAAAGACGTTCGCCGGTATTTCCAGCGGAAATGTGTGGAGCTTCTCTACCAAAGGCAGTGAGGTGAATGTATCGGTATCCCCTGTGGCAGATGCAACAAGCGTGCCTGTATGGGGAGCAGTTCAGCTTCATTTCGATCGTCCGATGATGCCGGCCCAAGGCAACATCTCGATCTCACCAGGCACACCGGAGGATGGTCGAACGAGATGGATTAACGTGAACTCGACAGCGGTGACAGGCGGCGGGGACCGGAATATTACCATAGCCTCGGCTTCTACCACCAACCCGCTATTGGGCAGCACCCGGTATACCGTGGTTGTACCGCAAGGGGCTTTTTACGATCAGGATGGCAATGTGTTTCCGGCTTCGGGACCTTACACCTGGAGTTTCACTACAGCACCCTTAGCTGGGCCTGTGGCCGCTGCGCTGAACCCTGCCGACCGCAGCGAGTCTGTGGATATTAACAAGTCTTTTTCGATCAAATTCGATCGTGACGTGGTCTTCAATTCAGAATTGCCCAATGCGATCACGCTGCATAAAATCGACGGGACGGTTGTTCCTTCCACTCCAGTTAGGGGAGGGAATGCTCAGGAATATGTTGTGAAACCGGCAGCGCCGCTTGAGAACAATACTGCTTATTACGTGGATATTGCCAAGGGGGCTTTCTCGGATGCTTATGACCCGAATTCTGTGTTTGAAGGCATTAACGGGATAAACGCCTGGAGCATCCGCACGATCTCCCTGGACCAATCGGCACCTCAGCTGACCGCTTCGATTCTGGAGAACAATCGTACAATCAAATTGAAATATAATGAAGAATTAAATGCGTCTGTTGCGCTGATTCCTTCAAGCTTCCCGGTTACCGTCAATGATGAGAAACGTACCGTGGAGAATGTGTACATTCAGGGCGACAGCGTCTATGTGGTGCTGGGTACCGGTGTAGCGGTAGGTCAAGTAGTCAAAGTCAGCTATAACGGCGGATTGCGGACGGTACGTGACCTTAGCGGCAATGAAGCAGGGACGTTCTCCTATCGGCAGGTGAGTAATAGCATTGAATCTGCGCTGCCTACCCCCAAAGACGGGACGCTTACCGGCAAGACCTTGGTGCTGAACTTTAACGATGGACTTAGGGCGGCTTCGCCCAATGCCTACAGTCAGTTCAATGTGACCGCAGACGGTTATGGGCTGGGCGTTAGTTCCATCAGCTCTAATGGCAGCTCAGTCTATCTGACGCTGGGCAATGAAGCCTCCAGCGGTCAGACCGTACGGGTCGCCTATTACGCGAGTTCTTATCCGCTGCAGAACCTGCAGGGACAGAATATTGCTAACTTTAGTGATTTTAATATTCGTAACACAACGGATACGACACCTCCGGTGCTTCAGACGATATCCGGTTCCGGCAATAAAGTGGTGCTGACTTATAATGAAGGGATATCCGCCAGCGGTCTTCCGCTGAACAGCCAATACTCTGTGCTGGTGGGAACGACGCCCAACTATGTAACTAATATCGCGGTAAGCGGAACACAGGTAACGTTAACCCTTCAGAGTACGCTTGCTGCGAATCAGACAAGCACCTTGTCCTATGTGGCGGGTATTGCCGGATTAAGTGATCTGAACGGCAACCGGGCGCCTTATATCAATCTTCAGCCCATCAGTGTATCGGCTGTTACATCAGGAGGTGGCACTACGGCAGTTCCGGATATCCAATCTGCGGTAGTCTCCGGAGATGAGCTTACGGTTACGTTTAGCAAAAATATGTCATCCTCATCCACACTGTACGCTGGCCAGTTCGGGGTCCGCGCAGACGGGAGCAGCGTTGGCGTGCAGAGCTATTACGTGTCTGGCAGCATCCTGAGACTGGTGCTGTCTACTGTAGTCAAGACGGGGCAGACTGTCGATTTATCCTACATGTCGGCACCAGGGAGCATCAAGGACGGTAACGGTAATGCGCTATCATCGTTCAGTACGCTGGTGGTACAGAATCTTACCGGTCAATCTACGGGAGCCGGATCGGGGACACGGCCTTCCTATCTAGGAACTCTGGCTGCCATTGAATTTGGGGAAGAAATCTCTTTGCTCAAAATCGATTCGGCAACCACAGCAAGCGAGCGTTCCATCTATAATCAGGCGGCAATCCGATATAATCTGACAGCAGATCGGCTTAGTGCAAGCTATGATTATTTGTACAAGGTGGGAGCAGCCTCCCTTGCTTTTGAGGTTCCTTCTACTGAAACATCAGCCTATGTATCTGTGCCGTTTAAGCCGCTCCTGGAGGCGGCAAACCGCAATAAGCAGGCCAAGTTCTCTATCCGGTATGGGGACCACATTTATACGGTAGCTCTAGCTGATATTGATATGAATAATCTGGCTGCAAGCTTGATTGCGGACAGCAACAATATCTCTCTGGTCTTCCGGCTGGAGAAGGTTCCGGCAGGGACCTTTGCACCGTTTGAACAGAAGCTGCAGACTCAGGGACTGCGCAGCATTACCGAGTTGGTAGATTTCCGTCTGACGGCAGTGACCGGCGATAACTTCGCCAATGCCAAAGGACTTAACACTGCAGGGGAATACAGAGTGCGCACAGCATCTACTCTGAATGCCGCCCAGACCTCCGCTGCCAGACTGGATCTTGCCTATTACGACGCTGCTTATTTGCCTACCAAGGTGAGTACTGCAGGGAATTATACGATTATTCGCGCCCGTACCTTTGGCAATCAGGTCGTGGGCAGCTTCTTGTCCACACGTACCTTTACAGATATGAGCAATCATTGGAGCAAGGATATTGTGGCGGAGCTAGCCGCCAAAACAATTATCGACAGCAGTTATGGCAGCAGCTTCAAGCCTGAGCAGAAAATTACCCGTGCTGAATTCGCAGTAATGCTCAGCCGGGGGTTAGGCCTGCTCGGCGATCGTGATACGGCTCAGCGATTCCGGGATATACAGCCATCTACCCAGACCGGCGATTACATTGGTGCCGCGGCGAAGGCCGGCATCATAACAGGAAATACAGACGGCACTTTCCGCCCGGATGACAACATTACCCGTGAGCAGATGGCCATTATGATGATCCGGGCCATGGAATATGCCAAACACCCGGTTACCTTAAACGGGACGCCAGCTTCCGCCCTGATTGCTTTTAAGGATAAGTCCAAGATTCAGAACCAAAGTGCAGAATTTGTAGCCAAAGCTGTCCAGTCCGGAATTATTCTGGGCATGACAACAACTGAGTTCCAGCCACAAGGCAACGCCACCCGCGCACAGGCAGCGGTGATGCTGCAGCGGATGCTGAAGCAGACCGAATATTTGTAAGAAATCTTCCAACAGCAAGGTAGAGATGATATACTCTTGTACAAGAGGAGGTGAAGCGGCGTGGAACAGCTATTGAAGCAGATTTTGTCAGAGGTTCAGGGCGTTAAGCAAGACGTAGCAGGGTTGAAGCAAGACGTAGCGGGGTTGAAAGAAGGCCAGCTGCGTCTTGAACAGGATGTGACTGGTTTGAAGCAGGATGTACTGGGCTTGAAAGAAGGCCAGCTGCGTCTTGAACAGGATGTGACTGGTTTGAAGCAGGATGTACTGGGCTTGAAAGAAGGCCAGTTGCGTCTTGAACAGGATATCACTGGTTTGAAGCAGGATGTTATAGCTATTAAAGCGGAGCAGTTGGAAGCCTCTAAGAAGATTGATGGAATCTATCAGTCAGTCGTGCGAATTGAAGGAAGGCAACCTCAGGATATTTTTGCGCTTCTGACGACTATCAATCAATCCTTGCAGCAGAAGAACTCGGAGGTTCTTGTGCTCAATGAGGAGATGCTTGGTGTCAAGGGTACGCTCCACCGTCTTACAAGACAATAATGGTTTCTCTTTAAAATATAAGAATTTATATGTTCCACGTTATAATTTATCCTTCTATTTCTCGCAGAAACGGATGCCGCCTCTTGCAGAGGACGGCGAAGCCGTTTCTACTTGTCATTTCACGTCCGGCAGTGATGCCGGGCGTTTTTTTATTTTTGCTTTTAGATTTGGAGGATGTTGCATCCCAATTTGATAGTCTCTAAGGTTTTGCGCATTCCGCAGGAACAGCTCGCCTTTGATCTTACGCCTTCGCGTATTCTGCAGGAACAGCCTGCCTTTGATCTTAAGGTCTTGCGCATTCCGCAGGAACAGCCCGCCTTTGACCTTAGCCACAGGCGTGCATCCCGTCAGGGATAGCAGGACCGCTCAGGCGGCGTCCAAGCGGTCCCGCAGGGGATAAGCGCTCCTACCTCTCCAGCCACCTAGTCACAGTACCGCCAGGCTCATTCGCCAAGCTTGCAGGTGTCCAGAGGGTGCAACCCTTTGGGGCCCTCCCTTGGAAGGGAGGGTTTGGGTGGGATCGAAACACGATTATCGCAACTTTTTGCCCTGAATTCAGTCTATTAAAAGAGTAGCAGGAAAATAGGAACCAGTTTCCAAACTTTGAAAATGGAAATTAATAGATAATAAGATGGGAGAGTTACGCCGAAATGAATAAGGTTGTTACGGGGGAAAAGCTTAAAGGAAATGGACGGACATTCAAATCAGTGACGGCAAAAAAATGGGTGGCCGCTTCTTTGGCAGGCGTCTTATGGATTATGCCTGTGCTGGGCGCGGAAGGCAGCCATTGGTTCGGACCAACGAAGGCACCGGTAGCTTCGGCTGCAGAGGCATTCAAAACTACCAAGCTGGGCGAAGAAGTGATTACTTCTGGCGCAATTATGATGAAATATAAATATACAGCAACTCGTTCAGGTAAAAATATCAACGGACTGGCCGACGTCATCCGTGTGGATCTTAACAATCCTTATGTGAATGTCGATGTGATGACAGGCAAAGGCGGCAATCTTACCACGCGCCAGAGTACAGGGGGCATGGCTAAGGAAACAGGGGCCGTAGCCGCTGTCAATGGGGATTACTTCAACACGGGCGGCGAAGGGGCACCTATAGGCGGGCAGGTTTCCGGGGGCGTGCTGGTATCTACACCTTCACAGCTGGACGGGATGTATGCTTTTGCCGTAACCAAGGACCGCACACCTATGATCGACGAATTCAGCTTCGAGGGTACGGTAACCGCTGAGGACGGCTCGCAGTTCCAGCTGGCCGGAATCAATAAAGGCGCTTACAATCCGGAAGGCACCAGCTCGACCTACAGCCACTCCAACCAGATGTATATCTATACCGATGCCTGGACCGCTCTGGAACGGCCGAGGAACAGCTCGACTACGCCTACAGAGGTACTTGTGGAGAATGGTGTTATTACGCAGATTTCAGCGAATGCAGCATTGCCGCTGGCAGTGCCCAAAGGGGCTTTTATCCTCCGATCGCATGGACTAGCGGCCAAGTTCGTTACAGAACATTTGGCGATAGGGCAGAAACTTACCAGCTCGTATGCGCTGAAGTCGAAAACGACCAATCAATCGCTTGATCCGGCTAATCTGCAGATGATGATCGGCGGACATACCATTCTTGTGAACAACGGTAAGGCGGCCAAGTTCTCCCGCTCGATCAGCAGCATTGGCGGCTATCGTGCCCGTACAGCCTTGGGCTACTCACAAGACGGCAGGTATGTGTACGTCATTGCTGTAGAGAAAAACGCCAACAGTGGCGGAGTATCCATGACTGAGCTGCAGTCCTTCATGACAGATATCGGGGTGTGGAAAGGGCTGAATCTCGATGGAGGCGGTTCTACTACCATGGTGGACCGTCCGCTGGCTGAAACCTCCGCTACGCTAAGCTTTAATACGGAATATGGGACAGAACAGCGCAGTATTGTTAACGGGTTGGGTGTATATACCTCGGCTCCGCAAGGTGAAGTCAAAGGCATCAAGATCAGCGGCAGTGATGTGCTGCTAATCGGCCAGAAAGCCAGTTATTCTCTTAAAGGCTATGATACCTATTATAATCCTATCGATGTAGCAGCAGGCAATCCGGCATGGACCTCCAGCGGCGGAAGTGTAACTGTAAATGCGGGTGAAGCTACTGCGGTTAAGCCAGGTACAGCTAAACTGACGGCTAAGAGCGGCTCTGCGAGCGCATCAACCCAGGTTACGGTTCTAGGCGGAGACGATCTGGCCAGTCTGAGTCCGACTGTGGCCACAGCGCCGTTGGTGGCGGGAGCTTCTGTGTCCGTTCCGGTTACGGCATCGACCAAAAGCGGGGCCAAGATCACCGTTCCTTCTTCAGCACTGAAATGGGAGTTCGTCGGCTTTCAGGGAGCAGTACAGGATGGCAAGCTTACCGTTAATTCCGTAGATGCAGGTGCTACAACCGGCTATGCGATCGCCCGTTACGACGGTTTCAGCACGGCGGTTGTATTATCGACAGCAGCGGCAACGTCTTGGGAGAACTTTGAGAATGTAACGTATCCGATCGCGTTTACGAGCAATGTAGCGACAGTACAAGGAACTGCAGCAGTCACGGCAGGAACTGCGGAACGCACCGGCTCCAAGGTGCTGTCACTGACCTATGATATGACGGCAGGCAGTGGTAAAATGTATGCTTATGCCCAGTTGAACGGCAATACCGGCAAAAGTGTTCCGGCTGCTGCAACCTCCATGTCCCTGGATGTAATGGGTGATGGGAGTCTGAACTGGCTGCGGGCCGAGTTTGTCGACAACAGCGGGGCGACCGCCTATGTCGATCTGGCCAAGATTATGGACTGGAACGGCTGGAAGACTCTGAACCTTGACCTTTCAGGTTCCGGTATTAAGTTCCCGGCCTCCCTTAAGCGAGTATATGTAGTAAATGTAGAGGAAGGCCAAGATGAGCGGGCCAAGACTGGCGAGGTTGCTTTTGACAATATCAGCTTCACCATGCCTTCGCTCTCCAGCGATGCAGGATTGCCGAAAGGCTCGGCTTCAATGAGCATCGGTTCCAAATCGCTCCTGCTCAACGGAACCAAGCAGGCGATTGATGTGGCTCCGATTGAGAAGGATGGCACCACTTATGTGCCAATCAAGGTGGTTATGGATGCGTTTGGCGGAACTGCGATGTGGGATCAGACGGCGAAGAAAATTATGGTGCTGCGCGGTGCCAAAGCCATGGATCTGACCGTAAACAAGAAGGATTATACTCTAAACGGCAAACGCCAGAGCGCAGAAGTGTCTCCAATCATTCTGCAGTCCAGGACTTTAGTACCATTAAGACTTGTTTCTGAGCAGCTGGGCTTACAAGTGAAATGGGAACAGAAAACTAAGACCGTAACTATCGAATCGTGATATGTTAATATAAAGGCAAGCCTTTAATATGATCCGATAGAAATGGGGCAAGCATCTGTGGAATACCAAGCCGATGCGATAGATCGCGTTATCAAAAATACCATCGAAGTGATGGAGAGCAGCAAATATCAGATTTTTGAAATATTGCAGGTGGCACGGGATGAGCTTGTTGCGCTCACCAAGGAACTGCAGCGGGTCATGGAGGAAACGGCTGAAACCTTGCTGAAGGTGGACAAGCTGGAGCTGAACTATCACCGCTCCCGGATCCGGCTGACAGAAGTCAGCCGGGATTTTGTCCGTTATTCCGAAAAAGATATTCGCATTGCCTATGAGAAGGCAACAGAGCTTCAGCTCGAACTTATGATGACAAGGGAAAGAGAAGTGTACCTGCGCAGCAGACGGGATGAGTTGCAAATGCGGGTCCGCAGCGTGGAGAATTCGGTCGAAAGAGCAGAATCGATTGGTTCGCAAATGAGTGTAGTTCTGGAATATTTGTCAGGAGAATTGGGTCAAGTGACGAGAATTGTCGAATCCGCCAAGAATCGACAAATGATTGGACTCAAAATAATCCTGGCTCAAGAGGAAGAACGGAAGAGAATTGCCCGGGAAATTCACGATGGTCCCGCGCAAATGCTGGCGAATCTAGTCCTTAGGACGGAAATTGTAGAAAGAATGCTAGTAAAGCAGGAATTTAGGTTAGTGCAGGACGAAATAGTAGATTTAAAAGGGCAGGTTCGTTACAGCCTGGAAGAAATGCGTAAGGTCATATTTAATTTGCGCCCGATGGCACTCGACGATTTGGGCCTGATTCCTACGCTGCGTAAATATGTGCATGACTTCGAAGAGAAAACGAAAATCCGCGCTGTTTTTGAAACCAGAGGCAAGGAGCACCGCTTATCTTCAGCAATGGAGGCGGCAGTATACCGTCTTGTTCAGGAAGCCTTGTCCAACGCGGCGAAACATGCCTATCCGAGTTACGTATTGGTGGAAATTACATACCAAGCGCAATTAATCAAGATTGTCGTTAAAGATAACGGGCTGGGTTTTAATGTGCAGAAGGTAAAAAGCGAGCAGGGCAGCCGGGAAAGCTTCGGGCTGGTAGGCATGCGGGAACGTGTGGAACTGCTTGAAGGAAGACTGGAAATTGAATCCGCCGAGAATCAGGGCACAACAATCGTAATCCATATTCCGACGAATGTGGAGAAGGGGAAGGAGTAAAATAATGGACAATCAAAGCTCTGGCAAGGCACCCATCAAAGTTCTTTTGGCTGATGATCATCAACTGTTCCGTGAAGGCTTGAAGCGTATTTTGAATATGGAGGAAGATATTGAGGTCATTGGGGAATGCGGTGACGGGATTCAGGTGTTGGAATTCTGCAATGGCAACAAACCCGATATCGTATTGATGGATATCAATATGCCGATTGAGAACGGAGTGGAGGCGACGCAGAAGCTGCGGGAGATGTTTCCGGCAGTAAAGGTCATCATTCTATCGATACATGACGATGAAAGTTATGTGTTCGAAACGTTGCGCAAGGGAGCCAACGGTTATTTACTGAAAGATATGGAGGCTGAGTCGCTGATCAATGCCATCCGTTCGGTCTGTGAAGGGCATGCTTTTATCCATCCCAAGGTTACGGGCAAGCTGATCAACCAGCTTAGACGGATGACTTATCTGAACGAAACGGGAGCCATGACCGAGACGCCGGTCAAGGAAGCGGGCGTGAAGTTTGTGGCCGGGGATAACAATCCGCTCACACGCCGCGAAGCGGAAGTGCTTCGACTGATGGCGGAGGGCAAGAGCAACAAGATGATTGGCGAATATCTGTTTATCAGCGAGAAGACGGTAAAAAACCACGTCAGCAGCATTCTGCAAAAAATGGAAGTGGATGACCGTACCCAGGCTGTAATCAATTCGATTAAATTTGGCTGGGTTACCTTATAAAGAGCTGAACATTTAACTGAGCGTTTTGGAGAATCCAAATATCCGGGAACACGTTACATAAATTGATCTTCTCCGTTATGAGGGAAGGTCAAGGAATTGTTACAATTTGCAGTTACATTCGAATTTTGCAAAATGCTGATTTAAATACGTACCCCTAAAGTTAGGGGTGCGAACCCGCAGCAGTTCTTTGAGGCAGAACTCGGCAGGTTGTTTTCCCTTAGGAACCCTGGGCAGTCACCGACCTTTTGCAACCGGCATATATTGCGGTATACAGAGGAGGTGCATCTCCATGGTAGCTCAGTTGCTGTTGATTGCCGCTGTGTATACGGTTGCGGCAGGGCTGGTTCACTGGCTGCATAGCCGTGGTCAGACAAGGCGGACCACGTCTGCCGGTAAATGGATTCATTATATTCTCATTGTACGGAACCATGAGTCTGTTGTGGAAGGTTATCTTCGTGCGATCGCGCTGCAGGCCGGGCTTGCAGGCAAATTGCCGCGTGTGACGTTATGGGATGACGGTTCGACGGACGGGACACTTCACATGGTCACAAGGTTGGTTCAGAGCAGCTGTCCGCTGGATCTGATTCCGGCGCTGTATCCCTCTCAGGTTAATAAGGAAGGCAGGCTTGGGGGCATTGTCATAGACTTGCGGTCCGCTGGGCAGCAGCCCCTCCTGTCTTTTATGAAGCCGGCAGGAAGTAGGGGATACGGATCAAAGTGCGAGTAAAATATGCAAGGAACGGGTGAAGCACACTCTCCAGAATTGGGGGAGTGTGCTTTTTTGCGTTGTGGATATTCTACCGCTATTTGTTCTCAGGGAGGCCATTCGAAGAGCTTATAGGGAATTTGTATCGTTAATTATGTCCAACTCGCTTAGAAATGCGATCGACGGACAAATTAGCGGTAACTTTTCCCTATATGCCTTGGGGACTGAACATTAGTCGGGATTTAACGGTAGTTTCTCCCCATAGCCACATACACGTTACACCTTGGAAACCTTGAACCTGCTTACGGAAGGGTAAGGGTCCTGAGTGGTAAAGATAAAGGCTTCTATTTTAAACAAAGGAGGAGAAGAAATGCGGGCAGCAGTTTATGCGGTGGAGAGCAGTGGGCAATGGGAATTGTGGGTGTCGTTGGAGCTGGAGGTGGACAGGTTGTGGTGGCTGGGTGGGGATGATTCTGGGAACGTAAGGATGAATGGGAGTGAAGGAGTAGGCTGGGACGGGAGCAGGAATGGGACACGAGGGGGAAGTAAGGCATTGAACAGAGGAGACAGCAGGGGGGGAAGAGCAGATAAGGTTCGTAAACGAAGTCCTGCCGAAACTATGGTTATTCTCTCCAGCGGATTGCCGCTGGGCTGGGCAGTGAAGCTGCGCTCAGGGTTTAGGCCAAGGGGCGGGATGAAGAGTTGGGCAAGCGCGGAATGGGCTGCTTATATTGATGGTAGTCTCGCTAATGAGCTTAAAGAAGAGCATGAGGCAAGGGGAGAGGCGGGCAAGCCGGGGAAATGGCCAGTGGATGAGATTGCCGTTTGGCGGCGGGAAGCGGGTTGGGATGAAGATAAGGCGGCCAGGGAGGGTGCTCGCAGTCAGATAGCTGGAGGAGGCGGAGAAGTTGGGCTTAAAGGTGTGGATGGAAGCGGGGAGTGGGGCGTAGGAATTGGCAATGGCATCCAGATGGTTGTGGGAGACAGAGGTGCTGGGCTTAGGGCCGAGGGCGGAAGCGGGGAGTGGGGCATGGGCATGGGGGCAGCTGCTCTGCAGGAGCTGCAGCGCTCAGCGGACGCGCTGCTGGGCCTCTTTGGCGGGCGCTCGCTGCTGCAGCCGGAGGCAGAAGCTCTCCTGGCCGAGCGGCTGCCCGGGCTTGCAGGGCGCTGGCGCGGCGCAGCCCAGCTGGCGCAGCTGCAGGGGCGGCTGACGCTGGACGCCGCCCTCAGTGCTCCCGCCCCGGCTGCGCCCGGGGCGCTAAGGCGTGCGGCTGCGCTGCTGCCGCACTTGCCCTGGCGCGGTGCTGCCGCCCACCGCGCCCTAAGGCCACGCTGCCTGCGCTGCGGCAGCGAAGCCACCGGCCGCACGGCCTGCGCCGCGTGCGGCCTCCAGGGCTGCGCCTACTGCGAGGCCTGCCTCGCACTTGGGCGCAGCCGGGCTTGCGCGCTGCTGCTGCGCAGCGCGGCCCTGCCGGCCGTGCGGGGCACGGCCGGGGGCGGTCCCACCGTGGCGGCACGCCGGTGGGGGCTTAGCGCGGCGCAGGCGGGAGCCGCCGGCGCTGCACTGGCGTTTCTGGCGGAGCCGGCACGGCGCTCCGCGGCAAGCTGCCCAGAGCGGTTCCTGCTCTGGGCGGTGACGGGAGCCGGGAAGACAGAAATGATCTTCCCGCTCCTGGAGTCCGTCCTCGCAGCCGGAGGACGGGCCTTGGTGGCCACGCCGCGGCGCGACGTCGTGCTGGAGCTGGTGCCGCGGCTGGCGAAGGCGTTCCCGGCGGTCAGCCGGGCGGTGCTGTACGGCGGCAGCGCCGAGCGCTGGGCAGACGGGCAGCTGACGCTGGCGACCACCCACCAGCTGCTGCGCTTCCACCAGGGGTTTGACCTGGTGATTATCGATGAGCTGGATGCCTACCCGTATCACAATGATCCGATGCTGGCCTATGCGGCAGAGCAAGCCTGCAAGCCGGATGGCTGCTTCATCTACCTCTCGGCTACGCCGCCTGCCCAACTGCAGCGCGAAGCGCGCCGGGGCAAGCTGGCTCATGCCAGAGTGCCGGTGCGCTTCCACGGCCACCCGCTGCCGGTTCCGCAGCATCTGGTTATGGAGTCTGTCCAGCAATGTCTTAAGCACGGCAGGCTGCCCCGCAAGCTGGTGCAGGTGCTGCAGCGCTCCCTGGACCGGGAGGCCCAGATCTTCTTGTTCGTGTCACGCATCGCTCATATTGAAGGGCTGCTGAAGCTGCTGCGCCATTGTTTTCCCGGCAGGTCGATTGAGGGAACCTCTTCTCAGGATGCTGAACGAGCTGAGAAGGTGTCAGCTTTTCGCAACCGCGACATCTCGCTGCTGGTGACCACCACTATTCTGGAGCGCGGCGTTACCGTGCCGCGCAGTGATGTAATTATTCTCGATGCGGACAGCAGTCTGTTCGACGAAGCTTCGCTTGTGCAGATGGCCGGCCGGGCAGGGAGAAGCAAAGAAGACCCGGCAGGACATGTGGTGTTTGCTTCCGCCCAGTGGAGCAGAGCGCAGCGGGGGGCCATCGCCCAGATCCGTACGATGAACGGCATTGCCCGCCGTCAGGGCTATATCCATAAGGAGGGATTGTAATGAATATCAATCTGCATGCATGGTTAAAAGGGGCCCAGTCGCTGCTGGCCCCCTCGGTTCCTATCTGTCTGTCTTGCGGCAAGCGTGCCCGGCTCTCCTCCCAACTGCCTGCGATTTGCACAGCCTGTGCCGCAGCCATTCCCTGGATTACCCGCCCGCGCTGCCGCAAATGTGGCCGGGCGACAGGCTGCCCGGACTGCAGCCGCAGTGGAGAGCCTTCGCCGATCGTCTGCAACCGCAGTGCGGTTGCTTACAGCACCGAAATGCGTGAATGGTTGGGAAGATACAAGTACCGCGGCAATGAGCGCTATGCCCCTGTGCTCGGTGCCATGCTGGACACTGCTTATGTGATGCTGATGGCCGAAATGGAGCAACTGTTACAGGAGCAGCTTCTGCAAGTTAACGCAGGCTCAGCCCCGGAAGGCTGCATAACCACGGCCCACAGGCTGGCCCCGCCGCCAAGGTCCACATCCGCCGATCGTACGCCGACCCCGCCCTCAGGCTCCACAGCTGCATCCCGCTGGCAGGCGGATCTGCTAGTCCCTGTACCGGTCAGTAATGCCCGCCTGGATGAGCGGGGTTTTAACCAGGCCGAGCGGCTGGCGGATGTGCTGTCCCGGCGCAGGGGTATCCCGCAGCTACCGCTGCTCGTCCGCACCCATCATACCGCCAAGCAGAGCTTCAAGAGCCGGGCCGAACGGCTGGCGGATATGAAGTTTGCTTTTGCCGCCAACCCCGACCCGGCGATGAGACCGATGCTAAGAGTGGCTGTGAACGCCATCGGGCCTCTAGAACGACCGCTGCGGATCATCATTGTAGATGATATTTATACAACGGGAAGCACGATCCGCGCCTGTGCGCAGGTGGTGAGCCGCCTGGCGGCTGAAATGGGCTACGACGCAGAGATCTATAGCCTGACCTGGGCACGGTCCTAACTGCGGATTTCCATCTTCATCGTATGGAGCAGAAGAACGCCCATAGTAACAGCAAACATTATCAGATCGACCAGCAGGACATGCCCGACAGGAAGAGCGGCTGAATTCGACATTATCGTTACATAAGACGAGGCATACATAACGAAAGGCGAGTAGGAAGTGGGATATAGCGCCATCACCATTGGATTGGTGATCATGAGTCCGATGGCGGCCATCGTAGGCAGCAGAATAGAACGTCCGAGCTGGCTGAGGCACACAAACAGCGGCACCAGGGCGAATTGACCCAGCAAGGAGACACCTGTTCGCTGAAGCTCCTGCACCAGCAAATCACCTGGCATCGCCTCTCCTTTATAAATCCAGCTGGTAAAGTACAATCCGGTGAATTCGAAGGCCTGGGTCAGCAGAAGAATAAATCCCACGATAACCGTTTTTGTGATGATAATTGCAACCCTGGAGGTTGGATAGGTGTAGAGGATGGAGACGGTGTGGTCTGTATATTCCCTGGATATCAACTGACTGGCGACAACTCCCAGCCATATGATCACTATAAAAAAACAAAAGAACGTTTTCTCGTTCCCTAAATATTCTATCCAGGGCATCGTTTGAGAGTCTGTGTACCGCAGCTTCTCCGAGAGCCGCAAGGCCATAAACAGCAGCGGACTGAACAGGCCAACCACAGGCAAGGTCCAGAACAGACCTGATCTGCGGAACTTAAGCCATTCATTGTAGAGCATCTTAGGCCAGCTCCTTTCGGGTGGTTGCCTGGATGAAGAAGTCTTCCAGAGAATCGCTCTGAATTGTCAGCTCTTTCACTTCAATGCCTTCTCCGACGAGCCGGCGGTTGATGGCCCCGCTGTCCTGAAACCCTTCGTAGAGGCGGATAATCCCCCGCTCCCATACCTGGAAGTTGGTGAGCAGAAGCTCTCGCTCAAGAATAACGGCTGTGCGCTGATCATCGTCAACCTTGAGTTCAAGATAATGGCGGTTCTTGCCCTGAATATCCTCATAATCGAGCTGCTCAATCAGCCTGCCCTGGTGCATGATGCCGATGCGGTTGGCCATCAGCTGGATTTCACCCAGGATATGGCTCGAGATCAGGACGGTAATCTCGCGTTTGCGCTGCAGGTCAACGATCAGCTCGCGCGTCTCCTTAATGCCCAGCGGATCGAGGCCGTTAATCGGCTCATCGAGAATCAGCATGTCCGGCCGGTGCATCATCGCACGGGCGATGCCGAGGCGTTGCTTCATACCCAGCGACAGCTGCTTGGCTTTTTTCTGGGCGGCCTTCTCCAGTCCCACCAGTTTGAGATATTCCATCACGGTTTCTTTTTCGGGAATGCCGCTCATCCGGCGGTGCAGCTCCAGATTCTCGGCAACGCTCAACTGCGGATAGAAGCCGGGGGTTTCGATGATTGAACCAATCCGTCCATAAAGCGAGCGGGTCAGCGCATGACCATACCATTCGATATAGCCTGAGGTGGGCTTAATCAGCCCGAGCAGCATGCGCAGCGTGGTGGTTTTACCGGCACCATTCTGGCCGAGCAGGCCATAGATATCACCTGGCTCAACCTTCAGATTCAGATTCTCGACGACATGGGACTTCCGGTACAGCTTGTTTAACTGGTGCGTTTGCAGAATTGGATTGGGCATGGGATCACTCCTGTATGTAAGGTATGGCTTAAGGATAATCCCCTATCCTTACGTGGATATGAAGCAAATCTTACGTTTTCTTTAAGTGCGGGTAGAGGCGCAACTCAACGCGCAGCTTCGGGAAGCAGCAGAATGAAAGAGGTCATCTCACCGGGGACGGAACAGGCTTCCAGACTTCCGCCAAGCTTCTCTGCCAAATGTCTGGCAATGGTCAGTCCAAGCCCGCTGCCGCTGCTGCCGGAAGAACGTGATGATTCATGCGTATACATTCTTTCAAAAATAAAAGGGAGGCTCTCCGCGCTAATTCCGGGTCCGTTATCCCAGACTTCAAACCTGATCTGTTGATCGAATCGCGTTACCCGCACCCCCAAGCGTCCGCCGGATGCCCCGTATTTCAAACTGTTGGACAGCAGGTTGGAGACGATACGCTCCACCGCCAGCCGGTCGCCCAGCGCATAGAGCTTGTCTTCGGCGATTTCGATTTCAGGCACCAGAGAGAGGTTCTGAAAAGAGGGATACAGCCCCGCCAGCTGCTCCTTGACCAGACTATTGATCTCCAAAGGGACGAACTGCAGGGGGACATCGCCGGCTTCCATTTTGGCCAATTGAAAAAAAGCCTCCAGCAGCTCATACATCGAGCCGGATTTACGGTAGGCGATATCTACAAACTCCCTGATCTCCTCTGGACTGAGACTCTGATCCTTCTGCAGTGCCTCGAGATAGCCGAGGACAGAGGTCATGGGGGTGCGCAAATCATGGGAGATATTGGAGACCAATCGTTTGTGGGCCGCTTCAGTTGCCTGTGTCCGTGATTCGGCCGTTTGCAGCCGGTCCAGCAGGCGGTTCAGGGAAACGGCCAGTTGCTGGAGCGCGGGGCTGGTGTTATGAATCCGCACTCTTGCGTTGGGAGTGGCTGCGGGGTGCTCTGCGGTATCTGCTTTTTGCTCCACAAAAACCTGCAGCTGTCCCAGTTCCCGCTGAAGACGGTTGAACTTGAAGTAGAAGAAGAGTGCGGCCAGTAGGGCCAGTATAAAAGAGACTGTCAGCAGAATATTCATACTCACGTTTCACCCCATTTGTAGCCCATTCCCCATACCGTAACAATCCACTCCGGCTGTGCAGGATCGCGTTCGATCTTGGCGCGCAGCCTGCGGATATGGACAGAGATGGTATTCTCGGCACCGATATACTCTTCGCCCCACACACGGGAATAGAGATTCTCGCGGGTAAACACTTTTTTGGGATGCGAGGCCAGCAGGAATACGATCTGAAATTCTTTGGCGGTCAGGCCCAGATCCTGGCCGTTTCGGGATACGGAACATTGCTCTGGGTCGATCACAAGGTCCCCGCAGGACAGGGATGTTGTGCTGCCCGCAGCCGCTTCGCCCGAGAAGTCGACATACCGGCGCACCAGCGCCTTCACGCGTGCAGTCAGCTCAAAAATACTGAAAGGCTTAATCATATAATCGTCGGCGCCGCAGCCTAGCCCGATGATTTTGTCGGTTTCCCCGTCTTTGGCGGTGAGAATGATAACAGGGACATGGCTGGTGGCCCGAACACGTCTCAGCACCTCCAGACCATCCATCCCCGGCAGCATCAGATCGAGCAGTACCAGCTGGAACGGCCCCTTTTCTGCAAAAGCGGTCAAGCTCAAAGGCCCGGTGTCCGCATGGACGCATTCCATGCCTTCTTTTGCCAAATAACGTTTGATCAGACTGGCAATCTCCGGATCGTCCTCAACGATAAGTACACGGATCATCGCGGTTTCCCTTCTCTCTCTTTCATTTTGAAACAGACTTTTTTGCTATTATAATATAATTAAATGTACGGGATAGCCGATACTAATCATAGACGAAGGTTGCGCTATCATGTAATCTAGGCATAAGAATACTATATGCTGCACAACATGTATGGAGAGGAGCGGCTGCTTGATATGAATCTAGACAATTGTCCAAGGTGCGGCCGGCTGTATGTTAAGAATATTATGGATTTATGCCAGCCCTGCATTAAAGACCTGGAACATGAATATGAGATTTGTGTGAATTATTTACGTGAGAACAGGGGAACCAACATACAGGAGCTGTCTGACGCCACAGATATTTCGATTAAGGAAATTACCCGTTTTATCCGCGAAGGCCGAATTTCCATTGCCAATGCACCGAATATGATGTATCCCTGTGAGGTATGCGGAACCCTGATTCGTGATGGCCATATGTGCGACAACTGCCGTAGTCGTCTGCGTAAGGATCTCAGCAGTCTGACCAAGGAAATGGCTGATGAGCCAGTCAAAAAAAGTACAGATGGTGCCTATCGGGCGGTTGACAAACGCCGGGATTTATAATTTTTATGTAAAAAAACGGTTACAGCTATAAAGAATGTTTCAAATGAAGCCGATAAACTTAGTAAAGATTATCGGCTTTTTGAAAATATAAGGATTCATATGTTTTTTGCTATAAATCATCCTTATATTTCTCGCTGAAACGAATGCCGCCTCTTGCAGAGGACGGCACAGCCGTTTCTACTTGTGCCATAGCCGTTTCAACCTGTAAGAGAAGGAAGGTGGAAGTTATGAAAATTAACGAGACCGGACGAATAAACGCCATTAACCCGTATCAACGAAGCGCGGAAGCGCAAAGGCAGGAACAAATGAAAAAAAGCACACGCAAAGATGAGGTTTCGATCTCCGATGAAGCGATCAAGCTGCTGCAAGCCCAGAACAATGACAAGGTTGACGCAGAACGTGCCATGAAGATTGACAATTTGAAGCAGCAAGTCTCCGCAGGTACCTATCAAATAGACGCAGCTAAACTCGCAGAGAAACTCGCCCCTTACTTTAAGCAATCCTCCGAGAATTAGGTGAAGCCATCCATGGAATTAACACCATTGTTAGAACTGCTTGAGCGGCTGGATGAAGTGCATCTGCAGATGCTGGAGCTGGCCGCTCTTAAGAAGCAGAGTATTATGGACAACCAAGTCGATTCGTTAATTGATCTCCTGAACCGTGAATCCAGACTGGTGAAGCTGATCGGGCAGCTGGAAGAACAGCGTGCAGAGGCAGCCTATGCCTTTCTGCAGGGTGTTGGCATCCGCTCCAACCTGAATCTGAACCTCACAGAGCTGTCACGGCTTGTATTTGACCCTGAAGACAAAGCGCGGCTGCTGCATATCCAGCAGAAGCTTTCGGGTACGCTGTACCGTTTGAAGGAAGCCAATGAGCTGAACCAGAAGCTGATTGAGCAGTCGCTTACCTTTATAGATTATTCACTTGATCTTCTGGTCGGAAGACCGAACCAAGAGATCACTTACCATCACCCGTCCGACAAGGGCAGCAGCGTGACCCGGCCGGGTATTTTTGATGCCCGGGGATAACCACATTCTAAGCAGCATACCGTTTAGCCTAAGCTGAACATTGGGGAGGAGCAGTAGCATGACATCTACATTTCATTCGATCGAGACGGCAAGACGGAGCCTGTTTACCCAGACGACTGCGCTCAACACAACCGGACATAATATAGCCAATGCCAACACCGAGGGGTACAGCCGTCAACGGGTTAATATGACGGCTTCCCGCCCAATGGAAGCTTATGGAATACAACGTTCTTCAGTTCCAGGACAACTGGGTACTGGTGTGGAATTCACCTCCATCGAACGAATCAGAGAGGGCTTTCTGGATGACCAGTTCCGCGGCGAGAATGCAGCCATGGGGAACTGGTCCATTCAATCAGATACGCTGGATAAGCTGGAAGCGATCATCAATGAACCCTCTGATACCGGAATCCGTACTGTGCTCGATAACTTCTGGAAATCGTGGTCGGATCTGAGTAAGAGCCCTGAGGACCCAACAGCCCGCAAGATTGTTGTTCAGACAGCGCAGGCGTTGACTGATGCCATTAACTACATGGACAAGCAGTTAAAAGGCCTCTCCAGCGATCTTTCCGCCAACCTGGACACCAAGGGTTCGGAAATTCAGGGTTATTTAGGTTCGATCAGAGATTTGAACGAATCCATAACTAAAATTGAAGGTATGGGCGATCATGCCAACGATTTACGTGACCAACGTGACCTGTTGACTGATAAATTGTCCAAAATTATCAATATTACAGTGGTTGATGGTGAGGCAGGATATACAATTTCAATGGGAACCCAGCAGTTGCTGCAAGGAATCAATCAACCTGTAGTGATTAGCAATCCCGCTGTCCCCAACTCTGGAAATGTATTCTTGAACAACGCTTTCGCAGCTGGGTCGCTTACGGGCGGCGAAACCTACGGAATGATCTTCTCCAATACCAAATATGTAGCAGACTATCAGAAACAGCTTGACGGGATAGCCAACACACTGGCAACTGGAGAGCTTGAGGTCACTATTCCGGCAGGCTCCAATCTTCCGGCAGGTACTGTTGTACTTAAGGAATCAGAGATCACGAATCCGGATGGGACGAAGGTTACGCTTGCCGCAGGTGCAGCTGTGCCTGTTCCCTTGACTGGAGACTTGAAGACAACCGTCAAAGGTATGAACGGCTTACATGAACTGGGGTATGCCATGAATGGCACCAGCGGCAGACCATTCTTCACGCCCACCACGCCTGGAGCAGCAATTACGGCCGCTAACCTGCAGCTCAATCCGCTGATTGCTGCAGATCCGACCCTGTTCGCCACTTCTTTGCGCACTACTGTAGATGCAGCAGGTAACACCAAGGTCATTACAGGCAATAACACGATGGCCTTGCTGATAAGCAATCTCAAGGACAACAGTTCATTCACATCTGCTGACGGACTTAAGAAGGGGAGTATCGGCTCCTACCTAAGTTCCATGGTAGGCCAACTCGGTATCCAATCCCAAGAAGCAACACGCCAGAATGAGAACTCCAATTATTTGCTGGATCAGGTAAGTTCCCGACGTCAATCCGTGAGCGGTGTCTCTCTGGATGAAGAAATGACGAACATGCTGGTCTACCAGCATGCTTATAGCGCTGCAGCACGTTTTATGACAACCTACGATGAACTGCTGGATAAATTAATTAACTCTACCGGAACCGTTGGCAGATAAAGGAGGAATAGCAGATGTTGAGAGTAACCTCGAACATGATGAGTAACCAGTTGCTGCGTAACTTGAACCGTAATGCCAATACAATGAACGATACCCAGTTGCAACTGGCCACTGGGCGCAAGATCAACAAACCTTCCGATGATCCCGTGGGTATTACGTATTCCTTGCGTTACCGTGCTGAACTATCATCCAACGAGCAGTATACGAGGAACGTAGACAGTGCCCTGTCGTGGCTGGACTATAACGATACCGTACTGGGCCAGGCTGGAGATGTTATGCAGCGTTTACGTGAGCTTGCGGTTAAAGGATCAACAGGCAGTAATCCACAGTCGGCATTGGACAGTATTAATGAAGAAGTCATGCAGCTTAAGGAACAGCTTGTTGATATCGGCAACAGCCAGTTGAACGGTAAATTTATTTTTAATGGTGAGAATTATAAAACGAAACCTTACGACTTCGCCAAAGGCCCGGACGGGACTTATGATGTCAGTAGAACGATCGTTACAGACCCTGGACAAATTCAGTATATCGTTGGCGAAGGTGTGCAGATGCCGATTAATACCAGCGGGAATGAAGTGTTTGGCCATGATAGTGATCCGGATAATTTGTTCGCCATCATTAACAAACTATCTGCAGGCTTGAAGTCAGGCGATCTTAAGGCTGTGTCTGAAGAACTTAATAATATTGATACACGTACGGAAACCATCCTATCAAGCCGCTCGGAAATTGGCGCTAAGACGAACCGTGTAGAGTTAATGCAAGGAAGGCTCAGTGACCTGAACATCAATTTGACTGATCTGCAGGCGAAAACTGAGGATTCCGATTATGCTGAATTAGTGATGAAGTCGAAAATCCAGGAAAATATCTATAATGCATCGCTGTCTGTGGGTGCTAAGGTAATTTCCACTACTCTCGTTGACTTTATAAGATAATGGAGGGGACTGCCATTGCTCCAGTCAGTAGTGCAGATTCGTCAGACGCCTGCGGTAATGGGGATTGATGCAGACCCCGGAACTTTCTCCATCTCGCAGCCTAAAGCTGAGGTCCAGGTTACGACTACTCCAGGAGAATTAACTGTCCAATCTACCCGTCCAGAACTTACTGTAGACCAGTCCCGGGCCTTTGCTGCTTATCATGGCGGCAACATGCTCGATATGAACAAACGGATCTATTCGGGTATTCAGCAGCTATATTTGCAGGGATTGGCCAGAAAGGTTGAGCAGGGCAACCGGATTGCTGAGTTTTTTAAGCCGGGTAATACGATTGCCGAAGTGTATGGTACAGATACTGAACCGAATTCGTTCCCGGAAATGCGTGGTCCAGCATCGATGGACAATGTGGACATTCACGTTGAGACGAAAGCGCCGCAGATTAATTTTCAGGCCGCTGAAGTAGACATCGAGATCATTCGACATGATCCTGAGATTGAATTTACCCGAGGCAAACTGGAAATCTATATGCAACAATATGGTTCCCTTCAGTTTACTCCGCCAGAAATAGATGTTCAAAGGTAGCTTCTGAGCTATAGATGTGCCGGAGAGCACCTCTATAGCTTTTATTATTTATTAAGGAAATAATGAAAGATGAAAAAACAGTTTTGCGAAGCAAAACGTTCGAGGAGTGAACAATTTGATTATAGAAACGCAGTCTTGGGGTAAACTTGAAGTGAACAAGGAACAGCTTTATCATTTTTCAAAAGGAATCCCCGGCTTCGATGATGAGACGGACTTTGCATTAATTGCGCTGGCAGACACTCCTTTTTGGTATCTGCAATCCGTTAAGAGTGATGGCTTGGCTTTTCTGCTCGGAGATCCGTTTACATTCTATCCCTCCTACGAATTTGAACTGCCGGATGATGAAGCTGAAGAACTGGCGATTGGTTCAGAGGTCATAGTGCGCTGTATTCTTACACTCAAGGAACAAACCGAACATTCTACAATTAACTTGCTGGCACCCATTGTACTAAACCCTGTAACACAGACAGGCAAACAAATCGTGCTGCATCGGGCGCCTTATCATACTAAGCATAGCTTGTTGCAAGAGCAGCCGCTTACTGACGGAAAGGATGGTGGCTGAAATGCTCGTATTGTCCCGTAAAAAAGGGGAGTCCATCGTCATTCAGGACCAAATAGAGTTGACGGTCTTGAGTGTGGAGGGGGATACGGTAAAAATCGGCATCTCTGCTCCAAAGCATGTCGATATTTTCCGTAAGGAAGTCTACCTGTCTATTCAGGAGGCTAATCGTGAGTCGGCAGCACCGTTGCAGTCTGATCTCAATGCGTTGATCCATCGGCTGCGGGGGCCAAACGCCTAATTAAAATACAGCAGTGTAGTATCAATACAGAAGGGCCGGCCTTAATTGGTCGGCTTTTTTATTCTTCTCACTATATTGACGCGAAGCCTACAATTGGTTATATAATTACATCTGTTCATGTCTAACTGATATTTATACGTAACGGGGGAAAGAGAGTAATGAGGAAGCTAAAACAAACATGGAAATTATCTGTAGCAGTGGCTTTGACAGCGGTGTGGCTGTTGTTGTGGGGAATTCCTATTCATGCTGAGGCAGCGACGGGTGGCAATCAGATAGCTGCAGATGAACTTAAAAATATCAGCCGTCTGTCCTTTCAACTACGTGATGCTTATCAGACGCCTTATACGGTTTATATTTTTGCCAAGGATGAGAAGATGTCTGTCTTGACGGAAGAGGACTACTGGACAAACAATAAAACAGGGGACAAAAGCTACACAGGGACATATCGCGCAGCAGTGGTAAAAAATGGAGAAAAGTTCGGAACAGTACAATCCCTCAAACTGCCTTTCGGCGGGGTCACGTTGCCGCAGACCTGGCATTATACAGTGAAGAGCAGCGGCAAGCCTATGCCCGACTTGTTGATCCTCTCGGAGTGGGGAACCTCCAACTTCAATCTGGTATATCCGTATGTTATTCGCTCCGGGACGCTGGAGCCGCTGCAATTCATAAATCCGCAAGGCAAGAAGCTGGATGCTTCCTATCCGGCAAGCAGAGGTGACGGTGTCCGCAGTTTGTCTGGGTCACGTCTTCAATTCAAATTCTACAATAACAGTGTGTTTAAATACGCAGTGAACACGTTTAAACTGAATCTTAGCAAGCTTGAACTGCAGGTGAGTGACTCCAGATACGTGAATCAAGGCTCGTGGCCTAACGCGGGAACGGGAGATCGTGCATACTTGGAGAATCTCAAGGCTGCAGCCATTGGAGGTTACTTGCCGGCTAATCCACAAATCAAACTGGGTATGAAATTTAATACACTGAAGAACAGGCTCAAGACGGCCAAGTTTACGGAGAATGGAGAGTGGGGCGCTTTTTACGGATACAAGACTTACGCTGTAGGCTTTAATGAATACATGCATGAACTTGGTCCCAGTTCGTATGTCATGGTGTTCAACATCTTCGCAGATCAACAGAATCTTGCTGTCGGTAACGTCAAGTATTGGCTGGGCAAGCCCAAGGAACAATATTGGAACGAAGCTGAGGGAAGTTATGGAATGATCTACACCATGGGAAAACATTCATTGGCCTTTCATTATGATGAAGAAGATGGTTTTATTCAGTTGATAACGATATATTAATTTCAAAGCATTCAATGTACTGATTTGCCGAACAGACTGCGTTCCTCAGTGAGGGAAACGGTCTGTTTTTCATATTTTTTGTGGATAAAGATAAAAAAACTTCAAAATGCTCTAAACAGTTGGGGACATGGTGTCGATATATGTATTAGACGCTGAACCGGCAGGGCGGCCGACCTTAATGGTACAGCGTTTACCACATGGATGTGGAACTAACATAATTTCAAGGAGGAAAAACTAATGATTATTAACCACAACGTACCGGCGCTGAATACTCATCGCCAATTGTCCATCAACACTGCTAACACTAACAAAAATATCGAGAAATTGTCTTCCGGTCTTCGTATCAACCGTGCAGGTGACGATGCAGCTGGTCTGGCAATCTCCGAAAAAATGCGCGGTCAAATCCGCGGCTTAGATCAAGCTTCCCGTAATGCTCAAGATGGTATCTCGTTGATTCAAACCGCTGAAGGTGCATTGAACGAAACTCACTCCATCCTTCAACGTCAACGCGAAATCGCTAACCAATCCGCTAACGGAACAAACACGGATTCCGATCGTCAAGCTCTGCAAGACGAAATGAACCAACTGACTTCCGAAATCAACCGTATCGGTAACACTACTGAGTTCAATACTCAGAAATTGTTGCAGGGCGATGGAAAAGCAAATCTTGTTAAAACCGCTGCAGTAGCCGATGCCAAATTAGCAACTGGAGCAGCAGCATATACAGTTGAAGCTAAGAGAACTGATGCTATTACTACTGCTTTCGCAACTACAGAAAAACTATCTTATGATCTTAATGGTCAAAATATTGAAGTTACTTTTACTACAGATGCGGCTGTAACAACTGGTACTTCAAAATTGAATGACACTTCTGTTACCGATGCAGCAGCAACAGTTGGAATTAATGGTGCTCAAACAGTTGGAGATCAAGCGATATCAGCAGCAGCAGCACTTCAAGCTATCATTGATAAAAATGATACCCTTAAAGGCAATTATACTGCTAAAGTATCCGGATCTAACGTTGTTATTGAAGCTGTAAAAGGCGGGAAATTTGAAGGAGCAGCTGGCGTTGTTGCAGCTGGAGCTAGTACTACAGCCGGTAAATTAACTCCAGGTTCGACTGTTGCAGGGTCAACTCATGCCGCTGCAAAAGCAACAGCTGACATCGACCTTTCTGCACTTGACACGGATGCTGAAATCCAAGCCCTTGTTGGTAAAGGATTCAGTATTGGAGATCAACAAATCGAATTCTACAATGCTAGTGAAGGTTCTTATAAAGGTAAAGGAATCGGTGTAGCTATTGATACAGCTCTAGCAGCTACGGCCACTAATAAAGATGAAGCATTGGCAAAAGCGATTGCTGATACTGTGGGAAATAAAGCAAAAGGTGTATCTGTAGCGTTATCTACAACTACAAATATCCTTACTGTTACAGCTACTGAGGGTGGACTTGACGGCAATAAAATAGAGATTAAAGATGGAGGAATTCAAAAAGAATTCGAAACATCTTTCCAAATTGGTGCTAACACTGGCCAATCCATGAGCCTTTCCATCAAAGACGTTCGCTCGAACGCTCTGGGTATCACAGGTAAAGCTGGCGATGCTGGTTTCACCACTGCTAATACAGTAACTAACGGAACTAATGATGTTAAAGGCGAAGCTGCTCTGAACATCGCCACTAAAGAAGGCGCATCTGCAGCTATCGATGTTCTGGACAAAGCTACTGCATTCGTATCCAGCGAACGTTCTAAACTGGGTGCTGTTCAGAATCGTCTGGAACACACGATCAACAACTTGGGTACAGCTTCCGAGAACCTGACTGCTGCTGAATCCCGTGTACGTGACGTTGACATGGCTAAAGAAATGATGCAACAAACTAAGAACAACATCCTTGCACAGGCTGCACAAGCTATGTTGGCGCAAGCTAACCAACAGCCACAAGGCGTTCTGCAATTGCTTCGTTAATATTCTCTTGATTCACCTTAAGCTCCGGGGAAACCTGGAGCTTTTTTTATTTTTTTCTTGACAGGCCTTAAATCCTAAATTATCCCTGAAAATAACCGATATATATAGTATAAATTGAGTGTTAGTGGAGGTCGGGGTTTATGAATGTACAGTTTTCACTTACTGCCAGTACAACAACCGGACAAGGCAAATCAGAAATCAAGCCAAGTGCTGAACCGGCGTCACTTGTAAGTCAAGCAGATTCTATCCGTGATCTCAAGGATATGAGTTTGAGGGAGAAACAGGGGGTAAATGTCTCGGTTGCTGAGGAACAACTTATCCGTACTATTGAGCGGGCCGTGAAATCTCTACAGGGTCCTCAGACCACGCTGGAGGTCAGCATTCATGAGAAGACAAATTCTATTATGGTCAAGGTCCTGAATAAGGATACCGGCGAATTGATCCGCGAAGTCCCCCCAGAGAAGACTTTGGATCTTGTAGCTAGTATGATGGAGATTGCCGGTATTCTTGTAGACGAAAAAATATAACCTTTGGAGGTGTCGACTTGGTTACACGTGTAAATGGTTTCTCAGGCATGGACATTGATAGTATGGTCAAGAGTATGATGGCCGCCAAACGGGTGCCCCTAGATAAGCTTACTCAAGATAAGCAACTCCTGCAGTGGACACGGGAAAGCTACCGGGAGCTGAACAGTAAACTCTACGATTTTCGGCAAAATAAATTGATTGTTAAATATGGTGGGAATGCGGCTCTAAATGCGAATAAGGCAATTACTACTGGAAACACAGATGCCGTAAAAGCAGAGGCTCTGGCTTCCGCCAATGGAATTAACATGGAGGTAAGTGTTAGTCAATTGGCTGCCCGGACAACGCTGCAGATGAATACAGGATTAGGCCAAGGCGTACCGGGCTCCACTTCCTTGGCAAAACTCGACGGTGTAGATTTATTTAGTCTTTCAGAGGATGCCCGAACCGAGTATCTGAAGAAGGGTTTTGATGTTGCCATTAATGGGGTGGAATTTAAGGACAAGGATGGCAAATCCCTGTTCAATGGTCTTACTCTTATCTCAACGATGGTGGCAACCATTAATTCACACCCGACTGCCAATGCTATTGCAAGCTATGATGAGATTACAGGGAAATTGAGTATTGCCTCTAAGACCAGTGGAGATCCTAATCCAGCTTCTGGATACGAATCAACAAGGGATGTAAAGGTAGGGAATGGAAGTACCTTATTGGCTTTATTCACCAAGAGAACTGTTACGGAAGTAGAGACCAATGGGGCTGGAACTAGCGATGGTACCAAGTCATTGGCTCATCTGCAAAATCTGCTGGATACGACAATCGAGGACGATGCCGAGAAGTTGAAATACAAATTCAGCGTCAATGGTGAATCCTTTTCTTTTGACGGAACCAAATCTATTAATGATGTTGTAGCTGAGATTAACGCGAAGTCGGGTACAACTAAAGTACAGGCAGAATTTACCGGCGGCAAATTGAAGCTGACTGCGGACGCTGGCAGCGAAGTGAAGCTGGGGGGGGATTCCTTCGAGCTTCTGCAGTTGTTCAAAGGCGTGAAGCCTGCTGTAGGGAGTCCCAGTGATTACAATGTTAAGAGTGGACAGGACGCCATCGTTTCAATTAACGGTGAACCCATCCAAAATGCGAACGACAACATCTTCACAATTAATGGCGTCCAACTGACGCTGCTGAAGGAAACGGTTATAAGAGGCCCTGTTGATCCTGCAAATCCAACCACTCCACCTCCAATAACAGGTGACAATACGATCAAAATTACGACCCAATCTGACCCGGATAAAGCCATAGAGTCCATTAAGGGCTTTATAGAAGACTACAACAGCTTGGTAAAAACGCTGAATTCCAAAATTGATGAAGTCAAGTATCGTGATTTCAGGCCACTGACGGATGAGCAGAAGAAGGAATTAAAAGAAGCAGATATTAAGACCTGGACGGAGAAGGCACAAAGTGGTCTTCTAAAGAATAATGACATTATAAAAAATGTCCTGTCCCAAATGCGCGGAATTATAACGGAGAAGCTGGGTCCGCTTAGTAATCTGGGAATTACCACAGGGAATTATAGCGAAAATGGCAAATTGGTGATTGAGAATGAATCGAAGCTGAAGACTGCCATCAGCGCAAATCCTCAGCTTGCTCTTGACCTGTTCCAGGGTTCGGGAAATGCTGTAAATGACGGTATTTTTGATAAGATGGCAGATAAGATAAATGCTGCACTTGGTAGTATTGCTGAACGCGCAGGAACAAGCAAAAACTCAATGGATCTATCCAGCAGATTTAAAGAAGAAAGTGTAATGGGTAGGACGATGAAGGGGTATAATAGTCGTATTCTTCTCATGCAGAGAAACCTGGCAAATACGGAAAATCGCTACTACAAGCAATTCACCGCGATGGAAACAGCCATGGCCAAGATGCAATCCCAGTCTTCAAGTCTGCTATCCAGCATGGGTTTATCATCATAATAGCTAATAAAGGGTGAGATCATTGATTAATTCTCCTTACGATAAATACCGTCAGTCTTCTGTCCAGACGTCTACACCTGCCCAATTAGTGATTATGCTCTATGATGGGGCGATTCGCTTTATCCGGGCAGGGTTGGATGGACTGAAGAAAAACGATCTCGAGAAAACAAATACCAATCTCGGTAAAGCGCAAACGATTGTCAGTGAGTTGATGAGCACGCTTGACCGCAGCTATGAGGTGTCTGAAGGACTATATTCACTCTACGAATATACGAGCTTCCTGCTCGTAGAAGCGAATATCCGCAAGGATGCAGCAAAGGCTGAGGAAGCAGTTGGATATTTGACCGAACTGCGGGAAACTTGGTTGCAAGCTTCTAAGATTGCAGCAGGGCAAGGGCAGACGCCGTTGTCACCAGAAGGCGCTCATGGATGAATGGATCAAGCGATTAGAGCAGTTGACAGATAATATGATGGGGCTGCTCTATGAAACTACTTATGAGGAGCTAGAAGCCTTCGTGGAAGAGCGCCAGGAGCTAGTGAATAAAATCGGAGATTTGGTCGTTTCCTGTCAGCCGTCGGATGCGCAGAAGCGGGAAATTGGTCGAATGTTGGAGCGGGATTCGGAGATTTTGGCTCGTATGAACGCCCTCCGGCTGGAGGCGCAGGACTGGCTGCAGAAGCGCAATCAAGCCAAGGCGCAACGCAGCGCATACGAAGCAGGATATACACCGGACAGCTTTTTGATGGACCGAAAAAAATAATTTTTTCTATAGTTTCACTAAAGGAGCAGACGGGTATTAATTAGCGTCTGCTCCTTTTTTTGACCCAATATCACTATTTGTCGAACCATAATCTAGGCCAATATTGGATGGTAATATATTGAAAGTAAACATTTACTATTCCAATTGACAATGGAGAAGCAGCGGTGGTATAGTCGACTTGTGAGCAAGACTCACGTTCATCTGATGACGAAGGGAATGTTTAATCAATGGAAGGTAAAGTAAAATGGTTTAACGCAGAAAAAGGTTATGGATTTATCGAAACTGCCGATGGTGGCGATGTATTCGTACATTTCTCCGCAATTCAAACAGACGGTTTCAAGACGTTGGATGAAGGACAATCCGTTGAGTTTGATATCGTTGAAGGTGCACGCGGACCACAAGCAGCTAACGTAATCAAATTATAATCATCCGGCGAAGCCGACCTACATATATGGTAGATGGTTAGCAATTGAGCAACGCTAGCGCAGACCCTGGGATATTCTCCCGGGGTCTTTTTTTGCTTTTTAACTGAGGAAATAAATAAGAACTAATGTTCGATTTATTATAGACAAAATCAAATCAGGAGTAATATAATTCCAGTAGATTGATAGATGACATTTCGGATACGGGAGGTATGGATGCGATGGATCGTGTAAGCCCTGTTCCCCATGATGAGGCGTTTAAGAAGCTACTGGAGACATTCTTCAAGGAATTTATTGAACTGTTTTTCCCGGAGTTGGATTGTATGTTGGATTATAGTGAAACCCGCTTTCTGATGCAGGAGCTCCTGGTAGATATTGTAGGGGAAGAAGCGAGAGAACTGGATCTGCTGTTGGAGACATGTTACAAAGGGATGGACGGGTTCATTCTGATTCATCTGGAGCCGCAGTCTTATCGGGATACCCATTTCCACGAACGGATGTTTATTTACTTCAGTCGTCTATTCGAGCGGTACCGGAAAGAACACAAGCTGATTATTCCGATCGCGATCTTTACCGCCGATGAGGTGAGGGACGAACCGGACATGTTGACCATGAAGATACCGGAGCACGATATTCTGCGTTTTCAGTTCCTGAAGGTAGAGCTTAGAAAGAGGAATTGGCGTGATTTCATCTATTCTGATAACCCGGTGGCTGCTGCATTGCTGGCCAAAATGGGGTATACTGAACGGGAAGCGAGAGAAGTTCGGCTGCAGTATCTGCGGATGTTTATGCGGCTGCGAACACGTTTCGATGAAGCGCGGATGGCACTGATTATGTCGGTAGCTGACTTGTATTTCAAACCTGATCCTGTACAGGATGAAGAGATTCTGCAAGAACTGCTGGAACACTACCCGGAGGAAGGTGAAGCAATGATGGAATTAATGCCTGCTTGGAAACGTTGGGGTTATGATGAGGGGAAGCAGGAAGGGAAGACAGAAGGTAAAGCTGAAGGTAAAGCTGAAGGTAAGGCAGAAGGTAAGGCGGAAGGCAAAGCAGAAGGTAAAGCAGAGGGTAAAGCAGAGGGTAAGGAAGAAGCACAAGCAGAAATTATCCGTAAGCTGCTGAGCCATGGATTTTCGCCGGAGAAGGTCGCAGAAGCTGTAGGAATACCTCTGGAAGAGATTCAGAAACTGAAATAAAAATATACGGATCTCGGGAGCGTTCCTGGGGTCTTTTTATTGTGATTTCACAACAGATAATATCCATATATTGCAATAATTGCAGTTTTGTTTAAAAGAAATGGTTTACATTCTCCAATATATGGGTAATGAGATACGTTGAGCTTATTGTCTTACCTCGACGCACATAGCTAAGGCCTATGCTTCGGAAGCGGTTTCTTCGGAGTAAATAGGATGCTTAAGCTACCATAACGATTGGGAGGATGATCAACAGGATGAAAAAGAAATGGCGTGGTCTTATGACCGGACTACTGGGAATCAGCATGTTGCTGGGTTCTCTTGGCAGCGTGTCGGCAGCTCCAGTGCCGAAGGATATTCAAGGGCACTGGGCGCAGGCGCAGCTGCAGGACTGGCTGAATAAAGGTTATCTGGGTGGGTACCCTGACGGCACAGTCAAACCCAACAACTCGATCACCCGGGGTGAATATGTTGCACTGGTGAACCGGTTGTTCGGCTACACCGAGAAGGCAACTGTCGGCTTCAAGGATGTGAAGAGTACAAAATGGGTGCATAGCGAAGTAGCAAAAGCTGTAGCTGCGGGATACATCGGAGGTTACCAGGATAACACCTTCCGTCCGGACAAACCGCTCTCCAGACAAGAGGCAGCGGTCATTACAGCGAAGATCCTCAAGCTGAACACTCAAACGACTACAACCAAATTCAAAGATAATGCCCAGATCGCAGCATGGAGCCGCGGGTCGGTGGCAGCAGCGTCCACTCTGAAGATTCTGAATGGCTACCCAGATGGAACGTTTAAACCGAAACGGGAGTTGACCCGTGCGGAAGCGGTCGGCATTATCGGCAGCTCGGTTGTTCATAAACCGACAGCACCGGGTGGGGTTACTCCGACCCCTACGACAGCCCCAACGGCTACTCCAGCTCCAACAGCTAGCCCTGCTCCAACTTCTACGCCTGTAGTTAATCCGGGTGGAGGATCTGGTGGCGGCGGTGGAGGTGGAGGTACCACACCTACCGTACCAACGGTAAGCGGGGCGACCTACGGTTACGTGGGTTCGGTTACGGCCGATGTATACCTCACTCCATCCGTTACCGGTACAGTCTATTATGTAGTCGCCCCTTACAGCAGCAATGCAACGGCTCCTACGGCTATGCAGGTTAAGGATGGGCTAATCGGTACCAACATGAATGGCTTGAATCATGGCAGCAAGACGGCGGTTGCTAACACTTCGGTAGCCTTCTCTGTCTACGGTTTGCAGCCTGGCACGGAATATTTAACTTACGTAACGGTTACGGACAGTTCCGGTAATTGGTCTGCAGTGAGTACTGTGCAGCTGAAGACAGCCGCAACGACTGGAACACCAATCACTGGAGTCGGACGTTTGGAGATGGGGACAGCTACAGCGGCCGTTCACTTCTCCTACGGACAGACTGGAGGCGCGGTCGTTCCGGTGAAATACCTGGTGTTGCCAGGAACCGCTGCTGACCCTAGTGCACAGCAAATAGCCAATGGGCAAAATAGCTCGGGAAGTGCAGTAGCTGTACCGTTCAGCGGCACGGTAACATCGGCTGCTCCAGGCACGCCATATACGCTGAACCTGACCGGGCTTAGCGCCAATACGGAATATAAGGTCTATCTGATCACAGGATCGGACAATACCTGGTCTCCGGTAGAATTAATCCGTATTCATACGAAATAGCAGAAATTCGTCATATTACATTTTCTATTTGATCCGGCAAAAGCGAATATTGCGCGCTTGCCGGATTTTTTTATCTGTATAGGGAATTACAATTTTCTTCCAAAGCCCCTAATCACAGTACCGCCAGAATCTTTCGCCAAGCTTGCAGGAGTCCAGAGGGTGCAACCCTTTGGGGCCCTCCCTTGGAAGGGAGGGTTTGGGAGGGATCGAAATTACACGGTTTGTCAGCTGAATGTGAAGGAATGGCGATCAACTTTTTACTTAGCTCTTACAATTTGCTATAATGGAGAAGTAAACAAAGGAGGAGTGCCCATGCAATTCAGCATTCGAGGTCAACAAATTGAAGTGACCGACGCTTTGAGAGATTATGTTGATAAGAAGCTCAGCAGACTTGAGAAGTATTTCGATGCACCCCCTACCTCAGAAGGATATGTGACGCTTGGCGTCGTTCGCGGCCTTCATACGGTGGAAGTTACTATCCCGCTGGCAGGTGTTACGCTTCGTGCAGAAGACCGCAGTGATGATATGTATGCGTCTATCGATGCCGTGGTGGACAAGCTGGAACGCCAGATTCGTAAGCACAAGACCAAACTGAATCGCAAATTCCGCCAGGAAGGCAGCCTGAAGACCCTGTTTGTTGAGGGAGCGGCGGGCGCAGTTGCTGTAGAGGATCAGGAGTACGATGATGATTTGGAAGTGGTTCGGAACAAGCGCTTCACCTTGAAGCCGATGGATGTGGAAGAAGCTATTCTGCAGATGAACATGGTGGGACATACCTTTTTTGTATTCTCCAACATCGACACATCGGAAGTAAGTGTAGTTTACAAACGCAATGATGGTAAATATGGCTTGATCGAGCAGCAGGATTAGGCTGAGCTTAAGATAGTTGCCTGATCAGACAAAGCGCTTTGGGTTCTAATATGATCTGATGAATGAAACGAGCCCCTATCCGCGAACTGCGGATAGGGCTCTTGTGCGTATATAACAATATGAAAAATAAGGGTGATAGAGCTTGTATTGCGGCTTCCCTTACAAACTGTTACAATTTATGAAGCAGCGGAATCGATTTTATACATGCGGCCCTTTCAATTTATTCAGGATGGGCTCGGTTCCACCATCTGTGTTGCATGAAAGGGGTTAACCATGCTAGGACTTGTAAAGAAAATATTCGGCGACGTCAACGAACGTGATGTCAAACGTCTCATGAAGACAGTCGATGTAATTAATGGATTGGAGCCGGAGTTCACGGCGCTTTCGGATGAGGCGCTGCAGGCGAAGACAGCAGAATTCAAATCACGTATTGAAAAAGGCGAGACGCTGGAAGAAATTCTTCCCGAAGCCTTTGCTACCGTACGCGAAGCTTCCAAACGGACGCTGGGCATGCGGCATTTTGACGTACAATTGGTAGGCGGTATGGCGCTGCATGAAGGCCGTATCTCCGAGATGAAAACAGGTGAAGGAAAGACGCTGGTAGGAACCCTGCCGGTCTATCTGAATGCTTTGCTGGACAAAGGGGTTCACGTTGTCACAGTCAATGACTACCTGGCTCAGCGCGACAGTGCGCAAATGGCACAAATCTATAACTTCCTGGGCATGACGGTTGGGGTTAACCTCAGCGGCATGGACCATGCTGATAAACAACAAGCGTATGCCTGCGATATTACGTATGGTACGAACAACGAATTCGGATTTGACTATCTGCGTGACAACATGGTGCTGTATAAAGAGCAAATGGTTCAGCGCCCGTTATATTTCTGTATTATTGATGAAGTGGATTCCATCCTGATCGATGAAGCAAGAACGCCGCTTATCATCTCCGGCCAGGCTGAGAAGTCTACTGAGCTCTATTTTGCCGCAGACCGGTTTGTGAAGAAGCTGACGCAAGAAGAGGATTATACAGTAGATATCAAGGTGAAATCCGTTGCATTGACGGAGAAGGGTGTGGCATTGGCAGAGAAGGCTTTTGGCATCGAGAATCTGTATGACCACAGCCATGTTACCCTGAATCATCATATCGTACAGGCGCTCAAGGCCAACGTAATCATGCGTCGTGACGTGGATTATGTAGTCAATGAAGATGAAGAAGTGGTTATCGTCGATGAATTCACCGGCCGTCTGATGGCGGGCCGCCGTTACAGTGATGGATTGCATCAGGCGATTGAAGCGAAGGAAGAAATTGAAGTCCAGAACGAGAGCATGACCCTGGCTACAATTACGTTCCAGAACTATTTCCGGATGTACCGCAAGCTGGGCGGAATGACCGGTACCGCAAAGACGGAGGAAGAGGAATTCAAGAAGATTTATGGTCTTGAGGTTCTTCAGGTACCCACGAATAAGCCTAATCAGCGCCACGACATGCCTGACGTCGTGTATAAGAGCGAGAACGGCAAGTTTAATGCCGTAGTAGCAGAGATTGTAGAACGCCACAAATTGAGACAGCCGGTGCTGGTAGGTACAGTGTCGATTGAGAACTCCGAGCTTGTATCCGAGATGCTGAAGCGCAAAGGCGTGCCGCACCGTGTGCTGAATGCGAAACATCATGCGGCGGAAGCAGAGATCATCTCGTTCGCCGGCCAGTCGGGTACCGTAACGATTGCCACCAACATGGCGGGCCGCGGTACGGACATCGTGCTTGGAGAAGGCGTAACCGATCTGGGTGGGCTGCATATCATTGGTACGGAGCGGCATGAATCCCGCCGGATCGACAACCAGTTGCGCGGACGTGCCGGACGCCAGGGAGACCCGGGTTCCACTCAGTTCTATCTGTCGCTTGGCGATGAACTGATGAAACGCTTCGGCGCTGACAATGTGCTGAACATGATGGACCGCCTCGGGTTCGAGGAAGATCAGCCTATCGAGAGCCGGATGATTACCCGTGCCGTTGAATCGGCCCAGAAGCGGGTAGAAGGCAACAACTTCGATATCCGCAAAGTCGTATTGCAATACGATGATGTCATGAATCAGCAGCGCGAGATTATCTACAAGCAGCGCCGCGAGATTCTGGAGTCCGAGAACATTAAGGATATTGTTATTGAGATGATCAAGCCGGTTGTTTCCCGTGTTGTGCTTGCTCATTGTACGGATGATATCCCCGAGAACTGGGAGCTTCAGGAGGTTTCAGATTACGTCAACAGCAAGCTGCTGGAGGAGGGCGAGTTGACCCGCGATGACCTGTGGGGCAAGGAAGTTGAAGAGATTACGGAATTTATCTTCAACCGTGTGCTGGAGAAATACGCTGCACGTGAGGAAAGCCTCGGTGCCGAGCTGGTTCGTGAATTCGAGAAAGTTATTGTGCTGCGTTCCGTAGACAGTAAATGGATGGATCATATCGACGCAATGGACCAGCTGCGTCAGGGGATTCACCTTCGTGCTTACGGCGGTACCGATCCGCTGCGCGAATATCAATTCGAAGGCTTCCAGATGTTTAACGATATGACTGCTGCAATTCAGGAAGAAGTGTCGACCTACATTATGAAGGCGCACATCGAAACGAATCAGGAGCGTCAATCTGTAGTGGAGGAAGATAAAATCTCCACCAACAGCGAGCCTGCAGAGAAACGTCCGGTACATGTGGAAGCAACGATCGGCCGCAACGATCCTTGCCCTTGTGGCAGCGGAAAGAAATTCAAGAACTGCCACGGCCAGAACGCGTAAGCGAACAAACAATTCTTAGTTATATAAGATGAACCTAAGAATGGAGTAGTAGAGTTGCCAGAAAGCCTGGTGCATAGGGTTTCCTGGCAACTCCGTATATAACATTCTTAAGTCCACGTTCTATACTTAGGTCCCAATGAGAAATTAGAAGGTTGTTTGGAGCGTTCGAAGCAAATAGATGTGAAACTGCAACTAAATTCAGACAGAACGCTAGCCGGCGGAGGAATAAGTGCGATTGTGCAACTAATTTTGAGTAAATCAGGTCTATCTCCGTTCAGAAGGCCAAATTAGATGCATATTTGCAACTAAATCGGTGGAATGGATTTAGAAGACCAGCACGTAGCGGAGTCTTCGATATTCTCATCAGGCGAAGGCCTAATTCTCAGCACACGGAGCCTAAGCATTAACAATTATTATATTTGAATAAAAAGCGGCTGGGCCCGGGGGCTTCCCCCGTTTGCGGCCTGACCGCTTTTTTGGAGCTTGTGCTCATTGGTGATCTGGGAGCGCAGCGGACGGAATTGTTCTGGAGAAGCGTCAGCGTTCGCCTTTGTCCCCGGAATCTAACCTTAAGGTGATGATTGGAGATTCCGGGGACAACAGCGATCGGAAGAATAATCCGTCAGCGGAGCGGAAGTCAGGATCGCCGGTCTACCAAGTCCAATCAGCGCATCCGCATAACACATTTTTGAAAGGTGAAGTGACCCATGATAGATCCCAACGTAAAGCAGGACCTGCGTGAAATAGGCAAGAAACTTACCGACCTTAGGGGGTCTCTTTGACTTAGATCTGAAGCAGGAGATGATCGCCAACTTCGAGGAGAAGATGGCAGCGCCCGGATTCTGGGACGATAACGAGAAGGCTCAGGCGCTGATCGCCGACATGAATAACGTGAAGCTGTCCGTGGATCAATATGAGAAGCTGCAACAGGAATACGACGATGCCGCAATGATGGCCGAACTGGCCGACGAAGAAGGCGATGACGAGCTGGCCGCAGAGATTGGCGCGACGATCCGCAGCCTCGGCGGCAAAGTAGAAGAATTCGAGCTGCAGCTGCTGCTGAATCAGCCATATGACAAGCTGAATGCTATTCTGGAGCTGCATCCCGGCGCCGGCGGCACCGAGTCCCAGGACTGGGGCCAGATGCTGCTGCGGATGTATACCCGCTGGGCCGAGAAGCGTGGCTTCAAGGTGGAAGTGCTCGATTATCTGCCCGGAGATGAAGCCGGGATCAAGAGCGTGACGTTGCTGATCAAGGGCTTCAACGTGTATGGCTATCTGAAAGCGGAGAAAGGGGTGCACCGGCTGGTGCGCATTTCGCCTTTTGATTCCTCCGGCAGACGGCATACGTCCTTTGTCTCCTGTGATGTTGTGCCAGAAATTTCAGATGACGTAGAAGTAGAGATCCGTACCGAGGATCTGAAGATTGACACGTACCGGGCCAGCGGCGCGGGCGGACAGCATATCAACACCACCGACTCTGCCGTGCGGATTACCCACTTGCCTTCTGGTGTGGTGGTAACCTGCCAGAACGAACGCTCCCAGATCAAGAACCGCGAGCAGGCGATGAAAATGCTGCGCTCCAAGCTCTATGAGCGCAAGCTAATCGAGCAGCAGGAGCATCTGGACGAGATTCGCGGCGAGCAGTCCGATATCGCTTGGGGCAGCCAGATCCGCTCTTATGTATTCCATCCATACAGCATGGTGAAGGATCACCGTACTTTAGTGGAGACGGGTAACATTGGAGCTGTAATGGATGGCGACCTCGACGGCTTCATTGACGGGTATCTGCGCAGCCAGATCAAAGTGGAAACGGAATAAACAGCTAAGTCCATTCCTACGCGTCTTCGGAGGCGTGGGAATTTTTTGAAATATAAGAATTTATATGTTCCACCCCATAAATTATCCTTCTATTTCTCGCAGAAACGAATGCCTGAAAGCGATATGTAGTATCGCTGCTTCGGAAGCATACGCTTTGCAGAGGACGGCGGAGCCGTTTCTACTTGGTTCGCTGGAAAGATTTTAGATGAAAGAGAACGGAGAACAACGATGCAAAAGATCAATTCGCGCAACAAACCGCCACTGATTCCCCTCAACGGGCCGCTGCGCCATACGGTGGATATGATCTTGATTCTCGTGGGATCACTGATTACCGCGATGGCGTTTAATTCATTTTTTCTGCCTAACCAGATTGCCTCCGGCGGGGTGTCTGGACTGTCAGTTCTGGCGGAAGCCTGGTTTGGGGCGGAGCCGGCTTTTACCCAATGGGCACTTAACGTTCCGCTGTTTGTGCTTGGGGTGCTGTTCCTGGGCAAGCAATATGGGATGCGCTCTCTGCTCGGGAGCATTGTGCTGCCGCTGTTTATTTTTATTACAAGAGACGGAGTGGTGCCTACAACGAATCCGCTGCTGGCCTCGATATATGGCGGGATTGGTGTAGGTCTGGGGCTCGGGCTGGTGTTCCGGGGGCGCGGCTCTACGGGCGGACTGACCATTCTGGCGCAGATTATTCAGAAAATAACCGGCCTCAGCTTCTCCCTTTCGGTAGTGCTGTTGGATGGAACCGTGATTGTACTGGCGGCTTTTGTGCTGGGCATGGAGCAGGCCCTGTATGCGCTGATTGGGTTGTTCGTTACGGGCAAGGTAATTAATGCGCTGGAGGTAGGCTTCAGCTATACCAAGGTGGCGTACATTATCTCGAATCAGAACGATGAGCTGACGCAGGCCATTCTGAATGACCTGGATCGCGGGCTGACGAAGCTGAACGGTCAAGGCGGCTATACCGGCGATGACCGCACGGTGCTGATGGTAGTGGTCGGACAGAATGAGATTACACGGCTGAAGGCGATTGTCCGTTCGGTGGACCCGGGAGCTTTTGTGATTATTACAGATGCGCACGAGGTGCTTGGCGAAGGGTTTAAACGGGAGAGCTAATCCGTAATTGGCCCGAGGGTTCCTTGGTTCCTTCATAAATCCACCTCTTGGGGATGGATAAAATCAATATAATAGCTCAAACAAGATGACCTGCCGGGAAGTGGCAGGTTTTGTTGTAGAAGTATTGTATTTATATTAATTAAGACGTATAATAATACATATTTCCAGAACGGGTACCGATCAAACGGGAAGCAGGGATGAAGATGGAGAGCAAGCTGAGAGCGGCGATTGTCGGGTCAACAGGATATGGGGGCGTGGAACTGATCAGGCTGCTGCAGAGCCACCCCAAGGTAGAGATTACGTCTGTGATTTCCTCGTCCAGTGCGGGGGTGCCTATAGAGGAAGGATTTCCGCATCTGACGGGTATTATCGAGCGCGAGCTGGACGGTGTGGATGCTCAGGAGATGGCGGAACGGGCCGATATCGTGTTCACGGCAACGCCCTCCGGTGTCAGCACTAAGCTGGTGCCGCAGCTGCTTGCTGCCGGGCTGAAGGTGGTCGATCTCTCCGGCGATTTTCGGCTGAAAGACGGTGCTGAATACGAACAGTGGTATAAGCACCCGGCTCCGGCGGATGAATATCTGCAGCGGGCCGTATACGGGCTGTGCGAGGTGTATGGGGAACGTGCCGCAGGCGTGGATTTCATCTCGAATCCCGGCTGCTACCCGACAGCTACGCTGCTTGGGCTGATCCCGGCGCTGGAAGCGGGCTGGATTAAGCCGGACAGCATCATTATTGATGCGAAGTCGGGCGTGTCCGGGGCGGGGCGCGGAACGAGCCTGATGGTTCATTACTCCGAGATCAATGAGAATTTCAAAGCCTACAAAATCAACAAACACCAGCATATCCCGGAAATTGAGCAGGTGCTGACGGACATCGCCGGAGCGAAGGTGACAGTCACCTTCACTACTCATCTGGTACCGATGACGCGGGGCATTATGAGCACGATGTACGCCGGAATGCTGGGTCAGCATACAGAAGAGGATTTCATCGAATTATATCGTAAGTATTATGCGGGCCGTCCGTATGTGCGAGTGCGTAATGCTGGGATTGTGCCGGCCACGAAGGAAGTCAGCGGCTCCAACTATTGTGATATCGGCTTTGCGACGGATGCCCGTACAGGTAGGGTTACCATTGTGTCGGTCATTGACAACATCGTCAAGGGAGCGGCAGGCCAGGCGATACAGAACCTGAATTTGATGATGGGATGGGAGGAGACCCTTGGCCTCGGCTACACCCCGGTGTATCCGTAAGCGTCAGCGGCAACAATAACATGAACCAGCAATTATTCTCGATCATAGAGGGTGGAAGCATCACTACGCCTGGGGGCTTCAAGGCAGGGGGACTGCATTGCGGCCTCAAAAAAACAGACCGGAACGACCTCGGCGTCATCCTGTGCGAGGTTCCTGCCACGGCAGCGGCCGTGTATACAACCAATGTGTTTCAGGCTGCGCCGCTGAAGGTCACGCGTGAGAGTCTGGTGGACGGCAAACTGCAGGCGGTCATTGTGAACAGCGGCAACGCCAACGCCTGTACGGGCGAGCAGGGCGAGGCTGACGCGTACGAGATGCGTGCTGCTGCGGCCCGTGAGCTTGGCGTTGCAGAGGAAGCGGTCGCGGTTGCCTCAACGGGAGTCATCGGTGAACTGCTGAAGATGGACTGCGTGCGCAGCGGCATTGCCGGTCTGCCACACAAGTTGGACGGTGGAGCGGCGGGTGCCGAGGAATTCTGCCAGGCGATTCTGACCACAGACCTGGTGAAGAAGGAATGCTGCGTGCAGGTGAAGGTCGGCGGCAAGCTGGTCACCATCGCCGGAGCCGCCAAAGGCTCGGGGATGATCCACCCTAATATGGCGACGATGCTGGGATTCATGACGACGGATGCCGTGATTGCGGCGGAGGATCTGCATGGTCTGCTCCGGCAGGCGACTGAGGTTACCTTTAATATGATCACGGTCGACGGAGATACAAGTACCAACGATATGCTGGTGACGATGGCCAGCGGGCTGGCCGGGAATGAAGTGCTGGGCAAGCTGCATCCGGATTGGGACGCTTTTGCCGCTGCGTTCACGCATGTCTGCCGCAGTCTTGCGATGTCGATTGCCCGTGACGGGGAAGGGGCTACCCACCTGATCGAGGTACAGGTGAATGGTGCGGTCCATGCGGAAGCCGCAGCTGCGATTGCCAAGACGGTAGTCGGCTCCAGTCTGGTGAAATCGGCCGTGTTCGGCGCGGACGCCAACTGGGGGCGGATCATTGCTGCTGTCGGGCGTGCGGGTGTTCCGGTATCGCCGGACCGGGTGGATATTGCGCTGGGCGAGATTCCGGTGCTGTCGCAGTCGCGTCCGGTCGCTTTTGACGAAGAATTGGCCTTGGCCTATCTGCAGAAGAGCGAAACGATCACCATCACCGTGGACCTGCAGGACGGCAGCGGAGCCGCCACGGCTTGGGGCTGCGACCTGACCTATGACTATGTGCGCATCAATGCCGCATACCGTACCTGATGTCTGGAGGACTTGAAATGACCACGAATACTAATGGCAAAGAAGATATCAGCACAAGCAAACGTTTCGTTATGAAATGTGGCGGCAGTACGCTGGCTGCGCTCCCGGATTCCTTCTTCACGGACCTGCGCGAGCTGCAGCAGAGCGGCATCCAGCCTGTGATTGTACACGGCGGCGGACCAGCTATTTCTGAGAATCTGGCGAAGCTTGGCATTGAGAGCAGCTTCGTGAATGGGCTGCGGGTTACGAGCGCGGAAGTACTGGATGTGGTGGAGATGACGCTGGCGGGAAGCATCAACAAGGCGATTGTGCGGCGGATTCAGCTACAGGGCGGACTGGCGCTGGGGCTGTCCGGTGTGGATGGCAACCTGCTTACAGCTCAGCCAGTGGCGAATAGCGCGGAGGTTGGCTGGGTTGGAGAAGTCACTGAGGTGAATGCGGGGCTGGTGGCCGGGATTGCTGACATGGGCTATATTCCGGTGATCGCACCGATTGGTGTGGATGCCGCAGGGCAACGTTATAATATAAATGCGGATACGGCGGCTGGGGCTGTCGCTTCTTATCTACAGTCTTCGCGGATGATTGTGGTGACGGACGTGCCGGGTATTATGAGTACCGTGGAAGGGCGCAAGGTAGTGCTTCCGTCGGTAACGGTGCGAGAAATTGAACATCTGATTGTGAGCGGTGAAATTTATGGCGGCATGATCCCAAAGGTGCGTGCTGCCATCGACTGCATTCAAGGTGACGTGTCGGAGGTAGTGATTGTAGACGGCAAAGAGCCGCGGGTGCTGAGCCGGGTGATGAATGGCGAAGCACTTGGTACGCGGATTGTGCGGGAGTAGGGCTAGAGCTAGAGCGCAGCTGATGTATGGGGAAGAGTAGGGCTGCGGCTTAAGGATCGGCGTTGGCGTAATGCCCGGTCAGGGTAGAACGTGGCGTTGGATAGCTGGGGGAACGACAATTTATAGGGGACAGCTGCGAGGATAACAATAGCGTAGAGTAAGGGGACAACTCGGAGTTGTCTTCAAACCCGATGATTCGGAGGACAAAGACATTCAAGCGGCGATGGGGAGAGAAGATTTCTCTACCTGTTGCTGCTCAATCTGTGATCCCTCCTGAAGCTTAGGTTTGAAGACACACCACTAGGCGGACAACATATACAGCGGACAGCTGGCTGGACAACAATTTAACAGTGCGGGTTCCTTCGCGGGGCCGCCGATGGGAGAGTGACTTGGGATGGGCAAACTTACTGAAGCGGAAGTGCAGACAGCTGCAGGACAGCAGCAAGCGCAGTTGAAGGAACAGGGCAAGCCGGTGGCTGCCGAAGGCAAGATGAGTGCAGTGTTTCCTTCTTATGCCAGATATGATCTTGCGCTGGTCAAAGGCAAGGGCAGCTGGGTATGGGATGATCAGGGAAACAAATATCTGGATTTCACCTGCGGGCTGGCGGTAACGAGCCTCGGTCACGCTCCAGAGAAGGTCGGCGCCAAGCTGAAGGAGCAGATCGACACGCTGTGGCATGTCTCCAACCTGTTCCAGATTCCGGGGCAGCAAAAAGTCGCCCAGCTCCTGACCGGGAACAGCTGCGCGGATCAGGCGTTCTTCTGCAACAGCGGGGCGGAAGCGAATGAGGCGGCGATCAAGCTGGCGCGCCGCTATCACCAGAAGGTGAAGGGCGATGACCGCTATGAGGTCATCACGTTCGAGCAGTCGTTCCACGGCCGCACGCTGGCCACGTTGACTGCGACCGGGCAGCAGAAGGTCAAGGAAGGCTTCCTGCCGCTTCCGGCAGGCTTCAAGACCGTGCCGCTGCATGATCTGCCGGCGCTGGAAGCGGCCATCGGCGAGCACACCGCAGCGATCATGCTGGAGATGGTGCTTGCGGAAGGCGGCGTGCTGGAGGTTCAGGCGGAGTTCCTGGACGCGGTGGTGGCGCTGTGCAAGCAGCATGGCCTGCTGCTGATCGTGGACGAGGTGCAGACGGGCATGGGCCGTACGGGCAAGCTGTTCGCGCATCAGCATTATGGGATTGAGCCGGATATTTTTACGCTTGCCAAAGGCGTAGCGAGCGGCTTCCCGGCTGGAGTTATGCTGGGCAAGGGCTATCTGCGCGAAGCGTTCTCGCCGGGCAGCCATGCCTCCACCTTCGGAGGCACGCCGCTTGCAACGGCGGTTATGGCCGCCACCATCGAAACGATGCTGGAGGATGAGCTGCCGCAGCGCGCGGCGGAGATGGGCCTGTACCTGACTGGACTGCTGAAGGAGAAGCTGGGTGATACACCGTTTGTGGTCGATATCCGCGGCAAAGGTCTTCTGATCGGCATTGAATGCAAGCAGCCGGTAAGCGAGATCGTACTGGCGGGCCAGAAGCGGGGACTGCTGTTCGTTACAGCCGGCCCGAATGTGCTGCGCCTGCTGCCTAATCTGTATGTAAGCAAAGAGGAGATCGACCAGGCGGTGGACATCCTTTCGGATCTCATTCATACTTATGCTACACAAGCAAACGGGGAGGCAGGGGCATGAGCCAGGGCGTAATCAGCGATCCGCAAGGGATTGCACAGCAGCTGAAAGGCCGCGATTTACTGGAGCTGAACGACTATACTCCAGAAGAGATTACCTATTTGATCGAATTAGCTATAGAGCTGAAACGCAAGCAGAAGAGCGGTGAGGTGTATCAGCCGCTGCTGGGCAAGACCATCGGGCTGATCTTCGAGAAATCCTCGACTCGGACACGTGTATCGTTCGAGGTGGGGATGTATCAGCTCGGCGGACACGCATTGTTCCTGAGTAAGAATGACATTCAGCTCGGCCGTGGCGAAACGGTCGGCGATACGGCGCAGGTGATGTCGCGCTATCTCGACGGCATCATGATCCGCACCTTTGGGCATGACAAGGTGGAGGATCTGGCGCGGTTCTCGTCCGTGCCGGTGATTAACGGACTAAGCGATCTGGCGCATCCTTGCCAGGTGCTGGCGGACTATCAGACGGTCTATGAGCACAAAGGCCGCCTCAAGGGTCTGAAGCTGGCTTACATCGGCGATGGCAACAACATGGCCCATTCGCTGCTGATCGGCGGCGCGAAGCTGGGCGTGCATGTATCCATTGCCGGACCGGCGGGTTATGAGCCGGATGCGGCTGTCGTGGCGGAGGCGCGCGAGATCGCCCGCGGAACCGGCGCGGAGATCGTGATCACCCGCAGCCCGCAGGAAGCGGTGCGCGGCGCAGACGTGATCTACACGGATGTGTGGGCGAGCATGGGCTTCGAGGAGGAGCAGCTGGCGCGCGAAGCGGCGTTCAAGGACTACCAGGTCAATGAGCAGCTGGTGCAAGGCGCGAAGCCGGACTATCTGTTCCTGCACTGCCTGCCGGCCCACCGGGAGGAAGAGGTCAGCACCGGCGTGATCGACGGGCCGAACTCGGTGATCTTCGATCAGGCGGAGAACCGCCTGCACGCACAGAAGGCGCTGATGGCAGCGCTGATGGGCTAAGGTAGGTTAAGGCTGTTAAGGCTGTTATGAGACTGACTGTAGTTGGTAGGCTAAGGTAGGTTAAGGCTGTTATGAGACTGACTGTAGTTGATGTGCTGAGGTAGGTTAAGGCTGTTATGAGACTGACTGTAGTTGATGTGCTGAGTTGTAGTGGGGCTGGATAATGGAACTGGCCGAGCAGCAGATACATTTTGCAGTTAGTTTCATTGTATGGCCGAGCGAACTGGCACATCAGCTGCAGTTACCCTGCGTTTCGCGGACTTAACTGTATTTCGTACAGTTATTCCGGCGGAAATGCGACTGTTTTACCTTTTAATTGTATTCTGTACAGCTATAATTACGGAATAAGCCGGTATGAGCGACTTGGCGCGATTTTAACTGTACAGAATACAGCTAAAGTGAATTCTGCGTACAAACTGGAGTATTTAAGTGTACGTTATACAGCTAAATCACTTCGTTAGTGCTTAGGCGGCCTCCGTATGATGAGAATATCGAAGATTTAACTTTGTAGTGGTTCCCTAAGTCCGAGCCACTGAATTAGTTGCAATAGTGCATCTAATTAGCTGATTTTTTCCGTTTTGGAGCGAATAGTTGCAAAAAGGCACTTTATTCCCGATTTTGGGCTTAGAATACTTGATTTACTTGAAATTAGTTGCAATATCGCACTTAATCACCTCCTGACAGAGGTTTCAGCTGAAATTAGTTGCACTTTCGCATCTATTTGCGTTGAACGTTCGGGATTTCATCATCCCATATGAATCTGATCCACGAAAGGAAGTTGCTTCTCCATGGCTAAAGAAAAGATTGTACTCGCCTATTCCGGCGGGCTGGATACCTCAGTCATTCTCAAATGGCTGAAAGAAACCTATGATGCGGAGATTATTGCTTTCACGGCCGATATCGGCCAGAAGGAAGAGCTGGACGGTCTGGAGGAAAAAGCGCTCGCCACCGGCGCGTCGAAGGTCTACATCGACGACCTGCGCGATGAGTTCGCGAATGACTTCATCTACCCGATGTTCCAGTCGGGTGCGCTATATGAAGGGCAATACCTGCTCGGCACGAGTATTGCACGTCCGCTGATCGCCAAGCGGATGGTCGATATCGCCATCGCAGAAGGCGCAACGGCGATTGCCCACGGCGCAACCGGCAAAGGCAACGACCAGGTGCGCTTCGAGCTGGGCGTGGCCGCGCTCGCGCCTAACATCAAGGTCATTGCTCCTTGGCGGCTGGAGGAATTCCGCAGCCAGTTCCCGGGCCGCGCAGAGATGATCGCCTACGCGGAAGCGAACGGCATTCCGGTCCAGGCCTCGGCGGCTAAGCCGTACTCGATGGACCGCAACCTGCTGCACATCAGCTATGAGAGCGGCGTGCTGGAGGATCCATGGTTTGATCCAAGCGCAGACGAGAACAAAGGCATGTTCCTGCTGAGCAACGCTCCTGAGGATGCGCCGGATCAAGCGGAATATCTGGAGCTGGACTTCCTGAAGGGCGATTGCGTAGCCCTGAACGGAGAGCCGTTGACGCCGCTTCAGGTGATGGAGAAGCTGAATGAGCTGGGCGGCAAGCACGGCATCGGCCGGGTGGACATGGTGGAGAACCGTTTCGTCGGCATGAAGAGCCGCGGCGTATATGAGACGCCGGGTGGCACGATCCTGTTCAGCGCTCACCGCAAAATGGAGTCCATTACCATGGACCGCGAAGTGATGAACCTGCGCGACTCGCTGATTACCCGTTACAGCACGTTGGTGTATAACGGCTTCTGGTTCGCGCCTGAGCGGATTGCACTGCAGGCACTGGTAACCGAAAGTCAGCAGAATGTAACAGGTACAGTACGGCTAAAGCTGTACAAAGGCAACATTATCGGCGCTGGAGTGAAGAGTCCGGTCAGCCTGTACAACCCGGATATTGCTACGATGGAAGCTGATCCAACCCAGGCCTACGACCAGGGCGATGCGACCGGCTTCATCCGCCTGAACGCGCTGCGCCTGAAGGTGTCGGCTGGTGTAGCCGAATCTGCGAAACTAACAGCCGAATAAGCAGGATACTGAATATACAAACTGAACATATAAACCAATTCATCAGAAGGCCGTTCCTCCCGTCAGGACAGGGGCGGCCCTCTGATGTTATACGAGGGGGAGTCAAGAGGTGAGCAAGCTGTGGGGCGGACGTTTTACCAAAGGAACCAACAAGCTGGTGGAGGAATATACGGCTTCGATCGGCTTCGATAAGGCGCTGGCGGAGGAGGATGTGCAGGGCAGTCTGGCCCATGTCTCGATGCTGGGGAAGTGTGGCATCCTGCCGCAGGCCGATGTGGAGACGATTAAGGACGGACTGAAGAAGGTGCTGGACAAGGTTCGTGCGGGTGAAGTGGAATTCTCCGTAGCCGATGAAGACATTCATATGAATCTGGAGAAATATCTGATTGCCGAAGTAGGCCCGGTTGGCGGCAAGCTGCATACGGGCCGCAGCCGTAATGACCAGGTAGCCACCGATATGCATCTCTATCTGCGTAATCGTGTAGTGGAGCTGGTGGCTCTGCTGCATGAGCTGCAGGAGGCGCTGATTGAGCAGGCCAAGGACAATCTGGAGACGATTGTTCCCGGCTACACGCATCTGCAGCGTGCCCAGCCGATTCTGTTCGCTCACCATCTGCTGGCTTATGTCTCTATGTTCCGCCGCGATGCGGAGCGCCTGACCGATAGCTACAAGCGGATCAACGTGTTGCCGCTGGGGGCAGGGGCACTGGCCGGCACGACGTTCCCGATTGACCGTCATTATGTAGCCGAGCTGCTCGGCTTCGACAGTGTCTACGAGAACAGCCTCGATGCAGTCAGCGACCGTGACTTCATCGTCGAGTTCCTCGCGAACGCCTCGCTGGTGATGACCCACCTTTCTCGGCTCAGCGAGGAGCTGGTGCTGTGGAGCAGCACCGAGTTCAGCTTCGTAGAGCTGGACGATGCCTTCTGCACCGGCAGCAGCATTATGCCGCAGAAGAAGAACCCGGACGTGCCCGAGCTGGTGCGCGGCAAAACCGGCCGTGTCTACGGCAACCTGATCGGACTGCTGACTGTGCTGAAGTCGCTGCCGCTGGCTTACAACAAAGATATGCAGGAAGATAAGGAAGGCATGTTCGACACTGTAGCCACACTGACCGGAGCGCTGCAGCTGTTTGCACCGATGATTACTACGATGAAGGTCAACAAGCAGCGGATGCGTGAGGCGGTGAACACGGATTTCTCCAACGCGACCGATATCGCCGACTTCCTGGTCGGCAAAGGTCTGCCGTTCCGCCAAGCCCATGAGGTGATCGGCAAAACGGTGCTCTACTGCATCAACGAGCGCAAATTCCTGCTCGATCTGACGCTGGATGAGTTCAAGCAGTTCTCGGAGCTGTTCGACGAGCAGATTTATGCCGTGCTGCAGCCGGAAGCCGTAGTGGATGCCCGCAATGTGTACGGCGGAACAGCCACCGTGCAGGTGAAGGCTGCGCTGGAGCGTGCCGAGCAGTCTCTGCTGGTTGCCAAGGCGTGGGTTGTCCGGCATGGAGGCACAGGCCACTAGGCCACGCACTGCCTGCTATATGAAAAGACTGTCTTCCACTGCATCGGGTGATGCGGGAAGGCAGTCTTTTTTGTGAAATATAAGGTTATTGCTTAGGGCTCCTTATATTAAGAACCCTACAGACTCTATTCCATAATTAGGAGGCTGAATAATTAGTTGCGAGAACGCACCTAATTAGACGATTTTTTCTGTTTTGGAGGAAATAAGTGCGAATACCCATCTATTTTGGACGTTTGAGCGTTCCAGGGGTAATTCACTCGAAATTAGTTGCAGGTTCGGTCTACTACTTAGGACCCTGCAAGACTCCAAGCCCTTGAACTATAAGGTAACCCACATTCTAGCGGACCGTATAGCCCCTATTTCCTCCTTTCTGCGATCTTTTGACGTCTTACGGACCGTATAGCCCCTAAGTCGTCAAAATAAGACCTAACCCAAGGTTTTTTTGTGGTATAGAGGCTCCTGGGTCCGTTAATCCTGCAAAACGGTCTATTTACAGCAAATAGGTGCTCCTGAGTCCGCAACGTCTGAAATCGAAACGAGGGTTAGGAGCGAAGAGGGCTAGGGGACTTAAGTAGTAACCAGTTTCGCATCTAATTACTCCCAGTGTTCCCGGGTAACAATCTAAATTCCGGCTGGAATTCTAGGTAGTAACATTAAAAGTGAGCCGTTTGTGCGTGAATTATTTGCTCAGCGGCAGCCAGGCCAGCACATTGCGGATTTGGGTGTCCCAGTAGCCCCATTCATGGCCGCCGGGACCTTCTTCATAGGTGAGCGACAGTGACGTTTCGCTGCACTTCTCGCGGAAGCGCTGGTTGTCCTCATACAGGAAGTCCTCTGTGCCACAGCATTGGTAGAGCAGCGGCTTCGGTCCCTTGGAACGATCCAGCTCCTCCAGCAGCCACAGCAGGTCATCTGATGTGCCGCTGATATCACCTGTGCCGAAGATCCGGTCATATTCTACGGTTCGAACAGTCGGGTCCACCCAATTCAAGAAGTGATGCGCCATATCCAGCGCCCCCGACAGACTGGCAGCAGCAGCGAACGTCTCCGGCTTCCGCAGCCCGAGCTTGATTGCACCATACCCGCCCATCGACAGCCCCGCTACGAAGGTATCCTCACGTTTTGGCGACAGCGGAAAGAACGAACGTGCCAGCGCAGGCAGCTCCTCACTGATGAAAGTCCAGTAGCGGCCGCCCTCCGCCATATCCGTATAAAAGCTGCGGTGCACCTGCGGCATCACCACGGCAATACCCATTTCCGCGACATATCGTTCTATTGAAGTCCGGCGCAGCCAGATCGAATCGTCATCCGACAGCCCATGCAGCAAATACAATGTAGGGTGAAGATCACCATGCGAGACGTTGCTCATTCCGATCTGAGTGGTTGTTTTTTGCGGCAAAATCACAGTCATTGAGGTACTGAGTCCAAGCACTTCCGAATAAAATCTACATTCTATCAAGGCCATTTCTTCATCCTCCCCTTCCCCCAAATGATAGCATACCGAAAAAGCCAGGGTACATTGGAACAATCTCTAAATATTATGAGTGATAGGATTGCTGGAGCGTGAGCCAAAAGAATATAATGGAAAAAGGACGAGTAGTTCAAAAGATACAGGGTGAGGTTGCCCTGCAGGCAGAGGAGGAGGATATTAGGATGAAATTGGGCCTTAAGCAGGAGCGAGGCTTCACACTTATAGAAGTTCTGGCAGCAATTGTTATTCTGTCGATTGTTTCCCTGGTGCTTACGTCTTATTTCACCAATGCCATGTCGTACTCCAAAGCCAACCAGAACAAGACTATTATGGTCAATCTGGCGCGCAATGCACTGTTCTATGTGGAGAAGGAGGATTTCGGGAAGCTCCAGACCTACTTCGTTGTCAATAATCATTCCAGCATCGCTGCCTCAGACTGTCAGCCGCCTAAACCCTCGGAGACTGACTCCTGCAGCGGCTATAGCGGTGTCGTCTCCAATAACAACGTGTTGGCCCATGTCCTGAATCCTGTGGTTAACGGCATTTCCTATCAGATTAACATCGAGTATCAGCGCTCCTTGCACCAGGAGATGGTCACCTCGAAGGATACCATTGAGAAAGAAACCTCCAAATATCTTATTCCTGTACGGATCAGGATCAGAGATGCGGGAAGAGTCACTGCAAATGTCAATGAAACGGTTGTGGAGGGATACATAACAGATGAGAAAATTCGCTGATCTTCTGCGCCGGGAGCAGGGCTTCACCTTGATTGAGCTGATTGCTGCGCTGTCGCTGTTCTCGCTGGTGGCCGGGCTGATCTATGGAGTGATGATGTTCGGGGTACAGAGCTACCAGAGAGTTACGATGGAGAATACGCTCCGAGACGAAAGTGACTTGCTGATGTCTTCGATTATTACGGAGATCTATACGTTCGCACCCCATCGAATATCTTCGATTAAGGCAACGGCAGGAAGTACAGATACGGCAATTATTCTGCAAAAAGAGAACCTCAGCGGCGGAACGGAGCAAGTTGAGATTGCAGTGGCGGGCGGCAAATTATCTATCAAGGAGGTGGCAAGCTCACCTCCAGGCGGCACTTCTGATCCTGATCCAGCGGCTACGGTAGCGTCTTCATTCACGGCAGAGCCTGCAATTACGGTAGCATCTTCGACCACGGTAGAGTCTGCCACTACGGTAGCATCTTCGACCACGATAGAGTCTGCCACTACGGCAGCACCTTCCCCGTCGGTAGCCCCCTCGTCTTCGCCTGAGAACTATGACACCCGTACATCGGTTTCTTCAATGCTTGAACCCTCATCCCAAATTACACTGCAATGCAGTGCAGGAGATATAGAGCCTTGCGAAAGCGGCCTGATCCATATTAAGTTGTCCCTGAGTCTTGAGCGTGGGGGCAAGCTGCGTCAGCTAGACTTGGAGAGCAAATTCGGATTCTAGGGAGCGGGTGAACCTTGTGCCTATAGCAAAGCGTAAGTGTAATGTATCAGAGTCTGCTGTCCGCAAGGCCTGGCTTAGGCAGGAGCAGGGCTCTGCGCTGGTGCTGGTGATGTTCGTGGTGTTAATGCTGACGATTCTGGGCCTGGCCGTCCTCAGTGCAACGGTTGGGGGGGGCGCAGCGGACCGAAACGAAGGAGAGCGATGTACAATCCCTGCATCTGGCCCAGAAAGGGCTGAGCGAGGCTGCCGCCTACATTCAATCCCAGTTGGAGGGCCTGCAGCTGCAGGATGTAGATCCGGCCCAGCTGCAGACCATTCTACAGGGTCTGGACAAGCATAAATCCAGTCTGAAGGTGACCACCGAGCTGGAGGCCGCTATGAATGGCAGGGTGGAGAATATTGAATACAAAGAGAAAATTGTAGGCAACCAATCGATTAAATATATTATTCATATCGGTGCATCAGCCATGGTTAATGGCGTTCAGCGTAAGCTGACCCAGCAGATTACGCTCGAGAGCTACCCGGACTTTCTGAAATATGCTTTTGGCTCAGAGCAAACCTTAAGGCTGAACGGGGCGCCGCTGCTGCAAGGCAATATTTATGCAGGAGACAAGCTGGTGGTTACGGATACGGCTAAATACAGCTATGGGGGGCTGAAGCAAGCTGAGAATATCAGGCTGTTTCCTACGGTAAGTGCTAACAGCAGTGCTACGGCCAAAGGCGAGGTGCATGTGCAGTCTGTGGACAGCATCCGATATACCGAGGGAGCAACGGCAGTTACCGAAGGGGTAGATGATGGCCAGTTTGCTTTGTCAGAAGGCAACCGTGATTTCACCAACATCCAGAGCAAGATCCTTCATATCACACCAGACAAGGTGAAAATTAAGGAACAGAAGAAATTCGTGCAGATCAATGTGGAGGAATCGTTCATTGAGAAGCTGGCCCAAGCGCTGCTGGCTCAGTCGCCGAGGGACAGTGAAACGGCCCGGAAGAATCTGAGGGATGAGCTTCGCTTGAAAAATAAAGAAGGTACAGCTGCCTTAAACACCTGGCTTACCGGCAGCAAGATGGTTGAGCATATTCCGGGAATGCCTGTGGTGCCTGTCAAGGAGCAGCCTGAGACGTATGCCACTCCGGAGCGGATTCAAGAGCTGGAGGACAGATATAAGGTAGAGATGAAGGTGTATGAAGGGGAGCTGGAGCAGTTAGGGAAATTGGATGCAAGTATAGTGTTTAATGGGAATGTTCGGGATATGCTGGTCGACGGGTTGGACTACAAACAAATCAATTATACTCCGGCGTCGCAGAATACTACGAATCCCCCTGGCTGATCGTAGCAGGCAATCTGGAAATCAACAATTATAATACGGCTGAATTTTTGCCTGTGAATGCCAATATCCTGGTGACCGGCAATGTGATGATTAGAGGCAATGTTGCTTTTGATTCGACGATGCTGGTGCTGGGAGAAACCACGGTGGAGGACGCGAATATCCAAGGGATTATTGATACTGATAGTGGCGGCGATAAGAAAGAGCTGGTGCTGATGTCCAAAGGCAAGGTGCTGATCAATCGACTCGACACCTTTGCCACAACTCAGCCGATTCCAGACGAAGTGATGGATGCCTTCTTCTATACTGATTCCAGCGGTGAGCTCTATGGGGTAGGTTCGATGTTTTATCTGAACGGCGGTTTTTTTGCCAAAGAGGATTTAACGGTGAATGCTGTTACAGGTGTGGTGAATAAGCCGGGTACAGAAGATACCAGCGGAAAGCTCACGTTCAGCGCCCAAGTGCAGGACGGACTCAAACGTTTCGTCGTCGATTACAATAATGAGGTGTATGGTCACCAACAATCCAGCCTGCCCCGGGTGCAGAGTATCCATGTGCATGTTGGACCGGTGCAGCTGGTGAATTGAGCAGAAACAGATACAGGTACCAGAAACAGAACCGGCTGCGCATCCTTTAACAGGAGGCGCAGCCGGTTGTTTGTCTACAGATGTTTAATAGCGGTCATTGTTATCCCGAGCCTTCACTTTGACGAGTAGGGTGGCCTCGATTGGCAGGTGATTCGGATCTTTAGATTCGCTGTTGTAGGTGACTGTAACCAGGGTTGTCCCGTTCTGAAAACCGTGAATGACCCCGCGATTATTTACGTTAATCTGCTTATTGAAGTCTGCGGTTGCTTTAGTTTCACTATGCCATTCCAGACTGTCCAGGATCTGTTTATATAACTTGGAGTCATTCTCTATTGCTCTGGGAGTAAGCCACAGCAGTCTATTAAGGTCCTTCTTCTCACCTACAGTAATCTCAACATCCGCACCAGAGAAGGTTAACCCTGTAAGCTTGAGCGGATCTATCCTTACTTTTTTAGTTTTGGTGACACCTCCGGCGGTTACGGTAACAATAACTTCATCTGTTGCGTCCACGCCGGTAAGTGTATATTTCGTATGGTCACTGTTGCCTGCGGCTGGAGCCAATGTGGCGAATGCACTACCTTGCCCTTCAAAGTCCCATGAAATCAGATAAGCATCTGCGCCTTCAGGCTGGAAATCGGAGAGCGTCAGATCAATGCGGCTGCCTACCTCCACCGTTTCAGGTCCGTTAATCGTGAAGTCCATTAGCGGGTTGGTAATAGTGATGGTGATTGGATTGCTGGCAGGGGTTCCTAGGGTGTTGGTTGAACTGGTAACCGTTACAGTGACAGTGTAGGGGCCTGATTTCAACGCCTAGCCGTTTCTACTTAAAATATAAGAATTTATAGGTTTCACGCGATGAATTATCCTTCTATTTCCCGCAGAAACGGATGCCTGAAAGCGATACGTAGTATCGCTGCTTCGGAAGCATACGCTTTTCAGAGGACGGCGAAACCGTTTCTACTTATGCCCAATTGGAATTTGTCCCCTTTTCAATCAGGTGTGGAATGGGTATTTTAGCTTACGGGGTGCCAGAGCACCTGACCTTAGGAGGAGATAAAAATGAACAAGAAGTGGATGATCGGATCGTTGGCGTTATCTTTGGGATTGGTGTCTGCAGGAAGTGCGGCCATGGCAGCTTCACCGGCAAGCGGAAGTACGGCGATCCGCACAGTGGCGGTATCTACGCCAGGCAAGGAAGGACCGGCTACAATCAACAACCTGACCGTCAAGAGCATTATCCCGCTCCTGGTGCATGCCAAAAAGCTCTACACGTATTCCAATAAAGGTGGCAATGAATTCAAACCGGAGACCTTCGTATATAACGGAACGGAATTCCGTTACCTATCCAGTGATCTTGGAACGAAAGCGCAGTTGATCAACTACATAAAACGGGCATACACTCATAATGCAGCCGCTTTTTATGCCCAAACGCAGTTTCTGGAGCATAACGGAAGAATGGCACAGGTCAACGCGGATATTGGCAATCAGTTGGTGTATGAACAGGCTACTGCCCGAATGATTTCCAAGACTACAACAACTGCCGTATTCGAATTAAGCGTCCCTCATTCAGGCGGGTCAGCTCCTAATGAGACTGTGGTGGTGAAGCTGAAGAAAGTAAGCGGATACTGGAGAATCGATATGTCGCCGGATACGCTTTTCTAGAGCCGCAAGGCCTAATAGGTTAAGCAGAATAGGTTACAAAAAAACAGCCGGAGCTCCTTAGGAGCTCCGGCTGTTTTGATGTGATTGCGCCCAGTCCGTGCTACCGGCTACCGGTTGCTGCTGCGCACCCCATCCTCCACCACCTGTCGTTTGGGGGATTCGGGAGTGCCGCTGTGGCCTGTGCCTCCGCGGTTAATGGCAACTAGTCTCGGCTGCGGATAATAGGTGTCACGCGAGAGCCTGCTTTTCTCCACCAGCTTGCCGTCCACATGACGGAGCAGGTGGGTCTCAACTACATAACCGGTTTTACCGCTCTGCAGGACCCGTGTTCCTCCGCGCGGAAGTGAAGGGTCGTTGACGAGCTTGTCGGCAGCGGGCAAGACCTCTACGGTCTGTGACTGAACGGAATAGGACACATTGCGGGGAAAGGTGCCAAACAGCTTGATGGTCAGCGTGCGCCCCTGCACAGCTGCCCGGATCAACAGATACTTCCCTGTAGTGTTGCGGAAACGGAAGTTGATGTTGCCTTCTGCGAAGGTGGCATCCTGTCCCTTGGGCAAATAGCTGACAGGGAGAGAATGGTTGCGCCGCTCCACGATCTCAAGCCCTGTGCGCAAAGCGGCATTGTACAGCGTGCTGGATACCTGGCAGATTCCACCGCCGATCCCAGGCTGCAGCTTGCCGTTCACAATGACCGGGGCTTCCCTGAAGCCGGAATCCTGCTGGGCTTTGATTATCGCTTTGCCATAATCAAAAACGGCTCCCGGCGGCAGGATCGTATCATTGACTGCCTGGGCAGCGGCATTCACATTGAAGGTGCGTCCGGGTCCGCTTGCGCCGAGCGAGGTGCTGAACTGGATGATGCGCCGTTCAATGCCTTGGGCCTTGAGGGAGGCGAGCGTAACCTCCGGCAGCTTCACCACAAGCGGCACCTCCAGGGCAAGCCCTCTGCCCGGGAGGAATTCAGGATTGCTGAAGCGGGTAGGCACAGCGGCGCGAAGCGTGTTCTCCAGCGCCAGCCAGTCTACCTCATACGAGGTTTGTTCCGGCTTATAGATTACCCTGTCATCGCCGGTAATCTGCCGGTCGGCATTAACCGGCGTGCCGAAGGTTTCGCGCTCCCAAGCGGGGCTGAGGCTGCCCTGCAGGGCAGTGATGTCGAGATGAACCCCAAGGCTCCAGCTGTGCGGGAAGCTGCGCCGGGCCTGGACCCGGGCCAGCAGACCACCCTCCTCCAGCGTCTTCAGGCCCTGCAGGAAAGTCTCGGCTTCATAGGCCAGTCCGGCCTGCTTCAGCGTAAGCGTAAGCTCGGAGTTGCGCTCGGCCTGGAGGATCAGCGGGAGGGCTTCAAGCGACTCCAGCCGCTGATTCAGACCGGAGCGCACCTCGGTGAAGGTCAGTCCGCCAACGTCCCAATCGGCTATCTGGGTGTTCTCCGGTACAAGCTGCTGGCTTCCATAGAGATGAAGGCCCCCGAACAGGAGTGAGCCGGCCAGAATGAGGGCGGTTACGCCGATGAAGGCAGCGTGGATTTTTTTCATGACTAGTCTCCTTCTTGAAGCCGGATAAAGTGATCATTCTATGTATATGTGCGGACTTGGCAAAACTTTCAGACACAGCCGAAGTTACGGGGTACTCAAGCGGTTACGGATTTGTTACAATAGATACGTTGCGGTATTATTGCAGTTTATGGAAACCTGCGGTGTACGTTGTCGAAGTGCAAGCGGCGCAGAATGTCAGAATCGGGAAGTGATAAAATGATCGAAATGCAGGATGTGTGGAAGACCTATGCGAATGGAACCCATGCATTGCAGGGAGTCTCCGTCAAAATCGACCGCAATGAATTTGTGTATATTGTCGGACCGTCCGGCGCAGGGAAATCGACGTTCATGAAATTAATCTATAGAGAAGAGACTCCAACCAAAGGCCAGATTTCCGTGGGCGGGTTCAACATCGGCAAGCTGAAAGCGCGCAAGATTCCTTATGTGCGCCGCAATATCGGCGTTGTGTTCCAGGATTTCCGGCTGTTGCCCCGAATGACAGCCTATGAGAACATTGCTTTTGCCATGGAGGTTATCGAGGCGCCGAAGAAGGTCATCAAGAAACGGGTCAATGAGGTACTGGATCTGGTGGGACTGAAGAGCAAGGCCAACCGGGAGCCGTCCCAGCTCTCAGGGGGAGAGCAGCAGCGGATCGCTATCGCCCGGGCCATTGTCAACAATCCGGCTGTAATCATTGCGGACGAGCCTACCGGCAACCTGGACCCCGAAACGTCATGGGGCATCATGCAGCTGCTGGACGAGATTAACTTCCGCGGCACCACCATTGTTATGGCTACCCACAACCGCGACATTGTCAACAAGATGCGCAAGCGGGTGCTGGCTATCGAGAACGGGAATATTGTCAGAGACCAAGTGAGAGGAGAATACGGTTATGAGTTCTAAAACCTTCTTGCGTCATGTGCGGGAAGGCATCAGAAACGTATTCCGCAACGGATGGATGTCGATTGCATCCATTACCTCGATCGTCGTGTCTCTGTTTGTGCTTGGTGTATTTATTTTGCTTGTGCTTAACGTAAATGAAGTGGCTGACAAGGCGGACAGCCAGGTGCAGATCAATGTGCATCTAGCACTCGAAACGGATCAGAAGATGCGTGAGACGGTGCAGAAGGAAATCAGCGAGATGCCGGAGGTCAGCAAGATTGAATATGTCCCCAAGGATCAGGGACTGAAGGAGCTACGCACCGATCTTGGCGATGCGGCCGATGAAGTGCTGGAAGGCTTCAACAAAGACAATAATCCACTGCCCGATAAGCTGGTGGTAGATGTCGTGGTGGCAGACACCGTCGCTTTTGTCTCCGGCAAGATTGAGGATCTGAACAAAATCCACCCTGAGCAGCCGATATATAGAGTGAAGTATGGCAAAGGTTCGATTGAAACGTTATTTAAAGTGACCCGTGCTGTCCGTAACATCGGCTTTATTTTTGTGGCAGGACTGGCGCTGATGTCGATGTTTCTGATCTCCAACACCATAAGAGTGACCATTCTGGCCCGCCGCAAGGAGATTGGCATTATGAAGCTGGTGGGTGCAACCAATTATTTTATTCGCTGGCCTTTCTTTATAGAAGGGGCATTAATCGGGATGATTGGCTCGCTGATTACCTCGGGCGCCCTATATCTGGGGTACAGCGGTTTAACGGCCTCCGTGTCGGGCGATCCGATTCTTGGCCTGCAATTGATTCCGTTTCATGAAATCTGGATGCAGCTGTGCGGGCTGCTGGTAGGTCTCGGCATGCTGATCGGCATCTGGGGCAGTACGGTATCGATCCGCAAGTTCCTGAAGGTGTAGGACATCTGTGGCTCAGGCAAGGTTTCATAACATTTATAACTGATAAAGAATGGGGAGTGCGAGTTGAAGAAGATTGCCGCCGGGTTAGCTATGGCATTGCTGGCTGTCACTATTTTCGGGCCCTCTGATGGATATGCAACCAAAACAAGTATTGCCGATATCGACAGCCAGCTGAAGAAGCTGCAGCAGGAGGTCAAGGAAGCCAAGGCACAGCAGGAGAAGGCGGCTTCGCGCAACGTAGAGGCACAGCATTATAAGAACAAAACCAATCTGAATCTGCAGGTTGTGCTGGAGCAGGTGGAAGAGGTTAAAGGCAAGATGACCGATATTAACGGTCAAATCAAGAATACCGAAGAATCGCTGACAGTGGCGGAAGGCGAGCTGAAGGATGCGGAGATACGGGTGGCTTCCAGAGAGAAGCTGCTGGAGTCCAGAGTGCGTCTTATGTATACGGATGGTTCAGTATCCTATCTGGATGTGCTGCTCTCCTCCAAGAGCTTCTCCGATTTCCTGGACCGTGCGGATTCGCTGAAGATGATTGTGGATCAGGATCAGGACCTGCTCGTGCAGCATAAGACGGACAAGCAGAATGTAATCGACAAGAAGCTGGAGCTGCAGGGCAAATATGCCAAAGCGAAACAGCTGTACAGCGACCTGGAATCCCAGCGGACCCTGCTTAAAGAGAAGGAAGCGGAGAAACAGCAGCTGATCGCTTTCTATGATAAGGAGATTCAGACTGCGGACGATATTACCGAAGAGCAGAATGCCAAGCTGGTGAAGCTGGCCAGCGACCGTTCAGCGCTAGAGACGCAGAAGGACAAGCTGAAGGCGGAAGAGGCCGCGCGCAAAGCGGCTGCGGCCAAAGCGGCAGCAGCCAAGGCAGAAGCGGACCGCAAGGCGGCCGCTGCCACAAGAGCAGCGGCCTCGTCTTCTTCCGGCACAAGCTCGGAACCGGAAACTTATTCCGGCGGTGATGGACCTTTCCTACTGCCGGTCGGCTCGGCCAGAGTCTCTTCGGATTACGGCAAGCGGACCCACCCGGTTACGGGGGAAGTTGGCAAGATGCATACCGGTATTGACTTTGCCGTTCCACAGGGAACGAACATCCATGCCGCGGATTCCGGTACGGTTCTCGTATCGGAATGGTGGAGCGGCTATGGCTACTGTGTGATCATTGATCATGGCGGCGGGGTATGGACATTGTACGGGCATATCCGTGAAGGCGGTCTGAAGGTGAAGGCCGGTGACAGTGTAAGCCGTGGCGAGGTTATCGCCGAGTCCGGTTCCACCGGACGCTCCACAGGACCCCATCTGCATTTCGAGGTGCGGATCGACGGCAAGACCGTAAGTCCATGGCCTTATCTGTAATTTTGAGGCATATAAATATTAATTGAGTATACGGCATATACTGGAAGAGACGCCATTCCTTACTGAGGACGGGCTTAAGGCGCTTAGGCGAGATGGACAAGAAGGGACGGTGGAGCATTATGTTGAAAAAAAGCACAGCGGCGTTCATGATTGTCGCCGCCTTGTTGTGCGGCAGCCTGCTGACCCTGGGTGTGACCGGCTACAGCAATGTGTTCGGACAAGCTGCCGGAGCCGGACTGGCTTCCGTGCTGCAGGGCGGCGGCTTGCAGGAGAAAGAATCCCAGAAGCTGGGCACCGCACTGAGTCTGATCGAGAGCAACTATTACGAGAAGGTGGACCGCCAGAAGCTGATTGACGGAGCGGTCAACGGCATGATGGAAGCGCTCGGCGATCCGTATTCCAACTATATGGGCAAGGAGACAGCCGAGAAGTTTGAAGAGAGCATCGAAGGTTCTTTTTCAGGAATAGGTGCAGAGGTCTCTTCGGATAATGGCAAGGTCGTGGTAGTCTCCCCAATTAAGGGTTCCCCTGCCGAGAAGTCCGGCATTCAGGCCAAGGACGTGATTCTGTCCGTTAACGGAGAGTCGCTGGAAGGCGTAGAGCTGAACGCTGCCGTCAACAAGATTCGCGGTCCTAAAGGCAGCAAGGCCACATTGAAGATTCAGCGTGCGGGTTCCGCGCAGCCGCTGGAATTCGTGATTACACGTGACGATGTCAAGCTGGAGACGGTATATGCAACCATGGAGAAGGACGGCATCGGCGTCATCGAAGTTACCCAATTCTCGCAGAATACGGCGGAGCGCTTCAAGGAAGAGCTGGCCCGGCTGGAGAAGGAAGGCATGAAGGGGCTCGTGCTGGATGTCCGAAATGATCCCGGCGGTGTGCTGGACGTTGTGATCGAGATGGTGGAGCAATTCGTGCCTAAAGGCAAGACGATTGTACAGGTAGAGAACAAGAATAAACAGCGTGAACTCAGCACCTCCAAGGGTTCAAGCAAGGCTTATCCGGTCGTTGTGCTGATGAATAAGGGCAGCGCAAGCGCCTCGGAGATTCTGGCCGGTGCTCTGCAGCAATCGGCAGGCGCGAAGCTGATCGGCGAGAACTCCTTCGGCAAAGGCACCGTGCAGACCAGCTTCGAGAAACAGCTGGGCGACGGCAGTCTGCTGAAGATTACAATCGCCAAATGGTTAACCCCTGATGGCACATGGATTCACGGCAAGGGCATCAAGCCGGACCTGGCCGTAGCCCAGCCGGATTATTTCTCGGTAGCGCCGATCAACAAGAGCACGGCGCTGCAGTATAATATGAACAGTGCTGACGTGAAGAGCGCACAGACGATGCTGGACGGCCTCGGTTACAAGCCGGGCCGCAAAGACGGATATTTCGATGCGAATACCAAAGAAGCCGTGAGGAAATTCCAGAGTGAGTCGAAGCTTAAGGTGACAGGCATCATCGATGCCAAGACAGCGGAAGCGCTGGAGTTGGCCCTGATCAAGGTGATTCAGGACCCAACCCATGACAATCAGCGCAACCGGGGAATTGAAGAGCTGCAGAAGGAAATCAAAGCAGTGTCGTCGAACAAGTAAGAAGGCTGATTCTAGCCTTCTTTTTTAAATATAAATTTATAGGTTTCACACCATGAATTATCCTTCTATTTCTCGCAGAAACGGATACCGCCTCTTACAGAGGGCGGCGAAGCCGTTTCTACTTGATAGAGAAATTGATGCCGTATACCGCAGCTTCACCGGCCGGACGAAAAGGGAGGGACCTGCACTTTGGAATCATTAATCGAACTGCTGGGCAGCTTCGGCACAGCGCTTCTACGCATGCTGATCCAGCCCTATTACTATATAGCTCTGTTGTTTATGATCTTATATTACCGCCGTCAGGTGGCGCTTGAACGCATGCTGATTCATGTGAAGCTGCACAGCTGGGGACAAGAGACCTGGCGCACGGTGTGGAGCGGTCTGGTCGCCGGACTGATGGTGTCGGTGGCTGCGGTGCTGCTGGGCATCTCGTTGCCCGGCAAGGCGGTGGCCCTGATCTGGGCAGTCAGTTTCCTGCTGCTTCTGGTGCGTGTGCGTTATTTCTGCTTCGCTTATGCCATTGGTACGCTGGGGATTGTGCAATTTGTATTCTCATTCTTCCCGAATACGCTGCAGAGCGGAATTGCTGGCGAGTTCACAGCGGCTCTGCGGGGGATGGACATCCCGGCACTGCTGGTGCTGGCCGGGCTGCTGCATCTGGCTGAAGCGCTGCTGGCCCGCTGGCAAGGCGCGGGGCTGGCGACCCCGCTCTTCCTGGAAGGGAAGCGCGGCAAGGTCGTCGGTGGCTACCAGCTGCAGGCCTTCTGGCCGCTGCCGCTGTTCCTGCTCGTTCCCGCCGGATCGGGAACGCTGGACCTGCCCTGGCAGCCGCTGCTCGGCGGCGGCCTGGGGCTGGTCTCATTGCCCGTCATCATCGGCTTCAGCGAGATGACGCAGGGCATGCTGCCCGGGCGCAAGGCGGCCCGCACCTCAGGACGGCTGCTGATCTACAGCGTCGTCCTGACGGGCTTAAGCCTGCTTGCCGCCTGGTGGAGCCCGCTGACCCTACTCGCGGCGCTCGCAGCTATAGGGCTGCACGAGGGGCTTAGCTGGTACAGCGCTCTGGAAGAGCGCAGCACCAGCCCCATCTTCGTGCATCCCCCCGCCGGCCGCAAGGTGCTGGCCGTGCTGCCGGACAGTCCGGCGCAGGAGCTGGGCATCCTGCCCGGCGAGATCTTGCTGAAGGTCAACGGGGTCCTGTTGACCGAAGCCGCGCAGCTGCACAAGGCGCTGCGCATGAATTCCGCGTTCTGCAAGCTGGAGGTGCTGAACCGCGAAGGCGAGAGCAAATACCTCCAGCGCGCGATCTATGATGGCGACCACCATCAGCTCGGCATCATTCTGGTGCCGGAACCGGACGGCGCGGTCACCACGCAGGCGAAGCCGTCCAGCATCTTCAGCATCATCGCGATGAAGACGGGTGCCCGCAGCCGCAGCCTGCCGGGCGGCGCGCTGAAACGGCGGCGTGCCAGAGCCGAAGGCACGGCCAAGCCTGCGAAGGCGGCCAAAGCTCCGAAGGCTGCGAAGCCCGCGAAAGCCGCGAAATCGGATAAAGCCGACAAAGCGAAAAAAGCCGAGAAGAAGTCGGCGGAAGCCTGAATCGAGGCAATCGCGTCTGCGTCTACGGCTACAAACGACTACAATAAATCAACTCATCCAACAGCGCTCCCCCCGCGTCTACTGTAGCTGGGCAGCGCTGTTTTTCTGCTATAAGAAGTTGTTCGTAATTTAAATAAATGCCAAGGTGGTTACTAGTTAGGTCCCAGTGAGGACTAGGTATGTTTCCCAAGGACACTCGAAGTAATTAGATGCGAAACTGCAACTAAATTCAGTATAAACTCCTGTTAGGAGGCGAATAAGTGCATATCTGCAACTAATCTCGAGTACATCAGGCCTATTCCGCTCAAATGCCGAAATTAGATGCCTTTTTGCATCTAATTCCCCTAGAACACAAAAAATCCGCCAATTAGATGCACTATTGCAACTAAATCATGGATCGAACTTGTGGGAAGCACCTTAGAGCTGAGTCGGCATTAACTTAACATACTCAGGCCTGGGGAGTAATCTAAATATGCATATACTTTAGCCGGATCGCCAACCTGCGAGTAAATAACTGCACTCGTGCTGCTTTTGTTGTCATGCATGCTATTTTCGCCACTGGTGCTGCTTTTGCTGTACATGCTAATGTCGCTGCGTTCTTAGACTCATTATGGGGAAATACAACCGCTAGTTAGTCCCAGAACGATAATTCGAGGAAGACATAGGGAATTTATGTCACTAATAACGTCAGTTCGGCTCCGAAATGTAATCAACATCCGCAACGGCTCATTCCACCCAACAACGTACTATATTCTGCTCCATCTCTCTACCGCCGGCCATTCTTCAGATAAAAAATCGCAATCTGCGTGCGGTCCCGCAGCGCAAGCTTGCTGAGGATGTCGGTGATGTAGTTCTTCACCGTACCTTCGCTGAGAAACAGCTGGGCGGCGATTTCCTTGTTGCTGTGACCTTCGGCAATCGCGGCGACAACCGCCAGTTCGTTGCGGGTCAGCCCATAGGCCTCCAAGGGCTGTGCCGGTGAGGCTTCGGCAGGGGCAACCGGCTGCAGGAAACCAGCCAGCTTGCGGGCTATATCGGGGTGGATCAGCATATTGCCTTGCTGCACGGTTTTGATACCTTGAATAATCCGGTCAGGGGGGATATTCTTCAGCAGATACCCGCTCGCCCCGTTCCGCAGCGCCTCAATAATATACTCGTCATCATCGAAGGTAGTCAGCATCAGCACGGACACCTGCGGATACGACTGCTTGATCAGCTTCGTGCCTTCCACGCCGCCGCAGCCCGGCATCCGGATATCCATCAACGCCAGATCTGCCTCAAGTCCATCCTTCAGGAGCAGCATGGCTTCGTTCCCGTCTCCCGCTACGCCTACAACCTTAATCTCTTCATCGAGCCCCAGCAGAACCTTCAGGCTCTCTCGTATAAATGAATCGTCGTCGACAATCAGAACCTTGATCATAACCAAACTCCTTCTTCCAGAATATCCGCAGCGGTTACAATAGGGAGGTAGCTTTACTGCCTTCGCAGCCAACTGCTCTCCTTAGCCAACTATTCTCCGTGGCCTATTGTTCACCTAGCTCTATTGTTCACCTAGCTCTATTGTTCACCTAGCTCTATTGTTCACCTAGCTCTACTGCTCACTTAGCTCTACAACTCTCCTTGCCCTACATCTCAGTTTAGCCTACAACTCCCCTTGCCGGTAACTCGGCAACCGGGTTACAAGGCAGAAGCGCGGAGCCGTAATAATCTCCAGCGTGCCGCCGATCAGGCGGGTGCGTTCAGTCATGCCCTTCAAGCCCATGCCGCCGCCGTTCTCCAGCCGGTGTTGCTCTTCCTTCGCTGGCAGCGAACCATTGTTGCTAACCTCGAGCATAACTTCCGACTCCCGAAAGCTCAGGGTGATCCAGACTGCCGTGGCCTTGCCGTGGTGCAGGCTGTTGGTGATAGCTTCACGGGCGTTTTTGTACAGTACGACCTGGATGCTTGGATACAGCGGATAAGGCCGCCCCTCCACCTGATAGGAGGTCACGATTCCCGTATCACGCCCAATCTCCTCCAGCAGCCGGTCCAGCGCGTAGGCTCCTTCCAGCTGGGGTGCGACATTAATCCGCCGCACCGCAGTGCGCATGTCATCCATGCTGGCGGACAGCTGGTCGCGGATCTGGTTCATCATCTGCATGCCGGCCTCCGGTGCGGAGGGAAGCACCTGGATGGCGGCCTCCGTCATCATCTTGACCCGGATCAGCCGGTGGCCGATATCGTCATGCAGCTGGCGCGAGATCCGCACCCGTTCCTCGGACAGGGCGGCGTTCTCCACCTGGGTGCTGAATTGCTGCAGCCTGCTGCGCGTCTCCTCCAGCTCGAAATGTTTTTTGCGCAGCTGGTCATACAGGAACAAGGTATCCTGGCGTCCGCGTCCAGCCCGGAGCAGCAGCCCGTACAGAACTGCCGTCAGCAGAAACGTCAGGTTGACATAGATTCTGATAAGCGGCGCCGACTCGAGGAAGGCTACATTCAGCACAGCCAGATGGACCGCGGTGAAGTAGGCTGCCGTCCAACGCGGCTGCAGTTCCGAATAGAACAGCAAGGCTGACAAGGCGGGGAAGATCATCAAGCTGCCGTACTGGTAGCCCAGCCAGGCGGTGAACAGCATTTCCAGACAGCCTGCGAGTAAGGGCAGCCTTCCCGGCAGCCTGATACCCACCGTTACGAGCAGCAGCAGAAGCAGTACATGCAGGGTGAACCGTTCATAATCTTCATATTGAAATACATACATCGTTATAAAAGCGGGAATGAGAATAAGCCCATACCGCAGCAGATTCAACTCTTTATTCATGGGATCATTCCATCCTATTCCTGAAAGGTAACTTGTCTTCTTATCTTAGCATACTCCGCTGCGGCTTCAGGAGGTGACTTTGGTCACCTTTGAATGATGACTTTTCGTACCTCCCAGGCAACCGTATCCGGGCTACAATTAAGAACATGGAATTACAGAGACAGGGGAGATGACGTATGGCAATTGCGGTATTGACGGATGTAGTGAAACGTTATGAGGGCAAGCTGACAGTCGATCATGTGAATGTAAGCATTCAGGAGGGGGAAATCTTCGGATTGCTTGGACCCAATGGTGCAGGAAAAAGCACAACGATCAGCATGATCTGCGGCCTGCTGAAGCTGGACGGCGGCGATATCGTCATTGACGGAATTTCTGTGGGCTCGAACCCGCTGGAGGTCAAGAAGCGGATCGGCCTCGTTCCTCAGGACCTGGCTCTATACGACACGATGACTGCGGCGGAGAACGTAACCTTCTTCGGGAGGCTGTATGGGCTGAGCGGCAAGCTGCTGAAGGAACGGGTAGCCGAAGCGCTTGCCTTCACGGGGCTCAGCGACCGGGCCAGAGAGAAGCCCTCCACCTTCTCCGGCGGGATGAAACGGCGGCTGAATATTGCCTGTGCGATCATGCACCGTCCCAAGCTGATCATCATGGATGAGCCAACCGTCGGAATCGATCCGCAGTCACGCAATCATATTCTGGAGTCGGTCAAGGCGCTTAACAAGCTGGGCTCCACGATTATTTATACCAGCCATTACATGGAGGAGGTGGCCGCCATCTGTGATCGGGTGGCAATTATGGATCAGGGCCATATCATCGCTTGTGGTACGGAGAAAGAGCTGCGTGAACGGGTAGCCCAGGAGGAGAAAATTGTGGTCAAAGCCTCCAATGTCACACCCGCACTGATCGATGAGTTGGGACGGCATCCCCGGGTTACCCGGGTAGAGCAGAACGAAGGCCTGGTTGAGCTGTATCTGCCCTCCTCGCAAGGAGAACTGCAGGATATTTTATTTATTTTCTCCAAGCATGAGGGAATTATCGGAGCACTCCATGTGGAGGAGCCGAATCTGGAAACCTTGTTCCTAAGCCTGACAGGGCGGACTTTACGCGATTAGAAAGAGAGGGGAATCATCTTGGCTAACATCTGGACCATTATGATCTATGAACTGCGCAGGCTGATGAAGTCACGCTCGATGGTGCTCAACATGTTCCTGCTGCCGCTGGTGCTGATCTTTCTGCTCGGCGCTTCACTCTCGGGAGTGATGGGCGATCAACCTACTCCGACGATCGACAAGGTGCGGGTAGCTATTGTTAATCTGTCCGCTAAAGGGATCGACGGTTCGGCGATGATCTCCGAATTCCTGCGCAATGCTGAAGTGCGGCAAATGGTTGTACCGGTGGAGACGGATAACAGGCAAGCGGCGGAGAGCGGGCTACGCAGCGGCAAATACGGCTATGCCGTGGTAATTCCGGCTGATTTCGACAGCCGTGTGCAGAGCGGCGGAGAGGCGAAGCTTGAATTCATACTCGGCAAGAACCCTACGGACAATCTGGTGGTGGAGACTGTCTTTGATAATTATCTCAGCACCGTCAATTACAGGCAGGCGGCAGCTGTAACGCTAGGGCCTGCCGTTCTGTCGGCAGCAGCTCCGGTCGCTGCGGAGACGGCTTCAGTGAAGCTGGGTGAGCTGGGGGAGAAGGGGACTGGATACACCTCCTCGCAATATTATGCGGTGTCGATGATGCTGATGTTTCTGCTCTACAGCGGGCTGACTGTGTCAACGTCGCTTTTTAACGAGAAGGAGAATCACACACTCTTCCGCATCAACTCGATGCCGGTCAAGGGTTCGCAGCTGTTCATCGGTAAAATGCTCGGAGTCGGTGCGGTTACTGTATTGCAGAATGCAGCCATTATCATCCTGACCCATCTGCTGTTCGGGGTACATTGGGGTGACCAGCCGCTGCTGCTGGCGCTGTTCTGCCTGCTGATGATTGTGGCTTCCATGATGCTGTCGATCATCATCTCGATGTTCAGCAAGACGGGAGCCGGTGCCAGAAGTGTCGTCAGCGTCCTCACTGTATGTATGACCTTTATCAGCGGGGGCATGGTTCCGCTTCCGGAGTCTTTTGTGAATTCGATAGGGGCATTTACCCTGAATCATTGGGCGATGCAGGCGATTCTGCGCATGATGCTGCATGCCGACGTATCAACGATTATGCCTCATTTGGGAACAATGGCGCTGATTTGCCTGGTGATGATCAGCATAGCGGTGGCCGCATACCGGAAGGTGGGTTATCATGAATAAGATTCTTGCAATCAGCTGGAACATGGTACGCAGAAGTATCGGTTCAAAGAAAGGCTTCCTGGCATTTATTATCCTGCCCTGCTTCGTTGTGGCCGGAATTGTGGCGGTCACCGGTAAAATGGGACCAGAGCCGGCCACCGTATTATACGTCAACGCCGATCATGCCCCGGGAGGAGACCACCTGCTGGAGGAGCTGCAGGTTGCCGGAGGCTACGAACTGGTGGAGGCTGCGGATGAGGCTGAACTGAAAGAGGCGATCACCAATCAGCAAGGCGAGGCTGGAATTGTCATACCGGCAGACTATACGCAAGGACTGTTGGCCGGAGAATCGGCGCAGCTTACCGTTTATGAGCTGAAGGCGTCGGAAGCCTCCATTATGCTGCGCATGAAGCTGGAAGCGATCGGTTCCCAGCTGCAGAGCTCTGCAGCCTTGGCCGGCATGCCGGCAGCAGAAGCGGGGGAGCCCCACGAGAAGCTTGCTGTCTTGCTGAAGCAGGCAGAGCAGCATCGGGTGGGCAGCACCCGGACAGACTATAATCTCTACCCCCGCGAAGGGCAGGGAATTGTAACCGGCCTGACACTGCTGTTCCTGATGGGTCTGGTGACCAGCTCCGTGTCGCTGATTATGGATGACCGCAGAGGACGGACGATGATGCGGATGTTCAGCGCCCCGGTGCGGGCCCACGAGATTGCCCTGGGCAACTTTCTGGGCAGCTTCATGGTAGGCCTGATCCAGATTATGGTTGTACTTATGCTTGGCCGGTGGGTGATGCGATATGATTATGAAACTCCAATGTATCTGTATTTTCTGGTGCTGGCCATGTTTATGCTTGTATCGATGGGGCTGGCCAGCACCGTGGCCGGATTGATCCGCAACCCGAATAATGCGGGGATGATGAATGCGCTCATCCTGACTCCGACATGTATGCTGGGCGGCTGCTTCTGGCCGTTGTCCATCATGCCGGATTACATGCAGAAGGCAGCAAATTTCGTTCCGCAGAAGTGGGCCATACAGGCCATTGACGTGGCCGCCACCGGCGGCGGCTGGAATGAGCTGTGGCTGCCCTTTGCGGTGCTGGGCTTGATGGCTGCTATACTGCTCGCCATCGGCTCCGCCATTCTTCGGCCAAGCGAAGCAGGAATCAGCGCGTAAGGAAGATTAGATCAGCGATATAACGAATCGCGAAGTTGTTCTTGTTGTATAATGATCTTGCGCATTCCGCAGGAACAGCCCGCCCTTGACCTTAGCCACAGACGTGCATCCCGTCAGGGATAGCGGGCCGGTCCCAGCGACGTCCAAGCGGTCCCGCAGGGATAAGCGCTCCTACACCCCAGCCTTCTAATCACAGTACCGCCAGGTTCATTCGCCAAGCTTGCGGGTGTCCAGAGGGTGCAACCCTTTGGGGGCCCTCCCTTGGAAGGGAGGGTTTGGGAGGGATCGATATAGAATAGAAATGGAGGTTGGACGCAGATGTTCTTACGCAGCTTGGAGCTTCTTCGCACCCCAACGTATAACCCTCAGGAATATCCCTTCAGTATCCCGGCGATCCGGGAGCTGGACACGTTGTCTTTTGACGGGAACGTGACCTTTCTGGTGGGAGAGAATGGATCAGGCAAGTCGACCCTGCTAGAAGCCATAGCTTATCAATGTGAGTTCAACACGGCAGGTGGGGGCAGAAACAACTATTATGAGGTGGATGCCGCTGATTCGGTGCTTGGGCGGAGTATAAGATTATCCTGGCTGCCCAAGATTACGAACGGCTTCTTTCTGCGTGCCGAGACCTTCTACCATTTCGCCTCTTATCTGGATACGGTACCGGAAAGTCTGGGTTCTTATGGCGGACGTTCCTTGCATGAGCAGTCGCATGGCGAAGCCTTCCTGTCGCTGTTCACCAACCGGTTTGGCAAAAAAGCGATTTACCTGCTGGACGAGCCGGAAGCAGCGCTGTCTCCTGTCCGTCAGCTGTCCCTGCTGCGGATCATCAAGGAGCTGGAGCATGAAGCCCAGTTTATCATTGCTACCCATTCCCCGATTCTGCTCGGTTACCCCGATGCGCAGATTTTTGATTTCGATACCCATCCTGTGGGCCGCATTCGCTATGAGGAAACGATGCATTATCTGATTACCCGCCGATTCCTGGAGAACCGGAAGGCTGTACTTAAGGAGCTGTTTGAGGACTAGGAATCATGCTATAATTGGGCTTGTTGTGTATGAAAGCGATATCAGCCATTACAGGGGCTGGGATGGTGACACTACCAGTAGGAGGATGAGAGGATGGGCAGCAACAAGCTGGCTTGGACGTGGAAGGTTAAAGAGGAATGCTTGGAGGAGTACGTGGCGATGCACTTGGAGCCTTGGCCGGAGATCATGGAGGAGCATAGCAAGGCCGGGATTTCGAACTATTCGATCTTTCAGAACGGCAATCAGTTCTTCTATTGCTTCGAATGTGAGGATACGGAGGCGGCCTTCGCCTATATCGCCAAGAGTGATGCCTGCAACCGCTGGAATGCGATCACCTCGCAGATGGTGGAGGGTTCGTTTGACTTCAATGACAGTGTGCCGATGGTGCCGCTGCGTGAGGTGTTCTACCTGAAATAGGAATGGGCTGCACAGTTTACAACAATTCTAAACAAGGTTATACTGGTATTATATTGTTTAACCGCATATTTCATTGTTATTTGGAGGAGCCTGTCACCAAGGGCTCCTTTTTGCCGTTTTCCGGTTTAAAGCGGCCCTTGGCAAGGGTTCTGAGCCGGTTAAGAAGGAGTGGGAAGATGGAATTTATCCTGTATTTGCTGTTGATCTTATTGTTTACTAAGCTGGCCGGAGATCTCTCTGTGAGGCTGGGGCAACCGGCGGTGCTGGGCAAGCTGATCGTCGGTATTCTTCTGGGGCCTGCGGTACTGGGCTGGGTGAAGGATGGAGAGTTTATTCATTACATGTCTGAGATCGGCGTGCTGCTGCTGATGTTTATCGCCGGACTGGAGACGGATCTGGACCAGCTGCGCAAGAACTGGAAGTCTGCCTTTGCTGTAGCAGTCGGTGGGATTATTCTACCCTTTATGGGCGGATTTGCTGCCGGGGAGCTGTTCGGCTTCGATTATCATCATGCCTTGTTTATGGGTGTTGTGCTCAGTGCGACCTCTGTTAGCATCTCGGTACAGGTGCTGAAGGATATGAACAAGCTGAATTCGCGTGAAGGCTCGACTATTCTGGGAGCGGCGGTTGTTGATGATATCCTGGTAGTAATACTGCTGGCGGTGCTGATGAGCTTCTTCGGAACGGGGGAGCAGGTATCCATTGGACTGTTGATCGGCAAAAAGCTGTTGTTCTTCGCGGCCGCCATCGCTGCAGGCATCTTCGTGGTGCCCCGGGTGATGAAGTGGATGGCTCCGCTCCGGGTGAGCGAAGCAACGGTTACGGCGGCATTGATCCTCTGCTTCGGCTTCGCTTATTTCGCCGAATGGCTGGGCATGGCCGGCATTATCGGGGCATTTGCTGCCGGAATTGCCGTTGCACAAACTCCGTTTAAGCACGTAGTGGAATCCAAGCTGGAGCCGGTCGCGTACTCATTGTTTGTGCCGGTCTTTTTTGTGAGCATCGGCCTCAGCGTATCCTTTGAGGGCGTAGGACAGCAACTGGGCTTCGTCATTGTGCTTACGGTAATCGCTGTGCTGGCGAAACTGCTTGGCGGAGGACTCGGCGCACGGCTGACCGGCTTCTCCAGCCGCTCGGCTGCGATTATTGGCGCAGGGATGATCTCGCGCGGTGAGGTGGCCCTGATTATCGCAGCAACCGGACTGCAGAGCGGTCTACTGCTTCCGCAATATTTCACGGCAGTGATTATTGTCGTAATTGTCACCACGCTCGCAACTCCGCCACTGCTGAAGCTCATGTTCCGTGAGCCGGTGCCGGCAGCAGAGAGACCTGATGAATGAGGGTGGTTTGCTGACCAACCAGATATGATCCAGGAGCTGTCCCGTAAGCCATGAAATGGCTGCTGGGGCAGCTTTTGTTTTTTTTAAGAATAGGATCGACGTACTCTCCTCGGTTTGTTCTACACTAGTGCCAACGCCAACTCCAGGTAGAGGGACGTTCCCCGCCTAAGGTCGTAGATAAGAACCCGCCGGTAGGCTGTTTTGACGGATGACAAATGAGAATAAACTTAATCCAGTAAATGCCAAACATACATAAGAGCACCAAGCAAAAGAATGGCGGGTACAGAAGACTGATGGGGTGGAAGGAGATCGTAAAGAAATGAAATGGTTAACCAAATGGTCGTTCAGCAATAAAAGTGCCGTGAGTCTGCTGGTCCTGATGGCGCTTGTGGTGGGGTACATGAGTTATACTTCATTGCCGATGGAACTGATGCCGGAGGCAGACAGCCCGGTAATTACGGTTACGGCTCTCGGGCCAGGGCAGGATGCACATACGATGGAGACGAAGGTGACGCAGCAGATTGAAACGGCGACTTCACTGATTAAAGGCAAGACAGAGCAGCTCTCGACCTCCGGCAACGGGTATGCCCAGGTGGAGATTTATTTCGAAGGCGGTACGGACATGAAAGCTGCGGCACAAGAGGTCAGCCAGGCGGTAACAGCCCTGCAGCTGCCTGAAGGGGTAATGGATCCTTATGTTCTGCAGCTGAATACTTCCATGATTCCGGTCTCCCAGGTCACGCTGGCTTTTGATGATGGGCTGACGAAAGAGAATGTGGATCTGGTCGAGCAGAACATTCTGCCGCAGCTCCAGCAGATAAAAGGGGTATCCAATGTTGCGTTATATGGCAAGGTGGCTCCACAGGTTAGCGTGAAGCTTAATCTGCAGCAGATGACCGAGAAGGGAGTTTCCACTACCCAAGTGACAGGCCTGTTGCAGGGACGCAATGTGGCAGCCTCGATCGGAGAGCAGACCATCGGCGGCGAGACAGGCAGCATCAACGTGTTCTCTTCCATTGACAGTCTGGAGACACTGAAGCAGCTGCCAGTCTTGCCCGGAGTGAAGCTGCAGGATATCGCCAGTGTAGGGCTGAATAAGCAGCAGGAGAGCATCAGCCGTGCGAACGGCAAGGACGTGCTGGTTGCCGTTGTGATGAAGGAAGCCAGTGCCAACGCTGTAGACGTTGGAGCAGAAGTGCAGGCGGCTGTGGATGATATCAACACAACCTACAAGAATGCGGAGGCTGGAACTCTGATCAATACCTCCGATATGGTGGTAACCTCCGTAAACAGCATGATGCGTGAGGTGCTGCTCGGTGCCTTGTTCGCCACCATCGTTATTCTGATCTTCCTGCGCAATGTGCGGGCGACACTGATTACAGCCGTATCCATTCCGCTGTCACTGGCGGTAACGTTGTACCTGCTGGATCTCTCCGGCATAACGCTGAACATCATCACACTCGGAGCGGTGGCAGTGGCTGTCGGGCGGCTGGTGGATGACAGTATTGTGGTCATAGAGAATATTTACCGCAGGCTGCAGAAGGAGCCGTTCTCGGTGGAGATGATTATCTCCGCAACGTCCGAGGTGGCGCGGGCCATAACCTCTTCAACCATAGCAACAGTGGCTGTGTTCCTGCCTATGGGGCTGCTGAAAGGCAGTCTGCAGGACTTCCTGCTGCCGTTTGCCTTGACCGTAACCTACTCCTTGCTCACATCGCTGGTAGTGGCACTGACCGTAGTTCCGCTGCTCAGCTCATGGCTGCTGCGCAAGACCTCCATGAAGGAGCATGAACCATCCAGAGGGTTCACCCGTTTCCTGGACTGGAACCTGCGCCGCAAATGGCTGGCTCTGTCTCTTGGGCTGGTCCTGCTGGTTGGATCGGTGGGCGCGTATCTCTCCATGCCCAAAGCGGCTCTGGATGCCTCAGATGCCGGTTATGTATCGGTTCAGTTAAATTATCCGCCGGATGTTCCCACATCTGAGGTAATTGCGAAAGGCAAAGAGCTGGAGCAGGAGCTGATCGGCCAGCCGCAGTCGAAAACAGTGGTCATGCAATCCGGCAACAGTGCCGATGCTGCGAAATTTGGTTCAGTTAGTTCTGTGACCCAAGTTGATTATACGGTTGTGATGAAGGAGGACGCAGACGCCCAAGAGCTGCTGGATTTCGTCCGCGGACAGCAGGGGAAATATGCCGGAGCAACCTTGACTGCGAATGAATTCAGTATGATGAGCTCAAGCTCCGCCAATGAGTACATCGACATCATAGGCGATGACCTGGCGAAGATAACCCCTGTCGCAGAGCAGGTTGTGGCGAAGCTGAAGGGGGTAGAAGGTATTGAGAAGATCAGCAGCAATATGGAGGATACCAAACCGGAGTTTGGCTTCAAGGTGGATCCGGCCAAGGCGAACGCCCAGGAAATCGCCATGCAGCTGGGGGCGATGCTGAATCCGCTGCCGATCGGGCAGATGGAGCTGGACGGATCGACGGCGGCAGTGGTACTTGATCCGGTGCTGCAGCCAACAACACAGCAGGAACTGAACGACATCACACTAATAACAGCTGAAGGGCCCAAGCTGCTCTCCCAGCTGACCACCCTGGAGGTTAGCAAGCAGCCGGCGATGCTCTACCACAAGGACGGCAAGCCTTATGTACGGATAACGGCAAAAGTAGATCCGAAGAAGGTATCTGAAATCGGTGCAGATATTAGAGAGCAGACCGACAGCATCAAGCTTCCGGAGGGAATAACCCTGTTTGCAGGCGGAGCATCGGCCGATCAGTCCGGGGACTTCAATGATCTGGGCATGACCGCCCTGATCTCGATAGGTCTGGTCTATCTCATTATGGTCTTGACCTTCAAGACGCTGCGTGCGCCGCTGGCGATCATGTTCTCCTTGCCGCTGGCCGCCATCGGCGCGATTATCGGCCTCTTGGTCTCCGGGATTACACCGGACTTCACGGCCATGTTCGGGGCACTGATGCTGATCGGGATCGTGGTCACCAATGCAATTGTGCTGATTGACCGGATCAAGCATAACGAGGAGCATATGAACGTGCGCGAAGCAATTCTCGAAGCGGCGGGCACCCGGATGCGTCCGATCCTCATGACGGCCATTGCCACCGTCTGCGCCATGCTGCCGCTGCTGTTCGGGCATTCCGCGGAAGGCAGCATTGTCTCACAGAGTCTGGCAATCGTCGTGATCGGCGGTCTGACCGCCGCCACCCTGCTGACACTGATTATTGTGCCGGTGATTTACGAGCTGTTCTATTTCCGCAAATCAGCCAAACAGCGCCGAGCGGCGCTGAAGCCAGCCGAGCTGCAGGAAACAGCTTAAGATTAGATTGGAGTAACAGAACAGGCCTCCCTATCCGGCTGACCGGACGGGGAGGCCTGTTCTGTAGCTAATAATCTAATTACCCGTGCTCTCATAACGCGACAATCCGAGCCGGAAGATTCCGTAGGAGGCTGCCGCACTGCCGATGGCGACAACCGGCGACAGCAGCCACCAGCTTGCGCCACCGCTTTTATCGAAGATGTAGGTAGCCGGATAAAAGCTGATGAATGCATAAGGCGGCACCGTAGAGATAAATATGCGGATACTCTGATGAAAGATGGTAATCGGATATTTGGCCAGATCGGCCAGACTATGCACCATCAGCGGAAAAGCGTTGCCGGAGTTGCGGACCCAGAAGGCTGCTGAATTACCGGCCAGATTGATTGACACCCGGGTCACCACCGCACTCAGCAGCAGCACTGCGATGACGGCAATCTTCTCCGGCGACCATTCCAGCTGGCTGCGTACGAACGACTGCCAGACCATCACAACGCCAATCAGCAGGTTGCCGAGGCCGTTGATGCCGACGCCGGTACAGAATATTTGCAGCACAACGGGAACTGGCCGCAGCAGATAACGGTCCAGCTCCCCGCGGTTCACTAGCCCGCTGAGTCGCCAGGTGCCCTCGAAGAATAAGGAGCCGATCCCCTCTGTAAGAAAGATCATCGCGTACATAAAGATCACTTCCCAGAACTGCCAGCCGTTGATGTCCGGAATCCGGTCATAAATCACCCACAGAAACACGAAGCCAAGCACCTGAGTCAACGCTGCGGAACACATTAGAATATAGAAATCCTTATTGTATTCCAGGATAGCTTTGAGCTGCTGCACATACATTCTCTGGTACAAATAAACCATGCGCTTCAACCGCATGTTCCAACCTCCTTTACCCCCCGTGAATGGTTACCTGGCGGACGGCCCAGCTCCATATTTTTTTGCCTGCCCACCAGAGGAGAGCTCCCCACAGACATTGCAGTCCGATCAGGCACAACGCACCCCAGCCATCTGTCTGCTGCAGGAAGATCACTGTAGGCGTATGGATAATGCTCTGAAATGGCAGCCACAAAGCCAGCCGCTCCAGCCAATCCGGGAAAAAAGCAAGCGGAACCAGCGCCCCGGACATTAAATTGGTGAGCGCAATCCGTGTCCAGACGATGCCGAGGGAGCCTGTAGACCAGAAGCAGAGCAGAGCGGCCAGATACACCACCCCGAACTTGACCACCATCACAGCCAGCAGGCTGAACCCGAATAGCGGATAGACCCAAGGGGAATGCGGAAGTTTGACTCCCGGTGTGAGCATCATAAAACATCCGATCAGAAAGATGCCCAAGGTCCCTTCCAGCAGGCTGGAGCCCAAGGTCTCCGCGAAGCGTGCGCTTTGGAAATCAATCGGCTTCAGCAGATCGGCGGCCACGCTGCCATCGAGAATTTTGGCTGAAATGGCCGTTTCGGAATACCAGGACAAGATGGAATTGGCCAGAAAGGTGACCAGAAGATACGTTTTCATCTGATCCCAGCTGTACCCGCCCAGAGACTCACGCCCGTTGTATATGCCTTGCCATAGAAAATAGACGGCCAGCAGATTGACGAAACTGGATAAAAGGGTCATCACGTAGGAGAGCCGGTACGCCAGAATATTCTGCAAGGAACGGTTGGCTATACTGCGGTATTTTTTAAACTTCATTACGCCCATAATTACGCGGTCCCTCCTTCACTGCACGCGCAGGTTAAGATCCAGGCTACCCTCGTAGACACTTTTGATCACCGCTTCGATCTGTGTTTCCTCCATACGGAAGTCAGCCACCTCGCCGAATTTCATCACCCGGCTGACCACCTCGCTGGCCGTATATTCATACCGGTCGAAAGCCACAGAGAATTCCAGTTCACCCTGGATCGTAAGCTTCATTCCCGTCGTCTGCTCCAATTGCTCTAAGAGCTGGGGCATCGGGGAGGCGACCTGAAAGAAAATCACCCGTTCCTTGGCAAAATTCGCTTTCACTTCGGCCAGACTGCCATCATAGATGATAGAGCCGTGGTCGATAATAATCAGCCGCTTGCACAAGTCCTCAATATCGCCCAGATCATGGGTGGTTAACATCACTGTGGTTTGCTGCTGCTGATTGATCTGCTTGATGAATTCACGGATTCTTTGTTTGACGGATACATCCAGCCCAATCGTAGGCTCGTCCAGATACAGAATCGGCGGGTTATGCAGCAGGGAAGCCGCCAGATCGGCGCGCATCCGCTGCCCAAGCGACAGCTTCCTAGCGGACAGATGAATGAATTCGTTCATCCCCAGCAGCTCGGTGAACATGTCCAGATTGGCTTTGTAGACCACGCTCGGAATCTGATAGATATCCTTCAGCAGGGAGAAAGACTCGGTAATCGGAATGTCCCACCACAGTTGGGTGCGCTGGCCGAACACCGCTCCGATCTGGGCAGCATTTTCGATCCGGTTTTTGTAGGGATTGATTCCGTTTACTGTTACGGAGCCGGAGGTGGGCAGCAGAATGCCGGTCAGCATTTTGAGCGTGGTGGACTTGCCTGCTCCGTTTGGACCTACATAGGCTACCGACTCCCCGGCTTCAATGGTTAGATCGAGAGCGTTCACCGCCGTTTTTTTGATATGTCTGGGCACAAACAGATGTTTGACCGAACCCCTCAGACCCGGCTCTTTCACTGCCTGCATGAAGGATTTGGACAGTTGTTTGGCTTCAATAATACTCAATGGTGATTCCCCCTTATGCGGATGGGCTAAGGCTGGAGCGGACTGCTCTCAACTGCGCAGCTTCCATGAATATGGGTTAACTGACAGGGAGCGGGAAGTCGCCGGCCTGTGGTCCCTGCAGAAGAGCGCGCTGTACATATCCAATGAGCTGAACATCAGCGAAGGGACGGTGCGCAACATGATCAAGAGCATCTACTCCAAGATGAGTGTCAGTGACAGATGGCAATTTGCCAAGAAGCTGGCTCAATGAGTGGGGGTTTCCGCATTTCAGGCATGTTGGTATTTATAATGAAAAAAAGCGGCTAATCTGCAAGTCTATAAACAGACTTGCGGATTAGCCGCTTCGTATATTCGGTTACCCGCAGGAGCAGTTCAGCACCGGCTTGCGCGCGGCCTGAGTCTCATCCAGACGGCTGATCTCCGTCGTATGTGGCGCGTTGATCACAATCTCCGGCGTTTCCTGGGCTTCCTTGACGATTTGGATCATCGTCTCAATGAAGCCGTCGAGCGTTTCCTTGCTTTCGGTTTCGGTCGGTTCGATCATCAGGCACTCTTCGACGGTAAGCGGGAAGTAGACTGTAGGCGGGTGGTAGCCGAAATCGAGCAGCCGTTTGGCTACGTCGAGCGTGCGCACACCGTATTGCTTCAATCCCCGGCCTGACATCACGAACTCATGCTTGCAGACACCTGGATATGGAATTTCGAAATAAGGAGCCAGGCGGTGCATCATATAGTTGGCGTTCAGCACAGCGTTCTCCGACACCTCGCGCAGTCCGTCCGGACCGTAAGTGCGGATATAGGCGTAAGCGCGGACCAGAATGCCGAAGTTGCCGTAGTAAGCCTTCACCCGTCCAATCGACAACGGTCCGCCGAAATCCAGCGTGTAGCTGCCGTCTTCTTGCTTGGCAACGGTTGGCTGCGGCAGGAACGGAATCAGCCGGGTCTTCACGCCAACCGGTCCTGCTCCCGGTCCGCCGCCGCCGTGCGGTGTGCTCATCGTCTTGTGCAGGTTAAGATGCACCACGTCGAAACCCATGTCGCCCGGACGGGTAATGCCCATGATCGCATTGGAGTTGGCTCCATCATAATAGAGCAGGCCGCCTGCTTCATGCACAATAGCGGCGATCTCAACGATCTGTGTCTCGAACAGGCCGAGTGTGCTCGGGTTGGTCAGCATAAGCGCTGCGGTGTCGCTGCCGACTGCCGCCCGCAGCGCGTCCAGATCAACCATTCCCTTCTCGTTGGAAGGAATGGTTATCGTATCGAGACCGGCTGCTGCGGCGCTGGCCGGATTGGTGCCGTGTGAGGAGTCCGGCACAATGACCTTGGTGCGGGTCTCGCCGCGGCTCTCATGGTAGGCGCGGATCATCATCAGGCCGGTCCATTCCCCATGGGCACCGGCGGCAGGCTGGAGAGAAACGGCGTCCATGCCGGTCAGGGCGGCAAGGTCCTTCTGCAGCGTGTACATCAGTTCCAGCGCGCCCTGGATGCTCTCCTCCGGCTGGTAAGGATGAATCTTGGCCAGGCCTGGGAAACGGGCGACATCTTCATTGATCTTCGGGTTATATTTCATCGTACAGGAGCCCAGCGGATAGAAGCCGTTGTCTACCCCGAAATTGCGCCGGGAGAGGGAAGTATAGTGGCGGATCACATCCACTTCCGACACTTCAGGCAGCACTGCCGGCTCGCTGCGCAGCAGCCCTTCCGGGATCATGGTATCAAGGCTCTGCTCCTCAGGGACATCACAGACCGGCAAAGAGTAGGCCGAGCGGCCCGGGCGGCTTAATTCAAAAATCAGACTTTGTTCCGGCTTCATACACAGCCCTCCAGTACGCTTGCGAATTGGTCGATTTCAGTCTTGCTTCTCTTCTCCGTAACGGCAACCAGCATATGTCCGGCCAGCTCGGGATAATCGCGGCCCAGATCGTAGCCGCCGATGTAGCCCTGCCTGATCAGCTTGGAATTAATTTTCTTGACGTCGCTTCCCTCGGGAAGCTTCAGTACAAACTCATTGAAGAATGGGGCGGAGAAGCAGCGTTCTGCACCGCTTAGCTCTGCCAGCCTGCCTGCCGCGTAATGGCTCTTGCGGATATTCAGCTCGCCGACCTCGCGCATGCCTTCCTTGCCCATCACCGAGAGGTAGACGGAAGCGCAGAGCGCCAGCAGCGCCTGATTGGAGCAGATGTTCGACGTAGCCTTCTCGCGGCGGATATGCTGCTCGCGGGCCTGCAGCGTCAGTACGAAGCCGCGCTTGCCGCTGCGGTCTACGGTCTGGCCGACAATCCGGCCCGGCATGCGGCGCATCAGCGGCTCGGCTACGGCGAAGAAGCCGCAGGTAGGGCCGCCAAGCGAAGCCGGAATGCCGAGCGGCTGGGCGTCTCCGACGACGATATCGGCGCCGAGCTTGCCCGGTGTCTCCAGCACGCCGAGGGCAATCGGATTGGCGCTGACCACGAGCAGCCCCTTGACCTCATGGATCAGCGGTTCTACCGCGCGCAGATCCTCGATGCAGCCGAAGAAGTTGGGCGACTGCACCAGCACGGCGGCGGTGTCGCCGTCGATGGCTTCGGCCAGCTTCGCTTGATCGGTAACGCCGTCTTTATAGTCAATCTCCACCACGTCAAGGCCCCAAGCATTCGCAGAGGTGCGCAGCACCTGGCGCGTTTCGGGATGAACGGTGCGGGAGACAATCAGCTTCTTGCGTTTGGTGGCTCCGGCGGCCAGAACAGCCGCTTCGGCGAAGGCAGTAGCCCCATCATACATGCTGGCATTAGCTACCTTCATGCCGGTCAGCTCGCAGATATAGGACTGGAATTCGAAGATTGCCTGCAGTTCCCCCTGGCTGATCTCCGGCTGGTAAGGGGTGTAAGCTGTATAGAATTCGGAGCGGGAGATCACATGGTTAATGACTACGGGAATATGGTGGTCGTAGAGTCCCGCGCCAAGGAAGCTGGCATGGGTGTCGAAGTCGGCATTCTTGTCTGCCAGGCCTTTCATGTGGCGAAGCAGGGCATATTCATCCAGTGGCTCAGACATAGGCATCGTTCCCTGATAGCGGACAGCCTGGGGAATATCGGCGAACAGCTCGTCGATGGACGTAATCCCGACGGTCTCCATCATCTCGGTGCGGTCCTGCGCGGTCATGGGCAGATAACGGTGCTTCATTACGGCTTCACTCCTTGAGTTGTCTTCTTATAAAAAGGGGCTTTCACCACGACAGCCTTCAGCTGCTTGCCGCGGATCTCCACGTTAACCTCTGTGCCGATTTCACTATAAGCGGCATCGATCAGTGCCAGTCCAAGGCTGCGCTTCAGCGTAGGGGACTGCGTTCCGGTGGTCACTTCACCGATCTTGCTGCCGTCGGCCGCGTACACCGGATAATGGGAGCGGGGAATGCCGCGGTCGATCATCTCCAGACCGACCAGACGGCGGGGAAGGCCGGCTTCCTTCTGCTGGAGCAGGGCCTCGCGGCCGATGAAGTCGCCTTTGTCCAGCTTCACGAAGAACTGGACTCCGGCTTCCAGCGGCGTGATGTCCGCCGACAGCTCCTGCCCGTACAGCGGCAGCTTGGCTTCGAAGCGCAGCGTGTCGCGTGCGCCAAGCCCGGCTGGTGTCAGTCCGTGCGGAGCACCTGCAGCCAGCAGTCCGTTCCAGAGCGTGGCGGCGGCTTCCAGCGGTGCGTACAGCTCGAAGCCGTCCTCTCCGGTGTAGCCGGTGCGGGAGAGCAGGACCTTCACGCCGCAGACGGTGGCGTCTTCGATGAACCGGAAGGGCTTCAGCCCTTCCAGCGGCTCAGTGGAAACAGCAGCCATAATCGTCTCGGCCAGCGGCCCCTGCAGCGCCAGCAGCAGCGTCTCGTCAGAGACATTGGTGAGGCTGACTTCGCCGAAGGCGGGGTCCAGATGCTGCTCCAGCCACTGGAAGTCCTTGTCGATGTTGGAGGCGTTGACGACCAGCATATAGCGGTGCTCGCCGAGCCGGTAGACCAGCAGATCATCGACAACGCCGCCGCCTGGGTAACAGAGCAGCGTATACTGCGCCCCGCCGTCGGTCAGCATGCTGACATCGTTCGTGGTCATATGCTGCAGGAAGGCTTCAGCTCCGCTGCCCGTCAACATGAATTCGCCCATATGCGAGACGTCGAACAGTCCGGCCTGCTGGCGGACGGCTTCATGCTCCTTCACTATGCCTGTGAACTGCACCGGCAGCTCCCAGCCGCCGAAGTCGATACATCTCGAATCCGCATAAGCGGAATATAGCTCATAAAATGGCGTACGCTTCAATGTTTCCATTCCCTCACTCCTTTTGATCTGATCGAGCTGCTTCACCTGCCGCTGCACAAAAAAAGGACAGGCGGAAACCATCATGCCGAATGGCATAAATTGGATTCCCGCTCTGTCCTTGGTACCTGAGAGTTACCCTGCACCGGATCAGGCTCCCGGTGAGGTTTCCCCGTTGGTGATCAGGGCGCTGCTTCGCTGCTCGCGTATCCTGATGCTCTCCAGAGATGCGTCCGGCAAAGGTCCTTTTGCCTGAGAGATTCACTCTAACCAGAGCTTACTCCTTCGGCGCCGTCTTCTTGAGACAGTCTCTCCCTATGCCATCATTCGCAAAACGTATGAAATGCTGCTGACTCCATTAAAACGGCAATCGCGTACCGCTGTCAACAAAAAAACGTCAAAAAGTCGACAAATTTAAATTTCCTGTCAGTAATATTGACATAGCGCAGCCAGATAACTTAGGCTATAACTAAATTTACAACTTCATTTTGGAAAAGAGGCGGCTAGTGTATGAGCGAAGTGTTAGACAACCTGCTATACAGCGAAGAGCATGAGTGGGCACAGCAGGCAGCAGGTCAGGTAGTGCGGATTGGCATCACCGATCATGCCCAGCATTTGTTGGGAGATATCGTGTTTGTGGAGTTCCCGGACGTAGGCTCCTCCATCACAGCCGGTGACAGCGTAGGCAGCATTGAATCTGTTAAGACCGTTTCTGAATTATATTCACCGGTTTCCGGCAAGGTCACCCGTATTAACGACGCGCTGGAGGCCAGCCCGGAGCTGATCAATGACCAGCCTTATGGCGAGGGATGGATTTTCGAGGTAGAGATTGAGGGCGAGTTCGCCGCGATTGCCGGCCTGCTGGACGCTGCGGCTTACCGCGAGCTGTTGAGCGAATAGGGATAATTTAAATGTAATTTTTGGTAATTAGTACAACAAGAAGAATAAAGAATCTTATATTTTTAAAAGACAGGCTTTGCACATTGATGTCACTAATGTGTGAGGTCTGTCTTTTGATAGTAGACCAGTCCACCCGCCAGCATGATTGCAAAAACTTGAAATAATGTATTGAACAGCAATGACAAGAGCAGCTGTATGCGGTTTAAGAAACGGGCGGAGTCCCGTGAGGTTCCGTTTGCGGTAGTCATCGGTCCTGAACTCCTTTTTACAGGAAGTGGAAAAGCGAATTTTCGGTATATATTCTACTGAAATCCGCTTATTCCTCCTCCTGCAGCTGCCGCAGCACAATAATCTCCACACGGCGGTTCTTCTGCTGTCCGGCAGCGGTACTGTTGTCAGCCGCAGGACGGGTGTCAGCATATCCTGCATATTGGAAGCTGTCCGGGTCCAGCCCTTCACTGTCCAGGAAGAAGCGCAGTACCGACAGCGCTCTGGCTCCCGACAGCTCCCAGTTGTCATTGTATCGGGAAGCGGAGGATACAGGCGTATTGTCCGTATGTCCCTCAATGCTGATCTTGGCCCCGATGCCCCCAAACAACTCCGACAGCTGGGTCAGAGCAGGCAGGGCAGGGGCTTTCAGCTCGGCTCTGCCGATATCGAACAGAAAGCGGTCGCTTAAGGTGATGGCAATGCCCTGCGGCTTGTCGGCCACAAAAATCTGGTTATCCAGATTATTATCCTCCACATAACGTGTGATGACTCCTACCAGCTCCGCCAGTTTGGCCTCCTGTTCACGGAATGCCAGCTCACGCTCCGATGGCGGCCCCACTGCTGCGGCTGCGCCCGGAGCCGGTGACGAAGAGGGCTGAACACTGCCTTCAGTGCCTGTCCCGCCGCTGTCTGCGCCGTTACCCGGCAAGTCTGTACTCTGGGGAGCCGGAACTACCCCCGGTCCTCCAGATTCTGTGCCTTTGTTTCCGTCAAGCTCACCGTTTCCTCCATCCAGCACAGAACCACCTGATTTGAAGGTCTCTGACAAGGAGCCGGTAACGCTGTTATATTTGGCTGTATCCAGGCTGCTCATGGCAAACATGATTACGAAGAAAATCAGCAGCAGCGTAATCAGATCCGCGTAGGTAATCATCCAGCGGTCACGGCTCTCAGGCACCACATTACGCTGCTTGCGTCGCCCTCTTTGTCTCATTATGAACCTCCTGCTTCCCGGCGGCTTACAGCCGTTTCATCCGGCAGGAAGGAGTTCAGCTTCTTGCGCACCATTAGCGGATGTTCCCCGTTCTGCAAGGCCAGGATGCCGACCAGCAGCATCTCCATGCTGTGCAGCCGGCCTTCGCTGCGGGATTTGATTTTGGAGGCAATGGGTAAAAATAATAGGTTGGCACTGGCAACACCATACAGGGTGGCCGCGAATGCAACCGCAATGGAACCGCCCAGATCTGACGGATCGCTCAGGCTGCTCAGCACACGGATCAGACCCATCACGGTGCCGATGATTCCCATGGTTGGGGCGTACCCGCCGGCGGCTTCGAAGACTTTGGCGTATCCTTCATATTTGGCTTCTTTGGCGTCCATTTCCAGCTCCATAATCTGCCGTACCTGGTCCGGATCTGTGCCGTCTACAATCAGCAGCAGTCCTTCGCGGGTAAAAGCGTCCGGGTGCTCTTCCGCTGTTTTCTCCAGCGTCAGTACACCGCTTCGACGGGTAACAGCGGCCATGGCGATGAGCTCCTCGGCTTTGGCGGCATCATCCGCCGAATGGCGGCCGAAGGCCATGCGCAGCGCTGCAGGAACTTGGCGCAGTCTGCCGGAAGGGAAGCTGACCATAACCGCAGCCAGCGTGCCGCCGAACACAATCAGGGCCGCGTTCAGCTGCAGCAGGCCGGAGAGGCTGCCGCCTTCCCATAGAAAACCGCCGATCAAGGCGGCAAGTCCGGCCAAAAGGCCGATGATTGAGGTAATATCCATAGATTAAGGCTCCTTAAATTACTATATATTATGGTTTGCAAGGATGAAAACTTCAATGTATAATGAACGGGAACAGGTATTCTTATATTCCATTTTTTTCTGGCATTATGCCGCAGCAACTTTCAGCCAACAATTATGATATATTCATATATTTTAGACGATAGAGGGGAGACGGGCAAATGAATGAACTTGTCCTCAGTTCGAAGACTTTCGAATTGGAGTCCGAATATACCCCCCAGGGTGATCAGCCTGTTGCCATAGAGGAATTATTAGAAGGCATCCGGCAGGGCAAGAAGGAGCAGACACTGCTGGGGGCAACTGGTACAGGCAAGACGTTTACGATCGCGCAAGTGATTTCCAAGCTCAACCGGCCGACGCTGGTTATTGCGCACAATAAGACCCTGGCCGCGCAGCTGGCCAGCGAGTTCAAGGAATTCTTTCCCCATAATTCGGTGGATTACTTCGTCAGCTACTACGATTATTTCCAGCCAGAGGCGTACATCCCTTCCTCCGACACCTACATCGAGAAAGACTCCAGCATCAATGAAGAGATCGATAAGCTCCGCCACTCCGCGACCAGCTCTCTGTTCGAACGGCGCGATGTGATTATTGTAGCGAGTGTATCCTGCATTTACGGCCTCGGTTCGCCGGCTGCCTACGGCAACCTGCTGCTGTCACTGCGGGTAGGCATGGAGAAGCCTCGCAACGAGCTGCTGAGCCGATTGGTTGATATCCAGTATCAACGCAACGATATCAATTTCGTGCGCGGTACCTTCCGCGTGCGCGGAGATGTGATCGAGATCTTCCCGGCCTCGCAGGGAGAACGCGCGATCCGGGTAGAGCTGTTCGGAGATGAGGTCGAACGAATTACCGAGATTGACGTGCTGACCGGTGAATTGATTGCTGAACGTGACCATGTGGCTATTTTCCCGGCGTCCCACTTTGTTACGGAAGAAGAAACAATGCGGGTGGCGCTGGTGAATATTGAACGTGAGCTGGAAGAACGGCTGGCGGCGTTGCACGATGCCGGCAAGCTGCTGGAAGCGCAGCGGTTGGAGCAGCGTACACGTTATGATATAGAGATGATGAAAGAGGTAGGCTTCTGCTCCGGGATTGAGAACTATTCCGGTCCGTTGACCTTCCGCGAGCCGGGTGCAACCCCGTATACCTTGATGGATTATTTCCCTGATGACTTACTGATTGTGATTGACGAATCCCATGTGACGCTGCCGCAGATCCGTGCGATGTACAATGGTGACCGGGCGCGCAAGACCGTGCTTGTTGAGCATGGTTTTCGTCTGCCTTCCGCACTTGACAACCGGCCGCTGAGATTTGAGGAATTCGAAGAGAAAGTCAACCAGATTATTTATGTCTCTGCGACCCCCGGCCCCTATGAGCTGGAACGATGCGAGACGATGGTCCAGCAGATTATTCGCCCAACCGGACTGTTGGACCCGATTATTGAAGTCCGTCCTTCCGAAGGACAAATTGATGATCTGATCAACGAGATCCGTGACCGTGTAGAGCGTGATGAGCGTGTGCTGGTCACGACCCTTACGAAGAAGATGTCCGAGGACCTCACAGATTATTTCAAGGAAATCGGCATCAAGGTACGCTACATGCACTCCGATATCAAGACCCTTGAGCGGATGGCGATCCTGCGTGACTTGCGATTGGGCACGTTCCATGTGCTGATTGGGATCAACCTGCTGAGAGAGGGTCTCGACCTGCCCGAAGTTTCTCTGGTAGCGATACTGGATGCTGACAAGGAGGGCTTCCTGCGCTCCGAGCGTTCGCTGATCCAGACCATGGGCCGCGCCGCGCGTAACTCTGAAGGCCGCGTTATTATGTATGCCGACCGGATCACCGACTCCATGGATAAAGCGATGGGCGAGACTTCTCGCCGCCGCGAGATCCAGATCGCCCATAATGAAGCCAATGGAATCACGCCAACGACGATCCACAAGAAGGTTCGCGAAATCATCGAGGCTACCAAGGTGGCCGAGTCCAAGGCTGATTACCTTACAGGTGCCGGCGGCAAGCTGAACAAGAAGGAACGCCAGAGCCTGATGCAGCGCCTCGAGGCGGAGATGAAGAACGCCGCCAAGAACCTGCAATTCGAGCGCGCCGCCGAGCTGCGCGATGCTTTACTGGAGCTGCGGGCTGAATAGCCCCGAGCGCCTTTTTTACTGTGAAATGGAACGGTGCTGTCAACGCCGTTCTTTTTCAATAATATAGGCTTCGCCTATTATATGTCTGTGCTATTGCGCATTCCGAAGGAACAGCTCGCACTTGCCTTTAAGGTCTTGCGCATCCCGAAGGAACAGCTCGCCTTTGACCTTAAGGTTTTGCGCATTCCGAAGGAACAGCTCGCACTTGCCTTTAAGGTCTTGCGCATCCCGAAGGAACAGCTCGTCTTTGATCTTAAGGTTTTGCGCATTCCGAAGGAACAGCTCGCACTTGCCTTTAAGGTCTTGCGCATTCCGAAGGAACAGCTCGCCTTTGACCTTAAGGTTTTGCGCATTCCGAAGGAACAGCTCGCACTTGCCTTTAAGGTCTTGCGCATCCCGAAGGGACAGCTGCACTTAGCGCATTCCGAAGGAACAGCTCTCTTTTGACTTTAGTACCCGGTCGCACATCCCGTCAGGGATAGCGGGCCGTCCATTGCGGCGTCCAAGCGGTCCCGCAGGGATAAGCGTTCCAAGTACCCAGCCTCCTAATCACAGTACCGCCTGGCTCATTCGCCAAGCTTGCAGGTGTCCAGAGGGTGCAACCCTTTGGGGCCCTCCCTTGGAAGGGAGGGTTTGGGAGGGATCGAATTTATTTATGAAGGAGAATCAACCGTGGCAATCGAACATATTGTAATCAAAGGCGCACGAGCGCATAATCTCAAAAATATCGATGTGACGATTCCGCGCGACAAGTTCGTCGTCCTCACAGGGCTAAGCGGCTCCGGCAAGTCATCGCTGGCGTTCGACACCATCTATGCCGAAGGCCAGCGGCGTTACGTTGAATCGCTCTCTGCGTACGCGCGTCAGTTCCTCGGTCAAATGGAGAAACCGGATGTGGATTCGATCGAAGGGTTGTCCCCGGCCATCTCGATTGACCAGAAGACAACCAGCCGCAACCCGCGTTCTACCGTAGGGACAGTAACTGAAATCTACGATTATTTACGGCTGCTGTTTGCCCGGATTGGCCATCCGCATTGTCCTGAGCATGGGATTGAGATTACATCCCAGACCGTCGAACAGATGGTTGACCGGATTATGCAATATCCCGAGAAGACCCGCCTGCAGATTCTGGCTCCGGTTATCTCGGGGCGCAAGGGAGAGCACAAGGGACTATTCACTGATATCTCCAAGCAAGGGTTCGTGCGGGTGCGTGTAGATGGTGAACTGCGTGATCTGTCCGAGGAGATTGAACTGGAGAAGAACAAGAAGCACACCATTGAAGTGGTGGTGGACCGGATCGTCATCAAGGATGATGTAGAGACACGCCTGACCGACTCGCTGGAAACTGCGCTGAAGCTGTCCGGAGGTCAGATTCTGGTTGATGTGATCGGCCAGGAGGAGCTGCTGTTCAGTGCAAGCTTCGCTTGTCCCGTCTGCGGATTCAGCATTGATGAGCTGGCGCCGCGCATGTTCTCTTTCAACAGCCCATTCGGGGCTTGCCCCGAGTGTGACGGACTAGGTGTGAAGATGGTAGTTGACCCGGATCTTTTGATTCCTGACCACGGGATGACGATAGCGCAGGGGGCATTTGTAGCCTGGACCGGCAGCACCTCCAATTATTATCCGCAATTTCTGAAATCGGTCTGTGAGCATTTCAAAATTCCGCAGGATGTGCCGGTCGGTAGTTTGCCGGCGGAACAAATGGCCAAGCTGTTGAATGGCACCGGCAGTGAGAAGATTCGATTCAAATACGAAAATGATTTCGGCCAGAAGAAGGATGCCATGGTAGCCTTTGAGGGGATCATTCCCAATCTGGAACGGCGTTACCGGGAGACGGCCTCGGACGGTATCCGTGAATATATTGAAGGCTTCATGAGCGCCAAGCCCTGTCATGTCTGCAAAGGTAAACGCCTGAAGCGTGAAATTCTTGCCGTTACGATCAACGAACAGAATATCTCAGATGTGACCAATCTGTCGATTGGTGATTGTGAGCGGATGTTTGCAAGCATTGAGCTGAGTGAGAAGGAGCAGGCGATTGCCAACCTAATTCTCAAGGAAATCAGCTCCCGGCTCGGCTTCCTGGTGAATGTGGGGCTGGACTATCTGTCGCTTAGCCGTGCGGCGGGCTCTTTGTCCGGTGGAGAGGCGCAGCGGATTCGTCTGGCGACCCAGATTGGATCAAGCCTGATGGGCGTACTCTACATTCTGGACGAGCCCAGCATAGGCCTGCATCAGCGAGACAATGACCGTCTGATCTCTACCTTGGCCCATATGCGCGATCTCGGCAACACGCTGATTGTAGTTGAGCATGATGAAGACACGATGATGGCTGCTGATTATATCATTGATATTGGACCGGGTGCAGGCATTCACGGCGGACAGGTAATGTCTCAGGGAACGCCGCAGGAGATTATGGATGATCCGAATTCCCTGACAGGGGACTATCTGAGCGGACGGAAGTTTATTCCGGTAACCGCGAAACGCCGTCCCACCGATGACCGCTGGCTGGAAATCCGCGGTGCCAAAGAAAATAACCTGAAGAATGTGAATGTGAAGATTCCGCTGGGTGTGTTCACAGCAGTAACGGGAGTTTCCGGCTCAGGCAAATCCTCGCTCATTAATGAAATACTATATAAGAGCCTAGCACGGCAATTGAACAGAGCCATCAAGGTCCGACCCGGCCAGCATAAAGAAATCCGCGGACTGGATCATCTCGACAAGGTGATCGAGATCGATCAGTCACCGATCGGACGGACGCCAAGATCGAATCCGGCGACCTATACCGGGGTATTCGACGATATCCGTGATCTGTTCTCCAAGACTAATGAAGCCAAGGTGCGCGGTTTCCAAAAAGGCCGCTTCAGCTTCAACGTCAAAGGTGGGCGCTGTGAAGCTTGCCGCGGCGATGGAATTATCAAGATTGAGATGCACTTCCTGCCGGATGTATACGTTCCTTGTGAAGTATGTAAGGGCAAACGTTACAACCGTGAGACGATGGAAGTGAAGTATAAAGGCAAGAGCATTGCCGATGTGCTGGAAATGACCGTAGAGGATGCTACGGAATTCTTCAAGAACATTCCTAAGATCCACCGTAAGATGCAGACGCTGATGGATGTGGGCCTGGGTTATATCAACATCGGGCAGCCGGGAACTACTTTGTCCGGCGGCGAAGCACAGCGCGTGAAGCTGGCCTCCGAGTTGTATCGCCGCAGCACCGGCAAGACGCTCTACATTCTGGACGAGCCAACGACAGGTCTGCATGTGGATGATATCGGACGATTGCTGGAGGTATTACACCGTTTGGTGGATTCCGGCGAGTCTGTGCTGGTGATCGAACATAATCTGGATGTGATCAAGACGGCCGACTATATCATTGATATGGGTCCGGAAGGTGGAAGCGGCGGCGGGACTGTGCTCGCAACGGGAACACCGGAGAAGATCATCAAGGTGGAAGAATCGTATACCGGGAGATACTTGAAGCCGATATTGCTCCGCGATACGAAGCGAACGGAGGATATGCTGCAGACTGTAAACTAGTATATATGATAGGTAACCCTACGAAATAAATATGAGAAAAAGCTGGGCCGCTGAGGCTCAGCTTTTTTTGCGGAACTGCCGGAGGGCAGGTACTTGAACAGAAAACAAACTTGTAATTTCCGTTGATAACCTCATGACTGCAATGAATAAAATCACTCAAACAATCGATGAATGGCTCAGAAAAACAATTTTTTATAACAAATATACAAAACTGCTCAAAATGTTCTTGCACGCATGAAATGGTGGCGATAACATAGAAGGTGACACAGGGGACAGAGTGCTTGTTTTGACAACACTTTTGGGGAGGTTGTGCCATGCTGCTTGCAGAAGCTGCTGTGCAGGAAGCGTCGAAATTCCATACCTTTGATGTATTTATGGTTTTGTTTACGATCCTGATTCTGGTCGGCGTGATCCGGCTGCTGAAAGCTCCGCAGAAGAATAAATTTGCCATTGGTTTTGGAATTGTCAGCCTGATTGTATTTCTAGTGTCTGACTATGCCATGATTATGAATTGGATCAGCTAGGAGGTGTCTTCAAACCCGATGATTCGGAGGACAAGGACAATTCAAGCGGCGACGGGGAGAGAAGATTTCTCTACCTGTTGCTGCTCAATCTGTGATAATCCTCCTGAAGCTTAGGTTTGAAGACACGCTCTAAGGCAATTACCGAATCCGCCAACACGAACGGCATAGGTTTCAGGGCAAAGACACCTTTACCGCCGCAGGCGCACTGAAGGCGTCTTTTTATAAATGTTGGTAAACCCGTGGCGCACTGGTGTGATATTTGATACAATTAATAAGTTAATCGTACAGAAATGACCCGCTGAATCAGCGGTTTGGGAGGATATAAATGAAAGAGCAAGAAATACGCAGAGAAGACGTGGAGCTGCTGGCTCCGGCGGGTGACTGGGACTGCATGCGTGCGGCGGTGGCGAACGGGGCGGACGCTGTCTTTTTTGGCGTAGAGAAGTTTAATGCACGGGCGAGAGCGAACAACTTCCGCATGGACGAGCTGCCGGAGATTATGGCGTTCCTGCACAGCTATGGTGTGAAGGGATTCCTGACCTTTAATATATTGGTGTTTGAGAATGAACTGCTGGAAGCAAAGCAACTGATTGATGCCTGTGTGGAGGCCGGAGTTGACGCGGTGATTGTACAGGATCTTGGGCTGGTGAAGCTGATCCGCGAGATTTCGCCGGATTTCCCGATTCATGGTTCGACGCAAATGACGATCACCTCGCCGGAGGCGGTGGAATTCACGAAGCCGTTCGGGCTGGAGCGAGTGGTGCTGGGGCGTGAGAATAACCTGAAGCAGATCCGCACCATCGGGGAACAGGCCCGCCTGCCGATGGAAGTGTTCGTGCACGGTGCGCTGTGTGTATCATATTCCGGCCAGTGTCTGACCTCGGAGATGTGGGGTGGACGCTCCGCGAACCGCGGCGAATGCGCACAGGCCTGCCGCCTGCCGTATGATCTGATGGTAGATGGCGAGATCAAACCGATGGGGGACGTAACGTACCTGCTCTCACCGAAGGATCTGGCCGCCATTGATCTGATGCCGGAGTTGATTGAAGCAGGCGTGACCTCCTTCAAGATTGAAGGCCGCCTGAAGAGCCCTGAATATGTAGCCAATGTAGTTGGCAAGTACCGCAAGGCGATTGACCGTTATTTCGACGGGGAATGGTCTGCACCCTCCAAGGAAGAGATGCGTGAGCTGCAGCAGAGCTTCTCGCGTGGTTTCACACACGGTTTCCTAGACGGTACGGATAATAAAAAGCTGATCGATGGCACGTTCCCCAAAAGCCGGGGCGTGTACCTCGGAACGGTGGAGCAGATCCTCCGCGATGGCGTAGTCTGCCGTATCCATGCGCCGCTGAAGCGCGGGGATGGGATTGTTTTTGACGCTGGTGATCCAACAAAGAAGGAAGAAGGCGGACGCGTCTACGATCTGCGCCGCAAAGGCGTAAAGCTGGAAGGCGAAGCCGGTGAAGGCTGGATCATCGACATCGTCGCCGGACGCAACGACGTTGATCTGCGCCGTCTGCATGTCGGCGACCGCATCTGGAAGACCAACGATCCTGCGTTGGACAAGTCGCTGCGCCAGACGTATGAGACGGAGAAGCCCTACCGCGTCTTCCCCGTGCACGTGAAGGTGGAAGGCCGTGTCGGCGAGCCGCTCTCGACCTGGTGGAGTGACGTGCAGAAGAACGTCACGGTGCGTGTGGACTCGGAGCTGCCGCTGGAAGCGGCCCAGAAGCGCCCGATGGACACTGCCCTGCTGGAAGAGCAATTCGGCCGCCTGGGCGGGACTGTGTTCCAGCTGGATGCTCTTACGTCGCAGCTGGAAGGCGACGTAATCGTGCCCATGCGCGAGCTGAACAGCATCCGCCGCCGCGCGGTGGAGCTGCTTGCGGGCGAGCGCCCGAAACCTCCCGTCTATGTGAAACGGGAGGTAGAGGTCTACGGCGGCACTGCCCGCAGGGGCGCCGCTGGGGCGGCCCTCCCCGCTGCGCGGGAGGGCGCGGGCCGTGCGCACGGTGAAGCGGAGCTGACCGTGCTGTGCCGCAGCCTGCCGCAGGTGCAGGCTGCGCTCGAGGCCGGCGTGAAGAGCATCTACGCCGACTTCGAGTTTATCAAGCAGTTCCCGGCAGCGGTGGACGCTGTCCGGGCTGCGGGCGCCAGCATCACGCTGGCGACGCCGCGCATCCATATGCCTGGTGAGAATGGCTACCACGCCAATATTCTGCGCCTGCAGCCGGATGCGGTGCTCGTGCGCAACACGGGCGCGCTGTACTATTACCTGCGCCGCCGCCAGGAGCAGCCGGATGTCGTGCATCCGCGCCTGATCGGGGACTTCTCGCTCAACATCGCCAACCATAAAGCGGTGGAGCTGTTCCTGGAAGCAGGCTGTGATATGATCACGCCATCCTATGATCTGAACATCCAGCAGATGGTCGACCTGCTCGGCAACAGCAGTAATACATCGAGCATGGAGATCGTGATTCATCAGCATCTGCCGATGTTCCATACTGAACATTGCGTGTATTGTACCTTCATGAGTGAAGGCACCAACTACACCAACTGCGGCCGACCTTGCGAGGAGCAGCGTGCTTCCCTGCAGGACCGGATCGGCATGTCCCATCCGGTGCGGGTGGATGAAGGCTGCCGTAATACGGTATTCAATGCCGTCGAACAGTCCGGTGCGGAATACCTGGACAATTTCCGTGAACACGGGGTGTCCAGCTTCCGGATTGAGTTCCTGGAGGAAACGCCTGAACAGGTGGCGGAAGTAATCAGCTTGTACAGCCGCGCGCTACGCGGAGAGATCTCCGGCACCCAGGTCTGGAAGAGTCTAAAAGCAACCAACCAGCTCGGAGTAACCCGCGGGCAGCTGGTGAATGCCAAGTAATTCATAGCAGCAGCCACAACGGCCAGGCCAGCAAGGCGGAAGTTCACTTCTACAACAGGTGATGCTTCCGGGCCTTGTATGCCTGGCCTTTTTCTGAATATAAGAGAGTAGATGCTTTACCCCATCACTTAACCTTCTATTTCACGCAGAAATGGATGCCAGTCTCTAAGAAGTTGACTCTGCCAAAACCCAATAATTACTGTTATAATGTTAATAAATATGCCATTTTTTAAGAGGTCATGAGAAACACGGCGACCCTATATACAGTAGATGACAGAAGGAGCAATGTGAGAGATGAAGATCCGTAAAGCGATTATCCCTGCCGCCGGTCTGGGCACCCGCTTTTTGCCCGCAACCAAGGCCATGCCCAAAGAAATGCTGCCGATTGTCGATAAACCAACCATCCAATATATTGTCGAAGAAGCGGTAGCTTCCGGGATTGAGGATATTATTATTGTGACAGGGAAAGGCAAACGTGCAATAGAGGACCATTTCGACAATTCCTTCGAGCTGGAGTTTGGTTTGGCCGAGAAGCAGAAGTGGGAGCTGTTGGAATCCGTGCGCAAATCCTCGGAGATGGCCGACATTCACTATATCCGTCAAAAAGAACCGAAGGGTCTGGGTCACGCCATTTGGTGCGCGCGCAAATTCATCGGCAACGAACCGTTTGCCGTATTGCTCGGTGACGATATTGTTGAAGCAGAGAAGCCCTGCCTTCTGCAAATGATCGAAATCTTTGATCAATACAAATCTTCGGTTGTAGGCGTCCAGCAGGTGCCTTGGGAAGAAGTATCCCGCTATGGCGTTGTGGATGGAACCCCGCTAGCGGAGCGGGTCTACAAAGCTAACCGGCTGGTAGAGAAACCCAAGCGTGAAGAAGCGCCTTCCAACCTCGCTATCTTGGGCCGCTACATCCTGACTCCCCGTATCTTCGATATCCTGGGTGAGCAGCAGGTAGGGGTAGGCGGAGAGATTCAGCTGACAGACGCCATTGCCCGTTTGAGCGACGTGGAGCGGATTATAGCGTATGACTTCGAAGGCAAGCGCCACGACGTAGGGGAGAAGATGGGCTTTATCCAGACGACCATCCATTACGCGCTTCAGCATGCTGAGCTTAAAGAGGACCTGCTGCTGTATTTGAGAAAGGTACTGGAGCAAGAAGCCGAAGAGGCACTTAAATAACAACTGTGTTATAGAATAAAAAAAGAGCGCCCACCCCTACTTGAGGGAGAGCGCTCTTTTGGCAATCATTTGTCACTAATTTAGTCTCGTATTAGCTATTTGGGTAACCTGCTCTGCTTCTGCAGGATCGGCTGCAATCAGCTTGTCATAAACAGCCTGATCCGGAGCAATGCCCGCTCTTTGCTGTGCCGCCAGATACCAGCGTGCGATCTCACGGTTCGTGGCATCATTGTAGTCGTCGGTGAGAACCTGCTGCAACGTGGAAATAGCAAGCTGAGTTTGTCTGGTCATATACTGCATTTTTCCTACATTCAGCGCAATCGCCGGAGTAGTTTTAAATTCCGGATGGGTTGCCAGAAGCTTGTAGGCTTGCAGGCCGTTCTGAGAATGTACATACATCGGAGACAGATCTGCTGGCTGCTGAGCGAAGGTTGCTTGTCCCAGGTCACTAGAGATGCGGATGAAGCCTGCGTACCAATCCGTCGTCCATAGATTTCCACTGTCTGCCAGCTCGGCATAGTTGCCGGTGAAGCCCAACTTCACGGTAGCAGCGGCTGCTTCAGCATCACCCTTCAGGAGCTGCATGTTGCCGATGTTCAGTGCTATGATCGGAGTAATGGCAAAAGGTCTTCCCTGCAGTTGTTCCGGCGGCAGAGTCTTCAGATGCTCGATGTTGGCCAGGACATGCTCATAGGTTTTGAAAACCGTTTGGAGGAATTCCTGCAGCTTGGCATCATCTTTCTGTGCAGAGGCCTCTTGTGCCAATAAAGCACCCCGGTTGAACAGCTCACTGTACCAGTCGATATCCCAATTGAAGTTGACTGTGTTATCGAGATATACCTTGTAAGCCAGGTCGCTTTGACCTTTTAGGTCATAATAGCTGGCAAGCTGGACCAGCAGTTGTTTGTTGAAAGGCTCATCCTTCAGTGCCCGGGTAAGCACACTGTAAGACTCAGCCAGGAACTGTTCATCCTGAGTTTGCGCAAACACCGTCTGGTCAATAGATGATAGCATAAGGGCGGATTCCGGATGACTTGGACGTTCCTTAAGAGCGGCCACCAGCGGCGTCTTCAGCTCTTCATACGACTGGCTGACATTAACCAGTTTTTTGGCTTTCATTCCATCACTAGCTGAGCTAATGTAGGTGATGGAGAGGAATAGCATATACACGGTGCCTATAGTAAGCGCGGCCAGATATCCAAGACGAACACCTTTTTTGTTCCAGCCCTTGCGAAGCGGTTTGCTGTCCATTACGACAGTCATTCCCGCAAGACCGATAAAGACCAGAATTCCCATAAAAGCATAACTTAAGTTAAAGTCCAGCAAGCTGTGAATCAGGATGGACAAAGCGATAATCAGGAAGAAAAATCCGTTCTGGAAATCATCCTTATCCCGCTTCACATAGCCACGGATATATTTATAGAAAATATACAGAATGAAACTCATGAACAGCACGAATCCGACAATCCCAACTTCGATTAAATATTGCAGGAAGAAGTTGTGCACCTGACGGACAGTATAAGGGTTGTTCTCATATTTCTCATAGAGCGTAGCCCAACCGCCGCCGCCGGTGCCTAAGATTGGATAATCTTTAATAACCTTCATCGAGTCTTTGTAGAAAGTGATCCGCTCCAGTACACTGTGCTGTCTGAAGTTGATATTCTCCAGCCGGACACTGATATTGGCGGGCAGAATATTTTTGGCGCTTGTACCAATGAATAGAAAAGCGATGATAGCTACCATAACTACAGAACCGAGTGGGATCCACAGTCCGGTTAGTTTGCGTGACTCCGATCCGCCAAGCTTGCGGTGCAGCCAAGGTGCGGCATATTTCTGAATCGCCCAGCTTAGAGCAGTTGCAACAGCAGAGGCGCCCAACAGGTAGGCCCAGCCTTTAAAAGCATCACCTGCATTGAAATTGGCGACCAATTTGGTGACTCCGTCAATCTGCTGTGCATTAAGCGATATGCCCAGATCACTGACCGGGGTGGTTACAATCAGCGCTGCGATCCCGGCTATACCCAGATGAACAATCCAGAGAATCTGCTGCACAGGCTTCAGGAACAGCAGCAGCAGCACGAAGGCTACGGGAAGCATCACGAGACCGCCGCGTGAGAGCGTCAGCAGCAGTGATACAATAAGCGGTACCAGCATGAAAGCATGGGTCAGCGTGCCATACCATTTACGTGAACGAATCAGAGCAAATACCGCTACGAACAAAAAGGCCATTAAAAAGGCAGCGTATGTATTCGCATATTGAAATACAGAGGTTAGGCGCAAGCCGTTGGAATCGACCATGACGGCATCCCAGTATCTGCCGTTGGTTACGGTACTAGTGAACCAGCCTACCAAATTTCCGGCAAATTTCCAGCCTCCGAGCCAGTTCAACAGCCCAAATCCGACAATAAAATACGCTACCGCCAGCACCGCATTTTGAATGACAACATTTAGTTGCTTTTGCTTCAGCAGATAAAAGGCTATAATGAAGACTGCCGCATACATGCTCTGGATAAAGAACAGATTCATCGCCATATAATGAGAAACAGCGACAAACACCGACAACGCGTATAATACCGGAAGCAGCAGTGAGACTGCGGCGGTCAGATCACGCTGCTCCTCAAGCTTGAACTTCTTGTAGTACAAGCCGACCCAGAGCAGCAGCATAAGTCCGCTGAGCAGCGCAGACACATAAATTGCGTTCTCATAATCCAACGCCTGGCCATTAAACAGCGCCACCTGAAATGGGGTCCAGATCAAGAACAAAATCAACCCAACAACCAAAGCCCACACCGGGCCCGGAATTTTTTCAACATTTCTCGACTGAGATGCGTTTTTACCGTATACTGGTTTCGACACGTTATAATCTCCTTTTCCTGTAGGTACGTGGATATTTTAACATAAGTGGTCAAACGAATAAACTTTATTAGATAAAATGAAAACTAATAAGACAAAGCGAGTTATATATTTAAGCTACTTGTTGATGTGAGGAGTAAAGATTAATGAAGTTTTTGAAACGCTTAATTATTGTATTGGTTTCCATAATGGTTATGTTAGGAGTTTTTTATTTATTAAGTGCTCATCAAAAATCTAGTACTCAAATGTACATTCAGTTTGATGTCAAATCCTCGGTTGCTGATGATATTCAAGTTTTCTTCTCTCCGGAGGCCGAAGGTTGGACTGAAACGAATTCGGAATTTAAAAAGTATGAAGTAAAGGGCTCTTGGAAAACCTTTCGTTTTGAATTGCCTAGGGCATACAGTTTTATTAGAATAGATGTAGGACAAACCAAAAACTCGGATTTATCTATTAGAGATATTCATTTCAGTGCAATCACTAAGTCGAATGTTCCGTTGGACGATTCTAGTATTAAGTTCAATCAAATAAAAATTAATAATTCATCTAATAATGAAATGAACTTTAACTCAATAGGTAACGACCCTTATTTATCTTTTAATACAACTCCCTTTATTAAAGGAGCATACGAAGGGATAAATATTTTCACATTATTATTCAATATTCTTATAAGTGTTTTAGTAGGGAGCTTGTTTTATTTTGTTGTCAAGAGATTCAGATGCTCTATAGGATTCGCTCGTGAAATTAGAAACAATAAAAGTTTAATTTATAATTTGGCGAAAAATGATTTTAAAACCAGATATGCCTCTTCGTATTTGGGGGTATTGTGGGGATTTATCCAACCCTTAATAACAATAGTAACTTATTGGTTTGTATTTCAAGTTGGACTTAGAAGTGGGAGTGTTGGTGACGTTCCATTTATAATCTGGTTTATTGCCGGTATAGTTCCTTGGTTCTTTTTTTCTGAAGCATTAACAGGGGCGACTAATGTATTCTCAGAGTATAGTTATTTGGTTAAAAAAGTTGTATTTAAAATAGAACTTCTACCATTTGTTAAAATTTTATCTGCAGGCTTTGTTCAAATCTTTTTTGTTATTTTTATTTTCATTGTTTATGGTTTTTATGGATATTTACCTGGATTATACAATTTACAAATAATTTACTATTTTATTTGTATGCTTGTGTTAGTGACTGCAATAACTTTTGTAACTTCGGCTGTTGTGCTCTTCTTTAAAGATCTAAATCAAATAATTGCTGTAGTTATTCAAATAGGGTTCTGGTTTACTCCTATAGGTTGGTCAGTCACTATGCTTTCTGAAACATGGGCCAAAATATTTAAACTTAATCCGATGTATTATATTGTGCAGGGATATCGGGATACTTTCATAGATGAAATTATTTTTTATGATCGTCCTTATCAAACAATCTACTTTTGGTTATTTTGTATAATTGTATTTACTTTGGGATTTAAGCTTTTTGAAAAACTTAAACCTCATTTCTCAGATGTGTTATAGGGAGTGTGGAAAATGGAAAAAATTATTGATATCCGTAATGTAACAAAAATGTATAAGTTATACGAAAAGCCAATGGACCGTTTTAAAGAGTCAGTCTCTTTTAGCAAAAGGAACTATCATGAAGAGTTTAAAGCTTTAGATAATGTTACATTTTCAATAAACAAGGGTGATGCTATAGGGATATTGGGTACTAACGGATCGGGTAAATCAACTCTTTTAAAAATGATCACAGGTGTGCTGACCCCAACCAATGGTGACATAGTAGTGAACGGTAAGATCTCTGCTATTTTGGAGCTGGGTGCGGGATTTAATCCTGAGTACACAGGGCGTGCTAACATATACCTCAATGGCCTTATGATGGGATACAATAGAGAGGAAATGGAGGAGAGAATAAATAATATAATAGAATTTGCTGATATCGGAAGCTTTATAGAACAACCGGTTAAAGTTTATTCCAGTGGAATGTTCGCCAGACTTGCATTTGCAGTTTCTATTAATGTCGAACCGGATATTTTAATTGTTGATGAAGCACTGGCTGTAGGTGATATCAGGTTTCAGACCAAGTGTATTGAGAAAATGAAGGAATTAAAAGCACAGGGAACAACAATTCTATTTGTATCGCATGCTCCCGAGCAAGTAAAACGATTTTGTAACAAGGCAGCTTGGTTGAATCAAGGTATATTGAAAGCTTTAGGTGAATCCAGTGAAATAGTGGATTTGTATGAGGATTTTATGAAAAACGGACCGGATTCGGGGTCGGAAGTAAGGACGATTAGTATTAGTAGTGAAGAATTAAATGATTTTCAATTGCCTACAAATCCTGATGTTTTGGCCTTAGTTACTAAAGTTGCGATAAATAAAGACAGCTTTAAAACATTTGAAAAGTTGGAAATCAGAATTGATTATGAAGTATATGCCAATTCAATTGAGGATTTGCTTTTAGGTGTAGCTATATACACTCCCAAAAGAGAATATATATTCGGACCAAATACTCACTTAGAAAAAGTAAGTATTCCCACTGACATAGGAAGGCACAGCATTAATTATGTCATTTCTGAACTTCCTTTACTTGGTGGGAGTTTCTCTGTCGATGTAGGCATCTTTAACAATGAGGGCTTGGTTTGTCTAGACTATAAACAAGATATACTCGGATTCAGCGTGTCTAACAAGTACTTTTCAGAAGGCATCGTATATATGAAGCATAGATGGGAAGTGGTGAAGTGAATCAAATACCTTTTGATCAATTTCAAAGATATAATAATGTGAAAAAGATTATTGACGGTTTGCGAAATGGAAATGAAAGATATAGGATTTTAGAGGTTGGAGCAAATGAACATCAGAATTTAGAGAGATTTCTTCCAATAGATAAAATTACTTATTTAGATATACAACTTCCTAAGGAGTTAGAGACTAATCCGAAATATATTCTTGGTGACGCTACTCAGATGACCTTTGAAGATAACGCTTATGACATTGTTGTAGCACTTGATGTGTATGAACATATCCCTCCTGAAAAAAGAAATAAATTTATCGATGAATTAAGTAGGGTGAGCGCTCACTTTTTTGTGATAACAGCCCCTTTTTACTCAGAGGAAGTAAAAGAGTCTGAAAATAGATTGAATACACTTTATGCAAGCATGTTTAAAGAGAATTTTATTTGGTTAGAAGAGCACGCGGAAAATGGATTGCCTATACTAAGCGAACTCGTACAGTATCTAGAGCATAGTGATAACAATTTTAATATTATTTCACATGGTAATGTTGATATATGGGAAAAAATTATGAGTATGCATTTTTTCGCTGCCCAAAACCCTGAATTAATAATGTACAGAGAGAAAGTTGATCAATTCTATAATGAACATATTTTTAATTGCGATTACTCAGATCAGTCATATAGAAAGATAGTTATAGGATCTAAGTCAATGACTGTAAATAAAATTTCAATTGGGGAGAACAAACAAGTCCCTTTAAAAGAACTTGCAAAGCTACAAGAGTTAGAAAACAGTTTTTTTGAACTACGAGCATTTTTTATTAAAGAATCAACTGAAAAGAAGCTTTCTGAGTTTAAAAATGATTTGCAGCAGTTTAAAATTGATATTGCGAAAGAGAAAGAGAAAGAGAAAGATAAATTACAATTATACGTTAATACGGGAATTGGCTTTAGTGAAGAACAAAGTTTGGCCTATCACTTGGAAAATAGAAATGAAGGTTCCTTTTATTTTAATTTGTCAGAATTTAATGAAGTTAAGTCATTGAGAATAGATCCTTCCATGTTCTCAGGAATATTTGAAATAAAAAAAGTGAAAATAAATAATGAATTTTGTGATATTAAAATGAAAGGGAACTACGTATTGGACTTGCGCAATGAAACATTTGTATTTGAGAACGACGATCCGTTTATTGAATTTAGCTTAGATAAGAGTAGAAAAATAGAATATTTGGAATTTCAATGTATGCCAGTTAAAACCTCAACTTTGGTGAGTGAATTAAAGACCTTACAAAATGTCGCTGATGAATATTTGACGGATTTGAAATTGAAAAATGTGATCAATAATAGTTTGGAAGAGCAGGTAAGTGACTCTCTATTGAAAAATAAAAGCCTAACTGGTCAGATTAATAATAAAGAAAATGAAATTACTGAAAAGGAACGATTCATAAAAATCTTGGAAGACACTAATAAGGATTTAAAAACAGAAATTGCTAAAAAAGAAGAAGAGCAACGCTTATTAGCTCTAAAACAAACGGAATTAACTGCCGAATTATCAGGGATATATTCCTCAAGGTCTTGGAAGCTTGTTAAACGTTTAAAGTCGCTCATTAATAAATAACATTTTAGAGTAAGAAGGGGAGAGGGTTTGGGTTGGCAATCAAAAAGATTTGGGGCAAAATCAAGTCATTCACAGCGGGTGTTTTATCTTTAAGCACAGATATTGAATTGAAAATTATATCTGATCTGACACTTTTAAAAGGGGAGTTTATATCTACAGGCACAGATCCTGCATTTCTATTAGAAGGAAAGATATTTAATGGTTGGAATAAAATAAGTTGGTATTCTGAGTCGGAAGAATATATTCCTTTAAAATTATACTGGGATAATGGGTTGGGGTTTTCTGAAAATAATAGTATAATTTTTTCTTCCATTCCTAAAGGAACGGTAAATTACAATATGACATTTTATATCCCTGAGGATGCAGTTAATTTACGTCTTGATCCAGGTGATAAGAAAAATAAGTTTGTACTTAAAAATATGAAGTTTAAGAAAACAACTAAATTTAAAATTCTATTGAATGGTCTTGCTAATTTCTTCAAGCAACGAGGCGCAAATTACAATACTTTTAAAGTTGTCGTGAACAAAAGTTTGGTGGTATTAAAAAGTCAAGGAATTAAAGGTCTATGGTATAAAGCAAAACAGGTAAGTGGAATTAGCAATGGCAATGTGGTAGATGATTATTCATTATGGCTTGAGAAAAATACTTTATCAAAAGATGAACAAAATATTATTTCTTTAAAAGCTGCGGCGTTTGTGTACAAGCCTTTAATATCTGTAATCCTTCCTGTTTATAATGTAGAAGAGGAATGGTTGAGGAAATGTATTGAATCAGTTAGAAATCAATTGTACACAAACTGGGAATTATGTATCTCGGATGATGCATCTACCAAGGGACATATTCAGAGAGTACTTAATGAATACATGGACATTGATAAAAGAATAAAAGTTGTATTCAGAAAGAAAAATGGTCATATTTCTGAAACCTCAAATTCATCTCTTGAAGTTGCTGAGGGTGAGTACATTGCTTTATTAGATCATGATGATGAACTTACTTTAGATGCACTGTATGAGGTAGTTAAACTAATCAATGAATATCCTGAAGCTGATATGATTTATAGTGATGAAGATAAAATTGGAATGGATGGTATTAGGCATTCTCCGTTCTTTAAACCCGACTGGTCCCCTGATTTACTACTAACTCATATGTATACATGTCATTTAGGGGTGTATAGAAGATCATTAGTTGAACATGTAGGCTCGTTTCGTAAGGGAGTTGAGGGTAGTCAGGATTTTGACTTAGCTTTAAGAATAACTGAACAAACGTCTCATATATATCACATTCCTAAAATACTTTATCATTGGAGAACTATACCAGAATCAACTGCATCGGGTTCGGGCGCAAAAAATTATACTCATTTCGCTGGTCTTACTGCAGTGCAAGATGCTATGAAAAGAAGAAATATAAATGGTTGGGTTGAAGAACTTGATGGTTACTCAAATTTTTATAGAGTTCATTATAATGTTGAGAGTAATCCTATGGTTAGTATAATAATTCCAACAAAAGATAATCATAAACTTTTATCCAGTTGCTTGAGTTCATTAACTGAAATCACTAAGTATAGTAATTATGAAATTATTGTTGTTGATAATGGTAGTGAAGAACAGGATACATTTGATCTATTTGATGAGTGGAAAGATGAATTAAATGATAGATTTAAATTAATCACTATTAATTCTTCATTTAATTTCTCAGCACTTAACAATGCAGCAGTCAAACATGCAGTAGGCGAATTAATTCTCTTTCTTAACAACGATATTCAGGTCATAGAAGAGAATTGGCTAAGCGATATGGTAGGTTCCGCGATGAGAGAGAAGGTAGGCGCTGTAGGTGCTTATTTAAAATATCCAGATAACACTGTACAACATTCAGGACTAACATTAGGATTAGGTGCACAAAGAGCTGCTGGTGACGGTCATCATTATCGTCCAATAGATGATCCGGGATATTTTGGCGCGCTAATTTCTGTGAAAAACGTGTCAGCAGTGACTGCGGCGTGCTTAATGGTAGAGAGAAAAATATTTGAAGAGGTTGGCGGTTTTGATGAGAACTTAACCGTAGCTTACAATGATGTTGATCTTTGTCTATTGTTTAGAGATAAAGGTTATTTAAATGTTTGGCTACCTTACGTAAAACTGATACATCATGAATCAAAGTCCAGAGGGTATGATAATACAAGTACAAAAGTTGATAGATTAAACAAAGAGGCGGAGTATCTTAAGAATAAATGGGGAGCAATACTAAATAGTGATGTCTATTATAACCCCAATTTATCTCTAGATACTGGTTATATAACAAAAATTTAGATAATAAAATCCTGGCTAAACTCACTGGCTTTCAACCAGTAAATCCCTTCAGGATTAGCAGATACATAAGTGTGGGGGGCCCACGACGATGTATTCATCGAAGAGTGAATCTCAATCACGAACTTGATCTTACTTGAGCAAGGGGGTATTTCAATGCACTTCAGTGTAAGGGATGACTTTCAGTAGCTTAGATGAATCCCTACATTTTAGTGAAGGGTGATTTAGAAATCTCAAGATTTAGTTTGAGAAGCGAAATTAAGCAAAGGCAATACATCTATACACGTTAAACCAGAGTTTTCTTGGGGTTGGGAATGATTTCATGCTCACCATGTCGGAGTTAATAGAAAAATTAACGTGAAGATAATGACAATGGAGTTTAAGAAAGCAGACCAAGAAAAATCAAAAAACTAATGAAGCAGGAATAAGATAGACAAATGTATGAACGCTAACAAACCATTGTTCTGCATCGGGTCAAAGGGATGAATGTGAAGAAAATTCCAGATATTACCCTCAGAACAGAGACAACGATTAAAACCTACATTCGCTCGTATGAGAAAAAAGGTCTGGGGGGTTGGTGATGAAGTTTTCTATAGATGCGTCGGAGCAGTTGTGCCCAGCCCAGCAAGAGCAACTAAAAATGTCATCAACCAAACCTTCCTTACCAGTTGGAATTACTGCCAGATATAACAGGACACTCCGTCTGGCAGTCGAGTATGTGGAGTGAGAATCTGAAATTAGTTATACCCTCCCGGGCATGGCGAAGCTGTTACACCGGTTGGACCTTCGATTCGCGAAGCTGACCTATACACTTACTAGAATACAGTCGATCACATCACCAGAGATATCGTATGGAAGGAAGATGTTCAGTTTAGCAGAGACGTTTCTCATATTTCTTAAAAAAGTTGTAGCGTAGTTCCCAAACCGAAAAATTGTGAGCTAATCAAGCCTTTTCTATCAGATATGAATGGACGCTGGGAGTTTGCTTTTTTGCCTCCATACAGCCTCCAATTTAGTATTGAAGTCGGATGTTATCAACAAATTATTTTACCACACGTTAGCTGAAATTCAAGAAAAAGTCGCAGATTTTATGGGTTAAACTATGAAATACAAGTGATACATTATTAAGCGTCTGTGTGTTCGTCTGGAGACTTCCTTCACGATATGAATTTCCGAAAATCATTATTTTAATATCTATAATAAAGGTGGTGCAAAGTGTCGAGAAAGAAGGTTATAAGCCTTTTGGTGTTAATATTTGTGATTTACATCCTTCAGTTACTTTTTTTTAATTTCAGTTATTTTACTGCAGACAGAAGTCTCACATCTGAAGTTCTTTCAGTTAATGAAGGTACAATAAAGGACCTTGAGGTAGTTGATGGTTCTTTTCTCTCAACTACTAACGACCCTTGGATAGATTTCCATCCCACAATTAGGATTATTAAGAGTATTGAAATTGAGGCTTCTTATGAAAATAGCAATTCTTTGTTACAAGTATTTTATACAGTAGGAGAGGACACTTCGTATTCAGAAGCTAATTCGAAAGTATTACAAACTAAACAAGGTAAACATAAATACAGTATAGATCTTGGTGATGAACTGAAAATTACCAGCTTTAGGGTAGATATAACTAATCTGAACAACGAAAAGGTAGGGTTGAATAAATTCACTTTAAACCCTCATGAAAATTTTATTTGGAATACTAAACAATTATTGTTAAACACTTTGTTATTATGTATATTAATGATTTTATCTTATTTAATTTATAAAAAAATTGACTTGATAATCAAATATAGATATCAACTGAGCGGTATAATATTCGTGATTTTAGTTTTATTCAAGCTTCATGGCTCATCTATAGGAATGTGGGATAAATATATCACACAAAAAATTGATACAAGTAAACAAACTACACTTATAGGAACCGAAAGATCAATACGTAGTGATGAATGGCTAGTTCAAGTACCATATATGTTATCTCAAGTAAATAATGCGAGTTTTAATCAATATCATAACGAGTTAGTACGTTCAGATGGTCAAAATATGTTACTTGCTAACACACCTACATTTACCATAGAAACTCTGGGAAAACCATTTTATTGGGGTTTCTTGATTTTTAATGCGGATTATGGATTATCTTGGTATTGGTTTTCGAAAATGATATTGTTACTACTGCTATCTTTTGAAATATCAATGTTTTTAACTAGAGAAAATAAAATATTATCAATATTAGGTAGTTTATGGATAGCTTTCTCTCCGCCGATACAGTGGTGGTACACTACTGGAGCTGGGGTAGTAGAATTAATAATTTATTCTCAAGCAATAGTTACTTGCGCAATATATTATTTTAAATCTGATAATATAAGAACTAAAATTTTTCTTTGGGGGGCTGCGACGCTTAGTTTAATTGGTTTTGTATATACGTTATACCCTGCTGTTCAAGTTCCATTAATGTTTTTAATACTGATATTTTTAGGAGTCTTAATATCTGATAATTTTAAAACACTGAGCATAAAAAAGATTGAACTTTATTTTATAATTGTATATATATTATTATTCTTTTTTACTGTATTTTCTTTTCTCAATAATAGTATGTCTGATATTAAGCTAGTGTTAAACACGATCTATCCTGGAAAAAGAATGATCAACGGTGGTGACTATTCCTTTTCAGATCTACAATTGTATTTAATAAATTGGTTATTACCTTTTAAAGATACTACTTTTTCGAATAATAGCGCAGTAAGTTCACTTTTCAACTTTGTGCCCTTGATAATGATAAGTTTTATTTTTATTAACAAGATAGTAAAAAACAAAAAGATGTTTTTGGCTTTATTTCTTTATTTAATATTTCAAATTTCATGGCTTTTTGTTGATTATCCCTATTTTATTGCTAAAATAACTTTGTTTTCTTTTGTTCCTGAAGCCAGGTTAGCTGGAATTTCTTTTGGTATCACAGCAGTATATATTTCTATTTGGTTTGTAGGAGAAGTGTTTAGATTAAAACCATTCTCCTTAATCCAAAGTCTGTTGTTTTGTATACTAACCTTCTTCGTGTACCTTTATTCTGTTTATAGTAGTGAAATGCATAATTATCTAGGTGCATTCACTATTGCAACATTACTCTACTATACTCTGATTCATTTCTTTTTGTTAAAGGGATATAGAAAGGTATTTCTAATAAGTATGCTTCTAACAATATTTGTATCCGGATTAACTATTAATCCTATAGCGAGGGGTACGGATTCTATCTATAATAAGAAAATCACTCAAGCTATTGAAAGTGTCAACGAAGCTGATCCAGATCAAAAATGGGTCGCAACTGATAGTATTGTTAATGGACAACTTTTAATTGCATTAGGTGTGAAATCATTTAATAGTGTACAGTTTTATCCTGATTTAAAGATGTGGAGAAAATTAGATGAAGAGGGTGAATTTAATAACGTTTATAATCGGTATGCACATGTGATTGTTTCGCTTACGCAACAAAAAACAGAATTCATTTTAGATTATCCAGATAGATTCACAGTCAAATTGGACATATCAGATTTACCTACTACTGGTATAAGGTATATTTTATCATCTTCTAATTTGGATCAATATGATGTGCTAAAAAAAGTATATTACGAGCAAGTAGATCAGTTTTATATCTATAAAGTTAAGGAGAGCACATATGAATAACAAGAAAATATTACTCATTATTCCCGCATATAATGAAGAAGAAAATATTTTAGATACTCTTAATAGCATTAAGTCTGTAAAAATTCCAAATTCCGAAATATTAGTAGTTAATGACTGCTCTTTGGATGATACAGGCTGGATATGTAAGGATGCTGGAGTGTCCGTTATTGATTTGCCTTGTAATTTAGGCATAGGTGGAGCTGTTCAAACAGGGTATAAGTATGCCCAAAATTTTGGTTTTGATATAGCTATTCAAGTAGATGGTGATGGCCAGCACAAACCAGAGTATATTTTTGACTTAATAGAACCACTTCTGAATAATGAGGCTGACTTAGTGATAGGATCCCGTTATATTAAAAAGGAGGGCTTTCAAAGTTCGCTTATGAGAAGAATTGGAATTAATTATTTTTCGCGTCTGTTATTATTGCTTACCAACCAAGTAATAACTGATCCCACATCAGGTTTTCGTGCTTGTAATAAAAATGTAATTGATCTTTTCTCCAAAAGATATCCTACCGATTATCCTGAACCTGAGTCCATAATGTATCTCAAAAGAACGGGCTTTCGTCTAAGAGAAGTTTCGGTTGTAATGCAAGCAAGAAAAGGAGGACAATCCTCCATCACGAAGTTTAAATCAGTTTATTATATGTTGAAAGTATCACTTGCTATAATAATTGATAGGATGAGAAAGCAAATTGTATAAGAAGGAAGTAGTATATGATATCCGATAAACTTCAAATTATTCTTTTTTTGGTTTCTATTGTATGTTTTTGTCTTTTGATTAATATGATTCGTAAATATCACATAGAGCTAAAATATTCAATGATGTGGTTATGTGTAATGTTTATTGTGGTTATCCTTTCGATATTTCCTAAATCATTTGAAACAATTGCTACTCATATGGGCATTGAATTACCTGTAAATGCATTATTTTTGATCTCTATATTTGGAATTAGTATAATTCTGTTTTCTTTAACTATAGTTATCTCTCGAACGACGATAAAGTTAAAGGAATTATCTCAAGAAATTGGCTTGTTAAAGCATGAAATGGAAGAGTTGAAGAGAAAAGATAACACTGTGAAATGAGGGGATAGTATATTGCGTTCTTCTAATATTGTAAACTCTATCTTACTTTTATCTAATATTTTCATGCTAGCCACTGGCCAAATTTTTTTCAAGTTAGGATTAGGGAAAATAGGCGGAGTGAACTTAAATAATGCCTGGAAGGCAATGTTTAATATTCATATTATAGCTGGATTAATTTTATATGTATTTGCAACATTAATATGGTTTGTGGTACTTTCAAGAATTCCCCTCAGTGTTGCTTATCCTATACAAAGTATTGCATATGTTTTAGGTTTACTTGCTGCTTTATTAATATTCAATGAGCCAGTGAGTGCAATGAAATGGTTAGGTATGATGATAATTATGTTGGGAGTTGTTATTATAGCAGTGGACTGACTTATGCATTGTAGAGGCTCACTACAAAACCATCCATTCTGATCAAGCACTAAACTCTAGTCGGAATGTCTTATTATCTTGTGGTAATGATAAACTTACAAACATGCATAATCTAACTAAATAATATTTATATTGTTTTAAACAAGAATTAAAACACACGGAGGTTGAACCATGAGAATTCTCGTCACAGGAGCAGCCGGGCAGCTCGGCCAGGATGTAGTATTACTGCTGCAAAAACAGGGCCATGAAGTTATGGCCTGCGACCGCCAAGAAATGGACATTACCAACCTTGCAGAATGCCAAGAGGTGATCGGCTCATTCGCACCGGATGCCGTGATTCATTGTGCGGCTCATACGGCGGTGGATGTAGCTGAGAGTGATGTGGATGCTGCTTATCTGATTAATGCGGTGGGCAGTCGTAACGTAGCGTTAGCTGCTGAGAAAGCCGGAGCGAAGCTGGTGTATATCAGTACAGATTACGTTTTTGATGGTATGGGTAGTCAGCCTTACCACGAATACGACAACACCGATCCGCAGAGCATCTACGGTAAGTCGAAGCGTGCAGGAGAAATTCTGGTTCAGTCGCTGTCATCGAAATATTTTATCGTCCGCACCTCCTGGGTGTATGGCAAATACGGCAATAACTTTGTCAAAACAATGCTGAAGCTGGGGCAGGAGAAGACACTGCTGCAGGTGGTGGATGACCAGAAGGGCTCGCCTACCTATACAGTGGATTTGGCGCGGTTCCTGCTGGAGCTGATTGCTACGGAGAAATACGGGGTTTACCATGCCTCGAACACTGAAGCTTGTACCTGGTACGAATTCACGCAGGCGATTTTTGCCGAAGCTGAAGATATTCTGGGCCTGAAGTTCACCGCCAAGCTTGAACCTTGCGGAACAGATCAATTTCCGCGCCCGGCACCGCGTCCGCAGTATTCGGTGCTGGAGCATCTCTCCATCCGTACCAACGGTTTTGAGGATATCCGCCCTTGGCGTGAGGGGCTGCGTGATTTCCTGCTGGAATTGAAGGAATAGAAGATTAATAGAACTCCCGAGTCGTACACGGCGATTCGGGAGTTTTTTTGATGTGTTTTTTGCTATAATAGATGAAAAATGAATCCGAGGAACCCGATGAACAAAACAGTTAGCATACATATCGTTACCTATAACAGTGCAGATGATATTATAGAATGTTTAACGGCAGTGCTGGCCCAGGATTATCCCATGGAGCAGGTAGTGGTGGTTGATAATGCATCGTCAGATGGCTGCGTGGAGAAGGTGAAAGCCTTCTTCGGCCAAGCGTTATTGGAGCAGCCGGCGGAATCGCTTCGTACGCGTAGTCCTATTGATCTCTCTCATCAGCCTATTGGAAGCATCCACAACCTCCCCCAACTGAAGCTGATTGCCAATCCGGTCAACACCGGGTTCGCTCCCGCACACAATCAGGCGATTGCTGCCACGGACACCGACTATATACTGGTGCTTAACCCAGACCTTACGTTGGCACCGGATTATGTATCCAGGCTAGTTTCCAGAATGGAGGCTGATCCCACGATTGGCAGCGCGACAGGCAAGCTTCTGCTGAAGGCTGATCCTGCCGTGGTAGACAGCACGGGACTGCGGATGAGCAGGAACCGTCGTGCGTTTGACCGCGGAGCTGGAGAACCGGCGGAGAACTGGCAGACGTCCGGGCTTGTATTCGGCGTATCCGGAGCAGCGGCGATGTATTCGCGGCGGATGATTGAGCATATCAGTGTGGAGGGCGAGTTTTTTGATGCGGATTTTTTTGCATACAAAGAGGATGTGGATGTCGCCTGGCGCGCACAGCTGATGGGTTGGCAGGGGTATTATGATGCACAGGCCATCGGGTACCATGAACGGGGCTGGAAAACCTCCGGCCGTAGCGGCAAGGCGATGTTCATCAGACGAATCTCTTATATTAACCGCTACAAAATGATCTATAAGAATGAACCCCGGCGTACCTTGCTGAAGACGATCCTGTTATCTCTGCCCTATGAGCTTGCTGCACATGGTTATATGCTGCTGAGAGAGCCGAAGTTAATTAAGGCATGGGGATCATTTTTCTCTCAAAGCTCCGCTCTGAGAAGAAAAAGGAAGACTATTCAGTCCAGGGTAAAAACAGACGTATAGAGCTGCAATTGTTGCCGCTCCTAGTGATCACTCAGTACCTCCCTGCCCTCAAACCTCCCATCCGGGAGGTTTTGTGCTATAATAATTGTCGAGAGATTACTATATTTGTCAGGAGAGTAGTGCAGTGAATGTAGATGTAAGCATACTTATATTGAATTACAATACATGCCGCCTGACGATGGACTGTATAAGGTCGGTTTATGACTCGGTAACGAACTATTCCTATGAGATTATATTGATAGACAACCATTCGCATGATGATTCAGTAGAGACCATCAGCAGAGAGTTCCCGGGTGTGCTGTTGATTGCCAATCAAGAGAATGTCGGATTCGCCCGCGGGAACAATCAGGGCATGGGTGTGGCGTCCGGCAGATATGTGCTGCTGCTCAACTCCGATACGGTGGTGCGCAAGGATACGCTGGAGACAATGGTGGCCTTTATGGACACCCGGCCGGATCTGGGTGCCTCGGGGTGCAAGATTATTTTGCCGGATGGTTCGCTGGATAAGGCTTGTAAGCGGGGATTTCCGACGCCGTCGGCTTCGTTCTATTATGCCTTTGGATTCAGCAAGCTGTTTCCGGACCGTCCGAGATTCAACGGGTATCAGCTGGGTTATTTAGATCCTGACGAGGCGTATCCGATTGATTGCCTGGTGGGTGCGTTTATGCTGGTGCGGCGGGAGACGATTGCGCAGGTGGGCGGACTGGATGAGGAGTTCTTTATGTACGGCGAAGATCTGGACTGGTGTTACCGGATTAAGGAAGCCGGCTGGGGGATTTATTATTATCCTGAAACATCGATTGTGCATCTCAAAGGCGGCAGCGCGCGACGCAGACCGTTCAAGATCGTCTATGAGTTTCACCGGGCAATGATTTTATTTCACCGTAAGCATTATAGCAGGCAGTACAACAGTATGATTAATGGAGCGGTGTATGCAGGCGTGGGTGTGAAGTTCGCCATCTCCCTGCTGCGCAATGCGCTGATCCTTCCCAAGACAGTCCCTTCGCCGGCGCAGAGCCTTGGCTCTGCCGCAGAGGTTGGTCCACGTAATGATAATAATACCGAGGTGAGATTATGATTCGCCGGAATCAGCAATTCCTGACCCAGCTCTATATGGTGGCTGACTTTGCTATTATCCAGCTGTCTTTTCTAATGGCCTGGTGGCTGAAGTTCAAGAGCGGGTGGCTGGAATCCTATAATAACCTGCCTGTTGAATCCTATGCTTATTGGAGTTTGATTTATGGTGCTATCGCTGTCTTGATTGGCATCTTGCTCTCATTATATCTGCCCAAGCGTAAGAAACGGTTTGTAGATGAATTCCTGAAGGTGTTTCAGGTGCATGCATTGGGTATTTTTATTCTGCTAGGCCTGATGTTCTTCGTGAAGGAAGTCGACATCTCCCGGCAATACCTGGCCATTTATATAGGTTTCAATATTCTGTCCATTATGCTCTACCGCTATGTGCTGAAGAAGATGCTCAAGTCCTTGCGCGAAAAAGGCTTCAACCGCCAGTTCGTGCTGATCCTCGGAGCGGGAACACTCGGCAAACGGTTCTATAACAATCTGGAGCAATACCCGGAGCTGGGATATGAAGCGATCGGTTTTCTGGATGACTATCTGACCTGGGACGGAATGGAGGAGCAGCGCTACAAGCCGATTCTCGGAACGGTTGATCAACTGTCGGGGTTGCTGGAGATGCTGCCTGTAGATGAGGTGATCCTGGCGCTTCCGCTGGATGCCCACTCCAAATATTCTTCTATTATCGCTGCGTGCGAGAAGGCAGGGGTTCGAACGTTGATCATCCCGGATTTTTTCGACTATCTGCCTGCGCGCCCGTACTTTGACAATTTTGCCGGAATGCCGATGATTAATGTTCGTGATATTCCCTTGGATATGGCTGGTAACAAACTAGCCAAACGGTTATTCGATATCGTATTCTCGCTGTTCGCAATTATTATGATGTCGCCGGTGATGTTGTTGGTGGCGCTTGGCGTAAGGCTGACTTCTCCAGGGCCGGTTATTTTCAAGCAGGAGCGGGTGGGTCTGAACCGTCACAACTTCATGATGTACAAGTTCCGCTCGATGAAGCTGCAGACGGACGGCGGAGAGGACCGAGGCTGGAGCACACCGGAGGACCCGCGCCGTACGCGGTTTGGAACCTTTATCCGAAAAACATCCCTGGATGAGCTGCCGCAATTTTTTAATGTGTTGTTCGGGCATATGAGCGTGGTCGGGCCACGTCCCGAGCGTCCGTTCTTCGTTCAGCAGTTCCGTAGCGAGATTCCCAAGTATATGGTGAAGCATCATGTGCGTCCTGGTATTACGGGCTGGGCGCAGAGCAATGGGCTGCGTGGAGACACATCGATTGAAGACCGGATCAAACATGATATTTTCTATATTGAGAACTGGTCGCTGCTGTTTGATATCCGTATTATTTTCAAAACGATCCGCAACGGTTTTACCAATAAAAATGCTTATTAGTACGATCTTCCCCGTTATGCCAACCGGCAGAGCGGGGTATTGTTTTTCTACTCCAAACACTGCAAAGGAATTTATACTTTATGAAGAAAAAATGGTTGGCTTTTGGAATTGTACTTGTGGCACTGGCGCTTATAATAGTCATTATACTCACTCAAGAAAAGAAAGAGGAACCGGCCACCGGCTTTGCGGCCCACCGGATCATCGCTCACGGGATGGGCGGGATTGCAGGACATGCCTATAGCAACTCTTTTGATGCCTTCATAGCCAACTATGAGCAGGGGACGCGCATTTTCGAAACGGATCTGCTGCTGTCTTCCGACGGTCAGCTGGTTGCACGTCATGAATGGACAGCCAACATGAGCAAGCTGCTGGGTCAGCTGGACGTACTTCCCGAGGACAGGCAAGGAGCGGTATTAGGGCATCAGGAGCTAATGGACACTCCAATCCTGGAGCTGTTCTCGCCGCTTGATTTTGCGAAAATACTGGACCTGATGGTGTATTACCCCGACGCCTATATTGTGACCGATACGAAAGAGACGGATCCCGCGCTGGTGAAACAGCAGTTTGAGCTTATCAGCGCCGCGGCGTCACGCCGCGATCCTGCACTTCTGGACCGGATTGTGCCGCAGATATACAGCCAGAGCATGCTGGAGGAGATTCGTAAGGTGTATCCTTTTCCGCATGTGATCTATACACTCTACCAATCCCAGGATACGGATGAACAAGTGATCGCTTTTGCCCAGACCAGCGGAGTGGATATCACCATGCCGGTCAGCCGGGCCACCACAACGTTCGTGCAAAAGCTGAAGCAAACGGGGGCCCGTATCTATGTGCACAAGCTGAATAACGAACAGGAGATCAAAAAGCTGTACGAGCTTGGCGTGGATGGCTTCTATACAGATTTTGTCTCGGAAGAGGATTTCGGCCATCTTCCCGGACTGCGCGATAGCCGGTAAGTTGGAACATGAACAACTGCCGGGGCGGATTGATTTCCAATAAAAAATGCGAAAAAATGTTCGCATTTTTAGCTGCTTTAAATTGACACACCTGCTGTGCTGGCATAGACTAGATTTATATCTTTTGCAGCCTGCAGGAGTGTCTTTGGCATGGAATAAAGATGAATAACAAGGATGGAGTATATCCATGAATGTAACGCAGCAGATGATAAAACCTTGGCGCCATGTGTTCAAGCTTGACCCGGACCGGGAGCTGGATGATGCGGGACTGAATGCGGTCTGCCTCTCAGGGACGGACGCGCTGCTGGTAGGCGGCTCGACAGGAGTAACCTATCACAATACGGTGGAGCTGCTGTCACGTATAAGGCAGTATGCTATCCCCTGTGCACTGGAGGTATCTGATCTGGAGGCAATTGTCCCCGGGTTTGACCTCTACATGATTCCCATGGTGCTGAACACACCTGATCCGGCCTGGATTGTAGGCCATCACCGCCGTGCGGTAGAACGTTATGGCTCTCTAATTCCCTGGGATCTGCTGCTGACTGAAGGTTATATTGTGCTGAACGGGGATTCCACTGTAGCACGACTCACTCAGGCGGACACCTCGCTGGATGCAGAAGCCGCAGCGGCTTACGCACAGGTAGCGGACAAGCTGATGAGCCTTCCCGTTGTGTATCTGGAGTATAGCGGCAGATTCGGGGAGATGGACACCGTACGGACGGTACGCGAGTGTGTAGAGCACAGCCAGCTGTTCTATGGCGGCGGCATTGCCTCGAAGACAGAAGCTGAACAAGCGGCTGCTCTTTGTGATACGGTCGTTGTAGGCAACATTATTTATCACGATCTGGAGCAAGCCTTGCTGACCGTTGAGGCGGTGCGGCAGACCACGCAGCTGAAGCTCGATTAGTAGTTATAGTTAGGACTACTTAGGAACATTATTTCATATTCAGAAAGGAGCATGTTATAACATGCAACTTGTAAGTATACAAGAAGCCGTAAGCCGGCTTAATCCTCCACAACGCCAGGCGGTGGAGACTACAGAAGGTCCACTGCTTATTATGGCAGGTGCCGGCAGCGGTAAGACCCGGGTGCTGACGCATCGGATTGCCTGGCTGATCGCCCAGCGCAAGGCTCCGCCATGGGCCATTCTGGCTATTACCTTTACGAACAAGGCCGCAAGAGAAATGCAGGATCGTGTCTCTAAGCTGGTGGGACCTGAGGGCAAGGACATCTGGGTTTCGACCTTTCACTCCATGTGCGTACGGATTCTGCGCAAGGATATTGAGCGGATTGGCTTCACCTCCAATTTCTCGATTCTCGATTCTACGGACCAGCTGTCGGTAATCCGCAATTGTATGAAGGAACTGAACATCGACACGAAGAAGTTCGAGCCGAAGGCTGTCCAGGCTATGGTCAGCACTGCGAAGAATGAGCTGGTGACTCCTGGGCAATACGAGCAGAAGGCCGGTGATTATTTTGAAGGACTGGTGGCCAAGGTCTATAAGATGTACCAGCGGCGGCTGAAGAGTAATAATTCGCTTGATTTCGACGACCTGATTATGAAGAGCATTGAATTGTTTAAAGAAGTACCAGAGGTGCTGGATTTCTATCAGAAGAAATTCAAGTATATCCATGTGGATGAGTATCAGGATACCAACCGAGCACAATATATGCTGTGCCAGATGCTGGCTGATAGCCATCACCGGATCTGTGTGGTGGGGGACAGTGACCAGTCGATTTACCGCTGGCGCGGGGCGGATATTACCAATATCCTCAACTTCGAAGAGGATTACCCCGAAGCGAAGACGATTCTGCTAGAGCAGAATTACCGCTCTACCTCCAACATTCTGAATGCAGCCAATGGCGTGATTGCGCTGAACACCGGACGCAAGCCGAAGAAGCTGTGGACCGATTCTGACGAAGGCGCCAAGATTAAGGTGTACCGGGCCGATTCGGAGCATGATGAAGGTTATTTCGTGACCGGTGAGATCAGCAAGAATGTGAAGAAAGGCCAGGATTATCAGAGCCATGCCATTCTGTACCGCACCAATGCGCAGTCCCGGGTTATCGAGGAAATTCTGATCAAATCGGATATCCCGTACCAGATCGTAGGAGGCATCAAGTTCTACGATCGTAAGGAGATCAAGGATCTGCTGGCATACTTGCGGTTATTGTCCAATCCAGATGATGATATCAGTCTGACGCGAATCATTAATGTGCCGAAGCGCGGCCTCGGAGACACGACGGTCGGCAAGCTGGCTGCGGCAGCGGGAGAACGCGGAGTTTCCATCTTCCGTGTCCTGCAGACGGTTGACGATCTCGGCTTCGCCGGACGCACCCGCAATATGCTGGTGGAATTCTATGACATGATCGAAGCGCTGCACCGGATGGTGGAGTTCCTGTCGGTCACCGAGCTGACCGAGAAGATTCTGGAGCTGTCGCAATACCGGCTGGAGCTGCAGAACGAGAATACGCTAGAATCGCGCTCGCGGCTGGAGAATATTGATGAGTTCCTGTCCGTGACGATGGAATTTGAGAAAAACAACGAAGACAAGTCGCTGGTCTCCTTCCTCACCGACCTGGCGCTGATCGCTGACATCGACAGCGTGAATGACGATGAGGAAGAGCGCAGCGACGCGGTGGTGCTGATGACGATGCACAGCGCTAAGGGGCTGGAGTTCCCGACGGTATTCATCGTCGGGATGGAAGAAGGCGTGTTCCCGCACAGCCGCGCCTTCCAGGACAACGACGAGCTGGAGGAGGAACGACGGCTCGCGTACGTGGGCATCACCCGCGCCGAGAAACAGCTGTTTCTCTCCTGCGCACGGATGCGCACGCTCTTTGGACGGACGAATGCCAATCCGCCGTCCCGGTTCCTGGAGGAGATTCCAGAGGAACTGAAGGAAGACACTGTGATAGTGAACGACCGCTTCCGGCGCGGAGGCGCGGAGGTAGGCGGTGCCTATGGCGGCCGCGGCTTCAGCGGCGGCGGAGGCGGGAACTTCGGCGGGCGCGCAGGCGCCGCCGGAGCAACGCCGGCTGGCAAGGGCCGTGTGACCGTGACCACGGGAGGGCAGCGCGCTCCCGGGGCGGGGGCTGCGGACGCCGATTTCAAGGCGGGCGACAAGGTCTCCCATGGCAAATGGGGCATCGGTACCGTGGTGTCCGTCAAAGGCAGCGGCAACGATACGGAGCTGCAGATTGCTTTTCCGGCACCGGTCGGGGTGAAACGGCTGCTTGCAGGGTTCGCGCCGATTACCAAGGTCGAATAATCGGGCGTTTAACGAGGGAATCTTTGGACCACGCTAATCGTAGGTAAACTTATAGACGGAGGGAAGTGCTGCATGGATGTTATGCATACAATGGAAGAGCTGGTCGAGGAGCTGAATCAGCACAATTATCATTACTATACGCTGGATGCGCCGCAGCTCAGCGACAAGGAATATGACTTGCTCTACGACAAGCTGGTAGCGCTGGAGGCCGAAAGCGGCCTTGTGCTGCCCCATTCACCCACCCAGCGTGTGGGCGGCGAGCTGCTGAAGGGCTTCACTCCGCACCGCCATCTGGCACCGCTGTGGAGCCTGGATAAAGCGCAGAATATTGAGCAGCTGCGTAATTGGAATGCACGGGTGCTCCGTCTGGTCAATGACTACAATACTAAGAACCCCGATACTCCCCTGCCTGAGCCTTGTTATGCCGTTGAACTGAAGTTCGACGGGCTGACGCTTAACCTCACCTACCGTGACGGCGTGCTGGTGCAGGCGGCAACCCGCGGCAACGGAGTGACGGGGGAAGGGATTCTGGCACAGGTGAAGACGATCAAATCGGTGCCGCTGACCCTTCCTTTCCAATCGGGGGTGATCGAGGTGCAGGGAGAGGGCATTATGAACCTCTCTGTACTGGCTGATTACAACACCAGAGCGGCAGAGCCACTGAAGAATGCGCGCAACGGTGCAGCTGGTGCCCTGCGCAATCTTAATCCGCAGACGACAGCCAGCCGCAGGCTTAACGCCTACTTCTATAATGTCGGTTATGCGGAAGGGGTAGACTTCGCCGACCATCAACAGATGATGGATTTCCTGCGGACCAACCGGTTTAAGGTCAATCCTTATCTGACCTATTTCAATACCTTTGACGATGTCACAGAGCAGCTGGCAGAGATCGAGGAGAGCCGTGCGGGCCTGGATTATCTCATTGACGGTGCCGTTATCAAGGTTACGGATTTCCGTATCCGTGAGGTGCTCGGGTATACCGATAAGTTCCCGCGCTGGGCGGTGGCGTATAAGTTCGAGGCTGAAGAGACGACCACCATTCTGGAATCGGTCAGTTGGAATGTGGGCCGGACCGGCAAGGTGACTCCGCTGGCCCGGGTAGAGGCCGTGGAGCTTGCCGGGGTTACCGTGCAGAATTGCACGCTTAACAACGTAGGGGATATTGAGCGGAAGAATCTGAAGCATGCGCTCGGTACCCGGGTGTTCATCCGCCGCTCCAACGATGTCATTCCGGAAATTCTCGGCAAGGTGACCGAGGAAAGCGACGGCGGAGAGATTATATTCCCTGAAGCTTGTCCTGCCTGCGGATTCCCGCTGGAGATGCGCGGGGCCCATCTGTTCTGTAACAACAAGCTGGACTGCAGACCGCAGATTATCGCGCGGATTACCCATTTCGCCTCACGGGATGCAATGGATATTGAGACGTTCAGTGACAAGACCGCAGGACAGCTGCATGATGAGCTGAATGTTCGCGAGCCTGCCGATCTGTATGAGCTGGATTTCGAACAGCTGGTGAAGCTGGACCGCTTCGGGGAGCGCAAGGCCCAGAACCTGCTGAAGGCGCTGGAGGACAGCAAGGGGCGTGATCTTGCTTCGTTCCTGTACGCACTGGGAATTCCGAACACCGGCAAAGCGACAACCCGTATGCTGGCCGACCATTACCGTGATCTTGGCGCAGTGATGCAGGCCGATGCAGAGGAGCTTGCGGCGCTGCCGGACATTGGCGGCATTGTCGCTGAGAGTATTGTAGGCTTCTTCGCCGATCCGTTTGTAGTCACATCGATTAACCGCATGCTGGAGCTGGGCGTGGAAGCCAAGGCGCCAGAGGCGCCGCGCGTGGTAAGTGCGGATTCCTTCTTCAGCGGTAAGACCGTTGTGCTGACCGGTTCGCTGCAGAAGCTGACCCGTGAGGATGCAGCGGAACGCTTGGAGGCACTGGGGGCCAAGGTCTCAGGCAGTGTCTCCAAAAAAACAGATCTGGTTATCGCCGGCGAGAAGGCCGGCAGCAAGCTGGCCAAGGCGCAGCAGCTGGGTATCCGGGTTATTGAGGATGAGGACGAATTCATCCGACTGCTGGAAGAATAGGCTGTAAGCTTCTAAGCAATCGACAACCCTGCGAATGCTGACACCGTAAACCGTAAATAGTAGCCTGTATGTTCAGCATATTTATACCGCCCCCTGTGTTTCTGTGCAGGGGCTTTTTTATAGTTACCACTAAATCTTCTATTGAGAGCATTAGAAAACGTACCAATTGGCCGATAATTTCTGGCTGAAGAAAATAAGTACGGAAACGGTTGCTACTTAGGTCATGCTGAAGATGGTAGAAAGTTACACTAGAGCATTCAGAGAAATTAGATGCAAAAGCGCATCTAATTTCAGGTGAAATAGATGGTATCAGGCAAATAAGTGCGAATCTGCAACTATTTTCGAGAAAAACGTTTCCTTAACGCTCAAAAACCGAAATTAGATGCGTATTCGCACTTATTTGCTCCAAAACGGAATAAAACGGGGAATTAGATGCAGATTCGCAACTAATTCGGTGGAGTAGACTGATATAGAGAGATCAGACGTTTAGTTCTATCCTACGGGGCTTCTGAGTAGTGACCACGTTTACATTTGATTACTCGCAAGAATCCACGACATCCCTTAGAACCCTAGCTGGAGCCAATGGAGTATAAGGTTTTGCACATTCCGCAGGAACAGCCCGCTTTTGACCTTAAGGTTTTGCGCATTCCGCAGGAACAGCCCGCTTTTGACCTTAAGGTTTTGCACATTCCGCAGGAACAGCCCGCTTTTGACCTTAAGGTCTTGCGCATTCCGCAGGAACAGCCCGCTTTTGACCTTAGCCGCCGGCCGTGCATCCCGTCAGGGATAGCAGGCCATACCCTGTGACGTCCAAGCGGTCCCGCAGGGCTAAGCGCTCCTCGCACCTTACCTTCCTAATCACCGTACCGCCAGACTCATTCGCCAAACTTGCCGGTGTCCAGAGGGTGCAACCCTTTGGGGCCCTCCCTTGGAAGGGAGGGTTTGGGAGGGATCGATTCCTTATTTAATACAACCCTCTACTTATTTTGACAGAGCCTTGATCATTGAACGTTATGCTTAATGAAATCTTGATCATATGGAAGGGGAATGAAGTTGAATAAAATCATGAAAAGTATGGTTATCGGCGGACTGGCAGCAGCAGTGGTTTCTGGCTCCACCCTCGTTGGAGCGGCACAGAGCCAGACACAGAAGGCGGTTGCCGCCAAAGGGCAGTCCAAGAATCTGATCGTTCTGATTGGCGATGGCATGGGCCCGGCCCAGGTCTCGGCCGCACGATACTTCCAGCAGTACACCAAGGGAGTCAGCCATCTTAATCTTGATCCATATTACGTGGGACAGGCTACTACATATGCTGACCGGGGGGAAGACGGGGACAAGATTGTTTCGGGGATTGTAACGGACTCCGCTTCAGCGGGTACCGCTTTCGCCACCGGACACAAAACCTATAATGCAGGCATCAGCGTATCCAATGAGGATGTAGCCAAGCCGTTTGCATCGATTATAGAAGCGGCCGAGAACAACGGGAAGTCCACAGGTCTGGTTACTACCGCTCGGATTACGCATGCTACCCCGGCCGTCTATGCATCACATGTCCGCAGCCGGGACAATGAATCGGCGATTGCTTCGCAGTATCTGGAGAGTGGCGTTGATGTGCTGCTGGGCGGCGGCAAGCAGTTCTTTACGACCAAAGAGGAGAAGGGCAAACGCTCGGACAAAAATATCCTTCCCGACTTCCAGGCCAAAGGCTACAAGCTGGTGGAGAACACAGCCAGTCTGAACGCGCTGCCGGCTTCAACGACCAAGGTGCTCGGACTGTTCGGAAACTCCCATGTAGCCTATGTTCCGGAGCGTACTGCCGAGGTTCCCAGCCTGGCGGCCATGACCTCGAAAGCCCTGAAGGTGCTCTCCAATGACAAAGACGGATTCGTGATGATGGTGGAAGGCGGCCGGATTGATCATGCCGGACATGCCAATGACCTGCCGACCTTGGTGCAGGAAGCGCTGGATTTCGACGCGGCGTTCAAGACAGCCATTGAATTTGCCAAAAAAGACGGCAATACCTCTGTTGTTGTTACAGCTGACCATGAAACCGGAGGCCTGTCTCTTTCACGCGATAATATCTATGAGATTAATATTGACCTCTGGGATAAGCAGAAGCATTCCTCCGAGACTTTGGCCGCTTCCCTGGAAGCAGCGCAAACACCCGAAGAGATTCGGACCATTGTAACAGCCAACACCTGGATCACTGATCTTTCCGATGAAGAGGTTCAGCAGATTATGAACGGTGACGGTTCTTCCTACAAACGTGAAGGCGCATATAATGCCGTAATCTCCAAACGTTTGCTTGTAGGCTGGTCGGGTCATGGACACTCGGCGGTGGATGTAGGTGTCTGGGCGTATGGACCGATAGCAGATCAGGTTAAAGGGCAGGTGGACAACACCGAAATAGCCACAGCCGGTGCCAAAATTCTGGGTCTTGATCTGAATAAGCGCTCCACAGAGCTGCAGTCGAAGTACCTGTATCCTAAATTTAAAATCAGCCGTGAGAACGAGGTGCTGTTCCCGGCTGAGGCCCTTGTCAAAGCTCTTGGCGGCGCCTATAAAGGCGATGCTTCCACAGCCAAGCTCACACTGGGCAAAAATGCCGTAGAGCTTAATCTAAGTGCCAAAACCGCCAAGCTGAATGGAAAAGCAGCAACATATACCGTCGATGTGGACAATGGCAAGCTGTACCTGCCACTTGCGGCCTTCAGCCAGCTGACCGGAACCGCACTGAAATGGGACGCCTTGTCCGAACGGATTGTATTGAGATAGGAGGGATTGACTTGCTGCATATCCGAGATCTGCAGAAACAATTTCAGGTGGATGGCCGGTCTGTGCCCATTCTGGATATCCCGCAGTGGAAGGTGGAACCAGGGGAGCAGGTGGCGATTACCGGCCCCAGCGGCTCCGGCAAAAGCACGCTGCTGCATTTGATCAGCGGTCTCCTGCGGCCGGATCGCGGGGAGATCCTGCTGGATAATCAGCCGCTCCATTCGCTTGGTGAAGCACAGCGCGATGCCTTTCGGGCCAGCCGGATCGGATATGTGATGCAGAACTTTCATCTCATTCCCTCGCTGAATGCAAGACAGAATATTGAGATTGCCATGACAGGCGCGATCTCTTCCAAGGCCAGAGCCGCGGTTATCAGCGAATGGCTGGAGCGGGTGGGGCTGCAGGACCGCGGGCAGCATCTGCCCTCCCAGCTCTCACGCGGGCAGCAGCAGCGTGTGGCGATCGTGCGGGCGCTGATCAACCAGCCGCCGCTTGTGCTGGCGGATGAGCCTACCGGCAGTCTGGACTGGGAAACAGCGGACGAGATCGCATCGCTGCTGCTTGGACTCAGCCGCGGCATCAGACATACGCTGATTGTGGTCACACATGATCTTAATCTTGCGGCGCGATTCAGCAGATGTCTCCATATCCATGACATGAATCAGATTCGTCAGCCTGGCCTGAGCCGCACGACCGGACTGGAACAGCGGGAGGGATTTGGCGGATGAACCTTCTGCATTTAACGCTGCGTAATGTGCTGCATCGCCGCTTCTTGTCTCTGCTTACGGTCTGCGCAGTGGCGCTTACCGTTGCCTTCATTGTGCTTCTGTCGCTTTCCCGTGACAGTGTGGAGCAAGGTGCGAAGTCCGGTTATGGTCCATTTGATCTTGTGATTGGCGCCGAGGGCAGTGAAACGCAGCTGGTGCTGAACAGCTTCTATCATATCGGTGCCCCGACCGGGAATATTCCGCTGGCTGTACTCGAGCAGGCGAAGCTGGATGCAGGTACAGACAAGGCTTACGCGATGACAACCGGAGACAACAGCGGCGGGTTTCCTGTCGTCGGCCTAGACCCCGAATATTTCGTCACGCGTTACGGGGATCAGAGGCTTCAGTCGGGAAGGCTGTATGCCCAAACTGGTGAAGCAGTGCTCGGCTCCCATGTGGCTAAGACCCTGGGCCTGCAGCTCGGCGATACCTTCACCGGAGCGCATGGGCTGATCGAGGAGCATGAATCCGGCGGTGAGCATGATGCCGAAGAGTCGGCGGAGCATGGCGCGCATGAAGAAGAGGATGCGCATGGCAGCTTCCTGTATACGGTAGCCGGGATTCTGCCGCCGCTGCATACGCCGGATGACCGGGCGATTTTTACTACGGTGGATTATGCCTGGGCGGTACACGGACTGGCCCCGGAAGACCGCGAGATTACGGCAGTGCTGGTGAAACCGGGCAGTCTGCTGGGCGCGCATGATCTGAAGGAAGCGCTCGACGGGCAGGGCGGAGTTCAAGCCGCCTACAGCAGTAAAGCTGTTTCCGATGTGCTGAACGCCGTGGATCAAGGCTCTCGCCTGGTTGGAATCATTACGGCGCTGTGCATAGTGCTGGCGGCCATTACCATCCTGCTATCGCTGATTGCGGCAGTGGGTGAGCGTACGAAAGACGCGGGCCTGCTGCGCCTGCTCGGCAAATCGCGGGCGTATGTCTGGATGTCCTTAACCAGCGAAGGCCTGCTGCTAACGTCAGTTGGACTGCTGTCCGGTCTGTTGCTTGGGCATCTGGGCGCATTCCTTCTGCAGGATAGAATATTCGCCGAAGCAGGCATACAGCTGAATCCTTACCACTGGACGCAGACCCATGTTCTGATTGTGGCGGGCACACTTGGCATAGGCCTGCTGTCCTCACTGGGCCCGGCCTTCCGGCTGTACCGGCTTCATCCGCTGGAGCTGTTTAAATCCTAGGAGGTGCACAGGTTGATCTATGTTCGAAGCAGGCTGATTTCTATTCTGGCAGCTGCGGCAGGCGCACTTATACTGCAAGGCTGCGGCCAGGACAATGCCTCCCTTAGCCAGGGAGATTCCTTCGCCTCTTCCCTCCATACCGCTGAGCTTGCTGCTCCGGTGGAAGCTGAAGCGTCACCCTCACAACCGGCTGCAACACCCGGAATAGCGACTGCGGCAACAGCTGCTACGGCCGCCAGCACAACGCCTGACGTCACCGCCAGCCCGGAAGCGACAGCTGATGCAGTCGTTTCGGCTGCACCGGCCACTCCTGCCGCAGAGCAGTCTTCCGAGGCTGCCGGAGAGCCGGCGCTTGCCGCGAAGGCGACTGCGGCCCCGGCTTCGGCTCCGGTCCAGGCAACACCTGCGCCCAAGAGACAGGACGCATCAGGACAGGGCGGCGATGAACCTAAGGCACCGCCATCCAGGCCACCTGCCACGGTGAGCAGCAAGCCATCGGCTGAATCCGAGCCTGAGGCCACTGCCACCGCCGCCAGCGTGTCACCTCGGCCAGCAACCAGTGCACGCCCGAGCACCCCTGCTCCTAAATCATTGGCCTCCTCAGGACTGACGGCTATCGGCTGGGACGGATTTTTTGACGGCAGCGATCAGACTCGCCCCTCGGAGCAATTCTGGGATCTCAGCGGCAGCGAGGTCACAATCAAGGGTTTTATGGGTGAAGTGCTTTCCTTCGAGAAGAACTGGTTTCTGCTGATTCCCGAACCGGGCGCGGAATGTCCGTTCGACAACGGGGATGAGACCTACTGGAACAAGATTATGATCGTGTTCGTGCCGGATGATGTGAAGCTGAGATACGTATCGGGGCCGCTGCAGATTACAGGCAGGCTGGATGTGGGCATAAAGATCGACGACTCTGGCTACAAGACGATGTTCCGGCTGTATGACGCCTCTTTTACCACACTATAAGCTCCAGTAAGTATATCCTGCTCTTAGTATGTCCTCTCCTCTTATAGTGAAGCTCCCGTTCTCCGGGGGCTTTTTTAAATTTGAATATGATAAAATAAACAATAGAATCTTTATATCGTCTGAAGAAAGGAAACCCACTGTAGTGAAACAACAAACGATCCTGCTCGTTGATGACGAGAAAGCAATCATAGAGCTGCTGGACATCTATCTCTGCAATGAGGGATACCGGCTGCTGAAGGCCTACGATGGGCTGGAGGCACTGGAGTGTCTGCGGACAGAAGACGTTGATCTTATTATCATGGATGTGATGATGCCCCGGCTGGACGGGCTGGAGGCCTGCATGAAGATCCGTGAGGAGCGGCAGATGCCCATCATTATGCTGTCGGCCAAAAACACCGATATGGACAAAATCACCGGTCTCAGCATTGGCGCAGATGATTATGTGGGCAAGCCGTTTAATCCCTTGGAGCTAGTGGCACGGGTGAAGTCGCAGCTGCGGCGTTACCATAGATTCAACAAGGAATACAATCCGCCGGTGAATGAAAGCGAGCTGGTGTTTGAGGATCTGGTGATTGATACAGCGAAACATGAGGTGCGGGCAGATTCCAAGCGGATTAAGCTGACGCCGCGTGAATTTGCCATTCTGGAGCTGCTTGCGCGGAATCAGGGCCAGGTGCTGAGCATCGAGCAGATTTATTTGAAGGTATGGAACGAGCCGTTTCTGGACGGAGGCAACACCGTAATGGTTCATATCCGCAATATCCGCGACAAAATCGAGCAGGACTCCAAGCACCCCCGCTATATCCAGACCGTGTGGGGAGTGGGCTACAAGCTGGATGGTCCATCCTGAGGAAGGAAGGTTGAAGCTGCATGAACTCCAAATATATCGCTACGATCCGCTGGAAATTTATATACGCCTTCCTGCTCAGTGTGCTGTCCGGGGGAATTCTGCTCTTGGCTGGCTATCAGTTGGTCAATTCGATGATCTATCTGAATCCGGCTTCTAATGATGCGCCTTATTCGCGGCTGCTGCGCTGGGTGATTAACCATATTGGCTCGACACCTATTTTGACTGCGGTCGGGATCATCAGCTTTTTGCTGTTTTTTTTCCTGTATACCCGCAAGGTGGTGCTGTATCTGGAAGAGATCACCTCCGGTATTCAAAAAATGTCGAAAGATGGCATGACCCACCGCATCGAGGTGCGCAGCGGCGACGAGCTTGGCGAACTGGCGGATAACATTAATGCTATGGCTGAGCTTCTGCAGCAATCGGTGCTGGATGAACGGAAGGCTGTGACTGCCAAAAATGACTTAATCACCGGCGTTTCCCACGATTTGCGCACCCCGCTTACCTCTGTACTGGGGTTTCTGGAGTATATTGACCAGGACCGCTGCCGGGATGAAGGTGAGGTACGCCATTATGTCGGCATTGCCTATGAGAAGTCGCTGGTGCTGCGCAAGCTGATCGATGACCTGTTCGAATATACCCGGGTCAACAGCGGCGGTCTGCCGCTGAGGCTGGAGCCGCTGGACCTGAAGGCTTTCATCCGCCAGCTGACCGAGGAGTCGGTGCCGGAGCTGGAGCAGGCTGGAATGACTTATACGATCGAGGATGAGACGGAGGCGTTGTGGATTGAAGCCGCACCGGGTGAACTGGTAAGAGCCTATGAGAATCTGATCACCAATGCCATCCGTTATGGAAAAAGCGGTAAGCGGCTTGAGATCGCCTTCAGCAGGGACGGAGAGGAGGCCGTAGTACGGTTCAGCAACTTCGGTGACCGGATCGCAGAGAGCGATATTCCTTATATTTTTGAACGCTTCTACCGGGCTGAGCGCTCGCGCTCCCAGCATACGGGCGGCTCCGGTCTGGGCCTCGCTATTGCCAAAAGCATCATAGACCGCCACGGCGGCACGATATCCGCAGCCAGCGGACTGCAGCGGACCGACTTTATCACAAGTTTTCCATTGTTAAGGAAATCTTAAGAAGTGTGGTAAGCGTTTCTTAAGATTTAGCCGTTATCCTTGCAGAGCAGCATGAACAGCTGACTGTAAGGAGGGAAGGCCAGTGAAGATATTTAATACAGTGCGCTTCAGCTATCTGTATATCGTGGGCGGAAGCGCGCTGATCAGCGGTTGTGTACTGGCGGGCTTAAGGGTAGCAGCAGAGCTGCTGTATGCCCGTTATGCCGGGGACCCGTCTGTAATTTGGATTAGAATCATTCATTGGATTATTAATCATATAGGCAAGATTCCGGCGTCTGCCGGATTATTTCTGTTGCTGTTCGGCCTGCTATATATGCTGCGCTCACAGAAGATAGCCGCTGACCTGGAAGTGATTGTGCGAGCGGTAGAGGAACTGGCCAACACGGGGCAAGCCCATGAGATTCAAGTGCTCTCCACAGGGGAACTTGGGCGCATTGCGGCCAGTCTGAACCGGCTGGAGCAAATGACTCCTGTAGCCACTGAAGTTACTTCTGCGCCAAGTGATATGCCGGCTCTCGGCAGAACGCAATCGATCCAGCTGCTGGTAAGAACCAGGTCTGTGCTGCATTATTTGCGTGAATCGCAGAAGGAGGAGCTGACGCCCGAGGAACTGCGCGTCTTATGCCGTGCAGCGGCGGAAGACGCGCAAGTATTGGAAAGGTTCCTTGAGCACCAGGTCATGGAATCATGAGCGCAGGGTGGAGTTACAGACTCCTTGCGCTCATCGCAGGCAAGCTGCGCAGAAGGAAGGCGCAGACCCTGCTGTACCGAATCTGCTACAGGCTGTTTGATCTGACCGTTGTTGTTGCCATTCTTGCTCTTGCCATATTACTCTATGTGCATCAATACGGGGGAATAGTTGTCAGCCGCCACCCGGAGAAGCTGAAGCTGGCTGAATCCAGTCAAATCCTCTCAGCCGATGGCACTCTACTGCGGACACTTCCGCTGCCTGGCTCAGGCTACAGACTGGCGGCAATGCTGGATGAAATGCCGCAGCTGCTGCTGGATACCTTTCTGGCAGTGGAGGACCGCAGATTCTACAGCCATCAGGGACTGGATTATCGGGGGATTCTGCGGGCATTTGTGAATAATGCCACCCGGGGAAGCCTATCGGAGGGCGGCAGCAGCATTACTCAGCAGCTGGCCCGCAATCTGTATCTGAACCGGGAGAAGAGCTGGCTGCGCAAGCTGAACGAGGCGGGGGTTGCCCTAGAGCTGGAGCGCAGGTTGTCCAAGGACGAGATTCTGCAGCTGTACTTGAATCAGATCTATATGGGAAGCGGGCAATATGGTGTAAAAGCGGCAGCTAAACGTTATTTTGGCGTATCTGACCTGAAGCTGCTGGAGATCGGGCAGATTGCCGGCTTGGCGGGCCTTCCCAAAGGACCTTCCATCTATAACCCGCTGGATCATCCGGAGCAGTATCGAATCCGCCAGAAGCTGGTACTTAAGGTAATGTACCAGTCAGGACTGATCAGTTATGCCGAGATGCAGCAGGCAGCCAGGCAGACATTCCAGCTTCCTGAAAGGGAGCGGGCATCGACAGAAGGCATCGGTGTTTCCTATCTGGATGCAGCGCTTCGGGAAGCTGCGCGAAAGACGGGTATAACGCCTGAGGATTTGAGGACAGGCGGCTATACGCTGGTTACTGCGATGAACAGCGGGGCGCAGCAGGTGCTGGAGCAGGTTTTTGCGGACACAAGTATGTTTCCGCCGGATGGCAGCGACCAGCAGGTTGAAGCGGTCATGACGATCATGGATCATCATACCGGAGAGATCATCGCCTTGATGGGCGGCCGAGATCCGCAGGAAGGCGGCTTGAACCGGGCCTTGCTGGATGCTCGTCAGCCGGGGTCCGCTTTTAAGCCCATCATTGCTTACGGTCCGGCGCTGGAGAGCGGCCGGTTTACTCCCGAAAGTATGCTGCCGGATCGTAAAGCAGCTTATGGAACCTACCGTCCCGAGAATCTGAACGGAATATACCGGGGCCAGCTGAGCATGCGGACCGCGCTTCAGCAGTCTGTCAATGCACCGGCGGTATGGCTGCTGCAGCAGCTCGGGTTGTCCAACGCCCGTGAATTCGCCTCCAGATTGGGGATCAAGCTGGCACCTGAGGATAACAACCTGGCGATTGCGCTAGGCGGTCTGCACAGCGGCGTGTCTCCCCTCTCGATGACGCAGGCTTACAGCGTGTTTGCCAGCGGCGGGGTGTATCAGGAGGCTCACTTGGTACGCCGAGTAACAGACAAGCAAGGTCGGACAGTCTACGAACACCAGTCTAAGCGAAAGCAGGTTGTTTCTCAGGCGACGGCTGCGGGAATAACAGCGATGCTGCGCAGCGCCGTCGAGCGCGGCACAGGCCAAAAAGCCCGCATGAACCTTCCGGTTGCGGGCAAGACGGGCACAACCCAGCTGGACCTTCCCGGAGTGAGCAGCAAGGCCAATCGTGACTTGTGGTTTGTGGGGTATACCCCACAGTGGACTGCAGCGGTATGGATGGGCTTTGACCGGACGGACAGCCATAATTATATGACTGCGGGCAGTGGAAAAGCTGCGGCATTATTCGCCGCTGTGATTAGCAGAGCCGCAGCTCAAGCAGGCAGCTCACATGAATAGTTCAGACTGCGGGCTAGACCCGCTTGGCATCCGGCAGCCAGGCATCTATATCATATCCGCGCTCTTCCCAATAGCCGATGTGCTCCTTGTCGATCAATTCGATCCGGTTCAGCCATTTTACCGATTTATAGGCGTACATCTGTGGAGTGACGAGGCGCACAGGACCTCCAAGCTGGTTCGGGATAGGTTTGCCGTCATGCATCACCGCTACCATGATATCCTCCATCCGCGCCTGCTCCAGTGTCAGGGAATCTGTGTAGACGCCGTCGCCGGAGTACAGCTTCACCATTACAGCGCCCGCTTGCACTCCGGCCATGTCCAGCAGGGTGGCGAGCGGAATGCCCTCCCAGGTATTCTTGTACACAGACCAGCCTGTCACACAGTGGAAATCACTGACCTGGACCTGGCGCTTCAACGCTACAAACTGCTCCCAGCTCCAGTTGAATTTGTTGTTGACCAGACCGTCAATGGTAAAAGACCAGTTGCTGTTGTCGAAAGAGGGGATGTCCGTCACGGTGTATACACGGAAGCTTCCTTCCGCACCGCCACCAATCGGCGGCGCGGACTCAGGCAGCGGCACAGGATCAGGCAGCAGCGCATTGGCATTGTCTGCGGCGTATTCCTCTGCTGTCGGCATCTGCAAGGATCTGCCCACCCAGCGTACAAAAGTAGGTCCAAGTGTCACCGCAAGGCCGGCACCAACCGCTACCTTGATAAACCCCCGCCTTGAATACAAAGGCTGGGACGTTGAAGCGGCAGGCTGCTGCCGTACACCGGGCTCACCTTCCCGTGCTGCTGGACTGGCTTCGCGGGTGATGGAGCGTTTCTGCGGTTCCTTGAGCCATTTGGTGCGGGTGATCGAGTGATAGATGATTACGGGCAATCCGATCCAGGTCAGCAGATCATGGATGAGCAGGGCGGCATTGGCCGCCCGTGGCCCAACCAGCCGGAATTGCCACAGGACAACCCCGGATATAATCCAGCCCACCAGCATCGCCATTACGAAGATTACGTTAGCCTTCTGTCCGTTTTTACCTTTCAGCCGTTTCCAGTGTTTGGACGCAAGCAGCAGGTAGTAGATGACAGGAATGAGCAAGACCAGTCCGATGTAGATATGGGCCAGCTTCAACCAGACCCGTCCCTCACCTAACAGCTCCCGCCAGACGCCTCCCAGCAGCATTAACCCGCTTATGGACAGAAAAAGCACCAGCCAGGCATTCCACATATGAAGGGAGACCAGTTTTTTGCCGTACCCTTTGCGAATCCGTTCCAGAACATTCTTCATCTGCTGATCTCCTTTTGCGGGCTGCATATGGGCTGCGTTCAGTTAATAATTTAAGTTTTAACTAATTGTACCGCAAAATGCCGCAGATGAATAATCGCAGGATTTACTCCGCTGCCCATTCCTCCAGCTGCTGATCACGGGGAAGTAATAGAGCCAGGAGTCCCAACAAAGGAAGGAAGCCGCAGGCTATAATCACATTGGTAATGCCGATACCATCGATCAGACTGCCAATTACCAGTGAGCCAATGCCGCCAAGGCCAAAAGCCAGCCCTGTAATCAGCCCCGAAACTGTACCGATGTTCCCTGGATAGAGCATCTGAGCGTAGATAACCGTAACCGAGAAGCTGGACAGCAGCACGAAACCGCCAATCAGCAGTAGAATAGCCGCCCAGAACTGGCTGACAAACGGCAAAGCCAATGCAAATGGAACCGTTCCTACCATAGAGATCAGAATGAGGTTGCGCCGTCCGAAGCGGTCGGCAAGCGGTCCGCCAAAAAAAGTTCCGATCGCACCGGCGGCCAGATACATGAAGATGTAGACCTGAGCGTCATCCAGCGGCATTTTATAATTCTCCATTAAGTAGAAAGCGTAATAGCTGCCTATTGAAGCACCGTACCAGGAGCGCAGGAAGACCAGCAGCACCAGAATGATTGTAGCGTTGCGGATACTTTTGCTGCGGGCCGGATCAATGGTGCGTGCTGATGTTTTTTTGCGGAAGGTGTATCCAGCATCCAGCATTTCCCGGTACCAGCGGGCGACATAAGCTTGAACGGCAATCCCCGCAGCGGCAAAGATCGTGAAGGTTAACGCACCAATCTGTCCAAACGGAATGAAAATCCATTTCGTAAGCATAGGGCCCAGCGATTGTCCGGCATTTCCGCCTACTTGAAAGATGGATTGCGACAAGCCCTTGCGTAGGCCAGCAGCCATATGGGCCACTCGCATCCCTTCCGGATGGAAGGCTGCCGAGCCGAAACCGACCAGCATGACGGAGAACAGGACGAGTACGTAGTTATTGGCAAAAGCCAGCAGCAGCACTCCGGCGAACGTACAGCACATGCCCAGCGGCAGCAGAATAGGGCGGGGCTTCCGGTCGGCGGCATAGCCGATAATCGGTTGAATGACCGAAGAGGTCATGTTCAGAGCGAAGGAGATCCAGCCAATCTGAGCGAAGGAGAGCAGCATGTTCTCTTTTAGGATGGGGAAGATCGCCGGTATGACCGCCTGAATGGAATCATTGAATAAATGGACAAAGCTGACTGCAAGTAAAATACGGTAAATGGTAGCTTGCTGTACATTGCGCGGCTCCATGCCTTTTTGACCAGGCTGTTGTGCAGAGGATGAAGGGATATTTTTCATCTGTTCTCCTTTTCGGTTTGTGATATGTAGTTGTCCTATTAATATAGAAGAAGACAAATTCTATTGTAGTCATAATCCAAGGGATATGGGAATCAATTTGTGCTCCCGCAGCCCTATTTATACGGCTATTAGATATTTTTTAAAAAATGGTTGCATTCATCAGAACGGCATGGTATATTATCTCTTGTGCTTACGAGACACCGATCGACAGCAAGATGAACGGTGAAGAAATAAGTTGACAAGATAGTCCGAAACATGATATGATCTAATTCCTGTGCAAGAAACATAACTGTTGAAAAGCCGGGTACAAGTTCTTTGAAAACTGAACAAATGGAACGCGTTAATTTTAAAGGATTCATTTAATGAATCGTCAGTTTCAAAATGAGCATATCGCTCTTTTCAATACTTTATCGGATTTATCCGATAAAACCAATTTGGAGAGTTTGATCCTGGCTCAGGACGAACGCTGGCGGCATGCCTAATACATGCAAGTCGAGCGGAGTTCTGTTGAAAGCTTGCTTTCAACAGGATTCAGCGGCGGACGGGTGAGTAACACGTAGGCAACCTGCCCCTTAGCCTGGGATAACTACCGGAAACGGTAGCTAATACCGGATAATTCCTTGGTTCACCTGAACCGAGGATGAAAGGCGGAGCAATCTGCCCTTAAGGGATGGGCCTGCGGCGCATTAGCTAGTTGGTGAGGTAACGGCTCACCAAGGCGACGATGCGTAGCCGACCTGAGAGGGTGAACGGCCACACTGGGACTGAGACACGGCCCAGACTCCTACGGGAGGCAGCAGTAGGGAATCTTCCGCAATGGGCGAAAGCCTGACGGAGCAATGCCGCGTGAGGGATGAAGGTTTTCGGATCGTAAAGCTCTGTTGCCAGGGAAGAACGTCCGGTAGAGTAACTGCTATCGGAGTGACGGTACCTGAGAAGAAAGCCCCGGCTAACTACGTGCCAGCAGCCGCGGTAATACGTAGGGGGCAAGCGTTGTCCGGAATTATTGGGCGTAAAGCGCGCGCAGGCGGCTATTTAAGTCTGGTGTTTAAACCTTGGGCTCAACCTAAGGTCGCACTGGAAACTGGGTGGCTTGAGTACAGAAGAGGAAAGTGGAATTCCACGTGTAGCGGTGAAATGCGTAGATATGTGGAGGAACACCAGTGGCGAAGGCGACTTTCTGGGCTGTAACTGACGCTGAGGCGCGAAAGCGTGGGGAGCAAACAGGATTAGATACCCTGGTAGTCCACGCCGTAAACGATGAGTGCTAGGTGTTAGGGGTTTCGATACCCTTGGTGCCGAAGTTAACACAGTAAGCACTCCGCCTGGGGAGTACGGTCGCAAGACTGAAACTCAAAGGAATTGACGGGGACCCGCACAAGCAGTGGAGTATGTGGTTTAATTCGAAGCAACGCGAAGAACCTTACCAGGTCTTGACATCCCTCTGAATCTGCTAGAGATAGCAGCGGCCTTCGGGACAGAGGAGACAGGTGGTGCATGGTTGTCGTCAGCTCGTGTCGTGAGATGTTGGGTTAAGTCCCGCAACGAGCGCAACCCTTATGCTTAGTTGCCAGCACATCATGGTGGGCACTCTAAGCAGACTGCCGGTGACAAACCGGAGGAAGGTGGGGATGACGTCAAATCATCATGCCCCTTATGACCTGGGCTACACACGTACTACAATGGCCGGTACAAAGGGCTGCGAAACCGCGAGGTGGAGCGAATCCCAACAAAGCCGGTCTCAGTTCGGATTGCAGGCTGCAACTCGCCTGCATGAAGTCGGAATTGCTAGTAATCGCGGATCAGCATGCCGCGGTGAATACGTTCCCGGGTCTTGTACACACCGCCCGTCACACCACGAGAGTTTACAACACCCGAAGTCGGTGGGGTAACCCGCAAGGGAGCCAGCCGCCGAAGGTGGGGTAGATAATTGGGGTGAAGTCGTAACAAGGTAGCCGTATCGGAAGGTGCGGCTGGATCACCTCCTTTCTATGGAGAATCGTTTCCTGCAACGGAAACATTCAAATATGTACTTAACGCGTATCCATTTGTTCAGTTTTGATGGAATTTGAGGGGCCATAGCTCAGCTGGGAGAGCGCCTGCCTTGCAAGCAGGAGGTCAGCGGTTCGATCCCGCTTGGCTCCACCAACAAACTTCATCTATTTGTTATGTCTTGAATAGTAAACTTGATCCTTGAAAACTGGATACCGAAACGAATTTGCGTTTTAGAACATCTTTTAACTGAAGCTTGCGTAAGCAAGTGAACGTGCATTAGATGCTGGAAGCGAAGATTTTGGATGATGAAGCGACCTTTGGCTTTGAATGTGTTAGTGAGTGGAGCAATCCGCGAGCGGCATTCAAAACAAGATGAGCAAATCAGCCAAACATCGTAGCGCTGGTTAAGCTAATAAGAGCACACGGAGGATGCCTAGGCGCCAGGAGCCGACGAAGGACGTGGCGAACAACGAAACTGCCTCGGGGAGCTGTAAGCAAGCTTTGATCCGGGGGTGTCCGAATGGGGAAACCCAGCTGTGGTAATTCGCAGTTACTCCTCTCTGAATACATAGGAGAGGTAGAGGCAGACCAGGGGAACTGAAACATCTAAGTACCCTGAGGAAGAGAAAACAATAGTGATTCCGTCAGTAGCGGCGAGCGAACGCGGAACAGCCTAAACCTAAGAGCTTGCTCTTAGGGGTTGTGGGACGTCTCACATGGAGTTACAAAGGAATATGGTAGGCGAAGAGGTCTGGAAAGACCCGCGATAGAGGTAAAAGCCCTGTAGCCTAAACTGTATTCTCTCCGAGACGGATCCCGAGTAGTGCGGGGCACGTGAAACCCCGTATGAATCCAGCAGGACCATCTGCTAAGGCTAAATACTACCTGGCGACCGATAGTGAAACAGTACCGTGAGGGAAAGGTGAAAAGCACCCCGGAAGGGGAGTGAAATAGAACCTGAAACCGTGTGCTTACAAAAAGTCAGAGCCCGTTTTAGGGGTGATGGCGTGCCTTTTGTAGAATGAACCGGCGAGTTACGTTTACCATGCAAGGTTAAGGTGAGAAGCCGGAGCCGCAGCGAAAGCGAGTCTGAATAGGGCGATTTGAGTATGGGGGCGTAGACCCGAAACCGTGTGATCTACCCCTGTCCAGGGTGAAGGTGCGGTAACACGCACTGGAGGCCCGAACCCACGCATGTTGAAAAATGCGGGGATGAGGTGGGGGTAGCGGAGAAATTCCAATCGAACTCGGAGATAGCTGGTTCTCCCCGAAATAGCTTTAGGGCTAGCCTCGGTATAAGAATAGTGGAGGTAGAGCACTGATTGGGTGCGGGGCCCGCAAGGGTTACCAAGCTCAGTCAAACTCCGAATGCCACATATTTATTGCCGGGAGTCAGACAGTGAGTGCTAAGATCCATTGTCGAAAGGGAAACAGCCCAGACCATCAGCTAAGGTCCCCAAGTGTGTGTTAAGTGGGAAAGGATGTGGAGTTGCACAGACAACCAGGATGTTGGCTTAGAAGCAGCCACCATTGAAAGAGTGCGTAATAGCTCACTGGTCGAGTGACTCTGCGCCGAAAATGTAACGGGGCTAAACACACCACCGAAGCTATGGCTAGGATCGACTTCACTGCTTCTTTGAGCGGTGTTTATCGGATAGACATGTATGCCTGAAATCATCCTGGAAGGGATGAAGGCTATATGTTCTACAGGGGATAAACACATTTCGAAGCTGGAGTGAAGTCGATCCTGGGGTAGGGGAGCGTTGTATATACGTTGAAGGTATACCGTGAGGAGTGCTGGAGCGTATACAAGTGAGAATGCCGGTATGAGTAACGAAAAGATCAGTGAGAATCTGATCCGCCGAAAGCCCAAGGTTTCCTGAGGAAGGCTCGTCCGCTCAGGGTAAGTCGGGACCTAAGGCGAGGCCGAAAGGCGTAGTCGAAGGACAACAGTTTGAAATTACTGTACCACCGTAATCCGCTATGAGCGATGGGGTGACGCAGGAGGGTAGTGACGCGGACTGATGGATGTGTCCGTCTAAGCAGTGAGGCTGATGTGTAGGCAAATCCGCACATCGTGAAGGCTGGGCTGTGATGGGGAGCGAAAATTATAGTAGCGAAGGTCATGATCTCACACTGCCAAGAAAAGCCTCTAGCCAGGAGAAGGTGCCCGTACCGCAAACCGACACAGGTAGGCGAGAAGAGAATTCTAAGGCGCGCGGAAGAACTCTCGTTAAGGAACTCGGCAAAATGACCTCGTAACTTCGGGAGAAGAGGTGCCTCGGTAGGGTGAATAGCCCGAGGGGGCCGCAGTGAAAAGGCCCAAGCGACTGTTTAGCAAAAACACAGGTCTGTGCGAAGCCGTAAGGCGAAGTATACGGGCTGACGCCTGCCCGGTGCTGGAAGGTTAAGGGGAGCGGTTAGGAGCAATCCGAAGCTGTGAACCGAAGCCCCAGTAAACGGCGGCCGTAACTATAACGGTCCTAAGGTAGCGAAATTCCTTGTCAGGTAAATTCTGACCCGCACGAATGGCGTAACGACTTGGGCGCTGTCTCAACGAGAGATCCGGTGAAATTTTAATACCTGTGAAGATGCAGGTTACCCGCGACAAGACGGAAAGACCCCATGGAGCTTTACTGCAGCTTGATATTGAATTTGGGTACGATCTGTACAGGATAGGTGGGAGCCTAAGAAGCAGGAGCGCAAGCTTCTGCAGAGGCGCCGTTGGGATACCACCCTGATCGTATCTAGGTTCTAACCTAGTGCCCTTATCGGGTACGGGGACCGTGTCAGGCGGGCAGTTTGACTGGGGCGGTCGCCTCCTAAAGAGTAACGGAGGCGTTCCAAGGTTCCCTCAGAATGGTTGGAAATCATTCGCAGAGTGCAAAGGCATAAGGGAGCTTGACTGCGAGACCTACAAGTCGAGCAGGGACGAAAGTCGGACTTAGTGATCCGGTGGTACCGCATGGAAGGGCCATCGCTCAACGGATAAAAGCTACCCTGGGGATAACAGGCTTATCTCCCCCAAGAGTCCACATCGACGGGGAGGTTTGGCACCTCGATGTCGGCTCATCGCATCCTGGGGCTGAAGTAGGTCCCAAGGGTTGGGCTGTTCGCCCATTAAAGCGGTACGCGAGCTGGGTTCAGAACGTCGTGAGACAGTTCGGTCCCTATCTGTCGTGGGCGCAGGAAATTTGAGAGGAGCTGTCCTTAGTACGAGAGGACCGGGATGGACGTACCGCTGGTGCACCAGTTGTTCCGCCAGGAGCATGGCTGGGTAGCTACGTACGGACGGGATAAGCGCTGAAAGCATCTAAGCGTGAAGCCCCCCTCAAGATGAGATTTCCCAATTAGTAAGACCCCTTGAAGACGACGAGGTAGATAGGTTGGAGGTGGAAGTGCAGCAATGCATGGAGCTGACCAATACTAATCGGTCGAGGGCTTATCCACATCTTAAAACGCAGATTTGTTTCGGATTCAGTTTTCAGGCGATTAAGCCTGAAAGATTTTAAGGTGCATGTCTTTTCTGTAGTCGGTTATTTTCCTGAAGGAATTCGGGGAGTAGCACGAGCGGAAAAAACCCGTTTGGTGGCGATAGCGGAGGGGTTCCACGCGTACCCATCCCGAACACGACCGTTAAGCCCTCCAGCGCCGATGGTACTTGGACCGAAGGGTCCTGGGAGAGTAGGACGCCGCCAAGCACATGAAGACCACTGTTGATCACTCAACAGTGGTTTTTTTGCGTTGTGCAGCCTGTGGAGATCCTGTGGATAGTTCGTGAAAATGTACAGAAAAGTTATAAACAAATTACAGGATATGCGGATATTTCAGCTTTCTTCAAGCCTGTTTTATACACAATGAATTAGATATGTCAAGAAAAGGTGGAGTAATACACTGATTTTGTGGATATTTTCCGGGATATGTGGATAAATAATTGAAAACAGTGGATAACTTTTGTTGACGTCGATTTTAACTATGAACAACTGAGTTATCTGTGTGTAAGCTGTTGATAACTTTACTGGATATGATCGGCTGCTTTTTTGGATTAGCGTTAGGCAGGGGTAGCTTGGTATACTCTCTTAAAGAATATAATTCAATGAATGAGGTGAATATGATGGAGATCAGGCAACTGAAAGAGGAAGAATTCGACGTTAGCGTTAGCTTGTCTGAGTATGCATTTCAGTACAAGCTGTCTGATGAAGATCGATTGAAGGCTAAGCAGAGATTTAAACCGGACCGGATATGGGGGATTTTTGATCAGGAAGCATTGGGTGCCAAATTAACTATACTCCCCTTGCAAATATACATACAGGGACAACCGGTATCTATGGGAGGGATTGCCGGAGTAGCCACCTGGCCAGAGAACCGCAGACAAGGGCTGGTCTCCAAACTGCTGACACACACCCTGCAGACCATGAATGAGGCTGGGCATGCCATTTCCCTGCTGCATCCGTTTTTGATCCCTTTTTACCGCAGATTTGGTTGGGAAGTCTTCTGTGAATATAAGAAATACACCATTCCTGTGAGCAACTTTCCCAAAAAAGTGGAGATAGAGGGCGTTGTAAAACGTGATGTCGATACTGTGGAGACGCTGGACAGGCTCTATCAGCAATTTGCGGCCAACTATAACGGTACGCTGAAGCGGGACCGCGATTGGTGGGAGCACTCCATTCTGAATGAGGATTGGCATCAAGCCGTATTTTATTCCATATCGGGTGAACCTAAGGGCTATGTGATCTATAAAATAGAAAACAAGGTGCTCCGTATCGATGAATTCATTTATCTGAACGAGCAGGCACGGCAGGGACTGTGGACTTTTTTGGCCAACCACGATTCGATGGTAACGAGTGCTTCGCTCAAGCTGGTGCCTGCTGACGACATGCTGCCTTATCTGCTGCCTGATCCCCGGATCGCCCAGGAGAATTATCCCTATTTCATGGCCCGGATCGTTAATGCCCAAGCTTTATTGGAACGTTACAAACTAAGGGCACAAGGGGTAATAAGCAGGAAGACCTTTTATATAGAAGATCATGAGGCTCCTTGGAACAACGGGTTATGGGAATGGAACGTGTCTGCGGAGGGGGAGTCCCAGCTGAATCAAATAAAAGGGGAAGACAACACGGCTGAGCTGACATGCAGTATAGGGACATTAACTGTGCTGCTGCTTGGGTATAAACGCCCGAGTGAGTTGGCCCGCTTCGGTCTGCTAAACGGTACTGAGGCTGCAATCGAATGGCTGGAAGAGGCTGTACTGCCTGCCCAGACGGCATTGTTTGATTTTTTCTAAAGAATACATTGGCTCCAATACGTAAAAAATAATACTGCCCACTTGGCATTCAGTGAGAATATGGTATAATGTTAAAAAGTCAAAGAAAGTCAAAGTCTAACGAAAAGCTTATCGGGGCAATTCTTGACGGATTTAGGTCATTCCAGCATCAGGATTAAGGCAATTTGGATAGTGGTTGACTGCCGCTATGTAGATTCGCTGCCTGGACGCAGGTTAAATTTTGTTAGAAATCACCCGTAAGCGGCATGATAATGCTTTGAATACTGGAGGATGAGTGATGCGCAATATCTCCGATATTATTGAACAATATCTGAAGAATATTTTGCATGAAAGTCCCGAAGGTACGGTGGAAATCCAGCGGAATGACCTGGCGGACCAGTTCTCATGCGTACCGTCACAGATTAATTATGTAATTAGTACACGCTTCACTCTGGAGAAGGGCTATATAGTGGAAAGCAAGCGCGGCGGCGGCGGCTACATCCGAATTCAACGGTTTGAATTGCCCCAGAACGTGGCGCTCCATGTGCACCTGAATCATACGATAGGCAGCGGGATTGATCAGAATGCTGCCGACGGGCTGATTTATCAGCTGGAGGAAGCTCTGTTTCTCACCAAACGTGAAGCGTGTCTCATGCGTTCCGCAGTTTCCCGGGAATGCCTTGCGGTTAATCTTCCGTACCGGGATGAGATTCGTGCCAAGATCATGAAGGCTATGTTAATCTCTTTGTTAGGCAAATAATTGTCAACGATAAGGGAGGGCCTGACGTTTATGTTATGCCAGGAATGCGGCGTCAAACCCGCAACACTTCATTTCACCAAGATCGTCAGTGGAGAAAAGACTGAGTTTCACATCTGCGAAAGCTGTGCGCGTGAGAAAGGGGAGGTACTCCCCGGAACGTCCGGTGGCTTCTCCATCCACAGCCTGCTGTCCGGTCTGCTTGATCTGGAAGGAGCCGGCAAGGAGAAGACAGCCGCCACCAAGAATACGCAGAGCTTGCGCTGTGACAACTGTGGAATGACTTATTCGCAGTTCAGCAAGCTGGGCCGGTTCGGCTGCAGCTCGTGCTACAACTATTTCAACAGTGCGCTTGATCCGCTGTTCAAGCGGGTGCATGGCAGCACATCCCATGTAGGCAAGCTTCCCAAACGTGCGGGAGCGAAGATCATGTTCAAGCGGCAAATTGAGGAGCTGAAGCAGGATCTTCAGCAGAGCATCTCTCAGGAAGAGTTCGAAACCGCAGCAGGTCTGCGGGATCAGATCCGCCGACTTGAAAAAGAAATTACACAAGAGTAAAGTCTTTGATATATAAGGGGGATACGACATGTCAAGTCTCCGGTTTACCGAACAAGCCCTCAGCGATTGGATGCGTTCCGGCGGCAGCCACTGTGAAATTGTACTTAGCAGCCGGATGCGAATCGCCCGTAATTTGCAGCAGCTACCTTTTCCCATGCTGGCTTCCCATGCGCAGGCCGAAGAGGTGCTGAAGCAGCTGGCTCCCGTATTCAATAAGGGAACGGATACTGGATTTGGCGTTTTCGAACTGCTGAAGCTTGAAGATCTGGAGGAGCTGGACAAAAAGGTACTGGTCGAGAAGCATCTCATCAGTCCTAATCTGGCTAACGATTCACGCGGTGGTGCTGTGGTGCTGAATGATGATGAGTCCGTCAGCATTATGATCAATGAGGAGGACCACCTCCGCATCCAGTGTCTGTACCCGGGGCTGCAGGTCCGGGAAGCATGGCAACGCGCTACTGCAATTGATGACATCTTTGAGGCTGCAGTCAATTATGCTTTTGACGATAAGCGCGGTTATCTCACCAGCTGTCCCACCAATGTGGGCACAGGGCTGAGGGCATCCGTAATGGTTCATCTGCCGGCGCTGGTGATGACCCATCAGATCAACCGGATTCTGTCCGCTGTGAATCAGGTGGGGCTGACCGTTAGAGGAATTTACGGGGAAGGCAGCGAAGCAGTGGGGAATATCTTTCAGATTTCCAACCAGATTACGCTGGGCCAGACCGAGAGTGAGATTATCGAGAATCTGCATAGTGTAGTCACCCAGATCATTGAGCATGAACGCAATGCAAGAGAACGGCTGCTTTCCGATTCGGCCCTGCGGATTACCGACCGCGTGAAGCGCTCCTACGGAATATTGTCGTATGCGGCGCTGATGGAGCTGAAGGAGTCGGCACAGCGGCTGTCCGATGTAAGGCTGGGGGTAGACCTTGGCATTCTAGAGGGGCCATCGATTTCCGTGCTGAATGAACTGAATGTGAAGACACAGCCAGGATTTCTGCAGAAAATGTTCGGTGACGAGATGACAGCCACTGAACGCGATATGTACCGGGCAAAGCTGCTCCGGGAAACTTTGGGATCACAACATTAACTATAGATATCTATTATTCATGGAGGTGCAGGAGATATGATGTTTGGAAGATTTACGGAACGTGCACAGAAGGTGTTGGCACTGGCGCAGGAAGAAGCAGTTCGTCTAGGACACAACAATATCGGCACTGAACATATTTTGCTCGGACTTATTCGTGAAGGGGACGGCATTGCCGCCAAAGCTTTAATCGGTTTGGGACTGGGTCTGGAGAAGATTCAGGATGAAGTGGAAACACTGATCGGCAGAGGCCAGGAGCAGCCAACGAACATAGCGTATACTCCTCGCGCCAAAAAAGTCATCGAGCTGTCGATGGACGAAGCCCGCAAGCTGGGCCATACGTATGTCGGCACAGAGCACATCCTGCTTGGACTTATCCGTGAAGGTGAAGGGGTAGCGGCACGTGTGCTGAACAACCTCGGCATCAGCCTCAATAAGGCGCGCCAGCAGGTACTGCAGCTCCTGGGCAGCAGCGAGGCGGCTTCCAGCCACAGTGGTACACCGGCGAACGTCAGTACGCCAACGCTGGATGGACTGGCCCGCGATCTGACCGCTTATGCGAAGGACGGCAACCTGGACCCTGTTATTGGGCGCAGCAAGGAAATTGAGCGCGTAATTCAGGTGCTGAGCCGCCGGACGAAGAACAATCCGGTGCTGATCGGCGAACCCGGTGTAGGTAAAACGGCGATCGCCGAAGGACTTGCCCAGAAAATCATCAACAACGAGATCCCCGAGACGCTGCGCGATAAACGTGTAATGACTCTGGACATGGGTTCTGTTGTTGCCGGTACGAAATACCGTGGTGAATTCGAAGACCGTCTCAAGAAAATTATGGATGAGATTCGCCAGGCAGGAAATATTATTCTCTTCATCGATGAGCTGCACACCTTGATTGGTGCAGGCGGTGCGGAAGGCGCAATTGATGCCTCCAACATTCTAAAGCCCGCACTGGCCCGTGGAGAGCTGCAGTGCATCGGGGCAACAACCTTGGACGAATACCGCAAATACATCGAGAAAGACGCCGCGCTGGAGCGCCGCTTCCAGCCGATTACAGTGGATCAGCCTTCACCGGAGGAAGCCGTACAGATTCTCTTCGGTCTGCGTGACCGGTATGAAGCCCATCACCGTGTGAAGATTACGGATGAAGCGATCCATGAAGCTGTGAAGCTGTCGGATCGTTACATTCCTGACCGCTTCCTGCCGGACAAAGCGATCGATCTGATTGACGAAGCCGGCTCCAAGGTAAGATTGAATTCATATACGATTCCGCCCAACCTGAAGGAACTGGAAATGCGTCTGGATGATATCCGCAAGGAGAAGGATTCGGCTGTACAGAGCCAGGAATTCGAGAAGGCAGCGGCGCTGCGCGATACCGAGCAGAAGATCCGTGAGGAACTGGACACTACCAAGAACCAATGGAAAGAGAAGCAAGGCCGTACTGACTCCGAGGTTACGCCTGAGGATATCGCCCAGGTTGTAGCCAGCTGGACCGGCATTCCTGTCAGCAAGCTGAAGGAAGAGGAGACAGACCGACTGCTGAACATGGAATCCATTCTGCATGAACGCGTAATTGGCCAGGATGAGGCCGTCAAGGCTGTCAGCCGGGCGCTGCGCCGGGCACGTGCAGGACTAAAGGACCCGAAACGTCCGATGGGCTCCTTTATCTTCCTTGGTCCTACCGGTGTAGGTAAAACCGAGCTGGCCCGTGCGTTGGCAGAAGCGATGTTCGGCGATGAGAATGCCGTGATCCGGATTGATATGTCGGAATACATGGAGAAGCACTCCACGTCCCGTCTGGTCGGTGCGCCTCCGGGATATGTCGGCTATGAAGAAGGCGGACAATTGACCGAGAAGGTACGCCGCAAGCCATATTCCGTGGTGCTGCTGGACGAAATCGAGAAAGCCCACCCGGAAGTCTTCAACATTCTGCTGCAGGTGCTGGAAGACGGTCGTCTGACCGATTCGAAAGGCCGGGTAGTCGATTTCCGCAACACGCTGATCATTCTGACCTCCAATGTGGGTGCACAAGCGATCCGCAAGAACTCGACACTGGGCTTCACCGCTGTTCAGGATGCGGGTGCGGACTATGGCAATATGAAGGGCAAGGTTATGGAAGAGCTGAAGAAGAGCTTCCGCCCAGAGTTCCTTAACCGGATCGACGAGATCATTGTTTTCCACTCGCTGGATGAGAAGCATATTGCCGAGATCGTCACCTTAATGTCGGATGATCTGCGCAAACGGCTACGTGAGCATGATGTTGACTTCGTGCTTACTGATGAAGCCAAAGCGTTCCTGGCCAAAGAAGGCTATGACCCAGCCTTCGGTGCACGTCCGCTGCGCCGGGCCATTCAGAAGCATATTGAAGACCGTCTGTCTGAAGAATTGCTTAAAGGCAATATTCAGAAGGGCGACTCCCTGAATATCGACCAGGTTAACGGAGAGCTTGTGGTAACTAAGGTGGCTGCCCCAGACCCGGTATCTCTGGAAAAAGAAGTCGAAGCTGAATAAGCTTCACCAAGAAGAAACTTTATAGCGTAAAACCTATAAATTCTTATATTTTAAGATAAAAAGCTTCCGTTCCTTCATGTAGAGGAACGGAAGCTTTTTTTGTTCCATAGTGCGAAACAATGGTTATTTGCATTGCATTTCAGGTGCGTAAGTGTACGAACTGTAAATCCAGTTCTTAATGGCCTTTCGTAAAAGGGGCAGAAATGGTAAACTTTGATTAGGACAAAAATATCCGCAATTTTAGAAGTTCAGACAGTTAGGAGAGCACATGGCCAAACCTAAAACTAAATTTTTCTGCACGGAATGCGGGTACGAATCACCCAAATGGTTCGGCAAATGCCCGGGGTGCCAGGAATGGAACTCCATGGTGGAGGAAACGGAAAGCGTCGTCAAAACCCAGGGAATGAATGCCCCTATTTTTCATAGTAAAGAAAAGGCACAATCGATCATAAGTATAGAAAGTGACAAGGAGCCTCGCATCTTGACAGGCATCGGTGAGCTGAATCGGGTGCTCGGCGGAGGCATCGTGCCCGGATCGCTTGTGCTGGTGGGGGGAGATCCCGGAATCGGCAAGTCCACCCTGCTGCTGCAGACCTCCCACGCGCTAACCACTCAAGGGCTGAGGGTGCTCTATATCTCAGGCGAGGAATCCGTTAGGCAGACCAAGCTGCGTGCTGACCGTCTTGGGGCGTTGTCGGCAGAGCTGTATGTGCTGTGTGAGACCAATATGGAGAGCATCGAAGAAGCGATTGATCAGATCAAACCGCAATTCTTGGTCATTGACTCGATTCAGACGGTGTTTATGCCTGAGGTTACCAGTGCACCGGGCAGTGTGACACAGGTACGGGAATGTACAACAAGATTCATGCGGATTGCCAAGATCCGGGGGATCGCTACGGTACTGGTAGGGCATGTGACCAAGGAAGGCGCCATTGCCGGTCCTCGCATGCTGGAGCATATGGTTGACTGTGTACTATACTTTGAAGGTGAGCGGCATCATACGTACCGGCTGCTGCGGGCGGTGAAGAACCGCTTCGGCTCCACGAATGAAATCGGTATTTTCGAGATGGGAGAGCTGGGGCTTACCGAGGTGGAGAATCCTTCTGAGCTGTTCCTCTCGGAACGTCCGCTTGGTGTAGCCGGATCTGCAGTAGTTGCCAGTATGGAGGGGACCCGGCCGGTGCTGGTCGAGTTGCAGGCACTGATAGCCTCTACGCATTTCCCTTCACCCCGGCGGATGTGCACCGGGATGGATCACCAGCGGATGGCGCTTATTATCGCTGTACTGGAGAAACGGATGGGCATGTTTCTGCAGAATCAGGATGCTTACCTGAACGTGGCCGGAGGAGTGAAGCTGGATGAGCCTGCGATTGATCTGGCGGTAGCCGTCAGTATCGCCTCCAGCTTTCGTGATATATCGACTAAACCCTACGATGTTTTTTTCGGTGAAGTAGGGCTTACGGGCGAAGTGAGGGGCGTCTCACGCGCAGAGACGCGCGTCAAGGAAGCCGCGAAGCTTGGCTTTCGGCGTGTAATTATGCCGGAGAAGAGTATGAAAGGCTGGAAACATCCGCAGGATATCCAGATCATTGGCGTCAGTACCGTAGCAGATGCACTATCGGTCGCGTTAGATTAGGGGGCACATACAGATGAAGGAATATAACCAATTAGAGAATATGAATGATCTGCTCAGGCTGGCGGCACCGGGAACCCCGTTCCGCGAAGGGTTGGAGAATGTGCTGCGGGCCAAGACCGGAGCGCTGATCGTAGTTGGATACAGTCCTGAAGTGATGGAAGTTGTCGATGGCGGTTTCTCCATTAACTGCGATTTTTCGCCCAATTATTTATATGAGCTGGCCAAGATGGACGGGGCAATTATTCTGAGTGAGGATCTGAAGCGTATCCTGTACGCCAATACGCAGCTGATTCCCGACTCCTCCATCTCCTCCATTGAGACAGGCATTCGCCACCGGACAGCGGAACGTGTAGCGAAGCAGACCGGCAAGCTGGTGGTCTCCATCTCCCAGCGGCGCAACATCATTACCTTGTACCAGGGCTCGATCCGTTATGCGCTTAAGGAGATCGGCGCCATCTTGGCGAAGGCCAACCAGGCCATTCAGACGCTCGAGAAGTACAAGGCCGTGCTCAATCAGGGCCTGACCAATCTTTCTGCCTCCGAATATGAGGGAATTGTAACGGTGGCTGAGGTGGTTGGTGTTATCCAGCGGGTGGAAATGGTGCTGCGCATTAAGATGGAAATTAAACGCTATATCAACGAACTGGGCAATGAAGGACGCTTGATCAGCATGCAGATGGAAGAACTGGTGGGAAACACCGAGGAAGAAGCGTGGCTTCTGTACAGAGACTATGCAAGAGAAGAGCAAGAGGACAAGATCCGCGAAATTATCGCCGGTCTCAAGCGGGCAAGCGATGATGAATTAATGGACGATAATCATATTGCCCGCCTGCTGGGCCATTCTTCAACGGCGGTTGCTTCCGAAGAGATCGTAACTCCGCGCGGCTACCGGTTATTGAACAAAATTCCACGGCTCCCCAATGTAATCATTCACAATTTGGTGGAGCGTTTCGAAAGGCTGCCTAACCTGATGACAGCAAGCATTGCTGAGCTGGATGAGGTGGACGGAATCGGGGAGGTGCGTGCCCGCAACATTCAGGATGGACTGAAGCGCCTGCAGAAGCAAGTTCTTATTGACAGACAAATGTAAATAACATACAATCACGTAATGTTGAGCAGGAAGATTTAAAGTAAGAATACAGAGGTGAAGAAATGATACAAAAATCAATTCCGAGTCTTTTTACCATTGGTAACCTGATACTTGGAATGTTTGCGATCATGATGGCATTTGACGGGAAGCTTAGCATGGCTGCTATCATGGTGATCATTGCGATGCTGCTTGATGGTCTGGATGGCCGGGTAGCGCGTGCCCTGAAATGCGAAAGTGAATTTGGTAAGGAATTGGATTCATTGTCGGATGTAGTATCCTTTGGGGTAGCGCCGGCGGTGATTATGTATATAACCAGTCTGCAGGATTTGAATTCTGCACTGGGCTGGACAGTAACTGCAATCTTCCCGGTGTTCGGAGCGCTTCGGCTGGCCCGCTTTAATGTACGCCCTGGAATTCCCGGCTATTTCGTCGGATTGCCTATTCCTGCTGCCGGTGGCGTGCTTGCCACATTAGCTCTGTTCCATAAGGATGTTTCCGCTCCGTTTATGATTGTAGCTACACTGCTCTTATCCTACCTGATGGTCAGCACGGTTAAATATCCTAATTTCAAGAAGATCGGTTTGCCCAAAAAAGCAGTTGTAGGCACACCGCTCGTTATCGTGGTTGCTGTCGCTGTTGCCGTAGTCTTTCCGGAGCAGATCGCCAAGCTGATCTTCGTCTTGCTTGCCTTGTATGCCTTATATGGCTTCAGGCAGAATGTTGCCCGGCTGTCGGCACGCCGCCGCCACCGCCGCAGAAGACGATCGGAGGATAAGGTATATCACTCCAAGAACGGTTAAATATGAAGATTAACATAATAAGGCTATGTCGCCCCGAGGGCAGCATAGCCTTATTTAAAATAAAAGAATTTATATGCTGCACGCCATAAATTATCCTTCTATTTCTCGCTGAAACGTCGCCGTCCTTTAAAAAGGACGGCGACGTTTCCACTTGTGTTTGCCTAATGAAGAGATCAGGAGAGATTAAATAAGCCGAGCGTGGCGCATTTCTGTGATTCCTTCACAACAATCTCGTCCATATTGATGTCAAGCAGATTGCAGAGAGCAGACATGTAGAACAATTCACGGCCCAGTTCGGAGCCGATCACTTCACGGCAATTCTCACACAGCTGTCCTTCCACATGAGTGCCGGCAAGCTCTTTGGCCTGTTCCATGCCAAGAGCGGGTTCAAATACCTGCTTGGTGGCGTGCAGCTGAATGCAGCCGCATTCGGTAATCGCTTTGACGACTGCCCGGTTGACGGATGCGCTGCTCTGGCCGTTTTTGGAGATGACGTCCAGAAGACTACGGTGACGGAGCAGCAGTTCGGAGACTTGATCCTGGAAGGCCTGTAAACTTGGTGCGCTCATTTTCCATTCACCCCTGACTTCGTAATTGAATTCATTATATCTACCGCTTTGCCTTTTTTCAACCAGGAATAGGGGGCCTGAAGCCCTTTTACTCCTACTGTGGAGCCAAGTTCCAAAAAAAAATTTTGTACCCCGATTACCATCGAGAAAATTGGAACATACTGGTGAGGAAACCATCGTTTTCTGGATGAATAAAAGGAGGTGCACGCGGTTATGTGGAGAAAAATCATCTTGTCTTTCGCTTCAGTTTGTGGAGCTTGGTCAGGATATTCGCTTTATCATGCGGCAGAAAGAGGCTTCCCTCAGGGGATGGAGAAGCTGGGGAAGGAGCTGCCTGTGGAAGGAAGCCTTTTGTTTATGGTGCTGGGTGCCATTATTTTTTTGTTAGCAGGAACTTTGTGTGCAGACTGGGTAGGGGCCAAGCTGAAGGAGGCTGTCCTGTTCTGCTCACGCATTCCGATGAATGAACTGGCTGCAGGTGCTGCCGGTCTGACGGGTGGGCTGCTGCTGTCCCTGCTGCTGTATCCGGCCACGGTCTGGCTGGGCAAGGCAGGGCAGCTGCTGCAGGTGATCGCTACACTGGCGTTCGGGTATATGGGGCTGCGTATTGGGCTGGAGAAAAAAGCAGAGCTGGCTTCGTTATGGACCACGGGACGCTGGGGACAATCGGCGGAGCCGGAAGGGCGCGGCCTGGAGGAGCATAAAATTCTCGATACGAGCGTGATTATCGATGGCCGGATTGCTGATATCTGCAAGACAGGGTTCATTGAAGGCACGATTGTGATTCCTGAATTTGTGCTGGAGGAGCTGCAGCATATTGCCGATTCCTCAGATCTGCTGAAGCGCAACCGTGGACGGCGCGGCCTGGATATTCTCAACAAGATCCAGAAAGAGCTGGATGTGAAGGTATTGATCTACGAAGGCGATTTCGAGGAAATCTCCGAGGTAGACAGCAAGCTGGTGAAGCTGGCCAAGGTGCTGAGAGGGAAAGTGGTCACCAACGATTTCAATCTGAACAAGGTCTGTGAGCTGCAGGGAGTATCGGTGCTTAATATTAATGACCTGGCGAATGCGGTGAAACCGGTCGTGCTGCCCGGAGAAGAGATCATTGTACAGGTGATCAAGGACGGCAAGGAACATGGACAAGGTGTGGCCTATCTGGATGACGGAACGATGATTGTGGTGGAGGGTGGACGTGAGTACATCGGCACTACAATGGAGGTTCTGGTCACCAGTGTGCTGCAGACCTCTGCCGGACGGATGATCTTTGCCAAGCCGAAGCTGCTGGAAAGAGCGCAATAATAGGCGAGTGCACGGGACCGCTTCAGGCTGTATGGGTTGGAAAAGCCCGCCAAACACGTTATGATGGAGATATACGTGAAAGGGCGGGAGTCTGAGCAATGTCAAACAGTGTAGGCGCCGTAATTGTGGCGGCAGGCAGAGGGACAAGAATGGGAACGGCAGAGAGCAAGCAATATCTGCTGCTGCAGGGCAAACCGATTATCGTGCATACGCTGGAGGTGTTTCAGCAGCACCCGCTGATCTCCGAACTGGTGCTGGTCACCGGAGAGGACGATATCCCGCGCTGCCGGGAGTGGGTGCAGACCTTCGGTTTGGACAAGGTCAAGGCCATTATCTGCGGAGGCGCGGAGCGTCAGCATTCGGTTCATAAAGGACTGATGCAGCTTAAGTCAGAGTGGGTAATGGTGCATGACGGGGTCCGGCCTTTCGTGAAGCCTCAGGAGATCGTGGCTTGTTATGAAGCAGCGCGCCGCACCGGAGCTTCGGTGCTTGCCGTGCCGGTGAAGGATACGATCAAGCAGGTGGACAATACGGGACAAGTGTTATCTACGCCGGATCGGCGAAGTCTGTGGGCGATTCAAACCCCGCAGACTTTTCGTCTGTCCGCTCTCGTTGCCGCTTATGAGGCAGCGGAGCAGGACGGGTTTCTTGGCACCGATGACTCCAGTCTGGCGGAGCGAGCCGGTATTGCCGTTTCTGTGGTGGAGGGAAGCTATGGAAACATCAAGATTACCACGCCGGAGGATCTCGATTTTGCCGAGTTTACAGAAAGAAACAGGGGAGAGAGACAAATATGATTGCTGTAGGTCAAGGGTTTGATGTGCATCAACTGGTAGAAGGCAGGCCATGTATTATTGGCGGAGTAACGATTCCATATGAAAAAGGCTTGCTGGGGCACTCCGATGCCGACGTGCTGCTGCATGCAGTGAGCGATGCCATTCTGGGCGCACTGGGACTGGGCGATATCGGCAGGCATTTTCCCGATACCGATCAGGCCTTCAAGGATGCAGACAGCCTGGAGCTGCTGCGGCAGGTATGGGCTATGGCCAAGGAGCGCGGGTATAAGCTGGGCAACATAGATTCAACGATCATTGCCCAGAAGCCGAAGATGGCTCCGTATATTCCGCAGATGACCGAGATTATTGCCCGTGTGCTTGAAGCGGAGCCTTCCAAGGTGAACGTAAAGGCTACGACTACAGAGCAGCTTGGTTTCGCCGGGCGGGGCGAGGGAATTGCGGCACAATCTATTGTCTGTCTGCTCCAAAATGTGGTATCATCGTGAGATGGCTTAACCAGCACTCTATCTAATTATATGAAGCGGAGGGAATGAAATGGCGGATGAAGTCCGGGTGCGTTATGCACCGAGCCCTACGGGACATTTACATATCGGAAACGCCAGAACGGCGTTGTTCAACTATCTGTTCACCCGCAATCAAGGCGGCAAATTCATTATCCGGATTGAAGATACAGACGTGAAGCGCAATATCGCCGGCGGCGAGGAAAGCCAGCTTAAATTCTTGAAATGGCTGGGCATGGATTGGGATGAAAGTGTGGATGTGGGCGGAGAATACGGCCCTTACCGCCAGACTGAACGTCTGGACCTGTATCGTGTCCAGTGGCAGGATCTGCTGGACCGTGGACTGGCTTACCGCTGCTACTGTACAGAAGAAGAGCTGGAAGCAGAACGCGAAGAGCAGACCGCACGCGGCGAAACACCGCGGTATTCCGGCAAACACCGGGGTCTGACCGATGAGCAGCGCCAGGCTTTTGAAGCAGAAGGGCGTATTGCCAGCATCCGTTTCCGGGTGCCAGAAGACCGCACATTTACGTTCGAGGATATTGTTAAGGGCAGCATTTCTTTTGACACGACTGAAATGGGCGATTTCGTCATTGTGAAGAAGGATGGAATTCCGACCTATAATTTTGCGGTAGCTGTCGACGATCATCTAATGGAGATTAGCCATGTGCTGCGCGGAGAAGACCATATCTCCAATACACCGCGCCAGCTGATGATCTATGAAGCTCTGGGCTGGGAAGCTCCACTGTTCGGCCATATGACATTGATCGTCGGCGAGAACCACAAGAAGCTCAGCAAACGTGACGAATCAGTCATCCAGTTTATCGAGCAATATGATGAGCTGGGATACCTGCCGGAGGCTATGGTCAATTTCATCTCCTTGCTGGGCTGGTCCCCGGAAGGCGAAGAAGAGATCTTCAGCAAGGAAGAGTTGATTTCCATCTTCACTGCTGACCGTCTGTCCAAAAGCCCTGCGGTATTCGATAAGCACAAGCTGGCGCATCTGAACAATCATTACATCAAGCATGCTGAGCCGCAGCGGATTGCAGCGCTGGCCATCCCTCATCTGCAGAAGGCTGGAAGATTGCCGGCCGAGCTGTCACCAGAGCAGCAGGAATGGGCTGCAAGTCTGGTCGCTCTGTACCAGGAACAGATGACGGCTGCTTCGGATATAGTAGAACTGTCAGAGCTGTTCTTCCGCAGCCATCTGGAGCTGGACACAGAAGCGGCACAGATTCTGGCCGAAAGCCAGGTGTCCGAGGTGCTGTCCGCGTTCCAGCATAAGATTGAGAACTGCGAGGATTTCAGTTCGGCGAATATGGCCGTACTGATCAAGGAAGTTCAGAAGGAAACCGGACACAAGGGCAAAGCGCTGTTTATGCCGATCCGTGTCGCCTTGACGGGCCAGACCCATGGCCGTGACCTGAATGTCACGATTGCTCTGCTGGGACGCAGCCGCGTAATTGAACGCTTGAAATCACAGATCAAAGGAGCCTAGGCGGGAGATTCCGCGGCGGCAGCCTCTTGTCAGACAATAAGCTTGTGCGCTAAGATATAAGAATATTACAATAGCTGTGATCAGGAAAAGTACGTGCATAAAGACAATGAACAGAGAGAATAACCGCGGGAAGGGTCTTCCTTCCCGGGCTGAGAGTTATTCCATTGTCCGGGACGGAACATGCACCTGTGAGCTGCACGGTTGAGCGGCCTTTCAAGTATGAAGGCGCCGTTAGGCCGCGCCGGGAACGTCGCCGTTACTGACGCCAAGTGGGGCGGAAGCACCGTTGCCGATGTTTAGCCGGCAGCTCGGGAGCTAACGTCCAAGCAGAGTGGGACCGCGGTTAAACGTCTCTGCAGCTTTATGCTGCAGGGGCGTTTTTTGTGTACAGCGTCAAGCAATCCTGAACCATACTCCGAGGCTGCCCTGGGCTGGAGTCACTATCTTGCTCTGCGTACCTGATAACAGGAGGCAGGGGAGTCATGAAGAGGGGAACCGTGATGTTTAAGCATATCAAATCGGATATCCAGGCTGTATTTGATAACGATCCTGCTGCCCGCAGCAGATTTGAGGTAGTCTTCACGTATGCCGGGCTGCACGCCATTTGGGGACACCGGATTGCCCACTTTTTATTCAAGCACCGCTGGTTTACACTGGCCCGGGTCGTCTCCCAGATCAGCAGATTTATGACCGGAGTGGAGATTCACCCCGGAGCTACCATCGGGAGTAGGCTGTTTATCGATCATGGGATGGGGATTGTCATTGGCGAAACCTGTCAGATTGGTGATGATGTGATTATATATCAGGGAGTGACTCTGGGGGGAACAGGCAAGGAGAAGGGGAAACGCCATCCCACAGTGGGGAACAATGTAGTCATTGGCTCGGGTGCGAAGGTGCTTGGATCGTTTCGCATCGGGGATAATTCAAATATAGGCTCCAATGCTGTAGTTCTGCGCGAAGTTCCGAATAACAGCACCGTAGTCGGCAATCCCGGCCGGGTCGTCAAGCGCAATGGGGAGCGGGTTTCCGACCGGCTCGATCATACTCAGATGCCCGATCCGCTCGTTGATTCCCTGCGCTTCCTGCAGAAGGAAATCGAGGAAATTAGGGAGAAGCTGGGTGCGGAAGATAAGCAGAAGACAGAACAGCGGCGGCTGGAGAGCCAGCAGTATATTGGGGATTATGAAATATAACTTACCGGTACTCAGAGATTCCGGCATCGATGAAAGGGTTGGGAAGAAGAATGGCTATACAGATCTATAACACAATGACGCGCAGTAAGGAGTTGTTTGTACCCCTGGAAGCAGGCAAAGTGAAACTGTACGTCTGCGGTCCGACCGTATATGGCTATATGCATATCGGCAATGCCAGACCCATTATCGTCTTCGATATGGTTCGTGCCTATCTGGAGCAGCTTGGCAATGAGGTGAATTACGTCACCAATTTCACCGATGTGGACGATAAGCTGATTCGCAAAGCGGAGGAAATGAAGCTAAGCGTAGCCGAGGTATCCGAGCTGTTCATCAATGCATACTTCGACGATATTCAAGGGCTTGGCGTGAAGCCTGCGACCCATAACCCCCGTGTAACGGAAAGTATGGATCTGATTATCGGATTCATCAAGGAGCTTGAGGATAAGGGGTATGCCTATGCCAATGGCGGAGATGTATTCTACCGTACGGCTAAATTCTCCGGTTACGGCAAGCTGTCGCGCCAGAATCTGGAGGAGCTGCAATTCGGAATCCGTGTGGAAGTGGATGCGCGCAAAGAGAAGCCTGAGGATTTCGTGTTATGGAAAGCAGCCAAGCCGGGTGAAGTCTTCTGGAGCAGCCCTTGGGGCGACGGTCGGCCGGGCTGGCATATCGAATGCTCGGCCATGGTGCGTGAGCTGCTGGGGGACACCATTGATATTCATGGCGGCGGCCAGGACCTCACCTTTCCCCATCACGAATGCGAATGCGCCCAGACTGAAGCGCTGACCGGCAAGGCGTTGTCCAATTACTGGATGCATAACGGGTTTATTAATTTCAACGATGAGAAAATGTCGAAATCACTCGGAAACGGGTTCTTGGTGAAGGATGTCCGGGAGCAATTCAAAGCCGGTACCATCCGTTATTTCATGCTCTCCACCCATTACCGCAACCCGCTGAACTATAATCCGGATTCAATGACCTCTGCCGAGAAGAGCGTGGAGCGGATCGCGCTGGCCGTGAGCAACGTGAAGCATCGTCTGGAGCTTGCGGCAGACATAGCGGCGGATGAAGTGAATCCTCAGCTTCAAGAGCAACTGGCTGCCATTGTCTCAGGCTACCATGCCAGAATGCAGGATGACTTCAATACGCCGGATGCTATTACTGCTGTGTTTGACTGGGTTACCCTCGCTAACCAGACCTTGTCGCGCAGTGAAGTTAGTGCCGCGGATCTGACTGCTTTGACGGAAGCTTTTGCAGAGATGAACGCTGTCCTGCGTCTGATTCCCGAAGCCCAGGATGAAGTGGCGGGAGAAGAGGTGGAACGTCTGATCGCCGAACGGACGGAAGCCCGCAAGAGCAAGAACTGGGGACGTTCCGACGAGATCCGCGATGAACTGAACCGGATGGGCATTGTTCTGGAGGATACGCCTCAGGGAATGCGGTGGCGGCGTAAATGAGCGATCAACTTCAGAACGGATTTGGCTGGTTCCCTTATGAGCCCTCCAAAGCTCCGCGGCTGCTCTCCCCTATAGTGCTTGCTTATATCGGAGATGCTATATACGAGGTGGCGGTGCGGCAGTACCTGATCTCGCTGCCCAATCTGCGGCCCAACCATCTGCACCGCACGGCAACCGGACTGGTGTCCGCCAAAGCACAGAGCACGATTCTCGCCTTCCTTGAGCCTTCGCTAACGGATGCTGAGAAGGATATCGCACGCCAGGGGCGCAATGCCAAATCCGGTTCGGTGCCCAAAAACGCGGATGTGCTGGAATACCGCCATGCCACTGCTTTTGAGTGCCTGATCGGCCATTTGTATTATACCGGACAGCAGGAGCGAATCCGCGAGCTTATTGAGAACAGCATTCAATATATGATGAACCGGTCCTGACAAGGCCAGGAATGAATAGAGAAGAGGAGGCGTAAGCATGGAAGAGGATTTGAAGACAGAAGAGGAAATATTGGCTGGAAAGCACTCTGTGCTTGAAGCGCTTCGCGCCGGCCGCACCTTGAACAAGATATGGATCGCCGAGACGGCGCAAAAACATCTCACCGCCCCCATCGTCGCCGAAGCGCGCAAGGTAGGAATCGTAATCCAGCATGTGGACAAGCGCAAGCTGGATCAGCTGGCACCGGGAATTCAGCATCAGGGCGTTGTTGCGCAAGCAGCTCCGTTCGCCTATGCCGAGGTCTCCGATCTGCTGGCAGCGGCAGAAGCCAAGGGCGAGCCGCCCTTCCTGATTCTGCTGGACGAGATTGAAGATCCGCATAACCTCGGCTCCATTCTGCGCACCGCAGATTGTACGGGCGTACATGGGGTGATTGTTCCGAAACGGCGCTCTGCTCAGATTACCGCCACCGTCTCCAAAACCTCGGCCGGCGCAGTAGAGTATGTTCCTGTCGCAAGAGTTACCAATCTGGGCCAGACAATAGACCGTTTGAAGGAGCTGGGCGTTTGGGTAGTAGGCACCGATGTAGATACGGACCAGAATCTGTTTGGATCCGATATCTTCACGGGCCCTGTGGCAGTCGTTATCGGCAATGAGAACAAAGGCATGGGCCGGCTGATCCGCGAGAAATGCGATGTGCTGCTGAAGCTGCCAATGGCCGGAAGAATCAATTCGCTTAATGCCTCGGTTGCTGCCGGAGTGATCATGTACGAGGTGCTGCGACGCCGGCAACAGCAGGGATAATGAGGGCCGATTGGCGTGATGTGATGCTTGTGGATGGTTATAATATAATCGGCGGCTGGCCGGAGCTGGCGGCGCTGTCGCTCAGCGGGATGCAGGAAGCACGCGACCGGCTGCTGGATTTGCTCGCCGATTATCAGGCCTTTTCAGGCCGGCGGGTGATCGCCGTGTTTGATGCATACCGTGTTCCCGGACTGGGCCGTTCATTCGTCCAAGGCAAGGTGCAGGTCTTTTTCACTAAGGAAAAAGAAACGGCCGACGAATGCATCGAACGGCTGGTTGGAGAATTCAGCCACCGCCGCCGTCAAATTTATGTGGCCACCAGCGATTCCATTGAGCAGCATGTCATTTTTGCTAAAGGGGCTCTGCGGTATTCAGCCAGAGAATTGCGCCTTGAGGTCGAAGAGAACCAGAAGCAGGTCAAGAAAGCTATTGATCCCCGCAGTGGAGGCTCCTCACGGCATTCGCTGGAGGATAAACTTCCGCCGGATGTCCGCGATGAGCTGGAGAAATGGCGCAGGCAGTAGAAAGTTAAGAAATACGAACGATATTCCATATTATGTTATTGATGATTTTTTTTGGACGATTTACGGTTGACGGTGTAAGGTAACATAATATATACTGTTCCTATATTTCACGAAGTGACGATGTGTCAAGCGTTGCAGCCGGGGGGATTCTTGGTGAGTGTCGACCTCAAGGAATTAATGCTATCCGAGTATGATTTCATAAGCGATGAAGATATTGTCGAGGTTTTCCGTGGTGGCGACAGTGGCGCATTGGAACATTTGATCAACAAGTACCGTAATTTCGTCCGGGCCAAGGCTCGCTCTTATTTTCTAATTGGGGCGGACCGTGAAGATATTGTGCAGGAAGGCATGATTGGTCTGTATAAGGCTATACGTGACTTCAAGGGCGATAAGCTTTCTTCTTTCAAGGCTTTTGCCGAACTCTGTATTACGCGTCAGATCATAACCGCTATCAAGACGGCAACCCGTCAGAAGCATATCCCGCTCAACTCCTACGTCTCTTTGGACAAGCCCATTTATGATGAGGATTCCGACCGGACGCTAATGGATGTGATCTGTGGAACTCAGGTGCTTGATCCTGAAGAACTGATCATTAATCAGGAGGAGTTTAGTGGTCTTGAAGACAAGATGGCTGAAATTCTAAGCGATCTGGAACGCAAGGTGCTTATGCTCTATCTGGACGGGCGCTCCTATCAGGAGATTGCCGAGGATCTGAAGCGACATGTGAAGTCGATCGACAATGCGCTGCAGCGGGTGAAACGGAAACTCGAAAGATATCTGGAAGTGCGTGACAATTGATGGTATACTGTTACTTGAAAGGCTCGGACTTCGAGTCTTTTTTTAGTGCTTGCTTAGAGCAGGTTTATACACTGTCGTATTACCCCATAATGAATAAGGCAAGCAGCAAAGTGCGGGGATTGGACAGCCTCAGCGTCAAAGGATGGACACAAGACTACGCAATGCGGATACACCCCATGTAGCAGGCAATTCTTTCGTTGACACAGCCATTAGCAGTATGCTAAAGTGTTTTAGGTAGGCCTAAATTCGCGGCTTTTTTTAGGATCAATATTTGCGTCTTCTGATTTTAGAATTGGAAGGACGTCATCGGGAGGTGCACAGCATGCGGGTAATTATCACTTTGGCTTGTACAAGTTGCAAACAACGGAACTATGCGACAACCAAAAACAAGCGAAATCACCCCGACCGCATGGAGATGAAGAAATTTTGCAAGTACTGTAACTCGCAAACTCCTCATCGCGAAACCAGATAGTCTTTGGAGGTGTAGTCGGCGTGAAACGTAGTTTTAAGTCTTTGTTTTCCTTTTTCACTGAGAGCTGGAGTGAACTCAAAAAAGTTCGCTGGCCTAGTCGTAAAGAACTTAAGAACTACACTTTAATCGTTCTCGGTACAATTGTAGTTATTGCTCTGTACTTCTGGGTTCTGGACATCGGCATTTCCGCTGTGATCGAAAGGATTATTTAGAGAGGTCCCAGGTGGCTTGATATGGAAAAAAGATGGTACGTCGTTCATACCTATTCCGGGTATGAGAATAAGGTCAAAGCCAATTTGGAAAAACGCGTTGAGTCCATGGGCATGGAAGACAAAATATTCCGCGTTCTTGTTCCTATGGAAGAAGAAATCGTAACCAAAGACGGCAAGAAAAAAACCGTCATGCGTAAAGTTTACCCCGGATATGTTTTGGTGGAAATGGTCCAGACGGACGATTCCTGGTATGTTGTCCGCAATACGCCGGGCGTTACCGGATTCGTTGGTTCGACAGGCTCCGGGTCCAAGCCTACCGCTTTGCTTCCGGAAGAGGTAGAACAAATTCTGAAGCATATGGGTATGGTTGAACCTAAAGCTGTTATTGATTTCGAAATCAAGGAATCTGTACGTATTATGGTTGGTCCCTTTGCGAATTTTGTGGGCTCCGTGGAAGAAATTTTGGCGGACAAGAGCAAGATCAAGGTACATGTTAACATGTTTGGACGGGAAACCCCGCTGGAGTTGGATTTTACTCAAGTGGAAAAAATATAACAATGGTTAGGGTTTCTTGTGGGAGAGCGCCAAAAGGCGTTCGAAGACCACTATTGACGCAAGGAGGTGTCACTCATGGCTAAAAAAGTTATCAAAATGGTGAAACTGCAGATTTCTGCAGGGAAAGCGAATCCAGCCCCTCCAGTAGGTCCGGCATTGGGCCAAGCAGGTGTCAACATCATGGCATTCTGTAAGGAATTTAATGCTCGTACTGCTGATCAGGCAGGTCTGATCATTCCAGTTGAAATCACAGTGTTTGAAGACCGTTCGTTTACCTTCATCACCAAAACTCCTCCGGCTGCCGTTCTGCTTCGCATCGCTGCTAAAGTAGAAAAAGGATCCGGTGAACCAAACAAGAAAAAAGTAGCAAAACTCGGCCGCGCTGCGGTTCGTGAAATTGCTGAGCAAAAAATGCCCGATCTTAACGCTGCAACTGTTGAAGCTGCAATGCTGATGATCGAAGGTACTGCCCGCAGTATGGGTATCACAATCGAAGACTAGTATTGTCTTTCGAGCAACCGGTCGATCATGACCGCAATATGTGGGAGGAATTTCCGCTAACACCACAAAGGAGGAACATTTCATGGCAAAACATGGTAAGAAATACCAAGAAGCTGCCAAGCTGATCAACAGCGAAGCGACTTACGAGCCAGCTGAAGCCGTTGAGCTTGTGAAAAAAGCAGCGACTGCTAAATTCGACGAAACCATTGAAGCAGCAGTGCGTCTGGGCGTAGACCCGCGTAAACAAGACCAAGCTGTTCGTGGTGTTGTTGTCCTGCCTCACGGCACAGGCAAAACACAACGTGTGCTTGTATTTGCAAAAGGTGAAAAAGCTAAGGAAGCGGAAGCTGCCGGCGCGGATTTTGTAGGCGATCAGGATATGATCAACAAAATTCAACAGGGCTGGTTTGATTTCGATGTCTGCGTAGCTACACCTGATATGATGAGTGAAGTAGGTAAACTGGGTCGTCTGCTTGGTGGTAAAGGTCTGATGCCTAACCCTAAAGCCGGAACAGTTACATTCGATGTTTCCAAGGCTGTGCAAGAAATCAAAGCCGGTAAGATCGAATACCGCCTGGACAAGGCGGGACAAATTCACGCGCCAATCGGCAAAGTGTCTTTCAACGCTGAACAGTTGAACGAGAACCTTAAATCCCTGATCGACGCTCTGAACCGTGCGAAACCAGCTTCTGCTAAAGGTGTATACCTGAAGAGCATCGCTATTTCGTCCACTATGGGTCCTAGCGCTCGTGTAAACACAACCGTCTTCAGATAATTGGGGGTTGACTCTATGAGTCATCTTTGATAATCTATAACAGTTGTGAAGATGAAGGTTATCTTCTTGAACTTGAATATGCTTACCGTAGACAGTAGGTGCCGTAGGGCTTAATTTCCTACCGAGGTGTTGTGATAGAAACAAGAAATGCCGGGCGTTGCCTGTGTAATTTTCGTTTTATCAAGCCTTCGTGATTCTGCGGAGGCTTTTCTAATGCCTGCGTAGGTACGGTGTACTTTCTCTGGAAGAGATGCCGTCACATAAATTTTCAGGAGGTGTATACAATTGGCAAATGCAAATGTAATCCAAGCTAAACAGGATGCAGTTGATGTCGTAACTGGCAAGCTGCAAGGCAGTATTACTACTGTAGTTGCGGACTATCGTGGTTTGAACGTAGCCCAGGTGACTGAACTGCGCAAGCAGCTTCGTGAAGCTGGCGTTGACTTTCAGGTCCTGAAGAACACACTGCTTCGCCGCGCAACTGCGGCAGCCGAGCTTACTGAGCTTGATGCAGTTCTGACTGGTCCAACAGCAGTAGCATTCAGCGAAACGGATGCGGTAATCGCAGCCAAAATCCTTAATGATTTCGCCAAGAAAAACGAAGCTTTGAAACTTAAAGGCGGCGTTGTGGAAGGTCGTGTCATTGACGCGGACCAACTGAAAGCATTGGCAGAGCTTCCATCCCGCGATGGTTTGCTGTCCATGCTGCTTAGCGTGCTTCAAGCACCAATGCGCAACTTCGCGCTTGCAGTTAAAGCTGTTGCAGAGAAAGAAGAACAAAGCGCGTAAGCCTTTGGCTCTGACAGCATAATCAACAACACAAACTAAATTTAAATATAAAATGGAGGTTCTATCATGAGCAAAGAAGCAATCTTGGAAGCAATTAAAGGCATGAGCGTATTGGAACTGAACGACCTGGTAAAAGCAATCGAAGAAGAATTCGGCGTAACTGCAGCAGCTCCAGTAGCTGCCGGCGGTGCTGTAGCAGCCGTTGAAGAAGAGCAAAGCGAATTTGACGTAATTTTGACAGGCGCTGGCGCTTCCAAAATCAACGTTATCAAAACCGTTCGCGAAATCACTGGTCTTGGTTTGAAAGAAGCTAAGGATCTGGTAGACAACGCACCAAAAGCAATCAAAGAAAAAGTGAGCAAAGAAGAAGCCGACGCTACCAAAGAAAAATTGGAAGCAGCAGGCGCAGCTGTAGAAGTGAAGTAATTCCTTCTATAACTGATAAACCCCTTGAACTTGTTCAAGGGGTTTATTGTGTAATATAGGATGAGAATTATCAAAAGAACGGAAAGGGAGAATAGAGATGTCGCAGCATTACTACTCACAGCAGCCGGAGGCACGTCATGACAGACGTACCATTCATACCGTTTTGAGGGGCCGGAAATTTCAATTCACCAGTGACGCCGGAGTGTTCTCCAAAGGCGATATCGATTATGGCAGTAGAGCTTTAATTGAAACGATGGAGATCCCGGAAGGTGCGGCAGTTCTTGATGTAGGTTGTGGTTATGGTCCTATCGGACTCAGCGCAGCGCATTTGGCTCCAAAGGGGCATGTGACCATGCTTGATATCAATAGCCGTGCTGTAGAACTGGCCCGTGAGAATGCCCAGCAGAATGGAATCCGGAATGTGACGGTAATGGAAAGCGATGTGCTCGGCGCATTGAAGGAACAGACCTTTGATGTGATTCTCACCAACCCGCCCATCCGTGCCGGCAAGGCTGTGGTGCATCAGATTTTTGAAGAGGCCTATCAGCATTTGAATGAGGGTGGTTCGCTGTGGATTGTGATTCAGAAGAAGCAGGGGGCTCCTTCAGCAGTTGCGAAGCTGGAAAGCTTGTTCCCGGTTGTAGAAGAAAAGGGGAAAGACAAGGGCTATCGGATTATCAAAGCACAGAAATAAAAATATAATAATTTCATTGACATGCGAAATTGATAGTGGTATTATTATAAAATGTCAGTATTAAGCTAGGCTCCATGTCTTTAGTTTGCTGAAAAGTCAAGTGATATATTGTCGCCCGGCAAGCGCATGCTAAAGCGGCTCGTTTGTGCCAAGTGCTTCTTGTACGATGCGGGAGTAAGTGCTGCATGGTCTAATGAATATCAGTGCATAAACTGGTGCTTGCTGACGTATAATATGTACGTTTTGGGCAAATCTACTGGATAAGGAGTATTTTGGTCATGGATAAATGCGCTCTTTATTCGAAGACTTCGATAAGGGCTTTTCTTTTATTTATGACTGAATCCATTGGATCATGGTTCCATTATACGGGTCCAAACAAGGGTTCGCAATCAATTTTTAAAGTGAGTAGACATGAGGGGTGAGTAAAGTTGGCAGGACATCTTGTTCAGTATGGTCGACGCACTCGGCGGAGCTATGCGAGAATTAACGAGGTACTCGAGGTCCCGAACCTGATCGAGATCCAACAAAAATCTTATGATTGGTTTTTGGAGGAAGGATTGCGGGAAATGTTTCAGGACATCTCGCCGATCCAGGATTTCACAGGTAATTTGGTACTAGAGTTCATTGATTACAGCCTGGGTGAACCGAAATATACGGTTGACGACGCTAAAGAGCGGGACGTAACGTATGCGGCTCCTCTGCGTGTAAAGGTGCGGCTCATCAATAAGGAGACCGGTGAGGTCAAAGAGCAGGAAGTGTTCATGGGAGATTTCCCGCTGATGACGGAAACCGGCACTTTTATCATCAATGGTGCGGAACGGGTTATTGTCAGCCAGTTGGTTCGCTCTCCAAGCGTCTATTTCAGCACAAAAGTGGATAAGAACGGCAAAAAAACCTACACCGCCACTGTAATCCCGAACCGCGGAGCCTGGCTGGAACTGGAGACGGACGCCAAGGACATCATGTATGTCCGCATCGACCGTACCCGCAAAATTCCGGTTACTGTGCTTCTGCGCGCACTTGGTTTCGGTAGTGATGCCGAAATTCTGGAATTGCTTGGCAATGATGAATATATTCGCAATACGCTGGATAAAGACAATACGGACTCCACGGAGAAAGCTCTGATTGAAATTTATGAGCGCCTGCGTCCGGGCGAACCGCCGACATTAGACAATGCCAAAAGCTTGCTGGTCGCGCGTTTCTTTGACCCAAAACGTTATGATCTGGCCAATGTAGGCCGTTACAAAATCAATAAAAAGCTGCACATTAAGAATCGCTTGTTCAACCAACGCCTGGCACAGCCGCTGGTTGATGAATCCACTGGTGAAATACTGGCGGAATCGGGCCAAATGGTGGATCGCCGCTTGCTCGATGAGTTGATTCCTTACTTCGAGAAGAATGTTGCAGCTAAGAGCTACCGTGTCAACGGTGGAGTTATGGACAGTGACGACATTCCATTGCAAACCATTGACGTGTTCTCGCCAATTGAGGAAGGCCGTGTAATCAAGCTGATCGCCAATGGCAACATTGACAAGTCGGTCAAGCATATTACCCAAGCTGATATTATATCCTCAATCAGCTACTTTATTAATCTGCTGCATGGTATCGGCAACACGGACGATATCGACCATTTGGGTAACCGCCGCCTGCGTTCCGTGGGTGAGCTTCTGCAGAACCAGTTCCGTATCGGGTTGTCCCGTATGGAGCGTGTAGTGCGGGAGAGAATGTCGATTCAGGATGCCAACGCGATTACACCGCAGGCCCTGATTAATATTCGTCCGGTTATAGCATCGATTAAAGAGTTCTTCGGCAGTTCACAGCTGTCACAATTTATGGATCAGACCAACCCGCTTGCCGAACTGACGCATAAACGCCGTCTGTCTGCTCTCGGACCCGGTGGTCTGACCCGTGAACGTGCAGGCTTTGAGGTTCGCGACGTCCATCACAGTCACTATGGCCGGATGTGTCCAATCGAAACGCCGGAGGGTCCGAACATCGGGCTGATCAACTCCTTGTCCACCTTCGCCCGTATCAATGAGTATGGCTTCATCGAAGCGCCGTACCGTTGGGTGGATCCTAAGACAGGTAAGGTAACCGAGCATATCGATTATCTGACTGCCGATGAAGAAGATAACTATGTAGTTGCACAGGCGAACGTACTGCTTCAAGAAGACGGCTCGTTCCAGGAAGACATGGTTATCGTCCGTTATAACAAAGATTCGGATAATATCACAACGATGCCAAGTAATCGCGTTGATTACATGGACGTATCGCCTAAACAGGTTGTATCGGTCGCTACGGCGCTCATTCCGTTCCTGGAGAACGATGACTCCAACCGCGCACTGATGGGATCGAACATGCAGCGTCAGGCCGTTCCATTGCTTATTCCTAAGGCGCCGCTCGTAGGCACAGGGATGGAGCACAAATCTGCCAAAGACTCGGGCGTATGTATTGTTTCCAAATTCGACGGTATTATCGAGCGTTCTTCGGCCAATGAAATCTGGCTGCGCCGCGTCGAGGCTGTTGAAGGTAAGGAAGTCAAAGGTGATATTGTTAAATATAAATTACACAAATTTATGCGTTCGAACCAAGGGACTTGTATTAACCAGCGTCCACTGGCCAAAAGAGGCGACATTGTAAAGGCGGGTGACATTCTTGCGGATGGTCCTTCCACAGAAATGGGCGAACTTGCTCTGGGCCGCAACGTAGTTGTTGCGTTCATGACGTGGGAAGGCTACAACTATGAGGATGCGATCCTACTGAGTGAGAAGCTGGTCAAAGAGGATGTATATACTTCGATCCACATCGAGGAATACGAATCGGAAGCCCGTGACACGAAGCTGGGACCTGAAGAGATTACACGCGACATTCCGAACGTTGGGGAAGAAGCGCTTCGCAATCTGGACGAACGCGGTATTATCCGCATTGGTGCCGAGATCAGTGCCGGAGACATCCTGGTAGGTAAGGTTACGCCTAAGGGTGTTACCGAGCTTACTGCTGAAGAGCGTCTGCTGCATGCAATCTTTGGTGAGAAGGCTCGTGAAGTCCGTGATACTTCTCTGCGTGTACCTCACGGTAGTGACGGTATTATCGTTGACGTTAAAGTGTTCACCCGTGAGAATGGCGATGAGCTGCCTCCTGGTGTGAATCAGCTGGTGCGTGTCTATATTGCCCAGAAGCGTAAAATTTCTGAAGGCGATAAAATGGCCGGACGTCACGGTAACAAGGGTGTCGTAGCACGTATTCTGCCAGAAGAGGATATGCCATTCCTTCCGGACGGTACTCCTGTACAGGTAGTACTTAACCCGCTGGGCGTTCCTTCCCGTATGAACATCGGACAGGTGTTGGAAGTTCATATTGGTATGGCTGCTATGCGTCTGGGTATTCATATCGCTACGCCGGTATTCGACGGAGCGCGTGAGTATGACGTGTTCGACACCATGGAAGAAGCAGGCATGCAGCGCAATGGTAAGACCATTCTGTACGACGGCCGCACAGGCGAGCGCTTTGAGCGTGAAGTTACTGTAGGCGTCATGCATATGATCAAGCTGGCGCACATGGTTGATGATAAGATTCATGCCCGTTCCACAGGACCATACTCTCTCGTTACGCAGCAGCCTCTGGGTGGTAAAGCCCAGTTCGGTGGACAGCGCTTCGGGGAGATGGAAGTATGGGCGCTTGAAGCCTACGGTGCTGCTTATACACTGCAGGAGATCTTGACGGTCAAATCTGATGACGTGGTTGGACGCGTGAAGACGTATGAATCCATTGTCAAAGGTGAGAATGTACCGGAACCGGGTGTTCCAGAATCGTTCAAGGTATTGATCAAGGAGCTGCAGTCACTGGGGATGGATGTCAAAATCCTGAGCGGTGATGAGCAGGAGATCGAGATGAAGGAATTGGACGATGAGGATGAGACGGCAGGCGACAAGCTGAGCCTCAATTTGGAAGGCTCGGAAGTTGGCGTAGACTAAATCAGGAACTGAACAGTTCCAGCTATAAATTACCGTGCCCTCCTCGGACAGTAAGCCGAGGAGGGCATTAAACGGTACTAAATCAGGATTAGGTTAAGGAGGGTTGCTCCTTGTTGGACGTTAACAATTTTGAATTTATGAAAATCGGGCTTGCTTCCCCGGAAAAAATTCGTTCTTGGTCCCGCGGAGAAGTTAAGAAACCGGAAACCATTAACTACCGTACACTGAAGCCAGAGAAAGAAGGACTGTTCTGCGAACGGATCTTCGGACCTCAAAAGGACTGGGAATGTCATTGCGGTAAATACAAACGCGTCCGTTATAAAGGCGTAGTCTGCGACCGCTGCGGCGTGGAAGTTACCCGGGCCAAAGTCCGTCGTGAACGTATGGGACACATCGAATTGGCAGCTCCGGTATCTCACATCTGGTATTTCAAAGGTATTCCAAGCCGCATGGGTCTGGCTCTGGACATGTCCCCTAGATCACTGGAAGAGATTATCTACTTCGCTTCTTATGTTGTAACTGATCCAGGTGAAACACCTTTGGAGAAGAAACAATTGCTGTCCGAGAAAGAATACCGCAGCTACCGTGAGAAATACGGCTACGGATTCCAGGCAGGCATGGGTGCTGAGGCTGTGAAGAAGTTGCTTCAGGATATCGATATTGATAAAGAGCTGGAATTCCTCAAAGAAGAGCTGCGTACGGCACAAGGCCAGCGCCGCAACCGGGCGATCAAACGCTTGGAAGTCATTGAAGCATTCCGTAACTCCGGCAACAAGCCTGATTGGATGATCATGGATGTGCTCCCGGTTATTCCTCCGGAGCTTCGCCCGATGGTCCAGTTGGATGGTGGCCGTTTTGCTACGTCCGATTTGAACGATCTGTATCGCCGTGTAATTAACCGGAACAACCGTCTGAAGAGACTTCTTGATCTGGGTGCGCCTGATATTATCGTACAGAACGAGAAACGGATGCTTCAGGAAGCCGTTGATGCTCTGATCGATAACGGCCGTCGCGGCCGTCCGGTAACCGGTCCTGGTAACCGTCCTTTGAAATCGCTCAGCCACATGCTGAAGGGTAAACAAGGTCGTTTCCGTCAGAACTTGCTGGGTAAGCGCGTTGACTATTCCGGACGTTCCGTTATCGTTGTAGGTCCGTATCTCAAAATGTATCAATGCGGACTTCCAAAGAAGATGGCACTGGAACTGTTCAAGCCATTTGTTATGAAAGAATTGGTTAACAAAGGCCTTGCCCACAATATCAAGAGTGCGAAACGCAAAGTAGAACGTGTAAGTCCAGAGGTCTGGGATGTGCTTGAAGAAGTAATCAGAGAGCATCCTGTTCTACTGAACCGCGCGCCTACGCTTCACCGTCTCGGGATTCAAGCCTTCGAACCGATTCTGGTGGAAGGTCATGCGATTCGTCTGCATCCGCTCGTATGTACGGCTTATAATGCTGACTTTGACGGTGACCAAATGGCGGTACACGTACCGTTGTCTGCTGAAGCACAGGCAGAAGCACGTATTCTCATGCTGGCATCCGGCAACATCCTGAACCCTAAAGATGGCAAGCCGGTTGTTACCCCTTCCCAGGATATGGTCCTTGGTACATTCTACCTGACTATGGACAACAATGAGGAAAAGGGAACGGGTATGATTCTGCGTACCGTCAACGAAGCAGTATCAGCTTACCAGCGCGGAACCGCAGGTCTGCATGCTCGTGTAGCTATTCCAGTGAAGGCACTAGGCAAGACATGCTTCACAGAGGAACAGCAGGGTGCGCTATTGATCACTACGGTCGGCAAGATTATCTTTAACGAGATTTATCCAAGCAGTTTCCCATATATCAATGAAGCTACGAAATCCAACTTGCTGCAAGGTACACCGGAGAAATACTTTATCTATGAAAAAGGTGCGGATGTCCGTAAGCTGATCATGGATGCGCCGGAAGCCAGTGCGGTAGGCAAAGAATATCTGGGTCTGATTATCGCCCGCTGCTTCGAAACCTATCACACGACCAAAACGTCTGTGATTCTGGACAAAATCAAACAGCTTGGTTTCACCTATTCCACACGTTCAGGCGTAACGGTTGCTGTATCGGACGTTATTGTTCCTGAGGAAAAGGTCACCATTCTAAAAGAATCCGAGGCTAAGGTAGATGTGGTTGCTAACCAATATCGCCGCGGTCTGATTACCAATGACGAACGGTATGACCGCGTTATTGAAATCTGGTCGAAGACCAAGGATGAACTGACCAATGTCCTGTTGAAATCGATGGACCGCTTTAACTCCATCATGCTCATGGTTGATTCGAAGGCGCGCGGTAACAAATCTCAGATTACCCAGCTGGGCGGGATGCGCGGTCTGATGGCGACTCCTTCCGGACGAATCTTCGAATTGCCGATCAAGGCGAACTTCCGTGAAGGTCTGACGGTATTGGAGTACTTTATCTCCACTCACGGAGCGCGTAAAGGTCTTGCCGATACAGCGCTGCGTACAGCGGACTCAGGGTACTTGACACGCCGGCTTGTTGACGTGGCTCAGGATGTTATTGTTCGCGAGGAAGATTGCGGAACCGACAAAGGCTTCATGGTCGCCCGTATCCAGGACGGCAAGGAAGTTATTGAGGATCTGTATGACCGTATTGAAGGCCGCTACTGCTTCGAGACCGTCCGCCATCCACAGAGCGGAGAAGTTCTCGTTCACCGCAATGACCTGATCGACTCCGATAAGGCTGAAGCTATCGTAAATGCAGGCATCACTAAGCTGCAGATCCGTTCAGTGCTAAGCTGCCGTGCCCGTCATGGTGTCTGCAAGAAATGTTATGGCCGCAACCTGGCAACCGGCAAATACGTTGAGATTGGTGAAGCTGTAGGGATTATTGCAGCACAATCCATCGGAGAGCCGGGAACTCAGCTTACCATGCGTACGTTCCATACCGGGGGCGTTGCGGGTGATGACATCACCCAAGGTTTGCCGCGTATCCAGGAGCTGTTTGAAGCCCGTAACCCTAAAGGTCAGGCCACAATCAGTGAAATTGATGGTGTAATCAAGGAAATCCGTGAAACCAAGGACCGTCGTGAGATTGAAGTCCAGGGCGAAGCTGAATCCAAGACCTACTCCATCACTTACGGTTCACGGCTGCGTGTCAGCGAAGGCCAGGAGATTGAAGCTGGCGATGAGCTGACAGACGGTTCGATTGACCCTAAAGAAATGCTGCGTATCAAAGGGATCCGTGGGGTACAGAACTACATTCTGCAGGAAGTGCAGCGTGTATACCGTAACCAGGGCGTAGAAATCAATGATAAGCACATCGAGGTAATGATCAAACAAATGCTGCGCAAAATCCGGATCATCGATGCTGGTGATACGACGCTGCTGCCAGGTGCATTTGCTGATATCCATGAGTATGAAGCAGCCAATAAAGAAGCGATTCTGTCCGGTAAGGAACCTGCAGTAGCTAAGCCGGTATTGCTGGGTATTACCAAAGCATCCCTTGAGACGGATTCATTCCTGTCCGCTGCGTCCTTCCAGGAGACTACACGTGTCCTGACCGATGCTGCAATCAAAGGAAAAGTCGACAAGTTGCTTGGACTGAAAGAAAATGTTATCATCGGTAAGTTGATTCCTGCAGGTACAGGCATGAATCGCTATCGTAATGTGAAGCTAAGCGATCCGAATGCACAAAGCAAGAAAGAAGCTTTAGAAACGGTTCCTGCTGAATAAAGCAATAAGGTGGTAATGCTGATCGCGCTGCGCCTACAGGTGCGGCGCGATTGCGTGCTGCTTGCATGCATGAATTTATTGCGTAACGCTTGACATCGTCAGCTGATAATGCTAATATGTCTAAGGTGCGTGAGTAGCCTTGTTATTCTTGTTCATTGGAGGTAATGAGTTATCATGACTGATGATAGAGGACTACAGGATGCTCAGGTCAAGATCGGTACCAAGCAAACCGTCAAGGCGGTGGAATTGGGCCAAGCTGCAGAAGTCTATGTGGCTGAGGACGGAGATCAACGGCTTACTTCCAGGATTGTTATGCTTTGCGGCAAACAAGGTGTAAAGGTCACATATGTAGACACAATGCTGAATTTGGGCAAGGCCTGCGGAATAGAAGTTGGCGCTGCGATGGCAGCCGTCTTAAAACAATAGCTACAAGAACTGTTTTTGTACCCGGGGTACACTTCGGCGGCAAGAACTTTTCATTTGTCTTTTTATGAACCGCCTGGGTCTGTGGACTTAAAGTTCTTAAATTGACTATTATTTCAGGAAGGGGGTGGCAACAACATGCCAACTATTAATCAACTGGTTCGTAAAGGCCGTCAAGCCAAAATCGAAAAATCCAAATCTCCCGCTCTTCAAAAGGGGTTCAACGCCCTGAAGCGTGAGGCTACAAATTTGAGCGCTCCGCAGAAACGCGGTGTATGCACTCGTGTAGGCACAATGACTCCACGTAAACCAAACTCTGCGCTTCGTAAATATGCCCGTGTTCGTTTGACGAATCGTCTCGAGGTGACTGCTTACATCCCGGGTATCGGACATAACCTTCAAGAGCACAGTGTTGTATTGCTTCGCGGCGGTAAAGTAAAGGACCTTGCAGGGGTTCGTTATCACATCGTTCGTGGTGCACTGGATACAGCAGGTGTAGCTAACCGTATGCAGGCTCGTTCGAAATACGGCGCAAAACGTCCGAAAGCTAAGAAGTAAGATAAACACATTAGAATGATAAACATTTGAGAAAGGGGGATATCCATGCCACGCAAAGGTCCAGTTACTAAGAGAGACGTATTGCCAGATCCGTTGTATAATAGCAAGTTGGTTACTCGTTTGATCAACCGTATTATGCTGGGTGGTAAAAGAGGTGTCGCTCAAAGCATTTTGTACAATTCATTTAAACTGATTGAAGAACGTACTGGCAAGGAACCGATGGAAGTTTTCGAAGCTGCCATCAAGAATATCATGCCGGTTCTGGAAGTTAAGGCTCGCCGTGTCGGCGGTGCGAACTACCAGGTGCCAATCGAGGTTAAACCTGAAAGACGTACAGCTTTGGGATTACGTTGGCTCGTAAACTACTCCCGCAACCGCGGTGAGAAGACTATGGAAGAGCGTTTGGCGGCTGAGATCATCGACGCTTCCAACAACACAGGCGCTTCCGTTAAGAAACGTGAAGATACACACAAAATGGCCGAAGCAAACAAAGCGTTTGCTCACTACCGCTGGTAGGATTTACAGCCATTCCAATAATATATATTTTGAAGGGAGATCCAATTCATGGCAAGAGAGTTCTCCTTGGCGAATACACGTAATATCGGGATCATGGCACATATTGACGCCGGTAAGACAACAACCACTGAGCGGATTCTTTTCTATTCGGGCCGTACGCACAAAATCGGTGAAGTTCACGAGGGTGCTGCTACAATGGACTGGATGGAGCAAGAGCAAGAGCGTGGAATCACGATTACTTCCGCTGCTACAACCGCCGCATGGAAGGGTCACCGCGTCAATATCATTGATACTCCGGGACACGTTGACTTCACAGTCGAAGTTGAACGTTCCCTCCGTGTATTGGATGGGGCAGTAGGCGTTTTCAGCGCTAAAGAGGGCGTAGAGCCTCAATCGGAGACCGTTTGGAGACAAGCTGACCGTTATACAGTACCGCGGATCGCTTATGTCAACAAAATGGACATCATCGGTGCTGACTTCTTGAATGTAATTCAGTCTATGCGTGAACGTCTGATGGCGAACGCAGTTGCAATCCAACTGCCGATCGGCGCAGAAAATGACTTCGTCGGTATTATCGACTTGGTTGAAGAAAAAGCGCATATCTATAAAGATGATCTTGGCCGCGATGTTGAGGTCACTGATATTCCTGCTGAGTATCTGGAGCAAGTGAAGGAACTGCGTCTTGAGTTGATCGAGAGAGTTGCAGAACTTGACGAGGATCTCACAATGAAATACCTTGAAGGAGAAGAGATTTCAGTTGCGGAAATCAAAGCTGCACTGCGCAAAGGCGTATGTGAAGTTAAGATTTTCCCTGTAATCGTTGGATCCTCTTACCGCAACAAAGGGGTTCAGCTAATGCTGGACGCTGTTGTAGATTACTTGCCATCCCCTCTGGATGTACCGGCAATTACCGGTCACCTGGATGATGGTACTGAAGCGATTCGCCATTCTTCGGATGAAGAACCGTTTGCAGCACTGGCATTTAAAATCATGACAGACCCTTATGTGGGTAAACTTACGTTCTTCCGTGTATACTCCGGTGTTCTGGAGTCCGGATCTTACGTAGTCAACGCAACCAAAAACAAACGTGAGCGTATCGGCCGTATCCTGCAGATGCACGCGAACAGCCGTCAAGAGATCTCCATTGTGTACTCTGGCGACATCGCTGCAGCTGTTGGTTTGAAAGATACTAGCACGGGTGATACACTGTGTGATGAGAAGAATCCAGTTATTCTGGAATCCATGAACTTCCCTGATCCGGTTATCGAAGTTGCTGTTGAACCAAAAACCAAAGCTGACCAAGATAAACTGGGCGTTGCGCTCGGTAAATTGACCGAAGAAGATCCAACTCTTCGTGCTCATACTGACCTGGAAACAGGCCAAACTATTCTTGCAGGTATGGGGGAGCTTCACCTTGAGATTATCGTTGACCGTATGCGCCGTGAGTTCAACGTTGACACCAACGTTGGTAAACCACAGGTAGCTTATCGTGAAACATTCAAGGCATCAGCTCGCGTCGAAGGTAAATTCGTTCGCCAATCCGGTGGACGCGGTCAGTACGGTCACGTGTGGGTCGAGTTCGAACCACTCGAAGCAGGTACAGGCAATACCTTCGAAAGTAAAGTTGTCGGTGGCTCGGTTCCTAGAGAGTACGTCGCTCCTGCACTTGCGGGTATCGAAGAATCTATGAAAAATGGTGTTATCGCAGGCTTCCCGCTTGTTGACGTTAAAGCCACTATCGTAGATGGATCTTACCATGATGTGGACTCCAACGAAATGGCGTTCAAAGTAGCCGGTTCGTTGGCCCTCAAAGCAGCTAAAGACAAGTGTAAGCCTGTCCTGCTTGAGCCTATCATGAAAGTGGAAGTAACTGTGCCTGAGGAATACATGGGCGATGTAATGGGTATGCTGAGTTCCCGTCGCGGAAGAATCGAAGGTATGGATTCCCGTGGCGGCGCGCAGATTATTCGTTCCAAGGTGCCTTTGTCCGAAATGTTCGGATACTCCACTACACTCCGTTCCGGTACACAAGGACGCGGTGTATTCTCAATGGAGCTTTCTCACTATGAAGAAGTTCCTAAGAGCATCGCTGATGAAATTGTTGCCAAGAACAAAGGCGGAGAATAACCAACTGTTTTTAACTTGCCGTCCGGGTATGATCACTCAGCCACCCAAGATAGCTTTACACCGGACGGCTCAAATAAAAGGAACCCCATATTAAGGAGGAACTGTTCAAATGGCAAAGGCAAAGTTTGAACGTAACAAACCACATGTTAACATCGGTACGATTGGTCACGTCGACCATGGTAAAACGACTCTGACTGCTGCAATCACTACTGTATTGTCCAAAAAATATGGTGGCGCTGCTATAGCATTCGATCAGATCGATAAAGCACCAGAAGAACGCGAACGTGGTATCACTATCTCCACGTCTCACGTTGAATATGAAACGCCTAACCGTCACTACGCACACGTAGACTGCCCTGGACACGCCGACTATGTTAAGAACATGATCACTGGCGCAGCACAGATGGACGGAGCAATCCTGGTTGTATCCGCAGCTGATGGCCCTATGCCACAGACTCGTGAGCACATCCTGTTGTCCCGCCAGGTAGGCGTTCCTTACATCGTCGTATTCCTGAACAAATGCGACATGGTTGAAGACGAAGAGCTTCTGGAACTGGTAGAAATGGAAGTTCGCGACTTGCTGAACGAATACGAATTCCCAGGTGATGATACTCCAATCATTCGTGGATCCGCTCGTGAAGCTCTGGCGAATCCTGAAGGCGAATATGCACAGAAAATCGTTGAAATGTTCGAAACGATTGACACATACATCCCGCTGCCAGAACGCGATACTGCTAAACCTTTCCTGATGCCTGTCGAAGATGTATTCTCCATCACTGGCCGCGGTACCGTGGCAACTGGCCGCGTAGAACGCGGAACAGTAAAAGTCGGAGAAGAAATCGAAATCGTTGGTATTCATGAAGAAACTAAGAAATCCGTAGTTACGGGCGTTGAAATGTTCCGTAAATTGCTGGATTCCGCTCAGGCTGGGGACAACATCGGCGCATTGCTGCGTGGTGTTGACCGTAACATGATCGAGCGCGGCCAAGTATTGGCTAAGCCGAACTCCGTTAAACCACACACTGAGTTCACTGCACAGATCTACGTTCTGACTAAAGAAGAAGGCGGACGTCACAAACCATTCTTCACTGGTTACCGTCCACAGTTCTACTTCCGTACAACTGACGTAACTGGCATCATCAACCTGCCAGAAGGTACTGAAATGGTTATGCCTGGTGACAATATCACTGTAACTGTTTCCCTGATCTCCCCAATCGCGATTGAAGAAGGAACTCGCTTCTCCATCCGTGAAGGCGGACGTACAGTTGGAGCCGGTACTGTAGCTTCGATCCAGAAATAATTTGGCGCTATCCTTCGGATAGCTGCTAGAATATAAAAAAGGGTTCTTCTCACGAAGAACCCTTTTTTCTGCTGTTTTTATACGTTTTCTGCATAAGCACTACTTGGAAGTTTACTGAGTACCACATACAAGCTGGCCGGTAGCTCGCCACTGTTACGATAAGCGAAATTCTCGTCCCCTGCTACATGAATTACCTCACCTTTGTCAAAAGCATGTTCTACATCATCCACTATAAGTGTCCCATTGCCCTCCAGGGCGTGGATATAAACATCTGTCCCTGGATGTTTGTGTGTAGGAAGCTGCTGGCCAGGTAGAAAGTTCAACACAAACACAACGCTTTCTCCTTTTTGAAATAGAATCCGTTTCGTAAAGCGTGCCTCTTGATATTCTACCGCTTCGCTTAGGTTTTTCTTTTCCATTCTAATCGCTCCATTCCGTTGTATGTTGTTCCTGCTTTAAAGCCTAATCTCATATTCACAATGTTCATCACCAATGACGTTGCATTTGATTTCTCTGACAGTTATTCTTCGATCCAGTAGCTTGGATAAAGCTCCCTCCATAATCGCCCCCTCCAGATCACAGACCATCTTTTCCTCTTCAAGTGTTGGCAACCCTTTGCAGAAGCAATCATCAACAGCGATGTTGATCCGTTGCTCATCCCGGTAGACAATACGTGGAATGCCTATTTTCAGCTCCTCAAACAGCTCAAGCAGTTCTTCAATGGATTGGACCGGAAGGCTGTGGCCGATCTTACGACCGATGGTTGCCGTAGTGCTTTTGCCCCCAAGGGGGAGCCCTTGGTTTAGACCGATCAGACGGATGGTGCGAAACAACTCCAGTGGAACCATATTGCCAAGCTGCGATCTGTCGATCTGTTTCATGTCTTCAAAAGTGTAATTCTGCATAGATCATATCCTCCTGATACTCAGATAAAGATTCACTTTGTAATTTGTATTGTGACAGAGTGAGAGTAGGAAATCCTTGATCTAAATCAAGTTTTTGAAAATCTTGTGATACAAATCACAAGGTTTATGCAGGGCTGTGATAAAGTTTCCTTATACTTTTCTATAGGCAGGAGGCTTACAGATGATATGTACAACATGCCAATCGACGACATGCATCCGTCAGGTTCCGCTGTTTACGGGCTTGGCTGAGCCGGAGGTTGAGATGCTGGATTCCATTACCGAGTCTAGATACTATGAGAAGGGGAGTTATATTTTCCGTGAAGGGGAGCCTTCAGATTCCTTGTTTGTGGTGAATACAGGTCTGATCAAGCTGACACAGGGGAGTGGCGAAGGGAAGCAGCATATTATCCGTTTTTTGTTCCCCGGTGATTATTTCGGACAATTTGCGTTACTGCAGAATAAACATAACTATTTAAATGCTGAGGTGGTAGAGAACACTTTGGTATGCAGGATGCACCGTGATGACTTCCTCCCTTTATTGGCGCGCAACGCCACACTGGCCTATAGCTTCCTGTTGTCCATGAGCGAACAGCTGCAGGAGGCAGAGGAGTGGGCAGGGGCAATGCATATGCTGGAAGCCGATAAACGGCTGGCCAAGATGCTGGTCTACCTCTATACCAAGCTATCAGTCCCCTTGAAGGACAAGTCGAAGGAACAGAAGATTACCTTGCCCGCTGCCAAAAAAGAGATGGCCTCGATGATAGGCACTACTGCTGAGACATTAAGCCGGAAGCTCGGAAATTTTGAAGCTCTGAATCTGATAAGAGTTCATAAACGTGTTATTGAAATCATTAATCTGCAGGCACTCCAGAGGATGGCTGAAGCATAAGATGGCCAAATTCAGTGGTGAATTGATAGATTTGAGCATGGACACTAACGCGACTGTGGAGCAGCGGGTGGTCAGCAGCAACGAAGCCAATAGACTTTCCAACGGACTGCTGATCAGAGTGCTGATCCGGACCATTGAAGAAATTGGCTCAACAACGGCTCAAACTGCGGTTTCGGCAGAGTTTTTCAGCTCTGCGACAGTGAACTTATTACCTTATATAGAGGAAGACAACAACCTATGAAAAAAAGTATGTGTAGTTTGTAATTTCGCTTGCAATACTGCCGCCTATTGTATATAATAATAAATGTTGTTCTGAGACGTTGCGATGATGTGAGAGGTTACTGACACACCCGGCCCCTTTGCCATGGGGACGAGGTCAGAAAATTTTCACGGAGTATGTCCGATACCAAATTGGGCGATAGAAGGAGGGACTAAAATGGCAAAGCAAAAAATTCGTATTCGCTTGAAAGCATACGACCACAGAATTCTTGATCAATCCGCAGAGAAAATCGTTGAAACAGCAAAACGTTCGGGTGCTGGTGTATCCGGGCCGATTCCGTTGCCAACTGAGAAACAAATCATTACCATTCTCCGTGCGGTGCACAAGTACAAGGATTCCCGCGAACAGTTTGAAATGCGGACTCACAAACGTTTGATCGATATTGTGAACCCAACACCACAAACTGTGGACGCCTTGATGCGCTTGGATCTACCGTCCGGTGTAGATATCGAAATCAAATTGTAATTCTAATTAGTAACTTAGGAAAAGAAAAGAGGTGTCAACATTGAAAGGTATCTTAGGAAAAAAACTCGGTATGACTCAAGTGTTTACTCCAGAAGGTAATGTAATTGCCGTTTCGGTTATCGAAGCTGGACCTTGTGTGGTACTGCAAAAGAAAGACCTGAATATCGACGGATATGAAGCAGTGCAGCTGGGCTTTTCCGATAAAAAGGAAAGTCGCTCCAACAAGCCTGAACAGGGTCACGCCAAAAAGGCAAATGCAACACCTAAGCGCTACGTTCGCGAAATTCGCGGTGTTGACCTCGAGTCACTCGAGGTTGGACAAGAGCTTAAGGCTGATCTTTTCGCGGAAGGCGAATTTGTTGACGTAACAGGTACTACCAAGGGTAAAGGCTTCCAGGGCGTTATCAAACGTTGGGGACAAAGCCGCGGGCCAATGGCACACGGATCGCGTTACCACAGAAGACCGGGTTCCATGGGTTCCATTCAAGCCAACCGTGTTCCAAAGGGCAAACGCCTGCCAGGACATATGGGTCACACGACCGTAACGGTTCAGAAGCTTGAAATCATCAAGATCGATGTACAACGCAACGTAATCCTGGTTAAAGGTGCTATTCCTGGACCTAAGAACAGCTACGTGAAAGTTAAGCAAACTGTAAAGAAATAATTACTGAAGAAAGGAGGAACATGAAATGCCAAAAGTAACACTTTATAATATCAGTGGCGGAGAAGTTGGCGAAGTTGAACTGAGCGACTCCGTATTCGGTATCGAACCGAATGAGCACGTTCTGCACGAAGCTGCGCTTATGCAAAGAGCTTCCCTGCGTCGTGGTACACACAAAGTAAAAGGACGTTCTGAAGTGCGTGGCGGCGGACGTAAGCCTTGGAAACAAAAAGGTACAGGTCGTGCTCGTCAAGGCTCCATCCGTTCTCCACAATGGAAAGGCGGCGGCGTTGTCTTCGGACCAACTCCACGCAGCTATTCCTGGAAACTGCCTAAGAAGGTTCGTCGCTTGGCAATCAAATCGGCGTTGTCCTCAAAAGTTCTTGACAATGACATCATCGTATTGGATAGCCTGAGCATGAACGCTCCGAAGACGAAAGAATTCGCGGCAATCCTGAACAACCTGAAGGTTGATCGCAAAGCATTGATCGTAGCCGTTGGTTATGATGACAATGTAGCACTATCCGCTCGTAACATCCCTGGGGTGAAATTCGTAGCGGCTGACGGCATTAATGTTCTTGACGTACTGATGTACGACAAGCTGATCATCACTAAAGAAGCAGTTACGAAGGTAGAGGAGGTGTTCGCGTAATGAAAGATCCTCGTGATATTATCAAACGTCCGGTGATTACGGAACGCACATCCGAATACATGAGCGACATGAAATACGCTTTTGAAGTGGATATCCGTGCTAACAAGACCGAAATCAAAAAAGCTGTCGAGGCTATTTTTAAAGTAAAAGTAACAAATGTGAACACAATGCGCGTACCTGGCAAACTGAAACGTTACGGCAAATATTCCGGTTATACTCCGGAGTGGAAGAAAGCCATCGTTAAGCTCAGCCCGGACAGCAAGCCGCTTGAATTCTTCGAAGCGGTAGAATAATAACTCTGTTGAAGTAAGGAGGGAACTACAGTGCCAATTAAAAAGTACAAACCGACCTCTCCGGCAAGACGCGGCATGTCCGTGTCTACGTTTGAAGAAATCACAACAAACCAGCCTGAGAAATCGTTGCTTTCTCCGCTGTTCAAACATGCGGGACGCAACAACCAAGGTAAAATTACGGTTCGTCACCACGGCGGCGGACACAAACGTAAATACCGTATTATCGATTTCAAACGGACTAAAGACGGCATACCAGGTAGCGTTGCTACGATCGAGTATGACCCGAACCGTACATCCAATATTGCATTGATCAACTATGCCGATGGAGAGAAACGTTACATCATCGCTCCTAAAGGCCTTAAAGTTGGGGATAAAATTGAGTCCGGCCCTGGGTCAGACATCAAAATCGGCAATGCGCTTCCTTTGGAAAACATTCCGGTAGGTACAGTTATCCACAACATCGAGCTGAAACCAGGCAAAGGCGGACAACTTGTGCGCGCTGCCGGCACAGAAGCTCAGTTGCTGGGTAAAGAAGATAAGTACGTATCCGTTCGTCTGAGCTCCGGCGAAGTTCGCAGAGTTCTGAGCGTATGCCGTGCAACAATCGGTTCCGTGGGTAACGGAGACCACGAATTGATCAAGATTGGTAAAGCCGGACGTAGCCGCTGGTTGGGACGTCGTCCTGAAGTACGCGGTGTAGTAATGAACCCTAACGATCACCCACACGGTGGTGGTGAAGGCCGCGCTCCAATCGGACGGAAATCGCCTATGTCTCCTTGGGGCAAACCAACCCTTGGCTACAAAACGCGTAAGAAAAACAAAGCATCTGATAAATATATCATTCGCCGCCGCACGAAATAAGACGCTTCTGGCAGGTTAATCCAGCGCAAAGCGTCGACTCGCGGTTTTGAAGAACTGAACGAAGGGAGGATTCACACATGGGTCGCAGTTTAAAGAAGGGGCCGTTTATTGATGGCTACCTACTGAAAAAAGTTGAGGACTTGAACGAGACAGACAAGAAAGTTGTAGTAAAAACCTGGTCCCGTCGCTCAACCATTTTCCCTCAGTTTATCGGACATACGTTTGGTGTATATGACGGCCGCAAACACGTGCCTGTATACGTAACGGAAGATATGGTAGGTCACAAGTTGGGCGAGTTCGCGCCAACACGTACTTACAAAGGCCACGCGGGTGACGATAAGAAAACTAGAAGATAATTAAGGTCTTCGTCTGAAAGGAGGGAAAACAATGGAAGCAAAAGCACATGCAAGATCGGTGCGGATTTCCGCTCGTAAAGCGAAACTGGTTATTGACTTGATTCGCGGCAAGCAAGTGGGGGAAGCTATTGCAATTCTTCGCCACACTCCAAAATCCGCTTCTCCGGTTGTTGAAAAACTTCTTAACTCGGCTATTGCGAACGCTGAGCATAACTACTCTTTGGACGTGAACAGCCTGTTCGTTAGCGAAGTATTCGTTAACCAGGGTCCAACGATGAAACGTTTCCGTCCGCGCGCCATGGGCCGCGCAAGCCGGATCAACAAACGCACCAGCCACATTACTTTGGTGGTATCTGAGAAATAAGGAGGGATAACACGTGGGTCAAAAAGTAAATCCAGTCGGACTTCGAATCGGGATTATTCGCGATTGGGAATCTAAATGGTATGCAGGGAAAGATTTCGGAACGCTTCTGATGGAAGATGTGAAGATTCGGGAATACCTTAAAGGCAAATTGAAGGATTCCGCTGTTTCCCATATCGAGATCGAAAGAGCGGCTAGCCGCGTGAACGTTACAATTCATACTGCTAAACCGGGTATGGTAATTGGTAAGGGCGGAGCTGAAGTAGAAGTACTTCGCAGCGCAGTTACTACTATCGCCGGCGGCAAAAAAGTGCACATCAACATCAACGAAATCAAGCACCCTGAACTGGATGCCATTTTGGTTGCTGAGAGCATTGCACAGCAGTTGGAACGTCGTGTATCGTTCCGTCGTGCCCTTAAACAGGCTATTCAAAGAACTATGCGCTCTGGCGCAAAAGGAATCAAAACTCAAGTGGGCGGACGTCTTGGCGGCGCTGAGATCGCTCGTTCTGAAGGCTATAGTGAAGGAACAGTTCCACTTCATACGCTTCGTGCCGATATCGACTACGGAACGGCTGAAGCACATACTACTTATGGCCTGATCGGCGTAAAAGTATGGATCTACCGTGGAGAAGTTCTTCCCCCAGCTAAGAAACAAGCTGCTCAGGAAGGAGGCAATTAATCATGTTGGTACCAAAGCGCGTTAAACACCGCAAGCAACAACGCGGTCACATGAGAGGTATGGCAAAAGGCGGTACTGAGTTGAACTTCGGTGAATTCGGTCTGCAAGCCCTGGAACCATCATGGATTACTAACCGTCAGATCGAAGCTGCCCGTATTGCTATGACACGTTACATCAAACGTGGCGGACAGGTTTGGATCAAGATTTTCCCAGATAAGCCAGTGACTCAGAAGCCTCTTGAGGTTCGTATGGGTAGTGGTAAAGGTAACGTTGAGAAATGGGTAGCCGTAGTTAAACCGGGCAAGATCATGTTCGAACTCGGAGGCGTGTCGGAAGAAATCGCTCGTGAAGCGATGCGTCTTGCCGCTCACAAGCTGCCTGTAAAGACTAAGTTTGTGAAACGTGAAGAATTGGGTGGTGAAGCAAATGAAAGCTAATGAACTTCGCAACTTAACCACTGCAGAGATTGAACAAAAGATCGCCGGATTCAAAGAGGAACTTTTCAATCTCCGTTTTCAATTGGCAACTGGCCAGCTGGATAACCCGACTCGGATTCGTGATGTGCGCAAGGAAATAGCTCGTGCTAAAACCGTTATCCATCAAAGAGTACTTGGGATTAGTTAAGTGAGGGCGGATCTAACATCCGTATTCAGGAAGGAGGCTAACTATGAGTGAAGAACGCAATGCACGTAAAGTGCTGGTCGGTAAAGTAGTCAGTGACAAAATGGATAAAACCATCGTAATTGCTGTTGAAACCTATAAAAAGCATAACCTGTACCATAAACGCATCAAGTCCACGAAGAAATTCAAGGCACATGATGAAGAAAATGTTGCAAAAATCGGTGATGTTGTAAAGGTCATGGAAACTCGTCCGTTGTCCAAGGACAAACGCTGGAGACTGGTTGAAGTGATTGAAACAGCGGTTATCATCTAAGATAATCAAGAGAGTTTTTCCGGAAGGAGGAAATTTAAAATGATTCAACCATTTACACGTTTGCATGTGGCAGACAACTCTGGTGCGAAGGAACTGATGTGTATCCGCGTACTGGGAGGTACTGGACGTCGTACAGCAGCAATCGGGGATCTGATCGTTTGTTCCGTTAAACAAGCAACACCAGGCGGCGTTGTCAAAAAAGGTGATGTGGTAAGAGCGGTTGTTGTTCGTACCAAACGTTCTGTCCGCCGTAAAGATGGTTCTTACATCGCATTCGACGAAAACGCAGCAGTTGTTGTAAAAGACGACAGAAGCCCTCGTGGAACACGTATCTTCGGACCAGTTGCTCGTGAACTTCGCGACAAGGACTACATGAAGATCGTTTCCTTGGCACCGGAAGTAATCTAAATATCCCGTGGCCGCAAACAGCGGCTCATAGTTGAGAAGGTTAGTTATAGGAGGTGTAATAAATGCCTAGAGTGAAAAAAGTTCTGGAATCCCATAACAATAAGTTGCACGTGAAGAAAGATGACGTAGTAATGGTGATCAGCGGAAAAGACAAGGGTAAAAAAGGCCGTGTCATCGCTGCTTATCCTCGTCAGAACCGTGTTCTGGTCGAAGGCGTCAACATGATGAAGAAACACCAGAAGCCAAACCAGCTGAACCCGCAAGGTGGTATCATCGAGCAGGAAGCTACGATCCATGTGTCCAACGTAATGCACATTGATCCGAAGAGCGGCAAAGTAACCCGTATCGGTTACAAGGTTTTGGACAACGGTAAAAAAGTCCGGGTTGCTAAACGGTCCGGCGAAATTATCGACTAATCTAGCCCTAAAGAAAGGAGGTTAAATCTTCATGGCAGCAAGAATGAAAGAACGTTACCTGAATGAAATTACACCTGCTCTGATGCAGAAGTTTAACTATACAACTGTAATGCAAGTGCCTAAAATTGAGAAGATCGTCATCAACATGGGTGTGGGTGACGCTGTTCAAAACTCCAAAGTACTTGACGCTGCAGTTAATGATATGCAACTGATCACTGGTCAGAAGCCAATCATCACTAAAGCCAAGAAATCGATCGCAGGATTCAAACTGCGTGAGAACATGCCAATCGGGGTTAAAGTAACACTGCGCGGCGAGCGTATGTATTATTTCCTTGATAAATTGGTTAACGTAACGCTTCCACGCGTACGTGACTTCCGTGGTATTTCCAACAAAGCCTTTGATGGCCGTGGTAACTACACACTGGGTCTTAAAGAACAACTGATCTTCCCTGAAATCGAGTACGACAAGGTGGATAAGGTCCGCGGTATGGACATCGTTATCGTAACGACTGCAAAGACGGATGAGGAATCCCGCGAGCTGCTCACCCAGCTGGGAATGCCTTTCATAAAATAAAGCACCAATATCCATTTCTCCGAAACTGTTTAGGAGGTGTCAGGCTAAGTGGCAAAAACTTCAATGAAAGTTAAACAACAACGCGAGCCCAAGTTCAAAGTACGTGCATATACACGTTGCGAGCGTTGCGGTCGTCCACATTCGGTACTGCAAAAGTTCAAAATTTGCAGAATTTGTTTCCGTGAGTTAGCTTATAAAGGCCAGATCCCTGGCGTGAAAAAAGCAAGTTGGTAAGAAGTTTATAAACGGGAAGGAGGTTTACACACATGACTATGTCTGATCCTATCGCAGATATGCTTACTCGTATTCGTAACGCTAATGTTGTGCGTCACGAAACAGTAGAGATGCCTGCTTCAACTATGAAGAAACAAATCGCGGACATTCTGAAACGTGAAGGTTTCATCCGTGATGCAGAATTTGTTGAAGATAGCAAACAAGGGATTATCCGTATCTTCTTGAAATACGGACCGAACCAGGAGCGCGTTATTACCGGTCTGAAAAGAATCAGTAAACCAGGCCTTCGCGTATACACGAAGAGCAATGAAGTGCCTCGTGTACTCGGCGGCCTGGGGATCGCGATTATCTCCACATCTAAGGGAGTTATGACCGACAAAGAAGCTCGTCAATCTAAATCTGGCGGAGAAGTTGTCTGCTACATTTGGTAATAAACGTCACAAGATAAGGAGGTGCAACACATGTCTCGTATTGGTCGCAAACCAATCGCAGTACCTAGCGGTGTAGATGTCACTTTGGACAATACCGTTATTACAGTAAAAGGTCCCAAAGGTTCTTTGACTCGTGAGCTTCATAAAGACATGAAGGTTACAGTTGAAAATAACGAAATCACCGTTGTTCGTCCATCGGATAACAAAATGCATCGTTCTCTTCACGGCACAACCCGCTCCGTTGTCAATAACATGGTTAGCGGTGTGACTGAAGGCTTTACGAAATCTCTGGAGCTGGTTGGGGTCGGATATCGTGCAAGCAAATCCGGAGATAAAATCGTACTGAACGTTGGTTACTCTCACCCGGTTGAAATCTCACCGGAAGCGGGCATCGAGTTCGAAGTTCCCGTGAACACGAAGATCATCGTTAAAGGTATCGATAAAGAACGTGTTGGCGCATATGCTGCCAAAATCCGTTCTGTCCGTGAACCAGAGCCTTACAAAGGTAAAGGTATCAAGTATGAAGGCGAGCGTATCATCCGCAAAGAAGGTAAGGCCGGTAAGAAGAAGTAACCGGCTGATTCCTGCTTGTAAGATAGCCCGTGTATCTTAAAGTCAAGGCTGCCCTAGGGCAACTGAAGGGAGTGAAATAGAAGTCATGATTACAAAAGAAGATAAAAACAAGGCTCGGCTCAAAAGACACCTGCGTGTTCGCAAGAAAATTCAGGGAACTACTGAGCGTCCGCGTTTGAATGTGTTCCGTTCTTCGAAACACATCTACGCTCAATTGATCGATGACGTGACAGGCGCTACTATCGTATCTGCCTCCACTGTTGATAAAGAACTGAGTGCTAGCATCGGAAATGGCGGCAGCGTTGAAGCTGCAAGCAAAGTGGGTAAGTTGGTCGCTGAGCGCGCTAAAGAAAAAGGTTATGCAGTGGTTGTATTTGACCGCGGTGGATACCTGTACCATGGACGGATTCAGGCATTGGCTGATGCAGCTCGCGAAGCTGGTCTTGAATTCTAGAATAATTCTCAAAAGGAGGTTAACGACTTGCGTGTAGATCCGAACAGTTTAGAGCTGACAGAAAGAGTTGTACACATTAACCGTGTAGCAAAAGTTGTAAAAGGCGGACGCCGTTTCAGCTTTAGCGCACTTGTTGTTGTGGGCGATGGCAATGGACACGTTGGTGCTGGTATCGGTAAAGCCGGCGAAGTTCCGGATGCCATCCGTAAAGGCATTGAAGACGCCAAGAAAAACTTGATTCACATTCCAATCGTGGGAACATCGATTCCTCACCTGGTTACAGGACACTTCGGCGCAGGCCTTGTGTTGCTGAAACCGGCATCCGAAGGTACTGGCGTTATCGCTGGCGGCCCGGTTCGTGCGGTATTGGAATTGGCAGGCGTTGGCGACATCTTGACAAAATCACTGGGTTCTTCGAATTCCATGAATATGGTCAATGCAACTTTGGAGGGTCTATCCCGTCTGAAGCGCATTGAAGAGGTCGCGAAACTTCGCGGCAAATCTGTCGAAGAATTGCGCGGTTAAGGAGGGGAACGTCAATGGCAAAATTGCAAATCACCCTCGTACGCAGCTTGATTGGACGTCCAGAAACACAACGTGTTACTGTTAAGACGCTCGGCCTGCGTAAACTTAACTCGACTGTGGTTCAAGAAGATAATGCTGCGGTTCGTGGTATGATCAATAAAGTGAACCATCTGGTATCCGTAACAGAAATTGAAGGCTAATAGCCTTCTCTAAATTAACAAACATAAGGAGGTGCAAACGATGAAGTTACATGAACTAGCTCCGGCTCCGGGTTCCCGCAAAGAACGCAATCGCGTTGGTCGTGGTCCTAGTAGCGGAAACGGTAAAACTTCCGGCCGCGGTCACAAGGGTCAAAACTCGCGTTCAGGCGGTGGTGTTCGTCTGGGCTTTGAGGGTGGACAGAACCCCCTCTATCGTCGTCTGCCTAAACGTGGTTTCGTCAATCCTACCCGTAAAGAGTATGCGATTGTGAACCTGGAAGATCTGAACAGCTTTGCAGAAGGAACGGAAGTTACTCCTCAGCTGTTGCTTGAAACTGGTGTTGTCAAAAACTCCAAGAGCGGCATTAAGATCCTCGGCAATGGCGAATTAGCCGTTAAATTGACGGTACAAGCAAATAAGTTCTCTCAATCTGCGGTAGAGAAAATCGAAGCTGCCGGCGGTAAAACCGAGGTGATCTAATGATCAAGACGTTTAAGAATATATGGCATGTTGAAGATTTGCGCAAAAAGATTCTGTTCACCCTGTTCGTTCTGTTTATCTACCGCATTGGTTCTTTTGTACCGGTTCCCGGTGTAAACAAGGAAGTACTGGAAACAGCGAATCAGAGCGGAGACGCTTTGATGGGACTCTTGAACACCTTCTCGGGCGGAGCGCTTAAAAACTTCTCGATCTTTGCGATCAGTATTTACCCGTACATTACCGCGTCTATTATCGTGCAGTTGCTTTCAATGGATGTGGTACCTAAGTTTGCCGAATGGGCTAAACAAGGGGAGCACGGTAAAAAGCAGCTGGCGCAAGTTACCCGTTATGGCACAGTAGTGTTGGGTCTGATTCAGGCTTTTGCCACATCAATCGGTTTTAACCGGATATATGGCACTGAGATGATTCCCAATGCAACCTTTGCGGATTACCTGCTAATCGCGATTATTCTGACAGCAGGTACATCGTTCCTGATGTGGCTAGGTGAGCAGATCACAGAAAAGGGAATAGGAAACGGGATCTCGATCCTGATTTTTGCGGGAATCGTCGCCGCCATCCCGGGATATATCACGAGTACGGCACAGTCAAGCTTTATTCAGCCGGATCAGGTGTTCCTGAATATTCTTAAAGTCGTTATTGTGCTGATTGTCGTTGTGGCGATTATTACAGGAGTTATCTTCGTGCAGCAAGGCATTCGGAAGATTCCTGTACAATATGCCAAACGTGTGGTTGGCAACAAAATGTACGGTGGACAGAATACGCATATTCCGATGAAGATCAATGCGGCAGGTGTAATTCCGGTTATCTTCGCCGTTTCATTGCTTCAGTTTCCGGTAGTTCTTGCCAACTTCTGGTCCACGCACGAATGGGCAAAATGGATTACGAAATACATGGCAATGGATGCACCACTTGGAATGCTTTTGTACATCGTTATGATCATCGGATTCACGTTCTTCTATACGTTTGTTCAGATGAATCCTCAGCAGATGGCCGAGAACATGAAAAAGAATGGTGGATACATTCCAGGTATTCGTCCTGGTAAAGCTACAGAGAAATATTTGACCAGAGTAATGTCCCGCCTGACGATGTCGGGTGCGCTGTTCCTGGCTTTGATCTCCGTATTGCCGATGTTCTTCGGCGCTTTGTCCGGATTGCCTAAAGAGGTTCGCATCGGCGGTACTGCACTGCTGATCGTAATCGGTGTGGCGTTGGATACCATGAAGCAGATCGAGAGCCAACTGATCAAACGCCATTACAAAGGTTTCATCAATAAATAGGCGATAGGTTCCGGCGAAGCATAAGTTCCACAGACTTCCCGGCACCTATTGTGCTGTTTCTTGCTTGGTGGCGAACTTGTGGGGGGAGAGAGAAATCGTGAACATCTTATTCATGGGCCCTCCTGGGGCAGGCAAGGGGACACAGGCTGCAGAGATCGTGAAGACCTTTGGACTTCCACATATTTCGACAGGAGATGCTTTTCGCTTGGCGATCAAGCAGGGGACTCCGGTTGGATTGAAGGCCAAATCTTTCATCGATCAAGGTTTGCTTGTGCCAGATGATGTGACGATTGGAATTGTGGAAGAACGGCTACAGCTGCCTGATTGCAAAGAGGGTTTTCTCTTGGATGGTTTTCCAAGAACTCTGTCGCAAGCAGAAGCCCTGGATGACATTCTTGGCCGCTCCGATGCTTCCTTGGATCATGTGATCAACTTGAATGTAGACCGTGGACTGCTGATGGCGCGTCTTACCGGACGCCGCATCTGTAGTGTTTGCGGAGCATCCTACCATTTGATTTTTAATCCTCCGAAGCAAGAAGGCATCTGCGACAATGATGGCGGAGAATTGTATCAACGTCCGGATGACAACGAAGAGAGTGTAGGCAAGCGCCTGGATGAGTATGATACAAAAACAGCGCCTCTGCTCGCATTTTATGACAATAAAGGTCTTTTGCGTCAGGTGAACGGAGAAAACGATATTCATGTCGTTACTTCTGAAATCGTATCTTTAGTGCGGGGTTAGTGTAATGATCATTTGTAAATCCGAACAGGAACTTGCCTTTATGAGGGAAGCTGGTCGAATTGTTGCCGAGAGTCACCGTCTGATCTCCGAAGCCATTGCGCCAGGAGTTACAACCGGAGAGCTCGACAGAATCGCCGATCAATACATTCGCAGTCAAGGTGCTGTGCCGTCTTTCAAAGGTTACAACGGGTTTCCTGCCAGCATTTGCGCTTCAGTTAACGAACAATTGGTGCATGGATTTCCCGGTAAACGCAAACTGCTTGAAGGCGACATTATCACGCTGGATATCGGAGCGGAATACCGCGGGTATCACGGTGACTCCGCCTGGACCTACGGGGTAGGCAGCATTTCCGAAGACGCTCAGCGCCTGCTGGACATTACGGAAGGCTCCTTGTACGCTGGACTGGCGCTGGTTAAACCGGATGTGCGCTTGTTTACAATCTCCCATGCGATCCAGCAATACATCGAAGAGGCTGGCTTCTCAGTCGTACGCGAGTATGTGGGTCATGGCATTGGGGCAAAACTGCATGAAGAACCGCAAATTCCTAACTATGGCATAGCGGACCGCGGACCACGTCTGAAGCCGGGTATGGTACTCGCGATTGAGCCGATGGTGAACGCAGGGAAGAGAAATGTCAGAACACTGGAAGATAACTGGACAGTCGTTACGGTAGACGGCTCACTCTGTGCTCATTTTGAGCATACAGTAGCAGTTACTCCGGACGGCATGGAAATTTTCACAAAACTGAATGCGTAGGTGATCATCACTTGAATAATGTGAACAGCCTGCAGGTTGGTCAATTAGTGAGAATTCTCAAAGGCAAGGATGCCGGAGAGGCTGCCGTTGTTATCGCAGTTGTTGATAGCAGATTTGTATATATTGCTGATGGGGACAAACGTAAGTTTGATGTTCCGAAGAAGAAGAATATTCTGCATTTGGAGCTCATACCCGTAATTAGCAATGAGATTGTAAGCAGTTTGGAAGAAACCGGACGGGTAACCAATGGCAAGCTGCGTTATGCAGTTCTGAAATATGGCGGATCCGCCGGACAAAGTGCTGAGGAGAAAGGAGACTAACTGTGGCTAAGGAAGATGTCATTGAGGTAGAAGGTACGGTCCTTGAACCGTTGCCGAATGCAACGTTTAAGGTTGAGCTGGAGAACGGTCATCAGATACTTGCTCATGTATCCGGCAAATTGCGTATGCACTTTATCCGTATATTGACCGGAGACAAAGTGGTTGTACAGTTATCGCCTTACGACTTGTCAAAAGGCCGTATAACTTACCGTAAATAGATGGGAACTACGAAGCCGGTTTTACTGAGGTGAAACTGAGTGAATCCTTTCGAAGTCAGTTTTACTAGCGTAAAACTTTGAGGAGGTAATTAACATGAAGGTAAGACCTTCTGTAAAGCCCATTTGCGAGAAATGTAAAGTTATTCGCCGCAAAGGGACTGTTATGGTAATTTGCGAAAATCCGAAACACAAACAAAAACAAGGTTAAGAAGGGGGTGTAGCGTAAAATGGCTCGTATAGCTGGAGTGGATTTGCCACGTGACAAACGCGTTGAGATCGCCTTGACTTATATTTTCGGAATCGGTAAAACGACTTCCCAGAAAATTCTTAATGAAACAGGCATTGACGTTAACACACGTGTCCGTGATTTGACGGAAGATGAAGTCAGCAAACTGCGTGAAACGATCGATAAATCAGTTAAGGTTGAAGGTGACCTTCGTCGTGAAGTTTCCTTGAATATTAAACGTCTTACCGAGATCGGCTGCTACCGTGGTGTTCGTCACCGTCGTGGATTGCCTGTTCGCGGTCAACGTACCAAAACGAATGCCCGTACCCGGAAAGGCCCGCGTCGTACGGTAGCAAACAAAAAGAAATAAGGGGGGATAAGAGACAATGGCTAAACCGAAAAAAGTCGTACGTACCAAACGCCGCGACCGTAAAAATATCGAAACTGGCGTGGCACATATTCGTTCCACGTTCAACAACACTATCGTTACCATTACGGATCCGCACGGTAATGCAATTTCCTGGGCAAGCTCCGGCGGCCAAGGATTTAAAGGATCGCGTAAGTCGACTCCATTCGCAGCACAGATGGCAGCTGAATCAGCAGCTAAAGCAGCGATGGAGCACGGCATGAAGTCTGTAGAAGTTATGGTTAAAGGACCAGGCGCGGGCCGCGAAGCAGCCATCCGTTCCCTTCAGGCCGCTGGCCTGGAAGTTAACCTCATTAAAGACGTAACTCCGGTTCCTCATAATGGATGCCGTCCGCCGAAACGTCGCCGCGTATAGTGAAATCAGTATCGTGAATGTGGTATAATTCTGACGCATCTGCTAATAATAGGTGTTTAGGCATACTACATGATGCACCTGATGGGGTGACAGTTTCATATAGGAGCGACGTTTGAAGGAGGGGTACACTCGTGATAGAAATCGAAAAGCCGAAGATTGAGACCGTAGAAGCCAATGATGAAGGAACCTATGGGAAATTCGTAGTTGAACCGCTCGAACGTGGATATGGCACGACTCTGGGGAACTCGCTTCGCCGGATTCTGCTATCCTCCCTTCCGGGAGCCGCAGTAACATCGGTCCAAATTGACGGCGTTCTGCATGAGTTCTCGACCATTCCCGGCGTAATGGAAGATGTAACGGAGGTCATTCTGAACCTTAAAGCTCTTTCCCTGAAGATTCATTCAGATGAAGAGAAAGTGTTCGAGATTGATGCTGAAGGAGAAGGCATCGTTACCGCAGGTGATATCCGTGCGGACAGCGACGTTGAAATCCTGAACCCGGATCTGCACATTGCAACGCTGGGACCTGGCGCGAGACTTCACATGCGTATTTTTGCAGGCCGTGGTCGCGGCTACGTCCAAGCGGACCGGAACAAACGCGACGATCAGCCAATCGGTGTTATCCCGGTTGACTCCATCTACACTCCTATCTCCCGTGTCAACTATGGCATAGACAACACTCGTGTTGGCCAAGTAACCAACTATGACAAGTTGACCATGGAGATCTGGACAGATGGCAGTATCAGACCGGAAGAGGCTGTAAGCCTCGGAGCCAAAATTTTGAACGAGCACCTCGTTCTGTTCGTAGGACTTACGGATGAAGCGAAAGACGCCGAAATTATGGTTGAAAAAGAAGAAGACAAAAAAGAAAAAGTTCTTGAGATGACAATCGAGGAGCTTGATCTTTCTGTCCGTTCCTACAACTGCCTCAAACGTGCCGGTATTAATACCGTGCAGGAGCTTACCACGAAGACGGAAGAAGATATGATGAAGGTGCGCAACCTGGGTCGTAAATCTTTGGAAGAAGTTCAGGAGAAGCTGGAAGAGCTTGGTTTGGGACTCCGTACAGAAGAATAGCTTACAGATTGCTTGAGTAAAGGAGGGAAAACAAATGGCATACCAAAAATTGGGCCGTGATTCCAGCGCGCGCAAAGCATTGTTCCGCGATATGGTAACGGATCTGTTCCTATACGAACGCATCCAGACAACGGAAGCCAAGGCGAAGGAAGTTCGTTCCATCGCTGAGAAACTGATCACTAAAGCGAAAAAGGGCGATCTTCATGCTCGCCGTCAAGTAGCTGCATTTGTTCGCCGCGAGACTATTGACGGTGAACAAGATGCAATCCAAAAATTGTTCTCTGATATTGCTCCTCGTTACACAGAGCGTCCAGGCGGATACACTCGTATCCTGAAGCTGGGACCTCGCCGTGGCGATGCTGCGCCTATGGTTTATCTTGAACTCGTAGACCGCGCGTAGTACACAAGAACTGATTTCCGAATGACTCCTCACTGCCACTGTCCCCCGGACAAGGGCTTTGAGAATACAAGTGTTAATGTGCAGCAGGGGGATAAGCCCTGCCGTACAATTAACCGCGGGAATCGCCTTGGTAGAGTGGAAGGAGCTCCCGCAGGGGCTCTTTTTTTTTGAAATAGAAGAGAGTATAAGTTTCACCTGATACTTTATTCCTTCTATTTCTCGGAGAAACGGAGCCGCCTTTTTCAGCGGACGGCAGAGCCGTTTCTTTTTGAAGAAGCTTAGTATATCTTGCAAGGGGATAAGGGAATGCGCAATCTATTGATGAAGGTCAATTATGACGGCACCTGTTATGATGGCTTTCAGACCCAGCCTAAGGGCAATACGATTCAGGACAGACTGGAACAGGCAATCCTCCATCTGACGGGTGAGACGACTAAGATTACCGCCTCAGGGCGTACAGATGCCGGGGTCCATGCTTATGGCCAGCCGTTCAACTTCACGACCTCCTCGCAGATCCCGCTCGAGCGCTGGTGTTTGGCGCTTAATGCCAGACTGCCGCAGGACATTGTCGTAACGGAGGCCAGAGAGGTGCCGTTGTCGTTCCACTCCCGCAGAGGAGCGAAGCGCAAAACCTACCGTTACACAATTAACGGCAACCGGTTCCCGGACCCGTTCCAGCGCCGCTGGCAGCATCACCATCCTGTGCAGCTGGATATACCGGCTATGCAGCAGGGATTGACTCATTTGATCGGCACTCATGACTTCACCTCATTTGCATCACGGCGCTCTACGAAGACTTCCCATGTCCGAACCATCTTCGAGGCCCATATGGAGATCGACCGCAGCATGTGCCGTCCATCGTCGACAGACCAGGGCGTCATATACACCTATGTGACCGGCAGTGGATTTCTGCAGCATATGGTGCGGATTATTATGGGGACGCTGATTCATGTAGGGGAAGGGAAACTGCAGGCTGATGAGGTGGCTGAAATTCTGGCAGCATGCGACCGTGCTGCGGCCGGACCTACAGCTATGTCTCAAGGACTGGCTTTAATGAGTGTGGAATACGAGGAGTCTTGGGAGTAGAATTACTTTATAAAAAAACAGGCGTAATGGCTAAAAATATCTTGCACTTGTCTTGTTTATACTGTAATATAAAAGTTGTGTTTTCTTGATGGCTATCCCACAGCCCCGATCAAGAAAATGCCAACAAAAGTCTTTGCTTCACTAACATAATCGTAAACCAATGAGAAACAAGATATACGAAACAGATGATTTTTCGTACGAGAACAAGGAGGAAACATTCATGCGTACCACCTACATGGCGAAGCCGAACGAAGTTGAACGCAATTGGCACATTATTGATGCCGAAGGCAAAACACTTGGTCGTTTGGCGAGCGAAGCCGCAGCTTTGATCCGTGGCAAACACAAACCGCAATTCACACCACATGTTGATACAGGAGATTTCGTTGTTGTTATCAACGCTGAGAAGATTCACCTGACCGGTAAGAAAATGCAGAACAAGAAATACTACCGTCACTCGATGCACCCAGGTGGCCTGAAGGTTACTGTTGCTGAAGACCTGATTAAGACTAAACCTGAACGCATGATCGAATTTGCTGTTCATGGTATGATTCCTAAGACTCGTCAAGGCAACCACATGAAGCTGAGATTGAAAGTCTATGCAGGCGCTGAGCATCCACATGCAGCACAAAAACCTGAAGTTTACGAACTTCGCGGATAAGAATAGAGGAGGACAGTTTCATGGCACAAGTACAATACTATGGGACAGGTCGTCGTAAACATTCGGTAGCACGTGTTCGCCTTGTACCGGGTGAAGGACGCATTGTCATTAACAAACGTGAGATGGATGAATATTTCGGTTTGGAAACACTCAAACTGATCGTCAAACAACCTTTGACACTGACTGAAACTTTGGGCAACTATGATGTACTCGTTATCGCACACGGTGGCGGAACATCTGGTCAAGCTGGAGCTATCCGTCACGGAATCTCCCGTGCTCTTCTGAAGGTTGACCCGGAATACCGTGGTTCCCTGAAGAAAGCCGGATTCCTGACTCGTGACCCACGCATGAAGGAACGTAAGAAGTATGGTTTGAAAGCAGCACGTCGTGCTCCTCAGTTCTCGAAACGTTAAGATCCCTTATACAACAAGGAATTCAAGCCTCTGGCCCTCGCGGTCGGGGGCTTTTATTTTGCCCTCTTAACAGGCTGTTCTTGCACTTCTTTAATAGAGGCCCCAGCTTCAAATTGCATAGAAGTATGTGTGTGTGTCTCATCTCGTGGATGGTTATGGGATGAAGTTAATGAAGTTTAATGATCACATCAAGTTTGTTATTTAGGTAGTCAAGTCTAATCGGAGTCACTCCATCATCACCACCCACTGTGGGTTGTAATTCACCTTGGCATCGTTTGGAACGTTATTTTGTCATTACATATATGGTAATATAATGCTTTGAAAACATGATTTTGTCTACCTAATGACCGGAGGCTGCAAAAACAGCAATGTCTGGCCTGTTATTCTATAATCAGTTCATCTTTGAGCAAATATCATGTCTTGCTTTGCTCGACTGCGGTACTGCTGGGGGGAAAGCCGGTGATACTGTTGAAATGCACGGGAAAAATGATGCTGGTTCTCAAAGCCCACCATGCCGGAGATTTCCTTGATGGACAGCGAGGTAAGCAAGAGCAGATCCTGAGCCTGCTGCATCCGGACGCGCTGGACATACTTCATGGGCGGCATTCCGAGTGCCGCTTTGAACAACGTTCGCAGCTGTTCTTTGCTGAGAGATACGGTCTCGGCCAGTTCTTCCAGAGACAGCGGCTCGGACAGGCGTTTTGCGATGATGTCGCATATTTCAAAGACCCGGTTGTCATAGGTCGCCGGATGATCAGGCAGCAAGTGGCACATAGCCTTGAACAGTTCCAGTATCCAGGAGAGGCCGTCCGAACTAACCTGTAGATACCTGAGCGTTTGTTCAGTGTTCAGCGTCACCGGTGGAATACCAGTTCCGCGGGTTGGGATGACTGCTTCCGGAGTGATGGCTGCTGGGAAGGGTTCGAGAAACTTTTTGTAGGTCACGGCCAGTAGTTGCCACGAAGCGACCAGGGCTTGAAAGTCTGAGGATTCCACCGTTGAGGCGATGACGGGAAAGCGGTACAGCCGTATGAAATCAAACACGCCAACTTTAGCTTCACAGGCAAAAGAGAGATAACGGAAGGGGGAACCTTCGCTGATATCCTCCCAGGTCTGATGCGTTTGAGGAGGGATGCAGACGATATCTCCGCACTTCAGTCTATACGGAACCCGTTCCAGCGTGATGGTGGCGGAACCGCCGGTTACCAGCCAGATGACGCTGTACTCGAATAAAAATTGATAAGGATGTCCCTCGTACAAACACCACTCTTTCAGCCAGCGGATGTTAATCTTAAGGTGATCCATTGAGCTGTGATTTTGAAATTCAAGCAGCTTCTGTCCTTGACTATGCCACTTCTTCAAGAAAGCCTGTTTCACTTCCGTCTGTCCTGTAGTTTCATTTCCCCTAACCACTGCAGTCTTCATCACATATCATCCCCCTCTGTTTGCTGCCAATAGAAATGAAAATCTGCATTTTTGGTACAAAAATAACGTTGCCGGATAAATACGGGCTCCCCCCTCAATGCTATAATGATAAACATTGGACGGCCGAATGGCAAGTAAGTTAGTAGGAATACTATGTCTGTGTTTTTACCGGTCAACTGGACAAAGCGTAGAGCCACCAAAGTTCATCAACAGGGGGATTAAAAATGAGACAACGGTTAACTGCGGGACTCATCATATTGACGATTATTCTTACGCTGGTACTCAGCGGCTGTGCGCCGGGTTCAGGTCAGGAGCCTGCCGGAACACAGGCAGACGGGACCGATTCGGAGAAGGTAACACTGAAATTCTGGTATCCAAATGCCGGAGAGATCACGGACCAGGCCATTCAAAAGACGATTGCATCGTTTGAAGAGCAGCACACTGACATTCATGTGGAGCTTACCGTTGTACCTTGGGATCAATATTTTCAAAAGCTGGCAGTTGCTTATTCAGGCGGCACACAGCCGGATGTGCACGGTCTTGGCTTTGGACAATTGATTTCCACGGTGGATCAGGGGAAGTACCTGAATCTTCAGCCGTATATCGACCAGGAGCAGTGGGAAGGAGCCTCCGATTTCTTCCCGGATATTTGGAAGTCCGGACAATGGCAGGATGGGCAGTACGGGCTGCTGATGCCGGATGTGCGGCCACTTGCGTGGAGGAAGGATTTCTTTAAGGAAGCCGGACTTAATCCCGAGTCGCCACCGAAGACGGTGGATGAACTGTTCGAATTCGCAAACAAGCTTAAGAAAGCGGAGAACGGTCAAACGGTCCGGTCAGGGCTCGATATTCAGATCAGCAACGGGGAGCAGTCCTATCTTTCGATTCTGCTGCTTCTGGGACAAAATTTTTACGACAACGAGGGCAATCCGCAATTTGACTCCGAAACGTCCATCCAACTGGTGGAACGGCTGGTGGAGTTATACAAGTCTGGCGGGTTTATGGCCAGCAATCAGCAGTCGACGACGGGAACACCTTTTCAGAACAGCCAGGCGGCAATGGCATTCATCTCGGCCTCAGCGGCGGCTTCGCTCGTTCAATCGGTCGGAAGCGACAACATTGGCTGGTCCCTGCCGCCTGCCGGAATCGACGGAAGCCAGCCAGCGCTGATGCTGGGCACGTTCCTTACGGCGGCGGCCAGCACCAAGCATCCCGATGCGGCGTGGGCATTCATCAAGTTCTGGTTCAGCAAGGACAACATTCTGAAGTTTACGACTGAAACCGGCAATCTGCCGCCCTTGCAGTCTGTCAAGGAAGAGTACTTAAAGGCCCACCCGGAGAATGAAATCTCCTACGAGACCATGAAGAACGCACAGGGCTATCCGCCTTCCAAGCAGTGGTCCATTAATGTTAAATATTTGCGACTCGCTCTTGAAGAGGCCTATAACGGCATTAAGGCGCCTGCGGACGCCTTAAAGGATAACGCCAAGCTGGCCAGGGATGAAATTGCAGCCACTAAATAAGATACAATCCGGGAACGGGTTTCTAAGGAGGAGATGAACATGAATAAAGGCTGGAACCGGATTGTTCCGTATCTGTTGATTTTTCCGAGCATGTTCCTGTTTCTGCTGTTCGTGCTCATTCCGGTTCTCCGCATCATTTATCTGAGCTTTACCGATTACACCATGCTCCAGCCGCCTGTATGGACGGGGAGCGCCAATTATACGAAGCTTCTTCACGATCCCATCTTCGGAAAAGCCGTGAGAAATACAGCCTGCTACTGGCTGGGCACGGTTCTTCCATCCATGGGGCTCGGTCTGGTGCTTGCGGCGGTATTGACCTTGCGGCTCAAAGGACTTGCTGCCTTCCGTGCCCTGATCTACCTGCCAGGAGTACTGTCGTCCGTGGCCGTCGCAATGACCTGGCTATGGCTGCTGGACCCGCTGCAGGGTCCGGTCAACCGCATGCTGTCCCTGTTCGGAGTGGCGGGAAGGAACTGGCTGCAGAGTCCCGACACCTCGCTCGGATCGGTCATTGTCATCGGTATCTGGACCGGAATGGGCTTCGCAATGATTGTTCTGCTTGGAGGCATTCAGGGCATTTCGGAGAGTCTGTACGAAGCCGCAGCGCTGGACGGAGCCTCGGGCGTGAGGCAATTCATCCATATTACACTTCCTCTGCTGCAGCCGATTCTGCTGTTCTTGTTCATCATCTCAACGATCCGCTCGTTTCAAGTGTTTGACCTGGTCTATATTTTGACGGGCGGAGGGCCAGCCAACTCCAGTACGACGGTGGTCACGCAGATTGTCAGCGCCAGCTTCCAGGATTATCGGATGGGTTATGCTTCGGCTATGTCTGTTGTTCTGCTTGCCGTTACCATGGCTATCACGCTCCTCCAGTACAAGATGGGAAGCCGCAATTCATCAATGGAATAGGGAAGTGCAAGAGATGAACTCCACGAAAACCGAACGTTTTACGGCTTATCTGATTTTAACGGTAATCACTTTGCTTGCTGTTCTGCCGCTGCTCATGACGTTCTTTACCTCTATGAAGGGGGATGAAGAATTTGCGGCAGGCGCGACAAGACTGCTGCCCGCCGCCTGGCATCCTTCCAACTATATCCGGGCTCTGCAAATGGCGGAATGGGGATTGTTTCTCAAAAACTCTGTTGTCGTTACGGGCGCAGCTGTACTCGGAAGCCTGATCTTCAACACCATGGCAGGATTTGCCTTTGCCAGAATCCGCTTCAAAGGGAGAAGCTTGTTATTCCTTCTGCTGCTCGTCGGGCTGATGATCCCCGCACAGGTCACCGTCATTCCCCAGTTTCTTGTACTCAAATCAATTCCGCTGTTCGGGGGGAACGATATGTTCGGGCATGGCGGAAATGGCTGGTTGGACAGCTACTATGCGCTCATTGTTCCGGAGCTTTCAGGAGCCTTCGGTGTATTTATGGCCCGGCAGTTCTATCTGCAGATGCCCAAGGCACTCGATGAAGCCGCTTATATTGACGGATCGGGCTATACCCGACTGTTCTTTTTTATTTATCTCCCCCTCAGCGGACCGCTGATCGCGACTTTGGGCATTTTCAAATTTGTGGGAGTCTGGAACGATTTCTTCCATCCGCTAATCTACACGAACAGTCCGGCAATGCGGACCGTCCAGCTGGGGCTGCAGGTGTTTCGCGGAGAGAATCAAGTTCAGTACAATCTTCTGATGGCGGCGACTCTGCTGGTGTCGATACCGATTCTGGTCATGTTTCTGCTGTTCCAAAAGCAGTTCATTCGTAGTGCCATCTCATCAAGTGTGAAAGGATGATCGATTTGTGAAAGCAATCATGGTGATGTTTGATACGCTTAATCGGCATATGCTCTCTCCTTACGGCGGACCGACATGGATAAAGACGCCCCAATTTGAACGGCTCGCCGAGCGGTCCGTCGTATTCGGCAACAGCTACATCGGCAGTATGCCCTGCATGCCGGCCCGCAGGGAGCTTCACACGGGACGTTATAATTTTTTGCACCGCAGTTGGGGGCCGCTGGAGCCGTTCGATGATTCGGCCATTGAACAGCTGGGTCAGGCCGGCGTATACACGCATCTGGTAACCGATCATCAGCATTACTGGGAGGACGGGGGAGGGACTTACCATCCCCGCTACCAAAGCTTTGAATTCGTGCGGGGCCAGGAGGGAGACCCCTGGAAAGGAGAGGTGGAGGATGATGGGACGGGGGAACCGAATAGGCCTGCGGATCCGAACATACCGGCGCCTCTGCTGAACATATGGCGCAGGATGCAGCGCCAGGACCGCATCAACCGGAAGCACATACAAGCGGAAGAAGAGTTTCCGCAAGCGCGAACCTTTGCCGAAGGCCTCGAATTTATCCGTAACAATGCCGGGGCCGACCGCTGGTTCCTGCAATTGGAAACCTTTGATCCCCATGAGCCTTTCTACAGCCCGGCGGCATATAAGAAGCTGTACCCGGGATTGAATGACTCGGCCGGCTGGGATTGGCCGGTTTACGGTCCGGTAACCGAAGCGGACGAGGAAGTGGAGCAGATGCGCCTGCAGTACGCGGCGCTCCTCAGCATGTGCGACCATTATCTTGGACAAGTAGTAGACACTATGGATGAACTGGATCTATGGAAGGATACAATGCTGATTGTAAATACGGATCACGGCTTTCTGCTTGGCGAGCATGGCCAGTGGGCCAAGTGCGTTCAGCCGTTCTACAATGAGGTCGCTCATACTCCTTTGTTCATTTGGGACCCGCGCAGCGGCAAACAGGGCGAGACCAGAAACAGTCTTGTCCAGACGATTGATCTGCCGGCGACGCTGCTGGACTTCTTCGGTCTGGAGAAACCGGAGGATATGCAGGGTGCCGCACTGAAGGAGACGATCGAGAGTGACAAGCCGGTGCGCCAGGCCGCGCTGTTCGGCATTCACGGCGGGCATGTCTGCGTGACCGACGGTCGATATGTCTATATGCGGGCTGCCGTTACGTCAGTGAACGAGCCGCTGTATGAGTATACGCTCATGCCGACACACATGAGGAGCCGGTTTCAACCCGCTGAGTTGCAGGAGATTGAGTTGGCCGGCCCTTTTTCATTCACGAAAGGTATGCAGGTGCTGAAAATTCCAAGCCGAGGCAACGGTCATCTTCACCGTTACGGAAACTTGCTGTTTGATCTCGAGCAGGACCCGCAGCAGCGCGAGCCTATTCATGATGAGCAAGTGGAGAAGCGGATGATTGCGCTGCTTCAAGGACTGATGAGGGATAGCGCTGCCCCGAGCGAACAGTTCCAGCGCCTCGGTTTGGATGAAGAGGGATAACAACAGCCTCTTCGAAAAGAAAAGGAGTGCAATCATGTCAAGGAAACGTCCGCATATCATTCTGTTTAACCCTGATCAATGGAGGGGAGATGTGCTGGGGCACATGGGCGATCCGGCCGCCCGGACACCCAATCTGGATCGGCTGGCGGCCAAGGAGGGTGTCTCGTTTAGCAGCGCATTTTGCCAAAACCCGGTGTGCACGCCGAGCCGCTGTTCGTTTATGTCGGGCTGGTATCCGCATGTACGAGGACACCGCACCATGTATCATATGATGAAGCCCGATGAGCCGGTGCTGCTGAAGACCGATTTTCGGTTCCAATCTGAAAAGAGGACAGCTCGGAGATGATACCTTCTATTCCTTCTATGCCGGTCCTTCTATGCCGGCAAAATCGAAACGGAAAAAGGAGAGGCATTATGCGGGGACAGCGATTGGGTACATATCATGGGGGCGATCGACTTGAACAAAGAGCCGCCAAGAGACCAGCCGTTATGCATTTATCTTCCCATTCTCTATCCCCATCCGCCTTATGCCGTCGAGGATCCGTGGCACAGCGCAGTTGACAGGTCTCTCCTGCCGAAACGCATCCATGCGGCAGAACACCGCGATGCCGTATTCTGCGAAGGCGGCCGCCTTCACGGCGAGCTGCACTGCAATGAATCGACACCCTATAATGAAGATCCCCACAGCCTGTACTGGCCCCGGGGTGAAATGCAGCGCAGTGAAGGGGCGGAGCATACGAAGGCGACCATGATCCGCACCAAGCGGTTTAAATATGTCTGCCGATTCTATGAAAAGGATGAGCTATATGATCTTCTGAACGATCCCGGCGAAACCGTCAATGTAATCGACGACAATTCGCAGGCTGCGGAGCTTGCCTTCCTTAAAGAGCGCATGCTCGATTTCTATCAGGAAACCTGCGATACGGTGCCCTGGGGTAGAGCAAAACGAGAGATCTGAATGGCTCAAGAAGCCTGAGCGGAGGAAGAAAGGAGCAATGGACGCGTATGGGCGAAATGTGCGCCGGAGCAAGCGGAAGACATGTAAGTGTGATGTGGAAAACCGTCTCGGAAGATTGCAACCTGGCATGTGATTACTGCTATTACAGCACATGCGGAGGAAAGCCGGGAAAGATCAACCGGATCGAATCCTCGCTCCTTGATACCTTCATGAAAGGGTATATGCGGCAGACGAGCGGCGTGGCCGCCTTTACCTGGCAGGGCGGCGAGCCCTTACTGGCGGGACTGGATTTTTTTGAGGAAGTTGTGAGCTTGCAGGCGAAGTATGCCCCTCCACATACGGTCATCAGCAACTCCCTTCAAACCAACGGGACGCTGCTGACCGATAAGTGGGCTGCATTTTTGAAGAGCTACAACTTTCTCGTCGGTGTGAGTCTGGACGGACCGCAGGAGATCCATGATGCCAGAAGAGTGGATGCGCTGGGGCAAGGAAGCTTTAACGGGGTCTTGAAAGGCATTGGCCATTTAAGGCAGCATGGAGTCGATTTCAACATCCTGACGGTGATTCATAAAGGCAACGTGAATAAAGCGGCGGAGCTGCTGGACTTCTATAAGCGGGAGAATTTTGACTATGTGCAGTTTATTCCCTGCATGGATTTCCGCTCCCAGGAGACAGACAGGCCCGGAGTATATGAAATCACCCCCGAGGAGTATGGGGAGTTTGAGGCTTTCGATATCTGGTACAATAACGGCAGTCCCGACATGTCCATCCGTTTCTTTGACAATATGATGGGCGTCTATATGAACGCTGAAGCAGAGCTGTGCATTCACCGTTCCGTTTGTCCCGATATGCTGGTGCTGGAACAGAACGGGGATGCTTTTCCGTGCGATTTTTTCATCAATGAAGAGTGGAAGCTTGGCAACGTAGGCGTTCAGTCCCTGAAGGAACTCCTGTCGAGTCCGGTCTATCGGGAATTCAAGTCGCTCAAGCCGCGCCTTCCCGAGCCGTGCCGGACTTGCGAATGGAAGTCATTATGCCACGGCGGTTGTCCCCGGAACAGAGCCTGGTCCGATAACCGGATGTCCTCTGACCCGGATTACTTTTGCGCTTCCTACAAAAAGATCTACGCTCATGCGGATGAACGAATGAAGCTTCTTGCCGCCAAGCTGCGCAGGGAGCAGTTCAAGAAGAATGTGGACCGTTATCTTAAGGGGCATGCCCCGGGAAGAAATGAACCCTGCGCATGCGGAAGCAGTAAAAAGTATAAACATTGCTGTATGGAGAGTATGTAGGGCATGTCTGAAATTAAGAGGGTTTGAACCTGCGACCTCTTGCTCCCGAATTTCATTGACATCCTCCCTGAAAGCTATATACTATTTCATATGAGAATAGTTGGAATTGAGATATGGATGGAGGAATAAAACAAATGAATCTGCTTGAGAAGGAAGATCTCGTTAAGATCAAAGCTGAGGAATTGGAAACCGCATCTCCTGAGGAGATCATTCGCTGGGCTGTTGAGACATTTCCTAACCTTACATTTGCCTGCAGCTTTGGTGCAGAGGATGTAGTGCTCGTTGATATGCTACAGAAGGTCAGTCCATCTACGGATGTATTTTATCTGGATACTGAATTTCACTTCAAGGAAACCTATGAAACCAGAGATATGATGTCTGAGAAATACGGTTTAGAGTTCGTGCGTGTTGCTCCGCAGATTACTCCACAGGAACAGGCTCTGCAGTATGGGGAGTCCCTATGGACCGTTGACCCTAACCAGTGCTGCGGAATTCGCAAGGTTGAGCCGCTGACACGGATTCTATCTCAATATGATGCCTGGATTACCGGTATCCGCCGGGATCAAGCTCCTACCCGCGCCAACACCAAGAAAGTGGAATACGACTACAAATTTGGACTTGTTAAATTTAATCCGATTGCCGACTGGACGACAGAAGATGTCTGGAACTATATCCGCGAGAATGATGTGATCTATAACCCGCTGCATGACCGTAATTTCCCTAGTATCGGCTGTGAGCAATGCACACGTGCAGTAATGCCGGGTGAAGATCCGCGTGCCGGACGCTGGTCAGGATCAGAGAAGACAGAGTGCGGACTGCACAAATAAGCTTGGTTCTGTAATACCAACACAGAAGGAGAGTATGAGATGACTTCAATACTTCCGCATGGCGGAACACTGGTTCAGCGTATAGTGGAGGGTGAGCAGAGAGCGAAACTGCTGCAGGATGCCCTTGAATATCCTGTGATTCCTTTGAATACCTGGACTTTGTCTGATCTTGATCTGATTGCTGTAGGCGCGTTCTCGCCGCTTACCGGATTCCTGAACGAAGCAGACTACCACTCTGTGGTGAAGAATATGCGTCTTGCCGATGGCACGGTATGGAGTATCCCGATTACACTGGCTATTGGAGAAGAGCAGCGTGCTCTGTTATCTGTGGGTGACCGCATGTCTCTTACAGGTGAAGAGGATGGTGTAATCTACGGACTGCTGGATATCGAGAGCATCTATGAGGTTGATCAAGCTCTGGAAGCACAAAATGTATTCAAAACACTTGATCCGGCCCATCCAGGTGTCAGCAAGCTGATGGCGCGTCCGGCAACTTATGTGGGCGGCTCCATTACTGTGCTTAATCGGCCGCAGCCAGAGAAATTCTCGGAATTCTATTATGACCCGGCGGTGACACGCCAGATCTTTGCAGACAAGGGCTGGAGAACCGTTGTGGGCTTCCAGACGCGCAATCCGGTCCATCGTGCTCATGAATACATCCAGAAGTGTGCTATGGAGGTTGTAGACGCCCTTTTCCTCAATCCGCTTGTCGGTGAGACCAAATCGGATGATGTCCCAGCCAATGTGCGGATGAAGAGCTACCTTGTTTTATTAGAGAACTACTACCCGAAGGATCGTACCTTCCTGGGCGTTTTTCCGGCAGCAATGAGATATGCAGGTCCCCGAGAGGCTATATTCCATGCGATGGTGCGGAAGAATTACGGCTGTACCCACTTTATTGTCGGCCGCGACCATGCCGGGGTGGGAGATTATTACGGTACCTATGAGGCGCAGGAGATTTTCTCCAATTTTACAGCGGAAGAACTGGGCATTACTCCTTTATTCTTTGAACACAGCTTCTTCTGCACCAAATGCGGCAGCATGGCCTCCAACAAAACCTGTCCGCACGGAAGCGAACATCATATGGCGCTGTCGGGCACCAAGGTGCGCGCGCTGCTTCGTGACGGACAGTGTCCGCCGCCGGAATTTACGCGTCCAGAGGTAGCTGAGGTGCTGATTGAAGGGATGTCGCAGGAAGCGGCTGTCCAATAGTCCAATAATACAGGAGCGGGTACTATTTGACCCTCTTGTCCCATATAGATGAGTAGAATCTATCGGGACGAGGGGGTCTTTGTTATGTCTGGCCGAAAGCACAGTAAAGTCTCGGTCTGGATCTCATGGAGCAGCATCAAAAAAGGGGTGTTCGGCATGCTTCTGCTGGCTTTAATGATCGGTATTATTGCCTATGATATGCCCACAGCCAGAACAGTGAATTACTGGAGTCTGCCCCTGTCAGGCAAGGTCATCGCGCTGGATGCCGGCCATGGAGGGCCGGACGGGGGGGCGGTCAGCCGGGACGGGCTGATCGAGAAGGACATCAATCTGGCAGTGACGCTCTATTTGCGTGATTACCTGCAGCAGGCCGGAGCCATTGTGGTCATGACCCGTGAAGGGGATTATGACCTGGCCCAGGATGAGACCAAGGGATATGCCAGACGCAAGACAGAAGATCTGAAGCAAAGAGTGAGAAGCATTGAGGAGAAGGATGCGGACCTTTTTATAAGCGTGCATATGAACAGCATTCCTTCCGGACGCTGGAGCGGCGCGCAGACCTTCTACTACCCTAATCATGGAGATAATAAAGCCATAGCTGAATTTATACAGGATGAGCTTCGAGTTACACTGGAGAATACGGAACGTGTGGCCAAAACTGTGAATACCGTATATTTGCTGAAGGCGCTTAGAATACCGTCTGTGCTGGTAGAGGTTGGTTTCTTGTCCAATCCTGAGGAGTCCCTGCTGCTGGGCAGCGATATCTATCAGCGCAAGGTGGCGACCAGCATTTACCGCGGCATTCTCCGCTATGCTTCAGAGGGTGCGCCCAAGGACTACTCTTCCGCAGAAAGGTAATGTTATAATAGACAAAAATACCGGGGCTATCTGTATCCGGGAAGAAAACAGAGGTGCTTTCCATGCTGACGAGGGAACAAATTGTTGAATTGCTACAGCCGATCAAGGACCCGGAATCCGGAAAAAGCCTAATTGAATTACAGTTAATACGTGACATTATGATCAAGGAGGAGCGCGTCTCCTTATCCATTGTCTGCCTGGACGCTCAGGAGCAGAGCCGAATGGAGCTCGAGCAGCGGGTACGCGGTGTGCTTGAAGAGGGCGGTGCCGGCAGTGTGCATATCCGGCTGCGTGATGCGACCGACTATGAGCGCTCCCAGATCCGCGGAGAGAACGCCGAACAGGAGCCGCAGGCTGATGAGCCCGGCAAATTGAAAGGGCATGCAGCAGGGCTTGAAGGGCATAAGCTGATCGGGGAGAACTCCGGGGTGAACTTTATAGCGGTGGCCTCCGGCAAAGGCGGCGTAGGGAAATCTACGGTAACGGTAAATCTGGCTGTTGCGCTTGCCCGCAAAGGTAAAAAGGTAGGTCTGATCGACGCGGATATCTACGGGTTCAGTATTCCTGATATGATGGGCATCGAAGAGGGGCCGATCGTGGAGGACGGGACTATTATTCCGGTGGAACGGTTTGGAGTAAAAGTCATGTCCATGGGCTTCTTCATACGTGAGAACAGCCCTGTAATCTGGCGCGGACCGATGCTGGGCAAGATGCTGCGCCAGTTCTTCAATGATGTGAGCTGGGGAGAGCTTGATTATATGCTGCTTGACCTGCCGCCCGGCACAGGCGATGTGGCACTTGACGTCCATCAGATGCTGCCGCACAGCAAAGAGATTATTGTAACCACCCCTCATGCTACAGCGGCGTTTGTGGCGGCCAGGGCGGGCTCTATGGCGTTGCAGACGGATCATGAGATTCTGGGAGTCATCGAGAATATGGCGTATTACGAATGCTCTGGCTGCGGCAAAAGGGATTATATCTTCGGGCGCGGCGGCGGCGGCAGGCTAGCGGAAACCCTGCATACAGAGCTGCTGGCGCAGGTGCCGCTTGGCGCCCCGGACAACCATATTTCGGAGCCTGACTTCTCTCCTTCCGTCTACAAGGAGGAAACAGCAACTGCGCAGATATTTGCTGAAGTGGCGGACAAGCTGATTGCCAAGCATGAGCAGTAGCAGAAGGATAAAGAGAAAGAGACCTGTCCGGACAATACGGACTAGGTCTCTTTTGGATAAAGTTTATGAAGATGAATCCTCGCTGCCGCTTTGTTCCCCACCTGATTTTCCTTTTTCACCTTTTTTCTCAACCTTGGGCTGCAGCTCTTCCTGCACCACCGTTTTGAGCAAGTTTAGTACCTCCATGCGGAATAAAGGGTTCTGCATAGCCTCCTGCATGATGGTCATGGTCTGCTTGCGATAATCAGCTGTTTTTGTAAGATCCAGGAACATTTTAGTCATTTCCGGCGATTTCATGATTTCTCCGACGGATTTCTGGTAAGAAGGATCCTTGATCAGCTGCAGGTGAAGCTCTTTGCTTTGGGAGTTGACCGCTTTGGCGAAATCTCCGGCGAATTTCGGATCGGTCATGATTTTCTCGATTTCCTTCTGATATTCCGGAGACGTAAGTGTGTCCTTCACGGCGACCCTGATTTCTGCATTGGTCTGCAGCGGCATCATTTTCATGGATAGGCCAGAGCCGGTAGCTCCGCTTTCGCTGCCCGACAAGGCTTCCTCTACCGCTTTGCGGCCGTCATCACTCTTCAATATATCTACAACCATGGTCTTCATTTCCTTGTAGCCGCCTTGGCCGGAAGAAGAACTGCTTTGTTCACCTCCGCAGGCTGTCAAGGCCATCACACAGCTTATGGCAATACCTGCAGACCACAACATCCTCCATTTCATTGGCGTTGCCTCCTTTTAGGATTCCTGTAGGTAGTATGCCGCAAGGCTGTGCAATTATGTTCTTTGCTTAATGGTCTTTTGTCGGTAACCTTGGTAAAATAAATCTGACACTGGGGGTGAAGGGACTGAGACTCAACAGGTGGTTTTACCTATTCTGGACTACGCTGCTTATCGGTGCAGGTGGGGCTTTGATTGCGGGGCTCGCGCTGCAACTGGTGAATGGCAGAATCAATTTCAAAAGCACGGCTGATTTCATCATCTATCCGCTTATTTTGCTAGGTTATGGAGTGCTTGTCAGTGTATATGCCCAGCTTGGTTTCTTCGCGTACATGATTCTCAACTACACAGGCAGCGGTGTGTTCCCGCGAAAGGTCTGGCGTTACATCCAGCTGGCTTTGGCCCTGCTGGCCTTGCTGGAGCTGATGTTTCTGCGTCAGGCTCTGGGAAAGGAAAGAGCAGCTGCACCTGATCTGATCCTCGGGCTTTGTCTGCTCGTATTTGCCATTATCGTGTCCTACTGGAAAGTCCGCAGCACCAATGATACAGCGTTTGTCCCTACCTTCTTCTTCATGACGGCCATTTCCATTGTGGAAATTATCGGCGTGCTGCAGATTGGTGTGGGCAGTGCCACTGTATTTATTGTGGTTCCGCTGCTGCTCTGCAATGCATACCAGATTCTGATCCTGCACCGCGTGCTGAGCAAACCTGTCCTTAATCCGTCCTAATCAGCAATAGACCCCGTACCTCTGGCAGCCAGAAGCACGGGGTTTTTGCATCCTCAGCAATTTTGAGATTAAAATGAAGACGAAAGGGTTAAAGTTATAAAACGATTGTCTGCTCATGAGATGTCTGGAAATGCTCAATAAAACACCGGGAGGGGAATATATGAACATCAACCGATATATGATAAAAGACACCAAGGAAATCCGGTTAAGCAAGCTGGATGCGAATGAAACAGGTGACTTCAAAACGAAAAAGGAAGCCGAAGCAGCTACAGCGAAGCTGAAGAAGCGGCTGGCCGAGCTGCAGGATATTCTGTTCGCTCAGAAAAAACATTCCCTGCTCGTGATTCTGCAAGGCATGGATTCCAGCGGCAAGGATGGAACGGTTAAGCATATTTTCTCCGGAATTAATCCGCAGGGCTTTATTGTGACTAGCTTCAAGAAACCTTCGCTGGAGGAAGAGGCGCATGATTTTCTGTGGAGAGTGCATCAGAAGACCCCGCCCAAGGGTTATATTTCCGCTTTCAACCGTTCCCACTATGAAGATGTCCTCGTACCGCGTGTGCATGGCAGCTTAAGCAAAGAGGATGCTAAGCACCGTTTCCGTTATATCCGTCAATTTGAAGAAATGCTCGTGGAGGAAGGGACAACTATAATCAAACTGTTTTTGCATATATCCAAAGAAAAGCAGCTGGAAAAGATCCAGGAGCGGCTCGAAGATCCAAAGAAGCACTGGAAGTTTGATGCCAGTGATCTGCAGGAGCGCGAATATTGGGACAATTACCAGGAAGCGTACGAAGAAGTGTTCAAAGAAAGTTCCACAGAGCAGACCCCCTGGTTCTGGATTCCGGCCAATCACCGCTGGTACCGCAACTACCTGGCTCTGGATATCGTTGTCAAGACGCTGGAGAAACTGGATTTGAGATATCCGAAGCTAAACACGCCAACGCCCGATATCTCTGAGCTTATTTCGCCGCGCCATTAATACTCACGAAAAGAGGACCGCAGCGAATGGATCACTGCGGCCCATAGGGGACGGTTACATACCTGCGGCATCCTCCAGGCTATCATCCAGCCAGGCAGAATCGCGGACTTCCTTGCCTTCGGTGCTGCTCTGGCTGATCAGCTCAGAGACGGTGACGAATTCATATCCTTGTCTTCGCAGCTCATCAATAATGAGCGGGAGGGCTTCATGGGTCTGCTTGCAGGAGTCGCTGGCATGCATAAGCACGATATCTCCGGGATGAGCCTTGGTGGTTACACGTTTGACGATATTGTCGACTCCGATGTTCTTCCAGTCGAGTGAATCAGTATCCCACTGAATCACTTTATAGCCGAGGTCACTGGCCACCTGAAGTACTCTTTTGTCAAAATCACCGTTGGGCATCCGAATCAAATTGGGTGCAGTTCCGGTTAATTCAGTTAATACGTTGTGTGCAGTCGAGATCTGGGTGCGTATTTCTTCACTGCTCAGCGCGCTGTAGTTAACATGCTTATGGCCATGGCTGCCGATCTCGAAGCCTGACTGTTTAATGCTGGTTACGATTTCGGGGTGAGTCTTGCTCCATGGAGAAGACAGGAAGAAGGTAGCTTTATCCACTTTTTTGTCCTCCAGCACCTTCAATATCGGCTCAGGCCGTTTCTCCCCCCAGCTGATATCAAAAGTCAGGGCGATCAGCTTCTTTTCTGTCGGTACACTGTAAATAGCGGACGGAGCAGATTCCGAGAATACGGTAATATTGCCCCTCTCAACATAGACGATCCCGGCAGCCAGCAGCGCAGCGGCACAGATGTAGATGAACCGTTTTATCTTTTTGCCGCTGAATACATAAAAAGAATTCATAAAATAGCAGCGCTCCTCTCCCATACATACTTGTTTGTTTTAAATGTATGCTCGTACCTTCCGGTTATGACCCCGGTTGGGAGTGAAAATTACTAAAAGCCGATACAGGACCTATAACTAATTCAGGAGGTAATTATGTTATCTTTTTTTACATTTCTCAGAGATATAAGAACGATCCGCACCGCATTGCTGATTTCTATAGTGTTGTTCGTGGTTGGCGGCATTGCCGGCTGGTTTGGCACCAGTACGTTGGAGAAGATCCTGCTGCAGCAGCTGGAGGGATTGGGCGAGATCAGCACCAAACTTAAGGATTCGGAGAATCCGCAATGGAGCTTTTTTGTATTTATTTTCTGGAATAATGTAATCAAGGGGGTAGTTATTATCTTCCTCGGGGCATTGTTTGGCATTCTGCCGGCTTTGTTCCTGCTGATTAACGGAGCGGTTATAGGCTATCTGATTCATATCTCAGCACAGCAGGGACAGGACTTGTTCACGCTGATTGTCAAAGGGCTGCTGCCGCATGGAATTATAGAAATTCCGGCAATTATTATTGCCTGTGCATTCGGACTGCATTTTGGCGCCAAAGTGTTCAGCAGTATGTTCAATAGAACCTCCGAGAAGGAGAGCCGAAGCGTCGGCTGGTCCATCTTTATGCGCCAGACCTTAACGGCTTCCTTCTGGACGATCATTCTGCTGTTTGTGGCCGCCGTGATAGAAAGTACATTAACATTTGCGCTGCTTTCATAAAATGGGACGAAATAGAGCATAACATTAGAGCATATTACCCGGAGTCAGATGAATGTGCGGAAATAAAGCGTTCTGAACCATATAGGAAATTTATCATAATTATGGTTACGGATTAGATCCTCCGGTTAATCTAGTGTAAGTGGATGTATAATCGGCTTTTCCATCTGATGGACCGCTTCTTCGCACAAGAGCCGGCAGTTGAGAATGATGCTATTTTGAATTCACGAAGGAGGTCAAGCCTATGCTCGGAATGCTGTTTAATGAGAAGGAGTGCAAGGAGCTGGACTATGTCTTACGTAAAGAGCTTGATGAGATGCTGTTAGACTTGAGCGATCAGCGCTTGGACCAGAATATTAGGCATGCCATTGCCAATCGATATAAAACGGTCTTCCGGATGTATGCGAGGTTTGCTCCTCAGAAAGAGTTGTCCAAGTACGCATGGGGCGGACGTTCATCCCAGTTCAAACATTAAGTAACCAATGAATGCTATGGTGAAAAATTACCGTTTTTGATTAATTAATAAAATAGGTTGACTATAAAGGAGCTGCTGTGATACATTATATCTCGCGCTCCTTTTGAATGTGAAAAAGGCGGCTGGAAAGCAAGAAATGTTGAAAAGAACATTTTTCAAAAAAAGCTTGCCAAACAGCCTGGTGCTATGATATATTATAAAGGTCGCCGCTGACAAGCGACGATGAAGCAAATGAGACATTGATCTTTGAAAACTGAACAACGAGTGAGTGGGATTTTGCGAAAGTAAAATCCAAAAGAAGATGAGTTTCACGCAAGTGAAGCTTGTCGGTAGAGAATGCAAATTCTCGTCAGATGTTTCAAAATGAGCATATCGCTCTTTTCAATACTTTATCGGATGTATCCGATAAAACCAATTTGGAGAGTTTGATCCTGGCTCAGGACGAACGCTGGCGGCATGCCTAATACATGCAAGTCGAGCGGAGTTTTGTTGAAAGCTTGCTTTCAACAGGATTCAGCGGCGGACGGGTGAGTAACACGTAGGCAACCTGCCCCTTAGCCTGGGATAACTACCGGAAACGGTAGCTAATACCGGATAATTCCTTGGTTCTCCTGAACCGAGGATGAAAGGCGGAGCAATCTGCCCTTAAGGGATGGGCCTGCGGCGCATTAGCTAGTTGGTGAGGTAACGGCTCACCAAGGCGACGATGCGTAGCCGACCTGAGAGGGTGAACGGCCACACTGGGACTGAGACACGGCCCAGACTCCTACGGGAGGCAGCAGTAGGGAATCTTCCGCAATGGGCGAAAGCCTGACGGAGCAATGCCGCGTGAGTGATGAAGGTTTTCGGATCGTAAAGCTCTGTTGCCAGGGAAGAACGTCCGGTAGAGTAACTGCTACCGGAGTGACGGTACCTGAGAAGAAAGCCCCGGCTAACTACGTGCCAGCAGCCGCGGTAATACGTAGGGGGCAAGCGTTGTCCGGAATTATTGGGCGTAAAGCGCGCGCAGGCGGCTATTTAAGTCTGGTGTTTAAACCTTGGGCTCAACCTAAGGTCGCACTGGAAACTGGGTGGCTTGAGTACAGAAGAGGAAAGTGGAATTCCACGTGTAGCGGTGAAATGCGTAGATATGTGGAGGAACACCAGTGGCGAAGGCGACTTTCTGGGCTGTAACTGACGCTGAGGCGCGAAAGCGTGGGGAGCAAACAGGATTAGATACCCTGGTAGTCCACGCCGTAAACGATGAGTGCTAGGTGTTAGGGGTTTCGATACCCTTGGTGCCGAAGTTAACACAGTAAGCACTCCGCCTGGGGAGTACGGTCGCAAGACTGAAACTCAAAGGAATTGACGGGGACCCGCACAAGCAGTGGAGTATGTGGTTTAATTCGAAGCAACGCGAAGAACCTTACCAGGTCTTGACATCCCTCTGAATCTGCTAGAGATAGCAGCGGCCTTCGGGACAGAGGAGACAGGTGGTGCATGGTTGTCGTCAGCTCGTGTCGTGAGATGTTGGGTTAAGTCCCGCAACGAGCGCAACCCTTATGCTTAGTTGCCAGCACGTGATGGTGGGCACTCTAAGCAGACTGCCGGTGACAAACCGGAGGAAGGTGGGGATGACGTCAAATCATCATGCCCCTTATGACCTGGGCTACACACGTACTACAATGGCCGGTACAAAGGGCTGCGAAACCGCGAGGTGGAGCGAATCCCAACAAAGCCGGTCTCAGTTCGGATTGCAGGCTGCAACTCGCCTGCATGAAGTCGGAATTGCTAGTAATCGCGGATCAGCATGCCGCGGTGAATACGTTCCCGGGTCTTGTACACACCGCCCGTCACACCACGAGAGTTTACAACACCCGAAGTCGGTGGGGTAACCCGCAAGGGAGCCAGCCGCCGAAGGTGGGGTAGATAATTGGGGTGAAGTCGTAACAAGGTAGCCGTATCGGAAGGTGCGGCTGGATCACCTCCTTTCTATGGAGAATCGTTTCCTGAGACGGAAACATTCGAACAGAAGCGTAAGCTTCTATAGAACCTTCGGGTTCAACACACTCACTCGTGTTCAGTTTTGAAAGAGCAAGTCTCTTTCGTATGCGTTTGGTGGCGATAGCGGAGGGGTTCCACACGTACCCATCCCGAACACGACCGTTAAGTCCTCCAGCGCCGATGGTACTTGGACCGAAGGGTCCTGGGAGAGTAGGACGCCGCCAAGCGCACACTTATGAATTTCATAAGCGTCATTGATATGAATAAGGGCCTTTAGCTCAGCTGGTTAGAGCGCACCCCTGATAAGGGTGAGGTCGGTGGTTCGAGTCCACTAAGGCCCACCATTTCAACTTCATATCCTATTATGGGGCCATAGCTCAGCTGGGAGAGCGCCTGCCTTGCAAGCAGGAGGTCAGCGGTTCGATCCCGCTTGGCTCCACCAACAAACTTCATCAATTTGTTATGTCTTGAATAGTAAACTTGATCCTTGAAAACTGGATACCGAAACGAATTTGCGTTTTAGAACATCTTTTAACTGAAGCTTGCGTAAGCAAGTGAACGTGCATTAGATGCTGCTAGCGAAGATTTTGGATGATGAAGCGACCTTTGGCTTTGAATGTGTTAGTGAGTGGAGCAATCCGCGAGCGGCATTCAAAACAAGATGAGCAAATCAGCCAAACATCGTAGCGCTGGTTAAGCTAATAAGAGCACACGGAGGATGCCTAGGCGCCAGGAGCCGACGAAGGACGTGGCGAACAACGAAACTGCCTCGGGGAGCTGTAAGCAAGCTTTGATCCGGGGGTGTCCGAATGGGGAAACCCAGCTGTGGTAATTCGCAGTTACTCCTCTCTGAATACATAGGAGAGGTAGAGGCAGACCAGGGGAACTGAAACATCTAAGTACCCTGAGGAAGAGAAAACAATAGTGATTCCGTCAGTAGCGGCGAGCGAACGCGGAACAGCCTAAACCTAAGAGCTTGCTCTTAGGGGTTGTGGGACGTCTCACAAGGAGTTACAAAGGAATATAGTAGGCGAAGAGGTCTGGAAAGGCCCGCGATAGAGGTAAAAGCCCTGTAGCCTAAACTGTGTTCTCTCCGAGACGGATCCCGAGTAGTGCGGGGCACGTGAAACCCCGTATGAATCCAGCAGGACCATCTGCTAAGGCTAAATACTACCTGGCGACCGATAGTGAAACAGTACCGTGAGGGAAAGGTGAAAAGCACCCCGGAAGGGGAGTGAAATAGAACCTGAAACCGTGTGCTTACAAAAAGTCAGAGCCCGTTTTAGGGGTGATGGCGTGCCTTTTGTAGAATGAACCGGCGAGTTACGTTTACCATGCAAGGTTAAGGTGAGAAGCCGGAGCCGCAGCGAAAGCGAGTCTGAATAGGGCGATTTGAGTATGGGGGCGTAGACCCGAAACCGTGTGATCTACCCCTGTCCAGGGTGAAGGTGCGGTAACACGCACTGGAGGCCCGAACCCACGCATGTTGAAAAATGCGGGGATGAGGTGGGGGTAGCGGAGAAATTCCAATCGAACTCGGAGATAGCTGGTTCTCCCCGAAATAGCTTTAGGGCTAGCCTCGGTATAAGAATAGTGGAGGTAGAGCACTGATTGGGTGCGGGGCCCGCAAGGGTTACCAAGCTCAGTCAAACTCCGAATGCCACATATTTATTGCCGGGAGTCAGACAGTGAGTGCTAAGATCCATTGTCGAAAGGGAAACAGCCCAGACCATCAGCTAAGGTCCCCAAGTGTGTGTTAAGTGGGAAAGGATGTGGAGTTGCACAGACAACCAGGATGTTGGCTTAGAAGCAGCCACCATTGAAAGAGTGCGTAATAGCTCACTGGTCGAGTGACTCTGCGCCGAAAATGTAACGGGGCTAAACACACCACCGAAGCTATGGCTAGGATCGACTTCACTGCTTCTTTGAGCGGTGTTTATCGGATAGACATGTATGCCTGAAATCATCCTGGAAGGGATGAAGGCTATATGTTCTACAGGGGATAAACACATTTCGAAGCTGGAGTGAAGTCGATCCTGGGGTAGGGGAGCGTTGTATATACGTTGAAGGTATACCGTGAGGAGTGCTGGAGCGTATACAAGTGAGAATGCCGGTATGAGTAACGAAAAGATCAGTGAGAATCTGATCCGCCGAAAGCCCAAGGTTTCCTGAGGAAGGCTCGTCCGCTCAGGGTAAGTCGGGACCTAAGGCGAGGCCGAAAGGCGTAGTCGAAGGACAACAGTTTGAAATTACTGTACCACCGTAATCCGCTATGAGCGATGGGGTGACGCAGGAGGGTAGTGACGCGGACTGATGGATGTGTCCGTCTAAGCAGTGAGGCTGATGTGTAGGCAAATCCGCACATCGTGAAGGCTGGGCTGTGATGGGGAGCGAAAATGTTAGTAGCGAAGGTCATGATCTCACACTGCCAAGAAAAGCCTCTAGCCAGGAGAAGGTGCCCGTACCGCAAACCGACACAGGTAGGCGAGAAGAGAATTCTAAGGCGCGCGGAAGAACTCTCGTTAAGGAACTCGGCAAAATGACCTCGTAACTTCGGGAGAAGAGGTGCCTCGGTAGGGTGAATAGCCCGAGGGGGCCGCAGTGAAAAGGCCCAAGCGACTGTTTAGCAAAAACACAGGTCTGTGCGAAGCCGTAAGGCGAAGTATACGGGCTGACGCCTGCCCGGTGCTGGAAGGTTAAGGGGAGCGGTTAGGGGTAACCCGAAGCTGTGAACCGAAGCCCCAGTAAACGGCGGCCGTAACTATAACGGTCCTAAGGTAGCGAAATTCCTTGTCAGGTAAATTCTGACCCGCACGAATGGCGTAACGACTTGGGCGCTGTCTCAACGAGAGATCCGGTGAAATTTTAATACCTGTGAAGATGCAGGTTACCCGCGACAAGACGGAAAGACCCCATGGAGCTTTACTGCAGCTTGATATTGAATTTGGGTACGATCTGTACAGGATAGGTGGGAGCCAGAGAAGCAGGAGCGCAAGCTTCTGCAGAGGCGCCGTTGGGATACCACCCTGATCGTATCTAGGTTCTAACCTAGTGCCCTTATCGGGTACGGGGACCGTGTCAGGCGGGCAGTTTGACTGGGGCGGTCGCCTCCTAAAGAGTAACGGAGGCGTTCCAAGGTTCCCTCAGAATGGTTGGAAATCATTCGCAGAGTGCAAAGGCATAAGGGAGCTTGACTGCGAGACCTACAAGTCGAGCAGGGACGAAAGTCGGACTTAGTGATCCGGTGGTACCGCATGGAAGGGCCATCGCTCAACGGATAAAAGCTACCCTGGGGATAACAGGCTTATCTCCCCCAAGAGTCCACATCGACGGGGAGGTTTGGCACCTCGATGTCGGCTCATCGCATCCTGGGGCTGAAGTAGGTCCCAAGGGTTGGGCTGTTCGCCCATTAAAGCGGTACGCGAGCTGGGTTCAGAACGTCGTGAGACAGTTCGGTCCCTATCTGTCGTGGGCGCAGGAAATTTGAGAGGAGCTGTCCTTAGTACGAGAGGACCGGGATGGACGTACCGCTGGTGCACCAGTTGTTCCGCCAGGAGCATGGCTGGGTAGCTACGTACGGACGGGATAAGCGCTGAAAGCATCTAAGCGTGAAGCCCCCCTCAAGATGAGATTTCCCAACTAGTAAGACCCCTTGAAGACGACGAGGTAGATAGGTTGGAGGTGGAAGTGCAGCAATGCATGGAGCTGACCAATACTAATCGGTCGAGGGCTTATCCACAATCTTAAAACGCAGATTTGTTTCGGATTCAGTTTTCAGGCGATTAAGCCTGAAAGATTTTAAGCTGCATGTCTTTTCTGTAGTCGGTTATTTTCCTGAAGGAATTCGGGGGAGTAGCACGAGCGGAAAAAACCCGTTTGGTGGCGATAGCGGAGGGGTTCCACGCGTACCCATCCCGAACACGACCGTTAAGCCCTCCAGCGCCGATGGTACTTGGACCGAAGGGTCCTGGGAGAGTAGGACGCCGCCAAGCGGATATTCCCTGATAGCTCAGTTGGTAGAGCACTCGACTGTTAATCGAGTTGTCACAGGTTCGAGTCCTGTTCGGGGAGCCATGCTCTCATAGCTCAGTAGGTAGAGTGCTTCCATGGTAAGGAAGAGGTCACCGGTTCGAATCCGGTTGAGAGCTCCACAAATTTTTAGGCCCGTTGGTCAAGGGGTTAAGACACCTCCCTTTCACGGAGGTAACATGGGTTCGAATCCCATACGGGTCACCATTTTATCTGTTTTGTCCCTTTTGGGTCACCATACATATGGAGGCTTAGCTCAGCTGGGAGAGCATCTGCCTTACAAGCAGAGGGTCGGGGGTTCGATCCCCTCAGCCTCCACCATATTGTATTGCGTGAGCATGCTTCTATGGGAACACATCAAGTTAACACCTTAGGGGATTCGCCAAGTGGTAAGGCAACGGACTCTGACTCCGTCATCATAGGTTCGAATCCTATATCCCCTGCCAAATGCGAGCCATTAGCTCAGTTGGTAGAGCACCTGACTTTTAATCAGGGTGTCGAAGGTTCGAATCCTTCATGGCTCACTTGTATTATGATTTATGCGCGTGTGGCGGAATTGGCAGACGCACTAGACTTAGGATCTAGCGTCTTTGACGTGGGGGTTCAAGTCCCTCCACGCGCACCACTTATTTGCGGACGTGGCTCAGCGGTAGAGCATCGCCTTGCCAAGGCGAGGGTCGCGGGTTCGATTCCCGTCGTCCGCTCCAAATTGTGCGCCCTTAGCTCAGCTGGATAGAGCGTTTGACTACGAATCAAAAGGCCGGGAGTTCGAATCTCTCAGGGCGCGCCATTTTTAATGAAGCAATTATAGGATTACGGGATGTAGCTCAGCTTGGTAGAGCACCTGGTTTGGGACCAGGGGGTCGCATGTTCAAATCGTGTCATCCCGATATTTTACACCTATGCGGGTGTAGTTCAATGGTAGAACTTCAGCCTTCCAAGCTGATAGCGTGGGTTCGATTCCCATCACCCGCTCCATAATTTCATAGTTACGGGATGTAGCTCAGCTTGGTAGAGCACCTGGTTTGGGACCAGGGGGTCGCATGTTCAAATCGTGTCATCCCGATACTTGGCTAGATCAACAAACACTCTTACTTCGGTAAGGGTGTTTTTGTGTTTTTTTGCACAAACAATCGCGAGAACCGTCTCCCCGTTTTAATCATCCTGCAAAAAATGGACCTCGTGCGGAAGCCCGATTCTTAAATAATAACTATGCCACGATTCATCCGGATCTGGTGAGGTTCCTGCGGACAGCAGCTTCAACGCAAATACATTGGCCTGCCGTTCCAGCTTGCCGGGTGAGAAATAGGACTTCTCTTCGAGAAAAAAACGGTTGACCCCCTTATGCAGCCGGTCATGTCCCAGTTCATGCGCGCAAACAAAACGCTGCCATTCCAGAGGCAACTCATTATGGATGACAATAAATCTTCTTCTTAATTTACGGTAGTATAACCCCTTAGTCCCCGTACCCAGGTTGATAAAACGGATATGGATACCCAGTGCCTTAGATAGCTCAAAAGGACAGTTGGTTTTGTATTTATGAATCAGTTTATTGATCAGTTTATCCATTCTCTTCACCTGCAGCCAGTTATTAGGGTTGAATTAGCGTTGTTTACCTGATTTTGGTTCAGTATCGTCCGGTTTCTTGTTCCTTTTATTCATCTGCTTCGCTTCCCAGAACAGCCCTGTCAGCACATCCTTAATGCGCTGCCGATCTTCTTTATCCAGTGGGATTCCGTCAAACATCAGTTCTCCGTCGTCCTCAAGCATTTTGCGGAAATCTCGTTTGTCCTTGGAGGTAGCCCAAGCCGGGATAGCCTCTTCACTCTGCTTCGTCTCCTGCATATAGCCTGCATGGTCCATCAATTCCTCATAAGCCACACCTGTAGCTTCGGCAATTTTGCGCAGTGTAACCGGCTTGGGAACTCCACGTATTCCATTCTCTATCCTTGATATTTGTGAACCGCTGATTCCGGCGGAAGCCGCCAGATCGTTAATCGTCAGTCCTTTAGCCTCACGAAGCTGTTTCAGATAATCTCCAAATGTTGGTCTCATCACTACCGACTCCTATCCCTATTAGCTCTTGCTATTAATATAAGCTAAATATGCCAATAGGTAAACAGTAATGCGTATATCATTGCCAAAAGGCAAGAGAAGCTGAGATAATCCACTGTACATGAGCTTAAATGGCCGTAAACCGGGTTTTACGAATTTGGGAAAGAAGTGGTATATTATAGAAAAATACGAACAACATACGAACAAGAGTTATTCTATCATATTTTTGAAGGGAAAACTGCAAGATTAATATCAATTACTTAATCTAAAGGAGTGTTAATATGATGAATTTATCTTCTCTGCCTGAGCTCGACCGTCGGCGGACACAGGTAGCCATAGAGAACATGCTGGAGAAATACCGGATATTTAAGACGGTGACCTTTGAAGCCAAGGAGGCTGGAACGACTTATTCGTATACCGAAAGATTTCACGGACCTACCCATAAGATTACTGATCAGACTGCGGCTATAGCTGCTCATAATGTGGACGTGCCTGCCGCTCGAAGAGCCTTCTGCTCAGCCATAGACTCCGTTGTCGAAAGATTGGATACAAGAGAACAGCAACTGGTCCGCGAGCGTTATATGCGCAGGGATGAGACGTATGACTATACGGTATACAATCATGTGTTTGATCCACCGGTCAGCAAGGATACGTATGTGAAGATCCGTTCCAAGGCTTTTTATAAAATGGCACTGGCGCTGACCGACCTGGGCTTGATCTCGCTTCACTCCCTGCTGACAAACAGACAGCCGGGTGCAGAGGCAGAGATGCAGCATACGGATATGTACAAGTAACAAGTAAGCAGACGAACAGGAGCTGTATTGCCCAATATGGGCGGTACGGCTTTTTTGTTGTGGTGTGAAGAGGGAAAGTCTGCTTTGCTTGGGTTCCAGCATTTGCACCAACTCAAAACCGCTGTATTCCATCCCTATGTTCATCCTAAGACAGCCCTTAAGCCGTCTCCATGCTGCAGCCGGGGGTGTAAGATTATAACATGGCAAATGAAGCAAAAGAACACCGCAGGAGCATGAATGCTCTACTATAATGTCCCGCCCGTCAAGGGCTTGGAACCACTGTCGCGGTGAAAGATTCTTTTGGCAGGAGCCTAGGAAAGACGGATATGATCCACATTGGATTGTATCCGTCTTTATTTATCGGCAGATCTGGGAGGGGAGGCCTAAAGATGTCAGTAGAACAGCTGAGAGGCCAGATTATTAGAGCGCTTGAACAGTATTATCCTGAAGTGCCGGTGTATGACGGGGGCGAGGAACCGGGGGAAGCTTATTTCTATCCCGGATTAATCTCGGCAACCTATGACAGACAGCGTGAGGGAAGATATATGGCGATCTATCGGTTTGGCATCCGGTACAAGAAAGCAAGCCTGCTGGAAGGCGAACATTGCGCTGACGGGCTGAGTGAAGCACTGGCAATGATGCAAGGCGAAGCGGGGGCTTACCGAATTGTCAGACAAGCCTGGGAAGCAGGAGCAGCAGAGGAGGGGCCACTGTTTACAGCGGATTTCATGCTCTATCTGCAGAGTGAACGGACTGAGGCACAGAAGATTGCCCGGATGTCGGGAGGGGAGCGGTTGAAATGAAGGCAAATAGAACTAATGAGCCAGTGTTTGGCAAAACGCAGCTGGTAAACTCGGCGTTGTTTGCAGCGGCGGAAAAAGATGTGCTGCAGGTTATTTTGCAGGCAGATCAGCAGTATACGCTGGAAGAAAGCAAGCAAAAGCTGGAATCGTATCTGAAGACCCCGCTTGCGCTGTAGGGCTGTATTCAGGCAGATGTGGATTATCCAACAATTTATTTAGGAGGTTATTCAATGGCTGGAGGAACATGGACAACACAAAACAAGGTGCGACCCGGAGTTTATGTAAATGTGGCAACAAATCAGAGCAGCATCGGCAAAATGGGAGAACGCGGGGTGACGGCGCTGGCGCTGACACTCTCCTGGGGCCAGGCTGGAGCCATCTTGAAGCTTACCCCACAGGACGATATGGAGAAGTTGCTCGGCTATGGGCTGACCCACAGCAGCCTGCGTCCCGTGCGTGAGGCGCTGAAGCGGGCAGGAACACTGCTACTATACCGGCTGAATGAAGGAGTAAAGGCGCAAGCTACCGCGAATGGCCTGCATGTTACTGCCCGCTATGGCGGTGAACGCGGTAATGATGTTTCGGTAGTGATCGAGAAGAACGTGGAGAATAACACGCTTTACGATGTGAAGACATTGCTGGCGGGAGCCGAATACGACAAACAAACCGTTAGCAAGGCTGAGGAACTGGCTGCGAACGATGTTCTCGATTTTGAAAAGGACGGTACGGAGGGGTTGAAAGTGACTGCCGGCATGCCGCTTGCAGGTGGGGCCAATGGGGTGGTAACTCCTCAGCAGCATAGTGATTTCCTGACGGCCCTGGAGGTGCAGAACTTCCAGACCGTGGGGCTGCTGTCTGATGAGAATACGCTGAAGGCGCTGTATAGCGCTTTTGTGAAGCGGCTGCGTGAAACAGAAGGCAAGAAGGTACAAGCCGTAGTGGCGGATTACGCGACAGCCGGATATGAAGGAGTAATCAGCGTCAAGAACGGTGTGGTGCTGAGCGACGGCACGGTGATCAACAAAACCGCTGCCGTAGCCTGGGTTGCCGGTGCAACCGCCGCAGCTGCCGTCAATGAATCGCTGACCTACCAGGGTTACGATGATGCGGTGGATGCCGATGTGCGCCTCAGCCACTCTTCAACATCAGCTGCGCTGCTCGGCGGTGAGCTGGTGTTTACGTATAGTGGAGGCCGCGCGGTGGTGGAGCAGGATATTAATACTTTTACAAGCTACTCTCCTGAAAAAGGTAAGGCCTTCTCTAAAAACCGTGTGCTGCGGGTACTGGACGGGATTGCGAATGATCTAAAGACGATGTTTGAGCGCTATTATATTGGCAAGGTTGCCAATAATGAAGATGGTCGTGCGTTGTTCTGGTCCCAGTGCGCCACGTATATGAATGAACTGCAGAACCTGGGAGCCATTGACAACTTCGATGCCCAGAGTGATATTGTGGTGGCCGCCGGAGCGGACAGCGACAGTATCGTACTTGAGGTTGCCGTGAAACCTGTGGATTCCGTAGAAAAAGTATATATGAAAGTGAAGGTGGTTTAAGATGGCATTTTTGAAAGCAAGTGATACGATCTCCGGCCAGGAGGGCCGTGCCTATGCGGTAATTGGTACCCAGACGGAGGAAATGTTCTATGTGAAGACGCTGGAAGCAACAGTAGAGAAAACGAAAGCTGAAGTGAAGACGCTGGGACGCCGCGGGGTGCAGCATAAAGCGACCGGCTGGTCGGGGAGCGGCACGATGACGATTTTTTATATGACCAGCCGTTTCCGTGAGATGATGCTGAGCTATATGAATACAGGGATTGACCAATATTTCGATATTGAGGTCACCAATGATGATCCATCCTCCAGTGTGGGGGCGCAGCGGATTATGTTGAAGGGTGTGAACCTGGACAGTGTGATTATGGCCTCACTGGATACAGAGTCGGATGCGCTGGAAGAGGAGGTTAGCTTCACGTTTGAGGATGTGCAGCTTGTGAAGCCTTTTGGCACTCCGGCGGGAGCGGGGCTGTAGGACACTGACATCAAGAACTGAATGAAGAGTAAATAAGACCCGGACGTGTTGATGCGGCGGGTCTTTCACCTAAAGGAGGATAACAATGAGTGAATTAAGTTTGTTCTATGCACAGAATGCGGCATGTGATGCCACGGAGGACTACGTAGTTTCCCTGCGTTTTAAGGATCAAGAGGGCAAGGCGGTAGCCTGGAAGCTGCGCAGCATGAACGAAGATGAGAACCAGGAATGCCGCAAGGCTGCTACCCGCAAAATCAAGGGCAAAAACGGGGTGTACACCTCGGAGATCGAGCCCAACGATTACATGGCCAAGCTGATGACCTCCAGTGTGGTACACCCGGATCTGAAAAATGCCGAGCTGCAGCGCTCGTACAATGTGCTTGGCGCTGAAGCGCTGCTGCGCAAAATGCTGCTCCCCGGCGAGTTCGCGGCGCTCGGTGAGCGGGTGCAGGCGCTGAACGGCTTCGGCACCGATATGAACGAGCTGGTGGACGACGTAAAAAACTAATCAACGAGGGCGACAGTGAAGCCAATCTGGCTTACTACGCCCTCCATGAGCTGCATATTCTGCCGCATGAGCTGATGAAGTTCTCTTCCCGCGAACGCGCGGCGATCTATGCGATGATCTCTGTCCGGGTGGAGAAGGAGAAGCAGGAGCGTGCGCGCAGTAAGGGCAGGAAAAGATAGTTGGGGGGTGAAAAGATGGCAGGTGTACAAAACAACATGGCAGGCATCCAGCAAATCTCCAATCAATGTCTTACTGATATTACAAATCAGATCAGTACTCAGGTGTCGGCGAATATCTCGAATTCCTTCTCGGCAACGCTGAACCGGATCAGTATGAAGGTAGTCAACAAACCGGTGTATAACATTATTAATGATTACAGTTCTGCATATACCCGGATTGAGGCCTCAATCAATAGCGCTGCTCAAGCCCAGGGGAGACTTAACGATGCCGCAGGGGATGGCGCTGAAGGGGCAGAGCAGCAGGCGGGAACCTGGGAGAAATTTACCGGAGTCTTTGAGAAGGTCAAGGGAGTCGCGGAGAAAGTCAAAGCTGTCATGGAAAAAGTGCTTGGACCTGCAGCGGAACAGCAGAAATGGGAGGATCTGTTTAAAGCCAAAACAGGCAATGCCGATGTGGGATTGGCCATGTTTGAGAAATTCAAACAGCGGGCACTTGCAACCGGCCAGGATGTGAACAAGTCCATGGAAAGTGCCTTGACGTTCTATCCCAAGACGCAGAATACCGAGCAACTGGATCAGCTGATGGATTATTCCACCAGACTCAGTATGATGTCACCGGAAGGCAAGGATATTGGGGATACTTCATCCGCGATCACGTCTGCTTTTGAGGGGGATTCGGGGGATCTGGCCTCGATGCTGCAGTTGGATGAAGAAGAGCTGGGAGGCCTCGATCTGGTAGCAGAAACGGGCAATATGGAAGCCTTCTTAAGCACACTGGGCAACATTATGACCACAGCCGGAATGACCAGCGCTGCGCTGCAGACCATGATGGATTCTCCGGTGAACCAGTGGCAGACACTGCTTGGCAATTACAATAATTCATTGGCGTTAATGGGGGAAGGGGCTTTGCAAGCCCTGGCTCCACTGCTTGAGATGTTGAATACAGCGTTCGCAGACGGAACCTTCCAGCCGATTATTGACGGGATGGCCATCGGGCTTGCCTTATTGGCACAAGGCTTCTCCGCTGTAGTGGAAGGTGCGCTGTTCCTCTGGAGCGTACTGAGCAGCACACTGCCTGTGGTTCTTCCGCTATTGCTGGGGATTGTTGCGGGCGTTGTAGCTTATCAGATAGCAATGGGAGCAGCGGCTATTGCTACCAATATGTCAGCCATAGCAACCGGTATTGCCACTGCTGCACAAGCGGTTTATAACGCCATACTGAATGCCAATCCGATTGCGCTTGTGATCGGTCTGGTCATTGCGTTGATTGTGGCTTTTCTCGGTATCGTTGCAGCCCTTCAGCCTGTGCGTGATTTTCTGGCTAATATGTTTCGCGCATTGGGGCAAATCGTGGCTGATTTCGTAGGGTATGTGATTGATCTTTGGACCGGTTTTATTAACGGTGTGATTGACGCCGCCAATTTTTTGTTAAGCGGAATTAATAAAGTCGTTGGGGCAGTCGGGAAATTTGTAGGGATTGAGTCGGCAATTAATCTTCATCTCGAAAATGTAGACAGCAGCCAGTTCAAACAGGATGTACAAATGAGTATTGAGAATACATTTGACTCTGCTGCCGATTTTACACAGAATTTCGATATCAACAAGTTAAAGGAAGGCATGAACATAGGCGGGAATACGAATAATGAATCGAACACTACTCAGTGGAACAATATGCATCCGGGTGACGAAGCGAAGATTCCTCAAATGCCTCCTGTCCCTGAACAGCCTAAGCTTCCAAAGGTTCCTAATGCTCCAGCTGGATTGAATTCAACGCCGGTTCGCAATACTTCTTTTCAAAATACATCTGCTCCAACGAACATCAACAACGTCAACAAAGTAAATTCTGTAGGGGCCGTAGACGGCACTGTGGACATTTCGAGCGACGACCTGAAGATGCTGCGCGAGCTGGCGGAGATCCAGGCGATCCAGAATTTTGTCGAACTGACGCCGACGGTGCAGGTTACCACAGGGAATATCAACAATGCAGGGGATATTGACTCGATCATCACCAAGATTGGACAGAAGCTGAATGAGCAGTTTGTCTCTACGGCGCAGGGGGTGTACACCTAACGTGGAAGAGTATGGATTGTTTCTGAATTTCAACAACATGGAAGAGTCGATTCGACTACCCGTCAACCCGGAGACGCTGGAGATCAAGGAGAGTGGCGATGGCACAAGCTATACGCTGATTGATCTGGGTGAAATTAACTCGATTGCCTATCCGAAGCTTACCGAGCTTACGATTGAGAGTATTTTCCCAGCGCAGCGGTATCCGTTCGTGGTGGTGCCTGAAGACGGGCTGCGCAGGCCCTTTGAATATGTGGAGCTGATCAAAAAGTGGATGGGAAGCCGCAGGCCAATCCGGTTCGTGTTTTCGGGGCTGAAGGGGGTGCAGGATACCCGTGTGAGTGAGGATCTGACCTTCCTAGATGATTTTGCCGTGAATATGGCGATGAGCATTGAAGGCTTCACCTGGAAGCTGAGCGCGGGGACGTCTGGGGACATTGAATATTCACTTTCGCTCAAAAAGTATGTATTCTACCAGGCGGTAGCTGTAAAGGTTGTGAAAGGTGAGGTCAGAGCTGAGCAGAAGCGGGCGAATGAGAAGAAGGCTCCGGCTACTTACACCCTGAAGCCCGGTGACAACCTGTGGAGCGTAGCGCGCAAACTCCTTGGCGATGGCCAGAAGTACAAAACCATCCAGAAGCTGAACGGCATTGCAGACAGTGAGCTGAACAAGCTTCCGGTAGGCAAAGTCATCAAGCTGCCTTAGGAGGGAAACGTATGGAACTGCTTGTAAAGAACAAAGAAGGCAGGCTCTGGGATATCTCGGGCATGGTCTCAGATCTGGCCTGGAAGACTTCCCGCAGCGGCAAGCCAGCTACACTGGAGCTGACCTTGGTGGACAGCGGCATCTATCAGCATCCCAAATTCGATATCAGCAACGGTGACATTGTACAGTTCAGCAAAGATGGCCTGGATGTATTTTATGGCTTTGTGTTCAGCATGGATACGGGGTCGGACCAACTGATCAAGCTGACGGCCTATGACCAGATTCGCTATCTGCTCGGCAATGGGAGTTATGTGCTGCAGGATGTGACCGCCCAGGAGGTGATCCGTAAGATCGCCAAGGATTACGGGCTGAAGACCGGTGTGCTGGAGGAGACGTTATATCACATTCCTTCGCTCATTGAAGATGACAAGAAGCTGCTGGATATTATTATGGGCGCCCTTGGCAGTGAACTGCAGTATAAGGGCCAGCTGATGGCTTTTTATGATGATTTCGGCAAGCTTACGCTGCGTAAACCGGCTTCAATGCTGCTGAATCTGGTGCTGGGAGCCGGTCATTCCTTATATGATTATTCGCTCAAAAAAAGCATCGATCAGGATACGTACAACACGATATTTCTCTATCAGGACAATGAGCAGACGGGCAAACGTGAGTTCTATCCGGTAAGTGACAAGGGAAATGTGGAGCGCTGGGGTCTGCTTCATCTGTATCAGAAGGCTGACGATAAGGCGAATGCGGCTCAGATTCAGGAGCAGGCGGGCCAGTTGCTGCGGCTGCATAACCGCGAGAAACTCAGTCTGTCTGTACAGGCGATCGGCGATCTGCGGGTCAGGGCGGGCAATTTCATCTATGTGCTGCTGGACGAATTCCAGACCCAGCTGTTTCTGGTGGATACGTGCAGCCATAAGATCAATGGAGGGGAGCATACGATGTCCCTCGATATTAAGGTGGTGTAGAAGGATGCTGGATATTATTAAAAAAGCGAGCCTCGGGGCGGTGGGAAGCACGAATCCGGTGGCTTTTTCTTATGGAATGGTGACTAGTGCGGTACCGCTGCAGATCCAGGTAGATCAGCGGTTTGTCCTCTCCGGACCAGTGCTGGTGCTGCCCGAATCGGTGATTGAGAGCAAGCTTATGCTGGATGGCAGGGAGATCCTGCTGCGCAGAGGGCTTGAGGCAGGCGACCGTGTGCTGATGGTCCGCATGCAGGGCGGGCAAAGTTATGTGGTGCTGGACAGGCTGGTGAACGCGATATGATCCCTGTAATTGGACAGTCGGGGCCTGTAACAGCATTTCTGGAAGGGACCACCTTAGGCAGTGCGGAAGCCCCCAGCTTAACGTACCGGATGGATTGGGAAAATAAGCGGATTATAGGCCAGCTGGATGGGCTGAAGGCTGTTGAGCAGGCCGTGGTCAAAGTGCTGCGTACCGAACGCTACGATCATCTGATCTACAGCTTCGAATACGGCACAGAGTGGAGGCTGGTACTAGGCCAGAACCGCCTGCTGGCCAGAGCCGAGCTGCGGCGGATGATTACCGAGGCTTTGCTGCAGGATGAGCGGATCACGGGAATAGACCATCTGGAGGCTGCGTTCAGCGGAGACAATCTGAGTGTGTCATGCCAGGTTGCCACCACATATGGAAGCTTTCAGCTCAGGAAGGAGATGACTGCAAGTGTATGAGGATCAGACCTATGAAGCTCTGCTGGAACGGATGCTTGATCGGGTGCCGCAGGGACTGGATAAACGGGAGGGGAGTATCATTTATGATGCGCTCGCTCCGGCAGCCGCCGAGCTGGCCCAGATGTATATTGAGCTGGATGTGAATCATAATTTGGTTTTTGCCGACACGGCGGCAGGCGAATATCTGGAGCGAAGCATCGCCTGGTCAGGTATCCGGCGGCGTCCGGCAAGCCAGGCGCAGCTGCAGGGAAGTTTTTATCGCGAGGACGGTACTCTGCTGGAGCTTCCTGTTGGCAGCCGTTTCTCGCTGGAGCTGATGAATTACACCGCTGTGGAGAAGCTGTCGCCAGGGATCTACCGTCTGCAGAGTGAGCAGTCCGGAGCGATAGGCAACCGCTATTTCGGTGCCCTGCTGCCGGTAAACTATATTGCCGGTTTGGCTCGTGGCGAGATTACGGCGCTGCTGATTCCCGGTGAAGATGCGGAGAGTGACGAGGCGCTGCGCCAGCGATATTATGCTTCGGCCAGAAGGCCTGCGACAAGCGGCAACAAATATCATTATATGGAATGGGCTGTCCAGGTTGAAGGGGTAGGCGGAGCGCGTGTATTTCCGCTGTGGAATGGACCTAAGACGGTGAAGGTCGTTGTTGTGGATGCTGCCAAGCTTCCTGCTTCGGCCCTGCTGGTCTCCAAGGTGCAGCAATATATCGATCCGCTCCCCGGAAGAGGCGAGGGGCAAGCCCCGGTAGGAGCCGTAGTTACGGTGGCCGCTGCAGCCGGCAAAAACATTCCCATTACCGCCAAGGTCATCCTTGACCCGGGCTATACCCTGCAACAGGTGCAGGAACAATTCAAACAGACACTGGAGAAGTACCGCAAGGAGCAGGCTCTGAATGCAGCCTATGTCAGCCATTCGGTGCTAGGTGCCCTATTGCTGGCGGTAGAAGGGGTTCTTGATTACAGAGAACTTCAGCTTGGCGGCGTGGCAGGCAATGTAACGTTAACTGAAGAAGAAGTGCCGCTGTTCGGCAGCGTTGTGCTGGAGGTGTAGCTATGGGATACCCGGATAGTATAGATAGATTCACAGACAAGCTTAACCGCAAAGTGGGCGGCGCAAGCCATGTCATTGAAGAACGCCTGGAGCTGGTGAAGGGGGCGTACAGCGGGCCGCTTGCCCATGACAACATCAACAACCAGAGCATTTCTGTGTACACCGGACCTGGATATTCAGGTGTGGAGCTGCGCAACTTCACTGTTGGCTTTCCCGATGATCTGCCTTGGCGGCGCGAGATCAGGATCTATGCTGAGGTTCCCGAGGTTTATGTAACCTATGAAACCACGGGCGACACAATTGAAGCGGATGATATCAACAGGCTGCAGCGGGGGCTAACAGCTGTACAAGGGGAGCTGGAGTGGTACAAGCTGGATGGTCGGATCGACGGCGGCACATTTAAGGAAGAGGTGTAACATGGCACAGACCATTCAAATGAAACGCGGCACCAAGGCTGAGCTGACCACTTATGGTGCTCTAAAGGCCGGGGAACTGGGCTTCTGTACAGATACGAAGGAGGTATACATTGGCGATGGAACTGCGAATTCGCTGGTGGGCCGGGCTTTGTCCGGGCCGGAGGCTTCGCGGCCTGCCGCAGGAGCGGCCGGACGGCTCTATTATGTAACCACAGGCACGAATGCAGGTTACCTCTATTTCGATGACGCCAGTGGTTGGCGGCGGGTCAATGCCCAGAAGCTGAGCGATCTTACCGGAAGCGTTGACGATATTGCCGATGGCTCCACCTATGCGAAGGTGCTGAAGGCAGATATCAGCGCAGGGCATGTCAATAAGGTATCGGATGGAACGAATGTGAAGACGGCCGCCGAGATCAGAACCCATCTCGAGGATGCTTCCAAGCACCGGACGATTAATGATGCCGGAGCGGCCATTACAGATCTCTGGTCTGCGCAGAAGATCAGGAATGAGATTGAGCTGGCGAAGCACAACATTGAACCGCAGGCTTCGGTCAAAGACCAGAATCTGGCGGCTCCGCTCGCCAGTCCGGTGGAAGGCGACCGGTATATCATTCCAGCGTTAGCGACTGGTGCATGGTCAGGGAAGACGGGGCAGATCGCGGAATACCAATCCTCCGCCTGGGTGTTCTATGCTCCGGCAGTAGGCTGGACGGCTTATGTGGACGATGAGCAGAAAATCTACAGCTGGAACGGCAGCGCCTGGGTGCGGACCGGAGGCGCACTGCAGACGATTACCGCCGGCAACGGCCTGACCGGCGGAGGGCAAGCTGACAGTGTAACGCTCCATATCGGCACAGGCTACGGGATTGGAGTCAGCGCGGATGCCATCGCCGTGACTGCCGGCAAGGGCATTAGTGTGGATGCGGCTGGCGTAGCCGCGAATATTGATGGAAGCAGCATCGTGTATGATGCGGCCAATGGCAATAAGCTCACAGTCGCGAGTATCGACGGGGGTACATTTTAGGAGGCGAGCGCAATGGCTCTGAAGACATTGATCCAGATTCGCCGCGGACTGGAAAGCGCCTTGGGCAGGCTGGCCGTCGGCGAGCTGGGCTATTGTACAGATACAGGCAAGCTGTACATCGGAACCACGGTCAGCAATGTGCTGCTGGTGGCTGCCCAAAGCACCGGCGATATGCTCAAAAGCATCTATGACACGAATAATAACGGCAAAGTCGATTATGCCCAGATGGCGGACAGCGTGGCTTGGTCGGGCGTGGCCGGGAAACCGGCGCTTTATCCGCCAGCGACACATACGCATAGCGAATATTTGAATACAGGCCCACTGACCTGGAATCAGCTGAAGGGAGTGTAGCGAATGAACTATGGTGAATCGCGTTACGGCTCCTTGTTGTACGCCGGTACAGATCCGGCGGTTGATCCCGGCGGCAGCGTGCCGCGCGATTTGATGCGTTATCTCCCGGACTATTACCAGGGTGTCAGGGAAATGGAGGAGCTGCAGGAGAGGATCGGCCTGGAAATCGGTCGTCTCCTGGCAGATGGGTTGGATGTACTGGATCAGGCATTTGTAGAGACGGCTACCTGGGGTCTGGGACGCTGGGAGTCGGAAGTGGGATTAACCCAGGACACTTCGAAGTCCTATGCCACCCGACGAGAGATGATCAAGGCTAAGCTGCGGGGAGCAGGTACGACTACGCCAGAGATGATTCAGCGGACGGCATCGGCCTTCTCCGGAGGCGTGGTCGAGGTGAGTGAGGTGCCGGGCGAATACCGCTTCCAGATCCGTTTTGTCAGCACACTGGGCATTCCGCCGAATATGGCAGGGTTGATCCAGATGATTGAGGAGATTAAACCGGCACATCTGGATTATGAATTTATCTACAGCTATACCTGGTGGACTACGCTCCGGGCAATGACCTGGAATCAGGCCCAGACCAGAAGCTGGAATGAGTTAAGAATCTACAGTTAGGAGAGTGTGAGATGAAGACAACTGGAAATCTGGGACTGAAGAAGCCGGAAGGGACGGACATTGTCGATATCGCCGATCTGAACGGCAATATGGATGTACTGGACACGGCTGTTGCCGCCAAAGTGGATAAGGTCAGCGGCAAGCAACTGTCGACTAATGATTATACGGCAGCCGAGAAAAGCAAGCTGGCGGGGATCGCGGCGGGAGCCAACGCCTATACTCATCCGAATCATACAGGGGATGTAATCAGCACCGGAGACGGAGTGACCGCGATTGCCGCCGGAGCCATTGTGAATGCAGACGTGAACGCCGCTGCTGCGATTGATGCCACCAAGATCGGAACCGGCGTAGTCTCCAATACGGAGTTTGGTTATCTGGATGGTTTGACTGGCGGGATTCAGGGGCAGTTGAATGGGAAGGCTCCGCTGGTGACCACACCGCAGCAGACTACGGCGGCGCTGACGTATTATGTGCGGACGGATGGGAATGACAGCAATAATGGGCTGGCGAATACGACGGGTGGGGCTTTCAGAACGATTGGGAAGGCCATAAGTGTCATTCCACAGATTGTGAATCATGCCGTAACGATTAATGTGGCTGCGGGAACTTACGCTGAAGTCGTAACCATTCAAGGTTTTTTTGGTTCGGGGAGATTGGACTTACTAGGCGATACAGTAGTTAGTTTAAGTCGCCAAGCTACAGGATTTTATGTGATTCATAATACGATTGCGATATATATTAAAGGATTCAGAGCAACAAACACAGCAGGAGCGGGCTTCTACGCAAGTAGTAATCTTAACTTAGGATTTGATGCTTGCAGCATTATTTCATCCGCACCTACTCAACCGGGGTTCGACATTGGTGGCGGTGGAATGGTGGCCGTAAACGGATGTTTGGCAAGTAACCGTAATGCAGCACTAAACGTAAACGGTGCGGTGACCGTTGTGTCATATGTGTGGCAAGTGGGTACAGGTAACGCATATGGCATATCAGTTTACTTTGGGAAGGTGTCTAAACATGGTACGCAACCATCAGGCGCGACCCCTGAGTATGTGACAGCGGGCGGTGACATTGGGGGTGGTGGTGTTATTAACCCATGGGGAGATAATACGGATACAACAAGACCCGTTGGCGACCTATCAAGGTTTTCGAGCGGCGGGCAGAGCATCGCTGCTAGTACGATCTCAAAAATTATTTTCACTTTTTCTGCAAACAATCAAAAAAATACTTGCGATATACCAAACTCCCGGTTTGTAGCACCAGAAACGGGTTATTATTTAGTCAATTGTCGCGTTGGGATAACGGGGGCATCTGGTTATAATCAATTAATGCTTTACGTTAATGGCTCTGTAAATACGGTATTGGCCGAAACATGGCAAAATGCAACTAACGGATTGACTATATCGGGCGCTAGTATTTTACGACTCCTAGCAGGCTACACAGTAGATTTTCACGTTTTTGTAAATGCTGCTGCAACTGTGAATTATAAGGACGAAAATACACACGCCTCTATCATAAGGATTGCATAAGGAGGGAAGAACAGCCCATGAATATAGCACTATCAATCATGTATTTATACCCGCAAGCTGAGTCAATGTGGGATTTTATCGTACAGGACAATGGGCCTGAGCCTGTGCTACGGGAAGGGGCCGAGGGAAAAGGCCGGGTCCGTTACGAGATCAAACCACCGACGGAAGGCGGAGAGCCAGTCGAGGGAGTCCATTACCGCTATGGCATCGACTACAATCTGCTGACTGAAGGTGAAGATTACGACTTGGTAGAGCGCGGTCCCTACATTGCTGCCTGGAACCTGGATGTTCCGCAGCCAACTGAAGAAGAACTGCAAGCCGCCTGGGAGGCCTATCAGGAAGAAGAGGCCAACAAGCCTCCACAGCTGACGGAGATCGAGCAGGTCCGTGAGCAGCTGGCGCAGGCGCAAACTGCGCTGGCGGAGCATTCCGATCGGCTGCAGGCTGCGCAAGAAGAGGCGACGACCGCGCAGATGGCATTGACCGAGCTGTATGAAATTGTACTGGCCGGGCAGGCCGCGGGAGGTGAGCGGTGATGCCTAAGATTTATGCGAGTTTAATCCGCAAAGGGCTGAAGACTATTGATGAGGTTCCGAACGTCATCCGCGAGGATGTAAGGCTGTTGTTGGAAGAACGCAGCTGATTGCCCTACGTTCGTAGTTATAGGGGAATTAAGCCTTATTTTTCCTAAAAGCAGCCGTGATAAAAGTTACAGGTAGTTAGGTGTTATGTAGGATGTAGAGTGTTGCGTTGGAACTTCCCTCCAGAGAAATTAGATGCGAAAGTGCATCTAATTTCAGGTGAAGCTGCTGGATAAGGGAAAATAAGTGCAAATCTGCAACTAATTTTGCGTAAATCGCTTCTGTAGTGCTCAAAACCCGAAATTAGTTGCGTTTTCGCACTTATTTGCTCTGAAAAGGAAAAAACCGGAAAATTAGATGCGGATTCGCAACTAAATTCTCTTTATTGGAATGGACTAGAGTGGGTTGGAATGATGCGGCCATCAGACTTACCTGCTCCAACCCAACGGGGGCCAAAGCAGTTACCATTTTTGCAACTAAATCGCGATTGGACTTTTTGCTGCCCCCGGCTTGCCCGGGGGCTTTTGTCATATTACAAGAAGGGAGCATGAAGATGGAAGAGGGAGATATCACACAGCTGGAGCGGCTACTGCCGCTGGCGGACAAGTACGGGCTGGCGTATATGGTGGCGCTGATTCTGATGATCGCCCTGCTGCTGCTGCTGCGCTCCATCGTCAAAGGAAACCTGGTGCCGCGTGAGCTACTGGATCGTGCGGAAGAGGACCGTGACCGGCTACAGGCGATTCTGGACAAGGAACGCTCGGAGTTTATGCAGCCCACACTGGATGTGCTGAAGAAGCTGAAGATTGACCACACGGAAGACAGGGGGAGTTAACGATGCGCTCAGATTGGATCAGGCGCCTGCTGCTCCCCCGGCACGCCGCCAGAGCAAAGGAATTGCGCAGAGCCTCCGTCCGCGTCACCTTGACGATCAGCCAATACCAGAATGTGTCGCAGGAAATCCAGGAGGAGATTAAGCATAACCGCTTCGCCAAATATTTAATCTATGATCGGGGTGAGCATCATGGACATGATTGATTACATGCTGATGATATTGTACGGCATGGCCATCGCCTGCGCGCTGTATATTCTGTACAGCCATAAGTCCTATTTCTATGAACGTTTCCAAAAAGGCGTAGTCAGTCTCTTCATGCTGGCGATGCTTTTTTTTCTGCTGGCGTATACGTTTAAAATGCTCGTGGTGCTGTTCATCCTTGTTGCCGATGCCGCCCACCTATCTTCGCCGGAGTTGCTGGCAGGGCTGAGATATGCCTGGACCTTGGCTCAGCTGGGGACTACGGTTGGATTGGTTGTTCTGGCCTTGCTGACCCGCTCGGGGAACTACGATCAATTCATGCATATTAAGAAATTCGACCGCAAAGGAGAACGCCATGCTGACTCTGACCCAGCTAAAAAGTAAATCCGCCACACGCCTGAAAGGCCTCCACCCCGCAGTGCGGGTTGCCGCCCAGACTCTAACCGAACATTGCTGCCAGCGCGGAATTCCGATTCTGATTACCCAAGGACTACGTACCGTGGCCGAGCAGAACGCGTTGTATGCGCAAGGGCGCACCGTCAAGGGAGCCATAGTCACCAATGCCCGTGGCGGCTACAGCTATCATAATTATGGGCTGGCGGTTGATTTTGCGCTGCTGCTGCAAGATGGGCGGACTGTTTCCTGGGATACCGGTAGTGACGGTAACGGGGATGAGATAGCCGATTGGCAGGAAGTCGTCCGTGAGGCGAAAGCGCTCGGTTTTGAATGGGGTGGAGATTGGACCAGCTTCCGGGACTATCCCCATTTGCAGATTGCGTTCGGATTAAGCCTGGCTCAATTGCGCGGTGGGGCGGAGCCTTCTGCCGCTTCCGTCGAGGCGTTGTACCAAAAGATTAACAAAGAAGGGGAGAAGCAGGATATGAAGACAGAACACACAGCAGTTGTACAAGTGAACGGAGTTAAGATTGCAGACGGTATGCTGAATAAGGGAATAACCTATGTACCTGTCCGAAGTCTGGCGGAAGCGCTTGGTGCACAGGTGAGATATATTGCGGCTACGCGGACGGTTGAAGTTACCAGCTCACAATTAAGGGGGAATGGAGATGAATAACCTCAACAATCTGGAACAGGTGTTGGCTTTTGCTACGGTGTTGGCCGTATTTATTGTAGCATTGGTACAGCTGATCAAAAAAACAATCAAGCTCCCGCGCAACGCCCTCCCGCTTATTGGACTGGTGGCGGGACTGGCGGTGGGCGCGGTGGCATACCCTTTTACCGAACTTACGTGGGTGCTCAGACTATGGTCGGGTGGACTGGCCGGCTTGTCGGCTACAGGATTGTTCGAGCTGGCCTTCAAGGACCGTCCGGGCACTGCGGGGGAATGAGCGGATAAGCGGATTTGATCACCCAGGTAAATATTTATGACTGTATAAATACAAGGATTGGTGTATAATCGTAATTGCTGTACTGCTTTACCGCGTAATAAAGTTGAAGATTTCCGGGAAGTTTTATTGTATGATATGAGGAAAGATTTAAATAGACAATGCTATAGACATTGATCCGGAAAGAGGATGGGGGGAGCAGCATGACAGAACTTACGACTACCGTCAGCAAAAGCAACTCTAACAATCTGCTGCGGCGGGACGTACGGTTCTTGGGGAATATACTGGGCGAGGTCTTGGTTCACCAAGGCGGCAACGAGCTGTTGGAGATTGTGGAGAAAATCCGCGAGACCAGCAAATCGCTGCGCTCATTGTTTTTGCCTGAACTGCACACTGAATTTAAGGAATTGATCACTTCTCTGGATCCGGAGAACCGCCACCAGGTGATACGGGCATTCGCCATATATTTCCAATTGGTGAATATTGCTGAGCAAAACCACCGGATTCGCCGCAAACGTGATTACGAGCGTTCTGCCGGGGAAACGGTACAGCCAGGGTCCATCGAAAGCGCCATTCAAGAGCTGCGGGAGCGTGATTTCTCCCAGGATGATGTGCGTGAGATCATCAAAGGGATGTCGCTGGAGCTGGTTATGACGGCTCACCCAACAGAGGCCATGCGCCGTGCCATCCTCGACATCCATAAACGGATTGCCGACGATGTGACGGGGTTGGACAATCCTACCCTAACTTTCCGCGAACGTGAACAACTGCGTGAGAAGCTGCTGAACGAAGTGATTACACTGTGGCAGACCGATGAGCTGCGTGACCGCAAGCCCACAGTGCTCGATGAAGTGCGCAACGGGATGTATTATTTCCATGAGACGATCTTTCATGTGCTGCCTGATGTCTACCAGGAGCTTGAACGCTGCCTGAGCAAATATTATCCGGGGCAGAACTGGCATGTGCCTACCTATCTGCGGTTTGGATCGTGGATCGGCGGCGACCGTGACGGCAACCCTTCGGTAACCTCTGCGGTTACGCTGGAAACGCTGCGCATGCAGCGCAAGCTGGCCATTCGGGAATATCAGCGGATTATGCGCGAGCTGATGCAATATTTGAGCTTCAGTACAAGCATTGTCAGCGTAACCCAGGAACTGCTGGATTCCATTGAGCAGGACCGCAATATTATCAACCTCGACAAAGGCAAGACCTGGCACAACGATAATGAACCTTACCGGATTAAGCTGAGTTACATGATCGGGAAGACACAGAATGTCCTCGATGATGAAACCAAGGGTACACCGGAGCGTTATTCCTCACCAGAGGAATTTATAGATGATCTGAACGTCATTGACCGCAGCCTTCGGCATCATTATGCCGATTATGTAGCGGATACCTACATTAAGAAGCTGATCCGCCAGGTGGAGCTGTTCGGCTTCCACACGGCAACTCTTGATGTGCGCCAGCACAGCCAGGAGCATGAGAATGCGATGACTGAGGTTCTGGAGAAGATGAATGTAACGCCGGATTACTCCAAGCTCTCGGAGGACGAGAAGGTGGATCTGCTGGAGAAGCTGCTGAATGATCCGCGTCCGCTGACTTCGCCTTACCAATCGTATTCCGAAAGCACGGAAGAATGCCTCAGCGTATACCGCACGGTATTCCAGGCTCAGGAAGAGTATGGCCAGCAGTGTATTACCAGCTATCTGATCAGTATGGCGGAAGCGGCCAGTGATATCCTGGAAGTGATGGTGTTCTCCAAGGAAGTTGGCTTGTTCCGCAAGGACAATGATGGGACCGTAGTCTGCACACTGCAGGCGGTGCCGCTCTTCGAGACCATTGATGACCTGCATGAAGCACCGCAGATTATGCACAGACTGCTTAGCCTGCCGATCTACCGCGATGCGGTCAGAGCCATGCATGATCTTCAGGAGATCATGCTTGGTTATTCTGACAGCAACAAGGACGGCGGCGTGGTTACCGCGAACTGGGAGCTTCGCGTGGCACTGAAGCAGATTACAGCTACAGCCGATGAATTCGGCATCAAGCTGAAGTTCTTCCATGGCCGCGGTGGGGCACTGGGCCGCGGCGGCATGCCGCTGAACCGCAGTATCCTGGCTCAGCCAGCTTCGACGATTGGCGGCGGGATCAAGATTACGGAGCAGGGTGAGGTTATCTCCTCCCGTTACTCCATGCAGGGCATTGCTTACCGCAGTCTGGAACAGGCTACATCGGCGCTGGTGACAGCAGCGATTAATGCCAGAACTCCACAGGCGGATCTGTATGAGGAGAAGTGGGATGAGATTATCAAGAACATCTCCGATGTATCCTTGAACAAATATCAGGATCTGATCTTCCGTGATCCCGATTTCCTGACCTATTTCAAAGAATCCACGCCGCTGCCTGAAGTCGGAGAGCTGAACATCGGTTCCCGTCCTTCCAAGCGCAAGAACAGCGACCGCTTCGAAGACCTGCGTGCGATTCCTTGGGTATTTGCCTGGACACAGAGCCGTTATCTGCTCCCGGCCTGGTACGCTGCAGGCACCGGACTGCAGAGCTTCTATCAGGGCAAGGAAGAGAACCTGAAGATCATGCAGCATATGTATGAGAACTTCTCGTTCTTCACCACGCTGATTGATACGCTGCAGATGGCGATCGCCAAGGCGGATTTGATTATCGCCAAGGAATACGCCGGCATGGGCAAAAATGACGAGGCGCGCGAGCGGATCTTCGGCCAGATTGAAGAGGAGTTCAAACTAACCTCCGAGCTGATCCTGAAGATTACCCGCCAGCAGGATATTCTGGACAACGTACCGGTGATCCAGGAATCCATCCGTCTGCGCAATCCTTATGTCGATCCACTCAGCTATCTGCAGGTGCAGCTGCTCGCTGAGCTGAGAGAGCTGCGCGACGCCGACGGTGATGATCCCGAGCTGCTCCGCGAGGTGCTGCTCACGATCAACGGCATTGCCGCAGGGCTGCGGAATACGGGCTGATGCCCGCAGGCCGCAGATGAGCTGCTGCGCTTCGCAGCTATGTACTATAATAAGCAGCGGTGCCGGGTATCCCGTCCCGCTGCTGTGTTTAAGTCCGCTCCTTCCGGGGGCGGACTTTTGTGCGCTTGGCAGCGCATCTGCTAACAGCCTTTGAGCGGATCAACAGGATCGCATTGGCCTCCTCCGAGCGGAACTATGACGTATCTGCCTCAGCGCAGTTCTGACAAATTTAAGTGTGAAGGAAGCGCAGTGGTGAACCCATATAGCAAGGACTAAATGCTTTGTGGGGTGCGTTTTTCCCCGTGCTATAATAATCTAAAATGCTGTATTAGGAGCTGTGGTGTAGTGAAGAGTCAAAATGAAATGGATATTGAGCAATTGCTGAATGCTTTGAGAATATCGTTGCCGCTCGTGCAGCAGCTATTTCCGCTGGATGTGATGTTCGCATTAGCAGATTCGGACAAGTTTATCTATTATCTACCGGGGAATGAGCTGGATATCCGAATTCAAGAAGGAACATCGGTTCCGCAGAATGGCGGGATCCGAAGATCTCTGGACACCGGCGAGGTGGTCAGTGCAAATATTCCGAAGGAAATCTACGGATTGCCCTTCAAATCCTCCTCCATGCCGGTTCGGGGACAAGACGGGAAGGTTATCGGGGTTTTTACGATCGGGATCAGTCTAAGCAATCAAGAAACGTTAAGCTATGCTGCCAATACCTTGGCGACAACCTCTGAAGAGATAAGCTCCACCTCCGGGGAAATAGCGGGGACTGCCTCCGATTTGGCGAATACCGTAAGCGATCTTAAGCTGCTTGGTCACAAGGTTGTTGAAGAGCTGCATAAGACGGACGAGATTTTGGATTTCATCAAAAAAGTGGCGGACAACTCCAATCTGCTGGGCCTGAACGCCGCAATTGAAGCTGCGCATGCCGCCGAGTACGGCCGGGGATTTGGGGTAGTCGCGCAGGAAATCCGAAAAATGTCGGTCTCCAGCGCAATCTCCGCCAAAGAAATCACCGGCATTCTGCAGACAATTAAGAAGAACATTACGCTGATGGATGAAACCCTGCTGGATTGTCTGGCACAGAGCGAGCGCCAAGCTGCTGCCACTGAGGAAATCACCGCCTCCATGCAGCAGTTGGCCGCTTCCGCAGTGGAGATCGAAAAGATTGCGCGCCTGATTTGAAGAGAAGCGAATGAAAAACAATGAAGCTAATATGCGTACTTATCATATGCGTGTGAAATCTACGGATTGGCGAACAATTGATTGATCGTAAAAAAGGACTATTCGTTTGTGCTGTTTGAGTAGGGAGTCAGTGATAAAGGTAACAAGACTATCCTTGATTTTTACACAGACTTGAATTACGATTTAAATGCTTGTACCGTGGATATTTGTAAGCAGAATACCGAGGGGCGGCAAGTCTGGGGGAGTTAACAGGTGGAGAATTTGGAAGGCAGATTGACAAAGCTCGCCTTGAAGGGCGACCAAAGGGCTTTTGCCGAGCTTGTGGAGCTATATAAAGACAAAATATATCATTTGGCATACCGGATGTTGAACAACCGTCATGAGGCGGAGGACATCGTCCAGGAAACCTTTTTGCGTGTGTACAGAAACCTTGACCGGTATGATGATAAACAGAAGTTCTCTACCTGGATCTACCGTATCGGCACCAACCTGTGTATCGACAGGCTGCGCAAGCGCAAGCCAGTCTATTCGCTGGATGCCGAAATGAACGACCAGGAGGGCATTGACGGCTATTCCCTGATTCCAAGCGACAATGTGACTCCGGAGACCGAACTGCTGCTCTCCGAGACACAGAGGGTGATCTACGAGGCCATTGACAGCCTGCCCGTGAAGTACCGTTCCGTGATGATCCTCCGCTATCTGCAGGATCTGTCGCTGCAGGAGATCAGTGATGTGCTGGATATGCCAGTCACTACAATTAAGACCCGGGTGCATCGCGGGCGTGAGTTCTTGCGTAAAAAATTAGGTCCCAAAATGTAAAATAAGATTAAAGTTTGTGAAACGTCTGACTGGCGGGGACGTATGTAAGTTAAGCAAGTCTTATGTCTCCTGCCCCCTTAGTCACAGAATAATTAAATAGCACTCATGAAAGGATTGGCTCCTATGGAATGCAAACTGGCCGTCTCTATGATGCATGACTACCTGGATGACGACTTGCCTGCACAGCAGCAGAAGGAATTGAAGGAGCATCTTCTATCCTGTCCGGATTGCCGTATCAAGTTCAAAGAATTGGAACAGACGGATATGCTGATGTTCTCTCTGATGCATCAGAACGCAGCAGCCTCCGACGAACTAGTGGGCCGCATCATGAACGCGTTGCCGAAACCTAAGAAAGAGAAAGCTTTTGTCACCTGGATCAAGAGACATCCCGCGTTAACGGCGGCATCGTTGTTTCTTGTAGTCATGCTGATGAGCGCAGCCACTTTCTGGAATCAGAACACCCAGCTGGTAGTCAGAGGATCGGACCTGGATCAGGTAGTGATCAAGGGTGATACGGTTATTGTGCCGTCCGGACATACCATCACCGGCGATCTTACTGTGGAGAATGGCAAAACGCAGGTATATGGCGAAGTGAACGGCAATGTGACTGTCATCGACGGGTCGCTCTACAAAGCTTCAACTGCCCATATCTCGGGGCAAGCCAAAAATATAGACCAAGCGGTAAGTTGGCTCTGGTATAAAGTGACGAACATGTTCTCTGAAGTTGCCTACCGTTAAGCTTGACTGGTCGCTAAGCAGGAATATTATTTGCGCCTCTTTTTCCGGAAAGATGGCGCTTTTTTGTTGAATATAAGCAGTTATATGCTTCACACAATAAATGATTCTTCTAACTTCCTACAGAAACGGTTGCCCTTCCTCAAAGGACGGCGAAGCCGTTTCTTCTTAACTGGAAAACTCTGTATATGCACGGAATTATGCCTTAAACTTGCAACTGGACCGGGAACGTTATAACCTAGATATGGTACAGAACTAACAGACAATTTACATAAACCCAGCTAATATGAAATGACGGGGGTTTTAGGCAATGAGCTATTTTACGGATTTTACATGGAAAGAGTCCATTAAAGATATAATTGACATCCTAATTGTCAGCTACATTATCTATAAAGTGCTCAATATGGTGCGCGGTACCCGCGCGGTTCAACTGCTGAAGGGTATCCTGGTGCTCGTTGTCATTTGGGCCGTCAGCACGCTTCTTGACCTGTACACACTGAAGTGGCTGATGAACCAGGTGTTTACGTTCGGGATCTTCGCCGTATTTATCATCTTCCAGCCGGAGCTGAGGCGCGGGCTTGAGCAGCTCGGGCGTGGGAAATTCCTCGGCCGCTGGTCGGAGGACGACGAGGAGATCAACAAGCTGATCGGTGAAGTTATTAAGGCGGTGAATTATTTATCGCGTAGAAAAATAGGTGCATTAATAGTATTCGAGCGGACAACAGGACTCAACGAATATACAGAATCGGGCATCCCGATGCGTTCGGTAGTCAGCTCGGAGCTGCTGATTAATATTTTTATACCGAATACACCGCTCCATGACGGAGCGCTCATTATGCAGGGCAGCACGATTGCCGCGGCAGCATGTTATCTGCCGTTGTCCGAGAACCCTTTTATCAGCAAGGAACTGGGGACCCGGCATCGTGCGGCAATTGGGATCAGCGAAGTGGCCGACTCCGTTTCAGTAGTGGTCTCCGAGGAGACCGGACAGATCTCGCTGGCGCTCAATGGCCAGATCGTGCGGGATATCAAGGAAGAATCGCTGATCTCGAAGCTGTATCAAGAGCTGCGTGCAACTTCTCCGCTGAAGGAGAGGAGTTCTGCTTTCTGGAAACGGAAGGGGGACAAGACCAATGGATAAGTGGATGAAGAATAACAACTTCAACAAGGTTCTTGCACTTGCCCTCGGGATTATTCTGTGGGCGATGGTGCATGTGGACACTGCTCCGCTGCCGCAATCAACCGTACTTACCGAACCCAAAATCATTGAGAATGTAAAGATTGAGACTCCCGGCTACGATGAGGATAAATATGCGATATCCGTGGATGCGAAAAGTGTGCGGCTGGAGGTTGAGGGGAGAAGCTCGGACCTGACCTACAAGCTGTCCGATGATTATTCCGTCACCCTCGATCTAAGCGATGTGAAGCCGGGGAGCTATACGCTTCCGCTGGAATACAAGCTGCCGAGCGGAGTGCGGCTTATCCGCATGACGCCGGATGTGGTCCGTGTGACGGTAGAACTGCGCACCACGAAGTCGTTCCCGATTACCCTGAACACCAAGGGGGAGCCTGCCAAAGGATATAAGCTGGGAACGCCGGTTATCCAGCCTACAGGGACCGCCGAGGTCACCCTGCCGACCAGCGATCTGACCAGGGTAGCCAAGGTCCAGGGTACGATTGAGCTGGACGGGGAGACCACTACCTTCAAGGAGAAGCGGATGAAGCTCTACGCCTATGACAGCAACGGTAAGGAGATCCCAGATGCGGTGATTGAGCCGGCTACCGTAGCGGTTGAGGTACCGGTCACGCTGCCTTCCAAGGAGCTTCCGCTGGAGATCAGCTATACCGGCAAGCTTCCGGACACGCTTGTCTTGTCCGAAGTGACTGCTCAGCAGGACAAGGTCGTTGTCTATGCCCAGGAGGCTGCACTAGCGCCATTAACCTCTTACGAAGCAGTCGTTGATCTTGCAGCTATCAAAATCGCAGGCACCACCGAGCTGAAAGTGAAGCTTGTTCCGCCGGAAGGCACCGAGCGGGTGGAGCCAGGAACTCTGAATATCACCGTAAGCACCTCAGCGGTTGCCCAGCGGACCCTCGACGGGATCCCGATTAAGCTGGAAGGGGTAGCGGACGGTTTGGACGCAGCGATTACTTCGCCTGCTGCCCAGACGATATCGCTGACCCTCTCCGGCGCACCCGCGCTGCTGGATCAGCTGGACCCGGGCAGTATTACAGTGGTTGCCGACGTCAGTGGTCTGGGGGCAGGCCCGCATGTGGTCCCGCTGCAGGTCTCGCTCCCGCAATTCATCACACTTGGCAATGCCGGACAGCCGCTGGATGTGGGCGTGCAACTGCAGCCGCCGTCTGCGACACCCGAGGCTTCTCCTGAGACGGATTCAAGCAGCACAGCGTCGCCGGAGCCAAGCTCTCAGCCTGTCACAGGCGATGAGATTGTGCCGAGCTTGACGCCTGTGCCAAGTATTGAGGTTACGCCAACAGCAACTCCTTCGCCTCCTGCCGAGAGCCCTAATCCGAGTGATGCGGGCAATGAAGGCGGCAATACCGGAAACACCGGGAACACTGGGAACACCGGAAACACCGGGAGTACCGGTGGTACATAGCTGTTGTGGTTGTGATTCACTGAGATTCACCCTGACAGTTATTCATTCATATCATATAACATTAAGCTGAAGCAGCGTATTTAAAGGAGAAAAGAGATGGGTAAGTATTTTGGAACAGACGGTGTGCGCGGAGTCGCAAACCGTGAATTAACTGCGGAGATGGCCTATAGCATTGGCCGCTGCGGTGGTTATGTGCTGGCCGGAAATATAGAGAAACCGAAGGTTGTCATCGGAATGGATACTCGTATTTCCGGACCATTGCTGGAGTCGGCGCTGGTTGCCGGGATGCTCTCGATTGGCGCTAAAGTGATTCGTCTGGGTGTAGTGAGTACACCTGCGGTTGCTTATATTACAAGACTGCTGAAGGCTGACGCCGGAGTGATGATCTCGGCTTCCCATAATCCGGTGGAAGATAACGGCATTAAGTTTTTTGGCGGAGACGGCTTTAAGCTGACGGATGAAACCGAACTGCGGATCGAAGAGCTGATGGATGCCGAGCAGGATGAGCTGCCTCGCCCTGTAGGCTCCGGTCTGGGTACGGTTACGGTCAATAATGATGCCAAATATCTCTACCTGGATTATCTCAAAACAACGATTTCCCAGAACTTCAGCGGGATCAAAATCGTGCTCGACTGCGCACATGGAGCGGCCTATGAGCTGGCACCACGTCTTTTTAAGGAACTGGGCGCTGAAGTGATTGCGATTGGTTCTGAACCGGACGGACTGAACATTAACGACGGTTTCGGCTCCACCCATCCGGAGACACTGCGAGAGGAAGTGCTGCGCCATGGCGCGGCTTTGGGACTTGCTTTTGACGGAGACGCTGACCGCCTGATCGCTATCGACGAGACCGGTGAGGAAGTGGATGGAGACTTTATCCTCTGCATCTGCGGAGACGCGATGAACCGGGCGGGCAAGCTGAAGGACGGCACCATTGTGTCCACTGTCATGAGCAACATCGGCTTCTATAAGGCGACTGAGCAATTACAGCTGAATACCGCCAAGACAGCCGTAGGCGACCGCTACGTGATGGAAGAGATGCGCCGCGGCGGCTACAACCTGGGCGGAGAACAGTCCGGCCATGTGATTTTTCTGGATTACAATACGACTGGCGACGGCATTCTGACTGCGATTCAGCTGGTGGATACCCTGAAGTCTTCCGGCAAGAAGCTTAGCGACCTCAAAGCGATGATGACTAAATACCCGCAGGTGCTGGTTAACGTGCGTGTGCAGGATAAAACCAATTATCCGAACAATCCTGCGATTGAAGCCGCCATCCTGGAAGTCGAAGGCAAGCTGGGCGACAACGGCCGTGTGCTGGTGCGTCCATCCGGTACAGAGCCGCTGATCCGCGTGATGGCGGAGGGGCCGGATAAGGCAGAGCTGGATCATTATGTCGGCCAAATTGTGGATGTTGTGCAGCGCGAATTGGTATAATATTATTTAGGTGGCTGGGAAATGCTGTTTCAATGCGCATTTTCCGGCTTTATTCCATTCTAGGCTGTTCATACTATATCCATATGACAGGCTTCGGCAAGTATTTGGGACCTATGGCATTGCCAAAATGATGTAAGGTGCATATAATAGGTTAAGTGTCATTCCAGAAGGAAAGCGGGGATTGTGAGGTTGGCAACAGCAAGCGCCAGAGCTTGGTCGCGCGCGGGGGAGAAGGGACAGCCAGGAAGAAGGCTGGAACGGATCACGGCCGACGTAAGCTGACGAGGTGGGGGTGTTCGAAATGTTCGGCGGGGACCTCCCGGTGATGCACCAGAGCCGTAAATACAAAACGGAAAATGTTAGGGCGACCTTTCACACAACGTTTCGTATGGGTGCGTAAAGAAGTAGTTGGATGCGTGCATCAGAAGAAACAGCGTTGTTCTGCCACGGCAGAGAAGAAGAGAGTATACAACTGAATATTGTGCTTTTTCTCATCAACATGCCGCACGGCACGTTTCTTTCCTTATGCCGCCCATACCCCAAATCATGGACGGAGGAAAATTATAATGTGTGGTATCGTAGGATATATTGGCAATCAGAATTCGCAGGGGATCTTGGTCAATGGGTTGAAGAAGCTGGAGTATCGCGGGTATGATTCCGCTGGTATCGCTGTGTTCACCCAGGAAGGTCTTCAGGTAGTCAAAGCCAAAGGACGTTTGATGAACCTGGAAACCAAGCTTGATACTCATCCGCTGACAGGCAGTGCCGGAATCGGACACACTCGCTGGGCGACTCATGGCAAACCTTCGGATGAGAACTCCCATCCCCACACCGATGAGAGCCAGAAATTCTCTGTAGTGCATAACGGCATCGTAGAGAACTATCTGGACTTGAAGGAAGAGCTGATGGCCGGAGGATGCCACTTTACATCCGAGACTGATACTGAGGTGATTTCACACCTGATCGCCCGTGAATATGAGGGTGACATTGTGAAGGCTGTGCAGAAAGCAATTACTTTCATGCGCGGTGCGTTTGCCCTTGGCGTTCTGACTGAATATGAGCCGGACAAATTGGTAGCTGTGCGTCAAGCCAGTCCGCTGATTATTGGTCTTGGCGATGGAGAGAACTTTATCGGGTCCGATATTCCCGCTCTACTGGAATACACCCGCAACGTATATATTCTAAACGACGGCGAAATGGCGGTACTGACACGCGATGCTGTCGAACTGATGACGATTGAAGGTAACTTTATTGCTCGGGAAATGATTACTGTCGATTGGGACGCCGTTACCGCAGAAAAAGGCGGATACGAGCATTTCATGCTGAAGGAAATTCACGAGCAGCCTAAGGCATACCGCGACACCATGCGCGGTCGTATCAATGCTGAAGGCAATCAGGTTATCTTGCCTGAACTGAACCTGACCAAAGAGCAGATTAAGAACATCAAGAACATTCAGATCGTTGCTTGTGGTACGGCCTACAATGCAGGACTGGTTGGACGCAATCTGATCGAAACGCTGGTACGTATTCCGGTAGAGAATGATATCGCATCCGAATACCGTTACCGGTCACCGATCGTATCGCCGGAAACCCTGGTTATCGTAGTCAGCCAATCCGGCGAAACTGCAGATACCCTGGCTGCCCTGCGTGAAGGCCATGCCAATGGAGCGCATGTGCTGGCTGTAACCAATGTAGTGGGCAGCTCGATTGCCCGTGAAGCGGACAGCGTGCTGGTCACACTGGCTGGACCGGAAATCGCCGTAGCTTCGACTAAGGCGTACACTTCCCAGCTGATCGTATTCACTTTGCTGGCGCTGTATCTGGCTGAAGTGCGTGGCACTCAGACCGAAGCAGAGGTGACTGCTATTCTCGCGGCTATGCAATCCCTGCCGGAGCAAGTAGAGCAGATTCTGGCTCAGAAGGATGCCATCAAGGAATATGCAGAGCAGATCTCCAAGCATGAGCACCTGTTCTTCCTTGGACGCGGTGTCGATTACGCAGTAGCCCAGGAAGGTTCACTGAAGCTGAAAGAGATCTCTTACATTCACTCCGAAGCTTATGCTGCCGGTGAGCTGAAGCATGGTACGCTCGCATTGATTCAGGAAGGCGTGCCGGTCATTGCCCTGGCAACCCAGGAGTCCGTTCTGGAGAAAACCGTCAGCAACATCAAGGAAGTCAAAGCACGCGGTGCCGTAGTCATGGCCATTACGCAAGAAGAGAATGTCACTGACCTGCTTAGATCCGTGGATCAGGTGTTTGTAATTCCAAGAACCCTGCCATTGCTGAGTGCGGCTCTGTCCGTAGTTACCCTGCAGCTGCTGGCTTACTACGCTTCGCTGGCCCTGGGTCACGATGTCGATAAGCCCCGTAACCTGGCGAAGAGTGTTACGGTGGAGTAGGTTTGGGTTGTTTATATTGGAAGTGTCCAGTTGTATAGAAACAATATAGTTGTGAAGTAGACATTAAAGTTATGAAGAAGACATTAAAGTTGTGAAGTGCACATTAAAGTTATGAAGTTGTCTGATAATAAAAACTTAGACAATAACCCAGACAGCATGAGCCGTCCTGACATCTCAGGACGGCTTTGTTTTTCGGAAATGGATATTAAGGGGGAATTGTTAAAATTAATTATTATATTTAAAAAAGAAAGTAAAGCATTAGACTGAAAAATAAAGTGTTAGACTAAGAAAATAAAGTTATTAGACTAGCGGATGCTTCATTAAACTATCCTGCTAATAGCTTGTAAATATTACCAGAAAGGTGATTTTAAATCATGTGATATAGTTAAAATGAGAATGCCAAATAACCCTCCAATTTCCAGTCTGTATTAGAATATTATTACAATAAGATTCCTTTAATTTGGATGGAATACCTTATTGTTTTTCAAGATAGCGTACAGCCAATGCACGAGCTTATTTGCACACGCGATTAGAGCTACTTTATGCTGTTTTCCTTCGGCTCTCTTGCGATCATAGAACTCTTTGATTCGCATATTTGGGAGGGGATAAGTCTACACGGAACAGCCATCACCAGCGCGTAACGCAAATACTTAAAACCACGTTTCGTGATTTGGTTTTGAGTCGCTGTAAACTTACCGGAAGCAAAGATACTTTATGCCCAATGCTGGAAATCGAATAAATTAATTACATAATCTTCAATTTTTTTAGCTAGAGCATCTATGTTCTGTTCCAGTTCAGAAATATGCTCTTGGTATTGAAGAATACGGGTAATAAGAACTTTCAAATTGATTAAATGACTTTTATACATGGTTTGCTGAAATGGGTTTTGTTTTGCCGCATCTACTAGTCATTGAACCCGTTGATTAATCCAGTGATAGCGCAGATTGAGAAGTTGAACCCCTCTTTTCTTAAAATATTCAATACTAGGAACTGAACAACAGGGCTTTGGTAATGTCCGGTTGCTTCTAGAATAAGTAAAGAACGTTGTTTAGATACTAATTCAACATCCGTTAAAACTTGATATGGATTTGCTAGTCCATCACGAGTGGCACGAAGTGGAATGTCCCTCTGAAGGGCTTTCCGCTCGCTAAAAAGGCTTGTCCATGAATTTCTTCTTTTGAAATATCTAGACCGACAATCTCTCCCTGTAAGTTTAGATTCACCGGCATCCCCTATTGTTCTTCTTGGCGCTCCACAGCATCGCTTGTAATACAGGATATTACGTCCCAACCAGCCTCAATCATGGTAATGACAATATCATAGGAGATCCTTTTAATCGATTAGTTAGCTTCGTGTTGAGTGAAGCGGCGGATGAACTTAATATCGCCAACTCAGGCGCAAGACTTAATGTGGTCGATAATAAAAGTAATCCGACAACCGTCGTAGTTTGGCAATTTATCAAATCATAAAATTTTAAGAATTCAATCTAGTTCAAATGGAGCAGCTCTATGAACTGTAAGTAATATTAATAAGTTTTCGGACACAGGTAAAAATAAGCTCATGGTCAGTTACTTGAGAAGATTGAAAGGAGTATTGTATGGACACACTATTGGCTTATAGGTATGAATTATACGATAGGTTTGAGAATATAAGTAGCACGTACTCCTTCTGGAATCTACAAAAAGAATTAGTTAAAGCACTACTTAAGTGTGAGGAGGAACTAATTAAAGGAAATGAAGCTGAAAAGGATGAGTGGCTTTATCATCAGGCTCGGCTTTACTCGATCAGCGAAGCTATGGTGTGGTCCGTGCTAGAAACCTTCACAATAAGACAACTAGGAAAGTTTGAGTCTGGGAGGACCGCACTTTTGCCCCAAAAAGATACTATTATGGGGATAATAGAAAAATTTGAACCTTTAGCGAATGAGAAAATATTTATTCTTGCAGATACAACTCGTTGCATCACAACTGGGGACCTAATTGAGGTGAAGGCAACTGATCAGATTCATATCTACGAATGTAAAACGTCGACGCCAATGGAGATTGAAGAAATGGTAAGGGGAAGGGTAGGAAGACAATTCTCCAAAAATTTCTGGCTCCAGGAGTATTTAGAAAGAGGCTATGGAACGCTATATAGAGCGGATTTGATTACGAGAACAATTGAAGTTGATGTAACGGGATATCAAGAACACTTTTCGTTGCTTGATCAACTTATTGAGGAATGTATGAGAAACAAATCAGGGAACTCCTCCGTATTAGCTGAACCGGGTTTGGTTTATGCAGCAATCAAGTATGAGGAGGATCCCAAAGAAGTTGATCCTGAGCTCATCACCGGCCTGTACGATTTTAAAGAACCTTTTTGGACTGGGCTTTCAGGGTTGGTCGAGGAACCACGAGAAAGCATATTTCACATGCCACCACTTGCATTTCCAATTTCTCTGAAAAGTAAAAAGCTTTTAATGGAAGTAGGCGTCATAATTCTTTGTTACCTTGATCATGAGGTACTTAAAGATAAGTTCCGAATTAAGGGCTTTGAATATACTACCTCGAAGGAGGGGTTTCCTCAGCTAAGTAAAGGTGGAGATCCAATACAATTTCACCCAAGATTCATGAATGAGATTATGCTTGGCTTCCAGCCGATAGAAAAGGTTGTAAATCAAATGACAGCTCTTTATGATTCAACGCTGAACGGTTTAACTGACGAAGAACAAAAATATATTAATGAACGACCGTCTTCATTAAAAGACTTTGTAAACTATATTTGTGAGAACTACGAATTGACTTCTGAGGATGACAATAGTCCGGGTCTTATATCTATTGGTAGTAAGAAGTTGAAACAGAAGACGAGCATAGATTTGAAAGATTGAAGTGCTTTTCTTAAACCCTTTCTGGATTCTTTTCAAAAGTATGTACGGTAAGGAATTCCGAAATAGCCGAGGAATCTGCATCTTTTATCTTTTGTTTCCGATAATGCCTTTCCCAAATAAAATTCCAAAAAATGTTGAATACTAACCTATTGAACAGCAACGTTAGTTTAACGACAACAGCGGCAGTCTAAGACTTTATTTATCAAGTCTTGGACTGCCGCTGTTTCTTTTAATCAATCAGTCAAAAACTTATTTTTCAAAAGCTGACGATTCTTCAATTCAAAAACCGCGTTTTATTTTCACCAAACTGAAAAGGCGATATCGTAGTCAGTAGGTGCTGCTTGCTACTTCAGATTCACGCACTGCTTGCTCCGAGACGAAGTCCGGCTGTTGAAAGACAATATAAGGATTAGACTCAGTAGGTAAAGTATTAGAATGCGAAAATAGGATTACAGACTAATACGTCGGCAGCCATATGCGCGGCTCGTACTCCTGGTTAATCTTCTGAAAGCGTCGGTTCAGCAAGATTGACACGCCGGCGATCAGGTACGCGGCTAAGCAGCGGCTCATGCTCACCTAGGTTGTTTTCTAGGAAGCGTCGTTTAGACGGAACCGGCGTTGCTAGCAGCGGGGCGGATTCGCAATTTAGGCTCCTGGTAGTTCATAAAGAAGCGCCGACTCGGCGCGATCGGTACTGCGGCGACCGGCTGCGTGACGAAATTGCGAATCGAGCTCCTAGTTGTACAGAAATATTGGGTTTCTCCATGGCTCTGCAGGTTGATACCGGCGGACCTAGGGGAAGATCTTGCTGCTACCCTTCCGAGCATAGGGTTGCTCTCGGGCGAAGCAGGATGGGGTCACCGGTTCTAGGTGAATATCATCTGCAGTGGCCCCGCGTTTCAAATTGCGCCCTGGAGAATCCCGTCAGCAGTTGGTGGACGGCAGGATGGCTTGCTGCTGTATCTGTGTTCACCTTGTTGCTTCCGGGCATAACCCGTCGGTATCAGTGAACCTCATTAAATTGTAAAATTAAAGTATACTTTTCGATTGATTGATTGTATACTACTGATTAACTAAATAATTTACAATAGGAGATGACAAACTTGTTCGACGGACGCACGTATCCCGTCTTTAAGGTAAAACCTTTCCGCGGTAGTCGTGTAAGGAAGCTATTGAAATGGATCAAACGGAGTAAAAGTCAGGTTTTTAAGTCCAAACGTGAAATCCGTTATTTTCTTGAGGATGATATGTTGCTTAAAGCTCATAATCATGGAAAGTTTGTCGCACTCCAGACGTTAAAACGTTACATAAAGGAATCATTTGACGTTGATAGCCTTGTAAAGCGGGACTTTAATAAGAAGGCATTCGCAGGGGTTAGGATGGCAATTCTCCTTGAGTATTTAGATCATCAGATGACAATTACCAATGACGCAATAGAATCTCTCGACGAATTAGTGGTGGATGAAGAATTCGAATCTTACTTACGACGTTATTTAATAGCTCAGTATATTATTTACAGGGATTTTCATTCTGCAATTTATACCGGGGAAATTGAAAGCGATGTTGATGAAGACAGTGACGAGGATCTTTGAAATCTAAAGGAGGAACCAAAATGACTAAGATTACTTTGAAGGATGAATACAAAATTTCTCGATTACAGAGGGCTGCACTTGCAGAAGTCGAATTACTCAAACACGAATTTGAACTGATAGTTGAACACACAAGAAAACAAAAATCAATTTCTCTTTTTGATGAAATTGATTTTGTTGATTTCACAGATAGTGATATTAAGGATATATTCACGAAGAGAAAAGATCGAAAATACGCATCATTAACCGTAGAGTTATATGCAATTACTGAACAAATGCTGAAAGAAATGTATGAATGTTTGCACTCTGACCCCTATAGCAAAAGTAATGATAACAATATAATTAAGGATCTTGAAGACGTACTTAAGTCACGCCTGGTTATTAATGAAAAGGGCTCTCTTAAAAAACTATCAATGCTTAGGAATTATATAATACACCACAACTTTTCAATGAAAAAGGCACGTGAAGAGAAAGAACTTAATATAAAAAGCAAAGATTTATATTCTGAATTACATCAAAAAGTGGTCGACTACATTAATAATATCAGCTATAAAGAATAACGAATAGGGGAGTTGCCTCGAGAATTTTAGACTAGTGGCAACTCTCTTTTTGTGCTTGATTTCTGTGAGAGGGCATCTTCTGTGTACCTTACAAAATAATATCTTTGAATCGTCGGGACGCCGCAAGGCATATCACTATTACACTCAAGTCAAACTTAAGTAAATATTTCAAAGGGACGTCGCAATGCATGTGCAACGGACAGAATAGATACAATAAGTTAATTTTTATATCATACTACTTAATGACAAATGTATAAGATAAGAAGGGGGAATGATTGTGGAACTTAGAAACCAATTTGCCAAACAAGTATTTTTTACAAATTTTTTCAAAGGTGAATCAGCTAATGTAGAATCTAAAATATTAAGCGATGCTATCGAAAACAATCTGCTTAGTCCTGAAATAATTGAGCATCTAAAAACTAGTACCTTAATAGAAGCTATTAATAATGATCCATTACCCTTCAGCAATGATCTAACATGTGATTTTATTGTTAAATTAGTGTTTCTTAACACAATGAATAAAAAATTAGGGGAAATCATTCGTTCAATATATGTTGGTTATGTTGCTATGGAGAGAAGGTTACCAAGGCCATATGTTTACATACCTTTTTATGATAAATCTCGTTTGGTAATTATAGATGCCACAACAGCATACCAACTAGATCAGATAAATGAGATAATAACCATAAAGTTCATGCGTAAATATGGCTATTTTGATAAATTAAGTAAGGATTTTGATGAGTCTTTGCTTAATAAATTACTGTTTAAATTTAAAGATCCGTATTCTAAAAAATACTTGTTTGAGTATGAGGATTATATTATAACTAGTGGCGGAGAAGAATTATTTGATAATTACGCAATACTTTTAAGCGAAATTTACGAGGTATCTTTAGGTTTTATAATCGGTCATGAAGTTGGTCATTGTTATTTGGAACATAGTGGTTATTCTGACGATACTCAGATTAACCATGATATGGAAATTGAAGCGGATGAGTGTGCTGTATTGTTTATTAAAGAGTTTCTAAATTTTTATAAGCAAAAAATTGATCAGGGGCATGAAGAATTGCAGTTAAGTGGAATAGCTTCAGCAATAATATATATGGCAATATCAAGTACAAAATCTCCATTTCAATTTGATAGTACACATCCTTCATTAAGAAAAAGATATTTGTTAGTTATTTTCTCTATTTTCAATAGATTTAGTAAGAAGTGTGCTATGGATTTGGTTGAAATTGTAAAATGTACTTGCGAAGAAACCAAACTACATTCATGGGATGAAAAATGGTGGGTTATTTCTCCAGAGTTTTTTGAAAAAATTGAAGAAAAACTACCGGAAATAAGAAAAAACGCTAAAATCAATTAAGTATATTAATGTTATGTTAGTCGTTTGGTACTTGAAGTACTAATTAGCCGAGATAAGAATAGTAAATATTTTTTTGAAAATTGGAGGTATTAAACTAACGGAAAACGCTAGTTTAATACAGCAGGCAGATTAAACCTCCCCTTAGAAGCAAACTAAATTTAATAGCTTCTAAAGGGAGGTTTTGTTACGTTTTACCAACTACTTTTAAGATGGGCACTAGCGATAAGCTACCATTGTTCTTGTGCTGTGTTTTCTGCTTAATTTGCTTTGTCCGCCGCCAATCTGCAATGTTCACGTTCACGAGATGTATGCTGTGCGTATAATGTAAGCTTATCGCTTCCTACAACAGCCGTTGCGCCATCACAGCACCCAATGCTCCAACTCGTAATGATCTTCAAACGATCGCGCTTGCTCGGAGCCCGACTCGATAAGCTGATGTCGATTAGCTTCAAGCAGCCGATCAATTTCGTCATCGGCAATACGCAATTTGCGCAGCGTTTTGCCAACTATCCTGTTTGTTAACGTCATTCTCGGCGGATTATGCTCATATACCAAGCTAATAAATGTTTTAAAATTGTCGAGCTGTTGTCCATGCTTCTCATCGTCGGCAAGAGAGGTCGTTGCTTGCTGCTCAGCATAATTCATATACTGGAAGCAAATATCTACCACCTTATGGTCGATGCTCAGTCTAGAGCACAACTGGCCAAATACAACATCCCTCTCAAATAGCTCCAACAAATCTTTTCTATCATCACACTGGTATTGCACAGCTTCAATATTCTCTGCGATGAGCGTGAAAAATTGCTGTCGCTCCTCCTCGGAGCTATGGGCAAGCAGCAGATCCCACATTTGTTTATTGCTTTGGTTGTTTGTTGCTGTAACGGTCAGCAACTGACGAAACAGCTTCTGTCGTTGAGCGAGATTAGCGACCAGTCTCGTATACACGGCCATACCGTCTTGAAATCGGTCCGTATCTTTATAGTAAAGCGCATCTATAAACTCCCGCAATGCAATATCGAAGCATCGCCCCTCCGGTGGTCGCCCCAAAACCTCCACAATAACACGATTCCATACCTTTTCGTTATGATGATGATAGCCATTCCACCATAACGGCTGCGGGTAACCGCAATGGACGTTGAGGCAGCATTCTAGCAGTCCTTCCGCCATCAGCCGATCCACTACAGCACCAATCTCTTGTCCAAATAAGACCTCGCCCACAATCGCAATTTGCACTTCATCAGGAACAATGCGGCGGTTCAGCGCAACTCCACGCAGCCACCGGACATCCTCTCGCTTGGCTTGCAATACCGCTATTAGCTCAGCCCGTTCGCCAATTGACAGCGAGGGCCAATGGTCTACCAATGTGCCGATCGTAACCGTGAGCAGACTAGTTTGCCGGACTGAAAGCAGTTCTTGAAATAGTTCTGCTCTAACGTCAGCAGCCTGTCCTGTTCCTTTCAGCAAATAATCCGCAACATTCATGCCATAATCCTCCGGCAAATGATGCTCGCTATAATGATGCAGCCAACGATGCCAAGAGCTCGCCAATTGGACAATCCGCTCCAAATCATCAACATGAGCGAGTGACTCTCTCGCTGCTTTCACCATATGAGCTTCATTCATCCGGATATATTGGGACGGAAAATGGTTTAGTAGCGCAATAAACACATCGTACCAAACAAGCCATAGCTCTCGGGCCTCCTCGTCTGTGAGTTTATCCCAATCTAGGCCATCCCGCGCATACTGATCCTCGAAATATTCCAAAAAACGTTTGGAGCGCAGCGCAACGGACATAATTGACAGCGATTTCCGAACATAATCTAAAATCGCAGACTTCGCTTGTGGTTTATAGCTGCTCCAACTGGACAAAGCGCCGCGAAACAGCTTATAAATATAGTCCGGATGCTCTTGCGGCTCCAAGTAGCCTGCAATATCCTCGAACGTATAAGCGAACTGTTGAAACAGCAGTTTCACCGCTTTCGCTCGAATAAAGCTTTCATCATAAGCTAGCGCCAGCCGAATAACGTGCAGCAGATCCGCAGGCTCCATTTTGTCTGCAACGCGAACTGCTAGCATATCCCGTATTTCTTCAGCAGTAAGTAGCTCGCTTGCCGCCAATTTTTGCAGACTTGCTGCATGTCTGTCCTCATCCCAGTCCAGCCAGTCGAAACTGGACCGACGCTCCGTTGCTGTATTAAAATACGGCTCGCCCTTATGCCACAAAATATCATCGTCGTTCATCGAGTTTTGAATTTTTACAGCACGCACAAACGCCTTCTGCTCCTGATCGTTCAGCTCATCCAGCCGACTATTGAAATACATAATGACCCGATCCTTCACAGACGGAAACAACGAATGTAGACTTCTTAGAAGTAATACCTTGATTCGCTGTTTAAGCGTGGCATCTTGTGTCTCGGCATACTGCCACTCTGCCATCATAAGCGCGCATAGGTTTCCGTCTTTAGATGGTGAAGCCAAACTTCGACCTAACAAGCGGAAGTTGCTATCCTTGTCGGCAAAAACGTCTTCCAGATTCGTTTGGAATAAGATTTTGCTCGCGTGGTAGTAAATCGGATGGGTAAACACAATCGTTTTATAAAACGAATCAACTTTGATATAGCCGCGGTCGCGTAAATCTCGAAGCGCTGCCCTATCGTCGCCCGTAATCTCATACGCTGCCTGGTAGGCTGGATATGGCGGCGTCTCCGCTACTTTGCCCCCGATATGATAAGAAACCGGCTCGTCATACTGGGAGTTAAGCGCTGGCTCCTCCGTCGATTCACTTAACAGAAACGCCAAATCGTCGAGCTTGACCGCTCGATAGGTGTTGCAGCTTAAACCAAGCGCTATAAACACATGCTTGCTGTACTGTCCCTGCTCGTCAATTTGCCGTGCCAAGCGATTAGAGTCGATCCGTGCTTCATTAACGATTGCCGACTCATCCCATTGCTCCAGCACACCCAGATCAGGCTGCGCATAATAGAGGTGCACGATTTGTCCCGGTTGCAAGACGCTCGTACGTTCATAACGCTCCAACCAGTCCTGCAGCCGCTTAAACAATACCTTAGATGGATCCGACTCACCATAATAGCGACTCCAAATTTTCTCTCCGGTTGCAACTTCATTAGACGTCAAATCATGCCATATATGTGCCTTCATGTGGCATTCCGCAATCGTGTCGCGACGCAAAGCATGAAGCAAAATATCGCTGCGGGTTGTCACGATCAGTTTGCGATATGGGCCGCAGGCGTCCAGCAGCCGTTCCACTTTTGCAATAAGCTCGGCCCTTTGTGCATGAGCCGTCATCGAGCCAAACGGGTCTTCCAGTACAAGCAGCCTCTCCTCATGGCTCACATGCCGCAAAAAAGCGAGCGCACCGCTATCCCCATCTAGCTCACTTGTTATTTTCACTCTAAAGCCAGACTCCTGATAACGTTGGGCAATCTCCTTCGCCAAATACGTTTTGCCACAGAAGGATACCCCTGTCAACAGCAGCACATGGGAAGCTTCTAAAACTTCACTGCAGAGGGACATTTCGGCGCGCGGCACGAGCTTCTCATCATAGGGGAATATTCGATTGCCGTTGTAAGCAGCAAGCAGTCTAACAACATCCTCCATGATGGATTGCCCGGAATCGCGTCCTTGCCGAACTAGCTCATCCAGCTTGCTAATGACGTCATCTGTTTTGCTTTGCGGAACGGCGTATTTTCTATTGAGCAACCGTGCTAGCCGTTCATAAACAGTATCCCAGTCCATAGACTCCCAGACGCGGTTCTTTTTCAAAATCTTCCTAAGCTGATTTTTTGAGTTATCTCTAAAAAACTGCTGCAAAAAACGCCGACGTCCCTGCCCAGCAGGAGTTGCATCTGTGTAGTGAGCCAACACATTTGTTTTGACCCGATCCAATAAGTCGTTGCCCATCCCTGCCGTTAACGGCAAATAAACCTCATTGGAATCTACAAAGAGGCTCACGTCGTCCTGGCAGCGGGCATTCGTTATAAATAATACAAAGCGATTGGCGTCTTGCTTTAATTTCTCCAGCAAGTTCATTTCCCCGCTATACTTGTCAAAATGGCTAATCCAACTCGAAAACTCCGCTAAATCAATTTGAGCGGAGCGATCCTTCACTTGCACGTCCAAAATATAAGGCTCGCCCGCGGCCTGAAAAGTAATCCGCGAATCTTCACCATCCGCACATTCGATATAGATGCCAACGTTTTCTTGATCTAGCAGCTTCAGCGCCACATAAGCAGAAACAAGATACTGGTACTCATAGCCTCGAACTCCTGCGATTTCAACGGTCATCATGTCACCCCTCATCTAGTCAGCCTGAATAGACAAAAAACCATATTGCAGCTCTTATGGTTCTGTTCCCCATCAATGTAGTTCTATCTCTGTCCTTTATTTCCCTCTTGTAAGCGACAAATTTACAGCAAAATTGAAAAAAATATAGAATCAGGGAAGCAAAAAAGAAAGAAGACCATCGCAAGAAAGACGCTTTGAGCAAGCAATCCGAGCTACCACTGACAGCTTACCATCAAAGCAAAAAAGTTGTTTTTTCAAAAACTTACGAGGAATTGCGGCTTTCATGGCCATTTGGATCACGGTGGCTTCGTCAAATGTGTCATTTAGCCCTAGAGTAAGTAAGATACCTGCGGCTACTGTACCGGTTCTTCCTTTTCCTCCTCGGTGCATTTATACTTCTAATTGCTCTATTCATTGGGTATGGAGTGTTATTCGCGTTCCTTATGAATCAAGTCAAAGAACTTAGATATACGGATTTTGCGATAGGCATCCTTTTACTTGTATATATTATTGCGTTAATAACTATAAATGAGCAAAAACGGATACAAAAAATTCCAAATCAAAGATCATGCTAATTTTAATCGTTTTTGAATCACTTGAAAAGGAATGTTCTTTCGGCCGCAGTCATAGATAAACTGGGCGATATCTTGTTTGACTTGCTTGCGAACGGTGCGTAGCCCATCGCCAAAGGAACAAGGCTGTTCAAGCCCCACGGTACAGAACAAATGTGTCCAGGCGAGTAGTGCCCATAGACGAATAAACGCAGTGGCCGAGCGAACTTGATACGTCTCGAATCCTAAATTACCTTTGGATTGTCTAAAGAAGATTTCAATCGGCCATCTTTTGCTGTAATACGTACAAATCGTCTCTGTCTCTAAAGACACATTCGTGCACAAAAAGGCGCGTAAAGCTTTCGGCTGACCAAAGGCTTGCTCAGGCCAACAGAGAAGTACGACTGCATTCGGGATGTCGTTTAAGGCTCCCTCATATCGGTACGTCCAGTACGAAGAACCATTCACGGTCACGAGGTGAACGTCTTTTTTGGACACATGCGCGGCAAAATGCTGAACCGAGATCCGGATGCCTTGCGGATAGAGAATACGATTGGTTTTTAAAGCGCCAATCAGGTGGTATCCTGCAGTCGCGTAGCTGTCAATGATCCGGGAGCAAGTAAACCAGGAATCGACAAGCGCATATCCCCCATATGGAGGCAAAGGCATCGTCGCAGCCATGTCACACACATGATCGATTTTAGTATAGACGGAGCCATCCGGATGAACTTTTTTTCTGTCGTATAGATCTATAGAATGAATCAATGCCGCTGCACCACATTGTACGATAGTGGCCTGAACCTGATGGCCCCAGACGGTTTTACCTTCGAGATGCGAATGATGATATCCAGTCTGTTCGATGGGAGACTTGGCCTGTGACGAAGGCTTGGTCTTCTTGCAAATCGAATCATCATGAATCACAAATAGAGGCTCCGCCGTTTGTGTGGACTCGCGGAGTACATGACGAATAGATTCTTGCTTCACTTTATGTTGAAGAATCCTTTCGTCCCAGTGCCCGTGAGTCAAAAAGTGCCCGAGAGCAGTGCGGTGACACGGGCTATAATCGGCTAGATCTACGACCTTACCCCGAAATCCTTTGGACGTTGCTGCTGCCATGTAAGATAGGATATGATTCATCACGGGTTTAGAGAAATATAAAGGCAACCGGTGCTGCAATAAATAGTTGCGAAGCATTTGATGATCAGGTACGATGGCGGTATGGGACATTGTGAGTTCTCCTTCGGCTAAAAAGTGTGTTGTGGTGACTACTTTTTAACACAAGGAGAGCACTTTGTCTCTATTCTTTTTGATTTTACAGTTTACTGGAAGCGAATTTGCTCATTTATAGTTAATAATCATTGGTTGTACCTGTATATCAAAAAAACAAAAAGAAAAAAAGACAGGTAACGAAATCAATTACTCTGAGAAAAAAGTTGAATATATAACCATAGGTATGGTTTTTCTAAATCTTATTATTTATGCATACTTTTTAAACGAATCCTACTTTAATTCGGGTGTGAAAAATGGAGCATATTATTGGGATCTTATTTCATGTATTATTGTGTTTTTTATGATTACGTATCTTTTAATGAAAGCACAACTTTACTTATAAGGCTTTAAAAGAAGATGTTGGAGTTACGTATTATCTCCGACTCCTGAAAAAATAGAAGAGCGATATTTACATGTTTTATATGCAATATCAGCCACACAACTTGTTCTTTCTGAAGATGAAAATTCCCATTATCCTACAAGTATTTATCTTTTTGATATGACCAAGCAAAGTTATATACATTTCGAAAGAGTGTTAACTTTAAAGAAAGAGAGTAAATAATTTTTAATATGAGTAGTAATGCCAATGAATATTGACTAATTTAATATATAACCATCTACCAAATGATGCTTTAAAAAAAGACTATATACTCGTTTGAGTTACATTCTTTGTTTTATTTAAAGGTTAGTATTATTCAGATCTTTTGCAATTTATGAAGAATGATTGCTCTGTACCAGTAATAATATTATTCTTTATTTATAACCCATAGCGTCGCCAACACGATCAAGCTTTCGAGAGTCCCCTGAAGATCCTTTTTGCCATTCGTGAAGATGTAGGAAATCAATATCTGGTAATGGTACGTGTATCTACAACAGATTATAAGGAGGACGGGTTATATCCGGAAGAGTTAGCGCACATTCTTCGGGGTTAGAAACCGATGAAAATGCTATCCATGTATTAAGAGGCGGGGGATAACCCCTGTGAGACCACAAGATATATATGACACTTATCAAGCACCTCGCGTAGCATTCATTAAAAAGCATGTACAAATACCTTTTATACCTGTAGGGAATATTCAAATTCGTAATTTAGCGGACCGTATCCTTGAATCGCTTGGCTGATATTATTGCCATTGGTCGCCCGTTACTGGAAGATACCGATTACGAGAAAAGCTCACTGAGTGAGAGGCAATCCTTTGAGGGTAATTCGGTGCAAATAAAACAATTATTTTCATAAATATGAATGCTTGTTTTTTGGTGGTGTTATCCCTTGTACGCTAACATAGTCTAGCCTTGCTCCTACCTGTCGGGAGACGAGGAAGCAGTTGAATCAGTTCCGGTTCTCGAGATCCAGAACATGTTCAGTATCCTTTAGTCCGGCAATAACCTAGAGAATACCACATCCAGGATCTAAATTCGCATTTAAGAAGCTACGGTCAAATCTTCACTGGAATACTTAAATTAGCGGACAGGGTATTAAAAATCAGCAAGGGAGTCGCAGCAGATGTCAGCAAAGGCACGGCAAGACCTTTTTCACAGCACTCTTTTGGCTATGTACATACACTGTTTCCTTTGCTGCAAAACCAGGGAAAGTGATTGGATAGTTGAATATAGAAGGTTGTTGTGAGATAATAATTAAGGGAACATAAGTTCTTTAATTTACTTATAGGACTGTGATATATGGGGAAAGCAATTGATGCAATTAATGCTGGTTTGACGTATCAGAATCTGTATTTTTGGATATTTGCTTCTGAGTTGCTCCATAATGATACCAATATTAAGGAAGTATCATATGAGGATGATCGTATTAAATCTCTCGACGATGTTGTAGTTGAATATATTGAACCTATTAGGGGGGATTACAGCATCGATGATGAAATTACGATGGACTTTTATCAGGTGAAATATCATGTTAAGAATTCGCAACAGATAGAATTATTGGACCTCATTGATCCTTCATTTATTAATGCCTCTACACACTCCTTCTTAAATCGCGTGCACGATGCTTTGAAACAAGGGTACACTAAAGCTCGATTTCATTTAATTACACCCTGGAACATTAAAAAAGGCGATCCACTAGAAGTTTTATTGGACAATCATCATAACAAACTACAATTGAATGTGTTATTTGATGGAAGACAAAGGACTAAAATGGCCTTAGCTCGAAAATCTATGATGCAACATCTAAAGCTAGATAATGAGGCCGAACTACGTGTTGTTTTAAGCAGTATTCGCATTCAACATAGTAAACCGGGTATTTCTATGTTAATCAAGGAACAACTCAATTCTAAATTAATGCTTGCAGGACTTAAACCCCTTGATTTTAAGGTCCTTGTAAATCCTTATAATGATTTGATAGTAAACTGTGCAAGTAAGGGAAGTAAACGCTTTAATAAAGAGTCCTTTTTAAAGCTCTGCCGCGCAGAACGATTGTATACAGGCCAACCGCTATTATTTAAAGATGATATTCCTGTAGGAATTCGCAGTTTTCTTCCGTATACGGAAACTCTGGAGGAAGAAACAAACCATCTATTATGTCTTAGTGACCACTTCGATGGACGATTGCTTAAATCAGAAAAAAGTTGGAATGGGGATATTTACGCTAGATTAGTAGAGTTCACCAAAAAAGTCTTTTCTCCAGGTAATGCATACCTTATTCAATTCAATACACATCTTTCTATAACATTTGCTGCAGGTTTAATCCTTAATCCAAAATCAGGCGTCAAGGTATTTCCTGTTCAGCGTGGAGATGGATTAATTGCATGGATTCCGGATGTACATTATGAAATAACTCCAGCGTACCCAATGTTCAATGAAGAGTACACAGATAACTCTCTGCTTGAAGGAGATACAGTTGTTGCCATCAGTATAACTCGGAATGTTAGATCTCATGTTGAGTGGTACATTGAGGAGAAAGAATTATCAATAAAATCATTTTATCATTTTTGTTTACCTTTAGAGGGCACTAAGGCAATTCAAGATGGTACACATGCCTGGTTATTAGCAGGACAGGTCATCCGGATTTTAGACAGGCGCAATCCGAAACAGAGAAAAGGAAAGGTTCATTTTTTCTTTGCTGCTCCTGGTGGTTTTGTTTTTTTTCTTGCTCAACAAGCAGCCAATATCCCAGAGATCATTTTGTACGAACATGACTTCTCTGGCGATGGATCATATTCACCTTCGCTTATATTACCACTCTAAAAATTCGGAGGTATTACTGTGAATATTCCTACTTACTTTGCCAGATTCCTTAAAGAAATTCGTTTAACTGATAATCAAGTCGATGATCTAATCAAAGGGCATACCACGTTAAGAAAAAGATTAAATGAAGACGAAGATATGTCTAAGATTATTGTAAGTACATTCCTGCAAGGAAGTTACCGAAGATCTACGGCTGTTCGGCCAAAAGGGGAAAGTCGTTCGGATGTCGATGTCATTGTGGTGACTAAGTTGAGCATGGAGGAATACAGTAATCCAGAAGATGCTATTAAAGTTTTCGAACCATTTATGGAGAAACACTATGAGGGGAAGTATCAGATTCAGGGTCGTTCAATAGGGATTTCTTTGAGTTATGTAGACTTAGATGTAGTTATAACAGCTGCCCCTTCAGAGAGTGAAGAAGGTATCCTGGAGTCAGCTAGTGTTACTGATATGCGAGCACTGGAAGATATTGAAACATGGTCCTTAAAGGGATCATGGGAAGTTTTAAATGAAACTATAGAAGCAAGCTCTATTTTCAAAACATATTCGAATGCTAATGAACCGGAATGGAAAACAGTTCCTCTTTGGATTCCTGATAGGGAGGCGGAGGAATGGAAGCAAACAGATCCTCTGGCACAAATTAAATGGACACAAGACAAAAATAAATCATGTAACCGGCATTACGTCAACGTAGTTAAGGCACTAAAGTGGTGGAGAAGAATAAACAATGTGCCAAAACATCCTAAGGGATATCCACTGGAGCATCTCATTGGTTTATGTTGCCCAGATGGAATACAAAGCGTTGGTCAAGGTGTAACTGAAGTCTTGGAGGGCATAGTGAATGACTATTCAACAAAGCCGGTTATGGCAGATCACGGTGTACCGGAACATGATGTAATGGGTAGAGTTACCGATGAAGAATACAATGAGTTTTATGAGTTGGTTAAAAAGGCTGCAGAAATTGCTAGAAAAGCTTCAGATGCCACCACTGTTAAAGAAAGTGCTGAAGAATGGAACAAACTCTTTGGTTCGAAATTTCCTACATCTGAGGCTACAACTAATAATCAGAGTAGTTCTGGAGTCTTTTCAAAAAGAGAAAACCCAACTAGTTCAGATATTGTAGGTGGACGGTTTGGATAATCCTTCAATACCTGAAAGCATAATAGTTGGGTGTACCCAGTTAGAAATTGTTGAAGGATATCAGCAACTCCAAGACCTTTATTGGTCTGAAAATTTTAAAAATTGGATTTTTCGGTTTAGTATAAATGTATCAGGGGTAGATGAACGATCTATCCCCCATACCACGAATTGGTATATGTTAATAGATCCTCTTTATCCGAGAGGGTCTATTGGTATATACCCCGACAAAGTAAATAGTATTACTCAAACCTATCAGCACATGAATGAAAACAAAATGGTAGAGCATTTCCCTTGGCGATTAGGAAAAATATGTACCGATTGGGATAATGGTCAGCTTGAGTTATTATCAGATACTGAGGAACAGATGGATTCAGATCAACGTATTTCATGGCATGTTGAGCGATTAAAAAAGTGGGTGCTTGCTGCTTCAAACAATTCTTTGGTGAACTCCGGAGATTATTTCGAATTGCCACATTTATATTATGACGGAGAACAGTTCATTGCCTTCGCAGAAGAACAAAAGCATCTTATACAGTGGAGTGGAATGAAAATTAGATCCGGGTTGGTATCTCTTAAAGAGATACCAGAATATAAGAACACTTTATTTGTTTCGGATTTTTATGATAGGAAGTCAAATGTCATTCAAACATATAGCTGGGGGAAACTTATCGGAGCTAGCGTTGAACCCATTCTTCATTACGGGGTATGGGTTTTGCTTCCGTTCTTGCCCATTTCCCATCCTTGGACTTATCCTAAAACAATAAAGGAATTAGAAGCTATTTGTAAGAAACATCATTTTGATATCTGGCGAGAAATATATGGGCACATGCATGTCTTCAGAGAACAGGAACAACAGAATTACCTATTGATTGGATTTCAAATTCCCCAATTGGTCGGAGGAATAAATGCAATTGTTCATTGGATAAGTATTGAAATAGCGAAATTAACTAAAAAGGTAAATAAGATTACAGGATTCAGAAGAGCAAATGACTTCTATTTTCAACGAGATCGCATAAACCATTTACATCCAGAAAAAAGCTTAAGGTATGTTCGTACAGAGAACTGGAGTAAAGAATCAGTGCTTAGTCGTGGGAGTTTAAATGAAAAAGTACATCATGATAGTGTGTTTTTAATCGGCGCGGGCGCTCTTGGTTCAGCCATCGGGGAACTACTTTCTCGTACAGGCATTTCTAAAATAATTGTTTGTGACAATGATATTTTAAAAGTTGGTAATTTATCTCGACATACGCTTGGTATTAATCACTTATCCATGAATAAAGCTGAAGCATTATCGCATAGAATCAATTACAATAATGTACACACCTGGTCCGGAGCCATAAACAGTGCTTTTCCTAATTTGAGTGAAGATGAAGTAGATATATTAGAGAGTCAGGACGTCATTATTGATACTACAGGAAGCGACGCAGTTGTTGACTATTTATATTCCTTTGACTGGACACTTCCGAAAAGATTTGTTTCAGTGTCACTAGGATTCGGAGCTAAAAGAATGTTTGTTTTTTTATCCAATAAACATCCATTTCCTGCTCAGTCTTTCTATAACTTTCTCAGGCCGTGGATTGAATTGGAGCGAGAAGAGAATAAAGACATCATCTTACCTAGAGATGGGATAGGATGTTACCATCCTTTGTTTCCTGCTCGCTCAGATGACATTTGGATGATGGCAGGACTAGCGATAAAAGAAATTGAAGCATGGTGGCTTCAACCATTTGGACCCAACATATTTGCTGTTTATGAACAACAACATTTAGAGGGATTACCAGCTGGTGTCTTACTAAAGCAACGAGAGGTGTTTTAATGCTTGTTCATAGATATAAAGATAGTAGAAGTACTCTTGAGGTTGAATTTAGTGACGATGTATTAGCGTTTATGTTAGCGCAATGTACCTTAAGTGGAGAGTTAGAAACAGGTGGTATTCTGGCCGGCTACTATGATGATGCGTTGAATAGGGCTGTTATAATAAAGAGCAGTGCTGCCCCTATTGATTCGAAACAATCAAGAACTAGATTTTATAGAGGAGTTCATGGTCTCAAAGATTGGCTTAATACTCTATGGAAGTTAGAGAAGGCATATTATGTGGGAGAGTGGCATTTTCATCCATTCGCATCGAGTAAAATGAGCATAATTGATTCTAAACAAATGAGCTCAATTTCTAATAATAAGTCAATGAACTGTCCAGAACCCATATTATTTATCATTGGAGGAAATCCAAGAACAGCGCATTCTGTTTCAATCAGCATTTTTATGAAAAACAAGAAACCACTAGAGCTTAGTGAGTACTTACCTGAAATAATCTAGAATGGAAGTTTAGAATAAGTTTTGAGAAGTGACCTAAATAAAGGGCACCCGATTGGGTATCCTTTATTTGGGTATATTAATGTGTTTATATAGGTAGTTTTCTCTTGAAACGTATTAATTAATGAGAGGTGGAGATAATAGAGAAAAGAAACCTAGTGAGGTTTAGTAATGAATTATGATGATGTTTATAAGCTGCATCTACAATTACTCAGCATATATGAAAGAAAGGAGCGTTATTCACGGAATCACCAAATGCAAATAGATTATTACAAAAAGCAATTGTTCATGTTTACTGAAGATAATGTTCAACGTATTTTTGTTCTAAATCAACTGCTAAAAATTCACGAGAAGACTCGTGAAGATATCGTCAATCGTTGTGCAGATCATTATTTTTCAAGGGATACTTCTGTAAATGCTGATTCTAGTATGTAAGAGATATTGACATGCTTTATAACAGAAACAGTGATGGAGGGATCGTGTGTTATTTAAAATCACTACCGAAATGGAAAAGAAGATAAAGAAATGGGATTCGTGTAAAGCCGTTGATGTTACGGGGGCTAAGTTTTCATATACATTTATTCCAACCAGTCTCGGAACAGTTATACACGTTCATTGCGATATTTGTAATAGAGAGTTAGACCTAACAGAAGATTGGGGTTAAGGAAGAAAGTGAATTTAAGTTATTTATGAGAATAAAAAATTGAACTTATACTTTGTTGTTTGTTTTTTGTGTTTTATAAAGTGCTAAAATTTTAAAATTCTATATAATAATATCGGCCCTCATTGTAAACTGATTTAGAATATAATACTGAGGTTAATGATTTACATATACTGCATCTAGAGGCGCATGACTAAATAGTTATGCGTCTTTCTGTTTTGAAAGGAGCCATTCCTGTAATGAATTAATTTGAGGTTTGAAAGAAAAAAGCGCCAACTGTATACTGGGAAACGTTCCGTCCAAAGAACAAATTCCAGCGCAGGAGGCACTCAACATGAAGTATAAACAATCGAAGAAACAGAATCAACGGATTACACGAATTTCTGACAAGACCCTTGTCGTAGGCGCAGACATTGCTAAAGAAACCCACGTGGCCCGTGCCATCGACTTTCGGGGCATTGAACTGGGAAAGGACTGTGTGTTCTCCAATACCCGTACCGGGCTGGAACAACTGGTTCAGTGGATGAAGGAGCTTCAGCAGGAGCATGCCAAGACTGACGTCCTCTTTGGCATTGAGCCTACCGGACACTACTGGTTTAATCTGGCCGAATACTTGGGACAGCAAGGGATTCCTTTGGTCATCGTCAATCCGCATCATGTACACAAAAGCAAAGAACTGGAAGACAACTCACCGACGAAAAACGACTATAAGGATGCAAAAGTCATTGCCGATTTAGTGCGTAACGGGAAGTACAGCGAACCGAAACTGCCGACGAACCTCTATGCAGATCTGCGGATTCTCATGAATCTTCGCGAGAAAATCATGGTGAACCTCGGGCAGGTACAAAGACGAATGCAGAACTGGCAGGATCGATTTTTCCCGGAGTATACAAAGGTTTTTAAAGACTGGGAGGGGAAAGCCTCCCTTATTACGTTAAGCGAGTTTCCGACGCCAGAAGAGATCGTAGCGCTCGGTACAGAGGCCATTGTGAAGCGATGGAAGAAAGACGTGAAGCGCGCCGTAGGGACGAAACGAGCGGAGCAACTGGTCGAAACTGCAAGAAGATCCATCGGGCTTACCGAAGGACTTCCCGCAGCCAAAATAGAGATTAAAACGCTTCTGGAGCAGTACGAAATGTTCGCCAGACAACTCGAAGAGATTCTGGTCGAGGTGGAACGTCTACTTGCACAAATTCCGGGAACGAAGGAGATGCTCACTGTGCCGGGTGTGGCCGTAGTCACCTTGGCGGGGTTCCTTGCAGAAGTAGGGGACCTAAGCAGTTACGAGCACGGACAGCAGATCATACGGCTGGCCGGACTGAATCTCAAAGAAAACAGTTCAGGAAAGAAAAAAGGCAAGTCCAGCATTACCAAACGTGGACGTGCAAGGCTAAGAGCCCTGCTGTTCCGGGCGGTCATGCCCATGGTAGCGAAGAACGCGGAGTTCAAGGCGCTGCACCAGTACTTTACGACACGAAGTCAGAATCCATTGAAGAAAAAGCAATCCCTTGTGGCGTTATGCGGAAAACTTATACGCGTCCTGCATACACTCGGTACGAAGCGAATTCCGTACGACGCTAACGACGTGTTAGGGCCGGTACGTCTGGCCCAGCTACAGATGGCAGCTTAAGAAAAGACCAGACTCTTTTTGCTCATTGAAGTAGGAATCACCAAAGACAAAAGAAGCACGGAGCAGCCGCAGGAATCAATTCCATAAGGGCAACGACCCTGTAAAGGAGCAAGAAACGGCGTCCACCTCTTGAGAGGCAGAACGAAGGAATGTAAGGGCAAAGACCCCGCGTGACATGGGAGGGTAAGCCGTCAAGAGACAGGTGTGGATATCCAAAGTGCGATTACAGAATGTATCTTTGGGTTGGGGATAACTCCCCCACTCTCTATTCCCGCCACCGGCTCTTCCAGAAAATAATGTCATCCTTACATGACTATTCCAACTCTCAATCTGTCAATGAATGAAAACCTGAGAACGAGTGAGCAAACAAGAGAAAATATTAATTTATAGTGGGAGGAGAAGTAAATGACAAACACTATAAATATAACACATGCAAATCGACTTAAAGATGGAAGAGGGCAAGGAAGAGGAGCAGACTACATTCCTTTCATTCAAGCAAATGATAATAAAGTGGCGTCAGAGGGATGGTTAACCCGTACTCCAGGCTGGCATTCAAATCGAATACATCATACGTTGTCCAAATATGAGTATCAATATCTGCTTGTACAGGATTGGGCAGGTCAAGTTATAGATATCAGAGAACAATATCCCCTTCCAATTGAAGAAACACAACGAATAGCGAAGAAATTAAATATAATTCATGCGAATCTAAAAGGAGAAGATGTAGTTCAGACTACTGATTTTATGTTAACCGTTCCAAATGGTCAGAATAGAACAATGGAAGAAGCCAGAACTTTTAAACCAATAAATAATTTGACTAAAAGGACGCTTGAATTATTTGAAATTGAAAGGCGGTACTATAAAGAAATCGGTATTCAGTGGAAAGTGATATTTGATGTGGGAAGACCTATTAATTTCATAAAGAATATTGATTGGTTACACGATGCAAAGCGACCAGATGTACGTCCGGGCATGGATAATGAGATGGTCAATATTATTGCTGAACCTATATTTGAATTATTGAAAAAGAATGATCGCGGTTTATCCATAAGCAAAAATTGTTTAAAGTGCGATCAAAGTATTGGTCTTGAACCCGGAACATCAATGTTTATGGTTAAACATATGCTTGCCAATAAACGCTGGGTAACAGATATGAATGCATTGATACGTGAAAGTGCCCCTTTGGTTATAGATAAATCATTAAAATGATGGTGGTGAGGAAATGATCTTTCAAAATTCTGTTATCTGTTTTCTAGATGTAGGTCCTAATAAGAAGAGGACATTTGAACGTGTATTGTGGATCGCTCCTGATCATTCGCAGGTTGTTCTCATTAACATTGATAATAAAAAGAAAGTCCCTTTTCCCTATTTCCGAGACTATAAAGATTTATTACTTTACCTGGAGAGTGGTAGTGCGCAGGTTGAAATTATTGATCCTGATTTACGCCTAATCGCTCCTAGCGATGAATATCTCAAAAAGTACTCTCAAAGGAGAGATGAAAAATTCGCAATTATTGAGGGAATTGTATTTAAAGAGCCGGACATATATATACCTGGAAAAAGAGGAAAGCTAGTTAGTGGGGCGGCTGAACAATGTAATAAACAAGTAAATTGGGTTTATCAATTATTAAAAAGGTATTGGTTTTATGGGAAGAATGAAAATGGTCTTTTAAATGATTATTTTGACGTAGGAGTTCCGACTACGGGGGACGAAATCGAAGTGAAAATACAGGCCCAAAACCTGAGAATGGGAAAAGCTTTATTATAACCGATGAGGACAAAAAGAAATTTAAAAAGGCAATTAAGAAATTCCATACTGATCAAGGAATGAATTTAAGGGCCACACACAAACATATGTGTGAAGAAGAATACCCAGATGGATATTATAGAAAATTTGGAGAGCTTATTCCAATGGTTGGCGGACCCTCGTTGAGACAGTTTTTATATTGGTATGACAAAGAATATAACAAAAAGAAGAAAGTTGCTGCTAAGTTTGGTCAACGAAAGGCTGAAATGTTGGCAAGATCCCTCCTTAAATCTGCAAATGGCGACCTCCAAGGACCTGGAGCACTCTACGAAACCGACTCTACACCTGCTGATGATATTTTAGTATCCCTTGATCATAAAACGATTATAGGAAGACCTCATGTTTATTTTGTTAAAGATGTAATAAATAGACTGATTACTGGGATGCACATATGTAAGACTCCTTCCTGGGAAGAGGAAATGGTAGCGCTTGAGAATGCTTCTACTGATAAAGTCTCATATTGTGCACAGTTCGGGATAACTATTAATAAAGAAGACTGGCCAGCTAAGCATTTACCAAGATATATTGTGGGTGACCGAGGAGAAATGAAAAGTAAAAACTCTAACAATCTGGCGCTTCTTAACATACGGGTAGGTAATCCTCCTTCGTACCGTGCAGACTTAAAGCCGTATATAGAACAGCAATTCAAAAGTTTTTGTATGCGCATGAGAGAACTTGATCCAGGGGGAATTCATAAAGAGCATAGGGTTAGAGGAGACAAAAATCCAGAAGAGAAGGCTGCCTATACATTTGAGGCTTATACAAAATTAGTGATTCTGTTTGTCCTGGAGTATAACCGAAAAGCATTAAGTGAAGATTTTTTAGTTTCAAAGGAAATGTTTGTGGATAATGTGGAACTCACCCCCTTATCTATGTGGAATTGGGGAATGCAATATAATCTCCTACAGGAGCAACCACGTAGCTTGATCCGATACGCACTTCTTCCTAAAGAAACATGCAAAGTTACTCGAGGAGGTGTGGTGTTAAGAAAAATGAGTTATGCCTGCCAACGTGGTGAAGATGAGGGATGGTTCGAGGACGAAATGATCGAAGGTAGAAGAGAAGTAATAGTTAGTTATGACCCGAGAAATTGTAGCAGTGTGTTTATTAAGCTCGCAAATGGGAAAGAGGAGCAGCTTTTTCTTACTGAAAAATTCAAGGAATACGAAGGCCTTCATTTTGAAGATGTAAAAGAAATAATGAGTTTCAAGAGTAAGCAATTAAAAAAGGCTAAGAATAATAGAAATCAAATTGAAGCAGAGTTAGATACAGTTGCGAAAAACTTAACACAAGTTGAAGTGGCAAAATTAAAAGAAGCACAAAAGGGGAGGCCCAAATCAGCTAAATTCAAGAATAAGCGGAGTGTTCGAAAACTTGAGAGAAGAATTGAATCAAGTGCAAAAGCTTGGACTGCGACTAAATCTCAGGCACGGGTTATAGCTGCAACTGCTACAGTAGATAACCAGACTCCAGTGATTGAAAAACGCAAGCTGGATAAAATGGAGCTGTTTCTTTTAGGCAAGAATCTAGAAAGGGGGTCTTAAGATTAATGATAAAAGAACAAGGACGGTATATATATCTAAAAGGTAGTCAAATTAAAGCGACGTACTATCCACAGATTGTTGAAGAATATCAAGGAAATCCGTTTATAGAAGCTTTGCCGCCTAGATTAGCTCAAGATCAATTGTATCACATGTTAGATTCAGTCCCTCGCTTTTCTGGAGACATCAATCAGTTGGATATGGAAGATCGATTAGAACTTATTCAGCAAATCAAACCAAAATATTGGAAGCCATTAGCAACTCATTTCGAGAGATATAGAAACATATATAATATGTTAAAGATTGGTTACCAATCTCGAAATCCATTAAGTTCAATTTACCAAAGAGAAATTGCAATAGGATGGGATAACATATTATCACATGGAACAGATGAAGATGGTAAGAATCTAGCTGGAAATATTCAAACGGCTCAAACATTTGCAGATATTGGACTTAGCGGTATGGGGAAGACAAAATCTTATGAAAGATTGTTAAGACTTTTTCCGCAAGTTATCCATCATGTGGAGTACGAAGGACAACCCTTTCCAGTAAAACAAGTTGTGTGGCTTCATATCGAGTGCCCCAGCAATAAATCGGTGGGGGCGTTATGCCGAAATTTTTATTGGGCTGTGGATCAGTTGTTAGGAACCAGCTATTATGAAGATTTAGCAGAAAAAGATGGTCGTGCTGAAGTTCTAGCAAAAAGAATGGCAAAGGTAGCCGGAAATATTAGTCTTGGTGGCTTATTTATCGATGAAGTACAACGAGTACACAAAGGGCACTCTGGTGGCGAAGAAAAAATGATCGATTTTATTACTGAGCTTACTAATTCTCTTGGTATACCCATTGTGATGATTGGTACGTTCAAAGCACTTTACTTATTCAAGACTTCTCTTGCTAATTCAAGGCGAGGAATTCCGGACGGATATGGGGAAAACATTACTGACCGAATGAAGGATGATTTACAATGGGATATCTTTTTAAAAGGACTCTGGGAACTTCAATACACGAATAAGCACACAATATTAACTGAGGAGCTTAAAGCAGTAATGTATTATCACACACTTGGGATACCCGACTTTGCTGTGAAATTATTCATGCATGTTCAATGCCGGGCAATTATATATGAAGATGATGAAGTTATTACTGCGGAATTGATCGAAAAAGTAGCCAACAAAACGTTTAGGCTTGTTCAGCCAATATTCGAACGTATAAGAGGAGGCGAAGATATTGATCCTTCTGAATATGAGGATTTAAAGCCAGATTGGATCACTTTTAAAGAATATCTGAAGGAAGCACAGCATCGTATTACTATAGATGGACACCTCTCTGAGGAGCATAAACTTATTCTGTTGCAGCATAATAGAAGGATTTTAATCGAGCAACTTCTTACATTCGCAATGAAAATGGGTTGTGCTGAAGAAGTGGCATTAACTTATGCTGAACAGGTCGAACTTCATAATCGGGGAACCGGCCATGATATGGAAGTGTTGTATACAGAAATGGCTAGACTTGTTTTTGAAGGTAAAACTGCTAGCCCAAATGAACCTATTTCAGAAGTTGTTGAAATTATAAAGAAAAGGAGAAATAAAAAGAGTGAAAGCCTTGAATTAGATGAAAATGATATTCGATATATTGTAGCCCAAGGGAAAATAGATAACTTGAGTGTTGATGAGGCACTTAGGAATGTAGGATTAGTTGGGGAATTCTGTGAGTTTGTATAAACAATAGATAGAGATATGGGGAGTTTTGTTTTTTTTCCTTCAACATATCCTGACGAAGATTTTAGAAGTATTGTTTTTAGGTATTTTCTTCGCTCGCCACTTGTCTTTACTAAAGCAAAGTACGAAATGTTTGGTGAATATGGCACGAGAAAAGCTGCCTTAATTCCTCTCAATTTATCTAGAATTGAAAAAGAGTTTGGGCTTACACCCGCATTTGCGGAAAGAATAATTGAGAATCACACCTACTATCCATTTTTGCGACCGTTTATTTCTATCGATATTCAGTCGAAATTTTGGGATGTCATGTATTCAAGCGTTTACGAAAAGAACAGTAGGAGTCTGCTTATTAGGCATATTCAGTCACTTCTTCATTCTTCTGCACGATATTGTTCTGCTTGTATGAAAGAGGATCTCGAAAATATTGGAATTGTCTATTTACACCGTATTCATCAATTTTCTTTTTTGCATAAATGTCTTAAACATAACATAACGTTGATTGATGCATGCCCAGTGTGCAATATCTCCTTAACTAACCTGAATTCCCCGCAAATTATAACTAGGTTTTAAGGTCTATATTAAAAATGCGTGCGATCTCTTTATGCATCTTGGTAGATTCGGTAAAGATAGATCCATATCGTCCCGAATAGGTGATCTTGGAGAGCGTCTCCATTTCCTCAAGCAGTTCCTTCACGGTAAAATGCGCCAGCGAGGGATGTTTTTGGATCGTATTGCGGATCGCACTGATATAGATGAGCGCTATAAATTGCAGAAATATCCGGCCATCCATGGTCGAGGAATGATGAACCCGTAGCCGTTTCATATCCAGTTGGTTCTTGAGATCATCAAAACAGTTTTCCACGACGTCCTTATTTCGATAGCTATCCAGTGCCGTTGCGGGGTTTTTAATGCCAGTGGTAAACAGGATGAAAAAACCGGCATAGCGCTTGCGATAGCCCTGCACGGCTTCTGGATTGAATCTTACTTTGACCCCCCTCACCGGGGTATTCTTTATGATAAAATATCGCTGATAAAACGACTCGTGTTCTTTGACTCTGTGTCCCGACTCCAGTTCTGCCTTGTATTCAAGCAACTTTTCATGAAAATCGTCCCTGTCCTCTGCGGCAGCACGAGCGTTATGATAAACATGAACATACGAACGTTTTCCTTGAGTCCCCCATTTGTACAGTTTGGTTCTCACGTAAAGGACATCATCACCGATCTTCCGGTAGTTCTCTACATCCAGCATATCGGGCTGGAACTCATCCACAATTTCTTGCACCCATTTGAGGTGGATCGAAACCCCCATCGTAAACTTATGGTGCGCAGCAAACAACTCGTCTACATTGGCGTTACTGTAAAATCCTTTATCCAGTACAAGATGAAGTGTTTCGTTGCCCAAGAAGTTCATCGTCTTCAAAAAGTTAGACAACGTGCTCACATCTGTAATGTTTCCAGGCAGACGCTTGTAATAGACAGGCAGTCGGCTTTGTTGGCCAAACAGCATCGCCATATTGATCTGGGGCAATTTTTCTTTGTCCCGGTTGTATCCATACTTCACATACTCATTCTGTTCGGAATACGAGGAAACGGAAGTGATGTCATAACAGAGGCATTCTTTTTCCGTGATGACGCGACTCCATTGCTTGAAAAACGTTTGTCTGGCATCTTCGGTTTGAGAAGCAAGTAGCTTACTAATCGCCTGACTGGTCAGTCCTTTGGAGTATGGATGCAGGTGGCCTTTACACCAACTTTCGCAGTGGCTTAAAGCCTGGCCCCGTTGAACCAGGAAATAGACCACGGAGAGCACCTGTTGATGGTCGTTCGGAAAACACTTCTTCAGCAGTTTTTCAATGCCAAGCTCTTGAGTAATCGAATCCAGGAGGAGAGAGGGCCCAGCCACTAGAGACGTTGCGGTGGCCTTAGAGTTATGTAATGTGGAAGGGGAGGAATTCAACCTTTTGGAAGGAATCAATTCACCCGTTTCCGAATCCAGCTTCCCGATACAGACTTGCTTATTTGTGGAAGTCTTTTTTTCCTTATCCCATACTGAAACAGCTTCGTAGACATAAGTGATTCCGTTCTTCTTATTGTAATGATGCACGCGGTAGGCCATATAAAATTACCCCATAATTTGGATTTATGGTTATAATTATAACCATGTTATGGGGATTGTACAAGTGAACTTCCGATCAATTCCCTTGGTGTATAAGGGTTCTTTGTTTGCATGATCCCGCATGGTTATAATTTCGGGGGAATTGAGGTAACTAACGAAACCTGTGAACAAATGCTTATCGATTCAATCTGCCCTAACGGACATGAGATTTTAGCTAATGTTGATCACTGCTCTAATAAAGTAACTGATGAAAACCAACGATTAATCGATGATTTAGCAATATTAATGAAACAAACAAGCGCTAACTTAGACACAAGCTTTATTAAATTAATTTCGTATGCCGGTGCCAAAGGCTATATTCATTTTCGGGGCGATTTTATCTATAAAAAAAGACTTTTATCTGATATGACAGAGTATTTTGGTGTTGAGTATTTAAAATCATTCGGTCTCGACCCAGCTTATCTGATGAGTGAAAAAGAAATGGTGCACTTTCTTCAAAAAAATAATCTCAAGGATAACCTCATCTTATACTTGTTGATTATGAGGTTTTTTGCATATAATGTAAAAGATTGGTTTTATAAAGATGAAAATTACTCAATCCCAATCCCATTTGGGAATGGACCATGGCTGTGTGTCAATACAATCTGTCCACAATACAATAATAGGATTATTTCTACGATATACAGAAAAGCACATGAATGGGTTACTGGTCGATTCAGTTGTCCATACTGTGGAATGATCTATACTAGACGAGGAATTCCTAAAACTGAAGATGAAACACAATATTCTATAGATACAATGGGCTCTTTATTCATTGAACAGGCAGTTCTTTTTTATGAGAATGGACTGACATTTGATGAAATAGCAAATAAGTTATTATCCAATAGGACAACAATTAGGAAGTACCTTATGCCGCACAGGGGAAGAAAGCGGAGTAAAGCATATCCGAGGGAAGTCGATCCTTCTACTGTTTTAGAACTTGGGTACCATCAAGCGGCTGCAACCGAGCTCCCAAAAATTGAGGAATGTAGAAGTAGCTTGGGGAAGCCTTAGAGACATTAGGAGCAGGTGCTTCTAGACAGGACATTCGAAAATTCAATATGCATAGATACGATTGGTTAATGAAAAACGATAGATTATGGTTGGAGGATCGCCTACCATCAAGAGAGCCATTGCCGAATAGCATTAATTATAAAAAAATTGATGAAGAAATGTTTGAAATCATGAAGAAAGCTGTAGAAACGGTGAGCAACGATCCGCCTAAAAGACAAATATGTTTAAGTTCCTTCTTTAATATCGTACCTGATTTTCTTAAGGCACGTTATTATAAATTTCAAAATCAGATGCCTCGTACAGTAGAACTTCTGAACTCAAATATTGAATCCATTGATGACTATGCAGTAAGGATATTTCCGTATGTAGTTGAGAAATTCTTGAAAACCAGATACAGAAGGTTAACCTTAAAACGGCTTCAAACTATTTCGAAGGTATATAAAAAATGTTCTCCTGAAGTACTGAATTGGGCAGTGAAGGAAGCAGATAAATACTATTAGTAGCATTTTAATGAGAAGAGGCAACCAATGATTTATTTTCCACCACCATTTCCAGACGAGTTGTTATATAGCGTTTTAGCTCGATATCATGCTAGGTCTGGTAACGAAAACACTAAATTTACAATGAGGGATTTGTTTGGTAAAAAGACGGTCTGTGCGGTGACTGACTTTCCTGGACACCTGAATGATCTTCACTCGCTCATCCCTGGAAATGCGATTCCGCTTAGCGTACTAATTAATGGACACACGCTTCTTCCATACTACCGGCCTTACATTACGCCTGAACAGTATGATAATGTTACACGGGACATGATTTTTGGGGATGGGCAGTCCATTTATATGAAAATGGGGTTAGCTGCAAATAAAGTAAAGCAATTATCTTATCTGAGATATTGCTCTGCGTGTATCGAAGAAGATCGTAGTAAATATGGTGCAGCGTATTGGCATAGATATCATCAGATTACAGGATTCAACATATGCTCTGTTCATAATTGTTATCTGCATAATTCAAAAGTTTCTTACGCACAACGACGAAATAAGCATGAGTTTGTTATGCTTGAGTCTGTCTTAGATAGTAATTCGCATCAACTGGAGTACAGTGAGAACGCGTTAGAGTTATTAATCGCACAACAATCGGAAGCTTTACTAAAGATGAATTATCAAGCTATAAATGAAGTAGCGATAAGAAAAGTGTACTATGGGAGGCTGAGTCAAATGGGATTGCTCACTGCCAAGGGACATGTAAGGTTTCAAGATTTGCTACCTAAATTCGAATCCTTTTTTGGAGCAATCTATCTTAAAGAGCAGCGCTGCTCCATAGACAAGAACAGTCAGCATACTTGGTTGCATAAAATGCTCCGAAAGCCAAGGCATGGTGTACATCCTTTAAGGCATATCTTGCTTCAACTTTATTTGGGGATAGAAGTAAAAGAGATATTAGAAAAGAAGTACGTCAGTGCTGTATTACCATTTGGTGAAGGCCCCTGGCCTTGTCTGAATAAGGGATCTGAACACTTCGGGGGATTTACAATTCCGACTGTAAATATAACAAGAGATTATGAATCAGGGAATTCAGTAGGGACCTTTAGTTGTAATTGTGGTTTTGTTTACTCAAGGCGAGGTCCAGATAAAAAAAATGAAGATCTTTATCGAATAGGAAGGATTAAGAACTTTGGACCAACATGGATAGAAAAATTAATCGAATTAAACGACAATAAAGATCTTGGCTTGCGTGAGAGAGCGAGGCAGCTTGGTGTTGATGCTGGTACAGTCAAAAGACAAACAAACTTACTAAAACTAGGTGCGAAAGGGAAAGCTCAACAAGATTCGAAACCACATAAAGTATATTCATTTAAAGTACATAGTAATAAAAAAATAGTTACTAACATACGAGTGCGGGTTGATTGGAAAAAAAGAGATGAATGTTTAGCTGAAGAAGTTAGTCGAGTTGCTATTGAAATTAAAAAATCAGGAAATATACGAGTATCCCGTAATGAAATTGGAAGAAGGTTAAAGTGTTTAACGATGATTAGAACCAAACTTGACAAATTGCCCTTAACAAAAGAAAAGTTGAAGGACGTGACATGTAAGGAGTAGATCTAGGCTTTTGAACTATCCTAAAGTATATTAAGGTGTGGTAATATATCACATTTTGCCGTTGTTTCCATGGTATAATTATCCTATAAAAGTACATACGGTATAGGAGAGTATAACATGACCAAAGAATGTACGTCCTTCTTTCTGAACGATGATCCTGCAAATAAAGATGAATTCGAGTCTCATGAGAGAGTGGCAGATGCAATATATGAATTAATAAAGATCGAAAAAAATAGTAAAACTATTGCTCTCACTGGCCAATGGGGGAGCGGTAAATCAACTATCGTTTCTATTATAAATGATAAAGTATTAGCCGAAGAACCGGATATTAAAATTATGGAATTCGATGCTTGGGAACACGAGGGGAATTCTTTAAGAAGAAGCTTTCTTGAGTCACTAATGGATAATTTGGAAAAGACTAAATGGAGTAAAGCAGAGCAATGGATTCCGACAAGAAATCGTATTTCTAGGAAACTAAAGGAAACAGAAACCAGATCCTTGCCTACATTGACTAAAGAGGGTAGAAATTTCATTATTGCTACTGCTTTTTCTACAATAGGAATAATGGGACTAAACAAACTTTCCTTTGCTACACAGAATAGGCTTGGATTAACTTGGCAGGTCATTCCATATATTAGCCCGAATTTCGTGCCTTATTTAGTAGCATTACTCGTTTTGTGTGCATTAAGTCCGATTTTACTTTTCTTAATATACCTACTTAAACCTAAAGATAAAAATAATAAGATGAATATATTATCCCTCTTTCTAAACAAGGTTGAAACAGTGACTAAAACTGAAACATTTGAAAATCCAGAGCCAACATCTATTGAGTTTCAAATTGAATTTAATAAAATTCTAGGAACCGTGCTGTCTAAATATCCAAAAAGAAAGCTTGTGGTGGTCATCGATAATTTAGATAGACTGTCTGCAGATGACTTGTTAAAGACATGGTCGACGATGCGTACTTTTCTTGATGCAACCACAAAAGAAGAATGGAAGAATAGATTTTGGTTAATTTTACCTTTTGATAAAATAGCTCTTGAAAATACTTTGCATAAAAATTCTGATAATACGTTAAAATCAAAGACTCAATTATTTGTTAATTCATTGATAGATAAAACAGTACAAATTAAATTCGATGTTCCCCCACCGGCTCTTTCTAAATGGAAAAACTATATGGAAAAGCTATTGCAGAACGAGGTTTTGCCTAATCACAAAAACACCGATGATTTTCATGATGTTTACCAAGTTTTCTTGCTTTATTTCGTTAAAGAAAGTGGAGATGAATTAATAACCCCAAGAAAAATAAAATTATTTTTGAATCAAATAGCAGTTATACATAGAATATGGGAAGACACTATACCATTGGCTGATCAAGCCTTTTATGTTGCGATGGGCCTTTTAGATATCGATGTGTATAAAGAGTTGCTTAAAGAAGAGAAAATGTCGGTTTTATATCGATACTCATATTTATTAAGTGATGAATTTTTTAACAATATGGCTGCATTATACTTAAATGTTGGAAAAGAGGATGCCTTACAAATTATTATGGGTCCAAGGATAACTGCTGCTCTCCTAATGGGGGAAAGAAAAGAATTAAAACAATTAATAGGAACTCATGGTTTTTATGATGTATTAGAAAGAGTAGTTCTAGAAGAACAGGAGAGTTTTGTTAAGGATCCTACCTCGCTTGTAAAAACAGCTTATACATTGTCGGAAATTCCAGCAAGTGTCGAAAATCTAAAAGGAATTAATAAAGTTTGGAGAACTCTTCTTGCTGGAGTTAATAACAAGACTGATTGGTATATAGCAAGTAAACGGGCGGGAATAGGGTATACTGAATTACTAAAGAAAGCAAATTTAGAGGCCAAAAAAAATATGTTATCTCATATCAATATGATTGAGGATTTTGAAGATTCTTCAGTAGATGAATGGTTACAGGGAATTAGCTATGTAATTAGTTATTTAGAGAATAATGATTATTTGGATTTAATTCGTTCAATACCTAATCCAATTAATGAAACTTCAATATTTGAATTCGTAGGGGCTTTAAAAGATACTGGTTTATTAAATACGATGAAATTATTATCTTCCTACTCTATTGACCCGTTAAAAGTAAAAAATGAACTCATTAACAGGATAAGTAATGGCAGTGCAACAGCTAAAGAAGAAATAGTGTTGAAAAGATTATATTCCATTTCATTAGTGTCTCCTGATAATGAAATCATTCAAACTATCAACAATAGAATTTTGCAGTTAGGTACCAGCGTTCAGAGTTCAAATGAATTAAATACACTGTTATCACTCCACTTAGCTTTATTAAGAATCATGTCATACCCGAGCGATATAATACAAGAGACGAAGAGTAATTTAGATTCTTATCTCTTTAATTTTTATTCTTTTTCTAACCAGCATGCACTTATTGAACTTGAAGGAACGATACTTTGTTTAATTCTTATTAGTAATCCAGCTTTATCGTTGAGACAACATTCAGGGAATTCATCGAACGGTGTGAATTTGATTCAAAATTTAATTGACTATCCTCACCACAATACACACATAGTTGAACCTATGATTGAAGAATTTAAAAATAATGTTGATATTGAAATCGCTTTTTCACGACAAGGAATTGAAGGATATTCTTCGCAACTGGCTGAAATAGTTCTTAGGGAAATAATAAAGGATAAAACATATTACTACAAAAATTTAAATTGTAATCATATTGTGAAGTATTATCATCTATTGGATAAAGCTTCAGGTGGGGAGATCCATGATTTATTACTACATTTTGTAGGTCAAGATGAGTTTATTAATTCACTAATCACCTCTAATTTTATGCCTGAAAATAGTGGACTTTATCGTAAGGTGATATTAATGGTTGAAGATATTAGTAGAAATATTGTATTTGATTGGATTGCTACTAATCTAAAGAAACTTAGTAATGAATTCTGGAGAATAACCCTTACTGAAAAAGATAGTTTTTATGATTTCTTCACTGATTTTATTAACTTACACTCCAACTTCACCTTAGGTGTTGATTATGCTGATTTGATATATATGCTAGTCACAGACAAATTAGATGAATATAAAGATGATATTATTAAATTGTTCTCTGTTGTAGATGATTCTCACAAAGAAAGTGTTATCCTTAAAATAAGACGTCACATCAACCAGTCAGATAATTCCGTAAAAGATATTCTAAAAGTTTTCCATGGAGTAATCTTTGAACATGTAACCGAAATATCGAAGGATTACATTAATGAGCTAATAAATGTAGGATTTACGAAAATACTTCAGCGCGAAGATACAAAAGAGATAGTAGAGATGGCAAATTTATTTAAAATGAAGCCTGAAATTTATAAACAGGGAGATCCGGGAATATGGAATACATTTGTTGACCGTGTGCAAAATTATCAAGACATTAATGAAGAAAATAAGGTATTACAAGAGGCATACGAGGAGGTTTTTTCAAGCGTGAAAAAAGTGAGCAAAGGTAAAAGAAAAAGTGTTCAACCATCAACATAGGTTGTATAACTAATACCAGAAAAACGCTCAATATTCACTTCATAACTTTAATGTCACTGATAATTTTCAATCAGCCTCACTTCACAACTTTAATGTAATTCGTAATTTTATTAAAACAGGAAAAACCCTTGATATGTAAGGGTTCTTAACTTCACAACTTTAATGTATTTGAACATTTGGTGATAAAAAAGTGTGGAACTAGTTAAAAAACTATAGAACCAGTAAAAAGTGTGGAACTTCTACAACAGTCCCGATGATGCTTTGTTAGGTCATCGGGGCTGTTTTTTTAGAAGGGATTGTAGTCAGTGTTAGGGATCGAATTCGAGAAATTAGAATGAAAAATTAGAAGGACCAAACTGAGTTTTCAAGCTATTGATGTGCCTCAGAAAACGCTGAGTTGTTGTAGACTGAGAAGGATATTAAGCTAAGAGGCAGCCATAATTCTAATAAACATTTACATTACGAATAATTCGAGGATATACTAATTGGAGTGGATATATCATCCAATTTGTTCTTAATCAATGAAAGATCACTAAATTATAAAGAGGGGTCGAGTTCATGGGGATTAAAAATTACAAATATAAAGAACTACATAGATGAATCAATTTCATAATGCATTGCCTTAAAGAGCAATGGACTACTCCAATCTCATCAACTTCATTTTTTTGAATCTTATGCTGCATTATACTGAGCTTGTTTGTTTATGCGGTCACAAGCTAATTTTGTACAGTTGTACACCAAAGTGACCAAGTTAAAATGAAACTTAGCTTTTTGTCCTGAACGGTTGCTCTGACTGATCTTTGCTACTAATCGGGAATAAGAAACTACCGAAGGAATCGTTTCTGCAAGAGAGAATCCACAATCCAAGCGAAATAGGATGTCTTCACGTAGTCGTTTCAATAAATGTTTAATAATAATTCGAGCAACAAGAGAATAGACCATTGCTGAAAAATTAACTTCAACAGGTGCACCGTGACACGAATTTTTTCTGACTAAACTCAGGATCGGTGAGATATCTAGAGTTGAAAATATAACATCAAATCGATGTTTCCGTTACAATTCAAACAAATTGTGTAGCGTAAATAGACTCTTGTGTCGAATATAGGTCATAGGGAGTCCACCTCGTCTCTTTGGTTTGCTTAGTCGCTTAACCTATTCGAGATTTGGGGAGGTACTCCTTTTTTATGCCTGAAGAAGCTTGTTATATCAAGGGCTGAGATTTATGAAATTGATTCATTTACTATTAATGTGGGGGTAGAACATGACGACCTGTATTATAGAGGATGTGCGTATGATAATCGAAGTTTCAGACGTGGTCAAAAAATACAATAAACTCGATGTGTTGAAAGGGGTTAATCTGAGCATACGTGAAGGTGAGATATTTGGGTTGCTAGGACCTAATGGGGCTGGGAAGTCTACGTTGATGAATACGATATTAGGACTTTTACGTTTTAACAGTGGCTCAGTGAAGATACTTGGCAAAGACTTTTCAACACATGCGACAGAAATTAAACGTAAAATTGGTTACGTTCCTCAAGAAATTGCTATATTTGAAACGTTAAATGCGATAGATAATGTCACTTATTGGGGCAGATTGTATGGTCTGCGAGGAAATGAATTAGCACAAATGGTTAAGAAGGCACTGGAGTTTACTGGTCTGTGGGACAGACGGAAATCGAAAGTGAGCACTTTTTCAGGCGGCATGAAGCGAAGGCTCAATATTGCTTGTGCGATTGTGCATAAACCGCGTGTTCTATTTATGGACGAACCGACGGTTGGGGTTGATCCGCAATCACGCAATCATATCTTGGAATCTATCCGTATAATGAACAAAGAAGGCACGACGGTCATTTATACGACTCACTATATGGAAGAGATTGAAGCAATCTGTGACCGTGTTGCTATCATGGATTTCGGTCAGATCATTGCACTTGGGACAATTGACGAATTAATCGCAGACCATATCCACGAACAGTGCCTAAGATTGGAACTCACTGCTAATACAGCAGAAGCTGTCAAAGTAATCGAGTCCTTTGATGGAGTTTTGTCCTTTAGTGTTAACAAAGAGATATTAGAAATTAAACTAGATAAAGATGACAGTTGTATTCCTCGTATACTGGAACAATTAATCAAGCAACACTTTAATATAAAATTTATGGCAGTAGAAAAACCGGATTTGGAAACGGTTTTCCTCCAATTAACAGGTAAAAAGTTGCGTGATTAATTCGGAAAAGAGGATATGCAATGAATATTTTGTTCCAGATGTTCTATGCGGTTAAACGGATAATCATGAATCCAAAAGCAATTTTGATTAATCTGCTTACATATGCTATCATTATTCTCATTTTGGGTTCGGTATTCGGTAGTACATATGATATACAAAGGTCATTGGGGAAGGTCACAATAGCTTATGCAAACCTTGATTCAGGCAGGTATGGCGCTATTTTTGATGCTGTTTTACATTCAAATGATGTTACTCAGCTTGCGGAACTAAAGCCGGTTAAGTCATTAGATGATGGCAAAGTTCTTATTAATAAGGATAAAGCAGATGCCATTATTTATATTTCTGATAATTTCTCTGACGATAGAGATCCCCCCCATGTCGTCAATGTCTACTTATCAACAGAATACGGTGTACCTACGCTGGTTGTTAAGAACATTGTAAGTAGTCTAACCAATTTGATGAATACGTCTAGCGTTATTTACAACATAACAGGACAAACAGAAGTCGATGCGATGAGTTCCGAGCCGCAGAAGAATAATGAACAAAATGTCAAAGAACAATCCTTAACAAGTTCAAATTCAAGTTTGCAAGCGACGACTGCGATGGGGTATTACAGCATAGCGATGATATTGATGCTATTATTATACGGGCAAGAATACGGTATTTTTATGGCGTCTGAAGACTATTTAGGCACTTTAGGCAATCGAATGCGCTTGTCTGCTGTGAAACCGTATGTACAATATATTGGCAAAGGACTTGGTTTGTCATTGGTGACATTTTCCCAAGGGGTCATCTTACTTTTGTTAACAAAGTACGTATATGGTGTGGATTGGGGAAACCATATCATAGTTGTACTTCTTACTTTGTTTATATTATCCATACTCGTTACACTACTTGGGATGATGCTGGTTATTATTACACGTAGCATTGAAAAAGCACAATCATTATCCAATTTTATAACGCTGGGGGGGACTTTCATCGTTGGCGGTTTTGTAATCGTGGACTTTGGATCACTTGCCTATCTATCACCAAGCTATTATGCTAAGACTGCTCTTTTCAATGTCATATATGGGAATCAAGTGGAACAGGCACTTATTAATATTGGAGTAATGATATTAATTTGTGTCGGATTAGTGCTTGTAAGCCTGGTTGCTTCGAGGAGGACGGTAGAATGACAATATTTCTTAATTGTATTAGAAGTGTTTTCCAGAAGGGTTGGAGTTTGTTGTTTATTTTTATTATACCGATTTTACTGATTGTTTTTTTGATTGTGGTGACATCTCAGGAAGTTCAATATAAAGTTGGGATAATAGATGAAGACAATACCTTGTTCACTCAAGATTTTATAGAACAGTTGAAGGGGCAGTACGAGATTATCAATCTGACGAGTAATGATGATGTCAAAGGCATGGTTATCAATTCAGAACTAGACGGTGGGTTGCTTTTTCAGCAGGGCTTCACTGAAAGCTTGTTGAATGGTGAGGACGTCTCTGTATTAATCTGTGATTTAGCAGGTACTGACATCTTTGGTCCTGTAAAAGTGTATGTGTCAAGCTATGTATCTTCTGCAAAACAAATTGCAAGAGCGTCTGGAGGTGATGAGAAGATTTTTTACCAAGGCATGGACTATTACAAGAACAGCACGTTTAACGTTACATATGAAAGTGCGTTTAAGTATGCAGGTTCAGGACGAGACGTCAGCAATGCCGTAAAATCATTAGGATTTATTGCTAGTGGTATGATATTTCTCATGACATTCTCCACCAGAATAATCTTGCAGGATAAATTATCAGGTGTGTATGATCGTATTGCAGTTACGCCTGTTTCAAGATTTAGTTATCTCTTACAAAACATGCTGGCATGTTTTGTGATCGCTGCTATTCAATCAGTATTGTTACTGAGCATTATATCTAGCATAGTAGATTTTCCATTCGGGCAGACCTCTGAGCAGAAACAAGAAGTGTTGCTCGTGTGCTTGGCTTTCTCCCTTGTTTGTGTCGCTCTAGGTGTAGCAATCAGTAGATTCTCGAACACCCGCCTAATGGCTGGTTCGCTCTCGACTTTAATTTACTTTCCTATGCTAATGCTGGGGGGGTGTTTTTGGCCGGGGGAGATTATGCCTAAATTTGCACAGCAGATCGGAGATTTTTTCCCGACGACATGGTTTTTGCAAGCAGGAAGAGATGTTATAGCCGGGAAAGGTATTGCTGCTGCTTCACAGCAACTGATATATATGCTTAGCTTTGCAGCTCTACTTATATTTGTTTCCTTTATCGTAAGGAATGAAAAGGTAAGGACGTGATATGAACATAGAAACAATTGTGGTAGATCAAAAAAGTGCTGATGCTGTCAGAATTATGCGTAAACGGGGAGAGTTGATGCAAGAAGCGATTGCACCGGAAGCAGGTTGCATGGTGTCAGTGTTGATGCGTGATGTGGAGAAACTTGAGCATATTTGTCATCGGTTACTCAATCAAACGAAGTGGTAAGTATTATTGTGAAATAATCTTCATTTATTTTAATTGGAAAAGAGGTTTTGAATCAATGAATAGCAATATTATTTGGGGGATAGTATTATTAGCGCTGAGTTTGTTTCTTAAGCCATTATTGGCGATTGTGGGGCTGAATGAAAGGTTGTTCGGATTACACTGGCAAGGTGAAACGGTGTTTTCATTGAGTCCATTCTTAGTTCGGATTATTCTAGCAGTAATTGGGATTATCATGCTTATCATCGGCGGTATGCAAGTTGCAAAGCAGAAGAATGAATAGTTGAAAGGAACTTCGCAGCACTTAATTGGCAAACAAGCTTCGATGTAGCTGAGGCAACATTCATTGCTGGATTTGACTGAATTAGAGTCTGGATAAAAGAGCAGCTTTGAGCGTTTATCAAAGAAAACAAGCTGGTCTGCGAAAGTTCAGTTAATTAAATTAGTTTCTAACTTTCTTTACATAGTAAATTCTAGTGGTTCTACACTTTCTTTTTTACGCGTTTATCAAATGTCCCGAAAATCCTAATAAAATCAACAAAATTAGTTTCACAGATTTTTATCACCTGATAGGAAGTTGTCTGGTGACATTAAAGTTGGTGCCTAGACATTAATGTAGGTGCTTAAACAATAAAGTTAGTGTCTTTACAAAATAGTTGGTCCTAGAAGTTGAATAGGCCCATTGAATATCGACATAAAAAGTCCCGACGATGTCTTAAATCATCGGGACTTTTTATAATTGGTTGAGTTAACTAAGCTTTTATCATTTGTAGCTCGTACTTTTGTATATAATTTCGGAAACAAGACAATAAAGAAAATATAAGATGTTACTAGCTTTTCTATAGAGTTTACCGCTGCTTTTGTTCAACTAACGGGCAGGATAGCTCAATAATTTCGCAAATACTCTACATATAGAGTTATTTGCGAAGTTCGTAAATAAGACGTTAAGTGCAATTCTTGGGGGAAACCCGTATAAATGCTGTGAAGTTCTGATCAATGGAACGTTTCCTATTCGGAAACTGACTCATTTTAAATGTGGAAAGAAGCTCACCGATGTCGCCATTGAAACGATCGGTAAAGTCCATGATGGCCCCATTGGCGAACAGCTTGCAGATAAGAATTACATCCTTGTTCAAGACCGTGCTTACGGAAAGATCAAACGATTTGATCAATATGCTAGAGAACAACAGTATTTTGTTACTCGTATCAAAGAAAATGTCATGCTTGTGAAGCCACACTCGTTAAAACGCCAATCCGTTGAAGACTCAAATGTAACGAAAGATATCACTTGCTACCTAGACAAGGCACATTGGGGCATCGAAGTGTTCTTTAGATGGATTAAGCAAAACTAAAATGTCCCTGTTCTTTTTGGTACGACAAAGAATGCCGTATTTAATCAATTGTTCTAAGTTATATTTTTCGATTTCACGAACAACTTTAATGTGAAATGATTGAAGTTGGTTGTAAACAGTGTTACTCTATCAACGGTAAACTCAAAATCTTACGATTTTCAATACATCTATTAATAGTCATAAATTTAGTTATAAAGAAAGGTAATACTATGATAAAAGCTGATAACTTATCCTTCTCATTTCCGCAAAAAGAACTATATAAAAACATTTCATTTACGTTAGAAGAGGCACAACATTGCGCTTTTATAGGAACAAGCGGCAGCGGGAAAAGTACACTGATCGATATACTGATGGATCCGGAAAGATATTTGTTTGATGGCAGGTTAGAGATAGACCCCACTTGCAGAATTGGGTATGTAAGCCAGTTCTCACAATTGGATAAATCTAAAGAAACAACCGTTTTTGAATATATAGGAGAAGAATTTATTAAGATACAAAATGAAATAACAGCTATTTGCACGGAAATGGAGACATCACCGGATATTGATTCGTTACTGGAACAGTATCAATTAGCTCTAGACGCCTTTGATTCAATGGGCGGGGATGATTTCGAAAGCAACATTAATAAGAAACTAAATCTGGCAAACCTCATGAAGCTAAAAGATCTTAGGGTGTCCGACCTGAGTGGCGGGGAATTCAAACTTATTCAAGTGATGAAGGAAATGCTTGAGTGTCCAGACTTAATGATTATGGACGAACCCGATGTATTTTTAGACTTTGAAAACCTAAATGCGCTTAAAAATCTTATTAATTCCCACAAAGGCATACTGCTGGTTGTTACGCACAACCGCTATCTATTGAATCATTGTTTCAACAAAATCCTGCACCTTGAAAACATGGAGCTCCAGGAGTTTGACGGGCGGTATATTGATTACAACTTCTCATTGCTGCAAACTAAGATTGAGCTGCAGGAACTCACAATCGCTGAAGATGAAGAAATTGCGAGAAACGAGAACATCGTCAATAATCTTAGAGCTATCGCAACTTATAATTCAGAAGCCTCCAGAGGGAAAGCGCTGAAAGCCAGAGTTAAATTTCAGGAAAGATTGGAAGCGCGGAGAATTAAAGCACCATTCGTGGATATTAAGCAACCAGATATCCGTTTCGGTATGGATCATGAAATGGACGACTGCATTGTTGTAAATGTTAATAATTATAGTGTTGCCTTTGATGAGCTGCTGTTAGAAAATGTTAACTTTGAGATCAAATCTACGGATAAAGTAGCCCTTATCGGTGCAAACGGTACCGGAAAAACGACTCTACTCCGGGAGATTTTCAAAAATAATCATTATGCAATTGAAATAAATGCGGATGTTAAAGTAGCTTATTTGTCTCAGCAGCAAGGCGAAGTGCTACAAGATTCTAATACCATACTGGAAGAATTCATCGATGCCGGGTTTAAAACTTATGAAGAGATTAGATCATATATTTCAGACTATGGTTTTGAAGGAGAAATCGTTAATCAAAAGATAGAATCTTTATCTGGTGGAGAAAAAAATATGCTTCAATTGGCTAAAGTTTCTGCCAGTAAAGCAAACGTATTGCTTCTTGATGAACCGACAAGTCATTTAGACACCTATACACAAATAGCACTGGAGAAAGCCATTGAAGACTATAAAGGTGCGATTCTCATGATTTCTCATGATTTCTATTCTGTGGTAAATGGTATGGATTATGTTTTAATCATTGAAGATAAGACGATTAGAAAGTTGAGTATGCGGAAATTTAGACAGATGATTTATGCTAGTCATTTTGATAGAGGCTATTTAGAAACGGAACAAAAGAAAAAATCAGTTGAAACGAAAATAGAATTGGCTTTAAAAGATACTAATTTTGTACTTGCAAAAGTATTGGTTGATGAGCTAGAAGAGTTGATTAAGTTGCTTTAAATTACAACCCTCTGATTGAAATGATCGAATGGATGGTAAGCTAAAGTGAATTAGTCTGAGTTCAACGATGAAATAAGATGTTGGTGGAAAAGTATCAACAAAAAAGACACTGATGAATAGGATCTCAGTGTCTTTTTACTGCATTGATTTCTTGTAGCTCTTGCCGTGGACAGTGGTTCACTTACTTTACCGATTTACGATAACCCGCGTTGTTATGCGGTTTTTTATTGTTACTCGAATCTATTGAGAAGCTGCTTAAATTACAGAACATTTCTGCTTTTACAGATATCATTCGATTCATACAGAGAAATCACGGATGGACCATTATTGCAAGAGGGCGTGACTATGCATATCAGTCGATAACATTTAACTACCTTGCGACATCTGGATTGAAGTATCACTCCTTCAGCCGGAGCTATGTATCGCGGATTGAGAAACGGGTACTGATGAAGCTGTATCATGTGTTTTATAAGGTGAAGCGGTGAAATGTTGGAAATTGCAGTTTACTTTGAGAAATCTGAAGGGATAACATCCTTTTGGATTTTTTTGTTTATATTGAAAAGCGTAGTACTCTCATTCTTCGATTCTATAATAGTCCAGCGTAGCTTGAATAATTTTTCTGAATAAAACTTTAGCAAATGCTATTGACAAATCGATCGTCAAATTATATATTTTACATATCGAATCGATATATCTCGATTATATATATGTGAATCTGCTATATGTAAACGGAGATGAGTTCCCTTTGATTTCAGAAGGAACATTCACTATGCCAGGAAGGAAGGGATAGATTTTATGTTGATTTATGTATTACTTGGGTTCCTCTGCGAAAAGGATATGACAGGCTATGAAATCAAGCAGAAGATGACGTTAAGTACTTCAAACTTTATTGATGCCAGCTTCGGCAGCATATATCCTATGCTGAAAAAAATGGAAAAGGGGGAGCTTATCAAGTATGAAGAAGTGGTAGAGGAGGGCAGATTCAAAAAATCATATGGGATCACGGAAAAAGGGAAGAGTGAATTTATAGAATGGTTAAAAACACCATGTACTTTTTCCCCTTTTAATTATGAGTATTTGAATAAGCTTTTCTTCTATAAATATCTTGACGATCTTGAAGTTGTCCAATTGATTTCCAGCTTTCAAACCACTGTCGCCAGTGAATATAACAAGCTTGCCTCGATAGAAGAGAAGCACGTTCACGAGATGGGTGTATATGAGCACGCGACGTTGATGTTTGGCAAGGAATATTATCAAATGATTATGAATTGGCACGATAGACTCACCAGAAAAATTACAGGAAAGAAGGAGAATGAACATGAGAATGACAAAGAATTTTAAATTGCAGATTGCAGCGAAAAATGTGGATTTGTACAAATGGGTAACTGAGATGACTCCAGCTGAATATGAATCATTTTCAAAAGGTCACAAGGCAATGGGCAGTTATTTTGAAAATGGCGAATTCTATATGGTTAATGTGGAAAATATGGGGAATGAGATGATCGTTCAGCACTATCAATTAAAAGAGCACAAAGAGGATCATTTGCGTTTCTACTCTGACCGGACAAAAGCATATATATGTCGATGGATACCAGCCATTGTTGGAGTTCCATGGGAAATGAAGGTCACGCCTATTGATAACTACTCTTGCGAACTTAGTTGTACGATTGGAGCGGACTTTCCATCTCGGCTACTGGCTTTTGCAGCATGGATAAATGGTTTTGGTGGATTCTTCATGAGAAAACATTTAGCCGATGAGGGCGGGAAATTTGCTAAAGATATAGAAAAGAAATTTAATAACGGCAGGTATGCATAATTCATGAACGAGCTGATTAGAAATTTAGACCAGTCCCATTCAAAGCGCGATCTGGTGCAGTGGGTGGAGTGCGCAGCGAATGGCTTAAGCTTGAGGCTCCCCGGTCCTTACACAAACTATTTTACGCCATCGGAAATCCCCTCTAATTTCGAAAACGCCCGCTGGAAAGGGAGGGCAGTTAGCTTTTTACACCCAGGAGCAAGGGGATGACATGCAAAGGAACTGAAGCGCAGTTTCAGCGTTTTCTTGTCACCCAACATGAATTCTTGCAAGCATGCGGTTGCCCATCCCAAGAGCTACTCACTTCTCTTATCTCTGTAATAATAGAATATTTCATCACCAAAAATATTATTTCTCGAACTAAAAAACCGCGAAGCCTTGCTGCTTCGCGGTTTTTCCTTGTTCCCCATCCAACTTTTTCATTATTCTTTTATTCGTTTCCTATAAACTCTTATATGAAAGCTATTAATCTGTCTATGAAAAAAGTCTCATGCCAAACCGATCAATGTCTATCGGCAGAAACCAGGCAAGGCCATAGATCTGTGAGGACAAGGATGATGTGATGAAAGGGGAATTAGATTGGAGAAACATTTGGCAAGAAAGTGGAGAATGCTCTTGCTCAATTGGCTTTTGATCGTGAGCCTGATAGTGGGTATGATTCAGCCCGGGCCTCTCTTGACGGGCAAAGCGGCCGCTGCTGCTGTGGACGGAGTTGCATCTATAGCGAATGACACAACAGGCCATTGGGCGGAGAAGCAATTGAACGAATGGATGGAGAACGGATACATTAAAGGCTTCCAAGACGGAAGTTTTCGCCCGGATCAGGCCATTGCGCGGATTGAATTTGTCACGTTAGTGAACCGGTTGTTTGCATACAAAGGAACGGCGGATATTTCCTTTAAGGATGTGCCCACTAAAGCCTGGTTCGCCTCTGAGGTGAGTGCCGCGTCACAAGCTGGGTATGTAAAAGGTTTCCCTGACGGGACCTTCCAGCCTAATAAGTCGCTTTCACGCGTGGAAGCAGCGGTGATGCTCGCCAAGCTTACGCCTTTACTGATGAAAGAGGGAGACAATCCTCTTGATGTGTTTAAGGATGCGGGCAGTGTGCCGGGCTATGGACGGGACGCGCTTAGCGCTCTGATGGTTGCCGGGTATATGAAGGGTTTTCCGGATCAAACGGTTGGTCCTGCTAAGTCGCTTACACGCGCCGAAGCGGTTGTGCTGCTGGACCGTATTTGGGAGCAGTCAACAAGCCATGCGGATGGAGGAATCGTTCCTCCGGCTAAGACGTTGGAAACGGGGGGCACGTACGGACCTGCTACAGGTTCATTTATGGTCGCCGGTGATCTTACCGTCAATGCTCCTGGCACTACCTTGCGTAATGTGATTGTAAAAGGAAATCTGGTCATCGGCCAAAAGGTTGGAGATGGAGACATCTACCTCGACCATGTTACGGTGCTCGGAAGTACCGCAATTAACGGCGGCGGGGCACATAGTGTACATATTGATAATTCGCAGCTCGGAGCTGTAGTCGTTGATAGAGCGGACGGCGTCGTGCGGGTTGTGATTGGCGGAACGACGATCATTAAACAGCTCGACGTTCAGTCGGATGCAAATATCGAGTCAAACCTAAACGGGACAACGTCCGGTGGCATCGAAGGTGTTGTGATCTCTTCGACGGGCGAGGTCACCTTATCCGGTGATTTCAACTCGGTTGAGATTAAGAGCAACGTCAAGGTAACCGTTGCCTCGGGTACAATCGCCCACATGGTAGTTAACGAGAGTGCCACTTCCTCGACGATTACGTTGAATGAAGGCGTTCAGGTGACCAGCTTGGAACTACATGGGACTGCCAGAGTAAAAGGTAAGGGGGAAATCGCCAAAGCACTGGTGGACGCTCCGAATGTTGTATTCGAAAGTAAACCGGGCAGTGTGGAGACTACGGATCGTGGAGATTACACCGTAGGTTCAACATCGGGCAGCGCAGGTGGCGGTGTTGCCGGCGGAACCGGCGGAGGTGGTACTGGTGGAGGTGGTACTGGCGGAGATGGCACTGGCGGAGATGGTACTGGCGGAGGCGGTACCACCCCAGTAGACCCTCAGCCGCAAAATGTTGCAGTTACCACAACGCTTCCATCATCAAGCGGCTTCTTGCTTAGCTTCAGCGACCCCGTTGCGAATCTAACGGCAGCGGATATCTCGCTGCAAGATACTGCGAATCATGCTGTGGGAATCACCTTTGTAGGTTCGCTGAACGAGGGAAGCTCTTACCGGGTAGCGGCTGCCTTAAACGAGGGTGAAACCTACTCAGTTACACTCTCCAAAACAGGTTATACCTTTGGCACATCTGTAACGTTTAGTGTGCCGGTTACGTCACCGGATGACATCGTGGTAGCCAAGACGGTGCAGAACATTAGTGCCGCAGGTTTTGGGGTCACGTTCGACAAACCGGTAACAGGATTGCAAACGTCGAATTTCACGCTGAAACGCAGTGCAACAGGCGAAGCTGTTCCACTTAACAAAATGACGCCGAATAGCGATGGGACTTCTTATCACTTAGCAGCATCCTTGCAAGAAGGCGTTACGTATTCGTTGACCGTCACCAAGGCGGGATACAACTTTGGTAACGCAGTGTCGGTGTTCGTTCCCGTCACGGACCCGAGCGTTATATCTGTGACCGCCGAGGTATACGGAATCGGAGAATCCGGTTTCCAAATATCACTTAACCCGCCGGTAGCAGGATTAACTCCTTCCAATTTTACATTGGTAGAAAAAGGCGGAAGAACACTACCGATTGACGGAGCGGTATCAACAGACGACGGCGGATCGTATGCGATCTCTGCGATTCTTGCCCCAGGCAGCACGTACACTCTCATTATTGAACATAGCGGGTATAGCTTTGGAGCGGCACTCGAAGTGGCAGTGCCAGGTGACTTGGTTGTGACTCCGGCTGTGAGTGACGTGACTGCAAGTGGATTCACTTTGTCGCTCGATCAGCCGGTACCTGGTCTGACTACCGAGAACTTCACCCTTAGTGGCAAGGATGGTCAAGCGGTCGATATCGACAACGCGGCAACCTCTGATGGGGGCAGCACTTATACTATTACCGCAGGATTGACCAAAGGTGAAACGTACAGACTCAACCTCCAGCAGGCAGGTTATAACTTCGGTGCGCCGTTAGAGGCGGCAGTGCCGGCCGAGGAGGGAGTGAAAGTAACCCCTTCGGTCAAAACTGTGAGAACTTACGGCTTTATCCTGACCATGGATCCAATCGTGCCGGCTTTAGACTCATTGAACTTAGTTCTAAAGAACGGAGCAGGCGAGGTAGTGAGCATCGACATGCTCAGCGCGGTGGTCGTTGGCAAAGAATACGAAGTCTGGGCGACGCTGGATAAGAACGGTACGTATACCCTCTCGTTAGATAAGGAAGGGTACGAGTTTACGGAACCTATCACGCTGACCGTGCAGCCGGAGGGAGTCCCCTCTTCGGTGGGGTGGATATCACATGGCGGATTCCAGATTGTTTTTCAAAATGCCATCTCGAGCGTTTCCTCCGACGAAATCACGCTAGAAGACCCGAGCGGTAAATCCGTCGCTGTAGGCGGCGTTCAGCTTAGCGCGGGTGGCAAGTCTGCGGTCGTGTCAGCGGATTTATCTGCGGCTGGTATTTATTCCTACCGTGTGGACATGTATGATGGCCGATTCGCTCAAGGAACCGTGGACGTTCCTGCATTGGTTGCGATAAGCAAGTATACGACGTATGACGGATATCCCGGAGGTTACACCGGTCTAACCATTTATTTTGACGTTGCGGTGCCGGGTTTAACCGCTTCAGCGTTTCAACTCAAGAATAGCAGCGGCGAGGTCATTGCTTTTGATTCGGTTTTGTCCCAAGGTGGCGGCAGTAGCTACGTGCTGCAAACCACGCAGATCAACGCAGGGGGTCCTTTCGTACTCGGCATCACGGCTTCGGGCTACAGTTTCGGAGATCCCACGACGCTGGGGAACGCAACCCTTAATTTGTGGAATGCGGGACGGAAGCCGACGCAGTTTATGGCCGGACTGAATCCGAGTGTGCCGGATTTGACGACAGATAACTTTACAGTCAAAGACGCGGCAGGCCATGACGTCGAAATTACCGATGTCACTTGGGACAGCCGGCAGCGGATATATGTGGTGACCTTTGATGGATCGGGCGGCCAAAGCTATTCCGTATCGGCCAAGGTCGACGGATACGACTTCGGCGCTCCGAAGACCATCCATGTGTACTCCCAGAACGCCATTATTGATCCTTCCTATACCGGATTCACACTCGTAATGGCGCCTCCGGTGAAGGTCAATACGCAATACGGCTTTAAGTTGACAAGGTCTATCGACGGTACGGCGGTACCCCTCCAAAAAATCGTGATGAACGACGATGAAGGCTCCAGCTACCAGATCTCGGCAACGCTTGCGCCGGGTTACTACAATTTGACGCTGGATGCGGATGTTGATCCGAATGTCCTCTCATTTGAGGTTCCGGTTGTTGCGACCCTTTCGGTCGATACAATCGCGGCCAATGGACTGGACGCGAAGCTGGACTACGCGCTGGATGGACTGGATGCGGGAACCTTTGTGCTGTTTAACAACGATACGGGCGACCAAGTGGATATTTCATCGGCAGTAACAGACGATCAAGGAAAAACGTATCATCTGTCGGCCCATTTGCCGGGAGGCAGCTACAATCTGAAATTGACCGGTCACCTGCCGGAGGCAGGCGTCGATTTCCAGGTTGCCGCCACAGCAGACGCGGGTGCAACGACCCTTTCCAATATTACAAACGCGGGTTTTGATCTTTCTTTTGACAATCCCGTACTCGGTCTGCTGCCTGCGAACATCACCATCAAAGACGCGCAGAATAACAAGCTGAGTGGTGTTGCCTTATCCACCAATGATCATGGCGGGACTTACCATGTTCGCGTAACGCTCGCGAATAACGCGGATTATACGGTAGAGCTGCAGAAGGATTATATGATCTTCGATTCGCCGGTCTCGTTCCATGTAAACCGGTTAATTACGGGAAGTGTGGCGGACGTAACGAACGACGGGCATTTGACGTTGAAGTTTGCACCTGCTTTCCCTGAGATCGAGAACTATTTGGGCTTGTCGTTAACAGATGAAGCGGGCACGGTTTATTATCCGAATCTGTTCGAGTCGGTTGATGGCGGAGCCAGCTACCAGCTGTATGTGCCGGGCAATAAATTGCACTCGGGCACAACCTACTACATCAGGCTTGACAAGGATGAATTCTCCATGAATCCGGTGTCCTTCATGTTGCCGCCAACGCTTACCGTTACAGAGGCGACAACGTCAAGCTTGAAAGTTCAACTGGATGGGCCGGTTCCGGGACTGGGCAAGAAGAATTTTATCCTTAAAAATGCATCAGGCGAGAGCGTTGCGCTGACTTCGGTGGCAACAGATGACTCCGGCGCCCACTATACCCTTACAGGCACATTTGTGGGCGGTCAAACGTATACGGTGCAGTACAAACCGGATGTCACGTATCAAGTGAATGATCCTGTTGCCTTCGCGGTCTCGAAGATTATCACGGCAACGATCAGCAATGTGACGGTCTTGGGGTTTAAGGTTCAGTTCAGCTCCAAAGTGGCTGGATTGACTCCGCAGCAAGTGATCCTTCACGATCCGAGCGGAGATCAAATCCCAACGACTGGGTACACTTTGAAAACTACGGATCGAGGTTTGAGCTATCTGGTGACTTTGACATCGGCCCTACCAGGCAAGGGTTACACCTTCGATTTGGTTAGAGATGAATTCAAACTGGCCTCACCGGTATCTTTTGATATTTCGCCTACAGTTTCCCTTAATTTGTTAGGTACAGCACTCAATAAAATTGTGGTGTATATTTCACCACTCTTGCCCGATCTGACCAAGGACAATTTCTCTTTGTTCGACAGCAAAGGCAAGAAGGTAACATTTACGGTGACCTACCAAGAACAAGGCAGTCTCTACAACATTGAAGGGCAGTTTGATCCGACCGAGACGTATACGCTCCAAGCCAATTATCCTGGCTACTTATTTGGAGCACCTCTTACCATCGGATTTAAAGTACGTGTGAACACCGTGATCTACGCACAAACGCAGAAGGGCTTCAAGATCGGGATGAGCCCGGCTGTTCCGGGTCTGAGCGCATCGGACATTACGATTACCGATGATTCAGGTAATACAGCTACGGTGCAATCTGTGCAAGCCACGAATGGCGGGGGCAATTATACGGTCCTCGTACCGCTCTCCGGCGGCAAAACGTACACAGTGAAAATAGCCGACAAGACGCCATATACCTTCGGCACATTTGATCCGTTCAAAATGAGTGCCTTGTCGGCAACCGTCGACCGGCAGTCTTTGACCAGTTTCTGGCTCAGCCTGTCCTCGCCGATTAGTCTGAGTCCGGCGAACTTAAACCTGGTTGACGACCAAGGCCAGTCCGTCCGCATTGAATCCTTGATTAGCCGGGATGCGGGACGTTCTTATGAGGCTTACGCTTCGCTCACCGCGGGCGTCCAATATTCGCTAAGCTTCAATACGCTCGGCTATGATTTCGGATCAGATATACCGGTATCCGTTCAGCCTGTAACGACAACGTTCGAAGGGATGGTCAGCGGAAACAACCAGGCGTTTACCCTCCGGTTTGACCATGCCATCCCAAACCTGCGTCCAAGCGACTTCATAATCCAGCAGGGAGGATTTCTTGTAACCTTCCCTGCATCAAATGTTACGACGGAGGATGGTGGTTACAGCTACAAAGTAGAAGCGAACTTCTATGGGGCGGAGCAGTACACGGTGCTTCCGGTCAAAGATGGATATGACTTCGGGGCGGCGGTTGTCCTCGACGTGCCTGTTATCGTAAGTTCTGCGATTCTGAGAACCGGAGCCTCTTACGTGGATATTGGCTTAAACTCAGCCGTTCCCGGGCTGAACGCCAGTGATTTTACGTTGAAAGACAGTTCAGGACAACCGATAGCCATTTCGTCAGCCGTAACGGCTGACGAAGGCGGGACCTATCGCATTAAGGCTTCCTTTATCGGAGGCGAAAATTATACGATTACTCTGGATCACGCGGGATATGACTTCGGAGAAGAACTGTCAGTCGATCTCCCAAGTGCCATTACGAGTGAGATTGGAGCCGTGAATACACAAGGAATAACGATCCTGCTGACTTCGGCTGTCGGTGGACTGCAAGCGAGCAGCTTTACGCTTCTCGACTCCGCTGGCGATGCGGTCGCTATCGATTCGGTCTCGGAGTTGAACGGGGGAGCGGGTTATACGCTGGCAGCTGATCTTACGGCTGGGGCGGCCTATACGCTTGCGTTGTCGGCTCCGGGTTACGACTTTGGCTCCCCGCTTGCAGCCGCTGTGCCGATTCCGGTTGGCATTGCTTATGCAGATATTCAGAGCGCCGAGCTGACGGTGAAGCTGGAGCCAGCCGTTCCGGGGTTAAGCGCAGTAAGCTTTAAATTAGTGGATGCTCAAGGCAATTCGGTCTCCGCCGCTTCGGCAACCACGACAGACGGCGGTGCGACATATGCCGTGCAAGCGGCACTGCAATACGGAGAAACCTACAGCCTAAACCTTGTGAAAAACGGATATGATTTTGGAACGGGCCTGCCATTTACGGTACTGAAGCCGGTAACCCAATCGGTTGAGGCACTGTCCAAGAAGGGGTTTACCTTGCGGCTGCAAACCGCTGTTCCTAATTTGAAAGTTAGTCATATCCTGCTGACGGACAGTAACGGTGAGGCCGTAGCGATTGATTCTCTGGTGACTGCTGACGGCGGATTAACCTATCAAGCAGCGGCGAAGCTGACAGAAGGGGCGGCATACCGGTTAGCGGTTACAGCGCAAGGTTATGATTTTGGTCCATCTGTTCATTTGGATGTACTGCCTATGCTGGAACTGTCAGCAACCGCAATTAACGCCTACGGATTTAACCTGAATCTGAGTAAGGCAATTCCAGGTCTGAATTTGGCTGTGGTTCATCTAACCGACTCAAGTGGTCAGAGCATCACGCTGAACAGCACCTCGTTCTATGATGCTAACCCGAACACAGCCGATGCGGGTAAAATGTATTTCGTACGTGTTCCTCTATCAGCCGGTCAAACCTATACGATCTTTATTCAAGATCCGGCTCACCCCACGGAAGGTCCGCTCGAAGTGGTTCTGCCGATTGTGGTGGGCAGCCAGGTAACTAGTGCGGACGTTAGCGGAATTAAGCTGCGGCTTGCTCAAGCGGGAATAGATTTGCTGACTTCGGACGTTATGCTTCTAACGGAAGCAGGCGATAAGGTAACGGTAGCTGGCATCGTTCCCGGAACGGATGCCGGAACTTATACGATTCAAGCGCTGCTGGCTGAGGGGGAGACTTACTCGCTGAGCTTGAAGAAACAAGGGTATGACTTCGGCACAGCCGCTAGCGTTTACGTGGCGTACCGGGTCACGGCCAGCATCGCAAGTGTGAATGAGAACGGCTTTACCTTAAGTCTGAGCTCTCCGGTTCCGGATTTGAACCTCACCCTGCTTGACGGCAGCAATCCGGCAACGCTCGGCACCGTGTCGACTTCTGATTACGGTCAAACGTATAAGGTCACGGTGAACCTGGCCTACAATAAGGAATTCAAGCTGCGGGTAGGCAAAACAGGTTACGATTTCGGAGCGGATCTGACGGTGAACAATGTAAGCGCGCCGCCGCAATTGATCGATGCCTCCTCCAGCGAAAGCGGCACGCAGGTCATTCTTACTTTTGATAAGCCGCTGACCAGCGTGGCTTCCAGTTCATCCTTTTCCGTCAAGATCGACTCCCAGTGGCAAAGCTCAGTAGTTTCCACGCTCGGTGCCGATCCGGCGCAAATCATTTTGACCTGGAGCAGCAGCGGCCGGACTATTAGTTCCACCTCAACGGTATCCCTTGCTTATACAGGGATAAATAGAGTGAAAGCAGTGAATCAGACGTATCTGGCCGCTTTTGATGAATTGCCGGCCTCGAATGTAGCAACACTGCTCGGATTTGTCTCAAGTTATGCCTACAAGAACGACGCGGCTTATCCGGCGCAGGTGCTTCATAAACAATACGGCAAGTCAGCGCTGGAGACAGCTCAATTGCTCAGAGAAGGCGGGTTTAAATCAGCTAACCTTTACCGGGCCATTCTTATAGAGTATGTCATGATCAGTTCCGAGATGGCTCCCATACTCTATGCGATGGATGCGGATGCAACATCGATCTATGATGCCTACAATTCGTTTAAAGCTCCCTACGCTTCCTTCGACTACTTGGTTGTCGGACAATTGTTCTCCGCAGGCTATTCTGCCAGTGACATTGGCCCAGCCCTGCGGAAGTTCGGCTTCCAGAGCAAGGATTTAATGGGGTATCTGAAGCGTTACAACGTATCCACATCCGAAGCTGCCAAGATTCTGAAGGTCAACTTCAATGAGACGAGCGATAATACAGTTCTGTTGCTCAGGTCTGCGGGCTACGATAGAAACGGGATTGCAGGGGCCGTTCAGAACACCTATGGACTGAGCAATGCGGCAACAGTGGTTGCGCTGGCTGGCGGCAAGCAGTCGGCAAGCGATACGGCCGCAGTAATCAAGGACCTTTATCAGGCTGATGCGGTTACAAGTGCCACATGGTTGTCTCAAGCTGGATATTCGGCAAGCGATGTGAGCGGGGCGATTGCGTTATATTATAGCTTTGCAGGCGCGGATGAAGCAATTGAGGCCTTTTTCGGCGCAGGATTCTCCGCTTCTTACACCTATTCACTGCTGCGGAGAGAATATGCGCAGCCTGATGCGGCAATTGCGCTGCTGAATGCCAAAGTGTCTGCCAGAGTAGTTGCCGAAGCGGTTAAATCGGCGGGTGATGGCGCGTCAGTGATCATTAGCGCGATGCTCAGCAGCAACTATGATATTAAAGAAATCTCTATCTTGGTGAACAGTTTATGGGTGTCTTCGGGCACATCGTTAAGCGATGTATTAGCGCAGTTCGCCGGCAGCGGATTTAATGTTTCAGCGCAAGCCACTTTGTTGCGGGAACAGTTCGGTGCCGACATCCCGGCAGCGATTGCCGCTCTGTATCCGGGACTTACTCAGCAGCAGCGCAATCATATCCTTAAGTATCTTCTGGATGGGGGATATGATCCGGTTCAATTAGCGGATTATAATTTGAAGCATGGCAGCGACCGTGACGGATTGTTCAGAGAGTTCAGGCTCGCTGGCAGGACGTCCGTTCAATCGCTGCAGAGTGTTCATGACGCCACCTTGCAAGGTGGAGCGTCGTTCACGCTGAGTGATGCAATACAGCTCTTCTACAATGATTACAATAACCGTTACGAAGTTTCCGAGGTGCTGGCCGCTCTCCGGACAGTATTTGCTCAAGATCCAAATGTAACGGCAGACGCCACCGCGATGGCGACGGTCCTGAGCAATTCGCAAATGTGGGATAAATACGAAATTGCCAAAGTCTTGATTAAACAGATGGGCGTAACGATGCAGGATTGGGTGGAGCTGGAGCGGACGAATGCTTTTGCCAGATTTGGCTGCGCATGCGATGTGCGGACGGTTGTCAAGGATACCCAATTGTTATTCGCTGGCGCAACGCTTCCGGATATTACCGTAGCCATGAGTGTATCCAGCCAGTACACCCTCGACATGATCGTAGAGGGAACGATTAACCTCTATCCGACGGAGGGGGTCAGAGCGAAGGGAATGCCTTACCTGATGTCTGCGCTGAAAAATGCGGGGTATTCCTTCGAAGAGGTGGCTGCCGAGTTCGACAGCAAAGGGTGGACCGAATGGATTGCTGTCTTCAGCAAATACGGCATTGCGGCAAGTGATGTCACGGCCTATTTGAAGAATAAAGGCCTTACCATGGACCAAGTAATTGATCAGTTGGCTCCATATCCACTTAAGGATAGAGCGCTGGTGCTGCGCGAGGCTTACGGCCTCGATGCAAGTGCAGCAACGCCGCTGCTGCTTCAGCATACGGGTGAAGACCAGGAAGCTATCGCCCGTGCGCTTGCCTGGGCATACGGCAGCGATCCCATCGCGCTTTGGATTCAGACGCTCCGGGTGCAGGGAGCTACGGCATCATCCGTGATCAACACACTCTCCGCGCGTTATCCTTCTTTCTGGGATGCAGGCAAGGCTGGTCCTGCCCTGATCCAAGGCGGATTCAGTCAGGATGAGGTGATGAAGGGGCTGCTTATCCATGCTTCTGTACGCAACAATCTGCAGGCGACCATTGGGCTGCTGCAGTCGTTATATGGCCAGCAGCAGGTCACCATCGCTCAGCTTCTGACCGCTGCGTCGATCGACTCGCCAGAGGACGGACTGGAGTTTCTGCAAAAAGGCGGCTACAAGCTGCCGGACATTGCCCGCGCTTTGAAAGATTATTATGGGCTTACGGCTGGAGAAGCAGCAAAGCTGCTAACCGCCGCTTACCCTAATAATCAGAGCTTGATCCTCTCGGGTCTTGCTTCCGTATACGGACAGACGCTGGGTTCCACGGTAGCAGAAGCACTGCAAGAGAAGGGCATCACCGACATTGGCGGGGCGATTGATTATTTGTGGAATGCTGGCTTTGCGCCCCAAGAAATCGCAGGTGCAGCCAAAGAAGCATTTAACCAAACGGTGGGTCAAACGGCGCTGCTCTTCGTGCAGAAGAATATTCTCACAGATAAAAATGTGTTGATTACGACGATTGCAGCTGTATACGGCCAGTCCATAGAGGGGACGATTCATGCGCTGCTTGCTCAGCAGGGAACGACTTCCTTTGAGAGTGCCATCTCCTTCGTCTACCAGTCTCATTTCAGTCTGGCGAGCAGCATCAAGCTGGCCAAAACGGAATACGGATTATCCGCCGGAGATGCTTTGCAGGCTCTGACGAGTTCCAATCTGTACCGTCAAGCGGATATCGTTTCGGGAATCACGGATATTTACAGAACCTCGCCGCGCGATAGCATCGTGGATTCATTAACGGCAAGCGGTCTGGTCACACTCGGGTCTGCCGTGTCTTTCCTGCAAAACATGAAGTTTGATCTGAATGGGATCGTACGGGTGGGTAAAGAGCATTACCAGCTGACAGCCGGAGAGACAGCCGCCGCATTGATTGCGGAAGCTTCTTATGGCCAAGCGGATATTCAGAACGCGGTGTCCTATGTATACGGGCAAAATCTCACGCAGACGACGCTGGATACGCTGAGCGCGCTTGGCATTACCGTGTTCGCCGATGCGGTGCCGCAGCTGAAAACAGCAGGACTTACATTGTCCGATCTGGTGCTTGCGGGCAAAACGTATTATAATCTCGCAGCTGGTGAAATCACCTATGCTCTGCTGCAATCGGAAGCTTTCTCTACAACGGACATATTGGCTGCCGTGGCGCAATACTACGGGAAACCGCTGAATGAAAGTCTGGATGACCTGCTGAAAAATAGCGGCATCGCCAAAATCAATGATGCCGCTCCGTACCTTCGTTGGATGGGGTACACCTTGCAGGATGTGATCGAAGTGTCCAAAGACTATTACGGCAATTCGTCCCAGGCAACCATAGATGCGCTAAATACGCTCCATTTCGAGGACAGCAGCATCATTGAGTGGACTGTTCTGCATATCTATGGCGAAGATTCGGATGGAGAATCTGCGCCCGGTACACCTCAAGACATACTGCAAGGAGCCGGGATTACGGAAGATAACGCGGCTGTCGCTTATCTGTGGACAGCAGGCTACTCGCTCTATGACATTATCAAAATGTTGAAAGAATACAGCGGCAAATCAGCAGCGGATACCGCTGAATTGTTAATTGCGAATGGCTCTTTCGAAGCTTCTGCCATTCTAAGCAATCTAAATACCGTTTACGGCACAGCGTTTGATGCAGCAATGCTGAATATCTTTATGACAAAAGGCATCTTCACAAGCGCAGAGAATGCTGCTCTAGCCTTAAGTGGGAGCGGCTACCGGATGGCATATATTGCTGAAATGCTGAAGAAGAGTTATGGCAAGACGGGAGCGGAAACGAAGGCCATCCTGACCGGCCTGGGCATCTATTCAGCCGATGCGGTTCAATCGACCGTAGATCAGGTGTACTTCTCGGTGGGGACCTCATCGGGTACGCTGCAGCAGGTCCTTGATCTGTACGGAATTACAACCGCCGAAGGCGCCGTCTCGTTATTAACCAAGCAAAACACTCCGGTCCAGGATATCCTCCAATATTTGAAGGATGCTTACAATAAGGGAGCCGATGAAGCGACAGCGCTTCTGGCCCCATACTACAAAGGTCCAGAGCTTGGTATTGCTGTCACCACGGTTTACTACAGCAGTACGAATATCGGCTACCTGGCCAAAACGATTCCGGCAGCTTACACTGGAACACCGGGTACGGTAGCGGGCTATATGAAAGGCAAGTTCACGGATTCGGACATTGTGCTTGCGCTTAAAGTCATCTTTAATCTGGATGCCTTGGGCGTACAGGATGCGATTTCATCTACTGTAATGACGGCGGAACGTGTCCGCGCGGCCGTCGCCGAAGTGTTCGGAGACGATCCACTCTTTGCCTATCTGAAGCGCATGAAGGATCAAGGTGCGAATGCAAACGACGTGGCTGCCGAGCTGGACGTTCGGGGTTTGCTGGAACTGGCACCCTCCAGTTATCTGGTAGGTACGCTGCGGGAGCTTGGTTACGACAACGCGAGTATTCTGAAGATGCGGTACAACTACTATAATGATACGCGTCAAAATGCAGGCACCGAAGAAGAGCAGGGAGCAGAGTTGGTTCAGCTTGGTGTCAATACGCCTGCAGCCATCGTCCAATATTTGCGAAAGTGGAACCTGCTCCCGTACAAAGTGATTAAGATTGTCAAAGCAGGCTTGCCGGATGCGCAGGCCGCAGACATTGCCCTCGCTATGCGTGAACAAGGCTACGACGGTATTGCGATCATGGGAGGACTGAGTGCGGTAGGTGAAGGCGGCGATGCGATTGCCGGGATTTTGAGAAAGCTTGGACTTTCGGCACCGGATGCAATGGTCTTCCTGAATGACCGGTCATCGGATGAGCAGCTTCAATGGCTGATCAGCAATGGCTATACGCCAAGCGAGTACATCAAATACAGGAATGTACAGTCCGATAACACGATTGCTGTTCTGAAGCAGCAGTTAGGCCTGTCCGCGACCGATATCGCAAAACTGCTGAACCGGTACAAAGGAAGTCTGAGCTACTATGCCGTTGCCAAAGCGCTATATGATGGGGGATTCACGAAAGTCAGCGACGTTGCTGGCGCCCTGATTGAGACGCGTAACCGACCGGTATGGGTTCTGGGAACCCTTGTAGGAATCGGCGGCTGGACACTTCAAGATGTAGCCCAAGGCATGCTGGATTCAGGTCTGATCTCTCTCGTCGATCTGGTGGATGCGCTCCAGATGGCAAACGGCGGTGTTTTGAAGGAGACCTATCGAATTATTAAAGCGATTTCGACCCGCGAAAGACAGCAATTCTATGACAGTCTGGATTACGTGGAACGCAAACTGCTGGACAACAACGAAATTGCCATGATCATCACAGTGTCCGCAATGCGGAACGCGAATATCAGCATTTCGGCTGTTACGAATCAGCTGAAGGTGACGGAAGTCATCGAGCCGGAGGATGCGCTGAAAGTGCTGATTGTATCCGGATTTAACGTACTCGATTCTGTGGGCGCTGTATGGGATGTCTATCGGGATTATATCGGCGCAAAGATTGTCCTTAAGATGTTCGAGAAAGCGGCAGGTCAGTATATTTCGGATTTCAAAAATTACTACAAGCTGGTCATGACGTTATCGAAAATCGTTTATAAGTTAACTAGTTAAGATTTTAGGCAACATGAAGGCCGATCCGGGTATGGATCGGCTTTTCCTGTAACCGGCAGGGAGAGCGGGAAGCGTGGACACTAGAGTATAGAAGGTGCTATCCTATTTTAGTAGATTCTTAATATTAAGGGAGACGCAGCCGTGGACATTAGACAATGGATGTCGATTATGCTTTTTGTCGCAACGGCACTGATGTTGTTTGTCTCTTTCTTGTCCTATCAGAAAAGACATCTGCCTGTTGCTAAAACGATGATTTTGATTATGCTGGCAGCGGCTTTTTATGCGTTCGGTTATGCGCTCGAAGTACTTAGCGGGAGCTTAAGCGACGTGAAGCTGTCGCTACAAATCGAATATGTAGGCATTCCATTTGTGTCTGCACTTTGGCTTTTTCAAGTCATCCAATTCACCGGAACGGCAGCCCGCTATCGAAAGCGGCTCGCTGTGCTGCTATTCCTAATCCCCACCGTCGTATTTTCCCTTCATTTAACCAATGATTGGCATCATCTGATCTATGAACGTTATCTCCTGAATCCGGTGTCTTCGGTTTCCCTATATAGCACGGTGAAGGGACCTTGGTATAAGGTGCACACCGTCTATAATTATCTGATTTTGATCAGCGGGATTGTGCTCTTTATGCCGATGTATGTGCGGGCATTGCCGATTGTGCGGAAGCAGATTTTTGTTTTGCTGCTGGGTGCGGTCGCCCCTATGTTTTTCAACTTGTTCCTATGGACCGGAACGAGTATTGATTTTACCCCGTTTGGATTTGCTGTATCGGGGGTTGCTTATGCCTGGGGAATTCTCAGGTTCAATCTGCTCCGCTTGACGCCTCTTGCGATGGCCCGGGTATTCGAAACCATCCGCGATGGTGTCATCCTGTTTGATTATGAGAACCAGATCGTCAGTTACAATCGGGCGGCAGAAAAGGTGATTCCGGAGCTGGGTTTGATGAAACGTTACCCGGTAGATATGGCGGAAGTGTTGTCTGGCAGCCCGGAACTGCTTGAACGTGTTAGAGCCGCTGGCGATGGGGATGAGCGTTTTCCGTTCGAACGGTTCCATGTAAACCGGAAGCTGTACTATAACTGCAGCTTGTCTTTTATTTACGATACGGGTAGCACGCCAATCGGTAAAATTCTGATGTTCAGCGATATTACGGAGTTGAAGGAGAGCGAAGCCCGGCTGCGCGAGAATGCCCGGCAGCTGTCCGAGCTAAACGCATTTAAAGATAAGCTGTTCACGATCGTGGCCCATGATATTCGCGATCCGATCGCGCTTCTGGTCAGCCTGACGGAGCTGCTTGGCGATGAACTGACCATCGCAGACTTTGAACATGCGGAGGTCGTCCGGGAACTCAAAGGGCAGGTCCAGAACACCTTTCAGCTTGTGGAGAATTTACTGGATTGGTACCGCAGCCAGAAAGGGAAAGTTTCCTTTCACCCGCAGGGCTGGAGTTTGCAGCAAGTTGTCAGGCAGGCATTGGTACTGTCAGGCACGAAAGCCGGGATGAAGCAAATTCGGATGACAGAGAAAATTGGCGGCCATCTTACGGTCAGAGCAGATAAAGAGATGCTGGACCTTATCCTCCGCAATTTGCTGTCAAATGCCATTAAATTTACTGGAATAGGTGGCAGCATTGAGGTTGGAGCCGTGCTCGAAGGCACCCAGATCATCGTGTCCGTACGGGACAACGGGGCGGGGATTGATGAACAGACGGCGGAAATGCTGCGCTTGGAGGAGCCCATCTTAAAAGCGCCGGCTGCCGGGGACGATTCTGGGGAAACAAGATTTGGGCTTGCATTGACCCGCGAATTTGTCCGTATTCATGGCGGAAACCTTTGGTTCGAAAGTGAGCCGGGGATAGGGACCATCTTCTCTTTTACCTTGCTGGGTTCGGCGGGGGAGAGCGATACGATTAATCATGGCGGAAGAGAGGAGGAAGTTTATGAAGGTTATTCTGGTAGACGATGAGCGGACGATACATCTGATTCTTAGTAAAATGTTGCTCAAGCTGCCCGAAGTCCACATAGTTGGTACTTTTACGGATACGAAGTCTGCAGCCTCTTTTTTAAGCGAGAATCCGGATGTCGCACTTGCATTTGTAGATCTTTCTATGCCGGGTGAGACCGGCATGGAATTCGCCGCCAGGATGGAAGCATCAGGTTCCCCGGTACAAATCGTGTTTGTAACCTCGCATAAGGAATTTGCCCTGGAAGCTTACGATTTGTCCGTGCTGGACTATTTGGTCAAACCCGTCTCCCAGGAGAGATTGCAGCGTGCGGTTAACCGTGCGCTGGACAATCGGCGGGTTAACCAATCCTCTCCGCTTTCAGCGCAGGTTTCGGTTTCGACAAGTTTGAATAGGGTGGCTTTGACAATGCTTGGCAATGTCGCCGTGAGCAACGAATCGGGCCGCGTCAAATGGATTTCGCGGAAATGTGCAGAACTGTTCGCTTATTTGCTCCTTTACCAGGGGAAACGAATCCCCCGTTCCAGACTGGTTACGGATATTTTTGGAGGTATGCACCGGACAAATGCGGAGAGCAATCTCAACACAACCGTCTATCAACTGCGCAAGTCTTTGGAGCCGCTAGGTCTACGGGAAGTTGTACGCTCGGAAAACAACGGATATGCACTCGAATTGAAAGAGCCAATGATCGACTACTTGGCATTCGAAAAGCAGGTGGAGAAGCTGCAAGCTATTGATCTCGGTAATATCGAGACGGCATTGCAAATCGAACGGTTGTATACAGGGGACCTGTTTGGGGACAAAGCCTACGTATGGGCCATTCATGAAACCGAACGTTATGCGAAACTGTACGCCTCGTTCGTTAAACGGCTTGCTGAAGTGCTCATTTCCATGCAGGATACAGCTTCCGCCTCCAGGCTGTTGTTGAAGCTGAACAAGCGTAATCCGTTTGAAGAATCGGTAATCCGGCAGCTGATGACCATACACGAAATGACCGGGGACAAAAAAGGACTAAACGCGGTCTACACCGACTACGTCCGGCTGCTCAGCCGGGAGCTTGGCATCCGTCCTTCCAGTGAGCTGATTTATTTGTATGATTCGCTGGTACGGCGGATAGCGGAGAAGAAGTAGGCACCTCATAAATAAATAAGGGACTTCATTATTATAGATTCAAGTAGAATTTTCCAGTCAACGCCAATGCCTAAGAAAAGAACTTCGGCAGGTTTTTTCAAGAGGAGGTAAAAATAATACAAGAATTAAGTTCGAGAGTGGAACCGTCCATATACTGTATTTCTATTACACGAACTTGATATTATCGCTTTGCAGGAGGTCAACCAATCCATGCATGAGCGGCCTCTGTCTGCTACAAAACTGGAGCATTATTATACTACTGAAACCGACACAGTTATAACAATTTTCGCACTCGTAAAAATCCTCGGTGTGCAAGTGGTCATTGAACAACAGGCTATCTGGTTTGATCTTTATTCAACAGCCCTCAGCAAAGATGACGGAGCGACGGTGGTCAAAGCCATTGGCGACTGGAAGGATAACAGTCAGCCATTGCGGATCGATTATATTTTTGCCAACCATTTGGTAAATGCCAAATCCTCGACCGTTGTGCTCAATGGCACGAATGGTCCAGTTGTATCAGATCATTATGGTGTAGCTGTGGAAATCTAATTAAGTGGGTAGTAGCAGGAAATAATAAGCCGTCAGGGGGTCTCCCCGAAAGGATGGGCAGGTGCCTTTTTCGTGAATTCAGTAAAAGGTTTGAATAAGGGGCGAATGGGTGTTTGCTATTGGGCCATTATAGGTCACCAAATATTAGTTAATCAACAGGCCTGGTTTGAAGACAATTAATATAATCTACGGGGGGATATTCAGGTGTTGAAAACCAAGAAAATACTGGTCGGTGTATGTGGAGGAATTGCTGCATATAAGGTAGTTGAAATTGTGAGTATGTTAAAAAAAATGAATGCAGATGTACATGTTATCATGACGGAAAGTGCGGTGGAATTTGTCAAACCACTAACCTTTCAATCCATAACACATAACCCGGTAATCTATGATATGTTCTCCGAACCGAAGAAATGGAATATTGAGCATGTTGCATATGCCGAGATGGCAGATCTTTTTCTGATAGCCCCAGCTACGGCTAATATCATTGGAAAGGTATCCGCCGGGATCGCAGATGATATGCTGTCAACAACTATTATGGCAACCCAAAAGTCAGTTTTGTTTGTGCCTGCAATGAATGTGAAAATGTTCACGAATCTAATTGTTCAAGATAATATAAGAAAATTAAAGAGATATGGATATAACTTCATAGAGCCGGAATATGGAAGACTGGCATATGGTGATAATGGCTTGGGAAGATTCCCTGAATCCCAGAAGGTAATATCATTGATCACAAAATTATTGTAAATCAAAAAAATGGGATTAAAACACATGCAAAAAGAGGGAGCATATTTTTGTAACTTAAAATACGGATAAAAACGTGAAACACTTGATCTTACTCACTTTTTCAGGAACCAACTATAATGTCACTGAACAGTTTTTGTCAGAGAACTGACATCGAGAATATCAACATGATTTTTATTGGGGCTGCCTTCGGGTAGCCCTGTTTTTAATATTCTTTGAAAGTGGCCATGGAGTCCGTAACTCCCGCAAAAGTGGCGTCAGCAGCGGAGGGCGCTGGGGTCCGTAACTCTCAGCATGATGGGGTTAGCCGTGAACTAGCGGTAGAATTTCTTGCCTGGGCCTAAGTAGTAACGTTTTATTGCAGAAGGGAGGGCTCAAGGAAGAGACGAGGACTAAATATTAAACCGTTCGTAAGGGAATGACACAGGCGAAGGAGTGTAACCCTTCGCCTGTGTTGGGCTAACAACCAGGCGAGAGCGACTTGTGCAGTTTCCTTTATTCAGAGCAAATGTCTTTAACTGTTCAATATGATTGAGATTGGCAAGGAGGGCTTCCTTTTGGAATAGAGGATTATTCATACGGGACATGTCATTGAATGTATCATTCTTCGTGTATTTACCGGCAAGCAGCCCGTCTGCAAGTGGATAAATAGGGAATAACCGATATTTGGTTCTCTAAACAATAAGGTATGATTTCCGCTTCGGCAGTTCTCACGAGCAAATTATATTGAACCTGAAGGACATCCAATTGATGGTTGGTATTAAATTCTAACTCTGCAAGTGGGGTTTTGGTATCCGGGAAGTGAAGGAAGTACATATCCAAATAATCCGTTTGCAGTCTTGTCAGGCTGTCTTCAACAGCTTGCCTCAGCGCTGAACGACTATTATCTATTTCCATGACTCCGTCGACAAATTTGAAATCAGGAGAAGCCTTCGTGGATATAACAAGACGATCGCGGTCGCCTCTTTCTGTAATGATTTCACCAATTAGTTCTTCGGATCTCCCGAATCCATAGAGATATGCTGTATCAATAAAGTTAATAACTTCATCATGATTGTTTTCTCCTTTATGCATTTATTTTGAGAATAAATGCATCTTACAACTTGGAGTCAACTTCAAGTCAAGCACCAAGTAAATTATATCCACTTATGAGTGTTCAGGAAGCCGGAGTTTCCCGCTATTTGATTTTCTATATTTTTCTTGTGACCTTGAAGCATTCCGTACAATTCAGGAAACTCTGCCAGGTTATCGTCATAGGAGAGATGCAAATACGGCTTCATATCATAGAGTGACAAGCCTGCTTTTTTCAAACATATAATGAACTTGATTGAATTAATATCTTCTGAACGGTATACACGATGACCATTTTCCTTTCGTTCCGCACGTGGCAGCAGGCCGATTTTCTCATAATATCTTATGGTATCTTCGGTTAATCCGGTCTGCTACGAAGTTTGTTTAATAGTAAATCTGTTGACTTCACTCATTATTTTCATCACATACTTTCTTATCTGTTTAAGTCAATTGTATAACTTGGAGCTTACTCCAAGTCAAGTAAGGTAGTTCACTTATAGATGTCATAACTATCTTCTTGAACAAGTGATGTATTACAATAAGGTTGGGTTATTTTACCGAACAAGCTATTTTTAATAAAAATTGTATAAGAGAGGCGAAGACTCACAGTGAGTGAACAAACGGCAACAAAAGCAAATCAGCGGCTTGATAGTGTTCGTGTACTTGTTCAAGAAATGATCATGTCCATGGTTAACGCACTCCAGAGACAGGAAGCGTGTGTTCAGCTGTACGGGGTGTCCACCTTAGCCTCCATGCTCGCTATGAAGAGAGAACAAAATCAGGAATTGGCAGCGATTACAGGATTACTTCACAATTATTATTTCTATAGAACCGGAATTCGTGAATTTCCTGGTCCCAACAGTGCCGAGACGGTAAGACCTCTGTTAACCCATCTGAATATTTTTACGGAAGAAGAGCAGATCACAATCCTAAAGGCCATCTTCTATCATGAGGACAGAAGCAGGGTTCAGGGTCCGTATGAAGAAATCGTCAAGGATGCTTATGTGCTGCAGATGTATTTCCAGAATAATAACAGTGGTAGGTTAACGCAGCAGGATGCTGGCAGACTCCGCAATGTGTTTCGTGAATTAGCGATTCCAGGGGAGCTTTCGGACAAGAAGCATTACAGTGACAAGAGGGCGATTCTCCAGCACCCGAACAGACGCAGCAAGTTGGCTGAGATTGCAGAAGCACTCGGGAGAGAGAAGATCATTGGCATTCCGGGAGACGAACGATATCGGGAAATCTGTACATATTGGCCTGATCAAGGGATCTATAAAGTATTACAGAGCAATTGGTGTGCTGCGTTCGTGTATCACTGCTGTATGCAAGCTGGATTTCAATTGCCGATTCGGTACCCGAATGGTATGTATCGGCTGGCTGGGGTAGGGGCATGGTTAGAGTGGGCACAGTTACCTGAAACCGGGTTCTTTTATGGCGATGGGCAGAATGGGTTTATTCCTCAACGTGGAGATATCGTGATCTACGATCAACTGTTATCCGATGACTCCCATGATCACACAGGTATTGTTTTGGCATGCGGAGACAAAGAAATCTTGATTGCAGAAGGAAATCGGGATAATCAGAATTACTCCAGTGTGTTCTACAGGGATAGGTGGCATTGCATACTTGGCTATATCCGTATCGACAATGACTACCAATTTGATTATAACGGCGAATACATTCCTATTATTTAAGAAGGATTACCTTGTTTAGGGAAACAAACCGTGTATACATAAAAGTAAAAGGAGTAACCGACATGAGAATCGTTGCCGCAACGGATTCGGACTATGAGTTCATTAGAGAACATGACCATCATATTGCCGAACATTTAATCCTGCCTAAAATTAGGGGGAATGAGATTTACATTTTACAGAATGAAGACGGAAGTATTATAGGGTGGATGCGTTACGGTTACTTTTGGGACAACACCCCTTTTCTGAATATGATTTGGATCGATGAAGCCTATCGAAGCAAGGGATTAGGTAAGGAGGCCGTTCTGTTCTGGGAAGATGAAATGAAGAAGCAGGGATTTCAAGGAGTTATGACCTCTACGATGGCCAATGAAGAGGCTCAGCACTTTTATAGAAGATTGGGTTATCGGGATGCAGGGTGTTTGCTGCTGGAGGATGAGCCGTTGGAAATCCTTCTTACTAAGACATTAGCTTCTAAAGGGGGATAAAGGTGTGGATTATATAACATTAGCCAAGGAAATTGTTTCATTGTATCCATTTGGCAGTCCGGATATCGAGTTCATTCGCCATAATGAAAATATCACTTTTAAGATAACTGATCCGTTAAATCGTAATTGCTATATATTGCGTATACATATGCCGGTCACCGATGGTTTTGCTGGTATACAGAATACTTTTGAGGGATTGCAGTCAGAAATGATTGTACTGAAGGAGCTTTATTCGAATAATGTAATTCATGTCCAAGAGCCAGTTAAGAATTGCATGGGTGATTATGTTACCGTATACAATTCCACCGAGTTTGACGTCCCTTGCTTAGCAACACTATTGACTTGGATGGAAGGGGCTACTCTATCCGTCGAAGAAGATGATATGGAAGCAGCTGCTTTCGCATTAGGAGAAGAACTTGCAGCGCTTCATGAATTTACTCGCAGTTATAAGCCAGTGGAGAAACTAAGTAGACCTGTATACGATGGAAACCGCATTGATTTTGCTATGGATGAGCTGCAGTGTGGTGTTGAACGTGCTTTATATAGTATGGAACAGTATGAAACCATCAAAGAAGTGCTTCAACTTGTCAAAAGACAATTAATTGAGCTGGATTCCCGGAAAAATTCTTGGGGGCTCATCCATGCAGATTTACAATTCGGTAATGTCATCATCCACAATGGACGGCTAGGATTAATCGATTTTAGTTTAAGTGGCTACAGCTATTATTTGTTCGATCTAGGCAGTGCTTCTTCTATGCTCCCTACCGAATGGAGAAAAACATTCTTAAATGGCTATTCGTCTAAAAGTTCATTTATTATGGATGATTTAAGGTACATTGAAGGTTTGATATTCATGGACATATTTATCAGCTATTGTTTTTTCATCCGAGACGATAATAGAAATGGGTGGATTAAAACCAATGCAGCTGAACTATGCGATACCTTGTGTAAGGATTTTATTCAGGGAAAATCCGTTTATTATTCACTCTAAATGATTGAACCATATATTCAACAACCGGGTAGGAGATCATATGCCGATCCTGGTAGAGGGAGATGATGGCCTCAGGTTTGGTGCTCAGAATGCCCTTTTGGAGAATGGCAACTGGGAAACCTCGCTCCACGGCACCGTTAGCGGTGAAGGTAACGCAATGTTCTGCGGCGAAGCCGGCAACGATGACGAAGTCGACCCCCTGGGCGCGAAGCTGCTCTTCCAGATCGGTTTTCCAGAAGGCATTGCTATATTCTTTGGCCACCTGCAGGTCCTGAGGCCCTACTGTAATCTGCGGAATGGTATGTCTGGCCTCCGGGTTGGTATCCTCGGTTGAACCTTCCATGTCATGAATATGGATGACCACCTGGTCTTGGGCACGAAGCAGCTCCGCTACATGATTAATGTACTCACAGGCTTCAGGAACCTGCAGTTTCTCCATCCGCTCTTGTAAGAACAGGTTCTGCATATCGACAATCAGTAATGCGATGGTTATGGCGCTCTCCTCCTTGGAAGTACAATGTTAGTTGTTGTGATAATGGGGCTAGCCCTGGGTCTTCCTTCTAAAAATATACACAGCATTCTCATCAGATGGAGGTAAAAGTAGCGCAGACAGGCGCTCACTCCGTTCCATGCTGAACTTGTCAGCGTTAGTATAGGCTGCGAAATCGCCGGTAACGGCAGCTTCACTTGTACCAAGCATGATATACAGGTCAACGGATGGTGTTCGGAACACATGCTTCTCATACGGATTACCCGGCACAGGCCAGGAGCATAGGACAGCTTCAGGACTGTATTTCTGGAGCGCAGCTTTGGCGTCGGCTTTCTCCACAGACTGAGGATAGGTGATGTAATGCTCCCAGCTGTAGTCGTCGGTTGCATGGCAGTCGATATTTTTTTGCTGCAAAAAGCGAGTCAGCGTGCCATCCCCGGCCGCGATTTCAAGGCATTTCTTATCTCCGAGCAGGGTGGAGAGCTCTTTAATTAACGCTTTGGAGTAGAAGCAGTAGATGCCTTTTTTATTCACGAGTGGCATTAGGATCTCTTTATGGGAGATTAACCGCCACCAGAACTTAAATAATCCCAATGACACGGGCTTTCTGTCAAAACCCTTGCGGAACAAAAGCTTCTGCAGAATGGTGCCATCCCACAGGTTGAAGCGTACACTGGTGGCAGGGCTTTTCGCAGAGACGGCAACATTTAATTGCTCCAGCAGATAAATCGCAAAGCGGGCTTTGATAATCTTGGGCAAAAACACATTGACGGTCGCTTCGTTTAAGCCGCTTTTACGAATTTTGCTGGTAGCCAGCTTCGCACTTGCCGTATAGCGGTCAATAATGGCATGAACGATGTTCGATTCCGTGTTGTTCTTAATCACACCAAGTTCCTGTAGTACCTCTTCCTGATATTCGGGATACTGCTGCAGCAAGGCTTCTACCTTAATTTCATTCGCCAAAATTCTCCGGGCCGTTTCGTTCGAGAAGGTTCGCATCTAATTCTCCAATAGTTTAGGATATATAGAACGTGGACTTAAGAATGTTACATACGGAGTTGCCTGGAAGCCCTATGCATCAGGCTTTCTGACAACTCCACTACTCCATTCTTAAGTTCATCTTATATAGCTAGTTTACCTTAAGCTTGCCAGGAATTAAATGAGGGATTTCAAGCAGCGAGTATTTTCCACAATCGTGGGCTTTTTTTGAGCTGTTATTTACGGATGATGACATAGATTGCGATGTTGGATAGTTTTTTGCTATACCTGACTTCGCCTGGTTCTCTTTCGTGATCATTAAGCAGACCTCCTAAAAAGAAAAATGCAATAATTTTAGGAGGTTATAATAAATGATTTTTAATCCGATTGTCATGGATAACTGGAGCAGAAAACCCTATTTCGAACATTATTTAAACAATGTCAGATGTACCTATAGCATGACTGCAAATATTGACATTACCCACCTACTGGCAGAAATCAAGAATAAGGTAGTTAAGTTGTACCCAGCCCTAATCCACATGATAACTACGGTGGTAAACCGCCACACTGAATTTCGCACCTGTCTTAATGCTGAAGGTAGATTAGGTTATTGGGACAGTTTGTCTCCTAGCTTTACAATTTTCCATGATGATGATAAGACTTTTTCAAGCATCTGGACGTTGTACGGTGAAGATTTTAATGATTTCTACAGTCGTTATCTTGATGATATGAGAAAGTACGGAAGTGTTAAACAATTTATTGCTAAAACAAACGAGCCAGCAAACACCTTCCCCATTTCAGGCATTCCGTGGGTCAGCTTCACGGGCTTTAACCTGAACGTCTATAACGAGGGAACCTATTTACTACCCATCTTTACAATCGGGAAATATTTTCAACATGACGGGAAGATACTGTTGCCATTATCGGGACAATTCCATCATGCCGTGTGCGACGGCTACCATGCCAGCCTGCTGTATAATGAGCTTCAAATACGTGCAGATACCTGTACGAAATGGTTGTCAAACAATTAATTGGCTACCGTATTCCGTTAACGGGAAAATAATAGTTCGATAAAACAGCGTCAGTCCAGGACTTTATTTTCTCGTCCATGGCTGACGCTGTTTCACATTTTTAGGGGTCAGTCTAACTCAAATTATTCTGGATTAACCGAAGAATGGTTCTTGCTTAGGTCCAGCGAGTATTTAAAACGTTGCACTGACTTATAGGGTTGGAGGGGAGCAGCTCAATGAAAAAACAAATTTTTTTATACCTATTGGTTAGTATAGGTCTACTCACAGGATGTCAGGAAAGAACTGACCCTGTTAACAACGTGGTAAATCAACAGACTGTTGATTCAGAGGCCGTAGCCATAACAGAAGTAGAAGATGATGACTCTGCAGGAATTGTGCCAGAGGGTTGGCATGTGCTGGAGCGGGTGGAAGGAGAACCTTCAACAGCAGAAGGTGACCTTAATCAGGACGGTATCCCGGACCTGGCGGCAGTGATTGAACAGGATCAGGATCAGTCCCAGGCTGAGGGGGAGGCTGCTCCACGGGCACTAGTTATCGCTTTTGGAAATAAAGCTCATGAATTTACCCGGTCGGTGATGGCACAGAAAGTGATGCTGCAAGCAGATGAGGGCGGTATATGGGGCGATCCATTTGAGCAGATTTCAATCAACCGTGGATCGGTGCTGGTCGACCACTATGGCGGAAGTAACTGGCGATGGTTCAGTACACACAGATTCAGATATCAGAACAAGGATTGGTATTTGATTGGATCGACCAATGGCTCGTATTTCACAGGGACAACAGCAGAAGAGAATGCCGACGTTGAAGATACCAACTGGCTGACCGGGGATTATGTATTGAGGACAACCGATGAGAACAACAAGTTGATCACGACTACAGGGAATCAGGGGAAGAAGGAATTGATAAAATTAGCAGATTATGATATTCGGGAGTAAGGTTATCAGATAATATTGAATACAGAGGCGGTTGCGGACTGGAATGAACAGAGGATGGTACAAGCAATCCGGATAGTGGAGACATTTGAGCACCAGGTACATATAGTAGAGGTTATTCGACCACGGTACTAACACAATATAAGGAGAACATTTATGAACAGTAAGGGAGAACAAAGCTTAAGTAAACTGCTAAGTCTGATGCTGCGCCATGCGCCGCAGGATTTCGGGCTCCGGCTTGACCCGGAGGACGGCTCCTGTGAGCTGGAGGACCTGCTGACTGCCGTTCGGTGCAGCCGTGGACAGTCGCAGACCACCGCTGAGGATATCCGCGAGGTCGTTCGGCGCTCGGATAAGCAGCGGTTCGAGATTCACGGCGCTGCGCCTGCGGAGCGCATCCGGGCGAGATATGGACACAGCTTCGGCAAGCTGGCCTATGATGCAGGCATGCCGCCAGCTGCACTGTACCATGGGACGAACCTTCATGCGCTGCCGAAGATTCTGGAGCAGGGGCTGCTGCCGATGGGGCGGAAATATGTGCATTTGTCCGGCGATACGCATTTCGCCGAGCTGGCGGGAAAACGCCGGGGCAAGCTGGTGATGCTGCGGATTGACACGGCAGCGGCTGCCCGGCAGGGGATTGTGTTCTACGATGCCGGGCATGATGTCTGGCTGGCCGAGCGGGTGCCGCCGCAAGTGCTTGCCGTAGACGAAACTTATGGCATTAATAGTTGATGTTGTGAAGGACTGACGGGAAGGACTTCGAGGCATGAATGCAAAGATTTCGCATGAAGGACTGCGGGAAGGACTTCGGGATATGAATGCGAAGATTTTGCATGAAGGACTGACGGGAAGGACTTCGAGGCATGAATGCGAAGATTTCGTATGAAGGACTGCGGGAAGGACTTCGGGATATGAATGCAAGATTTCGTATGAAGGACTGACGGAAGGACTTCGGGATATGAATGCGAAGATTTCGTATGAAGGACTGCGGGAAGGACTTCGGGATATGAATGCGAAGATTTTGTATGAAGGACTGCGGGAAGGACTTCGGGATATGAATGCAAGATTTCGTATGAAGGACTGCGGGAAGGACTTCGGGATATGAATGCGAAGATTTCGTATGAAGGACTGCGGGAAGGACTTCGGGATATGAATGCGAAGATTTCGTATGAAGGATCGACAGGAGGACAGAACATGAAGAAACAGACGATTGACATCGGTGTCAATCTGATGCACCGCTCCTTCGGCGAAGACCGTGAGCGGGTTGTGCAGGCGGCGGCCGACGCGGGCGTATCGCCGCTAATCCTTACGGGCACAAGCATCAGAAGCAGCGAAGCCGCTGCGAAGTATGCGGCGCAGTATCCGCGCAGACTCTACGCCACTGCGGGTGTACACCCGCATGATGTGAAGAGCTGTGATGCGCGGACCTTGCCCGCGCTGCGCCGCCTGGCAGCGCGGGAGGAGGTAGTGGCGATTGGCGAGTGCGGACTCGACTACAATCGCGATTTCTCGCCGCGCGAGCTGCAGCGCGACTGGTTCGGGCGGCAGCTGGAGCTGGCTGCGCAGCTGCGGCTCCCGCTGTTCCTGCACGAGCGCGACGCGCACGAGGACTTCGCGCGGATGCTGCGCGAAGGGAGGCCGGAGGCGCTGCCGGCGGTAGTGCACTGCTTCACCGGCAGTGAAGCCGAGCTGCACAGCTACCTGGAGCTGGGGCTGCACATCGGCATCACCGGCTGGATCTGCGATGAGCGCCGCGGCGGGCCGCTGCGCGAGGTGGTTCGCCACATCCCGCTGGAGCGGATGATGATCGAAACCGACGCGCCGTTCCTGACGCCGCGTGATCTGCGGCCGAAGCCAAAAGACGGCCGCAATGAACCTGCGTTCCTGCCGCATATTGCGCAGGTGATCGCCGAATGTATGGGTCTTGCTGCGGATGAAGTGATGGAGCGGACGACAGAAACGGCCAAGGCTTTTTTCAAAATATAAGGATGATAAGACAGGATAGTTAAATAGCGGAGATTGGAGCGATCCCCATGCAGATCTGCCGGAGGGTGCAGATATTTACAGATGATAACCGACAGGAAACGTCTGAGCATGAAGAGAGGAAGAGAAGGATAATAGTCAGTCTATATACTCCTGGGGCTGACTGGATGCCTGAGCAGGGGCCTGGGCTGAAGTATACAGCGTTATTTGAGCCCTGCCTGGAACAGGCGGTGGGCTTGCTTAAGGATATTGGAATGAACCTGGAGCTGCTGGAAGACTTGACTATATAAGATGAACTTAAGAATGGAGTAGTGGAGTTGCCAGAAAGCCTGAACCATAGGGCTTCCTGGCAACTCCGTATGTAACCTTCTTAAGTTCACGTTCTATACACCTATCCAACAGAATGCTTCAGCAGAAGCTTCGCATCCTGTCGTGATACTTACACCTGCGTTAGGCTTGGATCGGGACATGTATATGTATGCTATCGCGGCGTTGGTTAACGATGGTTTTGCCGTGATTACGGTCAGCGCGCCTTATGAAGCCATGTTTACAGTGCTGCCAACTGGTGAATTCCTGCACCAGTCTGAACAGATGCGGGAGGTGGAGAACAATTATCCGGCGCTGGGTAAACTAATAGATCTCCGAATCGAGGATTTGAAGTGGCTGCTGAACGCCATGGTCAAGTTGAATGCAGAATCCGGTATGCTGCAAGGCGTACTGGATCTGGAGCGGATCGCGCTCATTGGTCATTCACTAGGCGGCACGACGGCCGCTGTTCTGCTTGATCCGAGTATGGATTTGTTCAGAGCGGGGGAGACCGAGTGGAAACATACGCCCTCCGTGCTTGTACTGCAGCGGGATGCAGTTCATTTCGCCAGATTCAAGGAACTTTTTGGTGAAGAGGTAGTGTCCAAATACATAGAAACTGAAGAAATACTGGTTCGCAGACTGCAGGGCAAGGCATCACTGATAGAGGTGAAGGAAGCCAGTCATATGTCCTTTAGTGATCTGCCGCTGTTCGAAGCGGACCAGCCGCTAAGCGAGCAGACCGGCAGGATTCATGAGCGTATAAACGGCATGCTGCTGGATGTTCTTGAGCAGAACCTCAAAGGCCGCTGAACAGACTCAGTTACCGCAGTCCGCTGATACTACTGATATCGCTACAACAGATACTACCAATACCGCCAATGCCGCCAATACTACTGATACCACCGATACCGCTGCAACAGATACCACCACACTACAGATACTACCAATACCACCAATACTACCGATACCGCCAATACTACTGATACCACCGATACCGCTGCAACAGATACCACCACACTACAGATACTACCAATACCACCAATACTACCGATACCGCCAATACTACTGATACCACCGATATCGCTGCAACAGATACCACCACACTACAGATACTACCAATACCACCAATACTACCGATACCGCCAATACTACTGATACCACCGATATCGCTGCAACAGATATTACCAATACCACCAATACCACCAATACCAGCGATACCGCCAATACCGCCGCTACCCGAGCGAAAGCCTGCAAATCTGCAGGTTTTCAGACCGTTATTGACCTCGAAGAGGCAAAAACCTGCAAATCTGCAGTTTTTTGAGCAAGATTGGCTTCAGAGGTCGGTTCTTAAGCAAAATTCCTGTACATTTGCAGGTTTTGGTGCTGGGTGAGGAGATCTGCAGATAATTCCTGCAGATTTGCAGGTATTCACTCGGACTGATCTCCGAATCTGTAAAGTTGCATAAGAGCACCCCTACGCTGTCCATAAGAAACTAACAGTAAGCTGACTCTGTAAGTTAAACTCCATAAGGTGAACTCCATAAGGTGAACTCCATAAGCAGCCTGACTCTGTAAGTTAAACTTTATAAGGTGAACTCCATAAGCAGCCTGACTCTGTAAGTTAAACTCCATAAGGTGAACTCCATAAGCAGCCACCAATAAGCTGAACTCCATAAGCAGGCCGCACCTCAATACACTTGTGACCACCTAATCAGCGCTTACTCCACGCCGGGAAAAAGCACTGTTTGCTGATTCAACCAACCTAATCAGTTTATGGAGGGGTTCAGTTACGTCTGCGTCTGCGGCTGGCCTTCTGCTCAGCCTGGTATTTCTATTACTAGCATAACCATACTGTGGCTGCTGCTCCCAAGTCCGGGTAGAATGAAGACTACTACAGCAAGCCATCATCCAAGGAAAAGAGGAAACCATACCATGCAGACCAAACGATTGGGACAGGAAGGACTGGAAGTTTCAGCCCTTGGCCTGGGCACCATGATGATGCCGGACAACGAGGAGTCGGTTCGCACGCTTCAGGGAGCCCTTGATCTGGGAGTGACTTTATTTGATACCGCAGATATTTATGGCGAATTCGCACAGGGACGTTTCGGAGGCAATGAGAAGCTGGTGGGGCGGGCGCTGAAGGGGCGGCGTGATCAGGCGATTATCGCTACCAAATTTGGTGTGACGCATACCCAGGGACCGAAAGGCGACCCGGCTTATGTCAAAAAATCGGTTGATGCCAGCCTCTACAGCCTCGGACTGGATTACATCGACTTGTATTACCAGCATCGCCCTGATCCGGGCACGCCGATTGAAGAGACTATCGGCACGATGGCCGAGCTGGTCAAGGCGGGTAAGATCCGCTATATCGGCTTGTCCGAAGCCCCGGCAGACATTATCCGCCGTGCACATGCGGTGCATCCAATTGCTGCCGTCCAGACGGAATATTCACTGTGGAGCCGCGAGGTAGAGGATGAAATTCTGCCGCTGCTGAAGCAGCTGGGCATCGGTTTCGTACCTTACAGCCCGCTGGGCCGCGGATTCCTCACCGGCCAGATCAAGACATTTGAGGACCTGGCAGAGGACGATTACCGCCGCCATTATCCGCGTTTCCAGGGCGAGAACTTCGTCAAGAATTTGGAGGTGGTCAAGCTGATCGAACAGATGGCCGCGCAGAAGGGCTGCAGCATCTCCCAGCTCGCGCTGGCTTGGTTAATGGCACAAGGGGAAGACATTGTGCCAATTCCCGGTACCAAACGGCTGGAGCGGGTGCAGGAGAACCTCGGCGCGCTGGAGGTAGTGCTTACTCCGGCCGATCTTGCCGAGATCGAACGGATCTCGCCCAAAGGCATGGCTGCGGGAGGGCGTTTTCCCGGACGGGGATAGGAGGGAATGGCTGATCTAGCAGCACTGGCAATTAGCTGGAGTGCCAACTAATCGCCAATCTGAGAGTGGAATCCCTGCGATTGTGCGCGTAGGAACGACAGACTCGGTGCAGAGTATCGCGGAGCAGGTAGGCTATCTGTATCCGATGTCTTTTATTCGTGTGTTCAAGAAGCTGGAGGGCCTGACTCCGGGGGAATATCGCAAGGAACAGGAAGCATGTCAAATAGCTGCGCCGCCAACAGGAATGTAGGGGCTGACCGGTGGCAGAAGGCCCGGATCTGGAGGTGAAACCACATCCTGCGCAATAGAGAAATGCAGCAAAACCCAGCAAGCTTGACCAAAGTCGCAAAAGTTGCGACTTTTTTGTTTTTTTTACGTATATGATCCTCTATAGAGACTTAAATACGCAAAAAGGAGCGATGCATCTTGAATTTCATGAACGAGAATGGCAATAATCCAATGCGCGGGCGCAAGCTGCCGGAGCTGAAGCCGGGAATGTACAGGAAGATTGGAATGGGGGTAGCTGCCGCCATTGTGCTGATTTTTCTTGGCTCCTCTTCATTCTACACCGTGCAAGAGCAGGAACGTGCGGCGCTTCTGACGTTTGGCAAGTATACCAACGAGACCTCGGCAGGGCTGCATTTCAAATGGCCATATCCCATCCAGCAGGTGATCACGGTACCGGCGGAGCTGACCCAGCGGATACATATTGGGTATCGCCAGGAAGCGGACGGATCCGTTGCGGTTGAAGATGAAGATGAAGCGATGATGATTACGGGCGATGAGAACATCGTATCTGCTGATGCTGTAGTGCAGTGGAAGATCAGCAACATCCGCGATTATCTGTATAACATTGATGACCCGGACAAATTCCTGCGCAACTCGGCAAGCTCCTCGATCCGTGCGGTAATTGGTGCGGAGAAGCTGGATTATGCCATTACTGACGGTAAGACGGTGATTCAGGACAAGGTCAGAGTGCTGCTGGTCGACCTGCAGAAGAAATACAACACCGGCATCCAGATCATTGATATCAAATTCCAGGATATTGAGCCGCCAAGCGGTCAAGTGGAGGAAGCCTTCCGCGAGGTAACCAATGCCCGTGAAGAGAAGAATACGAAGATCAACAACGCCAAGAAATATGAGAACGATATCATTCCGAAGGCACGCGGGGAAGCGCAAGCGCTGCTGGAGAATGCCGAAGGGGAGAAGAAATCGCGTATCCTGAACGCGCAGGGGGATGTAGCCCAGTTTAATGCGATTTTTGCCGAATACAGCAACAATAAGAGTGTCACCGAGAGCCGGTTGATTCTGGAGACGCTGGAGACGATCATGCCTAATGCCAAAATCTTCATTACCAACTCCAATAGTGATACCGTAAATTATCTGCCGCTGAACGAGCTGATGCGCAGTGCTTCGGACAGTTCGCCTGCTCCGTCAGCTGCGGCTCCGCCTGCTTCGGCCGCGCCGCAAGGAGGAGATGCCCAATGAGAAAAAACCACTGGATTGCCCTGATATCATCCGTCGTTCTAGTTATCCTGCTTGCCGGTTCCATGTATATAGTGAAAGAAGGGGAATACAAGGTAGTCCTCCGTTTCGGTGAAGCGATGCGCGCCGTGGAAGAGCCTGGGCTGAAGCTGAAGATTCCTTTTATTGAGAATGTCTCGGAGCTCCCTAAGTATCAGATGACGTATGAAAGCTCGCCAACCAGCATCCTGACCAAGGACCAGAAGCCGATTGTGGTCGATAATTATACGGTCTGGAGAATTACCAACGCCTCGCAGTTCCTGAGAACCGTACAGTCGGTAGGCGGCGGCATTCAGCGCATTGATGAAGCGGTATATAACTCCGTGCGCCGCAAGCTGTCAGAGGTCAATTATGAGAATATTATCAGTGAGGACACCGGACGGGGCAATATCAACGATGAGATTACCAAAGACGTAATTGCCGCCTTGACCCGTGATAATTACGGGATTGAAGTGATTGATGTGCGGATCAAACGTACCGACCTGCCGGAAGAGAACAAACAAAGTGTCTACAACCGGATGATCTCGGACCGCCAGTCGATTGCCGCGCGGTATCTGTCCGAAGGTGACGAGGAATCCAAGAAAATCACCTCCAAGGCCGACCGTACCTCCACAGAACTGATGGCTCAGGCCGAAGCCGACGCGAAGAAGATTATTGCCGAAGGCGAAGGGGAAGCCGCCAAGATCTACAATCTGGCCTACGGCAAGGACCCTGAGTTCTACAGCTTCTACCGTACGCTGGAGAGTTATGTGACCACACTGAAGAATGAGCCGGTAATCATGATGCCGATTGATTCGCCTTATGCCAAAATATTGCTGGGGCAATAGCTTCATCTTGTACGGCTGATTTATGAGAAACACCAGCGGACGTAAGCAGTCTGCTGGTGTTTCTGTGTTTTAAGATAGTGATCGTGATTGGACTCATATTGGAAGAGGTTCCAATTATAGTAGTGGTATTCGTTACTACTTAGGTTCCAACGAGGATGTAGAAGGCTACATTAGAGCTTTCAGAGAAATTAGATGCAGATTCGGTTACTACTTAGGACCCCGCGAGACTCCAAGCCCTTGAACTAGGTAACCTGCATTCTAGCGGACCGTATAGCCCCTATTTCCTCCTATCTGCGATCTTTTGACGTCTTACGGACCGTATAGCCCCTAAGCCGTCAAAACAAGACCTAACCCAAGGTTGTTCTATGGTATAGAGGCTCCTGGGTCCGTTAATCCAGCAAAACGGCCTATGTACAGCAAATAGAGGCTCCTGAGTCCGCAACCGTCTGAAATCGAAGCGAGGGTTACGAGCGAAGAGGGCTAGGGAATCTAAGTAGTAACCAGATTCGCAACTAATTCGGTGGATTGGACTGATATGGCGATCAGCCGCGTAGTCTTTGATGCTCCAGCCTATGGGGACCCCTGGGTTGAGGAAAGTTATGGCCGATCAATCTTAGTATGAAGCAGCAGCATATCGAAACATAGACTATATCCTGTGGACCAGCGCTGCTTCTCGCGGCTTGCAAGCGAGTTGAAGTAGTCAGGTGGCCTGAACCGGCGGCTGTTCTTGCTGTCCTGTACTTTATGGTACTATGGTTGAAAGCTTAGTTTAACCAGGCTAAAACTTCTGCTGTACAGAAGGAGGAACCGATGTGCCGGAGACGATTCTGGTTGTTGAGGATGAAGAGAAAATCGCCCGTCTGCTGCAGATCGAGCTGGAATGCGAGGGCTACCGTGTGCTGAAGGCGGGCAACGGTTTGCAAGCGCTGGAGCTGTTTCAGGGCGGCGGGGTGGATCTGCTGCTGCTGGACGTGATGCTGCCCGGGATCAGTGGCATTGAGCTGCTGCGACGGGTGCGCCAGCATGATTCGAGAGTCGCTGTCCTGCTACTGACGGCCAAGGATTCCGTAGAGGACAAGGTGTCCGGGCTTGATCTGGGAGCCAATGATTATATTACGAAGCCGTTTCAGATCGAAGAACTGCTGGCCCGTATCCGCAGCGCACTGCGGCTGACGACGGCGTCAGCTGCGCAGCGAGCGGAGCCCGGGGCGCAGGGGCTGCTGATGGCGGACAATCTGAGCTTAAACGAATCCACCCGCGAGGTGGTGAGGGGTGGCACGAACATAGAGCTGACCCCACGGGAGTTCGATCTGCTGGTCTATCTGCTGCGGAATCAGCGCCAGGTGCTGAGCCGGGACCAGATTATGGCGGCGGTCTGGGGCTATGATTATGTGGGCGAAACCAATGTGGTGGATGTCTATATCCGTTATGTCCGCAAAAAGATCAACCAGGGTGAGCAGCCGGAGCTGATTCATACCGTCCGGGGGATCGGGTATGTCCTGAAGGATGCTCCATGAAGCTGCGTACCCGAATCCATCTGTACTCCAGTGTGCTGTTCGCCGTGCTGCTTGTGCTGATGAATCTGGCGATTTACTTCATGTTCAGCCGGCTCTCGATGAACAGTCAGCTGGAGCAGGCTGAAGCGGAGGGCAGCCAGATTGCCGCCGGTATGCACAGTGCGGCGGCTGCTGCGGATGTGGCCGACCTGCTGCGGGCCTATGTTCCGGCGGATGGCATGATCCGGCTGCTGTCCGAGGATGGGAGCGGCCCGGCCCCGGTTACCTCGGCTTCGGAGCAGGCGATCAGCCGCTTGCCGGCGGTATATGACGTACATGTCCGCAGCAGTATTCTTCATGAGGGGGGCCGCACCTATGCTTCGGTGTCTACTCCGGTGATCTGGGCAGACGGCAGCGTCAGGAATGTCCAGCTGACCAAAAGCCTGGAGCATACCGTCGGCACTTTGAACGTGCTGCGGGTGGTGCTGGCTGTGGCTACGCTTGTGGCGTTGCTGCCCCTGGTGCTGTCCAGCCGCCTGCTGGCCGGAATTATTATGAAGCCGATTGTGCAGATGACACAGACGATGCAAGGGATCAAACGAAGCGGCAGATTCACCAGACTGGAGCTGGATGACAAGTCCCGCGATGAGCTAGTCGAGATGGGCCAGACCTTCAATGAGATGATCGCTCTGCTGGAGAGCAATTATCTGAAGCAGGAGAAGTTCGTGTCCGATGCTTCGCACGAGCTTCGAACTCCGCTGACGGTAATTGAGAGCTATGCCAGCCTGCTGAAGCGGCGGGGTCTGGAGCATCCGGAGCTGTTCGAGGAATCGGTGGAAGCGATCCATTCGGAAGCCATCCGCATGAAGGAGCTGACCGAGCAGCTGCTGCTGCTCGCCCGGCACAAGGACCACTGGAATCTGTCGCTGGCTGCGGTTGATCTGGAGGAGCTGGCTGAAGGCTCTGCCCGGGCCTTCCGGTATGCGTATGGCCGGGAAGTCGCCGTCAGCGTCAGCCCCGGCGGGGTGGCACATGGCTACAGCGACGAGGCCAAGCTGAAGCAGCTGCTGTTCATCTTTCTGGACAATGCACGCAAGTACAGTGATGGGGAGATTTCGCTTACGCTGGCAAGCGCAGGCCCGGAATGCGTGATTACGATCGCGGACCGGGGCATCGGTATTCCGAAGGCGGAGCTGCCGAAGGTTTTTGATCGCTTCTACCGGGTCGATGAAGCCCGTGGGCGCAAGCAGGGCGGTGCCGGACTCGGCCTGTCGCTGGCAGCGGAGATTGCCGAAGCCATCGGCGCACAGCTGGAGCTGGACAGCGTGGAAGGGCTGGGTACAACGGTGAAGATCAGGATTGCGGCAGCAGAGAGCGGGGGAGCACTATGAGGAACAGCGGAAGGGACATTACGGTGGCAGATAGTGGTGAGGCAGCATGAAGAAGAAGGCTATGTATATTTCGGCTGCTGTTGTACTGCTGGTGCTGCTGGTAAGCGGACTGCTGCTGAAGCAGCGGGACGGAGCGTCCGCGCAGCAGCTAAGCGCTGCGGAAGCTTCGCAGGTGCTGCTCAGGCAGTATCCCGGCGAGGTGCTGAGCCTGCACCTGCGGGAGCGCGGTTACCTGGCCCGGCTGAGGACGGACCAGGGACTCTACGAGCTGCAGCTGGATGCTGCTTCAGGCGAGGTGGAGTCGATCGTCCGGCTGGAGCTGCCGGACGGGAGTTCCCCGGCGCAGCCGGCCGGGTCCGCCGAGCCGGGGACCGCTGTGCCCGGTGCGTCCGGGCCGCCCGGGGCGACGCCTTCCGGCGGGCCGGAGGGCACCCCGGCAGCGTCCGCAACCGCCGGACCGAAGCCCACGCCTGCGGGCGGCGGGAATCCGGGGCAGGCTTCGGCCTTGCCCGGCCGGTCCGCCTCTCCGGCTCCGGCAGCAACCTCCTCGCCGGACCCGACTGCCCGGCGGGTCATTACGGAAGCCGAAGCAGTTAGGCTTGCTCTGCGGGAGGTCCCGGGGGAGAGCGATGATGTCGATACCGGCCGGGACCGCTCAGGTCCTTTTTATCTGATCGAGGTGAATGCCACCGACGGCCGGGAGGCTGTGGTCCAGGTGAATGCGACCTCCGGCGCAATCATGTCCGTATCCTGGGAAGCGGACGACGATGATAATACATGAGTACAATAGCGCCGGGTTTAGTTACTACTTAGCTCTCATTAGGTCTCACGAGGATTTAGAATGCTCCCCAAAGAGCTTTCAGAGAAATTAGATGCGAAAGTGCATCTAATTTCAGCTGAAACTCATGTTATGGGCAAATAGGTGCGAATCTGCAACTATTTTCGAGGAAAACGTTTGTTTAACGCTCAAAACTCGAGATTAGATGCGTATTCGCACTTATTTGCTCCAAAACAGAAAAAATCGGTGAATTAGGTGCGTTTTCGCACTTAAATTGCTGGCTGGACTAAGCTGGTGCTCAAGAAATCACATCTTGGATGCTCCTATCTTATGGAGTCCTATGCAGCAATCCGTTTCGCAACTATATCTGTGAATTCGACTACTGAGACGGGCATGGAGCTAAGTCTTTGATGCTCTTATCCTACGGAGGCCTACTAAGTAGTAACCGGGTTTGCAGCTTAGCTGGTGAGTAAGATAGCTGAGTTCTGATGTAACTTATAGAGGTGTTGCGCTATGTGCGGAAGCCCGCCACAACGAACTATAGGGAGTTTTGAACACTAATGTTGCCGTGCACCGTGATTGTTGCATGTTATAGGGAATGGTGACCGTTAATCTCACACATTTGCTCTAAAAAGCTGTTTAGCGGAGGTTTTAACGATCTTTTTTCCCTATAACCTTTGTTGGATGCTGAGGTTGTGAAGATTAACGATAGAAATTTCCTATAATTCTCGTAACCCCCTTTCTTTGAGCTTTCTCATCAAATTCTAATCTTCCTCTTGCTTGGTTCTCAGAATCGTTCGTTATATTTATAGCATAGAAGACGAGATGCAAGAATGAATGAGGAGGAGATTAGACATGAATATGAGAACAAAAATGTGGGGCGGGGCTATAGCAGCTGCGGTTCTGGTGACGGGCGGCAGCGTGTACGGCATCAGTACGGTGCAGGGTGCACCTGCGGGAACGCCAAACAACCAGACTAGCCAGCAGAAGGCCGTGATTGGTTTCGCTAAGGCGGAGCAGCTGGCGCTGAAGGAAGCGCAGGGCGTTGTGGAGAGCATCGAGCTGGAAGGCAGAGCCGGCAGCAAACGTTATGAAGTGGAGATTGAGCAGGCCAACCGCGATGTCGATGTGCTGATTGATGCTTATACAGGAAAGACGCTGAAGGTAAGAAACGATGATGACCGTGATCATGACAACAGATCCGTCAACAGTACCACTGCGGGTCAGAACAGCGGGGCTAAGGTGATTGGGGCAGGAGCAGCATCCGCTGCTGCCGCCAAAGCTGCCACGGGCACGGTGACCGAGGTGAATCTGGACCGTGACGACGGGGAACTGCTGTATGAGGTTGAACTGCAGGACGGCAGAACTTCTACGGAAGTGGGCGTGGATGCTTTTACTGGCAAGGTAGTATACGTGGATGCGGATCATGACGACGATGACGATGATTACGATGGTGATAATGATTAAGTAATTGATGAGTTGGACAGACACTGCTTTAACCTAAAAAAAGCTATCCCATGCCACTTCTCAGGGCTGCGGGGTGGCTTTTTTAAGTATATATGAAAGCCAGGTTTCACCTGATCCTGGATTGTTCTGGATTGTGGGCGATTCCCTATGCTGTTCCTGCCTCAGCCTCTAAGCCCGTGCAGGCGCATGAATTGTTCAGGGGTCATGCCCTCCTGGCGTTTGAAGTTGGTGATGAAGTAGCTGGAGCTGCTGAAGCCTACATCCGAGGCGATATCTTCGATCTTCCGCAGCGGGGAGTGGTACATCAGCTGCTTGCTGCGGTTGATCCGTTCGCGGTTGACATAGGCAATCGGACGCATATTCATCGTTTTTTGGAACAAATTACAGAGATGCTGTTCGCTCACGCTGATGCACTCCGCTAGCTCCTGGAGCGTTAATGTACGGTGAATATGCTCCTGGATATGCCGGATCACGGGCTGAATCCTGCGGTACAGCGGTTCGGCGGCGGCCAGCGGAGCAGACACAGTTGTGACCAGATCGAGAAAAAAACTGTACGCCAGCTTCGAGCATTCCGTCCCGGTACGGGGATCGCCGCTCTGGGCCGTCGCAATGATGCCTTCAAGCGCTTCCTGCATGCGTCCGGCATCGGTTACATTATATACGCTGCTGCTGAACAGTCCTGACCACTGAAACAGCAGCTGAGAATGGGTGCCTCCGATCGACAGCCAATACAGCTCCCACGGCTCGGCAAGCGCACGGTAGGAATGGGGCACGCCTGGGTAGAGGCTAAAGCACTGGCCTGCTTTAACTGTGGAGGTGCGTTCACCTACGGTAAGCTCGCCTTCACCAGAGACGACATAGAACCACTGGAGGAAGGGGAAGCCGTCCGGCCGCCGCATCGTGTCCTGATGATCCCAGTGTCCGATGCTGGTTACATAGATGGGCAGCCGGGCTTCATTCTCGGTAACCATGGGGAACAAGGAAATATCGATATGGACCCACTCACCTTCAAATATTGATATTGGCTGTAATAATATCTGATTTCATTTGACTTTTGATCAGTCTATACTAAGAATATCATTATATCAATAGGAGGAATCCCTCATGAAACCAACGAAACTTGTCTACTCGGCGCCGAGTAATGGATATCCGGAATGGAACAATAACCCGGAGCTGTTTCAGATTAACCGCATGGCGGCCCATGCTGTTACCCTGCCCTATGATTCACTGGAGCAAGTGCTGGACGGTGATTTGACAGCGTCATCATCATACCTGTCCCTCAATAGCATCTGGAAATTTGCCTGGGCACGCAACGCGGAGGAACGTATCCGTGATTTCTACCGCCCGGACTTTGATATAAGCAACTGGGCGGATATGCCTGTGCCCTCGCACTGGCAGCTGGAAGGCTATGATTATCCGCAATATACGAATGTGAATTATCCGTGGATCAAGGCTGAGCCGGAGCTGAAGGCACCTTTTGCTCCGACCGGGTATAATCCGGTGGGCTCTTATGTGCGCAGCTTCAGCATTCCCGAAGCGTGGGCAGGACAGCCGGTATTCCTCAGCTTCCAGGGGGTTGAATCGGCGTTCTACGTATGGGTGAATGGAGAGCTGGTTGGCTACAGCGAGGATACCTATACACCTGCTGATTTCGATATCACTCCTTATCTGCAGGAGGGGGAGAACAAGCTGGCGGTGGAGGTCTACCGCTGGTGCGACGGCAGTTGGCTGGAGGATCAGGATTTCTGGCGGATGAGCGGAATTATCCGCGATGTCTATCTCTATACTTCACCCGAGGTAAGACTGTACGATTATTTCGTCAACACGGATCTGGATGATAATTACGAGCATGCCAAGCTAAGACTACGCACCAAGCTGGTCAATGAGACCGATGGCAAGGATGCCGGGCAGCTGACGGTGCAGGCACAGCTGTATGATCAGCTGCGCCAGCCGGTGCTGGGAGAGCCGCTTACCCTGAAGGCAGCCCTTGGAGCGGCGGATGAGCTTACGCTGGAGGAAGCGGTGGATGTGCGCAGTCCGCTGAAATGGAGCGCGGAGCAGCCCAACCTGTACACACTTGTGATTACACTGCTGGATGAAGCGGGCAAGGTGATTCAGCGTACGGGCTGCCGGATCGGATTCCGCAAGTTTGAGATCAAGGATGGGCTGATGCAGATCAACGGCAAACGGATTCTTTTCCAAGGCGTGAACCGTCATGAGTTCTCCTGTGACTCCGGCCGGGCCTTGTCCTATGAGCACACCAGCGACATGCTGCGTGATGTGCAGCTGATGAAGAGCCATAATATCAACGCCGTGCGGACATCGCATTACCCGAACCATCCCAAATGGTATGATCTCTGCAATGAATACGGCCTCTACGTGATCGATGAGACCAATCTGGAGACGCACGGCAGCTGGACCTATGGCCAGCAGGAACTGGGCGATGCGATTCCGGGCAGCAAGCCGGAGTGGACGGCCAATGTGCTGGACCGCGCCAACTCGATGTTCCAGCGCGACAAGAATCACCCGTCGATCGTAATCTGGTCACTGGGGAATGAGTCATTCGGTGGGGACAACTTTATCCAAATGCATGAATTCTTCCGTGAGCAGGACCCGTCCAGAGTTGTTCATTATGAAGGGGCCTTTCACTGGCGGGCCTCGGACGCGTCGTCTGATATCGAGAGCCATATGTATACGCCGCCGCACAAGGTGGAGGAATATGCCCGCAATGCGCCGAAGAAGCCGTTTATTCTCTGCGAATACAGCCATGCCATGGGCAATTCCTGCGGTGGACTGAAGGAGTATTGGCAGTTGTTTCATAAATATCCGATCCTGCAAGGCGGTTTTATCTGGGATTGGGTAGACCAGGCGATCCGCAGACAAACCGAGGACGGGCAGACGATCATGGCCTACGGCGGTGACTTTGGGGAGGATGTGCATGACGGCAACTTCTGTGGGAACGGGCTGATTTTTGCTGACCGGACGATTTCGCCCAAGCTGTATGAGGTCAAGAAATGCTATGAGAGTGTAACCATCACTACGGAGGATGTCTTCGGCGGAAAGTTCAATATCCAGAACAACTATCTGTTCACCAATCTGGATGAATTCGAAATCGAATGGGAACTGCTGTGCAGCGGGGAAAGTGCCGGTGTGGGCCGCCTGCCGATAGCAGGTGAACCTGGAGAGACGTCAGTCATTGATATTTCGGGTATCTATCCGGCAGCGCGTAAAGCAGGGGAAGAGTGGATTCTGACGCTCCGGCTGGCCAAGCTGAATGCGGCTGCCTGGGAGAAGGAGCTGAGCAGCGAGGTCGCGTTCGAGCAGTTTGTATTGCTGCTGCCGGTTGCTGGCGGGGATGCTGAGGCAGATGAACCGGAAACAGCGGCGCCGCTGACTCTGGAGAGAAGTGCCGCAACGCTTACGATCAGCGGAGCCGGATTCTCCGCAGGCTTCAGCACAGTTACCGGCTTGCTGGAATCCTACAGCAGTGCAGGCCGGGAGCTGCTGCAAGCGCCGGTGGTACCGAACTTCTGGCGGGCGACCACGGATAATGACCGCGGCAATCACCTGCCGGAGCGCGCTGCGGCTTGGCGGGCAGCAAGCCTGGAACGGCAGCTGCTGGATTTCAGCGCGGAACAGGTTGGGGATGAGGCCGTGCGGGTAACGGCGGAGTTCGCTTTCCCGGCCGCACCGGGCAGCCAGTGTACACTCGTGTATGAGATCCGCCGGAATGGGGAGATGGAGTCCCGGATGGCTTTTGCCCCGGGAGAAGGTCTGCCGGAGCTGCCTGAGATCGGCGTGCGTCTGGAGCTGGCGCCGGAGCTTGACCGGCTGAGCTGGTATGGCAGAGGCCCGTTCGAGAGCTACTGGGACCGTAAGGGCGGCGCTGCGATCGGGCGCTATGAAGGCCTGGTGCGGGATCAAATGGTGCCTTACCTGCGCCCGCAGGAATGCGGAAACAAGACGGAAGTCCGGTCTGCCGATATTGTGGATGCCCAGGGAAGCGGGCTGCGGATTGCAGGCCTGCCATTGGTGGAGCTGAACGTGCTGCCGTACACGCCTTTTGAGCTGGAGGAGTATACTCATCCGCATCTGCTGCCTGAATCCGCCCACACCTCTGTGCGCATCAACGCGGCGCAAATGGGAGTTGGCGGCAATGACAGCTGGGGGGCGCTGACGTTGCCAGAATATACGCTGTATGCCAATCGTGTATATCAGCTGGCGTTTACGCTGCAGCGCTGTGGCCTGTAATCAGGTTTTGAAGTAAAATGTGAAGTGGTGTGTGAAGTAAATTATGATGTAGTTTGTAAAGTGAATTATGGTGCCCCGCTGCCTGGAGGCTTCCCTGCAGCGGGGCTTTTTGCGTTGGCTAACGGCGCATGGAACCTCTACATTCTGCTCGGCTGCGTTGAAATAACGCAATATTTCCTTCCTCTGTGGTGCCGCACAGCGACATAGGGCCTTAGTATTATAGCAAACCTGCAAATGTGCAGGTTTTTTGCCTGAATTGGCGGCTCAGGAGGGCTAAACCTGCAAATGTGCAGGTATTTATGCGGCAAAGCCATTGCAGAGTAAGATTAGCGCTAAAAAACTGCACATTTGCAGGTAGTTGAAGCCAATAGCTTCGAATCCGGCGAAAACCTGTATATTTGCAGGAATACGAGCTTAGTAAGATATACGTCCAAGCGGGAGTGGAGAAATTAGCTGCTATATAAGATGAGCTTAAGAATGGAGTAGTGGGGTTGTCAGAAAGCCTGATGCTTAGGGCTTCCTGGCAACTCCGTATGTAACATTCTTAAGTTCACGTTCTATAATCGCTCGAAAACGATCCATACCCGCTGGGTGCACACACTAGAGTCGCTCGATAGCTATCCCACTACACCGGCATAAGTTACTTCAATTACAGTAGCTGTATTATCAGACAAACAACGTCCCGCCGCAGGCCCGGAAGGCGACCTGCGGCGGGACGTTCTGTTCTGGGCGTCACTTCCCCGGATACTCATATCCGGAGAATCTGACGACCGGCCATTTGACTGTGCGCAGCGCGTCAAGCACCTCCGGGCCAACCTTCAGATTGCTGGCCACCAGCTGGGAAGGCGTAAGCGCCATCCACTGGGTCAGGGAGACATCCTCGAAGCGGTCGCTTTTGAACATTTCCAGGAACCACAAGGAATCCTTGCCGGTGTTCTGGATGTAGTGGCCGAAGGCAAACGGAACATAACCGACATCGCCGGCTCTGTAGTTGAAGGTGCGGGCGGCGCCGTTGCCGGCAAATACGGTCATGCGGCCTTCTCCGGTCAGGTAATACTGCCATTCATCGTTGTTCGGATGCCAATGCAGCTCCCGCATACCGCCCGGCTCAATCTCGACCAGTGCGGCAGCAATGGTCTTGGAGATCGGGAAGTTGGAGGAATCGACGATCCGCACGCTCCCGCCCGGCGTCTTCAGCGGCGGCTGGGCCAGCAGCTCATGCTTGAAGCTGAGCGGAATCTCTCCATAAGGAGAATGAACCTGCTGACTCTGCAGTGTGCCCGGCACCTGATCCTGGTAAATGTACACCTGATCCGCCGGAATGGCATTGAAGGCTTCCTGTGGTACGCCGAAATTGGCAGACAATACTTCCTTCGGCGTGTGGGCAAACCAGTCGGAGATGGATAAGGTATTCAGGTCGGAGAAGCTGCCGTCATCAAACACAAGCAGGAACTCGCAGCCATCTTCCAGACCCTGAATCGAGTGTGGGATGCCTGGCGGGAAATACCACAGATCGCCGGGGCCTATATCGGCAATGAAATTGCGGCCATTCTGGTCCACGGCGGTAATTCGGGCGTGGCCCAGCAGCATATAGGACCATTCTGCCTGCTGGTGCCAATGCAGCTCGCGAACGCCGCCGGGGGTCAGGCTCATGTTCACCGCAGCAAGGGTGGTGGCTATCGGCAGCTCCCGTTCAGTAACTTCCCTGGACCATCCCCCGTAATTGAGCTGCATATGGGCATCCGAGAAAGAGAACTTGAGGTTCGGCACAAGCCCGTTATCCGTTACCGGGGGAACGAACATATCCGGGTTCTCCAGGTCGCGCATCACATCACGCGGGCCTTTATCGACTCCACCGGCTCCGTCACTGCGGATCGGCTGAGGCACCTTAAACGCAGCAGAGTTATTCTTTGCTGAAGAATCTATGGTTTCCACTCCTCCCGAAGGTTAGTTGTGAATAAAATACTCCAACAGATTATATGCGGACGAATGTGTTTTATGAAGAATTGTAGCGGCGGGTAAACGGGTTGACATCGAATAACTGATCATAGATGCTTATTGCAGCAGGGCAGTATAATGGATAACGTTTGAAATCAAAGAGAGCAGGGCTGGAAATTATGACAATCGAAGGACTGACGTACTATCGCTTCAGTGAAGCGCCGATTTGGGAGCTGCAGCGGGCTTATTTCGAGCAGCAGGGAATGAAGGCCTGGGATAACGACCAGGTTCCGCAATATATTACCAGCAATCCTATGATCGCTACGGCGTATGCCGAGATGATCTTTGGATTGCTGCAGGACCGGGCAGCGGCGGGCCATGTGTCGGAGCCGGTCACTATTCTGGAGCTGGGGGCGGGAACCGGGCGTCTGGCGTTCCATGTGCTGAGCAAGCTATGCGAGATCAGGGATTATGCGGGCCTTCCGCTGCCTCCCTTCAGATATGTATTAAGCGACTTGCCTTGGCTGAATATCGCCGGCTGGCAGCAGCAGCCGGGACTGAAGAAATTTGTAGAGCAGGGAATCCTTGATTTTGCCCGTTTTGATGCGGTGGAGGATGAGGAACTGCGGCTGACCGAAAGCGGGATCACGATCAAGCCGGGTGATCTGGCACAGCCCTTGCTGCTGATCGCCAATTATTTTTTTGATAGCATTCCGCAAGAACTGATCTATGTGGATGAAGGCAAAATCTTTGATTGCGAGGTTGCGCTGCAATTCCCCGAGGCTGACGAAGGTGGGGACCGGCTGGAGCTGCTGAAAGAGATCACACCGCAGTATCATTACCGCCGTGCTGCCGGATATGAGCAGCCATCCTATGCCTATCATGAAGTGATCGCCCATTATCGGGAGCAGTTGGAGGATTCGCATATTCTCTTTCCTGAAGTAGGTCTGGCTTGTCTGCAGCGGCTTAGCCGCCTGTCCGCAGCCGGGTTTGTATTGCTAACGGCGGATAAGGGAGATCATCGGCTCGACAACTGGAAGTTTGCAGCGCCGCCGGAGCTGATCCACCACGGCAGCTTCTCGCTGACGGCCAATTATCATGCGCTGGCTTACTTCTTCGGGACACAGGGGGCGGTATCCCTGTTCACGGCTCATCACTATAAAGACTTGAACGTAGGCTGTATTCTGATGCTGCCGGAGCCACAGCGGTATGCCAATACTAGGCTTGCTTACCGGCGGTTCGTGGAGCGCTTCGGACCGGATGATTTCTTCAGCCTGAAGGAATGGGTCGACCCGCAGCTGGAAGAGATGGAGCTGAGACATATCCTGGCCTTCTGGCGACTGGGCGGCTATGATGCCGAATTCTTCATTCAGAGTGCCGAGCGGATCTCCGGCCTGCTGGAGGAGGCCTCGGATGAAGAATTGCTGGACATAGAGGGTGGGATTCAGCAGATGTGGGCTGGGAACTATACGCTGGAAGGCGGTTATGATCTGGCGCTGGACTGCGGCCTGCTGCTGTTCGAGATGAACGTATTCAGCGAAGCGCGGCTGTTTCTGGAGCGTTCACTGAGCAGCAGCCCATCCGAAACCGTCTCGACGGTGTTCTACACTTTGGCAATTTGCAGCTATGAGCTTGGAGCAGAGGAAGCGGCAGTGGAGTATACGCGCAAGGCTCTGGCCCTGGAGCCGGAGCATGAAGAGGCGCTGGAGCTGCTGGAGGCACTGCAGAATGGATAGAGATGAGGCGCATACGATGGAGGGGATGATGACGCAGATCGATGAATCGAAGCTGGTACAGCAGCATCTGGCGAATGAGAGAACCTACCTGGCGTGGATACGCACAGCCATTGCCCTGGTAGGGCTTGGCTTCCTGTCTGCAAGCATTGTGTTCAGATCGGTGATTTACAGCGAAGTGGGCCTGATCATCGCAGCAGTTGTAGCGGTGTTTGCGGTTCTGCTCGGGGGCGTACTGGTCGCATTGGCCACGCGTGACTATATGCGGAAGCGGGAGGATATCAACCAAGGACATTTCCGTTCCGCGGTGCGGATGATCCGGATGATCTTTTATTTCCTGATTGTAATTCAGCTGTTGCTGCTGGTACTGGTAGTTCTAATGCTGCAGTCTTGAAAATACCATTGAAAGCATATTTACAATTTTCATTAATCATATTATAATCTAAATATAAAGTTGCACACGGGAAACATTCATGTGTTAAGACAACAATTGTCAGGCAAGAGGAGGGGTTATCATGCTGGAACAAGCTGCAGCAGAACATAAGAATTCAGTCTCGGCTCAGGCTGTACTGAATGGAGATATCAAAGGATTTCGCAGATTGCTGCCCTTTCTGGGGCCGGCATTTATTGCTGCCGTGGCCTATATCGATCCAGGCAATTTCGCTACCAATATTACAGCAGGCTCCAAATACGGATATATGCTGCTATGGGTCATTGCGGCGTCCAACCTAATGGCTGTGCTGATCCAGTCCTTGTCCGCCAAACTCGGCATTGCCACCGGCAAGAATCTTCCCGAAGTGGCGCATGAGCGGTTTCCAAAAGGGGTGTCGATCTTCCTCTGGATTCAGAGTGAGCTGGTGATTATTGCTACCGATCTGGCAGAGTTTATCGGCGCCGCGCTGGGGCTGTATCTGATCTTCGGCATTCCGATGCTGCCGGCGGCATTGATTACGGCAGTAGGGTCATTCGCCATTCTGGAGCTGCAGCGCCGCGGGTACCGTTCGCTTGAAGCAGGTATCGCTGCTATGGTCTTGATTGTGGTGCTGGCTTTTGCTTTCCAGGTCATTGTAGCCCAGCCGGAGTGGGGCGCCGTTGCTGCAGGAATGGTAACCCCTCAATTTGAGGGCATAGACAGTATTTTGCTGGCCGCAGGCATATTGGGCGCAACCGTTATGCCACATGCGATCTACCTGCATTCCTCACTGACACAGAAACGTGTCGTAGGCATTAACGAAGCTGAGAAGAAGCAGATATTTAAGCTGGAATTTATCGATATTATGATAGCCATGGTCATTGCCGGAGCTGTAAATATGGCGATGGTGGTTGTCTCGGCAGCGCTCTTCTTCAAGAACGGGCTGGTGGTCGAGGATCTGGATGTAGCCTTTCAGCAATTCGGCCAGCTGGCAGGTCCGGTAACGGCTATCTCCTTCGGGCTTGGGCTGCTGATTGCCGGGTTGTCCAGCTCTTCTGTCGGTACGATGGCAGGCGATGTGGTGATGCAGGGCTTCATTAACAAAAGAATCAACCTCTACCTGCGCCGGGCCATTACGATTATTCCGCCGCTGGCCATTATCGCTTATGGGGTCAATCCGACCCGTGCACTGGTAGCAAGCCAAGTGGTGCTTTCCTTCGGGATTGCGTTTGCCTTAATCCCGTTAATTATCTTCACCAGCAACCGTGCCATTATGGGTGGCCTGGTAAACCGTCGGCTGACCTCCGTCCTGGGCTGGACCATCTCCGGGCTGGTCGTAGCTCTCAATCTATTCCTGGTTGTGGAAATGGTGGTCTGAACTTCAACCCGTATGCAAGCAGAACAAAAGTCCAGCTCCGAGTCACGTGCAGCCAAGAAGCTGCCGGACCGGGGGCTGGACTTTTGCATACCCTGCGAGAGCAGGGGGAGCACAACTTACTGTCTATTGCTTAACAATATCCTGGACCGCCTTGTCGAGCTTCTCCAGCAACTGATCATGGTTGATCTGGTCGCCAAGGTACTCCTGCATCGCGGCACCGAAGCCCTGGGTTACGCCGTCAGGGAACATATCCCAGTTCCAGCCCAGTGCGGTAGCCGATTTCTCCTGCACTGCCACAGCGACCTGGCCGATGTCCTCGGCATTGGTTTCAATATTGCTCTCTGCCGGAATGAACTTGAATTCCTTGGTCAAATATTGTTTGCCTTTTTCCGAAGAAACCATCCAGTTCAGGAAAGCCTTGGCTTCTTCAGGGTGAGCCGATTTGCTGTTGACGATATAGTTGTTAGGAACGCCTACCAGAATCGTACCTTCCTTATCGCTGATGGGCAGGGGGAGAATGCCAAGATCCAGTTCAGGATCAATCTTGTCGATATCGCCCTGGGTCCAGTTGCCCTGCAGCATCATTGCAGCTTTGCCGGAGCCGAATTCGGCTACCTGGGTGGCATAGTCGGTAGTGACCTTGTTATCCTGGGCATTGTCAAAAATAACATCCACCAGATCCAGCCACTGCTCAAACACGGCATTGCCTTTAATCGTCTGCTTACCGGCTTTGACATCTTCGATGAACTGCTTCGGATCTTCCTGATTCGCCATGCCCACATTCACCAGATGAATCCCCATCGACCACCACTCATTAGTCGCTTCGAACGGTGTGATGCCGGCGGCCTTCAGCTTCTCGGCAGCTTCCTTCAGTTGCGGCAGCGTCTTCGGCTCCTCGGTGATGCCCGCTTGCTTGAATAATGCCTTATTGTAGATCAGGCCGTAGCCTTCAACGTTCATCGGCATGCCGTACAGCTTGCCGTCCACCGTAGCCGGAGCCTTGGAGGTAGGAATCAGATCCTTGACCCAAGGCTCGCCCGACAGATCGGAGGCCCGGTCCATATAAGGGACCAGCGCGGTGTAGCCGCCGTTGTTGAAGATCTCCGGCTCCGAACCGGAGGCGATTTCCGCCTTGAGCAGCGCGCCGTAATCCTCACCTCCGCCATGCGTCTCCACTTCTACCTTGACGCCGGTTTCTTTCTCGTATTCCTCAGCCAGCGCATTCAGCTGTTCGGCGATTTCCACCTTGAACTGGAACATCTTGATCGTGACATCCTTGGCCGGGGCTGTCGTAGCTTCCGGGGAAGCCGCTTCGTTCTGTGGAGTGTTGGTAGCGTTCACATTTCCTGTGGAGTTAGTATTGTTACCGTTGCCGCAACCTGCGATAATAAGAGTGCAAACGATTGCCATTGTAAATCCAAGTCTTTTCCTCATGGGTATAACCCTCCCTGAACAATTTATAATACCTATGGCCGCGGTCCCTTTCGGGATGGCATAGCCAGGATAACTGGTTCCTTATGATCGTAATGCAAGCACAGCTTAACTTAAACTTAATATTTTGCCCAAAAAAGTGGAGGATATTGCAGCTAGCCCTTAATCGAGCCTGCGGTGACGCCTTCAACAATGTACTTCTGCAGGGTCAGGAAGAAGAGCAGGATAGGCGTTACCGCCAGGACAAGGCCCGGCAGGGCAAGATCCCACTTCTTAGTATACTGTCCAAAAAACTTCGTTACCGCCACCGGAAGGGTGGTCAGATCCTTGTTGCCCCCAATCACGAGTACCGGCAGCAGATAGTCATTCCAGATCCACAGCGTATTGAGGATGATCACAGTAACGACAATCGGCAGCAGCAGCGGGAACACGATCCGGAAGAATACGCCGTACGGATTAGAGCCGTCCACACGGGCCGCTTCCTCCAGCTCGAAGGGAACCGTCTTAATGAAGCCATGGAATAGGAAGACCGACAGCGGCATCCCGAAGCCCAGATAGCAGGCCACAATGCCGTACAATTCGCCGCGCAGCTCCAGAATGCTGGTTACCCGCACAAGCTGCAGCATCAGCGACTGGAACGGGATAATCATCGCCGAGATCAACAGCATGAACACGAATGAATTGAAGCGTGTCGGCTTTCTGGCGATCCGGTAGGCGGCCATGGAGCTGAAGAGCACAATGAAGATGACGCTCAGTACCGTAATTTGCAGCGAGCTCCAGAAGGCCTGCGGGAAGTCGATCGCTTTCCAGACCTTCGAATAATTCTCCCACAGGAAGACCTGTGGGAAGGAGGCGGCGTCCACCAGAATCTCCTTGAGGCTCTTGACCGAGTTCGTCAGCACCAGGTAGAAGGGGGAGAGGAACACAAGCGCGAGCAGGATGGCGGCAATCTCCAGAATAAAGGTGCGGGAACGATATCTGCTGCTGTTCATCAGGCGGACACCTCTTTTCTTTTGGTCAGCCAGACCTGGGTGATCGTAATCAGCGACACGGCGAAGAAGAAGAGCAGCGCCTTGGCTGTACCCAGCCCGTAGCGGTTGTTGATCAGGGCTTCGGCATAAATGTTATAGGCCAGTGACTGGGTGGAGGTGCCCGGACCGCCTTTGGTCAGCGACAAGTTAAGGTCGAACATTTTGAAAGCGTTCGAGGTGGTCAGGAACAGGCAGATGGTGATTGCCGGCATGATTAGAGGCAGATAGACGCTTTTGAACAGCTGGGGGGCGCGTGCTCCGTCAATCTGGGCAGCTTCCACAAGATCCTTGGGAATTCCGGCCAGTGCCGCGATGTAGATCACCATCATATAGCCGGCAGTCTGCCAGACGAACACAATGACAAGGCCCCAGAAGCCGGTACCCGGCGTGCCCAGCCAGGGCAGCTGGAAGAAATGGATGCCGGTGAGCTCGCCGATGGTGGCGAAGCCTTTGGTGAAGATGAACTGCCAGATGTACCCGAGCAGAATACCCCCGATGACATTGGGCATGAAGAAGATGGTCCGCAGCAGCTTCTTGGTCTTCAGAGCCGTCATAAGGATGAAGGCCAGCAGTAGAGCAAGTACATTGGCTGCCACCACGGATACGGCAGTGAAGCGGAGTGTGAAGGACAGTGACTCCCAGAATTTATCATCATTCGTGAAGATCCGCATCCAGTTGGCACTGCCGGTCCAGACCGCTTTGTCCAGATCAAGGCCGTTCCAGTCGGTGGAGGAATAATAGAAGCCCAGGATAAAGGGCATGACCACAATGGTCAGAAAGAAGACAAGACAAGGTCCCAGGAAGATCAATTGCTGGTCCCAGCCTCTTGGCAAACGCAGAGCTTTTCTCATATGGTGTCTCTCCTTCTTCGGTTTTGATTCCATTATAGAAAGAGCGGCGGAGGCTCAACACTCAATTTCATGTTTATAAAAGTGGATTATATTGCAGGAGGTCCAGCATGTTCAGGAACAGCATCCGTACCCGGCTGATGGCGCTTGTGCTTCTCGCTTCCGTCATTCCGTCAGCAATTTCCGTCACCTTCTCTTATCTGTATACGAAGCAGTCGGTCACCGAGCAGTCCGTGAAGCAGAATACCAAGCTGCTGGCGCTTGGCGAATCCAATCTCAGTAATTATCTTAGCGACATGAACCATCGGGCCATGTCTTTGTACAGCGGCATTAACGTGCCCGGGTCGTTCTACACAGCGATGCTGATCGCCAAAGACCCGGAGAAGGTTGCCCCTGGCTCTACCGTCTCCGACAACCGGGCCATTATTTCTACCCAGCTCTATAACCTGTTTCTCTCGGACCAGAACACCTTTCAGATCCATCTGTTTGTGCGGGCCCAGCTGCAATCGAACCTGCTGCTGGGCGGACTGTTCCGCCAGCAGCGGAACACAGCTTATATTCCGCCATCTGGTTCGGGCGATTCTTACAAGCCCTTTGTGGAAGTTACGCATCTGGATCATCAATATGAGGTGAAGTCGGGATTCCCGAATCTGAAGCCGGGTACTGTGCCTGTATTCACGGCACATTTTCCGATCTACCGCACGCCCAGCCAGGAGGTGTTGGCTGACCTGTCGATTGATTTCCAGTTGGAGGGGCTGGAGCAGATTGCCAAATCGATGTATAATTCGGACACGGAACGTCTGTATATGCTGAATGAGCAGGGACAAGCGCTTTATGCTTCCAGTCCCGACTGGGTCGGCCAGCCTGTGACTGCCGGCTGGAGTCAGCTGCCCAGAGATCAGGACAATGGCCATTTCAGCTGGAAGAATGACGGATTCGAGGGAATTGTGATGTACCGGCACATCAATGATCCACTGTTCAAAGGCAGCATTATCAAGCTGGTACCGTATGAGGATCTGTACGGCGCTGCCCGCCTGATTACCCGATTCAACATGGGCATCGGCGTGCTGTTCCTGATTCTGGGCGGCATTTCAGCCGTACTGATCTCCATCGGCTTCACAAGGCCGATCAAGAAGCTGATTTCTTTTACCCAGAAGGTGCAGATCGGCCAGCTGGATGCGTATGTGGATGCGGAGCGCCAGGATGAATTCGGGCTGCTGACACGCAAGATTACCGATATGACGAAGACCATCAATAATCTGATTGTGAAGGAATATCGCCTGGAGCTTGCCAACAAGACCAACCAGCTGAAGGCGCTGCAGGCCCAGGTGAACCCTCATTTTCTCTATAATGCCCTGCAGTCGATAGCCAGCTCATCCCTGCGCTACAATGCCCCGAAGGTATACGATCTGATCTATTCACTCGGCAGCATGATGCGTTATTCCATGAATACGGAGCGGACTCAGGTGCCGCTCGGGGATGAGCTGGAGCATGTGGGGAATTATCTGGTGCTGCAAAGGGAGCGGTTCGGGGAAGAGGAGCTGCGGCTGAGTATTGAAGCGGCTGAGGATGTGCGGGAGATTGTGGTTCCGAAGATGATCCTGCAGCCGCTGGTGGAGAATATATTCAAGCACGGGTTCGCGGATGGTATCCGTAACGGGCTGATCCTCATCTCCTGCACCGTGGATGAGCAGGAGCGGCTGATCATCGCCATCACGGATAACGGCAAAGGCATGACCACTGAACGTCTGGAGGCGATCCGTGCCGGACTGGAGCGGTCAGACAGCAGCAGAGCCGGAGCGGACTTGGAGGAGATCGGCCTGCGCAATGTGCTGGCCAGGCTACGGCTGCAGATGAGTGAAGCGGCGCAGCTAAGGCTGGAAGGAGAAGAAGGGCAGGGACTTCAGGTTACATTAATCATTCCACGAAACGGCAGCTTAGCTGCATCGGAAGGAGGGGACGAGCGTGAAGGTATTGATCGTGGATGATGAGCGGCATGTGAGGGAGGCGATCCGCTATTTCGTACCTTGGGCGAAATATGGGATCACCGACATCCGTGAAGCGGCCAACGGACAGGAGGCGATCGAGGAGATCCGCATGCAGCAGCCGGCCATTGTGTTCACGGATATGCGGATGCCGCTGCTGGACGGAGCCGAGCTGCTGGAATGGCTGCACGAGTATTCCCCGCATACGAAGACGATTGTGATCAGCGGCTACCAGGATTTCAATTATGTAAAGCCGGCGATTGTATACGGGGGGACGGATTATCTGCTTAAACCGCTCAACAGCAAGCAGCTGATTGCCGCCGCCGAGCATGCCTTTCAGCTGTGGCTGGCCGAGGAGCAGGAGCGGGAGCAGGACCGCCGCCGGAACATGCAGCTGAATATTCTGCGTCCGGTATACTGGGATAAGGTGCTGTCCGATCTAATCAACGGAGGGGCTTCCTTTGCTGAGATTGCCCCATTGTTGACCGCAGAGCTGGGGATGCCGATCGGAGCGGAATCTTGCAGGATTGCCGTAATCTCCCTTCAAGGAGCAGGCTGCCGTCTGCTGCAGCGGTTCAGAGGAGATCTGTCGCTCACCTCCTATGTCATGGCCAATGTGTGCAACGAATTTCTGGCGCCGGGAAGCTGTGGATTTGCTTTCCGGTATTGGCAAGGCGGGGCGGATATTGTGATCCTGTTCTGGGATGCTGTGCAGCAGGCTGAAGCCCAGCTGGAACGGATCAATGAGGCTGTACAGTTGGCTTACGGTGTTCAGGTTGACATCGGACTCAGTGGACTGAACAAGTTCCCGCAGCAGCTCCAGCAGGCTTTCGGGCAGGCTGGGCAAGCGTTACGGGAACGCAATGTGCTGCAGGGAACAGGCAGAATTCACACCTGCCGGGAAGAGGTTCCAGCAGCGAGTGGGTCTGTTCAGGACTACGCCATTGTTGAGTCCGGATTGGAGAAGCTGCGGTTGGCCGTTCTCACCGGTGAGCAAGACCGGATGAATCAGGTCGTGGAGGAGTGGGCAGAGCGGCTGTCCGGGCTGACGGTGCTTACCGAGAGCAGCCTGCAGAGCATGCAGGGACAGCTCGCCGCGGTGTTGAAGCGCTGGCGGCCGGAGGTGGCAGTGGCTCTGGAAACTTGTTATGATGAAGAAGGTCTGTTCTCGCCGGCAGGATGGAGTGAAGGGCTGAAGGCGCTGCTGCAGCGGCTTTCCAGAGAGAATCGGCTATCGGAGAATGCAGACAGCAAGATGGTGATGGAGATTCGGGACTACCTTGATCAGCATTACGATCAGGAGATGACGCTTCAGCATATCGCCGAACGTTTTTTCATCAGCCGGGAGAATGTTTCGCGCAAATTCAAGCAGATCACAGGGGAGAATCTGTCTGATTACTTAACGGGTTTAAGAATCGACAAGGCCAAGCTGCTGCTGCAGAATACGCCTATGCGGCTGTCGCAAATATCCGAGTTGGTGGGTTATGAGGATGAGAAATATTTCAGCCGGGTCTTCAAGAAGGCTACCGGGCAGACTCCACGGGAATATCGCAAGCTGGGAGAGAACTGATTTCTGCTTCATTTGAAGCGGCAGACAAGGTATACGTAAGACGTATTCAATACTTCATATAGACTTATACACGGAGGTCAAGGTAGACGATGTCTATGCAGGAGATGGCTGGTTACAAATCAATAGCTCTGGATATTGCGCAGAGGATCGTGAGCGGTGAATTTACCGTGCAGAGTAAGCTGTCCGGGCGTTCGCTGCTGGCAGGGCAATACCATGTCTCCCCGGAGACCATCCGCAAGGCCATGGGACTGCTGAAGGATGAGGGGATTGTCAGTGTCTCTCAAGGGAAAGAGATTATTGTCCTGTCGGATCACAAAGCGCTTGATTATATCACCAGGAATAATTATCTGAAGTCGGCGTATTCGCTGAAGCAGGATCTGCAGCAGCTGCTGCAGGACAAGAAGGAAATGGACCGCAAGTTTGAGAAGCTGCTGACCGAGATTGTGGAGGCGTCTGACCGGCTCCAGAACCTGAAGCCGTATCATCCGGTGGAGATTACCGTCCGAGAAGGTTCACATGTTGCCGGCAATACAATCAGTGCCCTGCAGTTCTGGCAGAATACGGGGGCCACAATCATTGCATTGCGCAGAGAGACGAACGTTACCATCTCCCCAGGGCCCCACGTCATTTTGCGGGCAGGTGATGTTCTGGTACTAGTAGGGGATGAGAAAATGTACCAGCGAACGACTATGTTTATCAATGGTGATTCAGGCCATACTATGTAGCAACAGGTCGTTAACAAGGGTTATCCAAGGGTATTGTAAACCTGGATAACCCTTTTTTGTGAAGTTGATTACCAAAATAATACATACAACCTATTGGAGTGAATTAGGTTGTATGTTAGAGTCTTTGTTGTTATAGTGTAAGGTACTCAGTCTTCTGAACGGTGATATGAGATCAGAACCAATAGATAAGGAGCATCCAATGCTAAAATTTGAAGGAGTAGGCAAGACATATGCCAGCGGTTTCGAAGCCGTGAAGAATATCAGCTTTGAAATTACAGCCGGGGAAATACTGGTGCTAATTGGTCCCAGCGGCTGCGGCAAGACGACAACCATGAAGATGATCAACCGGCTGATTCCCCACACCTCCGGCACCATTACATTGCACGGCAAGGATATTACCCAGGAGAATGTGGTGACGCTGCGCAAGAACATCGGTTATGTCATTCAACAGGTAGGCTTGTTTCCCCATTACACGATTGAAGACAATGTGGGTCTGATTCCAGAGCTCAAGGGATGGGATACCAAACGAAAAAATGAACGGGTGCTGGAAATGCTCCGGCTGGTCGGACTTGACCCTGAGGTGTTTGCCAAACGGTATCCGAAGCAGCTGTCCGGTGGACAGCAGCAGCGAGTAGGGGTGGCACGGGCACTAGCCGCTGATCCAGAAATTGTGCTCATGGATGAGCCGTTCGGCGCTCTGGACCCGATTACCCGTGAACAGCTGCAGGACGAGCTGCTGCGGCTGCAGCAGGAAGTGAAGAAGACCATCGTCTTCGTGACGCATGATATGGATGAAGCGCTGAAGCTTGGCGATAAGATCGCCATTCTGAAAGCCGGAGAGATTGTTCAACTGGATACGCCATACGAGCTGCTCAGCAACCCTGCCAATGATTTCGTGGAGTCCTTTATCGGACGCAACCGTATCTACCAGAACCCGGAATATATTCCGGTCACTGAAGTGATGCGTGACAACCTCTCCACCAGTCTGCCGAGCCGTTCACTCGCCAAGGCGCTCACCTTCATGCGCCAGCGCAAGACAGAGACGGTGCTGGTGTGCGATGAGCATGGGCTGCTGCTGGGGATTGCTTCGGCTTATGAAGTCGCCGCGAAGATGGAGACTGCACGTACCATTGAAGAGATTATGACTCCAGTTGCGATAACACTGCAGGATACGGCGACCGCAAGAGATGCGCTGGGCCTGATTACCCAGGCTCCATTTGGTATCCTTCCCGTAATCAACGCGGAGGGCCGGATCAAGGGCTTAGTTACCCGGGGCAGTCTACTTACAGCGTTCGCTTCCCAATGGGAAGGCGACACGAAGGAGGAGACAGAATGAAGAATCAATCCCTTTGGCAGCAGCTGATGTACCAGCTGGATATCCGCAGAGCAGATCTGCTGCATTCCCTGGGCGTACACATTCAGCTGGTATTTCTGTCCATGCTGTGTGCCGTAGTTGTGGGCATCGTTCTCGGCATTATGATTACTCGTGTCAAACCGTTGAAAGGGGTAACGCTGGGAGCCGTCGGCATCCTGCAGACGGTTCCCAGTCTGGCGATGCTGGGCTTCATGATTCCATTGTTCGGCATCGGACTGAAGACCGCTGTAGTGGCACTGTTTCTGTATTCGCTGCTGCCGATTGTCCGCAATACCTATACAGGAATCACCGATGTGGATCAAGCGATTGTTGAAGCAGCCAGAGGCATGGGGATGACAAACCGACAGATTCTGTTCCGTGTGCAGCTTCCGCTGGCGCTGAGCGTAATTATGGCCGGCATCCGCACTGCTGCCGTAATCAATGTGGGTACGGCTACGCTGGCGGCGTTTATCGGAGCGGGAGGCCTGGGCGAATTTATTTTCCTCGGGATTCAGCGTAATATTGATGCACTAATCCTGCTCGGGGCGATTCCGGCGGCGCTGCTTGCGCTTGTGCTGGACTATTTGCTGGGCTTGCTCGAGAAGGTGACAACTCCGAAGGGTCTGAAGGTCTAAACGGAACGGTACAGATCAGATAAATAGAAGGGGAGAGAACATGAAGATTAAAAAAATAATGATATACACCTTGTTCACAGCTCTGCTGGGCACGATTCTGGCCGGATGCGGCGGCAATTCGAAAGACGGGGCGGCAGGCGGAGGTTCAATCACTATTGGCTCGAAGAACTTCACCGAGAATGTGCTGCTGGCCCATATGATGGCAGACCTGATTGAAGACCAAACCGATATTTCCGTCAAACGCCAGATGAATCTGGGCGGCTCCAATGTAGCCTGGACGGCGCTTGAGAATAACGAGATTCAGCTGTTCCCTGACTATACCGGCACCATTGTAGCAAATTATTATCAGGAGAAAACCGGTACCTCGGAGGAATCTCTGGCCAAGGCCAGGGAGCTGGCAGGGGCGGATGGTCTGATTTTTCTGGAGCCGTTCGGCATTAACAATACGTATACCTTGGCCGTTACCCGCGCCACTGCGGAGAAATACAGCCTGAAGACCTTCAGTGATCTGGCCAAGGTATCAGCCGACATGGTGCTGGGCGTAGAGTTTGAATTTCTTGACCGTGAAGACGGCTATCCTGGAATCAAGAAGCTTTACGGCATGAATTTCAAGGAGAGCAAGGGCATGGACCACGGGATTATGTACCGCGCGATTGATGACGGCGAAACGGATGTTACCAACGCTTATGCCACGGACGCACAGATCAAGGTGCATGATCTGGTTATCCTGGAGGATGACAAGGAATTCTTCCCGCCTTATGATGCCGGACCGGTCATCCGCCAGGAGACCTTGGACCAACATCCGGAGCTTAAGGAAGTGCTGAACCAGATGGGCGGCGTGATAACGGAAACAGAAATGCAGGATCTCAATGCCAAGGTGGACGTCGATGCCCTGAAGGAAGAGGATGTGGCACGTGATTTTCTGATCAGCAAGGGATTGATTAAAGACTAGAGCATCATAGGTTGACAAGAGACTGTGGGGGATTCCCCACAGTCTCTTTGTGTGCAAATATAGCAAAGCCGTTTCTGCTTGATACAGCTAATACAAAAGCGGCAGCTCCACCCTGACAGTGGTACCTTGACCCAGCACGCTCGTGACCCGCATGTGGCCGTGATGCTGCTCGATGATCTCCTTGCAGATGGCCAGCCCCAGGCCGCTACCCGATTGGCGGGAACGGCCTTTGAAGAATTTCGTTCCAAGTAGCGCGAGGTCTTCCGGCCCGATGCCTTCCCCGGTGTCGGCAATTTCGATGATCACCCACTGGTCCTGAACAGAGGAGGTAATCCGAATCACTCCTTGCACCGGTGTGAACTTCAAGGCATTATCGAGCAGATTGACGAATACCTGCTTCAGGCGGTTGAAATCGCCGCTCACGGGCAGCGGCGAGTCATCCAGCTGTGCAATAAGATCAATCTGTTGTGCCTGTCCACGATACTTGAACTGTACCAGCAATTCATTAAGCATGCCGCGCAGCTCATAGGGCAGCAGCTCCAGCTTCATTTCCCCGGCCTGGAATTTCGAGAAGTCAAGCAGATCCTCGACCAGCCCGATCAGCCGGTCCGTTTCGCCCGTAATGACCTTCAGCCCTTGGAGCGTCTCTCCAGTATCGGCCAGATCGCCTACCAGCAGAGTTTCTCCCCAGCCCTTAATTGAGGTGAGAGGCGTTCGCAGCTCATGGGTTACGGAGGATATGAAGTCATATTTCATTTTTTCGCTTTTGGCCAGCTCCTCGGACATATAGTTCAGCGTGACCGCAAGGGTGCCGATTTCATCGTTGTGCTGCTTATCCGCGCGGATACTGAAATTGCCGGTAGCCATCTCCTTGGCAATTCCGGTCAGCTGCTGAATGGGGCCTACGATCCGTTTGGCAATGATCAGGCTGAGCCCGAAGCCGAAGGCGATCACCAGCAGGCCAACCAGTCCGGCATTCAATGCGATCCGCAGGATCACATCGTAGAGCGGCTCTGCCGAGACCGAGAAGCGAAGAATGCCGATCGTGCCGCCGGATTCCTTAAGCGCTACCGAAACGGCCAGAATGCGTTCACCTTCCGTAGGGTTGAAGCGCTGGTAGGTGCCTTTGCCCCCGGAGAGGGCAGACTTTACGTCAGGGGTCATGACCGGCTCGGAGCTGGAGAAGCCGAACGAATTAATGATGACCCGGCCCGTCGGGTCCAGTACCTCGACCTTGCTGCTCTCTTCGGGAGAGAGGTTCTCCAGAATATATCGGGCCCGTTCCTGAATGGAATAGCCTTCGAGATATTTATTGAAAAAGGTTGCTGAGGTGGTTGCCCGTGAAGTCAGCGTATCCGTCGCGGTGCCCAGGTAATAGGTATGGATGGCGCCGATAAACACGCCCTCCAGCAGCAGGACAATTGTCAGCAGGACGATGGTAATATAGACAGTAAGCCGCGATCTGATTCCTTTCATAAATGCTTGTACCCTCCACCGTAAACCGATATTCCATCGTTATGCATCCTGTTGCCCTTCACGACCGGTCTAATACGCTGTATCCGTCTCCGGCAGTGAACCGGCCAGCTGCCGCACCTCATCGAGTGTCAGCAGCCGTTCTCTATAGGCCTGCAGCGCCGTGCCCTGCAGGCCGCCATCCTCGGCGGCAGATGGCAGAATGGCCACCAGAACGGAAGGCGTCGCCGAATCTGCCGGATTTGGCAACTCATACAGCAGGGTATACTCCGCCTTCTCTGCAAGCAGAGATGCCTCCGTCTGTGCCCAGGCTTGTTTGCTGACCATACGCAAGGTCAGCAAGGGAACCGGCTTGCCGGTATCTTCATTGAAATCGTTAAACTTCACCATAGTCCACGGCTCATTTGAACCCTTGGCGAGTTCGAGCGAGTAATGGCCTGTCCAGGATTGCGGAATATGGAAATTGTAGCCCCAGCGGTCAAACCGCTCCTCCACCGGACGCAGACGGGAACGGCCATCCCACTGGTAATATTTGCTGATGAACGGCGTAGCCAGCGGTGCTTCAGCCTCCAAGCCAACCGGAGGAACGAGGAACCCCACTTCGATAATGCCGTCGCTGTTGACATCCCTGCTGTACAGCGGGTAATCCTTGCCGGCCATCGTGTTGGCGCCTAGGACGCCATCGGTCTTGAAGCTGGGCTGAAGCACAATCTCCTGGCTGGCTGCAAGCTCATCTTTATAAGTATAAACGTCTGCTGCAAGTATATCAGTAAAATGGTCATTATCCCAAGTCAGCAGGGCAGTATACGAAGAATGCGCACCTACGGCTGCTTCAACAAACAGGCCGTTGCCTGTGGGCGAAGCTTGCCCGTAATTCACCTTCAGAATGGTGCCGTTGATCCGTTCCTCCGATAGCACCTGCGGCTGGCCTTTGTCGAACTGGTACAAGCTCAGCTTCGATTCCGGCTGCACGTCTGTAGTCGCAACGCTCTGGAAGAGCGCCACCTGCTTCCGGCCGGTGCCGGTCAAATCCCCGGCGATCATATAATCATAGGGCTGCTTCAGCAGCTCGGTGAGGTTGCCCTCCTTCAGAGTGTAGACTGCCAGTTCCTTGCTGAGGCCTTCACCGCCGCCGAAGCCCAGCAGCACATCCGCCGCCCCGTCCCCAGTCACATCGCTGAATTGGACGAGATCCAGTTCACGGCCTATGCCAGTGACAGTGGTAAGCTTCTTCCACGTCCCGCTCGATTGCGACAGGATCAAGGCATTGATTTCATAGTCGGTTTTATCCGTTTTGTAGAAAGCGATAATCTCATCCTGTCCATCCTGATCGAGATCTTGCAGCTGGATGGCGCTGCCGGCCTCCGATTGGACCGGAACGGTCAGATGGGACTGGGCAGGCAGAAAAGGATTGACGATTCCGGTAATGGTCCCGTTGGTTTTGTTCTGTTCAGGGGCGCGAAGCAAGTCCCCCGGAGTTTTGACGGCGCTGCAGCCGGAAATAAACAGTGTGAGCAGCACCAGGGTAGTCCATGGTTTATATAAACGCATCAGTATAATCTCCTTTTGAGCTTTCTCTCTGGCTAGTATATCCCAAATTCTGCGCTTAAGAAGTTTCAAAAAAGTAATGGCATCTTGATCCGGGTGCCCGATCAAGATGCCATAGGTTACTAAATAAGAATGCCGTGATGATGAACCTGAGGCCTAACGCCGGAAATAATCAGCCATTCCGTTTGCGATGGCCCGGGCCGCTTTTTTCTGATAGGAGGAGGTGCGGACCGTGGACTCGTCTGTAGGATTAGACAGAAACCCAAGCTCTACCAGCGCTGCTGGTGCCCCGTTATTCCGCAGAATGTGATAGTCGCCGAAGGATATTCCGTTACTCTTCAGACCGATGCCCTGGCCAAGCCGGGTTTCCAGCGCGCGGGCCAGTCTCAGGTCATCAGCTTCTGAATAATAGAAGGTCAGGGTCCCGGATACCTTTTTGGGCGAAGAATTGTAATGGATGCTCACAAAAGCGTCCGCCCCCAGCGCCGCGCTGAGTCCCGCCCGCCGCGAGAGCGTGGGCTTCTGGTCGCTGGTGCGGGTCAGCTCGACCCGCGCGCCTGCGTCCCGCAAGTAATCGCGGACATACAGCGCGGTCTGCAGGTTCAAGTCCTTCTCCATCGTATTGTAAGTCGTGCCGATCATGCCCGGATCGCTGCCGCCGTGGCCGGGGTCGACCACAATCAGCTTGCCGCGCAGGCTGCCTGTGGAGGCGGCGGGTACAGCCGCAGAGACTGTCTGGACTGCAGAAGTGCCGCTGCTGCTCAAATATTGCCCGGCCACCCAGCCCTGCTGCCCGCCTGCTGTGCTGATCCGCACCCAGCCATTCTCGCGGGCGAGCGGAGTTACGGAATCGCCTGCTCTCAGCGAGCCCAAGACCTCGTAGCCGGTCCCGGGACCGCTGCGAATCCGCAGGGAATCGGCGGCTACCGAGACCTTGGTTCCCCCGGAGGTTTTAACTGTAGCCGCCGTGGTTGTCGCTTTAGTTGTGGTCGTGGCCGTGGCCGGGGAAGCTTGTGCAGAGCCGCTGACTTTCTTGAGATAATATCCGGCTACCCAGCCGGAGGTCTTGCCGGCCTGCACCTTCATCCAGCCATGCTGCTCATCACTTACCGTGACCAGCGAACCGTTCTTGACCGAGCCTTTAACTGCCGCGTCTTTGGCCGGCTCGCTGCGCACGGTCAACGAATCCGCGTACACCTTGGCCGTATAACTTCCGGCGGCCGACGCCTTGTCCGGCGAAGGTCCGCTCCAGCCCAATAAACATGCGGCAAGCGTTGCGATTCCTGTTAGTTTTCTCATCATGTCATATCCCCGCTTCCGGTTATGGATGTGTGGCTTCTGGCAGGTTCAGGGCGCCATAATTCTGGTCTTGGCGGCAATTTCACGCCGGACGACCGGGGCCACCTCGGTGGCGAGCAGTTCAATTGCCGCAGCAACCTTGGCGAAGGGCAGACCGCCAATATCCAGCTGGGTCATGAAGCGGCTGTGCCCGAACAGCTCATGCTGGTAGAGGATCTTCTCAATGATCTGCTGCGGGCTGCCGACAGCAAGGGTATTGTCATGCGCAACCTGTTGTCCGAATTCGCTGCGTGATACCCGGTACTGTGTCCCGGAGGTAGGGCTGATCGAATTGCGGTAGCTATAATAGTAAGGATAATATTCATCCAGCGCCTGCTGTGAGGTTTGGGCAATGTAGCCATGGCTGGTAATGGCAATCTTCAGCGCTTCCGGCGAGTGCCCTGCCTTGCGGCCGGCGGTGCGGTAGATCTCCGCTAGCGGCTGGAGCGGCTTCGGGTCGCCGCTGAGGATGGCAATGGCCATGCCGGTTCCGAGCGTACCGGCTTTCTCCGCGCTCTCCGGGGAGCCGCCTATGCCGACCCAGAGCGGCAGCCGCTGCTGAAGCGGACGCGGAGCAATCTCGGCGTTCTTCAGCGGGGAGCGGAACGCTCCGCTCCAATTCATCACCTCATTGCGGTTCAGCTCCAGCAGCAGGTCGATATTCTCGGCGAATAGCCGGTGGTAGTCATCGATCTCATAGCCGAACAGGGGGAAGGATTCCACGAAGGCGCCCCGTCCGGCAATGATCTCGGCCCGTCCGTCCGACAGCAGATCCAGCGTGGCGAAGTCCTCGAACACCCGTACCGGATCAATCGTGCTCAGAACGGTAGTGGCGCTGGTCAGCTTGATCCGCCGCGTCTCGCGCGCGATGGCCGCAAGCACCACCGGCACAGAAGAGATCACGAAATCAAGCCGGTGATGCTCACCGACCCCGAACACATCCAGTCCGGCCTCGTCGGCAAGCTTGGCGGCTAAGATCACTTCCTCCAGCCGCTGCCGCGGAGAGATTGTCTGTCCGGTGTGACAGTCCTGCACGATATCCCCCAGCGTATAGATTCCAAACTCAAAGCCGCCCGCAGGCTTCTTCGGCAATTCATTATTCATCTTCACAAGCCCCTTGTATTCAAATTATTTCTTGGTTGGCATACAGCCAGTCCGATAAATTGACGATTGTGAGCATTATACCACAATCTCTTACTTAAAGTAAGCGTAAGGACTGCGTAGGAATTCTTAGAAGCTACTAGTACAGCGTTTCAGAAGTCCTTACCCGGGCATGCCCCTGATCTGTAAAGCAGGGTGTAGTGTAACGTTTGGAACCCGCAATGAGGAAGGACGACCACTGAAGCAGCGCAGGGCCGCTAGCTTCAAGCTCAGCGGGCCATATATAGTCACCTACTGCCCAAAATGCCTGCAATCATACCGTTTTTTTCGTGCGAAAACGGTCTTCGGGACCGAAAGCCTGCAAAAGTGCAGGAATTTACACCTCCAGCGCTGTTTCGATGAACCAACTGCCGGAAAACCTGCACTTTTACAAGAATTCAGCGAACAAGGAGAAGAGAAGAGGAAATTCCTGTATTTTTGCAGGAATATCTCTCCGGGTGAGCATCTTGACCCTTCGTCCATAAGCTTTGGTCTTGGAAACTGGGGAAACGGAGAAGGAACTTATGAAACGGACTGCTAGACGTTGAATGTTAGTATGAGCTATAAATTATGATGATTAAACCGATGTATTGTCTTATGATAAGAGGAAATGTTTGCGCGGAGTAGAATGGGAGAGTGAAGCAGCGGTGTCTGTCGTGTTGGCCTGTTTGATATTTGTAATAACCATAACGCTTGTGATCTGGCAGCCTAAGGGGCTGTCGATTGGATATTCCGCTTGCGGAGGGGCGATTCTGGCCTTGGCGGCCGGGGTGGTCAGCTTCAGTGATGTAGTAGATGTAACGGGAATCGTCTGGAATGCCACACTGGCGTTCGTAGCCATTATTCTAATCTCCCTGGTTCTGGACAGCATCGGCTTCTTTGAGTGGGCGGCTCTTCATATGGCTGCGGCGGCAAGGGGCAGCGGCGTGCGGATGTTCCTGTATGTGACCGTATTCGGGGCCATCGTTACGGCGCTGTTCACCAATGACGGCGGGGCGCTGATCCTGACGCCGATTGTGCTGGCAATGGTGCGGGCGCTGAATTTCGATGAGCGCAAGGTGTTTCCGTTCGTGATCGCCAGCGGGTTCATCGCCGATACGACCTCATTGCCATTGGTGGTCAGCAATCTCGTCAATATTGTCTCAGCCGATTTCTTCGGTATTTCCTTTATGGAATACGCCGCTCATATGGTTGTGCCGAATCTGTTCTCGCTGGCCGCAAGCACGGGGGTGCTGTATTTCTTTTTCCGAAGCAGCATTCCGAAACATTTCGACAGCGAGGAACTGAAGCTGCCCGCGGAGGCGATCAAGGATAAACGGATGTTTACCCTCTCCTGGTTTGTGCTTGCTGCTCTGCTGGCTGGCTACTTGTTCGGCGGTCTGCTGCATATCCCGGTCTCGGCAATTGCCGGAATCGTGGCATTGGTATTCCTGATTATGGCCAGCCGAAGTCCAGCCGTCCCTGTGAAGCGGGTCGTCAAGAGTGCGCCTTGGGCGATTGTTTTTTTCTCTGTGGGAATGTATGTGGTGGTGTATGGGCTTCGCAATGCGGGCTTAACCAGATTGCTGGGCACCATCATTCAGGATGCTGCTGAACATGGCGTGCTGGCCGCCACGCTGGCGATGGGATTTCTCGCGGCCCTGCTGTCCTCTCTAATGAACAATCTGCCCACGGTGCTGATCAATGCGCTGGCGATTGACACTACCACGGTTACCGCTCCTGTGAAGGAAGCGCTGATCTACGCCAATGTCATTGGCTCGGACCTGGGGCCGAAGATCACCCCAATCGGCTCGCTGGCGACCTTGCTGTGGCTGCATGTGCTCTCAGGCAAAGGCGTGAAGATCTCCTGGGGAACTTACTTTAGAACGGGTATTATCCTTACAGTGCCCACGCTGTTCTTCACCTTGCTTGGACTGTACCTCTGGCTGCTCATCTTCTGATTGCACCCTTTAGCTAAACTGTCTTGTTCGCAGAGAAATCTGTGGAGAGGCAGTTTTTTTGTTGTATAGGGTCTTGCGCATTGCGAAGGAACAGCCCGCCCTTGCCCTTAGGGTCTCGCGCATTGCGAAGGAACAGCCTGCTCTTGCCCTTAGGGTCTTGCGCATTCCGAAGGAACAGCCTGCTCTTGCCCTTAGGATCTTGCGCATTCCGAAGGAACAGCCCGCCCTTGCCCTTAGGATCTTGCGCATTCCGAAGGAACAGCCTGCTCTTGCCCTTAGGATCTTGCGCATTCCGAAGGAACAGCCTGCTCTTGCCCTTAGGATCTTGCGCATTCCGAAGGAACAGCCCGCCCTTACGCTTTCGCCCTTAACCCCCTGCCGTGTATCCCGTAAGGGAAAGCGGCCAGCCCCAGCGGCGTCCAAGCGGTCCCGCAGGGATAAGCGGTCCTACATCCCAGCCTCCTAATCACAGTACCGCCAATCTCATTCGCCAAACTTGCGGGAGTCCAGAGGGTGCAGCCCTCTGGGGCCCTCCCTTGGAAGGGAGGGTTTGGGTGGGATCGATAGGTTTGAAACTTTTTTTACAACAACAGTGATCCAAATCCCCCATCCCTGCGTTTCATCCATGTAAGCAACAACAGAAGATCACCTGGGCAGTGCTTCACAAACCCAATCCATGAGGAGGAATGTAACATGTTTAAAATGAGAAAATTACTTGCTCCAATGTTGAGTCTGACACTGCTTCTGCCTACGATGGCGAACGCAGCTACGGTACAGTCGATCGCCAAGGTGGATACGCCGGCCGTTGAACTTAGAGCTGCGCTGGATCATCTGCTCTCCGAGCACTTTGTCCTGGCGGTTGCAGCAATGACGAAAGCCTACGATGGCTCACAGGATGCCGCTGCTGCATACTGGGCTCTGGACCAGAACGCGCTGGACATGCAGCCGGCGATTGAATCGCTGTACGGCAAGGCAGGCGGAGCCGAATTTGAACGGATCTTCCGTGAACATAACAAATACACCGATGAGCTGGTGAAAGCGACGAAGTCGAAGGATGCCGCAGCTATTCAACAAGCAGAACAGGAAGTACAGGGTTTTGTTACTGAGTTTGCCGCCTTCCTGAGCACAGCAACCGAAGGCAATCTGCCTAAGACGGCCGCCGAGCAAGCGCTGCGCAGCCACGAAGACCACGTGCAGGACACCTTTGAAGCTTATGTAGCCGGAGATTATGCCGCTGCCTACAAGACCTACCGTGAAGGCTACAAGGAAATGTTCACCATCAGCAAAGTGTTGTCCACCGCGATTGTGACTCAAATGCCGGAGAAATTCGAGAATACCAAAGCAGACACCAAGGCCGGAGATCTGCGGTCGGCACTGAACGGTGTAGCAGCTGAGCATTTTGCACTCTCGGCACTGGAAATGCAGAAGCAATTCGACGGCAAAGCCGATTACATGGCCCTGATTAATGCAGAGGCCGGCAATACCGCCGATTTCAAAGCTGCAGTGACATCCGTTTACGGTGCTGCGGGCGGAGATGCTTTTGAACAGATTTGGGTAGGCGACCATATTAAAGCGCAAAGCGACTATGTAACAGCAGTCAAAAATAACGATGCCGCTGCCAAAGCAGCCGTTCTGGCCCGCATCGACAGCTTCGGTATGGAACTCGGGAAGTTCCTGGGTACAGCTACTGCCGAGCATCTGCCTACAGCGACTGCGCAAGCTTCGCTGAAGGTGCATGAAGGCCAGGTGCAGGCTACCTTTGATCAATATGCTGCCGGAAATTATAGCGGTTCATACACCGCCAACCGTGAAGGCTACAAAACTATGTTTGGTGTAGGTAAAGCTCTTTCTGGAGCCATTGTTGCCCAGTTCAACGACAAATTCCAGGAAGCTGCTGCTCCTGCCGACATGACAACGGTCTGGATGAAGCTGAACAGCATGGACCTCCACATTAATGGAACAGTAACCAAGATGGACACTGTACCTTCGAACATGATGGGAACCACTTATATCCCGCTGCGTTACCTGGGTGAAGGTATTGGTGCGGAAGTGAAATATGACCATGCCACCAGCTCCGTGTGGGTAATGGCAGGCGGAGACACCCTGAAATTCTGGATTGGCAAAAACGTGATGGAAGTCAACGGAGTACAGAAGTCCGTAGGCGCCAAGGTATTTATCAATGAGGACGGCAGAACAATGGTGCCGCTGCGTTTCATCGCTGAGCTTCTGCAGTGGGATGTAGCCTGGAACCAGCAGGCTGGAATCATTACATTGACGAAATCCATGTGAGATAGTGTTGACAGCTTTCTGAATAGGTGATATTTTAAATATACAAATTCCAATGGTTTTACTTTGGATTATATGACCGACTGTTCAAACAGAGGTGTTCGCGGAAGACAACCGCGGATACCTCTGTTTTTTTGTGTACCGGCAATGAAGGTTTGTCTCATCAAGAAGGAGGAGCTGAAATGGGAGCAGCATTACTATCCATCGCCAGGCTGAACAAACAGTTTGAGACGGCTGCAGGACCGGTTCACGCGCTGCATAATGTGGATTTGCAGGTTCAGGAGGGTGAGCTGATTACGGTCATTGGTCCCAGCGGCTGCGGTAAAAGCACTTTACTGCGGATTATCGCTGGACTGGATCTGGGATATACAGGCAGTGTTACGCTTGAAGGCGCCGAGATTGGCGGGCCGGGTGTGGATAAGGGATTTATCTTTCAGGAGCACCGACTCTTCCCCTGGCTTACAGTGGAGAAGAATATTGCTGCTGATCTGCCGCTTGGCAAGCCGGAAATCCGGCGGAAGGTGGATGAGCTGATCAGCCTGGTGAAACTGAACGGCTTCGAGAAATCCTATCCCCGCGAGCTGTCGGGGGGAATGGCTCAGCGGGTGTCCATCGCGCGGGCGTTGCTGCGCAATCCCAAGGTGCTGCTGCTTGATGAGCCGTTTGGAGCGCTGGACGCCTTTACCCGCGCCCATATGCAGAGTGTGCTGCTCGATATCTGGCGCGCGAACCGGACGACGATGATTTTTGTAACCCATGATATTGATGAAGCTGTATTTCTCGGCAGCCGGGTAGTGGTTCTGGAGCCGCGTCCCGGGAAGATTCGCAGCATTGTGCCGATAGATCTGCCCTATCCGCGCAAGAAATCCAATATATCCTTTCAGGAGCTGCGGCTGAAGGTGATGAATGTATTTGAGAAGGTGGATGAGCTGGAGCTGACGGATGGTGCGGGAATCTAAAATTTTTGCCGGCTATAATCCGACTTAACATATGTGAATTATTTACTATAAGAGACAAGGAGGTCGATGAAGCCATGACAACCCGATCACTGGCGGCAACCGCCGGCAGGCGACCCGGTAAAGTGGCAGCCCTGGGGCTCCTGCTGCCGGGCAGTGTTGTTATTCTATGGCAGCTCCTCAGCCATTATGGAATGATTTCGGAAATGCTGTTTCCATCGCCCCTTACGATTGCCCAATCCTTTATAACATTATCCGCTTCAGGCGATCTATGGGATAACTTCAGCATCAGTGCAGGCAGGGTATTTGCAGGTTTCCTGCTTGGAGGAGGACTCGGACTGTTCCTCGGACTGTTGACAGGACTATTTCGCAGATCGGAGCGGCTGCTGGACCCTTCCCTGCAAATGATCCGGATGGTGCCCAGCCTTGCCGTGGTGCCGTTGTTTATTCTTTGGTTTGGCATCGGCGAGGAATCCAAGATTTTGCTGATCGCCAAGGGTGCTTTTTTTCCGCTCTACATTAATACATTTATGGGTATTCGCGGAGTGGACAATAAGTTGTTTGAGGTGGCTCGCGTACTGGGCTTCAGCAGGCTGAAGCAGGTGCTGCGGCTGGTGCTTCCGGCAGCGCTGCCGAACATTATATTGGGAGTGCGCCTGTCGCTGGGCCTTTCCTGGCTGGGGCTTGTTGTCGCCGAGCTGATTGCTTCAACCTCCGGCATCGGGTATATGATGTCCGACGCCCGCCAGTTTGCCGACACTCCGGTTGTTTTCGTAGGAATTATGGTGTTTGCCGTTGCCGGCCTGGCCAGTGATTCGATTATTCGGCTAGGAGAACAACGGCTGCTGCGCTGGCAGGATCAATATCAGGGATAAACGGGCGAATAAGGAGGGAACAGCATGAGTGATCAGATAGAAGCCCTAATCAAGGCTTCCAAAGGAATCATGGAGGCCAAGGACTACAGTGGTACGGCTGCTGTGCGGGTGAAAACAGTCAGGCAACCTGTAAACAGCAGCAGCGGGATTCTGGCTAACCTTGCCACAGGAGCGGCAATCCCGGTTGGCGTAATATTCCTGTGGCAGCTGGCAGGCAGCTTCGGCTGGATTTCGCCGCAGTTTCTGCCCGCGCCGTTGGCTATTTTTCGGGCATTGGCCGGGCTTGCTGCCAGCGGCGAACTAATTCATCACCTGGGTGTCAGCCTGGGCAGAGCGGGGGCCGGCTTTGTGCTTGGTGGCTGTCTGGGCCTTGTGCTGGGACTGCTGAATGGCTTGTTCCGCAAGGTCGAGTATCTGCTGGACCCCAGCATTCAAGTGCTTAGACTTGTGCCTCATCTGGCGATTGCACCGCTCATCATTCTCTGGTTTGGGTTCGGCGAGGTCTCCAAGATTGTGATTATTATGAGTGGTGCTTTCTTCCCGCTGTATATCCATACGTTCATGGGCATTCGCGGAGTGGACAATAAGCTGTTTGAGGTTGCCCGGGTGCTTGGCTTCAACTCCTATCAGACCTTGCACAGACTGATCCTGCCTGCGGCACTGCCCGGCATATTGCTCGGCCTGCGGCTGTCTCTGGCTGTAGCCTGGATAGGGCTTGTTGTCGCTGAATTGATCGGCTCGCAGTCCGGGGTAGGCTTCCTTATTAATGAAGGCAAACAGAATTCCAATACGGAGATCGTGTTTGCAGGGATACTGATTTTTGCTATTGTCGGCAAGCTGATTGATTCATTATTCCGCGTTATAGAACGCAGATTTCTGTTCTGGCGTGATAACTATCAAGGTTGACGAATCGGGGGAGGAACCACATATGAGTAATGGGGCAGAGCAAAGAGCGGCAGATTATATTGCAGATGTACTTGTGATTGGCGGAGGGCCGGCAGGGACATGGGCTGCTCTGGCGGCATCAGCCAGAGGAGCAAAGGTGATTCTGGTGGATAAAGGGTACTGCGGCTCCAGCGGAGCGACTGCGCCTTCGGGAACCGGCGTATGGTATGTGCAGCCGGACCAGGAGCTCCGGGAGCAAGCCAAAGCAAGCCGTTTCGAGATGGGCGGCCAGCTTGCCGAACACCGCTGGATGGACCGGGTGCTGGACCGCACGTACGAGAATATGAACAAGCTGGGTGTATCCGGTTATCCATTCCCTGCGGATGAAGAGGGCAATCCGTACCGCAGAGGTCTGCAGGGGCCAGAATATATGCGGCTGATGCGCAAGCTGGTGAAGAAAGCGGGCGTGCGCATTCTGGACCACAGTCCTGTGCTGGAGCTGCTGGCTGATGAACACGGCGTGGCCGGAGCCGCCGGTGTGCAGACCCAGAGCGGTCAAACCTGGAGGATACAGGCAGGGCCGTTGTCATTGCCACCGGCGGCTGCGCTTTCCTCAGCAACGCCCTGGGCTGCAATGTGCTTACAGGCGACGGCTATTTGTTCGCCGCTGAAGCGGGAGCCAGCTTGTCGGGGATGGAATTCTCCAATGCTTATGCAATCTGCCCGACGTTCTCTTCTGTAACCAAGACGGCGTATTACAGCTACGCCAGCTTCTATTACGAGGATGGAAGTGTTGTGGAAGGAGCAGGCTCGAAGAAAGGCCGCTCCGTGATCGCCCGCAATCTGCTTGCCGGTCGGCAGGTATATGCCAAGCTGGATGGGGCTTCCGAGGATCTGAGGCCGCTGCTGCGGGTGGCACAGACCAATTTCTTCCTCCCGTTTGACCGCAGGGGAATCGATCCCTTCAAGGAAGCCTTTCCCGTTACCCTGCGCCTGGAAGGAACCGTGCGCGGCACGGGCGGCATTCGTATCGCCGATGAGAGCTGCGGAACCGGCATCCCTGGCCTGTATGCAGCCGGGGATGCTGCAACCCGCGAGCTGATCTGCGGCGGGTTCACAGGCGGAGGGAGCCATAATGCGGCTTGGGCGATGTCCTCCGGCTCGTTCGCCGGGGAAGGCGCGGCCTCCTATGTGCAGACTCTGGGCCGGCATGCCGCGTTGCGCAGCCCGGTCGGCCTATCCTCGTCGCCGCTTGTTCATCAGGAGGTGAAGGCGGGGACGGCTGCCAGAACGGCGGAATATGTGGAAGCTGTACAGGCTGAAGTGAAGCCTTACGACATCAATCTGTTCCGTACGGAGGCTGGGCTGACCTCATCGCTGGGCCGGCTGGAAGGGCTGTGGAAGGACCAGCGCGGCCGTGAAATCCAGCGCACCATGGAAGGGGTCAAAGCGCGTGAAGTGCAGGCAATGACAGCCACGGCCCGATGGATGTACAGCTCAGCGCTGGCCCGCACCGAAACCAGAGGCATGCATAAACGGGAGGATTTCAAGGCAACCGATGAAGGCCAGCATCACCGACTGATCAGCGGCGGCCTGGATCAGGTCTGGGTCAAGCCGGAGAGCGTAGTGAAGGAGGGTGTTCTATCGTGATAGAGATCATCAGTGCGGATAGGTGTATTGAATGCAATCAATGTGTATCCGTCTGCCCAACCAACGTCTATGACCGCGTAGAGAACGGGATTCCGGTGATTGCCAGGCAGAGCGACTGCCAGACCTGCTTCATGTGTGAGCTGTATTGCCCGGCTGATGCCTTGTATGTAGCGCCGGATTCCGAGGGATTGACCGGGATTACTGAAGCAGAGATCCAACGGGAAGGTTTGCTTGGCGGCTACAGGGAGAAGGTAGGCTGGGGCCGGGGCAGGCAGCCTGTAGCCAGCCATGAGTATATGGTGAAGCTGGCAGCCCGGGCCGGGTTCTGAGCTGTCACGAATGAGATAACCGCATATTTGCAGGTGAAGGGGAGACAACAATGAGACAGGTCACAGGTTATCGCACATTGCTTTCAACAGGTATTATTATGATTATGCTGCTGCTGCAGGCCTGCGGCAGCAATGCCGCAACACAGGACCCTGAGACTGCGGCAGCAGAGGGTTCTAATTCTAAGGAGCAGAGTAATGTTCCGGCTGTACTGAATTATGGCTATATCGGTTCGAACAAGCTCAATGTGCCCGGAGGAGCAGAGGGCTGGGGCTTCTATAAAGGAATCATCCAAGAGGAGCTGAAGAAGCACGGGATCAACGAAGTGAAGCTGACAGGCTTCCCCAATGGACCGGACCAGACAGAGTCCCTGATCAGCGGACGGCTTGATTTCGGCAGCCTGGGAGATACTCCGGCCATTATTGCTTATGCTTCCGGTGCCAAGACCCGCCTGATTACCCAATCCATGACCAATAACGTAGGGTATGTAATCGCCAGGAAGGGAGGTCCGACAACCCTTAAAGAATTGCAAGGCGCAACGATCGGCATTCAGAAGGGCTCGTTCATGCACCGTTATATCGTCGGACTGCTGAAGGAGGAAGGGGTGACCGATTATAAGCTGGTTCATATGCTCAGACCCGATGGTACAGCTGCGTTGGCCCGGGGGGATATTGATGCTATGACCAATAGCGGAATCTTTGCTCTGAGCCAAATTCAGGAAGGCTATACCAGCCTTGATGATGCCAGCAAACATCCTGAATTGCTCGGCTCCAGCGTAACTGTAGTTTCAGAGGATTATTTGAGTAAGTTTCCGGACTTTCCCAAGGTGTGGAATGACGCCCGGCAGAAGGCCTTGGCAGATCTGAAGCAGCATGAAGCAGAGTATTATCAGTTTCTGGCCGAGATCAACAACACAACCCCTGAGCTCGCGGAGCAGGTCAGCCCAATCAGCGAGATTAAGGATACCGCCTTCACGGAAGAGGGGCTGAAGCTGCTGGAAGGCACCAAGACTTTCCTTGTGGAAGAAAAGCTGGCGAAACGTGATTTCCCGATAGCAGAGTGGCAGCTGCAATAAATATTGGCGGAGAAACCCATTGACCCTTCATACCAGGGTGGCCTGCAGGTTCCACGGACCGGCAGCCACCCTGGTATGATTCTGTCTGGGCAAGGGGAAGCTGTTAACTATATTCCTCTCCAGGAAATGTCTAACGTTCTTATGGCTTTGGGCTGCTGCATCCGGCTCCCAGAAGTCTGGGGATTTTTTTGTGTGTACGAACTTCGCCGTTGCTATTATACTAAGTGAACGAACCGTTTTTTCAGCGAACGGTGCGGCTCCCCAGAGCAGGCAACAGAGACAAGAATAGAATGCTGGAGGAAATTAGATGAGTACGACTGAACTTACTAGCCAACTTGCCAGTTACGCTGGAAGATTGCTGCGAGAACGATTTGGGAAAGGTCCTGAATCCATATATGCTTCAATAGGGGAACAATGTATAACGCTTCATATCCGCAACTTTATTGGACCTGTGGAGACATTTCTTCTGAATAAGGAAGAGGAGCAGGCTTTTCGTTACACACGGGAGCTGATGATGAAATCGCTGCTGCCTGAATTATCAGCATATCTTAGTAACACTATGGCAGTTGAAGTAGGCGAGCTTTTCTATGATTGGGGGATACATAACGCTTCGGGAATGATTGTGGCTCTGATCAAGACAGAGGGCACGGCACCCGATCTTTATGCGGGCCGGGAAGAGGTTCATGCCCAGATCAACGAAGTGAGCCGGCTTGTCCAGAAGGAGCCCGTGCATACCGATTCCTGGTGGCAGAATCCGCGCACTCTGATTATTAAGCGTGAAGGTATCCTGATCCCTCTGGAGAAGGAATTAATCGGCCTTGGGTATGAGAATACGCTCAAGACCACGAAACGGAAGATGGAGAAGCGGTATCTGCAGGATACGACAACCATTGCACCCATGCTGGGCAAGGAGCTGTCTGATATTTATGTCGATTGGGATCTGGATAAGGACACAAGTGTAATAGCATATACGTTTACCAATTAAATACAAGCAGGTGGAAATGAGTCGGACACGACAGTGAGCCGAACATGAGCCGAAGAGGGGGGATAGACCCTTTCTTCGGTTTTTTTATTTTTTGTGGTGCAACAAGGCATCCGGCATGGGGGTGTTTTTAAGGGGGAATGCAGGAATGGAAGAACACAAGCAGACGGTATTATATGTTGAAGATAACCCGCTGAACATGGAATTGATGCACCATATCTTCAGAAAAAATCTTCCCGCAGTACAGCTGCTCAAAGCGGAGACGGCAGAGAGCGGTCTGCAGATTGCCGAGCAGCAGCAGCCGGATCTGATTATTCTGGATATTGGCTTGCCAGACCTGGATGGTTATGAAGCTATGGAATATCTGAAGAAGGATCAACGTACATGCCATATTCCTGTGCTGGCCATTAGTGCATTTGCACAGCAGGCCGATATCCAAAGGGCGGAACAAGTCGGTTTTGCGGGATATGTCACCAAGCCTATTCAGGTTAAAGCCTTCACCAGGACCGTGGAGCAACTGCTGGGGGGTTAGTTCTGAAACAGGCTGAAACAAGAAAGATGCAAGATACAGGGATGCCGCTCTGGGGAGAGGATATTCACTTTTAATGTTTTTACAATTTGCTTTTTTTGTTAATTGACTTTAGCCCTGTTATACAAGATATTTATATTAAATACTTGAAGAGTAATAGGCCGGAATTACTCACGAACGGGCGGGTGAATAGGATGTTGAAGCAGCAGACGAAACTCTGGATGAAGCTTCGGCAAGCATACATAAGCAGTTGATCGGGACTCTGGAACAAGCAAAGCTCCCTTATTTGGAGTGCGAGCTGAAGCTGGTATCTGAAGTGGGGATTCCCGTGCTATGCAGGTGCAGACGGTGCTGGTCATCCATCCGTTAACAGGAGCCGGGCTGTATTATATCCTGAATATGATGATGTTGCCGGATCAGCAGATGGAAGATGTCGATGAAGTGCCGAACCGCTCGTTAGACGAGTTGGGCCTTCTGATCGCCGTCAATATCAAGGATATTGTGTATATATCGGGCTCCGATGATCTTTGCCGTTATTGCTCGCCTTCGGTGCGCGAAGTGCTGGGCTACCCAAATCCTGAAGAAGACTCTGCCTCCCGGTCAGCTCCCGGTCATTATCGCAGTTACAGCCAATGCCCTGAAGGGGGACCGCGAGAAATGTCTGGAAGCGGGAATGGATGACTACATCAGCAAACCGCTGGGGATCGAAGCCCTAAACCGCTTGATCAGCAAATATATATAATTTGAGATTTATAATTAACGCTGCACTGCGGTGAATTGATATCTTGCGCCAATATTGCTTTTTGATTAAGATAGCAGAAACCAGTGCCGAAGAAGCACTGTATAGCTGGAAAGATCATGACGAAGAGAGTAGACGCTGGAAACGGATCATAACAGGGAAGGTGTGCCGGAGACTGAGAGCACCCTCGTGAGACGGCTGGCGTTGAAGTTCACTTCCGAGTTGGCCCCTGAAGTATTGTGCTGCTGAAGCATCAATATGGGTAGGGTGGCCCGCGCCCCGCGTTAACGGGTGAAAGACAGAATGAATACTGCAGTCAGGGCAATGCAATCCAGGTAATGGACCGGCTAAGCAGATTAATTCTAAATAAGGGTGGTACCACGGCTCCTCGTCCCTTGCGGCGGGGGGTCTTTTTGCGTTCAAATATGTATTCTAACCAAAGGGAGTGGAAGGTAATGAGCAATGTGGAGTTGGATGAGTTAAGAGGCCGTCTGGATGAGATTAACGGTAAGCTGCTGGAGCTGATCTCCGAGCGTGCGGCTGTTGTGCAGGAGATTGGCGTGATCAAGGAGAAGCAGGGTGTGCCCAAATTCGATCCTGAACGGGAGAAGAAAATGCTGGATGAGCTGGTGGCAAGCAACAAAGGACCGTTCACCGGCAGTACAATCCGCAGCCTCTTCAAACAGATTTTCTCGGCCTCGCTGGACTTGCAGAGCGATGAGCACAAAAAAACATTGCTGGTAGCCCGCAAGAGTCATAAGGAAGATACAGTTATTGTTCTGCCAGGAGAGGTTACAGTTGGCGGAGCGTCCTCGCTGATGGTTGCTGGCCCTTGTTCTGTGGAGAGCGAGCTGCAGACCCGCACCGTAGCCGCTGCTCTGCAGAAAGCCGGTGTGCGTGTTATGCGCGGCGGCGCCTTCAAGCCCCGTACCTCACCGTATGATTTCCAGGGTCTTGGCATGGAGGGGCTGCGGATTCTGCGCGAAGCGGCAAGTGAATACGGGCTGCTGACCATCAGTGAGATCGTAGATCCGCGCCATATTGAAGAAGCGCTGGATTATGTCGACATTATCCAGATCGGCGCCCGCAATATGCATAATTTCGAGCTGCTGAAGGCGGTAGGGGAAGTCAACAAGCCGGTGTTGCTGAAGCGCGGACTGTCCGCCACGCTGGACGAATTCGTACATGCAGCGGAGTACATCATGTCTCGCGGCAATACACAGGTTATGCTGATCGAGCGGGGGATTCGTACTTATGAGCGCTCAACCCGCAATACGCTGGATATCTCAGCCGTTCCGATTCTGAAGCAGGAATGCCATCTGCCGGTACTGGTTGATGTGACTCACTCCACAGGACGCAAGGATATCATGCTTCCTTGCGCCAAGGCTGCGCTGGCTGCCGGAGCCGACGGCATCATGATTGAGGTGCATCCTGATCCTGCGACAGCCTTGTCCGATGCGGCGCAGCAGCTGAATATTGATGAGTTCAACACCTTCATGAAGGAAATGAATGCATCCGGATTATTCCGGTAATTGACGACTACAGGAGATATAGAATAAACGAGATATACGCAGGATAAAGAAGCATACACCCAAGATAAACGCTTACAGGACCGGTTTGACTTTTTGTGAAGGCTAAGGCGGGTCGGGTACAATAAGGAACATTAGCGTTGCATCGGACCCGGGGCCTCGGAGGAGGCCCAACAACCTTAACAGACACAGGAGGAAAGAGGATTTTGAAACAGCTTGTCCTAAATAATGGGTGGTTCTCCAACACACGGAGTGATATCCTGTCGGGAATGACCGTTGCCGTTGCGCTGATACCCGAAGCGATCGCTTTCTCGATCCTTGCCGGAGTAAGCCCGATGGTGGGTTTATATGCTTCTTTTTGTATTGCGATTGTAACGGCATTCGCTGGCGGACGGCCGGGTATGATCTCGGCGGCAACCGGAGCGATGGCTCTGCTGGTCGGCAGTCTGGTACTTCAGCACGGTATAGAGTATTTATTCGCGGCAACCGTGCTGACCGGTCTTATCCAGATCCTGATGGGCATGCTGAAGCTTGGCCGGTTTATCACGTTTCTGCCTCAGCCGGTGATGACGGGTTTTGTGAATGCGCTGGCGATTCTGATCTTTATGGCCCAGCTGGTCCATTTCAACGGGCAAGGCTGGGTGATGTACGCCCTGGTGGCATTGACATTGGTCATTATCTACACGTTCCCTCGCCTTACTGCGGCAGTGCCTTCAGCGCTGGTGGCTATTGTTGCCGTTTCCATTCTTGCCATCACACTGCAGCTGGATGTGAGGACAGTGGGCGATATGGGTACGATTACCTCGGCGCTGCCGATGTTTCATCTGCCGATGATTCCGCTCTCGCTGGATACGCTGCTGATTATCCTGCCGTATTCATTGTCGCTGGCTGTTGTAGGTCTGCTGGAATCACTGATGACTGCTACATTGATTGATGATATTACCGGTACTGGCAGCGACAAGAACCGCGAAGCCAAAGGCCAGGGGCTTGCCAATGTGGTCACTGGATTCTTCGGCGGCATGGCCGGCTGTGCGATGATTGGCCAATCGATGGTCAATATGAAATCGGGTGGACGGACCCGCCTGTCGACGTTTGTATCAGGGATTTTCCTGTTGTTTCTGATTCTTGTGCTCGGGGATGTCGTGAAGAAGATTCCGATGGGGGCGCTTGTTGGTGTAATGATTATGGTGTGTATCAGCACCTTTGACTGGGGTTCAGTGAAGTCCTTGACCCGTGTACCGGTAAGCGATGCACTCGTGATGATCGTAACTGTGGTTACAGTAGTGCTTACGGACAACCTGTCTATTGGGGTATTGTTCGGAGTGCTGCTGAGTGCGTTGGCGTTTGCCTGGAAAATAGCTTCGATCCGCCTGAGTGTGCAGACCACCGGCACCTCAGCAATCTACGCCGTATCGGGGCAGCTGTTCTTCGGCACCACCAGCCACTTTATCCAGGAATTCGCTTATGGCAGCGATCCCGATCAGATCGTGGTCGACTTCACGCATTCACATGTGTGGGACCAGTCAGCAGTGCATGCGATAGCCAAGGTCATAGACAAATACGCTCAGCAGGGCAAAAAGGTCTCCGTCACCGGATTGAATGAAGAAAGCTCCCGGCTGGTGCAGCGGGTGGGGTTGTCCTTATAAGTTGTTGCCTAGAAGGTTCAGACACCTAGGGGCTCAACTTTAAAGGCACAAACAAACAGCAGGCCACCGAATGAAGGGGGCCTGCTGTTTGTTGTTTTCAGTAAATAGGACCTACGTTAATACTGGAACAGCATCGTAGGGATCTGCCAGCCTGCGCCTACAGACCAGAAGAACACATAATCGCCGCGTTTGATCCGGCCGTCTTCCACTCCGCGCTGAAAAGCGATAAACGGACTGCTCGTTGCCGTATAGCCAAATTCATCGCCCACATAAATAAACTTCTCGTCATTCAGGCCCAGTCCTTCCTGGATGAGTTGAATGTTCTTCAGCGAGAACTGCGACAGGCAGAAGGCTGAAATGTCATCGGTGGTCAGATGGTTCCGAACAAGCAGCTCTTTCAGATCGGCGATTGCGGCAGCTACACAGACAGTACCGTCAAACGGTGTCCACCGGATACGAATCTGCTCGGGTGTGATGCCTTCTTGATAAATATTGGATAATCCACAAGCTGGAAACATAATATTATAGCAATCATCTGAGTTGGTGTAATACAAGGAATCAATAAGTCCTCCCGGCTCCTTGCTGCGCTCCAGAATGACAGCCGCTGCCGCATCACCGAAGTTCGGGTATGTGATCTCATCCTCAGGGTTGCAGTTGATGGAGCTGTAGTCACTGCCAACCACCAGCGTATAGTGAATGGACGGATTAGCCTGCATGTAACGGCTTGCCTGCTCTACCGCAGCGACCATTCCGGCGCAGTTGGCGTTGGAGTCCTGGGTGATGGTGCGGCGTTTACCCTGGAGCATATGATGCAGCAAAAGTGCGTTGGTAGGATAGGTATACTCCGGCGTCTGCGAAGCGAATACGATCATATCCATATCTTCGCCCGTAAGGCTGGCCTCCTGCAGTACCTTGCGGGCTGCCTCCAGCCCCATGGTCAAGGAGTTCTCCCCATCGGCCTCCGCTATATATCTCCGTTCCCGGCCCATCACCTCTAAGAATCGTTTGATATCCTTGCCCATCTGTTTAAAATGATCGAGGTAATACTCGTTATAAATGATACGTTCCGGATGGTAATAAGCGGCATGTCGAATGGTTATATGTTCCAAGTGGGGCCTCCTATAATTCGATAATTTCGTAGTTTTCCAGCTTGGTAGAGCGCGCCACCCGGCCAAGCTGCATCTTGAGCACAGGATTCTTGGCAATCGTGAAGACTACTTTATGGAAACCGGACTGCTTGTAGAGGATGTAGCATTGCTCCAGCATGGGGAGAACATCTGATGTGGATACATTCAGAGTTGTGCAATCCAGTACAATTTCATACTCAGTTGGATCAAAGGTGCTGACGATTTGGTTGTATTGCTCGATGAATCCCCCTGCATCCTTCTCAGACATTGTGCCTTCTACTTTAACGTTTAATCTCTTTGCAGCATTGTCTGCTGCCAGGTTATAGCTTCCCATTTGCGTATAATCTCCTCCTAAAGTAATGTAAAGAAATGGGTTTTCCTTAAAAACCACTCCATAATAACTATTATCGTAATATAGATAAGGAATATTTAGCATAATTCCCCTATTTATTTTGTTTCTGAGATTCATACCAGTAATGAACTTATATGGTGAGGCTGCCTAGGTCTGCGTATGAAGCGGATATTGGCAAAAAAACGGCTGCGGCTTCCTTGAATAAGGAGGACGCAGCCATTACTTTTTGATCATGCCGGTTACAGGACTGAGGGTCTAGACCAGCCCTTTATCTATGGCCTTGCTGATCAGTGTAGCGAACAGGCTGTTGGACCAGGCGAACCACTCGCGCGAGAAGTCGGCGGGATCGTCCGGATGGAAGCCTTCGTGCATATACCCGGTATCAGCGTCTGTGCGGATAAGCATATCGATCAGTTCTTTGATCTCCTCATCGTTGTCTGCCGTCAGCGCCTGCATGGACAAGGCCATATGCCACACATAACCTCCCGGCGTATGCGGACTGCCGATCCCTTTGGCATGTTGTCCTTCAAAGTAGAACGGATTGTCAAAGCTGAGGGCAAACCGGCGGGTATTCTGATAGATCGGATCATCCGCACCTACATAACCGATATAAGGAATCGAGATCAGTCCCGGCGTCCCGGCATCATCCATCAGTGAATAATTACCGTAGCCGTCAGTTTCATAAGCATAGATTCTGCCGTATTTCGGATGATTCACGATTCCGTACGTCCGGATGCCGAAGTCGATCTCTTTGCGCAGCTTGGCGGACCGGGCGGCCAGTCGCTCATCCTTATAGATCTCACTTGCGATCTCCCCGATATATCCCAGAATGACCACGGCGAACATATTCGAAGGGATATTATAGCCGAACTCACAGCTGTCATCGCTGGGACGGAAGCCGGACCAGCTCATGCCGGTATAATTGACGGGCATGCCGCGCCCGTTGTTCTGCAAGGTCTCCGTATCCTGCAGCGTCTGGCGCACAAAATGGTAGGGTGATTGCTCGCCATGATGCTGTTCGGTACCGACCACGTCCACGATGGAGGTCAGCGCCTGGTAGCAGGCAGGGTCAAAAATGTCGGTCTGCTCCGCTTCCTTCCAATACATATAAGCCAGCTGTACTACGAAGCAGAGGGAGTCGAGCTCATATTTGCGCTCCCACATCCATGGATTCAGATTGCAGTCATCAGTGTCCCGGTAATGCTTGTCGCTTGCTGTTTCGTTAAAAGCATTGGTGTACGGGTCAATGTTCACGTAGAACATCTGCCGGGCAATCAGGCCGCGGAGAATCCGCTGGAGTTCCGGGTCTTTTTTGGCAAAAGGAATGTAGTGGCGCACCTGCTCGGTGGAATCGCGCAGCCACATGGCCGGGATATCGCCGGTGAACACAAAGGTGGTTCCGTCATCAAGCAGCTTGGTTGTAGTCTCCAGCGTATTAGGGAAACAGTTTCGGAACAGCTGCTGCAGTTTGGGGTGATGGGCGAGCTGTTCGTCGGCTTCGTTCAGGTACTCAGTAATGGAAGCTGGCAAGTTCATGGGTCGAATTCCTCCTGGTCATCCTCAATTTTGGTGTTGAACCGGACTTAGCGCATAGGTGACAATTTGGGCTTGGCCCACATTTCGGCGAAGTGTTCCTTCTTCAAGCTCCTCGGTGTGCTTCCGCCGCTCCAGAATATCACTCGCGTATATGTTATCCACAGGGAAATTAGCCTTAAGCGTAACATCCTGCTCCTGGTGCGCCAGATTGTACCAGCGTAAGATTACATCCTCATGCGCCGCGGACATTTTGAACGCCGATAGTGCCAGCGTGCGGCCGTGCCATTGCAGCGGCTGATAGGTGGCTGGCAATGAACCTTGCTGCCATCCGGTCTGAACGGCGAACCAGGGGACCTGATACTGATAGGCCCAGGCAAATGCCTCCGACTCGATGGCCTCTCCCGCATGAGGAGTAAGAGCAAACTCCACAGTGTGCTGACCCAGGCACTGGGCCTCCGGTGTAGGGAATACCCCCCAGTCACCCAGCTCTGATACGGAGCGCAGCAGCGTAACGGCGATGGTGTTCTTCCCGTCGCGCAGCACCTCATATTCATTGAGACCTTTGTTGGCAATCGTGAGACCGGCGCTGCCGTCGGATACGCTGACAAATGCCTGCTGATGCTGGGCATTGCTCGGATTGATCCAATCCGGAGCGGGGTGAGTATCACGCTCGGCCGCTTCAAATACGGAATCGGCCAGATGGGTAGCAGCTGTAAGTCCGGTAGGGAAGAGAACACGCAGCCGGTGATCTTTGGCCTGATTATGATAGGTGGCAGACATCTGTATGCCTGTTCCGCCAGCCTCCAGGCTGACCCGGGTTACGATACGCAGCGGCACTTGATCAACAGAGCGTGATGCCTTGCGCTGTCTGAAAGGAACCATCCTGCGCTTCTCTTCCTCGAACGAAGCATCGGCGGAAGCCGGAATCTGCCAGTCATGCACGATCTCGTAAGTGATGCGGAAGGGCTCATGCTCAACAAGTGAGATGCGGGCCGGAAGACCCCGGGTAGTCAGCGGAATATCGTGATCCGGCTGACGGAACACATATTCATTGCCGAGATCGCCGCAGTCTTCGTAGATGCCCTGCGCTGCAAAGATCCGGCCGGTCCGTTTGTCTGTCACATCATAGGAGCCGTCTTCCCGGAATTGAACGGCCAGGAAGTCATTGGCCATGCCCCGCTCCATCAGCGTCAGCGGGCTGGCGGCAGCCTCAGCAGGCGTATCGGGTGACACGGTCCAGGCGAAGGTCTTAAACCCAAGCGGCGGCACCTGTCCGGCTTCAAAGGTCAGCCGGATTTTGCGTGCCATGTACGGCTTGCGGAACTGGTCTTTCGGCAGCTCATATCCGAAATGAGTGCCCAAATCCTCCGCACGGGCAGCAAGGCTCTGCCCGTGCTCGTCCATCAGCCGGCCTCCCTCCAGATGAAGCTCCAGCTGGTCCAGCGCTTCGGCAATGGCCGCCGGATTCGGTCCCTCTTTGAAATAACGCTTGGCAGCGATCACCTCTACGCTTACCGTGCCGCTGCGTTCCCAGCCGGTTGTGTTGAAGATGACTACAGGGATAGCGGATGCATCCCATGCACCCACCGCAGAGGTACCTACCTCTCCGGCAATGGCCGTCAGGCTCTCTTCAATGATAGCATCAGCGACATGCCGGCTCTTCTCGAAGCGTCCCACCATTTCGCGGTGGACCTCGTCCACACTGCAGCCGCAGATGCTGTCATGCGGATGATTCTGCATCAGGGTCTTCCAGGCGTAGGTTAATAATGGGTGGGGATAGGCCCGGCCGCTGACCAGGTGCGCCAGTGTGGCTAGAGGTTCGGCTCCCTTCTCCAGCAGCGTCTGCCCTTGCTGGTTCAGCTGCTTAAGATAGACACGGGCAGATGCGGTATTGACCAGCGTTCCCCAGCCGTCGGTATGCTGGCTGCGGAGCTCACCGTTTACGGTCACGAGATCGGCAGGCAGCGAAGGCTTAAGCGCATTCAAATACTGCTCGAAGCTGGAGTGTACGAAGTCCACATCCGGGTACAGCACCTTGGCGGTGTCCAACGCGTCTCCCAGATTCTTTTGCACAGGCTGATGGTCGCACCCATTCATGAACAGCAGCTCTGGCGTAGATGCGTATTTCCCGGCATCGGCCAGCTTCTTATCCCAGAACACCTGAGCTTCCTCCGGCCCGGCAGGCACCTCGTTGCCGTTGCTGTACCAATTGGCGAACAGCAGCCCGAGCACGCTTGAGCCGTCGGGAGAAGTCCAGAACATTTCGGAGTAAGGCGATTCATAGCTGGAACTGTTCAGCTCGCCGACCATATTGTCAAATCCCGTCGGCTTCACACCGCGACCGAATACCGCAGTCTCAATATCGGCCTGTCTGAGCAGTTGGGGGGCTTGACCCATGTTGCCAAATGAATCGGGGAAGTACCCCAGCTTGGAGATGACTCCATACTTCGCCGCATCCTGGTGACCAGTCAGCAGATTGCGGACGTTGGCTTCCGAACTGGTCAGAAACTCATCCTGCAGTACATACCAGGGACCGATGATAATCCGTCCTTCGCGGATGAATTGTTCCAGCGTTTCTCTTTTCCCGGGATAGATCTGAAGATAGTCTTCAATAATTATGGTCTGTCCATCCAGGTGGAAATAACGGTAACGTTCATCCTGCTCCAGGGTCTCCAGGAGTTCGTTCATCAACTCGGTCAGCAGTACATGATGACGTTCGTAAGGCATGTACCATTCCCGGTCCCAATGCGTATGGGAGATCAGGTGAGCGGTTGTACGGGTCATAACAAAACCTCCTAATCGTCAGTCAATCATTTAGTCAGGCATTCGTAGCAAATGTTTGCATACCTGTCCGGTGATCACAATATGTAACTTTTGCAGCCTGCGGGGCGGTTCATAATCCACACATTTCAGGCAGAGCCGCATCCGGCGGCCGTTTTTGTTCATGACAGCTCTAAGGACTGATGCAGCGCGGTTTGGGCGGATCTTAAGATGACAATGCAGAATCTACATATTTACGGTGTCAAGTTCGTTTGTCTACACTTTGTCATGTAAGCGTTAGCAGAAGTTGCATGCGACCATGTGAAGCGGCTATACGGCTTAATGTTACCACTAACCGTAATATAGAGAGGAGGGGAAGAATGAAGGGGAAAAGACAACTTACAGCGGTATCCGGAAATCATTTGAAGAACAAGTCCCTTGGCAAAAGAATCTGGCAGAACTGGGAACTATATTTATTTATGGCTCCGGCATTACTGTATTTCCTTGTGTTTCATTACGGCCCGATGTACGGCATCCAGATTGCTTTTAAGAATTTTATTCCTTCCAAAGGAATCACGGGCAGTCCGTGGGTCGGTTTTGAACATTTTGAACGTTTTTTTAATTCCTATTATTTCTGGGATCTGCTGTGGAATACATTCAGCATCAGCTTCTATGAACTCGCGATCGGGTTTCCGCTGCCGATTATTCTGGCGCTTGCCTTCAATGAAGTACGGAACGGTCCGTTCAAAAAAACGGTCCAGACGGTTACCTATGCACCGCATTTTATCTCAGTAGTCGTCATGGCAGGGATGATCATAACCTTCCTGTCGCCCTCGACCGGAATGATTGTGCGGTTCATCGAATTGCTGGGAATGGAGCCTGCGGCTTTTCTGACAGATCCCGCCTGGTTTAAAACGGTGTATGTACTGTCAGGGGTATGGCAAAGCACAGGCTGGGGAACGATCATTTACTTGGCTGCCTTATCGGGGGTTGACCCGCAGCTGCATGAAGCTGCGATTGTTGACGGTGCCAGCCGCTTTAAGCGAATGCTGCACATCAACCTGCCGACGATTGTACCCACCATTACCATTATGCTGATTCTGAACATGGGCAACATTCTGGGTCTCGGCTTCGAGAAAATTCTACTGCTGCAGAACTCACTTAATATGGAAGCTTCTGATGTAATCTCCACCTATGTATACCGGGCTGGTCTAGTGAATGCTCAATACAGTTTCTCCACAGCTGTAGGACTGTTCAACTCGGTTGTGAATGTCATTCTGCTGGTTACTGTGAATAAGATTGCCAAACGCACGAGTGAGAATAGCCTTTGGTAGAAAGGAGTTATAATTTATGGTAACTACCCTGAAAGAGTCCCGGGGCGACAAATGGTTCCTTGTAAGTACCTATATCTACCTGTGTCTGGCGCTGATTGTGGTCGTATATCCGCTCATTTATATTCTCAGCGCATCCATCAGCAGCCCACAGGATGTCAATTCGGGAGCGATGTGGCTGTTCCCCAAGAATCTGACCTTAGACGGCTATAAGCTTGTATTCGAGAATCCAAAAATATGGAACGGTTATATGAATACCATCATCTACACGGCGCTAGGTACTCTTCTGAATCTGGCGGTCACCTTGCCTGCATCCTACGCGCTCAGCAGATCGGATTTTGTCGGACGGCAGTTGTTCATGGGCTTCATTCTGTTCACGATGTTCTTCAGCGGCGGCCTGGTGCCGAGCTATCTCCTGATCAAGAACCTGGGTCTTATCAACAGTATGGGAGCTTTGATTCTGCCCGTTGCCGCATCGGTATGGAATATCGTCGTCGCCCGCACCTTTTTTCAGTCCACGATTCCGAAGGAATTGCAGGAAGCGGCCCACATCGACGGCTGTACGAATCTGAGGCTGTTTATCCGCATTATTTTACCGCTGTCCGCGCCGATTGTAGCCGTGATGGCCCTGTTCTACGGAGTAGGACATTGGAACAGTTATTTCCCGTCGTTGATCTATTTGAATGACGAATCCAAGTATCCGCTGCAGATGGTTCTCCGTCAGATTCTCGTCCTTCAGGAGATGTCGGCGGAAACCACAGGTGCTGCGATCAACGGTGAGGTGGCTATGGCCATGAATTCCAAGGCGGAGACAGCATCGCTGATCAAATATGGAGTGATTGTAGTCTCCACACTTCCCATCATCGCTGTATATCCGTTTCTGCAACGTTACTTTGTGCAAGGCGTTATGATTGGATCAGTAAAGGGATAACCAAATTCGCTTAACGATCGAAAGGGAGGATTCATCATGCAGACAAAAAGTAAAACGTGGAAAATGATGCTGGCCGGAGTTATGGGCCTGACCTTGCTGGCAGGCTGCGGCAATTCCAATAATGCAGATACAAGCGGAGAGGGAACCGGGGGAGTTACGGTGAGCAAGGAAGGTTTTCCGATTGTGGACAAGCCGGTTACCTTGAAGATGATGGCACCTGATGTGGGTATTCAGAACTGGGAGAACATGGCCGTGCTTCAGCAGATGCAGGAGAAGACCGGCATTACGCTTGAATATCAGAACGCGCCTAAAGACAGCTTCGAGACGAAGAAGAATCTGGTGTTCGCCAGTGGGGACTACCCGGATATTTTTTATGCCGCAGGTCTGACGACTGCGGAGCAGATGAATTACGGGGAACAGGGCATTCTGATTCCGCTGGAAGATCTCATTGACGAATATGCACCGAATTTCAAAGCGCTGCTGGAGGAGAACCCGGATGTCCGCAAATCTATCACTGCTCCGGACGGGCATATCTATTCTTTGCCGGTTGTCGAATTCAGCCAGCACTGGTACCGCAACCCGCTCTGGTATAACGGTGACTTCCTGAAGGCGCTGAATATTGAGAAGCTTCCCGAAACGACTGAGGAGCTATACACCTATCTGAAGCGGGTCAAAGAGGAAGATCCGAACGGCAATGGGCTGGCGGATGAACTTCCGATCTCTTCGGTCACGGTGACCTCCGCCAATCTGCGGGATATCCGGACCTGGCTGCTGGGTGCCTTTGGCGTTTATGAGGAAGAGATTTATGTGGATGATGCAGATAAAGTACACTACACGCCGCTTGAGGAAGGTTACAAGGAATATCTGGTCTATATGAACCGGCTGTGGGCGGAGGAGCTGCTGGACCATGAGAGCTTCTCGCAGACGGCGGAACAGAAGAAGGCCAAAGCGCAGAACAACCGGGTTGCCCTATTCTCTGATTGGCATGCTTATATGACCAAGGGCGGAGAGCCTTCCACCAATGATCCGATGTTCACACCTGTAAAAAGCGATTCGGTGGATGCACCGGCCATAGCTAAGAACCGGGGAATTACAACAGGAGCCTTTGCCATCACGGAGAGCAATCCGCAGCCGGAAGCCTCCATGCGTTGGGTGGACTATTTATACTCTTACGAGGGTGCCCTGTTCTTCAATAAAGGACCGGAAGGCACGCTCTGGGAATATACCGATAAGGAAGGAAGAGTCAAGCAGTACCTGCCTGTACCTGACGGCAAAGAAATGGAAGACTACCGGGCTACATTGACCCCTAACTACGGTATTCCGGCTCCTACACTGTCCATGGATGACATTAACAAAGGGCTGAAGACGGATTTCGACCTGTGGGTGGAGCAAGAGACAAAGATGAAGCTGCTCGATAAAGGAGCGCGTATTCCGTTCCCTGCCTTGTTCCTGACTGTGGAAGAACAGACTGAAATCAGCAGTCTCAACTCGGATCTGAGCACCTATGTGAAGCAGATGGAAGCCAAGTTCATCACTGGCGCCGAGCCGTTCGGCAATTGGGATAAATACTTGGATACGGTGAAGAAAATGGGCGGTGAACGGGTAGCTGAAATTAATCAGGCCGCTTATGACCGCTGGAAATCCAACTAATCGAGAATAGAACTCTTTCATGCAGAAAGGTGCGGCCCTAAATGAAATATAAGGATAAGACATTTCCTGTAGCAGACCGGGTTCAGGACCTGCTGCAGCGTATGACCCTTACAGAGAAGATTGGACAGATGGTCCAGCCCTTCGGATGGCAGTGTTACGAGAAGCAGCCGGATGGGACAACTCTTATGACGGAGTCGTTCAAACGCCAGGTTGCCCGCGGCGGTGTGGGTTCCTTGTACGGAACCCTCCGGGCCGATCCGTGGACAGGTGTTACCCTGGAGAGCGGGCTCTCGCCCAGAGAAGGAGCGGAGGCGGTCAACGAAATTCAGGCATACGCCATGAAGGAGAGCCGCCTGGGCATTCCGATCCTGTTCGGAGAAGAATGCTCGCATGGGCATATGGCGATTGGAGCGACCGTATTTCCGGTGCCGCTGGCCCTGGGCAGTATGTGGAATCCTGATTTATATCGTGAGATGTGCCGTGCCGTAGCTGTGGAGACCCGCAGTCAGGGCGGAGCGGCGACCTACTCGCCGGTGCTGGATGTGGTGCGTGACCCCCGGTGGGGGCGGACGGAGGAGACTTTTGGCGAAGATCCGTTTCTTATAGCGGCTATGGGTGTGGAGGCTGTCAAAGGCTTGCAAGGAGAGCGTCTGGATGCCGAGGATGCCGTTCTGGCTACCCTGAAGCATTTCGCGGCCTATGGCAGTTCGGAAGGAGGACGGAATTCTGCGCCGGTACACATGGGTCTGCGCGAGCTGCATGAGGTTGACCTGCTTCCGTTCCGCAAGGCTGTAGAGGCCGGAGCCCGCTCTTTAATGACCGCCTATAACGAAATTGATGGTGTTCCTTGTACCACCAGCCATTATTTGCTGCAGAATGTGCTTAGGGAGCAGTGGGGCTTCGACGGATTTGTCATCACGGACTGCGGTGCGCTCGGGATGCTGACGAATGGCCATAACACTGCTGACAGCGGGGAAGCGGCAGTGGCGCAGGCGCTGCTGGCCGGAATCGATATGGAAATGTCGGGCGAGATGCTGGAGCAGCATCTCGGGGCGGCTATCGCCGCCGGACGGCTGCACGAGTCTGATCTGGACCGCGGCGTGTCCCGCATTCTGGAAATGAAGTTTACACTGGGCCTGTTCGACCGTCCCTTTGCTGACCCGGACCGGGCTGAACAGCTGATCGGATCAGCGGAGCACCGCAAGCTCGCCCGCCGCATAGCCGGCGAGAGTATCATCATGCTCAAGAATGAGGCGGCGACGCTGCCTCTATCTCCAAACATCGGGCGCGTAGCGGTGATAGGACCGAATGCAGATAATCCTTACAATCAGTTAGGCGACTACACTTCACCACAGCCTAAGGGAGCGATTGTGACCGTTCTGGAGGGGATCCGCAGCGCTCTTGGCGGGGACCCGGACCGTGTGCTTTATGCGCCGGGCTGCCGGATTAAAGGCGATTCGCGGGAAGGATTCGCGTATGCGCTGGAATGTGCAGCGCAGGCAGATGTTGTTGTTCTGGCTATAGGCGGTTCCAGTGCCAGAGACTTCGGGGAAGGTACGATTGATCTGCTTACCGGAGCGTCCGTGGTGACCGAACATGCCTGGAGCGATATGGAATGTGGCGAGGGAATCGACCGTTCTACACTTCATCTCATGGGTGTGCAGCTGGAACTGGTGCAGGAGCTTCATAAGCTGGGCAAGCCGCTGGTGATCGTCTATATCAACGGCCGTCCGATTGCCGAGCCATGGATTGTGCAGCATGCCGATGCCATCCTGGAAGCGTGGTATCCGGGGCAGGAAGGAGGCCATGCGATTGCCGATATTCTGTTCGGCGAGGTGAATCCTTCCGGCCGGCTGACCATCAGCATACCCAAACATGTGGGGCAGCTCCCGGTGTACTACTACAAACGCAGAACGAGAGGCAAGCGGTATTTGGAGACGGATTTCCATGCGGAATATCCGTTTGGCTTCGGCCTGGGCTTCAGTGAATTTAAGTACAGCCATCTGCAGGTAGAGCCGGCGATCATCGGTGCGGATGGAGAAGCGCTTGTATCTGTGCAGGTCAGCAACTTGGGAGCCAGAGCCGGGGCTGAGGTGGTTCAGCTCTACATTTCAGATCTGGCCTCTACGATTACACGTCCGGAGAAGTCGCTCAAGGGCTTCCGCAAAATCACCCTGCAGCCCGGTGAGACGCAGACCGTTACTTTCAGCGTAGGCCGCGAGCAGCTTGAATTCGTCTCTGCTGATCTGTCGCGGGTAGTGGAGGATGGAGATTTCACGGTGATGGTAGGACCTCATTCCGGGGAATATCTATCGGCACCGCTGCGTGTCGAATCGGGGGTGGATGAAGCGTGAAGCGGATGGAACGCTTTATAGACTGGCTGGCGAAGAGGCAGTGGACCGAGGTCATAGAGCTTCGGCAATGGCAGCTACGTAAATCCCGTTATATCACACCCGGTGTGTACGAATATGAGACGGAAGGCTGGGAGAACCGGGAGGTTGACCGGCTGGATGGAGGACATGGAACAACCTATTTTCTGCATCAGGAAATTATAGTTCCGCAGGAATGGCAGGCAGAGGAAGCGGCGCTGCTCTACCATGGCAGAGGCGAAGGCCTGCTGCGGATAGATGGGCGCAGCTATCATGGGCTGGACCGGAATCACTGGTTCATCCCGCTCCCTGCCGGTTCGGCGGGCAAGTCGCTTACGCTCGACATTGAACTGTATGACCCGGTCCCAGAGCCTGAAGATCCTCTGAACCGCCAGGCGAACATTCAGGCCCCGGTCCAGGGGATATCGCTCTCGCTGGCAGGTGTGAACCAGCCGGTATACAGCCTGCTGCACACGGTGAAGATTGCTCACGAAGCAGCAGTGCTGCTGCCTGTGGATGACATGCGCCGCCTGCGCATGGAGCTGGCACTTGCGCAGACCATGGACCTGCTGTATATGGAGCCGGCAAGACTTGCCGCGGAAGGCGCGGTCCGTCAGGCTGAGAGAGGCTTGCAGCAGGCTGTGTCTGCTGAGAAGCCCCCCGGACAGCAGAACGGGACTATGCATATGGTTGGGCAATCGCATATTGATATCGCCTGGTTATGGCCGGTAAGAGAGACTGTACGGAAGGTGAGCCGTACCTTCTCTACTGTGTGTACCTTGATGGATAAGTACCCGGATTTCCGATATTCCCAGAGTCAGCCACAGCTCTATGCTTTTGCTAAGGAGTATGACCCGCAGCTGTATGCAAGAATTCAGGCCAGAGTCGCCGAAGGGCGTTGGGAGCTGGTCGGCGGCATGTGGGTCGAGCCGGATCTGAATCTTCCCGGCGGGGAGTCGCTGGTGCGGCAGATGCTGTATGGACAAGGATTCTATGAGCAGGAGTTCGGCAAGCGCTCCAGGATCGAATGGCTGCCCGATACCTTTGGCTATTGTGCGTCACTTCCTCAACTGCTTAAACAGGCCGGAATCGATTATTTCATGACCACCAAGCTGGGCTGGAATGATACCAACGTATTCCCGCATACGCTGTTCCAATGGGTAGGCATTGATGGTACGTCCATCGTGGCTTATCAGAATCACGGGGTAAATGAGCATACCCATCCCCGGGATGTTCAGGAGCACTGGCAATCCTATGAGCAGAAGGGGCAGCATGATGAGTTGATGCTGCTCTACGGCCATGGCGACGGTGGTGGCGGAGTCACACACGAAATGGTGGAGTATATTGGGCGAACCGGGCTTGCGGCGGGCCAGCCAACAAGCCGCTTCTCGGCCGCAGCGGATTTTTTTGCCGGCATTGATGAACAACAGCCCCAGCTCCCCAAGTGGCACGGTGATCTGTATCTGGAACTGCACCGGGGAACCTTCACCACACATGCCCGCAATAAGCGCAGCAACCGTAAAGCTGAGGTCCTGTACCGCCAAGCTGAGATCTGGAGCCGTCTGGCGGGCGGGGAGGGGGCTGCGGGACAAGCGGATTCCATCCTCCGGGAGGGGTGGAAGCTGCTGCTGCTCAATCAGTTCCATGATATTATCCCGGGGACTTCCATTCCGGAAGTGTATGAAACCTCCACAGAAGAATATGGGCACATCTTCCGTCTGGGCCAGCAGGTGCTGGATTCATCGCTGAGTGCATTGGCGGCGCAGGTTCATACGGACGGGGAGGGCACTCCTTACGTAGTGTTCAACAGTCTGGGCTGGGAGCGCTCAGGGATGATCTACCTGGAGGGAGACCACAGTCTGACATCCGCAAAGGCCTTTGATGAAGCGGGGCTGCTGGACAGTGAGGTGTGGCCCGCAGATGAGCTCGGAGAGCGGTATACGCTGGCCGTCCGGGTCTCCGGCATTCCTGCGTTTGGCTGCCGTACCTTCTGGCTGCGGGATGCAGCCGGGAACCTTGTACAGCAGGACGAGATTAGGGATTCTGCACCATTCCCGGACAGCTGGGAGACGGATTTCTATATTCTGGAGTTTAATGAGCAGGGGGAGATCAGCCGCTGGTTGGACAAGAGTGCTGACCGTGAGCTGATTCCAGCTGGACAGAACGCTAATCAACTGCAATTTTTTCATGATACACCGCCCTTATGGGACGCTTGGGATCTGGACTCGCGTTATGAACAGCAGCCGGCCGGAGCCGCGATACTGCTGGACAAGCAGGTTATTACCCGGGGGTCTGTTCTGATCAGCCTGAAATTCCGCTGGCAGCTGAATGCGTCCGTGATCGAACAAGAGATCGTGCTGCCAAGGCACGGCCGGCGGGTGGACTTCCGGACACGGGTGCTTTGGAACGAAGAGCATAAGCTGCTTAAAGTTGCTTTTCCGGTGGATGTGGTTACAACCAAAGCCACTTATGAGATTCCCTTCGGAGCGCTGGAGCGGCCGACGCACAGGAATACAAGCTGGGAGCAGGCGCAGTACGAAGTATGTGGGCATCGCTGGGCAGACCTCTCCGAGAATGATTACGGAGTCAGTCTCTTGAATGACTGCAAATACGGCTACGATATCCATGACGGGGTGATACGTCTGTCCCTGCTGCGGGCGCCTTCCTGGCCGGATAAGAATGCAGACCGTGGCGAACATTTCTTTACGTATTCCCTGTATCCGCATTCCGGGGATTGGGGCAAGGGGCAAGTGGTGAAGGAAGCTGCGGATCTGAATGAGCCGTTACTGGCCGTTCAGCAGCATCCGCATCCGGGTATTCACCCGGACACGCATGCATGGCTGGGATTCCGCAGCGAACATGTGCTGCTCGATACGATCAAAAGCGCAGAGGACGGCAGCGGGACCATTATCAGATTATACGAATCCGCAGGCAGAAGAGGCACAGCGACCATAGATTGGCTGGCGGAGGAGATCCGAGCCAGTTCGGCGGATTTACTGGAGGGTGAGACCGGAACGCTGGAGGCTCAGGATGGAATCCTTAAGCTGTCCTTCCGGCCATATGAGGTCAAAACGATTAAAATACATGATAAACATCAGGCTCAGGAGGCATAGTCCATGAAAATTACCAGGCATCCGAACAACCCCATCGTAGTCCCGGGAGGTTATGAATGGCGTAAAGTGACCGTATTCAATCCCGCAGTTATTATTGAGGATGGCAAATTCTATATGATTGAGCGCACAGCGGGCTCACTGACACCCTGCAAGAACTTTCTTGGCCTGCTGGTGAGCGAGGATGGCGTGAACTTCACCCATGTCAAGGAGGAACCGCTGGTGACACCAGATATGCTAGGGTTTCCCTATGGCAGTGTGCAGGACCCGAGGATTGTCAAAATTGAAGGAACCTTCTATTTGAATTACGCGCTGCGGCCGTGTGCGATGAGTTATTATCCGACCGGAGCCGGTATTCCTGAGCGTTCGATTCCAGAGTACCCGGATGGCTGGGGGGAAGAAGCGGGACATTGGCTGACACGGTCCTCTATTCTGAAATCGGATAATCTGCTGGACTGGGAGTTTGTAGCCGATACCACGCCCCTGGACATCAATGACCGCGACAATATCCTGTTCCCCGAGAAAATCAACGGCAAATTCGTGCTGCTGCGCCGCCCCGAGGAATACGTGGGCGAAGCCTATGGAACAGAGAAGGCCGCGATGTGGATTACGTATTCCGAAGATCTCATCCATTGGGAACAGCCTAAGCTGCTCGCCAAAGCAGAGAATCCCACATGGGAGTCCCGGAAGATTGGCGGCTCTGCACCTCCTGTGCGTACGGACAAGGGCTGGCTGGTGCTCTATCACGGTGTCGATGAAGATATCGTCTACCGTGTAGGGGCCATGCTGCTGGACTTGGATAACCCGGAGAAGATCATTGCACGGACGCATCATTTCATTATGGAACCGGAGACCTACTACGAGAAATTCGGATATCAGATTCCCAATGTGGTCTTCCCGACCGGCAATGTGGTCAAAGACGGACTGTTGTACATCTACTACGGAGTGACAGATACGGCGATTGCGCTGGCGACTGTTCCGCTGGACGAGCTGGTCGATTATATTCTGAACGAGCCGCAATAAGAAACGGGCCGGCTGACTGCTGGCCCGTTTACATTTTATTTTCCCGTGGAGCCGCCTGACGCATACTGCTTGCGGTATTGTCCGGGTGTCAAGCCGGTTTCCTTCTTGAATTTGCGGATGAAATTGGGTGCATCCAGGTAACCCACCTGTTCAATAATTTCCTTGAGTGGCGCGCTTGTATTCTCAAGCAGCCGGATGACTGCATCCATGCGGCGCTGCCAGATATATTGTGAGAAATTGCAGCCGGTTTTCTCTTTGAAGCTACGGCTCAGATATGAGGTCGAAATGGAATATTTGAGGGCAACATGCTCCAGGCTGAGCGTGTAATCGGCGAACTGCTGGTCGACATAAATTACGATGTCTTCCATCAGTGAAGACTCCTTGCTCTCTGTGTTCCGTTCGACCTGCTGGCATATCCGTACACTCAGGGACAGCAGTCTGTTCTCTAATTCTTCAAGCGTCTCGAACGAGGTCAAGGCAGGCAGATCGGCGAACACTTCGTTCATTCCGAGCTCGGAGGCGGTCCGCAGGAACGTGTTCAGCAGATCAAAGCAGATGCAGCGCAGCAGATGTACCTGCAACGGCTCATCCTTAATCGTATCAATGGTGTCGGCAATCATCTCGGTGGCTACCGATTCATTGCCCTGCTTAAGGCTCTGCTCCAGCTTGAGTATGGATTTGCGGGAAATCCAGAAGCTCCCCGTTGCCGGTGAATTCAGCTCTGCCAATTGTTCGAAATAAGTGACGTGGCCGCTGCGTCGGATCACCCGGTGCTCCAGGGCGGCAGCCGCTTCGACGAAGGACTGGTTGAGCTTGGCCAGATCCTGGTAGGCGGTTCCGACACCGATGTGGGGAGCGAGCCGGGAATTCTCTTGAATAACCGCTTGCACCGCGTCGATGACCTGCTCCATCCGCTGTTGAACCGGCCCGTTCCCGCTGGCAGGGAAGGACACAATTAAGGCGAACTGCTCTTGGGCGGAGAACTCCACTCCAAAAATCTGGGCCGTAAGGCTTGGCAAGTTCACATTGCTGAGCATTTCCTGCAGCAGGTGGCGCTCATCCCAGGAGCTTTCGCCTTGAACGGCATCATCCCAGGACAGAATGACGGAGAAATACAGGCCGTTTCCTTCGGACAGCTCAAATCCCGCACTGCGTATCATCTGCTCAATCTCGGGGTCATCCGGCTTGCCGTGCTTCAGCAGAAGCAGCATGCACTGGTTGCGGACGAACGGCTCCTGCATATCGATTCTGGCGCTGTATTCCTGGATGGTCTGCCGGATCCAATCCCACTCGTTGCGGGTCTTGAGGGCGTCATTGCTGTTCCCTCTAAGCTTAGCCAATTCCATCAGGTCCCGGATCGGGTGATACTGCCGTTTGGCAAGCAGCAGAGCGGCTACGATGCCGGTGATCACTGTGATGCAGAAGACAAGCAGGATCAGGGTCTGGACATGGGCGACACGGCTGAAGAACTGGAAGCTTGGCATGGTGGTTACATAGGTCCAGCCATTCTGCTCGGACTGGACAGAGACGACCGAATGCCGTTCACCGTCCAGCACCAGATTATGAATACCCGGCTCCAATGAAGACAACGTGCTAAGTTCGTCCTGAGGCAGGCGGATGCCGTGGCTGTTCGCGGTAAGAACCTCACCAGAGGAGTTGAAGATGTAGCTGCTCCCTGAGAAGTCACTGAGGATGGAGTCCATCACACCGGTAAGCTTCGATTCCTTCATTAAATAAACAACGGTTCCGTAAGGGAAGGGGTCATTGGGTTTAATCGGGACAAGCAAGACCAGCATAGGGTCCCGGCGGGAGTTAACGGTTACATTCTCAGCAGGGCGCATCATGGGCTGCTTCGTTTCATTGAGATCCTGCAGCAGTTCTTCAGGAGACCAATGCTCGAACTGGTATAAGGTGTCGAAGGTTACGCTAAGGTCGGCGAGGCCACGGTAGGAATAGATGCTGGAGTCATCGTGGAAATACAGAAACAGATCCTCTACGATGCTGCTGCTGGCTTTGTAGTTGGCGAGAGCCTGAATAGCTTCGAGTCCGTAATAAGGGTGCCGTACCATGTAAGGGGTGAGGTGCCTGTCATAAGCAATTCTGCCGGATATCTCCTGTAGTTCAACCATCCGTGCATCAATGGTGCTCTTCACCTGATTCAATTGGTTGACATTGGATTGCTCGATCTCCACGCGCAGCCCCTTAACGGCATTCTCATATACAAAAATAGTTACGCCGCTCAGTGGAATCAGGAACATAAGGATATAAGAAAATGCATATTTCAGAAGTAGCTTGGATTTGAAATGATTCCAGTTGAGCTGGAATCTGGATCGCAAGGATGCCTTGTGTGCCGGTTTTGCCATATAGAGTATTCCCTCCAGTGATGTTGGATGGTAAGTCACAGTTCTCTTTGGGATCACACAGATGCAAGATCATTATTTTAGGGGTAGATTTATAGTTTAAAACATTATAACATTATAATCATTGAGATGTTGTGAGATATTAATAGAACATGAACTTGGTAGCTTCTAATTACCAATTTCAGTATAGAGAAGGAGATGGGAAGAGTGGGCACAGCGACTGTGCTGCGCAATTTGCAGCTTATGAACGGGCAGACCGTCGATATTGCCGTTCAGGAAGGTATCATCACTGATATTGCGCCAGCAGGACACGCTGAAGGGGTGACGGAGCTGGATGGCTCCGGATGGTATGTATCCAGTGGGTGGATTGATCTGCATGTTCATGCCGTGCCGGAACTTCATCCCTATGGGGATGAGATTGATGAAATCGGTGTGAAGCATGGCGTAACTACCCTTGTCGATGCGGGAAGCTGCGGTTCGGAGCGAATCGGGGCTTTTTACGCTGAGACTGCCAGAGCTGTTACGAAGGTGTTTGCCTTTTTGAATATTTCGCAGATTGGACTTCAGCGGACGGATGAATTGTCGCAGTTGGAATGGATCAATCGGGACAAGGTTGTGCAGGCGGCAGCCGATTATCCCGAATTCATCGTTGGACTTAAAGCACGCATCAGTCAAAGCGTGGTGAAGGAGAATGGAATTCTGCCGCTTAAGCAGGCGCGGGCATTGTCCGAAGAGACGAAGTTGCCGCTGATGGTGCACATCGGCTCGGCTCCGCCGGCCATTGGCGAAGTGCTGGAGCTGCTGGCGGCCGGAGATATCATCACTCATTATCTCAACGGCAAGTCCAATAACTTATTTCATGAAGACGGCCAGCCGCTGCAGGGACTCCGGAATGCTGTACAGCAGGGGGTTCATCTGGATGTGGGGCATGGGACGGCCAGCTTCTCCTTTAGAACAGCGGAGCAGGCAAAGGCTGCCGGCATTGGCCTGGATACCATCAGCACGGATATTTACCGGGGCAACCGGCTGAATGGTCCGGTGTACAGCATGTCGAATGTGCTCTCGAAATTTCTCTACCTTGGCTACAGTCTGGAAGAGGTTATCCATGCGGTTACCCGCAGCGCGGCAGCTTGGCTGAAGAAGCCGGAACTGGGCGAGATCAGGGTAGGACAGCAGGCTAATCTGACGCTGTTCACAGTGGCCGAAGGCAGGCAAGAACTGACGGATTCTGAGGGCGATGTCCGCGTGGCGGATCGTTATATTGAGGCGAAAGGGGTTTTTGTGAGTGGATCACTCATTACATGCTAGGTATGGGCTGAAACGCGTCATTAATGCCAGTGGAAGGATGAGCATTCTAGGGGTCTCCGCTCCAACGGATACGGTTATGCAAGCCATGAAGCTGGGCGGACAGAACTACGTGGAGATCTCCGATCTTATGGATAAGGCTGGTGATTACATGGCCCGCATGTTGGGCTCGCAGGGAGCGGTCGTCGTAAATTCGGCATCCAGTGGGATCGTGTTGTCCGTGGCGGCCGTGGTGACCGGCGGAGATCCAAGGCTCAGCCTGCGGCTGCATCAGGAGCCGATGGATAAGAACGAGATTATTATGCTGAAGGGCCACAATGTGCAGTATGGAGCTCCGGTGGAAACCATGATATACCTTGGCGGGGGACGGGTCGTTGAAGCCGGATACGCCAATGAAGGCCGCAAAGAGCATATTGAAGCGGCGATTTCGGAGCGCACGGCGGCTATTCTCTATGTGAAGTCGCATCATTGTGTCCAGAAGAACATGATTTCCGTAGAGGAAGCGTGGGAGGTTGCCGTCCGGCGCGGAGTTCCGCTGATTGTCGATGCGGCTGCGGAGGAGGACATCCGCAAATATGTACAATATTCGGATCTGGCCATCTACAGCGGCTCCAAAGCCATTGAAGGACCCACTTCAGGCATTGTCGCCGGCAAAAAGCAATATATCGAGTGGCTGAAGGTACAATTGCATGGGATCGGCCGCAGCATGAAGGTTGGCAAAGAGACCACCTTCGGGCTGCTCCAGGCTCTGGATGAATATTGGGAGAAAGCGGACAACAGCGCTCAAGAGAGGAAAACGCTGGAGGCACTCCAGGCACTGGCGGAACTTAGCGGGATATCGGTCAGCATTGTGCAGGATGAAGCAGGCCGGGCGATTTTTCGTGGACGCATCCACATAGAGGCAACGGCAGCCGGAATAGATGCCAAGACAGTCAATGATCAGCTTCGCGAGGGTGAGATCGCAGTATACACACGGGATTACGGCGTGAAGCAGGGGTATTTCGATATTGACCCAAGGTCGCTCCAAGGAGACGATTTGGAAGTTATCATCAGCAGAATACAGGAGATTGCGGGGGGAAGAAGCCATGTCTGATCCATACAACTTTTTCTATAAGAATACAGCGGCTCTGAATGTACTGGCGGGCAGCATTGAGAATGCCAAGGAGATCTACGCGGCTGCGGAAGGTTATGTTCTGGTGGGTGTACTCTCCAAAAATTATCCCACAGCCGGAGAAGCGGCAGAGGCGATGAAGGCGTACGGCCTCACGATCAATGATGCGGTATCGATCGGACTCGGGGCAGGGGACAACCGTCAGGCTGCGGTCGTGGCAGAGATTGTGAGGAGCTATCCTGGCAGCCATGTTAACCAAGTCTTCCCGGCAGTCGGGGCAACGCGGGCCAATCTGGGTGTTAAGGACAGCTGGATTAATAGTCTTGTCTCCCCTAGCGGCCGGGTCGGCTATGTGAATATATCGACAGGGCCTATCAGTTCAGGAGCTCAGGCGCAGGCGGTAGTTCCTGTTCAGGCAGCGATTGCGCTGGTACGGGACATGGGCGGCAATGCGCTCAAATATTATCCTATGCAAGGCCTGGAGCTGGAGGCGGAATACCGGGCGGTTGCCAAGGCTTGCGGGGAAGAAGGCTTCGCTCTTGAGCCTACAGGCGGCATTGATCTGGACAACTTCGGACCTATTCTGGAGATTGCCCTTCAGGCGGGCGTTCCCCGTGTGATTCCGCATGTGTATTCCTCCATCATTGATGCCAAGACCGGGAATACGAAGGTACAGGATGTAAAGGTATTGCTGGGCATGATGAAATCACTGGTAGATCAATATGTCTAACATCGCTGCTTTTGGCGAAGTGATGATGCGGCTTCAGGTTCCAGGCTATGAAACATTAGCCCAGGGCAGCAAGCTGAACTACTCCTTCTCCGGAAGTGGAGTGAACGTTACGGCGGCGTTATCCAGATACGGTCATTCCGGATACATGGTGACTACCCTGCCGGACACTCCGGTCGGGGATGCGGCTATGAGCTATCTGCGCAAGCTGGGGATTGACATCTCGCTGGTCAGCCGTGGCGGCAAGCACCTGGGCATGTATTTTCTGGAGAATGGCTTCGGGGTTCGTCCCGGACGGGTCACCTACACGGACCGGCTGGGCAGCAGCTTCAACACCTCGGCTGAGACAAGCTATGATCTTGCAGCCATCGCTTCCAGCGTGGATGTCCTCCATTTATGCGGCATCACGCTCGCGATGAATGAAGAAGTGCGCAGCCAGATGAAACGGCTGGCGGCAGCGGTGAAGAATGCGGGCGGTAAGGTCGTATTTGACTGCAATTACCGTCCTGCGCTGTGGGGAGCGCCGGGTTATGCCGGTGCTCGTCCGCATTATGAAGAGATGCTGAATCTGGCGGATACGGTCATGATGAACGAGAAGGATGCAGAGTTTATTCTTGGCATCGGAAGCGGAGAATATGGTAGAATAACACAGTTGAAGCATGCGGTTCCAGAAGTGGCCCGGCGCTTCGGCATCCAGACCGCGGCCGGAACCCACCGGGAGATTAATGCCGACAATACGCACTCTTTAACCGGATATATCTATCAAGCGGATACGTTTGCGTTTTCCCGTAAGCTGACCTTTTCGGTGCATGACCGGATTGGAGCAGGGGATGCATTTGCCAGTGGAATCATCCATGGGGAACTGCAGGGATATCCGTTGCAGCAGACCGTCGATCTGGCAGCGGCGGCGGGGATGCTGGCTCATACCGTTGTAGGGGATACAGCGCTTTTTACAGAGACTGAGGTGCGCCGGGCGCTGTCAGATCATATCGGAGATGTTGAAAGGTAGTGAGATGGGCGTGTCCCTCAAACGCAAGCAAGGTCCTTTATATCAGCAGATTAAAAAGATCCTCAAAGACAGGATTCTGCATGGGGTGTACCCGCTGGGCAGTATTATTCCGTCTGAACCGCAGCTTGAGAAGGAATTTGAAGTCAGTAAAATGACTGTCCGCGGGGCGGTGCAGGAGCTGGCGCAGGAAGGATATGTGCAGAAGAAAAGCGGGATTGGAACGATTGTAACCCGCAATACTTCTTTTCTGAAACTGTCCAAGGGCAAAAGATTCACGGAGCTTCTGGTGGAGGAAGGGCATAAGCTGGAAAAAAGACTGCTCTCCTCCGAACTGTTAGCCTATGAAGCAGGAACGGAAGAATACAGCCGCTTCGGGCCGTATTGCCAGCGGATTGAACGGCTGTATATTCTGAATGGACAGCCCTATATCCATCTGGTCCACTTCCTGACGGCGGCTGCCCTGCCTTTTGGAGGCGCTGCGGCAATGGATTCGGATATCCAGTCGCTCTATGATGCGCTGGAGGAGAAGGACATTCATTTGGAGAACTTTAAGGACCGGTTCTTCGTAGAACCCGCCCCGCCGGAAGTCTGTCTGCTTCTGGAGCTTCCGCAGGGAAGTTATGTCCTCAAGCGTCTGCGGAATTCTTACGATGGGGATGGCAGGCTGATTGAACACAGCATTGGCTGCTATAACACGGAACTTCATCACTACCTGGTCAGTTACGACACCTGAAACCGGATTTATCCGAATACATTCAAGATCGACATCGTTTATATCGGCTCCAGCCAAGTTGCGGCGGGGGCTTTTTATAATACCCAGCGGAATGATGAGAATTATCTTTTCAAATGACATGGTTTGTGAGAGAATAGGTACAATTCTAAGTTGTCAAAAATTGCTACAACGAATATAAGGGAGGAAATACCGATGTCTGAAGACCGCAAACTGTCATTCGAAACCTTAGCTGTACACGCAGGACAAGAGATTGATCCCACCACCTTGGCCCGTGCTGTACCACTGTATCAGACTACCTCTTATGGGTTCCGCGATACCGAGCATGCTGCGAATCTGTTCGCACTCAAGGAATTCGGGAATATTTATACCCGTCTGATGAATCCGACAACTGATGTGTTCGAGCAGCGTCTGGCGGCGCTGGAGGGCGGTGCGGGTGCACTGGCTACGGCCTCCGGGGCAGCGGCAATTTCCTTCTCCATCCTGAACATCGCCGGTGCCGGTGATGAGATTGTCTCCTCTGCAAGCTTATATGGCGGGACATACAATCTGTTCTCCACCACATTGCCGAAGCTGGGCATTAAGGTGCATTTTGTGGACTCGAACAATCCGGAGAACTTCCGTAGCAAGATTAATGACAAGACGAAAGCGATTTACGCGGAAACCATCGGTAATCCGCGCGGCGATGTGCTCGATATCGAAGCCGTAGCAGCGATTGCCCATGAACACGGGCTGCCGCTTATTGTCGATAATACCTTCCCAAGTCCCTACCTGCTGCGTCCAATAGAGCATGGGGCAGACATTGTAGTTCACTCGGCTACCAAGTTTATTGGCGGACACGGAACCTCCATTGGCGGAATTATTGTGGATGGCGGCAAGTTCGATTGGAAGGCGAGCGGCCGGTTCCCTGGTCTGACCGAACCTGATCCAAGTTATCATGGAGTGGTATATACGGAGGCTGTGGGGCCTATTGCTTATATTATCAAAGCGCGTGTCCAGCTGTTGCGTGACCTGGGAGCGGCGATCTCACCATTTAACTCCTGGCTGCTGCTGCAGGGTCTGGAGACCCTTCATCTGCGGCTGGAGCGCCATAGTCAGAATGCATTAAAAGTAGCACAATATCTAGAGAAGCATAACGATGTAGAGTGGGTGAGCTACGCCGGATTGGAGAGTCATCCGTCCTTCGAGCTGGCTCAGAAATATCTGCCCAAAGGCCAGGGGGCGATCCTGACGTTCGGTATCAAAGGCGGAAGTTCTGCGGGGCGCAAGCTGATTGAGAATGTGAAGCTGTTCTCCCATCTGGCGAATGTCGGCGATTCCAAGTCGCTGATCATTCATCCGGCCAGCACTACGCACCAGCAGCTGTCTGATGAAGAACAGACTGCAGCCGGTGTTACGCCGGAGCTGATCCGCTTGTCGGTCGGCACGGAATCCATCGATGATATTCTGTATGACCTGGAGCAGGCGATTGCTGCCAGCCAGCAATAAATAGAACTGCGCTTTCAGTTGAGGGCAAGAGTGGTGCGGACATGGGCATTTGCGGCTAAACAGCCGCAAGTGCCTTTTTGGCGATAGAACGTACCTTTTATTCTAAAGTCCATTTTATATAATAAGGGGATTATAGAACGTGAACTTAAGAATGTTACATACGGAGTTGCCAGGGAAGCCCTATGCATCAGGCTTTCTGGCAACTTCACTACTCCATTCTTAAGTTCATCTTATATAGCTATTAATGACATTACATATATTGTGCACTTTTGGTATCGCTTGCATAATTCGGTGATGTGCTCCGTATCTATAAAGTGAAGCCATATGCCGGTGGCTGATGCAGGTTGCGTTATCACAAGCGGCAGCAATCCAAAGCCAAAAAAGGTGGGTGCAAATGATGAAGGGTGAACGTCAGCAGGACGGCTTGCGGAGCAATGAAGGGCGCCCGTTTATGTATAACGGCGGTGATCGGACTGCAGGTGCAGAGATGAGCCAGTCGGGGTCCGTTGCATCGGCAGCCGCCGAATTCATCACCGGAGCGGTAAGCCAGGAAACACCGCCGCTTAGCCGCACTTATTTCCAGCGGGCGGGTGAGCAGCCTGCTTTTCTGGTGCTGCGTGAAGGGCAGGAGGAGCGTCCGGTGCGGCGTGAGGACGGCGGTGTATTCCGCGCAGGTCCATGCCTGGTTAGGGGCGAGGAGTGGCTTCAGGCACCGGAGCTGTCCGGCCTTTATGAGAGCTGGCTGTTCTGTGAAAACGATTCGCAGGCTGAACGTATATTGCAGCGGATCGGCTACCGCTTGCGCGCGTCCACCGCCGCGCTGCTGGAATCGGCGGACGGCGACTGGGCAGCCGTCACGCTGGTGTATGAGCCGCAGCTGGCGCAGCAGCCGGCTAAGCTGGCCGCGCTGCAGGATGCGCAGCTTGAAGCGCTGTTTGCCGCGGTGGCGCTGAGCCAGCGGCAGGGCGGCGACAGCCGCCTGGATGTGCTGGCGCCTTATCCCGCCAGCGCTGCCGAATTCGCCGCTCAGCGCGAATTCATCGAGGAGGTGGCCGAACAGACGCTCGGCCACGCTTATGCGGCGGCGTGCCGCATCGGGGCGCTGGTCGCCCCCGATGTAAGCACTGCCGCCGCCGGGGAAATCGCGCGCATCGCCGATTTCCTGGTGCTGGACGGCGCAGCAGGCGAAGCTGCGCCGGAAGAGGCCGCCGCCGGCTTCGCGCAGGCGGCGGCGGAGATCCTGGCCGCCGTGCGGCGCGTCAAGCCCGCGGCGGTGGTGCTCGCCGCGGGGGCACCGGCGGCGTCGAGCCTGGCCGATCTGTACCGGATCGGCCTGAGCGGGATCTTCTGCAGCGCCGGTCAGCGGACCGAAGCGCTGCTGCGGGCTGCCTGCCTGACCTGGATGGCCCGGCAGGACGCTGCTCTGGGTACAGTCTCCGGCTGACGACTGTGAATAATAAGGCAGGCGCTGAAGTTCTCGCGCCTGCCTTATTGCGTTGCCGTCCCGTCTGTTCCTGCTACTACGTACTTTCGAACTCCACATTCCCGCCACTGCACCCAATAAAACAAACCTTGCCTCTGAATATAGCAACACCTCTGTAGTGACGCGGATCAGTGGCAAAAAAGCCTTTGATTTCTTCCAGCGCCGTCGTATCACGCAGATCAAAGGCAAAAAGGCCTTTGAATTCGCCCAGCGCCGCCGTGTCACGCAAATATGAGGCAAAAAAGCCTTTGATTTCTTCCAGTGCCGTCGTATCACGCAAATGCAAAAATGCCTTTGAATTCAGTCAGCACTTCCGTAATCGCCAAATCAAAGGCAAAAAAGCCTTTGATTTCTTCCAGCGCCGTCGTATCGCGCAAATCAAAGGCAAAAAAGCCTTTGATTTCTTCCAGCGCCGTCGTATCACGCAGATCAAAGGCAAAAAGGCCTTTGAATTCGCCCAGCGCCGCCGTGTCACGCAAATATGAGGCAAAAATGCCTCTGAATTCGATCAGCGTCCCCGTAATCGCCAAATCAAAGGCAAAAAAGCCTTTGATTTCTATCCCCGCTACCAGCCGCCTTACGCCGGCATCTATAGGGATTTTTGACCGCTAAATTTAAAATACGGGTGGGTTTTACGAATATATAGGGAAAAATATCCACTAAATCCATTAAATTTGAAGTGAAAGAGTTTCTTTCTATGCGATAGGGGTAATTTTTCCCTATAAGTTCGTATGAAAGTGTGTTTACTCCAAACTAACGGTCAATTTTCCCTATAATACCGCAGCTGTCTGAGCTATCGCCGCCGCCCGATCCCCCGCAGTTACCCGCGCCCCCGTATCCCCTAATCGTCCAACAATTACCCGCCACCCGTATCCCCCGATCCCCCACAGTTACCAGTCACACTCACCTACAGCAGCCAGCCCCCGCATCTCTCATTTAGCTACAGCAGTGTTCGTCAACCGTTGCAGCCATGGCAGAGCCTATTATCCGACAGCCATTAGCCATTGTGCCAGAACGGAGGTGTTATCGTTGTAACGTCTGAGGGAGTGGAGGGTAGCGGCTACTTGTTCAGTTCCAAGCTGCTGCTCTTCTTCGCTGGAGCATTCCAGCCATAAAGAGCGCTTCAAGCTATATTCCAGCCAGTCCAGCTTACCCATGAAGCCCAGTGCTAAAGCGGGCTCCCAATCGGGCTGCACATTCCCGCCATTCTCAACATAGCCCGCCATAAAGGCCTTGAATTTCTGCTCGTTCAGGTCCCCGGACTCGTCCTCTGACCAGTATACGGCGGTTTCAATCAATTCCTGTTTGGGATGGATATAGCCTGCGGCCTCCCAGTCAATGACAAGGGGCTGATCGTCATTCCACAGCACATTTTTGGGGTCGAGATCCCGATGGCTGAGGACCATTCCGGTTGCCAGGAGCTGTGCAGCACGGCTAGCCTTAGCGTTCCACTCGTACAGCTGTCCGCTGGCTTCTTCCATAAGAGTAGACCACACAGCCTGTTGCTCCCATCCTTTCTGCACATAAGCTGTCCAATCGCTCAGCTCTGCCTTGGTCGGTTCAGGGGTGCTACATTCCAGGCCGGAGAAATCCATCTGGTGAATATCGGCCAGAATTGCGCCCATCCTGTGACAGTGGCTTAGCTTGATATGCGGGGCCTTCAGGCTCTGACCATCAGCCCAATAATCGAACACAAGATAATATTGCCCGCCAATTTCATGCATGAAGCGGCCATGCCATTCTTTGGCTGGAAGGGCTGGGATTTGCTGCGCCGCTGCCTTGGCAATCTGCTCGGATTGGATATAATTGCACATGGCATCCGGCCTTTGCATAATTTGCGGATTCAGAGCTTTGATTGCATAGGTACCAGTGGTGGTTTCGACCCTATACATCTGGTGCAGCAAGCCGCCGGAGACCACGCGGGGGGCTTTAATCATTTCGCCCAGCCCGGTAAGTGTGCATAGTTGTTAGAACTGCAGGTTGTACTGAATAACAATCATTCCTTTTTGGTTTGATATAGAACGTCAACTCTAGAAATTTGCCTTGTTACTAATTCCCATATCAATGTGGAATATCCTTCCTAATTAGGCTCAAAACCAAAATCAGCAGTTCACCACTTGTGAAGAAGCGGTGGAGTTGTCCGAAAGCTTGCTGCATAGGGCTTACCCGGACAACTCCGAATATAACATTCTTAAGTTCACGTTCTATAGGTTGAAATGGGTCGCTCTGTTCGTTTTTCAAACTTAGGCTCGGCTCAGGGTTTACTTTTCAGCAAAAGGTGGTATATTAAATTTATAAGTTGCACTGAGGAAATAAATTTGCACAATAGAAACAATGATTATCATTCTCATTGCCCATATCGACTTCAACATGCTGTCCCGGCTAAGCCGGGGCAGCATGTGCCATTTTAGGGGCTTTAATAATGGCTCTCATTCTCATTGGACCCACAGGGCTGCCATCTGGCCGCATCGCAACGCTACACAATTCTTCAGAAAAAGGTGATTCTTATGCAAGCAACAACGAAACAATTACGCCAGCACGCAGAACGTTCAGGAAGCGCACAGCAGCAGCCGCGCGCGCCGAAGCCGCGCAGATTCGATCCGCGTGCCATGATCAGCAATTCAGAGATGCAGGCAGCGCTGGGCAGCGGTGTGCTTATGCTTGTCGCCTGGGCAACAGGCAGCTGGTCAGAAATGCTGTCCGTGGCGATCTATGTATTGTCTTATGCCGTAGGAGGCTGGAGCAAGGCCAAGGAAGGTGTGGAGACGCTGGTCAAGGAGCGCGACCTGGACGTCAATCTGCTGATGATTGCCGCCGCGCTTGGCGCTGCTTCGATTGGCTACTGGAATGAAGGCGCGCTGCTGATTTTTATCTTTGCGATGAGCGGTGCGCTGGAGAGCTATACAATGGAACGCAGCAAAAAGGATATTTCCTCTCTGCTCGCCCTGAAACCGGCGACTGCCGTCCGGATCGAGCAGGGGGCGATGAACGAAGTCGGGATTGACCAGCTAGTGCTTGGGGACCTGCTGCTGGTCCGTCCGGGCGAGCTGATTCCGGCTGACGGCAAGGTGTGCCGGGGAGAATCGGCGGTAGATCAGGCTTCCATTACCGGCGAATCGCTGCCGGTGGAGAAGTCCGTTGGCAGCGAAGTGTTTGCCGGTACGGTCAACGGGGAGGGCCCGCTGTACATTGAAGTTACCAAAGCCGCTGAGAATACGCTTTTTGCCAAAATCATTAAAATGGTCGAAGAAGCTGAAACCGAAGTACCCGAATCGCAGCGGTTTATTAAACGGCTGGAATCGATATATGCCCGTGTCGTGGTAGGGGCGACAGCACTGCTGATTCTGCTTCCCCCGTTCCTGCTTGACTGGAGCTGGAGCAATACCTTCTACAAGGCAATGGTCTTTCTTGTGGTAGCTTCCCCTTGCGCACTGGTGTCTTCGATTATGCCTGCGATGCTGTCCGCTATTTCCAAAAGCGCACGCAAAGGCATCCTCTTCAAAGGTGGAGTCCATCTGGAGAATATGGCGCGCACGAAAGTGGTGGCTTTTGACAAGACCGGAACACTTACCGAAGGAATTCCACAAGTTACTGACTTCATCGCCAGCGCTGGATACGACCGTGACGAACTGTTATCCATCAGTGCTTCGATTGAGAATCTGTCACGCCATCCGCTGGCAGAGGCCATTGTGCGCAAGGCCGAGGAAGAATACCTGGAGCTGCAGGGCGTGCAGGAGAGCAAATCGCTGACTGGCTGGGGGATTGAAGGGCGAATTGACGGGCGGCTGTGGAGCATCGGCAAATCCAATCTGCTGGACGGGAATGATCAGTGGACCGGACCGGAAGCAGCAGGCAGCAACAGTCTGGACTACTGGCGCTCGCTGCGCGGACAGCTGGAGAGCGAAGGCAAGACCGTCTCTGTCATTATGGACGGTGAGAAGATTGCCGGAATGATTGCGCTGCAGGATACCTTGCGTCCGCAAGCCGAAGCGGCGGTGCGCAAGCTGCAGAATCTGGGCATCAAAGTAGCGATGCTGACGGGCGACCGTGCTGCCACTGCTGCCGTCATGGCCAGAAGAACAGGCGTGGATCTGGTGTTTGCCGATCTTTTGCCTGAAGATAAGGTATCCCATGTCAAAACATTGCGGGAGCAGTACGGCCATGTTGTCATGGTAGGCGATGGCGTCAATGATGCCCCGGCGCTGGCGACGGCCACCGTAGGGATGGGCATGGGGATGAAGGGCAGCGGCGCAGCGCTGGAGATCGCTGATGTAGTGCTGATGAACGACAATATTGAGGAGATTGCCGCGACGATTTCCCTTGCCCGCCGTTCGCAGCGGATTGTGAAGCAGAATATGATTTTTGCCGTCACCGTCATTGCTGCGCTGATGATCAGCAATTTCGTGCAGGGCATCGCGCTCCCGTTTGGTGTGGTAGGGCATGAGGGCAGCACCATTCTGGTTATTCTGAACGGACTGCGTCTGTTGCGCTAGAACAATGGAACCTGTCTGCTCCTGGGCAAAAGATTTCTGACTATAGAACGTGAACTTAAGAATGTTACCTACGGGTTTCCAGGAAGCCTGAGCATCAGGCCTTCTTGAAACTCCACTACTCTATTCATAAGTTCATCTTATATAATTAAATTGTTCACAAAATAGTTTCTCTACAGGCGCTCTGGCATATTGACAACTGATGGTTCTGTAATCATAATTGGTATTACATTATAATTATTTTAAATAAGAACCGGCGTCACTGCCGTCAGCTCAAGGAGGATACATTTATGTATAAGTCTATTATTGTGGGCACCGGCCCAGCCGGGTTGACCGCTGCAATTTATTTGGCCCGTGCCAATCTGAACCCGCTCGTGATCGAAGGGCTTCAGCCGGGAGGCCAGCTGACCACCACTACGGAAGTGGAGAACTTCCCGGGGTTCCCGGACGGAATTATGGGTCCTGAGCTTATGGACAATATGCGCAAGCAGGCTGAACGGTTTGGCGCCGAATTCCGCTCCGGCTGGGTGAACAGCGTGGAGATGGGCGAACGCCCTTTTAAATTGAACGTTGAAGGGTTGGGTGTGCTGGAGACAGACACTTTGATCATTTCCACAGGCGCTACGGCTAAATATCTGGGTATTCCCGGTGAACAGGATAACGTGGGCCGCGGAGTCAGCACCTGTGCCACCTGTGACGGATTCTTCTTCCGCGGCAAAGAGATTGTTGTCGTTGGCGGCGGCGATTCGGCGCTGGAAGAAGCGGGATTCCTGACCCGTTTTGCCTCCAAGGTAACACTGGTGCACAGAAGAGGCGAATTGCGTGCCTCGAAGATTATGCAGGACCGTGTCCGTGCCAATCCTAAGGTAGTATGGGCATTAGACCGCACCCCGCTGGAAGTAACCTCCGGTGATCATGGCGTGAACGGACTGAAGGTACTGAACAATGAGACCGGGGAAGAGGAAGTCATTGAAGCCAGCGGCGTGTTCGTGGCGATTGGCCATCATCCGAATACTTCTTTCCTGGGCGGACAGCTTACTACCGATGCGAATGGGTATATCGTAAGCAATCCGGGAACCTCCGAAACCAACATCCCCGGCGTATTCGCCTGTGGTGATGTGCAGGATACCCGTTACAGACAAGCAATTACGGCAGCAGGCAGCGGCTGTATGGCCGCGATGGATGCCGAGAAATATATTGAGAGCCTGGAGCACAGCGCAGTAATTGTGTAAAATGGTTGTACGAAGTATCTCAACGAAGCTTAAGCTCACAAAACTGGGCGTATGCTTTCGAAGTGAGTTTTGTACGAAGTGATGCAAGGAAGTTAAGCTCACAAAACTGAGCGTATGCTTTCGAAGTAAGTTTTGTACGAAGTATCTCAACGAAGCCTAGGCTCACAAAACTTTTTAGGAGGAATCATATCATGGACAACGTTATTGTATACACTTCAACTAACTGCCCGCACTGCCGCCAGGTCAAGAGCTACCTGGGTGATAAGGGTGTAGCCTATGAGGAACGCAACATTGAGCAGAATGATGATTTTGCCCAGCAGGTATGGGATATGGGGCTGCGCGCAGTGCCCGTAACCGTAATCGGCGAACACAAGATTGTCGGCATGAACAAAACCAAGTTTGAAAAAGTACTGGCTGCAGAATAAGTGGCGGAATAAACAGTAACCCAAAAACCAGCAAGTCCCCTGTATAGGAGACTTGCTGGTTTTTGGTCGTCTGGGCGGTCTGGAAGGCTAGCGCGCGTGTAACGAAGCCGGATGAAATTGCTATTATGCGAGGAGTAATTCACTCAGAATCAGGTAAAGGCAATGATCAGCTGAAAAATAATGTAAACGGCTATCCCGCCGCCGATCAACAGCAGTCCCGATTGTCTTCTCGACTGAAACAGCCGGAGCACTCCAAGACTGACCAGAGGGGCAATCACAAGCAGAAACAGCAGAACGGTAATAAACATGTGTGCCGACAGACCTGAGGTGTCCACATATGTCATGGATTAGCGCTCCATTTCTGATGGAATTACGATGCATTAAGTTCAAAATATAAGAATTTATTTGCGTTGCGCTATAAATTATCCTTCTATTTCTCGCAGAAACGTCCCCGTCCATATAAAAGGACAGCGAAGGCGTTTCCACTTGAAATATAAGAAATTATATGTTCTGCACTATTATTTATCCTTCTATTTTTCGCAGAAACGGATGCCGCCTCTTGCAGAGGACGGCGAAGCCGTTTCTTCTTATCTTATATTACAGAGTTACGCGAATATGTCCCAGAAAATGCATAACCGCTGAGAAACCGGCTCCAATTACCGTTCCCCGGCTGCCGAGCTTCGAGAATGTAATTTCGAGCTCTTGCTTATGATAGGGCAGCGTGCGCTTCGCCACCACGCTGCGCAGTGGCTCGCCCAGCCAGGCTTCCGCCTCCGACAAAGCGCCGCCAATCACGATCAGCTGCGGGTTGAAGCTGTTGATCAGATTGGTAACGCCAATGCCGAGATATTCACCCATTGTGTTGAAATGGCTTAAGGTATTAGGCTCTCCGGCTGCGGCATGGGCTACCAGCTCAGGGGTGGTGCGGGCGGGCAGAGGGAGGGCAGGGGTGTCGTAGGTCTTCTCTGAAGCATAGAGCTCCCAACAGCCCTGGCTGCCGCAGCTGCAGGGCTTGCCTTCGGCTTCGATCGACATATGGCCGGTTTCACCGGCATAGCCGCGTGCGCCTTTGTACAGCTCGCCTTCGATGATAATGCCAGAGCCGATACCGGAGCCTGCGCTGACATAGAGCAGGTGGCGCACATCCCGCGCCGCGCCGAAGTTCAGCTCGCCGAGGGCCCCGGCATTGGCTTCATTATCAATCGTTACCGGCACGGCGAATTCGGCTTCCAGCAAAGCCCGCAGGTCGACGGTTTCCCAGCCCAGATTGGGTGCGAACAACACCACCCCATGTTCGTCGACCATCCCCGGAACCCCGACTCCGATCCCGACAATGCCATAAGGCGTGGCCGGAGCGGCAGCAATCAGCGCCGAGATAAGCTTAGTCATCGCTTCCAGAACATAAGGCAGCTGATGCGATTCCAGCGAGCATTCCTGCTCCTGGAGAATCCGGCCACCCAGATCGCAGAGCACGGCGGTCAGCTGCTTCACCCTCAGCTCCACGCCGATGACACTTCCCGCCATGGCGTTGAAATGCAGAATCAAGGGCTTGCGTCCGCCACTGGATTCACCTGGCCCGGCTTCGGTCACCAGCTCCTGAGCGCACAGCTCAGCGACTAGATTCGATACGGTTGCTTTATTCAGTCCGGTCATCTCAGAGACCTTGGCGCGGGAGAGCGGCGAATATTTGCGGATGGTATGAAGAATGATCGATTTGTTGATTTTTTTGACCAGCGCCTGGTCTCCGGTAACCCTCACTATTGTACACTTCCTTCTTAAAAGATAAGAATTTATTTGCTTTGCGCTATAAATAATCCTTCTATTTCTCGCTGAAACGGATACCGTCCCTTTGAGGACAGCGCAGCCGTTTCCACTTGGTAAACGTTCACATGGATTACTTGCTATATAAGATGAACTTAAGAATGGAGTAGTGGAGTTTCCAGAAAGCCTGATGCATAGCACTTCCTGGAAACTCCGTATGTCACATTCTTAAGTTCACGTTCTATAGTCTAGAGTGATGTGCGGCAAATTGCAACAGTTTTGCTCTGCACTTGCTGCTGCGCTTCCGTATTCGTCGGGCGAATAAAGCGGAGGTCCAGGAGGGAACGTATGGAAAACACACTTAAATAAATACTGAATAAAAACTTTGTTTAACCAATATACAAAGTCGAAAAGATGTGTTAAGATGTTGCTGTAAACGCTTGCGGGCGCAGCACAATATGAGGAGGATTAACTAATGGCTTATTTCGAAACTGTGAACAAAATCTCTTACGAGGGCAGCCGTTCCACTAACCCTTATGCTTTTAAATTCTACAATCCGAAAGAAATCGTAGCCGGCAAAACGATGGAAGAGCATCTGAAATTTGCAATGGCTTATTGGCATACATTGATTGCAGGCGGTTCTGATCCGTTTGGTGCGGAAACAGCTGTTCGTTCGTGGGATAAATTGAGCGGACTGGACAAGGCTAAGGCACGCGCTGAAGCGGCTTTTGAATTTATGGACAAAATGGATCTGCCATACTTCTGCTTCCATGATGTTGATATTGCACCTGAAGGCTCTTCCTTGCGCGAGTTCTACAGCAACATTGACACTATCGTAGACATTCTGGAGCAGGGCATGAAATCGTCCGGCAAAAAATTGCTCTGGAACACCGCCAACATGTTCACCAACCCGCGTTATATGCACGGCGCAGGCTCCACCTGCAATGCTGATGTGTTCGCACATGCTGCTGCACAGGTGAAGAAGGGTCTGGAAGTGGGCAAACGTCTGGGCGCGCAGAACTATGTATTCTGGGGAGGCCGTGAAGGCTACGAAACCCTGCTGAATACGGATCTGGGTCTAGAGCTGGACAACATTGCCCGCCTGTTCACGCTGGCTGTGGACTATGCGAAGGAAATCGGCTTCGATGCTCAATTCCTGATCGAGCCTAAACCGAAAGAGCCTACGAAACATCAATATGATTTCGATGCGGCAACCACCATTTCGTTCCTGCAGAAGTACGGCTTGGATAAGCACTTCAAGCTCAACCTTGAAGCCAACCATGCTACACTTGCCGGCCATACCTTTGAGCATGAGCTGCGCGTAGCACGGATCAACGGTATGCTGGGCTCGCTGGATGCCAACCAGGGCGATCCGCAACTGGGCTGGGATACCGATGAATTCCCGGTTAATATCTACGATGCGACTCTTACGCTGTACGAAGTATTGAAGAACGATGGACTGGGCAAAGGCGGCATCAACTTCGACGCCAAGGTACGCCGTCCTTCCTTCGAGCCTGAGGATCTGTTCCTGGGACATATCGCCGGCATGGACACTTATGCCAAAGGCCTCAAGGTAGCTGCCAAGCTGATCGAAGACCGCGTATTCGAGGACTTCATCGACAAACGCTACAGCAGCTTCACTGAAGGCGTAGGCGCAGACATCGTATCCGGCAAAGCTACGCTGGCTTCCCTTGCCGAATATGCGCTGAGCAACGAGAATCCGCGTGCGAACCAATCCGGCCGTCAAGAGTACCTGAGAGCGGTCCTGAACCAATACATTTTGGCTGAGTAGTACAATGGCAAGTCGGGCAGGTCCACACTCTGGACCTTGAACCGCAAGTATCCAAACGCAACGGGGGTTGCTGAAGAGAGCATTCTTCGGCAGCCCCTTTTTATGCTCACAGACGATAGTGCTGCCATCAAAGACTCAATTCGTTACTGCTAAGGACCCTGCGAGGCAATAGAGGGTTAATCGAGAACCGGCTGCGGATGCAGCTGGCTTGTCTTAACATGGACACTCTAAGCAACTGAGAAGCGTTCTAAGGAATTAGATGCAAAAGTGCATCTAAATTTAGCTGAAATTACTGTTATTGGGCAAATAAGTACGAATCTGGTTACTGCTTAGGTCCACTGAGGATGTGAATGCTGCACTAGATCCTTTCAAAGAAATTAGATGCGAAAACGCACTTAATTTCAACGAAAACGGCTGTTAGAAGGTAAATAAGTGCGAATATGCAACTAATTACGAGTAAATTGCTTGTTCAGCGCTCAGAATCGGAAATTAAGTGCATTATGGCACTTATTTGCTTCAAAATGGGAAAAATCGGTGAATTAGATGCAGATTCGCAACAAATTCCGTGATTGGACTGATGTGGCGATCAAAATTTGATGCTCCTTTCCTATGGGGTCCTAAGTAGTAACCGAATCTGCAACTATTTCCGAGTAAATCGCTGTTTCACAGTTGAGAATCCTAGATTAGCTGCGTTCTCGCACTTATTTGTTCTAAAACGGAAAAAAACGGTAAAACAAATGTAGATTCGCAACTAATTTGGTCCATTGCTCGGACTTATGGGGCGATCAGAAGTTAGTTCTATGAAGCGTAAGCTTCACAAAACTTAAGCCTATGCTTACGAAGTGAATTTTGTACGAAGTGATGCAAGGAAGCTATGCTCACAAAACTTAAGCCTATGCTTACGAAGTGAGTTTTGTACGAAGCCATTTTAAAGAAGTCTTTGCTCACAAAACTTTTAGGAGGACTACTATGAACTATGTAATCGGTGTCGATCTGGGAACAAGCGCTGTAAAAACCGTGCTGGTGGACCAGCAGGGAAAGGTGGCTTTTGAGCACTCGGAGGCGTATCCGCTGAGCAGACCACAGCCCAGCTGGAGCGAGCAGGATCCGGAGGATTGGGTCAAGGGCACGCTGGTCAGCCTGCGCCGCCTGATGGAGCAGTCGGGCGTGGACCCGGCGCAAGTGGACGGAATCAGCTTCTCGGGGCAGATGCATGGCCTGGTGCTGGTGGACAAGGACGGCCAGGCGCTGCGTCCGGCGATCCTCTGGAATGACACCCGCACCACAGCTCAATGCCGTAGAATTGAGCAGACGCTTGGCACGGAGCTGCTGGAGATCGCCCGCAACCGCGCGCTGGAAGGCTTCACGTTGCCCAAGCTGCTGTGGGTGCAGGAGCATGAGCCTGAGGTGCTGGACCAGGCCAGTCTGTTCCTGCTGCCCAAGGATTATGTGCGGTTCCGCCTGACCGGCGATTACGCCATGGACTATTCTGACGCTGCCGGCACACTGCTGCTGGATGTCGCTTCCAAAGAGTGGAGCGTGACCATCGCAGAAGCCTTCGGCTTGCCGCTGTCCTTGTGCCCGCGGCTGGTGGAGTCCTTCGAGCAGACCGGCACGCTGCTGCCGGAGATCGCTTTGACTTCAGGCCTGCTGACCTCGACGAAGGTGTATGCCGGCGGAGCGGACAATGCCTGCGGAGCGTTGGGAGCAGGCATCCTGGGTGAAGGCCGGACCATGTGCAGCATTGGCACCTCCGGCGTTGTACTGTCTTACGAGACGAACAAGGATCTTAACCTGGAAGGCAAGGTGCATTTCTTCAATCATGGCGAGAAGGACGCCTACTATATAATGGGAGTTACCCTGGCGGCAGGATACAGCTTGACCTGGTTCAAGGATACGTTTGCCGCAGATCGCAGCTTCGAGCAGCTGCTGGAAGGCGTAGGTGCAATCCCGGCCGGCAGCGGCGGCCTGCTGTTCACCCCGTACATCGTTGGCGAACGCACGCCGCACCCGGATGCGAATATCCGCGGCAGCTTCATCGGCATGGATTCCGGGCATACATTGTCCCATTTCACACACGCTGTCATGGAAGGAATCACTTTCTCCCTGCGTGAATCCATTGAGATTGTACGCGAATCGGGCAAGGCCATTACCGAAGTCATCGCCATCGGCGGCGGTGCCAAGAATGAGGTCTGGCTGCAGATGCAGGCTGATATTTTTAATGCCTCGATCATCAAGCTGGAAAGTGAGCAAGGTCCCGCCCTGGGCGCAGCCATGCTGGCGGCTTACGGCAGCGGCTGGTTTGCTTCGCTGGGCGAGTGTGCAGATGCCTTCATCCGTCAGGCCGAAGTCTATACGCCGAATCCGCAGCAGGCCGCCATTTATAATGGACTGTTTGACCTGTATCAGCAGGTATACACGCAGACCCGGGAATTAAACAATAAGCTGGTGGAGTACCGCAACTAAGCTGCAGAACCGCAGGGCCTCTTCCCGTAGTCAGCCTTTCGCTTATGGCGGAGGGCTTTTGTTGCCGTTTTCATGGTTCTTCTGTAATGTATAGGGTACCCTGCCAGGCATGGACTGTCTGTGCAGAAGACAGAGAAGAAAATTGGGGGCGAAGTCCATGTTTCAATGGTTCGTCATGCGGCTGAATGATATTAAGATCCGCAACAAGCTGCTGCTTGCTTTTCTATTGATCACCCTGCTGCCGGTTCTGCTGGTTGGGGGGTATCTTACGATCAATATGAGGGCGATGGCGTTCGAGAATGCGCTGGAGCAGGCCTCCACCAACGTAGAGCGGGTCCGCAAAAGAACAGAGGAGGTCATCGGCGTCTCCCAGGACATCGCCCTGCGACTGAGCAATGATACCCGGCTCAAACGTCTGGCGATCCATCAATATGAGAGTGTCTATGATGTGGTGGAAGCTTACCGGGAATACCCGGATATGCAGGAATACCTCAGACTATACAAGGAAATCTCTAACATCCGTCTCTACATTGACAATATTACCCTGCTTAACAACTGGGAGCTGATCAATCCGACCCCTGCGATTCTGGGCAGTGAATGGTATCAGCGGGCACAGCGTTACGTAAGTATGATTGGCTGGGAATATATTGAGGATGAGCGGGACCACCGGCGTTATTTAAGTCTAGTGCGCAAAATTGAGCTGGAAGGCCTCAACAATACCGGTGTGCTTGTGATCAATGTCAGCAGCGGCCAGTTGAATTCAATCCTTGCCCAGGAGACTTTTGACACGATGATTGTCGATGACCAGAACAATATCGTCTCCGCCAACCGCCGGGAACGGACAGGCAAGACACTTGGGGACATCTCTTTTGACACCCAACTGCTCGGGCAGGGAAGCGGAAGTTATGAGGCCGTGATTGACGGCGAGCCCTCGAAGATTGTTATTGAGGAGCTAAACCCGTCGAACAGCAGGAATGCGCTGCGGATCATCTCTATTTTTAGCATAGAAAGTATTGTAAAAGAGCCCAACCGGATCATTGGCTTAGCGCTGACTGTAATTGCGGTGAGCGTTGTGCTGGCCTTTTTGCTGGTCTACAGCTTCTCTTCCTTATTCTCCCGGCGCCTGCTTCGGCTCAGCAAGCATATCAACAAGGTGGCCACCGGCGATTTCGACATAACCCTGCAGATTGACGGCAAGGACGAGATAGGCCTCTTGGCCAGACAGTTTAACTCCATGGTGCGGAGCATCAACGATCTGATGGTGGAAGTGCAGCAATCCAATGAGCAGAACAGCAGACTGGAGCAGAAGCAGAGTGATATCCGCTTCAAAATGCTGGCGAGCCAGATTAATCCCCACTTCCTGTTCAATGCGCTGGAATCGATCCGCATGGAGGCCCATATGAAGGGGCAGGTAGAGATTGCCCGGGTGGTGCGGCTGCTCGGCAAAATGATGCGCAGCAGTCTTGAGGTAGGCAGAAGTAAGATCTCCTTGAAGGAGGAGCTGGAAATGGTCCGTTGTTATCTGGATATTCAGCAATTCCGCTACGAGGAAAGACTCAAATATCAATTCATTGTCGATCCGGCCATCGAGACGCTCTATATGCCGCCTCTGATTGTTCAGCCGTTGGTGGAGAATGCGGTAATTCATGGGCTGGACAACAACATGGAGGGAGCTTTTGTCACCGTGGGTATTCTGAAGGTTGGCGATGAGGCCAGATTTACAATCACCGATAACGGGGTGGGGATCACCCCGGAGCGGCTGGAGCATGTGCGCAGAACGCTGGAGACCCAGGAAGAGCAGGAGGGTGAGCGGATAGGATTGCGCAATGTGCATGACCGGCTGAAACTATCCTATGGGGAAGAGTATGGGTTAACCATAACCAGCCGTCCCGGTGAAGGGACGGTGATCCTCTTCTGCATCCCTCTGGAGGAGATGACTTTATGATTAAAGTGCTGATTGTTGATGACGAGCCGAAACTGCGGGAAGGGCTGCGGAGCCTGATCCCCTGGGAAGAACATGGATATACAGTAGTAGCGACGGCGGCCAATGGCCTGCAGGCTCTGGAGAAATATCATACCCATCACCCGGAGCTGATGGTGGTGGACATCCGCATGCCGGGTATGGATGGGCTGGAGCTGATTGGTGAGCTGCGCAAGGAGGATTCGGCCTGCCATGTGCTGATTCTGAGCGGACATGCCGATTTCGAATATGCCAAGCAGGCGATTACGTACCGGATCGATGGCTATTTGCTGAAGCCAGTGGATGAAGAGGAGATGATCCAGTATCTGAACCAGGTGCGGGAGGCCATTCTCCAGGAGAACCGCTTCAGCCGCTGGAATGAAGAGGAGCCGGCCCGCACCCGGGAGACGCTGCTGCGCTCCCTGCTGCAACCGGGCAATACGGAGGGAGATCCGGCAGATGAAGGGAACGATCCGGCCAAATATGCAGCTGCGCTTGGACTTCCACCCGGCAGCTATGAGATTGTGCTGATCGAGCTAATGGAGCCGCTGCAGGCTGACGAGGAGCGTACGCTTCGAATCAGAGCCGCAGTGGAGCATTATTTCGGCAGCGACGAGGACCGGATCTTCTTCACACTGTCACCGTATCTGGGTCTGCTGCTCGGCACCCCGCTGCAGGATTCAGCCAGCCGGGAGGCCTTGTACAAGGAGCTGGCCGGTCTAATCCGCCAGGACGGGTATGATTTCCGGGCAGCGGCCGGCGGCGCTGTACCGCAGCCGGAAGCGGCGGCAGCGTCTGCGGATCAGGCGCGGGAGCTGCTGCGGGAGGCGTTTTTTCTGCGCAAGGAGCAGCTGCTCAGCGCGGATTCGGTGCAGGTGTACAGCGGCGCTGCTGAAACGGAGTACGCGGAGGGGCCGGATGCGGAGAACCGGCTGCAACTGGCGGTGGAGACTGGAAGCAGCTCGGCGATTGAGCCGCTGGTGATGCAGATCTGCCGGGAACTAATCACGGCCGGAAGTGACGAACTGCGGATCAAAGAGACCTTTGTGCGGATTCTCAGCACCGTGCTAGCCCGCCTGGAGCCGTCCTATCCTGTTATCCGGGCCTACGCGGCCGAGAAATCACCGCCAATCAGCGAATTGTACCACAGCCGGAACCTGAGCGATTTGCAGAGCCAGGCCACAGCTTTTCTGAATGAAATTGCCGGTCTGGTCTCCGGTGGCGGTCGGGGCAACGAGGTCAAGAAGATCATGGAGCTGATCCAGCGCCGGTATAATGAGAACCTGAAGCTGGAAACCCTGTCAGAGCTGTTCAATTACAACAGCGCCTATCTGGGCAAAATGTTCAAGAATACCACCGGCGAATACTTCAACACTTATGTGGATAAAGTGCGGATCGAGAAGGCCAAGCAATTTCTGGCCCAGGGCATGAAGGTCTATGAAGTCGCGGAGAAGGTGGGTTACATGAATCCGGATTATTTCAACGCCAAGTTCCGCAAATACGTCGGGATTTCGCCATCGGCTTACCGGAAGAATAACTGAGTCTGAGTGAGTAGATTGCCGCTAAAGCATGTTATCGGTTGGCAGCAGGCCAGCATAATTGCGTCTGAGCACAGCTTTTCTGTGCTCAGACGTTTTTTTTACAGCTCAGCATGTCTAAGCTTGAAATAAATGTCGAATATTCTGCACGAAATCTCTAATTCACACCTGATTTTAGGTCGAATTTATAGGGTACTGCAATCGCTTACAGATCCCTAAAATATAGACATAGAGAGGAGGGGGCTTTATGAAAGCGGAAACAGCAACAGCTCAAATCCCGCCGGATACCCGAATGCGCAACAAAAAGCCTGCTTCAGGAGGACGGTTTTGGAGAAGCTTCAAGAATCAAAAGTATTTGTGGATGATGTCGATTCCCTTTGTCATCTGGGCATTCGTCTTCAGCTACCTGCCGTTATGGGGCTGGACGATGGCGTTCCAGAAGTACAAGCCGGCACGCGGCTTTTTCGAACAAGAATGGGTAGGCTTCGAACACTTTAAGATACTGTTCACAGATTCGCAATTTCTCTTGGCTCTGCGTAACACCCTGGCGATGAGCGGAATGGGCCTGATCGCAGGCTTTATCTTCCCGATCACCTTTGCCATCTTGCTGAATGAGCTACGTCTAGGGTTCTTCAAACGATTTGCTCAGACCGTATCGTATCTGCCCCACTTTGTATCATGGGTCGTGGCAGCAGGTATCGTAACCAAAATGCTATCCAGTGAAAATGGTCTTGTAAACGATGTCATGTTAGCCATAGGATTTATTGATACTCCTATCCAGTTTATGGCCCAGGGCCATCTCTTCTGGGGAATCGTGACCTTGTCGGATGTGTGGAAAGAAACGGGATGGAACGCCATCATCTATCTTGCCGCTATATCGGGCATAGGGCCTGAACTGTACGAAGCGGCCCGAGTGGACGGCGCCAGCAGGCTCCGTCAGGTATGGCATATCACACTGCCGGGGATCCGCCCGACGATTACCGTGCTGCTCATTATGTCGGTTGGTAATTTGCTGAATATCGGCTTTGAGAAGCAATTCCTGCTCGGAAACAACCTCGTTACCGATTATTCCCAGGTGCTGGACCTGTACTCGCTGAAGTACGGACTGGGCATGGCGAGATACTCCTACGGTACCGCGATCAATATATTCAACTCAGTGATCAGTGTAATTCTACTGTTTACGATTAATGGAATCTTCAAACGCACAACCAAAGAAAGCCTTCTGTAGGATACAGAAGATCCTTCTACCCAATCGTGGCAGTACATTGCCCTTTTCATGAAAGGAGAGCGTTACCTGTGGGAAATACAGCCATTACCGGCAAGTCATGGCCGGACCGGATTTTTGATTTCATTGTGTATTTTGTAGTACTGTTCGTGGTCGTCATCACGATTTACCCGTTTCTGAATGTACTTGCGATTTCGCTGAATGATTCCGTGGATAGTGTACGCGGCGGCATCACCATCTACCCCCGTGAATTCACCTGGGAAAATTACATGAAGATCTTCACCTTCTCGGGATTGATCACCGGGTTCAAAATATCCGCTTTCCGGACGCTCATCGGTACTCTGCTCGGATTGATCAGTGCATCGATGCTGGCGTTTACGATCAGCCGTCCTGACTTTGCCGGCCGCAAATTTGTGTCCACCTTCCTGGCGATGACCATGTATATATCGGGGGGAATCATTCCGATCTACATGCTGATCAAGGATCTGCATATGATGAACAGCTTTGCCGTCTATGTCCTGCCGGGCCTAGTCAGTGCCTTTAACATCTTCGTCATCCGCTCCTTCATCGACGGCTTGCCGTATGCCTTGCAGGAATCGGCGAAGCTGGATGGAGCTAATGATTTCACGATCTACTGGCGCATCATTCTGCCGCTGATGAAGCCGGCGCTGGCAACCATCGCGCTGTTCCTGGCGGTAGGCCAATGGAATGCCTGGTTTGATACGTATCTGTATAACGGGTCCAGTCCTAACCTCACCACGTTGCAATATGAGCTGATGAAAGTTCTGCAGACCACAACCAGTGGCAACGGCGGGGATTACCGCTCCAATATTGCTTCAATGGCAAACAATCAGGTCTCACCGGAGTCGCTGAAGATGGCGATTACGATTGTCGTAACGGTGCCAATCCTGTTGGTATATCCGTTCATTCAGAAATATTTCGTCAAAGGCATGACGCTTGGAGCCGTGAAGAGCTAGTCACAGCTTCAGTGACAGGGGAGCCAAGTCTCCCCTGTCATTTAACCGCAACATGTATCCGTTTTCTTTTGGCAAGCTGAGCAAGGTATTAACAGGCATGTACCTGTGATACGATAGATAACAATTTTAAGGAGGGTTTCATTCATGGCAAGTAATAGACAAATAAAAGCCAAGGCTTCGTCAATCACGCTCGCTTCCGTTATGCTGCTTGGTTTGCTCGCAGGATGCGGAGGGAACAACGATAACAATGCAGCCGGGAATACAGGAGGCAATACTGCTAATACGGAGAATTCGGCCAACACGGCTGAGGATACTTCTCCGCTGTCGATGACATTCTTCAGTGCAGATCCTAACCCAAACTGGACAGGAATGCAGGATGAAGTGGGTAAAGCTCTTACTGAAAAGACAGGTGTAACATTAGAAGCAGAATATGCGGTAGGCGATCCAGTTCAAAAAGTAGCCCTGATCGCAGCCAGTGGTGAATATCCGGATTTGATCAGTGCCAAGACCGAGATCAGCAAGCTGGTGGATGCAGGCGCAATGCTCGATCTGACCGATCTGATTGAAAAACATGCTCCGAATATCAAAAAAGTATTGGGCGATGAAGGCTTGAAACGCTCGCGCTACAGTGACGATGACCATGCGATTTATGCCATTCCTACCTATGCGGGTGTGGACAACAAATATTTTGATGCCGGCGGCGGGTTCGAACTTCAGCATCGTGCCGTGAAAGAAGCCGGATATCCGGAAATCAAAACGGTTAAGGATTTTGAGGATGTCATCCAGTCTTACCTGGAAAAACATCCAACCGATGAGAACGGCAACAAAAACATCGGTCTGACCCTGAATGCAGACGATTGGTACATGTATATTACAGTAACTAACCCGGCATTTATCACTACTGGTTCCCCTGATGACGGAGAATATGCGATTGACATTGACACACAAGAAGTGACCTATCACTTCCGCCGCCCAGCCGAGAAAGAATATTTCCGCTGGCTCAACCATATGAACGATATTGGTTTGCTTGATCCGGAAAGCTTCGTTCAGAAATACGACCAGTACAAAGCCAAGATCGCTACCGGCCGTGTCATTGGTCTGATTGACCAGGATTGGGGTTATGGAGACGGAGAAAAAGCGCTGAAGGCTGCCGGTAAACTGGATCAAGGTTATGGACACTATCCGGTGACTCTGTCTGAGGAATATAAAGAAACTTCCTTCTGGCCTACAGGCTTCATGGCCGGTAACGGAATCGGGATCAGCGTAGATGCTGAAGATCCGGTGCGTGCCATTAAATTCCTGGATTACCTGGCTTCCGATGAAGGCCAAGTGCTGGTTAACTGGGGGATTGAAGGCAAGCATTACAACGTTGTTGACGGCAAACGTGTCATTCCTGAAGACGTGAACGACCGTAAATATAACGATACCACCAATTTCCAAAAAGAAACCGGACTGGGCAATGTCGGCTCAAACTACGCCTTGCTTAGCGCGCATTATGGCGATGGCGTATTGGACCCAACCGGTAGCTACTACACCACCCGTTTCCCTGAACAAGTAACAGCCAGCTACAATGCGGTGGAAAAAGAAACGTTGGCTGCTTACAAGGCAACCACTTGGAAAGATCTGTTCCCGAATGAAGATGAGTTCAAGGTTAAGCCTTGGGGCGCGGCATGGAATATCACCATCCCTGGCGAAAGCGAAATTCTCGTTCTTGACAACAAGCTGAAGGATATTACCTGGAAAAAAATTCCTGAATCTATCCTGTCGAAGCCCGCTGATTTCGATAAAGTCTGGGAGGCCTATATGGGCGAACTGGATAAGGCGGGTGTAGAGAAGGCGGAAGATCTGCGTGAGGAACTGGTGAAGCAACGCGTTAAACTGTGGAATGAGTAAGTATTGAATTAAGCCTAATGAAATAAAAGCATGAAGCAGGCGGGAAGTCCGAACGAAAGTCCGGACCTCCCGCCGATTGCTGTTCATTCGGCAATAATCCGGACAGAAGCAGTGGTGTCCATAATACCGCAGGAGGGATATCCATGGAAGAGAATAGGAAGGATCAAGGGAACGTGCTGTGGTACAACAAGCCGGCGGCTGTATGGGAAGAGGCGCTGCCGGTCGGGAACGGACGGCTGGGCGGTATGGTGTTCGGCGGAGTGGAAGAAGAACGCATTCAACTCAATGAAGATACGTTATGGTCGGGCTTCCCCAGAGATACCGCCAACTATGAAGCACTGCGTCATTTGGGACCAGCACGACAGCTGGCAGCAGAAGGCAAATATACCGAGGCTGAGGCTCTGGTGGAAGCCACGATGCTCGGCAGACGCACCGAATCGTATCAGCCACTCGGCGATTTGCGCATCCAGTTTCAGGCTGGCAGCTCACTCGGCCATTATCGGCGGGAGCTTGATCTGGATCAGGGCATAGCTTCAGTATCCTATACTTTGGATGGCGTGAGGATCGTGCGCGAAGTCTTCTCCAGCAGACCGGATGAGCTGATGGTTGTTCAGATTCGGGTTGAAGGAGGAGATGGGGATGCCGTGCTGCCGGAGCTGTCAGCGGAGTTCACTTCCCCTCATCCTTACAGTGCTGACAATTATCCAGACGCAGTTCTGATGGTCACGGGCCGGGCACCTTCGCATGTAGCCGATAACTATGTAGGTGATCATCCCAGAGCCGTATTATATGAGAGCGATATGGGAATCCGTTTCGCTACTGCCCTGAGAGTCTGGACCGAAGGCGGGAAGGTGGCGGCGGAGAAGGGACGTGTGAGCATTTCTGGTGCACAATCCGTTACCTTTGTGCTGGCTGCGGCGACTGATTTCGCAGGATACGACCGGATACCGGGAAGCGGGAAGATGCTCCCCGAGACGCGCTGTATAGAGCAATTGGCACAATCGGCAGGCGTATATTCGGAATTGAAGCAGCGGCACATCACGGATCATCAGGCCTTGTTCGGACGTGTGCAGCTAGAGCTGGGTAAAACCGGTTCTACTCTGGATCAACCCACCGATATCCGGCTTGAAGCGTACCGGCAGGGTCAGGCTGACCCTCTGCTGGAAACGCTGCTGTTCCAGTATGGGCGGTATCTGATGATTGCCGGTTCCCGGCCGGGAACGCAGGCGCTGAACCTGCAGGGAATCTGGAATCCGCATGTCCAGCCACCGTGGAACAGCAATTATACAACCAACATCAACACGGAGATGAATTATTGGCCGGCAGAGAGCTGCGGACTTGGCGAATGCCATGAGCCGCTGCTGAACCTCATCACCGAGCTGGCTGAAGCGGGCGGCCGCACGGCCGACGTTCATTATGGGGCGCGAGGCTGGACAACCCACCACAATACCGACCTGTGGCGCATGACCACGCCATCCGACGGTAGGGCGATGTGGGCGTTCTGGCCGATGGGCGGGGTCTGGTTGTCACGGCATCTCTGGGAACGTTATGCCTTCCGCCCGGATGAGGATTATCTGCGCTCCAAGGCTTATCCGTCGCTGAAGGGAGCAGCCCTGTTCTGTCTGGACTGGCTGGTGGAGCTGCCGGATGGACGCTGGACGACAGGTCTGTCCACCTCGCCGGAGAATGTGTTCCTCACGGCTGACGGAATGCCGTGCAGCGTATCTTCCGGCTCCGCGATGGATCTGGCGCTGGTGGCGGAATGCTTCAGCCATTGTATTCAGGCTGCCGAGATTCTGGAGCTGGACCCGGAGCTGCGAGAAGAGCTGCACGCGAAGCGTGAGCAGCTGGCTTATCCCGGCATAGCGTCAGATGGCCGCTTGCGCGAATGGAATGAGGAATTCGGGGAGCACGAGCCGGGCCACCGGCATGTCTCCCATCTGTATGGGCTGTATCCCGGCGATACCATAACTCCGGCGGGAACGGCGGAGCTGGCCGCCGCCGCAGCCCTGACACTGCAGCAGCGCCTGGCGGCAGGCAGCGGGCATACCGGCTGGAGCGCAGCCTGGCTGCTGAACCTGTATGCGCGCCTTGGGGACGGGGCTGCAGCTTATGGCTGCTTGCGCCGGATTCTGCAGGTCTCCAGCTTGCCGAATCTGCTCGGCAACCATCCACCGTTCCAGATTGACGGCAATTTCGGCACGACGGCAGGCATCGCTGAGCTGCTGCTGCAGAGCCATGGAGGCGTGCTGCACCTGTTGCCCGCCCTGCCGGAGAGCTGGAGCGAAGGCAGGGTTACAGGGCTTGCCGCGCGCGGCGGCTTTACTGTGGACCTGGAGTGGAGCGCAGGCCGGTTAATGCGGGCGTTGCTTACCTCAACGCACGGCAAGCTCTGCTGCATCCACAGCGGTCTACCGCTGGATCTGCTGGCAGTGGACGGTTCGCGGCAATCGGCCGCCCATACGTTTGAGACAGAAGCAGGCCGGATGTATACGCTTATCCCGCAATCAGAGCAGCGTTAGGACAACCTATCTTCAACTTAACTGCAAAAGAGTGGAGGAGATTAAGGTTATGCTCAGATTATTCGAAACCAACAAGGTGCGGAAAATAGCTGAAATGATGCATAGCATGTGCCAACTAACTAATTATCTAATAGGCTCCCCGCGATTGTGGAGGGGGGCCTCTATCTGCTCTACAACAGCAGGTTAGTATGTGAAATGAGCGGATGTACGGTGGAATTTGCCTACTTGCGGACACTATAGCTCTTATTTTCAAATTCAGCTGTGTTTGGAGGTCGTTACGGACTGAGGGGCCCTTATGCCGGGAATTCAGCTGCTTTTTAATTGCTTTTGGCATGAATAGGGGCTCCTGAGTCCTTAAATCATCAAATCAGACCGATTTGGCGCAAATAGCGGCTCCTCGGTCCGTAAGTAAGCAGGGGTGGAGCGTTAACAGCATGAAATATTCAGTATATAAAATGAACAGCGGTTTCATTGAAGAAATCTGGAGACAACAGCGGCCGGAAGTCCAACTATTCACCGCAGTGACGACGGAAATCGATGGGTAGAAACTTAAGTTCATCTTATATAGAGTAATATTAAGCCGCGGTAGTCGCGGAGCTTAAGTTTACAGAACTGCCGGGAATAGCGATAATAGAAAAGTGCCCATCCTGATTCTCAGGTGCCTCAAGGCCGGCATAATATAAAGCATAGTTTGGACATACAAGCTAGGCAAGCCGATAGGGGCAGGAGGATCAAACCGTGAAGAAGAGAAGCAGAGGCTCGCTGGTCAAAGCCATTCTTGGCGTATCGCTTGTTGCCGGGGCCATTCCTCCGGCAGTCTATCTGAGCTGGAGCCATGTGAATGCGGCTGCCCATCCGGCCAGTTTGAAGTCAGTCAGCGAAATGACACAGAAATTGACGGCCTCGATGAATAATCGCAGGGAGACGATAACGTTTACTTTTGAAGGCAAAACCAGTCAACTGAAGCCACAGGTGCAAAGCGCAATCAATCACGCCATGGCGAGCGATCCGTACCTGTATTATATTGTCGACAGCTATGGCTACTCCTATCAGGGAGGTGCGCGCTCTGCAAAGGTAACGGTGCAGATGGAATACCGGGAGACACTACAGCAGACTGCCTATGTTAATCAGCAGGTGAAGGCAGCGCTGAAGAAGCTGATCCTGCCGGGAATGAACAACCACCAGAAGGTGAAGGTGATTCATGACTGGGTAGTTCGCACGCTCCAATATGACACTACGTACAGCAAATATACCGCATATGAAGGGCTGAAGAGCGGTAGCGCTGTCTGTCAGGGCTACTCGCTCTTGACCTACAAGCTGCTGAAGGAAGCGGGCATTCCGAACCGGATCGTCGAGGGAACCGCCAAGCCTGAGGGAGGCAGCCGGGTATCGCATGCCTGGAACCTGGTGCAGCTGGACGGGAAGTGGTATCACCTGGATACAACCTGGGATGATCCAGTGCCCGACCAGCCCGGCGAAGTCGTCACGGCCTATTATCTGAGGACGGATGCCCAGCTGCGCAAAGACCACAGCTGGACCAAGCCTTACCCGGCGGCTTCCACCGCCTATCATAAGACGCTGGCTGAACTGGTGAGCGGTGGCGGGCAGGCAAAGGCATGGTTCAAGGCCCTGCAGCAGGAGCTGAACTATGAGCTGTATGATGAGAGCCGCATCGTGGCTGCCGGCGCTGATCTGGCGAAGCTTGGACAACAGGCGCTCTCGTCCGGCAAGCATTCCCTGCTGTTCCGCTACAAGGGCAGCAAGAAGCAGCTGCAGGGCGATCTGCAGCAATTGTACCAGCTGGGCTTGAACCAATTGTCCTATTCCACTTCCAGCTTCGATAATACGGGTGATCTGAAGGTATATGTGACCTGGAAATAAGCTGTCCGCAAATAATAGAGCATATATAGAAACGGCTGCCGTCCTGTTGTGGATGGCAGCCGTTTCTATTATGAGTTCTGTTGTAACCGCAGCGCAGCAGCAGGCCTCCTTATTCCGGATGCGTGCTGAGATCGACTTCGGCCAGCGGCACCAGCCGGCTCTTGCGGAACCAACGGTAGCCGAACCAGATCAGCAGGAACAGCGGGAGGCTGATGTAGGATACCATCAGGCCGTACCAGTCAATGCTGTCTCCCGTAAAGGCGCCCAGATTCTGTCCCAACACGGCAACCATACAGAGGGCAAAGGCGAACAGCGGACCAAACGGGAACCATCTGGCCCGGTAAGGCAGCTCATCGAGCGAATGTCCCTGAGCGATGAACGCACGGCGGAAGCGGAAGTGGCAGATGGCAATACCCAGCCAGTTAATGAAGCCGCACATCCCGGAAGCGTTCAACAGCCAGTTGTATACCGCACCGTCGCCAAAAAAGGAAGCGAGAAATGCCAGCATGCCGACAGCCGTTGTGACCAGCAGCGCGCCGACGGGTACGCCCCGGCGGTTAAGCCGTCCAAGCGCACGCGGAGCCATACCGTCTTTGGCCATGGCATACAGCACCCGGCTGGAGGCGTACATCCCGGAGTTGCCCGCAGAGAGCACCGAGCTAAGAATGACGGCGTTCATGACGGAAGCGGCAATAGCTAGCCCGGCTTTGTTGAAGACGATTGTAAACGGGCTGACGCCGATATCGTCGATCCCGCCCCGCAGCAGATCCGGGTTCGTATAGGGAATCAGCAGGCCAATGACCAGAATGGCCAGGATGTAGAAGATCAGAATCCGCCAGAATACCTGGCGGATGGCCAGCGGCACATTACGGCGCGGGTTCTCGCTCTCGCCAGCCGCTACGCCTACAAGCTCGGTGCCCTGGAAGGAGAACCCGGCTGCCATAAAGACGCCTACGAAGGCGAAGAATCCGCCGTGGAAGGAGCTGCCGCCCAGCTGGAAGTTGCTGAAGCCGACGGCCTCGCCACCCATAATGCCGAAGATCATCAGCACGCCGACAGCCAGGAATACGATGACGGTAATAATCTTGATGATCGCGAACCAGTATTCCGATTCCCCATAGCCGCGTGAGGAGAGGAAGTTCAGACCGAACATCAGCAGCAGGAACACCAGGCTCCAGAGAAAGGAGGGGCTGTCCGGGAACCAGTATTTAATAATCACTGTAGCCGCCGACAGTTCAGCAGCAATCGTAACCGCCCAGTTGTACCAGAAGTTCCAGCCGATGGCGAAGCCGAAGGCAGGGCTGATGAAGCGGGTGCCATAGGTGCTGAACGAGCCGGAATCCGGCAGATAGGTCGCCAGTTCTCCCAGGCTGGTCATCAGAAAATAAACCATGATGCCAACGGCGGTGTAGGCCAGCAGTGCCCCGCCCGGCCCGGAAGCGGCGATGGCGCCCCCACTGGCCAGGAACAGCCCGGTCCCGATCGAACCGCCGAGCGCGATCATGGTTAAATGTCTGGCCTTAAATGTCTTGCGCAGCCCAGGTTCCTTGGAGCCGGCCTGCGTCGTATGCTGCTGCTTGCTTTGCATAATAAATGACACTCCTTCTAGTCTCATGTTTCTGTTCATGAACGGGGAGTGCTGAGCGCCCTTTGCCCGCCGGGACGGGGGCTGCCACGATAGCCCGGCAGTGCCGGAATGGACGCAGCAGCTCACTTCTGTAAGCGCGCAAAAACCCGCAGACGGTATCCTGCGGGTTCCTTGTATTACAGCTCCGCATCATACTCCCTGTAAGATAGCGCAACACAGCGCCGCTGCGGTGATAGCAGCGATGCCGTGACAGTTCCGCACCTTGTCGGTGACGGCCCCAATCTGCGCTGCTGTAAGAGCGGCAGCGCGGACTTCGGCGGATATCCCTTTCCATGCCTTTCACAGACGGCTCTTGAACGTCTCCGGGCATATACTCTTGATATCCGCGACCTCTACCTCATCGTAGGTATGATGAGGCTATCTTTACTATTTCGTTTACAAACACAACAGGAATTAGTATAAAGCAAGTTCTGTGGTCAGGCAATGACAAATAACGGCAGGTTGGCGTTAGGTCCGTCGGCGTTCCGACATTTGCTGCCAGACCGTACCGGCGGCGGCTTCGCCGGAGGCAATTCGTTCCAGTGCCATCCGGGCCTGCAGGCCCACCTCGAATTCCGGGTCCTCGGCGGCGGCGGTCAATGCTTCCTGCGCTTCGGCGGTGCCGACCTCATAGAGGAAGCGCGCCGCCCGCCAGCGGACCAGCTTGCTCTTGTCCTGCAGCGACGCCGTCATGACCGGCGTCGCGGCGGGATCGCCGATATCAGACAGCGTATCCCCCGCCGTGCGCCGCACGGCCGGAGCGCTGTCTGCCATCGCCTCATAGAGCAGCTCCATCGCCTCAGGGCTGCGAAGGTCGCCCAGGTACACGACCGCCAGCCTGCGGATATGCAGCTTGGGGTCGTGCAGGGCCGTGCGCAGCTCCGGCAGCAGCTCGGCGCTTGGCGCAAGATCCTCCAGCGCGGCGTAGCGCACGCGCCAATCCTCATCATGCAGGTCCCGCAGCAGCTCGGCCTGCTCTTTCTTGTGCCGCTGCTCGATGAACTCGCCGGCTGCTCCGTGCGCGATGGCCTGCTGCACGAGGGAGTCGAGGCGTTCCTGCGGATACGCCGCTTCCAGCTCCTGCTCCACCTCACGCGCGATGTCGCTCGGTTCACCGTAGCGCACGCCGTAATCGGTGAGCTTGCGCTCCTTGATCATGACGGCGCTGGCTACATCCATGACCGCTTGTGTGAAGCGCGCGGCCAGGGAGATCCGCTCCTCGCCCGCACCGGTCTTGACGCGGATCTGGATCGGGATGCCGCGGAACATCTGCACGAAGACCTGTGCTTCTCCGAAGTGGGCACCCGCGTGCTCATCCGTCAGGCTCCAATCCTCCGCTGCCAGGCCTTCACCGCCGCCGAAGCGCTGCTGGACCTCGCGCAGGATCGCGGCCCAGTCGGCGCTGCCTTTGCGTTCCAGCGCCGCGAAGTCGGCCGCATGGTAGATGCTGGTTACTCCTGGTATAGTAAGCATATCCCGTGCCCAGGGGGGAGCGGAACGCTGGCTCTCCGGGGTATAGGTCCGGCGCACGCCCGGCTCAAGGCTCTCATCCAGATGAAGCTTCATCGTATTTGGACTCGGTGTCGGTTCAATAAAGGTAATCTTCATACGCAGCTCCTCCTTAAATGGTAAATGTACCGCTCTCTTTATCCGCATTTTAACCTATATGCCCTGCTGAGCACAAAGGACAAGCAGGTATTCCGCTTAAACTTTCTGCTATAAGGGTAAAATTTGTAGTATGCGTATGATTAATGACAACTATAAAAGAGGTGCCTTATGGCCAAAATCCGCTACAACAACATCGATAATGTAAGTACCGATAAAACGCTCAAGGAATTCCGCCAGTGGCGCGAGGAACGCCGCCGCAAGCAGAAGGACTATTCCTACGCGGTACCCAATGTTCCGCCCAAGCTGTCTTACCTGGCAGAGAACCGGCTGGATACGACGATTACCTGGGTGGGGCATTCCACTTTTTTGCTTCAATATGAAGGACTGAATATTATAACCGATCCGATCTGGGCGCGCCGTCTGGGCTTCGAGAAACGCCTTGGCGAGCCAGGCCTTCCGCTGGCCGCGGTACCGCCGATCGACCTGATTCTGATCTCGCATTCCCATTATGATCACTTGCATATCTCGTCCATCCGCAAGCTGTATGGGGCAGGAACTACCCTTGTTGTGCCGACCGGTCTGAAGCGGAAGATGCTGCGCAAGGGCTTCCGCAGCTGCGTGGAGCTGGAGTGGTGGCAGGAGGTCACACTGGCAGGCGTGAAGCTGACCTTTGTGCCGACCCAACACTGGACCCGCCGGACGCCGTTTGATACGAATACCTCGCATTGGGGCGGCTACGTGCTGGAGCCGGCCCAGCCGGAGAACCATCCGGACGCCGGAGAGGACGTACAGGGCGAAGCCAGGCACAAGCTGCCGCCCAACCTTTATTTTGCCGGAGACAGCGGCTATTTTGCCGGCTTCAAGGAAATCGGCAGCCGCTTCAGCCTGCACGTCGCCCTGATGCCGATCGGCGCTTATGAGCCGGAATGGTTCATGACCTCACAGCATGTCAATCCGGAGGAAGCGGTGCAGGCTTTTATGGATGTAGGCGCGGAGCTGATGATCCCGATGCATTACGGCACCTTCAGGCTGGCCGATGATACCGCGCGTGAGGCGCTCGACCGAATGGAGGCAGCAAGAGTGGAGCAGGGCATTCATGAAGAGCGTATCCGTACGCTGGGGTACGGCGAGACGCTGGTGGTACATCCGGAGGCCCGTACTGCCGGTCAATGAGGCCGGGGTGCTGAACAGGACGATTCAGTCTGGAATAATTTTCTTCATAAGGAAAGCTGGAATGCTTCAAGTTCTGGACAGAGGTCTATTTGTTATAGGCTATTTAGCTTGATTTTATGCTATAATGAGCCGGAACCCTAAGTGAAAAGGATGGTAATGCTTAATGATTAGTACAAGCGGCGTAACACTCCGCTACGGAAAACGCGCTCTCTTTGAAGATGTAAACATAAAATTTACCCCAGGCAACTGCTATGGCCTCATTGGTGCCAATGGGGCCGGTAAATCAACTTTTCTGAAGATTCTCTCCGGAGAGATTGAAGCCAACATGGGGGATGTCCACATTACTCCCGGAGAACGGCTTGCAGTTCTCAAGCAGAATCATTTCGAATACGATGAGTCCCAGGTGCTGGAGACCGTTATTATGGGGCATACACGCCTCTATGAGATTATGAAGGAGAAGGACGCGTTGTACGCTAAGAGTGATTTCACCGAAGCGGACGGACTGCGTGCCGGTGAGCTGGAAGGCGAATTCGCCGAGCTGAACGGCTGGGATGCCGAGCCGGATGCGGCTGCCATGCTGATCGGCCTTGGCATTATGCGTGACCTGCACGAGAAGAAGATGGCAGAACTCAGCGGCAACGAGAAGGTGCGCGTGCTGCTGGCCCAGGCTCTGTTCGGCCGCCCGAACAACCTGCTGCTCGATGAGCCTACCAACCATCTGGATCTGGAGTCGATTGGCTGGCTTGAGAACTTCCTCATGGACTACGAAGGCACCGTTATTGTTGTATCCCATGACCGTCACTTCCTGAACAAGGTATGTACGCATATCGCCGATATCGACTTCGGCAAGATTCAGATGTATGTCGGCAACTACGACTTCTGGTACGAATCCAGCCAGCTGGCTCAAGCCCTGCAGCGGGATTCGAACAAGAAGAAGGAAGATAAGATGAAGGAGCTGCAGGCGTTTATCCAACGCTTCTCCGCCAATGCCTCCAAGTCCAAGCAGGCGACCTCCCGCAAGAAGCAGCTGGAGAAGATTACGCTGGATGATATTCGTCCGTCCAACCGCAAATATCCGTTCCTTAACTTCAAGCCTGAGCGTGAAGCAGGCAAGCAGCTGCTTACCATCACCGGTCTGACCAAAGAGGTGGACGGCGAGAAGGTTCTGGATGAGTTCAACCTGGTAGTGAACAAAGGCGACAAGATTGCATTTGTCGGACCGTATTCCCAGCCGAAATCCTTGCTGTTCGATGTGATTATGGGCGAGATGGAAGCGGATGCCGGTGAGTATGCATGGGGGGTTACAACCACCCAGGCTTATTTCCCCAAGGATAACTCCGCCTATTTCGACGGAATTGAGATGAACCTTGTGGAATGGCTGCGCCAATATTCCAAGGATCAGGATGAGACGTTCCTGCGCGGCTTCCTGGGCCGGATGCTGTTTGCCGGTGAAGAGGCGCTGAAGAAGGCGAGCGTGCTTTCCGGGGGCGAGAAGGTCCGCTGCATGCTGGCCAAGATGATGCTGAACGGCGCGAATGTGCTGGTATTCGAAGAGCCTACCAATCACTTGGATCTGGAATCGATCACAGCACTGAACAACGGGCTGATTGATTTCGACGGCACCATTCTGTTTACTTCGCATGACCATCAGTTCATTCAGACCATTGCCAACCGGATTGTTGAAATTACGCCTGCCGGTGTAATTGACCGTTCGATGAGCTATGACGAATATTTGGAGAACCCGGAGATTAAGGAAATGCGCCAGCGCATGTACCCTGTCGAGGTGTAATTCTTCGCTGCAAGACATACTTAAGAAGCGGCTGTCCACTCCTCCGGGGGAGGGCAGCTGCTTTTTTGAAAATATAAGAAAGCGATACGTAGCTTCGCTGCTTCGGAAGCATCCACCTCTTACAAAAGACGGCGAAGCCGTTTCTACTTGAAGTAGAAGTTTCACCGGATAACTTAGCCCATATGAGGACATAGAAAAACGGCTGCGTCTTCCCGGGTAGGGAGAACGCAGCCGTTTAGGGTCAAGCGTGAAATGAATCTAATTACGATCCGCCGGTACGGCGGCGCTGGTTGTTGGGCTTTTTGTTGTTTTGTGATTTCAATGGTTTGGCAGAACCTGCCTGAAACGTGGATTCCGGTTTGAAATTCTGCTGTTTTTTTTGTTCCAGCTTTTGACGGATGGCATCGGCCAGATTAATTTTGCTTTTTTCGTTGCTTTCGCTCACTTGTGCTTGACCTCCTTCGAAACAATTACCTCACTCTATTCTAATGGTTTTGTAATCAGGCCACAAGGGCAAGAATAATTGAAAGAATTCTGTGCCGGAAGCAAGGGTACAACTCTAAGCAACATACAGGAGGCTGCGGGTCATGACAGATATCTATGAGGATATACGCAAAGGAGAACGTGGAGCCTGGGTCAGCATCGCGGCTTATCTGGTTTTGTCCCTACTAAAGCTGTCCAGCGGCTATTTGTTTGCTTCCAGCGCGCTGCTGGCAGACGGCTTCAACAATCTGACCGACATCGTCGCTTCGGTTGCGGTGCTGATTGGTCTGCGGATTTCACGGAAGCCGCCGGATTCAGATCACGCCTACGGGCATTTCCGTGCCGAGACGGTGGCTGCGCTACTGGCCTCTTTTATTATGGCGATGGTAGGGATACAGGTGATTGTCGAGGCTGTCCGCTCCTTTTTCGAAGGGGCCAAGGCCACGCCGCAGCTATGGTCTGCGGGCATAGCCGTGATCTGCGCGATAGCCATGCTGGGGGTATATACATATAACAAAAGGCTGGCGAAGCAAATCAACAATGGAGCACTGATGGCAGCAGCCAAGGATAATCTCTCGGATGCTTTAGTGAGTATTGGAGCAGCTGTAGGCATAGTGGGTGCCCAGTTCGGTCTGCCTTGGATAGATTCCGCAGCTGCCGTTCTCGTAGGCCTGCTGATTTCCAAGACAGCATGGGATATTTTCCGTGATTCCACATACCGGTTGACCGACGGATTCGATGAGAACAAGCTGATGGATCTGCGCAGCACCATTGCCCGCACTCCAGGCGTGGAAGGAATCAAGGATGTGAAGGCCCGTGTACACGGAAATCATGTGCTGGTGGATGTGGTCGTTGAAGTGGATGCGGGCATTACGGTCAGTGCCGGACATGAAATCAGCAATACCATTGAAGAGCGGATGACCCGGCTCCATAATATCATGCACGTGCAGGTACACGTCGAACCCAAAGTGAAAGACGGTAAAAATGCATAATAAAGGAAATTAAAACCATATTCAAGGAGGATTAAAGACTATAGACCTGGGTTGACCCAGAAGTTGGAAAGTTTTTTGTGAAATTTGGAGCATGTTCCATATCCCGGGTAAGCCTATAATGAGGGCAGAAAGCAACAAAAGTTGCGCGCACCTTTGTTGAATTCTTAAAATGTCATTCGGGGGAACCTATGATTAAATCGCAGAAAAAGCTTACAGCAAGTCTATTGGTCACAGCCGCCATTGTCACAGGTTTGGGGAGTTACCCTATTGACCGGGCCGCTGCAGCAAACGCTTCTTCCAATCCTTCAGTAACGGCCGCTGCCGTACAAACAGCTACCATTGAAGCCAGTGTTCGTCTGCGTGATACACCTTCCACAAGTGGAAAAGTGATAAGCTACTTGAAAAAAGCAGAAATAGTGACTATTCTTGAGAAGACGAATAATTATTTTTATAAAGTGCGCACTTCCGGCGGTGATGTTGGATACACCAGTCTGGACAGCCGCTACATCTCGCTGAATACAGCTCCGGCTCCGGTGGCAACTTCGGGCATCACGCCGTCAGCGCAGAATGGAATGATTCAATCCAGTGTTCGCTTGCGTGATCAGCCGTCTACTGACAGCCAGGTGCTGAAGTTTCTGCAGCAGGGTGACCAGGTAGCGATAGTTGAAGCAACCAACCGGTATTGGTACAAGGTAAGGACAGCAGATGGCGTAACTGGTTATACCAGTGCAAGTGAGCAGTACATTAAGGTAGGTTCCGGAGCGGGAGCACCGTTAATTCCGGCACCAACTCCGGTGCCGACTCCGACCCCAACCCCGGCACCTGTGCCAACAGCAGCACCGCCGGAAGCTCCTGAAGGAAGTGCGGTTATTGAGACCGTAATCAGTACCGGCATGCGTTATCTGGGCACACCCTATGAATTTGGCTCCAATCGCAGCACTACAGATACCTTTGACTGCTCCGATTTCATCCGGCAGATCTTTATGGAGGCTGCGAACCTGAAACTGCCGGCCGACTCCCGGCAACAGGGAGATTGGGTGAAGCAGAACAGCAAGGCGGTATATGATCTTTCCGGCTTGAAGCGTGGCGATCTGATGTTCTTTATGGACTACAAGGGCACCTCGGCATCAGACTATGCCGTAATTAACAAGGATACGGCAAGAATTTCACATGTATCGATGTATTTGGGAGATGGACAAGTTCTGCATACTTACTCCAAGACTTCGGGTGGGGTAAGAGTAGATAAATTAAGCGCTTCTTGGATGAATCGTTTCCTTTACGGGGGTTCGGTCATCCGCTAATTATAAAGCAATACAGGAAGCGGGCGCATCATCAGTTTGTGACGGGTGAACTAGAGCGGGTGTTATCGTGGGGCTGTCCCTTCAGCAGATTCTTCTGCCGGGGACAGCCTTTCCTGATTTATGATGATTATGATTATGGAAAAAGAGCCGAATCAGACAATAAGTATTGTCCGATCCGGCTCTTTTTTATGTACGCCCATGAATAGGGCGTAATATTCTAAGGAAATCTGCCCTTAAATTTGGAGTGGTTTAAGCTTATTCGTATTCTTATGGAGTGATAATGTATGCAGAGGTAGGCACTTTAATCCATGCTTTGCCAAGCCAAGTGTAAATTTCTCTCCATTCATTGCCGAAGCTATCTCTTTGAATCTGACCGGTAGTATCAACAGTCTGAGAACTCAGCCAGCCTGCAGGTGTAGTTGTGCTGCCTGCTGCAAAGTGGAATGCAGTGCTTTTGGTCAGGATGACCATCGGCGTAGCAGGACGAAGGTCAGCTGGTGTGATTGCAGTTTCGTATTTAGTGTAAGTTGTGTCTGTTACTGATGTAGGTGTGCCTACAACAGGCGTTCCTGTAATGGGTGCGACTTCTGCTGCGGAAGCACTGGCTGCGATAGAAGCTAAAAGCCCAGCGGCTACTGTAAAGCTGACGAGTTTTTTCATAAAATGTTACCTCCTGAGAATGGGTTTTGGCTTTAGCGTTTTTTCGTTGTACGCCGTTTGCTAATAAGGTAGTAAACATAAAGTGGGTACTATGAACCAAACAACTTTCATTTTTTATTTGGGCTGTGTAAAGCAGGTGTTAGAAGACGTCCCTTTTGCCAGAATTTACACATAAATATAAAAGTGAAGATTGCGCTACTTGGAACGACCGCGGCGTCCTGTAAAGAGAGAAATGATAAACAACACCAGGAAGATAAAGAATACAATTTTGAAGATCCCCGCTACGGCTGCTGCAATCAGATTAAAGAAACCGAAAACCCCCGCAATTAAAGCAACGGCAAGTAGAATGATTGACCATTTCACCATCATAACCACCCTTTCTTTTATGAGATAATGTAGTCATGATTAAACGGGGCTTAGTGATTTGAAACAAAGCCATAAAGGGGGATTTTACCATGGCTTGACTGGTTGTTTCGCCTTATTGGCGCAAGGGTAACTATGCATTATACAGGGCTGATTAGCCGCTACTTATTGATACTTGGAAGGGGTTTTTGGATATGGATTTAATTATTTCACTTAGCGTAGCCCTCGTAGCTGTCGCATTCGCGGTACTTGTCTTCTTCTTAATCAGAACCTTGAAGTCGGCAAAGGAGTCCCTGGATAAGGTCAGCCAGACGCTGCAAGAGGTGCAGAAGACCGTCGATGAGCTTACTTGTGAAGTCAAAACCACAGTAAGGCATGCCAACGATATTACTTTGGATGTACAGGGTAAGATTCAGAAGATTGATCCTATTATGGATTCGGTCAAGAACCTCGGCGATGTGATGAACGAGCTGACCCTGACCGTCAAGCAAGTGTCCGTGACAGTCATCGAGAAATACCGTAAATCACGCGAATTGAAAGAGAAGAGCAAGGCGGTATCTATTAAAGAAGTGCCGATGACCCCTTCTGAAGAGCGTACAGTGAATTCCTATGACGCTGTTTATACGAAGCCGCCAGGGAAAGTGGCATCCATACTCAAAGGTGTAGATGCTGCTGCGACCATCTGGCAGAAGTTCCGCAAATAATCTGCCTCGGCCATTGCTGATATACATGTAAGGCTTGTGGTGGCAGGGTGCACAAAAGAAAGGTGGGAGCACAAGTATGAACACCATTCTCCTGTTACTCAGTCTCCTTTCCCCCTACTTTGCTGTCTCTGCACCGGAAGAACAGGTACCTCTTGCTATATTTGCAGAACCGGCGGCAGTTGCTGCCTCAATACAGCAGTCTGGCCCAAATTCTTTAATCACTTCTTTTGATTCGCTGGCCAGGGTATCGCTCTATGATACCGAGGAAGAACTGCTGGCAGCCCAAGGAGCGCCACTGCGGATGGCTCCGGACCCTTGGCAGAACTGCATCGAATACCAGTATTCCGAGATGTCTGCCGGAATTTGCGAGGGGATTGTGCTGTATGTGCATGTCTCTCCGGCGCAGGCGTCAAGTTATGGACTGTACCTGAATGGCACGAAGCTTGACCCGTTGAAGGGGAATCTGCGCGAGATGCTTGGCGAACCGTATTTCGTAGCCGAAGATGGCGATGTGTATATGAGAGGCAGCACGGCGCTGAAGATTTACCGCAATCCGGGTACAGGAGAATGGAGCGGAATAGATCTGTTTGACGGTAATTCTTCCTGAAGCGTTTCGCTGCCTCTGTATTTGGTTAATGAAAGAACATGTTCTCTTTGACATTGTATGAATAATATGACCTACAACCTTCGATTAGGAGAGTGATCCCATGGATTCAATTGGTGCACAATCATATGCCAAGGTATTAGAGAATGGTGTTCAGGCTATTGAAGAAGTGAACCGCCTGCGTAACAGCGGCTACACCAGAGAAGACATTTACGTAATTAGCCATGATGAAGACCGTGAAGGACGCATCGTGGATGCAGCGGACACCAATGAGGTGGGGCTTAAGGAAGAAGGCCTGTTTGGCGCTATTGCCAACATGTTCCGCTCCCGCGGAGACGAACTGCGCTCCATGATTACTTCGCTGGGTTTCACTGAAGCCGAAGCTGATTTCTACGAAAAAGAACTAGACTTGGGCAAGGTTATTGTCATTGCCAAGAAACCTTCGGCGTAAGCGTTGGTTCAAGGCAACCGTCAATGGACAGTCCTATAAGTACAATAGCGTAACCTCCAGAACCACTAGCGCAGTGGGGCTGGAGGTTACTTTGTTGAAGAAACGAAAGCATACCCGAATGGGCTAATCATTCAAATGGTAAAAGACTGACTAAATATCGTATGATAAATATATGTGCTTTACGGGATTTTACGGGAGATATCACTGCAAAAACTAATCGTGTGAGGTGAAGAGGATGAGAATTCTGATCGTCGATGACAATCCTACCAATGTAATCATTATCCGTGAGATCTTGAAGAAGGAAGACTACCGGAATTTCATAACGGCTTCTTCTGCAAAAGAGATGCTGGGGTTGCTGGGGATTGGTACGGAAACGGAGCAGGGGCGCCCGCGGATGTCCGATATTGATCTGATTCTGCTGGATATGATGATGCCGGAGATGGATGGGATTGAGGCCTGCCGGGTGGTCCAGCAGTATGAGCATCTTAAGGACATTCCCATTATTATGGTTACAGCCGTGGGCGATTCCAAGAAGCTGGCTGAGGCGCTGGATGCCGGCGCAGTCGATTATGTGACCAAGCCGATCAACAAGGTCGAGCTGATGGCAAGAATACGGCTGGCGCTGCGTCTGAAGCAGGAGAAGGACTGGCACAAGGAGCGGGATCAGCGGATTCAGGATGAACTGAAGCTGGCTGCGCTGGTGCAGACTGCCGTTCTGAGCCTGCCGCTGAAGGAACCGCAATTTGAGGTTCATGCGATTTATCAGCCCTCTTCGGAGCTGGCTGGGGATCTGTATGCCTGGTACCCGCTGGGAGACGGCCGGTATGGAGTGATCCTGCTGGATATGATGGGACATGGGATCTCCTCGTCTTTATTCTGCATGTTTATCGCTTCAGTCATGAAGGACACTGTAACTACGTACGTTGAACCTGAGCGGGTGATACAAGAGCTGAACCGCCGCTTTAACCAGCTATATATAGAGAAGCAGCTTGTCCAGTATTACTTTACAGCCATCTATCTGGTTATCGATACCCGGCAGAAGCGTATCGATTTCGTTAATGCCGGCCATCCGCCGGGGTTGTTCTTTGAAGGATCTGCCAAGAATCCGGTATTGCTGGAGAGCAATGGACATCCGGTAGGTCTGTTTGACACGATTGATATTCAAGCCCAGAGTCTGACCTATGAAGATGAAGGGCATCTGGTGCTGTATACGGATGGGCTGCTGGAATTGGCCGAAGGCGGTCAGGAGCAGCAGCTGGATTTCATGGTTTCTCATCTGGATGTCGGGCATTCCTGGCAGGAAGAAACTATGCGTGAGGCGTTCTTCTATGACTCCGCAAGCAAAGAACGCGAGGATGACCGCTGCCTGGTGTGGATTTCATTGACGAAGGGAACAGATAAGGAATGAAAATAAAGGCTAAGCTCTTGATCGGTTTCAGTGCCATGCTGGCCATTATGCTTGCACTGACCATGATTGGATACGATCGTTTGAATTATATGAATAACCAGCTGGACGGATTCCAGGAACGGTATATGAAAGGCCGCGCCTCTTCTGCCATGCGGGGAGAAGTCAACGACATGGCCCGCATCCTGACTACCTCCATGCTGAATGCAGATACGCTCTCTGTAAATTCACAGAAGAGTGAGGTGGAGAGAAAAGCGGCTAAAGCGGAGGAACAATTCCTCCTCATACAGAAATCAATGAATACCGCTGAAGGCTTGCAGATTGTAGGACGGATTGACAAGGCCTATACTGCTTATATCGAATATCAGAACAAGGTGCTGGAGCTGCTGTCTGCAGGTTACTTCCAGAACGCCAATACCTATCGCAATACAGAAGGACAGGATATCCAGAATGAGGTTCTGGACAGTCTTAATGCGCTTTCTGACTACAACGCCTTCATGATGACAGAAGAGAATAACAGCTCCACAGAAGCTTATCAAAGGTCGATCCAGATGGTTACACTGATCATGATTGTGGGGCTGCTGCTTGGGCTTGGAGTGATTCTATGGGTGATCCCAAGCATTACACGCGGGCTGAATGTAGTATCGATGATGATCTCAAGCTTCGGCAACGGCAAAGTTAAGGCCATCCGCAGGATTAAAGTGACTTCCAAGGATGAGATTGGCGATGTGGCCCGTGTCTTCCAGGACATGGCCCAGGATATTGAACAGAAGCAGCAGATGGAGAAGGCATATGCCGAGGCGCAGAATGACCAGTCCTGGCTCAATGCCAATATGGCGCGGGTAACGGAACTGCTGCGGGGAGTGAATACACTGGACCAGGTTTCCCAGACCTTTATCAGTGAATTCACCCCTATTCTTGGTGCCCAGTTCGGTGCCGTGTATCTCAAGGATAAGAATAATCCCAACCGCTTAACCGGCAGCGGATTCTATGCAATGGATAACGATATTCGGCCGAAGGAAGGTTTTGAGATTGGCGAAGGTCTGGTGGGACAAAGTGCGATGGATCAGAAGCCGATTACATTGGAGAATTCCCCAGAGGATTATGTATCCGTGTCCTCGGGCTTTGGAGATTCCAGACCAGCGAATGTTGTAATCTACCCGCTTATTTTTGAGGATGAAGTTCTGGGTGTGGTGGAATTTGCTTCATTTAACCCGTTTACGGCCCTGCACAAGGATCTGCTGCAGCAGCTGACAGGGAATTTGGCGGCAATCTTCAATAATATTAACCGCAGGCTTGTGGTTGAGGAATTGCTGCGTGAATCGCAGACGCTTACGGAAGAGCTGCAATGCCAATCCGAAGAGCTGCAGACCCAGCAGGAAGAGCTGCGCCGTTCCAACGAGAATCTGGAGGAGCAGACGGATGCGCTGAAGCGATCTGAAGAACTGCTGCAGCGCCAGCAGGAGGAACTGGAACACTACAATACCGAGCTGGTTGCCAAGACCCGAGCCCTGGAGGATCAGGTGCAAGAGGTGGAGGAGAAGAAGGATGAGATTGAGCATGCCCGTGAACAATTGGAGAAGCAAGCCATGCAGCTTGCGGTTACCAGCAAATACAAATCCGAGTTTCTGGCCAATATGTCACATGAGCTGCGCACTCCGCTGAACAGTCTGCTCATTCTGTCCCAGCTGCTGACAGAGAATAAGGAAGGGAATCTGAGCGACAAGCAAGTGGAATTCGCTCACACCATCTACATGTCGGGTGCAGATCTGCTGAAGATGATTGATGAGATTCTTGACCTGTCCAAGGTGGACGCGGGTAAAATGGAGCTTAATCATGATGAAGTGAAGCTGACTGAGCTCAAAAGCTTCCTGAAGCAGAATTTTGCCCCGCTTGCTGTCAAAAAGAGGCTGTCGCTGCGTCTGTCCTTTGAAGAACCGCTGCCAGACGTAATTGTTGCCGACAGCCACCGGTTGAAGCAGGTGCTGCGCAACCTGATGTCCAATGCCTTTAAATTCACAAGCGAAGGATTTGTGGAGTTTGCTGTCAGTAAGGCAAGTGCGGATCAACTGCCCTATTATCTTCCGCGTGAAACTGAATATATCGCAATGGCAGTCAAGGATAGCGGCATCGGTATACCGTCCGACAAGATCGATCTTGTGTTTGAAGCCTTCCAGCAGGTGGATGGAACGACCAGCCGCAAATATGGCGGCACAGGCTTAGGTCTGTCGATCAGCCGTGAGCTGGCCCGCCTGATGGGGGGGGCCATTGTCCTCGAATCGCGTGAAGGGCAAGGCAGCAGCTTCACTTTTTATCTGCCTGTCCAGGGAAATTACAATATGGGTTCGGGAGCAGAAGAAGCTGCTCCTGTCAAAGAAACCGTCGACCTTGCCGGATATGTAGATGAATTTCACCCGTCCAGGGATTCCAATGTACTGTCTGCCCCGACATCGCTGGTGCAGATAGAGGATGACCGCGAGGAGCTGGGAACGAGCGACAAGGTTCTGCTGATTATTGAAGATGATGAGAAATTCGCCAAAATCCTGCTGGGCATGGCTCGGGGAAGAGGCTTTAAGGGGCTGGTGGCACTCCAGGGAGATACCGGTCTTGCGCTGGCCAAATCCCATCTGCCGGATGCGATTATCCTCGATATCCAGCTGCCTGTGCTCGATGGCTGGGCCATTCTCAGAGAGCTGAAGAGCGGATCGCAGACCCGTCATATCCCGGTTCATGTGATCTCTGTCAATGATGAGGTTAAGCAAGGTCTGATGATGGGAGCAATGGCTTACTTGCGCAAGCCTTCATCGAAGGAATCGCTGGAACGGGCCTTCTCCCAGATTGAGAATTATACAGCGAGTACGCTGAAGCATCTCCTGATTGTTGAAGATGACGAGATTCAGCGACGGTCGATCATGGAGCTTATCGGTCATGACGATGTAGCCATTACCGCCGTGTCTACCGGCCGTGAAGCACTGGCCGAGCTGCGCAAGCAGAGATATGACTGCATGGTGCTGGACCTGATGCTCGAGGATATGAACGGCTTCCAGCTGCTGGACCAGATCCGCGATGATGAAGAACTGAATGATCTGCCTATTATTATTTATACCGGCAAGGATCTGGACAGCAAGGAAGAGACCCAGCTGCGTAAATATGCCGAATCGATTATTATCAAGGATGTGCGTTCACCGGAACGGCTGCTGGATGAAACCACACTGTTTCTGCACAGAGTCGAAGCCAACCTTCCAGAGGATAAGCGTAAAATCCTGCAAAAGCTCCATAATAAAGAAGAATTGTTTGACGGCAAAAAAATCCTGCTGGTTGATGATGACATCCGCAATGTCTTTGCCCTCTCCAGCGTGCTGGAGGGCTACCATATGCAGGTTAAGTTCGCAGAGAATGGGCGCGAAGCCTTGGATATACTGGTAGAGCAGGACGATTTCGATCTGGTGCTCATGGATATGATGATGCCGGAAATGGATGGGTACGAGGCGATGCGCAGAATTCGACAAATGCCGCAGTACAGCAAACTGCCGATTATTGCGCTTACCGCCAAGGCAATGAAGGAAGACCGGGCCAAATGTATTGAGGCCGGAGCCTCGGACTATATGAAGAAACCAATTAGTACAGATCAACTTCTTTCACTAATGCGGGTATGGTTGTATTCGTAATCGCATTTTTGGGGTAATAGCTTTACAGAACTAATACACCCAGACTGGAAGTATGGCAGGTGGCAAGGGAGCCGGGATATAATGACGGAAATGGAACATGGATACGATGAACAAGCCGGCGTTTCGGCTGCGGAAACCAAAAGTGAGCTGGAGCAGATTGAGATCGAGCTGCTGCTTGACGGAGTGCACCGTTTGTACGGGTATGATTTCAGGAATTATGCGCTTCCTTCCTTGAAGCGGCGGATCTGGCATCACGTCCATGCAGAGAATGTGCCTACGATTTCCGCATTGCAGGAGAAGGTGCTGCATGATCGTACCTGCTTCGAACGGTTTATCTACAGCCTGTCTATTCCGGTTACCGAAATGTTTCGTGATCCCGGACTGTTCCTGACCTTTCGTCAGAGGGTGGTGCCGCTGCTGCGGACCTATCCTTATATCCGCATCTGGCATGCCGGCTGCTCTACAGGCGAAGAGGTGTATTCCATGGCCATTCTGCTGCATGAGGAAGGTCTCTATGATAAGGCGCGTATTTATGCGACCGATATGAACGGACGTTCACTGCAGCAGGCTAAGGAAGGCGTATATGACATCGGCAAGATGAAGCAATATACCAAGAACTATCTGGAAGCGGGCGGGACCCGTGCTTTCTCGGAATATTATACAGCCAAATATAACTCGGTTATGCTGCAGCCTTATCTGCGCAAGAATATAATTTTTGCCGAGCATAACTTAGCAACAGATACTTCATTCAATGAATTTAATGTGATACTCTGCCGGAATGTGATGATCTATTTCAATGATGAGCTTCGGGACCATGTACATGGGTTATTCCATGAGAGCCTCAGCCGCTTTGGGGTGCTGGTGCTCGGCTCCAAAGAATCCATTCATTTCACCAGGTACAGCGACTGCTATGAACCCCTGGACAGAGTAGAGAAAATATACCGCAAAATAAAATAACGGGTAAGGAGGGGTCCCATGGGGTTTCAAGAACCAATTCATATACTGCTGGTAGATGATCGTCCCGAAAACTTGCTGGCGCTGGAAGCTGTGCTCGAAAGTCAGCATTATAAGCTTATTAAAGCCAACTCCGGTGAAGAGGCACTGCGGTGTTTGTTAAGATACGAGTTTGCAGTAATTGTGCTGGACGTACAGATGCCGGGTATGGATGGGATCGAGACCGCCAAGTTAATAAAGGCCCGCGACAAAACGAAGGATATCCCGATTATCTTTATCTCCGCCAACAGCAAGGAATCGGAGCATCTGTTTGCAGGCTATTCAGCAGGTGCAATCGATTATATGGTCAAACCGTTTATTCCCCAGATTCTGAGATCCAAAATCGAAGGTTTCGTGGAAATGCATATTACGAACAAAAAGCACCAGATGCAATCCATGCTTCTGCAGCAAAAAACGATGGAGCTTGAAAAGATCAACGGCGAGCTGACTCAGGCCAAGGAAGAAGCGGAGATTGCCGCCAAAGCCAAAACAGAATTTCTGGCCATGATGAGCCATGAAATCCGCACGCCCATGAATGGTGTTGTAGGCATGATTGATCTGCTTATGGAGACGGAGCTAGCGCCTGAGCAGAAGGAATACACAGAAATTATCCGTAAAAGCGCGGACACGCTGATTGCCGTCATTAACGATATTCTGGACTTCACCAAGATGGAATCGGGCAAAATGGAAATGGAAGAGCAGCTGTTCGAGCTTCAGGACTGTATTAAAGAGGTATTCAGCCTCTTCTCCGCTGAGGCGGGCAAAAAAAACCTGGAGCTGGCCTATTTCATCGATCAGAAATTGCCCAGATTAATCTATGGAGACATGGCAAGGCTGCGGCAGGTTCTGATTAATCTGGTAGCGAATGCAGTTAAATTTACCAATCGCGGCGGTGTTTATTTAGTTGCTTCCAGCATTCAAACCTCTGATAATAGACTGGTAGTGGAATTTACGATCAAAGACACCGGGATTGGCATCGCGCCCGAGAAGTGTGAGCGGCTGTTCCAGCCGTTCTCGCAGCTGGATTCCTCTATGACACGCAAATATGGCGGCACCGGCTTGGGGCTGGCCATCTGCAAGTCCCTGGTAGGTATGATGGGCGGCGACATCCGGGTCGAATCGATGGAAGAGCGGGGGGCAACCTTTGTATTTACGATTCAGGCCTCCTTGCCTGAAGAGGGGCTGGCAGGCTTCGGTGACGAGGATCATCTGCTGGAACCCATCCCGGGCAGAGTAGACCGCGGAAGGGTGCTTGTAGTGGATGACCACCCCATTAACCAGCGGCTGATGGTCAGTATGCTGGTTAAGCTGGGGTATCAGGCGGACGTCGCCGAGGATGGCGGGCAGGCGGTAGCGATGTCGCTTAAGCAGCCTTATGATTTTATCTTCATGGATCTGCAGATGCCTGTAATGGACGGCCTCGAGGCTACCACGCTTATCCGCCAGGGCGGTGGTCCTTCGGCAGAGGAAACGATAATTATTGCAATGACGGCGAATGTGATGGATGGCATTCAGAACCGCTGTATCGCTTCAGGAATGAACGACTATATCAGCAAACCGCTTAAGATGAGCAGCATCAAGCAGATTCTGTCTCGATATTCGCTGAGTAAAGGATCGCTTTTGGATCAAGGGACATCTTTATTTAATGCGTGACCCAGATTTTACTAGGTATTAATAACTGTATTTCTGATTCAAAGGTAGGCATTTAGGGTTATTGGTAAAGAAAACATTTATCAGGAGAGATTGTCTATGAATACACACAAAAGTGAAAAGTTCCACGCAAGAACTGAAACAGAAGGCAGTCTGTGCACAGTTTTCCTAACCGGAGAACTGGATTTATCGGTTGCTCCGGATTTCCGTCTGGTGATGGAGCCGCTTGTGGGGGATACAGGGCTTGACCTTGCGATTAACCTCAAGGAATTGAGATATATCGACAGTACCGGTATTGGAATCCTGCTGTCTATCCTCAAGGCAAGACATGGAATGGATGTTAAGTTCACGGTAGAAGAGGTACCGCCTCAAATACAGAAATTATTCGATATGACTGGTATTTCGAAGTTTTTTGCCCCCCAAGAGAATTCCCACTAGGAAAGGACCGAACCAAGAATGAGCGATGACGTACAAAGAGTAGTTCTTCAGTTGCCTGCCAGCGCAGAATATGTGGATATAGTCCGGCTTAATTTATATGGTATTGCCTCTAAGATGGGATTTACCTATGAGGATATCGAAGACATGAAGGTGGCTGTTTCGGAAGCCTGTAATAACTCCGTGCTCTATGCTTATGGGCAGCAGGACGGTTTGGTTGATGTAATCTTTGAAGTGGGGTCCAGTGCCTTGTCCATTACAGTCAAAGATGAGGGGGAGAGCTTTGACGGTTTGGATTCATCCGGTGAACGTTTGACGCTTCATAACAAGGAGCTGAATGATGTTCAGGTTGGCGGACTCGGATTCTATTTGATGCAAGCACTCATGGATGATGTCAGCGTTGTGAATGAAGCGGGGAGAGGCACAGTTGTTACCTTGACCAAGCGACTGAATTACAGCGAGGAGAAAGTATGAATGAAAAAGTGACTCCCCCCGAGTCCATGAACGAGGCAGTAAGCCTGATCTGGGAATACCAGCAAACCAAAGATAACGATATTGCCACGGTGCTGATCCGTAAGTATGAGCCGATGGTGAAGATGGCTTCCGGCAAAATTGCCCGCAACCGTCCTGATTTATATGAAGACTTATACCAGGTAGGGCAGATGGCGCTGATTCGTCTGCTCCAGCAATACGATATCAGCATGGGGATTCCTTTTGAGCCTTATGCGATGAAAAGCATGATCGGGCATATGAAGAATTATCTGCGCGATAAATCCTGGTACATTCAGGTTCCCAGACGGATCAAAGAGAAGGGTGCGCTTGTCCAGCAGGCCATTGATGAACTGACAATCAAGCTGGAGCGTTCGCCTGCAGTGGACGAAATTGCCCATTATCTCGATCTGTCTGTGGAAGAAACCGTAGAGGTGCTGGCCGGCAGAGAGTGCTACCATTACGTCTCGCTGGACTCTCCGCTGTCCCAGGAAGAGAGCGGCGCCACGCTTGGTGAATTAATCTCTTCCGATGCCAATGACTATGAGAGTCTGGAGAAGCGCATGGACCTCCAGCAGGCGCTTGGACAGCTGAAGGAGCAAGAGCAGCAGGTACTGCTGTTGGCATTCCAGGATGGACAGTCTCAGCGTGCCATTGCGCAGAAGCTTGGCGTTTCACAGATGAGCGTTTCGCGGATTCAGAAACGGGCGACTGAGAAGCTGAAGCAGATTATGGCCAATTCCTCTTATTAATTATTAACTCTATTAATTATAAATATAGGGCGTGTTTTTCTTGTTATCAAGAAGAACATGCCCTTTTTTGAAATATAAGAGTTTATATGTTCCACACTATAATTTATCCTTCTATTTTTCGCTGAAACGCCCCGTCCTATAAAAGGATGGCGTAGCCGTTTCCACTTGTTTGCGGTTAAGAAGCAAATGGACAAATATCCCCCGCAGGCTGCCCGGATCAAGCGAAGCGCAAGGGGCGGGCAGTCTGCGGGGGATTGGACGAAGTTATGCAGCACTTCAACAGCTGTGTTAGCTGTTGGCATCAATATATTGTTTGATTTCGCCCAGATATTCTCCAATAACCGGAACCTTGAGGAATAAGCTTAGGACATAACCGAGGATACCCAGTACAACAAACGTACCCAACGAGAGTCCAAGTCCACGGGATACGCCTGCCATCAGGTTCGTAATAATCCGTTTCTTCGGATCCGTGTAATTCTCAAGGATGTCCTTGAATTCCGATTTTTCCAATGAATCTGCAATTTTGTCGAGCCTTGCATTCAGGCGTTTCACTTCATGCCGCAACTCAAAAGGGTGCTCTTCCACTTCATATTGTTTGGTTTTGTTGCCGCCCGGTTCTACCATATGGATTCCTGCTTTCTGTAGCCCGGCAGGGCTTGATTGATTATGCATAGCCAGCTTTCTGCCCTGCACAACAACAGCCAGCTGCGGTCAGCTGGCTGTTGAGAGGTCAGAGAATAGCTGAAGTTCACCGCAGTTTAGTAAGAGGATTTATACGTTGTTTTAACATCCTCTTTGGCATCCTTGGCTTGATCGGCAACCTCTTTGGAGGAAGCTTTGGTTTCCTCGGCGATATCGTCAGATGCCGTTTTTACATCGGCAGCCACGTCAGCAGAAGCTTCGCTTACAGTAGCGCCGATTTTCTTTCCGGTTTCCGACAGGGTAGCGGCAATATGCTGCGTGCTGTCGCTGACAGTAGTATAGATATCGGAGGCTTTGGCAGACACTGTGCTGGCCAGATCAGTGGCTTTTTCGCCAACTGTTGAGGCAATCGCCTTGGTTTTATCCGTTACCGTACCTGCAACCTCTTTGGTTTTGTCGGTAGCCGTGGACAATTTATCGGATAGATCACTGCGCAGCTCACTGCCTGGCTTAGGAGCAAACAGCAGGGCCGCCGCCGCACCCAACAGACCGCCAATAAAAATCCCCTTTAGAAAAGTGCTTCCGCTTTGCACTGGATGTTCCGTTTCTGCTTTATTCATCACTAATCACTCCTCAATATATGATATGGGCTCCAGGGTAACCTGAAGTTATCTTACTCCGTATATAAACGTTGGCGTATGGGCTGAAACAGTAACATATAGAACGTGAACTTAAGAATGTTACATACGGAGTTGCCAACAAGCCTTATGCATCAGGCTAGCTGACAACTCCACTACTCCATTCTTAAGTTCATCTTATATATCTTATATATCAAGGAAAAGATTCCCGAAGCCGCCGGAGGGGAGGATGTTTTCCCCTATGATTGACAGCGAATGGAAGCGGGTAAGAAATACATAATTATAGCGTCAACCGAACCAATATATATATTTCATATCTGGGAGCACCCTTTTATACTTCACAAAAAAGCAGAACCCACATCTTCGGAGGTGCAAAGACTATGATTAAGATAGTAACGTCAGCGCAGCGGCATACCTCTAACAGAGAATGGATTCATAGTGAATTCAGCTTCTCATTCGCAGATTACGATGATCCCAGCAATGCCCATTTCGGTGCGCTACTGGCACACAATGACAATGAGCTGGAGCCAAAACAAGGCATGCATGAGCATCCCCATCATGACCTGGAGATTATTACTTATGTAGTTTCCGGTATATTGAGGCATGAGGATGATCTGGGAAATCAGGCAGAGCTGCAGGCAGGCACGGTGCAGATGATGAGTGCGGGAACTGGCATCAATCATTCGGAAACCAATCCATCCGACACGGACAAGGTACGGTTTCTGCAGATCTGGCTGCTTCCGCAGTCTCCGGGGCTGACTCCACGTTGGGACGCGAAATTTTTCCCGAAGGCATTTAGAATGAATACCCTGCTGCTAGTGGCTACGGGAACCGGGGAGGACGGAGCATTGAGCATCAACGAAGATGCTGCGGTGTATCTCTCGGTGCTGGAAACAAACAAGGAGCTGCATTATCCTCTAGAGGAGAACCGGCGGACCCATATCTTTGTGATCTCCGGAAATGTTGAGGTGTCCTGCGACGATGGAGCCTTTCAGCTTCAGGCAGGGGATGCCGCACGTATCCGCAAGAATTGTGACTTGACACTTAAGGGAACGACGAGTGAAGGTGAAGCAGAGCTGGTGCTGATTGACTTACCTTAAAGATCAGGCTGCAAATTGATGGTGTATAGCCGTTAAAAAGCCCCCTAACCCTATTCCATGAGAATGGAGCGTAGTTAGGGGGCTTTTCTATTTCCCGCAGAAACGAATGCCGCCTCTTGCAGAGGACGGCGAAGCTGTTTCTACTTGTGGATTGCTTATTTTTGGCGCAGGCGTCCAAGCTCAGAGACAAGCGCCTCCACCTGGGAGATGCTTAATCTGTCGCTGCCCATGGCTACTTCATATACATCCAGAATATCTTCATAATGATCTACCGAAAAAGCGGATGCCTGCATGGCAGCGGCGCTGGCCATCTTCAGCTTGTTTTTGATGCCTTCGATCATGTATTCTACATTTTCCTGGCTAGGCTGGCTTAAATCCATAGGTTTGCTAACATCCTTTCGTATCTTGATTCATGTATTTTAACATGATTGGACAGGGCATCACCAATTTTTTGTCCGCTGCCGAGAAATCATGTAAAATTGGTTTATTAAAAGATACAATAATTTGGTATGCGGAAGGGGGGCGGCAATGGCTATTAGAGAACAGCAGGGAGAAGGCAAACGCGCCAAAATGGATGCGGCGGAGCTGGAAGGATTTTTCCGGGAAATAGCCGTCTTGCATCCTCCGCAAGAAATTACATTCCTGTGTATTGGAACAGATCGCTCAACCGGAGATGCGCTTGGTCCGCTGACGGGTACCCGATTATTGCAGTACGGCTTTCCGCATGTGACGGGCACCCTGTCTTGTCCCTGTGATGCGGATAATCTGCTGGCCTGTATTGCCGCCATCCCGGTGGGGCAGACCATTGTCGCCATTGATGCCTGTCTGGGACCGCCTGTTGCACTCGGTTATTATTTCACCTCTCATTCGGCGCTGCGGCCAGCCCAATCGGTAGGGGGCAGCTTCCCGGCAGTAGGGCATTACAGTCTTGCTGCGATTGTAGATATCAACGGCCCCAAGCCTTACCGGACTCTGCAGACCACACCGCTAGGCCGGGTGATGATGATGGCTGAAGCGATTGCGGCTGCCGCAGCCGCCGGATTCGGGCTGGAGAAGAACCGGCTGAAGTTTCAATGAGAGCGGTTTAGCTTATTAATAGATATTGAACTATAAATCCGCGAGGTACTTAGAAAGAAGGAGATGGCCATGGAAACCGTTCGTTGTGAAGGAAGTAACTTGTGCTACAGTGATCAGGGCAGCGGTGATGTCATTGTGCTGCTGCACGGATTCTGTGGAAGCGCGGAATACTGGGAACATGTAGTTCCTTTCTTAAGCGGCAGCTACCGTGTGATTGCACCCGATCTGCGCGGGCACGGTTCCTCGGATGCCCCGCTTGGCGCTTACAGCATAGAGCAGATGGCAGATGACGTTGTTACTCTGCTGGATGCGCTGGAGGTTCAGGAAGCGATTGTACTAGGCCACTCCCTTGGCGGCTACATTACGCTGTCCTTGGTCCAACGTTATGCTTCCAGGCTGAAGGGTTTTGGCCTGATTCATTCAACCGGTTACCCGGACAGTGACGAAGCGAAGGAGAAACGCCTTGCCAGTATCGGCAAGATTCAGAATGAGGGCATTACCGCCTTCGTGGATGGGCTGGTTCCGGGGTTATTCGCACCGGCTACTGTTGAGAACTCCCCGCTATTGGTGGATCGGGTGAAGGAGATCGGCTACAGAACTCCGCCTCATGGGGCGGTGGGAGCGGCTATGGCGATGCGCGAGCGTCCCGACCGCCGGGATGTGCTGTCTTCCAGCGAGCTTCCGGTATTGCTTGTGGCCGGCGCTGAAGATACTCATGTTACACCGGAGCGAATCTTCACTACAGACAAGGCTAATGTGACCCAGGCGACCATTTCCGGCGCAGGCCATATGAGCTTGTATGAGGCTCCGCAGCAGCTGGCTGAGATTCTCAAGGATTTCGCTCTGGCTACCGTAACGAAATAGCTGTGGATTGTTGAACAGCAATTATATGAAAAGGGGTGTCCCAAATGCCATGAAATGGCTGCTTGGGGCCCCTTTTTCTTTTGGAGCTAGATCGATGTTTGCCCTTGGTGTGGACGCTCCGCGAACGGACCGTTGTTCCAATCGCTGTTGTCTCCAGATTTTATTTATTTCCCAATCTTATTGAAACCGGCGGATAGCCGGTATGCTTAACACAAATGTTATACAAGCCATGCCGATTCCGGCAAAGATCGCAATCGTGGCTACGCCGCCAATAAGATCGGCGAGCCAGCCGACAAGAACATAACCTAACGGCAGCAGCGCGAAGGAGCCTAGCATATCGAGGCTGGCTACCCGGCCAAAGGCCTCCTGTGGCACCAGCTCCTGCAGGCTGATTTCCCAGATCAGCCCGAATATCATCAGGCCGAATCCTTCTACGGCGAACAGGGCAATCGCACCGCTTGCCGTCTGGGCGAACGGGAGCAGCAGCAAGGCCAGTCCGCTCAGCAGTGCCCCGCCATAGGCCATCAGGCCGCGGTGTTTCCATACCGGCCGCATGCCGAATAACAGTCCGCCTAAGATCGCACCCACACCGGAGAAGGTGACGGCAAGCCCGTATAGATAAGGGGGCCAGCCGTGGTGAACCTTGAACAGCCAAGGTACGAGAATAACGGTAATTCCCCCATAACAGATATTAACGAAAGAGAAGGCCAGTATGGTAATCCACAGCCACGGATGGCTGCGCAGCACGGCAATGCCTTCCTTGAAATCCGCTCTCCAGTCGGCTTCGGCTTCGGGTACCACTATTCCGGTGCTGTCTGCGGGCGCTGCTGGCTGCTGCGGCAGCAGCTTCAAGGCCAGCACCCTGCGCAGATAAACCAGGCAGACCAAGGAGAGCAGATAGGTCAGGGCATCCAGACCAAACCCGATGCCTGCGGAGAGGTGGGTGACCAGCAGCCCCCCTAATGCAGGGCCAATTAATCGCACGGTTTGTGTGCTCATTTGGGTCAGGGAGTTGGCGGCCACACGGATATCGGCTGTAAATACTGTAGCACGCATAGCGGCATAAGCCGGCTGAAACAAGCCGTCCAACATCCCGTAGAAGCCGATCAGAACCATCAGCACAGGAATGGAGAGCAGGCCGGATAAGGAAAGTGCAGCGGTGGACAGCATAATAACAAAGCGCAGAATATCGGCAAGCATCATGATCCTTACGCGGTCATGACGGTCTACGATATGCCCGGCAATCGGCAGCATGATAATATTGGGCAGCATATAAACTGCCATTACAAATCCCATAATAGTTGTCGAGCCGGTCAGTGAATAGACCAGCACCGGCAGAATAACCATGGTCACCGAGCTGCCCAGGAAAGAGATCAGATGAGCCAGCCATAGAAAAGGAAAGGCACGCGAGCGGGTAAAGGGAGCGGCGAATCCTTGCAGGGGATTATAGCTGGCGGATTTAGTCGGTGGGGTCGGCATCATGCTGCGGCTCACCTCCTGCCTCGGCATGCCCGTTCGCTATACGTCCCAGAGAGACTTCGATGCCATACTCTGCTCCGTGAGTAACCTTGGATTCCCAGGAGGTGATCAACTGCTTCATCTCCTCCTGAAAAGCTGCCAGCTCACTGTCCGATAAGGTTAATCTGGTTGTAAAGCGTTCCACAAGATCATCCTCGCGGAACCGGAGCCCACTGAAGCTCTCCGCACGGAACAGCGTTGCTTTGGAACGGTAGAACTTCTGGATAATGCCCCCTGAGGCTTCGGTGCGCACCAACTCGAGCAAGCCGCCCTCGAACAGCTTGGCGATGTGATAGTGAATATTGCCCGGAGTTTTGCCCAGCTTGTCGGCAACCTGCTTGGAGGTTAAGGCTTCTCCGGCAAGGGCATGCATAATTTTGATCCTCAGGGAACTTTCCAGCAGCTTGTCCTGTTCGGCAGTAATTTGCAGGGTGTCAGCCGTGTGCAGCAGCTCCGGATGCAGCTGCGTGTCTGGGGAAGGGGACTGATGGTCGGACAATGAACTGACCTCCTTGATAAGTTGATTGGTGACTAATAATCCGTAGTAAGATCCGTAGTAAGATCCGTAGTAAGATCCGTAGTTAATAATCCGTAGCTATATCCGATCTGTAATCCAGATCATTCTGTGATCTAGTTTAATCTTTGGGACTTATGGCTGTCAAGCAGACTTATTAAAGCCAGCAGATGCTGTCAGTAGCGTATGGCTTGGGAATGGTTTAAGATTAAAGAAGTCTAACGTTACTAGTTAGGCTTGGTATGCTAAGTACATCGAAATTAGATGTAAATCAGCACTTAATTCCGCCCTTTTGTGGGAATATAAAGAAATAAGTGTCGAAAGTGCAACTAAATCCATACGCAGGAGGGGGTTTACACTCAAATGAGCTGGATTAGTTGCAGATTTGCACTTAATCCTCCCCAGTTGGCGATTCAGCTATATTTAGTTGCACTTTCGCATTAATTGCACTATAGTTCCAGAACACTCTCCAAAGATCTTTGCTATTCCCAAGTTGTAACAGTCTAACATCTATAATTACGGCTATGGAAAAGGGGTGGGCACACATGTTCCGGAGAGACTATATTGTTCGTATGATCGAAGACATGACGGCAATGGTAGCCAAGGTACTCACGCTCAAGCAGGAGCGCAAAACTACAGAAGCTTTGTGGGAGATTGATGAGCTGCTGAACCGGCATTTTCGGCTGAATTCCCGTCTGCTGAATTCACTGTCCGTGGAGGACATTATTGATATGTACCGTCTGGGCAACGTTGTTGAGTCCGACCGGCTTCAGGGCGTGGCGAAGCTGTTGAAGGAAGAAGCCGATATTTATAAGCTGAATGATGATCTGAATCAGGCCTTGTTCAGAAATATGAAGGCACTACATCTGTATTTGTACGCGGATCTTCATGGAGCCGACCGGGAGCTAATGAGCCTGCCGGAAGATTTGAATGCGCTGCTGCAGGAGCTTGAACCTTACCGTTTGCCCGTGAAAACAGAGCGGCTGCTGCTGGGTTATATGGAATCAGCAGGCAGATACAGCAAAGCTGAGGATAGTCTCTATCGGCTGCGTGAGCAGGAGGAAGATGTCAATCAGGAAGGGCTTGAGTTATATGAGCGCCTGCTGCGGAAGGACCCTGCCAGCCTGGAGCAGGGCGGTCTTCCGATTAACGAAGTGAAAGAGGGATTAGAGGCGTGGAAGAAGCTCGCCGTACAATCCGGCACAAGATTTTAAATACTGAAAGCGAGATGTTTGCTGTGGAATCATTACAAGCCCTTATTGAACAAGTAATTAGCGACCGCACTTTGATTGTGGCTACTCTGAGCCAGCAGCGCAGCAAAGGGGAATCCTCCCCCAGCAAGGTGCAGATTAAGCCGGTGGAATTGAAGGGCAAGCTGCATTACCAGTTTGAGTCCTATATCGGAACGAAGGTGGAGCACCTCAATATAGCTGCCGAAGAGGCTGCCGCCCAGATGTTCTCCCTGTTAAATGACACCTTCCGACAAGGCCTGCTGTGTACGGTCGAAGCGGATTATCAGGTGCTGATCAGCAAGAAATCGAAGGTGTCCATCCTGACCAAATCGTCAACCAAGAAAGAAATGCCTAATCTGGCCCACAACCGCCGCAAGCGTTATGTGCTGGAGGATGGCAAGCCGGTGCCGTTTCTGGTGGAGCTGGGCATCATGAGTAGTGAAGGCAAGGTGCTGGCCAGAAAATATGATAAGTTCCGCCAGATCAACCGTTTTCTGGAGATGGTGGAGGATGTGCTGGATGATCTGCCTGCCGGAAGACCGTTAACCATAGTAGACTTTGGCTGCGGTAAATCCTATCTGACGTTTGCTCTATATCATTATCTGGCTGTGCGTGAGAAACGGGAGCTTAACATTGTTGGTCTGGATCTTAAGCAAGATGTCATTGAGCACTGCAGTGCGCTTGCCGTCAAGCTTGGGTATGACCGGCTGCGTTTTCTGGTGGGAGACATTGCCGATTATAACGAGCTGGAGCAGGTGGATATGGTTGTTACGCTCCATGCCTGTGACACAGCAACAGATGCTGCCCTTGAAAAAGCGGTGCGCTGGGGCGCTTCGGTCATTCTTTCCGTACCGTGCTGCCAGCATGAGCTGTTCGCTCAAGTGGAGAATGAGCTGCTGAGCCCGCTGCTATCGCACGGAATTCTGAAGGAACGTTTCTCCGCGCTGGCGACCGATGCCATCCGCGCCAAGCTGCTGGATCTGATGGGATACCGCAGCCAGTTGCTGGAATTCATCGATATGGAGCATACTCCGAAGAATATCCTGATCCGCGCTGTCCTGAGTCCGGGTGGAGATCAAGCTGCGCGATGGCAGGAGTATACAGCCTTCCGCGATTTCCTGGGTGCCCGTCCGTATCTGGAACGGGTATGTGCCGACCTGCTTCCGCAGGAAGCAGCCGTGCAGTAGTAACCGAAATAATAGCTGGCCTTGAAGCAGCAGCTTCGGTCCAGCAGGGTTGTAGAAGCCGGATTTCCAATCCGCGAGCGGAATCCCTGACATGGTGTGCTTAGGCTGTCATCGCAGATTCATTATAGGGAATCAAACACGCAGCTACTGGATCACAACCTAAGTCCTCCAAGAATATAGTAGCGAAACTGGTTACTATTTAGGACCCCAGCCATCCCCAAGTAGGTTTGCGCCTTCGGAGTAGTACAACAGAGGTGGCTATGTGGAAAAACTACCGTTAATACCTGGCTCATGCTCGATTGTCGTGGCTTATAGGGAAAAGTTACCACTACATCGTCCATTTAGGGCTTTTCGGAGCGGATAGGACCTCATTAGTGGTAAAAATTCCCTATAAGCTCACCAGAACGCCCAACCTTCGTCCAACTAGCGGTAGAATTTCCCTATCATCTCTCACTGGACCTAAGTAGTAACCGAAAACGCATCTAATTTCGGATTTTGAACGTTAAACAAGCATTCTTCCTCGAAAATAGTTGCAGATTCGGTTACTGATTAGGACCCCATAGGAAAGGAGCATCAAATTTTGATCGCCACATCAGTCCAATCACGGAATTAGTTGCGAATCTGCATCTAATTCACCGATTTTTCCCGTTTTGAAGCAAATAAGTGCCATAATGCACTTAATTTCCGATTCTGAGCGCTGAACAAGCAATTTACTCGTAATTAGTTGCATATTCGCACTTATTTGCCCGATGTCATCACTTCCGGCAGAAATTAGGTGCACTTTCGCATCTAATTTCTCTAAACGCTCTAACTTTCCCAATATGCTCAGCAAAAAGACCAATGCTTGTAATTTTATTCTATTTAAAACTACGTGTTTCGGCTCAGCGCGCTCAAACCTTCTTACCGAAGGCAGAGTTCTAAATAGTAATACCAAGAATAAGAGGACGGACCTTTCTGTGGAGAGGAACGTCTTTTTTTTTGCGGAATTAACGGAATAGCCTGCATTACTGTTGGCGGAGCTGTTATTGGGCAACAATGGAAATAACAATAAGCAATGGGGATGTGCGGATGCGGGGGGCTACATGATGTATGGTCTACGGACAGGAACGGCCTGTATATGTGCAGGAATGGTTTTTATGGCTGCGGGGGCGGCTTGTATGTTGCGCGGATTCTTTTTTACTGAAGAAATGTATGGATTTCTGGCTGTCTGGTTTGTGCTCTGTGCCCTGATTGCTTATCTTAGGGTGATTGGGCGGAGCATGGAGAAGAACGTGGATACAGCAGCCTGGAAGGCCGAATCTCTTCAAGCAGGCGCTGTATTCAGCAAGCCGCACCACGCAGCGGTGTTGATGACATGCGGAGCTGTTATTGTTGCCTTGTTGTATCTGCTACATGTCGTGAGTGGAGCACGGTCTCTTCAGCGTACGATGGAGGAGCTGCTGCGCTGGTGCTTCTATGCCAGCTTCATTTGCATTGCCGGGATTGCCATGTCCAATCGGCAGCTATACCGTGCAGTGCAGGCCGCCTGGCATCTGCTGGGCTTGGCATTAAGCCTCAGCGCTCTGCTTGCAGTCTGCGGTGGACTTCGCCTGCAATTTGCCATCGCCTACAGCTCCTCGCCCGCAGTATCAGCCAGCGGCGCCCGGCTTGCCGGACTGCTGGAGTACCCCAACACCTTCGGCGCGGTCATGGCCGTATTCCTGCTAGAGCGGCTGTTCGCCGTGGCGGAGGAGTGGGGAGGGCGTGCTGGTGGAGCGGTCAGGGGTGGCAAGGCACAGGGCGGTGGAACTGGAAAGGGAGTGGGGAATACAGATGCTGGGCAGGGGGCGGGAAGCAAAAGCGCCGGACAGCATCTGAGCAGAAGCAGTGTGCAGGAATCGGGTGTCAGAAGTTCTGGGCAAGGAGCGGGAAGCAAAAGCGCTGGACAGCATCTGAGCAGAAGCAGTGTGCAGGAAGCGGGTGTCAGAAGTTCTAGGCAGGGAGCATGGAGCAGCGGCGCCGAGCAGGGAATAGAGAGTAGTAGCGTCGTTCAGGGAGCGGGAAGCAGAAGCGCCGTGCTGCTGCGCAGCCTGCCGCTGTTCCCGTACGCGGCCGCGCTGCTGCTCAGCGAGTCGCGCGGCGCATGGCTGGCCGCCGCCGCAGCCGCGGCGGCCGTGCTGCTCGCCAAGCGGCGGCTGATCGCGCCGCTTGTAGCCACAGGCGCCGCGCCCGCTGCCGCCGCGGCGCTGCTCTACCGCCAACTGGCCCGTGCCGGGTTGGCGGTGGAGCCCTTACCCGGCCTGCTGGCGCTGGCCGGGTGCTGGGCCGGCGCGCTGCTGGCCGGCCTGTGGCTGTGCCGCCGCTGCCAGCGCAGCGCGGCGGGCAGTGCCCGCGCCGCGCTGGCAGCGGCGCTCTGCTGGACGGCGGCGGGCACCGCCGTCCTACAGCAGGTGTACGCGCGCATCGCCGGACCGTCTCCGACGGCCTCCGCGCGCGGACTGTTCTACCGCGACGCCTGGCAGCTCGCGGCAGAAGCGCCCTGGCTGGGGCAGGGGGGCGGGACCTGGCGGAGCGCGTATCTCGCGGTCCAGTCACGCCCCTATGTCGGCAGCCAGGTGCACAGCGGTTATCTCGACCTCCTGCTGAACCTGGGAGTGTCTGGAGTGGCCGCCGCTGGACTGCTGCTGCTGGCGGCGCTCTGGCTTGTCAGTGCTTCGCCGCGCTTGCTGGCGCCCGCGCTGGTGATTCTGCTGCACAGCGCCGTGGATTTCGACTGGAGCTACGGTCTGGTCTGGCTGCTGCTATTAGGGCTGGCGGCCGCCGGGGCCGCGAAGCTGCAGCATGGCCAAACGATTCTTCCGCCAAGGAAACGATCAAGTGGTTGGAGGATTGCAGATCATTTGAGGATATTCGCCGCTTATGGCGTCTGCCTGCTGCTGTCGCTGCTGTGCCTGCGGGCGGAGACGGCACAGCAGCTGTACACCAGGGCGCTGCAAGCGTCACATCAAGCGGAAAGCACGGCATGGCTGCGGCAATCGCTGGACTGGAACCCGCTGCTTCCGCAAACGGCCACTGCGTTAGCACGGCTGCTCCCAGCAGAGGAGAGCCTGGTCGTGCTGCAGCGCGGGCTGGAATACTCCCCGCAGAACGCTGCGCTAAGCTGGGAAATGGCACGTCAGCTATGGCAGGGGGAACAACCGGGTCCGGCGCTTTACTGGGTCCGGCGCAGCCTGCAGTTGGACAGATACAATGTGCAGAAGCATTTGGCTGCGATTGAAGGCATGCTGGGTATGGCGGAACGCAAGCGGGCTGAGGGGGAGGAGCGGGCTGCGATGAACGCCGCAGCGGCAGGGACAGAATTGCTACGTCAATACCGCCTGCTTGCTGTCGAGGAGGGTCGCAGAGGGAAGCAGCATAATGACCGCTATTTTGGAGACCGAGAAGAAGCCGTCAGTTTGCACCGGCGGCTTGTGGTATTTCTTGAAGTATAAGAATTTATAGGTTTCACGCCATAAATTATCCTTCTATTTCCCGCAGAAACCGACAACGTCACTTACAGAGGACTGCGAAGCTGTTTCTTCTTGAAGTATAAGAATTTATAGGTTTCACGCCATAAATTATCCTTCTATTTCCCGCAGAAACCGACAACGTCACTTACAGAGGACTGCGAAGCTGTTTCTTCTTGAAATATAAGAATTTATAGGTTTCACGCCATAAATTATCCTTCTATTTCCCGCAGAAACCGACAACGTCACTTACAGAGGACTGCGAAGTTGTTTCTTCTTGAAATATAAGAATTTATAGGTTTCACGCCATAAATTCTCCTTCTATTTCCCGCAGAAACCGACGACGTCACTTACAGAGGACTGCGAAGCTGTTTCTTCTTAATTTATAGGTTTATCGCAGAAACCGTTGTCGCCTCTTACAGAGTACAGCAATGCTGTTGCACCTAATTCTTTATTCTTCTCTTTTGCTTAAACTGCCCGCAGCTCCTGTTGTGCCGCCATGTTAATCGCGGACAATCCGCGATACCTGCCAGGAGTAGACAATAGGCGTTGGAATGGCAAGGAATAGCGAAGCAATAATTAGAACGAGGGCAACAGTCCCGGACAGCAGAGCTGCGAGTATGATCAGCAGTCCGGCTATCACCCAGAGAGTCCCGGATATTCTGTGCGTTCTGCGCCAGACCTCAGGGCTGTTCAGGGTCCAGGGCGTTCGTATGCCAAACAGATAATTATCCTTCACCTGCGGCAAAAAGTTGCCGATAACCATCAGCAACAGCCCCGCCCCAATCAATGAAAACTTGGCTATATTGGGTGCTCTGCCGAGTCCGTGCAGCACAGAAACTACAAGCATAAGATTCAGCAACACACCAACCATCAGCCGGGTCATGGCATAGGCATTTTCGAATTTTTTGTAATTTTCGCGTTTGGGGTCCATTCTGCGGGTGAGCTGAAGCAGCAGCGGAAGCAGAATCCCGACGGTTCCCCATACACCGATAGCCAGCTCTTTGTTCCAGGTTCTGTTTACCTGGCCTTTGATTCCGAACTGGACCGGAAGGCGGTCGGGCAACTTGCTGTAATTCAACAGTGCGAACAGCACCGCAGCCAATCCGACCAGCACAATCAGTGTGTCCTGCCATTTCCATCGGATATCCTTCATCCTCATTCAGCCTCCTTGGGTTTACCTGTACCTGTCAGCTCCAGCAGCCAGCCCGCTACTTCCTCAAGCACGGTGGTGTTGAGTGAATACATGATGAATTGTCCTTGCCGTTCATCCTGGATCAGGTTGGCATGTTTTAAGGCATTGAGGTGATGGGAGATACTTGGCTTTGACATATTGAAAGAATCGGCAATCTCTCCCGCAGTGCGGTCTTTCTCACGGAGCAGCCGGATAATCTGGCGGCGGGTAGGATCGGCCAGTGCTTTGAAGGAATCGTTCATGGGTCACCTCAATTCGATATTTAAATAAACATCTAAATATATAATATCATTCTGATTTTAGGGCTGTCAATCCATGGATTGGTCTATTTTGCCGCAGCAGCCGCAGTCTGGCTTAGAAAGCAACATCTCTTCCGCAACTAGAAGTGTTAAGCACGCTTGTGCTAGAATAGGCTAAGAGAAATGGGATACATAGAACGGAAGCGGCATAGCCCTACATACGGACGCGCCGCGTTCGCTAACTACGGGAGGAGGTGCTAATTATGCATTATATTTCTGAGCTGATCTCGTTGTTGTTTGAATGGATCCAGAGTCTTGGCTATTTCGGTATTATGATTGGACTTATGATTGAGGTAATCCCCAGTGAGATTGTGCTGGCTTATGGCGGCTATCTGGTATGGGACGGTCAGATTAACTTTTTTGGCGCGGTGCTGTTTGGTACAATCGGCGGAGTCATTGCCCAGATCTTTGTGTACTGGATTGGCCGTTACGGCGGCAGACCGGTGCTGGAGAAATACGGCAAGTATATATTTATCAAGAAGAAGCAGATCGACAGCTCGGAAGAGTGGTTCAAAAAGTACGGAACGGGCGTGATTTTTACCGCACGTTTTATTCCTGTGGTGCGTCACGCGATCTCGGTTCCGGCCGGAATCTCCCGGATGCCGCTTGGCAAGTTCACTTTGCTTACTACGCTCGCAGTTATTCCCTGGAGTGCTTTATTCGTATACCTGGGCATGACTTTGGGCAACAAGTGGAAGGATATCGATGAGGTGGCCGCTAAATATACCCACGAGATTATCCTTGTTGCGATAGCTCTAATCATCCTTTATTTTGTGTTCAAGTGGTATAAATCCAAGAAGAAAAGAGGCAGCGCACTATGAAGCAGAATGTAGCCGGCAAGTTTGGGCAAGGACTATCGCCCCGTCAATTTGTAGAAGGTATGACACGCAACCAGCAGGCTTTTGAAGCCTGGTATGAGAAATTCAGCTGGGAAGACGAGGATGACAAACAATATTTCGAAAGCTTGAACCACCGCGATGATATCCGGGTGCTTATTCTGGCAGCAGATTGGTGCGGTGACGTGGTGCGCAATGTTCCGGTGGTCTTCCGTGCACTGGAAACTGCGGGCATTAAGACAGAGGTACTGATTCTTGAGGATAACCAGGAGCTTATGGATGACTTCCTCACGATGGGCGGAAGAGCCGTGCCAATCGTGATTTTTGCTGATACCGGCGGTTATGTGCTTGGCCACTGGGGTCCGAGACCGGAACATGTGCAGAGTCTGATGAATGCCTTCAAACAGGAGAATCCTGACCGTGAGGCACCCGATTATGAGCCCAAGATTGCCGAAGTCCGCAAAGCTATGGGTCAAGCCTACGGGGAGGGAACGGAATCACACGCTGTTATCGTCAAAGAGCTGCGCAGTCTGATCTCCGAATTCTAAGTTATGCTGAATGTACGCTCTTACAATCTTGGCCCGCTCCAGACCAATGCCTACCTGCTGACCGGCAGCGATCCAGCCAAAGGGATTATTATTGATCCCGGGATGAATCCGGCTGCGCTGGTGCGGAGCATCGAGGGTATGGATATTGAAGCTATTCTGCTGACCCATGCCCATTTTGATCATATGGGCGGTGTGGATGAAATCCGCAAAGCCAAGAAGTGTCCGGTTTATTTGCATCCACTGGAGAGTGAATGGCTCAGCAGTCCTAAGCTGAACGGCTCACTGCAGTGGCCGGATGTGGCACCCCCGCTGTCGACGGATCCGGCGGAGTATGACCTCGCCGAAGGCCAGACCCTGAACCTGATCGGACATTCCTTCCGTGTCCTTCATACCCCGGGGCATTCGCCGGGAAGTGTCAGCTTCCTGTGCGGGAATGATCTGTTCTCAGGGGATGTGCTGTTCAAGCTCGGCGTTGGCCGTACTGACCTGCCAGGCGGGAGAGAACGAGATTTGGTAGACTCTTTACGCGGCAAGCTTTATAGGCTGGACGAAGAGGTGAAGGTATATCCGGGCCATGGCTCACGGACAACCATTGGATTTGAACGGGTCCGTAATCCTTATGTAACGCTCTAATCCGCTCTAAACATCCATAAGACGACAAATAGCGGCAATAGTGGATAGACAAGCGGATACAAACTTGCTACAATAAGGTTAATTAAATGTAACATTTACCTCGCGAAGCACGCAGACTGTGGGATCACCCCGGTTTGCGTGCTTTTTTTGTCTATATACAGCTATATAAGATGAACTTAAGAATGGAGTAGTGGAGTTGCCAGGAAGCCTGATGCTTAGGGATTTCTGGCAACTCCGTATGTAACATTCTTAAGTTCACGTTCTATATACATAGGTTTTTAAGCTGGGGGGAGTAGCAGGGTGGAACGTGACAGCAAATACCTTTTGGATTATGGGCATGATGGTAAGGATCAGGCATGGAAGCCATTTTGCAGCACCCGCTGCCGCTTTTTTGCCTGTTGTACGGGAAGAGGCGGCTTTTGTGCATCTGTAGAGCGAAGAGAGCTGCTGACGGAAGCGCAGCTTGTGAAGGATGTGCGGATTCTGGAAAGCGCTGAAGCCTATTCAACGGAATCTTCGGCAGCCAAGACGCTGCCAGGTGCAAGCTCTGCACTGCTGTTCTGGAAGTTTCCGGGTGGCTTAGGCCATGTTCAGCCCTGGCGGCGCAGACTGTGGGAGCTTAAGAAATAAATTATTTAACGGACTGAACGATTCCGTCCATATAATCGTATTACAAATACATGCTGAAGGTGCGGGAAGGAGGGGCGGATGGGCGAAGGAGCAGAGGAGAAGATCAGGAAAGCGCAGCAGGGCGATGCTTCGGCGCTCGCTCTGCTGCTGCGGGAGAACTACACTTTTTTGTACAAATATTTAATCAAGGTGACACTGGACCCCTCGCTTGCGGAAGATCTGGCGCAGGACACGATGGTCAGATGTATGGAGAAGATCGGTACCTATAACGGCAAGTCCGCCTTCTCCTCCTGGTTGATTACAATAGCCACCCGGATCTACATCGACCGTAAACGGCGCTGGAAACGTGAGGAAGCCTGGAAACGGCAGGAGCAGGGGCTGCGTTCGATTCGCTGGCGGTTTGAGAGTCGTGGTGAAGCCTGGAGCGATGTACTGGACAGTCTTTCCCGCCTGCCTTATGCGCAGCGGGTTGCCGTACTGTTGAAGCATTATTACGGCTATGGATATGAGGAAATCGCCGAAATGCTGCAGATTCCTGCCGGAACCGCCAAGTCACGTGTGGCCACTGGCCTCAGTCAATTGCGAAAGGAGCTGAAAGAGGATGGGGAATAACAATGACCAGGATTGGATTGTACAGAAGCTTGGCGGTGAGCTTGACCGCCTGGACGACCAATTTGCAGATATCGGCATGCCTTCCTTGCAGGAACTTGAACATTTGGCTGTAGTTACAGCAGTTCGCAGATGCAAGAAAGCGAGGAACGAGCTGCTGCTGTTCTGGCTGATTTCCCTGCTGCTGCTTGCCTGCATGGTAGGAGTGCTATACTCCGCACCAGGTATCTATTTGCTAATTCAGATCCTGATTCCGCTGCTGGGCTTAGGCGGGCTGGCGGCCGGACGCATCAGACGCAGCAAGGAGGGTGCGGAAGAATGAGTGAATGGCAAGAGATTCCCTTGGCGCTGCTAATTGCTACGGCTGCTCTCTTGCTGCTGCAGGGAAGCTGGCTGTTTCACAATGCCCGCGCAAGAGGAAGGGGCAGACAGGCCTGGTTCTGGGGATTGTGGGGGATGACCGGATTTCCGACACCTGTGCTTGTCTATTGGTGGTTTGTCATTTTGCCGGACAGGCGCAGAACGAAAGGCAAGAACTAAAGGGGATGAGACGGATGGATGAGATCAATTGGAAGCTGATAGCACCCTTGTTGGTCCTGCAAGCCCTGCTTGCTATTATTGGGCTGGTTTCATTAAGCAGGGCAGAGCGCGTCCGCGGCCCGAAATGGATGTGGATGATTATTATCGTGCTGGGTAATATTGTCGGAAGCATTTCCTACTTCACTATTGGGAGGAAAGAAAACTGATGCCTCTGTTGCAAGTCACCGATTTAACTAAACAATACGGCAGTCATATTTCAGTGGATGGAATCAGCTTCGAGATCGGGCAAGGCCAATGTGTAGCCTTGCTTGGTCCGAACGGAGCAGGCAAAACCACCACCTTACGCATACTTGCCGGTCTGATGCCTCCCTCATCCGGGCGGGTGTCCTTTAAGGGAAGCCAGCCAGGATCGGAGTACCGGCGCGGACTCGGATATGTTCCACAGGCACCAGCTTTCTATGGCTGGATGAGCGGACAGGAATACGTAATTCTTGCCGCCAAGCTTAGTGGCATGAGTACCCGGGAGGCGGCGAACCAAGCTGCAGCCGTGCTCCAGAAGGTAGGGCTGGCGGAAGCTGCCCGCCGCCGGATTGGCGGATATTCTGGTGGGATGAAGCAGCGGCTGGCACTGGCACAGGCTCTTGTACACCAGCCGGCGCTGCTGCTGCTGGATGAGCCGGTCTCGGCGCTCGATCCGCTTGGCCGCCGGGAAGTGATGGAGCTGCTGCGTGACATCCGCGAAGAGACTACCGTGGTCTTCTCCACCCATGTGCTGCATGATGCCGAAGAGATCTGCGACGATATTATTCTGATGAACCGGGGGCGGATTGCTGAACAGGGTGCGCTGTCCCTGCTCCGCTCGAAATACAGCCTGCCTCTGATCAGAATCCGCATAGAGAAGAACGAACAGGCCTCTCTGTGGCTGCAGAGCTTGGCTTCCAGAACGTACATCTCGGATACACGGGAGCTGACAGCAGAGCAGGCAGTATTTCATGTCCATGATCTGGCGATGGCACGCCTTGCCATTCTGCAGGAAGCTGCAGGTCAAGGAATCCCGCTGCTGCAATTCGAAGCAGGCAGCTCCACGCTCGAGGAGCTGTTCATGAAGGTGGTGGGCGCGTGAGGAACAGCTGGATTTTCTACCAGAAGGAAATGTTGGAGTCCTTCCGCAGCTTCAAGCTGATCTGGATTCCCGTTGTATTCATTATTCTCGGAATTATGCAGCCGCTGACGTTATATTATATGGCTGATATTATGGAGGCCGCAGGCAATATGCCTCCGGAACTGCTCGCAGGATTCGAGCTGCCTGATGCGGCAACAGTGATGGTGCAGTCACTGGGGCAATACGGCACGATTGGTCTGCTGGTATTGGCTCTTGCGACAATGAACAGTCTGGCCGGCGAGCGTTCCGGCGGAACTGCGGAGATGATGCTGGTTAGGCCTCTGACTCCGACTGCTATGACGGCTGCCAAATGGTGCGCCCAGTTTACCTTATTGCTGCTTGCGCTTGGTCTGGGCGCCGCAGGCGCTGCATATTATACCGCAGAGCTGTTTGGTCCGCTTAACTGGGGGCGTGTTGCCGCCGCTTCCGCCCTTTACGGCCTGTGGCTGTTGTGCGTGGTTTCGCTGACGTTACTGTTCAGCGCATTTCTACGCCCAGCGGTAGCGGCGTTTCTGTCCCTGCTCTCAGCAGCCGGATTGTCGCTGGCTTTCAGCCTGCTGCCGTCCCGGCTGGACTGGACGCCTGCGGCATTGCCCGCACTTTCCGCCTCTGTCCTCACCGAAGGCGGAGGTGTAACTGTAAGCCCTCTAATCTCGGCGGCGCTGCTTATTCTGCTCTGCATTGGCGGAGCCGCGCAGCTGGCTGGCCGGAATAAGCTGCCTAAGGAGTAGCTTTGCGCATTCAGCAGTTATGCCAGATTCAGAATATTTTCTGAAAACTCTTCCAGAAGCCCTCCTTTTGCTAGACAGTGCTATCTTTTTTTAGTAGACTGTTGAAATAAGCAAAACCATGATAGATTCCAAGTCAGGAGGTAGGGCGATGCTGCGTTTAGGAGAGAAGATTGTCATTGTCGCGGACGCTTTCGAGCAGAATCTTCCTATCGGGGAATGCGGATACCTGATTGCTTACGACCGCAATCCGGATAATGCGTTTGATTACGTTATTCGGGTGCCACAGGCCAACCGTAATTTCTACGTGCCAGCCGAGGATGTGGAAGCGGAGGAGCAATTACTGGTAGTGGAGGCTGAACGGGCCACCCATGAAGCATTAATTGATTACGCTTTGTCCACGTACAATGAGAAGCTGTTCCACCATTTGATGAATGGTGAAGAGATGGCGGCAGAAGAGACGGAAGCTGTCTCACAAGAAGCGATGTCCCAGGCAGAGTTTATCAAACAGGTAAATCTCAGAGCTTGGATTTAAGGAGAGCCGGCGAAAGCCGGCTTTTTTGTTGTCCGGGGCCTGTATGCGGGACTAGATAGTCGCTATAATCACTCAATGCACCTATTTACTAGATGTAATCCTCGCTGGAGGATTTTTTTTATGTTCATACAACCTTATCCGGGTTTGCTGTATCTAAACTATTGAAAGCCATATACGAGAATGCAGAACTGCGGTATATCGGCCAAGCCTATTTCAAAGGAGAACTCAGGTGACAACAATAACAGCTGTACACCAAGCACAAAGCGGCGATAAAGCAGCCTTTATCCGTCTCTGCCGGCAGATCGAGCCTGAGATGTACGGGATGGCCCGTTCCATGCTGCACAGGGATGAGGATTGTGCGGATGTGATGCAGGAAGCTACCTTGAAGGCTTACCGCTCGATCCGCAGCTTGCGGCAGCCTGAATATTTCAAGACCTGGATGCTGCGCATTATCATCAACGAATGTCGTCTGCTTCAGCGCCGGCAGAAGAACACGGTGGAAGCCGGTGAGGCAGTGAACCAGCTGCCATCCCCTTCATCGTCCGCGGAATACGAGAAAATTGAACTGCGTGAAGCAGTAGAACAACTTGATGAGAAGCTGCGGGCAGTTGTAGCGCTGCATTATTTTCAGGATATGCCGATCCGGCAAATTGCTGAGCTGCTGGGTATTACTGAAACGGCAGTCAAATCGAGACTCTACCGAGCGCGTAAAACCTTGATGCAAGGCATGTAGTCTGTAGTTAGTTGGTATGCAGCCAACCCGGAAAGGAAGAGAGAAATGGACCCAAGAGAGATAGAAGAATTGGAGCAGCGTTTGAACAAGATCAAGCTTCTTCCTGCAGAGGAACTGCCAGCGATGATCCGAGAGCGCCAGGAGAAGACGTATGCCCTGCTGCTTGATGAACAATATCACCCGGAGAAACCTCAGGCACGTAAGTTCCGCCTGCTGAAACGTTCTGCGGCCGGTGCCGCCGCAGCAGTGACCCTGCTGGGAGTAGCTCTGCTTGCCAGCGGCCTGGCTTCCCCGGTTATGGCTAAGACACTGGAGCGCATTCCGCTGGTAGGCAGTATTTTTGAGCTGGCCGGAGATTTAGGCCTGAAGGCCGCAAACCAGCAGGGATTAACCGCGCCGGTCACCGGAAGCGATATCCGTCAGGAGAGCGGAATTAGGGCAACCGAGGTCATTTATGACGGCACACGGCTTGTTGTCGGCTTGAAGCGGGAAGGCGGGGATTTCAGCGGATCTTTTCATGGTCTGCGATTGAATGCGGACGGAACGCCGAAGCTGAATGCAGCTGGAGAATCTGTCTTTAACGAAGCGGGAGCTACCGGTAGCTTAAACGATTTGAAGATTCTGATTGACGGTCACCCGCTGAATCCGGAGGAAGATGCCCCTGATGCTTTTAAATACAGTATTTCACCTATCCTGGTTACCGGGCCGGATGAGCAGTCGCTGATTATGCAGTTCTCGGAGCAGACCTATGCGGGCGGAGGGCAGCTTCTGCCCGATGCCTTCACGCTGACTCTGCAGATGGAAATATCGGGTCTGGAAGGGGAGACCTTCACCTTGGACTTACCTGTCCATAAGGATACCAGTCATAACATCGTGCTGCTGCCCAAGGTCAGCCGAATGCACGATAACATTACAGCTACCGTGGAGAAGCTGACATTGGCACCTACAACGACACAGATTAGAATCAGTGATATCGCAGAGCAGAATATTTCTAAACAGTATTTGGAAGATACAGGGACTCTGGCGCTGGATCATGAGGTTTACGATGATCAGGGCAACCTGCTGCGTATCGTCAATGGGGGCGGCGGATGGTCGGAGACGGATCAGGATCAGCGTTACACGCTTAGATCGGATGTGAATCTTGAACCGCTGGAGGACAGCGTGAAGTCCATTACCGTCAGAACCTATATTTATAAATATACTGGAACCGGCCGCGAGAAGCGCAACAGGCTGGACAGTGCGGGAAATCCCGTGAAAGAATATATTCCGCAGCTGGATATGACTATCCCGATCAGATGATCCGCAGCAGTACCCACAGCATCTTTTGAAAAAATTAAGCCGCCCGCGTTCAAAATGGTTAAGTCCATTTCGACGCGGGCGGCTTTTTACCTTGATTTGGTGGCAACCGAGGCGATCCCGCCTGCAAGCGGTCATTGAATTGTCCAGGCTTCTACCATATAATTAGAAACGTTATCCGGGCGCTTTAGCCCTTTAAACAGGAGGGATGTTTCTCATGAGTATTTCCAGACAAGATGTGCAGCATGTGGCCAAGCTGGCCCGCCTGCAATTAAGCTCCGAAGAAGAGGCAACTTTAACTGAACAAATGAATGCTATATTACAATATGCCGACAAATTAAATGAACTGGACACAGAGAACGTGAAACCGACGGCGCAGGTGCTGCAGGTCAGCAACGTTATGCGTGAGGATGTTGTCAAGGAAAGCCTGTCCCAGGAAGATGCGCTGCTCAATGCGCCGGAAGAAGAAGACGGTCATTTTAAGGTGCCTGCAGTTCTGGAATAGCCGCTTTATTTGTTACTACTTAGGACCCAGCGAGGATATAGAGGGTTTCTCTATAACGTTCGGAGCAATTAGATGCATAAGTGCAACTAAATTCAGCTAAAACTCCTGCCAGCAGGCGAACAAGTGCAAATATGCAACTAATCTAGAGTAAATCAGCCCTATTTCGCTTAGAAGGCCAAAATAGATGCCTTTTTGCATCTATTTGTTCCAAAACGGAAAAAATCAGCAAATTAGATGCGCTTTCGCAACTAAATCGGCGGATTGGACTTAAGAAAGCTTCACGGAGCTGAGATTTCGAGGTTCTCATCATACGCACGCCTAAGCAGTAACCTTTATTTCAATGAAACTTATGTTATCTAAACTAATCGTATGCTTACGAGGCAAGTTTTGTACGCAGTATCTCAATGGAGCTTAGGCTCACAAAACTATTAGGAGGAACAGTTGTGAGTTTGTTTCAATATCGTCTACCTGAAGTACATAATCTGTTGATGAACCACAAGCTGTCGGTCAGTGAGTTGACCGAAACAGCCTTTGCGGCCATTGCCGAACGGGAGGACAAGGTGAATGCCTTCCTGACCCTGAATGAAGAGGGCGCGCGCCTGGCCGCGCGTGCGCTGGATGACAAGCTGGCTTCCGGTGAGGCACGCGGTCTGTTGTTCGGGCTTCCTGCCGGAATCAAGGACAACATTGTGACCCGCGGCCTTCGCACGACCTGTGCCAGCCAGTTTCTGAAGGATTTCCAGCCGTTATACGATGCGACGGTGGTTGCCAAGCTGCGCCAGGCGGATGCGGTTACCATAGGCAAGCTGAATATGGACGAGTTCGCCATGGGCGGTTCGAACGAGAACTCCAGCTTTGGTCCGGTGCGCAATCCGTGGAATCTGGAGCATGTGCCCGGCGGCTCCAGCGGCGGCTCTGCCGCAGCGGTAGCTGCAGGCGAGGTCTTCTTCGCGCTTGGCTCGGATACAGGCGGCTCTATCCGCCAACCGGCATCCTATTGCGGTGTGGTGGGCCTGAAACCTACCTATGGCCTGGTATCCCGCTACGGCCTGGTTGCATTTGCTTCCTCGCTGGACCAGATCGGTCCGCTTACGCGCAACGTGGAGGATTCCGCTTATGTGCTGCAGGCCATCGCCGGCTATGACGCCCAGGACTCCACCTCAGCCAAGGTTGATATTCCTGATTATCTAAGTGCGCTCACCGGCGATGTAACCGGACTGCGTATCGCCGTGCCTAAGGAATACCTGGGAGAAGGCGTAGACGCTTCGGTCCGTGAGAGCGTACTGGCTGCGTTGTCCGTGCTGGAAGGCCTGGGCGCAAGCTGGGAGGAGGTTTCCCTGCCGCATACCGAATATGCGGTGGCGGCCTATTACCTGCTGGCTTCCTCGGAGGCTTCCTCCAATCTGGCCCGCTTTGACGGCGTCCGCTACGGAACTCGCGTGGATGAAGGCGGCGGCCTGCTTGACCTGTACCATAACTCCCGCAGCCGCGGCTTCGGACCTGAGGTGAAGCGCCGGATCATGCTGGGCACCTATGCGCTCAGCTCCGGGTATTATGACGCGTATTACCTGAAGGCACAGAAGGTGCGTACGCTGATCAAGCAGGATTTCGACGAGGTATTCCAGAAATACGATGTAGTTATTGGGCCAACGGCCCCAACGACGGCGTTTAAGCTTGGCTCGCAGACGGAAGATCCGCTGACGATGTATCTGAACGATATTCTGACAATTCCGGTCAACCTGGCGGGAATTCCTGCGGTCAGTGTCCCTTGCGGCTACGCCGAAGGACTGCCTGTAGGCCTGCAGATTATCGGCAAGGAATTTGATGAGAGCACGGTGCTGCGCGTGGCGCATGCCTTTGAACAACATACAGACCACCACAAACAGCGTCCGCAGTTGTAGCACGAAGTCTGCACTCTACATGCGGGAACTTCGGCTTGCGGGAAATTGCCCAGCGCGAATTGGCTGATAGGTTTAACAAAACTTTTAAGGGAATGTGATTACTAATGACTACCTATGAAACGGTTATCGGGCTGGAAGTTCATGTGGAGCTTCATACCCAGTCCAAGATCTTCTGCGGCTGCTCGACCGAATTCGGCGCTCCGCCCAACACTCATACCTGTCCGGTCTGCCTGGGCCATCCCGGCGTGCTGCCGGTCCTGAACCGCCAGGCCGTGGAATATGCGATGAAGGCGGCAATGGCGCTCAACTGCACCATCGGCGATGTCAGCAAGTTTGACCGCAAGAACTATTTCTATCCCGATTCACCCAAGGCCTACCAGATTTCGCAATTTGACCAGCCGATCGGCCTGAACGGCTGGATTGACATTGAAGTAGACGGCGAGACCAAACGGATCGGCATCACCCGTCTTCACCTCGAAGAGGATGCCGGCAAGCTGACCCATGTCGACGGTGGGTTTACTTCGCTGGTCGATTTCAACCGGGTCGGAACCCCGCTGATTGAGATCGTATCGGAGCCGGATCTGCGCTCGCCGGAGGAAGCTCGCGCTTATCTTGAGAAGATCCGTGCCATTATGCAATATTGCGACGTATCCGACGTCAAGATGGAGGAAGGTTCGCTGCGCTGTGATGCGAACATCAGCCTGCGCCCTGAAGGGCAGGAGCAGTTCGGCATTCGTGCGGAGCTGAAGAACATGAACTCATTCCGAGGCGTGCTGCGCGGGCTGCAATATGAACAGGTTCGTCAGGCGGAGATCCTTGATGACGGCGGTATTGTCGTTCAGGAGACCCGCCGCTGGGACGAGGCCCAGGGCAGAACTCTGTCGATGCGCGGCAAGGAAGAAGCGCATGACTACCGGTATTTCCCGGACCCTGACCTGATCGTGCTGCATATTGATGATGCCTGGAAGGAATCGATCCGCTCCACGATTGCCGAGCTGCCGGATGCCCGGAAGCTCCGGTATAACGAGGAGTATGGACTTACTGCCTATGATGCCGGGGTTATTACCTCATCCAAGCTGCTGGCTGACTTTTTCGAAGGCAGTCTGGCTTATACGCAGGATGCCAAAGCGGTTGCCAACTGGATTATGGGCGACCTGCTTGGCTATCTGAACAGCAACAGCCTGGAGCTGTCCGAAGTGCGGATTACACCGCAAAGCTTGGGCGAGATGATTGGCCTGATCGCCGCGGGAACCATCAGCAGCAAGATAGCCAAGACGGTGTTTAAGGAAATGCTGGAGAGCGGCAAGCTGCCGGGAGTGATTGTTGAAGAGCAAGGCCTGGTGCAGATCAGCGACGAGGGTGCCATCAAAGGTATTGTGGAAGCTGTAGTCGCAGCCAACCCGCAATCCGTTGAGGATTATAAGGCAGGCAAGCAGAAGGCCATCGGCTTCCTGGTAGGACAGGTGATGAAGGAAAGCAAAGGCAAAGCCAATCCGGGGCTGGCCAACAAGCTGCTGACCGAGGTGCTGAACGGCTAGAAGGGCTTGCTCAATTTCATAATGGGTAATAAAATATCAAGAACTATAAGCTAAGGCTTGTCGGCAGCGGCAGGCCTTTCGCGCCATATAAGGGGACTGTGCGGATGGATACAATAGTAAAGCTGGATCTGCAGGATGAGAGTACCGTTGATGAGCTATGGAGCCTCCAGCATAAGGCCTACCGCCTGGAGGCGGAATTAATCGGCTTCCATGAGATTCCCCCGCTGCTGGAGACCAGAGACATGCTGAGAAGCTCCAGAGAAGCCTTCTACGGCTGTGTCGATGACGAAGGGGACCTGATGGGAGCAGTCGCAGCCGAAGAGGAGTCGCCGGGCAACCTGACGGTGACGCGCATGATGGTAGGACCGCAGTATTTCCGACAGGGGGTGGCTGGCAGGCTGCTGGAGTATATTTTTACACAATATGCAGGAATGAAGCAGTTTACCGTATCGACTGGCAAGCTGAATCTGCCAGCTGTGGCACTTTACACTAAACACGGCTTTATTCCGGTTAGCGTGGAAGAGGTCGCTCCCGGAGTGGAACTTATTGAATTTCACCGGATCGGTTCGATTTGAAGCACACAGGGCAAGTCATTTTACGAAAGGAGGAGACCCGAAATGAATAATGATTCTGAAGAGCTCCCCGTAGAGGAAGAACAGGAACAGCCGCAGGAACAGAACGAGGAGCAGCAGGCCAGTCCACCTGGAAAACGATCTCCCCGAATCCCTCCACGCGTGAAGCGGCGTCCGCGCAAGCACAAGTTTATTGCCGGGCTGCTGGCGGCGGTTCTGCCTGGGACAGGACATTTATATTTCGGGCTTCTCCGCAAAGGCATTTCATTTATCTTTATCATTCTGCTGGATATTGCTGCATTGCTGTATTTCTCTTCCATTGGCATGCAGATCAATGTGCCACTGCTGATTATATTGGCTCTGCTGATCCCGGTGCTGTATTTCTATAACGTATTTGATGTGCTGCAGCTTGCCGACCGGCGTATCCGCCTGCCGGAGGATCAGACCCCTACGCAAGCCCAAGTTCCAAAAGGGGCGGGCAAACGTCGTGCGTTTGTAACAGAACCCGGTATTTCTTTTGGGTTTCTGCTGTTGTTTGGTGGCGCAATGCTAGTTTTTTTTCGCCAAAAGCCTGCTTGGCTTCAGTTTTTCATTGAGCATTATGCGCAAGCGGCAACAGCGCTGGTTCTGCTGGCCATTGGGCTGCTGCTGGGCGTCCGAGAGATTGTTCGCGGCCTAAGCCGCCGTAGAGGCAAAGATAACCGCAGACGGCGTGTCGGCAGATACACTGCTGCCATGCTGCTCGCGGGCATCGCCGTGCCACTGTTTCTGGACTGGAGCGGGGATACAGACTATATGCTTTTGCTGCTGAAATGGTGGCCGGTTATTCCTGTACTTTGGGGGCTGGAGCTGCTGCTGATCTATTTCTTCGCCCGGCGTTCCGGCAGAACGCAGGCAGGTGCCAGAGCAAGGCTGGACTTGCGAGGCTTGTTGTCTGCAGTTCTTGTCGCGGCATGTGTGTTCATTGTGGCTGAACAGGAGCATTATCTGCATCTGTGGAACCGGGTAAGCCTCAATCTTACAGCGGCAGCAGTCGATTATGGCGAGGCCGAGGGAAGCCGATTCGAGAAGCCGGCGATTGCAGTGCCGGTCGAACTGGACACCGCGAAGCTGTCGATTGATGGGATCAACGGAGATATCCTGCTGCACAGGGCTGCGGTAGAGGATATAGAGATCGTGACTACGGTATGGGTGGATCAGCTTGAAGGGGCTATGGCAGAGGCGATTTCGGAACAGTCTTTTATCGAAGTGGTTGAAGGTCCGACCATCAAGCTTATCTCCAAAAGCAAGGCTTATGGGGATTCAGGCAAACGCCAGCCACGCATGGACCTCGATATCTCCTTGCCGGAGGACCGCCGTTTCAATCTGGAGATTCGGACCATGAATGGCCGCATCTCCCTGCAGAATGTGGAAGCAATCGAGAATATATCACTTGAGACCGGGAATGGTGAACTCGTGCTGCACCGCGTCTTAGGCAATGTTAAGGGAAAAACCTTAAACGGACCTGTCCGCGCCAGAATGCTGCAGGGAAGTGCAGAGCTGACTACTAGCGGTGGAGATATGGATGCCTGGGATGTTACTGGCGCACTCCAAATGACTACTGCGGTAGGCAACATCACCGCTACGCGAAGCGGTGCCGAAGTGGAGATCTCCAGCAAGAACGGCAACCTAGACATCAATGAAGCGAGAAGCAAGCTGAAAGCGGAATCGCTAAACGGCGGAATCCGTGTGCGCTCTCCATATCTGGAGGGAGATTGGAATATATACAGCGCGGTAGGGGATATCATGCTGTATTTACCGGCTGAGGGCAATTACAAGATCATGGGTTCAAGCGGCTACGGTAATATTGTTACGGACTTGCCGGGACTTGTAATCGATAAGAAAACCATCTCCGGCGAGCTCGGTACCGGTGAATATCAAGTGGAAGTTGAAGGAAACAGCAACCTAAATGTGAGCGAATATTGAAAAAAGTAATTTTTATTATATAATAATGAATATAAAGAGTAGACGACGTTGACAACATTTAAACCCCGGTCTTACAATTACAGGTAGAGTTACTAATATTGGTTTAACTACAAAGGCGGTGGCATTGATGGGTAGTGGCGTGCAGCATGCATTGGAGCAATTGAAAACTACCGGCGTCCGTATTACACCCCAGCGTCATGCGATTCTTACGTATCTGATGGAAGCGATGAATCATCCTACGGCCGATGAAATTTACCGTGCGCTTGAGCCTAAGTTTCCGAGTATGAGCGTGGCAACCGTATATAACAACCTCAAAATGTTCATAGAAGCCGGAATGGTGCGGGAGCTGACTTACGGGGACACCTCCAGCCGTTTTGACGCCAATGTATCCGATCATTATCATGTAATCTGTGAGGTGTGCGGCAAGATAGAAGATTTCAGCTATTCATCCCTTCACGAAGTGGAAGAACGTGCCGCTCAGAGTACAGGCTTCACGATTCATGGTTTGCGTATGGAGCTTTACGGAGTTTGCGGATGCTGTGGGAAGAACGACTCGCAGCAATAAATCTAATAATACAGCGGCGAAAGTCTACTTGCTCCATACGGTTTAGGAGGATTTGACCAGGGCTGGCCCTAACGTGCGGAATCCGGTAATCGGAGACCTCACGTTTTTTATTTTGGGTCAAAGGTGCAACCAAATTAGGTTTCGCAGCGTATTCATAAAGTCGGCTATGCCTTTTGAGCTATACAAATACAGTAATGATCTGGAGGATGTATGTTGGACAGAAGACGAAGACAAACACATGTCAGGAAAAGAGGCGGAACGTTCCGCCGTTTGCTTGGACTGTTGATTATAGCAGCTGCTGTTTATTGGGTTGTCTTTTATGTAATGCCCAACCGGGAGCATGTAGATCCGGACTGGAAAGGGCTTGATCGGCCTGTTTTTGTAAAAGGCGAACTGACGGGCTACTCTGCATCGGGTGAGGAAGATAACCTCTTATTGCCATTGCCGCTCTTGCAGGAGTATGTTGATCCTGCTATTCGTTATGAAGAGACTACCAAGTCAGTAATTCTTTCAACAAACAGCGAACTTTTATATATGCAGGAGAATAACACTGCTGCCACGCTGAACAACAAACCGCTGCAGCTGCGGCTCGCGCCGGAAGTGAAGGATAAGATAACCTATCTGCCTGCGGATGTGCTTGAAGACCTCTATGGGTTTGACTTGCATGAGGACAGCGGTACGGGAGCAGTTCTTCTTATGACTGCGGGGGAGACAGTGCCTCTTGGTACAGTTAATGGTGATGCGGGCGATACGAAGGCACTGCGACATGAGGCCTCCATACATGCCCCGATTGCAGTGGATATGCCAACAGGCGCAGCGGTGCGGATATGGAATGCAGAGAATGCGGACTGGCTGTATGTTCAGTTGGAGAGTGGTTACACCGGTTACGCCAAGGCGAGTGATATTGAGCAGGCCGGAGAGAAGAAGGTAGAGCCCAAAGCCGCCGAGCCTTCACGCGCAGAACGGAACTGGCAGGGGAAGCCAGTCAATCTGTTCTGGGAGGCTGTATATGAACGTAAGCCGAACCCTGCTTCGTTCGATAAACTGCCTGGTGTCAATGTGGTCAGTCCTACCTGGTTCAGTATTGTCGATACAGAGGGCAATGTGCGCAGCAAGGCTGACAGCGCCTATGTGCAGTGGGCCCATGGACAAGGCATGGAGGTGTGGGGACTGCTGAGCAACAGCTTTGAAGCTGACCTGACCACTGCCGCTTTGTCCACCTATGAGAAGCGGATGAATACCATTGTGCAGATGCTGCAGTTTGCTGATTTGTACAAGCTGGACGGCATCAATATTGACTTCGAGAATGTTTACACCAAAGATGGCGGGAACGTTACCCAGTTTATGCGTGAGCTAAAGCCCATGGCTCAGGCCAAGAACTTGATCGTATCGATCGATGTGACTCCCAAGTCAAAAAGTGAGATGTGGTCTCTGTTCTTGGACCGCAGGGCGCTTGGAGAGGTGGCGGATTTCCTGATGGTTATGGCTTATGATGAGCATTGGGCAGCCAGTCCGGTTGCAGGCTCCGTCGCTTCATTGTCCTGGGTGGAGCAATCGATCAGCCGAATTATTGAGGAAGATGATGTGCCGCCGGAGAAGCTGATCCTTGGTATTCCGCTGTACACCCGGATTTGGACGGAAGCCGAGGAGAAGGGCAAGACCAAAGTAAGCTCCAAAGCGGTCAGCATGAACGCCGTAGAGGAGATTATTACCGAGAAGAAACTAAAGCCGACCTTTGATGAGGAGGCTGGGCAGAATTATGTGGAATACAAGGAAGACGGCAGTCTGCGCAGAATTTGGATCGAGGATGAGGTTTCTCTAAAAGCAAGAGTAGAGCTTGCCAAGTCCTTCGGCCTCGGTGGCCTGGCATCCTGGACTCGCAGCTTCGGCAATCCTTCGGCTTGGGAAACCTTAAACGAGATTCACCAATAACGGTGAACTGCACTTATTTTAGATATCAACCAGAAACGGCTGCCTCATCCTATTCAAGGATGGGGCAGCCGTTTCTTTCAAATACTCAATGATTTAGATGCTGCTGGTCCTCAAGCTGATCAGCTGTATGGTTCGCCTGCTGCGGATCAGTTGTCAGGATGGTACGGCAGAACATACAGCGGTCCGTTTTGCCCAGCAACTTGGTCATTTTGCCGCAGGCGGGACAATCTACCTGGAGAGCACTGGTCGAGAGCATGCCTGCCCAGAAATAGATAGCTAGGCTGGCCAGCATGGCTATCAGGCCAATAACCAATCCGATTGCAGCTGCAATTTTGCCTGCCGAACCCCAGAACACAATACCGGCTGTTCCGCATACCATGAGTCCCATTCCGAGCATGGTGAGCAACAGCCCCCAGGTGCGGAAGGCATTGATTTTGGCTGATTTAAATTTCATGGGCGCATACTCCTAACTGAAATATAGTTCTGACGTGCAGAAGGAACTATGTAGCAGATGTAGAATATTACTAGTAAGCAAATTATAACTGACAAGACGCAAAATCGCCAAATTTGATGGAGGGAAGTATGGAACTGTCCAATTTGACCCTATTGAGTGGAGAAACCTTCGATGAGCATGTTCTGGGAGCGGTCACCTTGCGCAATAGCAACAGCCACACACCGGTTCAGAGCGCACTTCTTCAGGATTTTGATATGGTATTGGTAATGCTTCATGAGAACCAGAACGGAGAACATGTGGTCAGCCATACCATTTCCGGAGAGAAACGGACTCACTCTGTACATATCGGGTTGTCTGCACTGGAACATGCTGTTATGGCAGGGGACAACAACGAGCTGCTTACCAGTCTGGTTGTCGGTGAGGTGATTTGGGACCCCAAGGGCATCCTGGAAGAGATGCGCCGGCAGATAGCGAAGTTCGAGGGTTCGCTGAGAGAGCGGGTGCTTTTTATGGAATTTGCCCGTTTTTTGCATATGTATGTGAAGTCCAAACGTTATTTGGAGGCCGGCTGCATCATGGACGCATACAATTGCGTAATGAGCGCCTTATACCATTGGGCACGCATTGAGGTCAGCGAATGCGGCCAGTTTCCCGACCCTGCGATTTGGGAACAGGTCAAGAACTTGAATACTGCTGTATCCAAGCTGTATGAGGAGCTGGCAGTCAGCAATGAGACGCTTGAGCAAAGAGTTCAGCTGGTACTGCTCGCCTGCGAATTTGCCGTGATGTCCAAAATGGCAGAATGCTGCGCCTTGCTCCTAAGCATTCTGGGCAGCCGCAAGGAGCCATGGAGCGTTGATGAGCTGCTTCAGCATTCCGGGCTTAGTCCTCTGGAGGCTGAACTGCCCTTTGTGCTCCGCAAGCTGGTTTCTCGCTCGTTGGTAAGGGAGATCACCTCCTGGGCTGACACGACCTGCCGGGAGGGGCATGACATCCGATATACGTTGTAATGATTGACCTGCAGGAGAGAAGGATATAGAGAAATAATCACCTGGATAGGGAGAGCTAAGGCACTCTCTTTTTTTGTTATTCAGGCTCCGAATGATTTACTTAAGATCGGGAAATATTTATAGTTGACTTAACTCTAATTCATGTGTTAGATTATAACTCGTGCCTCTGAAACAAACGTTGGCTTGCCCAATGAAGACAGAAGTTAGCCGAAAGAGAAATAAAAAATAGGTTGACTAAAACGAGGCTGCTGTGATATATTATAAAGGTCGCTGCTGACGAGTAATAATGAAGCAGACGAGAACTTGATCTTTGAAAACTGAACAACGAGTGAGTGGGATTTTGCGAAAGTAAAATCCAAAAGAAGATGAGTTTCACGCAAGTGAAGCTTGTCGGTAGAGAATGCAAATTCTCGTCAGATGTTTCAAATTGAGCATATCGCTCTTTTCAATACTTTATCGGATCTATCCGATAAAACCAATTTGGAGAGTTTGATCCTGGCTCAGGACGAACGCTGGCGGCATGCCTAATACATGCAAGTCGAGCGGAGTCCTGTTGAAAGCTTGCTTTCAACAGGATTCAGCGGCGGACGGGTGAGTAACACGTAGGCAACCTGCCCCTTAGCCTGGGATAACTACCGGAAACGGTAGCTAATACCGGATAATTCCTTGGTTCTCCTGAACCGAGGATGAAAGGCGGAGCAATCTGCCCTTAAGGGATGGGCCTGCGGCGCATTAGCTAGTTGGTGAGGTAACGGCTCACCAAGGCGACGATGCGTAGCCGACCTGAGAGGGTGAACGGCCACACTGGGACTGAGACACGGCCCAGACTCCTACGGGAGGCAGCAGTAGGGAATCTTCCGCAATGGGCGAAAGCCTGACGGAGCAATGCCGCGTGAGTGATGAAGGTTTTCGGATCGTAAAGCTCTGTTGCCAGGGAAGAACGTCCGGTAGAGTAACTGCTACCGGAGTGACGGTACCTGAGAAGAAAGCCCCGGCTAACTACGTGCCAGCAGCCGCGGTAATACGTAGGGGGCAAGCGTTGTCCGGAATTATTGGGCGTAAAGCGCGCGCAGGCGGCTATTTAAGTCTGGTGTTTAAACCTTGGGCTCAACCTAAGGTCGCACTGGAAACTGGGTGGCTTGAGTACAGAAGAGGAAAGTGGAATTCCACGTGTAGCGGTGAAATGCGTAGATATGTGGAGGAACACCAGTGGCGAAGGCGACTTTCTGGGCTGTAACTGACGCTGAGGCGCGAAAGCGTGGGGAGCAAACAGGATTAGATACCCTGGTAGTCCACGCCGTAAACGATGAGTGCTAGGTGTTAGGGGTTTCGATACCCTTGGTGCCGAAGTTAACACAGTAAGCACTCCGCCTGGGGAGTACGGTCGCAAGACTGAAACTCAAAGGAATTGACGGGGACCCGCACAAGCAGTGGAGTATGTGGTTTAATTCGAAGCAACGCGAAGAACCTTACCAGGTCTTGACATCCCTCTGAATCTGCTAGAGATAGCAGCGGCCTTCGGGACAGAGGAGACAGGTGGTGCATGGTTGTCGTCAGCTCGTGTCGTGAGATGTTGGGTTAAGTCCCGCAACGAGCGCAACCCTTATGCTTAGTTGCCAGCACATGATGGTGGGCACTCTAAGCAGACTGCCGGTGACAAACCGGAGGAAGGTGGGGATGACGTCAAATCATCATGCCCCTTATGACCTGGGCTACACACGTACTACAATGGCCGGTACAAAGGGCTGCGAAACCGCGAGGTGGAGCGAATCCCAACAAAGCCGGTCTCAGTTCGGATTGCAGGCTGCAACTCGCCTGCATGAAGTCGGAATTGCTAGTAATCGCGGATCAGCATGCCGCGGTGAATACGTTCCCGGGTCTTGTACACACCGCCCGTCACACCACGAGAGTTTACAACACCCGAAGTCGGTGGGGTAACCCGCAAGGGAGCCAGCCGCCGAAGGTGGGGTAGATAATTGGGGTGAAGTCGTAACAAGGTAGCCGTATCGGAAGGTGCGGCTGGATCACCTCCTTTCTATGGAGAATCGTTTCCTGCAACGGAAACATTCGAACAGAAGCGTAAGCTTCTATAGAACCTTCGGGTTCAACACACTCACTCGTTGCTCAGTTTTGAGAGTTTAAGCTCTCTGTTTCTGAAAGGTTTGGACGATCACGAAAGTGTCGTTAAACGTTTCAGACTACAACTTGATCCTTGAAAACTGGATACCGAAACGAATTTGCGTTTTAGAACATCTTTTAACTGAAGCTTGCGTAAGCAAGTGAACGTGCATTAGATGCTGGAAGCGAAGATTTTGGATGATGAAGCGACCTTTGGCTTTGAATGTGTTAGTGAGTGGAGCAATCCGCGAGCGGCATTCAAAACAAGATGAGCAAATCAGCCAAACATCGTAGCGCTGGTTAAGCTAATAAGAGCACACGGAGGATGCCTAGGCGCCAGGAGCCGACGAAGGACGTGGCGAACAACGAAACTGCCTCGGGGAGCTGTAAGCAAGCTTTGATCCGGGGGTGTCCGAATGGGGAAACCCAGCTGTGGTAATTCGCAGTTACTCCTCTCTGAATACATAGGAGAGGTAGAGGCAGACCAGGGGAACTGAAACATCTAAGTACCCTGAGGAAGAGAAAACAATAGTGATTCCGTCAGTAGCGGCGAGCGAACGCGGAACAGCCTAAACCTAAGAGCTTGCTCTTAGGGGTTGTGGGACGTCTCACAAGGAGTTACAAAGGAATATAGTAGGCGAAGAGGTCTGGAAAGGCCCGCGATAGAGGTAAAAGCCCTGTAGCCTAAACTGTGTTCTCTCCGAGACGGATCCCGAGTAGTGCGGGGCACGTGAAACCCCGTATGAATCCAGCAGGACCATCTGCTAAGGCTAAATACTACCTGGCGACCGATAGTGAAACAGTACCGTGAGGGAAAGGTGAAAAGCACCCCGGAAGGGGAGTGAAATAGAACCTGAAACCGTGTGCTTACAAAAAGTCAGAGCCCGTTTTAGGGGTGATGGCGTGCCTTTTGTAGAATGAACCGGCGAGTTACGTTTACCATGCAAGGTTAAGGTGAGAAGCCGGAGCCGCAGCGAAAGCGAGTCTGAATAGGGCGATTTGAGTATGGGGCGTAGACCCGAAACCGTGTGATCTACCCCTGTCCAGGGTGAAGGTGCGGTAACACGCACTGGAGGCCCGAACCCACGCATGTTGAAAAATGCGGGGATGAGGTGGGGGTAGCGGAGAAATTCCAATCGAACTCGGAGATAGCTGGTTCTCCCCGAAATAGCTTTAGGGCTAGCCTCGGTATAAGAATAGTGGAGGTAGAGCACTGATTGGGTGCGGGGCCCGCAAGGGTTACCAAGCTCAGTCAAACTCCGAATGCCACATATTTATTGCCGGGAGTCAGACAGTGAGTGCTAAGATCCATTGTCGAAAGGGAAACAGCCCAGACCATCAGCTAAGGTCCCCAAGTGTGTGTTAAGTGGGAAAGGATGTGGAGTTGCACAGACAACCAGGATGTTGGCTTAGAAGCAGCCACCATTGAAAGAGTGCGTAATAGCTCACTGGTCGAGTGACTCTGCGCCGAAAATGTAACGGGGCTAAACACACCACCGAAGCTATGGCTAGGATCGACTTCACTGCTTCTTTGAGCGGTGTTTATCAGAAATAGACATGTATGCCTGAAATCATCCTGGAAGGGATGAAGGCTATATGTTCTACAGGGGATAAACACATTTCGAAGCTGGAGTGAAGTCGATCCTGGGGTAGGGGAGCGTTGTATATACGTTGAAGGTATACCGTGAGGAGTGCTGGAGCGTATACAAGTGAGAATGCCGGTATGAGTAACGAAAAGATCAGTGAGAATCTGATCCGCCGAAAGCCCAAGGTTTCCTGAGGAAGGCTCGTCCGCTCAGGGTAAGTCGGGACCTAAGGCGAGGCCGAAAGGCGTAGTCGAAGGACAACAGTTTGAAATTACTGTACCACCGTAATCCGCTATGAGCGATGGGGTGACGCAGGAGGGTAGTGACGCGGACTGATGGATGTGTCCGTCTAAGCAGTGAGGCTGATGTGTAGGCAAATCCGCACATCGTGAAGGCTGGGCTGTGATGGGGAGCGAAAATGTTAGTAGCGAAGGTCATGATCTCACACTGCCAAGAAAAGCCTCTAGCCAGGAGAAGGTGCCCGTACCGCAAACCGACACAGGTAGGCGAGAAGAGAATTCTAAGGCGCGCGGAAGAACTCTCGTTAAGGAACTCGGCAAAATGACCTCGTAACTTCGGGAGAAGAGGTGCCTCGGTAGGGTGAATAGCCCGAGGGGGCCGCAGTGAAAAGGCCCAAGCGACTGTTTAGCAAAAACACAGGTCTGTGCGAAGCCGTAAGGCGAAGTATACGGGCTGACGCCTGCCCGGTGCTGGAAGGTTAAGGGGAGCGGTTAGGGGTAACCCGAAGCTGTGAACCGAAGCCCCAGTAAACGGCGGCCGTAACTATAACGGTCCTAAGGTAGCGAAATTCCTTGTCAGGTAAATTCTGACCCGCACGAATGGCGTAACGACTTGGGCGCTGTCTCAACGAGAGATCCGGTGAAATTTTAATACCTGTGAAGATGCAGGTTACCCGCGACAAGACGGAAAGACCCCATGGAGCTTTACTGCAGCTTGATATTGAATTTGGGTACGATCTGTACAGGATAGGTGGGAGCCAGAGAAGCAGGAGCGCAAGCTTCTGCAGAGGCGCCGTTGGGATACCACCCTGATCGTATCTAGGTTCTAACCTAGTGCCCTTATCGGGTACGGGGACCGTGTCAGGCGGGCAGTTTGACTGGGGCGGTCGCCTCCTAAAGAGTAACGGAGGCGTTCCAAGGTTCCCTCAGAATGGTTGGAAATCATTCGCAGAGTGCAAAGGCATAAGGGAGCTTGACTGCGAGACCTACAAGTCGAGCAGGGACGAAAGTCGGACTTAGTGATCCGGTGGTACCGCATGGAAGGGCCATCGCTCAACGGATAAAAGCTACCCTGGGGATAACAGGCTTATCTCCCCCAAGAGTCCACATCGACGGGGAGGTTTGGCACCTCGATGTCGGCTCATCGCATCCTGGGGCTGAAGTAGGTCCCAAGGGTTGGGCTGTTCGCCCATTAAAGCGGTACGCGAGCTGGGTTCAGAACGTCGTGAGACAGTTCGGTCCCTATCTGTCGTGGGCGCAGGAAATTTGAGAGGAGCTGTCCTTAGTACGAGAGGACCGGGATGGACGTACCGCTGGTGCACCAGTTGTTCCGCCAGGAGCATGGCTGGGTAGCTACGTACGGACGGGATAAGCGCTGAAAGCATCTAAGCGTGAAGCCCCCCTCAAGATGAGATTTCCCAACTAGTAAGACCCCTTGAAGACGACGAGGTAGATAGGTTGGAGGTGGAAGTGCAGCAATGCATGGAGCTGACCAATACTAATCGGTCGAGGGCTTATCCACAATCTTAAAACGCAGATTTGTTTCGGATTCAGTTTTCAGGCGATTAAGCCTGTAAATGTACTATATTCCCTGATAGCTCAGTTGGTAGAGCACTCGACTGTTAATCGAGTTGTCACAGGTTCGAGTCCTGTTCGGGGAGCCATATGGAGAGGTGTCCGAGTTTGGTCGAAGGAGCACGATTGGAAATCGTGTAGGCGCCACAAGCGTCTCAAGGGTTCGAATCCCTTTCTCTCCGCCATATTATTTAGTAAGGCCCGTTGGTCAAGGGGTTAAGACACCTCCCTTTCACGGAGGTAACATGGGTTCGAATCCCATACGGGTCACCATTTTTCACTTGATTTTAACCTGTGAGATTTGGTACAATAGTATTTGTTCTTTTATGGAGGCTTAGCTCAGCTGGGAGAGCATCTGCCTTACAAGCAGAGGGTCGGGGGTTCGATCCCCTCAGCCTCCACCATGATAATTTTATAAGATAGTGTTTACAATGACGCGGGGTGGAGCAGCCCGGTAGCTCGTCGGGCTCATAACCCGAAGGCCGCAGGTTCAAATCCTGCCCCCGCAACCAATGGAACCGTGGTGTAGTTGGCCTAACATGCCTGCCTGTCACGCAGGAGATCGCGGGTTCGAATCCCGTCGGTTCCGCCATTTTAATAATGTATGGCTCGGTAGCTCAGTCGGTAGAGCAAAGGACTGAAAATCCTTGTGTCGGCGGTTCGATTCCGTTCCGAGCCACCATGTTTTATTTTAAAGACTGCACCGTGCCGGTGTAGCTCAACTGGTAGAGCAACTGACTTGTAATCAGTAGGTTGGGGGTTCAAGTCCTCTCGCCGGCACCAATAATCCTGGAGGATTAGCGAAGTGGCCAAACGCATCAGACTGTAAATCTGCTCACGTAAGTGTTCGGTGGTTCGAATCCATCATCCTCCACCAGTTTTTAGGGGCATAGTTTAAAGGTAGAACAACGGTCTCCAAAACCGTTGGTGTGGGTTCAATTCCTGCTGCCCCTGCCAATTTTTTTAAAGTTTATATGGCGGTCGTGGCGAAGTGGTTAACGCACCGGATTGTGGTTCCGGCATTCGTGGGTTCGAGACCCATCGGTCGCCCCATTTTCTTTAAGAATATAAATTGGCAATAATGTACTATAGTGTGGCGATCGTGGCGAAGTGGTTAACGCACCGGATTGTGGTTCCGGCATTCGTGGGTTCGAGACCCATCGGTCGCCCCTTTTTACTTTCTAAATGTAAATGAATGTATGTTGGGGATTAGCCAAGCGGTAAGGCAACGGACTTTGACTCCGTCATGCATAGGTTCAAATCCTATATCCCCAGCCATTTTATGCGGACGTGGCTCAGCGGTAGAGCATCGCCTTGCCAAGGCGAGGGTCGCGGGTTCGATTCCCGTCGTCCGCTCCATTTTTTTGGCGCCATAGCCAAGTGGTAAGGCAAAGCTCTGCAAAAGCTTTATCCCCAGTTCGAGTCTGGGTGGCGCCTCCATTTTTATTCTTAAGCAATGCGCCGATGTGGTGGAATTGGCAGACACGCCGCACTCAAAATGCGGTGCCGAGAGGCTTGCCGGTTCGAGTCCGGCTATCGGTATACTAAAAGGGTTTATAAAATTGCTAACTCAGCGATTTTATAAGCCTTTTTTCTTTGCCGAGATGTTATATTTTTATCGCTTTATTCATGGTTTCTGCTGAGTAGCCACATTGATATAGTCCAGGTAGTCCATACAGTACGAATCTTTGCAAAGGTCACAGTTTACTCCTGCTGCTGTTTAAGATGCAGCAGCTTGTAGAATGCGTCTACAAGCGGCAGAGTGCGGCGGCTTGCTTTGTTCTTCGTCCTGTAGGTCAATAGCAGACCATTTCAAACCAAGTACCTCACTTCGCCGTAATCCATAAAAAGCTGCAAGAATGACAGCAAGCTCAATTTTGCTGTTCCTTACAACTTCCAAGAGACGCAGATTCTCCGTTATCCGCTTCACCTACACATTCCATATCAGACTGCGAATCTATGTTGTACCTTAGCCCTTGACGAACAAAAGGTTGATCATCTACAAGTAAAATTCGAATTTTTTCACTAGATTTTAGCCGGAGAGATGGTCGCTCAGCCTATTGTTGGGCTGTAATGGCAGATTCCAGCCATCAATTCCAAACGTAGCAAGTTGAATACCCACAGCCAGCAAAACGTTTATTGAAAAGACAATCAGTGCAAAAAGAAAGGATGCTGAAATTTTTGCCTTTATCAATTTGGATTTTCCGTATCTAGTCGAGAGAATAACGCTGTCAGCGCCGGATTGATATTCTCCTGCGAATACAGGAGCAACACAAATGCAGATTGCAATAATGGTAACGATTAGCAATTCAAAACATTGGAACAGGCTTTTCCAGCCAGCATGATAGCCATATTCATAAGGCGTTTCAATCTGACTGTTTTTAGCGTTCCAAAAATCTTTTTCTTGCTCGGAATATGCCCAGTCAGAATAGTCTACAGTAAAACATTTCTCCACTTTTTCGGTGCGGGCCGCATAAAACTCTGCATTATCTTCTAACTGCATATCTCTGATAACGGTAAGTCCGGTAAGAGTGGTTTTCCCTGCCCCGTTTGCTCCAAGCCAAAGTATAGTTTTTCTGATTTCTTTCAATCTTCCGTCATTAATTTAAACGTTAATTTCATCAAGGTGCAAGTGCAGGTATTCTTCCTTGGGCGGAAGCGGCTTGTCGCTCATGATAGCGTCCAGAATATTGCACATGCTGACGGACAGCTGATCCGGCTGTTCATTTATGTTCCGTTGCAAATATCTATCAGGCTTATCCCTGTTTGTTTTTTATCAGGATATGAAGTATAGTTTTGAAAATAGATGTTGAAAGAGGAAATGTATGGTTACTATTCATGATGTTGCTTTAAAAGCCGGTGTATCCGTCACCACAGTTTCGCGGGTTCTGAACAATCGCGGTTATATCAGCGAGAGCACCCGCAGCAAGGTCTACCGAATTATGGAGGAGCTCAATTATCATCCGAATGAAATTGCACGCTCGCTCCTACGAAAGCGCTCTAATATTATCGGTCTTATTGTTCCAGACGTTTCTCACCCCTTCTTCGCTGAGCTGGCTAATCATGTGGAATATTACGCATATCAGGACGGCTGTAAGGTATTGCTGTGTAATTCTCATCTGGACCCGGTCAAGGAAAAGGAATATATAGAGATGCTGAAGCGGAATATGGTGGACGGCATTGTCATGGGCAGCCATACCCTGCAGGTGGATGATTACCGAAATCTGCATTCGCCCATTGTGACCATTGACCGTCAGATTGATGAAGAGATTCCCTATATCTCGTCGGACAATTATCGCGGAGGGGAGCTGGCAACTGAGCTGCTGATTGCCAAGGGCTGCAAGAAGATTGCGCATATTTGCGGTAATTTGGAGTTGAAGCTTCTTGCCAATAAGCGGAGTAGCGCTTTCCGTGACGTCATGTCTAGGCATGATATTGAATACGTTATCATCCAGACGGATATGAACGTATTTGATCACGCCCAATATGGTTCGATTATAGAGAGATTGCTGCGGGAACATCCGGATGTAGATGGTATCTTTGCCACAAGTGACATTATTGCTGCTTTTGCCTTAAAGGGCTGCATTAAAGCGGGAAAAAAAGTTCCTGAAGACATTCGCATTATCGGTTATGATGACATAGGAGCCGTTTCCTGGTTTGAGCCAGAGCTAAGTTCCATCAAGCAGCCCATTAGTGAAATAGGCAGGCTATCGGTCGAATTAATCCGCAAACAGCGCGATGGGGAACCCTTTATCCGGGAGAATATTCTCCCGGTTGAGCTTATGGAAAGATCCACTACATAATCATTTTATACATTTTGAACCTTCGAGAGCTTCTTTGCCATGTGCATAAGGAGCTTTTATTTATTTAATAGCTAAACATCAGCGACTCTAAAATACGATTCCTCCCAGGTAAGCAATCGTTTATTTCGATAGCAAAAATGTATCAAACGTTTGACATGTCAAACGATTGACACATAAAGGTTGATAATATATAATCCATTTGTAAGCGTTTTTATACATCGCATCTTGAGATTTAATTGGGGGGAAATCGAATGAAACTTTTCAAAGGATCAAGTTTAATGGTTTTGTTATTGGCGTTTGTCGTGGTACTATCTGCCTGCGGCAACTCGGCGGATAGCGGAAAGTCTTCCGATTCCAGTAATGCCGATGTGAAGATCACGCTGCTAAATTCCAAAGGCGAAATACAGACACAGCTTGAGGATGCGGCCAAGGCTTTTCATGAGGATAATCCCGGTATCACGGTGGAGATTCAAGCCGTTCCTACAGGCGGTTCACCTTTTGAGCGGGCCTCGGCTTTATATGCGTCAGGCAACCCGCCAACCATGATCATGATGGATACAGGCGATGTCGAGAAATTTAAGGACCGCGTTCTGGATCTTAGTGAAGAGAAGTGGAATGGCGACGCGGTGGTGAATGCCACCGACCTGACCACCTTTGACGGCAAAAACTACGCCTTCCCACTGGCCATTGAAGGTTACGGCTTCATCTACAATAAAGCAGTTGTTGACAAGGCCGTTGGCGGAAGTTTCGATCCTTCCACTATCAATACCACCGAGGCGCTTGAAGGTCTGTTCAAGCAGATTGAGGCGTCCGGCAAAAAGGCGCTTGTAGTTTCCCCGATGGATTGGTCGCTGGGCGCGCATTATCTGCCGCTGGCGTATGCCGGACAGAATAAAGATATGGCAGAGGTTAATAAATTTGTGGATGCTCTGCGGGCCGGTACAGCTTCGATTGCAGATAACAAGGTATTTAACGGACTGATGGATACTTTTGATGTGATGATGAAATATAATATCGACAAAGCTTCGGCGTTATCAAGTACTTATGAGCGCGGACCCGAACTCCTTGGCAAAGGAGAGGTGGGCATTTGGTTCATGGGGAACTGGTCTTGGCCGCAGATCAGCAGCTTTGATACCGCGAACGGAGAATACGGCTTCCTGCCTGTCCCAATCAGCAATAACGCGGCGGATTATGGCAATCAGGAAATATCCTCAGCCGTTTCCAAACGTCTTGTGCTGGATAAGGAAAAAGCTACGCCGGAGCAGCAGGCGGCAGCCAAGAAGTTTCTGGATTGGATCGTTTATCAGGACAAAGGCCAGGACTTCTTGGTGAATAAGGCCAACATCATTCCGGCATTTAAAAATATTACTATTCCGGCCGCAGATCCACTGGGCAAATCCATTCAGGATTATATCTCCAGAGGAAAATCCGAGCAATCCATGAGCGCGCTGCCTGCCGACCACTGGTCCATCCTTGGGGCATCGATGCAGAAGTATTTGGCCCAATCAGGTGATCGCGCCTTACTGGCCAAAGAAATTGAGGAGTACTGGAAAACGGCGAAATAATCCGCAGGATAAAGCGTTGCAGGGGCAATGGATGAGGGTGCAGGCACCCTCATCCATTGCCCTTAGAAATAAAACACAGAGAGAGAGGGAACCTCATGATTACGGAAAAGGGAGTGTGGAACCGACTGCGTTTGCGGCTGCTCTTTACCGGGCCTACCTTGTTTACGTTTATTACCGTGATGATCATACCGTTTCTCTATGGGATCTACCTGACGTTTACGAACTGGGACGGAATCTCAACGACGCAGACGATGGTCGGCTTTCAGAACTATGGAGCGGTCTTTAGGGATGCTGATTTCTGGAAATCCTTCGGCCTGACGCTGAAGTACGTGCTGTTCACTGTCGTATTCACCAATGTGCTGGCTTTTCTGCTTGCTTATGTGCTTACTAAGGGAATAAAGGGGCAAAGTTTCTTTCGCGCAGGTTTTTTTCTTCCCAATCTGGTTGGGGGCATCGTGCTTGGCTTCATTTGGCAGTTTATCTTCAATAATGTGCTTGTATATATCGGCCAACAGGCTGGAATCGGAATCTTCAGTGCGTCCTGGCTGGCCGATCCGGATAAAGCGTTTTGGACGCTGGTTATTGTAACGGTATGGCAATATGCGGGTTATATGATGGTCATTTATGTAGCAGGTCTGAGCGGGGTTCCGGGTGATGTCCTGGAGGCGGCAAGCATTGACGGAGCCAGCGGCTGGCTGAAAATGGTCAAAATGACGATTCCGCTCATGATCCCTTCTTTTATTGTGTGTATCTTTCTGTCTTTGCAGCGCGGCTTTATGGTATATGATGTCAACCTCTCCTTAACAAAGGGCGGTCCGTTCAAAAGCACTGAATTTGTTTCCATGCATGTCTATCAGAAGGCTTTTTTATCCCGGGACTACGGGGTAGGGCAGGCGGAGGCGCTGGTGTTATTCCTGCTGGTGGCGGCCATTACACTGCTTCAGGTTTATTTTAGCAAGAAATTGGAGGTTGAGGCATAATGGCAGGTTCCCGCAAAGTTTTCTCGCTGCTTAAACTGTTCGGACTTTCGCTGGCGCTAATTCTGTTCATTGTTCCCTTCATGTTTCTTGTGATGAATTCCTTTAAAGAAAATCGGGAGATCACCTCTAATCCGCTTGCTTTGCCGGACAGCCTCAGCTTCTCCAATTATACGAACGCCTTTGAGAAAATGGGATACGTTGATGCTTTCTCCAATTCGTTAATTATCACCATGCTCAGCGTGCTGTTCATCTCGCTGTTTGCGGCAATGACAGCCCACTATTTCGTGCGAAATCAAACTAAAGGCAATCAGTATACTTTCCTGCTTATGGTGGCTTCGATGATTATACCATTTCAGGCCATCATGATTCCGCTGGTCAAAATTTACGGTTCGCTAGATATGCTGAACAGTAAATGGTCTCTGATCTATATGTATATCGGTTTTGGTAGCTCGCTAGCGGTATTCATTTATCACGGTTTTGTAAAGAGCATCCCCAAGGAACTCGAGGAAGCTGCGCTGATCGACGGGTGTACGCGGATACAGACTTTTTTTAGAATTGTATTTCCTGTGCTGATGCCAACCACGGCGACGATCGCCATTCTCAACGTGCTTTGGATTTGGAATGATTTCCTGCTGCCTTCCCTTGTCCTGATAGATGCGAAGCAGCGGACACTTCCGCTGTCTACCTATAATTTCTACGGAACTTATACTGTTGATTATGGTCCGCTTATGGCCAGCCTGGTGCTTACTGTACTTCCTGTTATTGTGATTTATCTGTTTGCCCAGAAATATATTATTCAAGGCGTGATGCAGGGCTCTGTTAAATAATAAATGTACCGGTAGCGACTCAAAATCGAGTGGGAAACCGTGAGGTTCGAGTCCTCTCGCTGGTACTTTCATTGTGAACGAACAGTCCATTAGAGAAATAATCTAATGGGCTTTTTTTACTTGTGGAGCCCTGCAGCGCAATTTATTTTTCAGACTAATCGATAGCTATACCAATATTGCCTAGTTGTTCGCCCCGCTGCATACGCTGGAAGGCTAGAACCGTATCCTTTAAAGGATAGACGCTGTCTATTATAGGGCGGAGTAAATGCTGCTCCATGAATTGAAGCATGTCTGTAAACTCTTCACACTATCAAAAGCATGGTTGACTTTTAGATCGATAGCCGCTTGTCGTTTGACTTCACTTCTTGAGGTAACGCTGACTTTTGCACCTGCTGGATCGGATCGATTGAAACGGCAGCTGCCAGTCATCTGGTCCCTGTATTAAAGGCGTATCAATTCGATTATCCAGATGTTCATTTAAGGCTCATCACAGGTGAAACCCATGGTCTTTTACAAAAGGTGAAAGCTGGTGAACTGGATGGTGCCTTTGTTTATGGACCCTTAAACGAGCCGCATATCGAGTATCTGCCTGTATTTGAAGAAGAGCTGGTATTGATTTCGGAACCGGGGAGAAACAATGTGAGCGAACTTCTTACCAAACCGATGCTGTTTTTCGATGTGGGCTGTACGCATCGAGTGAAAGCGGAGCATTTTTTACGGGAGAACGGAGTTACTTCCTATCAGATACGGGAATTCGGCACCTTGGAAGTGATTTTAAATGGGGTCACTGCCGGGCTGGGCGTATCTTTGTTGCCACAATCGTCTATTGCCAAGGCGGATAAGGAGGGGCGTATTTCTACGCATCGCTTGCCTGAGGGATACCGTGAGTTACAAGTCGGCTTTATCTATCAATCAGGGCAGGTCTATTCCAGTGCGTTGTCAAGTCTGCTGGAAGGATTGGATTGTGAAATAGAAGCAGAACTATGATTTTTTTTGTTATTAAAAAATAGGGTACAGTCCTGCTTACAGCAGAGCTGTACCCTATTTATGTATAAATATAAGAATTTATAGGTTCCACGCTATAACTTATCCTGCTATTTCTCGCAGAAACGGATGCCTAAAAGCGATACGTAGTATCGCTGCTCTTTGTTTTTGGTCATTGGCTGCTTGCTTGAGCAGATTATGCGCAAGGGAAAGCCAGCCGACCTTAAGGGTTACTTTTTCCATCCCTCTCAGCAAAAAGCGCCGGAATCCCCGGTTGTTTTTCAGTTGTCCAAATACGCTTTCCGGCTCGGTCATTCGTTGAACGGACAGCGCATAACCCTCTTCACTTCGCAGGGTTTGTCGAGCCTGTTCCTGGTACCGCAGCCGCTCCAAACTGACGACCACTTCCCGATTTCCTGCAGCCTTCGTACATCGTTCCTTCAGGGGACAGCCTTCGCAGGTGCTGCTTCGGTAATGACGCTTGCGAACTTCATATCCACTCTCTAAGGTTTCCTTAGTTTCTTTACGGAAATGCAGCGTTTGTCCGGCTGGGCATGTCCATGTATCCTCCGTTTCGTTGTAGGTCCAATTCTCAATCTTTCCGACATTCTCTTTCCAGGCTTTACTCTTCTCTTTATGGTAACTGCCATATTTCACCACAGCCTGAATCTCTTTTTTTTCCAGATAGGCATAATTTTCTTCACTGCCGTAGCCTGCATCTGCAATGACTGTCTGCGGGAAGTCCCCAAGCATCTGCCTTGCCTTTTCCATGGTATTCCTGTTCTTCTTGTTTCTCCGCGGCTTCAATATCGGCAAATAGCGCATGAGATAGAATCGTCCAAGCGATTTACGGCTGCGTTAACGACACGAACGAGGTGATGAGGGGGAATGTCTTCTTCTAAGTCCATTGGCAAGCAAAGTTGATCCATGGTATATTGAATGTACAAAGAAATCGCTCCTTTTTGAGATGGTTGGGTGGTACCTCCATTTTACTAAAAGGGCGATTTTTTGCTGTTTTTTTAAGATTGTCGAAACAATTTCCGTTTAAACAGCGGAGAGGACGGACTGATTGTGGAAAAGCGGTAGCGGTCGCCTTTGTCCCCGGATTTTCACCGCTAAGGAGAGTCGAAAAAATCTGGGGACAACAGCGATTGGAACAACGGTCCGTTCGCGGAGCGTCCACCCAAGTGCTCACGTTGATCCTGCTCAAAAAACTAGGGGTGCCCCAAGCAGCCATTTCATGGCTTTTGAACAGAGTGGAACGAACAAAATTTTTTTCGCCGCCGTGTGAATTATTCAAAATAAAATGTGGTTATGCTTCTGAGTCCAGCTTATTCAGGTGTTCCATAACACGGGCGTAGTAGATGCGCAGGAACTTATGCTCCAATGCCTCGCCCCGCAAAGTTGCTGTATTTTCGTTCCCGGCACAATGCTCAGTATTGACAGCCGGATTGCAGGAGCAATCTTAAGGTAATGTTAAGGTTGATCATGTTTAACTGAAAGGTAGGACAACTATAATGAACTTACGGCTCGAAGGTATGATGAGCAAGAAGAGAGGTGAAACCATGAACAAAACTATTCTGATTGTAGATGACGAGAAGGAAATTCGTGAGCTTCTGCGGTTATATATAGAAAAGGACGGCTATTCCGTGATACAGGCTGAAAATGGATTGGAGGCGCTTAAACAGGCTGCGTTCGCACGGATTGATTTGGCTGTCATCGACATTATGATGCCGGAGCTTGACGGCTATCAGCTTATCAAAGGTTTGAGAGAACGCAGCAATCTTCCCATTATAATAGTGAGCGCTAAAACGGAAAATCATGAGAAAATATTGGGGCTTGACCTTGGTGCGGACGATTATGTTACAAAGCCTTTTGACCCTTTGGAGGTCACAGCCCGAATCAAAGCTCAATTACGCCGCTATGACGGAGGTGCGGCGGATTCCGAAGCGGCTTTACTGACGGCAGGCGAACTGTGTATGGATGTTTCCGCTTGCACACTTAGCTTTGGCAGCGGGACAATTCCTCTTACCGCCACGGAATTTAACATGATGAAGCTGTTTATGCAAAGTCCCGGACGCGTATACACCAAACAGCAGATTTATGAAGCTGCATGGCAGGAGGCAGCCATCGTGGACGACAATACGGTGATGGTCGCCATCAGCAAGCTGCGCGGCAAACTTCCTGGTGACGGTGCGGTATCCATCGGAACCGTCCGGGGATTAGGGTATCGTCTGGAGGTGCGTATATGAAGAAAAAGCGTAGTTTCAAAAGAGTCATCATGCGCAGATTCATAGGCTATACCATCGGAATTGCACTGACGCTTCTGGTATTGGAGTTTTTATTCAGTCTGTTTACATTGAATAACGGGATGAACTTCTCGGAACTGGCGTCTTCCCCTCTGGCCGAGGGGACGGAAACCCTTCAAATCACGCTTTCAGTTATCTGGAATCTTATCACAGTTGCGATATATTTTATAGGGATTGTCCTTTTTGGGCGCGGAATCAACAGGAAAATCATGGAGCCTGTACAGAAAATGGAAGAAGGTTTCAAGGAGGTTACGGCCGGTCATTTGGACACTACGCTGGACTTTGAAACAGAAACGGAATTTGGGGAAATGCGGGATGCTTTCAATTTTATGGCACGAAAGCTGAAAGACTCCGAAGAAAAGCGAATGACAATGGAAAATGAGAGGATGCGGATTTTCTCGCACATTGCCCATGACTTGAAAACCCCCATGACAACGATTTCCGGATACGCGCAAGCCTTGGCAAGCGGTATGGTGGAGGAGCCGGACAAACAGCGGGAATACCATCTGGCGATTAAAGCGAAATCCGGGCAGATGAACCAATTGATTGACCAGTTGCTTTCCTATTCCAAGCTGGGTACGCCGCAATACCGGATGAATTTTGCGAAGGTTGACCTTGTAGAGCTGCTTCGCGTATCTTGCGCCACTTTGTTTGGTGAAATCGAAAGCAAGCAGATGAAATTGGAGCTGCGGTTGCCGGACAAGCCAGTATTTTACATGGCGGATTCGTTGGAAACCAACCGTGCTATTGGCAATCTGCTGACAAACGCAATCCGCCATAACCCGGTGGGCAGCCTATTGTCCGTGGGGCTGACGGATGAACCCGGCTGTATTGAGATACAAATTGCCGATAACGGAGCGGCTATCCCGGAGGCCATCGCCGGGAATCTGTTCGAGCCTTTTGTTTCCGGCAGTGATTCAAGAAGTACCAGCAGTGGAACAGGACTTGGGCTTGCCATTGTGAAAAAGGTGATGGAACAGCATTCCGGCGAGGTTTTCGTATTGGACGCACCCTCTCCTTATACAAAGATGTTTGTCCTGAGTTTTCCAAAAGTTTCAGGACAGAGAAAGGCGGAGGGATGAATATGTATCAAAAAATGATCAAAAACGATATACGCAAAAGTAAGCTGATTACCACGACGATTATGGCGTTTATCCTCGTTGCCGCCATGCTGACCGCTTTGGCCGCATCGCTGACAGTAAACCTGTTCGGCGCTATCGACAATATGCTTCTTTCGGCAAAGTCGCTCCATTTCATGCAGATGCACACAGGCGACGTAGATATGGAACAGTTGCGGAGCTTCGCGGACGCTAATGACAGCGTAGAGGATTATCAGGTGTTGGAGTTCCTCAACATCGAGGGCGCGGACATTGTCATCGGGGACGATTCCCTTGCCGGAAGCATACAGGACAACGGCCTTTCGGTGCAGGGCGAGAAATTCGACTTCCTGCTTAACTTAAACGGCGAAGTCATCCATCCCGCCGACGGCGAAATCTATGTCCCCATCTATTACATGCAGGAAGGAAACGCGGCACTTGGCGATACGGTGACAATCCACGGCATTTCCTTTACCGTCGCGGGGTTTTTACGGGATTCTATCATGAACGCGGCGATGGTAAGCTCCAAGCGGTTCCTTGTGAGCCAAGCGGATTTTGAAAGAGTCCGTGAATTCGGACAGTTAGAAAACCTTATTGAGTTCCGGCTGGCAGAGGACGTTTCCTTCCCGGCTTTCGAGGCAGCCTATCAGGGCGCGGGGCTTCCGGCAAACGGCCCGCCCGCTATCACTTACACTCAAGTGAAGATGATAAACGGCATTACAGACGGCATCATGATTGCCGTGCTGGTGTTGATAGGCGTCCTTGTCATCATCGTGGCGTTTTTGTGCATCCGCTTTACGCTACTGGCTAAAATCGAAGAGGATTATAAGGAAATTGGCGTACTGAAGGCCGTTGGGATGCGGGTATCGCAGATTAAAAAGCTCTACCTTGCGAAATACGGCGCAATCGCGGGGGCGGCCTGCGCGCTGGGCTTTCTGGCCTCCCTGCCGCTCCAAATGCCTTTCATGCAAAACATCCGCCTGAACATGGGCGAAAGCGGCAGCCCGTTACCCGGCTTGCTCTGCGGGCTTTTGGGGGCGACGGTAATCTGCGGGGTTGTCATGCTGTATGTGAACGGCGTGTTGCGGCGCTTCCGTAAGATATCCGCGGCGCAGGCGGTGCGGTTCGGCGCGTCGCAGGAGAAATCGAGATCGGCCAGAATCTTCCGGCTGAGTAATAACAGGCTCTTTTCCCGGAATATCTTTCTTGGAATCAAGGATGTTCTTTCCCGGAAAAAGCTGTATGTCACCATGCTGATGGTGCTGGTCATTTCCTCATTCATTATGATTGTGCCGCAAAATATCAGCAGCACCATTTCTGCGGAAAGCTTCATCACCTACATGGGCATGGGAATTTCCGACGTTAATATCGGGGTGATGCGGACACAGGTGGAGGACGTTCTGGGGAAGGCGGCGGAAGTTGCTGATGTGCTGGCGGAGGATAAGAATGTTGAAAAGTATGCTTTGTTCACCGGCATGATGTTAGATCGCAAAGCGGACGACGGAACGATGGAGAAGCTGCGGGTGACATTTGGTGACTATTCCGCCTTTCCTATCACCTACTCCAAGGGCCGTGCGCCGCAATCGGAATCGGAACTCGCTCTCTCCGTACTCAATGCCAAAGACCTTGAAAAAACCGTTGGGGATGAAATCATTTTAATCGTTGACGGTGCGGAAAAGCACCTGACTGTCAGTGGGATTTACTCTGATGTCACCAACGGCGGCCGAACGTCGCAAGCCATTTTTGAGGCAAATAACGAAGATGTTTTGAGCGTCGGTATTGCGGTCACGTTCCGTGACCGCCAGAGTGTAAAGGCGGCAATATCACAGTACAGGGAACAGTTCCCCTTCGCCAAAGTTACCGGCATCGACGAAAGCATCAGGCAGATGCTCGGCTCTATGCGGGACGCCATCAAAATGGCTTCCGCTGTCGCTATCGGGGCAACCGTCCTGCTCACACTACTGGTCACGGTGCTGTTTATGAAAATGCTGGTGGCGAAAGACCGTTATCCTATCGCTATACTGAAATCAATGGGCTTCACCGGTGCGGATATTCGCAGGCAGTATATTACGCGCTCTATCACCGTGCTGGCACTGGGCGTAATCATCGGCACAATTCTGGCAAACACGCTGGGAGAGCTTGTCGGCGTGGCAATCGTTTCTTCCTTTGGTGCAACAACCTTCCATTTTGCGGTAAACCCGTGGTTTGTCTACCTCGTTTCGCCTCTGCTGATTACGGGTTGCGTTGTCGCCGCTACCATGCTGGGCGTTTCCGGCATCCAGGCATTAAAAATTTCCGAACATATTAAGGAGGCTTAACATTATGAATAGCATCATTACAGGTAAAAATATCGTGAAAACCTTTGGCAAGGGTAAGGAGCAGGTCAAGGCGCTGAACGGAGTAAACGTGGAAATAGCAAAAGGCGAGTTTGTTGCCGTGATGGGGCCGTCCGGTTCGGGGAAATCCACACTGCTGTTCGCGCTCAGTGGCATGGACGAGATTACAGGAGGGGCGGTGAAATTTGGCGATACCGAACTATCTAAACTCCGCGAAAACGCGCTTGCGGATGTTCGCCGGACAAAAATGGGCTTTGTCTTTCAGCAGCCCACTATGCTGAAAAACTTGAATCTTTTGGATAATATCATCCTCCCCGCCGCGCATGAGGGCAAAAAGGATACAGCGAAACTCACGCAAAAGGCGAAAGCCCTGATGAAGAAAATAGGGATTGCCGGGCTTGAAAGCAGGGATACTACGGAGGTTTCGGGCGGCCAGCTCCAGCGGGCCGGCATCTGCCGCGCCCTGATGAATGCGCCGGAGATTCTCTTTGCCGACGAGCCGACCGGCGCGCTCAACTCAAAGTCGGCGGAGGAAATCATGGGGCTGCTGGTGGACATCAACAAAGAGGGCACAGCCATATTGCTTGTGACCCACGACGCGAAAGTCGCGGCCAGGGCTGACAGGGTTCTGTTTACGAAGGATGGGAATATCGTTTCCGAACTGCCGCTACAAAAGTTCAGCGGCAGGGATATGGAGGCGAGAGGGGAAAAGGTACTCGCTGGGATGGCGGCTGTGGGTATTTAGGTGCGATTAAAAACTGCAAATAGCCATAGGCGGCGCGGAAAACCTCTGAACTTAATTGCTTATGCCTTGCGAAAACGATAAACGCGGAGTGCGTAACCGTACCGCCTTTGGGCGAAAATCCGAACTTACGGACACATGTCATAAGATCATTTGACTGTCTTCTGGCCGTTGCCGTTGGATGTCGGGAGAAGGTAGCTGACAAAGTAATCAATCAGCCGCGTGAATACCCGGTAGGACTCTCCCCACCGATAAGCCATTCGAATTCAGAGGACAGACATGTCCGGCATGAACCGCCTTCATGTTTTTCCATAAGCTACCCTTCCTCTACCCCTTTCCTAATAAGATTTATTCACTCAATAAAACTAGCGCCTCCGCAGAAAGTGTTGTAGAGTTTGTGAAAGACAAACATTTCATAACTGTCGCCATGCCTGTTTCTCGCGCGTTTTTCAACTCCAATTTAATTCCAACACTAAATAAACTCGGTGTAAAAAGCTATGTTTACACCGTCAACAGCAGACCGGTTATGCAACTTCTGTACAACTTTGGGGTGCATGGGTTTTACACTGATCGGGAAGAATCACCGGAGGAGTAGCAAAAGTTCGATCTCAGTTACGACGGTAAGAGGAGGAGTAATGAATAACAAAATTTTACTTTTAGAAGATGATATTAGCTTAGTGGATGGATTGAAGTACTCTTTAAAACGTAACGGTTTTGAAGTTGATATCGTCCGTACCAAAAAAGAAACTATAAGCCTCCTGCCCAAGATCAATACATATGATTTATTGATTTTTGATGTAACTTTACCGGACGGAACAGGCTTTGAAATTTGTGAAAAAGTGCGGAAACAAGGAAATCAGATTCCTATTATATTTCTAACCGCCTCTGATGAAGAAGTGAATGTCATTCGGGGTCTGGACAGTGGCGGGGATGATTATGTAACAAAGCCGTTTAAGCTAGGTGAATTATGTTCCCGAATTCGGGCTTTATTGCGTCGAACCAGCGTATTAAACCAAAATAATCATGCTGTTATCGAGTGTGGCGATGTTTCAATCGATTTTTTGGGAAGCCGTGTTCAGTTGAAAGGAAGAACTCTGGATTTAACAAGTGTAGAATACCGTCTGATATGCTTGTTAATAAGAAATGCTAACAGGGTAACAACTCGCAACAATATTTTGAATGAGCTATGGGACAGTTCAGGAGACTTTGTGGACGATAATACGCTTTCCGTTTATGTACGGCGGCTTCGTGAAAAAATTGAGGTTGATCCATCTCACCCTGAGCATTTAATAACGATTCGTGGATTCGGCTATCAATGGAACGAGGTATCTGTATGAACCTTTTTCGTGACAAACAAATAAAATTTTTTATTATCTTTCTTTTTTCTTTTTCTTTGCTGATTTTTCTTTCCAGCATGGGATTAAACGCAGTACAGGAAAAGGCCATACAGAATTTATTCTTATCACATGATAAAGCTATTGTAACTTCTCTTTTAGAACAGGGCATTTCGAAAGATGTGATTGCCAAGGCAGTTACAAATACCGTCAGTAGCCAAGAGGGAACGGCTTTGCTTGTTAGTATTGGTATAACAGAACATACCTCTATAAGATTTTTACCCTTTATTGCTGAGTTTCAGCGGATATCAGGGTATTTCATGCTGCCTGTAGGAGCGTTTCTATCAATATTGCTTTTTGGTGGGACATTTATTTTCTTATGGAAAAGGGAGCAGCTTTATCAGCGAGCGGCAAAGGTGATTACCCGCTTTACTGAGGGAGATTTTTCTTGCCGCATGCCTCAAATGAGTGAGGGGACGATCTACCGTCTCTTTGCTTCTTTAGACCAACTTGCTACGATATTACAGTCGAAAAATGAAGCTGGGCAGAAAGCGAAAAAGTTTTTGAAAAATACAATTTCAGATATATCGCATCAGCTGAAAACACCACTTGCCGCTCTTACCATGTATCACGAAATCATTTCCGATGAACCCGATCATATTAAAACTGTCATAGAGTATTCTGAAAAGACAGGGTTGGCGCTAAAGCGTATGCAACAGCTTATTCAAGCCATGCTGAAAATTACCCGCTTAGACGCCGGCAGCATTGTCTTTGAAAAGGAAAGCTGTCGTATATCAGAATTGGTTTTACAGGCTATCGGTGAATTAACAACACGGGCATCCAGTGAGGGAAAAGAAATCATAATAGACGAATCCTCGGAAGAAACGATCATTTGTGATAAGCAATGGACGAGCGAAGCGATTGGGAATATCGTGAAAAACGCTTTGGATCATACGGATTCTGGAGGAGAAATCCATATTTCTTGGAACCGAACCCCTGCTATGCTCCGCATATTGATATCCGATAATGGTTCGGGAATTCCTCCGGAGGATTTACATCATATCTTCAAGCGCTTTTACCGCAGTAAAAAATCTTTGGACACGCAGGGAGTTGGATTAGGGCTGTCACTGACAAAATCCATTGTTGAGGGACAGGGCGGCATTATCTCTGTTCAAAGCACTTTGCATGAGGGAACTACTTTTATCCTTTCTTTCCTTACGGAATCGTAAGCTGTTATTCACCCGATTGTAAGGTGAGCCTGTTATTCTTTTCAGGAAAGGAGGTACTTGAAATATGGAAATTTTAAAAGTACAGCATATATCTAAAACCTACGGCAAAGGTGAAAATCAGGTGAATGCCTTAAAGGATGTTTCCTTTATATTAGAGCAGGGGGAGTTTGCGGCTGTAATCGGTGAATCCGGGTCAGGTAAAAGTACATTGTTAAATTGTATCGGAGCCTTGGATACTCCTACCTCAGGAAATATCTATATGGATGGCAAAGATTTGTTTTTGATGAAAGAGGAACAGCGCACCATTTTCAGGCGGCGCAATATCGGCTTTGTGTTTCAGTCTTTTCAGCTTGTTGCAGAATTGACTGTGGAGCAAAATATTATGTTTCCGATTCTTCTGGATTACCGCAAGCCGGAGCAATCGGCAGTGAATGAGATTTTAGAAGTTTTAGGACTGAAAGAACGCCGTCATCACTTGCCAAGCCAATTATCCGGCGGACAGCAGCAGCGTGTTGCAATTGGACGGGCGCTGATTACAAGACCCAAATTGATTCTTGCTGATGAACCAACCGGAAATCTGGACAGCAAAAACAGTCAGGATGTGATTGATTTACTGGTTAAGGCATCACGCCACTACCAACAGACAATTCTAATGATTACACATAACAATAATCTGACTAATTCAGTAGACCGTGTACTGCGTGTTTCAGATGGTGTGCTGACGGATCTGGGAGGGAAAGAGAATGAAAAGTTATCTTGACCTTGTTCCCATCTCAGCCAAAGTCCATAAAAGGCAGAACAGAATGTCTGTATTCTGCATTGTTTTAGCGGTGTTTTTAGTCACAGCTATTTTTGGTATGGCAGACATGTTTATACGCAGCCAAATTATGCAGGTCCGTATAGAGGACGGTAATTGGCATGTAATGGTTCGAAACATAAACGAAGAACAAGCAAACCTAATTTCTGCACGGCCGGAAGTAGCTGCATCTTCTTGGTATGGTGTCCTCAACTTCAGGGGAGATCAGGGCTATACTGTATCGGGAAAAAACGTGGTCGTTTTTGGAAGCGAAGAAAGCTTTGTAACAGAAATGCAAACGGATGAAATTCAGGATGGAACATTTCCCCAAAAGGACAATGAGGCCATGATAACAGAAAATGCAAAGACGATGCTTGGATTGCAAATCGGAGATGTCATTTCAGTCAATGCGCCTGATGGAGCAAGTTATAGATTTACGATCTCCGGCTTTATAAAAAATGCATCTAAAACAATGAAAGAAGATTCCTATGCGGTTTGCTTGACTACCAAGGCGTTTCGTTCCCTGTATCCCGGAGTCACGAATGGTAAACCAGCCGATTATAACAGTGTCTTTTATGTGCAGTTTTCTACTCATAGCAATATACGCAATACGATTGCCGATATGAAGTCTCAGTTTGGACTTTCAGACGAACAGGTTTCGGAAAACACGAAACTGCTGGGCTTACTTGGTCAAAGCGGGAATTCTTTTATGATGCAAATCTATAGCTCCGCTGCTGTTTTGTTTTTATTAGTTTTACTGGCAGGCATTATGATGATTGCAAGCAGTCTCAACAGCAATGTCGCACAGCGTACAGAATTTTTTGGAATGATGCGCTGTATCGGTGCGACACCAAAGCAGGTGATGCGATTCGTCCGCAAGGAAGCCCTCGGCTGGTGTAAATTCGCAATTCCGCTTGGCATTTCAACAGGAGCCGTTGTCATTTGGATCTTGTGCGCCTTACTTCGTTTTCTCAGTCCGGAATATTTTGCCGAGATGCCAGCCTTTGGCATAAGCTTACCAAGTATCGTGGCCGGTATCTGTGTAGGCATCCTGACGGTTCTTCTGGCTGCTCGTTCCCCAGCAAAAAGAGCAGCCAACGTTTCCCCGTTAGCAGCTGTATCAGGGAATGCAAATTCTTTACAGCCTGTGCGCAAAGCCGCTAATACTACATTTATTAAAATTGATACCGCCCTTGGTTTCCATCATGCAAAAGCAAGCAAAAAGAATTTTGTTTTGATGGCAGGTTCCTTTTCCCTGAGTATCATTCTTTTTCTCGCCTTTTCAGTCACGATTGACTTTATGCACCATACACTTACACCGTTGAAGCCGTGGACACCGGATTTATCTATTATCAGCACTGACAATACCGGTTCGATCAGCAACACCTTGTTAGAAAAATTCCAGGAAAATCCGGCGATCAAACGAGCATACGGACGAATGTTTGCCTATGACGTGCCAGTTACGGTGAACGGGGAAGAAAAAAAGGTTGATCTGATTTCATATGAAAAGAACCAATTTGAGTGGGCAAAGGACTATTTGCTGGAGGGTTCTTTGGATACCGTTCAAAACGAGAACAATACCGGACTGATTGTTTTTGAACAGCAGAACACCGTAAAAGTTGGAGATACGGTGACGTTACACACAGAAAATCATTCTGCGAATATAAAAATTGTGGGCTCGCTTTCTTCCAGTCCTTTTAACAATGCCCCTGATGTTGGAACGATTATCTGTTCTGAGAACGCTTTTCGGCAGCTGACCGGCCAAACGGATTATACGATTATAGACTTGCAGTTGTCTAAGAACGCGACGGAAGCTGACATCGATGAAATTCATAAATTAGTTGGTACAGAGGTTATCTTCTCTGATGAACGCTCAGGCAATCGCAGCGTAATAGGCACTTATTACTCCTTTGGATTGTTTATCTATGGGTTTATGGCTTTGATTGCTTTGATTACCATATTCAATATCGTAAACAGTCTTGCAATGAGCGTTTCGTCTCGCATGAAACAATATGGCGCATTTCGTGCCATCGGTCTAAGTAATCGGCAGCTAATAAAAATGATTATTGCTGAGGCTTCAACCTATGCAATCACAGGAAGTATCTGCGGCAGCGTTGTCGGGTTAATGCTGAATAAGTTTCTGTACGCAAGGCTGGTAACCTTTCATTGGGGCGAACAATGGAGTATTCCATTTGCAGAAATTTCCATCATAATAGCAATCGTCCTTTTCTCCGTTGTCTTAGCTGTACGAGGCCCAGTAAAACGTATCCGCGAGATGTCTATTGTAGATACCATCAGCGCAAAATAATAAGAAATAATTTTTAAACGGGGCCATTTTCAAAGGTCGTGCGCGACTTTGACCGAATGGACGGAGGAGATCCGATGACTCCGCCCCAATGTAGCTGTGAACACTGTGGCGGAGAAATTTACCCGGAGTATTACAAGGGAGTCTATGGATACGAGTACCAAATAATAGAAGGTACACCGAATGTAAAAAGGACCTGAAGCAGAGCTTCAGGTTTTTTTTATCATAGTATAAGTTCTCAGAAATACATAAAATAATTACAGGAATCACTCTTTTTTTGACGTCTAAATCGGTTATACAGGACAGGAGAGGAGGAGAGCCGGTGGAGGACGCCGAACTGATCGAGCGCATTAAGCAAGGAGAGGAACAATACCTCGACGTACTCATAGAGAAGCATTACGAGAGTATCAGGAAATACTGCTATTGGAAGACAGGACATACGGAAACGGCGCAGGATATCACACAGGAGACCTTTTACCGTTTCTTCCGCCACTTTGGCCAATATAGCCATGCCGGGAAATGCAGAGCCTATTTATATACCATTGCCCGTAACTTGTGCGCAGATTATCACCTGGCCAAGAGGAAATATAGCACGGAGGAGCTGGCGGAATCTGACGGTGGAGAGATGCCATCGATGGAAGAGGCGGTGGACAGTCAGCTGGATGTTGATCAATTGCTTGCTGAGTTGCCGCAGGAACAGCAGGAGCTGCTGCTGCTGCGCTTCAGCTATGATCTGAAATACCGTGAGATTGCTGAGATTACCGGCATTAATCTTTGTCTCGTACAATACAGGGTGAAGCGGGGTCTCAGCACACTTAGAAAAAAGCTCGAAAGGAGTGGCAACGATGAAGAAGTCATCAGAACTGATTCAAAACAAGCTGCAGCAACCCGCTATGCCCCCTACTAGTCCAGATGTACTGGAAGAGACGATCCGCCAGTCGAAACAGCTCCTGCGGCAGAACCAGCTTGCCAAGCGGACCACGTTCATTGAATTCTTCAAGGCACAGCTGCGTTTTATCAGCCCGAAGATATGGGGAGTACAGCTGCTGATTGTTGTGGGGATGATCCTGTTTGTGCAGCATACAGAAGTCTCCTCTGTAAGGGACAAGCTGCAGCTGCTGGCGCATGCATCCATGGCTGCCCCGCTGCTGGTATTGGCCGGAATTCAATTGCTGACACGCTCCTTCACCCATAATATGATGGAGATCGAGCTCTCCACCAGACATTCCTTGGAGAAACTGATGATGGTCCGTCTCAGCATTCTAAGCATGGCCGATTTGCTTGGCCTCCTGGCATCAGCCAGCTTCTTCAGTATGCAGCTGGAGCGGGACATCGGACTTGTGCTGCTGTATTTGTTCGTGCCTTTTAATCTGACATGTCTGGGTTGTCTGTGGATTCTCAACCGAATCCACACGAAGGACAGCGGATATTATTGCCTTGCCTATGGGGGCCTATTGGTTATCCTGCAATTTGTGCTCTCTATCGAAACAGTCAACCTGTATGATGCCCCGGCGGTCGGAGGCTGGCTCATAGTGCTTGTTGTATCATCACTTGCGGTTATCTACGAGGTACGCAAGCTGCGGGAGGCCTGCAGAACCATAGATCAGATCCAGCCGGCCTATTTGTTCAACTGAGATGAGCTACACCAGTAAGACGGGAGGAAATGAAATTGGAACTGACAATAGAAGCAATCAGCAAGCAATTTGGCAAAAAGCTGGCGGTGGATCAGATCTCCGCCAAGCTGCATACGGGGGTATATGGGCTACTAGGTGCTAACGGTGCCGGCAAAACGACGCTGATGCGGATGATATGCGGAATTCTGAATCCGAGCTCCGGCTCCATTCTTCTGGATGGACGCAGTACCGCAGAAATGGGGGAGCATTACCGTGATTTGCTGGGGTATCTCCCGCAGGATTTCGGCTATTATCCGGATTTCAGCGCAGAGGAATTTCTGTGGTATATAGGTGCGCTTAAAGGGCTAACTCTCAAGAGCAGCAAGCTGAAGGCCCGGGAGCTGCTGGAGCTGGTAGCCTTGACGGAGGTGTCGCGCAAGAAGATCCGCACCTTCTCGGGTGGGATGAGACAGCGTCTGGGAATTGCGCAAGCCTTGCTGAATGATCCCAAGGTAGTTGTGCTGGACGAGCCTACAGCCGGTCTTGATCCGAAGGAACGTGTGCGGTTCCGCAATCTGATTGCCAATTTCGCCAAGGACAAGATTGTACTGCTGTCCACACATATTGTCTCTGACGTCGAATACATAGCCGATCAAATCCTGGTGATGAAAAAAGGCGGTCTGCTGATGAGCGGCACGGTGGATCAGCTTACAGCGACAATGAAAGGGAATGTGTGGAGCTGCCATGTATCTACCCGCGAAGCGGAGCTGTGGACAGCCAAGCATTGCGTCAGCAACCTGAAGCATGAGGGAGATCAAGTGGAGCTGCGGATTGTAGCAGAACTGGCGCCATCGCCGGATGCCATGGCGGTCCCTCCTACACTGGAGGATCTGTACCTGTATTACTTCCAGGATGAACCGGAAGCGGCTCCCAGTACAGCCCAAAAGAAGGGCCAGAAGGGAGCGAACGCATGAATCTGCTTACCCGTTTTGAGTTCCAAAAAATCTTGCGCCGGAAAACCACGCTGGCCGGGATCGGATGTATGCTGTTATTTACTCTGCTGTCCGTCTACCTCTCTGTACATGGGGTGCAGTGGACGGATGAAAAGGGGGATGACCTTAATGGCAAGGCTGGAATATCTCTGAAAAGGCAGCAAACGCATGAACTCGCAGGTAACCTTGATCCAGTCAAAATCAGTATGGTCTTGGAACGCTACCAGAAAGCAGATAATGACCCGGATAATCAGGTGCCTTCACCGGACGGCAATGGAATGGTGCTAAGCAATGAAGCTTACGGAAAGTTCATTGCCAGAGACAGTGCTATCACCAACTTGATTCGCAGCGTTTTTTCACCTGTAGACGGATACGACTATTATGTTATTGACTCTATGACGGCTGAAGAAGCCGCCGGGTTCTATGAGGTAAGAAGGGACAAAATCAAGCAGCGTTTAAATATGGATTATACTTATGGCAATTATACTGAGGCTGACAAGGCTTATTTCCTAGAGAAAAATGATAAACTGGCCGTTCCGTTTAAGTTTGATTATGCAGAGGGCTGGGAGAAGGTGCTGCAGAATCTTAGTGCACTTGGTATGGTGGCTGCTTTTGTGATCAGCTTATCTCTGGCCCCTATGTTCGCCGGTGAATATCAGAGCGGAGCAGACTCGCTGATTCTGTCCTCACGGTATGGCCAGACCAAGCTGATTATGGCCAAGCTAAGAGCGGGAATTCTGTTCACAACCGGGTTCTTCTGGATCACTAACTTAATACTGCTGGTGTTGACGCTGCTGTTCTTTGGGATCAATGGCTGGAACTCGAATCTACAGATTATTGCCATCATGTCACCCTATGGATTTACGTTGCTGCAAACCTATCTGTTATCCGTACTGATCGGTTATCTGGCTTGTCTGATGATTATGGCTCTGACTCTAGTGTTATCTGCCGTAATGAGATCACCGTTCCAAGTTATTATTGTAACGGCTGCCGTGCTGATCGTCCCGATGTTTATCCCGGACAGTAAGAGGAGCCGCTTGTTCAATCATATGATGAGCCTGCTCCCCAGCAATATGCTGGAGGGATATACTTCCTTCACTACGAATGAGGTGTATCATATGTTCGGCCAGCTGGTACCGCAGCCATATGTTATTGCCGGGACCGCCGTAGTGTTTACCTTGCTGCTGCTGCCTGTAGCTTACAGAAGGTTCAGTACGCATCAGGTAGCCTAATTGGATAAGTGATTATTGTCGCTGCACACTTGATTTCGACATTGAAAATAAGCTTATACGTCAGGTAATATAACGTAGTTTATGACTATTCATTGAATAACCCGCCGCTGTTATTGACGATATGTGATCCGATGGTATGATAAAGGTAATTAACGGATAGCAAGCAAGGAATTGTGTGACTTAACATAACACTAAACATTAAATCCATAAGCGGATAATTAAATAAGCTCTTGTATAAGCTCAGAAATCGGTTTGAGCGTTTCGACCAGGCAACCGTAAATTGCCCCAGGCTACAAGAGGTACAAGATGAAGAACGGCTATCCCCGGTGCAGCGATGCATGTGGTGATTCGATGTTCTGTCCTGTGCCTTTTGGATGCCGGGGTTTTTTTGTTGTGCTCTGGAACGTGGTTGAACTTGCGTGTCCGGTTACTCAAATTATAGAAGATGAGGTGTCTACTTATGAGTTATGAACTGGTAATCCGAAATGCAAGCATTCCGCAGGGCGACAGACAGGTGCTGACCGATATTCTAGTGGATAAGGGAGTGATCGTCGGGTTTGCCAGGGATTTCGAGCCCGGTGATGCAGAAGTGATTGATGCCAAAGGCATGCTGGTGCTGCCGGGGGTCATTGACTCACATACTCATTTTAATGATCCGGGGTTCACACACCGTGAGGATTTCGTTACCGGAACAAGCAGCGCCGCAGCCGGCGGGGTAACGATGATTGTAGATATGCCTTGCTGCAGCGTGCCTTCGGTCCGCTCAGTTGATAATTTGCATAGCAAGCTGAATGCGCTGGAAGGCAAAGGAATTATCGATTATGCCATGTGGGGCGGGGTGACCGGCGAGGATGTGCGAAATGATGTGCTGAACATCGTCAAGGAGCAGGCGGCAGAAGGCGTGGTCGCTTTCAAGGTCTACATGACACCGTCGGTGCCGACTTACCCGCGTGTAACAGACCCGGAGATGCTGGAGGCCTTCTATGCGGTGGCTGAAACGGGGATGCCGATCGGCATCCATGCCGAGAACTTCGCGATCTGTGATTTCTATACCAATAAGCTGAAAAAAGAAGGCCGGACCGACTACCCTGCTTGGGCGGAAGCACGGAAAATCCTGGCCGAGAAGGCAGCCATTCAGCTGGGGATCAGCTTCTCGGAGGAATCGGGAGCACGGCTGCATATCGTTCATATGAGCACGGCCGCGGGCAACGGGCTGATCAAAGCAGCGAAGCTGAAAGGGGTCAAGGTTACAGCCGAGACCTGTCCGCATTACCTCACGCTGAACGCGGTGGATGCGATGACCGAATTTGAAGCTTTTGCCAAAATTGCTCCACCGCTCAGACGCCCCGAAGACAATGAATCCCTCTGGCAGGGGCTGGTGGACGGAACGATTGATTTCATGGCGACCGACCATGCGCCGTATGAGATTGCTACCGAAAAGGATGCGCCGGGCATGGACGTCTGGACCTCCTTCCCGGGAATTCCGGGCGTGGAAACGCTGGTGCCGATTATGATCAGTGAAGGCTACAACAAGGGCAGACTCAGCCTGTCCCGGCTGGTAGAGCTGCTGTGCACCAACCCGGCAGTCCACTATGGCCTGTATCCGAAGAAAGGCGCGATTGAGATTGGAACCGACGCCGACTTCACGATTGTGGATCTGGAGAAGGAATGGACCTTGGATAAGGATCAGATGCACTGCAAACCGAAATATACGCCGTTCCACGGCATGAAGCTGAAGGGCAAGGTCGACAAGACAATTGTGCGGGGAACTGTGGTTTACGATGATGAGCTGGGTGTCGTAGGCAAGCCGGGTTACGGCGAATTCGTCAAACGCCAGACGATCAGTGAGCTGCCGCGCCTGCTGAAATACTAGAAGCCACACGAGAGGAATGTGAGATGATGAGCAAACACGCTATAGTTGTCATCGATATGTTGAATGATTTCATCAGCCCGGAGGGGGCGCTGACTTGTCCGAACGGCGAGAAGATTGTACCGGCTCTGCAGGAGCTAATCGAATTCAGCCATGAGAATGATATCCAGGTGATTTTTGTCCAGGAGGCACACCGCAAGAACGATGCGGATTTCCGGGTTCGGCCGATTCATGCGATCAAAGGCACCTGGGGCTCGGAATTCATCCCTGAGTTGACCCCACAGCCGGAACAAGGCGATTATGTGGTCCAAAAAAGACGTCACAGCGCCTTCAGCTACACAGACATGGATCTATTCCTCCGCGAAGAGGGGATCGATACGGTAGTGGTCACCGGTGTCTGGACCAATGTCTGCGTTCGCTCCACCGCGTCGGATGCGATGTATCATACCTATAAGGTGATGTGCATCAGCGACTGCTGTGCTTCGAAGGATGAAGAGATGCATGTGTCCGGTCTGCGGGATATCGGCATCTTCGGTGAAGTGCTGACGCTGGAGGAATACAAGGCTAAGAATACGGTGGTAAGAGGGTAGGACCGAAGCTCCTGCATGGGCGGAGTGTAACAGCAAATGAAACTAGCCAGTCTCTGGGTTATGGGAGACTGGCTAGTTTTTTTATTCTTCTGTTGTAGATCAGGGGTGTTTAAAGTCGGGGTAATATAGAGGTCTTGCGAATTCCGAAGGAACAGCCCGCTTTGTCTCTTAGGCACTTGCGCATTCCGAAGGAACAGCCTGCTTTGTATCTTAAGAGGTCTTGCGAATTCCGAAGGAACAGCCCGCTTTGTCTCTTAGGCACTTGCGCATTCCGAAGGAACAGCTCGCCTTGGCTCGTAAGAGGTCTTGCGCATTCCGAAGGAACAGCCTGCTTTGTATCTTAAGAGGTCTTGCGAATTCCGAAGGAACAGCCCGCTTTGGCTCTTAAGAGGTCTTGCGCATTCTGAAGGAACAGCCCCGCCTTTGACCTTAGCCTCCTGCCGCGCATCCCGTCAGGGATATCGGCCAGCCCCGGCGACGTCCAAGCGGTCCCGCAGGGATAAGCGCTCCTACCACTAAAGCCCCCTAATCACCGTACCGCCAGACTCATTCGCCAAACTTGCCGGTGTCCAGAGGGTGCAACCCTTTGGGGCCCTCCCTTGGAAGGGAGGGTTTGGGAGGGATCGAAACCCTCAATTGATAATCTGCATCAACAGCGGAGTAACCCGATAGCCATTAACAGGGGCAAGGTCCTGGGAACAGGCAGAGAGGGCTACGATCACATCAGTCTGAGCCAGCAGTGCGACGTAATCGCCAGGCTTCGATAGAGGTTCTTCGATGACATAGTCGAGGTTCTCATCCAGGGCGTTATTCATAAACCAGTTGATCGGATCGGGGATTTCTTTATGCCCCAGCTGATATTTTCCCAATGCCTTCTGCAGATTGTCATGGCAGTTTGGATGCTCCTCCAGGCCGAAATCTACCTTGTAACGGTAATAATCACATGCTGGAAAAAAGAAATCATGCCTCCCGACGGTATCTTTGACGAGCGTCATCAAAGGTCTGCGGTAGTTGCTGTACAGACCGTCACCTTCCTTCAGCCGGATGCTGCTGAGAGAGGACCTCATATGAACGGGTGACACATGCTCTTCAGGATCGGCTTCGTTGAAACAAACAAAATCCCCGACCTGCTTGCCTTCCACATCAATGATATAAAGAATCTGTCCCTTGCGGACCCTGGCACTTCTTCCTTCGTAGGCGGGAACCAGGATTTCTTCGATTACATTTCCGTTTCTCACGGGCATTCACCTGATTTCATTATTCTATGAATACAGCTACGGCACGGATTGGCGAGCCTGTTCCTTGTCTGATCTTAAGCGGAAGTCCGAAATACAAAAAACGTCTTTGTGAGATTTTGTCTAAATTGCACAAATTCTCGGTGTTGGTTATGGCATACTCCCGACAAATCAGATGTCCGGAGAATTGGGGGTCCAGCGGATTGTCGATAGAAGGCGAATCTACGCCGATATTAACGATGCCTTGCTTGGCCAGCCATTCAGCGGCTGCATAGTTCAAACCAGTATAACGAGTTAACCATTCTTCGGTGCCATAAGCGCGGTTGTAGTGTCCGGTATAGAGCAGAACAATGTCCCCTTGGTCTAGATGGAGACGATCCTTCTGCAGTGCCTGCTCCAGATCCTGGCGGGTGATGTAATCATCAGGTGAGATGTGGGAGACGTCGAGACACACGGCAGGCCCATAGAAATACTCCAGCGCCATCTCGTCAATGGTCGGTCCCTTGGGATCATATTCATAGATGGCATCGCTGTGCGTGGGACCGTGCTCGTTGATCAGCAGATTGTTGGTGGCGAATGCGAAGCCCAGCTTCTGCTTGCTCTCTTCATGACTCATATTGGGAAAAATCATTGTTTTCTGATGCGGAGGGAACACCGGCATTCCCTGGTAGATTTCCTGCGATAGATCAACAACCTGAATGCCCATGTTAGGCCCTCCTCAAAGTTTTGATAGCATTAACTACATTGAAATTCATCGCAAAACTCGCTACGGAAGCATCGGCTTAGTTTTGGGTTACTACTTAGGGCCCTGCGACACTCCAAGTCCTTAAACGATAGGTAACCCACTTTCTAGCGGACTGTATAGCTCTTACCTCCTCATTTCTGCGATATGTTGAAGTCTTACGGACCGTATAGCCGCTAAGTCATCCAAACAGGCTCTAAACCGAGGGATTTCTGTGGTATAGAGGCTCCTCGGTCCGTTAATCCTGCAAACCTGCCTTTTTTACAGCAAATAGGGGCTGCTGGGTCCGCAACTGTCTGAAATCGAAGCGAGGGTTACGGGCGAAGAGGATAAGGGTCCTAAGTAGTAACCACTTTCGTACTTATTTGCTCTAAAACAGAAAAAATCGATAAATTAGATGCGTATCCGCACTTAAATCGGCGGCTGGATAATGTGCGAATGAGAAACCAGGTTGTGGCTGCTCCGATCTTATGGAGAGCTAAGCAGTAACCGGTTATATTAGCAATCAAGCGAGCGTAGGCAGCACGGTGAAGGCATCGACATCGATAAGGCCGATATCGGTGATCTTCCAGGCCGGGCTTGTGACCAGCGACAGGAAGGAGAGGTGCATAAACGGCACATGCAGCGTGCAGCCCAGCTCCTCGCGGGCCAACCGGTGCAGTTCGGTAATCCGGCTGCTCATCTCCTTGCCGGTCAATTCATCGGTCATCAGCCCGCCGATCCGCAGCGGCAGATCGCCGACCACTTTGCCATCCCGAATCATGGCGATGCCGCCGTCCATGGCAATGACACGGTTGACTGCCGTGACCATATCGGCATAATTGGTGCCGGTCACAATGATATTGTGCGTATCATGCGCAACGCTCTCGGCGATAGCGCCGGATTGCAGCTTCATGCCGCGCACGAAGGTCTTGCCGATCTTGCCGCTGCGTCCATGACGTTCGATGACAAGCAAGGGAAGCAGGTCTTCGGCAACGGAAGGCTGGACAACTCCGTCCTTAACGGCTGCCTTGTAAATTCCCGCCCCGGTCAGATTCTGATCGGGAACCACCTCAATGGTGCGGATCAGAACGCTTCCATAGGCCCCTTCGGCGGATATTTGCAGCTCCTCGAGTTTGACGGGCTTGCGTTTGACCGATTTTTTGACGGAAACGGGGTAGATGTAAGATGGAATGTCCCTCGTAAGTTCGCCGTGTTCGGCGACTTTGACGCCGGCGATATAGACCTGTGAGATGCTCATGCGGCTGAGGTCGCTGATTACGGCGATATCCGCTTTTGTGCCTGGTGCCAGTAGTCCGATATCGTCGAAGCCAAAATGGGTAGCCGGGTTAATCGTAACCATCTGAATGGCCTCTACCGGATCAAGCCCCACAGCTATCGTTCTGCGCACGATATCATTCATGTGGCCGAAGTTGAGCAGATCCTCCGGAACCATATCGTCCGATACCAGAATTGCCCGCCGGGAATCCATGCCTTCCTCGGTAATTGCCCGGATGCATTCGGCCATATTGCGTTGGGAAGAACCTTCGCGCATAAATACACTGACTCCATAACGCAGCTTCTCCATCATCTCTTCCTTGGTCGTGGTCTCGTGGCAGGAGACATGGCCACCCCCGCAAATAATATGGGCGGCAAGCTCGGGACCGAACAGTCCGGGGGCGTTGCCTTCGATGCTTTTGCCAATGGACTTGGCGTAAGAGACGGAAGCAAGCAGATCATCGATCAGATATGGCGCATTGCGGTACACCGGATGGACGTTGCTGAAGCCCTGGAGTTCGCCGATGCCCTGCACATAGTCATCATTCAGCAGCTCCTGCATATCCTTCGAGCTGATATCCGCGCCGGCAGTCTCCAGTCCGGGCACATCAGGTGTGAGGCAGGGAACGGTGAAGAGGACACGGTTCGGCAAGGTCTTGGCTTCCTCAATCATGGCCTTCATGCCCTGCACTCCCAGCACATTGCCGATTTCATGGGGATCGGCCACCAGTGTGGTCGTTCCTGTGGGGATGGATAATTTCGAGAATTCGGTGACGGTCAGCATGGCACTCTCGAAATGCATATGGGAGTCGATGAAGCCTGGACTGATGAATTGTCCGGTGACATCTTCAATCACGGTTAACGGTCCAATCAGCTTGTCGGCCTGACCCACCAGCAGAATCCGATCGCCTTGGATCGCTACATCCCCGGCGTAAATCTCCCGGGTCACGACATTGATAATATAGCCGCCTTTCAGTACAAGGTCGGCATAAATGTTGCCGGAGAGCAGGACATCAATCATCCGCCGCCGCTGAATCGCAGCTTTGATATCTGTGGTTAGCATGGCTAAGAACCTCCTGACTTGGCGCAATCCACGCTGTCTACAATACCGACAATGGCGGCATCAATGGGGGCTTCGGGATGCGGTGTTGCCCGTGAGGCTACGCTGCCGACGACGAAAATAATCGTCTCGCCGATGCCTGCTCCTACTGTATCCACCGCTACGATTGTAGGCCCCATAGGCGTATGGTCCGGCTGGATCGGCTGGATGACCAGCAGCTTGGCGCCAACCAGCGCTTCATCCTTCCGTGTGGCTACAACGTGCCCGATAATAAGTCCCAGCTGCATGTGATTGTCACCTCTTTGAATTGGTTTGAAGCTCGATTCCGTATTGTCTGGCCAGATCAGCGGCAAGCGGAGTGACTATCGCTTGCTGCCGTAAGCTGATGCGGCTGCTTCCCAGTCTGTACGCGGTATGGATATCTTCAGCAGTCAGTACCTGCTTATGAAGCGGCGCTGCGGCAGAGGCTGGCCAGTTGCTGAGCTGATCAGGCTCCAGCAGTGTTATGCCATAGCCTTCGACCTCCGCTACCATCGCCTGCATCTTAGCTTGCAGCAACGGGCGGACTTGTGCCAAGCCCCGTTCCCCCCATAGATAATGCTGGGGCTGTGCGCCCAAGGCTATTGCGCCAACCGGCTTACCAGCACACAGGGCAGAGACAATGGCCTGCACGAATGAATCGCTGGTATCCAGCTGGGTCAGCCGGGAGAGCAGAGAGAGCGAAAGCACGGGAATGAAGAGGGCGTCCGTCTCCAGGGTAGAGGGAGGCGTGGGACGGGAAGAACGAACATGATCATCCACTCCGGACCGTACGGCCAGCTCTTCCGGAGTCAGGGTCAGCAGCAGGCTCTCCTCCGCCCAGAGCCGAAGCCTGACCCGGCCTTCCGCGAGTTTGCGGATTGCTGCGAAACCTTCCTCCATGCCGATGAAATGGCTGCAGAGAAGTGTTAAGACCTGCGGATAATCCTGGGTCAGCTCTGCTTCCCTGGAACGGTAGGCCAATCCCAGGAGCGTATTCGCTGCAACCGTGCTATGCCGGCTGTCCATGGCGGCAGCTATTCAATGCCTTTGGACAGCAGGGCACGTTCCACTTCGCTATGCGGTCTTGGAATAACATGCACGGAGACCAGCTCGCCTACCCGTTTGGCGGCAGCTGCGCCTGCATCGGTTGCGGCCTTAACGGCTCCTACATCGCCGCGGACCATGACGGTGACAAGTCCGAAGCCGATTTTCTCATAACCGCAGATCTCTACGTTGGCAGCCTTCACCATGGCGTCTGCTGCCTCAATAGCGCCTACCAGTCCTTTGGTTTCAATCAATCCGAGTGATTCTCCCATTATAAAAACCTCCATTAATTTAAAATATTAGTTTGGTTTATTGTCCAGGCCGTCTGTGCCTGATGAGTCATCCGGGTTCGCGGGTGCGGGCGGCGGGTTATTGGAGTGCTTCTTGGCTGGCTTGGCAGCCGTGGAAGCCGGAATAGAAGCGGGAGCCGCTTCCGAAGGCAAAGTAGCTTCGAAGCGATCCGCCCCCATCAGGTAGCGCGATACAATTTTGTCTGTAACGTCGCTGTGTGCTTTGGCAATGACGTGTGCCGAGATGACCCGGCCCACCCGAGCTGCTTCTGCCTTGCCTGCTTCAACTGAGGCGGTGACGGCAGCGACATCGCCGCTCAAGTGAATGGTCACCCCCAGCGAGCCGCCGACTCCAATGACTTTCTCGACTCCTACGAGCCGCACATCCGCTGCCTTCAGTGCGGCGTCTGCCGCCGAGACGGCGGTGGTAAGTCCAAGCGTTTCGATTAATCCGAGCGCTTCCATGGTCCAGACCTCCTTCTAGTCAGTGCAGCTAAGCTGCGCTGCACGGTTATTTCTGCAGCAGGCTGCTCAGCACTGCTTCGGCCTCCGCCACCTGCGCCGAGCTGCCGGTGAGGATGCAGTAGCTCTGCTGTGCGCGGATTCGCAGACCGCTCAGAGCACTGCTGCGGCAGAGTGCCTGCTCCAGCAGGCCGATGCTGCTCCAGCGGGAACCGGCATCGATCACAGCCAGCGCTTCCTGCTGGCCAGCCTCGAGATGCCGCCGCAGCAGTTCGCCGGGGCTCAGGCTGGCGAACAGCTTGATGGGCCGGGCGGCGTCGGCCTGCAGCCGCCCGGCGATCTGCTGCAGCCTGAGGGCCAGCTCACGGGAATCATTGCCGAACAGCTTCAGCTCGAAGCCGCTGCCGGCTTCGTTCCAGCAGATGTCGGCTTCCAGACCGTGAGCCTCTGCCAGGCTGGTCTCGGCCGCGAACAGCTGGCCGGGATGGGCGGCCGGAGCGCGCAGCACTCCGGCTGAGCGGTAGCTGCGGCTGCCTGTTCCCAGCAGCGGCCGCAGTGTGGCTGTGACCTCCGGGAACAGCCAGGCCTCCAGGTTGTCGGCAGTGGCGAGCCGGGAGGGCTCGGAAGTGCCGGGGCTTGCGGCGCCGCGGCCGGGCGCAGCCAGTGGCGGCTGTGCCGCTGGCGCCAGCGTGCGCAGCAGCAGCGGCGAGAGGCACTGCTCGGCGAACTGCCGGGACGGCAGGGAGCGGGCGCTTGCAGCAGCGATGGCAGGAGCGGCGGCGTGTGGATTCGCCGCGGCGGGAATGCTGCGGCTGGCAGTGGGCGGGGTGCCGACGATGAGTGTGCTGCCGCTGGAAGCTTCAGAAGCGCCGGATCCGCCGGAGTTGCCGGAGTTGCTGGACCCGCTGGACCCGCCGGATCGGCCGAAGCTATGCTCTCCGCCATTGCCCGTAAGGAGCGCCAATCGTTTGGTCGCCTGCTCCTTCTGGTAATTGGTGCGCTTCACCGCGAGCGGTGCTTTGGTGCAAGCCCCCGGCTGAGTGCAGGTGTGCGGGCAATGATCCTGGCTGGCTGCAGAGCAGGAGGCAGGTAAACTTGAAGTGCTAGGTAAACCTGGTGCACCTGATAAGGCTGATGCGTTTGGTAAGCCCGGTAAGCCTGCGGTGGCAGGAGAAGAAGGGGCGGCAACGCGTATCTGCTGGTTTCTCTGCAAGACCTCTGAAACCACATTTCGCATAAATTCGGACAAGTATGATCACCTCCTGAGTTGTGGTTAGACTAACTGTGCCATTTAAACTAACCAATGCTATACATCATCCTGCTCATGTTGAACGTCACCAATTAGTTGCGAAACAGCACTTAATTTGCGGGATATCGGTGTTTGGGAGTAAATAGTTGTCAAAAAGGCACTTAATTCCGCAGATATACCTGATCAGCGCTCTAAAGACGGAAATTAGTTGCAGAATCGCACTTAAATGCCCCATGTAGCTCGATTCGGCTGAATTAAGTGCTGAATCGCATCTAATTCGCAGCAGCGGGTGGTGGTGGACGATTAACGACGGGTGACTGACGCTTGGTGACTGGTGACTGGTGACTGGTGACTGGTGACTGGTGACTGGTGACTGGTGACTGGTGACTGGTGACTGGTGACTAACGACGGGTGACTGGAAACTGACGGCTGGAACTAGGCTGATGGTTGGTGGTCAGTGATTGGTGGTGTTAGGCAGATGGCCCAGCCAACCGATCAAACTGCTGAAGTCTCAGCTTCTTAAGCACTGGCCTTGCATCAGTAGAGCATGGCGGCCAGATCGGGATGAGGGCGAGGAATCACATTGGAGGAAACCAACTCGCCGCCGGTGCGCAGGTAGGCGCTGGTGCCCGCTTCTACTGCGGCCGATACGGAAGCGACATCGCCTTCCACAATGACAGTAATCAATCCTGAGCCGATCCGCTTGAACGCTACCAGCTTGACGTTGGCGGCTTTGCACATCGCATCCAGCGCTTCAAGCGCCGGAGTCAGACCGCGTGTCTCAATGAGTCCGATAGCTTGATTGATTTCTGGCATAATCCACCTCCTTATACAATTGTTTTAGCCCGCTAAACATAATCCTCCAGCCGGATCTCCTCCTGACCGGGGATATGTGTCCTGCGGTAATGCTCCGCTTCCGCCAGCGGGTAGGTGGCGTCGATGCCCATCTTGGCGGTTACGCCTCTGAGGTTATGCGATGGCTCAAGCGGGGAGCCTTTGGCTCCAGGCACGATGAACAGGTCAAGATCCGCCTGCACCCGGGTAGCTATGGCCCATTCCACGTCCAGCGGGTTCAGCAGATCGACGTCTTCATCGACAACAACGACATGCTTGAGGTCCTTGTCTCCGGCGAAGGCAGCGAGGAGGGCAGTTTTGCCGTCTCCGTCGTGCACCTTCCTGATTCGCACCACCGCGTGGTATCGTCCGACACCGCCCATGGTGATATGGACGTCCAGCACCCCGGGGACCACCTGGCGGATCGAGCTGATCAAGGCCACCTCGCGAGAAATGGCCATCGGCAGCTTCTCTTCATAGCTGGCTGGCAGGATCGTCTGCCAGATCGGCTGGCTGCGGTAGGTGACGGCGGAGATTTCGACTACAGGCTGTTCCGTGCGTGGGCCATAGTAGCCGCCCAATTCGCCGAACGGGCCTTCCGGCACCCGGACGCCGGGGAGAATCCGGCCTTCGAACACCACTTCGGCTTCGGCCAGCACCTCCAGGTCCACCGTCTTGCAGCGGACCACCTCAAGCGGCTGGCCGAGCAGGGCGGAGGCGACATCCAGCTTGTCGACATGGAACAGATGCGTGCTCACCTGGGAGGCGAGCACTACAGCCGGAACGACTCCGAACATAAAGGCAGCCTCCATCGGTTCGCCGCGTTCCTCGAACATCCTGTACTGCTGGAATAATTCAGGCGAGGAGATCAGGATGCTGGTCCGGTTGCCCTCCAGCAGCTGCATCCGCCGGATGGAAGTGTAACGCTTGTGTCCGTCGAACCCTTTGACTACCATCACGCCCGAGACGTAATAGGCTCCGCTGTCTAGCGCATGATAGGTGCAGACCGGAAACAGCTCCTGCAGGTTAATCTGCGTGGTTACCACATTCTCCTGTACCGGCGCACTGGCCGCCTGCCGCGTGGGGAGCGGATTCACCACAGCGTCGATCAGCCGGGGCAGCAACTCGGCAGGTGTCATGTCCATGCTCTCGGCGAGCAATGCCTTGGAGCCGCCAAGGCCTGCTGTCATGGGAACGCTGTAGCCTTTGATTCGCTCGAACAACAATGGCCTTGCTCCCCGGACCGCTTTGACCACGGCTCCGAACTCAAACTTGGGATCAACCTCCCGCGTAATCCGCAGCAGCTTCCCGTCATGCTTCCACCGGTCCAGCAATTGCCGGATATTCACAGCCGTCATCAGGCTTCACCCCATCTCTTCATTAGCTCATGCTCAATCCCGAAGGCATCCAGCACCCGGGCATTCATGAAATTCACCAGCTCCCAGATCTCTGAGGGATGATTGTAGAACCCTGGGGAAGCAGGCATGATATCGGCCCCAGCCCGGGCGACCCGGAGCATGTTCTCAAGGTGGATGATATGCAGCGGAGACTCCCGGGGGACAATGACCAGCCTGCGTTTCTCCTTCAGCATGACACTGGCTGCGCGGCTAAGCAGGGTATCCCCCATGCCGTTAGCGATAGCACCAAGCGTGTTCATAGAGCAGGGGATGACCACCATCCCATCTGTGCAAAAAGAGCCGCTGGCCACAGGAGCGAATAGATCCTGATTGGACAACACCGTGGCATATTCAGCGATTTCTTGCAGCTCCAGCCCGCATTCATATCTCAAAACATTCTCACCGGCTCCGGTGGCAATTACATAAGTCTCTATGCCTAACTGATGCAGGCTGCGAATCAGGGAGTAGGCGTAGATCGAACCGCTGGCTCCCGTCACGGCAACGATAATCCTCATCTTGCGGCAGCTCCTTCCGTTGATGACTCCTGATTTCGGGGATATAAACAAAAAGAAGCCGTCGAAATAGAGAGATTCTCTAATCAACGGCTTCCTTCAGTCTGTAAACAGAAATCGGGCGAACCTTAATATGGACAACATTTGAGCGGACACCGGCGGAGTTGAAGTCAGCGAGATAAATCCCGTTTCATTCGGGTGAGCCGGTTCCGGTAATAACAATCGTACAGGCCCAGGAGGTATGGGGATCGTAATCCCGCAGCACGCCTGTGACCGGCAAATTCATTTCTTCTGTGAGCTTCTTCTGGATTCTCCGCTTGAACTCCTGGTGCAGCGCGGCATCTACAGATTGCTTCAGCTCGGGGTAGTGTTCTTCAAGGGCGCGCAGGGCGGTAACCCGCTGGTGCTTCACCAGGAACATGAGCATCAGCTCGCCGGCGGCATCGATCTTCAGCTGTGTCACGCCAACGCCGTACAATTCCTTATGCACTTCATTATAACAGCGGGACAGCTTCTTCTTGGATTCGTTCGATGAGAGAAGGATAGCTATGCTCATACATTCCACTTCCCTGATACAAACTTATTTGGACAGCTAACATGTCATTATTCATGACGTATCCAGCAGATATTGATTACAATATTCAACGATTATTTAAAATTAACCCTAATTATAATCAAAAAAACAATAAAGTAAATGATTAATGTTATATTATATTACTTTGTTCGGATACGGAAGGTGCGGGGCGACACTCCGGTCTCCCTTTTGAACATATTGCAGAATTGCGAATCATTTACGAACCCCGCCGCAGCTGAAATCTCGGAAATATGCATCTGGGTATGCTGGAGCAAGGATTTGGCATAATTCAGTCGTTTTAGCAGAAGATAACGCAGCGGGGAGAAGCCGAATCGTTCCTTAAACAGATGTCGGAAGCGGTCGTAGCTGTATCCGGACATCTCCGCCAGAGTCGTAACCGACAGCTTATGGCGGTAGTGCTCATCCATATAATTCAACACATACTGCACCCTGTCCTCGGAAGGCGAATGGAAATCTGCTGCGCCAAGCAGCCGGAGCAGGTGAACGGTGATCTCGCTCAGCTGCAGATTCATCAGCTCGGCGAAGCCGTCACGCTTGCGCTTGAACTCCTCCTGCATCCGCCGCAGCGTCTGAAGCACGGAGTGCTCCTTATCATCTTCATAGACGCCCTGAAGCGTACTCATCCCGGGATGATCGCTCAGGAAGCCGATGAACAGAATGTCGGCATCGTCCCTATGATTCTCGTCATGCTTGTGGTTGGGAGGGATCAGGGCGAAGGAGGACGGGCGGAAATGGTAGCTGCGCGGCCCCACATTCGTAGTCCCTGCGCCATGGATATAATAGACCAGCTCATAACATTCGTGTTGATGTGGGGGGATATAAGTGCCCGTCTCATGAAAAGCACTTACAATATATAGAACACGTTCCATCGTGTACCTCCCTCGATTGCGATCTTTAGCCGAATCATACAAAAAATTGACCGAAAGTATATAAAGTTTTCCCGGTATATTTGTTATGATCGTAGCAATTAAACCGTATGTTTTGAACCTGACTGGCCATCTCGTTCGGAAATTGACCGGTTCATAGCTAATTATAACCGTTTTCATAGTGCATTGTTAACGAAATATAACGAATTTTAGGTCTTTGGTCCATGATTGTCCGCTGTATGGAATGGTCTTATCCGTAAATTATACAACCACAAGCTGTAATTTTAAAGCGATCTATCCAACTACAAACAGGGGTGTGAACAAACAACAATGAGAAAAAACGTTCTTGCATTATTGTTATTGGCGGTAATGGTCCTGGTCACTGCATGTGGAAACAATACGGCGAACAACGCCGGAAATACGCCGGCGAATCAAGCGGCTGAAGGTAATAAAGCAGGCACTGGGGACAAGCTTAAGGTTGTGCTGCTGATTCCGGGAACGCTGGGTGACAAATCCTTTTTCGATGCGGCCAACAGCGGTCTGCAGAAGGTAAAAGCAGAGCTTGGTGCGGAAACCAAGGTAGTGGAAATGGGCACCGACAAGACCAAATGGGAGCCAACGTTTAATGATATTGCTGCTGAGGACTGGAATGTAATCATTTCCGGCGGCTCGGAGATTACCGAGATGTTCAATCTGACGGCTGAAGCCAATCCGGACAAAAAATTCATCAACTATGACACCGATATTGAAGAAGCGCCGGCCAATATGTACAACATGTCCTACTCCACGAACGAAGTGTCCTTCCTGGCGGGTGCGGTTGCTGCGCTTGCTACGCAATCGGATATGCCCAATGCCAATGCCGACAATGTGATCGGATTCGTGGGCGGGATGGATATTCCGGGAATCAATGCTTTCCTGGTGGGTTATATCCAGGGCGCACAGTATGTGGACCCTGAAGTGAAGGTGGCTGTGTCCTATGCGGGCGATTTCGTGAACCCTGCCAAAGGCAAGGAGCTGTCGCTGATTCAATACAACTCCGGCGTGGATGTGATCTTCAACGTTGCCGGCGGTACGGGACTGGGGATTTTTGACGCAGCCAAAGAGAAGACCAAATATGCCATTGGTGTAGACTCTGACCAGGGTACGCTGATTAAAGATACAGACAGCCAGAAGGGCGACCTGATTGTTACTTCCGCGATCAAAAAAATTGACAGTGCGATCCTCGGAGCTGTGAAAAAGCTGCAGGACGGCACGCTGGAAATGGGCAAACGCGATGTGCTTGGATTCGTCGAAGACGGCGTGGGCATTGCCGAGAATGATATTTACAAGGCAGCCTTCCCGGCTGATCTGCAGGCCAAGGTAGAAGAAGTGAAACAGAAGCTGATCAACAAGGAAATTACGGTCGACAACGCAATGGGCATGGAAACCTCAGAAGTGGAAGCGATCCGTAACGCGGTTAAACCTTAAAACCAGTGTAGAAAGTGAAGATAACTTTATCTGTATAAGATGAACCAAAGAAAGCAACAAAAAGCGAGAAGGACCGAAGGGGAAGTTCAAACATTCACCGTAGGGACGACCGAGCCTTGCGCGTTTGTATCTTAAGTTCATCTTATATATTATGGCTTATCGAGCAGTTGGAGTTCCTTTTCCAGGATGGGGGGAATTCCAGCTGCCTGTTTTTGCAGACCTCCAAGTGGAAAGGCGGCGAAAGACCGATGTCAAAAGCTCTGCTGGAAATGCGGGGAATCACCAAAGTGTATCCCAACGGGGTTGTAGCCAACAAGGATGTCCACTTCTCCCTGCAGGAGGGGGAGATTCATGCGCTAGCCGGAGAGAATGGCGCCGGCAAATCGACGCTGATGAAGATTATGTTCGGAATGGAAGAGCCGAGCGAGGGCGGAATCTATATCCGCGGCGAGCAGGTGAAGCTGCAGTCTGCACAGGACGCCATTGACCGGGGGATCGGGATGGTCCATCAGCATTTCATGCTGGTGCCTTCTTTTACGGTGGCCGAGAATATGGTGCTGGGCATGGAGCCGCGCAAGGGGCTTGGCTTCAGCGCTGCGGAAGCGATCCGCATGACGGAGGAAACGGCGCGCAAATATAATCTGGCCGTGAACCCGAAGGCGAAGGTAGAGGACCTTACCGTTGGCATGAAGCAGAAGGTGGAGATTCTGAAGGCGCTGCTGCGTGGTGCACGAATTCTGATCTTGGATGAGCCTACAGCCGTGCTGACACCCCAGGAATCGGAGGAGCTGTTCCGTGAGCTGAAGCAGCTGCGTGAGCAGGGGCATACGATTGTGTTCATCTCCCATAAGCTCAAGGAGGTCAAGGCGATCTGCGACCGGATTACGATTATGCGCAGTGGCCGCAGTGAAGGAGTCTTCCAGACCAGCGATGTGAGCGAGCAGGAAATCTCCAGGCTGATGGTGGGCCGCGATGTGGTGCTGAAATATGACAAGACTACCCCTGCCTTCAGTAAGCCGGTGCTTACCGTGGAAGGCTTAAGTGTTCATGATGCCCAGGGCAAGGCGCTGCTGGCGAATATTGATTTCACGGTTCGCGGCGGACAGATTGTCGGTATCGCCGGAGTGGAGGGCAATGGTCAGACCCAGCTGATTGAAGCGCTGACAGGCGGTCTGAAGGGCGTCTCCAGCAGCGGAACCGTTAAGGTAAAAGATACGGACATCCGCAGCTCGGATATTCTGGAGATCCGCAACCTTGGGGTATCTTACATCCCGGAGGACCGGATGCGGCAGGGCGCTGCCGGGGATGCCAGCATCTCCGACAACCTGATCTCCACCCGTTACCGTTCCAGAGACATGAACAAGGGGCTGTTCCTGAATGGCTCCAAGATTGCCGCCCTGGCGTCCTCCCTGGTGGAGGAATTTAAAGTGCGCTGCTCCGGGCCTACCCAGCCCATCGGAATGCTGTCGGGCGGAAACATGCAGAAGGTAGTGGTAGCAAGGGAATGTTCAACCAGCCCGGAGCTGCTGATTGCCGAACAGCCTACGCGGGGTGTCGATATCGGCGCGGCCCAGTTCATTCACCAGAAGCTGCTGGAGCTGCGCTCGGACGACTGTGCCATTCTGCTGGTCTCTGCCGATCTGAATGAAATTCTGGAGATCAGCGACAGCCTGCTGGTGATGTATGAGGGTCAGATTGTAGCTTATTTCGAGGACCCGTCTGCGGTAAGTGAAGAGGAGCTGGGACTGTATATGCTGGGCATCAACAAGCAGGACAGGCCTAAGCACGGGAGGACCGTAAACCATGTTTAAAGTCAAATATTTCGAGGTAATTCGTACTTCGGCAGTTATCGTTATTGCGCTGGCGATTGCTTTTCTGATTATATCCTTGGTCAGTGACCAGCCGGTGAAGACAATCGGGATCTTCCTCTGGGAGCCGATCTCCACTAAAGGGCATATCGGCAACGTTATCGAAATGGCCATTCCGCTGATGTTCACCGGACTTGCCGTATCCCTGCTGTTCCGGGCGAATATGTTCAACCTGGGTGCGGAAGGCATCTTCTATTTCTCCGGCGTAGTGACCTCCGTGCTGGCGATTCACCTGACGCTGAACAACTGGCTGCACCCGCTGGTGGCTATTCTTGCCGGTTCACTTGTCGGCGCGCTCCTGTCAGCGATTCCCGGGATTCTCAAAGCCAAGTGGAACGCCAATGAGCTGGTGACCTCCCTGATGTTCAACAACATTCTGTTTGGAGTGGGACTGTATCTGCTGAACTATCATCTCCGTGATGCGAAGGCGTTCGCCAATGTTTCTTTTAAATTCGAGAAGACGGCCCAGCTGGACAAAATTTTCCAAGGCACCCGGATTCATACCGGTCTTATTATTGTGCTTGTGCTGATCGTAGCCGCCCATCTGTTCCTCTACAAAACCAAATGGGGCTATGAGCTGCGTATGACGGGTGTCAACCGCGAGTTTGCCCGCTATTCGGGCATGAGAACCGCCAAAGTGATTATTCTGGTCCATCTGATTGCCGGGTTCATCGCCGGGATGGGCGGCTCGGTGGAGGTGCTGGGGATGTATAACCGCTTCCAGTGGGCTTCGCTGCCGGGTTATGGTCTGGATGGTGCGCTGGTGGCGATGCTGGCCAAAAACAATCCGTTATCTGTCATCGCCTCCGCCCTGTTCCTGGCCTATATCCGTATCGGAGCGGATCTGATGTCGCGTCTGTCGGATGTGCCGTCCGAGATGATCTCCATTATCCAGGCCGTTATTATTCTGCTGATCTCGGCTGAGCAATTCCTCAAGTTCTGGAAGAACCGGATGCTGCTTAAGGAGGCGAAGGAAGCATGAACAGCCTGCTGAATGTTATTTTGACCACAGATTTCGCCTTCTCGGTGCTGCGGGTGACGACACCTATTCTGTTCGCGGCGCTGGGTGCGCTGATCTCCAACCGTGCGGGTATTATCAACATCGGGATGGAAGGCATTATGCTGGTGTCGGCGCTGGCCGGTGTAATTATAAGTGCCTATACGCAGAGCGCATGGGTCGGGCTGCTTGGTGCAGTGCTGGCGGGGACGATGGTTGCCGGAATTTTGGCTTTTTTCACTCTGAAATTCAAGACGCATATTATTCTTGGCGGGGTAGCGATCAACATGTTCGCCTCGGGCGGGACCGTCTTTCTGCTGTATCTGCTTAGTGGGGACAAGGGTTCTTCAACCTCGCTCGCCAGCAAGGTGCTGCCTAGTGTGGACATTCCGTTGCTGAAGGATATTCCGGTGCTGGGACCGATTCTGTCGGGGCATCACATTCTGACCTATTTCTCAATTCTGTCTGTGATTGTGGTGTATTATCTGCTCAACCGCACGCCCATCGGGCTGCGTATCCGTTCGGTGGGCGAGAATCCGCATGCGGCGCAGTCAGTCGGGGTCAGTGTAGTCAAAATCCAGTATACAGCGCTGCTGCTAAGCGGATTTTTCGCCGGGCTGGGCGGTGCGTACATGTCGATGGGCTATCTGTCGCTGTTCACCCGCGATATGATTGCCGGGCGCGGCTGGATTGCGATTGCCGCAGAATCCATGGGCCGGGGCACAACGGTCGGCACTGCGCTGACCTCTCTGCTGTTCGGGGCCGCAGACGCGCTCTCCAATGCGCTGCAGGTGCTTAATATCCCGGCTGAGCTGATTGCCACCTTGCCTTATGTAGCAACCGTGGTTGGACTGGTCATCTATGCCGTATCCGAGACACGTAAGAAGAACCGCAAGCTGAAGAGTCCGCTGGCTAAGTAGTGGAGTGGCTCACAGATTAATCATAAGGAGCGAACAACGATGCCAACACCAATTATTATAGACTGCGATCCGGGGCATGACGATGCGATTGCGATTCTGCTGGCGCTTGCCCATCCGGAGCAGTTGGACCTTCGGGGAATTACTACTGTAGGCGGAAACCAGATTCTGGACAAAATCACCGACAATGCGCTGAAGGTGCTTAGCTTCGTGAATGCGGATATTCCTGTAGCCAAGGGAGCGGAAGGTCCGCTGTTTGGCAAGCTGGTTACCGGCGCGGAAGCGCACGGGGAATCCGGCATGGACGGCCCGTTGCTGCCAGCCAGCAAATTCCGTCCGGTTCAGCAGGGAGCTGTAGAGTTCATGCTGGACATTATCCGCTCCTCGGAAGAGAAGATCACGCTGGTGCCGATGGCTCCACTCACCAATATCGCGCTGTTGATCACTGCTTATCCTGAAATCAAGGAACGGATTGAGCAGATTTCCCTGATGGGCGGCGGCATAGCGTATGGCAACGTGACCTCGACAGCGGAGTTTAACATTTATGTTGACCCGGAAGCGGCGAGGATTGTCTTTGAATCGGGTATTCCGATTACGATGAGTGGTCTGGACGTTACCAACAGAGCGGCTATTTATGATGAGGAAATCGCTCAGCTGAAGGAGCGGGGGCCAGTTTCGAATATGGTAGGCGAGCTGCTGGATTTCTACTCAATCTATGGCAAAAAGATGGGGTATTCCGGCAGCGCGTTGCATGACCCGTGCGCGGTAGCCTGGCTGCTGCACCCGGAATTGTTCCAGTCCCGCGAGCTGTATGTGACCGTGGAGACGGAAGGCAAGCTGACCCGGGGGATGACCGTTGCCGATCAAAGAACGAATCCGGCTGCTCCCGCCAACGTCAAGGTGCTGGTGGATGTGGACCGGGAAGCCTTCTTGCGCTTGATCTTTGATGCGCTGGCGAAGCTGGACGGCGAGCTGCTGCCCTCCACAGGAGGAAACTGACGGTGGCGGGCTGGGAACGGCTGCAGGAAACGGTGCGGCTGGAGCTGATCCAGCGCATGGAAGAGGGCTGCCGTGCCGGTGAGCTTGCGGACCGGCTGGCTGCAGCCGGGCAGGACGAGACCTTGCTCATGAAGGTCTACCATGAGCTGATGGCGCTAGAGGTGGCGGAGGACTTCCCTTACGACGAGCCTTCGTCGCTCGGGGAAATCCGCCGGCTGCGCCCGGAAGGACCGCGCAGGCTGCGGGCGGAATGGAGCGCCGCGCAGTGGCGTGACAAGTTCCGCGGCGCCTGGCTGGGCCGCAGCGCGGGCTGCGCCCTGGGCAAGCCGCTGGAATACCTCGACTATCTCTATGGCAAGGACGGCCGTCCTGGCTGGGAGAATGTCGAGCTGTGGTTCCGCGGTGCGGACGCCTGGCCGATTACCGGCTACACCCCGCTGCATTCGCGGGCGGAAGCCGAGCATGGCCTGGGCCTGAACGATTGGGCTCCCGGGCAGCTCAGCACCCGGGAGAAGATCCGGTTCATGGAGAGTGACGATGACATCCGTTACACGATCCTCGGCCTGCTGCTGCTGGAGCAGAAAGGGCTGGACTGGGATTCGTGGGATGTAGGGAAGCTGTGGCACGGCCAGCTGACCTACGCCCAGGTGTGCACAGCGGAGACGCAGGCGTATATGAACTTCGCGCAGGAGACTTCGCACCTGCACGGCGACAAGCCTGCGGATTGGCCGCTGCGCCAGGAACGGGTACGGATGCACCTCAATCCGTACCGCGAGTGGATCGGCGCAGCCATCCGTGCCGACGGCCTGGCCTACGGCGCGGCCGGGAACCCGGAGCTCGCCGCTGAGCTGGGCTGGCGTGATGCGTCCTTCTCGCATGTGAAGAACGGCATCTACGGCGAGATGCTGAATGCCGCCATGATCTCGGCGGCCTTCGCCGAGCAGGACAATGCGCGGATTCTGGAGATCGGCCTCAGCGAGATTCCGCGCACCAGCCGCCTTGCGGCCGATGTGCAGCGCGGCATCGAGATCGCGCTGAGCGCCGGGAGCGAACGGGAGCTGGTTCGCCGGATCTGGGACAGCTTCAGCCATTATGATCCCGTGCATACCAACAACAACGCCGCGCTAGTGGCAGCCACGCTTACGTACGCGGGCGATGATTTCGAGAAAGCCATTGCCACCGCAGTCTACGGCGGCATGGACACCGACTGCAACGGGGCCACTGTCGGCTCGATTATGGGGGCGAAGCTGGGCGCCAGCCAGCTGCCAGCCAGCTGGATTGAGCCGCTGAACGATACATTGTACGCAGACCTGCCCGGATTCCATCCGTTGTCGATCTCGGAATGCGCCGAACGCAGCTACCAGGTGTTCCTGAAGCTGCGCGGGGAGCTGGAAGCCAAAGAGTCCGGTTCGCAACAATAGAGCTGTATATGGACTTAAGAGACCTGCGCTTACAGCAGGTCTCTTGTTATATAACGTTCGCTGAAACGGAGGCGGGAACAGCCGCCGTAACGTCTATGACAAGCAAGTAATCCAATATTCGTCGCCGCACGACCACCAACCATCTAGTTACCGCCGCCCCCGTAACTCCTCCACGGTACAGTAATATCGCGCCCCGGCACGCTGTCAGTTCATCGCTAAGGAGAGAAGTCATCTGCCTGCCACCGCTCCACTGCCAGGAGAGTAGTCATCAATATCCCGTCGCTCCATCACTACCCAACAACGAGCTATCCCGACAAAGTAACCAAGTATCTACACCTTGCCCATCCGCCCCGCGTGCCCGTCCCACGCTCCTCCAAGTATGCCCACCCTATGCGCCATCTCCCCCTTACGGACTGAGGAGCCGCTATTCGCGCCAAATTGGCTTGTTTCAGAAGCTTACGGACTGAGGAGCCGTTATTCATGCCTAAAAGTGCCAAAAAGCATCCAAATCCGGCCAATAAGAGCACTGGAGTCCGTTAGGCTGAAAAAACAGCCGTTTTGAGCAAAATAGAGGCTCTGGAGTCCGCAAGTAAAGGTGAGCGTAGGTGTGGAATAGGCTCGGCACGGTAAATTAGTCTGGAGTCCGCAAGCGATCTCATCCCGATCGCCTAATTCCTGTAGGAATAGGCGGATTCCATCCATCGATCTGGTGCACAATAGATTTACCGAATGTTGGCGTGAACCCTGCTGCATCAACGATATTCGGCCAGTACGCACATTAGGTCGATTAAACTTTTAAGAAAAATAATGACACAGGCGATGAAATGCCTTATTATTTAAAGAGATTTTTGATAAAACAGATTTAAAATATTGCTGGTACAATATTTATCGTTATAAGGGCACGCTATATTCGTAGAGGAGGGAGGCATCCGGTATGCTGACGCTGAGCCACGTAAGCAAAACCTTCCGGCAGCAGGGCAGCTTGTATCGAGCTGTAGACGATGTATCACTTCAAGTAGAGCAGGGGGCGATTCATGGCATCATTGGTGAAAGCGGTGCCGGGAAATCGACGCTGCTGCGGCTGATCAATCTGCTGGAGGTCCCGGACCAGGGTGCGGTAGTGCTGGACGGGAATGAGCTGACAGGAATGCCGGATAAACAGCTGCGCTTGGAGCGCCAGAAGATCGGGATGATCTTCCAGCATTTCAACCTGGTGCATAACGCAACCGTTCTGAAGAATGTCGCCATTGCGCTGGAGCTGGCCGGCTGGCCGAAGCGGGAGCGGCTGAACCGCGCCCACGAATGTCTGCAGTTCGTTGGCCTTGCGGATAAGGCCGGACAGTACCCGTCGCGGCTGAGCGGGGGGCAGCGCCAGCGGGTGGCGATTGCCCGGGCGCTGGCGAACAGCCCGAAGCTGCTGCTCTGCGATGAGCCAACCTCCTCGCTGGACCCGGGAACTACAGCAGATATTCTGGGTGTACTGAAGCATATCCAGGCCAGTCTTGGCGTAACGATCGTGATTGTCACCCACCAAATGGATGTGGTTAAGACGATTTGCACTCACGTCTCCGTTATGGAAGACGGGCGGATGATTGATTCATTCTCCCGCGAAGATGGCGATTTCCGGCCCCCGGCAGCCCACACCGGATCATACCGCGAGCGGATTCTAGCTCAAGCAGAGGGAGAGGGAGAGGGAACCTATGTTTGAGCAGGCGTTTCAATACCAGGAGTTGATGTGGCAGTCGATTGGAGAAACCTTTGTGATGGTGGGCATTTCGGTAGGCGCAGCGCTGCTGCTGGGGCTGCCGCTGGGGACGCTGCTTTTTTTTGCCCGCAAAGGGCAGCTCTATGAGAACCGGACACTATCTGTGGTGCTGAATAGTCTGGTCAATATCATCCGTTCTTTCCCATTCCTGCTGTTGGTGGTTGCGCTGATTCCTGTTACCCGGTTGATTGTAGGAACAGCGATCGGCACGATGGCCTCTACGGTACCTCTGTCTATCGTCGCTATCGCTTATTACTCGCGTCTGGTAGAGCAGTCGCTGCTGGAGGTTCCCACTGGAACCCTGGAAGCCGCGATGTCGATGGGGGCCTCCAAGCTGAGTCTGGTGTGCAAATTTCTTTATGTGGAGGCGCGTTCGGGGCTGATTCTCGGGCTTACCACTTCCACCGTCAGTTTCATCTCCTTCTCGACAGTCATGGGGATTGTCGGCGGCGGCGGGGTTGGTGATTTCGCGATCCGCTATGGCTACCAGCGCTTCGAGACTGAGGTAATGGCCTATGCGATTGTGGTCATGATCATACTGGTGCAGCTGGTGCAGTTCACTGGGAGCACGGCCGCACGGCTACTGGATAAACGTTAATGTACCGCCCTGCCAGTTTGCTTTGGTATTGGATTGTAGTAGTAGAACTATGGACTGGCCACACAACTATGTTACTAACTATTTAACTATAACTGGGGGTTACTGTTCCAATGAAAAAGTCTTTGATGCTTGTACTCACACTGATGCTCGTTCTGGTTGCGGGCTGCGGAAACAATAACAACAGCACAGCCACTAACGAAGCTGCCGGAAATACGGATACGGCTAGCACGGCTGAACCTGTGAAGCTCAAAATTGCCACTCTGATTCCACCCATGACCGATATCCTCGATATTGTGAAGCCGCTGCTGCTGGAGGATGGAGTTGATCTCGAAATCATGGTGCTATCTGACAACGTGCAGCCCAATGAGGCGCTGGCTAACAAAGAGGTCGACGCTAACTTTTTCCAGCACATTCCTTATATGGAGCAGTTCAATTCCAGCAAAGGCTCGAAGCTAGTGGAGGTACAGCCGGTGTATGATGCGATTTATGGCGGGTATTCCAAACGCTACAAGGACATCAAGGACCTGCCGGAGGGTGCAAAACTGATTATGGCCAATGACCCTTCGAACATCGGGCGATCCCTGCAAATGTTCGCTGATGCCGGGTTGATTAAGCTGAAAGATGGCGTAGGCATCAATGCCACACAAGCTGATATTATCGAGAATCCAAAAAACTACAAGTTCGAGGAAGTAGATCTGCTGATGTTGGCCCGGATGCTGGATGATGGGGACCTTGTAGCCATGACTCCTGCTTATGCCAGTCCGCTTGGACTGACACCAAAGAAGGATGCCTTGATTACGGAGCGTGAGGATTCCGAATTTACCATCACTTTAGTGGCCCGCGAAGACAACAAGGACTCCGAGGCCATCCAGAAGCTGGCGAAGCGGATCAGCGGCCCGGAAGTGAAGAAATTCCTGGAAGAGAATTATGCCGATATTGCGGTGCCTGCGTTTAAATAACCAGCATGGATGAATACAGAAGAGTGAGCTTGGCGAATTCGCTGGCTTGCTCTTTTTTTAGTTATGAATTGTAAAAAGATTCCTTCGATTCTATACTGGTCACAGCGGGATATGATTGCTTCGTCCCACCTGATAAGTAAGGAGTATTCGCAGAAAAAGGGGAATCCAACATGTCCAAACTGATCCTGATCGTCGACGATGAAGCAGATATAGTCTCACTGCTGCAGGATTATTTCGAGATTAACGGCTACCGTGTGCTGACTGCATTCAGCGGAGAGGAAGCCTTGAAGCAAGCGGGCTGCAGCCCGGATTGTATCATCCTGGATATCAACATGCCTGACCTGGATGGCCTGGAGGTATGCCAGCGCATTCGTAATTTTGTATCCTGTCCTATTATGTTTCTTACAGCGAAGGTCGAGGATAACGATAAAATTAACGGGTTCCGCGCCGGGGGAGACGACTATATGGTGAAGCCCTTCAGCATTGATGAGCTGGGAGCCAGGGTAGAAGCGCATCTACGGCGCGAGCAGCGGCGGCAGGTGCAGACCGCGGCGGTATTCAGTGGGGAATTAGTTCTGGATTATGCGGCCCGCGTTGTGTATTGCCATAATGAACCGGTTTCTTTTGCCAAAAAAGAATTTGCTATTATTGAATTTCTGTCGATGAACGCCGGGCAGGTGTTTGACCGTGAGCGCATCTATGAGCGGCTATGGGGATATGACAGCGAAGGGGAGAGTGCCGTGGTTGCCGAGCATATCCGCCGAATCCGTGCCAAGCTGTCCGCGGTCAGCAGCAGGAATTACATTGTTACAGTATGGGGTGTGGGCTATAAATGGGTCGACTGAGACAAGCCATCCGTAACCTGTCCATCAGGAAGACGTTTATGCTCTATATGCTCTTTTTTCTGGTGCTGGCAGCTCTGCTCAGCAAATTTGCCATGGCGTATGCCAGTCAGGAGCAATTCAATCTGTACGTGGAGTATATGTATCCGAATGCCCAATACGGAGATCAAGTGAACGTTGACAGTGATGAAGTGAATATTCACTTTGTCGATTACTCTGTAGAAGACGACAGAATCATCAATAATTATGATGCCGTGTATACCTGGTCGACTCCGTTTTTCTATGGCGCGTGCATTCTGCTGTCTTCCTTGTTGTTCTACCGAAACAAGCTGAAGCAGCCGATTGCCATCCTGAGCGAGGCTTCCCGCAAAATCGCAGATAATGATCTGGATTTTCGCATTCAGCATACCAGTACGGATGAAATGGGTCAGCTCTGCCGCTCTTTTGAGACGATGCGGGCGGCTCTCGATGAGAACAATCGCAAGATGTGGCGCGGGCTGGAGGAGCGCAAGCAGCTGAATGCCGCGTTCTCCCATGATCTGCGTACACCTCTAACGGTACTGCGGGGGTATGCCGATTTCCTGAACAACTATCTGCCGCAAGGCAAAGTAAGCACAGAGAAGGTGATCTCGACCGTCTCCACGATGTCAGCCCATATTGTGCGGCTGGAGGGCTACGTGCAGATGATGAGTGAAGCTCAGCGGCTGGAAGACACCGGTCTGGCGGTAGCTCAGGTGAACAGCGATGTGCTTACAGCTCGGCTGAAGAGTACAGCCGAGGTATTGGAGAGAGGCCAAGCGTATTCTATAGGTATTACAAGTGAGATTGACCAAGCAGAACTGGTGCTGGATATGAATATTGTAATGCGGGTGTTTGAGAACCTGTTGTCCAATGCCAGTCGTTACGCCGAGCGGATGATCTCTATTAACTGCACCTTCGTGAACGGAATGCTGGTTATTACGGTTCAAGATGATGGCAAGGGCTTCTCTGACGAGCAGCTTATGCAGCTGCCCCGGCCTTCCGGCAAGCAGCACACCACCGGGGGTGAGTTTCACATGGGTCTTGGCCTCCATATTTGTACCCTATTAGGGGAGAAGCACGGTGGCTGTATTGAGCTGGCCAATGCTGAGGATGGTGGAGCAAGCGTAACAGCAAGGTTCCGTTGTCAGGCTGACGCTGGGGCTATTCCGGCAGAAGTTGATAAAAAGTAGAAATTTATCCGTTATCCTTTCCTTGTGAACAAACACAGGGGGGGATTTTTTTGATTCTGGAAGGAAAGCAATTATGTAAATATTACGGCGTAGGGGAGAGTCAGGTGAAGGCCATTGATCAAATCGACTTCGCGGTGAAGAAAGGGGAATTCATCTCTATTGTAGGGCAATCCGGCGCCGGAAAAAGCACACTAATGCACATCATCGGAGGTCTGGATGCGCCCACCAGCGGCGAGGTGATCATTGGCGGCACTTCCATTTATCAGCTTACGGCCAATCAGCGGGCACTGTTCCGCCGCCGGGAGATCGGCTTCGTGTTCCAGGCGTTTAATCTCGTGCCTTCTCTTAATGTGTGGGAGAATATCATCCTGCCTATCGGGCTGGACGGCAAAAAAGCAGATGTGGACTATATTCAGGACATCCTGCATTCGCTGGGCATTTACGACAAAAGGACCAGCCTGCCCACCGCCTTGTCCGGCGGCCAGCAGCAGCGCGTGGCCATCGCCCGGGCGGTGGCAGCCAGACCGTCCATCGTGCTGGCGGATGAACCCACAGGCAATCTGGACAGCCGCTCCAGCGGCGACGTCATGGATCTGCTGCGCCTGTCCGTCCAGAAATATAATCAGACACTTATCGTGGTTACGCATAACGATGAGGTGGCCAGGCTGGCCGACCGGACGGTGCGAGTCGTTGACGGTTCAATCGTGGCGGCGGAGGCCATACGATGAAGAATACAGTCTCTATCCGGGATATTGCGCTGAGTACGCTGCGCTTCCATAAAGGGCGAACCCTGCTGACGATAGGGACGGCAGCGATATCAGTGGCGCTGATCTTGATTGTCCTGACTTACCTTCATTCTGAAGATCAGCGCAGCAAGCGGGCAGCCATCAATGAAATTGGCGCGTACCATGTGCAGTATGAGCAGTTGTCCAAAGAACAGCAACAGGAGATCGCCGGCAACACGTTAATGAAGACAACCTATCTTTCTTACAATAACAAGAATGTCCTATGCACTTCGCTCAGCTCCTTACACATTGATATGGCTATAGGTTATATGGAGGGGGTCAACGACGGGCTGATTGCGCTGAGACAAGGGAGAGCACCGGCAGCGGACAATGAAATTGTTCTGGATGATTGGGTGGTTGAAGCTTTGGGTTATGCACCGAAGCTGGGGCAGATCATCCCACTGGATTTTGAAATTACACAGCAAGGCAAGACAGCGAAGATGAAGGAAACCTTCAAGCTGGTAGGCATTACCGAAGATATTGCGGTCCGCAAGGCGGCCAGGGCCGGGCTGATGTTTATCTCGAAGGAGCGCTCCCTGCAGTACAACCCGGAACCAGAGGTTACCCTGTTCTCGCTGCTGAAATCGGACTTTAATGCTACTGCCGCCGCACAGAAGATCGGTGCTGATGCGGGACTGAAGGAGGAGCAAATCAAGCTGAATGAGCGCTATACCGGTGCCTATGAACAGAATCCGACTTCTATTCTGCAAGGTGGATTTGTCCTGCTGATCATCGTACTGAGCGCAGGAATGGTCATATACAACATTTTCAATATCTACATCTCCCAGCAAATTCGTCTGTTCGGCACGATGAAAGCGATCGGAATGACGCCGCGCCAGCTGCGGCGAATGATTCAGCTGGAGGGATTGCTGATTTCGCTGACAGGCAGTGTGGCCGGTATCCTGCTCGGCATCGGCGGTAGCCTGGCCTTTATCCCTTTTCTTGGAAAGACGGCAGGAGCAGATTCTTCTCTATATGTAGAGATTTCTCTGAATTCAGTAGGGGCGGCCTTTCTGCTCGGCATCCTTCTTGTTGCGTTCTCCATCCAGGTGCCCGCGAGCAGAGTCGGGAGAATCTCGGAGATTGCCGCGATCCGATTTAACCCGGCGGCAGGAGCAGGGGCATCAACCAAGCAGAAGCGAAACAGATTACCTCATTCGCTGGGCAGCTTCACGTTAATCTCCGCACAACTGCTCCGGCACCGTAAGCGCACCTGGGTTACAGTAACCTCCATCACGTTAACAGGGCTGATCTTTGTGATTTCCGGCAGCGTGCTGGACAGCATCAGTATAGGGAATATAGCAGGCAGCATGGTGCCTGGTGATTACAAGCTCAGTGCCGTATCTTCTCTCAGAATGGACGCGCAGACCGACCTGCTGAACGAGACAGTCATAGAGCAGATTCAGTCGATAAAGGGAGTTCAAACGGTTTTCACGGAAATGTACGATGGACTCATCTATAACAAGCAGGACGCGCAGAAACATATTAAGGAACCTGACAAGGTGAAACATCCCTATATAGATACCGAAATGTACGGGTATGATGATGCATTGATGGACAAGACATTGCGTGCGCTGGGACAAAGTGCGCCAACTTTGGAGCAGATGAAGGCGGGCAACTATCTGATTGCCATTGCCGAAGAGGGAACTTACCACGCGGGAGACCGAATCAGAATGGCACCGTTCGGGGAAGGACAGAAGGAGCTTGAATTTACCATCCTCGGCGTATTACCTACTTATATAACGTATAAAGGTGATTCTGCGGAAGGCGGGACGCTGCTTGCGCATCGGAGCATGTTTGAGCGGCTGGGTATGGACCAGAGGATCAAACAGATCAGTGTAATTGCGGACCCTGAGCAGAAAGTGCAGGTCGAGCAGCAATTGCGGACGATTGCCGCAGCAGACCGGAGGCTAGAATTCACCTCCTTTCAAGACATCTATCAGGAATTCAGCGCAGCCAAACGGGTCATGGAGCTGGCGGCTTATGGCTTCATCACTGCGCTGCTGGTCATCAGCATCTTTAATCTGGTCAATTCCAATCTGACCAGCATGCTGTTCAGGAAGCGGGAGATCAGCCTGCTTGAAGCGATCGGTTTGTCGCGGAGGCAGTTAACTCTGCAGCTAAGCAGCGAAGGATGGGTTGTTATTGCTTTCAGTTTAGGACTGATCAGTATCGTGGGCATTCCGGCAGGGTACTTAGGCGTAGCGCTGTACAGGCGTGAAGCTACGTTTGCCCAGTATCAATTTCCACTGGGAGCGTTGCTTACGTTGATTACTGCCTATGCGCTGGTTCAAGTGCTGACAACCCTGTATATGCTGCACAAATTCCACAAGGAGAGCTTAATGGAACGAATCCGATGTAGTGAATAAGGAGGAGGACCCTATGGGTAAAAACATTCGAGGCACGTTAAGCAACTTCTGTATGATTAGCATGCTGCTGCTGTCGGCTTGCGGGTCAAGCAACGGAGATGGTCTGTACGCGGAATATAAGGGAGTGAAATATACGGGTGAAGGCTCGCTGGTATCGAAAGTGGCTGTAGCGATCCAGAATGAAGAAGGAATCCTGTTCATACAGGAGATCAAAGTGATCGATGATCAGCCTACCGTATGGAAGGTGCTGCAGCCCATCTCCGAAGATGAAGACCTGGGCATGCCGATCGTGAAGAATGAGCAGGGAGGCATTAAGAAGATCAGCACGATGGAGAGTGATGAGCTTCATAGCTGGGAATTGTTTATAGATAACGTTAAGGTGGATGGAGATGTCTCCGATATCGAAGTGGTGGATGAGCAAGCCATAACCTTAAACTATGCAGCTAAGTCTTAGATGAAGTAAGAACCATAGATGAAGCATGAACCCCCAACGAAGGTTGATACGAATTAACGGATATCTCCGAAATGGAGGTGTCCGTTTTCATTAGCCAACAGGCGGGTATCAGCAGGTAAGCCGGCTTAACCAGTCTTTGTCAAAAGCAAAGATATGCAAGCCACTGTAACTACTTAAAGGCAAAATCGATTATCGGAATAAAAAAAGATGATCCATATGTAATACAGGAATCACCTTTTTTTGAGGACCGGTTGCTGAACCTTGAGATTTGAATCGTTCTTTATCGCCCACTTCCCTCAGACAGCGTGACATATCCCTGTCGGATATCTTTCAGTACATGGGCATGCTGAAGAAGGTTATGTACCGCAGTGACAAGCACAACCACCACCAGCAGCCCAATAATGGCTTTATATAGTCTGGGATTGATGATGGACCGCACCGATATGGAAATCAGTAGGAAGAAGGCGAACCAAAAATGACCGGCGTACAGGTATAGGTCATAGTTGAAAGTAGCCAGTCCATAACCCACAATTAGGTGAAGGCAGAAGGCGAAACCGATGAACATCATTGGAATCCAGCCTTCCAGTTTTCGAATTCCCCGTATCCATCCCGTTAACGCGCCAGCTAGAAAAAGAAATCCGATCACGGATACATAAATAGGATAGGACTGCGACAAGTCAGTGGCTATAGCGGTGATTCCCGTATCAATAAGAGTCACGTTGGGAGTAAGCAATGGACTAATACCCAACATATATATGGCTTTCCAGTGATGAGCTAAGGAAAAGGGAGCGACATAACCGAACCCACCGTTTTTTAATCCGCTTTGCCAACTAGAAACCCAGGTGACACCACCTGGCAGAACCAACTGAATCAACAAGAGAACGATAGCCAGCAGAATAAAGACTGACAGAACCATAAGCAGAGTTCGCACAGCAGCTTTGGCCCGGCGTCCCATTTGCTGTATAATTAATGCGCCTATATAAGGAATAAGATTTGTTGCCGTTATTCCAAAATTCACTATTCCTAAGATGGCTAGCGGAAATATTGGAGATTGTTTACTGTCGCGGTAATACTGGAGACAAAATACTGAGATAACCAGTCCGAATTGCGCATACGGATAGGAATCCGGGATGAGCGATGTGAAGAGAGAATAAGAGCTGATGCCAAATAAGGATGCAATCAGAGCGGAAGGCGCTCTCCCCGTTCTTTGCCGACGTAAGATATAGTAGAGAAGTGCTGTCCCTCCTGCATTGAGTGCAGATTGAATGATGAGAAACAATACGTTTCCCGGACCGTTGTTGGCCAGAGCTCCGAGGGGGCCAGCAATGATATTTTTGTATGGATGAATGACGGAGACATTGTCGTAACCGTAATACATGGCAGGATCAAAGTTAAAAAGGTTGAGCCCGAATTTCACACCATAAAATGGATTGTGAGCTGCCACAAGGTCGGCTTGACGATCCATAAAGAGTAGATATGGAGTATTAATTGCGATGTAAAGGATGACGAATAGGATAAATAGACCGAGTGCATTCTTATTGTCGGTCCGATCTTGCAATAGATAACGGATCACGTGATAATTCAACCTCATTTCCATAACTTAATTTCAAGATCAATCACCTTGCCAGCAGCCAAATACCAGTTCCGATACAGATAATACCTGCAATCTTAGTTGTTCCAATCCGTTCTTTGAAAAACCATTTGGCAAATAAGAGTGTCCAAAGAAAGGTCAGCGCATTGGCGGGCATGACTACCGTGTAAGGCAACGACTTCAACAGGTAAATGTTCAGGAGTGCACCGAGTCCATAAGAACATGCGCCGAAAAAGAGATAGATCAGCTGTCTGCGAACCGAGTGAAGCTTGAACAACACGCCTCCGAACGATCCCAATAGAGTCATAATAATGAGGACGAAGATATTCCAGTTAGCGATCATATGATATCAGATACACCCCGATTCCCATTAGTGCTACGGCAAAAAGCTTAGCCCAAGTTATAGGCTCATGCAGGATCCAGTGCCCATATCCCAATGCGAAAAAATAACTGAGACCCATCAGTGGATAGGCGACTGAGAGCTTCTCTAATGCAAGGCCGCGAATCATAAAAATTGCTCCCCCGCCGTAACAAAGGAAACCGAGAGCTAAGTAGGATAGGTCATCCCACCCCCATTTCCAAAACAGTTGGCCCGTTGCCGTCAAAAACGCAGCGAGGACCATAAAGATTTTACCCTTATGTGGAAATGGCGTTTTGGCTTTGACCCATTGCCGAGACTGCAATTCCGGATGCTGGCCGTGTACTAAGTATCCGTTGCGGACTAAACGGAACATAGGTAGGTCTGACAACGAATCAGAATACGCGCATGAGTTCTCGAAATCAATGGTTTGGTGCGAATCATTCAAATAGCATTGTATCCGTTCCACTTTTTCTTCCCCTTTACAGTTTAACCCCTGGATAAGTGGAACGTAGCGGTCGCTTTTTCTCATCAGTTCCGTTCCAATGACGTAGTCAACTTCCGGAAGTTTCTTGAAAAACTTCAGATATGCATACGGTGAAGCCGAGACGAGTACGATTCGAGAACCTTTTATTTTCAATTGACGGAGCTCTTCATAAGCATCCTGATAAACTCGTGTTCGAAGTTGGGTATCAAAAAAATGTTCCAGATCAGAGTCGGAAAAACTGTTGACTGCATAGAAGAACGCGGCTTTGGCCTTCTCAGCACTAATTAATCCGAATTTGTAGCACAAGGTTCTCCACAACACTATAGCAATCCGATAAGCGGCCAGTGGTTTTTTACAAAGTCCGTACCATAAAAAAAGCAGCATGGAATCTCCGCGAAGCAACGTGTGATCAATATCCCAAAAAGCAAATTTGGTTTTCATAAAGTATTCTCCCGAACTCGGTCAAGTTTCAAAAGTGACAAGGATAACAACAACACTAATGGCATAAAGCACAACGGTGACTAGGATCGGCTTGTCCTCAAATAGAACGCGATCAGGCGAACCTCCTTTGTTGCAGACATGAATGAGGTATAGATAGCGAAAAATCCCATATATAACGAAGGGAATCGTCCACATCAACTGAACGGTCCGCCCCGACGTAAAGGTGAACAGCGAGTAGCTTATAATAGTAGCTGTAGTGACTATAGTATTTAGCTGGTCAAGTAATGGCACAGAATAGCTCTCCAGCACCTTGCGCTGTGTGCTTTTGCCTTCGTGAAGCAGAATTAGCTCGTGTCTCCTTTTTCCAATGGCCAGAAACAATGATAACAGCAACGTGCAGAGAAGAAACCATGGCGTTAAGGGTACATTGATAACCACTCCCCCCGCTATGGCGCGCAGCACGAATCCAGACGCGATGATCATCAGGTCTACGATGACCACATGCTTCAGATAAAGCGAGTAAGAAATATTTAGCAGAATGTACAATGCAAGGAGAAGCGTGAATAACGGGTTCAATAGCCAGGAGACCGGTAGCGCAAACAAAAGTAGCACAGCTCCAACAGTCAAAGCCAAGGCAGGACTGAGTAACCCAGATGCCATTGGACGGTGGCATTTAGTCGGATGGACGCGATCCGCCTCGCGGTCCATGAAATCGTTGATGATGTAAATGGTGCTCGATACCAAACTAAAAAGAACGAAACCGATAGTGGAGAGAGCGAGTTTACTTATCTCTATTCTGTCGATAGAAAAGAGAAGAGCGGCAAAAACAAGCAGGTTTTTACTCCATTGTTTTGGTCGAAGCTGGGTCCAAATCAGGGCAGCCTTTGAGGGAGTGTGTTGTTTAAATTGATTTGCCGCTAATTTCTTATGAACAGGATCCAATCGTAAATCACCTCCTTTTTTCTGTTTTTAATAAACATTTCCTATATTACCAGTTATATATTAGGAAGAGAAGCACTTAATAGCATGAAAATCGAAGTTGATACGTATTAACGGATATCTCCGAAATGGAGGTATCCGTTTTCATTTGGATGCTGGCGGGTATGAAGCAAGGGAGGCCAACTTAACTAGCTCATGTGTAGCCTGGGGTCCCGCAGTCTCCCCGACTAAGGTCCAGTACCAAAAACCGCCTGCGGTCTGTTTTGGAAAAACGAGCTTTGCCCTAGAATAAGGTTATAAGGTTGAGGTTAACGAAAGGCGGTGAGAAAATGCAAAATAACAAAGGAAACGGATTGGCAATTGTCCTGATTGCTCTGGGGGGGATCATTCTCCTGGGCATGGCGCTTCCCTTGATACACGGAATATTCCGGCTGCTGTTCCCGGTAGTGCTGGTTGTTCTCGGTTACCTCGGAATTAAAAGCGGACGCAAGATCATCGGCTGGGGGCTTATGTTTATCGGTGTGATGACCCTGATTGCCAAGTTGTCCTGGATTATCGGCCCGCTGCTCGGTGTGGCGCTGGTAGTATGGGGAGTGTCCGTACTGAAGGGCAGAAGAAGTACTTACTAAGCCGAAGATTACTTAACTAAGATGCAGGGAGGGAGCAGGAAATCATGAGTGTTTTTCGCAGAATGAGAGATATTACTGTAGCTAATCTGAATGAACGATTGGAGCAGAGCCAAGACCCCGTGAAGCTGATCGATCAATTCCTCTATACGACCCGCGAGGAGATCAGCGCCGCCGAGAAGCTATACCAGCAATATGCGGCTCATACGAAGCAACTGCATATGCAGGTGAATCAAGCTACATCGATGAGGGATAAACGTGAAGAGCAGGCGCTGCTGGCACTTAAGGCCGGCGAGGATCATCTCGCTAAGCTAGCGCTGCAAGAGAAGATTATCCATGAAGAGAAGCTGGAGCAATACAGCGGACTGTTCGAACAGAGCAGACAATCTCTGACAGAGCTTGAAGAACAGCTGAATGAACTGAAGCTGGAATATCAGACCGTATACAGCAAACGCCAATATTATGCTGCACGGATGGAGACGCTGCGCTTGCAGCAACGCATGAATCAAAGAGCCGGCGCTTATGGCAACGGCGGCGATGTACCCAAGATGTTCGGCCGCTTGGAAGAGCGGATGAACGATTGGGAGCTGGAAGCCAAAAGCCTGCATGACCTGCGCCGGATGGGCCAGGAATATGCAGTGCAGGCGGGAGAGACAGTGGCAACTGTGCTCGAACGCGAGATGGCCCGCTTGAAGGAGAAGCTTAACAAAGATGGAAAGGAGTAAAGCTATGACCCGTTTGTATCGTTCGACCCGTGACAGGGTAATGACAGGGTTGGCTGGAGGTTTGTCTGAAACGCTGGGCATCGACTCCACCCTGTTCCGGATTCTGCTGCTGGTCAGCATTCCGTTTACCGGCGGTGCCGCGATCCTGGTATATTTCATCGCAGCGATCGTCATTCCGAAGGAGCATGTGCCTTATGATCCTTTCAGAGGCGGTCCCGGAGCACCGGGAGGCCATCACTATGAAGCTCCTTACTCAGGCAGACCCGAACCCAGAGGTCCACAGGGTCCCGGCGGATACGGCTCTTACGGCCAGAATCCCAATCCCCAACCTGGATATGACAAGAACACTGCGTATACTGCACCGGACTCCGGTCTGGATGCCATGATGAAGGATATAGAGAAGAAAGCATTGCAAAAAGAAGTGGAAGAGCTTAAACAAAAACTGTCTAAATACGAGAAGGGAGAAGTGTAAATTATGGGAGTATTCAAAAGAATTAAAGATATGACTAAAGCGTCGGTAAACGATATGTTGGATAAGGTAGAGGACCCGATTGTAATGCTTAACCAGTACCTGCGTGATATGGAGGCTGAGATTCACGAGGCTGAGGTTACCGTAGCGAAGCAAATGGCCAACGAACGCCGCATGAAGCAACGTGTCGATGAAGCAGCCAAAATGTCCGGACAACGCGGAGCACAAGCTGAGCTGGCACTGAAGAACGGCCAGGAGGAAGTAACCCGCAAGCTGCTGGAAGAGAAAATCTATTTCGACCAGAAGTATGGTGAATATAGCGAGCTGCACGCTCAAGCCGAAGTACAGGCCAAAGAACTGGTACAACAGCTCCATGACATGAAAGATGAATTCTACAAGCTGCGTAACAAGCGCAATGAGCTGGTATCCCGTGCTCAGATGGCTAAAGCCAAGAAGCAGATGTCACAGATCAGCAGTGTGCACTCCATCGAGAGCGGCAGCGCATCGCTTGGTTTCCACCGGATGGAAGAGAAAATCATGCAGCTTGAAGCTGAAGCCGATGTAATGCGTGCTCCTTACAGCCCATCTGCCGCCTACAGCAAGCCGGTAGACGCTGAGAAACAGCTGAAGGTTGAAGAGCAACTAGCCGCGCTGAGAAGCAAGCTGGGCGACAAGCCGGCAGCCCCGGCACTTAGCAAAAAAGAAGAATAGTACCCTGCTTCCAAAAACTTAGCTTCATATGATATGCTGTACAAGGTAAAGCCATACGGTATGGATATTCCATACCGGTATGGCTTTTGTAGCGGCTGAAGTTGAAATAATAAAAGTCAGTTTTGCTTCGCGAAACTAAGCGATTGCTTACGAAGTGAGTTTTGCTTCGCAAAACCAAGCGAATGCTTACGAAGTGAGTTTTGCTTCGCAAAACCAAGCGAATGCTTACGAAGTGAGTTTTGCTTCGCAAAACCAAGTGAATGCTTACGAAGTGAGTTTTGCTTCGCAAAACTTTTAGGAGGTGCGAAATGGATAAACGGAACCGTTTGATTGCCACGATACTGATCGGGATTGGCTGCATAATGATTTTTGGCAAATGGATCGGCTTTTTCTCCATTGTCGCCCTTCTGTTCCTGCTGTTGGGTATCTACCGTATAACCTCAGGCAAGGTGAGACAAGGATATAAGCTGCTGGGCATAGGTGCCGTGCTAATCATGCTGGATCACATGCTGCTGGTGCTGGCCATCTGTCTGATCTCGCTTGGAACCTTCTTCACCAAGTCTAAACGGATGCAGCGCAAGGAAGGGTTTATGCAGAAGCAGAACTTCTCCTCCCGGCTGGAGGGGGACAGCTCGCCTTGGGTAATGAACAGCCTGAGCGCCTGGCATGTGCTGGGTGAAGCGGATCTGGACCTGTCGCTGGCGATGGCGGAGAAGCCGGAAACCGTGATGCTTTTTCAAGGCATATTCGGCGATGTGGATATCCTGTTGTCCGAGGATTATGGCGTCGAGATTGAAGCCTTTGTGCTGTTCGGTTCGATTGAATTCGGCAGCCACCGCGACACCGGGATGATGAACCGTTTGAATTGGAAATCGGCCAACTATGAGAGCTGTGAGCAGAAAGTGAAGTTTAGCATTTCTTATCTGATGTGCGATCTGGATGTGCGATTATCTTAACCAAGTCTGTCTGCAAAAGGGAGGGCCCCCACATGGGGAAAAAGAATACAAATATGGTCACGCGCAGCATGGGTGAGGGGGCTCTGTTCTCTTTTGTCATGCTGCTTGTGATATTATATATCATGTATACATATGGTTATTTGCAGCCGTTTGAGAACTGGAAAATCGGGTTGCGCACAGCAATTACGCTGGTACTGCTGCCCATGGCGTTCGGCATCGGTTTCGGCTTCCAGCAGAGCTTCCGCGTGAAGCGCAAGCTGGAGCGGCTGCGGGAAACGCTGCTCCTCTGGGAGAAGGGCAACCTGACGCTGTCGATGCCGGAGCTTGGCGCGGATGAACTGGGCAGGCTGGGCGAGCAACTGGGGCGGATCAGCAACAAGTGGGAGAACCAGGTGACAACGCTGCAGCGTCTATCGACCAACAACGCCAAGCTCGCCGAGCAGGCACGGGTATCGGCGATTATGGAGGAGCGCCAGCGGCTGGCCCGCGAGCTGCATGATGCCGTCTCGCAGCAGCTGTTCGCGATCTCGATGACGGCTACAGCTGTCGGCCGGACGCTGGAGAAGGATTTCGACAAGGCCCAGCGGCAGATCGCGCTGATTGAGGAGATGTCGGCCGTGGCCCAGTCAGAGATGCGGGCGCTGCTGCTGCATCTGCGTCCCGTATATCTGGAAGGCAAAGGTCTGGAGCAGGGGCTGCAGGAGCTGATCCGTGAGCTGAAGGTGAAGGTGCCGATTGATATTGTGTTCGAGATGGACCCGGATGTGCAGTTGCTGAAGGGAATCGAGAATCATCTGTTCCGGATCGTGCAGGAATCGATCTCCAATACGCTGCGGCATGCGAAGGCGAACAAGATGGAGATCCGGCTGCACCGGCGCGGCGATACTGTCCGTCTGACGCTGCGCGATGACGGGATTGGCTTCGAGATGGATGAGAGCAAGCAAACCTCGTACGGCTTATCGAATATGCAGGAGCGGATTAATGAAACTGGAGGTTCCATCCAGTTCATTACCGCTCCTGGCAAGGGGATGCGGATCGAAATTACCGTTCCGCTAGTGAATGAATAGGAGGAAAGGCTAACCATGGAGACGGACGAACCGATTAAGGTACTGCTGGTGGATGATCATGAGATGGTGCGCATTGGACTGGCTGCGGTGCTGGGCACCGAGGACGGCATCGAAGTGGTAGGCGAGGCCGGAAGCGGAGAAGAAGGCATCCGCCTGGCCCAGGAGTACAACCCGGATGTGGTGCTGATGGATCTTGTGATGGACGGAATGGATGGGATCGAAACAACCAAACAGCTGATGAAGCTGTACCCGGAATGCAGAGTCATTGTATTGACCAGTTATCTGGATGATGAGAAAATGTACCCCGTGATTGAAGCCGGAGCGTTCAGCTATCTGCTCAAAACGTCGCGGGCCAGTGAAGTCGCCGATGCGATCCGCGCTGCGGCCAGAGGGCAGTCTGTTCTGGAGTCCCAGGTGGCCTCCAAGATGATGAACCGCTTCCGCAAGGATGCCAGAGGAGAAACACCTGCCTACAAAGAGTTGACCGAACGCGAAATGGAAGTGCTGAAGCTGCTCGCCAAAGGGAAATCCAATCAGGATATCGCGGATCAGCTGATTATCGGGATCAAAACTGTGAAATTCCATGTCACGAATATTCTCGCCAAGCTGGGTGTGGATGACCGCACCCAGGCGGCCATTTATGCATATAAGAACGGACTGGCCGAATAATACCGGTAGTCAGGTATATAATCTCCCATTCTCGGATATCCTGTCTACTAGATTAGTAGACGGGATAGAGAGGGAGAATGGAAGATGGAGACCGGGAACAGAACAAGAGGCAAGGCCATTCTGATACTGCTGAGCGTAAGCCTGGCAGCCATGCTGATGCTGGCGGGCTTGCGTGGCGGGATCGGCAGCGGCTCTGCCGAGGCTGCGGCCCCGGTCTCCTCTGTACTTGCGGCAGGGGGAACTGCTGACCTGCAGAATTCCCTGACGCTGCTTACGGCTCTGAGCCGCAAGGCGATGTCGCCGTCGTCACCGCTGCGCCTTATCCTGAAGTGGCAGGGTGTCTATGCAGGACCGGCAGGGCAGGCGGGAGCGAACGTTCAGACCCTTGCGGATGAGCTTGGAAGCGGCAAGATTACCCGTGCGGAGAAGGATGGACACTCCACCTACCGCGCAGAAACCCTGGATACCGCAGGAACCCGGAAGTCACTCTTCTGGAGTGAACTGGCGGACGGTACCAGCTACGTGATTGTGACTTATGAGACGGCGGATTTGCAGCAGGCGGACAGCGGGCTGCAAGCGGCAGCCGTATCGGCCGGCACTGTACTGCAGCGCCGCGGTGTAGCTGCTGAGTGGAACGTCGCCCTGCAGGGAATGGCGCAGGAGGGGGCAGATCCCCGTGCGGCGCTGCACCGCACGCAGCTGTCTGTGGCAGGCCTGCTGCCACAGATGGGGATTGCGGAGAGTTACGACGATGAGGCTACTTCAAGCGGCTCCTACACGCTGCCGGGTCAAGATCGGTTCGTCACCAGTGGTGATCATTCCATAGCTATGCAACTGGCGATTCATAGAGACGGCGAAACGGACCGCAACCGGATGACTATAGGATTACCATTAATAACCATTGAATATTGAGAATTTATGCTAATATAAGTTAAAATATAGTGAATAATAAGAAAGATTAATGTAACTTTCCGAAAACCCGAGAGTATTTGTCAGGAATGTGATGGCATCCTTTTTGGGAATGTGCTAAAATGACATCACGTCGTCATCGTATTTTATGATGTATCCGGCGTTGAGAATGATTGTCAACTATATTACATACAGAAAGATGAGGAGCCATGGCTGAAAATCAAACCCTTGATGCACTGCACACACCCGGTGCTGTATTTTTTATCTTTGGGGCAACCGGAGATTTAGCCCGGCGTAAGCTTTTCCCGGCGATTTACAGCTTGTACCGTGAAGGTAAGCTGACACAGGATTTTGCGGTAATTGGCGTGGCGCGGCGCCCGCGTACTCAGGAAGAATTCAGATCCGATGTGAAGGAATCCATCCTGGAATTCTGCCGTTACCAGGCAGGCGATGAAGGCGAATGGAACGAATTTGTACAGCATTTCGAGTACAAATCCCTGGACATCAACAATATCGAAGGATTCCGTGAGCTGAGAGAGCAAACGGAGGTTCTGGAAGAGAAATTCCGTATTCCGGGCAACCGGATGTTCTATCTGGCCCTGGCTCCCGAATTGTTCGGCAGCGTCTCCTTCAACCTGAAGGCCGGCGGTATGCTGGACAGCGAAGGCTGGAACCGTCTCGTGATTGAGAAGCCTTTTGGCTACAATCTGGAATCGGCTGAAGAGCTGAACGAGCAGATCCGCCAGGTGTTCAAGGAAGAGGAAATCTACCGGATCGACCATTACCTGGGCAAGGAAATGGTGCAGAACATTGAAGTGATCCGTTTTGCGAATGCCTTTTTCGAGCCGCTCTGGAACAATAAGCACATTGCCAACATTCAGATTACACTTGGTGAAACCGTCGGTGTTGAAGAACGCGGCGGGTATTACGATCATGCTGGAGCCTTGCGCGATATGGGCCAGAACCATATTCTGCAGCTGCTGACGATGATTGCAATGGAGCCGCCAAGCCGTCTGCTGGCTGAAGATATCCGTGATGAGAAGGTTAAAGTGCTGCGCTCCCTGCGTCCTTACGCATCCTCCGATGAGGTTCGTGACAATGTGGTACGCGGCCAGTATACCCAAGGCATTCATAAAGGCAAGACGCTCCCGGCTTACCGCCAGGAGGACAAGGTGGAGCCTGAATCGAATACCGAAACATATTTTGCCGCACGCGTATTTGTAGACAACTTCCGCTGGGCGGGGGTTCCGTTCTATATTCGAACCGGCAAACGTCTTCCGGTCAAAACCACAGAGGTCGTGGTGGAGTTCAAAGGCATGCCAACCAATGTATATCTGGGCCAGAAGCATAACCTTGAACCGAACCTGCTGGTTATCCGTGTGAATCCGATGGAAGGCATCTATGTGAAGATCAATGCCAAGAAACCCGGCTCAGAATCGGAAATCCAGCCGCTGGCGATGGATTTCTGCCAGAGCTGCATGGTAGGGATCAACTCTCCAGAAGCCTACGAACGTCTGCTGCATGATGCGGCGCGCGGCGATTCCACTTATTTCACCCGCTGGGATGAAGTGTCGTCGGCCTGGTCCTTCGTGGACCGGATTGCCAAGGCGTGGAGAGAAGAGAGCAAGGACCTTGCTTCTTATCCTGCCGGCTCATGGGGTCCGGTAGAAGCGGACCAGCTGCTCGCCAAGGAAGGCTTCCACTGGTGGCCGGTGAACGGACAGGAAGAGGACAATGTAGTGTGGCGGGTAAACGGCTAAGACGCCTATTAACCTGTATAACGGAAATGATCTCCCTGCAGAGTATGCGGGGAGATTTTGTTTTTTTACTTCTGAAGAACTGAGAATAATAGAAAAGTGCTTAAAATAAAATAAAGTCCCTAGCCCCAACCCTATGGATGAAGGTTCAGAAGGCTCACCCGGAGAGAAATTCCTGCAAAAATACAGGTATTTTCTCTCTTCTTCCCCTTGTTGGCTGAATGCCTGCAATAGTGCAGGTTTTTCGGCAGTTGGGTCTGTGAACAAGCGCTCGAAGCGTAAATTCCTGCACTTTTGCAGGTTTTGGGTCCCGAAGGCCGTTTTTGCACGAAAAAAACTGTATGATTGCAGGAATTTTGGTCAGGAGGTCACTGCGCATGACCTGTTGAGTTTGAAGCCGGCAGTCCTACGCTGCTATAAATGACTCGTGGAGTTTAAATCTGGCGCTCATGCGCTGCTTATTGCCGTCCTTCCCTATTGCGGGTGTTGAACGTTACACTGCACCGTACTCTGCAACTTAGGCACATGCCGGGTAAGGACTTCTGAAACCCTGCACTAGGTTCACCACAAAAAAAGCGCTGCGGTGGGCGCATGATACCTAGAAAATTCCCAATTCGTTAAAATAACTTTGGTTCCGCAAAAACTAGATCTATTTGTTTATTGTAATTATCTTCTGCGGATTCAAAAAGAATTTCAGCTTTAAAACACCAGAAAGATCAACGCTTATTTCAATAGGAACATCGCCGCCACGCATACCATCTTTTCTATACAGTTCCTGTCCATCTCCCTTTATAATGATGGTCCCGCTATTATCGGAATCTTTAGTATAATCGTCGACTCCGATAAACCCGGTTAATTTTTTGTGCTTCCAATTTAAATTGTAGTCTACTGAGCTTTTGTTATCGCTGTAAAAAGAGTTGCTTAAAATCGAACCGATTCCGTGCAGGTATTGTTGGTCGGCTATTTTAAATCTTAAATCGGATGGATTTTTCCATTTTTTGAAATGAATATTTTTGTTTCCATCCATTCTGGCATAACTAGCTTCATCCAGATAAGTGAAAGTTCCTTCCTTTTTACCTATCCATGCCGTTTTACTTTTGCCGTCATATGTAAAACTTTCATTTAAACCATTAGCTATGTTCTTCACTGGCGCATACAGTTGACCATTATAAATAATGGATTGTGCTGCTTGCTTGTGAACACCATTAAACATGTACTTTACGTTTTCTAGAACTACACTGAGTTTCGTATTGGTACCTGCAAAAACTGTCGTTCCAGTAAGCATAGTTCCTAGTATTACTCCTATTACTAAACCCTTGGCCTTCTCCTTCATTTGTCCATCCCCCTGTTATAAAAATAAAAAATTGATCTTTACAGCTATTCGATAAATTTCTTGTCAGGACCTTTTTAAATAAAATCCTTCACATTTTGTACAGAATTACAGACCCAGTGTCATAGTGTGAAGGAAATCCGGCATACCACAGAGTATATTTTACTTCCAGCGCTTTTTTGTAGATAATGTTTCCCGGATTTTGGTATACTTTAAAAGATGCACTTGGAGCGGGTATTAGCTAAGCCGAAGATCAGCCTGAACTAAACCATGAAGGAGCACTTATGATGATCCAAGCACCGATTTGATGAACATAGATGTCTCATTGAAGCGAAGCATGAATTTATAGATGAAGGGATATGTATAATGAACAAAGCAATCGATCCGAAGCTGCAAAAGGAAGTGGACCGGCGCAGAACCTTTGCAATCATTTCCCACCCGGATGCGGGTAAAACTACCTTAACCGAAAAGCTGCTGTTATTCGGCGGCGCGATCCGGCTGGCGGGTACCGTCAAAGCCCGTAAAGCAAACAAACATGCCACCAGTGACTGGATGGAAATTGAGAAGCAGCGCGGAATTTCCGTTACCTCCTCTGTGATGCAGTTCGACTATCTGGATCACCGTGTCAATATCCTCGATACTCCCGGTCACCAGGACTTCAGTGAGGACACCTACCGCACCCTGACGGCTGCCGACAGTGCTGTTATGCTGATTGACGTTGCCAAAGGGGTGGAAACACAGACCATCAAGCTGTTCCAGGTCTGTGCGAAACGCGGCATTCCGATCTTCACCTTCATCAACAAGCTGGACCGTGAAGGCCGCAGCCCGTTTGACCTGATGGAAGAGCTGGAGCAGGTGCTCGGCATCCGCTCGGTGCCGATGAACTGGCCAATCGGCGGCGGCCGCGAGCTGTGCGGCGTCTATGACCGGATGAAGAGCCAGGTAGAGCTGTTCCAGGGCGACGATCACTCTGTTATCAAGGTGCAGAAGGTCGACGGCTACCGCGATCCGATTATCCGCGAGATGGCTGGGGAATATTTGCATGACCAGCTGTGCCAGGACCTGGAGCTGCTGGATGTAGCGGGTGATCCGTTTGACTATGAGAAGGTGCTGCGCGGAGAGATCACGCCGGTGTTCTTCGGCAGTGCGATCAATAATTTCGGCGTGCAGACGTTCCTGAACAATTTCCTGGAGCTGGCACCGAAGCCGGAGCCGCGCCGCAGTACAGCGGGTTCTATCGAGCCAACCAATGAGAAATTCTCTGGTTATGTATTCAAAATCCAGGCCAACATGAACCCGGCCCACCGTGACCGGATCGCGTTCTTGCGGATTGTGTCCGGCAAGTTCGAGCGCGGGATGAGCGTCAAGCACGTCCGTGCTGGCAAAGACATCAAGCTGGCCCAGCCGCAGCAATTTCTGGCCCAGGACCGCGATATTGTCGAGGAAGCTTACCCGGGAGATATTATCGGGCTGTTCGATCCGGGCATCTTCCGGATTGGAGATACGCTGAGTCAAATCGGTGACATTCAGTTCGATGAGCTGCCGACGTTCTCGCCAGAGATTTTTGCCAAGGTGAGCATCAAAAACGCGCTGAAATCGAAGCAGTTCCAGAAGGGCGTGGACCAGCTGACCGAAGAAGGGATGATCCAGGTCTTCCGCACGGTCAACTTCGACGATATTCTGTTGGGTGTAGTAGGACAGCTGCAATTCGAGGTGTTCGAATACCGCATGAAGGGCGAATATGGCGTGGATGTGCTGCTGCAGCGGATGACGTACCAGTTCGCACGCTGGATCGTTGACGAAACACCGCCGGATGCAAGCAAATTCCGCATTAACTCCACGCTGGTTACCGACAAAAAAGGCAACTATGTTGTGCTGTTCGAGAATGAATACGCCATGCGGACAGCTATGGAGAAGAATCCTACGGCGAAATTCCTGGAAACCGCTCCTTGAGAACGGTACTCGGGCAGTGACATACAAGTAGGAGCATAAAGAAGCAGCTGACTCGGCTGCAGTAATCAAAACCTCCGTCCCACAAGTGCTGCTGCACTGGGGCGGAGGTTTTTTGGAAATATAAGAATTTATATGCTTCGCGCTATAAATTATCCTTCTATTTCTCGCAGAAACGGATGCCGCCTCTTGCAGAGGACGGCGAAGCCGTTTCTTCTTAACAAAATCGGATTTATAGACTGGCTAGGACTTCACCGAAACGGGGGATATCGTCTTCAGGTGATCGTGCAGCATCGTAATCAGCTTGTCCTGCTTGGCGGAATCAACGTCCTTCCACAGCATTTCGAACACGACACCCAGCCCGGGAAGCGCGGCTTCCGGACCGTCCACCGAGCCTTCAATCATATGCCGCAGATCGGCTTCGGATTGCCCATGAATCTTATGGACTACAGCCTGGCGCAAATCGATGGTAACCGGCATCTTACACCTCCTTCAGTTGTTTGGCAGTGGCATGGCCGTAGGAGCAGATCCAACCTTTCCTGGCACCACTTCGTTATAATGTGCCCTGTGCAGGGGCTGGCAATTCAAATCAGGCGTGAGCTTATGCTATACTGTTTGGAGATAAGAAATGGTTGCGGGAGGTACGGGATTATGGCTAAAAAACAATATGCCGTCATTGGAATGGGGCGTTTCGGGTCCAGTGTGGCCAAGGCGCTCAGCGGCATGGGGTTCGATGTGCTGGCGATTGATACAGATGAGCAGCGGACCCAGGAGATCTCGACTATTGTCACCCATGCGGTGTCGGCAGATTCTACGGATGAAGAGGCGCTGCGCGCGCTGGGCATCCGTAATTTCGACGTGGTGGTGGTGGCGATCGGCGAGGATATTCAAGCCAGCATTCTGACCACGCTGATTCTGAAGGATCTGGGCGTGCCGGCGATTCTAGTCAAAGCCAAAAGCGAGCTGCACGGCAAAGTATTAAGCAAAATCGGCGCCGACAAAGTGATCTATCCTGAACGCGATATGGGCATGCGGGTGGCACATCATCTAGCTTCGCCCAATATCCTCGATTATATTGAGCTGTCGCCGGATTACAGTATTCTGGATATGAAGGTATCCGGTTCAATGCTGGGCAAAAATCTGCAGGAGCTGGACATCCGCGCCAAATATGGCTGTAACGTGATGGCGATCCGCCAAGGGGAAGAGATGAATATCTCTCCACGTGCCGAGGATCGACTGGTAGACGGGGACGTACTGGTTATCGTCGGCCGCAAGGACAACCTTACGAGGTTGGAGCTGGCTTATACGTAGGTCTGGCAGAGCAGAGGGACCTTAACAAGGAAGCTTCACAACAAGAACAGAGGGGTACGTGTACGTTATGGAAATTATGTCACTGCAAAATACGCGGGTAAAGGAATGGGCCGGGCTGCAGGAGAAAAAACACCGCGACAGGTCCGGGAAATATATCGTCGAGGGTGTCCATTTGGTCCAGGAGGCGCTCCAGGCGGAAGCTGATGTCGAGTGCCTGGCCTATGACCTCGACAAGGGTATGCCTGCAGAGCTGAAAGGGCTGCTGCAGGCGGTGCAGGGCATGGAGGTGATTGGCGTGTCAGCGGCCATCATCGCCAAATGCAGCACTACCAACACCCCGCAGCCCGTGTTCGCGATTGTGCGCAAGGAGCTGCGCGGGGTGGAGGCTGTTCTGGCGAAGCCGGACAGCTTCGTGATCGTGCTGGACGGGGTCCAGGACCCCGGCAACGTGGGCACGATCATTCGCAGCGCCGATGCGGCAGGCGCGGACGGGGTCATCCTCGGCCAAGGCTGCGCGGACGTGTACAATCCGAAGACCATCCGCTCCACGATGGGCTCGCTGTTCCATCTCCCGGTAGTGGAGGGAGATCTGGGTGAGATCTTGCCGCAGGCGCGCGAGCGGGGCGCGCTGCTGGTCAGCACTTCGCTGCAGGGCGCAGAGTCCTGCTATGCGCATGATTTCCGCGGCAGCCAGTGGCTGCTGATCGGCAGCGAGGGCCAGGGGATCTCGCCGGCGACCGCGCAGCTGGTCGACAAGAGTATCCTGATCCCGATGGCCGGCCGCGCCGAGTCGCTGAACGCGGCGATGGCGGCGACGATCCTGCTGTTTGAGGGGATGCGGCAGCGGGGGATGTAACTAAACTGTGAGTGTCATGTTGTGAGTTGTAATTCATCTTGTCACCGTTTGTAACGTAGTTTGGCATAGGTTTGTAACGATTTTTGGCACAAGTATTTCAGTCCTGATGGTCAAGAAACCCTTGATTTATCAGGGCTTTTTTAAAAATGTGACTGGGCATTATCAAAGTTGCTCTGAATGACCAAAAATGATTTTGGGTACAAAAGCTCGTGGAACGTTTGTTGGCACAAATCGTAGTGTGGAGGCGGTTATGATTAACACAATTGGGACAAATATTAAACAACTACGAAAAATACATAATCTTAATCAAACGGATTTTGCTAATAAAATCGGTGTTTCTCAAGGCAGCCTTAGTGATCTGGAGTCATTTTATCACGCAATAACTCTACTTAAGCAGGTCAGATCTCTATAAAAATCTTGATAAATCTAAAATTTCGACAAATAGGTCCAATAATCTTGATTGCGATCTTCATCAGCACTGAAGAAAAAGAGTCCTCAAGTTTTATTATTAAGATGGGCTGAATTCTTATAATGTTTCCTTTGGTGAAAAATCGAAAAGACCTGATCACTGGGCTTCATTGATCAGGTCTTTTTTGATGTTTATAACTAATTAGATGTTCATAATTACACTACTGATGAGAATTATTAAATTATAGAAAGAACGCTAAATGCTGTGCCAATTTTCGAAAACGATTCTTAGTTCCCGAAGTCCTTTCCAAATAACCTTAACGCCCGGTTCGCCGTCACTCTTACGACCCAAGAAGCCGCCAAGCTTGGCGAGACAGGCAACCGCTTCATGAATCGTCGGACTCACATCCGGGACAACGGTTGTACGATTGGCAATGCGATGTAATACCTGCCATTCCTCTTGTTTGAAAAAGAGCGCACAAGACGCATCCGGCGTTTCCCGAGCGAGATAGGTAAGGGACAGAATTTCAATGGCAATGATCGAATACATCAGATGAGCTTCTTCAGACGCTCTGCTTCTCTTTCCTGCAGTTCTTCGATCTCACATCCACTATTGAGTACGTTAATGAAATAATGAGGAGATCAACAGGGCGTTAAGTTGTTGCAATGTGTTTACAATTGAGATGAACGGAATCCATGCGTTTTAGCGCGCCATGCAACCAATAGAGCAACAAGCAAGAGTAGCAGGAGTGCCCAAGGGAAGGAACGGGTTCCCCATTGATTCAGAAGGACTCCTCCGAATACCCCGCCTCCGGCAATAGCCAGATTCCACACCGTTGTATTGATTGGCATGACCAAATCCACACCTTGTTCCCCCGCTGCCTGAGCAAGTGCTGTCTGCAGCAAAGTTGCCGCACCACCAAATGTGAGCCCCCATAGCGCAACAGAAATGAAGACAATCGTGCCATGCTCACTCCAAATCCCTAAAACAAGTGAGAGTAAAGCAAATCCGGTAAGACTAATGAGAACTAGCGGTCGCAACCAACGATCAATTAAAACGCCAATGATCCAGATGCCCACGAGTGCCATAACTCCAAAAACAAGTAGAATCAGTCCAACATAGGATTCAAGCCCTTGATCCTTTAGGAAAGGAGCGATAAAGGTGTACAAAATATTATGAGCCAGCATCCAGGTGAATACGACAATCAGAATGGGAATAATTCCAGGTGTGCGTAAAACTTTGACCGCGGAGTTGCGTTTATCAGCCGCCTGACCCGGAAAATCAGGTACTTTCCAGAGTACCCAGAAAATGAGAACGAACGCCAGCAAGGACATCAACCAGAACGCTGAACGCCAGCCCATAAAGGAACCGATCAACGTACCGGCAGGAACTCCAAAGGATAAGGCAATAGGTGTTCCAATCATGGCCACTGCCATACCTCTACCTTTAAGATGATCAGGGACCATACGTAGTGCATAACTAGCAATTAATCCCCATGATACCCCAGCAGAAACCCCGGCAAAGAAACGAACGACAAGTGTTAATCCATAATTTGTTGAAAGAGCTGTAATGGTGTTGAAGATAAGAAAACCGATAATCGAAAGAAGCAAAAGTGGACGACGACGCCATCCCCCAGTAAGTACAGCAACGGGTATGGCAGCAACCAGCGAACCAACGGCGTACAAGGTGACAAGTTGCCCGGCCAAAGCTTCCGACACCTGTAGCCCTTCTTTGATTTGCGGCAATAATCCCGCAGGCAGGGTCTCAGTCATAATGGCAATAAATCCATTCATAGCAAGGGCTAACAATCCCAGCCACGGGAAACGATTAGTAGATAACTTAGACATCTGTGCAGCTCCTTTTCAACTAATATAAGATAGTTAATCGAATTGTGGATCGATCATTCCTTATGGTATTTGAATTCACACAGCTTGTCAATTACTTTTGGATCGATTAGTATATAATTAAGAAAAGTAAGGAGGAATCTCTTATGGCAAGAACTGGACGACCGCGTATTTTCGATCGGGATGAAGCACTACTGCAGGCGATGATGCTCTTTTGGGAGCAGGGATTCGAAGCGACCTCGTTACTGCAGCTTCGAGCGGCTATGGGTAATATTTCAGCAGCCAGCTTCTATGCGGCCTTCGATTCCAAAGAAGCTCTATTTAAAGAAGCAGTTGAACAATATATGGTTACTTTCGGACGAGTCACGGAATGTCTTACGGATCTCACGCTGAATCCACGCGAAGCCATTGAAACTGCATTACGACGTACCGCAAAAATGCAAACGGATTGTGACCATCCGAATGGGTGTTTGATTGTGCTGTCAGCTAGCACATGCTCTTCCAAAAACAATAATATTCGAGAAATTGTAGCTGGAAAAAGAAAGAAAACTCGCAGCAATCTGCATGATTGTATTCAGCGTGCCGTAGAAAATGGTGAAATGCCTTCGTCCATAGATGTCTCAATGTTGACCACTGTCTTTGATACATTTATGCATGGCATATCTACACAAGCTCGGGATGGAGTCCCTTTTGCAACGATCGATCAGGCCATTACGCAAATAATGAACATATGGGAGCTTGCCAAACATTCAGCCTAGTACCTTGACCGCATCAAATTTCAGGATAAAAATGTTTCAATTTCCCTCTGGCCATTGGGGTGGTGAAGTGCCACTCCACGGATTTTTGTGCCTGATTCCGGTCGATTTCCCATGCCGTGATTTCGCGTTGCAATTGTTCAATAGAGCCAATGCGCCGATCCAGATATTGGATCGTCATCGAGCTCAGTTCAATTTCGCCATGTTTAACCAGCTCTCATGCTTGGGAGTGTAGTGGATTTCTAGGCGTTTCGCTAAAGATAAGGCCTGTTCTGACGGAAAGGATTCATACAACGAAGAGATCGTGTGCGTGTTCAAGTTGTCCATCACGAGCCGAACACGTTTCGCGTCTGGATAGTGAGCGTCCAGTAATTTCTGAATTTGAAGTGCCCAATCGACTTTGGTTCGTCTTTCGCTGGCCTGTACGTGACGCCATTCGGTTAACGGTTACGTAAACAAAAACACACTACAGGTTCCCTTTCGCACGTATTCATAATCTTCGCGCTGCACTTTCCCAGGTTTAATCGTCCAGAAGCTGAAATGGCTGTTCGTCCATACAGATCAGCGGAATTTCAGGATCGTAAGGCAAGGCATAGGTCTCCAAAACGTCCTCGATTCGAGCAACAAATTCGGCGCTCGATTTTGGGGGGATGCATCATTGTTTCTTTAAGTGAGGCTTAAGTTTCGTTTTTTTAAAGTAGCTCGAATGGTCTCTCGTCCCACCGATTCCATGATATTTAGTTCGATGACTCGGTGCGTCAACAGACCAACGGTCCAGCGAGCATAGCCTTCAGGTGGCTCAGAACAGGCCAATAATATATTAATAAGCTTGGTAATACGTATTTTAAAAAGCGTAGTACCAAGCGAAAATCAAAATAGTAACACATAAATTACTATTGGATTTTTATGAACGATTTGTGCCATCTAACGTTACAGGGATTTCTGGTTTGTGCCAAGAGTACGTACAAACCGTGCCAAAATTACGTTACAGAATCGCCGAAAACAGCCCTTTTTAGTGACAAGATGAAATACAACTCACACATGTTGTGAGTAACAAGCTATAAATGAGCAAAAACGGATACAAAAAATTCCAAATCAAAGATCATGCTAATTTTAATCGTTTTTGAATCACTTGAAAAGGAATGTTCTTTCGGCCGCAGTCATAGATAAACTGGGCGATATCTTGTTTGACTTGCTTGCGAACGGTGCGTAGCCCATCGCCAAAGGAACAAGGCTGTTCAAGCCCCACGGTACAGAACAAATGTGTCCAGGCGAGTAGTGCCCATAGACGAATAAACGCAGTGGCCGAGCGAACTTGATACGTCTCGAATCCTAAATTACCTTTGGATTGTCTAAAGAAGATTTCAATCGGCCATCTTTTGCTGTAATACGTACAAATCGTCTCTGTCTCTAAAGACACATTCGTGCACAAAAAGGCGCGTAAAGCTTTCGGCTGACCAAAGGCTTGCTCAGGCCAACAGAGAAGTACGACTGCATTCGGGATGTCGTTTAAGGCTCCCTCATATCGGTACGTCCAGTACGAAGAACCATTCACGGTCACGAGGTGAACGTCTTTTTTGGACACATGCGCGGCAAAATGCTGAACCGAGATCCGGATGCCTTGCGGATAGAGAATACGATTGGTTTTTAAAGCGCCAATCAGGTGGTATCCTGCAGTCGCGTAGCTGTCAATGATCCGGGAGCAAGTAAACCAGGAATCGACAAGCGCATATCCCCCATATGGAGGCAAAGGCATCGTCGCAGCCATGTCACACACATGATCGATTTTAGTATAGACGGAGCCATCCGGATGAACTTTTTTTCTGTCGTATAGATCTATAGAATGAATCAATGCCGCTGCACCACATTGTACGATAGTGGCCTGAACCTGATGGCCCCAGACGGTTTTACCTTCGAGATGCGAATGATGATATCCAGTCTGTTCGATGGGAGACTTGGCCTGTGACGAAGGCTTGGTCTTCTTGCAAATCGAATCATCATGAATCACAAATAGAGGCTCCGCCGTTTGTGTGGACTCGCGGAGTACATGACGAATAGATTCTTGCTTCACTTTATGTTGAAGAATCCTTTCGTCCCAGTGCCCGTGAGTCAAAAAGTGCCCGAGAGCAGTGCGGTGACACGGGCTATAATCGGCTAGATCTACGACCTTACCCCGAAATCCTTTGGACGTTGCTGCTGCCATGTAAGATAGGATATGATTCATCACGGGTTTAGAGAAATATAAAGGCAACCGGTGCTGCAATAAATAGTTGCGAAGCATTTGATGATCAGGTACGATGGCGGTATGGGACATTGTGAGTTCTCCTTCGGCTAAAAAGTGTGTTGTGGTGACTACTTTTTAACACAAGGAGAGCACTTTGTCTCTATTCTTTTTGATTTTACAGTTTACTGGAAGCGAATTTGCTCATTTATAGTAACAAGTATAACTGAGACACTTTGATTGATAATTGAGACTTTTTTTCAGATATGTTTGAGACTAATTCAAGAACCAGTAGTAGCAAGAACCCTTGCTACTACTGTTTTTTTTGTTTAATTATTGATGTGAATCGTGATTTTATGTTTGGCCAGTGAAGTTTTTCTATAATATAGTTAAGTTAATTAATTTAAACAGGAGGCGTTGTGTCTTGAAGCTTTGATATAGCATGTGTATTGCAAGGCCGCTTCTTTGAAACTCTGGTTCATAGAAAGAACCTTTTCAACTTCAGCAATGTTGTGTAAGACTGGGCAATAGTTCCATAACCTCCCTTACTTGTATATTCTAGACTCCCTCTTTTACTTAATTCATGTTTACTTGTCAAGTAATTATTCCTCTATGAACCACAATAATCACCATCTACCGCTTCGATAATTTTGTAGCAGACCGTTGCCATTTCGGCAGCGGTCTGCTTTGCGCCGCCTCTAATCCAATTAGCAGCTACACTGTAGATAGCACCGCTCCAGAAGTAAGTAGCGTAGTTAGTAAGTAAGCTTGCTTCTGTTGTTGTATTTAACTGTGCGTTTTGCATTTCGTTAAGAATAGTATCAGCCATGTTAACTTTTAGGATAATGCGTAAGCAGTCCATATGTTGTTCTAAAGTTTGAAATAAGGCAAGCCAATAATCATATGAGTTTCTAATGGGATGATGCAGATTCATCGCAGTAACGATTTTATCTACAATCTCCTTCAGCGTACTCTGTAGAATATCTTCTTTGGATTTGTAATTTCGGTAGTATGCGGTGCGGGACACCCCGGCTCGTTTAACAATACCTGTAATTGATATATCTTCAAAAGCCTGATCCTTCATCAGCAGCACCAGAGCAGCTTCAATACTTGATCTAGTGATTCGATTCGATTCCTCATTAGACAACCTGAGTCCTTCTAAACGTTGAAATTCCGCAACCTCTTCCTCAGACATTACAATTCCCCCTTCTTTGTTTAGCCCGTTCTATCAAGCATTGACCCTGTCTGGCGTGGTGTTACAATTGTAATGGCAGTTCGAATGTATGTTATTTATAGAATATTGTCAATTAAATCTGGGAGGGAAATTCTTATGAAAGCACTTATTCTTGAAAAACCAGGGGAACTGGACAGCCTTACTGTGGTTACGAACAGGGAGATGCCAGAACCAAACGATAATGAGATTAGAGTGAAGGTCTATGCAGCAGGCTTGAACCCTTCGGATTACCAAGTGGCTGAATATGCAGGGCTGGAGTCTGAGAGAAAACGCGTTCTAGGATTAGAAATTGCCGGGACGGTAGATGCCGTTGGCAGCAGCGTGAATAATTTCAACATTGGAGACCGTGTGTACTATCTTCGCAGCATTAATAATCTGGATGGCGGGTTTGCAGAATACTCTGTGACTACAGCCCACACAGCGAGCAAGCTGCCGGATGAAGTCCCTTTCGAGTTGGCGGCGGTGGTTCCGGCAGCGGGATATACGGCCTATCAAGCGATAATGCAGAAACTGAATCCGCAGTCAGGCGGTATCATTTTGATACATGGCGGTGCAGGCGGTGTTGGGGGATATGCCATTCAATTAGCAAAAATATGTGGGTTGAAGGTGATTACCACCTGCTTAGGCAAAGACATCGACTATGTACGCTCTCTTGGGGCGGATGAGGCGATTGATTTTACTAAAAACAAAGTATATGAAGAAATCTCAGAGCTGACTAATGGCCGGGGTGTTGATTATGTTTTAAATACGATAAGTCCTGATAGCGCGACTAAAGATCTTGAGATTCTTGCCTTCGGCGGAGAAATGGTTGTAACGGCTGGATTCCCTGATTTTAGCCGGATTCGTTTTTATGACAAAGGGATGTCTTTACATGAGATAGCGCTTGGTGCTGCTCATACACAAGGTGACTTTAATGCACAGTCCAATCTGGCGAGAATCGGAGATCATTTTGGCAAATTGATTGCAGAAAGTAAGATTGTACCTCCACAAATCACAACGATAACCATGGAGGAAATCCCGGCGTATTTAAAAAAATTAAAAGAAGGCAAGGTTACCGGCAAAGTAGCTGCCAAAGTTATTAACGATTAATCCAGCTCAGGAGGAAATCATAATGGATCTAGCTAATAAGCACATATCGCTTGTTACTGGAGCAGGTACTGGATTAGGGCGTGCGACGGCTGTTGAATTTGCAAAAGAGGGCTCAATGGTCGTCCTCGTAGGTAGACGAAAGGAAAAATTGGAGGAAGTTTCGGCGTTAATATCTCAATCAAACGGCCAATCCTTTTTAATACCAGCAGATGTTACATGCTTAGAAGATGTGAATAAACTGCGCGATCAAGTGTTAACCCGTTTCGGAAGATTGGATTGGCTGATTAATAATGCTGGCGTTGCAGGGAAACAAATAACTATTGACGTTACAATTATATGATATATGTTTAGTCCATTTCCATTCAATTGACGCTCAAAATTAACGATGTTACAATTTCATTTAATTAAGTGAAAAATATCACATTATTAGGAGGATACGAACGTTATGAAATCAGCCATATACAGCATGACAATTAAAGGGTATATGCAGTCCCACTTGACTGATTATTATCTGGGAGAGGGAATGTCTACACCTCCCCAACCCAATATTACATCAGGTTGGGGTTATCCATAATACAAAATGCCCCATTTCTCATCGGAATGGGGCATTTTGTATTACTGTAATATATTTCGGCCTGCAGTTGTTATCAGACGAGAGTATGACCAGGAGGATCGCTACTTTGTGTTTTTCTATGGTTTGTTGTAACAATTCCAAACGTTTTGAACGTGCCTATTGCGCATTCCTCCTGAATTCGCTTGGCGTTACGGATACAGCTTGCTTAAAGATTTTACAGAAATACATGGATGAGTTGAAGCCGCAGGCCATCCCGATATCCAGGATAGACAGGTCGGTATTAACAAGCATATTACAAGCATGTTGTATTCTTATGTTGTTTATATAATGTACCAGGGTAAGCCCAGTAGCTTCTTTGAAGATATGGCACAAATAGTATTTGGAAATGAAGAACTGGTCGGAGATCTCTTCGATTTTACGGATTTTATCATAGTTTTGATTAATATAGGATAGAATCAGGTCAATATTACTGGGCGATGCAGGTGTCTCTACGGTTTTTGGCGGGCTTTTACTGTGATTCAGAATGTCCAAAATCTCTGCCAAGTAGATGAAAATACGGTTGCGGCTGTCCGCTACATCTTCTTTTTCCAATAACAGCAGCAGCTTTTTGATCCGGGGAAACATTTCCTTGTCAATTGAGATGATCGTTCTGTCGAAGTAACCCAGTAAAGATTGGATGGACCGCTCTGTAAAATACAGCCGCAGGAAACGCTCGGTGAAGTAGATGCAGGTTCTAGCACAGCCGTGATTCCGGTAGCTCTGGTGGAACAGGTTAGGCTTAAACAAGGCCGTGTCATGCATCGCAAGGGTCAGCATCGAATCATTTACCAACATATTGTGATGGCCCTCTTCAAGAATATACAGCTCATAGCAGTTGTGGTAATGGACATTGGGCATCCGGTGCCCGGCGTCATGCTTCATGTATTCAATGAAAAATAAAGGATGTGCGACAAACAAATCAGCGCTCATAAGCTTACCCTCCGTCTTATATAGCAATATAGTACAATAAACGGCGATAAAAGCAACATAATAAAAGATTGTTGTTATGGATTAAGGTATAGTTAACCAACAGATTGTAGGAAGCCTATCGGGCCGCCTATTAAGAGGAGGTTATTGTACTTGAGTAAAGTCCATGTAGCAGACAATCGTCTGGAGCTGTTCACAAGAAACAAGCCGGTACATATTTATGTGTCTGAAACGGAAAACAGTGCCGTACATCTGGCGGCCGCGAATCTGATTACGGATATCAGCCGGACCTGCGGCGGTAAGGCCGTACTTTCGAATGAGATTGATGAATGCGCCATCATTATCGCAACTCTGGAGCACAGCGCATCCGTTCCGGCCGTTCTGCAAGATAAAAAGCTTTCGCTGGATCAGCTGAAAAATGAAGCAGGGACCCTCCGCTGGGAAGCTTTTCTCCAGGAAGCTGTGGACGACGTGTTCTACATAGTTGGAACAGACCGCCGGGGGACGATCTTCGGCATTTATGATCTGTGCGAGGCAATGGGCGTGTCCCCTTGGCATTATTGGGCGGATGTTCCGGTTAAAACGGGAGATTCGTTTAGTGTGCCTGAGAATTTTATAAAAGTGGATTGGCCTTCTGTGCAGTACAGAGGTGTTTTTCTGAATGATGAAGAGGAACTGAATGACTGGGCCAGACTCCATACGCCGGATGGTAGCATTGGACCGGTTGCTTACCGCCATATCTTTGAGCTACTGCTCCGCCTGAAGGCGAATTACATCTGGCCGGCGATGCATGTCAATTATTTCAACGGTGATCAGGAGAACGGCGCTCTTGCCGAGCAGATGGGCATTGTGGTTGGAACATCCCACTGTGATATGCTGCTGCGCAGCAACCAGAATGAGTGGAGTCCATGGACAGAGGGCAAGGGGTATACGGATGCCGAATACGATTATTCCATTGAAGGGCGCAACCGGGAAATTCTCCAGGAATACTGGCGGGAAAGTATAGAGCAAAACCGGAATTACGAAGTATGCTTTACGATGGGGATGCGGGGCATTCATGATTCGGGATTCCATACCCGGGTTATTGACGCGGATTCGTCCATGAGTGAAGCAGACAAGAAGGAGGCAAAGGTCAGGCTTCTGGGCCAGGTCATCCGGGATCAGCGGCAGCTTCTTATAGACGTGTTGGGAGAGGAAAAAGGGAAGGCGGCCATGCAGACCTTTGTCCCTTATAAAGAGGTACTGTCGCTGTATGACCAGGGACTGGATCTGCCCGATGATATTACACTAATTTGGGCGAACGACAATTTCGGCCATATGAGGCGGTATCCTTCTGCGGCTGAAAGCAGCCGCAGCGGCGGGAACGGGCTGTACTTCCACAGCTCCTACTGGGCGGCGCCAGGCACGGGAATGAGCTATCTGTTCATTAATTCCATTCCGCTGGCGCAGACGGGAAATGAGCTGAAGAAATCCTACGAGTCAGGCATCCGGAAAGTATGGGTGCTGAATGTCGGCGGCCTGAAGCCGGTGGAGCAGGATATGGAGTATTTTCTCCGGTACGGCTGGGAAGCGGGCAGAGCAGGCGGGATAACCCAAGATCCGTCACGGTTTACGGAGCACTGGATCAATTCGAATTTCTCCGGTGAACATGGGGCCGAGGCTGCACAGCTGTATACGGCATTTGCCCAAGTGACCAATGTGCGAAAAATTGAGCATATGCAGCCCGGCGTCTTTTCACAGACTGCCTATGGTGATGAAGCAGGGCGCAGGCTGATGATCCTTGAGGATCTTTATCGTCGGGGCAATGCCATTCTGCAGAAGCTGCCGCAGGAGGAGCGTGCCGCATTATTCCAGCTGTTCTTGATGAAGATTCACGCTTCCTACTATACCAACCATGAATTTTATTATGCGGACCGGAGCGTGCTGTCGTATGAGCGCGGCAATATGCAGGCTGCCGACAGGTATACGGAGCTCTCGGTGAAGATGCTGGACAATAAACGGCGGATGCTGCATTTCTATGACAAGAAAATGAGTGACGGCAAATGGGAAGGCATCCTTACTCCGGAGAACTTTCCGCCACCGCCGACTGCGCTTTATCCTGTGAGAAAGCCGGCGCTGCAAATTACCGGGAGCGCCCTGCGGGCAGATCTCTGGAACGGGGAGGAGACCATGCGGTTCTCCGTCTATGGACAGCGGCAGAAGTGGATTGAGCTCGGGAACCAGGGTGCGGGGAGCATCCCTTATACCGTAGAGGTTCTGAAGGGAGCGGAATGGATTGTCCTGTCCGAAACGGAAGGGACGCTGCAGACTGAGGAGCGGATTCAAGTATCGGTAAAAGATCCTATGGCGTATGCTGGCGAGCGCGGGCTCATCGTTGTCCGTGATCACAGAAATGGTTCGGTTATCCACGTCAATGTTGAGATTGAACTGGCTGCGGTAGTTCCAGAGAATTTCACAGGATATATCGAAGCGGACGAGTATGTATCCATGCCTGCTGCCGGGTATCATCAACAAGGCTATATCAGTGCAGGTGAAGCACAGTACGGCTGGGTGAAGGTGCCGGGAATGGGTAGGTACGAGGGAGCTGCGCTGATGGCCTGGCATCCGGACGGACAGTCGCTTGACGGGGCGCTTCAGAATAACGCTTATGTAGGATACGACATCTTTGTGCAGGAAGGCGGAGAGTATGTTCTGGAAATACACCGTTTCCTGACGCTGAATTCTACGGGCAGAATCCGCTTTGCTGTCGTCATAGATGACGGAGAACCCATCCTTGTCGAATCGGAAACGAATGACGAATGGAAGGGAAGCTGGCAGCAGAGCATTATGGATAACGGGGAAAAGCTGCTGGTGAAGCTGCCGGTTCCATCAGGCGCACATACCCTGAAGCTGTATATGGTCGATAACTATGTGACGATCTCCAAGCTGGTGCTGTATACAGGCGCCAGAAAAGACTCTAATTTAGGACCGGCTTTCAGTACGCATCACCAGGTACCGCTTGCCGGATACGGAACCGAAAGTCCGGATGTGGATTGGAATGAAGTGGAGCGGCTGTGCAGTGAATTTTATAACACACGAGAGGATGAGGTACTGCCGCCGCCTGTTTTATATGCAACCAGAGAATTCTTCGAGCAACTGTTCGATCTGATATTCATGAAATGCCTAAGTTATCCACAACCCCTACTTGGGAATAAACGCTATGATAGCCTCTGGAAAAGCACGGATGAAAAAAATGTTGTCGAGGCCTTTGGAGCAGGCAGATTTGCTGAAAAAGAAGGCGTAGTAGCCATCGAAGCGGAATATGTCCTGGAGAACTCGGATAATGCGTATCTGACACCTGCAGCAGATGATCATGCGCTTGCCTGGAGTCATCTGCAGGCCGAAACCAACGGAAGAACAGGTTTTGCGATGCATGTTGCTGAGCCGGGAATGCTGTGGGAAGAGCCCGGCACTGCGCCTGGCATGCATTATAGAATAAGTATTTATACTCCCGGGGTTTATCATGTGTGGCTGCTGATCAGGCACCATAACGGCCAGTCCGATTCCTGTTATCTGGCTCTTGACGGCACAGCGAGACCTTTATCCGAGCAGTTCGGCGGAGGGGAACTGCACACCTACAATACCGCTCAAGCGTATTACTGGTGCCATATCTCCGATCTGGAGCTAACCCGAAGGGAGCATGTGCTGTCCATCCTGGCTAGAAAGTCACAGCTCCGGGTGGACCGGATCTATCTGAGTACAGGAGACGAGCTTCCACCGGCTGATGCACAGTGGCAGGATTCGATTAGACAATAAATATTTTAAGCCCTTTCGTTTCCCGACTAGGAAGACGGAAGGGTGTTTTTTGGGTTGATTTATAAATACTTCATAATGTAGGCCTTAACGATGCCTTTCATGGACCAATAAGTTTTCGAATGTACACTGGAGTAGATATTGCACAAGGATTATCTGATGCTCAAAAAAGGAATACTTTTAAGTCGTGTAAACTCTCAAATCCATGGAGGTAAGAGAAAGGTTGGGGAGAACACATGGGACTTTGGACAAAACAACTGCTGCGGGAGTTTATTAAGGAAAACAACTTAGTCAGCGCACAGGACGCACAAAATGCGTTAAAGAATCTGTTTGCCGAGACGATTCAGGAGATGCTGGAAGCCGAAATGGATACCCATTTGGGTTATGGAAAGCATGAAGTGAAGGCGAAACTCACCCCAAACAGTCGTAATGGAAAAAGCCGCAAAACGGTAGTCAGTGAGTACGGCGAGCAGGAAATCGTTATCCCTCGAGACCGTTTGGGCGAAGTTTGAGCCTTTGTCGTCAAGATGTCACCAATCGAATGTAACGGGCATCGAGGAGCAGATTGTGGCGCTGTACGCCAAAGGTGTCAGCACGCGGGATTCCCAAGATCATCTACAGCATATGTACGGTATTGAGGTCTCTTAATAGGCTAATGACCTACTGCGGGAAAAAAAGTGTTACAGCCGTTCCAACACCAGGCTTACTAATAATACGCAGCTGTGAATTGGAACCGTACTTAAGCCCAAGCCTACGGAAGGTGTTCGTAAGTCCAACATGCGCGGCGGGCTCTTCCTCAGCCGTCAACCTGGATTCGATATCGGCGAGACGCTCTGGTAGGATACCCGGACCATTGTCCAGTACAGTCACCTTCAAGCAAGAACTATCCGATCGGAAACGCACCTTGATTCGCAAGTCATCCACATCACCTTCTTCGAGACCATATTGTATACTATTCTCGATAATCGGCTGCAGACTAAGCTTCAACACTTTATATGCTTCAAATCCTTCTGTTGATTCCCAGATGACCTCAAGACGGGTAGGATGGCACATCCGCTGTATATTGATGTAATCACGGCAATATAGAAGTTCTTCCTCCAGTGTGACCAATTCCTCAGTCGTACGAACTGCATATTCTAGCATGTCTGCCAGTCTCTCAATCATCCCGCTTACAGCGTTAGGTGAACGTGTTAACTCTACGCTCTTCCAATAAATTGAATGGAGTGTATTGGACAAGAAATGAGGATTCATCTGTGATTGTAACGCACGTAGTTCGAGGACCTCCTCCCTGTATTTCTTTTCTGATAGTTGTATTTTTAAATATCGCTGCTGCAAAAAAGACTCTAGAATGTTATGGATAATGAGCTCATATAAGTCCCGTACCCGCTTACCGCTTCCGACAATTGGGTGTTTTAAATCAGCTGAGTTAAGCGCCGAAATAATACTGTTAACCTGACGATAATTTTTGCGTGTCATCCATACGGCGAGCAAAGTGCTGATCAGGACGCAGCAAATGGAGAGTAGGATGGTAACCAGTGTCAGCGTCCGAACGGGGCCATACATAGATGTATTTGGAACAGTCGTAATAAGGTACCATCCAAGACGAGGGATTGGTTTAATTGTGATATGCTGTCCCTTCTCAATATACGAATGAGGCCCGTCCTCCTCAAAGGCAACTGTTGTATTTCTTCGAGATACGGCTACTTGCGATAAGTAATCCATTGTTGCTGTATTCATGTATGTGGAGAAGTCCGAATGCATTATCGGATTTCCCTCCGCATCGGTGATGAGGATAGTCTGATCCTGAAATTTACGTAGCGTGTTAAAGGACTTCTTGAAATAGTCTGGGGTGAAATTGATAACAATACGTCCTTTGTTGGCAGCAAAAGGCTTTGAAACAGTGATGACAGAGTAAGAGGTATTCTTGATATCAAATTCCTTTATGTTCCGAACAGCAGTCTTCATCTCACCGTCATTTTTCTGATTTTCCGTCGTTTCAAGCCATGAACGATCAAAGAAAGTTTCCATATCGGTCAAACCTTCGCGGGTAGACAAGAACCGACGCATGGGATTGTCATAGTAAATGTAAATGGAATGGACGTAAGGTTTGGAATTAGCAGGAACATCAATTACATTTTTCAGGTAAAAAAAGGCTTCCCACTCATTGTAAGTTAAAGAAGACTTGGTTAGTAAACGCTTTAGCATCATCGTGATTTTTGGATCCTGGTCGAATGACAAGCTAAGAGAGTCCATCTCGCCAACAATGATTTGTAGAAAATCGCTATACTGATTGAGAGTCTGTTCATTATCGGATTCAATGCCTTCTGCGATATATCGCTCTGTAATAAAAATAGAAAGCGATCCCAGAATGAGTACAGGAATTAGACAAAAGAGCAGGAATTTCGAAAAATTGATTAGAAAAAAACGGCGACTCAGCGATGGTTGAATGAATTTCCTGGCTACACTACGCTCGTCGATATTGACTAGGGGTTTTCCCGAAGTGTTCTTTGAAAGTGCGAATGAAGTTTTTGACATTGGCGTACCCCACCATTTCACTGACTTCGAATGTTTTCCACTGATGCTCATGAAGCAGTTCGACTGCTTTTTCCATTTTGAAGGCGATTACATATTCTGAAAAATTCATACCCGTAGCTTTTTTGAAATAGGTACTGACATAACTCGGATTCATATGAACGGCAATGGCCGCATGCTCCAGCTTGACAGTCCGATAATGCAACGAAACATAATTAACGATCTTGCTTATAATCGGATCATCCATCTGCTTTAATAAAGCACTTGTGCTGTCCTGGTTAGCACAAACCTCGTTAGGGATATGCTCACGCTCGCGATTGAGAGAATCCCTTAGTTCGGAGAAAACGTCCATAATTTCTTGATATTTAGCCGGTTTGATCAAATATTGCCGAACACCATATGACATCGCCTCTCGGGCATACTCAAAATCGCGAAAGGCGCTGAGCAATACAATTTTTGTAGGTGAATTGCGTTTGTGAAGCTCCTTGGAAAGCTCTATTCCTGACATGCGAGGCATACGAATATCGCAAAGAACCACGTCAACGGGATTTGATAATATATATCGGAGTGCTTCTTGGCCGTTATCCGCTTGCTCCACAATTTCAAAAGATACTTGATCCCACGGAAATGAATTGCAAAGTGTTTTACGGGTGTCTGTATTATCATCGACAACTAATAATTTGTACACGTTATCGCCCCCCTTTCTTCTTCATTCTAATCTATTTTGCATTAATTGTTAACGGAGCAGGATAGGATTCAAAAGAAATGGGGATTTTCCAAAAGAAAGAACCCTTTTTATTGAAAGCGCTTAACAAAACATGTTATTTCAAAAGTCTAGACCCCTTAGTCTCCAAATTAGTACGTGTTACAATGACTTTGGCGCCGATAGTAACAACAAATTATTAGGGGGGACGATTTTGTTCAGTAAACGGATACAAGGGGTTTTGGTGCTGCTTTTAGCCATAACTTTTATGTTGGCAGCATGCAGCGGCAACAACGGAAACAACAACAGTTCTACAGGCAATTCAGCTGGAGAAAAAACGACTGACCCGGTAACGATTCGTTTCGCGTGGTGGGGCAGCGATGCTAGGCATCAGGCAACACTTGAAGCTATCAATAAATACAAAGAGTTGAATCTTAATGTAAAGATTGAATCAGAGTATATGGGTTTTGATGGTTATTCGAAGAAGCTGGCTACACAATTCGCCGGTAACTCCGCTCCTGATCTATTCCAGTACGTCAATGCCTTTAATGATCAATTAGGCGATTTCCTACTCGATTTGAAAACGACGGAACTAGATACATCAACATTCCCTGAATCAGCATTACGTGACTTCGCGACATACAAAGATAAGCTTATATTCATCCCAACCGGTCAAAATGCTTTTGGATCCATTTACAATGAAGCATTCTTTGATAAATACGGTATACCGAAGGATACTGTATGGACTTGGGAAAACCTGATTGAAGTTGGCAGAAAAGTACATGAACAGGATAGTAAAGCGTATTTGTTGTCGGCGGATATCGATACTATTGAGAAAGTAATCTTAATCCCGTACATTACACAACAAACAGGTAAAATATGGATTAATGATGATTACACACCTAACTTTACGGAGCAGGAGCTTGAAGGCGCATACAACTATTTGATGCAACTGTATGACAATGGGGTCCTTGAGCCTTTCGGCGACAGCACTGCTTTTGTAGGCAAGATGGATCAGAATCCTAAATGGGTTAAGGGTGAAATTGGCATGCTGTTCGATTACGCTGACAGCTATGATAAATATGTGCAATCGGTTACCGACGGGAAAATTTCAATTGGGCCATTTCCGCAACATCCAGACGCGAAACAAAGCTCCAATCCTCTTTCCGCAGGTCTTGGCTTTGCAATTAACGCTAATACGAAGGCTAAAGGGGAGACAGCGAAGTTTCTGGATTGGCTGGTCAATGACCCGGAAGCGGCAATCATTCTAAATACCCAGCGCGGTATTCCAGCATCAAGTGTCGCGCTGAAGGCGCTTAGTGAGTCAGGAAAGCTTCAACCGGAAATCAAGAAAGCCATAGAATATGCCAGCACCAAAGAATCGCTGCCGCTAACCGTACTTAGTGATAATGCGAATTTACGAGTGGCGCATGAGGATTCAATCCAAAAAGTTATTTATAAAAAGTTGAGTACGAAGGAAGGCGCTATTGAAGCTCTCACCAGTATTAAAGAGAAGCTGGAAGAGCTTAAAGAAGCTGTGCAGTAATCGTTTCCAGCTGCAAAATGTAACCGGGGGCGGTCATGTGCATGCATGTGCCGCCTTCCGAGCTAAATTTAATATCCTACTTTTCACATAAACTTAATAGGAAGGTGAAGATCACTTGGGCAATCGAAATGTCAAACACGCCTTGTGGGGTTTGTTGTTTATTTCGCCATGGGTTATTGGTTTTCTTTGTTTTCAACTTTATCCGCTCGCACTGAGTCTTTACTATTCATTGACTGATTCAAGTCTTGTTAAGATAGGTGAATTTATCGGATTAGATAATTACGTGAAGCTATTCACGAAGGATAAGGATTTTTTCCCGTCAATGAGAGTAACAGTGCTGTATACATTTGTTGCTGTTCCGGCTAAGCTTGCTTTTGCTTTATTGATCGCCGTTATTCTGAATAAAAACAGCCGAATGATGAATATTTACCGTACGGTTTATTATTTGCCGTCCATTCTTGGTGCAAGTGTAGCCATATCGCTCCTCTGGCGGTTTCTGTTTATGAATGAGGGGGTGGTTAACTCCCTGCTTGGTAAGATAGGCATCCCGAGCATCAACTGGTTAGGCTCTCCGAAAGTTGCCTTATATACAATCAGTTTACTTGTTGTTTGGCAGTTTGGTACTTCGATGGTGCTTTTCCTCGCAGGATTGAAAAATATACCAGCGGAATTGTATGACGCGGCTAAAGTGGACGGTTCCGGAAAGCTCCGCACCTTTGCCGCTGTTACACTACCTTTGCTGACGCCAATCATTTTCTTTAATCTGATTATGCAATTGATCGGAGCTCTGCAGGAGTTTACAGCTGCATTTATTGTCACAAACGGGGGGCCAATGAAAGCAACCTATCTAATTGGACTCAAAATTTATGACGAAGCATTTATGCAAATGCGTATGGGCTATGCTTCAGCCGTTTCTTGGGTACTGTTCTTGTTCATTCTTGTTGTGACGCTCTTGATTTTCCGCACATCGAGATACTGGGTTCATTATGAGGATGGGGGACGGAGCTAATGAATGTGACAACTCGCCGATTTGCAAAAAATGGACTACGACACTTCGGACTCGTATTAATCGGTCTGGTTATGATTTATCCACTGCTATGGTTGTTTTTTGCATCATTTAAAAGCAATCCGGATCTTTTTGGATCCCTCGACTTGTGGCCGGATCACTTTGTCTGGAGCTCTTACGCTAAAGGATGGGCAGGTTCTGGCCAGTATACGTATTCAACGTTTTTTGTTAATACCTTTATGCTCGTTCTACCAACGGTTTTGTTCACCGTTTTGTCCAGCCTCCTAGTCGGTTACGGGTTCGCACGTTTTACATTCCCGCTCCGGAACGTAGCCTTTGCGCTTATGATTACGACGCTTATGCTGCCGCAAACCGTCATTCTGATTCCACGATATTTAATTTTCCGGAATTTAGGCTGGGTTGACAGTTATATGCCGTTTATTGTGCCGGCACTGTTCGGATGCTTCCCGTTTTTCATCTTCATGATGGTTCAATTTATCCGCGGGCTGCCGCGTGAACTTGATGAATCCGCCGTGATGGATGGTTGTGGACCTATAACAATTCTGTTCAAGATCTTACTTCCGCTCTGTATTCCGGCCATGGTATCCGCGACGATCTTCCAGTTTATCTGGACATGGAACGATTTCTTCAACCAGCTTGTCTTCATAAACAGTGTGAAAAAATATCCGATCTCACTCGCGTTGCGGATGTCAATAGATGCAACTGGCGGGGCAACGGAGTGGAATCAAGTCATTGCGATGGCGATTCTATCGATATTGCCGTCGATGATTATATTCTTCTTGGCACAAAAATATTTCGTGGAAGGAATTGCAACTACTGGAATTAAGGGATAAGCGAATCTATCTATCAAAAGGGAGGATTCTAATTGAAGCAACCACTGACGGATTCAGGGATGATCGCTGCAGCGATCGACCGGGTTGTCAACCGCACGTTCAGGATGGATTTTGAAAAGTTAGCAGTTTTAGAGGAGGAAACGAAATAATGAGTGAGAACACAGAACAACAACCTGCTAGAACTGGTGCTCCATGGATATCGGATCAAGGTGACGGAACGTACATAAACCCCGTCTTGCACGCAGATTATTCTGATCCGGATGTTATTCGTGTCAACGACGATTTTTATATGACCTCCTCTAGCTTCTGCCATATTCCAGGCTTACCGATACTCCATTCCAAGGATTTGGTGAACTGGCGTCTTATCAATCATGCCATCAAACAAATGCCGCTCCCTGACTATGACCGTGTACAACACGGCAAAGGTGTATGGGCACCAAGCATTCGTTACCACGATGAGAAATTTTGGATCTTTTATGGCGATCCCGACGTAGGCATTTTTATGACGACTGCAGATCATCCAGCGGGGGAGTGGACACCGCTTCATCTTGTACATGAAGGAAAGGGATTGATTGATGCCTGTCCCCTTTGGGATGATGACGGTCAAGCCTACCTGATTCATGCGTTTGCCGAAAGCCGGTCTGGAATCCGACACAAGCTTCGTGTCTGCAGGATGTCTCCGGATGGTACACGACTACTGGACGAAGGTGAAATTGTTTTCAACGATCCGGAAGGTCATCCAACGATGGAAGGTCCAAAGTTCTATAAACGGAACGGATACTACTATATCTTCGCTCCAGCCGGGGGCGTTGCGGAAGGGTGGCAGACCGTGCTGCGGGCGTCTTTCCCGTTCGGTCCTTATGAAGACCGGATTGCACTTCATCAGGGCGATTCTCCGGTAAACGGGCCCCATCAAGGTGGATGGGTTGAACTCATCAATGGAGAATCCTGGTTTATTCATTTTCAAGATAAGAATGCTTACGGTCGCATCGTTCATTTGCAGCCCGTTGTATGGGAAGACAATTGGCCGCTTATGGGCATAAACCAAAACGCAGGCATCGGAGAGCCGGTGGTTTGCTTCCAGAAGCCAGATGTTGGCGCTGTTTATCCCATTGAGATACCAGCAACATCGGACAATTTTACTGAAGGACGGCCTGGCTTGCAATGGCAGTGGCAGGCTAATCCTTCACCGAACTGGCTACTGCCGACGCACGAAGGTACGTTGCGGTTGTGCGCAGATCGACTCCCGCAGCATGTGACAACGTTCTATGATGCGCCACAGTTGTTGCTACAAAAATTTCCGGCACTATCATTTCGAGCGACTGTCCGACTGGATATTGCCGGTATGCTTGGAGGAACTGAGGCGGGGTTAATCGTATTTGGTTACCAGCATGCTCGACTTGCAGCTAAGGTGATCGCTGGTACGGAAGAACGGGAGCTCATCTATACGGTCGGTTACCAGACGGAGGAATCTGTGATATGGCGAACCCCGATGAAGGGTACCATCGTGGATATTTATGTAAACGTCCGAGAAGGTGCTCATTGTGACTTTGCCTACAGGATGGATGGTGAAAGCTTCGAGTCTGTTCCCGCAGAAATATTCGAAGCGAGTGTGGATCGCTGGGTAGGTGCGAAGTTTGGTTTATTTGCTATTGCAGAAGTCACCGAAGGTGGGTATGCAGATTTCAAACAGTTTCAGGTGGAGTCGAATAAGTAATTCGCTATCCAAAGATTTGTAACAGATCCAAACGATCTTAAGCACAAATTGCCCGGATCAAATAGGTTTACAAGAATACCATGCTTAGCTTCTTCCACGGTCACCGTTTTCATTAATGCTTCTAAGCCCGCTTTCGCGGCGGAGTATGCTCCGAATTTTTCATATGCCACGATATCCATACTAAATGGGAAGCTTTTTTGTTAGAAGGATTCACGTTGAGGATAATATATCCAGGATAGTTATTACATTTTTGTTTATTTTGCTGATGCACATTATCAAAGGATTTAATAGGAATAAAAGGATTGAATTCTAAAATAGTAGAAAATCTATGTAGAAAGCCTTAACAGGGCATGATACTAGATGAAATTCGAGAGAAGATTGACAGATGTTTGTAGTTCTATTAAAGTATAATTAGTTACAAAATATTAACTACTGCCGAGTTTCATTTGAAAACGGGGGAACCATTTCCGGGTGAATTATTCTTGTGAGTAAGAGAATATAGGGAACCTTTAACCGAACCCTTAGCTAACTCCGTAGGCATTGAAGGGAGAACAAGGTTCTGAAGAAAGTCATCTTATCTTTATTAGGAGCTGCAGTTCTGTTCACAACCGCTGCACCAAGTATCTCTGCAAGTGAGGTTAACCTTGAAAGTGAAGTGAATCAGGTACTGGGAACCCCGTATTTATGGGGGGGTACTACGTCCATAGGGTTTGATTGTTCCGGATTTATATTGTATGTTCTGAAAAAGTTTAATGTGGAGGATCTTCCACGCACATCCCAATCTCAAGCCAAAGTAGGGACACCAGTAGCTAAAGAGAACCTGCGATCAGGAGATTTGGTGTTTTTTAATACGTTGGGTACGGGTATCTCTCATGCGGGCATCTATCTAGGCGATGATCAATTTGCTCACTCCTCGAGCAGCAAGGGAGTTAGAATAAGCAAGTTGGCGGATACATACTACAAAGATCGTTATGTCACAGCTCGGCGTGTAGTAGATCAAAAGAGTTATCTTAGTATGGTGAATTAGTGTATGTTGAGAAACAGAGGTTGTCCCATCAGCCACGATATGGCTGATGGGACAACCTCTGTTTTTCTGTGGAGAATACCCTCGATTCTGGACAGGATGCGTGTTGTAACAGAAATTACTTGCCGATAATAGAAGGGTACGCCTGTGGTTAATACAGGCGATAATAAGGAGCTTGAAATGAAAAAAAGAGGTTGTTTGAACCTTGGGGGATGTTCTAGCGAATGTCAGAGGGGAAGAGAATTAGCCCCGAAAGACAACTTGGAGCAGGAAAGCAGGAGGGATATGCGGAAATTTGTTATCACAGATATTCATGGGAAGCCAAGGGGCTGAAGCTGCTGCTCTTGGAGGCGGAAGTGGATCTCCCGGTCATTGAAGAAAGAGGGCTGGCACTGGTCAATCTGACGGATATGGAATATTACATGTATAAACAGGCGAACAACAAGGTTGAGCGGCGGAAGATTGGGTGTTTCTAGCTCTTGGTTGGCTGGTAAAAGAACAGGAGGGTTCAGATTAGATGTCCCAAGTGCATGATAATGAAATACTGTCGTATGAAGTGAATTATGAGGCTGAGCAAATCATTATGCATACTAGGTATGACTATCCTCAATTGCTGGAGCATACGGATATTGTTTTCTCGGGAGTGCTGTGCCATTGGTTTGAAGGGGAACTGCCGGGAAGTATTATCCTTGATATCGATGCCTATGGAATCCCTAGTTTCATCAAAGAGAATACAGAGCTGCTGAACAAACAAAAGAACTACGGCTGGCCCAAGATGTATGATACTCTCGAAGAATTGGAGTCAACGCTGACTGCTGAACAATATCAATACTTCGTGATATCTTCTTCCTATGGGCTGAATGGCTGGATAGTTGCCAAAAGCTGTGACATTAAAGTGCAGCAGTTAAGGGGCGATAGCCGTGTGGATTCATGCAACATCAGAGAACAGCTGATGCAAGACCTACAACGTATCGAAGACGAGCACTACCACCTGCGTGAGGGAGAGCGGGAACAGGACTTCCTGACGTTGATGCTGCAATATATCGGGGACCCGGAGCCGGAGCTGCGCGATAATCTGATCTATCCTACCTTCTATGAATGGATTATGGAACAGCAAAAGTTCACGGACGATGAGCTGCGCATCCTGCTCAGAACGCTGACTGATGAGCAGCATCTGTTCTATCAGATCGGGAGCGAGGGGAGTCCGTCTGTGTTTACGCGAACCTTCGCGGTGCTGCCGGTAGCTTTAATTCTGATGCGCCACAGGAAGCAGCCAATTCTGAAGCCTGCTGAATTCCTGGCTGTGAAGGGTGCATTACTGCGTTATTACCGGGAAGAGAAGGACCTGCGCGGTTATGTGGCTGAAGGAGGCTGGGCACACAGTGCGGCTCATGCGGCAGATGCGCTGGATGAGCTGGTGCAATGTCCGGAAAGTGACACATCTGTGCAACTGGAGATTCTTGCGGCTATTCAGGGCATGCTGCACAATGGTCTGTCCACCTTCGCTGAGGAAGAAGAGGAACGGATCGCTACCATCGTGGACACCATGCTGGAGCAGGAACTGCTACCGGAGCAGCAGGTGGTGGAGTGGATCGGCGGTCTGTCCGCATGCGCCAGCCAGCCGAAATGCCGAGAGCAGGTAATCGCCCGTGTGAATAGCAAAAATTTGGTCCGCTGTCTCTACTTCAGAAGAGTACAGGGAACCCGCAGCCCTGTTCTTGAAGCCGCGCTGCTTGCTGCCGAAGCTGCATTGAACAAATTTGCCGTACAGAATACGAAGTGATGAGACTGGAACATCTCAAAATGACTAAGGAGGGAGCTGCAGCAAACGGAGTGACACTTGTGGACAGGAAGCATTGCGGTACAAGCATGACATTAGCGGACAGGGATGATTGTTGCGGACCTCATAGCTCTTATTTGCTGGATATCGGGTGTTTTCGGAGGCTAACGGACCGAGGGGCCCTTATGTGCTGATCTGGGCAGCTAATGGGTCTGATTTGGGCACAATAAGGGCTCTCTGAGTCCGTTAATCCGCTAAAAGGGTTAAATCGGCGGAAATAGCGGCTCCTCGGTCCGCAGCCTGGCTGTGATGGTTACTAAACGAGAATACCAGCTTGTCCCCATCAAAAGTGTTGCCTTGGTATTCCTCGTACTGCCCTTGAGTATAATTGGAGACGGTTCTGCGCCAGAAAGCTTGGGCGGTGGAGTTCTTTGCAGACGGGTTGGTGAATAGCTGCCAGCTGCCTCTGAAGCTGTCGAACACGCTGGCTGCCGCCGCTTCCGCGATACCCTGACCTCTGAACGGGTTCATCACAAAGAAATCATTCACAAAATAATCGACACCTGGAGCACAATGCGGCGGAGTGGCGATCAAGGCAAAGCCGACAGGCAGATCATCTGCCAGAATCAGGTGGGGGTACAGGCAGCCGGGCTTCTCCCACCAGATATTCTGGACGTCATATTGATCCTGCAACGTTACATAATCCTCGCTGTCCTCGAAGATGCTATGGCGGTTAGGCAGATGTCCGGGCACAGGCCCGTAATGTCCAGCCAGGTCATGGAGGTAGAGCGGATACATATTTTTGATCAGATAAGCATCCTTGGGGTCTGTTACTTTCACCCTAACATTCATCATAATTAATCCTCCTGCAACGGTTCGATATGTTCAAACAAAAAGGAACGGTGACTCAGAAAGCAGCTGAGATAAGCCTGAGCGTAAGGTTGTTCTGCTATCAAATCAGCGGTTTCTCTTGGATCGGCGGCATGATGTGCGTAGTTCTCGATCATACACATGATGAAAAAACACTCCAGTCTCTGCACATAATCATCATCCAGCGCGCTGATCTGGCTATACCCCAGCAGATGCATCCGTCGCTGCGCCGGGCTTAAACCCAGCAATACAGCAGCCATATCATATAGGAAATAGCCATATCCACATCGTGCGAAATCAATCGCATATGGGGTATCCTGATCAAACACCAGATTACCCAAATGCAGATCAGCGTGGATCATACCGAAATTCGCTGGCGTGGGAGTCATAAGCCCCAGCTCCTGGAGAACCAATTCGGCGGCGTTCCGATAATTAGTCCAGGCTTTCTCTGTCAAAAAGCAGGGATAGTGCTGCTCCAGCTGTACCATCTGTCTGCGAAAATGGTTGGCATCATACGTGGGACGCACAAATCCGGCCAACGGCAGGAAAACAGCAGCTGCCTGATGAAGCCGGGCGGTCAGCCTGCCGATCTGTTGAACACAATCCACTGACAGCGGCTCCTCCGCAAGTTCGCCATCGATCCAGTGCATAAGCGTGACCCTCGTCTTCCGCAGTCCCTGTTCATCGCCGATCTCCACCACACTTTCGCCATTACGGGCTAATACACCTTCCGTTACCTTCAGCGCATCGTGCTGATTCAAGGCCTGAAGCCAGACTAATTCAGAACAAATTTCCGGTTTGGTCAAGTGTTCACGGTGAATCCGCAGCAGGTAGCTGCCTGTGCTGCTTGTCTCTATTTTATAGGTGATCGTATCTGAACTCTGAATAAAGCGGATGTTAGTCCATTCCAAGTCATAGTGTAATAAGGCAGATAATGCGGCATTTCTTGCATCCTTCAGCACATCTATCATCCCTTCACCTCCTAATGATTACTATAGTGAAGGATTCAGCAGGGTTATATATAATAAATGGTTCAGAACGATAGTCTGCTTACAAAAAAGAAGCCGCACCGGGGATTCCGATGCAGCTCCACCTGATTCTTTAGCCTTCTATTTCCGGCAGAAACGGCTGCCGCCTCTTCAGAGGACGGCGATGCCATTTCTACTTGCGATACACAATTTTTTTGATACTGTGATCGGATAAGCCAAACCGCTCAGAGAGCCGGTCGATGGATTCTCCGGAGGAGAACCGCAGCCGGATGTCCGCATTCCGTTCGTTCAAATAACGGCGGCTTCCGGACTTCTCCCCCCATTTTTTGCGCAAGGGTGCTGCGGTTGGTATGTACACCATCCCGCCATTTACGTATTTCTGGATTTCCTTCAGCAGAGGCTCTGGGAAGACCTGATCTGCATTTACATATTTCATGATAGCTCCGCTCCTTATAAAGAATTTGAGTCTTTGTAAGGGAGCAAAGTCACTACTGCAAACAAGCGATTTACCTGCGGCGGATTTCGGGTATCAGCTCTATGCAAACAACCGCCGTTGTTTGAAGTGTAGACTTTGCATAGAGCGGCTTAAGAAACTTGCCTGAAAATGGTTCATTAACAGGACCTCCTCATGGATAGTGATCAATGTGTCAGGAAAGATAAGAATGTACTTCAGGTCTCTGCAATTATAACATTCATCAGGGGTTCTTCTCGACCATCCTGGCTTCCGTGAATAGCATGCTGAATGTCTATCCGCAGTTTGCGCGGGGCTTCGAGTCGATCCATTCGATTTCGGAGGTGCTGACGTCGACACAGGTGTGCCGCAGACAACGGTACTCTTCTCGGGAACCATCCGCGACAATATCACCTTCGGCCGGGCGATGCTCCGTGATCCGCAGATTATTCTGCTGGATGAAGCGACGTCAGCGCTGGACAATATCTCGGAGTTCATCGTGCAGAAGGCGATTGACCGAGCTGATCCGCGGGCGGACCACCTTCATCGTGGCCCACCGGCTGTCCACGATCAGGAATGCCGACCGCATTGTCGTCATGAAGGACGGGCAGGTGGCCGAGGTGGGCAGCTTCGAGGAGCTGATGAGCCGGCATGGCGTTTTTTATGAATTGAAGCAGTTGCAGGAGTAGCGTAGTAGAGGTTGCAGTGCGAGCTGAGCAAGGAGTAACTAGCTAGCTTAGACCAGCCGCCGGGGAATTTACGGTGGCTGTTTGCTGTTATGCTGACGGTGATATTATCCTGCAGTCAGGCAGCCGCCGCCAATTCCTGCAAAACTGCAGGTTTTTCGCACACCAATTAAGCCAACGTCGAAATTCCTGTAAAACTGCAGTTTTTTCAGCTAATATTCCCCCTATGGAGCAAATTACAGCACAAAACCTGCACATTTGCAGGCATTCGCTCAGAATCGCCTAATATCGGCTAAATACCTGCATATTTACAGGTTTGGCTGAGTAACCACCTAATCTGAATTCGCGGAACGCTGAGCAAGATGGAGAACGTGAAGTCCCCAACTGGACGGGCTATACCAGCGGATTCCTAGGAGTAGATACGTTAGCAACGGTATCGTTGGAATAAAATTGGATGCACTTTCGCAACTGAATCTTTTCTCTCAATATAACTGTATTTTCCTGTTAAAAGGACTATAATGAACTGGCTATCCAAAGGACTGTACCTTATTGCGGATAATCGCCAGTTTATTTTTCTGTATCTGAACATAACCAGGGTGCATAGCGGCACTTTCTGTTGATATATAAATGGGGTGTGTAGCAGGACGGATTCCGGTCAATTTTGCCGGGATTATTCTGTATAGCTCAAGGGTAACTTATAGTACGTGAACTTATGAATGTTATATTTGAAGGTGGGTGAAGGTTCATGATGTCCTCAGTCAAAAGATTCCTGATCGGGCGGCCGCTGAAGTCAGATCAGCTCGGCGACCAGAAACTAAACAAAACAAAGGCGCTGGCAATCCTGTCGTCCGATGCGCTGTCCTCGGTGGCTTACGGGCCGGAGCAGATCCTGCTGGTACTGATTACGCTCAGCGCGGCGGCGTTCTGGTATTCCATCCCGATTGCAGCCGGAGTATTGGTGCTGCTGGTGGCGCTGATCTTGTCTTACCGGCAAATTATATTCGCCTATCCCCAAGGCGGGGGAGCTTATGTGGTCTCCAAGGAGAATCTGGGCATCTACCCCGGACTGATCGCCGGCGGTTCCCTGCTGGTCGACTATATTCTTACGGTTGCGGTAAGTGTGTCTGCGGGCACGGACGCGATTACATCCGCTTTTCCAAGCCTGCATGCTTATAATGTGCCTATAGCCATCATCTTCGTGCTGTTAATTACAACGCTTAACCTTAGAGGGGTTACCGAGTCGGCTTCCTTGCTGGCTTATCCCGTGTATCTGTTTGTGTTGGCCCTGTTTGTGCTGATTGCCGTGGGTATCTACAACATTCTGACAGGCCAGGTATCGGCGGAGCTGCATGCTCCTCTGGGTACACCGGTTGCCGGAATCAGTCTGTTTCTGCTGCTGAAGGCCTTCTCCTCCGGGAGCTCGGCGCTGACCGGGGTGGAGGCCATCTCGAATGCGATCCCCAATTTCAAGGAGCCTTCCCCGAATAATGCAGCCAAAACTCTGCTGGCCATGGGTTCACTGCTCGCCTTGTTATTCTCGGGCATTGTATTCCTGGCATACTATTACGGGATTGTTCCGCGGCCTGAGGTTACGGTGGTGTCCGATATCGCTGAGCAGATTTTTGGCCGTAATTTCATGTATTATTTTATCCAGGGCACTACGGCTTTAATCCTGATTCTCGCCGCAAACACCGGTTATTCCGCCTTCCCGCTGTTGGCTGTCAACCTGGCCAAAGACAAATTCATTCCCCGGATGTTCACCATCCGCGGCGACCGGCTGGGTTATTCTAACGGTATTCTGATTCTGGGCCTGCTGTCGATTGTGTTAATCGTGGTTTTTAAAGGCCGGACCGAGCATCTAATTCCGTTATATGCCGTTGGGGTGTTCATCCCGTTCACGCTCTCCCAGAGCGGTATGATCGTCAGATGGGTCCGTAAGAAACCCGAAGGCTGGGTAATGAAGCTGATTATTAACGCTACGGGAGCGCTGATCAGTCTGATTGTGACGATGATGTTCTTTTTGACCAAATTTACGCAGGTATGGCCTGTGCTGGTATTTATCCCGCTGATTCTGGTCTTGTTCCACCGCATCCACAAGCATTATGAAGATGTCGCGGACCAGTTGCGGATTACGTCCTGTACGAAGGCACTGCCCATTGAAGGTAATATCATTATCGTGCCGGTGGCGGGCATCACGCATGTGGTGGAGAATTCGCTGAATTATGCCAAGTCGCTGTCTGCTTACCAGATTATTGCTGTTCATGTGCCGTTTGAAAGAGAAGATGAGCAGGTTTTTGAGCAAAAATGGACGAAATGGCAGCCGGATATCCGCCTCGTATCGCTGTATTCGCCTTACCGCAGCATCATTCATCCGCTGACCAAGTTCATTGATACGGTGCAGCGCAAGGCGAGCGAGTCGAACTATCAGGTGACGGTCATTGTGCCGCAGTTTATTCCGAAGAAAGGCTGGCATAACATTCTCCATAACCAGTCGAGTCTGCTGCTGCGCGCCCATCTGCTGTACCGCAGGAATGTAATTATCACCACCGTGCCTTATCATTTGAAGAAATAAGGCCATTGAAATGAAGCTGCGGCTGAGATATTAACTGAAAAAAGCTGCTGAGAGGCGGCTTTTTTGAAATATAAGAATTTATAGGTTTCACTCCATAAATTATCCTTCTATTTCTCGCAGAAACGGATGCCGCCTCTTTCAGAGGACGGCATCCGTTTCTACTTGGTGCGGCTACTCGGTGGGAACGCGGCTCTTAAACTAACTAGCGCTGCTGGGTGTATTCTGCTGTCGATTAGTTAAGTAACCAACGCTTGCTTCATTGCTAACTGTATTTTGTACATTTATTTTGGGTGAAAAACCGCTCCTGAGGACTTTAACTGCATTCTGCGCAGTTATTATTGCTCCAAACGCTGCTTTATCGCTGAATGGGGATTTTTAACTGCACCAAATACACTTATTGGCCCATTTCAAGTAAAATCGGATGATTTAAGTGTACGAAATGCAGTTAAGTCTGTCCCCCCCCAGCTATAACACACACTTCTATCACACACCAAGCCCCTTAAGTCGTATCCCCCTTCACCAGCGTAACATCGACCGTGGTATTGTTGATCAGCTCGCCGTCAGCGTTCTCGATCATCTGGATCAGCGTGTTGGTCAGCATGACGCCGATCCGGTCGCTGGGCTGCATGATAGTCGTCAGCTTGGGATTCTGCAGCATGCGGGTGAAGCTGTGGTAGTCATAGCCGATAATCTTCAGTTGGCTGGGCACGTCAATGCCATGCTGCTGCGCATACAAATATAACGCATAAGCCACAAGATCGTTACTGCAGAAGATGCCATCATATTCCTGCAGCCGCTCCGGCGTAAGGTTCTCGTGAATGAATGTCCAGAAGTAGTTGAAGGTCAGCTTGTTGTGGGCCCCTTCGATGATGTCATAAGCCACACCATGTTTCATAGACGTAATCACAAAAGCATCCCGCCGCCGGTTGGACAGAATATCCAGCTCCAGCGGACCGGAGATGTGCAGCAGCCGTTTGCAGCCGAGGCCAATCAGGTGCTCGGTAGCCAGCTCGCCGCCCCGATAGTTATCCGATCCCACACAGGGGATGGTAGACGAGATGAAGCGGTCAAAGGACACAATCGGGAACGGAACCTTGCGGTAGCTCTCGATATCCATCGTATGGCTGCACATAATAATCCCGTCGACCTGATTCTGGCGGAGCATGCTGATATACTTCGCTTCTTTGTCCGGATCATCCAGCGAGTTGCAGACCAGCAATTTATAGTTGCGCTCATTGGCGCTCATTTCGACATATTTGATCAGATCCGAGAAAAAAGGGTGGTTGGAGTCCGGTACAATAATGCCGATGAAATAAGATTGGTTCTTCTGCAGCGCCCGGGCAATCTGATTGGGATGGTAGTCAATCGACTCCATCGCTTTCTCCACTTTTCTGCGCGTCTCCTTACTGATATATCCCCGGTTGTTCATCACCCTGGAGACTGTGGCTACCGAAACGCCTGCCGCCTTGGCCACATCTTTGATCCCTGCCATACCTTCAGCCTCATTTCATAAATGCTGTACTATCTATTCGATATTGATACGAAAATCCCTTGGTAATCCTGCTTTGGAATGTAATAACGTTACCACATATATAGCTAACATTGCGATATTTTATCATGATTATATCACGTTATATATAATAATATTATGTGAAAACGTTTGACATAATATTCTGTTAACTATAAAATAGGCTGTGTTCAAAAGCATACATAGAGAGGAAGAAAAGAATGTTGAAGAGAACGTTTTCAATGACGATGATGGTTATTCTGATGGTTTCTGTGCTGGCTGCTTGCGGAGGCGGTAACAATGCAGAGGGGAATGCCAACACAGGCGGCGCCAAGACAGAGATATCGGTGCTGGTCGGTAAACAGGAAATTTCCAAGCAGTTTGAGGAAATGGTGAAGGAATATAACGGTTCGCAAGATAAAGTGAAAGTATCCCTGATTCCGACAGCCGGACAGAATGGCTACGAACGGATCACTACACTATATGCATCCAACAATGCGCCGAACATCATGCATTTTCTGAGCGAATTCGGAGTTATGAAGGACAAGCTGGCAGACCTGTCCGACCAGGAATGGGTTAAGAACGCCAACAGCGGCACGCTGGATTATGTAACTGAAGACGGCAAGGTATATGGTATGCCGATGTCGATTGAAGCTTTTGGTTTCTTGTACAACAAATCCGTATTGGATAAAGCAGTAGGCGGCAGCTTTGACCCGGCTACGATCAAGACACAGGATGATCTGAAAGCCTTGTTTGACAAAATTAAGGCTTCCGGCGTCAGCGCGTTCCACATTTCACCGGTGGATTGGTCGCTTGGGGCACACTTCACAAATGTATTTATGGCCAATGAAGCACCGGATCATGCAGACCGCGTGAAATACCTGGAAGATCTGAAGAGTGGTTCCGTTGATCTGGCTGCTGACAAGGTATTCAATGGCTGGCTGGACACGTTCGATCTGATGAAGGAATACAACTCCGCCAAGGATTCTCCATTGGCTGCACAATACGATGATGCCCCAATCCTGCTGGCTGATGGTGAAGTAGGCATGTGGTTTATGGGCAACTGGGCTTATACCCAGATCAAAGAGATTGACCCGGATGGCGAATATGGTTTCCTTCCCGTACCGGTCAGCAACAATGCCGAAGACTTCGGCAACAGTAAAATTTCTGTAGGTGTACCTGAGTATTGGACGGTAGATGCCAGCCAATCTACACCTGAAGAACAACAAGCCTCCAAGGACTTCCTGAACTGGATGGTGTCCAGCGAAAAGGGCCAGGATTATTACGTCAATCAATTCGGCTTCCTGCCGGCATACAGCAATTTCACTACTAAACCATCTGATCCGGTATCCCAATCGGTATTGTCCTATACGGATGCTGAACAGACACTGGAATGGATGAACTCCTATTATCCGCCAGAAGCTTTCCCGGCAATGGCAGCTTCCATGCAGAAATATCTGGCCGGTGAAACAGACAGAGCAGGTCTGACGAAGGAAATTCAGGCGTACTGGAACCAAGCGAAATAAGACAAAGATAATGCCATCAAGTTAGCTGGCCGGGGATAAGCATTCACTGCTTGTCCCCGGCTGACTAATCAGGGTAGGGACTGGAGGTTGCCATGTATAACGAAAAAACATTTTCAAGCAAGCTGAAGGTATTTATGATCTTCGGATTTGTGCCTTTGTTTGCTTTTATAACCGTCATCGTGATTCCTTTCCTGATCGGGATCTTCATGACCTTCACGAACTGGAACGGATCATCCTCGTCCTTTGATTTCATGGGACTGTCCAATTACACGGCTGCATTCTCTGATCCTGTCTTCTGGACCTCGATGTGGACCACACTGAAATATGTATTAATTACGCTGGTGCTGACGAACGTCGTCGCTTTCGCACTGGCCCTGCTGGTGACCAGCGGGCTGAAAGGACAGAACTTTTTCCGCGCCGGATTTTTTACACCGAATCTGATCGGCGGAATTATTCTCGGTTTTGTATGGCAGTTTATTTTCTCCAGAGTTATGACGTATGCAGGTACACAGCTGGACTGGGGGTTCCTCTCGGCTTCCTGGCTGGGTGACCCGGACAAAGCATTATGGGCACTGATTGTTGTCGGTGTATGGCAGAATGCCGGTTATATGATGCTGATCTATGTGGCAGGACTTGGCGGTATCTCGGATTCCTTGCTCGAAGCGGCCAGTCTGGATGGAGCCAAGTTCTGGCGCCAGCTGTTCAGTGTCAAAATCCCGCTCATGGTTCCCGCGTTCACGATCAGCCTGTTCCTGACGCTGCAGCGCAGCTTCATGGTGTATGACACCAACCTTTCGCTGACCAAAGGCGGGCCGTTCCGCTCCACCGAGCTGATCGCCATGCATGTATATAATGAAGCGTTTGTGTACCAGAATTTCGGACCCGGACAGGCGAAGGCCTTTATTCTGTTCGCGGTGGTTGCTTTTATCGCAATAATGCAAGTTAGCATGATGAAGAAAGTGGAGGTGGAAGCATGACAACCACAAGCCGTTCCCAGAAAGCACTGTTTCTCGCTCTGAATATAGTGCTGCTGGTTTTGTTTGTGTTTCCGCTGTTTATGATCCTGGTCAATTCCTTCAAGGACCGGGTGGATATTGTGCGTAGCCCGCTGTCGCTTCCTGCGGAGTGGAGCTTTAAGAACTATAGTGAAGCCTACACCACCATGGGTTTCACCTCGGCTTTGCTGAATTCCCTGCTGATTACCATAGTGGCAGTTATTTTAATTCTGATCTTCTCGTCCAGCTTTGCCTTTTTCCTGGTGAGATGGAAGTGGAGAATGAACAACGTCATTCTGATGATGCTGATTGCGTCGATGATTATTCCGTTTCAGGCGATTATGATTCCGTTCGTGTCCCTGTTCGGGAACCTGCACATGCTGAACAGCAAGTGGTCGCTGATCTATTTCTACCTGGGCTTCGGCATCAGTCTGTCGACCTTTATGTACCATGGATTTGTCAAAGGGGTGCCCAAAGAGATGGACGAAGCAGCCCTAATTGACGGAGCCGGCAAGGTCCGGTTGTTTACGCAGATTATTTTTCCAATTCTAAAACCGATTACGACGACGATTGCCATCCTGAACGTGCTGTGGATCTGGAACGACTTCCTGCTTCCATCGCTTGTACTGGTATCGCCGGAGGACCGGACCCTTCCCTTATCGACCTTCTATTTCTTTGGAAAATATACATCGAATTATGGCGTCGCCATGGCAGCCCTTGTCTTCTCCATGATTCCTGTTGTCATATTCTATATCGTGATGCAGCGCCAGATTATCCGGGGTGTGGTAGAAGGCGCAGTGAAATAACACATTCCCTTAATTAAAGGAGAGACAAGCTATGGACCGCGCCTGGTGGAAAGAAAGTGTTGTGTATCAAATTTATCCGCGCAGCTTCAATGACAGCAATGCGGACGGCATCGGGGATATCCCCGGCATTACGCAGAAGCTGGATCATCTGCAGGATCTCGGCATCGATGTGATCTGGCTGTCGCCGGTGTACCAATCGCCGAACGATGATAACGGCTACGATATCAGCAACTATCGGGCGATTATGGACGAATTCGGCACGATGGCCGATTTCGACGAGATGCTGGAAGAGGCCCATAAGCGGGATATCCGAATTATGATGGATCTGGTGGTCAACCATACCTCGGACGAGCATGCCTGGTTCGTGGAATCGCGTGAAGCCAAGGACAGCAGCAAACGTGATTATTATATCTGGCGTCCAGGCAAGGGTGGAGAAGCACCGAACAACTGGGGTTCATTCTTTGGCGGAAGCGCCTGGGAATATGATGATGCTAGCGATGAATATTATCTGCACCTCTTCAGCAAAAAGCAGCCTGACCTCAACTGGGAGCACCCGGAGTTGCGCCGTGACGTGTATGAGATGATGAACTTCTGGCTGAACAAGGGTGTCAACGGCTTCCGCATGGATGTCGTGAACTTCATTTCGAAGGACCAGAATTTCCCTGACGGGGAGATGACCGGAACCGGGTATGGCGACGGCAATCCGTATTTCGTCAACGGGCCGCGGATTCATGAATACATGCATGAGATGAATCAGGAGGTATTGTCCAAGGCGGATACGATCACCGTCGGGGAAATGCCGAATGTAGGCGTTGAGCAGGCCAAGCTGTATACCGGCAGCGAACGCGAGGAACTGAACATGGTCTTCCACTTCGAGCATGTCGATGTGGGCAGCGGCGAATACGGCAAATGGTCGCCGCAGCCGTGGAAGTTGACCGACCTGAAGACGATTGTCACCACTTGGCAGGAAGGCCTGGAAGAGAAGGGCTGGAACAGCCTGTACTGGAGCAACCATGATCAGCCCAGAGCGATTTCGCGCTTCGGGAATGACAGTGAGGCCTTCCGGGTGATCTCCGGCAAAATGCTGGCGACCTGCCTGCATATGCTCAAAGGAACGCCGTATATTTATCAGGGCGAAGAGATCGGAATGACGAATATCGCCTTTGAGTCCATTGAGGAATACCGTGACATCGAATCCTTGAATGCCTATAAAGATTTCACCTCGCGTGGCACGATGAGCGGCGATGAGGTCATGCATGCAATTCATGAACGGGGCAGAGACAATGCCCGGACACCGGTGCAATGGTCGGCGGAAGATCATGCCGGCTTCACCACAGGCGAACCTTGGATTGCAGTGAATCCTAATTACAAGCAGATTAATGCCGAAGCGGTCCTTGCTGACCCGGACTCGGTATACCATTATTACAAGCGGCTGATCAAGCTGCGCAAACAGAATCCTGTGATTGTCTATGGTAAATATCAGCTGCTGCTTGAGCAGGATGAACAGATTTATGCGTTCACCCGTGAACTGGACGGGGAGCGGCTGCTGGTGCTCTGCAATTTCTCGCAGGAAGAGCCAGCCTTTGCCTTGCCGGAGGGGATTGACCTCACCGGAAGTGAAGTGCTGATCTCCAATTATGAAGTGGGCGGGGAAGCCGGGCTTCCCGCGCTGAAGCTGAGACCGTACGAAGCCAGAGTATACAGACTTAACTAGGGGACACGGGTGCAAGCAGCGGTCAGGAGAACAAATTTCAACTTGGAGAGGAATTTACTATGCAGATCAAAAATGAAGCCATGCTGATCACCTACGCCGATAGTATGGGGCGGAATCTGAAGGAACTGAACGAGGTGCTGGAGAAGCACTTGCATGGCGTAGTAGGCGGCGTTCACCTGCTGCCTTTCTACCCTTCTTCGGGCGACCGGGGATTTGCGCCGATGGATTATACGAAGGTTGACCCTGCTTTTGGCGATTGGGCCGAAGTGGAAGAGATGAGCAGCAAGTTCTACATGATGTATGACTTCATGATCAACCACATCTCGCGCCAGTCCCCATACTTTCAGGATTTCCTGGAGCATAAAGACGAGTCCAAATATGCCGATCTGTTCATCCGGTATAAGGATTTCTGGCCGGGCGGCGAGCCGACGGAAGCCGATGTGGATCTGATCTACAAGCGCAAGCCGCGTGCGCCGTATGTGGAGGTTACCTTCAAGGATGGCAGCACCGAGAAGGTATGGTGTACCTTCGACGAGCAGCAGATCGACCTGGACGTGACCACGGAAACGACCCAGCAATTTGTGCGCGACAATCTGACCTTCCTGGCGGATAAGGGGGCTTCGATCATCCGTTTGGACGCTTTTGCCTATGCTAATAAGAAGATCGGCACGAACTGCTTCTTCGTGGAGCCGGATATCTGGGAGATGCTGAAGCTGTCGGAGCAGGTGGTCGAGCCTTACGGCGTCAAGGTGCTGCCGGAGATTCATGAGCATTACAGCATTCAGCAGAAAATCGCCGGACAGGACTATTACGTCTACGACTTCGCGCTGCCAATGCTGGTGCTGCATGCCCTGTTCAGCGGCAGAGTGGAACGACTGGCCCACTGGCTGGAGATCTGTCCACGCAAACAGTTCACTACCCTCGATACCCATGACGGTATCGGCGTAGTGGATGTGAAGGACCTGCTGACTGATGAGGAAGCGGAACTGACCCGCGAGAGCCTCTACAGCCAAGGTGCGAATGTGAAGAAAATCTACAGCACAGAAGCTTATAACAATCTGGATATTTACCAGATCAACTGCACTTATTATTCTGCTCTTGGCAACGATGATCAGGCTTACTTGCTGGCTAGAGCGATCCAATGCTTCGCGCCGGGCATCCCGCAGATTTATTATGTCGGTCTGCTGGCCGGAGAGAACGATATTGAGCTGCTGGAGAGCACCAAGGAAGGCCGTAACATCAACCGCCATTATTATACGATGGATGAAGTGAATGCAGAGGTGGAGCGTCCGGTTGTACAGCGGCTGTTCCAACTGCTGAAGTTCAGAAACAGCTGTCCGGCGTTCGACGGCGAGATCACTGTTGCTCCGCAGGGCGACAATGTGCTGGATATTACTTGGCAGCATGAAGGTCACGAAGCCAAGCTGGAAGCCAATCTGCTGACCAAACAATTCGTTATCCTGGCCAAAGAGCAGGGGACGGACTGGAAGCAGGTATTCTAGAGTTTGAAGTTGGAGCAGGCGCTCCTGCCGCAGGGTTTTGCGGTGGGAGCGTCTTTTTGTTTTGTGCTCTTATTGGGCCGGATATATATAAGGAAAGCAACCAACGAACCAACGAACCAACGAACGAACGAACCAACGAACGAACGAACGAACGAACGAACCAACCAACCAACCAACCAACCAACCAACCAACCAACTACTGTTCACTCGCCCCCTGCGTGATAACCAGCGACCGTCGATCAACGCACCCCTTTCTCTTTCTATCCGCTCCCCCAGCTTCCACCAGGCCTTCAGAGTAAATAGATGCAAATCAGCACTTAATTCCGCCCAAATGTGGGATTATGAAGAATTAAGTGTCGAAAGTGCAACTAAATTCATACGTAGGAGGGGGATTCGGCCAAATCGGCTGGATTAGATGCGTTTTCGCACTTAAATTAGTTGAAAGTCTGAAATCGACCGAAAATAGTTGCAGTTTTGCACTTAATTGGTAGGTTGGGTGCGTTCGATGTTCAGCAATTGGTAGGTTGGGGTGCGCGAATGTTCAGCAATTGGTAGGCTGGGGTACGCTCGATGTTCAGCAATGTCTGCATATGGAGGACTCCACTCCAATTAGGGGGCTGAAGAGTAAATAGATGCAAATCAGTACTTAATTCCGCCTCGCGCCCCTACAGTGGCGCCCACGGCTTAACGCCCGCGCCCCTACAGTGGCGCCACGGCCCACCGCCCAAAGCCCGCGCCCCTCAGCCGCTCGGCTTCGAGCGCCGGAATTCGATCGGCGTCACGCTGAAGCTGCGCTTGAACATGCGGTGCAGGTAGGAGCTGCTGGTGAAGCCTGCGGCGGAGGCGATCTCGGAGACCGAGAGGTCGCTCTCCTTCAGCAGCCGGCAGACCGCGGTCATCCGCACCTCCATGATTAAGTCCACAATCGTGGTCATGGTCTGCTGCTTATACAGCCGGCTGACATAGATCGGCGACATATTCAGCTCGTCGGCGATCTGGTTCAGACTGAGGCTGGGGTCCATGTAACGATCGCTGATCTTCTGATTGATCTGGCGGATCAGGTCGCTCTGCTTGGAGCTGCGTTTATCTGCCTGCCGCTCCTGAATGTCTGCAAATAGCCGGCAATAGGCCGCCTCCAGCTGCTCCAGCGTCTCATAATCCTCAAGCAAGGGCAGTTGCGGCACCCTGCTTTCCGTTGCCGGTGAGCACTTGACAATGTTGTCCAGAATCCGCTTGATCGTGAAGCTGATCCGCGACAGCGTCAGCTCCAGCACGTGGTACGGATACTGCTCCATCCCACGCAGCATCTGGGAGAAGTATTCGAGTGCCTCCTCCGTCCGGCCTCCCGTAAGTGCCTCGACCAGCTTCTTCTCCAGATCGGCCGGATAGGCATAGAGATTCTTCTGCAGCTCCCCGATATACCCGGCATCGATGATGCAGCCATGTCCGTAGAACAGCCTGTGCTTGGAGGCTTCCCGCGCCGCCTTGTACAGCCTGTTCACCTGCTCGGCGTTGTCGCTGGCCGGACTGTAGACCAGCGACAGGCCAATCTTCAGATATTCGCGGCAAGCCTCGCGGATCTGCCGCAGCAGCGCGTCGATCAGTCCGGCATCCAGCTGTTCCGCCGGAGGCAGGCCGCTGAGCAGCATAACCACACTGTCATCGTTCATATCGACCGTCTCTACCCGGCAGGTCTGGCCGCAGATCTCCGAAGCGATATTCATAATCGCGAACTTGTATGGGAGCAGGTAGGAACCCCTCTCCTCACGCAGCGTGGAGTAATCATCGATCCGCAGCAGCACCAGCCGGTACCCTTCACTGAAGCCGAAGGCGGCACCGAAGGACTGCGCTTCCCCCTGCCGCAGGCTCTGTGGCGATTTCATGCCAAGCACAAGGCTGCGCAGCGCATTCTGGCGGATCGTGAACATACTGTTGCGTTTCTCCGCTTCCAGCGCGTTCATTCGGGTGACAATCGAATCGATCGGAAGATACAGCCGTTTGGACAGAATCCTGGAAATCAGCAGACCCGCCAGTAGAATTACGACCGAGATCAGCAGCGTTGTATTGCGGATCTGCGTGGTCTGCTCGGTAATGATGTCGTAAGGTGTGATGCGGACGTATTGCCAGCCGAGCGAGTCCGGCGAAGTATAGGAGACCAGCGATTTCTCCCCCCGGAAGGAGGCGGTGAAATACCCGGCAGACTGTGCTGCCACCCGGCGCTCCAGCCAGCCGTTCTCCTCCGCAGCCAGCGGTTCCAGTGTCAGCCCGCTTCCCGAGAGGAAACGCCCCTGGTCATCCAGAATATAAGTGGTGCCGCTGCCTGCAACAGCATCTTCGCCCTCGGGACTGCCTCCGGCCAGTTCCCGGTTGATCCAGGAGGCTGAAATATTGACAATAACGGCCGAATTAATCGCCCGGTCCCAGTTAATCGCGTCATAACACAGATAGGTGTAGACTGGAATCTCCTCCGTGAACTCCTTCCCCAGTGAATAGGTGCGCGGAATGGGGGTGAAGGTTCTGTAATCCTGGTAATGCTCCAGCATCGAGATAATCTGCTTATCTACCAGCTCCTCACGGGTGAATACGCCATTCTGGCCTTGTGCGGCAGAGATATAGATCGTGTCATTGTTGGGATTGTAGACATAAATGGACTCGATGTAGGGCATTGAATTCAGGTAATTGCCCAGATCGGACATCGCTGCCGTGACCTCATATATCGAAGGTTCATTATAAAACAGCAGATGTGAGATCGTACTTGTCCGGTACAGCTGAAATGAAAGCGTTTGCGCGACTTCAGCCATGTTCACGACTTTTTTGCCCGTCTGCGTCAAGTCTTTAAGGTCTGAACGGAAGGTCTGCGTCTTCTCCACGCCGATGTAATAGGTATAGTAAACAAAGGTAGACACCAGAAAAGTCAACGATATGCACAGCGTAATGGTTCTCAGCAATTTGCCGTACAGCACTCGAGTTCTCCGCATATCGTTATTCTTCATAACGAACCCCCCGGATCGTAGTATGGAACAGCAGCCAACGTTTGGATTATTTTTCCTGTATGACTCTTCCCATTATAAATCCCCCGTTGTGAACAGAACAGTGCAGCTAGGCTAGATTCCTGCATTTTCGCAAGAGTTACGGTGTGAAGCATTCTGAGATTTATGCACAAAACAGCTATTTCCGCACCTATCCGCAGATCTGCTCTTGAAATTTCCGCCCCTACAAGCACCAGAAGGACGCTAAGGCGGGTCCGCCGGGACCTTTCGGAAGCCTGAAGCCGGCCAGCCGCCAGGACATACAAGTTGCAATTGTTCAGCCGCCGATTCGCCGGATACTGCAGAAATACCCTCAAGCTTCACTATGTCAGAAGAACGGACCGCCGTATAGTAAAACTACACCTGAAGCGGGGAGCCAGACCTTCCCATGGATGACAGCGATATTTCTATATAAAGGAGAGTGAGAGGCCTTGAGTCAAACCTCAGCCAAAGCAATCTCTGCGGCCGGACTCAGTGTTCAAGCCGATGGAGGGGCGCGTCTAAGGACAGCCAGAAAGAAAAAGGGTTTTATTTATGAGCTGGTGCACAACCGGATAATGTTTCTGATGCTGCTGCCTACGCTGATTTTTTTTCTGATCAATTCCTATTTTCCGATGATTGGCATCTATTACGCGTTCACCCAGTTTGACTTCAACACCAGCATGTTCAACGCTCCGTTCGTGGGGCTGCAGAATTTCGAGTTCCTCTGGAAGTCCGGTACGCTGGTGAAGCTGACGATGAATACGATTGGGTATAATGTCGCTTTTATCGTGCTTGGCAATGTGCTGGCGATATGCTGTGCAATCCTGCTGAGTGAGTTGAACGGCAAATGGTTCAAAAAAATCAGCCAATCCGTGCTGTTCCTGCCCTACTTCGTGTCCTTCGTTATCCTAAGTGTCATCGTCTACAACATGTTCAATTATGATAGCGGTTTCTTGAACACCATGCTGCTCCAGCTTGGCCTGAATCCGGTGGATGTGTACAGCAAACCGTGGGCTTGGATCTTCCTGATCATTATTTTCTACCTGTGGAAGAATCTCGGCTACAGCATGGTGATCTACCTGGCGGCCATTACGGGCATCAGCGACGAATATTATGAAGCGGCTAAGATTGACGGGGCGAATATTTTTCAGCGGATCTGGTATATCACGGTGCCGATGCTGAAGTCCACGTTCGTGGTGCTGCTGCTGTTCGCGCTCGGAAGTATTATGAAAGGGCAATTCGACCTGTTCTATCAACTGATCGGCAACAACGGGCTGCTCTACAATACTACGGATATTCTCGATACTTATGTCTACCGTTCGCTGAAGGTAACCTTTGATGTGGGAATGGCGACGGCTGCCGGGGTGTACCAATCCCTGTTCGGCTTCATCCTGATTATGACCGTGAACTATATTATCCGCAAAATAAACGACGACTACGCTCTGTTCTAGGAGGAAAACACATGCCTATTCAAAAGGACAACTACACCCGGCTGCTGCACAGTATCGCCTATGTGGTGATTATCGGGCTGTCGGTTGCCTGTCTGCTGCCGTTTCTGCTGATTATCTCCGCGTCGCTGACCAGCAATGAATCGATTATCCGCGACGGCTACCATCTGATTCCCGGCCAGTTCTCACTGGAGGGGTACAAGACGGTGTTTATTTTTCCCCAGGAGGTGCTGCGGGCTTATGCCGTGACTGCGTGTGCAACCGTGATCGGGACAACGATGGGCCTGTTCTTCATGACGATGGCCGGGTATGTGCTGGCCCGCAAGGACTTCAAATACCGCAATGGCTGCGCCTTCTATATCTATTTCACGACCTTGTTCGGCGGCGGGCTGGTGCCGTGGTACATCATGATCACGAAGTATCTGGGGCTGCTGGATTCCTATGCCGTGCTGGTGCTGCCGGGCCTGATGACGCCGTTCCTGATTATTCTGATGAAGAATTTCGTCAAATCGGCGGTTCCTGAGGAACTGTTCGACTCCGGCAAAATCGACGGGGCGGGCGACTTTCGCATCTACTGGCAAATTGTGCTCAAGCTCTCCATGCCGGGCATCGCCACAGTGGGCCTGTTCCTGGCGCTGTATTACTGGAATGACTGGTTCACCTCATCCCTGTTCATCAATGACACGCATAAGTACCAGCTGCAGTTCTACTTGTACAACGTCATTAATTCGGCACAGTTTATTGCCCAGATGGGGGCCGGAACCGGGGTGTCGCTTGCTACAGAGGTGCCGACGGAATCGACTAAGATGGCGATGGCGATTGTCGTCACCGGGCCAATTCTGCTGCTCTACCCGTTCGTGCAGCGTTATTTCGTCAAAGGCCTGACGATTGGAGCCGTTAAGGGTTAGAACCGCTTCGGCTGCGGGCCCTTGCGGGGGCGTGCAGCGGAAACGGCTGACATAAGAAACAGAAACAAAAGGGAGGATTCAGATGAAGAAAAAATCAGGAAAAACATCCATTCTGCTCACGTCGGTGCTCAGCCTTGCGCTGCTGGCCGGCTGCGGAGGCAATAACAGCAATACGGCGGCTGAGGCGACCAAGGCTCCGGAGAAGGGCAACGGCGACGCTGCCACAGAGGCAACATCAGCTCCGGCTGAGACTGCGGCCACTGGCCTGGACACCTCAAAGAAGGTGGAGCTGCAGTTCTACATGCTGGGTGATGCGCCGAAGGATCTGGCTACCATTGAAGCCGAAGTCAATAAGATGGCCAAGGAGGACTTGAACGCGACCATCAAATTCAATTTCACCACCTGGACGGACTGGGATCAGAAATACAAGCTGCTGCTCTCCTCTGGCCAATCCATTGACCTGATCTTCACTGCCGACTGGACCCAATATCAGGCCTATGCCAAAAAAGGCGCCTTCCTGCCCCTGGATGATATTCTGCCAGTCGCTGCACCGGAGCTGCAGCAATTTGTGCCCCAGGACATGTGGGATGATGTGAAGATCGACGGTAAAATCTACACCGTCCCTGCTACCTACAAGGAATATGTAACGAATGGCTTCGTCTGGCGCGAGGATCTGCGCAAGAAATATAACCTCCCTCAGCCAACCGATCTAGCCAGCTATGAAGCTTACATGGAGGGCATTAAAAAGAACGAGCCGGATATGAATCCAGGGTCCTTCAACAGTGATGTAAGAGGTAATCTGCATGATGTGTACACGACACTGAACTCCATCGTGGGGAGTCCGCTTCCATACGGGGTAGGCATCAAATACAACGATCCCTCCAAGGCTTATCTGTATTGGGGTTCCGAGGAGCATAAGGACGAATTGCAGACCATGCGCCGCTGGCAGGAGAAAGGTCTGATCTCGAAGAACGTGCTGAACGTCAAGGACACCATCCAGGCACCGATTATTGCCGGCAAGGCCGCCAGTATCTTCGGAGACAATCCGACCCGCTTCAACGATACGCTGATGAAGGTCAAGGCTGCGCATCCCGATTGGGATCTGGGTTATTATCCATACGGCAAAACAATTGGCTATGCCACACCGGTTCACCCGATCCACAATGGCTTCGCCATTCCGAAGAGCAGCAAGAACCCGGAGCGTGCTCTGGCCTTCTATGAGAAGATGGTTATGGACAAACGCTATAACCAGCTGACCCAATACGGGATCGAAGGCAAGAACTACAAGATTGATGCCGGAGGTTATTATGAGCTGATCGGCGACGCCTCCACCAACGGATTTAGCCGCGAGGGCATGAATGGCTGGGCCTGGCGGAATCCTGAATTTATGCTGTTTGATAAATCGTATGACGGCGTGAAGGCGATTTTTGCCGAGCTGGATCAGATCCAGAAGCCGGACCTCTTTACTGGCTTCGCCGAGGACTACACCTCCTACCAAGCGGAGAAAGCGGCGCTGGAGCAAGTCGAGAAGCAATACCTCTACCCGTTGCAGGCGGGTCTGGTTGAGGATATCGACGCAGGTCTGGCGACCTTCATGCAGAAGGCGAAGCAGGCCGGCCTGGAGACAATCCAGACCGAATACATCAAGCAATGGAATGCTTATGTGCAGGAGAAGGGCTTGAAATAACAACTCACCGCATTTCTTGCGATTTACCGAAATTCAGAATGCTACCGAGTGGATATGAATCCACTAGAGTAGCATTCTTTTTTTACGCTCTTTTTCATTGGTCAAAATCTTACACGCGAAGTGGTATAAATCCTAAGCCGATAAAGTCTTCTTAGTTTTCTATAATGATCTTATTAGTAAAACAAACATACAGGAGGCAAGATTATATGTCCATGGCTATGGAGCGAACGGCGGACGGACAGAAAAAAAAGTGGTGGAATCCAAGAAGCAAGGAAGCGGTTATAGGCTGGCTTTTTCTAGCGCCTGAAGCGCTCGGAATTATCCTACTGGCTATTTTCCCCTTGTTTTTTTCCTTGTTTTTGAGCTTTACCAACTGGAACCTAGTAGGCGGGTTTGCCGAAATGAAGTGGATCGGATTTGATAATTTCACCCGGCTGCTGGATGATTCTAAGTTTTTGAAAGCGCTGCAGAACAATCTTTTCTTCACGGCGGTTACTGTGCCCCTCGGTTTGATTATTGCGATGGTGTTGGCTGTAATTGTGCATACGAAGGTGTATGCCAAAGATTTGTTCAAAATATTATTTTTCATTCCTTATATCTGTTCTACGGTAGCTGTGGCTGCGGTATGGTCAGCTTTATTCCATCCTTCCAATGGTCCCATCAACCGTTTCCTGATGCAGATGGGTCTTGAGAATGTTCCGAAATGGCTGGTGGATTCGCATTATGCCATCATCGCGATTATGGTTATTGCGATCTGGCAGGCGCTTGGGTATCAAATGATTATTTTTCTGGCAGGGTTGACGCAGATCTCAGAGGATTTATACGAAGCCGCCGAAATTGACGGTGCTAATGGATTTAAAAAGTTCTGGCATATCACCATGCCGATGCTGGCCTCTACCACACTATTCTTGACGATCACAACGATCATCAGCTCGTTTAAAGTATTTGATCTGATCAAATTTTTAACGGATGGCGGACCCAACGATGCTTCAACCGTAATTGTTTACCGGATTTATGAAGAAGGTTTTGTGAATTTTAACATGGGATATGCTTCGGCACAGTCATGGATATTATTCCTGCTCGTTATCCTAGTAACTTCTATAACCTGGGTGTTTCAAGCTCGGGAGAAAACCGTGTAGGGGAAGGTGCAGCAGCTATGAATATAAAAAAGTTAGATTTCAGCCGATTGATTTTTACTGTGCTGTGCAGTATTCTTTCGATCGTATTCATTGTACCGCTGATATGGATGGTATCAGCTTCAGCTAAACTGGAGCGCGATGTCATGATCTATCCGATTCAATGGATTCCACGAGATTGGAACTGGGTGAATAATTTCCACAAAGTATGGCTGGACAATGTTCCGTTCACCTTATTTTACTGGAACTCCATAAAGCTGGCGGTTATCGCTACACTTTGCACGCTGGTTTTCTCCTCAATGGCGGCCTTCTCATTAGCCAAGCTTCGGGCTCCAGGAAAAGGGATCATGTTCGGCATGATGATGTCGTTTATGATTATTCCGGAACAGGCGACACTGGTACCCAGGTTCATCATGATTAAATGGCTCGGTCTGTATAACACACATGAAGGTATTATCCTGATGCTTATGTTTTCCATGTACTTTACCTTTTTGATGAGGCAATTTATGATGGGGGTTCACAATGAATTTATTGAATCTGCCAAAATTGACGGTGCCGGTTACTTCAGAATCTATGCTCAAATCATGGTGCCGCTATGTCGGCCCATCCTCGCAACAGCAGGGATTATTAAATTTATCTGGACCTGGAATGATTATCAGAATCCGCTGATCTTCCTGTTCTCAAAGGAGCTGTACCCGCTGCCGCTGGGTATTCAATTCTTCCGTCAGGAGTACTCCAATAATGTATCATTGATGATGATGGCAGCAGTCTCGGCAATTATTCCGCTGATTATTGTGTTTGTTATTCTGCAGAAGCAGGTGATTAACGGTATTACAGTCGGAGGAGTAAAAGGCTGAAGCATCAGATGAAAAAATATTACACGCAAAAGGCGCAATCAGAGTACACGGTAAAACGCTTACAATTGATTATGATAAATATAGAATACAGTTACAAAAGAGAAGGGGATGTAAAAATGAAAAAAATCACTGTAGGACTTATGTTATGCCTCATCTTGGTTTTGACGGCTTGTGGAGGTAATAATAATGCCGGAACAGCGAATACTGCGGGGAATAACTCACCCAAGGCAGAAGGTGAAAAGGACTCGAAAGAGCAGGTCACGCTAAAATTGTATACCAACGCCAAGGGGGAGTCTGGCGAACCTATGATGAAACTGGTAGACGCTTTCAACGCACAAAGTGAAAATGTCAAAGTGGAGCACGTGGCACTCGTCCAAAACAATGATTCACGTGAAATGCTGCAAAAACTTGATGTGCTGTCGGCCTCCGGTGAAAAAGTAGACCTTGTGCTTCTTAATAACGAAGGTTTTGTTCTGGAACGTGCAGGTAATGGAATGTTATCTCCACTGGATGAATTCTTTCAGGCAAACAACATTAATCCTGAGGAAGAATATTACCGTAATCCTCTTTTCGATGGCAAACATTATGGCGCAATGACTGACGCCAGCTTCTGGTTCGTGGCTCTGAATGAGAATCATCTGAAGGAAGCAGGTCTGGAAGTACCTGGCTTCGAATGGACCTGGGATGATTTCAGAGATTATGCCAAAAAACTTGCAAATACCGGAAAGGACCGTAGCGGTGTCTATTTCCACACCTTTGGTGAATATGCCAATCTGATTGCCTACACCGATTTCAAGAACCCGCAAATGAAGGAAGATGGAACGCTGCTGTTCGATGATCCGTCGTTCGAATACTGGTTCAATCTGCGCCGGGCGATGGAAGTGGAGGACAAGTCCGTTAAGCCGCTTGCAGATATTCTGGCAGCCAAGCAGCACTGGGCTACTGATTTCATGAATGGCACCGCAAGCATGCTGCCAATTGCCGGCTATGCGCTGGATGAAGCGTTCCTTAATACGGAAAGTTATCCTCGCGATTTCAAAATTACCTTTGCCCCTCTTCCACGTTCATCGGAGAATGTTGAGCCTGGTTTGACCAGTATCAGCGGCAGCTTCCTGACGATCCACAAGAATTCCAAGAACAAGGATGCAGCCTTCGAATTCATTCGATATGCCACCATGGAAGGCGCTGAACTTTCGGGACGCATACCAGGCTGGAAGAAGGCAGATGGCAAGACGGTTCTGGATAAAATCATCGGAGATAAAACGGATCTTGTGGATAAAGAAGTGTTGTCTAATACTCTGTTCAACGAGAGTGTGCGGACAGCCGGTTCCTCCGAGGTCAGCGTCTCCTTTCAACAACAACTGAAAAAAGTTGCGGAAGGCGGTATCAATAAATTCCTGCTGGACAACTCAACGTTTGAGGAAGCCCAAAAATATATGATGGAAGAAGGGCAAAAAATTATTGATACGAATAAATAACAACTTATAGCATGCTGGGGAGATCGGTTCATCGATTTCCCTGTTTCTTTTCTCGGGACTACGGTAACATCATGGAAACGACAGGCTACTGGAGGAATGACACTTGCGTTGGTTATATCGAATTTCTTTTTACCGCAGGATACAGGCTGCTCTGCTGCTCTTCCTGATTCTCCCTCTGCTTCTGATTTCGGGTTTCTCTTATATGGCGAACAAACAGGCGAATGAGGAAAATATCCGTACCAGTATGAAGGGGATTATTGGCATATTGGCTAATGATTTGTCCAGAATAGCCAACGACGCTACATATACGGTAAATCAATTTTCGTTATCCCAGCCCAATGGTATCTTCACCAGTCTCAGAAAGCTTGAACATTTGCGAAGCTTCAATAATTTCAATCAATACCGGGATTATGCCAATCTGAACGAGAACGTGAGCCTGCTGATCGGTAAATTATCGCTGGTGCATGTTAGCGTTTTTTTCGTCAACCGTGAGTATTATCCTATTGTTGGTTCCATCAAAAGTGAGGAAATTACCCAATTACGGCAGGATAAGGACTTTGAGCACATGGCGGATTCCGAAGCTGCCTCTGGTCTTGTTAAGTGGTTCCGGGCTGAAAAGGATGGCGGGTACGAAGGCATATTTAGTGAGGATTATTATTATTTTATTAAGAAATCGGTCTATGACCCTATTCGCCACCAAGTGTTAGGCACGATGTTTATTGGTGTTCCCGAATCCTACTTTCAGCAGCTGTTTAAGAATTCCGGGGGTGGAATGCTTTCGCTGTATGAGGAGGATGGGCAATTGATTGCCGGGATGGAAGGGAGCCCAAGCACTCTTAATACAGTAGCGCGAAAAGGCTGGATGCGGGGACAGGTAGACGTTCCTGGAACCTTCTGGAAGTTAACCTACGAGATTGAGAAGAACTCGGTGACCGGAGATTTGACCCAACGCTATTCGTATATGCTGATGGCCTTGTTGATCGTATTGTTTGTTTTTCTGTTTATGTCGGTTGTTTTTGCCAGAGGACTTAACCGGCCTATCGGAAAATTAATGCGAATTGTCAAGCAGTATGGGGAAGGGAATACATTAATCCGCTACAATCTCACCGGTCAGGATGAAATTTCTGTGCTCGGCAATACGATTAACCATATGATGGATAACATCAATACATTGATCCGGAGGGTGGAGGCAGAGCAGGAAGAAAAACGGATCATTGAGCTGTATGCATTATTCTCGCAGATCCAGCCCCATTTTCTGCTGAATACGCTGAACTCCATCAAATGCAATCTGGCCCTGGAAGGAAACCAGGCGCAAAGTGAAACCATAGATTCACTAATGAGCCTGCTCCGGGCCCATCTGCGGGTGAACGAACCTCTGCAGCTTGCTGAAGAGTGCAGACTGCTCGACCAATACGTTTCGATTATGCGGATGAGAAACCGCCTGAATATCGAACTGAAGATTGAGCTGCCGGAGCAATTCCGTTCGCTCAGCGTTCCAAGGTTACTGCTGCAGCCATTGGTGGAGAACAGTATTGTTCATGGCATGACACGCCAGGTACACAGCCCCTGCATTCAAGTGACAGTCGCAGAAGCTGTCGGGGGGGTGGAGATTCAGATCGAAGATAATGGTAAAGGCATTGACGAAGTGCAGGCCAAATTGTTGAATGAGAGACTGCTTAATGGGACGGAGCATCGAGGGGAACGTGGAATCGGGTTGTACAACGTTCTGCGGCGTTTGAAGCTTACTTATGGCGATAAAGCATCCTTTATTGTTCGTCCAGGTGTTTCCGCAGGTTGTGTATGTATCTTATTCATCCCGGAAGTGGAAGAAGCCAGAGAGGAAATGTGACATGACCAAAGTGATGCTAATTGATGATGACGTGCCGGTTGTGGAGTATTTACTAAAGTTTATTCCGTGGGAGCAACTGGATATGAGTGTTTGTGCTGCCGCATATTCTGCAGAAGAAGCCAAAGAGTTGTTTTATTCCATGCAGCCTGACATTCTTATTACCGACATCGGCTTACCGGACGGAAACGGCATTAAACTGGCTCGACACTTCCGTGTAACCAGCCCTGGGCTGCGGGTTGTTTTTCTGACCTGCCATGAAGATTTTCAGTTTCTAAAAGAAGCTCTCAGTATTGAGGCAGACGATTATATCGTAAAAGACGAGCTCAGTCCGGACAAAATGGTTGAAAGCATTCGTAAAGCACAGGCACGAATCCATTCTGCGCAAACAGAGCTAGAGAGAATTGCCTATAAAAGTGATGTGGAACGCAATAAAGATATTTTGACACAGCAATTTTTCGATGAACTACTACACTCGGCAGATCCGCGAAATGCGCTAATCCAAGGAAAAAGGCTCGGTATTGAATGGAATCAGCCCTGTTTCTCTGTGGTGCTGTGCCATCTGGACCTCGGCAGGCTGTTCGAAATCTATGATCGAAAACATCTGGAGTTAGTACGTTATGCCGCCTATAACATTGCTTCGGAGCTTGCAGCAGGGACAAACGTTATGCCAATTTTGGCCCGTGATACCCGGCTCTGGATTATTGCTAATACAGCGGATGCGGAAACGGCCAGGAGAGAGCTTGGTGATTATTTAGCAGGACTGCGTACCAAACTGGATGAATTTCTGAAAATAGACTGCTATTTTACGGTCGATGACAGTGCGGGTCCGCTAAGCAACTTAAAGGCAATGATTAATGGAATTAAAGAAGAACTTACTCTGCAATATTACGATACAGGCTGGGTTGTTCATACCGGCAGTTGCCAACAAAGGGAGTACCAAGCGGGAGATACAGCATTTGGAGATGATATCGAAGAATATGCAGAGAAATGGATAACAGCCTTATGCGAATTCAACCGTTCTCTCGTTCATATTTATATAGGCACTATCGAAAAGCTGGTCCAAGAGCAACGACTGAAGCCCATCAGGGCTCAGGATCTGGTGATCCGGCTTTTGCAGCAAGCGGCTTATAAGCTCGGACAACAAATTGAGGAGCCTCTACAGCAGGATATCCGGCAGACGATTCGCATCGGAGAGGCATTCCGCATGGTTCGTTGGTTTACGGACCGTTTGTTGTCACAGACGAGATCGGCGTATGAGGACAAGTATATTTCGAATCCTGATCTACGGATGATCAATGCTTATATTTTCGAGCAAATTCAAAAAACTATCACATCCATTGATATAGCCAGACATCTCCACCTGAATCCGAGTTATTTCTCGCGATATTTCAAAAAAATGGCGGGTCTTAATTTCACGGATCATGTCCATCTGCTCAAGATGGAGGAAGCTAAACGGTTGTTGGCGCAAAATAACGAAACCGCTGAAAATGTGGCTTATATGCTAGGTTATTCGGACCGCGCTTATTTTTCGAAGGTATTTAAAAAATATACCGGCACGAGTCCCAGCGAATTCAAGCTAAAGTTAAAAAATAACGAAACGGAGCGAAGACAATGAACACTAACCGTAACGATTTCCCGTGGGGCCCCTGGACGTCCGATCAGGGTGACGGAACCTTTGTGAATCCGGTACTTTATGCTGACTACTCAGATCCAGATGTCATCCGGGTAGGGGAGGATTTCTACATGACCGCCTCCAGCTTCGGGCATATACCGGGCCTGCCTATTTTGCACTCCAAGGATCTTGTGAATTGGCGTCTGATCAATCATGCCCTTCCGCGTATGCCATTTGCCGGATATGATAGCCCACAGCATGGTAACGGAGTCTGGGCGCCCAGCCTCCGCTATCATGACAATAAGTTCTGGATTTTCTACGGTGATCCTGATATTGGCATCCTGATGTTGACCGCTGAAGATCCTGCCGGTAGATGGTCAGAGCTTCATTTAGTCCATAAAGGCAAAGGATTGATTGATACCTGCCCATTCTGGGACGATGACGGCAAGGCTTATCTCGTGCATGCATATGCGCATAGCCGTAGTGGGATCAAGCACCGCCTGCGTATATGCGGGATGTCGCCGGACGGTAAAAGCCTTTTGGATGAGGGAATCAGTATTATAGATGATCCTATACAGCATAACACCATTGAAGGTCCCAAGATGTATAAACGCAACGGATATTATTACGTGTTCGCGCCTGCTGGGGGTGTAGAAGAAGGGTGGCAAACCGTGCTGCGTTCCAGCAAGCCTTGTGGACCCTATGAATCGAGAATCGTCCTTAAGCAAGGAGAGACGTCGGTTAACGGCCCCCATCAGGGAGGATGGGTAGAACTGGAGTCGGGTGAGTCGTGGTTCATGCATTTCCAGCATAAGGATGCTTACGGAAGAATTGTACATCTTCAGCCGGTAACTTGGGTAGAGGATTGGCCCCATATAGGAGAGAACGTCGGTGAAGACGGAAGCGGAGAACCGGTTGCCGGGTTCCGAAAGCCGGCTACAGGTGCGACGGTCCCTTTGGAAGCCCCGTCCGCTTCTGACACCTTCATTGAGGAACAGCTTGGCTTGCAGTGGCAGTGGCAGGCTAACCCTGAAGCTTCTTGGTATTCGTTAAACGAGCGTCCAGGATACTTGAGGCTGTTTGCTCTGCCAGTCAACATTAAGCCTACGAACACACTTTTCCAGACCCCGCAGCTGCTGCTGCAGAAATTTCCGGCCCCTGCCTTTGCGGCATCAACACGGCTGGAACCGGCTAATCTGCAGAGCGGCAGTCGGGCTGGACTGATGGTCTTTGGATACAGCTATGCGGCCCTTGTATGCATTCGTGAGGAAGAAGAAGCTGGCGGCTGGCGGCTCCAACTTGTTGAAGGAAATGCAGAAACGGAGCAAGTAGTGTGGGAGCAGCGTGCGGGCAGTCAGTCGGTTATTCTGCAGGTTGACGTGGAGCCGGGTGGGCAGTGCTCCTTCCGGTTCAGCTTGGACGGAGAGCAATTCGAGTCCATAGATCGGCCGCGATTTCAGGCTGTGGTCAGCAAGTGGGTAGGCGCGAAAGTCGGCTTGTTCGCCACCTCGACTGAACAACCAGGAGGATATGCAGATTTCGGATGGTTTAAGGTGGCAGGCCTTTCCTGATACGCAATCAAAATGAAGGTTCAGAAACGGAGTGAGAATAGTGACAAATCAGTTTGACGAGAAACTGTGGTACCGTAAGCCTGCGGAAGAGTGGAACGAAGCACTGCCGCTTGGAAATGGCAGGCTGGGTGCCATGGTGTTTGGGAAGAACGGCACAGAGCATATTCAAATCAATGAGGATTCCCTGTGGTATGGGGGGCCGCGGTCCCGGTACAATCCTGATGCTGCGGCTGCTCTGCCACAAATCCGTGAGCTGGTGTTTGCAGGGAAGGTGCGTGAGGCACAACGTCTGGCTGTGCTGGCCATGACGTCCATACCAGAAACACAGCGGCACTATCTCCCCCTCTGTGACCTGATGCTTACCTTTCTAAATGAGGATGGTGGAGACAAGGTTCAGAATTATAAGCGGGAGCTCGACTTGCAGAATGCGGTAGTCCGAGTGTCTTATTCGTTTGGAGGTATTCATTATCGGCGGGAACTGCTGGCAAGCTATCCTGATAACGTGCTGGTTATCCGCTTGACGGCGGACCGGCCCCATTCGATAAGTATGACGGGCTGTCTCACCCGGGCTAAGGGACGTTACGCAGAGCGGGTCAGAACTATTGGCCTGGACCGGCTGGTTCTGAGCGGCAACGCAGGCGGAGAGGGCGGAATGTCTTACAGCGCAGTGATTAAATGTACCATAATAGGCGGGAGCCAGCAGATCATCGGAGAGCATCTCGTAGTGGAGCAGGCTGATGAGGTGGTTATGTATTTGGCAGGGGCAACCTCCTTCCGTCATGCTGATCCTGAACAATATACTCTTGAGACTGTTGAAGCTGCAGCCTTGAAAGGGTTCAAAGCCATTCAAGCTGATCATGAAGACGACTACAGAAGCTTATATGAAAGGGTTGGAATCACGCTTGGAGGTGATGACCCAGAAGCGGGTGTTTACGATACATTGGAACGTCTGCAGCGTATTCGTACTGGTGTGGATGATCCGGGGTTCTGCTCGCTGTATTTCCAGTTTGGACGTTATTTGCTGATTGCCTCCAGCCGTCCTGGATCGCTCCCTGCCAATCTGCAGGGCATCTGGAATGATCAATTTCTGCCCCGTTGGGATAGCAAGTATACTATAAATATTAATTTGCAGATGAATTATTGGCTGGCAGAAACCTGTAATTTATCAGAGCTTCATGAACCGCTGTTTGAGCTGATAGAACGTCTGAAAAAGTCCGGTCAGTATACAGCCAAGGTGATGTACGGCTGCCGGGGCGCAGCGGCCCATCATAATACGGATATTTGGGCGGACTCTGCCCCGCAGGATGCCTGGGTGCCTGCTACATATTGGCCGCTTGGGCTTGCCTGGCTGTCGCTGCATCTGTGGGAGCATTTCGAATTCACGTGTGACCAGGCGTTTCTGACGAGGCATTACGATACGCTGAAGGAAGCTTCCTTGTTTGTGCTCGATTTTCTTACAGAAAGTCCGGAGGGGGAACTGGTTACCTGTCCGTCAGTATCACCTGAGAACACATATTTACTTCCAGACGGGCAGCCAGGAATATTCAGTTACGGGTCGACCATGGATAACCAGATTATTCGCGCGTTGTTCCGGGCTTGTATCCAAGCGGCAGCTATTCTGGGAATTGACGATAACTGGGGCCAGGAGCTCGAGGCAGCGTTAGAGCGTCTGCCTGCAAATAAGCTGGGCAGGTCGGGCGGAATAAGAGAATGGGTGCATGATTACGAAGAATTTGAACCGGGACATCGGCATATTTCGCATTTGTTTGCTCTACATCCCGGTAATGAGATTACAGTTTCCGAAACGCCTGAGCTCGCGGCAGCGGCCAGAGTCACTCTTGAGCAGCGTCTGAAAAATGGAGGGGGACATACCGGCTGGAGCCGGGCTTGGATTATCAACTTTTGGGCCAGACTTCAGGACGGAGAACAAGCCGGCCAGCATCTGCAAGCCTTATTGGGCCAGTCCACATTACCCAATTTGTTCGACAATCATCCACCGTTTCAGATAGACGGAAATTTCGGTGGCACAGCTGGAATTGCTGAAATGCTGCTTCAGAGCAGCAGCGGCGAGCTTCGCCTCTTACCTGCGCTTCCGCCTAAGTGGACCGAAGGACAAATAACCGGACTCAAGGCTCGTGGGGGGTATAGTGTGGACATACGCTGGTCCGATGGATGTCTGCAGGAAGCGCGGATCACTGCAGAGCACAGTGGCATCTGTTGCGTATCGACGTTGGCTGCCGGGATATCTGACAGCTGCGAGCTTGAAGTAGTATCGGGTCATTCCTATCACTTGATTCTGCAATCGGGACAATTAATAGTGAGTTCGTCAGACTGAAGGATGAACGACAGGATGAGCATGAGTGCAAGTTGCAAGACTGGTTTGAGGGCAGCCATGAAATTTACGGCGAAGTTTCACTTGCTCCGCCATGCCTAATGCTCCCTCCTGAACAGAGCAGGAGTGACGCCCGTAATCTTCTTGAATACACGGTAGAAATGCGGCAAGCTCTCGAAGCCGCAGGCCACCGCAATGCTGCTCACGCTGGCATCCTTCAAGCGGAGCAGCTCTTTGGCGTGGATAATCCGCTTGGTCGTAATATAACCGGTCACGTTTATGCCGGTACGCTGCTTGAACACCCGGCTGAAATGCGCCGGGCTGACCGCCGCCTGCTTCGCCAATGCCGCCAGTCCGATGTCCTCGAACAGTCGCGTGTCGATCTCGCGCAGAATGTCCTGCATCCACACCGGAGCGTCCTTGGAGCCAGAGAACGGCAGCTGTGGCCCGGTCTCGCGGATCAGCGCGAACAGCAGCCACTGCAACTGAAGAGACACAGCCTGCTGGTAATCGCTGCGCTTCAGCAGCAGCTCCTCGCGGATCAGGGCAAGCTGTTCCTCCAGCTTGGTCCGGAACAGCGGCTGGCACTGTAGCTTGTAGCTTTTGAGCAGCTTGCCCTGCTCGAAGGGCTGCAGATACGAGAACGTATCACCAGCCACCGCCGGAGACACGAACAACGGGTTGAAGAACAACGCCGTCGACGTCACCGGATTCAAGCTGTCTGGGAAGGCCCGGTGGATCGTATCCTCGGGAATGATGAACAAATCACCAGGATGCATATCATAGAGCGTCTGATCAATGAAGAAATGTCCTGCGCCGCGATACACATAGATCAGCTCACACCAGTCATGCAGATGATGCGGCAGCTCTTCGCCGGATTGTTTGGTAGCCTTGTAGACCAGATCGAATGGAAACGAACGGTCAGTATGAAATTGCTTGTGTACCGGTTCCACCGGCACTCACCTCCAATTTGTCCGCACTATCATATCAAATATCAAAAAAGAGTACAATATTGCTTCAATACGTTATTTTAATCTTTATTATTGCTGTTATGATTATTACATAAGGGTTGAGAAGGAGGCATGCTCAGTGCGCATAGACAGTCATCAGCATTATTGGAAAATAGAGCGCGGCGACTACGGCTGGATTACACCGAAACTGCCGGTGCTGCACCGTGACTTCGGACCGGGACAGCTCGAACCCCATCTGATGCGGCATCAGCTGGACGGAAGCATTGTCGTTCAGGCTGCGCCAACACTGGCGGAGACGGACTACATCCTGTCGCTCAGCGGACAGTCGGAGCAGATCCTTGGTGTTGTAGGCTACCTTGATCCCGCAGATCCCGCCTGCCGCGAGCACTATGCGGCGATGGCCGCACATCCCAAGCTGGTAGGCATCCGGGTCATGATCCAGGAGATGGAGCAAGCCGGGGAGCTGCTGCAGCCGCCTATTATGGAAGCGTTCCACTGGTTGGCCCATGAGCAGATTAATGTCGATCTGCTGGTGGTAGCCGATCAACTGCCGCAGTTGTTGAAGCTGCTGGAGCAGGTGCCCCATCTGCGAGGGGTAATCGACCATATCGCCAAGCCAGATATTGCTGCCGGACGGCTGGAGCCGTGGGGCGAACAGCTCCGCCTACTTGCCGGTTATCCTAATGTATACTGCAAGCTCTCCGGGATGGTAACCGAAGCGGTACATCAGCACTGGAGCACGGAGGATTTCCGGCCATACATCACACAGGTGCTGGACTGCTTCGGCCCCCGGCGTGTCCTGTTCGGCAGTGACTGGCCAGTCTGCCTGCTGTCTGCCAGCTATGATGAGGTAGTCGGCGTGCTGGAGGCATGTCTGCCGGAGGGGTATACAGAAGAAGACCGGGAGCGTCTGTTTGGAAGGAACGCGGCAGAGTTCTACAGACTTAGGGTATAAGCTGAAGAGTTATATTTAAATCAAATAAAGGATGTGCATAACATGAAATACAGACCGCTCGGCCAGACTGGGCTGGACGTTTCCGTGCTAAGCTTCGGGGCATCCTCCCTGGGCTCCGTATTTAGAGAAATTAATGAAGCGGAGGGAATCCGCACCGTTCATGCTGCTGTCGATCAAGGAATTAATTATATCGATGTTTCACCGTATTACGGATTAACCAAGGCAGAGACGGTACTGGGCAAAGCGCTTGCCGACTTGTCGCGCGACCGGTTCCTGCTGTCTACCAAGGCTGGCCGGATTGGACCCGAGCAGTTTGATTATTCTGCCGAGCAGATTACTACCAGTCTGGAGGCCAGCCTGAAGCGGCTGGGAACCGATTATGTCGATATTCTGCTGCTGCATGATATGGAATTTGTTCCGTTTGAACAGGTGGTGCAGGTTGCGATCCCGACTCTGTACAAGCTGAAGGAGCAAGGCAAAGCCCGGTTCGTCGGCGTATCCGGCCTGCCCCTGCAGATCTTCGAGCAGACCCTGGCGCAGGCGCAGCTGGATGTGATTCTCTCCTACTGCCATTATTCGCTGAATGATACCTCCTTGCTGCGGCTGCTGCCGCTCCTGGAGGAGAAACGGGTCGGGGTGATCAACGCATCGCCGATTTCGATGGGACTGCTGAGCACACGTCCGCTGGCTGACTGGCACCCGGCTCCGGTCGAGATCCGCCGGGTATGCAAGCTGGCTGCCGGCCACTGTGCGGCCCAAGGAGAAGATCTGTCCAGACTGGCGATTCAATTCTCGGTGGCGAATGAACAGATTCCGACCACACTGGTCAGCACGGCCAGTGTGGGGAATGTTATCAACAATATCGCCTGGTGCGATGAGCCGATCAATGAGCAACTTCTCAAGGAGGTACTGGAGATTCTCCAGCCGATACACAACCATACCTGGCCGAGCGGACGTCCTGAGTATAATCTGCAGCCGAGTTAGCCAGTTGCCTGAAGTGATCTGATGATAGAGGAGTGTCTACACGTGAAGAGTATTGTATGTGAACAGCCCGGTCAACTGGTGCTGAAGGAACTTGAAGAGCCTGTCGTGAGCGAAGGCTCGGCGCTGGTTGCGATTCGGCGGATTGGTATCTGCGGAACCGACCTGCACGCGTATCAGGGTAAACAGCCTTTTTTCAGCTACCCCCGCATTCTGGGGCATGAGCTGGCAGGTACGATTGAACAGATTGGCGGCAATGATCAGGGCCTGAAGGCAGGCGACCAGGTAAGTATCATCCCTTATATGCACTGCGGGAGCTGTATTGCCTGCCGCAACGACAAAACCAATTGCTGCACTGACATGCAGGTCTTCGGCGTGCATATTGACGGCGGCATGAGAGAGAGGGTCACCGTTCCGATCAGCCATCTAATCCAGACGAACGGGCTGTCGCTGGAGCAGAGCGCGCTCCTTGAGCCGTTCAGTATCGGCAGACATGCGGTGCGCCGCTCTGAGCTGCGGGCCGGAGAGGTAGTGCTGGTCATCGGCGCCGGGCCGATAGGACTTGGGGTGATGGTTTTTGCCAAGCAACAGGGGGCAACAGTGATTGCTATGGATGTGAATGTGGAGCGGCTGGCCTTCTGCAAGCAATGGGCCGAGGCGGACTACACCGTACATGCCCTTCAGGAGCCAGGCGCAGCAATTGCCGCGCTTACGGGCGGCGATTATCCGACGGTTGTGTATGACGCCACAGGCAACCTGCATTCGATGAGCAGCGCTTTTGAGTATGTGGGCCATGGCGGCAAGCTGGTTTACGTAGGGCTTGTGCGCGAGGAGATCACCTTCAATGATCCCGAATTCCACAAACGTGAGATGACGTTAATGGGCAGCCGGAATGCGACCCTGGAGGATTTCGGGCAGGTGATGGAAGCGATGAAGGACGGAAGTCTGGACGTAGGGGCTTATATCACGCACCGGGTGCCTTTTACGGAGATGATCTCCCGGTTTGACCGCTGGTTGCTGCCGGAGGAGAAGGTTATTAAGGCGATTGTTGAGCTGTAAGGCAGAATACTGGGACTAGAGAGAGCTTCCGGGTAATGATGGATGGAGTAAAAATAACAGGGGGTCGAAAGCACGAAATACTTGTGCTTTCGACCCCCTGTTTAGATTATTTCTGTGATCCATTGGCTGCGATATAGTCGCGAACCTGCTGCAGGGTCTGGGCGAAATCTGTGCTATCATTGTTCCAGATAGCGATGTCGGCGTGTGCCATATACGCATCGCTAAGTTCCTCGCCTTGGGCCTTAGCCACCCTGGCGGCTGCTTCGGCCGGGTCACTGCCCCGCTCCAGCAGTCTTTTGCGCAGACTGGCCAGATCCGCGCCAATATAGATGGCGCGGATATAGGGACCGTATTGTTTTTTGAGCGCGAGCACTCCCGGCAGGTCCATGATACTGTTGGCGTCCATCTTCCCGGCTAGCACCTCCTCCACACTGGAGCGCAGAGTTCCATAATAGTGGCTGTTGTACAACGTCCATTCTACCAGTTCGTTCTGCTCCATTTTATGCTGGAATTCTTCTGTGGAGAGGAACCGGTAATGGATGCCGTCTTCTTCACCGTGCCGGGGCGGACGCGTAGTGGCGGTGATAATTCTCGGAAATAAGGGAGAGGTCAGCTGCTGTTGTATCTCTGTTTTTCCGGAAGCGGAAGGGCCATACAATATGAATATTTTTCCCATAGGGGTTACACCTTCTTCGTTGATCTCGATAGTGAATTGAATAGGAGAGTATAATAGATTAGTATTATACAGTCTGTCGCTGCAAATCCGCCATGGCTTATTATAGACTTTTTCGGACTCCGGCGCGTCATTTCATGTTTGTGGAATTCCCGCTCATTGAAGGTTACCTCCTCATACACGGTTACTCCTGCTCTGTTAATGAAAAACTATCTTTTTGGGTTATATAATACAAGCGGCTATTTCACTTCATCTCCCGGATGAGATACACTAAACACAGGTCTATAGACCGTTATATGAACTGGATGGATGGGGACAGAAGGAGGAGTCGTCATATGATCAAAAAGCTGTACACGCTTCTGGGGCTGCTCTCCTTGCTGGTGTTGCTTGCGGGCTGTGCGAGTGGGGGCGCCCATGTCACTGTGCACCGGAATGGCAGCATCGATCTGGCGGTTAATCTCCAGCTGGATTCCCGTGCGGAATCGCTGATCAGCGGCACGCTGGAGGATAAGCTGACCAGCAGCCTTTCGGATGCCGGTATTGAACTGAAGAAGACTAAAGACGGCAATTCTGCACAATATCAATTTATGAAATCCTATGCTTCTTTTGAGGAGATACGTGCTACTTCAGGCAACTGGGATGTGGTGGACACGACGGTGGAGACGGCGGACCGCTGGCTGTTCACCCGTTATGACGTCCAGGCCCAGCCCAAGCTGAAGACCTACGCCGACAATCTGATGGACACAATCGGAACCCCGGGGCTGTCGAAGCCGCTGGTCAGACTGCTGATGGCCAATCTGACGTTTGACTTCAAGCTTACGCTGCCGCTGGACCTGATCGGTGATAACAATGCTGCTGTGGATGAGGGCAGAACGGTGGCCTGGAACATTTCGCTGGCCGACACGGACCCTGTGCAGCTAGTGGTGTATGTGCCGAATATCAAGAATATTGTAATTACCCTCAGCATTCTGGCTGTAGGTATGGTGGCAATTATCTTATGGATCATTCGAGTGAAACGGCGGAATAAACCGACAGAACGCAAGGAATAAGTGGCTATATAAGATGAACTTAAGAATGAAGTAGTGGAGTTGCCAGAAATCCTGAACCATAGGGCTTCCTGGCAACTCCGTATGTAACATTCTTAAGTTCACGTTCTATATATGTTTTATATTTGCAGGGCGTATTGCAGGAATCAGGGAGTTTGGGTTATAATTAGTACCAGGTACTAGTATCAGATACTATAAGATGGGGTGATGCAGCTTGACAGGCGCCAAAATAACAGCAATCGGTTCCTATGTGCCGGCTCGTAGACTAACCAATGCCGACCTTACGCAGATGGTGGATACCAACGACGAATGGATTGTTCAGCGGACCGGTATCCGTGAGCGCAGAATCGCCCGCAAGGATGAATATACCAGTGATCTGTGTACGGCTGCCGTACAGGATCTGATGCATCGTTATGATAAAAAAATGGATGACGTCGATATGGTCCTGGTAGCGACCAGCACGCCTGATTTCACTTTCCCCTCTACGGCTTCGATTGTGCAGCATCGGCTGAATATTCCGCTGAGCGCGGGAGCGTTTGATCTAAGCGCAGCCTGCGCCGGATTTGTCTATGCGCTGCATACCGCCCACAGCTATGTGGCATCGGGAATGCACCGCAAGGTCCTGGTCATCGGGGCTGATACAATCTCCAAAATTACGGATTACAACGACCGCAGCACCTGTGTGCTTTTTGGCGACGGGGCTGGGGCAGTGTTAGTAGAGAGCGACGGACAGGCCGGGGGCTTTAAGGGCTTCCATCTCGGAAGCGACGGTGGCGGGGGGCATCATGTCTACCGTACAGGGTTGTCCCATACGGTAAATGACGTTGAAATGGTCGATTCGCAGCTATTGGTGCAGAACGGGCGCGAGGTATTCCGCTGGGCGGTAAGAACGGTTCCGGACGGCGTGAAGCAGCTGCTCGGCAAGGCTGAAATGAGCCTTCAGCAGATAGACTGGTTCATCCCGCACAGTGCCAATATGCGGATCATTGAGCCGATCTGCGAGCGTATGGGCTACCCGATCGAACAGGTGCTGCACAGCCTGGTCTATTTCGGCAACACCTCAGCTGCGACGATTCCGCTCGCACTAGACCTCGGCATTCGTGAGGGCAAGGTGCAGAACGGCCAGAACCTTCTGCTGTATGGCTTCGGAGCAGGCCTGACCCATGCCGGCCAACTGGTGCAGCTGGATCTGGCAGTACAGACAGGGGAACCGACAACGCTGTAAATGTAGATGCAGATGTGAATTCAGTGCAATTAGTGAACGTGATATAGAATGATGGATTGCGAGTATAGATGTGGAAGTAGATGTGTTAATAGACGTAGAAATAGATGGTATAGCGTGCAGGACAACATGCAGCTGCTTGGGCGAGGTTCGCTTGAGCTGCTGCTTTTTGTGTGAGCGACGATAGGGAGAAACTACCGTTAAATGTCAGCCTAATGGCATTAGCGGTAGCGTCAAGAAGTTTGTGTAATTATCTTTAAAGGGTTGTAGAAATGGGACAATGGATATGATTGGTTTTCAAAGGGTCAGGAGGGATCCCCCTGCGAAAATTACCTTTCATATCCAGTTTCTGCTGCCGTCAGTTTTACTCTTATTTGTCTTGGGCTGGGGGATACTAGTAGGTTTTTTTAAAAAAAATAGGAGCTGTTGGTTAAAGCGACTGTTGCCCGGCACAGGTGAACTGCATTTCATACACTTATTTCAAGCAAAACAGCGGATAAAATGACTTTAACTGTATGGGGTACAGCTATTTCTGCGAAAAATGCCGTCGAGGGCCGAAATGGGGATTTTTAGTTGTACGAAATACACTTATATCCCATTTGTAGGCGAAACCCGCTATTTTAAATGTACGAAATACAGTTAAGTCTCTGCCACGCCTGTCCATCTGCTTACAAGCTCTCCGGCATCGCCCCTACCCCCTGCTCCCGCAAGACTCGCGCACGATCAGCGCGGGTTCGACCGTGAACGAGCCGCCTGCGGACTGGCCGTTGATCAGGTCGAACAGCATGTGGGCGGCGAGCACGCCCAGGCGCTCCTTATTCTGGCGGATCGTGGTCAGCGTAGGGCTGGTGTATTTGCAGGCCTCGATGTCGTCGCAGCCAATGATCGCCACATCGCCTGGAATCTGCAGGCCATGCTCCTTCAGCGCCCGTACCGCGCCAAGCGCCAGCAGATCGGAGGCGGCGAACACCGCGCGCGGCAGATTGCCGGAGAGCAGCCACTGCTTCATTACCGCATAACCGCTCGGCTCGAAGAAATCCTCTCCATGCACGAACCAGTCCCGGTTGACTGTCATGCCGAAGCTTTCAATCGCCTTGATATAACCGGCTTCCCGGCGGTTGGAGATATCCGAATCGGCGCTGCTTCCGATGAAGCCCAGCTCCCGGTAGCCGAGCAGATAGAAATGTTCCACCACCTTGGAGGCAATCTGGAAGTTATCGGACATCAGATAAGCAGACTTACTGCCCGTCAGCTCCAGATCGACTCCAATACAGGGAATGCTGCTCTGGTCCAGCTCACGGATCGCCGGTTCCATCTTCTGGCCCGAGATGATCACACAGCCATCCACCTGGAAATGCTGGCAGCGGGCGAAGTAATCCCCGCTATGAATGAACTTCTCGTTGGAGAAGAAAATAAGATCATACCCCAGCACCCCCATCTGCTTCTTGAAGGCATTCAGCACCTCCACGAAAAAAGGATGCGTAAACTCCACGTTCAGCTCACCGGCAAAAATAACCCCGATCAGGTTGGATTTGCGGGTAGCGAGTGTTTTGGCGGAATTGGAGGGGGAATATCCGGTCTGCTCAATAATCTGCAGCACCCGCTGCTTGGTCTTATCGGAGACGTCGCTGTAGTTGTTCATGATCTTGGACACCGTGGAAACCGACACTCCCGCCATTTCGGCAATCCTCTTGATATTCATATGCATAAGAATAACACCCTTCGCTAAGAGAATTAGATGGATGGACAGGCCCTGACTGTACCCAAAGAAGAAACGGCTATAACCACCCTGTGAAGGACGGCAACCGTTTCTGTGAAGAATAGGAGCATATAGATGGCGGATCTCAGGTTTCCTTGGGAATCAGATCAAATATCTTGCCGTTCTCAAAAGCCTCAATCAGCTTCAGCAGCCAGCGGTAGTATTTAATCGCGTCTTCAATCTTCTCCTGATCGCTCTGCAGGAGCTTGGTCAGTAGAGGATCATCATGATAGTCGCTCTTCATGGCGGCAATTTCAGCAAGCGATTTCGCAAGTGCGTTCATGTTGCCCTCGACCGCTTTTCTCCATTTAATCGAGAAATAATCGCTGAAGTTCTGATGCCAGTCCGGCACGACCTCAAACAGATCCTTCCGTGTGCCTTTACCCCACACCTTGTCAATCATTTTCAGGTCCAGCAGGGTGCGTACCCCCGTACTCATACTGGTTTTGCTCATACCCATAGTTTTGCTAAGCTCGTCCAGTGTTACAGGACCATCATTGAAATACATATAACCGTATAAATGCCCAATGGATAAGGTGATGCCGTAGAGATCCATGTTCTTGCCGATGGAATCAATGACACGTTCCCGGGCTTTGCTGACCTTCTCTGTTTGTTCGGGCGAAAGCCCTGCTAAATCGTTCATGGTGTACCTCCTGAGGAATAGGCTGATCAACTGCAACCCTCTAGATTGTATTGTAATCAAATCGGCTGTAAGAAGTAAAGAATTCGTCAATAAAGGAATACGGAGAAAAACAGAGTATTCTGTACGTTAAGTACATAAAGTTAAAACTGTACACTAAATTTTATCCGAATATGGGCTTTGCGTCTCTTTTCACAAGTCCGTTAGACTAATAGAAGTGATTTACCCGGATAGATGAACGGGAGAAGGAGGGTTACATGCCTACTATAGAAGTGAAACAACTTACGAAAGTCTTCGGACATGATGCGCAGCGGGCGCTTCCATTATTAGAGCAGGGGTGGTCCAAAGAGAAGATCGCCAAGGAGCATAAGCTCACGGTGGGTGTGAACAAAGCCGAGTTCAGCATTGAAGAAGGCGAAATCTTCGTCATTATGGGATTATCCGGCAGCGGCAAGTCAACGCTTGTCCGTCTGCTCAACCGTTTGATCGAGCCCACTGGGGGGCAAGTGCTGTTTAAAGGGAAAGATGTTGTCAAAATGAATCCCGAGCAGCTGCGTCAATTCCGGCGCAAGAACATCGGTATGGTCTTCCAGAAATTCGCGTTGTTCCCGCACCGTTCCGTGCTGGCCAATGCGGAATACGGACTGGAGGTTCAGGGCGTAGAGAAGAAGAAAAGAACTGAACTGGCCATGGAAGCGTTGGAACTGGTCGGCCTGAAGGGCTGGGAGAACCACCGCCCCGATCAGCTGAGCGGAGGGATGCAGCAGCGTGTGGGCCTAGCCCGCGGCTTGGCGAATGATCCCGACATCCTGCTGATGGATGAAGCCTTCAGTGCGCTGGACCCGCTGATCCGCAAGGATATGCAGCAGGAGCTGCTGGAGCTGCAGGCCCGGGTGAAGAAGACCATTGTCTTCATTACTCATGATCTGGATGAAGCGCTGCGGATCGGTGACCGGATTGCCCTGATGAAGGACGGCGTGATTGTGCAGATCGGTACGCCGGAGGAAATCCTGATTCAGCCTGCCAACAAATACGTGGAGCGATTCGTCGAGGATGTGGATCTGTCGAAGGTGCTGACGGCAGCACATGTGATGCGCCAGCCGGAAATGGTCCGCCCGGAGCGTGGTCCGCGTGTAGCCCTGCAGTTAATGCGGGACAGCGGGGTTTCCAGTCTGTACGTAGCGGATAAAGAGATGAGACTTCAAGGTGTTATTACGGCGGAAGATGCGTCGCTGGCACTGAAGGAGAACAAAAGCATCCTTGATGTCCTGCGCCGGGAAATTCCGCGTGTATCGCCTGACACCTTGCTTAATGATTTGTTCGAACTGATGTCTGAGACCCATTTGCCGGTCGCTGTAGTTGATGAAGCTGACCGCTTGAAAGGGATCGTCATCAAAGGAGCCGTTCTTTCCGCCCTAGCGGGCAATGCGGTACCGGAAGGAGGCAGCTTGTAATGGATATTCCCAAGATTCCGCTGGGTAAGGCGGTCGAATGGCTGGAGCATTGGCTAGAGCTTTATTTTGGCCCCGTATTCGATTTGATTCTCACTGTAATCGGCGGTATGGTGCAAGGCATCGAAACCGGACTTACCATCCTGCCGGCTCTCGTAGTGATCGTCCTGATTGCTGCCCTGAGTTACTGGATCGGCAAATGGCGCCTCGCGTTATTCGCGGTAGTCGGCCTGCTGCTAATCGATAATCTCGGCCTGTGGGGGCCGACGATGCAATCGCTGGCGCTGGTGCTGACAGCATCTATTCTGGCCGTGGTGATCGGCGTGCCGATTGGGATTCTGTGCGCACAGAGCAACAACTTCAAGAATATTGTGACGCCGATTCTCGACTTTATGCAGACGATGCCTGCCTTTGTGTATCTGCTGCCTGCAGTGTCCTTTTTCTCACTGGGTGTTGTGCCCGGTGTTATCGCTTCCATTATCTTCGCCATTCCACCTACCATCCGGCTGACCAATCTGGGTATCCGCCAGGTATCGGAGGAGCTGGTGGAGGCTGCGGATGCGTTCGGCTCGACTCCTTGGCAGAAGCTGATCAAGCTGCAGCTGCCGCTTGCCATGCCTACCATGATGGCTGGAATTAACCAGACTATTATGCTATCGCTGTCGATGGTGGTTATCTCGTCGATGATTGGTTCGCAGGGCGTAGGGACCTATGTGTACCGTGCGGTATCACAAGCCAAGACCGGTGCCGGCTTCGAAGCCGGGATTGCGATTGTTATTATTGCGATTCTGCTCGACCGCATGACTCAGAATTTATTGAAACCCAAACATAAATAAGGGAGTGTTGTATTGATGATGAAGAAAAAAAGCTTGGTATTGTTGTTGACTCTAGTGGTTGCCGTGATTGCCGGATGTTCGTCCGAAAGTGGTGGCAACAAGGTGAAGCTGGCCTATGTAGCTTGGGATTCAGAGATTGCCAGTACGTATGTGATCAAGGAAGTTCTAGAATCCAAGCTTGATGCTACAGTGGAAATGCTTCAGGTAGACGCGGGTCCCATGTGGGCCGGTGTTGCCGACGGCAGTGCCGATGCGATGGCTGCGGCCTGGCTTCCAGGCACCCATGCCTCTTATCTGGAGAAATACGGCAATGACGTCGACGATCTGGGGGTCAACCTGGATGGAACCAAAACCGGTCTTGCCGTTCCAGCTTATATGGACCTCACCTCGATTGAGGATCTGAAGAACAGCGGGGTTGCCGCTTCACTGAACAAGCGGATTGTCGGAATTGAGCCGGGAGCGGGTATTATGATGGCAACGGAAAAAGCCATGACAGAATATGATCTGAGCGACTACACGATGCTGGAAAGCTCGTCGGCCGCGATGGCCCAGGAACTTCAGAAGGCCTATGACAACAATGAGCCGATTGTGGTTACCGGCTGGACGCCGCACTGGATGTTCGCCAATATGGACCTGAAATACCTGGAAGATCCTAAGGGAGTATACGGTGGTGCGGAGCAAATTCATACCATTGCCCGTAAAGGCCTGCAGGACGATATGCCTGCGGTATATACCTTCCTGGATCAATTCCAGTGGACGCCGGGTGAGATGGAGCTGGTCATGGTTGATATTCAGGGCGGCATGAGTCCTGAAGAAGCAGCCAAGAAATGGGTGGACGGCAATCCAGATCAGGTTAACGCCTGGATTGCGGGTATAGAGTAACAATACAGATTTTACAGCTGATTAATTATTGTGCTATGATGTACACAACATTAGGCTACAATTTTGTAACCTGTCTACGGAATGATGATCCTCTCTTAAGCAAACCTTAAGTGTGAGTATGCTATGAAACACCCCGTAAGGGGTGTTTTCTTTGAAATAGAAGAACTTATTAATTTCACCTTAATCCTTATCCTTCTATTTCCTGCAGAAACGGATGCCTGAAAGCGATACGTAGTATCGCTGCTTCGGAAGCATACGCTTTCCAGAGGACGGCGAAGGCGTGTTTACTTGGAACCCGAGATGTGAAATAACCAACATGTTGAGTAAGCTTCTGCAGAGAGTTAAGAGAGGGGCACGCTCCATGACAGAGACGATTAACAGCTGGATTGACTGGTTGCTGCAGACGCTGGGCCTCAGCGGCCCTTCTATTCTATTTGCCACACTACCGCTGGCGCTGCTGCAGAGCTTGTTTGGATTTTTTCCATTTGCCATTCTGATTGTATTGCATGTATCGGAATTTGAAATTATTGGCGGAATGGTGATTAGCTGGCTGGCCTGTAATGTGGGGACGGTGCTGACCTATTTTTTCTTCCGGCGTTATTTGTATAATTGGTTCGACCGCAAATGGATGCATAAGCTCAAGCGGTATGATAAGTGGCAGAAATACCTGGACCGTTACGGGATATGGACGCTGGTGCTGCTGCGCACGGTTCCGATTGTGCCCAACAATATCATCAACCTGATGTCAGCGATCTCGCCGATCAAAGCCCCCGCTTTCATCTGGGGAACCGTACTCGGCAATATGTCCTATATCTGGCTGTTTGGTACAATTGGTTCCAGCCTGATTGTTCCCAGAGAGGAATGGAGCGGATTCCTTACCTGGTATGCGGTGTTTATGGCCATTCTGGTTGCGGTATTTATCCGCCGCCATTGGAGCCATCTGCAGGAGGACAAACGCAGTAGAATGCAATGAATTAGAAGAACGTTGCCCGGTGCAGGCTTGCACCGGGCAACGTTCTTCTTTTTTGGCTGCCTGCCGAATACGCTAGAGTATGTGGAGGCAGCTTGACCTCCGGTTAAGGCAGGAGGGGAGATGGCAGATGTGAGAATACGCAGATGGGGCAACCGCGGCCTGCGGCTGCCGGACTGGAGCCGGCTCGGACTGCCCGGGCCGGGCAGCAGCAAGGGCGGGGCATCCAGGATGCCGGGCAGAAGAGCGGCATTTCGGGCAAAGCCCGGCAGGGGGAGCGCGAGGCCGCAGGACTTGCCATTTGAAGCGGCTGGAAGCCGCAGACGGATATGGAAATCCCGCAGCACGGAGAAGAAACCGCTGTTCCGTGCTGTGGGATTGAGGAAAGAGGGGGCAGACGGCAAGGCGGGCAAACCGGGCAAGCCAGGCAAGGCGGGTAAGCCCCGCCACCGCCGCCGGTTCTGGCTGATCCTCTCGCTGCTGCTGGTGATTGGCATCCTGCAGGGGCTGCGTTATGTGGAGCAGCATTTGAAGCCGCCGATTCTGCATTTGGCCCAAATCCGGGTGAAGCAGATCGCCACCGAATCGATTAACAAAGCCATCACCTCCCAGGTCGCGGAGGGGGGAATGCCGAGGAGCTGATTGACTGGAAGACGGACAAGAATGGCAAAATATCCGGATTCATGCTCAATTACGCCGAGCATATGCGCATTACCTCGCAGGCGGCACAGGTGATCCAGTCCACGCTGCAGGAGTTGCATAATCAGACGGAGCATATTCCGCTCGGCCAGGCGCTGGGCAGTCCGCTGATCGCTTCCTTCGGGCCGGATATCCCGATTAAGATCGAACCGCAGGGCGCGGTTAAGGTGGAGCTGAACACCCGCCAGCAGAATGCCGGCATAAATATGATTTTGGTGGAGGTTTTTATTCATATCGTGACTGAGGTAGCGGTCGTGATTCCGTTTGATATGGAACCGCAGGTGGTGGATACGGAGATCCCCGTCTCTTACCTGATGGTCGTTGGCGATGTGCCTATGTACTATTACGACAATCAGGGCAAACCTGTGGGAGAGAACGGCAGCGCAGCTCCAGGCATCGCCATTCCCGCGCCTGCGGCAACCGGCAGCGGAGCGGATCAGAGCCATGCGCAGGGAGCAGTGCCAGCAGATCCCGACGGTGTGGAGGTCGATCCGGGTACCCCGGAAGCTGATCCGGGGGCCAATGCAGTTACAGGCGAGGGCAGCTAATGCGGAGCGGGTGGTTCTTTTAGTCTAAGGAGTAACCCGTAGGTGGCTATGGGGAAAATACCGCTAGTCCTCGCTTCATGTTCCGTTGCTATCGTATATGAGGAAATTCTCTATATCCACCTTGAATCTGCATACTGGTTACTACTTAGGACCCCAGCCATCCCCAAGTAGGTTTGCGCCTTCGGAGTAGTACAACAGAGGTGGCTATGGGGAAAAACTACCGTTAATACCTGGCTCATGCTCGATTGTCGTGTCTTATAGGGAAAAGTTACCACTACATCGTCCATTTAGGGCTTTTCGGAGCGGATAGGACCTCATTAGTGGTAAAATTCCCTATAAGCTCACCAGAACGCCCAACCTTCGTCCAACTAGTGGTAGAATTTCCCTATCATCTCTCACTGGACCTAAGTAGTAACGCATACTGAGACTAATTAGCGGTAATATTCCCTTTACTCAGGTGCCACAGAGAATGTAGAGTGTTGCCCTAGAGCATTCAGAGAAATTAGATGCGAAAGTGCATTTAATTTCAGCTGAAACTGGTGTTATCGGGTAAATAAGTGCGAATCTGCAACTATTTTCGATTAAAATGCTTTTTGAGCGCTCCAAATCCAAAATTAGATGCTATTACGCACTTATTTACTCTAAAATGCGAAAAACTGACGAATTAGATGCGGTTTTGCAACTAAATCGGTGGAGCAGACTAATGTCTATTTGATCCCTTCCATACAGAATTCTAAACTCCGGCATACCATGTGCGCAGCCGCTGCCTTTGCACCGCGGATATATCAATTCTGCACCGGATTTACCCACCATGCACTACGGATGTATTCATCATGCGCCCCGGCTGCAGCCTTCCTATGCTGTGCCCCCCAGTATTCCTGTCGGAGCTGCGGATGAAGCATTACGGCTGGTGGTTCCCCCCGAGAAGCTTCAGAACAGTAATGAACCTTGTCTGCCGATCAACACTGAAGGCAAATGCTCAAATCCTTCGATATTGTCATAGCAAAGAGGCGGTTCCAAGGATGCTATAGACATCCTTGGAACCGCCTCTTGCTCTTCTTGCTGTTCTCTTATAGAAACCTGCTTAGTTAATGAATTGCAATAACTTCAATGTCTTCTCAAGCATAGTTACGGCTTCCGCACGTGTAGCTTGCTTCTGCGGTGCAAATCTGCCGTCCGGTGTACCTTGGATAATTCCTTCAGCGGCAATCTCGGCCACTGATGATCGGGACCAGGCCGCAATACCGGCTGCGTCGCTGAATTTAGCCAGCACAGCGGCATCGGCAGTAAGTGTCTTGCCGGTGTACTTGATGGCCTTAGCCAGGATGCTGGCCATCTCCTGACGGGTAATCGGACTGGAAGGCATGAAGCTGCCGTCCGTGTACCCGGAGATTAGACCGGCTGCTGCTGCGGTACGTACAGCCTCCGCATACCATGCGCCTGAACTGACATCCTTGAAAGTAGTTTCTCCGCTTGCCGGAGCGAGTCCCAGAGACCGTGTAATCAATGCCGCGAATTCGGCACGGCTAATGGACTGCCCAGGCGAGAAGGTGTCTGCGCTGCTTCCGTTGATGATCAGCTTCGAAGCCAGCAGATCAATGGAAGATTTGGCCCAGTGTCCGGCAGTATCGCCGAAGGTCTGAGTGGAACGAACAACAGTGTAATAGCTGTTGCTGTTGCGTTTGATCGTTACCAGGGTTGTTCCGTCGGCCTTGGTTTCAAATACGGAAGGCACGAAGGACAGCTTGCCGGTAGCAGGATCAAATACTACAGCTGTTGCATTCTGCGGATTCAGGGAACCCGGTGCTGTAAGGGTCCGCGTAACATAAACGCTGCCGAAGCTGTTCAGCGGTACGCTTCTCTCCCCGGCTTCAGCAGTGATGCTGAATTCCATCACAGGCGCAGCTAGTGTTACAGAACCTTGTTCTGACGAGATCGCCTGATTCACGCTGCTGATGGCGGCAGCATCCGCTTGCAGGAGGGATACCGTGATTGTAAAGTCACTTGTACCCAACTGCCGGGCAAGAGCTGCTCCGTTGATTACGCGGACTGGCAATGAATAAGAAGCGCCGTTTGCAGTGAAAGTAAGGACAGTCTCAGGCCGGGCTGCCGCTTGCCGGGTAATCACACTGCCCGGAAGCACTATTCTTGCGCCGCCCGCGGATGCTGTGACTGGGATTACCAGCTCGTTGCTGCTGCTCGGCAGAGCGGCCAGCTGTGACGTCAGATCCGCTGCCGAAATGGTGGTAACCTGTGGCGAAGCAGCAGGTGCAGCTGTTGCGGCAGGTGTAGCCGTCGCTACCGGAGCTACCGGAGCTGATGTTGGCAGCGGTAGCGGTGGTGACGTCGGAGCTGGTGTCGGAGCTGCTCCCTGAAGGTCGGTAATGCGGCCTTCCTTGCCGATGGCTACAGTCCCTGCTTTGGTGAGATATTCAGTGAATACTTCATAATCCGGCAGGTACAGTTCATAATAACGTCCGTCAGCCTTGGCTTTGGCAAGTGAGCCATAGAAGTCTCCACCGCCAGCCATGAAGGAATTCGTGGACAGGATATAGTAGGCTGCCGGATCAATAGCGCTATAGCTTCCGTCAGCCTGTCTGATGTCTACGGATAGGATACGTTCACCCTTCTGCTGCAGTACATTTGTTGTGGGATGAATGATTTCCGGCTTCTTCATGGAGTCGTAGGTGTACCTCATGCCGGATACTTGAGCGAATCTTCCCTGATCCGTCTCCAGCCCGCTGACCCCGTTCTCCAGGGAGTCTATAATTTCTTGTCCGGTTACTTTCAGAGCTACGAGACTGTTGGAGAAAGGCATAACGGTCAGCACTTCTCCAAGTGTAATCTCGCCTTTGTCGATGCCGGCCCGGATGCCTCCGCCGTTCTGGATGGCGACAAAACCTTTGATGGAGGACAGTTCGTCTGGTGACAGCAGCTTGGTAACCAGCTCTTGGGACTTGCTGTTAATGCCGTCTGTAATCAGATTTCCAAGGTTGGTCTCCTCTTTGCGGACAACGCGTGTCGATTTGCCGTCAATTAGACGGTTCACGTTCAGCTCAACGTCCGTATTGCCGACCACCGTATTGCGGATCGTTGTTAGCTCAGCGTCATATTTGACCAGCATTTCCTTGGCCTGAGCATCATCGGCGAAAGTAGTGACGTCCAGCAGCTTGCCGTTGTAGGAGGTGATAACTCCCTTACCGTCAAACGCTACGTCCAGCTTCCCGAGATTTGCTCCGTATTCTCCGGTCTGAACAATCAACGTCCGTTCGTCGTCTTCATTCAAGACGACAGGCTGATCCAGCTTCGTATGGGAATGTCCGCCTACAATGACGTCGATGCCCGGTACTTGTTCTGCCAGCTGCCGATCTACGCTGTAGCCCAGATGGGACAGGGCAATAATTTTGTTGATGCCTTGCTCTTGCAGCAGTTTAACCGTGTTAGCTGCGCTTGTCTTGTAGTCCTCGAAGGCAATATTGCCGCCCGGTGAGGACAGACCCACGGTATCCTCTGTCGTCAGACCGAAGATGGCAACCTGTTCTCCGTAGACTTCTTTTACAACAGCCGGATAAATCTGGCCCTTCAGCTCCGAAGCGTTGTCGGCTATTACGCCAATCTCGTTCTTGTAGCTGCTCTTAAGCTCGTTGTCCTTGCTCATGAAATCAATGTTGGAGCTTACAAAAGGGAAGTTAGCTTTATCAACAAAAGACTTCAGTACAGGCAAGCCCTTATCAAACTCATGATTTCCGAAAGTCATGGCATCGTAGCCGATATAGTTCATGAATTCCAGGTCGGCAAGACCCTCGAATTTCGTGAAATACAGGGTGCCTGAGAATACATCGCCTGCGTCGAGCAGGAGGGTATTGCCGGTTCTTTCCTGCTTGATTGCCGTTACCCGCTTCACCACATTCTCTAGGTGACTGTGTGTGTCGTTCGTGTGCAGGATACGGAGCGAGAAGTCCTTATCCGTCTCCGGCAGCGGGCTGCCGTTCAGGTCAATGATCCGTCCTTCCACGGCAGAGGTTGCGGCAGTGATTGGTCCAACTGTGTCAATATAATTCGTCAATACCTCATAATCCGGCAGATACAGCAGATTTACACGGCCTTCATTGTAGGCTTTCTCAAGAGAGATGTAGAAATCTCCGCCCTTGGCTGTAAAAGCGTTGGTCGCCACTTCATAGGAGGCATTCAGGTCGATTGGAACATAGTTGTCTCCATTCTTCACTTCCATGCGCAGCACACGCTCATTCACCGGCTTCGTAGAGTCATAATAGAACTTCAGGCCAGCCACGTGCGGGAAACGCCCATCGGCTGCCGGTGTTCTGGAGACGCCGTTCTCCATCGCATCCTTGATCTCCTGGCCGGTCAGGGTAATGGTGACCAGATCATTGTTGAAAGGAAGTACCGTCAATACTTCGCCTTGTGTGATCGGCCCTTCATTAATAGAGTCACGGATACCTCCGCCATTCTGCAGGGCAATGACAGCCTTGGTTCCGGCTGCTTGGGCCGCGGAGAGCATGCCGTCTGCAATCAGATTGCCCAGGTTGGTTTCCTTGGTGCGCACATCGTTCCGTACGCCGTTCAGGACAACGTCAGACTGACCTACAACTTCGTTGGCCAACTCTTGGATGCCTGGCTTGTAGTACGTGTCCAGAATATGCTTCGCTTCAGGGTCTTCGGCAATATTGTAGACGCCGTCGGTTTTGGCATCAATCGAGATCAATTCGTTGTTCCATGAGGTCAGTACGCCTGCCTGATCGAACTCAACTTCGAGCTTGCCGAGGAACTGGCCTTTCTCACCTGTCTGTACAATCAGCTTCGGTGCAGCAGGGTCGCTGTTGTCCACAACAGCTTCATCCAGCTTCGTATGGCTGTGTCCGCCAACGATGATATCGATGCCGCCGACCGCACGGGCCAGCTTGACATCCTCATCGTAGCCGAGATGGGACAACACAATAATCTTGTTGATGTCTTCCGCTTGCAGCATAGCGACCGTTGCCTCTGCCTTGGCGAAGGCATCGTCGAAGGTGACTTGCCCCGGAGAAGCAATGTTGGCCGTATCTTCTGTAGTCAAGCCAACCAGACCGATCCGCTGCCCGTCGACTTCCGTAATCAGAGCAGGATAGATGGTTGCATCATCGCTTGGCAGGCCAATTTCGTTCTTGAACATTTTGTTTAGAATATCATCATTCGAGAAATTTACGTTGGAGGAGACGAACGGGAACTGGGCCTTGCCGATGAATTTGGAGAGCACCCCGGAATCCTTGTCGAATTCATGGTTGCCGAAAGTCATGGCGTCATAGCCCACCAGATTCATAAAGTCCAGATCCGCCAGCCCCAGATATTTGTTGAAATAAAGGGTGCCTGAGAACACATCGCCAGCATCTACCAGCAGAGGGTTCGTTGAGCTTGCCTTGGCTTCTTTGATTGCTGTCACGCGGCGCAGAACACTGTTCGGCGAGCTGCTGGTGTCCAGATTGGCATGGGTGTCGTTAGTATGCAGGATGGTTAGGGGGAAAGCAGTGCTTTCCGCGAAATCAAGCTGCGCCAATACCGCATCATGGTCGGATACCCGGCCCCTCGCCGGTGAGAAATCGGCATTCAGATGGACCACGTCAACCTCAGCGGCCGCCGTCAGATTCTTGCTGACCAGGATATGATCAAGTACCTGAGAGTTGCCGTCATAAGTGTAGGTATACTGCTCGTTAAGCGGCAGGGTATCAATCAGGTTGTCCAGCTCGTTGCCTTTCAGAATCTCTGCCGTCCGGGTGAACTGGAAATCATTCAGGTCACCGAGCGCAACAATGTTAGCATCCGGATTGGCGGTCACAATTTCTTGGACAAAACCGTTCACAACCGCGGCAATTTCATGCCGCTGTGCTTCACTGGAGAGCACGGGAGGCTGCACATTCCCGAAAGGACCGTTATCTCCGCCTTTGGAATTGAAATGGCTGGCGATTACGATGACCTTCTCCCCGCCAAATTCAAATTGGGCGGCAAGCGGCTTGCGCGAACTTGCGAAAGCAGGGTTCGTCGGATCAACCCGGCCTGGGTTATAAGTCAGCTTGTCTGTCACAGTATCGTAAGCGACAGCTTGCGTGGCGGTACCCTTGTCTCCGTTCACACTGTCTGCCAGCTGAACTCTGGCCGGATTATACAGGAAGCCTACACGAATGTTACCGCCCGGTGCACCGCCGTCCTTATTGTTCTCAGGGGCGATGTCAATATATTGATAGGCAGGGCCTCCGGCAGTCTGAATGGCCTGGATCAGCTCGGCTGCACTGGCTTCCACGGTGCCATTATTGGTTTCACCATTGCTGTCCTGCATCTCCACAACGCCGATGATATCCGGCTTCTTCATATTGGCTGTGATGGAATCAGCAAGCTTCTGAGTCTTGGCTGCTCCAACGCCCGGATAATAGTTCTCAATGTTATAAGAAGCGATTAACAGCTTGTCCTCATTGACTGCAAGTGTCGTCGTTTCCTGCTGGAACGTGCCGGCGTTAATTTCAGGCAGTGTGCCATTGGCAGGAATAACCTTGAAGTTGCCATTGTTGTAGGCGATGACGCCCGTAATATCTCCGGCAAAAGTATCTCCGGTGCTGACTTCCTTACCCGGATTGCCGTAAGCGATCAGGAGGCGCTGCGGGTTCAGATTTCCAGCACCCTTCAGCACTAGTCCACCAGCTGGAGTAATAACGTCTGGCGTACCATTGTCCACTCTTGTTGGAATGTTGTAGACTTGGGAATTTCCGTTGCCGCTGGTCCAGTATGGACTGAGAATGGTTGGTGTCGGCAGCTTGACAAGCATACCTTCCAGGGATTCATAGAAATCTATGGCATCCTCTGCCGGTTGAAACTCCTTCATTCCATCATTGTCGATAATGGAGGCTGGAATGGCCCGTCCATCTTTGCCAAGAACAATCGGTTCCGGCAGTTTCTGGCCTGTGTTTGGAAGTTTGGTAATTGAAGATAATGTGATTTGGGTAGAGGTCAGATTGCTGCTGCTTCCCTCATTGTATTCAGACACTTTGCCAGTAACGGACACGAGTTCTCCGATTGCCGGCTTCAGAGCGTTGTCTGTGCTGAATACGAAAATGCCTTCAGATGTATTTACGTTATCGTCCGGTTCAAGGTCTTGGATGAAGAAACCTTTGTATCTGCCGTCATTGAAATAGTAGCCGTATTGGGTGACGATTCCTTCTACATCAGTTACGGTTTGTTCTGCATATTCGGAAGTGTGTCCTTCTCCCTGGATATCATGAATACGCGGTGTTTCTGAAGCTGTGTAGGCAAAAGTATAGACCTCGCTGGTCTGTCCCTCTGCTACAGCAATTGCTGTGATTGTAACGTCTGCGTCAATGGTCAGTGGAGCCGAGTATAACTGGCTGGCCGGAGTTGGCATTGTCTTATCCAGTGTATAGTAGATAGCAGCGTCTACAGTCGGACTGGAGAGAGTAACCTTGCTGCCGGTAATGATGCGGCCTGCACCAGGGCTGGCCATAACGGACAGAGTCTTCTCCACCAAAGCATTCTCGTTTAGAGGAACGAATTGATAGACTGTATTGTATTGCTTGATCACGCCAGTGATACTCTCGAACGTGGCGCCTTCCACGAGCTTGGGCAACGCGGAATAGATGGTGAAGGATTGGCCGCCTTGGCTTGCTGTCACCGTGCTGCCGTTCTTCTTAGTGATGGTGACATCCTGGAGGGTGACCAGCTCAGCTTCGTGAGCCTCGCCGCTCGCTTCAGTCAGGTCTGCTGCTGTCAGCAGCTTCGGTGCAGGAACACCTGCATTTGGTTCAAGCACACTGTAGCCAAGTCCGGCTTGCGGCTTGATTTCCTGCAGATTGTTATAAATGTCCATAGAACCGCTAACTTCAACGCGGTCCCCAACTGCGGCAAATGCAGGGAAGTTATATAGCAGGATTGCACCGGAGTCATCCTGTATGTAGGTATCCGGTCCATCTATGTGTGTCACTATGCCTTCAGTCAAGACATTGTGTGCCTTGGCTGCGGTACGTGCGGCTGCGATAGTAGTCTTGGAGATAATGGTATAGTCAAAGGTTGAAACCGGGCTGTCTGGCAATCCCGGCTCTGAAGCGTATGCCTTGATTTCCGTATTCTCGCTTAATGTAATCGCTCCGGTGTACGGTTGATAGCTGCTTGTGCCGCCTGATCCGTAAACGGCTGCATAGACAGATGCACCAACGGTTGGTGAGCTAAGCGAAATTTCTGTGCCTGCCGGCCAGGCATTGGAGCTTGGGGAAGCAGTAACTGGACTTGCTTGAACAGGTGCCAGCCCATAGCGGCTGTTCCGCGGACTTGGTGCCTGGACTGCGAAGTCTGCGGCATTGTTGTCCGTATCCAGACCGCGGCTGTCTGCAGGCGCAGTTGGAGCGGCCTGGCGGATGGCGGCTGTTGTAGCGGACAGGGCTGGGGTCGGAAGGTTACCCTCGGATTTATTGCTTGTAGGTCCGTAGCCAACCAAATCAACGGTTTGGTCGGAGCTGTCTAAGAGGTCAACCTTTCCGGCCCCGCCAGCCATAGCCAGGCTGCCCGTGGCATCCGCAAGCGGCAGGTCTGCCCTGCCGCCAGTTCCCGCAGCTTCTTGAATCAGATAATAGCCATTTGCGGGAATGGTCCCTTGCAGATCTGTGGAGTTTTTGGTTGAGTCGAAGTTGCCTGTAGCACTGGCATAACGAACCTTCCAGCCTGTTAAATCCACGGCCTGATTAGTAGGATTATATAATTCAATGAAATCATTTCTAAACTCAGCTCCGCTGTTACCGCCGCCGCCGTAAACCTGTGAAATAACCACCTGGCTGTTATCCGGCGCTGCCTGGGCAGTTTGAGCGGCTGGCAATACATTCCCGGCTACCAACAAGGCAGCTAGTCCTGAGACCAACCATTTTCGCAATCTTAAGGATATAACCATTTGCTAAAATCTACCCCTCTCAAATACATTATTTGCAATCTACTAAAATAGGATAGCACTCTATTGTAAAATGAAAGTGTGCTTTACATTAATCTATATCAAAATTGTAATGAATAAAATTAATATAGGTAAATTTAGGATGAATGCACAAAATATGCGCTCTTTTTAGGCTGTTAAAATAAAAAGAAGCCCGCTTTGGTGTAGTTTTATAAAGTTTTTCAAGCGAATGTAAATTTAGTCCCACCCAGCTCATACACTGTAGGTAGCACAGCAATAATTATGGAGTGTGAGGGCGATGTCACATGAAGAGACGGAACGTCTGGCCGGACAGCCTCATCTGGTGGCGTGGCAGGAGATTCGCGGCAACTGAGCTATAGTGTAAAAGGCGCATGGGTACGCGTTGAACGTTAAAAGCCTGCGATGCGTCATCCGGGTTGCTAAGGACATCGATGTGGGGATTTATTGCAAAAGGGTGCAGGCGTACTAAGCGGTATTGTGCGTTAGCATAAGTAATAGGATTTAGCAGCATTAAGGCAGGTTTGTTCAGAACATTATGTGAGTGTCAGCTGCGCAGAAGGGTGGGCTTGGGCGAGCCTCTTGCGCTAAAGAGGGGTAGGGGTGAGGGAGAAGGGGTGTCGAAGATGGAGACCGAGAGAGAATACCCTGGTAGAGAATACCTGCAAAAGTACATCTTTTTCCGCTCCAGTAGAGTGTTGAAGAGAAATGCCTGCAAATATACATCTATTTAAAGGTGAATGGGCAAATTGTCCCCTTCGGACCGATAATACCTGCACATTTGCAGGTATTGTTCGCTCAAGCCCATTATTTAGCTGAAAAACTGCAGATTTGCAGGTTTTTGCTAGCTGCAAATTAGGTTGCAGGCTGATTAGTGTTCGAAGAGTCGAAGTTAACTCAAATGTCTGGCATTATCGACGTAATGTGCTCGTTTGCTTATAAACTAACCAGTCCCTGCTTATCGGCCACACGCGAGTAGCTTCCTACTGCTATATTACCTGCCTAAGCATTACAATCGGCGTATCTTCAGTCTGGCGGGGCGATCTTGCGAGCAGCAGCCAGGGGATGCTGCCGGACAACCTCTGCGCGTGCAGCTGCGGCGCAAGCTCCTCCGCCCGCAGCAGCTTGCGGTAGGCCAGGCCTACGGCGGCTGCGCAGCCGCCCGCCTGGCCCAGCTCCGGCTCCGCTTCGCGCGCGAGCCAGCGCCGCGCCACCAGCCACTCCGCGCAGTCTGCGGGAGTGGCAAGAGCACGCTGCCGCCCGGTATAGACCCTGCACCATTGCTTCCGTACGGAAGCCGGTGCTTGGAGTAAACCGTGCAGCAGCGGCTGGGGCAGCCTGCACCAGAGCAGGGATAGACCACCCTGCCGGTACAGGTCGATCAGGCTGCTCCAGGCTCCGGTCTGGAGCAGCAGCTGCGCTGCGTAACTAGATCGGCGGCGCACGATCAGCTCGCCGACCAGACCTTTTACACTGGCAGGCAGCGGGCCAGCAGACCAGCTTCATTCCTGACGATCATACATAACGAAATCAACGGTTTGCTCATGAGGTCTCCCTTCTCTGCTTACTGCGGAAGCTCCACTCTGTATGCCATGGCGTGTGGTTCAGCAGCGTTATGGCGGATTGAACAGCCTTGATATCCTCCTGAAGCGGCCCCTCCACCGCTGTCGATTCCAGCTTGGTTCCAGCCTCAGCCAGCTCCTGCAATGCCTGGTGCAGATAACAGAGCGCCAGTCCTGTGCGTGCCGCTTCCGGTTTGGCCTCCTCTTCCAGCGCCTGCCGGAACCAGCGGACAGCTTCGTCATAATGACCGTAATCATACAGCGTTTCGCCAATATAAAAGAGGATTGGCCCCTCCGCACGTCCCTCCTGCAGCAGCGTAATCCACAGTTCACCGGCCGCCTGCAGATCTCCCTGCTCATAGAAGGCCGCCGCCCTCACTCCGCTGTAGGCAGGGAAACGTTGGACCAGCCGTTGACCGATTGAGCTGCACTTCAGCCGCACGGATTGCCTTACCAGCGATGTAATCAGACTTGGAGGCAGCGGGAGAGAGGCGGCGGGTTCTACTACCACTTCCTCGGAATGGAGCAACACCTCTTTGCGCTCATCCAGGTGGAGTGCTACTGCACGCAGATGAGTACAGAGCGCCTCTGGCATAGCAGTGAACAGCGAATTCTGCAGGCTTCCGTACAGCTCCCACTGACAGAGGGCCCAGGCAGTCCAGCAGGCTTCAGGATATCCGCTGGACTGCTCCTGTTCCGTGGCTTGTGTTACTGTCAGTTCAGCCATTAAGGCATCGGCCTGCTGAAGCCTGCCGCTAATGATCATTGCCGACAGAGTGGGCAGGGCGGTACCCGGTTCCGGGGGCAATATCCCGTTGGACAGTTCGGCGAGCGCTCCGTAAGCCTCAATGTCACACAGCGTCTCGGCTATCGCCGCTCTGGCGGCGGGACTGTCTGTACCGGTAAGTTGAATAAGCAGCGCGGCAACGGCATCATCGGCCACCTCCAGCCGCTGAAAGGTGGAACTGATGCCCAATAGCGCGGGACGGTACAAGGGATGATGCGAAAGTGCACGATGGAACAGCCGGGCGGCCTCCTCCTGAAGGCCAAGCTGCTGGGAGATCACGCCCATGCGGTGCAACGGACGGAAGGTGTACATGCCGTGCTCACTCACATATTTCCCGCTGGACTTGGCAGGTTCAGGAAGCACCTCCGCGCGCTGATAGGCTCCAAAAGCGCGCTCCGGCAGTCCCTGCAGCTCCAGAGACTGGCCCTGCAGCATATGCAGATCTGGATAATCCGGGTAACGCTCCAGCTCATGGACTAACAGCGAGTCGAGCTGTTGCAGCTTGTTCCCGGAGAGATACAGCTTGCAGAGGTCCCGGATCATCGTAGGACGGTAGGAGACCCGCAGTGAAGCTTGGCGGATGGACTGGACAAGCAGCTCCTCAGCTTCCTGAAGCTGCCCTTCCTGGCAGCAGGTCACGGCCATGTTGTATAGGTGGAACGGATCATCAGGCTGCTGTTCCAAGGCCAGCTGCAGCAGCTTTTTGTTGCGGGTTGTTTTCTGTTTGCGGGCCATGATTTCCGGCAGATAACCATCGTGGAGCAGCACAATGTCACTGCTTTCGATGGCACCGGCACCATGCCTGCCCATAATGGATTCATCCACAGCCTCATGGATTATGCCGCTGTAACGATATCCCTGTCCATTGCGGAACAACCGGACAGCCCTGTGGCTCAGGTGATCTTCGGGATTAGGCCCTAGCCTGTTATCAATACTTACGGTGAAGGCTTGGGCGGATGCCGTCTGCAGCAGAGCGGTCAGATCGGCCATAGGGGTTAGCAGGACCTCGTCGGCATCCATGACAAGAATCCAATCTGTTGCAGCCTGCGCAAGTCCGTGGTTTCGGGCGGCAGAGAAGTCATCGTTCCATGCCAGCTCATACAGTCTGGCTCCATAACTGCGGGCAATGGAGCGGGTTTCATCGCCGGACCCTGTGTCGGTGACGACGATTTCATCAGCCCCGGCAAGGCTTTCCAGACATCTTGGCAGGAGATCAGCTTCGTTTTTAACAATGAGATGGACTCCCAGCGTAATCTTGTTCACCTGTATTCCTCCCACTATAAATTAATATTTTCTCTTGTTTGCTCACTCGTTCTCAGGTTTTCATTCATTGACAGATTGAGAGTTGGAATAGTCATGTAAGGATGACATTATTTTCTGGAAGAGCCGGTGGCGGGAATAGAGAGTGGGGGAGTTATCCCCAACCCAAAGATACATTCTGTAATCGCACTTTGGATATCCACACCTGTCTCTTGACGGCTTACCCTCCCATGTCACGCGGGGTCTTTGCCCTTACATTCCTTCGTTCTGCCTCTCAAGAGGTGGACGCCGTTTCTTGCTCCTTTACAGGGTCGTTGCCCTTATGGAATTGATTCCTGCGGCTGCTCCGTGCTTCTTTTGTCTTTGGTGATTCCTACTTCAATGAGCAAAAAGAGTCTGGTCTTTTCTTAAGCTGCCATCTGTAGCTGGGCCAGACGTACCGGCCCTAACACGTCGTTAGCGTCGTACGGAATTCGCTTCGTACCGAGTGTATGCAGGACGCGTATAAGTTTTCCGCATAACGCCACAAGGGATTGCTTTTTCTTCAATGGATTCTGACTTCGTGTCGTAAAGTACTGGTGCAGCGCCTTGAACTCCGCGTTCTTCGCTACCATGGGCATGACCGCCCGGAACAGCAGGGCTCTTAGCCTTGCACGTCCACGTTTGGTAATGCTGGACTTGCCTTTTTTCTTTCCTGAACTGTTTTCTTTGAGATTCAGTCCGGCCAGCCGTATGATCTGCTGTCCGTGCTCGTAACTGCTTAGGTCCCCTACTTCTGCAAGGAACCCCGCCAAGGTGACTACGGCCACACCCGGCACAGTGAGCATCTCCTTCGTTCCCGGAATTTGTGCAAGTAGACGTTCCACCTCGACCAGAATCTCTTCGAGTTGTCTGGCGAACATTTCGTACTGCTCCAGAAGCGTTTTAATCTCTATTTTGGCTGCGGGAAGTCCTTCGGTAAGCCCGATGGATCTTCTTGCAGTTTCGACCAGTTGCTCCGCTCGTTTCGTCCCTACGGCGCGCTTCACGTCTTTCTTCCATCGCTTCACAATGGCCTCTGTACCGAGCGCTACGATCTCTTCTGGCGTCGGAAACTCGCTTAACGTAATAAGGGAGGCTTTCCCCTCCCAGTCTTTAAAAACCTTTGTATACTCCGGGAAAAATCGATCCTGCCAGTTCTGCATTCGTCTTTGTACCTGCCCGAGGTTCACCATGATTTTCTCGCGAAGATTCATGAGAATCCGCAGATCTGCATAGAGGTTCGTCGGCAGTTTCGGTTCGCTGTACTTCCCGTTACGCACTAAATCGGCAATGACTTTTGCATCCTTATAGTCGTTTTTCGTCGGTGAGTTGTCTTCCAGTTCTTTGCTTTTGTGTACATGATGCGGATTGACGATGACCAAAGGAATCCCTTGCTGTCCCAAGTATTCGGCCAGATTAAACCAGTAGTGTCCGGTAGGCTCAATGCCAAAGAGGACGTCAGTCTTGGCATGCTCCTGCTGAAGCTCCTTCATCCACTGAACCAGTTGTTCCAGCCCGGTACGGGTATTGGAGAACACACAGTCCTTTCCCAGTTCAATGCCCCGAAAGTCGATGGCACGGGCCACGTGGGTTTCTTTAGCAATGTCTGCGCCTACGACAAGGGTCTTGTCAGAAATTCGTGTAATCCGTTGATTCTGTTTCTTCGATTGTTTATACTTCATGTTGAGTGCCTCCTGCGCTGGAATTTGTTCTTTGGACGGAACGTTTCCCAGTATACAGTTGGCGCTTTTTTCTTTCAAACCTCAATTTAATTCATTACAGGAATGGCTCCTTGTACGCTATTGGATGGGCGTGAATGTGCCGCAGCGATTGGGCGGTCTTTACCATGCTTGTACTTGTGCCTATGTAGACACAGCCTGTTCGTCAAAAGAAAGAGTACATGGACATCCATGTACTCTCCAGTGTCTCTACATTGTATGAAGTCCCTAGGGTTAGGTTCCTTGGGCATCAAAAATAACATTGATCGTAGAAGCTGCTCCCGGTGTTGCCGACTGGTAGGCCAGGCGGGTGTACTTCAGGAACCGCGACGGAACAATGACATCTACTGAACCTGCCGGCAACGGATTCTCTCCGGTGGTATCCACGAAATAGTTGGTTCCATCCGCGCTGATCTCCACTAGGGTATTCACCGGATTGGCCCTTGCCGGCAGAGGTGTATACGCGTCTGCCGTCGTGATGCCAGGAGTCTCCAGCTCAAGGAAGCTGTGCTGGGAGATGGAGGTTACGCTGCTGAGTGTACCGGCGGTGATGGTCGCTCCGAGCACACTGGTGACCCTATCGTTGACGATAGCATCCAGCAGCACAGCTGCGACTGGCGGAATGAATTGGTGGGAATACTAGAAGAGGAGGAGTGTTATGCCTAACCGTTATGTTTTTAACGACCCGGATCAGCGGATCAACAACACCGGCAGCAGAACCGTCTATATGTCCGGTATCAGCGGCAGTATTGGAGGGACCTCCTTGCTGTCGGCAATCTCCGGCGGCTTAACGATTATTAAGGAAGGGACGATCAGGTCGCCTGCAACCCTAGTCCCCGTGAACAACAATCTGGGCAGCAGTGCAGCAAGCACGGCAGCCATTCAGTCGTCGAGTGCAGCCATCAGCGGGGGAACCCCCCTGTTTGCCTATCAGCCTGGTATGGTGGGAGGCGTGAAATAGCTTTTGGGAGTTCTTTTATGAGAAAATAGATCAGACAAGCATCAATCACCCACAATATAGCGATAAAGTGAGGGCCGATAATGGACAGTTGCTTATTCATTCACGGATTCACCGGCGGCGAATATGAAATTTCGCCATTGTCCGCTTTTATGGAGCAGAACGATTACCGTTCCAGGACGTTTACACTGCAAGGCCACGGCGGGAGCAAGCGGGATCTGCAGCAATCGGACAGATTTGGCTGGCAGAAGAGCGCGGAGGATGAGCTTGCTGGGCTTCTGGAGACGGAGGAGCGGGTGCACCTGATTGGTTTTTCCACGGGAGCCTTGATTGCTTCGGAGCTGTCTGTGCGTTATCAATCACGGATTAAGTCACTTACGCTGCTGTCTGCGCCGGTGTTTCCGATCAATCCCGTAGAACTGCTGAAGACGTTCGTTAACCCGCAGATGCTGAGGAATTACCTTAGCAAATTCGGCTCCACCCCGGCCAAAGCGACACGTGAATTTCAGCGGCTGGTGCGTGAGAGCTTTGCGGTGTACCCGCAGATTCAGACCCCTACCTTGATCGTGCAGGGCAGCCGGGACCATCTGGTCAAAACCAAAAGCGCATACTATCTGCAGCAGACCATCCCCACCAGCCACAAGCAGGTGCTGCTTGTGGATCAGAGCGGTCATATGGTTTGCCACTGTGCAGACAAAGAGCGGATCCTGAATCAGGTGCTGCAGTTTATTCGCAATACTGATGAATGACCGCACCCTTAATGTAATGCAATAAGCTTCAGCTCAACCCCTATCCTTCCATATCCAGCAGAAACGGCTGCCGCTCTTAGGGCTGCCTTTTTTGTTATGTACTTGACAGGAGAACGGAAGACATGGTAATTTTTAGTGAGGGAAACCGGTTTCCCCAAAATCATGCAAATATGCAGTTAAACGCGCGGAAAGGACTCTTTGCAGGCTGGTCGATGTGTGAAAGAACAAGTTATGAAGTGTTATGTATACGCTTTATTATGAGAGGGAGATGAGAAATGACACGCAAGCGTTCGCTTATTCCCGTTCTGATGCTGTCCATTGTTCTTTCTGTCGTTATTCAATTCCTAGTCCTGGCACCTGCCCGGGCAGACGCAGCCAGTATAGGCACTGTCAACGAGAACGACACCATTTATCAGATTATGGTAGACCGTTTTAATGATGGAGATCCATCCAATAATGCCACCGGTGCGGCTATCCGTTATGGCGAGAATTCGGAGGAGGATTTCCGCTATATGAAGGGCGGGGACTGGCAAGGCATTATCGATAAGCTGTCCTACATTCATAATATGGGTTATACCGCGATCTGGATCTCTCCGGTTGCCGAACCGCAGGTGACCAGCCGTGACAACAACGGCACCGGCAAGAACACGGCTTACCACGGATACAACGTCAAAAATCCCAACGCTGCCAACCCGTACTTCGGTACGAAGGAGAAGCTGAAGGAGCTGGTGGATTCCGCCCATGCGCTCGGGATCAAGGTGATTATTGATATCGTGCCGAATCATATCGGCGATTATATGCTGGGCACCCAGGCTTTTTATGATATCCCTTCTTTGCAGCCGGCAGCTCCATTTAATAACCCGGCCTGGTACCACCATAACGGTGACATTAACTGGGCGCTTTCCGACGGAAGATATGACCAGTGGGCTCAGGACTATATCGAGAATCATGATCTTGCCGGGCTGGACGACATTGATTTCGATGTGCCTGCAGCGAAGCAGGCGGTGTTCAGCTCGATCAAAGCCTGGTTCGATTATACGGGGGCCGATGGTGCGCGTGTCGACGCCGCCAAGCTGATGAAGCCCTCAGACATCGGCGAGCTGCAGAATCTGCTGGGCGTGAATACGTTTGGCGAGAATTTCGACGGCAATGCCGAATTTGTCTCCCGCTGGTTAGGAACGGGCAAGGAGTGGGGGATGCTGGATTTCCCGTTGTTTTTCCCGATCCTCAACAGCTTTGCTTACGGCCAGTCCTTCGATTCCACGATCAAAAGCACACTGGCACTCGATTCCTACTACAACGGGAATGCCAACCACATGGTTACCTTTATTGATAATCATGACCGCAACCGCTTCTTGACCGAAGCCGGCGGGAGTGTGGAGAAGCTGCAGAATGCCCTGTCCTTTATCTTTACGGTACGCGGCACACCGGTAGTCTTCCAGGGAACCGAGCAGGACAAGGGCAATGGCAACGGCCAGATCATCACCGGCGGCATCGCCGATACCTGGAACCGCTGGTCGATGGTCAAGCGCGATGCGAGCGGAAATGTGCTGACGAACTATTTTAACGAGAACGCCAGCACCTTCAATCATATCGCCAAGCTGAATCTCATCCGCCAGAATAATCCGGCGCTGCGTACGGGAACCCAGCGTGAAATGTGGTCTGCGCAGAATCTGTATGCCTTCTCCCGGCGCATCGACAGTGGAAGCAATCTGGGCCAGGAGGTTATCTCTGTATTCAGCAATAAAGCAAGCGGCTCTCAGACGGTAACCCTTCCGCTGCGCGCCGAGAGCACACTCAGTGTGGGTACAGTGCTGATCAACCAGTTCAATGTGGCGGATACGGTAACCGTGCAATCCGGCGGTGCTACCGGCAAGCAGATCACGGTCTCTGTAGGTGCTAATTCGGCCAAGATTTATGCTAAAACACAGCAGCCGGTAGACACCACAGCACCTACGGTTCCAACCAATGTGACAGCCACAGTGCAGAGTGCGGCAAGTGTCAAGGTGAGCTGGACAGCCTCCACCGATATTGTCGGGGTCACGGGATACGAAATTTACCGCAACGGAGTCAAGGTAGGCACCTCTTCGACTACTTCGTACACAGACACCGGGTTATCGGCCAACACTTCATACAGCTATAGTGTAAAAGCCTATGACGCGGCCGCGAACCTGTCGCTACTAAGCGCAATCGCCAAGGTGACCACTCCCGCAGGCAACAATGTCACAATCTACTACAAGCAGGGTTATGCGACGCCGTATATTCATTACCGGCCTGTTGGCGGTACCTGGACGACGGCTCCAGGCGTAGCCATTCCGGCTTCCGAGGTGGCAGGATATAACCGAATTACGATCAACATCGGCTCGGCTACCCAGCTGGAAGCTTGCTTCAACAACGGCGGCAGCACCTGGGACAGCAACGGCGGCAGCAATTACCTGTTCGGCACCGGTACCTGGACGTACACTCCGACCGGCACAATCCAGTCGGGCGGACCTGTAGCACCGACGCCAACTGTAACGCCAACGCCAACAGCGAGTGCCACGCCGACGCCGACTGTGGCGCCGACACCAACAGCGAGTGCCACGCCGACGCCAACTGTAGCGCCGACGCCGACAGCGAGTGCCACACCGACACCGACTGTGGCGCCAACGCCAACGGCGAGTACCACGCCATCGCCAACCGCGAGTCCTACACCTTCCCCAACGCCGACGGCTGGCGCGGTAACGATCTATTACAAGAACGCCGCTTTTAGCAGCTCCTACATCCACTATAAGCTGGACGGTTCGAGCGTGTGGACGACGGTTCCCGGGGTGCTGCTGCAGGATTCGGCCTTCCCAGGCTACAGAGCCGTTACGGTTCAGCTGGGTAATGCCTCCGGTTTGACGGCAACCTTCAATAACGGCAGCGGCAGCTGGGATAACAATGGCGGCAGCAACTACCACTTTGCCGCAGGCACATGGAGCTTGGTGAACGGCAATACCGCAGTGGGGGAACCCCAGCCGGATGGTGTGACGTTCCGGGTGAGCGTGCCTGCATCGACTCCGGCGGACGGACCGGTGTACCTTACCGGCACGTTTAACAGCTGGAATGCGGCCGATGCCGCTTATCAGCTGACCAAAGGCAGCGACGGCGTCTATTCCAGCACGCTGAGCCTGCCTGCTGGAACAGCAGTGCAATACAAGCTGACACGCGGAAGCTGGGCCACGGTCGAGGTCAGCTCTAGTGGAGCTGACGTTACGAACCGGACGCTGACCCCGTCTGGCGGGGCGCAGTCTGTAACGTTGTCCGTGCAGCGCTGGAAGGACCAGTAGCACTGCCTTTAGATTTGAGATTTCCATTAGGGCATAACTGGTAAGAGAAGCAAGCTTGTTGTGGAGCTTGACGTTCCGAGCCAATGTAGGTGGGGTGATGTACAGGTCAGGCGCGGATTATTGCAGAGTGCTATTGGGTAGCTGGAGCGAGGTTGTTAGAAGTGTGTGTGGAGCGTAAACGCCGAAATTATCTGCATAAGCTAACTAATATCTCCATAAGAAAAAAACGCAAATGGTAATGCGCTATGCATCTAAGGTACGGCGCTGGAGTGAGAGTTCTGACGCTGATCCGAATTGTCGGTGTTTGATCAACCTGGGACTGATAAGTCCCTTATTTTCAAGCTTGAGTAAATAAATGCAAATCAGCACTTAATTCCGCCCATTTGTGCAATTATGAGTAATTAAGTGTCGAAAGTGCAACTAAATTCCTACGTTGGAGCGATATTCGGCCAAATGGGCTGGATTAGATGCACATTTGCACTTAATTAGTTGAAAGTCTGAAATAGGCTGAAATTAGTTGCAGTTCTGCACTTAATAGGTAGGCTGGGTGCACTCGATGCTCAGAAATGCATACCTATTGAGGACTCGGCTTTAATTAGGAGGCTTAAGAATAAGAAGACTAAGAGAGAGGTTGAGAAAAATAAGGGATAAATCCCTTATTTAAAGCCAGATTGGTCTGAGTTCGAGGAAAATAAGGGATAAATCCCTTATTTTAAGCGGATCTGGTTGGTGGCAGGAGTATCGGCATATTTACTGCTTATAATGTACCGCCGGTGACCTGACCCGGCCATTAATGCTTTCCAAGCCAAGGAGCGGTTCCCCGCAGGGACCGCTCCTTGGCAAGTTTTCGCGTAGCCCCGCCGCCGAAACCACGCTCACTGGTGATCGCACCTCGCGCCGCCTGACCGCGTCCGCGCCGCCTGTCGGCACCCCTGCTCGCCATCCGCGCCGCGCGCGGCCTGGCCTCACCGTCGGTGCCGCACACCTCCCTGCATCAGCGCCCCCCGGCGCCTCTGCGCGTGGACTCGCGCGGGATCAGCTCCGGCTCCAGCAGCAGCTGGCGTGAGGGGGTTTCGCGGCTGCGCAGCCGCTCCATCAGCCACTCGCCGGAGGTGATGCCAAGCTGGAAGGTATCAAGATTAAGCGCCGTAAGCGGCGGCGTGGTATAAGGCGATAGCGGATAATCGTCAAATGCTGCGATTCCCAGCTGGGCCGGCACGTCAAGCCCCAGCTCTCTGGCCGCCCGCAGTGCGCCAAAAGCGACATAGTTGGTCATGCAGACCAGCGAGTCGGGGCGCTCCTCCAGCTGCAGCAGCTGCAGGGCCGCACGGTAGCCGACCTGCTCATCGGCTTCGCCATGAATGATCCATTCCGGGCGGACTGGCTGCTCTGCCTGCTGCAGCGCCTGCAGATAGCCGTTTAGACGGCGGGTAAGAATCTGCTCGCCCTGCTCGCCGCCCACAAAAGCGATCCGTGAGTATCCCTCGGCAAGCAGATGCCCCGTCAGCAGGCTGCCGCCCAGCTTGTTGTCGAAGTCGACCCAGCTGCCCGGGGCGTTAATCTCGCCGATGGAGATGTAGGGGAACTTCAGCCGGTCCAGCTCGGCGGACAACTCCGGTGTAATCACCGAATTGTTGGCAATGATGCCGTCAACACGCTGGTTCAGCACCAGCCGGTTCATGAAATGGTCCTCGGGCTGACTGTGCTGCACATTGCAGATCGTCAGCTCATATTTCAGCGGACCGATGACGCTCTCAATCCCGCCGATAATATTGTAGAAGAACTGGTTGAGGAATTCGCTCTCTTTTGACATATCCACCAGCAGTCCGACGGTGAAGCTGCTCTGTCTGGCGAGTCCGGTAGCGATGCTGCTGGGCGTATAATTCATCTGCTTCATAATTTCCCGGACTTTGCGTTTGGTTTCCGGAGAGATTTTGGGAGAATCATTGAGCACCTTCGACACGGTGGATTTAGCCACACTGGCTGCTCTGGCCACATCCGAGATTGTTACTTTCATAGCATGACCTCACGATCTACGGCAGTATTTTAAGAATCTATATGCTTCACGCCATAAATTATCCTTCTATTTCTCGCAGAAACGGATGCCGCCTTTATACAAAGGGCGGCGAAGCCGTTTCTTCTCATCCATAATAACATATATATAGTAAGCCCTCTAAAAGGAGAGTCGATATCCATGCGTCAGCCCTTATTTATGTATCATACCAGCGGAGACCCGTTTGCTTGTCCGGCAGGCGAGGGGCTGCTGAAGCTCCGCCTGTTCGTGCAGGCCGGGGAGCAGCTGTGCTGCACCGTAATCCATACGGACCGTTATCATTCACCAGGCAGTGAGCTGCCGCGCCCCATGGAGCGGATCGGCTGCGCCGGAAGCTATGACATTTATGAAGCCGTGATAGAGCTGCCTGAGCGGCGCAGCCGGTATTTGTTCCATGCGGAAGCGGCAGGCGGCGAGTTTGTCTGGTACGGAGAGCGGGGCGTGTCGGTCAACCGTGAACAGGCCGGCTCTTTCCAGTACGCCTATCTGCATCATTCCTACGCTACGGCGCTGCCTTCCTGGAGCGGAGAGGCGGTGGCCTATCAGATTTATCCCAGCAGCTATAATCAAGGCAATCTGCAAGGCATTTCTGACAAAATCCCTTACCTGCAGCAGCTGGGCATAACGCTTATTTACATGACGCCTGTATTTGCATCTCCCTCTGACCATAAATACAATACCTCCGATTATTACACCATCGATCCTGTGTTTGGAGACACTGAACAATTGAAAGCTTTGGTCAGCCGGGCGCATGAGCATGGAATCAGGGTAGTGCTGGATGCGGTGTTTAATCATTCCGGGGATACTTTTTTTGCGTTCAGAGATGTGCTGGAAAAAGGGGAGCAGTCCCCCTACAGGGACTGGTTCTTCATCCGCTCCTTCCCGGTCACCACGTGCCCTATGCCGAATTATGAAACCTTCGCCAAAGCGGAGGCGCATATGCCGAAGCTGAATATGAATCATCCTGAGGTTGCGGATTACATGCTGGGGGTGGCGAAATATTGGGTCCGTGAGGCGGGGATAGACGGCTGGCGACTGGATGTCGCCAATGAAGTCCACCCCGAGTTCTGGCGGCGTCTGCGCCGCGAGCTGAAGGCGGAATTCCCCGAGCTGCTGTTGATCGGAGAGATTATGCATGATTCCGGGCCGTGGCTGAGGGGTGATCAGTTTGATGGGGGGATGAATTATATATGGCGCGAGGCGCTGCTGGAATTTTTTGCACAGCAATCGATTGGACCTGTTAGGTTTATGGAACAGCTGCTTCACCAGGAGGCGCTATGCAATGACCAGGCGAACTCGGCGATGTTCCAGCTGCTGGGCAGCCATGATACGCTGCGGTTTCTGACGGCATGCAAGTTAGGCGGACGCGGCTGGGACCGGGAGATGACCGCAATAGAGCGGATGCGGCTGGCTGTTTTTGTGCAAATGACTTATATCGGCATTCCAATGATCTATTACGGCGATGAGGTGGGGATGGAAGGGGCGACTGATCCTGACTGCAGAAGACCGATGCTCTGGCAGGAGGAGACACAGAATACTGAAATGCACACCTGGTACTGCCAGCTGATTGCGCTCCGCAGAAGCCACGCTGCCCTGCACTCCGGCTCCTTCCGCCCATGGTTTACAGATGAGGTCCGCAATGCGTTCGGGTATGTGAGGCAGCATGGCAGAGACAAAATAGCGCTTGTGGTCAACAACTCTCCGAACCGCTATTCCCTGGAGCTAAACCAGTTCCGAGCGGACCGGAATGTGCTGACTGATCTGCTGTCCGGACTGACGATCCGTAATACCAGCAGGCTGATTGTGGAGATTGAGCCGTTTGGCTGCCTGATGCTGCATTAACTGACGCCATAGTTAATCCGGATGTGCTCGCAGGTGCATGTCTGATTCACAGGTCCACTTGTGGTGCTCCAGCTGTCATCTTTGCTTCCTCACATCTGCTGATCAAGGTTTCTTGAAATATAAGGATTTATATGTTCCAACCTATAAATCATCCTTCTATTTCTCGCTGAAACGTCCCCGTCCTTATAAAAGGACGGCGAATCCGTTTCTACTTGCTCCGTTTGTTCTTCAGCGCCCGGTACTCCTGCTTCTCCCATTGCTTCAGTGAAGGGTAAGGATCGAAGGCCCATTCGGTCATACCGCGGTCCTTGTAGATTCCATAATGCAGATGGGGAGGGAATTTACCCTGGGTTCCCGGATTTCCGTAGCCTGAGCTGCCTACCCAGCCAATCGTCTGGCCCGGAATGACCACATCGCCCCGGGATACCGATTTGTCATAACCGGTCAGATGGGCGTAATAATGGTAACGGTTGTCGATATCGCGAATACCGATTCTCCAGCCGCCATAACGGTTCCAGCCTTTGGTCTCCACCAGTCCGTAACAGGTGCTGCGCACCGTCAGGCCATGGGGTGCGAACAGATCGGTGCCTTCATGAATTCGCGCGCCGCCCCAGCTCCGTCCTGTGCCCCAGGTGCTGCGGTAGGAATACATGGTTCCCAGCGGCAGCGGAAAAGCATTGCCACTCAGATCCAGCCGCCCGAAATGCTCATACAGCTTGGCGAACTGGGTGATCCGCTGGGAGGCGCGTCCGCTATGGTAATATTCCCATACGCCAATGCTGAAATCATTGGCGTTGATTCCGTATTTCAACAGGTGTCTGGCTAAGCTATACAGCACATCGGCATCGTTCGACGAGTCGGCGATCCCATCACCTGAACCATCCAGTCCCAATCCGCCGAAGAAGCCGATAGTAGCAGGAGAGGTATCCTGCTGGTTGGGATTCAACGGACCGGACCATATGGGAGGCGGCACCGCAATAGCTGTAAGGCGGCTATTCTCTTCTGCAGCTGCGCCTTTTTTGGCAATGGTGCGTTCATACTGGTCGATGGCTGCGAAGCGGAACCAGGGAATGCCGGTAGTTGCACTGATCTGCTGGTAGAGCTGCATCCGCGAAGCAGCGGCAGCCTTAGCGGCATCGGCAGGTGGACTGACCTGCGGCTTAGGTGCTGCCGAACTCTGCGCCGCTTCGGCAGCGGGAACACCGCCGGTGCTGCAGAGCATGGCCGCCAGTGACCCGATAAGCAGGTTTCTTCGGAGCTTGTAGGTAACGAAATGGGTCAGCATGAGAACAGCCTCCTTTGGAAGGGTTGCAGAAATGGATGATGAATCTTCATTCCCTGCAGATATAAGCTATAGATTGAAGCAAAACGACAGTTTTTATCCCTGCTTCCCTTAAGATTCCAGCACAAGCGATGCTCAGACACGGCCTATTTAAGAAAATATAAAGAAAGCATAAAAACAGGCAATTGCAGGCTGTGCATGCTATAATATGAGGCAGCAACTTTACAACTGCAGTCTAAGTTCAGCCGAAAGCGGGGTATACCACTTTGACTAATAAGAGAGCCAAACAGCCCAAGCCAGACTGGATCAAAATCAAATTAACGACCGGTGATAACTACCAGGACATCAAAAGCATGATGCGTTCCAAAACTTTACATACCGTCTGCGAAGAAGCGCGGTGCCCGAATATTTATGAATGCTGGGCAAATCGGACGGCAACCTTTATGATTCTGGGTGATATTTGTACGCGCGCCTGCCGTTTCTGTGCGGTGAATACAGGATTGCCGACAGAGCTGGATCTGCAGGAACCGCAGCGGGTAGCGGAGGCGGCAGAGGGGATGAATCTGCGTCACTGTGTAGTCACGAGCGTAGCCCGTGATGATCTCAAGGACGGAGGGGCAGCGATTTTTGCCGAGACCGTAGGGGAGATCCGCAAGCGGCTTCCGCTCTGCAGTGTCGAAGTGCTTATTCCCGACTTTCTGGGCGACCGGGACAGCCTTGCGATCGTCATGAACAGCAATCCTGACATCCTGAACCACAACATTGAGACGGTTGAGCGGATGTCGGACCGGGTGCGCGCGCGTGCCAAGTACCGTAGATCCCTGGAGCTGCTGCGCAGAGCCAAAGAGATGAAGCCAGAGATTCCTACCAAATCAAGCATCATGCTTGGAGTAGGTGAGCAGTGGGATGAGATTCTGCAGGCTATGGATGATCTGCGGGCAGTGAACTGTGATATATTGACGTTAGGCCAGTATTTGCAGCCGTCTGACAAACATCTTCAGGTGGAGCGGTATTACCCGCCCGAGGAATTCGCGCGTCTTAAGGAAGAGGGCATGAAACGCGGGTTCAGCCATGTGGAATCCGGGCCGCTTGTTCGCAGCTCGTACCATGCGCATGAACAGGTCAAATCGGCTGCAGGGAACCGTGAAGAACGCTCGGTTATCAGTTAAACAGTACATCATTTTGAAAGGCAGGCGACCTGAAGCTTGATCGTTATAGGCGGAAAAGGCTATGAGCTTATGTTGGATCATAAGGACGGTTGGAATCCTGAGGCATTTCGCGGGAGATACAGCGAGGTGCTGGACCGTTATGATTATATTATTGGAGACTGGGGTTACAGCCAGTTGCGCTTGAAGGGCTTCTACCGGGACAACCATCCGAAGGTAAACCGGGATACGGCGATCTCGGGCATGGTTGATTATATCAATGAATACTGCAATTTTGGCTGCGCATATTTTGTGCTGCATAAATTGAAGGAGATTCCTCTGGAAGGAACTTTTAAGGACATTCTGATCAAGGAAATTCCTGAGCCTGTGGAGATGGATGAGCTGTCCGCAGAGTCTGAGTCCGGTGAGGCGCCAGCTCCTGTGAAAGAGAAATTCAGCAGGGAGAACGCCGGCAAGCAGGGCCAGAAACGTTCGTTCAAGGACAACGCCGTCAAGGACAATACGGGTGCGGGCAAGGATAGACCGGTGAGAGAGCACCAGAGCCGCAATCACCGCGGCAAGGATGCACAGGGCAAGAGATCGAAGGATTATCAGGGCAGACCGCCGCAAGGCCAGTCCCAGAAGCCGCAGGGTGCCCAGAACCAGCCGAATCCGAAGAATCAAGAGCCCAAGAATCAGGAATCCAGACAACAGGAGTCCAGGAATCTGGAACCGAAGCAACAGGAGCCGAAACAGCAGGAATCGAAACAACAGGAGCCTAAGCAACAGGAGCCTAAAGAGTAAACGGGACCCAAGCACATACAAAAACCAGCAAACCTCCCTACCGGAGACTTGCTGGTTTTTTGTTTGATTATTTGTTTAGTATCCCATAAGTGCATTTTGCTTTATTTTACGGCAAGCTTCAACAGATTCTGAGCCGCATTATAGCTCCAGGTCAGCTGTGGAAACTTCTTGCTGAAGGCACTCAGCTCAATGTAGCTCCCCTGATTCTGGTATAGCGCATCCTTGGAAGCGAGGCTGAAGCCGGACGTGGCTCCTGCGCCGTTCGTAACGATAACTTTCTTGTTCTTGGCATCCCAAGTCACTTCGCCCTCCACAAGTGCGGTTAGCACCCGGGAAGAGGCATAGGTCAGATTTCCTTTGCGCACCAGTCCCAGATTGCCGGCAAAAGGAATGCCGTTAAGGCTCATGATATGATTGTCGCCTGTGGCTTCAATACTGCTCATGCCGGCGATCTGCATCGCAGTGATTAGCTGGGCGGCCGAGCCTTCCACCTTGATGTCCGGGGCCAACCCGATATGGTTGAAGTCTTCCTTATTCGGCGTCAGATATTTATCCGTGGTCAGCTTCAGCATGTCGCCATTGGAGATGGGCAGCAGGCTCTGAATGCGGGCTTTGCCGAATGAGGTGGTTCCTACAACCGTAGCCAGCTTATTGTCCCGCAGCGCGCCCGTAAGCGCCTCGGCGGCACTGGCTGTATTGGCGTTGGTCAGAATCACAACGGGTACGCCGATCTTGCTGCCCTTGGTGATAGTTACCGGCTTCAATGTGCCGCTGTTGTCCGCCGTATACATCATTATGCCCTTGTCCATGAAATGTTCGGCAATATCCACGGCCGCATCCATGTATCCGCCGGGATTATCGCGCAGGTCAAGCACCATGGACTTCATGCCCGCAGCCCGCATCTTGTTAAGCGCGGCAACAAACTCAGTGCCTGCCGTTTGCGTGAAGCCGCTGATGGTCACGTAGGCGATTTTGGGACCGACCATGGAAGAGGTTACCGAGATGGATGCAATCTCACTCCGGGTTACCTTGAACGATTTGGTGACCTGGCCCCGCTGAACCAGCAGCGTGACCTGGGAGCCTGCAGCCCCGGAGAGCTCATCGCCTGCGGTATCTTGAATCCGCACTCCGTTAATCTTCAGAAGGCTGTCGCCGCGTTTCAGGCCGGCTTTCTCGGCAGGGGAAGCAGCGAATACCTCTTCGATGTACACCTCATTGGCCGTGTACTGAAGCCTCACGCCAATTCCGACATATTCAAGATCGACCTGGTGTCCGAAATCAGCGGCCTCCTGATTGTCGAAATATACGCTGTAGGGGTCTTCAAGCGTGTTCACCATGCCGTCAATGGCTCCCCGGATCAGCGTATCCCGGTCAACCCCTGACAGGTTATAGGTTTCAAGATTGTTCAGCACCTCTTGCACGAGGTCCAGGTCCGTAGCGGCCTGCTCTTCACCGGCAGCAGAGGCTGCCGGTGTCAGGATGATTGATAAGGCCAGACAACCGCTGAGGAAGGCGGTTAATACTTTATTCGATTTCATGTGTACATACATCCTTTGTATAATATTGTAGGAAGTGGGATGATTACTCGAATAGTTTAGAATATATTATTGAAGTCATCGATGGTCCAGGAGCCGTTGTCGCTTTTGGACAGAATAAAAATATTGCCCTGCTCATAGGTTTGGGAGTCACCGGACTCCTTGGCCGTGTTTTCGACATAAATGGCCGCGTTCTTGTCGCTATAATAATAAATATTGGTGACGCCTGTAGTATAAGTAATGTCGTATGTGGCGAAGAAGTCCTCCAGATTTGCTTGCGCGGAAGCATCATATTCCTCCCCGTAGGAGGTCATGGCCGCCATTACGCCTGCCGGGCTCTGGTCATTCAGGGATTTGTAATACTGGTTGATCGTAGCCTTGATGGCGTCCGCGTCAGCCTGAGGTACGGTCACACTCTTCATGGCTTCTTCCCGCGTGAGCAGAATTTTGCTGTTCTGGGATTCTACAGAGGATATTCTCCAGCCGTCCTTCTCACGGATCAGCGTATACAGGTACTCATCCTCCTCATCGGGAGTATACGGACCACTGACCCGGCGCAGCGATTCTACGGCGTATATCGTAGCTTCATTTGGCTTCAGATCGATAATCTCGAAGCTTTCGATCGTGCTTTTGAGATTATATTCCTTAAAGGAGGCGTCCAGGTCGGCAATGGCTTCAACGTAGGTTTGTGAGGAATCCATCAGGGAATAGAATTCTTTGGCTTTCTCCTCATTGAAATATTGGTTGGACAACGTGATCAGCGCCTTGATAGCGGCCTTGTCTTCCGCAGTGGCCTGCTTGGTTGTAATCTGGACACTTTGGCTTGCGGGATTCCATACTGCCGTGCCACCGGTCGCTTCAGCGATGAAACGCAGCGGAACATAGGTGGTGCCAGCTGAGGATACAGGTACGGCGCTCAGCGTTTTGGCGATTCCATTCACGGTTGCCCGACTGTTTCCTACCTTAAGCGAGACGGACAAGTCGGCACTTGTGCCGGTCACTGTGGCCGTTGCTGGGTTCCATAACACTTGAAGTCCAAGCTGCTCAAAGATCACCCGAAATGGAACCAGCACAGCATTATTCTTCAGATAAGGAGAACCTGCCGGGAAGGAAACCTTGCTGCCGTTAATGTACACAGCAATAGGCTTGGCAGCAGCAGAAGCGGGAACAGCCAGCATCAGAGCCAGCAGACCTATGCTTAAGATCGATAAAATTTTTCTCAACAGTGTTCTCTCCTTTAATATGTAACGTTTTGTAAAATAGCCTCATTATACCATTCGCTTGGTGTCCAGTCTATCCAATCATGTCAGCTGTACTGCCTAGTTGGGTAAAAAATATTACAGCGCAGAAAAGACCGGGAAACTACGTTCTCCGGCCTTTATCCTGACTGTGCAGGGTTGGGTTATCTTGCAGTGCAGCTCTTTATGGCAGAAGCTTACTTGCCTTGCGGCCGCCGCTAGACGAGGAAAGCTTCACGCACGCGGTTCCAGAACGGAAACGGACGGTATCTGGCGAAGCTGATCTTCTTGTCCGACACCTGGCAGCGAACGGAGATCAGATCATCGACTGGGATGTTTACATGATCCACGGTGAGCAGCAGCCTTTGTTCCTTGCGAGAGAAAATATCGCAGTGGTGGTGCTTGGGCAGCAGTAGTGGCGAACCCATGGTACGGAATACACGGTTGTTAATCGATGCGATTTCAGAGATCTGCAGGGCTTCAATGGAGGGATGCACCATGGCTCCGCCAAGGCTCTTGTTGTATGCGGTGCTGCCTGATGGTGTGGAGACACAGATTCCGTCGCCCCGGAACATCTCAAAGGTAACATCATTAATGTCAATCTGAATGACGACAGTACCGTCAACCCCTTTAAGGGTGAACTCATTGAGAGCAATATGGGAGGTAGACCCCGACTTCTTGTGGATCTCCAGCTCCAGCAGCGGATATTGCACCATTCGCGCCTTATGCGGCTTGGCATCTCCTATGCCGCACATGTAATCAATCAGGGTCGGCAGCTCTTCAGCCTGCCAATCGGCATAGAAGCCCAGATGGCCCGTATGCACACCAACGAAGGCCAGATTCGGAATCTGGTCAATAAAGGTGTGAAAGGCATGGAGCATGGTCCCATCGCCCCCGATGGAGATGACAATCTCCGGAGATTTGGCATCAAGCTCCAGGTTACGTTCTGCCGCCAGCTTGTGAAATTGCTCCGCAAGTTGGATAGACAGTTCATCACCGCGGTCCAGAACATAATATCTCAAGATGTATGAGCTCCTTTGTATAATTCAGTCATACACCGATCATAATCAATCTGGGCACGGAACACAATATTTACAGCTATAAAAAGAAAAGCGGCCAGGGGAATCCGTTCAGGCAGACTTGCCGCTGCTGCGAAGCTTCTGCAGCCAGGCGATGCCTGGCTGCAGAAGCAGCGACAGCAGCAGTGCAGCGGCCAGCAGGACCCCCAGCAGGGCCAGCCTGGCCGCGAAGCCGGAAGCGGCGGGATTCATCCCTGCCGGAGACAGGCTTAGCCAGGTGGGCAGCGGAGCGCCCATAACAGGGCGCCAGAGCAGCAGCACGGCTGCTGCGGCGAGTACGGCATGCATCAGGCGCGCTGCCATGAACGGCAGATAGCGCAGCCCGGTGCCGTTCAGGATGCTGGCCACCTGGGCATGCACCGACAGGCCGCCCCAGGAGAGGATGAAGGCGGCTGCAGCCACCTTGAACTGCAGCGGGATGGACCGCGCGGCTTCGCCTGCCAAACGCGCCCCCAGTGTAACCTCGAAGAAGCCGCCGGTCAGCGCCGGCCCGAGCGCGGGCGGAAAGCCTGCCGCGGAGAGCAGCCATCCCGCGAAGCCAAACAGCCCGGACATGATTCCGGCACGCGCCAGCAGCTCCATCAGTACATTGAAGAATACAACCAGGCCTCCTACGACAATAATAAGCTGTAATGAAGACTGCAAAGCCCCGTTCAGCAGCTCGCCGAGACTGCGGCCATCCCTGCGGCGGGCTTCTGCCATTGAAGAGAGGGCCGTGCGCAGCCTTCCGGGACTGGAGGGGGGTGCAGTGACCGCTTGTTTTTCGGTTGCGTGCAGTGTTCCGGCAGGCTGTTCTGTACTTGCTGTGGCCGCCGCCTCTTCCTTGCGTCCATGGAAGGACATCAGCAACCCGACAAGCAGGCCGCTGCCGTAGTGGGAGAGCGCAAGAATCCAGCCGAGAGATGCGTCATGGAAGAAGCCGACGGATACTGCCCCGAGCAGAAAGATCGGGTCGGATGAGGTTGTGAAAGCGACCAGCCGCTCCCCTTCAATGCGGTTGACAAGCTTCTGCTCACGCAGTTTGGCCGTTAGTTTTGCGCCAATCGGGTAACCTGAGACATAACCCATGGCGGCAACGAAACCGCCGCTGCCCGGAATGCCGAACAGCGGACGCATCAGCGGGTCCAGCAGGGCACCGAACAGGTGAACCACACCGAGTCCCAGCATAATTTCAGAAATGACGAAGAAAGGGAAGAGGGAGGGGAACAGCACGTCCCACCAGACGGTCAGCCCGCGCAAGGCAGCGGCCAGCGAAGCCGCAGGATGGATCAGCATAAGCCCCATGCATGAGGCCAGAACGAGCGCGAGCAGCAGGCCGCCCATTTTTCTCAGGTTCATAAGCAACGCCTCCTGGTCTATGCTTAGATGTATGCCAAAAAGGGGACAAACAGCACACAAAAAAGCGGACAAACCCTATAAAAAACAGGAGGAAACGCTTTCAGAAGGCGATGCAATTCTCCTGAAATTATGGTAAAATAAAATTAATTAATGCACACCTCTGTTATATCGATAAATAGGGATGGAGTGATGGTGATGAGTGTAGTAGCCGGAGTTCTGGTTTGTGCTTTTGTATATGTAATCCGGGTCGCTCTCGTTCCTCCAGGTGATGAGGACTTTCGGACCTATTGACAATATGTTTAGTACGCCAAACTTTGTTTGGCGTATTTTTTTGAAATAGAGAAAGTATAAGTTCCACCTGAACCTTAATTCTTCTATTTCCCGCAGAAACGGATGTCGCCTCTTGTTAGAGGACGACGAAGCCGTTTCTTCTTGAAATAGAGAAAGTATAAGTTTCACCTGGTACTTTATTCTTCTATTTCCCGCAGAAACGGATGTCGCCTCTTGTTAGAGGACGACGAAGCCGTTTCTTCTTGGTATAATAAAATAACATTCAACTGTACACCACGGAGGAGCTGATAAGTTCAAATGAATTCCAATGAGAGTATATTTGAGAATCTGGGGGGCGCTGAGGGACTTCACCGTCTGGTGGAAGTTTTCTATGCCAAGGTTCAGTTGCACCCGCAGCTGGGTCCGTTGTTTCCTGAAGATATCACCCCGGTTCTTGAGAAGCAGTACCAGTTCCTGACACAGTTCTTTGGCGGGGGGCCGCTGTATTCCGAGCTTCATGGTCATCCAATGATGCGGGCGCGTCACATGCACGTGCCGATTACCCCGCAGCGAGCTGAGGATTGGCTGCTGTGCATGAAGGAAGCTCTAGAGGAGACCGGGGTTGAGGAGCCGCTGCGTTCTTTTGTGCTCAGCCGTCTTGCGGGTCCTGCACATCATTTTGTCAACATGCCCGTGGAATAGCGAGAGGTTGATTGTGAAAGGAATGAAGGCTTGTGCCAGAATTGATTCCCTTGTACTCGATTAAAGTGAAATGCTGTAACTGCGAGCATGAATTTACCACCTCGCGGGTAAGACCCAGCCTCAAAAAAGCCGTGCGCCGCGATGCCGACTTCTGCTCCTATTACAAGGCGGAGAATCCGGATTATTATGTGGTGCGTGTCTGTCCGGAATGCGGCTTCGCTTCGACTGAGAATTCTGCGGAGCAGCTCTCGGAGCAGCAGCGCAAGGCGTTTACTGCTCAGGTGGGCAGGCGCTGGAAGCCGCACAGCTTCGGCCTGGAGCGCAACTGGGAGACGGCGCTTGAGACGTACAAGCTGGCGCTCATCTGCGCCCAGAGTATTAATGACAAGGACCGTATCATCGCCAGTCTGCTGCACCATATTGCCTGGCTGTACCGGTACCGGGGCGAGACGGAGCAGGAACAGCGCTTTCTTAGCTATTCCTTGGATGCTTACATCCGAGTGTATGAGCGGGATGGGATCAACGGCAATGATGCGCGGCTGATGTATCTGATCGGCGAGCTGCACCGCAGGACCGGTCAACTCGCCGATGCCGTGAAGTGGTTCTCCCGCCTCATCAACGACCAGAAGATCGTCGACGCGGCGATGATCCGCGCAGCCCGGGAGCAATGGGCTGTCCTTCGTGAACAGATGCGCGGGGAAGAAGGTCTGGATTCGAATGGAATGAACTCTGCTACCTGAAGAATAACAGGCACGGGGAACAAGCACAGAAGCAATACTTGCAAGCTTCTGTGCTTGGGTGAATGATGATCCATACCGCGGCTGGTTTTCGAGAGACAATCAGCGGACAGCACGGTCAAATAACAGATAGTCGGCATCGTTGTCGATTACCGTAGGACTTGCACTGCAGCAGGGAAAGACCAGCAGTTTTTTCTTACCGTCCCGCACGCTCTGCAGCTCTTTCGGCCGCATGGGAAGCAGTACGTTCTCCCGGTCGCAGAATGGGCAGGAGAGCACATACATATCTCCCAGAATGATGTCATAAGGCCAGGTATGGCTGAACGGGATCATTGCGGTTCCTTGTCGCTGGCCGGGGAGCTGTCGTTTGCGTTAACATCCGGTGCCGTATCCGGCTTGCGGGACAATTCAGCTATTTTTTGCAGCAAAATATGTTGAGGCATATGCATTAAATGTTCCAGGGGAACGCCCAATTGCTTGGATAAGGCTACGGCCGTTTCTGCGGAGATTTGCAAAGGTTTCATCTGGAAATCCTCCTAAAAGTTTAGTCAGCATCAGCTGCATGGAGCAGGTATTCACTTTATCATGGCTAAGGGCCAATTTCAAAGCAATGCACCAAAATTAATTGAAGGAATGGTGACAACATATGAAGCAACCATTATCACTGACATGGGAACTGGAAACCATCTATGCAGGTGGCTCATCTTCTGCGGAGCTGGAGAGCTTCCTGCAGCAGCTGGATCAGGACATCGAAAAGCTGCGCGGGCAGGTGAAGGACAGCGTACCTCCTGCAGATGCGGAAGCAACCAAGGCGCTGGACCCTGTAATCGAGCTGCTGCAGAGCTGCGCAGGACGATTGGGAGAAGCTTCACAGTTCATAGATTGTCTTGGAGCCCAGAACCAGCAGGATAAGGGAGCGGTGCGACTCTCCTCCAGAGTGACGGGTATGCGTGCTGCCTACGAAGGGATCACCTCCCAATTCGACAATCTGCTCCGCCAGACGCCGGATGACGTATGGGAAGCCTGGGTGAACCGGCCGGAGATTGCTCCGATTGCTTTTGTCTTGAATGAGAGCCGTGACCTGGCCCGTGAGAAGATGAGTCCGGAGCTGGAGATGCTTGCGCTGGAGCTGGCGGTGGATGGATACCACGGCTGGAGCGACCATTACGAAACCATTGTCAGCTCGATCAGAATCCCGTTCGAGGAGGACGGTGAAGAGAAGCTGCTGTCAGTCGGACAAGCGGCAAACAAGCTCGATGACGCTGATCCTGAGGTGCGGGCGCTGATGTTCCGCAAGTGGGAAGAGGCCTGGAGCGGTGCTGAGGAATATGCTGCTGATACACTGAACCATCTTGCGGGCTTCCGCCTGAACCTCTACAAGAACAGAGGCTGGGACGATGTGCTGAAGGAGCCGCTCAGCATTAACCGCATGTCCCAGGACACGCTGACCACCATGTGGGATGTAATTATCCGCAACAAGCCGGTGCTGGTGTCCTACCTGGAACGCAAGGCGAAGCTATTGGGGAAGGATTCCCTTTCCTGGGTCGATGTAGATGCGCCAATCGGCAAGCTGTCCGGCAAAATTCCTTATGATAAGGCTGCCGAGGATATTGTCGAGCAATTCCGCAAGTTCAGTCCCAAAATGGCGGAGTTTGCCGAACATGCCTTCGACAAGGATTGGATTGAAGTGGAAGATCGTCCCGGCAAACGGCCAGGGGGATTCTGTGTTTCTTTCCCGGAGAGCAAGGAATCACGCATATTCATGACTTACAGCGGCACGGCATCCAACGTTTCGACATTGGCCCATGAATTGGGGCATGCCTATCACTCCTACCTGCTAAAAGACCTGCCGGCATTCAGCCAGAACTATGCCATGAATGTTGCTGAAACGGCCTCCACCTTTGCTGAAATCATCGTATCCGATGCCCAGGTTAAGGCGGCAACGGATGTTGAAGAGAAGCTGGCACTGCTGGAAGTCAAGATCCAGAACAGCATAGCTTTCTTTATGAATATTCACTCCCGTTTCCTGTTTGAGACCCGCTTCTATGAGAAGCGCAAAACAGGATTGGTCAACGCCGAAGAGCTGTCAGCGCTTATGGTGGAAGCGCAAAAGGAAGCCTTTTGCGGCATATTGTCTGAATATCACCCCCACTTCTGGGCGGCCAAGCTGCACTTCTATATCTCGGACGTGCCATTCTACAACTTCCCGTATACAGTAGGGTATATGTTCAGTACCGGATTGTACCGCTTGGCCCTGCAGGAAGGTCAGTCCTTCGCTGACAAATACGACAGTCTGCTGCGTGATACCGGCGTTATGACATTGGAGAATCTCGTACAGAAGCATCTGGGTGTCGATCTGAGCCAGCCGGACTTCTGGCAGGGGGCGACCGATCTGATGGTAGCCGATATTCAGGAATTTCTGGAGATGACAGAGCAGCTGGTGTAACAATTGTTCGAATAAAGACACATTATGTCCTGTTAATGTACAAGTGATTTGTGCAAAATATGGTATTAATACGCAAAGACCCCTGGATCAGGGGTCCTTTTTTATGGGTATAATGTCGAAATTGCTCATTTTAAAGTGGCATATATACAATGAAATGCTGAATCCTATGCATTACTAGGAATAAACACCCATTTATGTTGAATAATGTTGATGACATGTAAACGTTACCCTATAATGAGCCATAAGCCTTATATAAGTGGGACTAGGCGACATCTATATTAGTTATTTTGTCGAAGTATGAATAAATGCTTACGAAGCCAGTTTTGTATGCAGTATCTCGAATGGAGCTTAGGCTCACAAAACTAAGCGTATGCTTACGAAGCCAGTTTTGTACGCAGTATCTCGAATGGAGCTTAGGCTCACAAAACTTTTAGGAGGATACATATGCTAAGAACGGAACAGCTATCGCTGGCAAGACAGATGGATTTGGTGTTTAAAGAGCTGCAGGAGGAATTGTCAGGATTGTCTTCCGGCACGGTGTTTGTGCAGATCAGAAACAACGTGGTTGGCAAGTTTGGAGTCCGCCACAATCCGCTGTCCGGCCGCAGCGGGACGTTTGCCGCAGAGCCGCAGGGGTTAACGGCCGCGCAGCAGTCTGCGTTCAGGCTGATGGCCCTGGAGAGCCTGAAATATAAACGGCGGTGGACCCACGGAGAGATCAGCTATGAATTTGCAGTCCGCCAGGAGATGATTGTTGTGGATGCCACACTGGAGTCGAATTACAACATGGCCAATCTGATGATCCGATATCCGCGCAGCGCTGAAGGTTCAGACTCATCCTACGGCTGAGATTATAAATACAGTTAGAGTTCTGCATAAGTAAAAAGCCCCCCTCCGCTTCGGCGAGAAGCGGGGGAGGGCGTAAAGCTGCTAGCACTGGCAATTGGAATGCCAGACCTGATCAAAATACTAAAATGATGCTGCTAGTTCGAACGACCGGATAATTGTTGCTCTGCCAGCTGTACGAGACGTTTGGTAATATAACCTCCCAAAGATCCGGTTTCGCGGGAAGTGTAGTTTCCGTAATACCCGTCTGCTGGAATCGTTACTCCAAGCTCTTGTGCTGCTTCATATTTCAACTGCTGCAGCGCTGCAGTCGCTTGTGGAACGACCAGGTTATTGGAACGGCTGCCACGACCTTGGCTTTGACCTGCTTGACCCATGTTTGTCACCTCCTTCGCCCGTTGTGAAGATAGTATGAGCGCTCGGGGGTGAATTCATGCACGGATTCGAAAGTTTAGCAGGATGGTAATTTTTAGTTGAATGGATGTGTGTCACAATGCAAGAAGCGGCCTTTCCTGCCCAGGCAAAGAAAGACCGCTTCGTATATACTCAAGCATGTTCTTAATCAGGATAGATCATCTGCAGGGTAGTGGACAGCTCAAGGGTCTGACCCGGCTCTATAGTCAGCAGACCGGTAAGGGAAACATCATCTGAGACATTGGGCGCATCGGGCAGCCAGGTATAAGGCTCAATGCACAGGAATTGTTCGGCTGGTCCTTTGGTATACAGTACCCAGTGGCGGAAGTAGCTATCATCCGCGCTGTAGCGCAGTCCATATCCGTCATCCCTCAGCAACAGCGCTTCAACAGCCTGCCCATGTACAGCGCGCAGAGCAGTGTCAAGGTCGGTTCCTTCCAGGCTCATCCCCTCGTTTAGTGCTTGAAGCTTATCCAGTGGCAGAAGCCTGCCGCTTGGCAGCAACTCTTCGTTCAATTCATAGATGCTGGCTACAGGTAATTGGAGATTCCAGCGCGAAGGTTCTCCGTCGAGCATAAACCAGGTATGATACCCCATCCCGAAGGGGATACGTTTGTCTCCCAGGTTCGTAACCTTCAGTAGCTGCTTAAGTCTTCCATCCTGCAGCCTGAAGGTCATCTCAAACTTCAGCGGAGCCGGGAACTGCTCCATCCAGTGCGGATCATCTTCCGTGCGGAATTCTGTAGTTACCGCGCAACCATCTTCATCTTCTTCAATGTCGCTGACACACCATGATTGGGTGCGGTGCAGTCCATGAATGTGATTGTCACCTGCTGTGTTGCGGTCGAATTGATAGCTGGTGCCGTCAAATTGGAACTCTCCCTTGCGGATTCTACCGGGCGGAACCAGCAGCGGAATGCCGAAATGATAAGGTTTCTGCTTATAAAAAGCTATATCCTTCTCATCGGGCTGCCGCAGAATGTGCCGGTCTTGCCTCAGATCCTTAAGTGAAATCACGTTGTTCCCGAGTCGCGGCAAAAGCGTGACTTCCAGCTCGCGGCTGTGCAGAATATAGGTGTCATAGCCGCCCCACTGCCCTTTGGTCACCTGTTTCATGAGCTTTGCTCCTTTATCAATAAGCTTTAACTTTATTCGGATGAAGACATGGATACCCTTATCATACCAGTTTATCTCACGCTCGTTAAGCCATTTGACAACTTCTGAAGATGGTTCTATGATAGATGAAATATGGAATGACAACAATGTGATGACAGGGACAAGTAGACAGGAACTGAACCTCCAGAAAGCCGGTGGCTGATGTGAACCGGCGGGACACTCCTGCTTGAATGGACCCTTGAGCGCCGCGCTTGAACGGGCAGAAATGTCCTGGTAGACCGGCCGGTTCTTCCCCGTTACAGGAAGACTAAGGCTGCCTGATCCGTAACTTGCGGGCATGCAGCGAATAAGGGTGGTACCACGGTCTCACGTCCCTTGCGGATGTGGGTTATTTGGCGTTCCCGGACATAAATTATTCAGTACAATGGAGGTCTTCAGCATGGTCAAAAAAATATTGTCGGGCATCCAGCCCAGCGGCTCGCTTACACTGGGCAATTATATCGGTGCAATTAAGAATTATGTGAAGCTTCAGGATCACGTAGAGAACGAATGTTACTACATGGTCGTTGACCTGCATGCGGTAACGGTAGCACAAGAGCCGGCCGCGCTGCGCGAGCAGTCAGAGTCAGTGGCGGCGCTGTATATTGCCGCCGGAGTGGACCCTACCCGCTCCAATGTGTTCATGCAGTCGCATGTGCCGCAGCATGCAGAGCTGGGCTGGTTGATGACGACGCTCACCTCGATGGGCGAGCTGGAGCGGATGACCCAGTTCAAGGATAAATCCAGCGGCAAGGATTCGGTCGGCGCAGGGCTGTTCGTCTATCCTTCGCTGATGGCGGCAGATATTCTCGTCTATAATGCCGATCTTGTGCCGGTTGGAGAAGACCAGAAGCAGCATTTGGAACTGACGCGTGATCTGGCAGGGCGCTTCAATCACCGGTATGGTGATTTCTTCACCATTCCAGATCCGCTGATTCCGGAATTTGGGGCACGGATTATGTCCCTGGAGGACGGAACCAAAAAAATGAGCAAAAGCAGTCCGAATCCGGGCAGCTACATTGCGCTGCTGGACCCGCCGGATGTAATCCGCAAGAAAATCAGCCGCGCAACCACTGATTCCGGCAGTGAGGTGCGTTTCGATACAGTCAACAAACCTGAGATCAGCAATCTGATGGTAATCTACGCGGAATGCGCTGGTATGACTCTGCAGCAGGTGGCCGACCGTTACGAAGGCCAGATGTACGGCGGGTTCAAGAAGGAGCTTGCCGCAGCCGTGGTGGCGACGCTTGAGCCGCTGCAGCACAAGTATCATGAGATCCGCAGCTCGGGCATGATCACCGATATTCTGGCTGAAGGTGCGGCCAAAGCCCGGGTTGTAGCAGCGGAGACACTCAATGGAGTCAAGGAGCGGATGGGCTTCCTGCCTTACCGTTAAGAGGAACGCTCGCCGGGTGTTTCCTGGCTGCGTCTGCGTCTCGCCTTGACGACAAAGCCCCAGCCTATATTCATTACACAGATCAGCCCTACCAGAAGCGCCAGCCAGATATTATAGCTGATGAGAATGGAAGCGGCGGTAAGCATGAGAATCGAAGAGGCGGCAAACCATAGTGAAAGTCCTTTGCCCATAATGGCACACTCCCTTTGTCATAATGAATTAAAACAATCAGTCAGAGGTCCCGGAGCGGTATAACAGCTCCGGGATTTTTGCTAAATATGAATATAAGAATTTATAGGTTTCACGCCATAAATTATCCTTATATTTCTCGCAGAAACGGATGCCTGAAAGCGATACGTAGTATCGCTGCTTCGGAAGCATACGCTTTGCAGAGGACGGCTAAGCCGTTTCTTCTTGCTTCTCCAAAGATGGAAACGCTTTAGATAGATTGTGCCCTATGGCGTTAAGGGAGTCAAGACTGCAGCAAAGAGCCCGGTGTCTTCCGCATCTTATCGCAGAGAGCCGGGCTTCAGTGTATTTATCAGGTTTGGACCGGCTTACAGCTTCATTGAGTCGGGATCCATGGCAAACCGTTCGTCCAGCTTCTCACTGCTCAACCACCCTACATAGGTGTTCAGAGGCTGGTATTGATCGTCCATGACCAGAACAGCGACGAACGGAAATTGCTTGCGGTGTAAATAACGCACGTCTCCCCAGCGTACAATATAACCGGAGGACAGCTCCTCCACTTCTGCCACAGCGTAAGAGGTAAAGTACAGGAAAGCCTGGATGTCGGGATGAGCTTTGGAATGCTCCACAGCCGGATGCTCTGAGGACACGGCATGCTTGACCCATTCCAGTCGTGTATTGCTCAGATGGCCGACATTATAGCTGCCATCCGATTTGGCCTTGACCACATTCCAGCGTCTTGGAGAAATGGTCGGAATGGCGTAGTAACGGTCGCCTGCAGCATGATGCACATCCTTAAGTCTGATATTGCGGGTGACGCGCATATGCTCCAGCGTGCGCCAAATGTAATAAAGCGCGGTGCAGGCATACAGCGTGATAAACAAAGGCGCTGGCGGAACGATACCGGTGATCCACAGTACGATGGCTGCCGTGTGGCTGCCGAATATAAACGGATCGAAGATGTGGATAATGTTCCAGGCGATCCACTTCTCAGTGAACGGCCGGGCAGCTTGTGTGCCATAGGTGTTGAACAGGTCAGAGAATACATGCACAGCTACCCCGATGAAGCTCCAGAGCGCGATATGGCTGAGCCCCTGCTGATCGGTGAACCCGAAGATCGGTCCGATTACCAGAGTAATCAACGCTGGCCACAGGATCAGGAAAGGCAGGGAATGTGTAATTCCACGGTGATTGCGGATATAGAGCGCATTATCCTTCAGACGCAGCGCTGTATCCGCATCGGGGGCCTGAGAACCCAGCACAGTGGCCAGCATTATGGCACCGGCCAGCGTCGGATTGGAGGCGACAACTGGATCAACAAAGGCAAGCCCTGCTAATCCAAGGCCCATAACGAAATGTGTAGCAGTGTCCATAGGTCAGTTCTCCTTTGTGCGGAAGTACCCTATTAATAACTACCCAATTTAAGGCTAAGTTATTTAAGGTGAAGAAATAATTATTTCACGAAATTGTCGAATTAATGAACATCTGGACCATTCATTGTCAAAGTCTTTCCCGGTTTGATATGATAAAGTTAACAGCGATATCCAATCGCTCGGCGGAAACGTTAGAAGGAGGAACACAAAGCGTGGACAATCATATGACTTATCAAGCTTCGGCCGATTCCGCAGCTCTGTCTGCCAAGTCGCCCCCTGAAGGAGCAAGCTGGCGTGATTTCATTACAGTGACGAAACCCGGCATTATCCGCTCCAACCTGATTGCTGCATTTGCCGGCTATTGGCTGGCCTCGGGCTGGGATGTTCAATATGGCCGATTAATTCTTACGCTGCTTGGCACCATGCTGGTCATGGCCTCAGCCTGTGTGTTTAATAATTATTTTGACCGTGATCTGGATATGAAGATGGAACGGACCCGTGAACGCGGACTGCCGACTGGCCGGTTGAAGCCACAGACTGTACTGCTCTATGGCATCGGTCTGGGAATTGCCGGGCTGGCTGTGCTGTTTGCGTTCTCGGGCGTGCTGGCCGGGTTGTTCGGAATTGTCGGCATGTTTGTTTATGTAGTAGTATACACCCTTTGGCTTAAGCGAACATCTACGTGGAGCACATCGGTCGGAGCGATCTCCGGCGCAATGCCTCCTGTAATCGGCTATGTTGCCGTTACCGGCCGGGTGGATCTTGGGGCATGGCTGATGTTCGCGATGCTGTTCCTGTGGCAGCCTCCCCATTTCTGGGCGCTTGGCATCCGCCGCAAGGAGGAATACCGCGCTGCCGGGTTCCCGCTGCTGCCGGTAGTCAAAGGAACGCTGCGCACGAAATACCAGATGATACCTTATGTGCTGCTGCTGCTCCCGATTCCTTTTTTGATGTATGCCTACGACTATGCCGGAATTTTCTATCTGATTATTTCCACAGGTCTCTCCCTGGGCTGGTTTATCCTCAATCTGATGGGCTTCCGTGCCAAAGATGATGATGCCTGGGCCAAAAAAAGCTTTTTCTTCTCCATTAATTACCTCACGGTCAGTCTGATTGTGCTTGTGCTGAATACTGTTCATGGCTAATTAAAGGGGGCATGGGATGCAGACCTTGAAGCGGTACAAATGGACCTGGCTGCTGCTCTTGCTGGCGCTGGGAATGGCGGTCTATCTGGTGTGGACCTCCCTGGACTTTGGGCAGAAGAAACTGCCGGTGATTGGCGAGGTGCAGGACTTTACGCTGGAGAATGTGGACGGTACACCTGTTACCCTGGCGGATACGCAGGGGAAGGCAAGGCTGTTTTATTTCTTCTTCACTGACTGCCCTGATGTATGTCCGGTAACCACCTTTATGTTGTCTCAGACTCAGAAATTGCTGCTGGAAGATGGAAGCTTCGGCAAGGATGTGGAGTTTGTCTCCATCTCCTTTGACCCTGAGCGGGATACCCGCGAGGCGATCCGCACGTTCGCTGACCGCTTCAAGGTGAATTACGACGGCTGGTATTTCCTGCGCGGGGACCAGGAAGCGGTGCGCGAGCTGGCCGCCCAGTCCTTCAAGGTGCTGATCGCCGGCAACAACAAGGAAAATTTCGCCCATGCCAACCTGATTGGTCTGGTGGACCGCAATAACAGGCTGCGTGCGCTCTATGAAGCCGGCGACACCGAGAACATAACACCGGAGTTCCTGGCTGAATCTGTTAAGGCGCTGGCGCTGGAGTAGAGCGCAAGCATGAATAGGGGGTGTCCCGCAGGCCGTGTAACGGCTGCGGGGCACCCCCTTTGGCTGATGCGGCTATGTGGGCGGGATGAGAGGCAAAAATGCCTTTGAATTCGGCGGATGTGGCTGTGTCGGGTGGGATGAGAGGCAAAAATGCCTTTGAATTCGGCTGATGCGGCTATGTAGGCGGAATAAGAGGCAAAAATGCCTTTGAATTCGACGGATGCGACCGTGTGGGCGGAATGAGAGGCAAAAATGCCTTTGAATGTGGCGGATGCGACTATGTGGGCGGGATGAGAGGCAAAAATGCTTTTGAATTCGGCGGATGCGGCTATGTGGGCGGAATAAGAGGCAAAAATGCCTTTGAATTCGGCGGATGCGGCTGTATGGGCGGGATGAGAGGCAAAAATGCCTTTCGTTCGCAGATACTTGCTCTGGTGCAGGAAAGAAAAAGGGTGTCCCGTAGGTGTGAAACGGCTGCGGTGCACCCCTTTTTTGTTGTTAATGAAGCAGGAACGACATAGGCTCCGGGTAGATGATATATTCCTCCAGACCAGCTTTCTCCAATTGGGTGATGTTATATTCATCGGGAGTTCCCTCTACCCCGGCGTAACCTCGCCGCGTGTAAATGTGGACGGCATCCGGGAAGGCGTCGCGCAGCACACCACGGATTCTTTTGCCGGAGCTGTCGTTGTCCATATAAAGAAATACTTCGCTGTCGCCCGCCTTCTTGCGCAGTGACTCCAGCTTCAGCGAATTCAGTGTGCCAAAGGTGCATAGAATTTCAATTTCAGGCAGCAGCACCCGGCGCAGCCGACTGCGGTCATTCTTGCCTTCGACAATAATAACAATGGACATAAGCTGATGACACCCCCGGTAGTTCATTGGTATTCTGCAGGCTTTTGTATATTTTACCTAAGGTTCGTCATTTTTAACAGGCTGCAGGCCAATTTGTATTCATTCCCCGGGAAATGTCATAATCTGATTGCCGCAAGAATGCGGAATAAGCTGAAAGAGGGTAACTACGTAGGCATCGGAATGATAAGATATCGAATCCCAACCCATTTAATTGTAGCTGATTTTTTCAGGTTATTGATCTTATGGAGATATTGGTTAGTTTAAGTGCAGCTGCTTTCGGAGTTGGAGCGTACCCGACCTGACCTAATCAAGTTTGATCGCAGAATCGAAGTTAGTTGTATGCCGTGTTGGCGATTCGGGAGACAGAGGTTCGCCATATCTGAATCGAAACCTGTATAAGTGCAGGCTTTTTAGTCTTTTAGCGGATTAATAAGGTAATGCCTGCAAAAGTGCAGGTATTTACTTCTCGATCAGCCGAAAGGACACTATTTACTCTAAAAGGATGCGCTTTTGCAGGAATTTGGTCTGCGGACTAGCTAACCGCGCTGAAAAGATGTACTTTTGCAGGAATTTGTTCATCCATTCGCCGGGTGGACCACTGTGCCAACGATAGTTGATTTAAGTGAAGGAAGCGAAGGCCCAACCCTCACTACTACGCCAGCATGGGATTTCTGGTGAGGTTATGGGGAACTTCTACTGCTAATCGCGTCCTATCCGAAAGGTCATCAATGGACGATTTAGTGGTAAATTCCCCATATTCTATGGAAACCTGACATGGGCACGGATTTAACGGTAGTTTCTCCCCATAGCCACCAACGTGTTACTATTTAGAGCTTTAAGATTATAGGAAGACAGTCGCAGGATCTGAAATCGCTGGACCTAATTTGATACCAAACAACAGCGACAATATCACGCTGTCCGGCGCTCCCATTCCGCCGGCTGCGCTGCGAGCTTATGCGTCTTGCCGGGAGGCAGCAGAAGCAGCGCGGTCATCAGCAGCAGGAAAGCTATGAAATACGGAGAGATCACCGTCCGCAGCTGTCCGGCAGCCACCGGCCCGGCGAACGCGCCGAGCGACATCGCTATCGACTGCATCGAGAAGGTTCGGCCCATACGTCCCGGTCCGGCCAGGCTGATGAACAGCGAAGCCATCGCCGGAAAGAGGATGCCCTTGGCTGCTCCCAGCAAGAACAGGATCAGCCCGACCGGAATCTGCCTGAAGGCAGCCAGGCAGAAGAAGCTTAGCGCCATGCCCAGCAAGGCGCAGGCAATGCGTAAGTTGGGTGAGACGCGGTTCAGGAACAGCATGCCAAGCGTCAGCAGCGCGCCCAGACTGAGCAGCGAGAGCAGAATGCCGGTCGAGAGAACGGCGTTGCTGCCTGTCTGCGACATGGGAAGCTCAAAGAACAGTACCCCCTGCGAGCAGGCGACAAAAAAAGGCAGCAAATAATAACGTTTGGTGCCATGCGTGTTCCCCGTTCTGTCGCCGCCTTCGCCTGCCGGCTGCTCATGCGGCAGCAGCGCAGGCGCTGCCTTCAGGCCTGTAGGCAGGCGCGCAGGCGCGGGGACGCTGAAGAAGGCCATGATGCCAGTAGCAATCAGCAGCCAGCCGAGGGTGCTGAAGGTGCCGGCATATCCGGCTTTGGCCACAATAAATGCGCCTGCGGCGGGCGAAACGACCGACGCCAGTGTATGGATGATCCCATGGCCGGACATGTATTTGCCTTGCTGGGCAGGATCGGCGGAGAGCGAAGCCAGCAGCGTCATGCACGCCGGTGACAGGAAAGCCAGCGCAAAGCCGCTGGCTGCGCGCAGCACCAGTAGATGCCACGGCAGCTGCGCGTGCGCCTGCAGGAGCAGGATCGCTCCGGCGGTTACCAGGCTGAAGACGATATAACGGCGGCTGCCGTTGCGGTCAACCAGCACGCCTGCCAGCAGATTGCCCGGCAGATGGGTCAGTGAATACATCCCCATCATCCAGCCGATGAAGGCGGGGGCCGCGCCTAAAGAGACGGCAAAGGGAGTCAGAATCGGGTATTGGGCATGCAGATCGAAGAAGGCCAGGAAGAGAAACAGATACAGCCACAGCGCAGTTTTCACATTGAACACCTCCGCAGGCCAGCCCAAGCAGAGCGCTTGCCGGCTGGCTGAATGGTTGCCGTACCCGTAAAGAAACAGCGGGACAGCAACTACTTGTACTTTACGTGGGACGGGGAGGGCTTATACCGCATTTTTTTAGCCGCAGCTGCTCTAAGCCTGTCTCCATAGCGTCCGCCCTGGGAACCATGAATTATAGATAACATTCATGTATAATAATTGAGAGTAATGACAGGAATATGAATAAGAAACAAAGTGGGAACGAAATCAGACGATAGGGGTGTTATGGTTGTGTTGGATATGGAAGTATGGTCACAGTTCATAAGAGAGAATTGGCTCGTTATTGTTATTGCACTTGTCCTGTTGTTTGCCGTTGTCAATCTGGTCAAGACGGTGCTGAAATGGGCCATCGTGATTATTATTGTGGTGGGTCTGTTTATTTACAGTGGGGTTACCCTCGATCAGATCGGAGATACAGTGAGCAAGGTGACGGACGGGACGGTCAGCACCCTGAAGAAAGAAGCGCAGGAGGTAATGCTGAACGAAGCCAAGGAGGCTAAATATACCTCCGGCGGCGACGGCACATTCACGATCACTTCCCCTAATCTGGAGGTTAAGGGTGCGGCCAATGAAGACAAGGTGGAGGTTACGTTCCGCGGTGTAAGTCTGGGAAAATGGAGCATTACCGAGACCACCCAAACGTTCATCGACCAGGCGCGCAAACAGCAGAATGCCGGTAGTTGACCTATGAGGTTGAAGGAAAGAGAGGGGATGGACTTTGCTGAAGGAATGGCTTGAAAGTGTAACGGAGGCCAACGCCATATCCATTGCCCTTCTGCTGATTGTGCTGTTCTCCTTGCTGCAGGGCTGGGGCAGAGGTTTCGCCCGCTCCAGCGGCAGGTTATTCGGGCTGCTGGGCAGCGGCTTATCCGCCGCCGCCGCGTTGGTTCTGGCAGTGCCTGCAGCAGCCTATCTGTCACCTTGGGTGCAGGCTTGGGCCGCCGCGAAGGAGCTGCCCGCGACAGAGCTTAGCCAGTGGCAGCAGATCTATTATACAGCCGTCTCCGTCATCGCTGGCTCTCCGCTGGTGAGGTTCCTGCTGCTGTTGCTGCTGGCCTACAGCCTGATCCGGCTGCTGATCGGGCTGCTGTTCCTGCTGCTGCCATTCCGCTTGCCCCACCGCCAGGGAAGAGCGGCCGATCGGGAGGTTTCAGCACTGAGCAGGCTCGGCGGGGCTGCAGTGGGCGGTCTGATCGGCTTGACCCGAGCCTTGCTCGTGGTGCTGGCACTGTTTGTCGGGGTGGCGCTTAACCCCGACAGCAGCTTCAGCAACTATGTGGAGTCCTCACCGGTATACACGCAGAGTGCGGCTGCGGTAATCCAGCCTTTTGCCGGAGAAGCGGTCCGCAGCAAGCTGCCGGTGTTAACCCAAGCGGTGGCAGCAGAGATGAATGATATTCTCCGCCGTAAATACGAAGTGATTGATCATCAGATTGCTGCCGATATCGCGCAGGCTGCCGAGGAGATTGCCGGACAAGCTGAAGGCGAAGAAGAGAAAGCGAAGCTGCTCTACGATTGGGTGGGCACGCGAATCGCTTATGATTATGACAAGGCCGAGAATTATGAGCAGAACCGGATCTGGAAGGAGCAGACCCCGCAGGACACCTTCGATACCCGGATCGGAGTCTGTATTGATTATGCCCGGCTGTATGCCCTGATGGCCCGCTCACAGGACCTGAAGGTGCGTGTGGTAACGGGAAGAGGGTATGACGGGCGGGGCGGATATGGTCCGCATGCCTGGAATGAAGTATACCTCAGCGATCAGCAGAGCTGGATTCCGCTTGACCCAACCTGGGCAGGCAGCGGGGACTGGTTCAACCCCAAGGATTTCAAGGATACACATATCGCGGAAAGCGTACTTTGATCTCGGTGCCTGCGGGGGCGGAGGTCTCTCATTATATGGTACAATACCAGCATGTCATCACGAGCTGTCGAATGCTGCTGAACGTTACGTTAACCTGTAATCTCAAAGGAGAGAAGTGGCTGTGAAAGTGTTTGGTAAGCCGAATCCGCTGCCGGAAGAAAAACTTACCCCCCGTTCCCTTGGTTTGCGTCTGAATATTTTTTTCTTCGGTACCTTTATGATCTTCTGCATCATTATTATCCGCCTTGCCTCGCTACAGTTCGCCGAAGGCGCAAGTCTGGCAGATGAGGAGACCAAACGTGATGTCAAAACGGTGCCGCTGGCAGCAGCACGTGGAGTGATCTATGCCGCGAACGGCGAGAAGCTGGCCTATTCCTCCTCGGTACAGTCGCTCTATATGATGCTGACGAAGGAATACACTGCCAAGGTAAAAGACAAAGAGCAGAACAAAGATATGCTGACTGACGAGGCCCGTCAGAAGTCCGATGCACTGGCCGCCAGACTGGCCGCTGAATTCGCCAAATATAGCGATCCTGCCGCCAAGCAGCTGTCCAAGGAGGGTGTGCTGGATGCGCTCGATCTTGAATTCAAGCGAAACCAGGGTTATGTGCCCCGCCGGATCAAAGCAGACCTGTCGCAAAAAGAGATCGCCTACTTCATGGAGCACAAGGATGAGTATCCTGGACTAAGCATTGTGGAGGAAAACCTCAGGCATTATAACAACGATACGATTGCAGTACAGACAGTGGGTTATGTGAAACCGTTCAAATCAACGGAAACAGGCTACAGTATCTATACGAATATCCGCAATGCGATGAAACAAAGTGATGCAGACCCCGGATTGGTTTATAAGCCGGATGAGTCCGTCGGGGCCGACGGTCTGGAGCTGCAATATCAGCGTGAGCTGCGCGGCAAAAATGGTTACCAGGAAATCTCCGTTGATCCCCAGAATATGGCCAAGAAGGTGGAGAAGCTGGTTCCACCCGTCAAAGGTTATAATATTTGGTCGACGATTAACAAAAATATACAGCTGAAGACCGAGCAGGCGGTCACAGACCAAATTAAATGGCTGCACAGCAACGCCGTGCAGGGCAAAACCCATCCTGATGCGCAGACCGGCTATGCCGTAGCCATGGAAGTGGATACAGGCAACGTAGTTGCCATGGCGAACATGCCTGACTATGATACCAACATATGGACAGGGGAAAAGCTCTTGCCTGAGGATTGGGAGAAAATCGAAACCAATTATCAGAATGGTACGGTTACGCCTAAATCCTCCGGCCGTTCGGGCAATGATTTCGAATCTGTTGTTTTCCTGGGCTCAACCATCAAGCCATTAAGTGTGCTAATTGGGTTAAATGAAGGTCTGTTCTCTACTACAGAAACTTACAACGACAAAGGGATTGCCTATTTCGGCAAGGACGACAAATCCTCGGTCCGCAATTCCTCGGGCCATGTCTATAATAATATTCGTCCCGCCAAGGCCATTGAATTCTCATCCAATGCCTTTATGATCGACATGGTCGGAGAGCGGTTGTATAACAAATACAAGGGCGAAGCACTGAATGTATGGGATAGTTATCTGAAGCAATTCGGCCTTGGGGTCAGTACCGAAAGTGGTTTGCCCAAGGAGTATCCAGGTGAATTCAACTATCGCCGCGAGGATTATACAGGAACAGACCAGGCTGCCCTGGTCTATGCTTCATTCGGCCAGCAAGGCAAATTCACACCGCTGCAGCTCGCCCAGTATACGGCTACACTTGCCAACGAAGGCGAACGGATCAAGCCGCAGCTGGTGAGCCGCATTACCGATGCCGACGGCAAGCTGGTCAAGAGCTTTGAGCGCGAGGTGCTGAACAAGGTGGAATTCGACCCTGCTTATTGGAGCGTTATCAAACAGGGGATGAACAGCAAGGTGGAGGCCTTTGATGATTTCCCTTATGATTTTGCCCGCAAGACCGGCACCTCAGAGCAATGGTCCAGCAAGGCCAGAGCGAATCGCGACAACGGGGTATTTATCGCTTATGCCCCGCGCGATAAGCCCAAGCTCGCTGTAGCGGTAGTCATTCCTGACGGCGGCTTCGGCTCCCAGAGTGCGGCGCCGGTCGCCCGCAAAATCTTCGACGCCTATGATTGGGAATATGGTCTGGACGGAATTCCTAAGAAAAGCCTCGCTGCAAGCTCTGGTGAAACTGAATAGAAATCAGCTTATTTTAGAGTAAAAAGGAGAGAAGCAAACTGTGAGTTATTTCCGTAAACAGGCCCCGCCAACCGACGAGCCCCCCAGCACAAACTCCTTAGGCCTGCGGATTAACGTGTTTTTCTTCAGCACGTTTGTGATATTCTGTGTCATTATTATACGTCTTGCCATCCTGCAGTTTGTCGAAGGTCCCACCTTAACCGAGGTGGAAACCAGCCGGGATATCAAAAATGTGCCGCTGGCTTCCATGCGCGGGGTAATCTACGCTGCGGGCGGAGAAGAGCTGGCTTATTCTACACCGCTTCAATCGCTCTATATTACGCTTAATAAAGAGTATACGGAGAAGAAAAAAAATAAAGCGACAGGCAAGTTGGAGATTACGCCCGAGGCCAAAGCCAAATCAGATGCGCTGGCTGCCAATCTGGCCGCCAATTTCGCCAAATACGGTGACAAGAAAGCCAAGGTATTGACCGAGGAAGATGTGCTCAAGGCGCTCGATCTGGATTTCCGCAAATCCTTAGGGTATTATGCCCGCCGGATCAAGGCTGGATTGTCCGAAGAGGAAGTGGCCTATTTCATGGAGCATAAGGCAGAGTACCCCGGACTGGAAGTAGTGGAGGAGAGTACCCGTCATTACGACAAGGATACGGTAGCTGTGCAGACGGTAGGTTATATTAAACCTTTTACCTCATCCGACAGCCTTGCCATTTACAAAAATATCCTGAGCAACATGAAAGTGAACCCGGAGGCCGGCCTGACCTACAAGGATGATGAGATCGTCGGTTATGACGGCCTGGAGCTGCAGTACCAGCGTGAGCTGCGCGGACAGAACGGTTATCAGGAAATATCCGTCAATCCACAGAACATGGCGGAGAAGATCGAGAAGGTAGTTCCTCCGGTCAAAGGCAATAATATCTGGACCACGATCAACAAAAGTGTTCAGATGAAGACCGAAGAAGCCATTATGGATCAGATCAAGTGGCTGCACGCCAATTCTGTTCAGGGCAAAACCCACCCAAATGCCCAAACCGGCTACGCTGTAGCCATGGAGGTAGATACAGGAAATGTAGTAGCTATGGCCAGTATGCCGGACTATGATACCAATGTGTGGACCGCCGACAAGCTGGACCCGAAGGTCTGGAACGAAATCATGGGCAATTACCAGAATGGTACGATTACGCCTTACTCCTCGGGGCGGTCCGGACATAACTTCGATTCTACCGTACTGCTGGGCTCTACAATTAAGCCGCTCAGCGTGCTTATAGGCTTGAATGAAGGCTTCTTCAGCACGGACAGCTGGTATACAGATGTCGGATATGCCACTTTTGGTAAAAAAGGCTATGAAGCCAAAGTAAGAAATGCATCCGGGCACGTCTACGGCGGCATGGACCCGGCAAAAGCGATTGAGAAATCCTCCAATGCCTTTATGGTCGATAGGGTTGGGAAAAAGCTGTACGAGAAATACCAGGATGAAGGCGTGAATGTGTGGGATAAATATATGAAGGAATTTGGACTCGGTGTGTCTACGGGCAGCGGACTTCCGAAGGAATTTCTGGGACAAATTAACTACACAAACACCGAAGCCGCAGGCAGTGCTCAAGCCGCACTGGTCTATGCCTCCTTCGGGCAGCAGGGACGTTATACTGTGCTGCAGCTTGCCCAGTATGTTTCAACCCTCGCCAATGAAGGTATACGGATTAAGCCACAGCTGGTAAGCAAGATTACCGACACCGAAGGAAAAGTGGTCAAGGAGTTCAAACGTGAGGTGCTGGATGAAGCGACTGAGTTTGATTCATCCTTCTGGGCAGAGATCAAACGGGGTATGGTCAGTAAGGTGAGTGCCTTCGATGATTTTCCGTACCCATTTGCCCGCAAGACCGGTACCTCCGAGCAGACGGACAGCAAAGGCAAGAACCGCGACAACGGGGTCTTTATCGCCTATGCTCCACGCGAGAACCCCAAGCTGGCCGTAGCTGTAGTAATTCCTGACGGTGGATTCGGCTCCAACAGTGCTGCTCCGGTGGCACGTAAAATATTTGATGCCTATGACTGGGAATACGGCCTGGACGGCGTGCCCAAAAAGAGCCTTGAGAAAACAACTGACGCCACTGACGCTGCCACAGAGTAACACAACTAAACAGCCTTCCTTAGGAAGGCAAACAAGAAATGGAGGGGTGGCAATGATTGCCAAATACCGCCTGCTTGCACTGGATATGGATGGAACCCTGCTGAATGACGAACAGATCATTACCCCTGAAACGGTAAAATGGATTCAAAAGGCTGTGGACGCCGGCGTGCATGTATGCCTGTCCACGGGCAGAGCCTTCCAAAGCGCCCTGCCGTATGCCGAACAGCTGGGACTGCAGACCCCAATGGTAACGGTCAATGGCAGCGAGGTGTGGCGTGCGCCGCATGAAGTGTACCGCCGCTCGCTGATGGACCCTCAGCTGGTATCGCAGATGTACAGCATCGCCAAGAAATATGACATCTGGTTCTGGGCGTATTCCCTCGATCAAGTACACAAGCAGGACAATTGGGACGGTGATGTGAGCGGCCGGGAATGGCTCAAATTCGGTTATCACACAGAGGATGATGAGCTGCGCCACAAGCTGCTGCTGCTGCTGCAGGACATGGGCGGACTGGAGATTACGAATTCCTCTCCCCATAACCTGGAGATCAATCCGCTCGGCGTCAATAAAGCCACCGGTGTGGAGCAGGTATGCCAGCTGCTGGGAATCAACATGTCCGAGGTGGTTGCTGTCGGTGACAGCTTGAACGATCTGGCTGTGATTCAGGCTGCCGGACTCGGAGTAGCTATGGGCAATGCCCAGAAGACCGTGAAGCAGGAAGCCGATGCCGTGGTAGCCTCAAACAATGAGGACGGCATTGCAGAAGTGATTCAGAAGTATGTGTTGTCTGAAGTGGCCACCTCAGGCGGGGGCCGCCGCGGGAAGTGATCCAAAGAAGCGTATGCTATCAAAACTAAGTGTATGCTTCCGAAGCAGTTTTGCGAAGTGAAATCAAAGAAGCGTATGCTATCAAAACTAGTAGGAGGCTATAGAATTGGCGATCCTGGGCTGGACTCTGATTATCTTATTGTTTATCGTCGGTATGGCGGGAGCGGTATACCCCATTCTGCCGGGGGCGCTTGCGATTTACCTTGCCTTTTTCGTCTATGGATGGTTCTTTTCCTTCGCTTCCTTCAATGTCTGGTTCTGGATCATTCAGACCGTAATTGTGGTTGCGCTGTTCATAGCCGATTATGTCGTGGGGGCTTGGGGCGTCAAGAAGTTCGGCGGCTCACGCGCCTCGGTGATCGGCAGCACGATAGGGATCATTATCGGGCCCTTTGTGATTCCGGCCTTTGGCCTGATTATCGGCCCTTTTCTGGGGGCTTTTATCGGTGAATTGATTGCAGGCTCCAACGCCTCCAAAGCCGCCAAGGTAGGAGCCGGTTCCATGCTGGGCCTGCTCAGCAGCACGGTAGTCAAGATTGTGCTGCAGCTTATCATGGTCATCCTCTTTTTCATCTGGATTGTCTAATGATATAAATTTTATTGTGAAGAAGGGGAAACAGCTTGTCCAAGAAAGAATCTTTTGTGAAAGGCACGCTGATTCTGGCCGCCGCCGCACTGATTGCCCGTGTGCTGGGGCTGGCCCAGCGGGTGCCGCTCGACCATATTTTTGATAGTATCGGCCGTGCGTCATTTGGGGTATCGAACAATATTTATCTGATGCTGCTTACGGTAGCGACTGCGGGGATTCCGAGTACGCTCAGCAAAATGGTCTCCGAGCGTTATGCCCTGAACCGCCCCGAAGAAGCCAGACAGGTCTATCATGCCGCGCTGCTGTTCTCTGTTGCCGCCGGATTAATCATGACGATCCTGCTGTACATAGGTGCGCCATTCTATGCCACCCATATCGTTAATTTGCCGGAATCTGCGATGGCGATCAGAGCGATTGCCCCTGCCCTGCTGCTGTTTCCCGCCATCGCGATGATGCGCGGCTATTTCCAGGGCCGCAATAATATGATGGCCGGCGGGGTGTCGCAGATTGTTGAGCAGATCGCCCGCGTGCTGACTGCCATTCTGCTGGCTTATCTGCTGCTGCATCAGGGATATAACAATACGACCATTGCGGCCGGAGCCTCCTTCGGGAGTGTGCTGGGCAGTATTGCCGCTTTTGGCGTGATGATCTATTTCGCGGTCAAGCTAAGCCGCAAGGACAAGGAACAGGGGTTAAATTATGATGTGGCCCAGAAGCTGCCGATCTGGGGAATCTACAAGGATATTTTTACCATGTCGATTCCGATTGTGCTCGCCTCACTGACTATTCCTGTCGTCAATGTTATTGATACCTCGCTCGCCGTTCCGCTGTTGATGGATCAGATCGGCCGTGCAAATGCAACAGATGTGCTGGGCATACTAACGAACCGGGCCCAGAGTGTCGCGGGTATTCCGCCGGTGCTGGCGATCGCGCTGGGCACCTCGCTGATTCCTGTCATCTCGGCTGCATTCGCCCGCCGGGATGTAGCGCATATGCAGAAGCAGATTACGCTTGCCCTGCGGATCTCGATCCTTACCGGCATGCCGATTGTGATCGCGCTGGCTGCTGCCGCTTATTCGGTGAATGGACTGCTCTTCGCAGGGCTTGAGGGCAGCGGAATTATTGCCATGCTGACCCTGGGCACGATTTTTCAGATCACGATGATGACAACCAACTCCATCCTGCTTGGGATGGGCAAAGCGCGTATTTCGATGTATTACGTGCTTGCCGGCATTATTGTGAAGCTGATCGCCAGTGTGCTGCTCAGCAAGCTGTTCGGGATATACGGCATCATCGCTGCAACGGCGATATGCTTCATCATCATTACCCTGCTGAATCTGCGGATGCTGAAGTCCATCGTGCCCTTTCAGATTATGGGCAAACGCTGGGGCGGTTTCGCCATTGCAACGCTGGTATCCGGGGGGATAGGCTACGGGCTTAACGCAGCCGGGATTATGCTTACCGATCTGATGCCTGCACGTCTCGCTTTTCTGATTACCTGCCTGGTGGTAGGACTGGCTGTGGTCGTGATTTATCTGGTGCTGCTTGTGGTGCTGGGCGTAATCACCAGAGCTGAAATCTCCGGTTATCCGCGTGCGCTGCAGAAACTGCTTAAGCCTCTGATGAAGCTGCAGCCCGCCCGTGTGCGCATGCGTGAGTAGCAGACAGTCATGCTGCAAGATGCTCCAATTTTTAAGCTTTTGATTGACTTCTGAGCAACATTTTGCTTCACTTAAGAAACAAGATAAACGGCAATAAAACTTAAACGAGAAGGGACGGATGAAGAATGGACGCGATTAAATCTCCTGCAGAATTTCAGGTTTCGATTCAATCTCCGCGGCTTACCATAGCTGTGTTCAAGGCGGATTGGTGTGTCGACTGCAAATTTATTGATCCCTTTATGCCTGAGGTTGAGCAGAATTATAAAGACCGTCTAACTCTCGTTGAGGTGGATGTGGAGGCCGTAGGCGATGTCAGCCAGGAACAGAACATTCTTGGCATTCCCAGCTTCGTAGCCTATAGCGATGGCAGGGAGCTTGTCCGGTTTGTCAGCAAGCTGCGTAAATCGCGCGAAGAGATTGAGAACTTTCTGAATACAGCGATTGAAGTATACCAGAGCATTCACAAGTAAGACCGCATACCGCTTTTGCTTTTTCCTGAGCTGAAGCGGTGTTTTTTTGTAAAAATATAAGAGGACGGCGAAGCCGTTTATTCTTGACAGCCAGTAAGCTAATTCTTATCAATCCCGAGGATGAGGGTGATCCTATTTGAGAATTCAGCAGTTGAAATGGCTTAGCTACATAACCTGTCTGATCATGTTCATTGCGCTGTTCGGCGGTGCAGTAGTGACCAAAACCGGCTCCGGCCTGGAGTGCGGCAATGAATGGCCGCTCTGTCACGACAAGCTCATCCCTGCCTACACCATCGGTTCGATGATCGAATATACCCACCGCCTGTTCAGCGGCTTGGCCGGGCTGCTATCGCTCACTTCGATGTACGGCTTCTGGCGTTATGCCCGCGATCGTCGTGATTTGCTGATGTGTGCCCGTCTGACACTGCTGTTCGTTGTCGTTCAGGGCGGGATGGGAGCGCTTGCAGTAGTCAAGTCGCAGTCAGCCCCTGTTATGGCGCTGCATATGGGCTTCTCGCTGATTGCCTTCGCCAGCTCCTTGATGCTGGCACTGGGCACTAGGAGATGGTTGCAATCCAGGGAACAGAATGAAGAGCCGGGCCAGGGGCAAGTGCGACTCCCGGTTAGCCGTTTCTTCCGCAACCTTACCTGGCTAACGGCGGTCTATTCTTACGTCGTCGTGTATATCGGGGCTTTTGTAAGCCATACGGAGTCAAGCGGAGGGTGTTCAGGCTGGCCGCTGTGCAATGGAGAATGGGTACCCGAGCTTAGCGGCGGTGTGGGTATTGTGTTCATGCACAGGATAGCTGCGCTGCTGCTGTTCCTGCTGATAGCGCTACTTGCCCATCTGGCTTACTGGAGACTGAAGGCCCACCCGGAGCTGCGCGCGCTCGGAGTGGCAGCTCTGCTGCTGTGTCTGCTGCAGGTGCTCAGCGGTGCGGCTGTGGTGTACACGTTAGCTAATGACAAGTTGTATATCTTCGCAGCGTTGACCCATATTGTGCTGATTGCCGGCTTGTTCGGAGTTTTATGTTATATGAGCGTCCGCGTCTGGCAGCTCAGCTAGGCTGGTGGGCCGCCAACACTCACTACCGGGATATCAGGCAGTTTGTAGAGACTCGCGGCACTGTTAACGAACGGTTCATCCGTTCAGCTGATGGATAACCGCAACCTGGATGAGGGACAATAATGAGAAAAAATAAAAATCGCCTGAAGCAGACCCAACCGGAGGAGTGAAACGATATGCTGCGGATATTGCTCGGGGAGCCGCCCCGTGTGAACAGCGGAGTGCTGGCCGAGGCCATGAACCATATGGCCGAAGTCGCAGCACGGCTGCGGAAGGAAATGAACAGTCATGAGGATCATGACCATGAATGCCGCAAGCAGGAAATCTGGACCCGCGGGCTGATCTCTTCGCTGGATGAGCTGGAGCAGAGCTGGTTCGCGGCCCGCTTTTACCGGAAGTCGGTGATTGCCGGATATATGGATGATATGTCTTCGATGGAGCAGGGCGAATATGCGCGATACGTTTATTTCTACAAGAACGGCTTCATCCGCGTCTTCTCCCTGCTGGACAAGCTCGGTACGGTGCTGAACAGTCTTTATAACCTCAATACATCCAAAGTCAAAACGCATTATTCCTATTTCACCGTATTGCGCCAGTTTCAGACGCTGCATGAGCATTCCGTGCTTGCTGAGCAGCTGAACAGCATCAAGAATACTTACAGTGAACCCCTTGAGAACCTGCGCAAGCGCCGCAACGCGGAGATTCATTATATGAATGCCGAGATGCAGGATGACCTGTGGCAGCGGCACCAGGGATTGCATGACAAGATCCGGCTTGAGGATATTGACAGCCATCTGCGGGATCTGGAGCAAGTGCTGGAGATGGTATGCAGAACGCTCAGCAAGGTATACAGCAGCAGCAACCAGCAGTGGGCGATCAGTATAGCCAAAGGCGAAAGCCCGAAATAAGCTGCATCTGCGCAAAATTTTCCTTTGACAATAATCCGTGAACTCACTATACTTATGCTTGCTATAACGTGTTAAACTACGACAATAACTTTATAACTTAATCTTATCGAGAGCGGCGGAGGGACAGGCCCGATGAAGCCCGGCAACCGATTTGATGACAGCGTGCCAGAAGGCCGACCGTTCTCAAATGTCATGGTGCTAATTCCTACAATACCGCACGGCTGCGGTACTTGGCAGATGAGAAGGCATTTTCTATACACACATAGAGCCTCTTGTGATCTGCTTTACGGATCATGGGAGGTTTTTTGGTATAAGGGAGGGGAAACTGAGTTGATCGAGCTTAAGAACTTAACCAAGGTATATGGCAAGGGCAACCAAGCGGCTACGGCGTTGTCCGGACTAAATCTCTCAATTGAGCGGGGGGAGATCTTCGGGGTGATCGGTCATTCCGGCGCAGGCAAAAGCACGCTGATCCGCTGCATCAATCTGCTGGAACGCCCAAGTGAAGGTGAGGTATGGGTGGACGGGGTTGAGCTAACGGGGCTGAATCAGAAGCAGCTGCAGGAGCAGCGGCGCAAGATCGGGATGATCTTTCAGCACTTTAACCTGCTGTCGTCGGCTACCGTGTATGATAATATTGCTTTTCCGCTGCGGTTGATCGGCACTTCAGCTGCAGATGTCGACCTGAAAGTGAAGGACCTGCTGACCCTGGTGGGTCTGGAGCAGCATGGCAGCAAATACCCGGCCCAGCTCTCCGGCGGACAAAAGCAGCGGGTCGGCGTCGCGCGGGCGCTGGCCAGTGACCCGGATGTGCTGCTCTGTGATGAAGCTACTTCGGCACTTGATCCGCAGACAACCGATTCCATTCTGCGGCTGCTGCTGGACATCAACAAACAGTTTCGGCTGACGATTGTACTGATTACGCATGAAATGCATGTGATTCAGAGCATCTGCGACCGTGTGGCGGTCATTCATGGCGGAGGTATTGTCGAGCAGGGAGATGTAGCCAAAGTATTCCTGAAGCCCCAGCATGAGATTACCCGTGAGTTCATCCGCAGCGGGGCCCAGCAGGACGGACCGCTCAGAGCAGCGCTGAATGCCGTTTCTACAGGATATTCGCGAGCGATCAAGATTACTTTTCTTGGCCCCAAAACCTATGAGTCCGCGCTGTCCCAGGCGGTGCGTGAAACGGGTGTCAGCTTCGCCATTCTTCATGGCACGATCTCAACCATCAAGGACATGCCCTACGGACAGTTGATTGTACGGTTTGAAGGCACAGAGGATGCGGTCAAGGCAACCATGTCCAGGCTGACAGCCGAAGGGCTTGATGTGGAGGTGATTTCCTGATGGATGGACTCAATTTTGGCGATGTGAACTGGGATGAAATGATTACAGCTACAGGCTCTACGCTAGAAATGATGTTATTTTCCGGATTGTTCACAATTATTCTTGGTTTACCACTCGGGATTGTGCTATATTTATGGGGTAGATCAAATAATTCATTTATCAGAGTGGTTTACTCGGCATTATCCTTTATAGTCAACATCCTGCGTTCCGTTCCATTTATCATTCTGATGGTGGCGCTGATTCCGTTCAGCAAGGTAATCGTGGGTACTTCCATCGGGGTGCTGGGCACGATTCCGGCGCTTGTGATCGGAGCGGCTCCGTTCTTCGCCAGATTGGTAGAGACGGCCCTGCGTGAGGTGGACCGCGGCGTGATCGAGGCTGCCCAGGGGATGGGCGCATCTACGAGACAAATCGTAATGCGTGTGCTCCTGCCGGAAGCCCGTCCGGGCCTATTGGCCGGCGTAACCATTACGCTGGTTACACTGGTATCCTACACAGCGATGTCCGGGATGGTTGGCGGCGGCGGTCTTGGCGATCTGGCGATCCGTTACGGCTATTACCGGTACGAGAAAGAAGTTATGATTATCTCAGTGGCGCTGATGATTATTCTGGTGCAGCTGCTGCAGATGCTGGGTGACCGGCTGGTAAGACATTTCACACGGAAATAAGGTACAGCGAAATAGAGCCTTATTCATACACAAACCGATTAGAGGGGGATTTACGAATGAAAAAAGTACTGTTGACTGTGTTTAGCCTGACCTTGATCCTGGTGCTGGCAGCTTGCGGCAATAATAACGCCGCCAATACGGCAGCGACCAATGCACCTGCGGCCAATACAACAGCCGAGCCTGCTGCCGAGCCAACCACTGAACCTGCGGCTGATCCTGTAAAGCTGGTTGTCGGTGCTTCCGCGCTGCCGCATGCCGAGATTCTGAAAGCTATCGCACCGCTGCTTGAAGCAGAGGGCATTACGCTGGAAATCAAAGAGTTCTCTGATTACATTCAGCCCAATGTGCAATTAGATGAGAAGGCACTCGACGCCAACTTCTTCCAGCACCAGCCTTACCTGGATGAGCAGAACAAGAACAACAAGACTGACCTGATTGCGGTTGCTTCCGTTCATGTTGAACCTTTTGGCGCTTACTCCAAAAAAATCAAAACCATTGACGAACTGGCTGACGGCGCAAAGGTTGCGATCCCGAACGATGCCACCAATGGCGGTCGCGCGTTGATCCTGCTGGCCAAAAATGGTCTGATCACGCTGAAGGATGATACCAACATTCTCTCCACTACAGCAGACATTACCGAGAACAAGAAGAACCTGAAAATTGTAGAGCTGGAAGCAGCGATGTTGCCCCGCCAGCTGGATGAAGTAGACATTGCCCTGATCAACACCAACTATGCGCTGGAAGCGAAGCTGAATCCTACTACCGATGCCTTATTCATTGAAGGAACAGATTCCCCTTATGCCAACATTCTGGTTGCCCGTCAGGACAACAAGGATTCCGATGCGATCAAGAAGCTGGTTGCAGCGCTGAATTCACCGGAAGCCAAAACCTTCATCGAAGAGCAATACAAAGGTGCAATTATTCCAGCATTTTAAACGACTAGGCCTAGTTTGACCGGCCAGTTCAACCGAAGAACCCGCACAGCCTACGAGGCTTGCGGGTTCTTTTTCCAAATATAAGAATTTATAGGTTTCACGCCATAAATTATCCTTCTATTTCTCGCAGAAACGGATGCCGCCTCTTACAAAGGGAGGTGAAGCCGTTTCTACTTGACTGCTGTTAAAGGTTGACGAGTTGTCTGAGACGACTGAATCTTTTATAATAATAAGAAACGTTAGGACTCCGTATAATAAGAACACTTCAGATTCAGTTCCATGATATAGAACGTGAACTTAAGAATGTTATATTCGAGTGGTCCGGGTAGCCCTATGCACCAGGCATTCTGACAACTCCACCGTTTCATTCTTAAGTTCATCTTATAGAGTCTCATATCTCCAGTCCACAGAATTAGTTGCGAAACTGGTTACTACTTAGGCCCCCCTTGTGTTACTCGTCCGAGCCTGTCCTACCACACCGCGACAAGGAGGCTAAGCATAACAAAGGAAGGCTGTCGCCGGTAACCAGCGATTAATTTTCAGACTATTAACGGACTCAGGAGCCCCTATTTGCTGTAAAAAGGCTGTTTTGCAGCTCTAACGGACTCAGGAGCCCCTATTCAAGCCGAAACTGACTAGTTAAGGCCTGTTTTTCCGATATAGAGGCTATGCGGTCCGTTACATTCCAAACCAGCGTAGGAATGAGGAAATAGGAGCTATACGGTCCGTTAGGACGTAGGTTACCTGAAGTTCGGGTGGGGAGGGTTTGGATTACGGTAGTGCGATCCCCTAATCTTCACAAGTAAACCTTCTATATCCTCGCAGGGTCCTAAGTAGTAACCGAAACTGCATCTAATTACTCTGAAGGTTCCAGTGCAACACTCTGAATCCTGGCTGAATCCTAAGCACTAACGAAGAAACGGATTAAAAAAGATCCCGGCCCCCACTAGGAGGACCGGGATCTTTATCAAACGGGATTTAGAATACTTGGATAACTTCTTCCACGCCATCTACTTCTTCAATCAGGGCGCGTTCGATCCCGGCTTTCAACGTAATCGTGGAGCTTGGGCAGCTACCGCAGGCACCCATGAGTTTCAGTTTAACAATGCCGTCTTCCACATCAATCAGTTCCACGTCGCCGCCATCGCGCTGCAGGAACGGGCGAAGCTTATCCAGCACTTCCAGCACTTCATCATACATGGCAGAGCTTTGTACAGTGTCACTCATTTCTCATTCACTCCTTTCATACTGTCTATTATAGTACAAATCATTAAAAAATAAAACGTTTAGCATAGAAAAGCGAGGGCATCATGAGACCAATTATTGAATTTTGTGCCAGCAATACCGGACATGGCACGCAGCAGTTGATTCACAAGCTGGAGCTGAATCCCGATTATGACGTTGTAGAATATGGCTGCCTCAGCAACTGCGGCCAGTGTTATCTGGCCCCGTTCGCCATGGTGGAGGGCGAGATTGTAGAAGGCGAGACTCCGGCTGAGCTGGAGGAGGCTATTGAGCTGAAGATCAAGGAGCTGGAAGCCTGGGACAAGCTGGAGATTGATTGACCGCTGAAGGGCCAGCTAGCCGAAATGCCGCTTGGACATCCAGAGCACACCACTCTTCAGCAGACGGGGAACCCGTCCCATGACGGAGCGCTGGCCCATCAGTCCGAAGCCGGAGTTTTTGCCCAGTGAACCCAGGGTTCCTTTGAGGCGGATGGCATGCAGCTTGGGGGTTTCGTTTCTCCACAAGGCCTGCAGGATTTGTCCTACCTGTTCGCCCTGGGCTCCGGCGGCTTGCGCACTTGGCGCAAACGGCAGGCTGGCGCAATCCCCCAGCACGTACACCTCAGGGTAATCCGGGATATGATAATATTGGCCGAGGATAATCCGGCCTCCGCGGTCCTTCGCCAGGTCCAGATTCTGCACCACCTGTACCGGTTTGATTCCCGCTGTCCAGACCGTAACGTCAGAGGGAATGGCTTCCGTGCCGTTGAAGAGGGCATCCTTCTCCACATGGGATACGGATACCCGTCCAAGCGTCTGCACCTGATGCTCACTGAACCATTCCTCGACATATTTAGACAGCTTGGCCGGAAAAGAAGACAGCACCCGCTCCCCGCGGTCCAGAATCGAAATATTCAGATCCGGGCGGCTCTCCCGCAGCTCGGCGGCCAGCTCGACCCCGCTGAGGCCTCCGCCGACAATGTTTACGTTTCCATAAGGCTTCACGTCATTAAGGCGGCGGTACGTTTCCCGTGTGCCGGAGAAGGTCTGGATGCTGCAGGTGTACTGGTCGGCACCGGGAACATTATGATAATTGTCTGTGCAGCCCAGCGCAATCGCCAGAATATCATAAGAAACCGGCTCCCCGGAATCCATGAATACAATCCGGCTCTCCAGATCAATGGAACCCACCTCACCGTAACGAACGGTGAGACGGGAATGTACCGGAAACTGAATCCGCAGGTGATAATCGGTTGCCGTACCTGCGGCCAGCGCATAATATTCTGTCTTGATACCCTGATACGGCATCCGGTCAATCAGAACGATTTCCACATCATGGGGCAGATGGTTGTTGAGCAATTCTTGAATAAGGGCCAGGCCGCCATAGCCGCCGCCCAGGACGAGTAGTGTCCTCATGCTGACCAATCTTCCTTTCGGATATGGGATGGGCAGAACTTGAGTTGAAGCGCTGCGTCGTTTATTCGTACACCTTGATTTCGTTATAGAAGGTATCGCGCTCCACCGGAATACGTCCGGCACCTTTGACCAGCCAGATCAGCTCGTCACGGGTCAGACCTTCAGGAGTTAAGGCTCCTGCGGCGTGGCTAATCCGTTCCTTCAGGATGGTCCCGTGCACATCGGAGGCTCCGAAGCTGAGGGCGACCTGAGTTAGCTGGGCGCCGATATTAATGAAGTAGGCCTTGATATGATCGAAGTTATCCAGCATCAGCCGGCTGACCGCAATCGTCTTCAGATCCTCGTAAGCCGAGTTGCGTCGCATGATTCCGGCATTCTTGTTCTTGGGCTGCATCGAGAGCGGGATGAACACCATGAAGCCGCCCGTTTCATCCTGCAGGTCACGGATCTGCAGCATGTGCTTGATGCGGTCCTCGCGCGACTCAATGGAGCCGTAGAGCATGGTAGTGTGCGTTCTCATGCCCAGCTTGTGGGCTGTGCGGTGAACCTCAAGGTATTCTTCAACGTTGGCTTTGTCGACGCGCATTTTTTTGCGGTACTGGTCAGACAGAATCTCTGCCCCGCCGCCGGTAAGGGTCTTTAGACCCGCTGCACGCAGCTGCTCCAGCACCTCCTGAATGCTCAGCCCGCTGATCCGGGTGAAGAAGTCGATCTCGGCTGCGGTATAAGCCTTCAGCGTAACCTCCGGGAACCGCTCATTCAGTGCCTTGAGCGAATCAACGTAATATTGAAAGGGCACGTTATCATTATGGCCGCCGACAATATGGAACTCGCGTACTCCGGGATGAATATGCTGTTCCACATACTCCACCATTTCCTGTCCTGACAGGGTGTAGGCGCCGTCCTCGCCTTCATCCTTGCGGAAGTTGCAGAACGCGCAGCGCGATTCGCATACGTTGGTGAAGTACAGGCTCATATTCTCAATAAAATACACCTTGTTGCCGTTCTTGCGCAGATTGACCTCATTGGCCAGCTGGCCGATCGTAAGCAGGTCTTCGCTCTCATATAAATAAACCCCATCTTCGAGGTTTAAGCGCTCGCCTCCGCGAACCTTTGCAATGATTTCCGCCATGCGGGTATCCGTGTGGGTTGTGCTCAGAGTAGACATAGAATTCCTCCTGTATATATATCGTGACAAAATTCCGAATTTTTCGTGTATAACTCTACCTATTATAAACCTCTCACAGGCGGGGGAGCAACCGCACGTCATGACCTTCTCTGGTGGAAAAGATACCCTAGTCCTTTGCAGCTGTGACTTGAGGAGGATGGCAATGTGGAGTATACTGAGTTAAATAAAGAAAATAACTTTTAGCCGGAAGGCTGTCTTATTATACAGGCTGGTTCCGAAGTGAGTTTTGCGAAGTGAAATCAGGGAGCTTATGCTATCAAAACTTAAGTGTATGCTTCCGAAGTGAGTTTTGCGAAGAGAAATCAGGGAGCTTATGCTATCAAAACTTAAGTGTATGCTTCCGAAGTGAGTTTTGCGAAGAGAAATCAGGGAGCTTATGCTATCAAAACTTTAGGAGGACCAAAAATGATCAATATCAGCGAAACCGCAGCAGGCCAGCTCAAAACCATGCTGGCCGAGCAGGAAACCCCCAACATGTTCCTTCGTCTGGGCGTAACGGCAGGAGGCTGCAGTGGCTTCTCTTATGCCATGGGCTTCGACGACGATGAGACCGACAAGGATGTCTACATGGATATCGAGGGCATGAAGATCGTTGTGGCCAAAGACGATCTGCGTTACCTTGAAGGCCTTGAGATCGATTTCGAAGAGTCCGGTATGACCGGAGGCTTTACCATCAATAATCCGAACGCTACCGCGACCTGTGGCTGTGGCTCGAGCTTCCGCACCGCTTTGGATGCGGGCAAACCTAGCGCGGAGCCTTGCTAAACGCAACGTAAAGATCAGACCTCTTGAATTGTGTTAAACACAGTTCAAGGGGTTTTTTTGATGAAATGTCACCAACGTATGCATCAACTATAGAGAATTGACCTACTGATTTGCTCCACACCAACTTTTATCGAGAGTATAGTGGTTAAATCAAAGTTGATGCAAATCAGCACTTAATTCCGCCCAAATTTGGGATTATGAAGAAATAAGTGCCGAAACTGCAACTAAATTCATACGCAAGAGAGGTTTTCGCTCAAATGGTCTGGATTAGTTGCACTTCTGCACTTAAATTAGTTGAAAGTCGGAAATAGGCGGAAATTAGTTGCAGTTTCGCACCTCAACGTCTGCGGAAATACTTCTCCTTCAGCTCTTCGGTCAACAATTCCAGCCGTCCACCCTGAATGATATAAACTTTGTCACAGAGTGTTTCCAGATCCTCATAATTATGGCTGGTGAGCAGCAGTGTTTTGTGTTCTTGCTTCAGCCTGAGGATGGCATCCTTGATGTCATTGTAGGTCTGGTAATCAAGCGCGTTGAACGGCTCGTCCAGCACGAGAATATCCTGCCCTTCCATGATGGCCTGGGCCAGGCCAAGCTTCTGTTTCATACCAAGCGAATAATTCGCTACCTTCGTCTTCAGCTCCGGGTCCAGCCCCACCAGCTGCATGGCGGCCTTGATCTCGGCATTTCCGATGCTGCGCTTGATGTCTGCCAGGAACTTCAGATTCTGGAATCCGCTGTAGATGGCGATATAGCCTGGAGCATTGATCAACACCCCCACATCCTCTGGGAAATCAATATCCCTCCCAAGCTGCTTGTCCCGCACTAGAACGGTTCCTTCATCCGGTGCGGTAAATCCGCAGATGATTTTGAACAGCACCGATTTGCCGCTGCCGTTGGCGCCGACGATCCCAATGGTGGTCCCTGTGGCCACCTCCAGATTAATATCCGTTAGGACACGGACTCCTTGATAAGTTTTGGATACTCCTGTTACCTTGACAGCATTCATTCCAGTCACCTCTTGTATGAGTAATTTAGCGGGCACGTTTCCCGGGACGATACCATTGCCACTGCCTGCCTTTGGACCAATGCTTGCCGATCAGCCAGCAGATAGCAGCAGCAACCATGGCGAGCGAGATCAGGCTAACCTGCAGTGCATACGGGTACGTCAGATTGTAGATGAAAATAATATAATTATTAATGAAGATAAACGGAATCCGGGTCAGCTCCGGTATCTTCGATTTCATGCCATAGACCATTAGGAAGTAGAGCGTAATGGTGAGAATGGCAACTTTTCTTTTCTCCAGGAAATGATGCAGGGTCAGAAAGACGATAGCCAGCATGCCGAGGCCAAACATCATATAAAGCACCGAAACCAGCGTAGCCTGCCAAGGATACTGGAAGGTTTCACTGAACACCAGCAGCTTCGTCAGCATAGGATCATCCTTATCCGACAAGGGGAAATCGGCGCCTGCAGGCAGACCAAGACCGGCTAGCATAATAACGGCAAACTGCAGCAGCACAACCATGGACATGTTCGCCGCCAGCGCGGCCGCTTTGACCGCGAAATAGCGGGGATAACTGCCTGCACGGATTAGCACAGCCTCCAGATCCTCCTCCAGATGATGATAGAGCAGATAGAACACCATGGGGACCATGAAAAAGGTCAAGTAGTAATGTTCGGAGATCATGTGCAGCACAAAGTTATCATAGGACATCAGCGAGTGCTTACGCTCGGACAGACTGAACAGGACACAGACCAAGGCGAGGAACAGCAGCCTTCCCGTCAGGAAACGCCTCAGCTCCCGGAGGAATAAGGCACGCATAGAGTATCCCTCCTAGGACGGATAGACCGTAGTTTTTTTGAAAATATAAGCATGTATAGGTTTCACGTCATAAATTATCCTTCTATCTCTCGCAGGAATGGATGTCACCTCTTTCAGAGGGCGTCGAAGCCGTTTCTACTTGTTCTGCTATAGTAGACGAACATCAACCCCGTCAACAGCAGAGCAAGCGCCGGACCCGCCAGCAAGGCAGAATAACCCAGCTTGGAAGCATCATGATGCGCAGGATTAAAGCTGAGATAGATCCGATATTGCCGCAAAGGAAACAACTGAAGCAGGAAATTCTCCAGCATGATATAGAGAAAGGGTCCGGTCAGAATGATGAATATATTCGTGATGTAGAGGGAGATTACGAAGCCCATAGTAGCAACCACCGCAGACAATACTCCTTGCCATAAGCTTAACAGCAATCCGTAAATCAGCGGGTGCTTCACGAACAAAGAACCCATGAAGTGGTGAAGCTCCAGGCTGGGTGCACCCTGACCGGTTGTAGGATCAACAACAGCGTAGAACGGCACAATATCAGGTTTAATATACAGGGCAGTGATAACTCCGGCAGCCATCGACACGAACATAATCAGGCCGGAGCTTCCGGCAACGACGATCCACTTGGCGGTCAGATAACGCTTCCGGCTGACTCTTGGCAGGGTGTACATCAGAAAGTGATCCTTCCGCTCAAAATACATCAGCCAGCATACGGGAATTACAGAGATTAGAGGAAACAGGAATACAATGATAGCGATCCCCACCTCCCAGGACTCCAGATCGGCTTCGAGCGAATAGCTGCGGTACAGCGTGCTGGTCATGATACAGACGGATAAGGTCAAAAGCACAAGTGTGGCCAGTACAGGCCGCTTCAATTTGTTCCATTCAAGCAACAGCAGATTTCGCATAGATTGTTTGTCCTCCTGAGCATAGGCTTGTGTCCACACTATAGCCTGCCCGCTTGGCTGCTGCAATAGAATGGGAACAAACAAGGGTTCTACAGGAATGAACAGTATTCGTTCCCGTAAAACCCTTGTTTGTGCCATCGTTATTTATGGAATTTGTACGCCGATTGAGATATAGGGAATGCCGTGCAGCTCGGTATTGCGGGTCATTACTTTGCCCTGCTGCCGGACTACAATTTGCTTCATATTGTACAGTCCATATCCCCGTGGACCGGTTGTTTGATTCTTGGTCGTGTGCCCTTTGGCAAACATTTGGGTGAATTCGCTGTTTGATCTATGCCGCGAAGGATTCATCACACTGATTTCGACCCATCCCTCAGCTCCCGAAGAGCGTTGTATGTTGAGTATAATCTCATCTCCCGGACCGGAAGCCTCCAGGGCATTATCCACCAGCACGCCGATCACTTCCACCAGCTGGTGCTCCTCGGTCCTCATGGGCTTGATTAAGGTGTGAATCCGGGGAATGAAGGTAATTCCTCTCTGCTCTGCCCTTCTAAGCTTGGTATAGAGAAACCCGCCAAGGACCTTGCTGTCGATCTGCAGGATGCCGGCTACCCCGCTCTGCATCGTAACATCCTGGGTGTAAGCTGCAATCTGTGACTGTGCCTCGGGCAGAGTGGCTGCAGTCTCTACGATACTGTGAATGGCCAGCAGCTTGTTATGGAATTCATGCTGCCTCGCCTGCACTTCAGATACCAGTCCGTCAATGACGGGCAGGTACTGCTCGATGGCGGATAACCTTTTGTGCTGCCGGGACCGTGTGTTCTGTTCGTATATAATCCAGAGGTTAATCGTGATTACCAGCGTGAAGACAATCAGGATCACCAGCAGATTCTCAATTACGAAAGAGGTGTCGAAGTTCGCATAGATAATAATCCCCAGCACGGCGAGTGAGGATTGGATCAGCAGAAGGGTCGTTAAGATCCCACTGAATTCATCGAAAAAACTACTGGCACCTTTCCCGATCAACACATAATAGAGCAGTCCGGCGAACAGCAGTGTCAGCAAACGGTGCATATACGGATACAGGTCGGCCGTGCTGTCCAGCAGTAGCCCCGTGAGCGCTATGCCATAGGTGCGCAGCACAATCCAGAGCAGGAAGCTTAGCAGCGTGACCACGACTACTTTCATATTGGATAGGGAACGAATCCACAGGCTGTTCAGAATAAGCAGGCAGAGCAGCAGGACCAGCAGCATAACCGGATTGTCCACAGGCAGCAGATCATAGTTGTTCAGGACGAAGCTGATATAATCATCACCACTGCCGAGGTCGGCGCGAAGCCCTATACAGAGCAGATGGAATACGATAAACCACTGCAGAATGTTTCTCTCCAGCCGCAGCGGCTGTCCGGCCAGCCCATAACAGAGCAGCAGCATAATCAGCGAGTCCACCAGAACCTGAGTATAGATCATAGGGTCGCTCTGTTCAGCAGATTGTCTCTATACTTATTACCGATCGGGAGGGGTGAGGCAGCACCGGATAATTCGACAAGTCCTGCGGTCTTGTCGATATGTGTGATATAAGAGCAGTTAATGAGATAACTCTTGTGACACTGGACAAAAGAGCTTCCCTCCAGCAGCACAGCCATCTTTTTCAATGACCAGCCGGAGATCCGTTCTGCAGTAATCTGGTTGTCAGCTGTCATCAAGTGAAGCTCCAGCGTTTTGCCGAATGACTCCACATACATAATCCGCCGCAGTTCATATTCATGAATATGGCTCTTCTGCTCAATCTGCAGAGTCTGCTTCTGCTCACGGGGCATAAGGTGCTGATGATAACGGAGGGTGTCACGCAGCACCTGAACCACTTCTTCTTTCGTAAAAGGCTTAATCAGGAAGCTGTAGCACTTAAGCTCGCGGTATGCCGTAAGCTCCTCGTCCGCCATTGCGGTGGCAAAGATCATCGGCGTGTAGCTGTATTGCTCCATGGCCCGCAGCTGGCTGGCCAGCGTAGTCCCTTTATAATCTGCCAGCTGAATGTCCAGGATAAACAGATCCATGCACTCACGTCCGGCGATGCTTAAGGCTTCAGCGGAATGACTTGTGGTAAAGGTGCGGATGGAGCTGTCGGCCTCCTGTACACAGGAGAGCAGCAGCCTGGTGACATGGGGATCATCCTCCACAATGAGTAGGTTCAACGGAAACGGGCTTCCTTTCTAAGCGAATCTAGGGTTCTTTGTCTTAAGCGGCCAGTATAAATTTGTAGTTAATCATAAACACAACCAGCGCAGCGGCTCCAAGCGAAAAAGCGACACAGCCCGCACCCAGGACAGGGCGGCGGTCTCTGATGAATCTGAAGCCAAGCGCACAGACCAGTACGGCAATTCCGGCAAGCACAACAGACATTCCCACCATAGCCACCCAATACAGGATCTCGAACAACTGTGCCATATGGAGCCCTCCTCTAGGCTAATAAACTTAGAATGCAGTATTCTTAAAAGATAAGAATGTATATGTTCCACGCTATAAATGATCCTTCTATTTCTCGCAGAAACGGATACCTGAAAGCGATACGTAGTATCGCTACTTCGGAAGCATACGCTTTACAGAGGGCGGCGAAGCCGTTTCTGCTTGATTGCATCTATAATACAATGGATTTGAATTACATTCCAGCAGAGGCGGGCTGCGCGGGCGATAGCGTAAGCCCTTTTTTGCTGTGAACACGTTTTACACGGACAATCATACAAGAGGGCGAGACCTTTGCTGAGTAATCTATACGGTAGGCTGGGATTAACGAAGGGAGAGGGAGGACGATGGCGGGAAGACAACTGGCCAGCAAGTGGCTGAAGACTCAGGCGCTGCTGACTGATGCGCGGGTTGCCGGTTATATTCCGAGAACGAGGGAATACAGTGCTGCCGGTCTGCTGGGGATGCTCGGAAGATACGGCAATGTGGTGATAAAACCTGTTGTTGGCGGTGGAGGATACGGTGTAATCAAGGTATTCCGCGATTCGAGGGGATATGGCTTCACGAATATGGACCGCACCCGGGTCTGCCGGGATTTCGGCTCCATGCAGCGTGCGCTGGAACGTGTGAAGGTCAGAAGACGATATTTGATGCAGCAGGGCATCTCACTGGCCCGGATCGAAGGGCGACCGATTGATTATCGGGTGAAGGTAGTCAAGAATGGCGAGCATTGGGAATTCCGTTCGATGGTGGGACGGTTGGCCCGCCCGGGGCTATTTGTGACCAATCTATGCAAAGGTGGCACGATGCTGACCTGTGGTCAGGGACTTCGCAGATCGCTGCCCCGAATCAGAACTGCAGCCAAACGGGCGGAGATGCGCCGCTTGACACGGATATGTATTGAGCTGATGGAGCGCCATTTTCCGGGAATCGGCGAGCTGGGGTTTGATTACGCTGTAGATGTGAATGGCAAGATATGGATTCTGGAAGTGAATACAAGACCCCAATAACTAGACACTATTTTAAGAATTGACGATAGAGGAGCTTTAAGATAAAATTGCTTTTAGTCTTGTCCATATAGTGGTAAATAATCACTGGTAAATATGGCGAATATGGAAATTTTATGGCTGTGAATAAGGTGGAAACCTCCTGTGTATAACTATTATCCCCATAGTCCACTGTGCTGTTACAGTCTTTCTAACCCTTACGCACATTTTATACACAGGATCTCCACATGTAGTTGTGGATAAAGCGAACGCTTGTTCGATGAATGATAGTTTGATATAGTAGATTCAGATCCAAATAAAGGAAAGGTAGGTGAACGTTATGGTTGAATTGTCTGATGAGATGCTGCTTGACTCTTACCATAGAGCAATAGAGCTGCAACTGGAGCATGATTTCATCGCTCTATTACTCGTTGAAATTCGCAAACGGAACTTACACTCTCCAGTACATGCGGTTCTTCATTAGCGCTCGAAGTCTAGCATAGCAGCGGCGACATATCACATAACCGCAGATATCAAACAATAGGGTATCCTGACAGGCGACGAAAGTGCATCAGCCTGATTAAGGATACCCTTCTTATTTAGAATATTAGAAAGTATAAGTTTCACCTGAACCTTTATCCTTCTATTTCCTGCAGAAACGAATGCCGCCTCTTGCAGAGGACGGCGAAGTCGTTTCTACTTGGACTATAGCTTCATATTGCTGCTGTGTCCCGGAGAGAGCTTGGCATCCGGGTCCAGATATACCTTGGCGTTATTGACCGCGGTTGGCGCCTCGCCGAAACCTACGGCAATCAGTTTCAGCTTGCCGGGGTAAGTAGTAATGTCACCGGCAGCGAAGATACCTGGAATGTTGGTCTCCATCCGGGAATCCACCACAATGGAATTGCTGTCGATGTTAATGCCCCATTCCGCAATCGGGCCGAGGGAAGAGACGAACCCGAAATTGATAATTACACTGTCCACTTCGATCTCCTGGGTTTCCTTGGTTTTGATATGGGATAAGGTGACCTTGGTGATGAATTCCTCGCCGTGCAGCTCGGTAATTTCGGTTGGAGTGATGACGTTCACCTTGGAAGCCATCAGCGTCTCCACGCTGTGCTCATGGGCGCGGAACTTATCGCGACGGTGGATCAGGGTGACCTGCTCGGCAATCGGCTCCAGCATCAGTGCCCAGTCCACTGCGGAATCACCGCCGCCGCTGATGAGAACTTTTTTATCTTTATAAGCATTAAGATCATTTACGAAATACTGCAGATTGGCTTTCTCGAAGCGCTTGGCTTCGGGCAGCTCCAGACGGCGGGGTTCAAACGCCCCTACGCCTGCTGTTATGATTACCGCCTTGGCATGATATTCTGCCTTATCGGTAGTTACAAGAAAATGGCGTTCATCCTGCTTCTGTACAGAAACAACCTTTTCTTCAAGCCGGATATCGGATTGGAACAGCTCCATTTGGCGGGAGAGGTTCTCAACCAGCTCCTGTGCGGTTATTTTAGGGAATCCCGCAACGTCATAAATATATTTTTCGGGATAAAGAGCGGCAAGTTGTCCGCCCAGTTGGGGCATACTTTCAATAAGGGTTACCGATGCCTGACGCATGCCGCCGTAGAATGCAGCGAACATGCCGGCCGGACCACCGCCTATGATTAACAGGTCGCTCATAGGAACGCCGGGTTGCTCTAATGTCACGCGATATTGCACCTCCAGGTTGATAGTTTCAATTTGCCATACTTGTGGTTCTTCATTCATTATAAACATAGTGGGACCGCCCTGCAAAGCCTTTGACGGATCGTTAATATGTGACATTTGTTAGTTTTTTTGTGTTTGATTAATACGATACTAAGGTTTACAATGGATATGGTTATTTTGAAATTCCTTTAAGTTTGTTGGAATTTCTCCTAAAGTTAAGTGTAAAAATTCACAAAAGAATCACTGGAAAGTTTACAAAAAATAACACATAGACAGATTTACCTGTTGGAAGGAGCCGGAACATGAGCAGTATTCCCAAAATCGTAATCCTGGGCGCAGGGTACGGAGGTATTTTAACCGCCCAACGCTTACAGAAGGCACTGAATTATAATGAAGCGGATGTCACGCTGGTGAACCGCCATGAGTATCACTATTTCACAACCCATTTGCATATGCCAGCTGCAGGAACGGACAGCATTGAGCATACACGTGTGTCCATTTCCAAGCTGATTGATGAATTCAAAATTGATCTGGTGAAATCCTCGGTGCAGGAGATCCGCACCCAGCAGAAGAAGGTCATTCTGGAGGACGGCACCTTATCCTACGATTATCTGGTGATCGCTCTGGGCGGTGAGCCGGAAACCTTCGGAATTCCCGGACTGGATAAATACGCGCTGACCATTCGCAGCATCAACTCTGTGCGCCTGATCCGCGAGCATATCGAATATCAATTTGCCAAATACAAGAACGAGAACAATGCCCAGGAGCATATTAATTTCGTGGTTGGCGGCGCAGGCTTCAGCGGCATTGAATTTGTTGCCGAGCTGGCAGACCGTGTCCCAGGACTATGCAAGGAATATGATGTGGACCCTAGTATGGTGAATATTTATAACGTGGAGGCTGCTCCAACGGCGCTGCCGGGCTTCGCCCCAGAGCTGGTAGAGCACGCAATGACCGTGCTTACGAAGAAGGGTGTGACCTTCAAGATCGGTGTAGCCATTAAGGAATGTCTGCCAAACGGTGTCATTCTGGCTACCGGTGAAGAGATCAAGGCTTCGACGATTGTATGGACAGGCGGGATTCGCGGGAACCGTCTGATTGAAGCTGCCGGCTTCGAAGCCATGCGCGGACGCGTGAAGGTAGATGAATATCTGCGTGCGCCGGGACATGAGAATATCTTCATTATCGGCGACGGTTCGCTGATGATTAACCCGGAGGGACGCCCTTATCCGCCTACCGCGCAAATTGCCATGCAGCAGGGCGAGTGCTGTGCACACAACCTGGTGGCTTCGATCCGCGGCCAGCAGCCGAAGAAGTTCGCTTTCAGCAACAAGGGGACAGTAGCTTCGCTTGGCAAGGGTCAGGGCATTGCCGTAGTGGGCGAGAAGACATACAAGGGCTGGAAAGCCGCCCAACTGAAGAAGGTAGTCGATATGCGCTACCTGTTCATCATCGGCGGTATTCCGCTGGTACTCAAAAAAGGAAGATTCCTCTAGGATGCGCCATTGCAGCGTACAGGTGCGCGGTCTGCTGACCCGGGAAGAGCTGGACCGCTATAACGCCCTGATTGAGGTAGGTTCTTATCTGGAGGATCAGAGCATGTACGATCTGGCCTATACCGTCCAGAAGGAGATTGATCTGCTGATTCTTCCTGCTATTGAACGGCTGAAGGATAAAGGCCGCGCCCGGGACCGGGCAACGGCGGAATACCTGGAGAGCCTACGGGAGCAAGCCGATGAGGATGAGGATGAGGATGAGTAGTTAACTACATTATAATATGATCAGCGAAGGGTGTGTTCCTGTGTGGGACACGCCCTTTATTTGTTCGTGAGCCAGCGCGGTGAGCGGCATGCGAGCAAAAATAGGGGATAAATCCCGTAAATTTGGTGCGGCGAGCGATATGTGAGTGAAAATAAGGGATAAATCCCGTAAATTCGGCGTGGAGAGCCATATGGGAGCAGAAATAAGGGATTTATCCCATAAATTCAGCGCGGGGAGGCATATGCGAGCAGAAATAGGGGATAAATCCCGTAAATTTGGTGCGGCCCTACGATGGAGAGCAGTCCACCATGCGATTCGCGCCACAAGAAGCATGCGGCGCTACGTACTGCACCACGTTCTCACAGAAACGGCAGCCATCCCCTAAGGGAGGCTGCCGTTTCTGCTTATAGAACACGATCTGTGAATGCTGCTACAGCTTAAGCAATTCTTCGAAAGAGTCCGGTGTCAGCAAATTGCCGACGTAGAAGGGACCGAATTCACCATAACGCGCGCTGACCTCATCGAAACGCATCTCATAGATCAGCTTCTTGAACTGCAGCGGATCTTCCGCGAACAGCGTCACGCCCCACTCCCAATCGTCGAAGCCTACAGAGCCGGAGATGATCTGCTTCACTTTGCCGGCATACCCTCGGCCAATGAGGCCGTGGGTGCGCATCAGCTCGCGGCGCTTATCCATATCGAGCATATACCAGTTGTCGGCGAGCTCGCGTTTTTTGTTCATCGGATAGAAGCAGATATGTTTAGCCTGCGACAGGATCGGCTTCAGACGCGAGATCACATGCGGGTTCTGCATAGGGTCCCCGCCGTCGCCTCCGGCGGCAAGATAGTTGCTCAGCTCCACTACGCTGACATAGGAATAAGCCTTCGTGGTGTATTGGGCGAAAGCTGTCTTGTTGAAATCCGTTTCCAGCCGGTTCAGATCCACCAGGCTCTCACGCAGGAACATCATTACGAAATCGGCCTTCTGTCCTACGATGGCATATACCGCCGAGCTTCCTTGCTTCGCTTCTTCCACAATGCCCCATTCCTGCATAAAAGCATGCAGCTCCTCCAGAGCCACTGCCCGTTCCTCATCATCCGCTGCGGTCCATGCTGTCCAGTTCAGCGAGCGGAAGTCATGCAGCGCATACCAGCCCTCTAGCGTTAAAGCGGCTTCATTCATGTACCCAACTCCTTAAATTCCATTTCATTTATTTGCATTGTATCGCATGCAGGCAAGGAAGAGCAAACCGCAAGCCGCCTATTGGGGCATATCCGTTGCTGCTAAACCATAAAGTTCATTGCTTCGCTACATTTTTTCTTGTAAAATTAGTATAGATCACGGTTTGATGTGCGCTTCTTTATAGAGAGGGGTGAAAGCGGTTATATGATGGGGTTTATACCTGTATTTATTCTGACCGTTTTATTCTTTGTCATGATGTTTGGTATCGGATTTATTCTCAACATGCTGATGAAGACCACCTGGCTCCCTGCCTATCTGTTCGTGCTGGTGATGATGCCTGTGGTTGTGTATTCGATCTGGGACAGGAACGCCATGTCACTATGGGAGCATCTGGCAGGCTTTCAAACTGTGGACTACGTCACCGGCGCAGCCGGTCTGGCCGGTGCGGTGCTGAGCGGCTGGACGATTCAGAAGCTGCGGCTCGGAGGCTACAAGATGTTCTGACAGCTACAAAGGATAAGCAGGCGGCTCCCGGAAGCGAGGGCCGTTTTTTTGATTGTAGGTAAGGTCTTGCGAATTCCGAAGGAACAGCCCGCCTTTGGGCTTAAGGTCTTGCGAATTCCGAAGGAACAGCCCGCCTTTACGCTTAAGGTCTTGCGCATTCCGAAGGAACAGCCCGCCTTTGCGCTTAAGGTCTTGCGCATTCCGAAGGAACAGCCCGCCTTTGCGCTTAAGGTCTTGCGCATTCCGAAGGAACAGCCCGCCTTTGCGCTTAAGGTCTTGCGAATTCCGAAGGAACAGCCCGCTTGTGCCCTTAAGATCTTGCGCATTCCGAAGGAACAGCCCGCTTTTGACCTTAGCCACAGGCATGCATCCCGTCAGGGATAGCAGGCCAAGCCCATGCGGCGTCCAAGCGGTCCCGCAGGGATAAGCGATCCACCCTCCCAGCCTCCTAAACACTGTACCGCCAGACTCATTCGCCAAACTTGCGGGTGTCCAGAGGGTGCAACCCTTTGGGGCCCTCCCTTGGAAGGGAGGGTTTGGGAGGGATCGATGTCGGAATTGGTCTTTTTTTTACATTTCCGAGAGCTGAATTTGTGATAGAATAGTAATCTATATGAATTCGTATAGAGATTAGGGGTGGTATCCGCAGATGCGTATGAGTCATTTACATCATTTCACCGAACATCATCGGTACTGTGTTTCCCGCGAATTCGGTCTTAGTGTGATAGATGGACGTATGCTGGGCTCGGTGTATCAGCCAATGGTTGGGGCCTTTGCCATCAGCTTGTACCGGCTGCTTTTTGAGCATGTTCCGGCCGAGGCCATCGGCTACTCCGGCGTGGAACAGCAGCGCAGATTATTTATGACGCTTGGTGTCGAACCGAACGAGAAAGGCCGCAAATATTTAATAGACCAGTCCTCCCGGCTGGAGGCGGTGGGGCTGCTGCAGACCTGCCGGATCTACATGCCGGAGACGGATGATTATATGTACGAATACGAGCTGATGCCTCCGCTGTCGCCGGCTGATTTTTTTGCGACCCAGCATTTGACGCTGCTTCTGAGAGATAAGATCGGCAAGTTTGCCGTATTGTCGCTTCGTGAGCAGTTCTGGAACCGTGAGCCAGAGGAATGGAGCCGCAGATCGATTGGCAAAGAGAATATTTCGGTGCCCTTCTATGATATATTCCAGCTGAATACGCATGTGATAGATTATGAGCTGGAGCAGGCGCTGGCTGAAGTGGCTACCGTCCGCCAGCCCGGCATGCGCGAGTCCGGCGAGCCGGCCATCGGCTATAGTGATATTATTCTGCGCTTTCCGCGCGAATCGGTGAACCGGGTACATGTGGAGAAGCTGCGTTTTGATCACACTCAGATGGGTGTAATCAATTATGTTGCCCACAAATATGATCTGGGTCCCCAGGACATATGCCGGCTGCTGGATGAGGATGAGGTATTCTCACCGGAGGGCGAGGTGAACCTGGATACGCTGCAGTATAAGGCGAGCCAGCATTTCCGCCAGGATCTGAAGCGCCAGGAGAAACGTGAAATCGCCGCTGCCAAGGTAGTCTCCATCCGCTCTGGCTCGGCCGAAGAAGGAGACGAATCGTCCGCTCCGGTGGAGCAGTCGGTCGAGATGGAATATTACGTTGAGGTGCCGCCGCAATTTCTGTCCAAATGCGACATTCATCAATATAATATGATGCTGCGCAACGAGCCTTATACACGGCTGCTGCAGACGTTCTTCCCGGGTGCGGTGCCGGGGCAGCTGATGGATATGTTCGAACGGATTGATCTGAATTACAAGCTCTCCGGCGAAGTCATCAATGTGCTGATTCACTATCTGATGACCATGGTGGCTTCCGGTGGGGATCAACGCATGAACCGAAATTTCGTGGAGGCGATTGCCTCCAATATGCTGGTGAAGCAGGTCAACACGTATGAGAAGGCAGTCCGGTATATCCGCGACCAGTCCAAGGTCAAGGGCAAAGGCGCTGCGGAAGGTTCGTCCACTGCAGCGGCCGGAGGCCGCACACGTTCCTATACTTCCAAGAACGGCGGCCGCTCGGGCAAGCAGGAAATTCCGATTGTGCTGGACGACGGCAGCGCCGGAACCGTATCGGAAGAGGAATTCGCGGCGATGATGAAGAAAGCTGCAGAGATCAAGGCCGGCAAGAAAAAAGGCGTCTCCAAAACGCCATAAAGAAAAAGAGGTGCTACCATGGAATCTATGGGCGATGTGCTGCGTTCCATGAATAATCCGGCCCTGCGCCAGCGCTCCCGCGATCTTGAGCAGGGACTGCTGAACCATCCGCTGGTGAAGCAGCTTCGGGCAGAGCATCCGGAGCTTGAAGAGTCGCGCTTGCGGCTGCATCTGCCCCGGCTGTACCAATATGTCGAGGAGAGCCGCCACTGTGCGAATTGCCCGGGACTTGAGAAGTGTCCTAACGATTTCCAGGGCCACTACAGCAAGCTTACGGTAGAGAGCGTCAATGGCTCGCCGGATCTGTACGAACGGAAGACCCCCTGCCGCCTGAAGGTGGCGCAGGATAACCAGGACAATATCCGCAAGCGGATCCGCAGCTTCTATGTCGATGAACGGGTCTTGAACGGCGGTTATGACGAGATAGATATTATGGGCAAGGACCCGCGGCGGGTCTCTGCTGTGAATAAGGTGTTTGATTATATTTCGGATGTGAAGGACGAAGGGTTGACCTCGCGCGGGATCTATCTGCACGGAACCTTTGGAACCGGCAAAACCTTCCTGATGTGCTATCTGCTGCATGAGCTGGCGGTGGCCGGCTACAGTGGGGTGATCGTGTATATGCCCGATTTCATCGAGGATCTGAAGTCGATTATGATGGATGGGCAGAAGCTGAAGGAAACCGTGGATACATTGAAGAATTGCGATCTGCTGATTTTTGACGATATCGGTGCGGAGAATCTGAATCCCTGGGCCCGTGACCACGTGCTGGGCGCGATCCTGAACTACCGGATGAACCGCAAGCCTACCTTCTATACCTCGAATTATCCGCTGGATGGGCTGGAGAAACATCTTAGCTTCACCAGCAAGGACGGCGAGGAGATTTACAAGGGCCAGCGGCTGATGGACCGGATTGCCCCGTTTGTGGACGCAGTGCCACTACATGGGGAGAATCAGCGTGGAACGGGCAGATAAGCCGCATTAATCCATAATAGTTTATAGTGTGAAGACGCCTCCATAGGGGAGCTGTTCGACGTAATGCGATCCGCTTAAATGAAATCTTGAAGGCTTCCGTAGTCATTTATCAATCCGCAACCAATACGTTTGAAGCTGAAGTGACCTAAGGTGTACTTTCCCGGTGGAGCATTCAGGGGGAACAGTTAGTACCCATTTTGTAAAAATAGCCAGTTGAACATTCAGCGCCAGACGCGGACAGACGATGGTGAATAAGGCAACAAGAATCCGGCGTTCCCTAGGGAGCGCCGGATTCCTGCTGAGGATGTGCAGGGCAGCCTGCAGGTGGAACGCCTGCGGCTGCTCTACTCTGAAAAGATAAACTTGACGATCACCATGCCGAAGAATACCACACTCATAAATGCAGCCATACCGAAGAAACCTGTCATCAGATCGCCGAGATCATTACGGGGCTCCTCATTCACGTGCTCCCGCGGGTCCGTAACCTTGGTGTTGACATCCATCCCTGTAGCCTCCTTGAAATAACCTGCTGCTGCCGGAGTAAGGTTGACGTGTGTGAGTGAAGTTTGTCATTGACAATTAATGCGCTTTCCTAAATTATATCTGAGTTTAAATCCGCTTGTAAAGCTAAGAATACGCCCGAAAATTATCTATGAAGCAATATAATTGTATATGACATTTCACATATGCAAGGTAGTTATGTTATACTTAGAGCGTGTCGGTAAATGATAATCTGGTTATCATATTACATGAAGCAAATTAGCTTACAATAATTTCGAAGCATCTTCGCCATACTAAGCGCAGGCTTAGGAACACACTTTGCTTCGCAAAATTTAAGGAGGAATAATATCATGGCTATCGTTAACGTGTCTGACCAATCCTTCGTCAATGAAGTGGAAGGCCAGGGTACTGTTGTTGTAGATTTCTGGGCCCCATGGTGCGGCCCTTGCAAAATGCTTGCTCCAATTCTGGAGGAATTGTCCGGTGAGCTTGGAGACAGCGTGAAGATTGCGAAGTTGAACGTGGATGAGAATCCGGAGACGGCTTCCCGTTTCGGCGTAATGAGCATTCCAACCTTGATCTTCTTCAAGGACGGTCAACCCGTTGATAAAGTAGTGGGACTGAACTCTAAGGAATCCCTTAAGAATATCGTTGCCAAACACCAATAATTGATGTGATTGCTGCAGCATAGGGCCCTGAACGGGTCCTGTTATTAGACGCCTTCGGTTTATTCCGGAGGCGTTTTGCAATGCTGTGGCAAGCAGGTGGGGGAGAAATCATGGACTACATGGATAATATCCGCAATAAGCTGGCGCTGCTGCCGGACCTGCCCGGATGCTACCTGATGAAGAATGAAGAGGGCACCATTATTTATGTCGGCAAGGCTAAGGTGCTGAAGAACCGGGTACGTTCTTATTTTACGGGCAGCCATAACGGCAAAACCCAGCGGCTAGTTGCCAACATCGTGGATTTTGAGTATATCGTTACCTCGAGCAATATGGAGGCACTCATTCTGGAGTGCAATCTGATCAAGAAGCACATGCCGCGTTATAATGTGCTGCTGAAAGACGACAAGACCTTTCCTTATCTTAAAATAACCAATGAAGCTCATCCGCGCCTGGAGGTTACGCGCCGGGTGCTTAAAGATAAAGCCAAATATTTCGGGCCGTATCCGAACGCCTATGCCGCCCACCAGACCAAGAAGCTGCTTGACCGGATGTATCCGCTGCGCAAATGCGGTGTGATGCCGAAGGAAATCTGCCTCTATTACCACATGGGCCAGTGTCTTGCGCCGTGCGAGAAGGAAGTTCCGAAATCCGCTTACGAAGAGATTACCCAGAGCATTGCCGGCTTCCTCGGCGGCGGGCATGAGGCGATCAAGAAGGATCTGCAGAAAAAGATGCAGGAAGCCGCAGAGGAATTATATTTCGAGCGGGCCAAGGAGCTGCGCGACCAGATTATTCATATCGATGCCCTGATGGAGAAGCAGAACATCAACACCCCGGATACCCGGGACCGCGATGTGTTTGGGTATGCCGTGGACAAGGGCTGGATGTGTGTGCAGATTCTGTATATGCGCCAAGGTAAAATGATCCAGCGGCACTCCTCGGCCTTCCCGTTCTATGGGGAAGCCTACAGCGATTTCATCTCTTATGTTACGCAATATTACAGTGATAATCCGGCGCTGCCGCAGGAGATCCTGCTGCCGGACAGCCTGCGCGAGGACAGTGTGCTGTATCAGTCCGCTAAGCCGGTGATCGCGGTGCGTGCCCCGGCGGAGGAGGACATCCTCGGTTCCGAGGGCGCGCCCGAATCGCCGGAGGATGCCGCAGAGCGCGAGGCCGCTTCTCTGGAGGCGGCAGCCGCGGGTGTTGTCGATGCCGCCGGGGGCGCAGCTGCGCTGCAGGAATGGCTCGGCGTCAAGGTGCTGGTGCCACGGCGCGGCCTGAAGAAGCAGATGGTCGGCATGGCCTGCCAGAACGGCAAGGTGGCGCTTGACGAGAAGTTCCGCTTAATCGAGCGGGACGAGGAACGCACCTCCGGGGCGGCCATCAGCCTGGGGCTGAGCCTGGGACTGGACAATCTGAACCGGATTGAGGCGTTCGATAACTCGAACATCCAGGGAACCAACCCGGTCTCCGCGATGGTTGTGTTTATCGACGGCAAGCCGGCCCGCAAGGAGTACCGCAAATACAAGGTCCGTACTGTACAAGGACCGGATGATTACGAAACGATGCGCGAGGTCATCCGCCGTCGTTATGAGCGGGTGCTGAAAGAGGATCTGCCGATGCCCGACCTTATTGTGGTCGATGGCGGCAAAGGGCAGATCTCGTCGGCGATTGATATTCTGCAGAATGAGCTGGGCCTGTTCATCCCGGTGTGCGGGATCGTGAAGGATGACAAGCACAAGACGGCGCAGCTGCTAATCGGCGATCCGCCGGAGCCTGTGGCGCTTGGCAGGGACAGCCAGGAGTTCTACCTGCTGCAGCGGATTCAGGACGAGGTTCACCGCTTCGCCATCACCTTCCACCGCGAGCAGCGGGGCAAATCGATGGTGATCTCGAAGCTCGATTCGATCCCTGGGATCGGAGATAAGCGGCGGAAGCTGCTGCTGAAGCATTTTGGTTCGCTCAAAAAAATCAAGGAAGCCTCGATCGAGGATTTCCGTCCGCTCTCCATCGGCGAGAAGCTAGCCGGCCAGATCCTGGCCGCGCTGCGTGACGAGGACCCGCTAGCCCCAGGCGCAGCTGAGCTGGAGTCTGAGCCAGCCAGTGAATAACAAACAACAAGCAGCGATTCTCCGGTTACTGGAGGATCGCTGCTTGTTGTTTGAGGAGGCAGTTGCCGCTTGCTTCAGCAACTGCCGGGCAAGCTAAAGCCAAGCAACTGCTGCCGTCCGCGCAGCGGCATTCGCCGAAATGAAAGGCAAAAATGCCTCTGAATCTGCTCGCGCAGCGGCATCGGCCGAAATGAAAGGCAAAAATGCCGCTGAATCCACCCGCACAGCGGCATTCGCGGCAATCAAAGGCAAAAATGCCTTTGAATCCGCTCGCGCATCGGCATCCGCCGAAATGAAAGGCAAAAATGCCTCTGAATCCGCCTGCGCAGCGGCATCGGCCGAAATGAAAGGCAAAAATGCCTCTGAATCCGCTTGCACAATGTGTCCCCAAGAAAAGGGGTGCCCTCAGCCACATGGCTTGAGGGCACCCCTTTTTTTGACCGCTAAGCTTAACCGTTGCTCAGTATAAAGACTTGCGTGCTGCGGGGAAAGGCTCCGCCGGAGGTCTCCTGCGGTTGAACCAGTACACGATATACGCCACCAGGAATGGCAGAATGATTGACACCGCTCCAGCAGTGATATTAACCGGCTCGCGCATGAAGATCAGCGAGCTGCCGATCAGGATGCTGTCAAACACGACATGGCTGAACATGGCAGCGATGAAGCCGTAGCGCAGAAAAATATAGCTGAACAGCAGCCCCACCACGGTCAGCTCGATCGGGCGGGAACTTACCGGATAGATCGGATACAGCGTATGGCCGAAAGCCCAGATCAGGGTGGTGATCAGGCAGGCGGCAAAGGTGTTGCGGACGATTTTTTGGAGCATTCGGATGCCGAACAGGCGATAGATAGCTTCCTCGGACAGTCCCGCCAACCAGGCAACTGCCGGCAGCAGCCAGGCATATTTCATATTGAAGGGCGACTGCGCCGGATCTGTCGTATACCAATTGTTCAAGGTAAAAGACAGCACAAGGAACATAAGGCTCTGCACGCCGAGCAAGACGAACGCCCATACGTAACCGACCTTGATGCTGTCCAGCACGTATTGGCCATAGCCCGGCTCATGGGCCCGGGGCCAGGGGTTGAGACCTTCCTCCTTGCGCCACAGGCCATCCCCTGCCACCAGCGAGAAATAGAGCATCAGAGACATCAGGAGGCTGAACAGGGTGTAGATCACAAACAGAATGAGGGCATTGAGCCGCGCATCCGGGCTATCCGAGAACGTCTCAGGCAGCGAGTTGTAGGTGCTGCCCATCATGATGGCGAAATGGACCACACTGAGAAACGCACCCCGGGCAAAGGAAGTATGGCTCCTTCTCAGGATACTATAGATCAGCGCGAGCAGGGCAAGTGCGATGGTAGGCAGATAATAGCCGTACAGATTCAGCCTTGTGCCGAGGGTAACCTGGTCCTCCACATAGGAGGTATGCCAGCCCGGCGCGGTGAATCCGGCCTTGAACTGGTTAACTTTGCCCTGAGGGGAGAAGCTGAACTTATACATCAGCCGCGACTCGCCGATGGTCACGGAGCTGTTGCTGTACACCAGCGTGAAGTCTCCTGTCCCAGGCTCTATTTGCAGCTTGGAGGGATTCACCCCCCATTCCTGCAGCCAGGGGCGGGCCAGACTCTCCTGCTGCTGCAGGGATAGAGGAGCGGCATCTTCAGAGGCTGCAGCCGGGCTGCTGCCCGCTGAAGTGCTCCTGCCAGTGCCGCCTGAGGCCGAAGTCTCCGCCTGAGTGGAGAAGCCGACAGGTTCTCCTGTATACATATTGAGATCCACAGACAGATTGCTGACCGCAGAGCTGGCAGGGTACAGGGTGACGTGAAAGACATCAAACGGATACCGCTGGTCCAACTGCTGCTTGGCATATTCGCCCAGCAGCTTCTCCCGTGACATATAGCCGTAGAAATCGGAATCGGACTGGTAGACAACGCCCCAGTGGTCCTCTGCGTCTGCCTGAAGCCCAAGCTTCTGTGCCGCAAACCTTGCGGCCTGTGCTTTGGCTTCGCTTTTGCTGATAACGGTGGTGTCAGTGTCCGGTGAGCTGGACATCAGCTGTGGATAGATCTGGAACAGCGCGAAGAGCAGGACACCGATGATCCCCGCACTAAGCAGTCTTTTGGACAAAGCTCGCTGCTGTAGGGGCTGGCCGACGGGATTCATGAAACGCCTCCTTGGAATGAGAATGACCATGACTCTTCTAATTATAAGGCCGGAAACCGGATAGTTACAAAAAGCCATATTAACCTTTTACGTGAAACAAGCTGTTAATATGCTTCTTTTACAGAGAATCTGTTCTGAGGGCGGCATCATTATCTGCATTTACAGCCAGCTGGGTATACATATATTGTGCCCCAACCAGCACACTGAGAGTTGCAACCGGCAGGCCGATCAGCGCCACTAGCCCAAGTCTGGAATAATCGGGAAGGACGCTGCTGACCAGTGGCTCGTGCAGGATAACATTCTTCACAAATGCCTGCTGAAATGGGATCAGAACATAGAGCGGAAGCATCAGTAGCGCCAATACCTTGGATTTCATGAAATAGTAGCTGATCTGCAGCAGCCCGAGGGCAAGGGTCAGCACCAAGGTATAGGTTAGAAAAGAAAACAGCAGCCATTGCAGTGATTCCGCCAGCGGGAAGTGGGTCTTCTCGCTAAATAATGGACCTGTCAGGAGGCCAGCCAGCGCTGATAGGCCTAGTACAACATTTACACGTGAAGCTGCAACCCATACGGAAGCTATAGACGACAGCAGCAGCCGCAGGCGGCTCTGCGGGAAGCTGAGCCACCAGATCAGCTGCTTGCGTTCAAATGAACTGCGCATCATCATCCACATGGTAGCGCCCAAGGTTGGAACAACAAACAGCATGGGAATTAAAGGCAGCGGATCTGTGGAAGATGTAGACAGCCAACAGAATAACACGGCTAACCCCAGCGGAATGCAGACCTTCGCTGCCTGAACGCTCTTCAGCCCGCCCCATTGCCGCAGGCGGCTGGAATCCAGCTGGTACAGCGCAGCGAAGCCGGACGGGTGACCTGAAGTCTTGTGGGCACGGGTTATGCGGCCGCTTGCCTGTACGCGCCGCTCTCGTGCATACCTTGGCCGCTCCAGCGCGGTCATTCCATGACCGGCGATCCGCTTCAGCAGCAGCCAGGCGGCTGGCCAGCCGAACAGTAGGACAGCCAGCGTATAGAACAATACATAAGGAGCAGAGCTATATTTATAGTCATACCATCCCAGTATAGGCGCATTTACGAACGGAAGCACCATGAAAGGAAGCAGCCAGAGCAAGAGGTAAGGGATAACGCCCAAGACGGGCAAGCTGCTCTTAAACAGGCTTGAGGCTAACCCGAACACGATACTGACCGGCAGGATGCAGATGGCGAAGGCAGCATGTGCCAGCATCGTAATCAGCCATTCGTTGGTGGATAGTGGCGCATAGTAGCCGGACTGAACCAATACGAAATAGACAGCCGACTCTGCGAGCAGGATCAATAAGGCGAAATTTCCGCTGAATCTGAGCATACTGAGAGCCTTGGCCGTGACCAGCAGCCGACGGGGGTGAGGAAAGGTCAGCAGCCATGCCTTATGGCCTGCGTAAGGCTCTCTCAGCATATGCAACATTGAAAAGTTGCTGGATAGTATCCAGATTAACAGGGAGCCAGAGATAAAAGGGGCGCGAGGCGCTGTATTCTTGCTCAGCAGATAAGACGCAGCTATCACCACCATGCAGAGGATCAGGATAAATCGGAACCACTGCTGTTTCCTCCCATGCCCAGACAGACCGTACCGGCTGTACTCCAGCCCGGTTAATAGCTTCAGCGCAGTCATGCGAAGACCTCCCGGTAGCGGGATTCCACGGATTTGCCGCTCGTGCGCAGTGCATCCACGTCTTCAATCGCCTGAATCCGTCCGCCGCCGATCAGAATCAGCCGGTCAAACAGCAGCTCCATCTCGCGGATATCATGGGTGGCAATCAGGAAGGTGCGTGTGCCGTCGGCGAGCTCACCAACGACTGTGGAGGCAATCACTTCCCGTGAGATCAGATCCACTCCTGTAAAAGGCTCATCGAGAATAATCAGCGGAGCTTGTCTGGACAAGCAGGTCAGCAGCTGCAGCCTTGCTTCTTCTCCCCGCGAGAGGGTGGAGATCATTGTACCCTGCCGCACTTTGAGCTGCTCCAGCAGCTGTGCAGCCCGGCTGTCATCCCAATCCGGGTAGATACCCCCGGCATAATACAGCCATTGCTCTACGGTCAGCCACCCCGGCAGCTGGCCGCGGTCAGGCAGCAGGGACAACAGGCCAAGCTGATCTACCCCCGCAGGCTTGCCGAAGATATGTGCGGTCCCGGAATCAGGCTGGGTTAATCCGGCCAGAATCCGCAGCAGCGAGGATTTGCCGGCCCCGTTCGGGCCGAGCAGGCCGGTGATGCTTCCTTGGGGGATCTGGAAGCTTATGGCGTCCAGAATCTTTTTTGTCTTAACATGAAGGGATAATGCTTCACATTGAACAGCGGGAATATCCTGCGGCAGCAACAGATCGCGTGAGTTCATCATCATCCTTGTTCCTCCTCGGCAAGCTGCAGCATCTGCTCGGCGGTCAGACCAAGCGAACGGGCAACCTCTTGTAATTGGCTTACGGCATCTCGAATAATCTCCTTGCGGGCTTCCATAATAATATCCTCCTCTTGAGTAACGAAGGTTCCTTGGCCGCGGTACGTGACAATCAGGCCCATCCGTTCCAGCTCCTGATACGTTCTTGCCGCCGTGGTGGGGTTAACTCCCCGGGCGGAGGCCAGCTCCCTTACCGAAGGCAGGCGCACCCCCGGAGGAATGATTCCGCTGACAACCCGCACCCGGATCGCGGCGACAAACTGCTCATAAATCGGCAGCGACGGGTTAATCTGAAACTGCTGCGGCAGCAGATCAAAGGTTTGATCCATGTGAATCTCCCTTCTACACATATTTATTAAGGCCAGAAGTTAGTGTGTGGAGGTAAACCATACACTTTATGTATGGAGTGTACCACCTCTCACCATACAATATCAAGTCAAATATTTTTGTGATGTACGGAAATAACGGTTATAATTTGTATGCCTAATCTATCATTCGATGGATAGAATGTTTAGCAGATTGTTTGTAGGAAAGTGAAGGTGAGAAGTTTGGTTTCACAGATTCGCAGGTTGTTTACATTCAGGCTTCTGAAGCTCTCCCCCCCAAAATATTGGTGTTAGGATTCGCCGCCATTATCATGATTGGGACGCTGCTGTTGATGCTGCCGGTCTCCAATACAAGCGGGTATGCCCTGAACTTCATGGATGCCCTGTTTACCTCGACCTCGGCAACCTGTGTGACCGGGCTTGTAGTAATGGATACAGGGACTTCCTTCACCATTTTTGGACAGACTGTCATTATGGTGCTTATTCAAATCGGGGGTCTGGGTTTCATGACCATGGCCACCTTGTTTGCTTTGGTATTGAAACGCAAAATTTCATTAAGGGACAGGCTGATCCTTCAGGAAGCGATGAACCAAGGCTCGATGGAAGGCATTGTGAAGCTGATCCGCAGGGTGCTGATCTATTCGCTGGTAATCGAGGGAGTGCCGCGCTGCTGCTGGCGGTGCGCTGGGCATTTGACATGCCGCTGGGACGGGCGATATATTTCGGAGTGTTCCACGCGATCTCGATGTTCAACAATGCCGGCTTTGATATTTTTGGCGATTACCGTAGCTTGACGGGCTACGTCTATGATCCGCTGGTGAATCTGGTGGTCATGTTTCTGATCGTTTCCGGCGGGATCGGTTTTATTGTGATGGCTGACCTGATGGATTACCGCCACAAACGCAGGCTCTCGCTGCATAGCAAGGTGGTATTGTCGGCGACAGGGGGGCTGATTGTGATAGGCGCTTTGGTATTTCTGATGTTTGAGTTCACCAATCCGCTGACGCTGGGCCGTCTGAATTTCGGCGGCAAGCTGCTGGCCGCGTTCTTCCAATCAGTGACGCCGCGTACGGCAGGGGCGAATACACTGGATATTGCCGGGCTGCGACAGGCCTCGCAATTCTTCACCATTATTCTGATGTTTATCGGCGCCTCTCCAGGCTCGACCGGCGGCGGGATTAAGACGACCACCTTCACCCTAATGGCCGGAGCGGTGATTTCAATGCTGCGTGGTCGTGAGGACATTGTACTGTTCCGCTACCGCCTGGCCCAGGAGCGCGTGTTCAAGGCATTGACAATTACGCTGCTGGCCCTGCTGCTGATCGTTTCGGTTTCCATGATTCTGTCCACTACAGAGGATTTTAATTTCCTGATGATTCTGTTCGAGACGACGTCTGCTTTTGCCACGGTGGGCTTAAGTATGGGAATGACCCCGGAGCTCTCGTCTGTCGGCAAAATCCTGATCTGTCTGACGATGTTCGCCGGCAGGCTGGGATTGCTGACATTGGTATATGCACTGGGTCCGAAACAGGGTAAGGTCTTATATAAGTATCCCGAAGGTAAAATGATTATTGGATAAGGAGTTAACCGGATAATGAAACCACAGCAATTTGTAGTAATTGGTCTTGGCCGTTTCGGTTCGAGTCTTGCCCTGGAGCTGATTGAGCTGGGTTATGAAGTGCTCGGCATCGATCATCAGGAGGAACGCGTAGAGGAGATGGAAGGCCAGCTGACTCATGCCGTAATGGCGGATGCGACGGATGAGGGCATTATGCGTTCGCTTGGTGTACGCAACTTCGACTGCGGAATCGTGGCGATTGGCGATAATATGGAACGCAGCATTCTGGCTGCGATTCTGCTGAAGGAGCTGGGCGTGAAGCAGGTGGTGGCCAAGGCGATTTCTATTCTGCACGGACGGGCGTTGTCGCGGCTGGGGGTGGACCGGGTGATTTTTCCGGAAAAAGATATGGGCATCCGTGTGGCGCATCAGCTGGTCACGCCCAATCTGCTCGATTATATCGAAATTTCCAAGGACTATAAGATTGTGGAGCTGATTGTGCCTGAATGCATGGACGGCAAGAGCCTCTCCGAGCTGAACACACGGGCCAAATACGGCTGCAGCATTATTGCGCTCAACCGCGAGGGCGGCGGGGATAACAGCATTATCGTGGCACCTACCGCGCATGACCATTTGAATAAAGGTGATATTATGGTCTTGATCGGCTCCAATGAGAGTATCGAGCGGTTTGAGGACGAGGCTGTGAATGTGGAGTAAAGTGAAGTGAAGTGCCTGTAATCCTTAAATACCCGGACTTGTATCCGGGTATTTTGCTGCGGGAACATCTTTAATTTTTTTCTAATTTGTTGAATAATTTTCTTAAGCATATATATAATGTTTCTTGAAATGTTAAAATAACAGTATAGTTTGAAAAACCTTTATGTAAGCGTTATCATATATATTTTGCCGTATCTGTAGAAATAATAGGGGGAGCAAAAAATGAAAAAAACACCGGTGATGCTGCAGCTGGCATTCATCCTGTTCTGCATCATGGCCGTTCCGACAGCCATCCTCACGTGGTATAGCGGGGCACAGATATTACGGAACTCAGAGGCAGCCATCGGGGAATCCGCGCTCACCGGGCTGAATGCCAACCGTAGGCTGAACGAGAGCGCACTCGGCAACCTGGCACAGGATACGGCACGTTTGGCTGCCACAAATATTTTTGACCGCATCCGCAGCTTTGAGACGTACGATGAAATTAACTCCAATTACAATAATGTAAGCCTGGCGCTGTCAGTGACGAAAGAGCTGCTGAACTTGAACCGCCGGGTAGACGGTGTTTACTCTTCGTACTTTTATTTGAATGATTCGGATTATGTGTTTTCTACTGACAATAGCATCACGACGCTGGAGCGTTATGAGTCGATCGAATGGATCACAGAAGCGCTTGAGGGACGGAGAGGCATCAGCGGTGTGTGGGTTCCCCGTAAGCTGGAGACGGGCGTCAATGTTGTATCGTATGTGTATCCCCTCAATCGTCTGTCATCCACCACCCGCGGGATTATCGTAGTCAACATGAGAGAGAGCCAGATCGGCAAATATCTGCATGCTACAGAGGTTGGCGACAGCAACTACCTGCTGCTGGACTCGGGTGGCAAAGTAATTTCCTTCAATGATCAGTCACTGCTGCTCTCCGACGGCCTAAAGCTTCCCTTCCTTCAGGAGATACTGAACCAGGAATCAAGTGAAGGCTATACGTTCCGCGAACTGGATAGCAACCGGATGGTATACGCATGGAGCCGCTCGGCATTGTCCGGATGGTGGAATGTAAGCTGGAGCTCCATGGATGAGCTGATGATGAAATCACGGGATATGCAGGGGAATATCATTCTGCTTACCGGTGCTATCATACTACTCGGGACGCTACTTGCCATCTTTCTGGCAACCTGGCTGTCAAGGCCCCTCAGGCAGCTGGTGCGGACGATACGCTCCAAAAGTGATTTGGGCGTGGTGAATAAAAATGAGCTTGCCTTCCTGGACATGGCATTCAAACGCATGCAGGAGGAGGAGGAAAGTCTATTCCAGCTGCTGCAGGAGCGTGAACAGGATACCCGCAGTCTCGCCGTTCACCGTCTTTTGCGCGGTGAGATTCCGCCCCGGATCACGGAGGCTTTTCCGGAAGCGTGTTACAGAGTCGTCGTTGTCTCCATCGACCAGTACAGACGATATGTGGGCAATACCAATGTGGAGACACGCAGTTATCACCGGTATCTGCTCAATGCGAAGTACGAAAGCTGTTTTCCCGAGGGGATATTGGCCCGCAGTGTCTATCATAACGACGGCTGTATAGTTATTGTGCTGAACTTTACTCCGGAGGAGCGCGGGGAGAAGGGCGTCCTGATTCATCAGGCGCTGGAGAAGATCCGGGACGAGTCGCTCGAATTACTGGAACATTCGGTTACGATCGGAGTAAGTGATTTGGCTGATGCACCCGAAATGGTTGCCCTGCGGCTATTTGAAGCGATGGAAGTCATTAAGCGCCGGATGATTAATGGTGCCGGAAGCATTATGTACTGGCACGATGAAGAGGAGATCAGCCGTAAATATCTCGATTCCGAAAGCAGCGAGCGGCGGATTCTCAACTTTCTGGATGCCGGCAATCTGGGCGGGATATTCAAAGAGCTTCAGATCATCCGCAGCGAGATCTCTTCCGAAGACAATATTTCCTACGATAATATTATGTTCATCTATTATCAGCTGATGGGGGCTACTATCAAGCACCTCCGCGAGAATCATATCGGCACGGGACGGATGATTATGGGCAGAGGCAACGTATACTCCATTCTCGCCGCATTGGATACACTGGACGAACTGGAGGAATATCTGCATGATTTTTTCTGTGAAATCGTACAGAGCCTTGACCGCAGCACCAGTGAAACCAATCACGGGGAACGGATCATTCATTACTTGAAGGAACATTACCGTGAAGAGATTGTGTTCGAGGATATGGCCAAGGAAATTGGCATCAGCTACTCCTATATGCGTAAGATCGTGTATGAGCAAACCGGGAATAGCATGATAGATTTTGTGAATCAGCTGCGTATAGAGAAGGCCAAGGAGCTGCTGCTGGATACCGAGCTGACGATCAAGCAGATTGCAGCAGAGGTTGGCTATTATAATGTTCAGAGCTTCAACCGTTTTTTCCGCAAATACGAAGGCATGCCGCCGAGCAGCTACAAATCGGCTAAGAGCAAAAGCTCCTAGAAGAAACTTTTGGGAATATCCGCACCGCTTTCAATCTGGTCCATCCAGATTGAAAGCGGTTTATTTTTGCGAATGCCTATCAAATTTGATCATGATTAGGATGCGGATGCCGGTGGAATCGCATCCCAATCAAAATTGATGGTGATCATCAATACTCATGATTTTCAAGATCAGGCAAAGGGGATAGCATAGAACTCAGGGCCGGTGAACATAGGCTGGCAAGGAGAACATTTGAGGCAGGAGGTGAAAATTTGAAAGTTGGAAGCGCTTCAAAAACAAATTATGCCCCTCTATTAGAGAAGAAACAGGGCATCGGGTATTATTTACGGCGTGATTGGCAGCTTTATCTGCTCGTACTGTTTCCGCTGGCTTTTGTAATCGTATTCAAATATTTGCCGATGACAGGACTTGTAATCGCTTTTAAGGACTACAAGATTGCAAGAGGCTTCTGGGGCAGTGAGTGGGTCGGGTTCGAAGTCTTCCGGGATCTCTTCTCCAAGCCTGATTTCGCCAGGGCCGTCCGCAATACGCTGCTGCTCAACGTTCTTGACCTCTGCTTCAGCTTCACGATGCCGATTGTGCTGGCCCTGCTGCTGAATGAGGTCAAAAGTGTAAAGTTCAAACGCGTAAATCAAACATTGCTGTATTTGCCTCACTTCCTGTCCTGGGTCATTATCGGGGCCATCGCTTACCAGCTTCTTAGCGAGGGAGGCGGCGTTGTCAACAATTTAATTGAACTCATGGGCGGTAACCGTATCCGGTTCCTGCAGGAAGACAACAACTGGCTGATCAGCTATCTGGCCATCGGTGTGTGGCAGAGTATGGGCTGGGGCACCATTATCTACCTGGCGGCCATGAGCGGGATTAACCCTGAGATGTATGAAGCGGCTACCGTCGATGGAGCAGGACGCTGGAGAAAAGTATGGAGTATTACCGTTCCTTCCATCCGTGCGACCATTGTGACCTTGCTGATCATGGCCCTGGGGAAAGTGATGGACGGCTCATTCGAGCGTATATACTCTCTGCAGAATAAGGCCACCACAGAGTTCACAACAACCATACCGGTTCTGGTATACCGCTGGGGGATCGAGAGCGGCAATTTCAGCCGGGCGACAGCCATTGGATTATTCCAGTCCGTCATCGGTATTATTCTTGTAATCATGGCTGACCGCGTAGCTAAGAAGCTCGGCGAGGATGGAATATTGTAGAAAGGAGAGGAACCATGAAAGCAACAACCGGCAACCCTGCCGCACCCCATAAAGGACGTATAGATATCTGGGAATTGCTGATCCGCCTCGTCATAATCATAGCTTCGCTAGTGTGCCTGTTGCCGTTTATTCATGTCGTATCGAAATCCCTGAGCTCTGACTCCTTTGTCATTGCCAATAAGGTCTTTCTGTGGCCGCAGGGCTTCACCATCGAAGCGTACAAGAAAATCTTCGCGGATGCCAGTATACTCCGTTCATTGTACATCTCGGTTATCGTGACCGTACTGTTCACTATTCTGGGGATGATTCTGACCATCTGCGCCGCGTACCCGCTGTCGAGAGCCCAATTTAAGGGCCGCAGGGTAATCACCTTCATCTTCCTGTTCACGATGTACTTTAGTGGAGGTATCATCCCGGACTATATGAACATTAACAATCTGGGACTGATGGATACGATATGGTCACTGGTTCTACCGTTGTCGTTCAGCGCCTTCAATCTGCTGATTATGAAGACCTCACTAACGAGCGGTATTCCCGTAAGTCTGGAAGAATCTGCGCGGATCGACGGTGCCGGGCATTTTCGAATCCTGTTCAGCATTGTTCTGCCGTTGTCCAAGCCGATTATGGCGACACTTTCTCTCTTCTACGCGGTTGGACGCTGGAATGCTTACCAGGATGCATTGTTCTATATTAAGCATGAGACCTCACTGCGGCCGCTGCAGCTCAAGCTGTATTATCTGGTCATTCAGGCGAGTGAAAGCTTCCAATTGGAAGCAACCCAGGTACAGCTCAGTAATCCGGAAGTACTTAAGGCATCAGTTGTTGTATTTGCTACCCTGCCTATTGTCTGCGTGTATCCTTTTGTCCAGAAATACTTCGTTCAAGGTGTTATGCTCGGCGCGGTCAAGGAGTAATCTTGCGCTCTAGTATATAGCAAATCTATTGAATTCGAAAATTAAAAGTGGGGGAATTGCGATGAACAAAAAAAGATTGGTTTCGTTAATGATGGCATCTGTCATGACGGCCGGTATGCTGGCCGGATGCTCCGGGGGAAATAACAACGCTAAGAATGCCAACACTGAGCCTACCACTGCCCCGGCAGAAACAGCAGCAGCCACGAACCAGACCGAAGGGAGTTTTCCTGATTACTCCAAGGGCTTCGAGAAGAAAGTCTCTCTGGATATTCCGGTCTACGAACGGGCGTATGAGGGCTGGAATGTGTCCGACAACTATTATACCCGCTGGGTACAAGCGGAATTTGGCGACAAATACAATATCGAAGTAAACTACGTGCCGATTACCCGCTCCAAAGAAGTAACGGATTACGAGCAGCTGCTGGCGTCGCATAAAGCTCCTGATATCATCTTCCATTACGATATGCCGCAAGCGCTTACCTATTACGGCGAGGATGTTATGCAGCCGCTGGACTGGGCTGAAATCGAGAATTATGCTCCTGCCTATTGGAAAAGCATGGGCGAAACCATCAAGCAGTATGGAGTTGTCGATGAGAAGAATACCTTCTTCTTCGCCGCCCGTCCTGAAGCCGACAACTTTGTCAACATTATCCGCAAGGACTGGGTTGAAAAGGTTGGCATGAAGGTTGAAGATTTGACTTCGCTTGAGAAGTACAATGAGATGCTGGTGAAATGGAAAGAAGCCGGTCTAGGTGTGACCAGCGGAAACTTACAGCAGAACTTCTTCAACTTTAACTATGCCTTCCGTGAATGGCCGGTCGACGCGAAATACCGTGCGCTGTATTCCGACCTTAGTGTGGCTGATCTGACCACCGCTGATACAGAGGCTTACTTGCGTAACCTGAACTATCAATATAATAATGGCCTCATTGATAAAGAATTCTATCTGCGTAACGACGAACCTAAGGTTAAAGCGGAATTCGTTGCCGGCAAAACGGGTAACTTTAACTTCTATCTGGCCAACAATACGGACGTCTTTGCTGCTACCCTGCAGAACAACCCGGATGCTGAATTTGCCGTAGTGCCTCCTTATGCAGGTGTTCCGGAAGGCAATAAGGCTCAAGGACGCGCATACTGGCCATTCGGCTTCATCATGGGGATTAACTATGAATCTACGCCTGAAGAACGCGCTGCAGTCTGGATGTATCTTGAATGGCTCAGCCAGCCGGAGAACCTGTTCAAATTCCAGAACGGTATCGAAGGGGAGAACTATACGCTTGACGCAGACGGCATCGCTCTGAAGAATCCGGATTATAAAGGCGAATCTGTCCTGGCACAGAACAATAACAAGGACTACTGGGGCCTCGTGACCGAAATTGCGCAGTATCCGGATGCGGCCAAAACCCGCACGGCTAATCTCCGCAACTGGGCGCCGGCCGGCTACGAGACTCTTGCTGATGATTTAGTGAAGTATTATGATGAAGTTGCGGAATTCCGCACGCCGGATGCTCTGTTCAACGTTGTGCTTGAAAAGGTAAACGAGTATAAAGCGGACCTGAATACGCTGTTCCAGGAACTGTACGTGAAGGTCGTATTGGCTCCGGAAGCTGAATTCGACGCCACCTATGAAGCAGCCAAGAAGACTTACCTGGATGCAGGCTACCAGGAAATCCTTGATGAGAAGCAAGCAGCCATTGATGCAGGCAAGTTCCGTTAATACGATTTCGTAAGAACAAGCTGAGCATAATAGAATAACCGCCCGGGCACGCAAACACCTGGCAGGCTAATCCGTAGCGATATGGGTGCTTGCCGGGTGTTTGCCTGTTATTCGTGTCTGGACAGGTAGATCTCCTCCGTCACCTGCACCAGGCTGCGTGCAGCGGTGCTGAGGGCGCCGTCGTCGCGGTAGATCAGGCAGGTTGTCCGCTGCGTCTGCTCCAGTTCCTTGATATACAGCGACACGAGGCCGCCCCCATTCAGCAGCTCGGGCCGCAGATAGGACTTCGGCAGCAGCGCGGCGGCTTTGATCGTCGGCAGCAGCCGGACGATCGCCTCGAAGGAGTCGATCTCCAGCCGCACATCCGGCTCGATTCCGCTGCGCTGGAAGAGGTCGTCGGTCAGGCGGCGGTACCAGGTGCCTTTGGAGAACAGCAGCATGGGCAGCCGCGAGAGGTCATCCATGGTCAGCTTGGCAGACAAGGCCAGCGGATGCTGCCCGGAGACTACCAGCCGCAGCTGGTCCTCGAACAAGGGGATGCAGCGCAGCCCCGGCTCCTGGACCATGGAGGCGATAATGCCGACATCAGATTTGCCTTCGCTGACCGAAGAGACAATCTCATGGGTTTTGCCGGTAATCAGCTTCAGCTCCGCCGCCGGAAACTTCTCCATATAGGCATTCACCAACGGAGGCAGCGTCGTCTGCAGCGTAGTAAGGCTGGCGCCGAGCGTCACAAGCAGCGGCTCGCCTTCCTTGAATTTGGACAGCGCCTCCAGGAAACGGGAACGCTGCTGCCGCTGCTCCAGAGCATAGGTATAGGTGAGGCGTCCAACTTCGGTCAGCTCAAGTCTTTTGCCATGACGGGTGAACAGGGCCACTCCCAGCCGCTCCTCCAGCTTCGATATTTTGCGCGAAAGGGCAGGCTGCGAGAGGTTAAGTTGGCGGGAGGCACGGTTCAGGCTGGAGTGCTCGACCACTGCTGCAAAAATATCCAAATCATCATACATCAAGCATCGCTCCTTCTGATTTCATGCTGCCGGAAAGTGATGAAGTTCATAGCTTTTACTAATTCTGTGTCTTACGATTTACAGTAATCCAAGGAAAAGCTGAGCATAGAGCCGCTAAGTTTGTTGCTAAATGAGAATTATTATCATATAAAAAATATTCTTATGCAATTATTGTATAACGTTTAATAATTAGATTGCAATTCCCTTATAAGAGAAAAAAGAGTAACATGAAAAGTGACACAAGATATTCACAAATTGTGAATAATAGAGCAAAGTCCGGGGAAACGATAGATAGCGGTGATAAGGGCGAACTAAATGCGATAATCTTCCAGCCACTTACCTGTTTCAACTGTAGTCCCGGCGGTTTATGCTCATTAATGAAAACGCTGTTTTTTAATGCGAAAGGGGACTGCACAGTATGAAAGGGTTTTATTCCAGAAAGATTCATTCCTTGCTAGGCGTTATCCCGCTTGGGGGCTTTTTCCTAGAGCATATGCTGACGAATTTCGCAGCAGTTGAGGGTGGCGCTTCCGGTTTCACCGACAGTGTGCTGTGGCTGAACAGCCTGCCGCTCGTCTTCTTCCTGGAATTGTTCGGCATATGGCTTCCTTTGCTGTATCACGGAGTCTATGGGCTGTACATTGCCTACCAATCCAAACCGAACCTGAACCGCTTCAACCTGGAGCGGAACTGGCGCTACACCCTGCAGCGTGTGACAGGGATCATCACCTTTATTTTTGTAGTCTGGCATCTGTACACTACCCGCTTCCAGGTAGCACTTGGCAAGGTGGAGCATGACGAGCTTGGCGGTGTTATGCACGACATGGCAACACAGCCGTTAATGCTGGCGTTCTTTGTAGTGGGTGTGGTGGCAGCATGTTTCCACTTCTCCAACGGACTCTGGTCTTTCCTGATCAGCTGGGGGATCACCGTCGGACCACGCGCACAGCGTGTATCCTCTTATATGTGTATGGGCCTGTTCGTACTGATTACCTTCATGTTCCTGCTGTCTCTGTTCACCTTCCGGAACGATGAATTCCAAGCTACAGCGGCTGTGATACGGTCCTTATCCTTAACCTGATAACTAATCAAACTTATAGGAGTGAACGACCAATGGCAACAGCAGATATCATTATCGTGGGCGGCGGGCTCGCTGGTCTGATGGCTACGATCAAAGCGGCAGAGTCCGGTGCACATGTTCATTTATTCTCACTGGTACCCGTCAAGCGCTCCCATTCCGTCTGTGCGCAGGGCGGCATCAATGGTGCGGTGAATACCAAGGGCGAGGGAGACTCGCCCTGGGAACACTTCGACGACACCGTCTACGGCGGTGACTTCCTGGCCAATCAGCCTCCGGTAAAAGCGATGTGTGAAGCCGCTCCCGGCATCATCCACCTGATGGACCGCATGGGAGTGATGTTCAACCGCACGCCGGAGGGACTGCTCGATTTCCGCCGGTTCGGCGGCACGAAGCGGCACCGTACCGCTTTTGCGGGCGCGACTACAGGGCAGCAGCTGCTCTACGCGCTTGATGAGCAGGTGCGCCGCTGGGAAGTGGAAGGGCTCGTTACGAAAAGCGAGAATTGGGAGTTCCTCTCCGCCATTATCGACGACGAAGGCGTCTGCCGCGGCATCAGCGCCCAGAACCTGAAGACGATGGAGATTGAGACCTTCCCGGCGGATGCGGTCATTCTGGCCAGCGGCGGTCCGGGGATTATTTTTGGCAAAACGACCAACTCGGTCATTAACACCGGCACCGCGGCCAGCGCCGTCTACCAACAGGGTGTGCATTATGCCAACGGCGAATTCATCCAGATCCATCCGACGGCCATTCCGGGCGATGACAAGCTGCGGCTGATGTCGGAATCGGCGCGCGGTGAAGGCGGGCGGATCTGGACGTATAAGGACGGCAAGCCGTGGTATTTCCTTGAGGAGAAATATCCTTCTTATGGAAACCTGGTGCCGCGTGATATAGCTACTCGTGAGATTTTTGATGTATGTGTCGATCAGGGTCTGGGAATCAACGGCGAGAACATGGTCTACCTCGACCTGTCGCATAAGGACCCCAAGGAGCTGGACGTGAAGCTCGGGGGGATCATTGAGATCTATGAGAAATTCATGGGCGACGACCCACGCAAGATTCCAATGAAAATCTTCCCGGCAGTCCACTACTCGATGGGCGGCATGTGGGTCGACTATAACCAGATGACCAACATTCCCGGCCTGTTTGCGGCAGGCGAATGTGAATATCAATACCATGGGGCGAACCGGCTGGGTGCGAACTCGCTGGTATCGGCGATCTATGGCGGCATGGTATCGGGTCCCAAGGCTGTGGAATATATCAAAGGCCTGAAGAAATCGGTGCAGGATATCTCCTCTTCCGTATTCGACGGCTTCCACAAGAAGCAGGTCGACAAATTCGAATCCCTGCTGGGAATGTCAGGTACGGAGAACGCTTATGTGATCCATAAAGAGCTGGGTGAATGGATGACAGCCAACATGACGGTAGTGCGGAACAACGCGAAGCTGGAAGCCACCATCGCCAAAATCAAAGAGCTGAAGGTGCGCTACGGCAACATCAACATGAGCGACACCTCGCGCTGGAACAACCAGGGCGTGGCCTTCACCCGCCAGCTGTGGAATATGCTGGAGCTGTCGGAGGCCATGACACTTGGCGCGCTGCTGCGCAATGAGAGCCGGGGCGCACACTATAAGCCGGAATTCCCGAATCGTAACGATGAGGAGTTCCTGAAGACGACGAAGGCCACCTGGAGTGCCGAAGGGCCGCAAATCTCCTATGAAGCGGTAGACGTGTCGCTGATTCCACCGCGTATCCGCGACTATTCCAAGGATTAAGCCAAGCATACGGATGAATAGATGAACGTGTTGCAACCAAGTAGAGGAGGGAACGATTATGGCGGAAACAGCTACAGCTCCCAAAAACGTGAAATTAATCATCACCCGCCAGGACGATGCCAACAGCCCGTCCTATGCCGAGGAATTTGAGCTTCCTTACCGTCCTGGCATGAACGTGATCAGCGCCCTGATGGAAATTCAGCGTAATCCGGTGAATGCCAAGGGTGAAGGCACGGTGCCGGTCTGCTGGGATTCGAACTGTCTGGAAGAGGTGTGTGGTGCCTGCTCCATGGTAATCAACGGCAAGCCACGACAGGCCTGTGCCGCGCTGATTGATAATCTGGAGCAGCCGGTGCGTGTAGAGCCGATGAAGACCTTCCCGGTGGTAAGGGATTTGGTTATTGACCGCAGCCGGATGTTCAATGCGCTGAAGAAGGTCAAGGCCTGGATTCCGATCGACGGAACCTACGATCTGGGACCCGGACCGCGTATGCCGGAGAAGAAACGCCAATGGGCTTATGAATTGTCCAAATGCATGACCTGCGGCGTCTGTCTGGAGGCCTGCCCGAATGTCAATGAGAAGACCAATTTTATTGGTCCGGCGGCGATCTCCCAGGTGCGGCTGTTCAATGCCCACCCTACTGGCGAGATGAATGCAGATGACCGGCTGGATGCGATCATGGAGGACGGCGGAATCGACGGTTGCGGCAACTCTCAGAACTGCGTCAGCGCCTGCCCCAAAGGCATTCCGCTGACCACCTCTATTGCCGAGATCAACAAGCAGACGACCAAGCATATGTTCAAACGCTGGCTGGGTGTGTAAGACCGCCCAGGTAATTCCGTACAATAACCGTTGCTACTTAGGCCTCCGTATGATAAGAGCATCAAAGACTCAGTACCTTGATAGCCTCATAAGTCGAGATCCACTGATTTAGTTGCGAAAATGAATCTAATTTCGGGTTTTGAGCGTAAAAGAACTGATTTACTCGAAAATGTTGCAGATTCGCACTTATTTGCTCCCTGACAAGGGTTTCGGTGGAATTTAGTTGCAGTTTCGCACCTATTTACTCCGGAAGGTCCAGGGCAACACGCTAATTCTCGCGGGGACCCTAAGTAGTAACTAATACCCAAGCTATCCCGGGCAGATCCTTGCCGTCGGGGATAGCTTTTTATTTGCCGGCATATAGATAAACCAAGCTGACCCGAAGCAGCCGGAGCTGGGTCATTTCCGGATAAATGGGGTAACTAATTAGACTGTGGCCAATACAGAGATCGCACCAGAATATGTTATAATATCCAGAGTCAGAGAAGAATAGAGCGGAAACATCCAGGGAGGTATAACGGTGATTGTTAGAGAGCAGGATGATGTTGTAATCATGATGAAGCAGCATGACCATGGTCTTCTGGCCGGGGATCTGGCCAGATATTTCAAAGAAGAGCATGTGCCGGAGGAGGGGCGCCGGGAAGAGGTGCTGCACGCGATTGGCCAGCATGACAGAGGCTGGATTGATCTGGATGAGACTCCCTTCTGGAATGATGCGGAGAATGCGCCCTATAGCTTCATGGATTTCCCCGTCGTGCCGAAGCTGAATTTCTATAAGAAGGGCCTGGATGAGATTGAACAGGACACCCTCTACGGGGCTCTGCTGTGCAGTCTGCATTTCGAACGTTTAATAGAGGTGTCGAGTGAACAGGGACCCGAGCTGAGCCTGTACCAGGAGCGTGAGGCGGAGCGCCGGGCGCGGATTCATCGGGAGCTGGAAGAGACGCGGCCGCTCGGGGAGGATGAGCTGTATTACGATGCCCGGCTGCTGCAATTCTGTGATGACCTCTCGCTGTATATGGGTCTGAATGAGCCGGGAAGCCCGAAGTCGGAGGAGCATCCGTGGTGGGTGGATGGATTCTCAGGCAGCGAGGATTTCAGCTTCACCTCAGGCCGTGTGATCAGCACGGAATGGAAGGATGCTTCGACGCTGGTGCTGGACCCGTTTCCTTTTTCCCAAGATGTAGAAGTGGCCTATAAGCTGCGCAAGGTGCCGAAATCGGAGATTAAGCTCAAAGGGATAGCTCTTGCCTACAGTGAAACTCCAGAGGAAGAATACCGGATCACGGTCGCTGGCCAGCCGGAGTAAGCTAAACTGGAAACAGGAGTGGTATATAGATGGCCAAATGGATCTGGGCAGGCAATGTAGTTATTCTGCTGCTGCTGGTGCTCTGGTTCTATCGATGGAAGCTGAAGTGGCTGACTAAAGGGACGGTATTGGCCCCGATCCTGCTGTATGCCTTGGTATCGCTTGAGGATCTGCTGGGATGGATCGATTTGAACGCCATTGTCCCGGGCAGCGGGGACCTGCGTGGTCTGATATTGATCTTCTCTCTGGCTTCAGTGCTGTTCTATATCCTCTTTATCTTCCATCAGATCAAGGAGTCCAACAATCAGGAGATTGAGCTGCGGCAGACCTTGAGCCGGATCAGTGTGGCCGCCTTGTCCTGCATTCTCTTTTTTACGGTGGTCTATACTTCAATATACAAGTTGTTTGGTCAGTCTTCATTCCAGGGAACTAGGCTTGGGGAGGATCTGCTGAGCCAGCTGATTACCTTCCTGTATTTCAGCGTGGCTACCTTTACAACGGTTGGTTACGGTGACATTGCGCCGATAGACAACACCTCGCGGCTGGTGGTGGTCATGCAGATCTGCTTCAGCTTCATTACTGTGGCTTATGCCTTGTCGATGCTGGGCTTGTTCCGCAAGATTCTTGGCCCCCATTCCGAACAAGAAGTGGAAGAAGAAATCGCAGCTGCAAAAGAAGCGGAATAGCGCGATTTCCAGTTACTGCTTAGGATTCAGCCAGGATTTAGAGTGTTGCCCTGGAACCTTCGGAGTAATTAGATGCAAAACTGGTTACTACTTAGGACCCGGGTTTTTCCCATATAGATTTGAGCGTTCTAAGCCCAAACACATAGGTGGCTATGGGGAAAATCTACCGTTAACTCCCAGCTAGTGTTTGGTTTTCATGACATATAGGGAAAAGTTACCACTAAATTGGCTTTCGAGGGCATTATGAAGCGGATAGCACGTAATTAGCGGTAGAAACTCCCTATAACTCCATCGAATCCCCATTCTGAGACCAACTAGCGGTAGATTTTCCCTATAATTTTTCGTTAGGCCTAAGTAGTAACCAAAACTGCAACTAATTTCCGCCGAAACACCCATTATCAGGATAATAAGTGCAAATCTGCAACTAAATTCGAGTAAAGCAAGCTTATTACGCTCAAAATCATAAATTAGGTGCGTTTTCGCACTTATTTCCTCCAACACAGAAAAAAACGACTAAATAGATGCAGTTTCGCAACTAATTCTTTGGACTGGAGATATGAGACTCTATAAGATGAACTTAAGAATGAAACGGTGTAGTTGTCAGAATGCCTGGTGCATAGGGCTACCCGGACCACTCGAATATAACATTCTTAAGTTCACATTCTCTGTCATGGAACTGAATCTGAAGTGTTCTTATCATACGGAGTCCTAAGTAGTAACGGTTTCCAATGATAATAGTCTAATTCAACTGCAAGAAAGGAGAACTTCCCTATGAGAAACCATTTGTCCGGGGGCTCTCCCGATCGTGATTCTATAAACCAATCTGCCAAACCGAAGATTACCCGGCGCCAATTTCTGGCCAGAGGTGCAGCAGGCCTGCTGGGAGCCGGCCTGCTGACTGGCGGGTATGCCTGGCAGGGAGAGCCGAATTGGCTGGAAGTGACGAGCGTCGAACTGGCGTTTCCTCAGCTGCCTTCCGCTTTTGCCGGAACAACCATCGTCCATTTCAGTGACACGCATCTGGGCTTCAACAAGGATGCCCGGGACATCGCCTCTCTCGCTGAACAGATCCGTAAGGTTTCGCCTGACCTCATCTGCTTCACCGGGGATATCGTGGACAGCGAGCCGGAGGATCTGGAAGAGTCGGTGGCAGAGCTGGCGGAGCTTCATGCTCCCTTGGGTAAATATGCGATTCTGGGGAATCATGATTATAAGAATACAGAGAAGGTCACGGGGTTACTGCAGGCTGCCGGTTTCAAGGTGCTGAGGAATCATTCGTATCTGATCAAGCAGGGCGGTTCAGTGATGGCTGTGGCGGGCCTGGATGACCAGCTCCACGGGAAACCCGATCCCGAGGCGGCACTGAAGAATATTCCGCCGGGAACCTTCACTCTGCTGCTGATGCACGAGCCGGATTATGCCGATACTGCGCAAGCCTACCCGTTCCATCTCCAGCTGTCCGGCCACAGCCATGGCGGACAGATCCGCCTGCCGCTGCTGGGAGCGCCCTTCACCCCCTACGGATCGCTTAAATACATAGCAGGCTTGTATTACACAGAAGAGAAGGGAATGCCGGTGTATGTGAACCGGGGCTTCGGCGAGACGTACATGCCCTTCCGGCTGCTCTGCAGACCGGAACTTACGGTGCTTACCCTACGCAGGGCTTAGCATGACAGAGATTGCTTGAAGGGAGGAGAAGCGCAGTGCTTACTTACGAGCAAGCGGAGTTTAAGCAGCAGCAGGGTGCGGCAGTGGAAGTGAAGGCCTTGGCAACAGACGATACCTGCAGCCTGCGGCGGTTGCTCTCCCACCCGGAAGTGAATCCACATATTCTGTTCCGCAGTGGTCCGGCTTCGCAGCAGGCCAGTGTGGATAAGCTGGTGCAGCGGATGATGTATACTTATGATCCTTGTGCCCTGCACGCCGGAATTTATCTGTTGGGTCTGCCGCAGCTGCTGGGAACGGTCTCTCTGCAGAACTGGAACCGCCGGGAAGGGACCGCTACGCTGGGTTATATGCTGGACCCCGCCTGCTGGGGCTGCGGATTGGCTACAGAAGCGGTAGGCCTGCTGCTTGACTACGGGGTGCGTGAGGCAGGAGTTACCCGGGTTGAGGGGCGCTGCAGGGGAGACAACACCCGCTCGGAGCGGGTGATGATCAAGAACGGAATGCTGCTGGAGCGGCAGATGCCTGTAGTGGGTTCACCAGGCGATGTAATGAAAGTATACGCACTTGTTACACAAATGAAATAATGCCGTTATGAAACTCTAACAGTGTCCGGTTATACTAAACACATGACCCCCTTTTAATAATATACTGCTTTGGGACCCGCGGATGCGGGTCCATTTTTTTGTGTTTTATTGCATGTGCACGATAGAATAGAAGCATATAGAACGTGAACTTAAGAATGTTACAAACGGGGTTGCCAGGAAACTCTATGCATCAGGCTTTCTGGCAACCCCACTACTCCATTCTTAAGTTAATCTTATATAGCTTACACCTACACTTAGGAGGAATCACTGTGAACGAAACCTTGAAATTATTAAAAAACCACCGGTCCTACCGGCAATATACAGAGCAGCCGGTTGAGCCGGAGAAATTAAAGGCCATTATTGAAGCTGCACAGGCGGCCCCATCCTGGGTTCATGGGCAGCAGGTATCGATCATCGCTGTCCGCAGTCCACAGCGCAGGCAGCAGCTGGCGGCACTTAGCGGCAACCAGCAGCATGTGGCCGACGCGCCGGTGTTTCTGGTATTCTGCATGGATTTCTATCGGGCCAAGCTGGCTTGTGAACTGGAGGGCCAATCCTTTGAGGCGGCAGCCGATGTAGATCTGCTGCTTGTGGGCGCTGCGGATGTAGGTATTGCCTTGGCGAACGCGGTGGCTGCCGCAGAGTCGCTGGGTCTGGGTATTATTCCGATTGGTGGCGTCCGCCGCAACACAGGGGCTGTGATTGAGCTGCTGCAGCTGCCGCAGTACGTCTTTCCGGTTGTAGGGCTGTGCGTCGGCTATCCCGCGGGTGAGGTTCCTCAGAAGCCCCGCCTTCCGCTGGAGGCGGTCTATCACGAGGAACAGTATGATATGCAGATGAGCGGCCAGCTGGCAGCGTATGACCAGACCTTCCGCGAATTTCAGGAGGCTCAGGGTTTGACAGCCCGGACTTGGACCAGTGTGATTGCCCATTTCTATGCGGCTAATCCGCAGTATGGCGATGCCGGCCGCACACTGAAGCAGCAGGGCTTCACCTGCGGAAATCTATAAGCAAGGATTAGAGTGAACTTGGCAGGGGCTATAGCGGGACGGATACCTTCTGCTTCTGCTTGTAATAAACCCAATGCGTGAAGCCAATCTCCTTCAGCCGCGCCGCTACGGCGTCGCGGTCTTCCGCTACACGGGAGGGCTTGTGCGCATCGGAGCCGAAGGACACATCAACGCCATAATGCAGAGCGCGCTCCAGTATGGCATCCGCAGGATACCAGCCGCCGCACAGCTTGGTGCCCCCGACGTATTGATCTCGATGGCAACGCCACACTCTGCAATCACCTGCAGGCATTCATCAATCGGGCCGGGAGCTGCGATGTCGGCAAAAGCGGGATAGTTGCCCTTCATGGCATCTATATGCCCCAGAATCTGGAACATGCCGCTGCGGGCGGACTCGGCGATCAGGTGGTAGTATTCGCTTTTGACAGCCAATTGCTCACGCGGACCGAGGCCCTTCCAGCGCCCTTTATTGAAGATGCTGACTCCGCCAATACTATGCACGGAGCCAATAATATAATCGAACGGGTAAGCGGCCAGCGTGCTGCGATACAGCTCGCGGTGTTCGGGGAAATAATCGGACTCAATGCCAAGCAGGACATCGATGACGCCTTCGTATTCCTTTTGCAGTAAAAGTACTTCATCGACATAACGGCTGAATTCCGATTTGGCCATCGCAATATGTGGAAAAGCCTGCTCGGTAGGACTGCCGAAATAAGGCGTGTGGTCAGAAATGCCTATAACGTCCAACCCGGCGGCGATTCCGGCTTCAATATAATCACGGATAGTTCCGTTGGCATGGCCGCAGCGGAAATGATGGGTATGCAGATCAAATTTCAAAGATGAACATCTCCTTTGGCCTGGTTAATTATTCTGAGCCGATAAATTGGGTCTCGGGCATACCCTTGAGATCGCTCAGGAACTGCCTCATGGCAGAATTGACGTATTTGCCTGATTTCGTAATGACACCGACGGGATGGGTGACCTCAAGCTCGATAATCGGCACAATCTTCAGGGTACCTGCCCGGACTTCAGCTGTGACGGACTGCTTCGAGATCACGGCTGCGCCCAGATCAAGCTCCACCATCCGTTTCACTTCCTCGCTGCTGGTCAGTTCCATAATGACTTGCGGCTGGATGCCGTGCTTCGCCAATACATCATCAACAAATTTGCGTCCAACCGTATCAGGCGAGAGCAGGATCAACGGTGTTCTGCCGAGCGCTTCAATGCCCGCCGTTTTGACTTGAGCCAGCGGATGACGCGGGGAGACCACCAGCTCGAAGGTATCATAATATAAGGTGGAGGTGGTCATTCCCGGATTTCGCCCGATCAGGTAACCGATGCCGACATCGACCAGACCGTTCTCAACTTGCTGGTAAATCTGCGACGACGACATGGAGGAGATAGAGGTTTTGATATGAGGGAACTGGTCCTGGAAATAAGACAGGATGCGCGGTAGGATCTGGATGGCTATGGAGGTGGTGGTGCCCAGAATAATGTGACCCTGGGGGTTGTCCTCCAGATCGGCGAGCCGCTGCTTCAGCTCCTCGACAATCGTGACAATCTGTTCGGCATGATCCAGAAAAACCTTGCCCCGGTCCGTCAGCGTAACCGGCTGGTTACGGTCTACCAGCTGTGTTCTGAATTCCTCCTCAAGACTCTTGATCTGCGCGGAAACGGCAGGTTGGGTCAAATTAAGCAATTCGCCCGCTTTGCGGAAGCTCATCGTTTTGGAGATGGTGATCAAAGTCTCCAATTGACTGATGTTCATGGATTACCTCCCTTGACTGCTGTATTATGTTCTATTTGTAGTGATATCTTACGCTCCATGTTGGCATTTGATTAAATTATAGGAGATTACTCCCGGCAGAGCAATGATGCCGCCAAAACTATATTGACTTTGGATTCGACAAACCCATTAATTTTTGGTGAATTGTGCCGATATATAAAGTATAATAAACCAATATGCCTGGGACTTTTGGTATAGACTTAAAGCCCGGTAAAGGGGGGACGACACTTTCATGAAAGCAGAAGTAATTAACCCGTTTCTAGAGTCTGCACGCATTGTTATTGAACAGGTGATTCAGGTCTCGCCGTCCACCGGTATTCTGGGCATCAAGGAGATTGAGCTGATCGATAATCATATATGGATTCAGGTGGGAATGACAGGACAGCTGTCCGGGAATATTATCTTTGGTCTCGCTGAAACTGTAGCCTTGAAGATGGTATCGGTAATGATGGGCGGCTATGCAATTACAGAAATGGACGAGATGGGCCAGAGTGCTATCTCCGAGCTGGGCAACATGATCAGCGGGAATGCGAGTACAATCCTGTCCAATCAGGGAGTGTCGGTTGATATTACCCCGCCGCAATTTATGAAGCTGGAGAGCATGTCCTTTCTGCCCCGCAGGGCGCTGAGTATTCCGCTGCTGATGGAGGGTATTGGAGAACTGGACATTCAGGTAATGATCTCTTAAACCAGAAGCGCGGGGAGTTGAAACCATTCCATGGATTTACAAGATAAGGTGATCGTGATTACCGGGGCATCAAGCGGTATCGGTGCACTTACCGCGCAGATGGTCAGCAGACGGGGAGCGGTTCCCGTTCTTGTGGCCCGCTCTGAAGACAAGTTGAAACAGACGGCGGCCGGGATTCCGGGCGTTTTTGGATTGTACACCTGTGATGTAGGCGATGAAGTTGCGGTAAAGACTGTTTTTGCCAAAATCCTGGCGGAATACGGGAAGATTGATATATTGCTCAATAATGCCGGTTATGGCAAATTTGCCGCTTTCTCTGAGATGGAAGCCCATGAATTTGCCGATATGATGGATGTGAACTATATGGGCATTGTCCGCTGCACTCAAGCGGTGCTTCCGTCCATGCTGGAGCGGAGAAGCGGGCAGATCATTAATCTGGCCTCGATGGCCGGTAAGATCGGCACAGCCAAATCGGTTGCCTACACAGCGACCAAACATGCGGTGCTCGGCTTCACCAATGCGCTGCGCCAGGAGCTGCGCGGGAGCGGAGTGATCATCTCGGCGGTTAACCCCGGACCGATTGCGACCGATTTCTTTAAGACCGCCGACCCTTCAGGCAACTATGAGAAGAGTATGGCCAGGTTCATCATGACCCCGGAGTATGTGTGCTCCAAGATCATCAAGGTAATGGAGAAAGGCAAGGAAGAACTGGATCTTCCAAGGCTGGCCGGACTGGGCATCAGGCTGTATGGCCTGTTTCCGCGCTTCGCAGATAAGCTTACATACAAGGCATTGAACAAGAAATAAGGCAATGTGCAGAATTAAGCGGCCTTCCATTTGGTGGAGAGGCCTTTTTGGCATATAATAAAGATATTATCTCAAGCGAAAAGGATGAAATAAAAATATGACTAAAGCTTCTTTTGCGGCCATCGGCATACAGGATGACCTGGTTGCCAGATTGTCGGAATTCGGCATCAACGAGCCTTCCCCGGTACAGGAGCAGACGATTCCGCTTCTGCTGGAGGGCAGGGATGTGCTTGCCGCCTCACAGACAGGAACAGGCAAGACGCTGGCATATCTGCTGCCGCTGCTGCAAGGCATCAATCCGCAGCAGAAGGCAGTGCAGAAGCTGGTACTGGCGCCTACCCAGGAGCTGGCGATGCAGATTCTGCGCGAAGCGGAGCGCTACGGCGCTGGCCGCGGTATCCGCATGATGGCGCTGATCGGTGGAGCGGCGATGAAACGCCAGATCGACAAGCTGCGTGACCATCCCCAGCTGGTAGTAGGCACACCGGGTCGAATCAGAGAGCTGATTGGGCTGAAGAAGCTCAAGATGCATGAGGTCAATAGCATCGTAATTGACGAGGCAGACCAGATGTTCCAGCTGAGCGGAGCCGGCGAGGTCACGAAGATCGTTGCCAGTGCGCTGCGCACGCGCCAGCTGGTGATGCTCTCTGCTACGATCGGACCTGAGACGAAAGCACTAGCTTTTAAGGAAATGAAGAACATGGCTGAGATCGGCATTGATCCCGGAGTGATGACCGCGCAGAGCCTGGAGCATCATTACGTGGTGGCGGAGGAACGCAACAAGATTGATATGCTGCGTCGAGTAATCCGCCATTATAACCCGGAACGGGCGCTCGTATTCGTTAATGCCAACGAAGATATCCGTGAGGTGGAGAGCAAGCTGAACCATCTGGGACTTAGCGCGGCGGCGCTGTTCGGAGATGCGGATAAGGTAACACGCGCCAACGTGCTGACCCGCTTCCGGCATGGGAAGGTTAAGGTTCTGGTTGCGAGTGACGTGGCCGCGAGAGGGCTCGATATTGAGAATCTGACGCTGGTGATCAGCTTCGATCCGGCGTTTGATTCCGAGCATTATGTGCACCGGGCAGGCCGCACAGGCCGTATGGGCCGCAAGGGTTTGTCGGTGACGCTGGTCACGGAGCAGCAGACCTTCATCATGCGCAAATTCGCCAAGGAGCTGGATATCGCGCTCGATGAGAAGGAGATGTACGCGGGCAAGGTGCTGAGTGCAGAGGAAGCACGTAGCACGCAGAGCAGCGGACGCCCTGCGGGAGCGCCAGGCGGATCGCGCGGCAGTAGCCGCGGTGAGGGCGTTGGCCGTGGCGAAGGCAGTAGCCGCGGTGAGGGCGTTGGCCGTGGCGAAGGCAGTAGCCGCGGTGAGGGCGTTGGCCGCGGCGAAGGCAGTAGCCGCGGTGAAGGCGTTGGCCGCGGTGAAGGCGTCGGCCGTGGCGAAGGCGGCAGCCGTGGCGAGGGCGGCAGCCGTGGCGAGGGCGGTGCAGCCGCGCCGCGCAGCGGCAAGCCGCCGGTGCGGACGGCGGGAGTGCAGCCGTCCGGCGGGCAGGCCGCCGCGAAGAGTGGCGGCGCTTCCGCAGGCAAGCCGCGCGTCAGCAGCGCGGAGCGTGAACGCCAGCGCAAGAACAAGGGTGCGCCGAAGTGGCTGAAGAACAAAACTCCGAGAGGTGAGGGTCAATGAGCGATGCTCCCGTATTGCAGGTAACGGAATTAAGCGGAGGTTACAGTCTCAATAAGCCGGTCCTGCATGATATTAATCTGCAGGTGCAGCCAGGTGAGATGATTGGGCTGATTGGCCTGAACGGGGCAGGCAAAAGCACAATCATGAAACATATCCTCGGTCTGATGTCGGCCCATAAAGGTGAGATCACTGTTCGGGGTAAAACCCGGACAGCAGATCCCGAGGGCTACAACGGCGCATTGTCTTTTGTGCCAGAATCCCCGCTTTTATATGAGGAGATGACGGTGCGCGAGCATGTTGAATTTACGGCCAGAGCCTACGGGGTGGACCAGAACGATTATGAGTCGCGCAGCCTGCAGCTGGCCAGGTTGTTCCGCATGGAGGACAAGATGGATACGCTATCCTCGCATCTGTCCAAAGGGATGAAGCAGAAGGTGATGATTATGTGCGCTTTTGTAGCCCGTCCCGCACTGTATGTCATTGATGAGCCTTTTCTCGGGCTGGACCCGCTCGGGATCCGCTCGCTGCTGGACTTTATGCTCGACCTGAAGAAGTCCGGCGCGTCGATCCTGCTCAGCTCTCATATTCTTTCTACCATTGAGAACTATTGCGACCGCTTCATCGTGCTGCACCAGGGCCGGATCATTACGTCAGGTACGCTGGCAGAGATTGCAGCGTCCAGCGGGCACCAGGGCCTGACCTTGGAGCAGTTGTTCTACGAGCTGGTTCAGGGAGGCGAATAAGATGGACTTGAAGGAGCTGCGCCGGAAGCGGCGCGGCCGGTTCATGGGAAGCCTGCTGCCGTATGTCGGATACATTATCCAGAGCGGTGTGGCTATGGTATTCCTGTTCGGCCTCATCGTATTCACCGCCTGGTATACCTCGCTGCTTCAGAATGTCCCGGACGGGCTGCCCATCCGCTGGATTATGCTGGTTGTGCTGCTGCCAGCCGCTGTACACAGCAGCTTCCGGACGTATCTGGAGCGGCCGGATACTATTTTCCTGCTGCCGCAGGGGTACCGGATGAATGAATATTTTGCCCCTTCGTGGGTGAGCGGGAACTTCTGGAAGATTCTGCGGCTCGTCTTCGTACTGATTACTTTGTGGCCGCTGTACATACGCAGTGATGAGCAGCCCAAGCAACTGCTGGTTACACTTCTGGTGCTGGTAGGCATCAAAATCATTTCGAGCTATGGGCTATGGCGCGAAGTGACGATGCTGTCGCGTCCGTCTGCAAGTGCCTTCACGCTACTGCGCTGGGCGGTGGGCGGACTAGCGGTTGCGGCCTGGTTCTGGCAGCCGTCACTGCGGGGATTGATCTTCATCGTGCTCTTGTACGCTGCATACGTAGCGGCCTTGTCTGTGCCGGGACGCCATGCGGTGCCCTGGGAACGGCTGATTACAATGGAGAAGAACCAGGGGGCACGCGCGCAGATGGTCTTGGGCTGGTTCGTCGATGTGCCCGGCCGGGCGCAGCGGGTATACCCGCGCCGTTACCTCGCCAAATGGGGCAGCGGCTTGAAGTGGGGGCCGGCTTCGGCCTATCGCTACTTGCTGACCAAAAGCTTCGCACGCGGCGATATTATGGCCATCGTGCTGCGTATAGCGCTGCTGGCTGTGCTGCTGGTCTGGTGGAACCGTACCAGCTATATCGGCAGCGCCATTTATTTGTTCTTCCTGTTCGTTATGGGTGTGCAGCTGACCGCGCTCCGCAAGCTGCACAGCGAATCGTTCTGGCTGACCGTATACCCGCTTCCGCAGGGCAGCAAGTCCAGCAGCACGACACAATTTGTGTTTCGCGCGCAGCTGCTGCTGGCGCTGTTCACCGGGCTGCCGTTCCTGGCTTCACTGGGCAGCTGGACTGTTCCGGCTCTGGGGACGCTGCTGGCCGGGGCCGTAATAGCTTATCTGTTCAAGACGTTTGCGGAGCGGAAGGAAAAGCAGCCTAATGAGGATGATCTCTAATTCAGAGTTGTCCCGTTAACCTGCCAGCAATTATTTGCAATTCGAAGCTACAAGCCAAAAACCAGCAGGTCCCTCCGGGCTTGCTGGTTTTTGGCTTGGGCTGTTTAGCAGCCGCAGAGGCAACTCTCTTCTTTCCTCCTCAATCGTCTGATAAAGTTGCGAAAGTGGTACAACTTAGGATTTCGCCTCCCATGTTTGGTGCGAGTTCTAAACAGTAACATTTAGGTGGCTATAGGGAAAAACTACCGTTAGATTCCAGCCCATGTTTAGTTGCCTTGGCATATAGGTAGAAGTTACCGCTAATTCGTCTGTTGGTGACAGTTCAAAGTTGAAATGTCCTGATTAGTGGCAGCAATTCCCCATAGCATCCTCGAATGACCGTTCCGAGACAAATTAGTGGTAATAACTACCTACACCGAATCTGCGAAAGTAACATGAGCAGAATAAACACACAGTAGTAGATATTCCAGTCACAGGTTAGCGATTTGGCAGAATTCAGCTTAGAACATCGAAGACTCGGCTACCGTGGTGGTTCCTAAGTTCGAAGCCGTTGAATTAGTTGCGAGAATGCATCTAATTGGCGGATTTTTGGCGTTTTGGAACAAATAGATGCGAAAAGGCATCTATTTTGCGATTTTGAGCGTCATAGGCCTGATTTACTCAAAAATAGTTGCACAATCACACTTATTCGCCCGCCGACTTACGATTTGGCTGAAATTAGTTGTACTTTCGCATCTATTTGCCCGGATCGATCCAGGGCACCTTCTAAACACTCGCCGGGACTTAAGTAGCATCCAGTTTTGCAACTAACTACGCTGAACGCTCCGAACAAAACTTTAAAATCCACGCTATATCTGAAGTAACATTTGGTTGTGCTGCAAGCAATCCGGCTTGGCGGCAAGTACGCTCCTGCGCGCAGGCGGTTCCCCGCAGGCAAGCACGCGCCTGCGCGCACCCGTTACTCGGCAGGCAAGCTCACCCGTATGCTCAGGCGCGAGCCAGCACCTCGCGGCGGTATTCGCTGGGGGACTGGCCGGACCAGCGCTTGAACTGGCGGCTGAAATGGGCGATGTCGCGGTAGCCGAGGATGGAGGAGATCTGCTGCACGGGCAGCCGGTCATCCAGCAGGAGCACCTTGGCCTTCTGCAGCATCAGCTCGGAGAGAAAAGCGCGCGGCGGCAGGCCGAAGACATGCCGGAAGACACGGTTGCAGTGGGAGGTGCTCATGCCCAGCTCGGCGGCTACATCGTCGATGCCGTAATGCTGCTCAGCGACGATGCCCTGCTTGAAATGCTGATTCACCAGCCCCTGCAGCCGGCCCCTGATCAGATGAGCCAGCTCAACCTTCTCATGGCCGGTGCCCGTGAGGCTCGTAGCCTGAATGGAGATTGCTTCCCACAGCAGGCCGAACATCTCGAAGATCGCCGACTGCAGCCGCATCTGTCGGGCGATTGTCATCTCCTCCGCCGTGCCGGCCATCCCGATCAGCTTGGCCAGCACAGGCTGGACCTGGGTGGTGACCGCGCCTTCGGCCGGGAACAGCACCTGCTCCAGCCGGCTGAGCAGCGAGAGAAAATCGGCATCGTCAATATCGAAATGGATGCAGAAGTAGGTGAACGGTTCTCTGCTGATGCTGCGGCTGGAATGGGCATCCCCAGGACGCAGCAGCACCAGATCCCCGGCCTGCTGCATATAGGCGGAGCCGCTGACTGTCAGCAGCTGCCGCCCCTCCAGCACATAGTTGATCTCATATTGCGGGTGCTCATGGACGGGATAATCCCAATCGCCGCTGACCCGGCGCAGATGGATGCCATACAGATTCAGTGTAGTCTGCATATCGGGAATCAGAATCTCGCTGAGGCTCTGTCCCAACGCAGGCGGAATGTAAGCGTTAACCATAATTCGCAACCTCCCTGCCCCATTTGCTATCAGTATAGCGTACTCTGCGCGATTTGGGTAAATATTCGCTGGATTTGGCAATGGCGGCAGCCGGATTTGGCGTGCTAGGATATGAGAAGATGAAAGGGGTTGCAAAATCTGTGAATAATATTTTCTATAACGCACAGCATTCACCAATCGGTGCATTTGCAAGCTTCACCCTCGGCTTCCGCGGCAAAAACGGCGGGCTAGGTCTGGAGCTGGGCAAGCCGGCGGATCACAATGTGTTTATTGGCCTGCAATCCAGAGATGGCGGATGTTACGAGGCCCTGCCGTTCTTCGAGCAAGTTGAGGATGCCAGCGCAAGATATGATGTGGAGAAGCTGGACAAAAGGGAAGCAGAGTTCCAGGAGGTGTTCCCCACCGCTCCGGGAGGCAATGACCGCGATAAGCCGAGCGGCTGGTTCCGGCCCTCCGATACGGTGCTGGCGCCTTTCCGGGACGAGCAGATCTCCCGGGAGCTGAAGGCTGGCACCGATACCTGGCAGGCCGGCGACCTGACGCTGCGCATCTATTCACCGGTGCGGAGCGTGCCGGACCCCGCGGCCGGTGACCGTGAAGCGCTGAAGGCGGCGCTGGTACCTGCGGTGTTCGTACAGCTGACGCTGGATAATACGCAGGGCACCCTTGCGCGCAAAGGCTTCTTCGGCTACGAAGGAAGCGATCCCTATGCCTCCATGCGGCGGCTGAGCGATACCGCTGAGGGCCGGTTCGCAGGAATAGGCCAGGGACGGCTGACTGCGATTGCCTGCAAGGACGAAGGCGTGGTAGAGGCGCTCGGGTTCACAATGGAGAAGATTCTGGAAGAGGGCCTGGCCCATAATCTGGCTTTTGGCCTGGGGGGAACAGGGGCGCTGCTGATGGAGGTAGCCCCCGGCGAATGCCGGACCTTCTCCTTCGCCGTCTGCTTCTACCGGGGAGGCATTGTAACTTCGGGCATCGATGCCTCCTATTATTACACCTCGCTGTTTGCCAATATTGAAGAAGCGGCCGACTATTCACTGCAGCATTTCGGCGAACTGAGCGAATCCTGCTGTGAAGCGGACGAATGGGTGGGTTCCGCCGGATTGTCTTCAGACCAGAGCTTTATGCTCGCCCACGCCATTCACAGCTATTACGGCAGCACCCAGCTGCTGCTGGCGGAGGAAGGGCTGCTCTGGATCGTCAACGAAGGTGAATACCGGATGATGAACACGCTTGATCTGACCGCCGACCAGCTCTTCTATGAGATGCTGCTGCACCCCTGGACGGTCCGCAATGAGCTGGAGCTGTTCGTCTCCCGCTATAGCTACCGGGACCAGGTCAGATTCCCCGGCGAACTGCAGGAATATCCGGGCGGGTTGGCTTTTACCCATGATGTGGGGGTCGCCAATGTCTTCTCGCGTCCGCAGTATTCGGCCTATGAGATGGCTGGGTTGGATGAATGCTTCTCCTATATGAGCCATGAGGAGCTGGTGAATTGGCTGTGCTGCGCTCTGGTCTATATCGAGCAGACTGGTGACCGCGCCTTCATCGACCAAATGCTTCCGGTGATCCGCGACTGCTTCAGCAGTATGCTGAACCGTGATCATCCTGAAGCGGACAAGCGCAATGGGCTGATGGGCCTCGACAGCACCCGCACCGAAGGTGGTGCGGAAATTACGACCTATGACAGCCTCGATGTCTCGCTCGGCCAGTCGCGTAATAACATCTATCTGGCCGGCAAATGCTGGGCTGCCTATGTGGCGCTGGAGCGGCTGTTCGCCAAGGAAGGGCTGGCAGAGCTGTCGGCGGAAGCCGGAGGGCAGGCGGATCAATGTGCCGCGGCGGTTACGGCGGCGCTGAATGACAAGGGCTATATCCCGGCCATTATCGGAGAGGATAACGACTCGCAGATTATCCCGGCGATTGAAGGGCTGGTGTTCCCTTACTTCACAGGCTGTGCGGAGGCATTGGACCGGAAGGGGCGGTTCGCGGGTTATCTGGAGGCGCTGCGTACCCATCTGGATACGGTGCTGGTGCCCGGCACTTGTCTGTTCGAAGACGGGGCATGGAAGCTGTCCTCTACCAGTAGCAACTCCTGGCTCAGCAAAATCTATCTCTCCCAGTTCATCGCCCGCGAGATTCTGGAGCTGCCATGGGGTGACAAGGGCGCGGCTGCCGATGCGGCGCATGTGAACTGGCTGCTGCACCCGGAGCTGTCCTACTGGTGCTGGAGCGACCAGATTCTGAATGGCCTGATCGGCGGAAGCAAATATTATCCGCGCGGAGTGACGGCGATTCTCTGGCTGCTGGAAGGTAAAGGGGAACACCGGCTTGTTCGAATATAAGAATTGATAGGTTGCACGCTATAATAACAAATCAGCTTCAGCAAAGGAGTGCTTCATAATGAGCGCAATATTACAGCCAAAAGGAAATGGTTATGAAGCGTGGCTGGGTTACCCCCGCCCCGCATCGGCTTCGTCCGAACATTCCCCCGTCACCCCGTACCACAGCATCATTGCGGCAGAGCAGGATGAAGTGACCGGCACCGCAGTGGCGGAACTGGTCCGGGGCCTAAGCTCGCTGCTCGGCAGCGCGCCACTGGTTGCTGCAGACGCATTGTCAGCGGCCAATCGCCCTTGCATCGCCATCGGAACGTGGGGTGGGGGCAATCCTCTGGTGGAGCAGGTATTCGGCGGCGATCCGCCCCGGCTTGCTTCACCGGAAGGGTATGCCATCCGCAGCAGTGAAGCGCATAGCTGCATCGCCATCGGGGCCGATGCACCCGCCGGACTGCTGTACGGAGCGTTTCACCTGCTGCGTCTGCTGGGCACCGGCGCGCCGCTGGAAGCGCTGGACATCAGCTCGAAGCCGGCTAACCGCCTGCGGATGATCAATCAATGGGACAACATGGACGGAACGATTGAGCGCGGCTACGCGGGAGCTTCGATTTTTTATGAGCAGAATAGAATCAAGGATGACCTGCAGCGGGTGGAGGACTACGCCAGGATGCTGGCATCGGTGGGCCTCAATGCGATTTCGATCAACAACGTCAATGTGTTCGCGGTGGAGACACGCCTGATCACCGCTGAAATGCTGCCGGATGTAGCCAGAGTAGCGGATATCTTCCGGAAGTATGCGATCCGCAGTTTCCTGAGCATCAACTTCGCCGCCCCGATGGAGATCGGCGGACTGGACACGGCTGACCCGCTTGATCCCGCTGTACGCGAGTGGTGGCGGGAACGCGCTGCCGAAATTTATGCCGCTATTCCGGATTTCGGCGGATTTCTGGTGAAGGCGGATTCGGAGCACCGCCCTGGACCGTTCACCTATGGCCGCGACCATGCCGACGGCTCCAATATGCTGGCGGAGGCGCTGTCCCCATACGGCGGCCTGGTCATCTGGCGCTGCTTCGTCTACAACTGTAAGCAGGACTGGCGGGACCGCAAGACAGACCGCGCGCGGGCAGCCTATGACCATTTCACACCGCTGGATGGCCGCTTCCATGACAATGTCATCCTGCAGATCAAGAACGGGCCGATGGACTTCCAGGTCCGCGAGCCGGTCTCCCCGCTGATCGGAGCCATTCCGGCTACCCATCAGGTGGTCGAGTTTCAGATTGCCCAGGAGTATACCGGCCAGCAGCGGCATCTGTGTTATCTGGTGCCGCAGTGGAAGCAAGTGCTGGATTTCGATACGCTCAGCAGGGGCGAAGGATCTACCGTCAAAGCGATAGCCGACGGCTCGCTGTACGGCAGAGCGTGGGGCGGCATCGCCGCCGTCTCCAATATCGGAGACGACCCCAACTGGACGGGACATCTGCTGGCACAGGCCAATCTCTACGGCTACGGCCGCCTGGCCTGGAACCCGGAGCTGTCGGCCGAAGACATTGCACAGGAATGGGCCCAACTGACCTTTGGCCCCATGGAGCCGGTTGTAGAGACGGTCTGCCGGATGCTGCTGGATTCCTGGAGCATCTATGAATCCTACACCGCGCCGCTGGGGGTGGGCTGGATGGTCAATCCCTCCCATCACTATGGCCCGAATGTGGACGGCTATGAATATTCGATGTGGGGCACCTATCATTTCGCGGATTGTGGAGGCATCGGCGTAGACCGCACCACCGCAACAGGCACAGGCTACGCCGCCCAGTACAACGGATCGAACGCAGAGCGCTATGAAGTGCTGGAATCCTGCCCGGACGAACTGCTGCTATTCTTCCATCATGTGCCATACACCCATAAGCTGCATTCCGGTACAAGTGTGATTCAGCATATTTACAATGCCCATTTCGAAGGGGTGGAGCAGGCGCGCGGACTGCTCGCGCAGTGGCAAGAGCTTGAAGGCCGCCTGAATGAGCAGTTGTACAGCCAGGTAGCCGGGCGACTGAAGGAGCAGGCAGAGCATGCCTGTGAATGGCGCGATATCATCAATACCTATTTCTGGCGCAAAAGCGGGATTCCCGATGAACTGGGACGCGTAATCTACTAGCCTACCCTCCTTACACCTGCCTGCACGGCAGGTGCAAATGAACAGCGGACAAGACAACCGGAGCAGCTCCGGGGGATCTTGTCCGCTGTTTTTTCGGTTTATTTTGAAGGAATTCGATGATTCGTCTGCTTTAGCCACCGGCGGTTGCTCTCTATACTTAAGTATAGAAGCAACAACAAGAAATCGAAGAGGTGATCGTATGAAACGTTTCTTAAGCCGGTGGGACGCCCCCGTAGCCGGATATTTGTTTATTGCACCCTGGCTGATCGGCTTTCTGTGGCTGACCGCGTATCCCATGCTTTTGTCACTGTATTATTCCTTTACGGATTACACCTTGATGGAGTCAATCGACTGGGTGGGATTCAAGAATTATATCAAAATGTTCACCAATGACGCCAAGTTCGTGCAATCAGTGAAGGTAACCTTTCTGTACGTGCTGGCCTCGGTGCCGCTCAAGCTGGTGGCTGCCCTGTTCGTGGCTGTTATTCTGAACAAAGCCGTCAAAGGGATCTCGGCCTACCGTACAGCGATTTATTTCCCTTCCCTGATCGGAGGCAGCATTGCCGTCTCCTTGCTGTGGAGCAACATGTTCGGCGTAGATGGCTTCTTCAACAAACTGCTGGACCTGGTCGGTATTCAGGGCATCGGCTGGATCACCAACCCGGGGACGGCACTCGGATCGCTGATTCTGCTGAATACGTGGCAGTTCGGATCAGCAATGGTTATTTTTTTGGCCGGACTCAAGCAGATTCCCAAGGATCTATATGAAGCTTCTTCAGTGGACGGAGCCAGCCGCTGGACCCAGTTCCGGTCAATCACACTGCCGATGCTCTCGCCAACGCTGTATTTCAACCTCATTATGGGCGTTATCAGTGCCTTCCAGATGTTTACCTCTGCCTTCGTAATCACACGTGGAGGACCGATGAATTCGACTTATGTCTATGCACTCTACCTATACGAGCAAGCGTTCAACCGCTATCAGCTGGGGTATGCTTCAGCACTTGCCTGGGTCATGCTGATCATGATTGTTGTGGTTACCGCACTTATCTCAGGCAGCTCGAAATATTGGGTATTCTATGAAACGGATATGGGAGGGAAGAAATGATGCGCATCAAGTGGAAGCAGGTCAGCCGTCATGCGGCGATGATTGTGTTCAGTCTGGTGATGATTTATCCGGTCATCTGGTGGATCGGGGCTTCGCTCAAAAGTAATGCCGAGCTGAGCTCGCCGAATATTTTCCCCGCTGTGCCGCAATGGAGCAATTTCACTAAGGGCTGGAACTCCGTGCCAGGCTACTCATTTACCCATTTCTATCTGAATACGTTCACACTGGAGATTGCGGTGCTGGTGGCGACGCTTATCTCCTGTACACTGGTAGCGTTTGGCTTCGGACGGCTTGATTTTCCGCTGAAGAAGTTCTGGTTCTCGCTGCTGATGGTCACGCTGATGCTGCCCGGACAAGTGCTGATCATTCCGCAATACGCGATGTTCCACCAGATGGGCTGGGTCAATACGTATCTGCCGTTTATCATTCCGCATCTGCTTGCCGGAGGCGCGGGAGGCACCTTCTTCGTCTTTCTGCTGATTCAGTTCGTGCGCGGCATTCCGAAGGAACTGGATGAGTCGGCCAAAATCGACGGTTGCAGCTGGTTCGGCATCTTCTGGCGGATTGTGCTGCCGCTGACCAAACCTGCCGTAGTGACGGTGATGATCTTCTGCTTCCTCTGGAACTGGGATGACTTCCTCGGCCACCTCCTCTACATCAACTCAGTGGATAAATACACCGTCGGGCTGGCGCTGCGGATGATCAATGATTCCCAGGCCGGGCAGGAATGGGGCCAACTGCTGGCGATGTCACTGGTGTCAATAATGCCTGCCACGGTGATATTTATGCTGCTGCAGAAGTATTTTGTCGAGGGGATTGCCACAACTGGAATAAAGGGATAAAATACGACAAAAAGCGACGGTTTCCTGAAACGTCGCTTTTCATATTGTGCATGACAGCTATAGTACGGGAGGCTGCAGATCATAGATGAAAAGTCCGTTCAAAACCTACAAGATTGACAATCTGTTCTTCCGCACCTTTGCCGGATTTATGATTATTGTGCTTGGCTGCACGGTATGGGCCAGCTACGGGATTACCTCCCGGGAGATGGTGCGCACGAATACCCGTTACCAGCAGCAATTTCTCGACAAAATCAACAAGGAATTGGCCAGCCGGCTGGTGACCATCGAACAGGTGTCGCTGTCGACCTCGCGCAATAATGATCTGGTAGAATTCCTGGGGAACAAAAGCGAAGGCTTCGACCGCTATCAGGAATCGCAGAAAATCACCCAATCGCTGGCTAATCTGACTTATTCCATCCCGATTATCCAGAGCATTGATCTCTATATGCAGGAGCCGCTGAGCGGCGATTCCCGCAGTTATATCCAGTTCCGCAGGCTCGGTGAAGAGGACAAACAGGCTTGGTATCCGGCTATAAGCCAGACGGATTTCGCCTGGTCGCGCGAGCATCAGCTGCCAGGTCTTCAGGGGGAGGTGCCTGTGCTCAGCTTCGCGCGCAAGCTGATATATGACAATAAATACCTGGGGATTCTGGTGATCCATATTAAATCTGATATGCTCAAGAACACGCTTGCCGGAGACACCGTTGCGGTCAACCGCATGATGCTCGACGGGGGGGGCAAACCGCTGCTGAGCATTGGCGAAGCGCCTAGACCGGAGCAGTTGTCAGAGTGGATAACAGGCAAAAATGGATCAGCGGGCTTCTCCAGAATCCACCAGGGCTTCGGGGGCAAGGATTCGCTGTTTGTGTACTCTGTGCTGCCTGACTACAACTGGACGTTGGTGGAGGTTACGCCGTGGAGCCAGATTATCGCTGGCAGTGTCAGGCTGGCTCAGGTCATAGGCATGATCGGAGTGGCTGCCGTGCTGCTGATGCTGCTGCTGGCGCATCGGCTGAGTAGACAGTTTACTTTCCCGATCAAGCTGCTGGTGGGAGCGATGAGCACCTATTCGGTCAACGGGCGGAGCAGTGAGCTGCCTGACGACTATACGAATGAATTCGGAGCGATGTTCGCTGGCTACCGCAAGCAGAACGAGCGGATCGAGGAGTTGTACCAATCACTGCAGGAGCGATACGAGCAGCTGCGAAAGGCAGAGATTGAAGCACTGCAGGCCAATATCAACCCTCATTTTCTATACAATACGCTGGATCAGCTGAACTGGATGGCGATTTCCGCCGGACAGCATGAGATGAGCCGGATTCTGGAGCTAATGGGGCGGATGTTCCGCATCGGGCTCTCCAACGGGGAATCGCTGATTACCGTAGAAGAGGAGCTGACTCATATCCAGTGTTACCTGGAGATCCAGCAATTGCGATATGAGAACAACATCCATTATGTGATCGATGCGCCTGCCGAGGTGCAGCAGCTGTATCTGCCGAAGATGCTGCTGCAGCCTTTTGTGGAGAATGCGGTGGTGCATGGCTTCAGCGGCCGGAGTGGCGGGCATATCGGTATCTCCATCGGGTGTGTGAACTGTCAACTGCTGCTGGTAATTGAGGATGACGGAGTGGGCTTGGGCCAACTGGTGCCTGCTGTAAGCGGACGGCGGACCGGGGGTTATGGCATCCGCAATGTACGGGAGCGGATCGCCGTTAACTTCGGTCCCGGCTATGGTGTCGCCATTCAAGAACGGCTGGAGGGGGGAACCCGTGCTGAGATTACGCTCCCGCTGCTGCCCGAGCGCCCCGGCCAAGAGACGGCGGAGCCCTTCAAGACGGCAAAAGATCGGACAATTTTATAATAAATCGTGCATCTCTCTTCTATAAGGGTTAGCCCGGAATTGCTACGATAAGGGTGTGCACAAATAGGTTAAGCAAAAGGGGGATAAAGTACAAATGAATAATTGCAAACGCTTACTGACCATGCTGCTGGCTGTGTCGCTGCTGCTGGCGATTACAGGCTGCGCAAGCAAGGCTGCCAACGAGGAGGAGGGTGCCTCAGCCGAAGGTGGTCCGGTTAAACTGCGGATCATGTGGTGGGGCTCCCAGGAACGGCATGAGGCTACGCTGAAAGTTCTTGACATGTATACGCAGAAGAATCCGAACGTAACTTTTGAGCCGGAGTATTCGGGGATGGATGGCTATCTCGATAAATTATCGACTCAGGCTGCGGCACGTAATGCCCCGGATGTGATTCAGCTGGACCCTTCCTGGATCAAGGATTGGGTATCCCGCAAGCAGCTCGCTGACCTGACCTCAACGGTTAATGTGGGGGACATTGATTCGAAGCTGATGCCGATTGGCCAGATCGAAGGCAAGAATTATGCTATTCCACTCGGGTTCGTCGCGGAGGGGATGATTTATGATAAGACCTCGCTGGAGAAGCTTGGAGTTTCGCCGCCGAATAATGGCTGGACCTGGGATGATTTCTTCGCCATGGCTGACTCGCTGAAAGGCAAGCTGCCGGCAGGGCAATATTTCATAAAGAACTACGCGGGTGATCCGTTTGCCTACAGTGCCTATCAATATGCAAGAGGCAAAGGGCAACTGGTTACCGATGACGGCAAGTTCAATGTGGATCAGACTACCTTCCTGGACTGGGCCAATAAGTTCGAGCAGATGCGCAAGGAGGGGTTGGTGCCTCCGGCCGATGTGAACACTTCGGACAAGGAATTTGACCCAACCGGTGATCTGCTGGTGACGAACAAGATTATTTTCCGCTTAGCTTATTCCAATCAGTTCGGCGCTTGGAACAGCATGAAGCCCGATTCGCTGGCGATGGTTACCTTGCCGAAGATGGAGGAAGCGGGGGGGTGGCTGAAGCCTTCGATGTTCTTCGGGGTAGCTGAGTCTTCCAAGCATCAGAAGGAGGCAGCCAAGTTCATTGAATGGTTCGTTAACGATCCCGAGCCGGGAGCCGTACTTGGCACCAAACGTGGTGCGCCGGTGAACAACAAGGTTCAGGCAGCAATTGAAGCCGATCTAAGTGCTGATGACCGGACAGGCATGGAGCTGCTGCATGCAACCCAGAAGGATGGTCAGACCTTCAGTCCTGGCGCTCCTGGCTGGACCAATTTCATAGACAAGGATTTCGCGCTTGTTCGCGATGAGCTGAGCTTCGGGGCGGTTACACCGGAGGAGGCTTACAAGAGTTTGGAGAAAGCTTCGCAAGAGTATGTGAAATAAGCGGTTTGGAGGGCGAAGCGGGTTCTTCGGATGGCAATACTGGCTGGTGGAGGGATGATATGTGGAGAATTGCAATCATTGATGATGACCGTCAGCTGCTGCAGGGGATGAAGCGTGCCATTCCCTGGAAGGAGATTGACGCGGAGTGGTGCGGGGAAGCCATGAACGGAGAGGAAGGTTTGCACATGATCGAGCGTGTCCGGCCGGATGTGATCATTACTGATATCTACATGCCGATTATGAATGGTCTGGATATGATCGAGCGGCTGCGGGGTGAAGGTTATGGTTGCAAAATCATTATCCTGAGTGGATATTCCGACTTTGAATATGCCCGCCAGGCGCTCCGCCTGAACGTCAGCGACTATATCTCAAAGCCAGTCAGTATCCCTACAATGAAGGCGATTCTGGATCGGACACTCGGGCAGCTTGCGGAGGAGGAAGGCGAGAAGCTGAAGCAGAACGAGCTGCAGCAGAAGCTGGAGCTGTACGAGCCTCTGGTGGAGAAGGAATGGGTCAAGTCTGCCGTTGCGGGCACTTCCGCCGGAATCTGCCGCAGCGAGGATCTGCCTGTGCCTTACCGCTTCTGGGTCGGCACCCGGCATGTGATGCTTGGCGTAGAGTTGGTACGCGAGAGCCGTGCCTGCGAGCTGGGATTGTCCGATTGGCATCTGTTCCGCTTCGCCACCAGCAATATTGTGTGCGAGGTGGCCTTGCGGTCGTTTCCTCATTTTGAATTTACAGAGCTGCACGGCGGTCGTTCGGCGCTGGTTATTCACCCTCCCGCAGAGATGGGTGAAGAGGTGCTGCAGCAGAAGCTGGAGCAGTTGGGCATTCAATTGATCGACTGTGTGCGCCGGTATCTGAAGCTGGTCATCCGGGTAGGCATCGGGCGGCTGAAGGAGCAGTGGCAGCAGATTCCTGATTCTACAGAGGAGGCTTTCCGGGCGATTGACCTGAAGGAACGCCATGTAGCGGGAGGGTACTATCTCTACACTGCTGCAGAAAGTGCGGACGGCGCCGCCTACCCGGGAGCGATGCGTCCAGTGAAGTTCTATCAGGAGCTGGCTTCGGCGATCAAAACCTCGCAGCAGACCCAGGCCCAGCAAGTAATCCGTGAATTCACCGGCCAGTTGGAACAGGCAGAGTCCTTATCACCGGAATATCTGCAGATGCTGGCCGGCGAGCTATGGGGCATCGTTGCCTACAATCTCTATGAGGTAGGAATGGTACTGGAGGATATATTCCCCAACGCTCATATAGCGAAGGAAACGGCTGGACTTACTGAGCCTGCCCAACTGGCGGAATGGCTCACGGAGAAGATCACAATAATCTGCAGCAGCCGCCAGTGGCGCGGCAACAGCAAACACCGCCAGGCGGTTGATTTCATTACGCAATATATTCATGAGCATTATATGGAGGAGATTACGTTGGGTGATTTGACGGATAAGGTATTTATCTCGCGCAATCACCTGGCAATCATCTTCAAGAACATGACCGGGGAGACCTTCAACACCTATCTGACACGGGTGAGAATCGAGAAATCGAAGGAGCTGCTACTGGAGAGCAATCTGCTGGTTTATGAGGTCGCCGAGAAGGTAGGCTACAAGAATGTGCCTTATTTCAGCACCCTGTTCAAGAAGCATACAGGGATGAATCCGACGGAACTGGTGAAATGAGAAGCTAAAGGAATTAAGGAGTATGGAGGAGAGAGATTGATATGGAGGAAATACTTGCTATAGCAGTGAAGTGCGGTGTTCTGCCGGAGACGATGCTCGCAGCGGTGATGCCTGAGCCTGGCCATATCGTGCTGGAGGAGCAGCCGCTGCCGGTGCTGGCGGCAGACGAGGTGCTGGTGAAGGTTATGGCGGTTGGTGTATGCGGCTCGGATCTGCATTATTATGAGCATGGCCGAATCGGTCGGTTTGTGGTGGAGAAGCCGATCATTCTCGGTCATGAATGTGCTGGGATTATCGCAGCAGTTGGAGACTCAGTTACCCGCGTGCAGCTTGGGGACCGGGTAGCGGTGGAGCCGGGCGTAACCTGCGGCCGCTGCACGTTCTGCAAGCAAGGGCGCTACAATCTCTGCCCGGATGTGCAGTTTCTGGCCACACCGCCTATGGATGGGGCATTCGTGCAGTACATGAAGATCCGCGAGGATATGGTGTTTGCAATTCCTGACCAACTGTCATTCGAGGAGGCAGCGCTCAACGAGCCGTTCTCAGTGGGCATTCATGCTGCGAAACGCTGTGGTCTGCAGGCTGGATCGACTGTAGCAATTATGGGCATGGGCCCCGTCGGGCTAATGGCTGTAGCTGCTGCCAAGGCTTATGGTGCGTCGATGATCATCGTCACCGATCTGGAGGACCTGCGGCTGGAGGCGGCCAAACGGATGGGAGCTACCCATACGATCAATATCCGCGAAGAGGAGCCGTTAGCGCGTATTAAGGAACTCACCGGCGGCATAGGTGCCGATGTGGCCTGGGAGACAGCGGGCAATCCGAAGGCGCTGCAGGCGGCGATGTATTGCTTGCGGCGGGGCGGTAAGTTGGCGATTGTAGGACTGCCAGCGCAGGATGAGATTGCGCTCAATGTGCCCTTTATCGCCGACAATGAGCTGGATATCTTCGGCATCTTCCGCTATGCCAATACGTATCCAAGCGGTATTGAATTCATGGCCTCCGGCGAGATTGATACGCTGTCGCTGATTACTGACCGTTATCCTTTGGCACAAACGCAGGAAGCGCTGGAGCGGGCGATTTATAACAAAAGCGGCAGTCTTAAGGTTATTGTCTATCCCAATGCTTAGAAACAGGATGTGAGCAGAAGCCGCTGAAGCAGTATAGAAAAGGGAGTCACCACAGCCAACGATTGGCTGTGGTGACTCCCTTTTCTACTTATGACATATCAATTGCTGCTGCACAAGCCTTCGCTAACCAGCTGTTCTATCCAGGCAGGGGATGATGTGAGCACGGGGAATTGGGAGAGAGCCCCTGGGGCTCCCTCCCGGGAAGGTCATTCCCGGTTAGACAAAGAGTGAACGGCTGATGATGACGAGCAGGATAAACAGTACCAGAATTGCACCAGTGCTTGTGAATGGGCTACCGTATCCGTATCCGCCTCTAACTTCTTCGCTCATGTTCATTCCCCTTTCGGTTGTGGGTGTGTTGTACTGTGTTGTTCTTGAGTACACGGTATTGTATGTGAGTTGGGGAATTCCTGTATAGGCCAATGCCACAGCAGCTGCCAAAAAAAATCAGCTCCCGGAGACGGGAGCTGAACTATTCATAAAGGATTGGGAAAAAAGGCTGGTAGATCAGGCATTCTCCAAATCGCGCACCCCTGCGTACACCAGGTCGAACAGGTCTTCCAGCTGCTCTTCTTCAATACAGGAGAAGGCAATGCGCAGATCGGTATCGCCCAATGCGATGGTGCCCAGGCCATAGTGATGAATCAGATGCAGCCGCAGCGCTTCGGCATTCACGGTGTGCAGCTTCAGGCACATGAAGTAACCGGAGTTGAACGGGTAATAGGTCCAGGCCGCATCGCCGTATTTGCCGCTGTCCAGCAGCGCTTTGACCTTATTGGCCCGGCCTTTCATGATCTGGAACTTCTCTTCCTTCTGTGCCGCGAAATCAGGCGATTTCAGTGCGTCCAGCACAAAGGTCTGGGAAGGATGCGGTCCGCTGGAGATCGTGGCACGGATGATACCCATAGTCTTCTGCTCCAATGCGGCCAGCAGCTCTTTGCTCTCGGAAGCATAGGTGATGAAGCCGACCCGGAAGCCCCAGACGAACTCCTCTTTCGTGGCACCGTCAATCTTGATCGCCAGCACACGCGGGTGCAGGTTCGCCAGGCGGCCAAACAGCGATTCCTTCAGGGATTGCTCGAAAAAGAGTCCGAAATACGCATCGTCGCTGACAACCACGACATTGATTCCTGCTTCGGCAGCTTTCAGGATGGCGGCAACGATCTCTTCGCCTTCTTGTGCACCCGGAGTGTAGCCCGTAGGGTTGTTAGGGAAGTTCAGCAGTACAATTGCTTTGCCGCGGTCCTTCTGGGCCAGCAGCGCATCCAGCAAGCCGGCGCTGTTGAAGCTCATGTCCTCGGTGAACAGCGGGTAGTTGATGCATTCGCCCAAACGGCGGATTCCGAAGGTTAATTCGTAGTTCTCCCAGTTCTTGTCCGGATAAATAATGGCATCACCCTGTTCGGTGAACAGGTCGGCGACAATGCTGAGGCCATGCGTCAGCGCGTTGGTTACGATCGGGTTGCCGATGGATTTGTCAGCCAGCGAGGGGTTCTCGCGCAGCATCTTTTCCCGCCATACGGTGCGCAGCTCGGGCTTGCCCGCAGGTGGCGCGTAGCCGTACAGATCCTTGGGACTGTAAGCGGAGAGCTTATCCTGAATGACTCCGAGATGCATCGGCATTCCGCCCTCGGTGGCAATTCCGATCGTTGCATTGTATTTCTTGGCATGAGCTGTCGCTTCGGCGGATTGGCTCAGAATGCCCTCCTTCGGGAAATAAATCGCTTTGCCAAGATTGGAGAGCATATCATATACATGTTCGTTGCCTGCTTTGATGCTTTCGTTCAATTGTCCAGCCAGTGAATTCATCAGTTTCATCCTTCCATGGTCGCTTGGGGATACATACTGTTAACATTGCCTAACATTATATCATCGTGGCTTGCAGCCGTCACTGTGGAAAGCCGCGTTTTTAAAAATACTTTAAGTACATTTCCTTGTGATTTCAGCGGGTGCTTAAGAGGGGGTGCCCGCTTAACTGCACTTCGTACATTTATTCCGCTGAATTGTCTGTGAAAAGTTACTTTAAGTGTATTTCGTACATCTATTTACCTCCAATTGGCTGATTAAGCGCATTTGCAGGAATAATAGCTGCAGTGAATACAATTAAAAGCCAAATTGGCGCCCAGAATGGTATTTTAAATGTATGAAATACATTTATTCTAGTTGTGCCTGTTCATGCAGAGGCTGAAGCGAAGGCTGCTGCTCTTGTGCGGAACAAAGTGCAAAATCCTGCGTGACAAGGTATGATGGAGAAATAAGCTATATTGGTGGAGAGTATGCTTACGAAGTGAGTTTTGCGAAGTAATTCAAGTAGTTTATGCTATCAAAACTTAGGCTTATGCTTACGAAGTGAGTTTTGCGAAGTAATTCAAGTAGTTTATGCTATCAAAACTTAGGCTTATGCTTACGAAGCGAGTTTTGCCGAAGGGATTCTAAGTAGTCTATGCTATCAAAACTTAGGGTTATGCTTACGAAGCGAGTTTTGCGAAGGGATTCTAAGTAGTTTATGCTATCAAAACTTAGGGTTAGGCTTACGAAGCGAGTTTTGCGAAGTAATTCAAGTAGTTTATGCTAACAAAACTTAGGCTTATGCTTACGAAGTGAGTTTTGCCGAAGTAATTCTAAGCAGTCTATGCTATCAAAACTTTTAGGAGGGAAAAATATGCTGCACGCATCGCCGTCCTCTTTTGTAATCCTGCCTGCCTTGGCGAAAATTGTATGTGAACCGGGCTGGAAATGGCAGAAAAGAGAGAAGCCGCTGCAAAATTATGATCTATTCTATGTGTGGAGCGGGGAAGGCACGGTTGTGCGCAATGGGGTGCCGTTTGAGGTAGGTAAAGGAAGCTGCTTCCTGTTCCGTCCGGGAGACCATACCAGCGCGCTACATAATCCACAGAAACCGCTTGTGCTTACATATATCCACTTCGACGTCAGCGAAGAGGTGACGGATATTCCGCAGCCCTACCGCCAGCTGAATGAAACGGTGGAATTTGAACATCTGCTGGCCCGTTACGTCCGGCTCTTCCTTGTGAAGACGTTCGCTGCGGAAGCGGAGGGCCAGCTGATCCTGAAGCAGCTGATGATCCATCTGCTGCGGGAGGACCGCGTGCTGCCGGTGGAACGCAATGTCAGCAATCATCTGGCCGAGATTATCCACGAGGTGGCCAACTATGTCAGCCAGCATCCCGGAGCTTCGCATCGGGTGGAGGATCTGGCGGCACGGGCAGGGCTGTCACCGCGTTATTTCTCGATCAAGTTCAAGGAAATTACCGGCTCGTCCGTACAGTCCTATGTGATCCATGCCCGGATTGAACGGGCCCAGCATCTGCTGCTGTATGCGGGGATGAATGTAACGGAGGTGGCCGATGCGCTGGGTTACCGCGATATTTTCTTTTTCAGCCGCCAATTCAAGCAACATACCGGCAAAAGCCCGTCAGAAATCCGCTGAGTCCGGGTAAATGTTTCAGCTATTTCGTGAGTGGGTATATACCTTTCAACCTGGAGTTTACAGAGAGTTTACATAACGTCTTGGAAGGGGAATAGCTGGACCATGATGATCAGACGCCGGATCTGCAACACGGAGTGCAAGGGTGGAGGCGGAGGTATCTTTAGAAACCGCATGAGACGACTGAGACGGGCAGGTAGCTCCGCTACCGATTGCTGGTTCTAATCACATACAAGCAGCATAGCGAAACCGGAGCCTTGGGGCATCCGGTTTTTTTTCTAACTTCACAGCCATTAGACCACTCCGGCAGCCTTGAAAGTCTGCCCGGGTTTATCTGGAGATACTGCAGGAGTATACTAGCTGTATACAAAGAAGAGGCTGCCACTTATATATCCGCTTATAAGCCAAAGGAGAGTGAACGTATGTATGAGATCGTATTAATCCGGCATGGAGAGAGTGAATATAACCGCCAGAATCTGTTTACAGGCTGGAGTGATCCTGATCTGACGGAACAAGGGGTCCGGGAAGCGAAGGATGCGGGCAAGCTGCTGAAGGATGCGGGTTATACCTTTGATCTGGCTTTTGCGTCGGTGCTGAAACGTTCGATTAAGACACTTGATTATATTCTGGATGAGATGGACCTGCTGTGGATACCGGTGCAGAAATCCTGGAAGCTGAACGAACGGCATTATGGTGCGCTACAGGGGCTGAGCAAAAGCGATACGGCGGTACAGTACGGAGAAGAGCAGCTGCATATCTGGCGCCGCAGCCTGTCGGTGCGTCCGCCGCTGCTGGAGCCGGATGACCCGCGTTATGCGCGCAACGACATCCGCTACAAGGAGGTCCGGCCGGGAGATATCCCGCGCGGGGAGAGCCTGGAGGACACCGTCCACCGGGTCGGTGATTTCTGGAACAAGCGGATTGTGCCGCTGATCCGCAAGAAGGAGCGGGTACTGATCTCGGCGCACGGGAACACCCTGCGCGCACTGATCAAATATATGGAGGATATCGACGAGACAGCCCTGCTGGACCTTAATATTCCCACAGGCGTACCGCTGGTCTACAAGCTGGATGATGATGTGAAGCCGCTCAGCCGCTTCTATCTCGGGGTGCCGGAGGAAGTGCAGGCCAAAGCGCGTGAGGTTGCGAATCAGAGTAATGTTACGGAGTAGCCTGGTGTGTTAACTATATTGCCAAAACATCAGCTCTGCAGATGATCTCTGCAGGGCTTTTTGACGTTTGTGTGACCGTTTTTATTCGAAAAATGAAAAACAATAGGATTGAAGGGCCAAAAAACTACAACTATCTCTATCAGAGAGGCATGTCTAAAGTGGTATATTTCATTATATGTTCTAATTCGACAATATATAACATAATAATCCAAAAGTAGCGGTGGAGGAGATTCCGTTTAAGATTTATACTTTCTAAGTGGAATTTTAGGAAGAGAAATCGTTACTACTTAGTAAACAATACCCCATGTGTTACTCTCCTGACCTCTGAACTAGCATCACGCCACGGAGGCTAACGAATAACAAAGGAAGGTCGTCGTCCGTAATCCTTGTTTCTATTTCAGACTTTTACGGACTGAGGAGCCTCTATTTGCTGTAAACATGCCGTTTTGTAGATCGAACGGACTGAGGAGCCTTTATTTTAGAGAAAATCCTCGGTTTAGAGCCTCTTTTGACAACTTAGCGGCTATACAGTCCGCAAGATTTAGAAATATGGAAGAAATGAGGATATAGCGGTTATGCGGTCCGTTAGGAAGTGGGCTGCTTCAAGTCTGAAGTTTGAAAAGCACCAATGATGCCGTCAGTGAAGTCTTATCCGCAATTACAGTAACAGAGGATACATACAGTAAAGGCTTACGAGGAAGATATTTAGTCAGTTTAAAGAAAGGATTATCCGGTAAGCGTTCCTAACGTGGTATACAGTGTATGCTCTGACACCAGTCCAATCGGAGAAAATGATATCAGTATCAGCCGATCAAAGAAAGCTCGCAGACCCTTCCGTGGGACTGGCAAGAGCCGTTAATGAACAATTAGAAGCCATGGCGGCTTCGCCATAAAATAAGGAGGAAGAGGAAATTGGAAATTGATGTTAAGCAGGAATCCAAAGCCTATATTCCATTTGGCCCTTCAGGTCTCGGGGGCTGGCTGGTGCTTGTGCAGATCGGATTGATCATAACGCTGTTTAGGGTGACGTTACAGCTTCTGAACTATAACCTCCCAAGCTTTAACGCGGAGTACTGGGATGTGCTTACATCCAAACAGGGAGAGCTGTACCATCCACTTTGGGGCCCGATGATTGTATTTGAGACTGCTTCGAATTTGCTGTTGCTGCTGTTCTCTGTCTTTTCTTTGGTGTTGTTCTATCGGAAAAAGGCTACATTGCCCCGCATGATCATTCTGTTATTTTGCGGCAATCTGCTGATAGGGATTATTGATTATATTTTCCTGCTGAATATACCGCTTTTAAGAGAGACAGGCCAAGGAAGCAGCATCCGTGATCTTGTAAGAGCAGCCCTTATCTGCGCGACCTGGGTGACTTATTTCCGGAAATCGGAGCGGGTAGAGAACACATTTGTGCGGTAAACGTAAATTATACAGACTTTTGGGAGAGATTTATAATACAAATCAAAGCCCCGTCCAAGGAATCGCTCGCGAGCCTTAGGACGGGGCTTTGATATTTGCCAGGCGTGTTAAGTAGGAGGCCGCAGCGTACCGAGCAGCTCGCCCATCTTGACCTTCGTATTGGTGCGCAGGCCGGGACGGGGAACAAAGGTACCGCTTTCGAGCAGCAGTACGACGGTAGAGCCAAATTCGAAGTAGGCGAGGTCGTCGCCTATATTCCAGCTGCTGGCGTTGTCGTCGGTATAACGGATGCTGCTGACGTTCATGGCGCCTACCTTCACTACAGCCGTCTCGCCGCTGCTTCCGGCAATATAGGTAATCAGCCGCTCATTGCGGCTAAGCACAGCTTTCATATGTCTCATGCCGAATTCATTCACCGGATAAGCCCGTCCGCGGATATGATCGCTCTCTGCCTTGGTGCCGCTGACAGGAGCATGAATGCGGTGATAATCCGTCGGACTCAAATATAACACGAAGAAAAAGCCCTTCTTGTACAACTCCAGATGGGGAGAATGATTCAGCAGCTCTTCGAGCTTATAATCCTGTCCTTTGACATTCATCAAGGTTCCACAGTTGATGTCGCCCATGGCGGTGATCATCGCATCTACGGGACTGGCCACAACGTCCTCACCAGTGGCGATTGGACGCATGCCCGGCTTCAGACGGCGGCTGAAGAAATCGTTCAGCGTAACATACTGCCGGGGGTTCTTCTCCGCTTCAGCGGCGGGAATATGATAAGTTCGAATAAATACCGGGATAAGAAAGCGGCTGATTCTGCTATGGGAAAGAAAACCCATCACACGGGAAAGCCATCTATGCGAGGATAGCTCAGTCATCAGCCGCAGCAATTGTTTAACCATGCCTAATCTCCCTTCCATAATAGAGCCGACTGCCATCGTCCTTAAGGCCGGACCGTCACCGCTCTGCATTATATTGACATAGAACAGGAGACAAATCAATAACAGTTATGTCTTGACGCCACTTTCCAGCAGGTAACGCGCATACCCCATAGGCCGGCGGTAGCTGTCTTTCCAGGCCTCGGTTAGGCCGGCCTTCTGGAACCCGTAGCGCTGGTCGCGGCCGTTGCATTCAATGAAATACAATCTGCCGTCGCCTGCGATTCCGATATCCAGTCCGATGTCAGCTAGTCCGGGAAGGCTCTGCTCCAGCGCACTGGCTATTCTCAGACTGAGTGCGCCGACAGACATGCGGATGCGGGCCGCCTCTGCGCCGGAGAACACCTTCTCCAGGGCAAAAGAGGAGCTGATCGCTTCCCCGCCCCGGGCGATATTGGAGACAAAGCCGCCCGGGGCTGCCAGCTTGGCGAACAGGCCGGTCAGTTGCCATTCGCCGCCCCAGCCGCGCTGCACGGTAACACGGAGATCAAAGGGCCGGCCGCCGATTTCAGCCAGTTGGATGCGCTCCTGCACCAGGTAAGGTACTGCGGCCAGCCGTGAACGCAGCACCCGGGGCAGGTTCTCCGGGTCAACCGGCAGGGTGATCCAGCGTCCCCTGGAAGGCGAGCGGTAGCTCCAGCTCCAGTGCCGCGGGGTTCTGCGGACCAGGCGCATCACGCCCTGGCCGACACTGCCCCGGCACGGCTTGAGAATCAGATCGTCGTAGGCGGCCATCATGGACCGCAGCCCTGCAGAACCCTTGGCTGTAGCCGGCAGATAGGCGCGCAGTCCGGCATGCTGCTCCAGCAGCGAATGAATTTCGTCCTTGCCATACCGGTTGCAGGCATTGAACAGGAGCGGCCCATGCTGGAGCAGCCGTGCAAGACCCGGACTGTCCTCGGTATAGATCGCCCGGTTATGAATAATTGCGGGTGTGGCGATCAGGGTTCTCTCGTAACCCTTTTCGCTTTTTATATAAGCGCTGCTTAAGCCTGAGTCAGTATCGATGTCACCCAGCTTCAGGAAGCAGGGAGTTAGGCCGTAAGCGGTGGCTGCCTCTTCATAGTTGGCAAGAGACTCCTGTCCTGTTTTGAGCCGGGGAACGCCCCGGTGCATAGCGGCATTTAACAGTATTCCAACGAGCCTGTGCCCCATGTTCGTTCCTCCCGTTTCTTCTGTCGCTTGACCCGCGCTTAGGTCTTCTCTACTCATTGTATGTTTGTACCTGCGTGTCAGGATGGACGAATGCGCGGCGGCAGATGCCCTTTTTTGAAATAGAAGGTAGTGGGGGAAGGGGTGTCAGAAGCCTATGGGGCTGCATATGATGCCTAGAAGAAACATTAGATGGAAGGAGGAGACTGCTTGTGAAGAGTCCCAAAAAAAGGCAGCCGCGCAACTCGAAAAAACGGCTCTATGTGGTGGATAATCCAAATATGAAAGAACTGAGTCTGTTGGAGAGCAGTCCCAGAGGATCAATCAGAAGAGAGGTCGTCCAGTGGGAAGAGGAGCAAGTGCCGTCGCTTGAGCTTGAGCCAGCGGAGACCTTGCAGGTTAGCGGGGTCGAAACAGCGGAAGCGCCGAAGGTAGAGATAGCTGCAGAATCTGTAAATTCTACTGATGCTACAGATGCTACAGATGCTACAGATTCTGGAGTGACATTGGAGACGGAGCCAGGGATTGAGGTTGAGCTGCAGCAGAGCGTGCAGGCTGAAGCCCCGGCTTCAGAGGATATAGCCGAATTCACTGCGGATAAGGAGCGGCTGCAGCCGGTCTATACGGATGATCTGAGCGATGCTGCCGTTACCGGAGCCAAGATTGCCCCGCGCACGATTGACGGCTCCAAGCTGAAATATGGCATTATTGGCACGCCGTGGCTTCAGGATTACGCGGTACAGAGTATAAATATCGCGGACAAGGCGGTAACATCGGCCAAACTCGCTGCAGAATCGATCTCCGGCGAGCATTTGGCGGAAGCAAGCATCAGCGGCAGCAAGCTGCTGGACCACTCGATTGGCGGCGAAAAGCTAAAGAACGGCAGCATCGGCCCGGAAAAGCTGGCCGACCGGATTATCGGAGGCGGCCAGCTGGCGGATAAGGCAATTGAAAGCCGCCATCTGAGCGACTGGCTGATTACATCCGAACTGCTGGAGGACGGGGCTGTGACCGGTGACAAAATCGCCAGCGGCAGCATCACCGGCCGCCATCTCGGGAACGGCAGTATCGACCGCTCCAAGCTGGCTGAGGCCTCCATATCAGCTGACAAAATCGCTGACGGAGAAATCATTGGCGTGAAGCTGGGGGATGCCGTGATCGAAGGGCGTCACTTGACCGAAGGTCTGGTGACGGCGAAGCATCTAGCCCCGGGAGCAATTGGCCGCAGCCAGCTTGCCAACCAGCTGATTGGCAAGGAACAGCTGCAGTCCGGCGCTGTGGACAGCAGCATTCTGGCCGAGGGTGCGGTAGGTTCCCGGCAGTTGGGTGCGGAAGCTGTGAAGAGTCGTCATCTGGCGCAAGACAGCGTGAATGCGGGCCATATTGCGGATGGAGAGATCGGCACCCGCCACCTGACCGACCGCAGCATTACTTATGTGAAGCTGGCGGAAGGCGCAGTGGGCACAGCGCAGCTGGTGGAGCAGGCTGTGACTTCCTCTAAAATTGCCGACCAGAGCATCGTTGCCACCAAGCTTGCCGATGAGGCAGTAACCACACGGCATATTGCCAAGTCCGCGATCCGCGGGCCTCAGTTGGCGATGCAGTCGGTATCTTCGCAGCATCTGCAGCGGGAGGTCGTGGAACATTCGCATCTGGCAGCGGAGGCGGTAGGGTCTGAACAGCTTAAAGGGGGAGCTGTGCAGTCCCGCCATCTAACCGATGGGGCGGTTACAGGAGAGAAGCTGAGTATTTCAGCCGTATCCGCTGAACATCTGGATGCGTACAGCGTGGGCACCGCCAAGCTGGCGGATGGCGCGGTCAACTCCGCGAAGCTGGCAGCTGGCGCAGTGAACGGTCCGGCGCTTGCCCGTGAAGCAGTCAGCGGGGAGCATATTGCCTTCTGCACTGTGGAGGAGCAGCATCTGGCAGATGCCAGCGTCAGCGGCCGTGTGCTGCAGGGCGCGGTCGTCGATGCCGAGCATCTGGCCCCCGGTGCGGTGGAACGCCGCCATCTTGGCCAGAACAGCGTTACCGCATCCGCGCTCCAGGCCGGCTCGGTGTCAGCGGATAAGCTGGCCTCCGGGGCTGTCAGCGAGGTGCATCTTGCCGCAGGAGCGGTGCAGCCGCACCATCTGGCCGATCATGCGGTCACCTCACTGAAGCTGTCGCCGGAGAGCGTGTCGACAGACAAAATCAGCGATATGGCCGTAACCACGGCTAAACTTGCCGAAGGCAGCATCGATTCCGGCAAGCTGGCCGAAGCCGCTGTGCTGGCCGAACATCTGTCTACCGGAGCTGTGGGGGCGGATGCCCTCGGGGCAGGAGCCGTCGAGAGCAGGCACCTGACTCCAGGAAGCATCGGCGGAGCGAATATCCGGCCATTCTCGATCGGCAACGGCCATATTCTACCCGGAGCGGTCTCAAACGTACAGATCCAGGAGGGTAGCATTAGCAGCACGAAGCTCGGGGAAGGAGCGGTCGGCTCCCGCCATCTTTCTCCCGGCAGTGTAGATGGCAGCCACCTGGCGCTGGAAGCGGTGGAAGGCTGCCATATCGGAGCCGGTGAGATCACGATGGCCCATCTGGCCGACGAGACGCGCAGCGCCAAGCTGCTGCCGGAGGGCAGCATCACCGGCGACAAGCTGGCCGAAGGGGCTGTCGAGTCTCGTCATCTGGCGTCGAAGAGTGTGACCGGCGCGCATCTGGCTGCTGGCATTGTGGGGCAGCGCCACCTGCAGCCCGGTATTGTCCGGATGGCCCATCTGGCCGACGAGACGCGCAGCGCCGAGCTGCTGCCGGATGCCAGCATTACGGGCAACAAGCTGGCCGAAGGGGCTGTCGAATCCCATCATCTGGCGCTGGAGAGTGTGATCGGTGCGCATCTGGCAGCTGGCATTGTGGAGCAGCGCCACCTGCAGCCCGGTATTGTCCGGCTGGCCCATCTGGCCGACGAGACGCGCAGCGCCGACCTGCTGCCGGATGCCAGCATTAGCGGCAACAAGCTGGCTGAAGGGGCTGTCGAATCCCATCATCTGGCGCTGGAGAGTGTGATCGGCGCGCATCTGGCAGCTGGCATTGTGGAGCAGCGCCATCTGCAGCCCGGTATTGTCGGGCTGGCTCATCTGGCGGACGAGGCGCGCAGTGCTGACCTGCTTCCGGATGCCAGCATTACGGGTGACAAGCTGGCCGAAGGCGCTGTCGAATCCCATCATCTGGCGCTGGAGAGTGTGATCGGCGCGCATCTGGCAGCTGGCATTGTGGGGCAGCGCCACCTGCAGCACGGCATTGTCCGGCTGGCCCATCTGGCGGACGAGGCGCGCAGCGCCGACCTGCTTCCGGATGCCAGCATTACCGGCGGCAAGCTGGCCGAAGGCGCAGTCGAATCCCATCATCTGGCGCTGGAGAGCGTGACTGGCGCACATCTGGCAGCTGGCATTGTGGGACAGCGCCACCTGCAGCCCGGCATTGTCCGGCTGTCCCATCTGGCGGACGAGGCGCGCAGCGCAGACCTGCTGCCGGATGCCAGCATTACCGGCGACAAGCTGGCCGAAGGGGCTGTCGAATCCCATCATCTGGCGGCGGAGAGTGTGATCGGCGCGCATCTGGCAGCTGGCATTGTGGAGCAGCGCCACCTGCAGCCCGGTATTGTCGGGCTGGCTCATCTGGCGGACGAGGCGCGCAGCGCCGACCTGCTGCCGGAGGGCAGCATTACCGGCGACAAGCTGGCGGAGGGGTCGGTGGGCTCCTCCCACCTGGCTCCGGCCAGTGTGTATGGCGGCCACCTGGCCCCGGCCGTGGTGGAATCCCGGCATATCCGGCCGGGCGGCATCCTCCTCGGTCACCTGGCCGAGGAGGTGCGCAGCGGACGGCTGTTGCGGGATGCTAGCGTCACGGGCGACAAGCTGGCCGAAGGGGCTGTCGAATCCCATCATCTGGCGCTGGAGAGTGTGATTGGCGCGCATCTGGCTGCTGGCATTGTGGAGCAGCGCCACCTGCAGCCTGGCATTGTCCAGCTGGCCCATCTGGCGGACGAAGCGCGCAGCGCCGACCTGCTTCCGGATGCCAGCATTACGGGCAACAAGCTGGCCGAGGGCGCAGTCGAATCCCGTCACCTGACGGTGGAGAGTGTGACTGGCGTGCATCTGGCTGCTGGCATTGTGGAGCAGCGCCACCTGCAGCCCGGCATTGTCGGGCTGGCCCATCTGGCGGACGAAGCGCGCAGCGCCGACCTGCTGCCGGATGCCAGCATTACGGGCAACAAGCTGGCCGAGGGCGCAGTCGAATCCCGTCATCTGGGGGCGGAGAGCGTGACCGGCGTGCATCTGGCTGCTGGTACTGTGGAGCAGCGCCACCTGCAGCCCGGCATTGTCCAGCTGGCCCATCTGGCGGACGAAGCGCGCAGCGCCGACCTGCTGCCGGATGCCAGCATTACGGGCAACAAGCTGGCCGAAGGGGCTGTCGAATCCCATCATCTGGCGCTGGAGAGTGTGATTGGCGCGCATCTGGCTGCTGGCATTGTGGAGCAGCGCCACCTGCAGCCCGGCATTGTCGGGCTGGCCCATCTGGCGGACGAAGCGCGCAGCGCCGACCTGCTGCCGGATGCCAGCATTACGGGCGACAAGCTGGCCGAAGGCGCAGTCGAATCCCATCACCTGGCGGCGGAGAGTGTGACTGGTGCGCATCTGGCTGCTGGCATTGTGGAGCAGCGCCACCTGCAGCCCGGCATTGTCGGGCTGGCCCATCTGGCGGACGAAGCGCGCAGCGCCGACCTGCTGCCGGATGCCAGCATTACGGGCAATAAGCTGGCCGAAGGGGCTGTCGAATCCCATCACCTGGCGGCGGAGAGTGTGACTGGTGCGCATCTGGCAGCTGGCATTGTGGAGCAGCGCCACCTGCAGCCTGGCATTGTCCAGCTGGGCCATCTGGCGGATGAGGCGCGCAGCGCCGACCTGCTGCCGGATGCCAGCATTACGGGCAACAAGCTGGCTGAGGGCGCAGTCGAATCCCATCACCTGGCGGCGGAGAGTGTGACTGGTGCGCATCTGGCTGCTGGCATTGTGGAGCAGCACCACCTGCAGCCCGGCATTGTCGGGCTGGTCCATCTGGCGGACGAGGCGCGTAGCGCCGAGCTGCTTCCGGATGCCAGCATTACCGGCAACAAGTTGGCCGAGGGCGCAGTCGAATCGCGTCACTTGGCGGCGGAGAGTGTGACCAGTGCGCATCTGGCTGCTGGCATTGTGGAGCAGCACCACCTGCAGCCCGGTATTGTCGGGCTGGCCCATCTGGCGGACGAGGCGCGTAGCGCCGAGCTGCTGCCGGATGCCAGCATTACGGGCAACAAGCTGGCCGAGGGCGCAGTCGAATCCCGTCACCTGACGGTGGAGAGTGTGACCGGCGTGCATCTGGCTGCTGGTACTGTGGAGCAGCGCCACCTGCAACCTGGCATTGTCGGGCTGGTCCATCTGGCGGACGAAGCGCGCAGCGCCGACCTGCTGCCGGATGCCAGCATTACGGGCGACAAGCTGGGCGAAGGCGCAGTCGAGTCCCGTCATCTGGCGGCGGAGAGTGTGACCGGTGCGCATCTGGCTGCTGGCATTGTGGAGCAGCACCACCTGCAGCCCGGCATTGTCGGGCTGGCCCATCTGGCGGACGAAGCGCGTAGCGCCGAGCTGCTGCCGGATGCCAGCATTACGGGCGACAAGCTGGCCGAAGGCGCAGTCGAGTCCCGTCATCTGGCGGCGGAGAGTGTGACTGGTGCGCATCTGGCTGCTGGCATTGTGGAGCAGCGCCACCTGCAGCCTGGCATTGTCCAGCTGGGCCATCTGGCGGATGAGGCGCGCAGCGCCGACCTGCTTCCGGATGCCAGCATTACGGGCGACAAGCTGGCCGAAGGCGCAGTCGAGTCCCGTCATCTGGCGGCGGAGAGTGTGACCGGTGCGCATCTGGCTGCTGGCATTGTGGAGCAGCACCACCTGCAGCCCGGCATTGTCGGGCTGGCCCATCTGGCGGACGAAGCGCGCAGCGCCGACCTGCTTCCGGATGCCAGCATTACGGGCGACAAGCTGGCCGAGGGCGCAGTTGAATCCCATCATCTGGCGGCGGAGAGTGTGACCGGTGCGCATCTGGCTGCTGGCATCGTGGAGCAGCACCACCTGCAGCCCGGCATTGTCGGGCTGGCCCATCTGGCGGACGAGGCGCGCAGCGCCGACCTGCTGCCGGATGCCAGCATTACGGGCAACAAGCTGGCTGAGGGCGCAGTCGAATCCCATCATCTGGCGCTGGAGAGTGTGATTGGCGCGCATCTGGCTGCTGGCATTGTGGAGCAGCACCACCTGCAGCCCGGCATTGTCGGGCTGGCCCATCTGGCGGACGAAGCGCGCAGCGCCGAGCTGCTGCCGGATGCCAGCATTACCGGCGACAAGCTGGCTGAGGGGGCGGTGGGCTCCTTTCACCTGGCTCCGGCCAGTGTATATGGTGGCCACCTGGCCCCGGCCTCGGTGGACTCCTGGCATATCCGGCCGGGCGGCATCTTCCTCGGCCACCTGGCCGAGGAGGTGCGCAGCGCCGACCTGCTGCCGGATGCCAGCATTACCGGCGACAAGCTGGCCGAAGGCGCAGTCGAATCCCATCATCTGGCGCTGGAGAGTGTGACCGGTGCGCATCTGGCTGCTGGCATTGTGGAGCAGCACCACCTGCAGCCCGGCATTGTCGGGCTGGTCCATCTGGCGGAAGAGGCGCGCAGCGGCGAGCTGCTGGCTGACGGCAGCATTGCCGCAAGCAAGCTGCAATTTGGCAGCATCAGCTCGGTGCATCTGGTCGAGGGCGCCGTGGGCACGGCAGAGCTGCAGGATGAATCCGTCGATTCAGCCAAAATCAGCTCCTTCGCCATCCAGTCCCGCCACCTGGAAGAAGAAAGTATTCAGGATTATCATCTCGCGTCCGGTGCCGTGAAAGGAACCCATCTTGCCCCCGGCTCGGTGAGTCAGGAGCATCTGGATTTCAGCCCAGTGTTCAGTGCAGGCAAACGGGAGGCACTGCAGCAGTTTGGCATGACCGCTTTTATGTTCAACGGGGATGCTGAAAGTGTCGAGGTGAAGGTAGCATTCGATGAGGGCTTCGGCCATACCGGCTATGTGCTTGTGGCGATGACGAACCAGCCTTACTTCTATGCTTCGCTCAAAAGCAGAGCCAGCGGAGAGGCCGTAATCCAGGTGGTGCGCCTACGCGACACTCCCCATTTCTACGGCGTGATCTCTTGGATCGCCATTGGCCCGCCGATGACCAAACCGCTGGCGGATGACCGGGTGTTTGATTAGGCACGATACCGATGTAGATGTACTTTTACCATTAAAGCTTCAGGTTTGCGTTCATTTGAAACCCGGCAAGCTCCTTTATAGGGAGTCTGTCGGGTTTTTAGTCTGAGGCGTCCCGCAGACCGTCGAATTGTCAGAGAGCCTATTTGTCCATGAAATCTGAACCAGGGGAGACAATGGCCGTTACCCGGCTTACAGGATTACATAAACTGTGATGTAACCCCCAGCCCGAATCCAACAAGCACCTGCAAGAAAGGTGGATGAGCATGAAGCAGAAACGTACTTCTGCCCGCCGCACGGTGCGGCGGGCATCAAGAACAACGCGGCGGACCGCGCATCCGGTGCGGCCTGCCGCTATAGAACCTGTAGCTAATCACCCCGATCCTTATGTATCGGTCATTATCCCGGCAATGAATGAAGCGCAGACAATCGCCAAGGTTATCGCCTCTGCCCGGGCTGTTCATCCGCGCTGTGAGGTGATTGTCATTGTCAACGGCTCTGCCGACAGGACAGCCGAACTTGCTCAATCGGCAGGTGCATACGTGATTACCTATGAGCAGCCGCTTGGACATGATGTGGGCCGTAGTAGGGGGGCAGAAGCGGCCAAAGGCGAGATTCTGCTGTTCACTGACGGGGATATGGTGATCCCGGCTGTCCGGCTGCGTCCCTTCGTGGAGGCTGTGGGGCACGGCGCGGATATTGCGCTTAACCATTATTCCGGTCCGGTCCGCAGCACGGTTCCCCATCCGGTCGTGCTCTCCAAATATGCGCTGAATCTTCTGCTCAGCCGCCCGGATCTGCGCGGCTGCTCCATGACTGCAGTGCCGCATGCCATCAGCCGCAGAGCGCTGGAACAGCTGGGCAGTGCGGTTCTGAGCCGTCCGCCGCTCGCACATGCCCGTGCGGTGCTGGAGGGACTGCAGGTACAGACGGTAGATGAAGTGCCCGTCGGGAAGCTGAATGCAGTCCGCCGCAAGGTGGGCAGAGAGGACCCGCTGCAGCACGTTATCGTCCAGGATCATCTGGCAGCGGTGCAGCTGCTGCTTGAGCGCCGAGGCAGCAGAGCTGGCCTCAGCGACGGTATCCGGCGCAGGGAACTAGTGAGGTGATGAGGCAATGAACAGCAGCATGAAGACATCCGCCCTTGGTCGCGCCGTCGCCCGCCGCCGTCCGGCGGCAGTTCGGGCGGCGGGGCGGCGGTCCGGCACCCGGCGGAAGGGCGTTGCCCGTAGGGGAACCCTGCGCCGCTCCGCGCGCAAGCCGCAGGACAGCCGGGCTGTCCAGGCGCTGCCAGCCGTGCGCGGCTCGCTGTCCGTGATCATCTGCGCACGCGATGAGCAGCATACCCTGCAGCGGCTGCTGGAGCAGGTGGTGCGGCTGCAGCCGGCAGAGATCATCGTCGTGCTGAACGGCTGCAGCGACCAGAGCTTCCAGCTTGCGCGACAGGTGAAGCAGGCCGTGATTGTGCATTGCCCGCAGCCTGCCGGACATGATGTGGGCCGGGCTATCGGCGCCAAGTTAAGCCGGGGCGACATCCTGCTGTTCCTGGACGGGGACATGGTGATCCCTGCCCGGCAGCTGGCTCTGTTCACCGCAGCGGTGGATCAGGGGCTGGATGTAGCCCTGAATAACCTTGATCCGCTGCTGCCGCCATTTGGGCTAGCCGATGATGTGAGCCGCAGCAAGCTTTACCTGAACGATGTGCTGGGCCGCCGTGATCTTGGTGTCAGCTCGATGACTGCAGTCCCACATGCGCTCTCACGCTATGCTCTGAAGACGATCGGATACCGCGAGCTGATGGTTCCGCCGAAGGCCCACGCGATCTCACTGCTTGAGCAGCTGCGTGTCGGAACAGCCGGGACAGTCAATGTGATTAAACACAACCGTCTGCGGCAGGGGAACACCGGCATCGGCAATCCCATGGAGCAGCTGATTACGGGAGACCATGCCGAAGCGCTGCAGGAGATTCTGTCCCGTCGGGAGGCAAGCGGTCAGCCTCCACTGCTTAATGAAACGTTAAGCGAGCAGCGCCGCCAAATGGCTGCCTGGAGGAATGGACTATGACGAAGACCAGCATCATTATTCCGACTTACAATGCTCTGGGTCTACTGCAGACCTGCATAGAGTCCATCAGGGCGTATACGCCGGAGGCTTACGAGATTATTGTTGTCGACAATGCCTCGGACGACGGGACGGCAGATTACTGCCGCACCCAGGGCATCACTTTTCTCTCCCTCCCGGAGAACCGGGGATTTCCTGTTGCCTGCAACCTGGGTCTGCTGCTGGCTTCCGGCGATGAGCTGCTGCTGCTGAACAATGATGTTGTAGTCTCCCGGGGCTGGCTGCACAATCTGAAAGCCGCTCTGTACAGCTCGCCTGCTGTGGGCATCGTTGGGCCTGTAACCAATTATGCGAGTGGCAGACAGCAGGTGCCCGTGCTGTACGAAGGACTGGAGGGTTATCATCAGGCGGCCGTGACCGCCAATCTTCCCAACCCGGCGAAATGGGTGGAGACACGGCGGCTGGTGGGCTTATGTTTTTTGTTCAAAAGAGAGCTGCTGGACGCCATAGGTCTGCTGGATGAGCGTTACTCTCCAGGGCATTACGAGGACGACGATTTCTGCTACCGGGCCAGGCTGAAGGGCTACCGGCTGCTGATCGCAGGAGACTGTCTGGTACATCATGAAGGAAGCGCCAGCTTCAAGGAGATCTATTCCACCGGGCTGCAGGAGCTGGTGGAGCGCAACCGCCGGATGTTTATGGAGAAATGGCAGGTGAATCCGGTTGATTTCTTCTAAGTAGTATAAGGGTTGAACAGCCAAACTGCTGGCCTATGGCTCAAAGACGCAGATAAAGAGGAGGAAAGTAAGTGAAGGGAGTCATACTGGCGGGCGGAACAGGGTCAAGACTATATCCGCTAACCCGGCTTATGAACAAACATTTGCTTCCGGTCGGCAAATATCCTATGGTATGTTACGGTATAGACCGGCTGCGCCGGGCGGGAATCACCGATATTCTTCTGATTATCAGCAAGCAGTCCGCAGGGCTGTACACTGATTTTCTGGGCAGCGGTGCCGCATTTGGCGTATCTCTGACCTACAAAATCCAGGAGGCCGCCGGAGGCATTGCCGAAGCGCTGAAGCTGGCGGAAGGTTTTATTTTTACGGGAGAACGGTTTGTGGTGCTGCTCGGTGATAATCTGTTTATGGATGATCTTACGCCTTACGTGGAGACCTATCTGCTCCAGCAGGCCGGGACGGCCAAGGTGCTGCTGAAGCCGGTGGACGATGCGCGCAGATACGGCGTGCCTGTGTTCGACGCCAAGGATTCATCGCTGATTGCTTACATTGAGGAGAAGCCGAATCGGCCGAAGAACAAATTATGCGTAACCGGCATTTATATGTACGACACCGCAGTGTTTGAGCTGATCGGCAAGGTGTCTCCTTCGAAACGGGGAGAGCTGGAGATTACCGATGTCAATAATTTGTACGCCGCAGTCCGCAGGCTGAGCTATGATGTGCTGAAGGAATGGTGGAGTGATGCCGGCACCTTCCAGTCCCTGAGCGAAGCGGGAGAGAAGCTGAAGGACCTGCTGCCTTAAACGCATAGTGTTGCCCGAAGTGCTCCTTGGCTTTTGCCAAAGGGGCACTTTTGGTGTAGGTCTGACCTTGAGTTGATTCATAAAATATGAATATTTAATATATTAGATTTAATTTTATTCATTGTATGTTACTATTATCTCATTTAGAAAATCATGGAGAATTGGATGCTGATATAAGGAGGTTTCTTGGCAGTGGCCGGCTTGCGTTGAACCTATAAAATATAGTATCTGGGGGACTAATATTGAAGAATAGACCTGCTAAATTTACCCTATCTTCTCTGCTGGCGTTTATTACCTTATTCTCATCCTTTCATTTGGCTTTTGGCGCTGCTGCAACGGCATCGTCCGATATCAAAGGGCATTGGGCTGAGAATGAAATGAATGCATGGATGGACAAGGGGTTCATTCATGGATACCAGGATGGTACCCTCAAACCGGATTCCAACATTATTAGAACGGAATTCATGGCTCTGATTAACCGGTCTTTTGGATTCACTGAGACGGCAAGCATTTCATACACAGACCTCACTCCTTCTAATTGGGCTTATACCGAGGTTGCCAAAGCTAAGAAAGCAGGATATATCCAGGGTTATACGGACGGAACTATAGGTGTTAACAAGTATGTCAGCAGACAGGAAGCAGCTGTTATTATTCATCGTTTGCTGGACCTGGATCTATCCGGAAATACAACGAGTTCGTTCAAGGATTCAAGCAGCATAGCCTCTTGGGCTCAGGTTTCGGTTGATTACATTGCAGCTCAGGGGATTATGACAGGTTATACGGCAAGCAACAGCTTCAAACCAACCCAGTTTATTACTCGTGCTGAAGCTATAGTGGCTTTAGAGCGAGCTCTAAATGTCCGAATGGACACGGATAATGATTCTGCCACACCTGCGGTCACGTCTGCAGCCACCCCCATACCCACGCCTATACCTACAGCCACACCACCAGCCATACCGGCTGTACAAACTTCAGAAGCAACTCCTTTACCGACCTCAACCGCCAATCCTGTCGTCACTCCAACACCAACAAGCACACCAACCAGTGGAGGTATCGCTGATACAACAGCTCCAGTTCTATCGAGAGTATCCGTGGGTCCGATAACCGTTGGGGATAATGTATATGGTGAAAGCAGTGAAGAGGGTTACCTATATCTGGTTCCTAGGGCGACACTGCAGACCATAGCTAGTCTGGATGATGCTGTGAAGGCTACAATGGGACAGCGATCTGCAGTCACAGCATCTGTGTATTCCTTTTTTAGCTCCCAAGGCTTGTCGGCCGGTACTTATGTGGTATATGCCGTGGATGGTTCCAATAATATATCTGCAGCCTCAACCCCTATCGTGGTAGATGGACTGCAGTTAACTATTGCTGCTCCAGCATTGCTGCTGGATACCAAAATGTATAATGGCACTAAAGAAGCAGCAGTCACGGCAAGTTCACTTGTCGGAGTGATGCAGGGAGATCAGGTAGAGGTACATGCCACAGCAACCTATAGCAGTGCCTCACCTGGAACAAATAAAGCAGTAACCGTGGTATATACATTAAGCGGGGCCCATGCCGCGAGCTATATAGCACCCGTTAATTACTCGGTAAATAATGGGAGTATTACAGTTGCCCAGTTGACTATTGAGCTTCCGGACCTGACTCTTGCGAAGTTCAAAGACGGAACAACAACCGCAGCCGTGACCGCAGGCTCACTGATCGGAGTAGTCAGCGGGGAGGATGTTACGGTACAGGCTGCAGCCAACTATGATTCAGCTGATATTGGTACCCACAAAACGATTACCGTAGTGTATACGCTAAGTGGAGCGGATGCAGGGAATTATAAGGCACCGGTCAACTACACCGTGACGACAGGCGAAATTGACAAAGATCGAATCACAAGAACCAAGGTATACGATGGAACCGCAGTTGCAGCTGTGACCTTAGGCCAAGTGTCCGGTATTATTGATGGAGACGACGTAACGGTTAATATTGCAGCGTCTTATACGGATGCTAAGGTAGGTACGAACAAAACGATAATGATAGAGTATACATTATCGGGTGCAGACGCGGGAAATTATTTCCCGCCAACCCCCTATACCGTCCTAACGGGTACAATCACTGCACTACAGTTGGCGGTTTCACCGCCGCTACTTACCGAATCCAGGATCTTCAATGGTTCAACGGCAGCTGCTGTAACGGCAGGCCAGTTAAGCGGGGTGGTTGCAGGAGATGACGTAACCGTTACTGCGGCGGCGAGCTACAGTGATGCAGACATAGGAACCAACAAAACCATAACAGTGGTCTATACCTTATCTGGAGCCGATGCGGCGAATTATATTACACCGGCAAATGATATTGTAACAACAGGTAGAATTACAGCCCCGTAAGGATAAGAACAGGAATAGAGCCGCCTCGTGCTTACGGGGCCACTGAGAAACACATCGCTTCTGTGAGTGACAAAAGTGGAAGCAGTAAAAAAGACGACTTTCATTCTTTATTTTTGAATGAATGGTCGTCTTTTTTGTTCCCTCCCCCATCCGCCATTTCAAGTAACAGGGTCTGTAATGAACATCTAAACTCTGATGTAAGTCCAAATGGGCATGCATGGTGGGGGCGACATGTGTTTAGTAGTGCTAGTTGGCGCTAAGGGACTGCATAGCCTATATTGAGCTCAAAACCGCCGAATCGAAGGGTGTTTGGAGCATATTAGGGCCATGGAGTCCGTAATTCCCGCAATAGTGGCGTCAGCAACGGAGGGCGCTGGGGTCCGTAACTCTCAGCATGATGGGGTTAGCCGTGAACTAGCGGTAGAATTTCCTGCCTGGACCTATGAACTTTAGATGTCTGTATTGGGGTCTGGTCGAAATGCGTGGAAGGTTCAGCCGTCTCCGCTACTTACTGCATAACCCCGCACCGTCAATGCTCCTGCCGCATATGCTGTAGCAGGGCGTTTGAGCAAAGGAGACATGAAGGTGCAGAGTAAAATAACGAAAGTCCTGCAGCACATGGCCCATACGCACGAACAGATGGCGCGGATTCTCGATGCCGAGCGCCACGTGGCTGTCCGTATGTCGCAAATTGTCCATGATCTGCCGGATGCGGAGCCTGATTTTGACGGGATCAGCGGGATGATTGAAAGTACGGGTCAAGTAAACAAGAACATTATTGCTTACTTAAACGCACTAGCCGATCTAGAAGAAGCGATGGCTGAAGGGGTAGGCAGAGTAATCAAGGAACTCAACGGTCAGGAAGAAGAGTAGCCGGTTTCTAAGTGGTAAGGAGGCGGATGATGAGCAGAGAAAAGGCCTATCTGCAAATGCTGGAGTCGACCGCCGTGATCCAGTGGAATATCGCGATGATTCTGGAAGCCAAGGCGGTGGAGGCGGAGAAGGTGAAGCAGTGGACGCAGCATCATATCCACGCTAGAGCGTTCGATTCGCATGAAGAGCAGCTGAAGGAATCGCTTTCGATTCATGAGGTGATCGTGGAGATGGTTGAGGGACTGACCAAGCTGGAGAACGGGCTGTACAGCAACCTTAAGGCGGTACTGGGCAGCGGTGAGGATGGCGGCGGAGGCGAAGGCGAAGGGTTTGGCGGCATGAGCGGCGATGGTTTCAACTTCGGGGATGACAGCAAATGAGCGGCGGGCTGCACTCCGAGCACGCCGTCAAGCTGGAGATGATCCGCTCCATTGCCCGCAGCCAGGCCGCGCTGGCGGCGATTCTGGAGAGTATCGCCGAGCTGACGGGGCAATCGGAGCTTACAGCCCGCAAGCTGAGTGACAACATTCGCGTCCTGAGCGGTTATCAGAGCGCCATGTGCCGGATGATGACCGGCATTTCACTAAACCGCCCGAAAAGGGGGATACCTGCCGCGCCCTGGCTAAGCCGGGCATCCTCCCCAAGGGCAATTCAGAAGACAGGCAGCACAGGAGGAATAGTTAAATGAAGAAGAGCCATAGATTGCAGCGTTCCGGCAGAACGGCCCGCAGACGCCCCTTGCTGCTGGTACGGCGGGCCAAGGTCCGCAAGAAGCTGGTTCGCAGATGGATTGTCAGGAAAACCCGCAGAGGCAGCGGCCTGAAGGCAGGCCGTTACAGCACAAGAGGTTTGCTGCTGAGCCGCAAAAGAAGACTCCGCCGCCGTCTGGCCCGCAGACGCCATAAAGTTCAGCCTGCCGTGCAGGTAATACCGGTAGTGGATGCCCAGCAGGCTCCCCAGGTGATTCCGCTCCCCCCGGAGTTGGGCGTCCCGCCGGAAACGCCCCCGGCAGACGCCTTTCAGCAGGGGTACACCGAAGCGTACAACGTGGGGTTCGACGCCGGTTTCGCCAAGGGCTTCGAGGACGGGCATAAGCATGAGCTAGGCTAGGGCGCTGGCAATACTACCTCCGGCTGTAGCACCCGGCAGCATCTATTGACCCTGTTGCCGGGTCTGCGGCACCTATTCCTTCCATTTGTTCACTGGACTGGCGATATGGTAGACTTCATTACAGAAACTTGAATGAGGTTCTAAATGTCGACAGGAAGGGATGTACACCATGAGCAGCAGGATACGCCAAGCAGTACAGGAAGAGTTGGACGAGATTATGGAGCTTATCGCCCTATGTGTGCAGGTAATGCAGGCCGGTGGAAGTGACCAGTGGGATGAGACATACCCGAACAGGGACATTATCGGAGCGGACATAGCGCAGGGCAATTTGTATATATATCAGGAGGGGGCCGCAATTGCCGGCATTCTGGCCCTAGATGAGAATCAGGCTGAGGAGTATAAGGCTATCGATTGGAGCGTAACCGAAGGGCCGCATCTGTTGATGCACCGGCTGGCCGTCCATCCGCAGGTGCAGGGCAAGGGCATTGCCCGCAAGCTGATTAATTTTGCCGAGGATTACGCCTTGCAGGGAGGCTACACCAGTATGCGTATGGATACCTATGCCAAGAACGAGAAGATCCTGGCGTTATATCCACGGCTCGGCTATGAGCGCAGAGGGGAGTTTTTCCTGAGTGAACGGAAGCTGGCGTTCCCTGTATTCGAGAAGCGGCTTAGTCAAAAGGACAAGCTATAGTTAGGTGGAACGTTACCCTTAGGTATCCATTATTTCCCAGTGTTACTCGCCGCTCTCCCGGTGAGGGCCTAAGTAATAACGGTAGAACTTTGATTGTATATTTGCGTTAAAAAGACTACATACGTCACCTTATATGACATACAAAAGGGATTCCAGTCTTTATTTCGGATGATAATAATCGTGAAAGAATAATTTATGTTAACTATATTGACATAGCTATTGTCCATCCTTTAAGATGAGGTTATTCAGATTGAATTGAATAACCTTTTTTTATTTTCGTATATCCTTAATAATCGGGTTAAGGGTCTCTACCGGGAACCGTAAATTTCTGGCTACGAGAATATGCAGGCAAGCTGAACTTAGGGCAGGGGTCGATCCTCAGATTCCGGGTTCAATTGCGGAGCATATTTTTGTGGCCTTTTTGTGTTATCCAAGATGAAGCTAAGAATGAGGGGGCGTAATAGACGATGGCGAACATCCTGATCAAACATGCGCAGATCGTAACCATGAATAAACAAGAGGAAATCATTACCGGGGACATCCGGATCAAGGATGATCTGATCGTAGAAATGGGCAGCGGACTGGTGCCGCAGGAAGGGGAGAAGCTGATTGATGCCAGCAACCGGACGGTGATTCCCGGGTTCATTCAGACTCATATTCATCTATGCCAGACGTTGTTCCGCGGCAAAGCGGATGATCTGGAGCTGATGGATTGGCTGCGCAAGCGGATCTGGCCGCTGGAGGCGGCGCATGATGAGGAGTCGCTGTATTATTCCGCCATGCTGGGGATCGGCGAATTAATTACCAGCGGCACGACAACGATTGTGGATATGGAGACGGTCAACCATACGGATTTTGCCTTTCAGGCGATTGCCGCAAGCGGGATTCGCGCCCTCTCCGGCAAAGTGATGATGGATCAGCGCGGCGGCGATGTTCCCGAAGCCCTGCAGGAGGACACGGCAGCCTCTCTGCAGGAGAGCGTCGATCTGCTTGAGAAGTGGAACGGGTATGGCAACGGGCGTATCCAGTATGCTTTTTCTCCGCGCTTCGTTATTTCCTGTACAGAACCGCTGCTCAGAGAAGTGCGTGATCTGTCCGCCCGCTACAATGTGAAGGTGCACACCCATGCCTCCGAGAATCTGGGAGAGATTGAGATTGTGCAGGCGATGACCGGCATGCGCAACATCGTCTACCTGGACCACCTTGGACTGGCGAATGACCGCCTGATTCTGGCCCATTGTGTATGGCTGGATGCCGAGGAACGGCGTATCCTCCATGAGCGCGGCGTTCATGTCAGCCATTGCCCCGGCTCCAATCTGAAGCTGGCCTCCGGGATTGCCGACACACCGGGTATGCTGGATCAGCATATTTCACTCAGTCTCGGAGCCGACGGCGCTCCCTGCAACAATAACCTTGATATGTTCAACGAGATGCGGCTGGCCGCGATTATGCAGAAACCCCAGCATGGGCCGACAGCGATGGATGCCCGCACGGTCTTCCGGATGGCAACGATCGGCGGCGCGAAAGCAGTTGGCATGGAGCAGCAGATCGGCAGCATTGAGGTCGGCAAGAAGGCCGATCTGGCGATCCTGAACCTGTACAATTTTCACACCTTTCCATCCTATGACGTAGATCCGATCTCGCGTATTGTCTACTCGGCCACCCGCGCCGATGTGGAGACGACGATTATTGACGGTGAAATTGTGATGGAGAAGGGGATGCTGAAGACGATTGACAAGGAAACGGTGCTTAGAGAAGCGAATGTTTCCATTAAAAGACTGCTGGCCCATACGCCGCTAGGCTGAGCTAGGCCAGGATGCGAGTTCTGCGAAAACGGATGTCCCCTGTAAAGTTGGGGCGTCCTTTTTTGTGCGAATATAAGAATTTATAGGTTCCACGCTATAATTTATCCTGCTCTAAGAGGGAATTTGCCCGGAGGTTGTTAAGGCGGACGGAGGCTGCTGCGATATAGATTAATGTTGGTGTTGTGGATGATTTGGAGTAATCTGGAAATGTATGAATGCCTTGTGCGATCAAAGTAAGGATAAAAGGGAACCCATCTTCTATTTGCGCAGTCATATTAAGTGAGGTGAAGCCAGTGGAGCTGGAGAGTCTTCAATACGCAGAAGAAATGAACGAATCGCAGCTAAGGGAGATCATGAATATTTATGGTGAGGATGTCTGGCATTATATCTACTATTTGACCAAAAACACCGGGCAGGCCGATGATCTGGCACAGGAGGTATTTATTAAATGCTATTACCGGATCTGCACCTACCGGGGAGAGTCATCGTTCAAAGCCTGGTTGCTCACCATAGCGAGAAATACGGTGTTCACGTACCGTAAATCCCGCTTCTACCGCACAAGTCTGTGGGGAGGTGTGCAGCCGTTGGTAGCAGGTACGGAGGAGCAGGAGCTCCCGCTGGAGCAGCTGGGGACAACCCGTTCGGCGGAGATGGAGTATCTTGGAAACTCCCAGGCCCAGGATATCTGGGCAGTGATTATGGCGCTGCCGGATAAATACCGTGAGGTGCTGGTGCTGGACCTCAAGTATGGGCTGACGATCAAGGAAATCGCGGGAATGGCTGGGCTGCCGCAGGGAACCGTCAAGTCCAGACTGCACCGCGCACGCCAGAAAGTGCAATCCAAATTGAGAGGGGCAGAATAATGGAGAGTAAGAAGCCAGAATGGTACGAAAGAGCGGATCACAGTCCTTTTGCACAAAAAAAATTCACAGACGTGCATGCTGATCAGGTTGTACGCGCACTGCACAGGAGAGATGCGGGCCGGAAACCGGCGAGAGCGAAGATGCTGCGGCTCAAAATGACGGCAGCCGCCAGTTTCGTGCTGCTTGCGGGCGTTGCTGCTGTAACCTGGGGCGGGGCAGGCCTGGAGCAGAGCGGCGAAACGGCGAAGCTTGCAGAGTCCCAGCTCTCTAAGGTGCAGCAAGCTGCCAAAGCGCCTGCAGCGGTCACCGAACAGACGATGCTAAAAAACGCCGAGGACAAGGTGGAGGAATTATACGGCAAACGTCTAACGCTGGTGAAGGATAATGAGGGCAGCAGTAAAGACATAACGATGTTCACTATTATAGAGAATAATGTTTCGGCTAATGTTATGGTCGACAATCAAACTGGAAAGGTCAGCTCAGCTAATGTCAGTTCCATCATACCTGTAGCAGAGGTGAAGCCACAGATAATTGAAACGGCGAAGGCCAAACTGAAGCAGTACGGGTATAAAGGAAAAGGGGAAATCAGTGATGTTAACTTGTCTAAGGTATATGACTTGCAATTGGCCAAGAATGCGAAAAGCGCAATATCATTGACTGTTGATAAAAATAAAGCGCATGTTCAATTTATTGATGAAACATTTTACAGCTTAGCGTTATACCTGGAAAACTCACAAGTAAACAAGGAAGCCGTGACGGCTGCACAAAAGGCATTAAAGCAATTTGCGGGAAAACAGGGCGATGAGCTGTTGCGCGGCACACGAAATATCTATAATAAATCGGATACGCTGATGCTTTTGTACAAAAAGTCCTACACGGTAAGATATGATAACAAGACCAAACGGGTTATTGCAGTTTCGGACCTTTCTTCGATGGCGCGAAATAATGAAGATATTGCCAAGCTTACTGCACTGGAGAAGGATCTGCTGAAGAATGGCGGAGCCAAGCTGCGCAGCAAAGTTGAGCCGCTCGCCAAAGGAGTATTCGGGCAGGATATCAAGAATTATAAGCTGGCAAAGGAAGATAATACACGGGTGGGTTACGTTGTTTTCTATACTGCAGGACAACCAGAAATAAGAGTGAATTATGACATTAATTTGAAGATTCTCGAGCTGGAGCAGCTTCCGGCGGGCACCGCCAAAATAACTGCTAAATAAAATTATACTGTCTAAATTTAATGTCTGAATACAGTATCGGCCGCCCCTAAAGGGGTGGCTTTTTTTGTTATGGCGAACAAGCCGATGCCAGCGGTTTTGATTAAAAAATCAAAGCTTGTTATACTAAGCGGATGTGAGATTTTACAGAAAGTGTTATTCTATTTTACGTAAGAAGACATTTGATACTATAAAAGTCTAAGAGGCGATGAGATGAAGGAAAGAAGATATTTTTCAGTCGGGAGTACGTTTTATATTGTAGCGGGGCTGCTGTGGGTCAAGCTGCTGCTGCTGCGGTATTTGTTTTTTGACAACATTGCCTGGGAATGGATCACGGCGGATATTGCGCCAGTGCTGTTCCTGATGGGTATCTTCACGCTGCTGACGCCTGTGCGGATGAGAACGGCGGTCTACTGGATCTTTAATGGACTGCTGTCGCTGCTGCTGTTTGCCGCCAGTGTGTATTTCAACCACTTTGGTTCGGTGCCTACCTATCTGGCGTTGACGGAACTAGGGCAGGTGGGCCAGGTGAAGGAAAGTGTGGAGTCAACGATTCAAAGGGTGGATTTGCTGTTCTTTGCCGATTTGGTGATTATAGGCGGCTACAGCCTGTTCCGCCGCTGGAAGCAAGGGAAACGGTCGTATGGATACCGCAGTAACCATGGCAGGTATGAGCTGTCAAGCGAGCCGTCCAAGGCACGATTCGTCCATCTTACTGTGCTGCTGGTAGCGATCATTGGCGGTTTTGCTCTGTCTGCCTATTCGGTTCAGGCCGCGCGCGACATCACCAATGAACTGGTACAGGCGGAGAGCGCCGGCTTCCTCAGCTATGAGGTGGCAGCGGCGCTGAAGGTTCAGGAAGATAACGGGCTGCATGGTACCGGAGATATCAACGATACGATTGCCCGAATAGATGCTCTGGAGCAGACCTACCCTTACAGCGATAAGACTCCAGGAGCGGCACCGGATGATTTCGGCTCATTTAAGGGTAAGAATGTCATTGTGATCCAGATGGAGGCCTTTCAGAACTTTCCACTGCACGAGTCGCTGGATGGGCAGGAGCTAACACCGGTGCTGAACAAGCTGGCGGATGAGGGATACTATTTCCCGCATGTCTATCAGCAGATCGGGCCCGGAAACACCTCGGATGCCGAATTTATAAGCAATACGTCAATTTACCCCATCGCCACGCTGGCGATGTCCACCGGTTTCGGGGACCGGAAGATTCCAAGCCTGCCAAGGCTGCTGCGTGACAAAGGGTATGAGGCCTACACTTTCCATGTGAACAATGTGGCTTTTTGGAATCGCAATGAGATGTATCCGGCACTGGGCTTTAACGGGTATTATGACAAAAAGTCATTTACCAATGACCATTTCAACTCCTTCGGTGCTTCGGATGAGCAATTGTATCGTACAGCCGTGGAGAAGCTGGCTGCGCTTAACCAGAAGGGCACTCCTTTCTATGCACAGATGGTGACAGTCTCCAGCCACCACCCGTTCAAGGTCAAGGACGAGTTTAAGAAAATCACTATCCCCGACAATCTGAAGGATACCATGCTGGGCGATTATCTGGCAGCCATCAATTATACGGATTATGCGATTGGGACCTTGATTGAGGAGCTGAAGAGCAGCGGACTGTGGGATAACACGGTGCTTGTGATGTACGGGGACCATTTCGGACTGCAGCCCAAGGATGTTCCCGAAGAACAGGTGGAGCAGGCGCTGGGTATTTCCTATGATTCGCGGGTCAGCCGCTTCAACATCCCTTTGATCATTCATGCTCCTGGTATGAAGCAGGGGATGAAGGTGGAGCGGACCGGCGGCCAACTGGACATCCTCCCTACGCTGGCCAATCTGCTTGGGGTTTCGCTTCAGGAGGAAGGATTCACTGCTTTTGGGCATGATCTGCTGAACATTGACCGCAATGTGGTCGGGATGCGTTATTATTCGCCTACAGGCTCGTTTTTTAATGATGAAATTATGTTTGTTCCCGGCAAGGATTTCCAGAATGGAGAAGCGGTATCGCTGGATAAGCTGGAGCCGGTGACAGACTTCAGCCGCTATCAGCAGGATTACGATTATATCCTGAAGCTGATGCGCTTGTCGGATGAATACGTGAAGCTGCTTCCGCAGCGGTAGGAGGAATCAATGAAAAAACTGCTGAAACCCGAGATTCTGGCAGCTGTCGCCGGATGCGGGATCATTCTCTATCTGCTCTTTATTCAGCCGTTTGTCGGAGTTGCCGACAATGGCGATTTCCTGCGCATGATGAACACGGTCGGGTTAAATTATTATGATGCCGCTGAAGCGTACGCGGACCGCTTCTTCAGCTTCAGTCATTCCAGGTTCGCTTATGATGATTTTTTCCAGGGCTTCTACCCCTCCTCGCAGATCCTGCTGGTGCTCGTTCCCAGGCTGATCGGCGGACTGTTTCATGGCAGCTATTTCGATATCCGCTTGCTGGGCACGGTGTATGCATTACTACTGCTGGTAGCCACTTGGCTGCTTGTGAAGCATAATGCCCGCGGGTCTTATGTGACCGGGCTGCTGCTGGGTGCGATGCTGCTGTTCGTTTTTTATGACATTGGATATCTCGCTTATTTCAACTCACTCTTCGGCGAGCCGGTATCACTGGTGTTCCTGCTGCTGACTTTTGCACTCGGATTAAGGCTTACAATACAGGAACATCCTACTTCGAAGGGGCTGACGCTCTTCTTCGTGGCGGTGATCTTCCTGGTCTGCTCCAAAATCCAGAACGCGCCGATCGGCATTGCCTTTGGCCTCATCTTCCTGCGTTTCTCGGTACTACAGGGGACGGGGAACTGGAGAAAACTGGCGCTGCGCTTCGCTGCCGCTATCTGCTTGATTTCAGTGCTGCTGTATGTGACGGCACCCAAGGAATTGAAGCATATCAACCTCTATCAGACGGTATTCTTCGGGATTCTGAATGAATCGCCGGATGTGTTGGGAGATCTGGAGGATTTGGGTCTGCCGGAGCGGCTGGAGGTGCTGGCGGGAACAAACTACTTCCAGACAGATACTGCGATCAAGCAGGACGATCCTTCGCTGCAGGCCGATTTCTATGACCGTGTCTCGCACAAGGATGTGCTGTTCTTCTATCTGAAGAATCCTGGCCGGCTGATCGACAATATGCAGTATGCGGCCAGCAACAGTATGGCTATCCGCCCCTACTATCTTGGAAACTATGAGCAGGGGGAGCAGAAGGCGGGTGCGTTGTCCTTCGCTTACAGCGGCTGGAGCCAGTTTAAGAACAACCATCTCCCGCACAGTCTGGGATTTCTGGCAGGGTTCTACGTGATCTATTACGCAGGGGCATTGTTCCAGTATTTCCGCAGCCGCGACAGGCGCGAAAGGGTTGCGGGAGAGCTGATGATGCTGCTGGGCCTGATTGGCCTGTTCTCCTTCCTGGTGCCGATCCTCGGCGACGGACGGGCGGATATCGGCAAACATCTGTTTATGTTCAACGTAAGCTTCGACATGATGGCTGTGGCCATGGTCGGCTGGGTGGTTTACCAGCTGTCGGCCTGGGCGGCCAACCGGAGCCGCAGATAGTTTTGCGCTGGAAGCTATAGAAAAAGGGTGTCCCAAGAGCCACGGTGGCTGTTGGGACACCCTTTTTTTGCTGTAGTGTGCTGTGCTGTGGGGGCGGGCCGCGTGGCGGGGATAATAAATTCCGCCTGAGGTGGCTGCTTAACCTTAACACAGGAATGGCATTTGCTCTTAATTATGAATAACTTATCTATACCTTTCAAATATTGCTGATGATTAGAACTATTCATAGCCTTCCTCCTAAACTTTGTGAGAAATCCCTGCAAAAGTACATCTTTTCTGGATGATAGCACCGCCGAATCTCAAATCCCTGCAAATGTACATCTTTTTTCAGGCCAAAGCGGCTTTTGGAGTAACCTGATTCTGAAATGCCTGCACATTTGCAGGTATTTTTCTTTTTAGGCAGAAATTCTGAGAAAAACCTGCACATTTGCAGGTTTTACCGCTCGGATATCCTTAACGACTGACTACTCGTACGGTGGCGTTGCGTATTCTCCTACGGACGCGCAGGGGTTTCCCAGAAGCCATGAAGTGGCTGCTTGCGGCGCTCCTCGTTTTTTGAGCAAGATGGACTGAGGGACTTGGATAACGCCCTGCGAACGGACGAACCCATCCCCTTCATGTGGCTGGCCGGGCGGCAATTGGCAACATCTTGACTTCCGTACCCTGACTGCCCACTGAAGGAGCGTTCGGGGGTTCAAACTTTTAGTTCCAGCTCCTTACACTGCTAGTCTCCCAGCAGCTCCTGCAGCATCCGCTCACGGTTGTTCATGAACGCCCGGGTAATGGTGTAATGGTCCGTCTCCTCCAAAGTCACCGGCCGGATGCCTTCGCCGTCCAACAGCCGGATATCTGCACCGGGATAGGACATCAGGATGGGAGAGTGGGTAGCGATAATGAACTGGGAATGCTGCTGCACCAGCTCATGCATCCGCGTCAGCAGCGACATTTGGCGCAGCGGAGACAGCGCGGCTTCCGGCTCGTCCAGGATGTAGAGGCCCCGTCCTCCGAAGCGGTGAATGAACGTGGCGAAGAAAGATTCTCCATGGGACTGCTCATGCAGCGATTTCCCTCCATATGAATCTTTAATCAGTGGCAGTGGCAGTGGTTGCTGCTCTTCATCCAATTGATCAATATAGCTGGCTACATTGTAATAACTCTCCGCCCGCAGGAAGAAGCCGTCCTGTGGGCGTCTTACCCCTCTGGCAATTCTAAGATGCTCATACAGCCCCGAATGGGATGCGCGGGTATTGAACGAGAAATTAAGCGTTCCCCCTTCAGGATTAAAACCCCAGGCAGCAGCAATACCCTCCAGCAATGTGGATTTGCCGCTGCCGTTCTCTCCCACCAGAAACGTTACCTGCTTCTCAAACACAAGCCGCTCCAGCGAACGCACCACAGGCAGCGCATAAGGATAAACATCGAAGGAAGACACTTGTCCGCGAAGCAGCTCGGCGTGGCGCAGGTACAGCATGGCGTTATTCATAGTTACCTCCCGATTTGTGAGTTGTTACCAGTATATCAGGTAGAGCCGAGTGGACAAATTCGGCAGAGGTTCGGGATTCCCGGGCTAAAGACAGGGGACATCAGCCAATTTCACGGGACTCCGGGGCAGATGTCCATGAGGCGGATGCTGACTCCGCATATAGTTATACTGTCTTGAGAATACGACGGGGCAGGGTGAATGCCGTGAAAGCAAAAAGAAGAAAACAGCGCCCGCGGGATTACCGCGACGGGTACTCGCAAGGGTACCGTCTGGGCACGCTTGAAGCCGTGCGGCAGCTGAATAGTCCTGGAGCAGAGGCATGCCGTCCTCTTAAGCTGATGTATGTGCCGCAAGGTTTTGAAGCGATTGATACGGGTGTGATTGAGGCGCTGCAGCAACTGGTAAGCGAGCTGGTAGTCAGCACCCCGGAGAGCATGCTGGAAACGGCCGCCAGGGAAAGGCCGGGTGCAGTGCTCGTGATGAACGGGCTGCATGTGTTCCCTGAGAATCATCTGGAGCAGATTGCCGAGATCAGGAATTTGGGGATTACCACAGCCATTTGGTTTGTCGATGATCCTTATTTTACCCAGGATACCTCGCAGATCTGCCGCTCTTATGACCATGTATTCACACATGAGCTAGGCTGTGTGGAGTTCTATCGTTCGCTGAAAGTGCTGTCCGTCCATTATCTGCCGCTGTGCGTCAATCCGTCCATGTTCCATCCGCGCCGCACGGGTCCGCAATATAACTATGATGTCGTCTTTATCGGGAATGCCTTTCACAACCGCACGAAGCTGTTTGATGAGCTGGCCCCTTTTCTCCGCACCAAAAAAGTGCTGATAGCCGGAGGCTTCTGGGAACGCCTCAGCAGCTATGATCAGCTGGAGCCATCGATTAGCCCTGGGTTTATCCCCCCGGCTGAAACGGCGAACTATTACAGCGGCGCCAAGCTGGTGATTAACATCCACCGCCCTTGGGAGACGGGTCAGGATAACCGCAACAGCTACGGTCTTCCGTCCCGCTCCATCAATCCGCGTACCTATGAGATCAGCGCCTGCGGCACGATGCAGCTTACGGATGTGCGTGATGATCTGAGGAATTTTTACCGGCCGGGATATGATCTGGAGACGTTTGGCTCGGCAGGGGAGCTGCAGGAGAAGATTGACTATTACCTGAAGCACGAGAAGGAGCGGCGGATTTACGCCTTGCGGAGTCTGCGCACCACCTTGCAGAACCATACGTTTATCGCACGCTTGCCCCAGTTACTGAATGTCCTTACGGCACGTTAAGACTTCTATCACAGGATAAAGGAGCGAATATCATGAACAATGATTTCATATTGCCTGCACCGCCGCAGCCTCTGACGCCTGCGGAGCAAGAAAAGCTGAGAGGCCGCCTTATCGGCTTCAAGGGCGGTTACGATGAAGGGTATCTGCGCGGAAGGCTGGCTATTCTCGATGGGCGTGCGGAGGAGGTTCTTCCGGTGCGCAACATTCATGTGATGTATGTGGCATCAGGCAAAGGATATCCCTATTCTCCGCTGGATGATGCTGTGCTCGCCGCCCTGCAGAAATTGACCATCCAGGTCACGGTGACGGATGTGCGGCAGAACTTGATCGAGCTGATAGCCGCGCAGCGTCCCGATCTGGTGCTGGTGCTTGATGGCATGGATCTGCCGCTGGAGCAGATTAACATTCTGCGTGGAGCGGGCATCAAGACGGCAATCTGGCTCACTGACGACCCTTATTACACAGACTTCACTGCTAAAGTCGTCAATTATTACGATTACGTATTCACACTTGAACGCAATTGTGTGGAGTTCTACCAGGAGCTTGGCTGCACCGATGTACATTACCTGCCTTTTGCCGCTCACCGGGAGCACTACCGCCCAACCACAACCCGCTCGCCGATCACCCGTGATGTCAGCTTCATCGGCTCCGCTTACTGGAACCGGGTCAATTTCTTCCGTGAGGTGCTGCCGGAGCTGATGACCTACAATAGCGTAATCAACGGCATTTGGTGGGATCGACTGCCCGAAGCGGCGCTGTATGGTGAGCGGATTGAAGTAGGCAAATGGATGTCGCCTCAGGAAACTGCGTCCGCGTACAGCGGCTCCAAAATCGTCATCAACCTGCACCGCTCCCACATCGATGAGGTCGCCAACAATAATACGCTGTCGATTCCGGCGGTGTCGCCTAACCCCCGCACGTTTGAGATCGCGGCCAGCGGTACGCTGCAGCTCTGTGATGCGAGAGACGATATGGGCAACTTCTACAAGCCAGGCAAGGAGATCGAAACGTTTGACAGCCCCCGCGAGATGATGGATAAGATCCATTATTACCTCAACCATGAGGAGGAGCGCCGGGCTATTGCGCTGGCGGCCTATGAACGGACGCTGAAAGATCATACCTACAACAAGCGTATCGACCAGCTGCTGACAGTGATTTACGGCCCTGCCTGATCGATCTGTGCGGCTGACAGGGGACTGCTGCCGCTGCCTAATATATTGAAGTACCGTTCACGCTAGACCTAAGCAGTTACACACTTTTAGGAGGTGAATGGCCGCGGCCCTTGCAGGGAGCGCCAAAACGCCATGGCCGACAAAGCTACAATCGTACTCTTTTCCCATGTGTCCAACACCCGCAGCATTACGGGAGCGGAGAAGCTGCTGTTATTCTTCAGCCGGGAGCTGTCCGTTTACTTCCATTGTATTCTGGTCGCGCCGGAAGACGGCAAGCTGACCCGGCTGGCCCGCAGCTCCGGGCTTCAGGTAGAACTGATGCCGATCCCGCTGGTGTATGGAATGTACACTCCTTATGGGGGGCTCGAGGCGGATATTGGCAAACTCAAGGAGAGCCGGGAATACCGCGCTCTAAGCGGCTGGCTCGCCGCCCTGCGTCCGGCCTTCATCATCACGAGTACCTGTGTGCATGCCCTGCCGGCACTGGCCGCCAAGCAGCTGAATATTCCGGTCATCTGGAAGATATCGGAGACAATGACGGTTAACGAATACACACCACTCAGCGCAGGCGTGATTGACCGGAACAGCGACGAGATCCTGGCGATTTCTCATACGGTAGCCTCCTGTTTCCCGGAAGACATCCGCCAAGCCAAGGTTACGCAGCTGCCGCCTTCCTGGAATGAGCAGGATCTGATGCAGGACGCCTGGAGCAAGCTGCGCGGAGAACGGCGGCGCGAGCTGCGGGTTCGCCCGGAGGAGCCGCTGATCGGTTATATCTCTTCCTTCATTAATAAGGAGAAGGGATTGGAGCATTTTGTGAAGATGGCGGTGCTGGTGTCTGCTAAGCATCCCCGTGCCAAATATGTAGTGATCGGGACAGCGGGGGACAAAAGCTACTATGACCGCTGTATCCGTAAGGTGAAGCTGGAAGGGCTGCATGCCCATTTCAAATTCGTCGGCTACGAAGACTGCCTGCCCTCTGCTTATTGTGCGATGGATCTGCTGGTTGTACCGAGCCTGATCCGCGAGGGGTTTGGCATGACTGCGCTGGAGGGGATCAGCTTCGGCAAGCCGGTAGTCGCCTATGACTCCGGCGGCCTGAGAGAGATTCTGCATGCTGCGGGCAGCATGCAGAATCTGGTCCCGGCGGAGGATATCCCCGCGCTGGCGGCGCGCACCTCCGCTCTGCTGGCCGAGCCGGGGCTGGCTGAGGCCGAAGCGGCATCAGCGCGCCTGCGCATCAGCGCGCTCTACGGCCCGGGCGCTTACCGCGCCCGGCTGCAAGGGCTGGCGGAGTCGTGGAGCCTCCGCTACTGCACCCCGCCGCCGGTTCAGACCACCGGCGGCCTGCAAGACCCGCCCGCCGCCGCACCGGCGGGCGAGGACCCTGCGCCGGCTGCGCCCCGCAGCAGCCGGGCATCCCGCCGCGCGGCCCTGCGGCGCGGCAAGCTCCGGCGCGGGCGGCTGCGCCACGCCAGCGCCAAGGCCCGGAGGCGGCGGCGCACGCGTCCGGTGGGAGCACGCCGCGCGGCTCTGCGGCGTAGGCGTCGTCGGCGGCTGCGCAGCAGAGCCGCCGGCAAGCGGCGCGGGGCAAGGCGCCGCGCCAAGAGCCGCAAGTCGGGCTAAGCCATGTGCCCGCCCCGGCGGGACTACTCATCAACCAACAGAGCAGGGGAGTGAACTATGAAGATTATGACGATTCTGGGCACTCGGCCCGAAATCATCCGCCTCAGCGTTATCCTTCCGCTACTTGACGAGCATGCAGACAGCCATGTGCTTGTGCATACAGGACAGAACTTTACCGCGAGTCTCAGCGGGATCTTTTTTGCCGAGCTGGGACTTCGGACGCCGGACTATGTGCTGCAGGATAAGCAGGCTGGTCTCGGCGGCCAGCTGGCAACGATGTTCGGCAGTCTGGAGAGCATCCTGCTGACAGAGCAGCCAGACCGGATTCTGCTGCTGGGCGATACCAACAGTGCGCTCTGCGCGCTGCTGGCCGAACGGATGGGGATTCCGGTAGTGCACATGGAAGCGGGCAACCGCTGCTACGATCTGAAAGTGCCGGAGGAGAAAAACCGCCGTGTCATAGATGCCGTATCCACCATTAATATGCCTTATACGCAGCAGAGCAAACGACATCTGCTCAGCGAAGGATTTCCAAGCAACCGCATTGTGCTGACCGGCAATCCGATTCATGAAGTGATGACCCGCTACTCGCCGCAGATCCATGCCAGCGATATTCTGGAGCGGCTGAAGCTGAAGCCGGGACAGTATTTTCTGGTTACCGCCCACCGCGCGGAGAACGTGGATGATCCGCCCGCGCTGGAACAGATCATGAATGGGCTAAATGCGGTGGCTGAGCAATTTGGCCTGCGGCTGATCTGCAGCATCCATCCCCGTACCCGCTCCAGGCTGACCGGACAGCCGATGCACCCGCTGGTGGAATTTCATGAGCCGTTTGGATTTTTTGATTTTGTCCATCTGGAGCAGCATGCCTTATGCGCGATTACCGACAGTGGAACCGTGCAGGAGGAGTGCTGCCTCACAGGAGTGCCAACCGTAACTATCCGCCGCACCACTGAACGTCCGGAGACGGTCGACTGCGGCAGCAATGTAGTATCCGGTGTGGATGCAGCACAGATTCTGCGCTGTGCGAAGCTGATGACGGCGTTCAGTCGGCAATGGGAGGCACCGGAGGGTTATTTGACCCCGGATGTCTCAAGCAAGGTAGTCAAATTTCTGCTTGGAGGGAACCTGAATGTTCTATAATAAACGGATCATGGTCACCGGTGGCACCGGTTCCTGGGGGCATGAGCTTATCAGACAGTTGCTTCCGCAGAATCCCGAGGAAATTATTATCTTCTCCCGCAGCGAGTCGGCTCAGGTAGCAATGAGCCGCGAGTTTGAGGATGGCCGCTTGAGCTTCATTATCGGCGATATCCGTGACAAGGATGCGCTTGTGGCGGCTTGCCGGGGCGTGGATTACATCTTCCATCTCGCTGCACTGAAGCATGTTCCCGTCTGCGAAGAACAGCCCTATGAAGCGCTGAAGACCAATGTGGTTGGCACACAGAATGTGATTGAGGCTGCGGTGGCCAATAATGTGGAGAAGGCAATCTATATCTCTACAGACAAGGCTGCTAATCCGTCCAATTTCTACGGAATGACTAAGGCTATTGGCGAGAAGCTGTTTGTCTATGCCAATCTGCTGGGATCGAACACCCGTTTCGTGACCGTACGCGGCGGCAATGTGTTGGGAACTAACGGCAGTGTGGTGCATCTGTTCATGAAACAGATTAAAGACAAAAGCCAGGTACGCATCACCGATATGAATATGACACGCTTCTTCTTCACACTGCGCGACGCCATTACCCTGCTGTTCAAAGCCTCCGAGATCAGCCTGGGCGGCGAAATCTTCGTGATGACCATGCCCACCTGCCGGATTGTTGATCTGGCCGAGGTGCTGATCGAAGCCTCCGGCAAGCCGGATGTCAGCATTGTGGAAGCGGGTATCCGTCCCGGAGAGAAGATTCATGAGATTCTGATGAGCGACTTCGAGAGCCTGACAACCGTTGTCTATGACGAGCAATATCTGGTGATTCTGCCGACGCTGGATATGCCGGAGCTGAAGGCCCATTACAGCTCTTATCCGCAGGTATCATTCAACAGCTTCAGCTCCGAGGACAATCTGATGAACCAGCATGAGATCAAGGATATTCTCATCCGGGGAGGCTTCCTGCAATGAAGCTGCTAATTCTTGGCGGCAATGGTATGGCCGGGCATCTGCTGGCGGATTATTTCCGCCGACAGGGCCATCACGTCTTCCATACAACCCGGGACAGGAGCGATCTCGGCGGACTGTACGTGGATGCCGACGATATTGCCGGAGTGGAGAAGCTGGTCGATATCGTCTCTCCCCATTGTCTGATCAATGCCATGGGCGTGCTGAACCAATTCGCGGAAATGGATAAAATAGCAGCCTATCATGTCAACGGCTTCCTGCCTCACCGCCTGCAGCGGGCGGCGGATGCCGCAGGCGCACGGCTGATTCACATCAGCACCGACTGCGTGTTCGACGGAACACGCGGCGGTTATACGGAGGAAGATAAGCCGGACGGCACTTCAGTGTATGCCGTTTCCAAAAGTCTCGGCGAGGTACGCGCTCCCGGACACCTGACGATCCGCACCTCCATCATCGGCCCCGAGATCCGGGCCGGAGGCATAGGGCTAATGAACTGGTTCCTGAACCAGAGTGGTGACGTGCCGGGCTACCGCCGGGTCATGTGGAACGGAGTAACTACGCTGGAGCTGGCCAAGGTAGTCGATTCCCTGCTGGAATCGCCGCTGAGCGGCCTGATCCATCTCGCGCACCCGGCCCCGGTCAGCAAATATGAGCTGCTGCAGCTTATACAGGACGCTTTTGGCAAGACGGATACCCGGATTGTGCCGGATGACAGACCTGTGCAGGATCGTACACTTGTGAACACCAGGGCCGATGTGGACATCCGGCTGCCTGCCTATTCAGTAATGCTGGCAGAGCTTGCGGACTGGATGAGCACAGCGGAGCTGTCCCGATGAAAGGGTGCAGGCTGTTGATTACCGGAGCGGGCGGATTCACCGGGCGGCATGCAGTGGATTATTTCCGGGAAGCAGGCGCTGAAGTGACGGCTGTTGTACGCAGGCCGCTGTCACCTGCTCAGGGAGGAGCACCGCCCTTGTTTCCTGCCAATGTACAGACTTATATATGTGATCTGAGCGACCGTCAGGCGGTGGCGCGAATGATCGGGGAGACGGTACCTGAAGCCGTGCTGCATCTGGCCGGAACCAACTCTGTGCCTGAATCCTGGCGGGAACCTCTGCTCTACATGGAAACCAATGTGATGGCTACCCTGTATTTGCTTGAAGCCATGAGGCATGTGCCGGGAAGCCGGGTGCTGGTGGCCGGCTCACGCCTCAAATTCAAACCAGGGTCGGAAGAAGGTCCTCCCCATCCCTACAGTCTGAGCAAAACCATAGAAGAGCTGGTATCCCTGGCCTGGGGCACCTTGTTCAAGCAGCCCGTGCTGCTGGCGGAGCCGTGCAATCTGATTGGCCCCGGGCCATCCACGGGTTTCTGCTCCTTGCTGGCGCGGCATATTGTCAACGCTGAAATGGCAACGGCTGCACAATCGCCGGATGCGGGCGATTCCACTGTTTCTGCGCCGTTCAAGGTGTCTTCCCGCTATGTACAGCGCGATTTCCTGGATGTGCGCGATGCGGTCCGCGCTTATGACTATATTCTCCGCAAGGGAGAAGAAGGCCGGATCTATCGGATCGACTCCGGGCAGACGCGGCAGCTGGGAGAGATCGTCGGGCAACTGCTCAGCCAGGCAACTGCTCCGGTTCCGGTAGAGTGGGGAGCGGAGCAGGAGGCGGCAGCAGCACCGTCTGTGCCTACTGCCTCCGGTCCTCCCGCCGCCGCTGCAGAGGCTGCAGCTGATGACGATCATGCTGCCGTTCTGGGCTGGAAGCCACAGATCCCGCTGGAACAATCGCTTACGGATATTCTGGACTACTGCCGGTCCGAACAGGAAGGAGACATACGATGAACCCGAAAGTGACAGTCGTCATTCCTTTTTACAATTGTCCCTATATTGAAAAGGCGCTGCAGAGTGCGTTCTCCCAATCTTGGAAGCCTTATGAGATCATCGTTGTCGATGATGGTTCCACAGTCCACACAGACCGGATTACGCCCTACCTGCCGCGGATTCATTATCTGGGCAAAAGCAACGGCGGAACTGCCTCAGCCCTGAACTATGGCATTCGGTACTCCACCGGCGATTATATCGTCTGGCTCAGCTCCGATGATTTGTTCTACCGTGACAAAATCAACAATCAGGTTTCGTTTATGGAGGAGAATCGGTTGTTGATCTCTTATACCAATTTCAACACTATCAACGGGCTGTCGCAGCTTGTGCAGTTGAATGCTTCACCTGTTTTTGCCAGCCAGCTGGATTATCTGCGCTGTTTTCTGCAAGGCAATCCCATTAATGGCTGTACGGTGATGTTCAAAAGAGAGGTGTTTGGGGCCATCGGGCTATTTGATGAATCGCTGCCGTACACCCATGATTATGACCTGTGGTTCCGGGCGGTTCTGAACGGCTATGCACCGGTGATGCTGAATCAGTCGCTTACCGCTTACCGCACTCATGAGGGGATGGGGACCCTTAAGCATTATGACGAAATTATGGCGGAATCGGCTGCAATCCGTACACGCTACAGTGGCATGCTTCATGGACTAATCTCCTCTATGGGCGGATAGCGCAGTGCAGCTGTATCCCAGCAGGCCAGCGATGAAGGCAAAGGGATTCACACGCAATCTGCTTGTGCTGTCACGCTGGCAGCAGGAGATCATCCGGCTTAACCATGGAATCAAAGGCAAGATCGTGCCTATCGGCGTAGGCGAGGAGTTTCGCAATCAGAACATCCGTGATCCGGAAGGCCAAGGGCCTGTGATCTCGGCCATTCTGCGGAAGCCGGAGGGGGGATTCACCGGGCACCGGGAGCAGAATTATCTGCTGAAGCAGCAGCTTAATCTGGTGAAGGAGGCCCATCCTGAGGTGCACATTCGTCTGATTGTCCCTCCGGCAGAATATGCCGACTCCGTCTGCAGTCGTTGATGGCCGATGTGCGTTATGAGCTGCGTACCCCTGCAGATGATACAGATGGCATACTACAAAAACGCTCATTCCACCTTACGTGGCCTGAGCGTTTTTGCGCAAATATAAGAATGTAAGGTTTCACGCCCTTAGAAGATCGAAAAAGAGTTCATCATCGCCCGGAAGGATTGGGCATACTGTTCCGAACCAAAGCGGGACACCATGAGCGCCCTCCCTTGCTGGCAGATCAGATTGCGCAGCGGCATGTTATCCATCAGCTCCAGCGCTTGCTGCACGGCAGCTTCGGGATTGCCAAGTGGATAGAACTTCCCGGATACATCATGCACAATAAAGGAGCGGACGCCGTCGGAATCGGTGCTGAGTACCGGACAAGTGCAGCAGACCGCTTCCGCTACCGCATAACCGAACCCCTCGGTAATGGAGGTCGACAGCAGGAATCCGCCCGAGGCGGCAATGGAAGAATAAAAGCCAGGCATCAGGGCATTGGGAATATTGGTGAACACATTTAGGCGGTCGGCAAGGCCGGAAGCCTCCAGCTCATATTCAAATTCAAGAGTTTGCCCTTCTGCAGCCAGAAGTGGATCATGAAACATCCACAGGTGCAAATCCGGTTTGCTGCAGCGCAGAAGCTTGACGACCTGCAGGTATTCCCGCCAGTTTTTATTGACCTCCAGCCTCCCTATCCAGGCAATGACCGGATCAGGGGGAGTTTCAACCTGAACGGGCTGGAAGGTCTCAACATCCACGATATTGGGAATGACATAACGGTTCAGCCAGGGGGACGCACGCAGGAACAGCTCCAGCAAATGATCGGTAGGCGGAATCAGGACAGCATTGCAATAAGAGTGAAGGAAAGGCAGGGCTTCTAAGACCAGCCGCTCGGCATCGGAACGGGTTCCAAGCCCTTGTGCTTCATAAATGATGATTCCGTTATATCCAAGCCGCCGCAGTCTTTCCGTCAGCAGAAAATCTGAGGTAACAACAATCGCGTCATAATGCTGGGTGTGCAGCAATTCCGTAAGCTCATCATCCCGGGAGCGGATAAATACGGGGACCGTTGTCATGTTACGGCTGGCTGTATCTGCAAGATACAGCACATGACTTTCGATACCACTACGCTGCAGACTTTCGCACCGCAGCTTGTTCAAGGTTTCCACCCCTCCGCTGGGCAGGTAGAACGTAAATAGAACCTTCATGATTACCCCTCCTGACCGATAGCCACATAAACGGACAATGGTCGTAATCCATCTGCTGCTGTTTATAAGATACGCGAATGGACGCCCGGTGGTGACGCCAAAAGAAATGCTCTGCCAAATCCTTTCAGCATAGTTTGCTTCCCGTCAGGCCATCCTAACGATTGTACACTGCACATATTACAATTATAGAGATGGAGGATGATTTCATGTTGCGGTCCAGAATCGGTATGACAGTCTCAGCCGCGCTACTTCTTGGCGCAGTAAGCATAACAGGGTGCGGAGTCAACCAGAACGCAGGGAAGACAGGGGTTCAGCCGAACAGTGTCCGGGGGGCGGGGGATGGGAAGATCGGCATTAACTCCACCCGTGGAGATAAGGATATGAACAAGATGGAGATGAGCCGGGATCTCGCCGACCGGATAGCCGCCATGGCTGAGGTTCGCAGCGCCAATGTCATGCTGATGGGCAAAAGCGCCTATGTTGCGGTGATACTGGAGGATGCGGCGGGAGGAATTCATGCCAAGAGCAATATGCCGGGGGCCTTGGGCAGCAACACCCGAGCAATGAACGAAGGCCGCAGCTCTACAATGGATGGGGCGGATATGGGCAGAGGCATGAATGATATGAGTACAGACATGGGCAGAATAAAGACCGGCATGAGCCGTGATATGGGCAATATGAACAACAACATGGACAACAACAATATGAATATGAACATGAACAGCGATGAGGCCATTACGATGAAAATGAAGGAAAAGATCTCTGCAGAGGTCAAGAAATATGCCCCGCAGATTAATGCAGTGTATGTTTCAGCAAACCCAGATTTCGTGGAACGGATGAATGTCTATGGCGAAGAGGCGAGGGCAGGACATCCGCTCAAAGGCTTCGCGAATGAATTCCGTACCATGGTTGAACGGATCTTCCCGATGCGCAGCGACAACCGCTAAACTTGCTGCACATGAATTATGGGCTAGGATTCCTGGGTGCGGCAGAGTTATGCGCTAATGCTTGTTAACAACGGAACGACAAAAGCAGCAGTCCGCCGATCGGGACTGCTGCTTTTCTGTTTCTAACTTATTTGTTCGTTACTACTTAGGTCCCTCTGAGGATTAGAATGCTACACTAGAGATTTCAGAGAAATTAGATGCAAAAGTGCATTTAATTTCAGCTGGAATTCCTGTTATTGGGCAAATAAGTGCGAATCTGCAACTATTTTCGAGTAAAATGATAGTTTAAGGCTCAGAATCCGAAATTAGATGCGAGTTCGCACTTATTTGCTCTAAAACAGAAAAAATCATCTAATTAGATGCAGATTCGCAACTAATTCCGTGGATTGGACTTATGTGGCGATCAGACTTTGATGCTCCTATCCTATTGGGTCCTAAGTAGTAACCGTTATCGCAACTAAATTAAAATGAACCCATAAGGCTTGGTCAATGTCGGCTTTATCCGCTGTCATTGTGGTTGCCAGCATCGTTGTCGTTCCCTGTGAGCTATGGAAGGCCGTGATTACATCCAGCGCCTTGGCATCACTATACATGAAGTCATGGCCGGCTCCGCCGTGAACATGGACATCAATGAATCCGGGAATCAGCAGATCATCAGTCTCGTAATCGCCTGCCGGCCAATGGCTGTAACGCTCCGGCAAGAAGCCCGCTTCGCCAGCGTAGTGAATCTGTTCATCGGATACGGCAACAACGCCTTCTGTAATCAGGCCGCGGGGGGTGAGCACCCGGCCAAAGAGCAGTTCTCCGGTTTCGTTCGTGCGCTCAGGGTTAAGTGTATTTATTTCAGCCATTTGCCTGCTCCTTCATCGACCAGCACAATAACGTTCGGATGGCTCAGCAGCAGTGAGGCCGGACATTGTGTTGTAATCGGACCTTCCACGGCATTGCGGACCGCCTCTGCCTTCTCTTCACCCCGAACCAGCAGCAGAATCTGCCGCGCCTTCAGAATGCCGCCGATGCCCATCGTCACAGCCTGCCGGGGAACATCCTCCACCTTGTCAAAAAAACGCGCATTGGCCTCCAATGTCTCCTCCAGCAGATCTACCACATGGGTGCCGCTGCTGAGGCTGGCATCCGGCTCATTAAAGCCGATGTGGCCGTTGCTGCCAATGCCCAGAATCTGCAGGTCTACGGGACCATTCTCTTCCAGCATCCGGTCATAGGCCAGACATTCTGCAGCCAGATCTGCTGCATTGCCTCGAGATCCAGGAGCGAGGTCGTGTCGCGGATGGAAGCCAGATGGTTCGCCTGCATAGCCTCTACTATCACCGAGAGCGGATTACCGGCCACGATATCCTGGTAGGACGAGCTTCCGTCCTGGGGCGCAGCATCGCTATGGGCATTTTCCGCGGCCAGCTTCAGCTTGAAATCAGGGAAGCCGCGGAATGCAGCACCTTGCAGAAGCGAGTGATCGTTGCCGTACTAATCCCGCACTGCTCCGCCAGCTCTGTGATGCCCATATGCACAATTTCTCCGGGTGAGGCTAATATGCGTTCGGCCAGCTTGCGTTCCAGTTGGGACAGCTTAGCCTGTTCATGCTCAAGTACATGAAGAATGGGTAATGGTGTTGACATGAGACTGCTCCTTTTTTAAATTTGGTAATTTTTTTTATATTTATTATCAATAATTAGAAAATTATTTTCATAATCAGCATAAAATAAATCCCGCCTGAATGCAAGGGGGATCATTCTAATAGTTACATTAAAACGGAGTTGTTTAGACAATGGATGCCCGGCTACACGCTGGAACGTTCGATTAACCGGTACTCCAGCTTGTGATGCACCGGTTCCGTTTCTTCGCCTTGAATCTGACGCAGCAAGAGGCGAAAAGCGGTAGCCCCCATCTCATACAGCTGGTTATCAATCGTCGTCAGACCCAGCAGCCGTCCGATCGGCTGGTTGTCGAAGCCGATTACCGCCAAGTCCTCGGGGATGCGCAGCCGCAGCTTCCGGGCTTCCAGCATCAGTCCGGCTGCGACATGATCCCCGGCGATCAGCAAGGCGCTGGGCCGGCTGTTCAGCGCCAGCAGGCGGTGCAGCTCGGCGGCGCCGTCTTCTTCGGTCCGGCAGCCGAAGGAGATCCACTCCTCATGGACCGGCCAGCCTTGCACTTGGAGGAAGTCACGGTAGGCCGTTTGCCGGATCAGGCTGCTGCTGCCCTGCTGCCTGCCCTCGCAATAGCCGATGGCCGTATGTCCCTTGGCCGCCAGATAATCCAGCCCCTCGCGGAATGCCGCATAATGCTCCACATATACCGAAGAGAACTGCCGCGGGCCATTGTCCTGGCAAGTGAGTATGGGACCGTAACCTGTAAACTCTTCAATAACTTCCGGCTTCAGCGCGGAGGACACGATAACCACGCCGTCGATTTCCTTGTTGCGCAGCATCTCCAGCACATGAAGCTCCTCTTCCGGCTCGTAATTGGTCTGGCAGAGCACCAGCCGGTATTGCGCCAGCAGTGCTTCATGAGCCAGGCCTTCCATAATAAGCGAGAAATAAAATAAGTTAATAAAAGGCAGCACAACCGCAACCACCCGAGTGCGGCCTGTGATGAGATGGACGGCATTCATATTGCGGCTATAGTTTAACTGCTCAATGGTTTGCAGAACGGCGGCCCGTTTATCCGGGCTGACGTAAGGGTGATTGTTGAGCACGCGTGATACGGTTGTAACCGATACACCGGCGATCCGGGCAATTTCTTTAATATTGGCCATATATACAGCAGCCTCCCTGCGTGTCGAATAATAGATCGAATAGATTTATTTTAAAATATAAGAATTTATATGTTCCACGCCATAAATTATCCTTCTATTTCTCGCAGAAACGGATGCCTGAAAGCGATACGTAGTATCGCTGCTTCGGAAGCATACGCTTTGCAGAGGACGGCGAAGCCGTTTTTTCTTATCATAACGATTCCCCCTTTCTGCGAAAAAGACTTGCTATGAAATCCATTCCATAACCTATACTGAGCGTGTAAGGGGTTCCGGACTAAATCGGCGTGACCGCAAGGGCGTGACGGACCGGTAACTATTTTTCCCGATTCACCGAAGCGGATGCAGTGCCAAGAGGTACTCCAAGCCGTTTCTTGGCGTGCCCAGCCCATTTTATGCCCTCTACGGCACCATTAACATTCCCCATACATAATATGTTTTGACTGTATCCCTTTACCTTGTTATACCAAACAAAACCCGAGCAAGGAGGGGTGACACCATTGAAAGGGAACGAACATCACAGCAAATTTCTGTTGACTCATCGTGAGCGCGAAGTTTTTGAGCTTCTCGTCCAGGACAAAACGACACGCGACATCGCTGGCCTGCTTTTTATCAGCGAAAAAACGGTCCGCAATCACATCTCCAACGTAATGCAAAAATTAAACGTTAAAGGCCGTTCGCAAGCGGTTGTCGAGCTGATTAAGCTTGGGGAGCTGAAAATCTAGCTGCCGTTCATCAGGAGCGACACGTTTAAACCTTCTTTCACCTTAGGTGAGGGGAGGTTTTTTGTTGTAATCATACACCCTCCAATTAATCTTAACCCGTAAGAAAAACCCCCTGATCCGGTATTCCCCGGGCGCAGGAGGTCCAATTCAAAATATCTTACAAAGGACGGTGAAACCGTTTCTACTTGTACATCTATATGTGTTCAGATATCTGCTGTAAGTGATTTAGTGGAATTTGACGGTCTTGATGCGGGCTTCTTCTTCATAGGTAAGCGGGCTCGGTAATTGCGGTGTGTGCAGATGCCGCTCCACGCTGTATTCCAGCTTGCGATAATCCTCATCTCCCCAAGCTGTGCTTGGCTGCCACATTCCGGATACCCAGTTCTTAAACTCCTTGATTCCTGCCAGCATGTTCTCCATCCTCCTTGGCATTTCTATCATTGTTCTTCAATTTGGTTACGCTTACATTATAACATACAATCGAAATATTGAAAGGGGTGTCCTCTATAGAAATACAAAATTCACAGATCAGACTATACTTTATAAGGGTTTTGTATTCCGTGAATGGAAAGTGTCTCCTCGGTGCGGACGATTAGTTTCCTAAATAAGATGAACTAAAGAACTACAAAGAGGCGAAAGTGGCGGAAGGGAAGTTTGGAACTGTAGGAGCGTTAGCGACCGCCTTTGTCTGCGGATTTCAACTGCGGACAGCGGCATAAAATCAAGAAATCTGCAGACAACAGCGGCCGGAAGTCCAAACATTCCCTGGGGTCACGATATAGTCCGGATTCATAAATCTTAAGTTCTTATTAAAGCCCTCTGCGCAGAATTGATAAATAGTGAAAGAAAAGCATTCATTCCTCTCCTTCAAGCCTGTAGCAGACCATCTTATAATGAAAGAAAAGTTCCGATACAGTTGGAAGATAGGAGTAAAATTCATGAACAATGCTGCTGCAAAGCAAGCGCCCACAGGTTCTGTGAAAACGGTTCCGTCGAGGAAAAAGCGTGCCAAACGCTGGGAATCGCCGCTCGCCGGTTATCTGTTTCTCTCGCCTTGGTTAATAGGTTTCTTCCTGTTGACTCTGGGGCCGATGATTATGTCCCTCTATTACTCGTTTACGGATTACTCCCTGCTGGCGGCTCCCAAGTGGACCGGCCTTGCAAACTACACCAGAATCTTCAGCGAGGATGATGTCTTTCCGTCATCGCTGAAGATCACGATTACCTTCGTGCTGCTGACCGTGCCGCTGCGACTGATGTTTGCGCTCGGTATTGCGATGCTACTTAACCGGAAGATTAAGGGGATGTCTTTTTACCGGACGATGGTCTACTTCCCGTCGCTGATCGGGACAAGCATCGCCGTATCGATCCTCTGGAAGAATATTTTTAGCCGCAACGGGTTCATCAATGATTTCCTGGCTGTCTTCGGAATCAAAGGCCCGGCCTGGATTGCCGATCCCAAATATGCGCTGGGTACGCTGATTCTGCTGATGGTCTGGCAGTTCGGTTCGTCGATGATTATCTTCCTGGCGGGCCTGAAGCAGGTCCCGGGGGATCTGTATGAAGCGTCTTCCGTAGATGGTGCCAGCAAATTCCGCCAGTTTTTCTCGATTACCCTGCCGATGCTCTCGCCGATTATCCTGTTTAACGCGATACAGACGATGATCAACACGTTCCAGATGTTTACGCAGGCGTTTGTCATCACGGGCGGTGGGCCGGTCAAGTCCACATTTGTCTATGTCATGTATCTGTATGAAGAAGCCTTTACCAAGTTCCATATGGGTTACGCCTCGGCGCTGGCCTGGGTGCTGCTGCTGCTGATCGGGCTGTTCACGGCCGTGCTGTTCGGAACTTCGAAATATTGGGTGTTCTACGAAACGCAAGGAGGCAAGAAATAATGGAAGCAACCAGTTTACGCAAACGCTTGGTTACGCATATTTCTCTCCTGGTCGTCAGCTTGATTATGATGTATCCGATTTTTTGGTGGCTGGGTGCCTCGCTGAAAACCAATGAGGAGATGAGTTCTGCCAATCTGTTCCCGAAAATTCCGCACTGGGTCAACTTCTCCGAGGGTTGGGTGTCGGTACCCAACTTCACGTTCACCCATTTCTATATCAATACCTTTCAGCTTGTCGGCGGGGTGTTGTTCACGAGTGTGGTCTCTTGCAGTCTGGTGGCCTTCGCCTTCTCACGGCTGGATTTCCCGCTGCGCAAAATGTGGTTTGCGATTATGCTCGTTACGTTAATGCTGCCGACGCAGGTTACGATCGTGCCGCAGTATGTTATGTTCAGCGAATGGGGCTGGATCAACACGTACCTGCCGTTCTACATTCCGCATTTGTTCGCAGGCGGCATTGGGGGTCCGTTCTTCATCTATCTGCTCGTCCAGTTTATGCGCTCCGTTCCCAAAGAGCTGGACGAGGCGGCCAAGATCGACGGCTGCTCTTGGTTCAGCATTTATTGGAGAATTATGTTGCCTTTAGTTAAACCTGCACTGGTTACCGTTGCTATCTATTGCTTCCTGTGGAACTGGGATGATTTCTTCGGGCAGATGCTTTATATTAATACCATTGACAAATATACGATCAATCTGGCACTCAAGCTGTTCATCGATTCGCAAGGATCGGTGCCTTGGGGACAAATGCTGGCGATGTCGCTGGTATCCATTGTTCCGTCGGTGCTTATTTTCTTCCTGGCACAGAAGCATTTTGTCGAAGGCATGTCGGCAGGCGCTTTGAAGGGCTAGACGCAAATTCCACCACCCTATAACCGGAATTTAAAGCTGCGATTTATCGCGGCTTTCTTTCAATATAGCGTGCCCAGAGGCACGCGTTATCTAGTTGGTGAAAGTCCAACCCAAGGAGGGGCCAAGCCACCTTTGTAGCTAGGATGCTTGCGCATGGCGAAATCTGTGTGTAAAAGCGCATCGACAAAAGTACCTGTCAGAGATAGGGCGAGCAACGACCCAGGCCGCAACACCAAGTGAATCCTGCCGCGTCGTCAAAAAGGCCCTGCAAAGGGGAAAAGAAGGAGCCGAGTCTCGTGTATTTAGACGAAGGCCAAGGAAACTGTATAGAACTTGGAACCACAGTGAAGAACCTTCCGGCGTATAGGGAACGGCATGGGTTGAAAGATAGCGCAGTGAACTGGGGAGACCCTCCCCTGCACGGGATTATTTTTTTTTTTTTTTTAGAAACCGTAAATAGACGCTCTATAAGCCCAAAAGGCGAAGTGAACCGTCTGCAGGAAGGGAGTCCGAGGGGCTCATAGTACCGAAGAACCTAAGGACAACATAACCTTAGGGAGGGAAGGGGCCCTGCTTTGTTCATGTTTGACCAAGAGGTACGAGTTCGTGAATGCCAAAAGGCTAACGACACGCAAGAAAATGCTCAATAACTCTAAGGGGAAACTAGGTCATGAGGCCAAAGTCAATAGGCTGCATGCCCATGAATGACGAACATCGGAAAGCCGTATGAGGGAAAACCTCACGTACGGTTTGATGAGGAGGGGCTGGTCAGGCCAGTCCTTTACTCTAGAGGAACTAATAGGCTTCATGATAGATAGCAGGAGGATTCCACATGAGGGTCAACCCCTTTAAAACGCTGCGAATTGATGTTGTTTTCTTTTTCGGCTTCGCTCTGATCGTGGCAGCACTGGTCGGTGTGACCGTTCTATACAGTTATATCAACGGGTCCAAAGAAATTGCCGACAACACTTCATATTACCAGCAGAAGCTGCTCATTGAGCTGCATAAGAAGCTGAACACCAACCTTGTGGATATTGAGCAAAGCTCCAATACAGCTGCGCAGAATTTAAGCGACCAGTATGAGACGATGCTGGACGGAACCCAGTATGACAAGGTGCGGGGACAAGCCAGCATTCGCTCGCAATTGAACAACTATGTCTATGGCATGCCGATTCTTCAATCGATCCATGTCTATTCTGATATGACGCCGACTTATAGTGTGCAGGATTATGTGCAGTTTCTGTCGCTTGAGCAGATAGAGCAGGAAGCCTGGTATGAGGATCTCCGAAATTCCGATTATACCTGGCTGAGAGAACGGATCATTAAGACCAATAGCGGGGATACCTCGGTGATCAGCTTTGCCCGCAAGGTCTATAACCGCTTTAACAGGTCTATTGCTGTCATGATATTCAATGTCCGGGTTCCGGCTTTTCAGTCGCTGATTGCCACTGAAGACAACCGCTCCAACCTGGCACTGCTCGATGCCACAGGCAAGCTGATTACAGCTACCGGCGACCCGGGCTTCTTCGTGCAGCATGAGGCGCAGATCCAGGCCCATCTCGATTCACAGACCAATGGTGCCAAACGGACCGGTGACGAATTTCTTGTGTGGTCTTCTTCGCTTGATTCCCAGTGGTCGCTTGTGGAGATTACCTCCTGGAGTCAGATAACAGCCGGAAGCCTGAAGCAGACCCAAATCATTCTGGCTCTCGGAATCGCTACCATCGTGCTGATTCTGCTGCTGGCTGTATTCTTGTCCCGCCAGTTCGTCAAGCCGATTGGCCTGCTGCTGAAGGCAATGAGCAATTTTTCACTTAGTAAACGGACTCCGCTGCCCGGGGATTACAAGAATGAATTTGGCCGCCTGTTCCAGGGATATGAGAAGCTGACCTACCGGATTGAAGTGCTGTATGAGAGCCTGGAGGAGCAGCATGAGCGGCAGCGGGCTGCAGAGATTAAGGCACTGCAGATGATGATCAATCCGCATTTCCTCTACAATTCGCTGGATCAGGTCAACTGGATGGCGATTGAGGCTGCGCAGCCGCAGATTAGCAGCATGCTGGCGCATTTGGGACAGTTTTTCCGGCTTGCCCTCTCAAACAGCGACAGTCTAGTCCCGTTGTCTGAGGAGCTGGCCCATATTGAGAGCTATCTGCAGTTTCAGAAGATTCGCTGGGAGGACCGCCTGGATTACCGTTTTCTGCTTGAGGAAGAGGCCCGAAATCTGTTTGTCCCAAAAATTATTCTGCAGCCGTTTGTAGAGAATGCCTTCATTCACGGTTTCCACGGCAAACAGCAGGCATCGCTGGCGATTGAGGTCAGTATTCAAGACGGCAAGCTGCTGCAGATTACCGTAACAGATAACGGCCGCCAGCTGCAGGAGAACTGGAAGGAGAAGCGAAGCGCCAAAGGCGGGTACGGACTGCGGAATGTCCGTGAACGGATTGTCGCGCTGTTCGGCGATAAATACGGCTTCACGCTGGGCAATTCGCCGGAAGGCGGCACACAGGCTGTCATCCTTCTGCCTGTAGTCTATACACCATCTCTCAAGAGGGGGACTTAAGCATGTGGAAAGTAGTCATCATTGACGATGATTTCCAGGTCGTCAGGGGATTACGCAAAGTAATTCCCTGGGTAGAACTGGATGCGGAATTTGCCGGGGAAGCCATTGACGGGGAGTCTGGCTTGAAGTTGATTGAAGAGGTCAACCCCGATATTGTCCTGACGGATATTTATATGCCTGTCATGAACGGGATTCAAATGATAGAACAGTTGAAAGCTTGGAATTTCGCGGGCCGGTTTGTCATTCTGAGCGGATACAATGATTTCGAATACGCCCGTACAGCACTTCGTCTCGGAGTGGACGATTATCTAACCAAGCCGGTCACCGTGGATCAAATCCGCAGTGTATTATCCGAAACAATAGAGAAGCTGGAAGAGACCTATCTACAGCGGCTGGAGCTTGGCGGGGGTGAGTCCCGGGAACGGCAGGAACCCCTCAGCCTTGGGGAATGGCTGGTAGCGGTTCTGAACGGATGGAGCCAGGAGCCTGGGCTTCCGCCGGCCTCTCTGAAGGAACAGAAGTATACGGTAATGGTGATGGAGGTCTTATGGACAGAACGCATCCGCAGCATCTCTCTGGCGGACTGGAATCTGTTCAAATTCGCCGTGTCCAACATCGTCGCCGAGGTATTTGGCCACGAATGGCCGGAATCCTGCTTCGTCTGGCTGTTCGGCAATCATGCGGCGCTGCTGCTGCCATCGGCAGCGTGTGAGCCGGAGGAAGAAATTGTTCAGGCTGCGGACCGTCTCGGGGAGCTTATTGTCAGCAGCATGAAGACTTATCTGGGGCTGGAGATCCGCTATGGGATCGGAAATGTCAAGGATGGCTGGAGCGGAATCAAAGTGTCCTGTGATGAGGCCATGCAGAGGTTGTTTGAGAAATTGCCGCTGAATTTAAAAAACAACGATCAGGCATCGAGCGGTGGAGAAGCCGACATCTCCAGTGAAGAACTGCAACTGACCGATTATTACCAGAGCATGACCAAGGCGCTGCAGGAAGAGCGGGATGATGAGGTGATGGACCTTTTCCGCCTCTACTTGAATGGCAGGCAGCCATCTCTGCCCGTAGATCCGCTGTTTTACCGCGTGCTGGCGGTCGAACTGTGGACGCTCCTGCACAATGCCATGCTGATGGCCGGACTGCCCGGCAGGAATGAGGACGAAGGGCTGGCTATGCGCGAGCTGAGTGGAATGACCGGACTTCCCAAGATAGAGGAATGGCTGGAGATGCAAATCCGCGGCCTCCGCAAGGCGCAGGCTCCGGCCATCCACGAAAAGCACCGCAAAGCGGTGCAGTTCATGATCGAATATATCCATACGCATTATGCCGAGGATATTACGCTGGAGCTTCTAGCCTCGCAGCTGTATATCTCCAAAAATTACTTGAACCAGCTGTTCAAAAAAGTGACTGGAGAAACGTTCACCAACTACGTGATCCGCGTGCGGATCGAGAAGGCCAAAGCGCTGCTTCTTGACGGTAGCCATCTGATCTACGAGGTCTCGGAGATGGTCGGCTACCAGAATGTTCCCTATTTCAGCACGCTGTTCAAGAAGTATTGCGGTGTCAGTCCCAGCGAGCTGATGAAACGATAGTTTGTAGTGGATATTGAAAGATTTGTGTTCATTACTCTTCTATACGATGAATAGGTCGGGTGTTACTATCGAGCTATAAATGTTGGCTGAGCTGACAGAAGGGGGAAGTACAATGCACAAAATGGCAAAGAAAAGTTTTCTTGCAATCGCTTTAATGGCGATGGTTGCGACGTCTGCCGCTTGCGGAAATAACAGCAATAACGGCGCGTCAACAAATAATACAGAGGGGGGCAGCACAGCTGCTACGACTGCTCCTGCAGCGGGGTCCGGAGGTTCCGGCGAGTCTGTGACACTCACAGTGGCATGGTGGGGTTCCCAGGCGAGACATGACGCTACTTTGAAAGCACTCGACCAATATAAGGCGCTGAATCCCAATGTTACGTTCCAGACGCAGTTTTCCGGCTGGGACGGCTATTTTGACAAACTGGCTGTACAATACTCGGCAAAAAGCGCGCCGGATATCATCCAGATGGATGCGGCTTATCTGAATGACTACGCGGGCAGAGAGCTGCTGGCTGATCTGAAGGACGTCAATGTGGAGAACATTGAATCTGCTACGATGGACGGCGGCAAAGTAAACGGCACCCAATATGCCATGCCGCTGGGCGTTGCCGCACTCGGAATGGTGTATGACAAGACCGTCGTTGACAAGCTAGGTCTGGAAGCGCCGAAATTCGGCTGGACCTGGGATGATTATTACGCCTTCGGCGAAGCAGCCAAAGCAAAGCTTGGCGAGGACAAATATGTGTTCGCCGATCAAAGCGCTGATCTGGTTGACTACACCGCCTACCAATACAGCATGGGCAAAGGCTATATTTTTGACGCAGAAGGCAATCTCAGCATCGACAAGGATACATGGATCGGCTTCATGACCAAGATGGACGAGCTGCGTAAGAAAGGGATACTGACTCCGCCAGACATCACAACAACGGATAAAGAGCTTGATCCGCAGTTGGACAGTGTCATTAACGGCAACGCCGTAGTGCGCCATTTGTTCTCCAACCAGGTAGGCTCCATTGAAGCTCTCAAGCCTGATGCCTTCGGATATGCCTCCATGCCATATGGTACAGAAGCCGGCGGCTGGCTGAAACCGGGGATGTTCTGGAGTGTTAACGCCCAATCGGCCCATCAGGCGGAAGCTGTCAAGTTCGTGGACTGGTTCGTGAACAATGAAGAGGCGGGCCAAACCTTGGGACTGACACGTGGTACACCGGTCAACTCCAAAGTGGTGGAAGCCCTCACGCCGACATTCAGCGCTGCCGATAAAACCTCGCTTGATTTCCTGAATCAGGTAACACCGGATGCGCAGCAGTTCATTAACGACCCTAAAGGCTGGGGCAATTTCAAAACCGATTATAAAACGATCGTTGAAAAGCTGCAGTTTGAGCAATCGACACCAGAAGAAGCTTACGCCGACTTGCTGAAGACCGCGGAACAATACGCAGCGGAAGCGAAGTGAAAGATGTTTGGGGACCGGCTGGCAAACGCGGCCGGTCCTTTTGCGTTTGGCAGCACATCGTGTTAATTGAAGGCATTTGTGTTCTAAAGTGAAAGAATCCTATTCTTTTCTCTCTCATGGGGGGACGGCCAAACCCTTTATAATGAGCACAGTATTCATGATAACGCTTTCTTGATGGAAGCGAAAAATAGTATACGAGGAGGTTAGGTATTGATGAAAGCAAGCAGGTTTGGCAAGGGGAAACGATGGCTGTCTGTGCTAATGATCGCGGTATTGCTATTCGGAATGTATCCGGCGGGAGATCAAGCGGAAGCCAGCCCGGCTGCAGGTACAGCTTACTATATTGACAGCGCAGCAGGTAATGACAGCAACGCGGGCACAGCGGAGAGCAGTCCCTGGAAAACGCTGAACAAAGTGAATAGTTCCGTCTTTCAGCCGGGTGACCAGATATTGCTGAAGTCGGGCGGGGTCTGGTCGAATCAGACACTTGCACCGCAGGGCTCTGGTTCTGCGGGAAGTCCGATAATCATTAACCGGTACGACAGCGGGGATAAGCCGAAGATTAAGGCTAACGGCCAATATTCCGATGCGGTTACACTAAGCAACCAGCAGTATTGGGAGATCCGCAATCTGGATGTTTCCAATACCGCCCCGGTGACTGGCACCTTTGCGGAGTCGCTCGGTGATTTCCGCGGTATTCATGTGACAGGTGCGGAAGCGGGAACCTTGCAGTATTTTCGCATCATTGCCGTAGATGTGCATGATGTCTCCGGGGAAATTGCCTGGATCAGCGGAACCGTACCGGAGACACCGGAGCCGGGAATCCGCTTCAAGACAGGTTGGGACGGTTCGAAGAAGACCGGTGGGATTGTTTTTGATACCACGGTCGCTGATCCCCAGCACCCGCAGCGGGCTACAGTATTTAACGATGTTATTATCGAGAATTCGACGGTTAAGAATACCTCGTTTGGCGGCATTATTTTCAAGCAGTATGCAGGTGATGGCGGTGGGGACAACAGCAGCGGGGTGGCAAGCACCGGCTGGGGCACACGCGAGAGCGAGACCGATGCCAAGTTCACTCCACATACGAACATCATCATCCGGAGCAATTATATTACGCAAAAGAATACGGATTTCGGCTGCAACGCGATGTACCTGACCGGGGTGAGAGGTGCGCTCGTTGAGCACAATGTGGTTGATGGTGCAGGCACCTCCGGGATCGAAACCTATTATGCCGATGATGTGACCATCCAGTACAACGAGGTTTTTGATACCTCGAAAAAAGCGGGCGGAGCGGATTCCAACGGCATCGACCCCGATAAAGGGACGACCAAGATACTGATTCAGTACAATTACGTGCATGACAACGGGGACGGTATCCTGATCTGCCAATTCAGCTTCGGCGACACAATCATCCGCTACAATGTGCTGGAGAGCAATACCCGGTATCCGGTGTATCTGCACTCGGACAAAAAAGCTGTTGCCGAGGTCTACAACAATACGATTTATAATGATGCCAGCGGATATATGATCTATGGCTACGGCAGCTCACTAAATGCCACCTACAACATCCGAAATAATATTCTATATACCACAAGGGCGGTACAGGAATTAACAGTGAGTCCAACAATTACGTATGACAACAACAGCTATTATTCTTCAGCAGGCACGCTCACTCCTCCGGCAGGAGACACCCGTGCCCGGACCGGCAACCCGCAGCTGGTGAATCCAGGGGAGGGAACCTCCGGATCTGAAGCAGACGGACCGGCGCTGGACAGCTTAAGCGGTTATCAGTTGAAGCCTGAATCTATGCTGATTAACCGGGGGCTGAACATTCTGGATCCTGCATCCGGGGCGGTAACAGATTTTGCCGGGCAACTCATCTATAACGGCAATGCCGATCTGGGAGCTTTCGAGTATTATGATTCCTCGCTGACGACTGCCACATTGGCAGGCCGCGTAACGAACAGCGCCGGCAATGGCATGAGCGGTGTTGCGATGAGTGATTCATCCGGCAGCGGTCTTCAGGCTGTCACTGACAACTCAGGCTACTACGTGATTACCGGAGCTTCTGTCGGCAGTGAAATCAATCTGAAGGCGGTGAAAACCGGCTACTCTGAGAATGAAACCGGCGTGTTCACCGTTACCGCAGGCAACGTCATCACCCGCGATTTGCAGCTGACCTCGAATGCGGCAACCGGCTCGGTGGCCGGAAAGGTGCTGGACGGGGAGCTGGGCCCGGCGGCGGGAGTTGCCGTAACCCTTAGTGCGGGGGGAACTACTGTACAGTCGACAGTGAGTGATCTTAACGGAGCATACAGCTTCCCCGCAGTCGAAATAGGGGAGAATTATACGGTCTCCGCTGCCAAAGAAGGCTACAGAGCGGCAGCGGTGTCCGGAATTCAGGTGGAACCTGCACTGCCGACTTCGGTTTCCGACCTTTACGTGGTCAGCAAGCGGTCTGCGATACTTAATGCTTCTGATTTCAACGGACTGGCAGCAGGCGACCCGCCTGCCGCACCTTGGACAGTAACGGCTAACGGAGGCAGCGTTGGCGCCGCCGAGCTGCCCAGCACGACTGACCGAAGCATCAAGCTTACCCGCGGCAGCAACAGCGGCAATACTTCCATGTCACAGACCTTTGCCGCCGGCACGCTGAAAGGTGTAGTCACCTTATCAGCCGATGTGATGAAGCTGGACAATGCAGGCAGCACGAACTGGATCAGCTTGCCTTATGTCTACAGCAGCGCGGGAACGGCAAGCACGAACGTGGGGGTATCGCTGGCTTTTTCCAAAGGGCAAATGGTTGCCTATAAAGGTGGAACCTCGAGCAATCTGATGCCTTATGAAACGAATAAATGGTATAACCTGCGGCTGGTGATGAATACCGGGTCCGGGAAATTTGATCTGTATATCGATGATGTCCTGGTCGTGGAACAGGCGGCCTTTCGCAATAAAATTCCCGACATCGGACGCATTGACTATTATGCCAACAGCTCCAATTATGGAACGGCCTATATTGACAATGTGCGGCTCTATCAAGGTATTCCTTATGAGCGCAATGATGCCGGACTTACGGGTGTGATCGCTGATAGAGGTACGCTCGTTAAGCAGGGCGGAGATTACAGCCTGGAGCTTCCATACTTCATGGACTCCGTGCAGTTGACGGCGGCGGCAAGCAGCCCGAATATCACTTCACTGACTGTGAACGGCATTCCAGCCGTGAGCGGACAGCCCGCAGAGAAAGTGATGCTGGTTGAAGGCAGCAATACGATTCCTGTAGTGGTCACTGCCGAAGATGACAGCACAACAAATACGGTGAATGTGATCATTAACCGTACACCTGCTGCGCTAGACTCTACTCTGCAAAGCCTGCAGGTTGCAGGCAGCGGTGGTGAGGAGCTGCTGCTGTCACCGGCATTCTCCTATGACAGAGACAGCTATACAGTCAATGTCACGGACAGTGTCTACGGGTTGACCGTGACACCGGTTGCCGGAGCACCGGGCACCGAGATCCGAGTGAACGCAATAGTGGTGGGCAGCGCTCAGAGCTCTGCGGAGCTTCCTCTCAGATACAACGTCAGCGAGATTACTGTAACAACGGCTTCGGCGGATGGTACGGATTACAGAAGTTACACCATTACAGTCAACTGGGAAGGAACTTATGATTCCGGTGAAGAAGAAGTTATGGATTCGTCAGTGACTCCAACCCAAGCTGTGTTTGATAAAAATCCGGCGAACAGCCAAGCTGTTGCACTTGAAGTGCAAGGAAACGGCAACCTGCTGACAGCCATTCGAAATGGTGAAACGCAGCTTAGCGAAGCGGACTACACCGTCACCGGCAATGTGTACAGCATAGGAGCTTCTTACCTGCTTCAGCAACCGCTGGGCACGCTGTCGCTGGTCTTCGATTTCAATCAGGGAAAGGATGTCGTCGTGAACATCCAGATTACAGACACTACGGATGGGGGCAGCGGGGGCACCGATCCGGGAACCGGGACTGATCCAGGAGCCGGCACCGATCCGGTAACTGGGACTGATCCAGGGGCCGGCACCGATCCGGGAACCGGGACTGATCCAGGAGCCGGCACTGATTCGGGAACCGGGACTGATCCAAGAGCCGGCACCGATTCGGGAACCGGCGGGAACACTGGCAGCAGCATGGCAGCTGTGCCGGCTGTGTTAGTCAGCAGCGGTAAGCTGACTGTCAGCCCGCAGATCGCTGCAGGTTCGGCAGCGGCTAAGGTCACGGTTACGCAGGAAGCGCTGAATGAGGCGTTTGCTTTGGCGGAGTCGAGCGGCGCTGGTGGCAAACGGGTAATCATTGCGGTGAATCAGGCCGCAGGTGCAGCAGCCTATGAGGTATCGCTTCCCGCCACAGCCTTGAGTGGTGCTGCGAAGGGGCAAATCCTGGAGATTCAAACGGCGGTCGGGGTGGTCGTACTTCCCGGCGGCATGTTGACCGTGGAGCAGGCTGCTCCGGGGACGACGGCAATCCTGCGGATCTCCACAGCAGATGCGGGGGCTCTGTCTGCAGAGATTGCTGCGGCAAGTGAAGGAAGACCGGCGGTTAACCTCAGCCTTAGTATCGGCGGCAAGGAAGTGAGCTGGCAGGATACCTCCGCGTTGATTCAGGTCAGTATTCCATATCGGCTCACCACGGCTGAGTTGCTGAATTCCGAATATTTGACGGTGTGGTATATCGATGAAGTAGGCGTAAATCATCCGGTTACCAGCGGCAAATATGATTCCGGGGCCGCTGCGGTTACTTTTACGGCCCGGCATTTCAGCACTTACGCTGTGGTGATGAACCGTAAATCGTTCGCTGATCTGGGAGCTTCGCACTGGGCGAAGAAGCCGGTGGAGGTGGTTGCGGCCAAAGGAATAGTAACCGGCATATCTGCCGCTTCGTTTGCCCCTGCAGCGCAAATCAGCAGAGCCGATTATGCGATAATGTTGGTCCGTGCCTTCGGACTGGACAGCAGCACGACAGCGGCAGCTTCCGGATTTAAGGATGTGCTGCCTGGCAGCTACTACTACACAGCTGTAAATGCAGCCAACGCGATGGGTATCGCCAGCGGTAATATCGATGGAAGCTTTGATCCTAATGCCCCTATTACCAGACAGGACATGATTGTAATGACTGACAGGGCAATGACTGCGGCCGGAGTTCTTCCTGCGGCTGCCGATGGCAGCAGATCCGGTGTTACGGCTGCTGCGGCTGGAATCCGGGACTTTGCCGCTGTAGCGGATTATGCGGCTGAAGCAGTAAACCGCATGCTCCAGGCCGGATGGCTGCAGGGGAATGGCGGGCTGCTTCATCCCGCAGACACAGCCAGCCGCGCGGAAGCGGCAGTTCTGCTGTACAATATCTACTATAAGCTGTAGCAATAGAACGTGAGCTTAGGAATGTTATATTCGGAGTGGTCAGAAAGCCTTATATACCAGGTTTTCTGACCACTCCACCGCTTCATTCTTAAGTTCATCTTATATGATGATAAATACAATGGGAGATGGAGAGAGTATGAATTCTAGAGCGCTGAGCATATCAGCAGCAAGTCTGTATGATATTCAAACCGGCTGGACACGGCCGATCGAGCATGCCTGGAGTATGATTGCGAAAGACCATGCAGCAGTGTTCGGGCAGGCGGCGGAGCAAGGAAACGCGGCTTCCATCGTGGTGCGCTATGCACAGAAGGAAGATGGCTGTCCAGAGTGGCCGGAAGCGTTCAGCTTCCGGTTCAGCGGCAGCGATGCCACTCCAGTGCTGCATATCGTTGGCCGCGATGAACTGGGAATTATCTATGGACTGCTTCATTATAGCCGTTACGTGCTTGGTGTGGACCCCTTCTGGTTCTGGGCAGAGCTGCCGCCGGTAAGGCAGGACAGCATTCTACTGCCTGCTGAGAATGTTGACAGCCTGCGGCCGAAGGTGCGTTACCGGGGCTGGTTCGTCAATGACGAGGTCTGCCTGATCGGCTGGAAGGAGCAATATCCTCCGGGTGAAGAGGTATGGCAGCCGGTGTTTGAAGCACTGCTGCGCTGCGGGGGGAATATGGTTATTCCGGGTACGGACCTACCGCGGACCGGCATCCATCACAGTCTTGCTGTGGATATGGGGCTGTGGATTACCCATCATCATGCCGAGCCGCTCGGTGCGGAAATGTTTCTCCGCGCGTTCCCCGGTAAGCAGGCCAGCTACAAGGAATATCCCGAGCTGTTTGAGCAGCTGTGGCGGGAAGCGATCCAGCATCAGAAGGATGAGAAGGTGCTGTGGGTGCTCTCATTCCGCGGCCAGGGTGACAAGCCCTTCTGGGAGAATGATCCGGGATTTGATACGCCGGCGAAGCGCGGGGCTCTGATCTCCAGTGTGGTCCGCAAGCAGTATGCAATGGTCAGCGAAGCCTCACCAGCGCCGGTATGCTGCATGGCAATGTACGGTGAGATTGCAGAGCTGTACAAACAAGGGCATATTGAGGTTCCTCCAGGCGTGATTAAGATATGGGCCGACAACGGCTACGGCAAAATGGTCTCACGGCGCCATGGCAATCTGAACCTGCGTGTGCCTGCGCTGCCTTCTGCCGGTGATGATGGCAAGAACGGTGTGTATTATCATGTCACCTTCCATGATCTGCAGGCCTCCAATCATTTGACGATGTTCCCTGCCCCGGCCGCACTGATTACAGATGAGCTGGATCAGGCTTTCACAGCCTGCGCGGACGAATATCTGCTGGTCAATTCCGGCAATATTCTGCCTCATCTGTACACCCTGGATCTGGTCGCTGAACAGTGGGCGGCAGGAACGGCGAATCGGGAACAGCAGCTGAAGGCTTTTATTGGAAGATACTACTCACAACAGCATACAGAGATCGCCGGGCTCTATAGAAGCTACCCGGAATGCACCATTGCCTACGGTCCGAATCCGGATGACCGGGCCGGTGAGGAATTTTACCACCATCCAGCCCGCCAGATCATGGGTCATTGGCTGCGCGGACAGACGGCAGGTGATGAACGGCTGCAGTGGGCCGCTGGAACAGGAACCTTCCTGGAGCAGGTTCGCTGGTTCCGGGAACAGGCTGAAGCGGCCGCTCCCGGATGGGAGGCCCTGAGACGGCAATGCCTTCAGGTTATGGAGACTCTACCGGAAGACGAGCAGCGCAGGTTGAACAATCAGCTGCTGGTGCAAATTGAACTGCATCTCAGCGGCTGCCGGGGGCTGGCTTCCATTTGCAGAGCTTATGAAGCTTATTCCGGTAACCATTATCCGCTGGCCTTCATCCATGCGTCTCATGCTGTGTGGAATTACGGCGAAGGCAAGGCCGCACTGGAGCGGGCCGAGCATGGACGCTGGAAGCACTTCTACCGGGCGGACTGGTTGACCAATATCGATAATACGACCCAGCATGCCGATACCGTCCGCCGATTCGTCCGCATTCAAGGGGACAGCCCAGATATGTTCCTCTGGTACAAGGAGTATCTGATGCCGGAGACCGAGAAGCATATCTATCTGGAAAATACGCACCGCAATCCGCTGTCTGATGATGATTTGGCACGAAGACTGGAAACTGTAATTCTTCAGAACAGTTAGAGCAAACCCAAAGTGAAACGAGGCTGTCCCAAATGCCATGATAATGGCTGGTTGGGACAGCCTCGTTTGGTTGTGGAGTAGAATCAACGTTAGAGCTCGGGATTGACGGTCCACGGAAAGGGGCCGCTGGGAGAATACCAAATGTCCAGTTCAGAACTAGACCCGGGTCCAGTGCCAAGATTTTTCAGAAAAGTTATGATGAATAGGATAAAAATGGATTTGAAAAGAGGGGTTAGTGACATGAAGGGAAATTCACTTCGCGCAAAAACTATCGCAGTTCTGATCATTTCAGTACTATTTATGATCGGCATTTTTGTACCTGTGCTTGTAAATTATATTCTGGACGGGAAATTAACCTGGTCATTGTTCTCCCTTGGAGCGATCGTGATGGCTTGGGTTACCCTAGTTCCGGTTATTATTGCTTCCAAGCACAAAGCTCTATTCGGCCTGCTTGGCTTAAGCTTGACCCTGCTGCCTTTCCTTTATCTGACGGATTATCTTGCGCCCTACGAGAATTGGTTTGAGAATCTGGCTTGGCCGCTAGTAATGATCATATTGCCTGCCTTGTGGTTGATTGTGTTGTTCGCCGAACTGGTAAAAGCAAGCCTGAATCTGAAATTTGCTTTTGTCTTAATCGTGCTGGCGGCGCTGATGGTCGGAATTGACTACACCGTGAGTGAATTTCTGAATGAGCCGGTGGACCAGCCGATGCTTCTGCTGAAGCCAGCTGTAGCTGTGGTGGGAGCTCTCCTGCTGGTCATTGCCCAGTTGCTGCGGCGCAATATGAGATCCGCACAATAACGTCAGAACTGCTCTATAATAGCCTTCCTTCGCCTCCTAGAGGTGAGGAAGGTTTTTTATTATTTAGGAAATTATGAATTGTTAATTCCCTAAGCATCCCTTGATTTGAATTGTCTGAATGCGCATTCCGAAGGACAGCCCGCTTTTGGTGTTACTACTTAGCAATCCTTATAAAAAGATTTGTGCAGATCCTGTTCCATCTTTAGGAGCCGAACAATTAGTTGCGAAACTGCATCTATTTAACCGATTTTTTCCGTTTTGGAAGAAATAAGTGCGAATACGCATCTATTTTAGACTTTTGAGCGTTCAATGAGAGATTTACTCGAAATTAGGTGCAGATCCGCACTTATTTGCCTGCAAATGGACGTTTCGGCTAAATTTAGTTGCAGTTTCGCAGCTAATTACTGGGAAGGCTCCCGGGTAGACTATAAATCCTGGCTGGAACCTGAGTAGTAGCGTTTTTGCCGTTAAGCACTTGCGCATTCCGAAGGAACAGCCCGCTTTTGCCCCTAAGGTTTTGCGGCGCATTCCGAAGGAACAGCCCGCTTTTGCCCTTAAGGTTTTGCAGCACATTCCGAAGGAACAGCCCGCCTGTGCCCTTAAGGTCTTGCGCATTCCGAAGGAACAGCCCGCCATTGCCCTTAAGGTTTTGCGGCGCATTCCGAAGGAACAGCCCGCTTTTGCCCTTAAGGTTTTGCGGCGCACTCCGAAGGAACAGCCCGCCTGTGTCCTTAAGGTTTTGCGGCGCACTCCGAAGGAACAGCCCGCCATTGCTCTTAAGGTCTCGCGCATTCCGAAGGAACAGCCCGCTTTTGCCCCTAAGGTTTTGCGGCGCACTCCGAAGGAACAGCCCGTTTTTGCCCTTAAGGTCTTGCGCATTCCGAAGGAACAGCCCGCTTTTGCCCCTAAGGTTTTGCGGCGCACTCCGAAGGAACAGCCATGCCTGTGCCCTTAAGGTCTTGCGCATTCCGAAGGAACAGCCCGTTTTTGCCCTTAAGGTCTGCATCCCGTCAGGGATAGCAGGCCAAGCCCATGCGGCGTCCAAGCGGTCCCGCAGGGATAAGCGATCCTACACCCCACCCACCTAGTCACAGTACCGCCAGGCTCCTTCGCCAAGCTTGCAGGTGTCCAGAGGGTGCAACCCTTTGGGGCCCTCCCTTGGAAGGGAGGGTTTGGGAGGGATCGATCCTTTTATTTAAATTTAGAAATATACAAAATGCAGCAATGGGTGTAAAATTGTTGTACTCAGAGCTTCCTGGCTATGCATCTAAGGCCATTTATAGGCCGGATTGTGAATTATTGCGCAAAGAATGCTGCACCAAGGGAGTTATTGATAGACTACATAGAAGAAGACGGAGGATGTACAGAGATGAAACGATTGACCCGCAATAAAATGATGAGTTTACTAGTGTTGATGTTAATAGTAGCCATGATTGGGGCCGGCTGCGGCAACAATTCTGCCGATACGGCAAATAGCGCCAATGCGGCGCAAGGAAACGAAGCTGCAAGCCCGCCTGCGGAGGAGACTGCCGAGCCAGTTACCCTGTCACTGGGACTGCTGCCCTCCATTGATGCCATCCCTTTTATCATCGCCAAAAGCCAGGGGTTTGACCGCAGCAACGGGGTGGACCTGGATATCCAGACGTTCAAGAGTGCCAAGGACCGCGATGTTGCTTTCCAGGCAGGCAAGCTGGACGGGCTGAGCGCCGATCTGGTTGCGATCTCGATCTATAATGAAGCAGGCCTTGACGTGAAGATTGCCAGCACGACCTTTGGTGAATTCGATCTTCTGACCGGGAATGATGACATCCAGGAAGTGAAGGATCTCAAGGGGAAATCAGTGATTCTATCCAAAAACACATCCACGCAATATACGGTAGCGATGATGCTGAAGCAAGCCGGACTGACTGAAGCCGATATCAAAATAACTGAGGTGCCGCAGATTCCGACCCGGCTGGAGCTGTTGAAGAATAACAAGGCGGATGCAGCGATTTTGCCGGAGCCGTTCGTGACCATGGGCCAAACGGCAGGTCTGCGCGTGCTTAGCTCGACGGTGACCGCCGGAGTCAATCCGTTTGTGCTTGCTTTCCCGCAGACAGCGATTGATGCGAAGGCAGAGGCTATCCGCAGCATGTATGCCGCTTATGATGAAGCGGTTGCCTATATGAAGTCGCATGACCAGGCCGAATATATTGATCTGATTATCAAGGAAGTGGGTTACCCAGATACGCTTAAGGATGATATCCAAGTACCGGCCTATCTGCCTGCCAACCAGGTGGATGTTAAGGAAGTTGAGAATGCTTTTGCCTGGGCGCGGGAGCAAGGGCTGTTGACCCGCGATATTTCGCCAGAAGACGTGATTTCCGATGTCCAATTCAGCAAATAGCGGATTAAACATCCGCAAGCTCCGTGTAGAATACAGCAGTGGACAACCTGCCTTGGGCGAGGTGAATCTGCAGGTGCCAGAGCATGGCATCGTGACGATCATCGGACCATCGGGGAGCGGGAAGTCAACCCTGCTGCGGGCGGTTGCCGGCTTGCTGCCCCGCTATGAAGGAGATCTGCTGTTTAACGGCGCATCCGTACACCACAAGGAAACACTGATTGGTCTGGTGCCGCAGAATTACGGGCTGCTGCCGTGGAAGACGGTTCAAGCAAACATTGCGATTGCGATGCGGATCACCCGGCGCAGCGAGAAGTCACGCCAGGAGCGGGATAGGCTGGTACGCCATTGGTTGAAGTCGATGGGTATTTCCGATCTGGCAGATCGTTACCCGCTCTCCCTGAGCGGCGGCCAGCAGCAGCGGGTGGCGATCGCCCGCGCGTTCGCTGTGCTGCCGACGATTATGCTGCTGGATGAGCCATTCTCTGCCCTGGATGCGATCACGCGCGAAGCGCTGCAGCAGCTGTTTCTGGATAACTGGCTGGAGCATCCAGCCACTACGCTGTTTGTAACCCATGATGTGGAGGAAGCCATTCTGCTTGGTCAGCGCGTGATTGTGATGCCCGCAGACAAGCAGGACCATCCGGCCATTATTGAGAATGAGACCGTGTTCGGGATGAAACATGAGGATAAACGCAGCAGTGCTGCTTTTTTTGAACAGACTAAGGTTATTCGAAAGGTAATGCAGGAGAAATGGTGAAGACACGTCAGCTCCATCACGTATTGAGACTTTTATTGGTATTTCTGTGTATGAATCTGATCTGGTATGTTGCGTTTCTGCTGATGCACCATCCGATTCTGCCCAGCCCCCTGGAGGTTTACGAAGCCATGTTTCAGCTGGGGGGGCAGGCGGTGGCGCTTAATGTGGGTTACAGCCTGATGCGGATTGGTGCCGGTGTACTGTTTGCCTTAATCCTGGGACTGCTGATCGGCCTCCTCATGGGTCGTTCGCAGACCTGGAATAAGCTGCTGGACCCGGTGGTCTACTTGACCTACCCGGTGCCGAAGATTGCGCTGCTGCCCGTAGTCATGCTCTTCTTCGGGCTTGGCGAAACGTCCAAGATCCTGATGATCATGCTCATCCTGCTCTTTCAGGTCATCATCTCCGTCCGCGACGGCGTGAAGGCGATTCCGGCCAGTACCTATGATGTTCTGACTAGCATTGGGGCGGGCACAGCTCAGAAATTCTGGCATGTCACCCTGCCGGGTGCGCTGTCGGTGATTCTCAGCACGATCCGTATTTCACTTGGAAGTGCGATTTCTGTACTTTTCTTCACGGAAATCTATGGAACAGAACATGGCATGGGTTTCTTCATAATGGATGCTTGGCTGAGGCTTGACTATCCGGAGATGTACGCCGGGATTATGCTGTTCAGTCTTGTAGGATTTGTGCTCTTCCTGCTGGTCGATCTGCTGGACTATACATTTATGAAATGGCGCAACTAGACCTGCGCTATCTGCCTTTCTCTGACCCTTGGGTTGGAGAAAGGCTTTTTAGAATATATGAACTAATAGCTTTCACGCCACGAATTACCCTTCTCTTTCTCTCAGCGACAGATGCCGATGCTTGCAGAGGACCGCGAATCCATTTCTTCTTATGGAAAAATAATCTAATTATCTATATAATGAAATGGATTACAGGTTAAGGAGGATGAAAACTTTTGAAAAGCAATAACACGACCTTTATTCATCAGACGACCAAGGCAGCACTTATTACTACAGTAGCTCTGACTCTAATGCTCCCTGCAGGACTGGCAAATGCAGCAGTTTCATCGTCATCGGCAACTGGAGGTGCAATGTCATCTGCGCCCGCAACTGCAACTACATCCGTATCCAGTGAACCGGCTGTGGAAGGAGCGAATCCGAGCGTGCCGGCTGATCCGGCCAAGGTTAAATTTACGAAGGAACAGGCGATTGCCAAGCTCAAGGAGCTGTTTCCTACAATTAAGGATGCAACCGTATCGAACGTAGAGCTGGGAATCAACAACACGTTTCCTGTTCCCGAATACCAGATGGTGTGGAGCATTCAGTGGCAATATCAGGTGGGAGAAAGGGGATATGGGTTCTCCAGTCAAGTAGACGCTATTACCGGAGACATTATCAGTACATACCTTTCCATACCGGGTGAGGATAACCAGGCGTACTATCCGCCGGAATTTACCGAAGCCCAGGCTTTGGAGAAAGCCAAGGAGTTTATTGGCCGGGCTGCCCCTTCGCTTAAGAGTACCGAAATTGTATACCAGAACAATAATTCCCTGTATTCGTCGGGCAGCACTTTGTTTGGTCCTGTCAACTACAACTTCAGCTTCAAGCTGCTGAAGAATGGCATCCCTTCCGCTTCGAATGCTCTGATGATCACGGTAGACGGGAGCGGGAATATCACCCAGTTTAATAAATCGGTCGAAGCCCTTAAATATCCGTCAGGCGTACCGGCTATTCTTAAAGAGCAGGCTGAGAAGAAATATGACAACAGCTTTGACCTCGGTCTGTATTATGTGCCATTGCGCAATATGAACGGTGCAGCGGACAAGTGGATTCTCGCTTGGCGTCCGATGAACGAGGCCTTGTATTCGATCGATGCCCAGAACGGCAAGTATCTGGATAATACGGGCACCGTGATTCCCGGCAAGGTAGTATTTAGCGAGGTGCCCCAAGGCAAAGACGTATTTAAGCCTGCGGACGTAAACCGTGAGCTTACTGCGGAGGAAGCGGTCAAGCGGGTCCAGCAGGTTGCGACCATTCCGGCAGCACGTAAACTTACCGGCCAGAGCCTTGGCGGTGATTATTCGAGCCCAGCCCAGCAGGTCTGGAGATTGAATTGGGAAGAACCGATGGTCAACTTCGCATCTATGGCTCCATCTCGCAGCTATGCGGAAGTAGATGCTCTTACCGGTGAAATCAGGCAGTTCCAGCTGGAGCAGAACAGTTATTTACAGGAATTGAAGCCGCAGTCAACGGCTGGTGCCAAGAAGCTGACTGCAGAGGAGGCCAAGCAGAAGGCCTTCACTCTAGTGAACAAGATGTATGACAAAGCCGCTTCAACACTTAAACTGGCTGATTACGGGGCTGATTGGAGTCTGGCTCCGGATGACGCCGGCTACCGTTATGAATTTGTCCGTTATTATAACGGTATTCCTGTCAGCGAAGGCAACGTCAGCGTGAGGCTGGATCTGTATGGCAACCTGCTGTCCTACACCTCCTCCCGCAGCTCAGACATCGATAAGTTCAGCAGTTTAGAGACTACTCCCACGGTGAGCAGGGAGCAGGCGCTTGCAGAATACAAAAGCCAATACATGCTGGAGCTGCAATATAGAAGTTACGGAGGTTACATGGGAATTGGCGGCTACACTTCGCCGTCCATTAAGCTGGTCTATACTCCAACAGCAAAGGATGTCCAGAAATCGATAGAGGTGCTGAGTGCCATTACCGGCAAATGGGTAGCCCAATACGGAAATCTGCCATCCACGTCACAGGTTAGTGTTCTGGCTACGGATATTAAGGACCATCCAGCCGAGAAGGCATTGGCCGAATTGGTGAAATACAATCTGCTCCCGCTGGATGCGGAGGGTAAAGTGAACCCGAATGAGGAAATCACAGCCGGTGACTGGCTGAACATGCTGGTCAAAGCTTCGAATCCTTATTATTCAGCCTACAACATGAGAGCGGACAATAAAGCAGTAGCCGGAGTCAATCCTGAAGATCCCAACTATGATGCACTGGTCTTTGCCCTCGAACGCCAGTGGATTAGCAAAGACAGTACCCCTAAGCTGGATGGCAAACTGAGCCGCGAACAGCTCGCTGTGCTGCTGTCATCCTTCCTGAAATACAGCAAGCTATCCGCGTACCTAAGCGCCGATGAAGCTGTAGCGAAGCTCAGCGATGTGTCTCAGATCAGCAACAAAGGCGCTGTGGCCATTGCTATGAAGCTGGAACTGCTGAAGGCAGAGGATGGCAAGTTCAATCCGCAGCAGAACGTCACGAAAGCGCAGGCCGCTTCCATTATCATGAAGCTGGTGGAGCTGCAGGGCCGGACAGACCAGACTATCGGACAATAAGAACCTTATAGTGATGCAGGAGTTTATACGTTAGTTTAAATCAGGGCAAGTTTCCAGATTAGTGGAGGCTTGCCTTTTTGACGTATAATAGAATGCGGATAATCTGGGATGGCTCGCCAGAGAGCCTGCCAGCCAAAAAGGTAAAGAGAAGATACTGAATGTAAAAGCATACCACTCGCTGTGTTAACGCTTTCTTAATACAATGAAGCTACAGAACACAAAGGGAGGTTCATAATATGAGAAACAAAACCAGAGGGTTGCCAGCATTGGCAACAGCAATTGTATTATCATTGGTATTGAGTGCTTGCTCCGGTAACAACGCGGCAAATAACAAGGCAACAGGGGACTCAAGCGGGGCAAATGCCTTGGCAGAAACAGAGAATGGCCCCTTGACCAAATATGATCCTCCAATCAAGCTGCGCTCCACTATGAATGAGACCGGCAAGGAGACGTTGGCACAGGGTGATACGCATTCCAATAATGTATGGACCCGCGGGTATGAGGAAGAGCTGGGTATTAAAGTGTCCTACGACTGGATTGTGGCTGATGCCAATTACAATGACAAGATGAATGTCACGATGGCAAGCGGAGATCTGCCTGACTTGCTGAAGGTAAGCACCGTACAGTTTGAACAGCTGTATAAAGCCGGTATGCTGGAGGATTTGACTGAGGTCTACGACAAATACGCATCGGACTTGGTGAAAGAATATTACAGCGAAGAAGATGGTGCGGGATTGAAGCCGGTGACCAAGGATGACAAGCTGTATGCAATGGTAAGCTTCGGCGGCTCACTCGATTCCTCGGATATGATCTGGATCCGCAAGGACTGGATGGATAAGCTGGGATTATCGGAACCCCAATCGATGCAGGATATTATTCAGATCGCCGAGGACTTTACCTTTAAAGATCCTGATGGCAACGGGAAACAGGATACCTACGGGATTTCTCTGAATAAAGATCTGCCGATTAACGCGTTCCTATTGGGTTACCATGGATATCTTGAGACTTGGACTCAGAACGCCCAAGGGGAAATTGTTAATGGAACCACCCAGCCTGAGGTGAAGAACGGACTTGCCGAGCTGCAACGACTCTACAAAGAAGGTGTCATTGATCCGGAATTTGGGGTTAAAGACTTCGCCAAAGCGATGGAAGATGTCAATGCAGGCAAATCAGGGATATTGTTCCTGCCACAATGGGCTCCATTCCAGGTTAAGGACATGATTAAGAAGGACAAGAATGTAAACTGGGTCCCTTATCCGGTACAATCGATTGACGATCAACCGGCCAAGACACAGAACCACCTTGGGCTTGGCGGTGTTTTTGCAATCCGCAAAGGTTATGAACATCCCGAAGCATTAATCAAGCTGCTTAACTTCCAGGCTGAGAAAATGTTTGGTGAGTCGGCAAAAACAGAACGTGCAAAGTATTTAAACGGGGATACCGGGCTGGGCTTCCAAAATGCGGTAGTGGCCAATCTGCCGCCGAACAAAAATGTGAAGGCTCAGGATGAGGTGGAAATAGCGCTGGAAACGAAAGATACCTCCAAAATGGGACTGGAAGCCAAATTATTCTATGATGATATTATGGCTTACCGCGGTGGCGATTTGGATAAGTGGCATATGGAACGGATCTTTGGGCCTTTAAGCTCACAATCCGTGATCAAGCACTACCGCGATAAGGATCTGATCGTCATGAACGAGTTCATTTATGCACCCACCAAAACGATGAATAGCAAGCAGGCAACCTTGGATAAGCTGAGAGCCGAGACATTTGTGAAAATTATTTATGGAAGTCTTCCTGTGGATGATTTCGATAAATTCGTAACCAACTGGAAAAAGCTTGGCGGAGATCAAATTACCCAGGAAGTGAATGAAGTGGTTAAGGGAAATTAACAGACGAAAGTGCACAGAACCGGGACTGTCCAGTCATGAAGATGACAAAGGGGCAGTCCCGGTTTGTATTTTATTCATAAAAAAGCAGTCTTTTAGGATAGGCATTACGGTCAGGTTACATGCCAGCATTCCCGGCCTAAGGTCAATAGAAGATACTTAATGTCAACACGCTACACTATAAACGCAATTTAAGACTGCTCTATAATCAAGTAACAAGGAGGAGACAGCATATGCATTTTAATCCCAAGCAATTTCTGCGCAATATTCCACTGCACTTCATGATATTGCCGGGCCTCGTACTAATCATTATTTTCAGTTATATCCCAATGGCAGGACTTGTTATCGCCTTTCAGGATTTCTCCCCCATTTCCGGTTTTAGAGAGATTACCTGGAATGGCTTGGACAACTTTTGTTATTTATTTGAGCTTCCTGGGTTTAGACAGGTTGTATGGAACACCATATTTATCTCAATCATGAAGATTGCTGCCGGATTGACTGTGCCGGTTATCGCTGCATTGCTGCTCAATGAGGTTCGTATCAATGGCTTCAAGCGCTCCATCCAAACGATAATCTACATGCCGCATTTTTTCTCATGGGTTATTCTCGGTGGTATTGTCGTGGATGTCCTGTCACCGAGCAGCGGCATCGTCAATATGGTCCTGAAATCACTGGGCATGCAGCCCATTCAATTTCTGGCTGATAATAACTGGTTTCCTTACATTCTGGTGATTACGGATCAATGGAAGGAATTCGGGTTCGGCACGATTATATATTTGGCCGCCTTGACTAGTATTGACCAGTCCCTGTATGAAGCATCGATTATAGATGGTGCAGGCAGATGGAAGCAGACCTGGCACATTACTCTGCCGGGAATACGCCCGATTATGATCCTGATGCTCACCCTTAGTCTTGGCAATGTGCTGAATGGCGGCTTTGATCAGGTGTTCAACCTGTATAATCCCCTGGTGTATGAATCCGGCGATATTCTGGATACGATGATTTACCGGATCGGTCTGCAGGAGGCGCAATATTCGGTATCCACTGCGCTTGGACTGATTAAATCCGTTGTTTCTTTTGCCTTTATAGGGTTTGGTTATTATCTTGCGTATCGTTTTGCCAAATATCGGATTTTCTAAAGAAAGAGGTGGGCTGAATGCACCATACTTCACACGCATATCGTTGGTTTCTCCGGTGCAATTATGTGATTCTGACTGTGATCGCTATACTTTGTCTTTTTCCTATAGTCAATATCCTGGCGATTTCGTTCAGCTCAAGCGCTGCGGTAAACGCCGGGAGCGTAACCCTGTGGCCGGTTGATTTCACGCTGTCCTCCTATCGGTATATGCTTCAGAACCATCAGTTTATTCAATCCTTCGTAACCAGTCTGCTGCGGGTGGTGCTGGGTGTATCCGTCAATCTGCTGCTTACGATTCTGGTAGCTTATCCTCTATCCAAAGAAGCGGCAACCTTCCGTTCCCGGACGGCCTATGCCTGGATTTTTGTGTTTACGATGCTGTTCAGCGGCGGCTTGATTCCCGGCTATTTAATTGTAAAAGAAATGGGCCTGCTCGATAGTGTGTGGGCGCTTGTGATCCCCGGTGCGGTTCCAATCTTTAATGTGCTGCTCATGCTTAACTTCTTCAGGGGTTTGCCTAAGGAACTGGAGGAAGCGGCATGGATGGATGGAGCCGGTCATCTGCGCACCTTATGGAGCGTATATCTGCCGGTTTCCTTGCCGAGTATTGCAACGGTCACCCTCTTCTCGCTGGTGGGTCACTGGAATGCCTGGTTTGATGGCATGATCTATATGAGGAGTCCTGAACATTATCCGCTGGCAACCTATTTGCAATCCATTCTGCAACAGGTATCGCTGCAGACGGAGAATGTCACCTTTGAGCAGGCGGCAATGTTAAATAAGGTTTCTGACCGAACCACGCAGGCGGCGCAGATCTTTTTATCCATTGTGCCGATTCTGGCCATTTATCCGTTCCTGCAGAGGTATTTTGTCCATGGTCTGGTCGTTGGGAGTGTGAAGGGATAGAATCAATAAGGATGAAACGATTACTATCACGGTGGAATCCCAACTCTATTGTGGTGAAGCTGATCGGCGCTTTTCTGCTGGTCATGCTGCCGTTGTCCGCGCTCAGCATATCGATTACCTACTACAGCTCCAACCGGATGCAGGCCGAAGTGGAGAGAGCCAATGAATCTAAACTGCACTTCTACTACAGTCATCTGGGATTTGAACTGCAACGAATGACCGGAATGGTAACGGAATACTCCCTGGATGAAGTGCTGTCAGCCTTCAGCACCCGCATTCCGATTATGAGCCGTTATGAAGTGGACCTCAGCCTGAATAATATTTATACCAAGCTTAAGCAAATCAAGGAAACCAGTCCTTATATCAGTGACGTTGTCTATTATGTTCCACAGATCAACAAGCGGGTCAGTACCAGTAGTGGCATCAGGGATGTGACAAGCGACGAATGGCAAAACTTGCTGAACACCATGGGGAATCTGAACGGCGCCTTATCCAAATACAAGAATGAATTATACCTGCTGCGCAGCAATCCGTATAATCTGGACAGTAATGTTCCGCCTAACTTCCTGCTTGGTTTGAAGCTCTCTTCGGCCGAACTGGAGTCACGGCTGAAAGAATTTGCTGTTTCTGGTGGGAGTGACATCACGCTGGCCTTTGGCGATGGCAATGGGTATGTTCTGTCCTCTTCCGAGAAGACACCAGAATGGCTCCCGAAGGAGAAGCCTCATCCGGTTGAGGAAGCAGTAAGCATCCAGCGGGACAGAGATCAGGACTCCATTTATTACTCTCTTTATGATCACAGCAACAATTTCAGATTGACCGCAAGCATTCCCAATGCTGTATTAATGAAACCGATTCGTATATACTCTCTGCTGCTGCGTCTGTTGACTGTTGTCTCCATAGGGATTGTGGCTCTGTTTTCTTTCTGGACTTACAGGACGATTCACCGACCGATGTCTATCTTGATCAGGGGATTCAGAAAAGCGGAGCAGGGACAGACGGGGATATCCATCACCCATTCCAGGAGGGATGAATTCGGATATCTGTATTCCAGGTTCAACGAGATGCTCAAGCATTTGCATACTTTGATTGAAGAGAATTATGTGCAGCGAATCCGTACAGGCGAAGCAGAGCTTAAGCATCTACAATCGCAGATCACCCCGCATTTTCTCTATAATAGTCTGTTCAGCATTAAGCAGATGGCTGAAGTGGAGAATGTGGAGCTGATTAAGGAATTCTCCGATTATTTGGGACAATATTTCCGCTACATGACCCGTGATTCTGCCCGGGAAGTCACCCTGCAGCAGGAGGTAGAGCATGCGATGGTATATCTGGCCATTCAGCAGATTCGCTTCGGACCCAGAATCCATGCCGAGGTCGAGGAACTGGAGCCGGAATGGCGCGCGATTCAGCTTCCCAGGGTTCTGCTGCAGCCGATGATTGAGAATGTGTTCGAGCATGGACTTAAGCAGAAGAGCAGCAATGGATTGCTGCAAATAAGCTATGAACTAACGGAACAGATGCTGTCCATCAAGATTGAGGATAATGGGGATACAATGGATGAGGATAAGCTGAACCTGTTGAAGCGGCAACTTGCCGTACAGGAGTGGAACCAGGGAGAAATCACGGGTCTACTGAACGTGAATCAGCGGATTCGGATCAAGTTCGGTTCCCGTTATGGATTGGTAGTGGAGAGGAGCCCGCTTGGCGGACTTTGTGTAAGGGTGAATATTCCAGTGAGAGGGGCAGGGCACAAGTGCAGCGAATGATGATTGTGGATGATGAACCTGTCATTCTGGACGGGCTGTATGAATTTTTCTCCAAGGCGGATTTCGCAGATTTGGAGATTCTTAAGGTTTATTCTGCAGCTGATGCCATCGACTGGCTGAATACCGTCAAGATTGATATTGTACTCAGCGACATCTGTATGCCGGGAATAGATGGCATGCAGCTAATTCAGGAAATTGTTGACCGGTGGCCGCGCTGCAAGGTGATTCTGCTGACAGGACATGATGAATTCAACTATGCACACCAGGCGATCCGCAACCCCTGTGTAGTGGATTATTTGCTGAAGACGGAAGGCATGGAGAGAATTCGCACTTCCGTATCCCAGACGCTGGAGAAGATTTCTTCCGAAGAGAACTTTAATTACCAAGCCAAGTGGTTCCGTGACAAGCTTCCCCGTGCTCTGCCCCAATTGCAGCAGCAGCTGATGCTTGATGTTCAGAAACGTACCGAACGGATGGATTGGCTGGGCCTTCAGGATGAGTTCGACGCCATTCAGCTCCCCCTGAGGGCGGCAAGTCTGGTGCTGCCAATGATTCTGCGAATTGAAAACTGGCGAAATTATGAAACCGCTTCAGATCGTAGCCTGATACGTTATGCTGTAGCCAATATTGCTGAGGAATTTCTCGGTGACAAGGCCGAAGTGAAGGCTATTGATCTAGATCCGGGGACGATTGCCTGTTTTGTGCAGCCCAAGAATGATACTGTGCGGTCAGAGAGAGAGGACGAGCTCTGGGTCAAAACACTCCGTTTTGTGCACGGAACCCTGGAATCTGTGCAGCAGGCCTGTGGCAAATGTCTGCAGATGTCGGTGTCCATGATCGTCAGTGAGCAGGCGGTAGCCTGGCAGGAGCTGAATTATACGATGAACCGCCTGCGGCTGGCTATTTATGGCAGCCCTGGACTGGGCATGGAGAAGCTGCTGCGGGTTAATGTAAGTGAAGCCGGACCGAGTTCCGGTCCGGTGCAGAATCCATTGGGCGCCGCAGATTTGCTGCTGGACTATCTGAAGCAGCGGTTGTTGGAACGGGATGCCGACTGGAGCTGCAGCTTTCGGAAATGGATCGATTTAAGCGGAGAGGACGGTCCGGCAGACTCTTTTGTAAGATTAAGATTGCTGTCAGGGCTGAGCGGTACGCTGCTGCAAACCTTGCAGGAGCTGGGACTGATGGAGGAAGCACATCGTACCATGGATTTGTCACGTATGCTGTATCTGAACGTTCATACCCATTGGTCAGAGATTATAGCCTTTTATCACGCATTTTTTGAATGGATATTCTCCAAACGGAGCGACACGTATAAACATGACGAATCCCATATCCTGTCTATGATTCACCAGTACATTAAATCGCATCTGGCCAATGACTTATCGTTGACCCGGATTGCCCGGGAGGTCTCCCTTAACCCGTCCTATTTGTCGCGCTGGTATAAAAAAACAACGGGCAAAGGGATTTCTGATTATATTCTGGAAAAAAAGATGGAGCGAAGCAAGGAGCTTCTCTTGGGAACCGCTTTGAAAATGCACGAAATTTCCAATCAGCTCGGCTTCACCGATCAGCACTATTTTTTTCGTTTTTTCAAAAAAACCGCAGGCTGCACACCGCAGGAATTCCGGGAGCAGCCTGATATGATCCGTATTAAACAACAGGTGGAGATGATATTCACGCGGTAGGTTCTGGCAGTTATGATTCTATCTCCTGTCTCCATATACTGTCTGGTATGACTTGAGACTAAGTATATATTTTTCGCGGGGGCCTGGTAAATAGTGCAACGTTCGAATAGGTGTGAAAAGGTTAGATTTAAGTAGAAACGGATGCATGAAAATAACCCGAAAGAGGGTCACCTTCCGCAACATAAGCAGGACTGCTTACATCGGAGAACAGTGCATCTCTTTCGGGTTATGAGTGTACCGCAGACAGCTTATTTGCCCAGCTGTTTGTCAACTTCCTTAACCGGATTCTCGCCTTCGTTCTGTACCTCTGTTTTGCTGCTGAGCATCCAGCCGCAGGCAGCGATCAGAACCAGAACAATGTAGAAGGTCAGCTTCCACCAGGTGCTGTGGGCGAAATCCTCGGACAGAACACCCAGTGAAGGGTGAGCCAATGTAATAACAGCCAGCTTGACACCGACCCAGCCTACGATGAAGAAGGCAGCTACTTCAAGACCTGGACGGGTATGAAGCAGCTTGACGAAGAAGGAAGCGGCGAAACGCATGATGACCAAACCAATGAATCCGCCAGTAAAGATTACGATGAACTGTCCGCCATCCAAACCACCGATGTGTCCGATTCCGCTTGGAGGAAGAGCCACGGCCAGCGCCACTGCAGCCAGAATGGAGTCTACAGCAAAAGCGATATCTGCAATTTCAACCTTAAGTACGGTAAACCAGAAGCTTGCTTTCTTTTTGTTGACTGCTCCAGCCGTGCCGCTCTCGTTAGCTTCTTCAGTGACATTCTTCCTGAAGAAGAACTTGCGCAAGATATGGTTAAGGGCAATGAACAACAGATACAGCGCGCCGATAGCTTGTACTTGCCAGATATCAACCAGATAGGAGATGATGAACAAGGAACCGAAACGGAACACGAAGGCACCCGCCAAACCATAGAACAATGCCTTTTTCCGTTCCTCATCGGGTAAATGCTTGACCATGATAGCCAGCACCAGTGCGTTATCTGCAGCGAGAAGTCCCTCTAGTGCTACAAGCACCAATAATACCCAGCCATACTCTAATACTAATCCCCAATCCATTCCTTTTTCCTCCGTTTCGAATATGAATCTCACACAATAAATGTCTTCCTTACACAATCATAACCAGATTTATATAAAAAAGACCTTTACCAAAAAGATTAGCCTTTGGAATAAAGGTCTAACCCATTTGGTAAAGGTCTCGCTAACAATGATATATTGCCAATAAAACCGGAGAATATCCTCATATTCTCGTATTGACGATTTTATTTAACAGCTACTCCCCTTTACGGGATGTATGAAATTGTAGGGTTCTGATTACTAAGTAGATCATATACGACTTGAGAGTCATTGTCAAACTGCTTATGCAAACAGGATCGTGGAAACGGAAACATGATAACTAAAGGTTAGGAAACATAACATACGATATGGCGAAACTGCAAACATAAGGAAATACAAGCCTTTTTAAGGGGATTATTAATTGACGGTACCTGCTAATGAAAATATGATGAGACTAATTCAAGCAGGTCAAGCAACTATTGTGTAACTAATCCTAACATGAACTCAGGAGGTGGGAAGAATGAAGCCGCAGCCGTCGTCGTGTCTATCTATGGAAGTAGAGGAAGAGATCAGCCGCCACCCCTGCTACAGCGAGGAAGCGCACCGGTTTTTTGCCCGAATGCATATTCCGGTTGCTCCCGCCTGCAACATCCAGTGCAACTACTGTAACCGCAAATTCGACTGTGTGAACGAGAGCAGGCCGGGTGTGGTCAGTGAGGTGCTTACGCCACAGCAAGCAGAGCGCAAGGTAAAAGGGGTAGCAGGGCAGCTGATGCAACTGTCAGTAGTAGGGATTGCCGGACCCGGTGATCCGCTGGCCAACCCGGAGCGGACATTTGATACGTTCGCCAGGGTGAAGGAGCATGTGCCGGATGTAGCTTTATGTTTAAGCACCAACGGGTTAACGCTTTACCGCCATATTGATCAAATCGTGGAACTGGGTATCCGCCATGTCACGATTACGATCAATGCCATTGATGCTGAGGTAGGCCAGCAGATTTATCCATGGGTGTTTGACGAAGGGGTGCGTTACGAAGGAACAGCTGCAGCGGAGCTGCTGATCAGCCGCCAACTGCTGGGTCTGGAGCTGCTGGCCTCGAAGGGAATTCTGGTCAAAGTGAATTCGGTTATGATTCCGGGGGTCAACGATCAGCATCTTCCGGAAGTGTCCCGCAGAGTCAAAGAGCTGGGAGCTACACTGCATAATGTAACACCGCTTATTATCGCCCCGGGCAGCCAGTATGAGAAGGACGGCCGCAAAGCGCCCCGTCCCAAGGAACTGAACCATCTGCAGGAGATTCTCGGACGTGACGGAATGAAGGTCATGCGCCACTGCCGGCAATGCCGGGCCGATGCCATCGGGCTGCTGGGCCAGGACCGCAATCAGGATTTCGGTCTGGATAGTATGGAAGAAGATCCGACGGTGAATGGGAGAGCCAGAGCGCTGTTCCAGGTAGAGCTGGATGCGAAGATAGCACAGCGGATCAAAGCCAAGCAGGCAAGGCAGGGTCTGCGGAGTGGAGGTCAGACCACCAGGATAGCCGTTGCTACCCGGGGGGGCGACAAGGTCAACCAGCATTTTGGCCATGCCACAGAATTTATGATCTATGATACCGACGGAGCGGATGTGTTGCTTCTGGGTGTCCGCAAGATACAGGCTTATTGCCACGGCAAGGCCGACTGCAACGGAGACAAGAACGCCACCCTCCAGGAGATCATTTCCATATTAAAGGATTGTCGTATTCTTCTCTGCTCCGGGATCGGGGATGCCCCCCGCGCCACTCTGAACAAAATCGGTGTATTGCCGCTCGTCCGCAAAGGTGACATACAGGAAGCCATTCTCGAAAGTGTGAAGTACAGCTCTTATTTTGAAAATATAAACATATCGAAGGGATGATGAACAATGAGACAAATAGCTTTCTATGGTAAAGGCGGTATCGGCAAATCAACGACTTCCCAGAATACTCTGGCCCAACTGGCTACCAAATTCGGACAGAAGACGATGATCGTAGGTTGTGACCCGAAGGCAGACTCCACCCGGCTAATTCTGAACACCAAAGCTCAGAACTCCGTACTGCAGCTGGCTGCAGAAAGAGGCACGGTAGAGGATCTGGAGCTTGAAGATGTAGTGCAGCTGGGATACGGCGATATTCTGAATGTAGAATGCGGCGGACCTGAACCAGGTGTAGGCTGTGCGGGCCGCGGGATCATTACCGCGATTAACTTCCTGGAACAGCAGGGTGCCTATGAAGGACTAGATTTCGTGTCCTACGATGTACTCGGTGACGTAGTGTGCGGCGGGTTCGCCATGCCGATCCGCGAGAACAAAGCACAAGAGATCTACATTGTCTGTTCCGGTGAGATGATGGCGATGTATGCAGCCAACAACATTGCCCGCGGGATTCTGAAGTATGCCAACAGCGGCGGTGTAAGATTGGGCGGACTGATCTGCAACAGCCGGAACACAGACCGTGAGGATGAGCTGATTATGGAGCTGGCCCGCCGCCTGAATACGCAGATGATTCATTTTGTACCGCGTGACAATGTGGTTCAGCATGCCGAGCTGCGTAGAATGACCGTTGCTCAATACAACCCGGGTCACCAACAGGCCAGAGAATACGAGATTCTGGCTGAGAAGATCCTCAACAACAAAATGATGACCATCCCTACCCCAATCACCATGGAAGAGCTGGAAGACCTGCTGATGGAATTCGGTGTTATCGAAGATGAGGAAACGGCTCTTAAGAAGCTGCAGGCTTCCGGCCAATAATCAGAACTGGTTTGGTCAGGCGGGCAAGAGTGGAGAGACGGGCGGCTCGCCGGATCAGTTCAGTTAACAAGGAGGGTTCATTATGGGATTGGATATTGAAGCCAACAAAAAGATGATAGAAGAGATTCTGGAGGCCTACCCGGAGAAAGCGCGGAAGGACCGCCAAAAACATTTTGAAATCAATAATGAAGAGCTGATCAATTGCGGCAAATGTGCGATTAAGTCCAATATGAAATCCCGTCCCGGCGTCATGACCCAAAGGGGCTGTGCGTATGCCGGCTCCAAGGGTGTGGTGTGGGGTCCTATCAAAGATATGGTGCATATCAGCCATGGCCCGGTAGGCTGCGGCCAGTACAGCTGGGGCACCCGGCGCAACTATGCCAATGGGCAGCTCGGCATCGACAACTTCACCGCCATGCAGGTAACGAGTGATTTTCAGGAAACGGACATTGTGTTCGGTGGCGACAAGAAGCTGGAAGTCATCTGCCGTGAGATCAAGGAAATGTTCCCGCTCGCCAAAGGGATCTCGATTCAATCCGAATGTCCAGTTGGGCTGATCGGTGATGATATTGAAGCAGTCTCCAAGAAAATGGCTATCGAGCTGGGGATTCCCATTATACCTGTACGCTGTGAAGGCTTCCGCGGGGTCAGCCAATCGCTGGGTCATCATATTGCCAACGATGCGATCCGGGACTTCCTGATGGGCAAACGTGAGCTTGCCGAGACCGGTCCTTACGATATCAATATTATCGGTGACTATAACATTGGCGGCGATGCCTGGGCTTCGCGGATTCTGCTGGAAGAAATGGGCCTGCGCGTCATTGCCCAGTGGTCCGGGGATGGTTCGATCAACGAGCTGGCGATTGCTCACAAGGCCAAGCTGAATCTGATTCACTGTCACCGTTCGATGAACTATATGGTAACTACCATGGAGAAGGAATATGGAATTCCTTGGCTGGAGTATAACTTCTTTGGCCCTACCAAAACTGCCGAAAGTCTGCGGGCCATTGCAGCCTTGTTCGACGATCACATCAAACAGAAATGCGAAGAGGTCATCACCAAATATACACCGCAAATGGATGCGATTATTGCCAAGTTCAAGCCGCGTCTGGAGGGCAAGAAGGTCATGCTGCTGATCGGCGGACTGCGTGCGCGCCATACGCTCGGAGCCTATGAGGATCTGGGCATGGAAGTGGTGGCTACCGGCTATGAGTTCGCCCACAAGGATGATTATGAGAAGACCTATCCCGAGCTGCCTGAAGGCACCATCATCTATGATGACCCGACCGCTTATGAGCTGGAGGAGCTGGCCCAGCGGCTGGATGTGGATATGATGGGCTCCGGCGTCAAGGAGAAATATGTCTATCACAAAATGGGTATCCCGTTCCGCCAGATGCACTCATGGGATTACAGCGGCCCGTATCATGGCTACGACGGTTTCAAGATCTTTGCGAGAGATATGGATATGACGATTAACAGTCCGGTATGGGGTTTGCTGAAGCCGGGCAAAGCTGGGACAGTTCGTAAAGAGGAGGCAGGCGTATGAAAGACCATCTGAACATTCCTGACCATAACAAGCTGTTTCAGACCGAACCTTATGTGAAGCAGCGTGAAGGCAAAAAGGCCTTCGAAGCGCCTTGCAGCGAGCAGGAAACGGCCGAAGCCCTTGCCTATTCCAAAACCTCGGAATACAAGGATAAGAACTTTGCCCGGAAGTCGCTCGTAGTCAATCCGCATAAAGCCTGCCAGCCGCTGGGAGCGCTGATGGCTTCGCTGGGCTTCGAGAAGACGTTGCCGTTCATTCACGGCTCGCAAGGCTGCACGGCTTACTTCCGCAGCCATTTAAGCCGCCATTTCAAGGAGCCGGCTCCGGCTGTCTCCTCCTCCATGACCGAAGACGGTGCTGTGTTCGGAGGTATGAGCAACCTGATCGACGGTCTGGAGAACAGCGTGGCGCTGTATAAGCCGGAAATGGTCGCAGTCTCAACCACCTGTATGGCTGAGGTCATCGGGGATGACCTTCAGGCCTTCATCTCCAATGCCCGCCAGAAGGGGGCTATTACGGAAGAGCTTCCAGTGCCTTATGCCAATACGCCAAGCTTCGCAGGCTCGCATATCACAGGTTATGACTCCATGCTGAAGTCCATTATCAGCACGCTCTACAAGCGTTCGGGCATTGAGGCGACTCCAGGCAGCGGTGAAGGTACAGGCGAGAAGCTGAATGTCATTCTCGGTTTTGAGCCTTATACCGGAAACTTTGCCGAGATGCGCAAAATTCTGGCCGCTTTTGATACAAAGTATACGTTCCTAGGTGATCACAGCGGGAACTTCGATTCCCCGGCTACGGGTGAATACTCCTATTATTACGGGGGAACCAAGCTTGAAGATGTGCCCAAGGCGGCCAATGCGCTGGGTACGCTCTCGCTGCAGAAGTATTCGGTCAAGAAAACACTCGAATACATCGAAGGCACCTGGAAACAGCAGACCGTCTCCATGTCGGCTCCCATTGGCATCACGGCAACCGACCGTCTGGTTGATGCCATCAGTGAGCTGACCGGACTGCCGATCCCTGCCGAGCTTATCGATGAACGGGGCCGTGTAGTGGATGCCCTGACAGACAGCCATCCTTATCTGCATGGCAAACGGACAGCGCTGGTTGGTGATCCCGATCTGCTGATTGGTCTGATCCAGTTCTGTCTGGAAACCGGAATGGAGCCGGTGCACATCGTCTGCTCGAACGGCGACAACGGCTTTAAGGGAGAAGCGGAAGCCCTGCTTGCGGCCAGTCCTTACGGGGCAGAAGCAACGGTGCACATCGGCAATGACCTGTGGCATATGCGTTCGCTGCTGATTGACAATCCGGTCGATCTTTCCTTCGGCAGCTCCCACCTCAAATACGCCGCCAAAGATGCCGGAGTGCCGCTGATCCGTGTCGGCTTTCCGGTCTTTGACCGCCATCATCTGCACCGGTATCCGGTTATCGGTTATCAAGGAACACTGAACCTGCTGACTACAGTAGTGAATACGATCCTGCAGAATTTGGATGATGACTCCTCCGGCTTCAATCACGATTTGGTCCGTTAAGGTCTGGCAAGCACTCAGTACAGCGAAGGAGGAAGAGGCCGATGGAGCCGATTCGAAAAGATGAGTTCGATTCGCAAGCTTGCGGGAGTCTGACTCCCAAAACAAAGCCCTGTCCGCGTCCCAAGCCGGGCGAAGCAGCTGGAGGCTGCTCCTTCGACGGTGCCCAGATTACGCTGCTTCCCATCATGGATGCGGCACATCTGGTTCACGGGCCGATTGCCTGCGCCGGGAACAGCTGGGAAAGCAGAGGGACGCTCACCAGCGGCCCCTCGCTCTCTCAATACGGGTTCGCTACAGATCTGAATAATACGGATATTATTTTTGGTGGAGAGAAGAAATTAAAAGAGAGCATTGACTATATTGCCGGGCGCTTTGCGCCTCCGGCAATATTTGTATATGCAACCTGTGTTACGGCGCTGATCGGCGAGGACATGGATGCGGTCTGCAAGGAGGCTTCTGGACGGCTCGGGCTGCCGGTCATACCGGTGAATGCGCCAGGTTTCGTTGGCAGCAAGAATCTGGGCAACCGGCTTGCCGGAGATGCCCTGCTGCAATATGTAATTGGCACAGGCGAACCTGAGAAGGAGGTTCCGCTGGGAGTCAATCTGATCGGTGAGTACAATATCGCCGGGGAGATGTGGGATATCGAGAAGCTGATGAACAGTGCCGGGATCACTCTTATGTCACGAATCACCGGGGATGCCAGATACAAGGAAATTACCTGGGCGCACCGTGCCAAGGTCAATATGGTAGTATGCAGCCGCGCATTGCTCGGGCTGGCCAAGGAAATGGAGAAACGCTATCATATTCCCTTTTTTGAGGGCTCTTTCTATGGTGCGAAGGAGACGACCTATTCGCTGCGCCAGATGGCCTTCCTGATGAATGACCGCGAGATGGAGCGGCGGGTGGACCGGCTGACTGAACGCGAGGAAGCGCGGCTGATTCAGGATCTGCGTCCTTACCGCAAGCTGCTGAAAGGCAAGAAGGCGGTGCTCTATACAGGCGGAGTCAAGAGCTGGTCCATTATCTCAGCGCTCAAGGAGCTGGGGGTGCAGGTTGTTGGCGTAGGCACGAACAAAAGCACGGATGATGATGTGCGGCGCATAGCTGACAGAGTTGGAGACGATACCGAATACATTCCTGAAGGCGGAGCGAGCCGGATCATCAAGACGGTCAGGGACCGCAAGGCCGATATTATGATCGCCGGCGGACGGAATATGTATGTAGCGATGAAAGAGCAAATTCCTTTCATAGATATTAATCAGGAAAGACATAAAGCTTACGCCGGTTATGAAGGGCTGCTGCGGCTGGCCAAGGAGCTGACCTATTCGCTGACCAATCCCATCTGGAGGCTGGCATCAAGTCCGGCTCCCTGGGACAAGGAGGAGCCGCCTTATGACCGTTAACCGCCGAATCAAACCGGCTTCAGTCAATCCCCTGAAGATCGGGCAGTCACTTGGAGCTGTGCTTGCACTTCAGGGCTGTTACCGCGCAATGCCGATTGTACACGGCTCGCAGGGCTGCTCTGCATTCTCCAAGGCGCTCTTGACCCGGCATTTCCGTGAGCCGATTGCCGTGCAGACCTCGGCACTTCAGGAGATGGATGTGATCTTTGACGCCAACCGCAACCTGGAAGAAGCGCTGAATCTGGTGCTGAGCAAACATCGTCCTGATATTATCGGCATTATCGGCACAGAGCTGACCGACGTTGCCGGAGTAGACTATCAGAGCATGCTGAAATCCTACAAGCGGGAACGCAATATGCGAGGAGGCCTCGCTTTCTCTGTAACGCTGCCTGATTTCCGGGGTTCGCTTGAATCAGGATTCAGCGTTACCGTTGAGGCGATGATTGACGAGATGATCCAGCAGGTAGGCCACAAGGGCATACGCAATGTGAATACGCGCCAGATTACCCTGCTGCCCGGTTCCTTCCTAACCCCGGGCGATGTGATGGAGCTTAAGGAGATGATCTCCTCCTTCGGCTTCGAGGTGATTGCCCTTCCCGATATCTCGACTTCCTTGTCGGGGCATCTGCTGACCGGCTTCTCCCCCTTAACACGCGGAGGGGTGCCGCTTGATTCTATGCTGCAGAGCCTGCAGTCGGGTCTTACGATTGCCATCGGAGGCAGTATGGAACGCCCGGCCAGAAGGCTGCATAACGCGCTGGGTACCCCCTACAAAGTGTTTGAAGGGGCGATGGGGCTGAAGGCCTCGGATGATCTGCTGCATTTCCTGCACCAGATCAGCGGCGAGCCGGTGGCGCTGCGTTATTGCTGGCAGCGGGAGAATCTGCTCGACAGTATGCTGGATGCCCATTTCCAGTTTGCCGGAATGTCCGCTCTGGTTGCCCTGGAGCCGGATCACCTGCGCTCTGTATCGGGATGGCTGGAAGAGCTAGGAGTGGAGCAGAAAGCTTTGATTACTTCCTACGAGACACCCGTTGTTTCAAGCATGGAGCATGAGGTCTGGATCGGAGATTTGGATGATGCTGAATTCCTCGGCAGAGGTGCGGACCTGTGGATTGGCAATTCGCATGGCATGTCGGGGGCGAATAGAATTGAAGCGGCTTTTATGGCGGCAGGTTTCCCTGTCTGGAACGAGCTTGGAGCCTATATGTCCACCTCGGTCGGTTACCGGGGAGCGCTGGAATGGACGAACAAGGCAGGCAATCTGTTAATGCGAAGGGAGGCGGAGCGCCGTGAGAGTAGCGTTCGCCACAGATGACGGAATCCGGGTAAATGCCCATTTCGGGCAGAGTCCACTATTTGCAGTTTATAATGTCACCAAGAATGGCGGGGAACTGGTAGATCTGCGCAAGCTGTCGGATATCCTGGGCCAGGATGAGGCCGGGAAGATTGACAGCCGGCTGGAGGCGGTGGCTGATTGCACTCTGATTTTTGTAATGCAGATTGGGGCATCGGCAGCTGCCCGGGTTACACGCCGCAAGATTATGCCTGTCAAAGTACCTGTTGGCAGTCTGATCGACGAACAGGTTAAACGGACGGTGGAGATGCTGCAGGGCAAGCCGCCGATGTGGCTGGCGAAGGTGCTGCGCGCGGAAGAGGAGAATGAAAGGGGAGATACCGATGGAACCCATGGCTAATGCGGGTGAAGTGCTGCAAGGTGTTTATGTGGATGAAGCTGCGGCGCCGGGAAGTCGCAACTCGCCCCAGGAGCAAAGGCAGCCGGACCTGGACATGGAGGCTGCCTTCATCCGGCGGCTGTGCCAGCTGCTGGATGCGGACGATTATTTCGGACGAAATGCTGCGCTCCCTCCGTCTGCCAAGATAGCGAAGCTGTTCCTGGCATCGGCGGCAGACCAGCAGCAGTCGGATTTCAACTGTGCCGTTTCCCCCAAGGTACGCCAGCAGGTGCCTCTGCTGTTCCAGGCCATTGCGGGAGTGCTTGAAGAGCGAAGCGGTGCGCTGATCCAGAGCGCCGCCGAGATCAATGGAGAGGGTTTTGGACGGGCGCTGCTGTACAGCGGCCGTATTATTCTTGTATTGAAGAGTCTGCGGGCCGGATTTCCGTTTCCGTTCACCGAGGAGAGCAAGGCTGTCCGTTATGCGGTGGCTTGTGCGGAAGAAGGGCTGGCCTTTATGCAGAAATATAATGAAGCCACAGCGCTCTACGGATCATTCAGCCTGGAGGGCTAACAAGGCCATTTTGCCTCTTATCTCGCTGTCAGCCGTAGTTCGGCATGATTCAGAGGCCTTTTTGCCTCTCATCTCACCGTCAGCCGTAGTTCTGCATAATTCAGAGGCCATTTTGCCTCTCATCTCACCGTCAGCCGTCGTTCTGCATAATTCAGAGGCCATTTTGCCTCTTATCTCGCTGTCAGCCATTGTTCTGCATAATTCAGAGGCCTTTTTGCCTCTGATATTTGAGTACACGTTCAATATTTCAGTCACAGGGGGGAAGACGAATGGAGCAGCAGCTGGCTGGAGAAGTAGAGATGTTGCGGTATGCGCGGCAGCTGAAGCTGCTTGGTGAGGAGGGGCAGCAGGCGCTGAAGGAAGCAACTGTGATGGTAGCCGGCATCGGCGGCCTGGGCGGGACCGCAGCGTTATACCTGGCAGCGGCGGGGGTCGGCAAGCTGATTCTGGCCCATGAAGGAATAATCGTGCCTCCCGATCTCAACCGTCAGATTCTGATGGACCATGATCATCTGGGGATGGAACGGATGAGTACAGCGGTTGCCCAACTGAAGCGGCTGAACCCCCATGTCGAAATCGAAGGCTATAATTCCAGGATTGAGCTGGAAGCGGCCCGGCCTTGGGTCGAGCAGGCGGATATCGTTATCGACGCGCGGTATGATTTTCCTGAGAGATATGCGCTGAACCGCTTGTGCGTCCAGACCGGAACGCCGATGGTAGAGGCCGCGATGTATGGATTCGAAATTTCCCTTACGACGATGATTCCCGGTGAAACGGCATGTCTAGAATGCCTGTACCCTGATATTCAGCAGGATTGGGAGCCGTTAGGCTTCCCTGTTCTTGGGGCTACATCCGGGATTGCGGGTTGTCTGGCTGCGCTGGAGACCGTAAAATGGATTACAAGGGTAGGGGCGGCTTATGCGGGCGTAATGCATCGCTTCAATACACTCGACTTCGCCTGTTACAGCGTCCATGTTACCCGGAATCCGGATTGCGCTTGCTGCAACCAAGGGAGGTAAACCGTGAAAAATCTCAGGCTATGCGACACGACACTCAGGGATGGTGAACAGGCGGCTGGAGTATCATTCACGCGGGCAGAGAAGCTGGAGATTGCAAGGATGCTGTCGGACTGCGGGGTAGAGCAAGCGGAAATTGGTATTCCTGCCATGGGCAAGACGGAGCAGGAAGACATTGCGGCCATCGTCTCATTGGGGCTTCCCATGAGACTTATGACCTGGAACCGGGCGATGAAGGGCGATATTGACAAGGCATGGGCAACAGGGGTGGACTGGAGCCATATCTCCATTCCGGTCTCCGACATTCAGCTGCAGGGCAAGCTGGGGCTGACGTCTGCTGAAGGGCTGCACAAGCTGCTTATAGCGGTAGATTATGCCCGGAAGCTGGGGCTTGCTGTTTCGGTGGGAATGGAGGATTCCTCCAGAGCGCCGATGGCTTTTCTCGTTGAGGTGGTAAATACGCTGTACCAAGAAGGCATCCGCTGGTTCCGTTATGCGGACACCGTCTCTGCCCATCATCCTGGGCAGATGGCGGAGCGGGTGGGCACGCTGCTGGGCGCCGTTCCGGTGGATGTAGAGCTGGAGGTGCATTGCCATAATGACTTTGGACTGGCCTGCGCGAACACGCTCAGCGGCATCGCTGCGGGCGCGGCTTGGGCCAGCACAACGGTCGCGGGAATTGGCGAGCGTACCGGCAATGCGGCGATGGAAGAGGTGGCGATGGCTTGGCGCCACCTGTACGGCGGCGGAATCCAGCTGCGGCCGGAGCTGCTGCAGCCGCTGGCCGACCTGGTCATTGCGGCCTCGGGCCGCAGTGTCGGCGACGGCAAGCCGGTGGTCGGCCCCATGGCGTTCACCCATGAGTCCGGTATCCATGTGGATGGGCTCATGAAGGAGCAAGCCACCTACCAGACGTTTGATCCGGCCGAGGTGGGCAGGGCACACCGTTTCGTGTTAGGCAAACATTCCGGCAGCGGCGGCATCCTGCATGTGCTGCAGCGTCAAGGGCTGGATGCTGGGCCGGAAATGCTCGCCCGCCTGCTGGAGAAGGTCCGCGCATATGCCGAGCTGCACAAAGGCAATGTGCCGGAGCCGCTGCTGGCCCAGTGGCTGCTGGAGGACGGGCTGCACGTGCTGCAGGAGGGTGAACTGCCGGAGCAGGCGAAGAAGGATATTGTGTAAGAAAGCTGCCAAGGCGATAATCATCAATAACAGGCTGACTTGTGAAGGGCGATTTCTGCTCTGACGCGAGTCGGCTTTTTAATATTTCTCGCAGAAACGGATACTGTCTCTTGCAGAGGACGGAGAAGCCGTTTCTTTCTGAGTTATAGGGTAATAATGATGTTACTATGAAAGACCCTGCCTTCCCCCCAAGCGCTATGAACCATTACCGTCGAACAACATAGGCGGCTATAGGGAAAAACTACCGTTAGTTCTGGACTGTTGTTCGATAATCATGGCCTATAGGGAAAAGTGGCCGCTAAATCGCCTATCGAGGACATTTTGGAACAAATAAAGGGCTATTAGTGGTAATAATTCCCTATACACTCATCAGATTCATCATTTTTCGTCCATTAGCGGTAGAAATTCCCTATCGATCCTCTACTCAACTACACTGGATCTAAGCAGTAAGATAATGTTTTACTTTTGTTGCGGGTAAGGAATAAATAAAGCCAGGCTCTCGCGCATTCCGAAGGAACAGCCCGCTCTTGACCTTAAGGTCTTGCGCATTCCGAAGGAACAGCCCGCCTTTGACCTTAAGGTTTTGCGCATTCTGAAGGAACAGCCCGCTTTTGACCTTAAGGTTTTGCGCATTCCGAAGGAACAGCCCGCTTTTGACCTTAAGGTCTTGCGCATTCCGAAGGAACAGCCCGCTTTTGACCTTAAGGTTTTGCGCATTCCGAAGGAACAGCCCGTCTTGACCTTAAGGTCTTGCGCATTCCGAAGGAACAGCCCGCCTTTGACCTCAGCCACAGGCCTGCATCCCGTCAGGGATCGCAGGCCAGCCCATGCGGCGTTCAAGCGGTCCCGCAGGGATAAGCGATCCCACCTCCCAGTGACCTAATCACCGTACCGCTACGCTCGTTCGCCAAACTTGCCGGTGTCCAGAGGGTGCAACCCTTTGGGGCCCTCCCTTGGAAGGGAGGGTTTGGGTGGGATCGAGGTTTGGTTTGGGTGGGATCGATTTTTACTATTGCCTACGATCATTTGATATGATATATTTTTGATGTTGATATTAATCTAAACGTTTAACAAGGTAGTTTGCGCGGCAGGGATAGAGAGATAGGAGAGTCATTATGAGGAAGACCAGTATTAAGGACATCGCTGCTAAGGCCAAGGTTTCCATTGCTACAGTCTCCTATGTGCTTAACGGCACCCGCAATGTCCGTCCAGACACACGACATCGTGTGGTTGAAGCCATTAAGGAGCTGAATTACAAGCCTAACGACATTGCAAAGAGTCTGAAGCTTAACCGTACCAATACAATTGGAGTGATCGCTGAGGATGTGACGGTTTTTAATGCGCCGGAAATTATTGACGGCATCAATGATTTTGGTGACCGCCATGATCTGCATATTCTGCTGGTCAATCTTCGGTTGAATAAACGTATCGGCCGTAATTTTGCCGATATTGAGTCCTACCGCAAGTATGCTGCCGATGCGGTGTCCGAGCTGCTCAGCAAGCAGGTGGATGGGATCATTTATATCGGTGTACATACACGTGATCTCACCGGGCTAATTGACGCAGACGGGAAACCTATTGTATACACCTATGGCTATACACGGGATGATATATCCATCCAATATAACGATGAGCAAGCTTCTTATCAGGCGATGTCCCATCTGATCGCCAAGGGCCACAGCAGAATTGCCATTATCAGCGGGCTGATGGATTCCATTCCGTCCAGGCAGCGGCTGAACGGTTATTACCGGGCGATTACTGACTTTCAGCTACCCTTTGATCCACTGCTGATCAAGATGGGGGACTGGGAGCGAGAGTCCGGATTCCGTCTGACCGGTGAGTTGCTGTCGCTGCCCGAGCCGCCGACCGCAATCCTTTCCATGAATGATGTCATGGTGGTGGGGGTGCTGCAGGCTGCCGACGAAAGAGGCATTAAGGTCCCTGAGCAGTTGTCGGTGATGGGCTTCGACAACAGGGAGTTTAGCGATTATTTACGCCCGCGGATTACGACTATGGAGCTTCCGCTGCACGATATGGGTTATCAGGCCATTGAAAGCTTATACAATGTGATTAATGGAAACAAGACAGAACCTCTGATTATGCCGGAATGCCGATTAATCGAGCGTGACTCCGTTGCTGCTTTACCAACGATGTGAGACAAGACTTAAGGTTTCACATCTGTTTTTTCTGATAAATCTAAACGTTTAGATTAAAGGTAGGATGCGAAAGAGGTGATGGCGATGACGGTTATCAGCAATGCAATATACAGCATTGAGCTTAATGCCCGCGGGACTATGCAAGCTCTGGTGATGCGGGAAGACCCTGTGGCCATGAACTGGGTGATTAATCCCGGTTATCTGCGCGAGACTGGATATAGAGACGAAGATAAACTGTTCGGGGAATGGACGATGGAACTGAATGGGAGAACACTGCGCAGTCTGGACCTTAACCCGAGAGTCAGGCAAGAAGGGGAGCATCGTCTTAGTGTGGAGTTCGACGCTGATCCAGTGCTGCTCACATTCCTGTACACCCTGGAGGGTAAGCGTCTCAGATGGAGCATTAAGCTGTCCAACCGTTCACAGGAGTCTGTGCGTATTAAGGGGCTGCATGTTTGGTTCTCGCTCGCCTATATCATGTTCAGGGATGAGAATGTAATGCGCAATATGCAGGAGTCTTGTGCAGTATTCCCCCATCTGGGCGGAGATTTCACCAAGTTTGCCGCTATCCGCCGCAGTAATAAGGCACCGCATCTGGGAATTTACCAGACGGTGGGCAGCACAGCTGCCGCAGGCTCCTATTGTCGTTATAGTAACCGCTTTCTTGAACAGGTGTCGCCTTCCTTGGACGGCCTGCTGTATCACCGCTTGTCGCTGGTGGAAGACGGAAGCTCCATGCCTTTATCCGCTGCTACTGACTGGATTTATGGTGACGCTTACCGCCCACTCGAGCTGGAACCTGCGCAGACTTCCAACTGGGAATATACCTTTGTTCCTTGCCAGGATCAGGATACGTTCTACCGTCAAGGGACAGCCTTTGGTCATCCCCGTTGGCGTTATACCCCTGTGTTGACAGAGGGCGGTCTTTTTGAAGCTGAGTTGGAGCTGACGGAGGGACAATCGATTCGTGAGATTTATTTGCACAGTGCTCCAACGGGAACGGAGGAGATCCGGCGCGAGGATATTACGGCTCAGGCCACTGCGGTTAAAGGAGGGACGGGCAGCTATACCCTCTCGCTGCAGCGCAGTGTACCGGGAGAACACAAGCTTGAACTGGTGCTTGAAGACGGACGGAGTGATTATTTAGTGTGGAATGTACTGGAGCCCATTGACCGTATACTGGAGAAACGTGCGGAATGGCTGGTTACCAGAAGCTATGGTGGAACGGATGAGTCCGAACGTCCCTATGCTTTCCGGCCGTTATCCAATCAGGGCGAGTCACTTGGCAAGCTGACCTTCCTGCTGATGAAGAACACGATGGCGGCTGCTGTGCCGGAGCAGGTCATGAAATCTGAGATTGCTGCCGTGCTGGATATGAAGCCCCATTGGTTCGAGGACGGCGATCTGAGCCGCCCGCGCACTTTGTATGGCGGGTTCTACCGGATTTATGATCTGGATTACATAGCTCATGTCTTCTACTTGTTATCTAGGATGGATGCAGCCCTGTTGAAGCTGCATCCGCCACAGCAATATCTGGAATGGGCTGCCGAGGTGATGTGTCTGCGGCTGAATCCGCACCGCCATCCCAGGCAGCGGGAGAAAGACGAGGCGGGGCTGAACGGAATTTTCACCCTGTATATTCAGGATTTGCTGCAGACACTTGCGGTGGAAGGACTCGCGGAATGGCAGGGTCAATTGCAGGAGCTGTGGGAGCGTTTCGGCAGGAACCTTGAGACTGAAGTGCAGCAATTCGGGGGAGCGATTACCGAGCACTTCTATGATAACGCCGGCTTTGGCCCAACCTGCGAGACACTTTGCCATCTGGGTCATCTGAATGAAGCCGAGCGTTACGGGCAGCTGATCCTGGCGAATATCGGGTTCAGTAATGATTACAGGGTGCAGAATCCGGACCGTTGGTGGGAAGCCCTCTCTTTCATGATTCACTCCCTGTGGGGAGGACTGGTATCCGGCTCTGCGCGGGTGGCCTACGAGCACCTGGGCAACCCGGAATACCTAGAGGCGGCCTACCGGTCCACAATGGCCGTGTTCCATTGCTACGACTGGAATGTGCGCTCTACGCCCCGCCGTCTTGAGGCGGGAGAAGCCGCTTCTACCTACAGTGTGGCCGCACCTAACCTGAACATGCCTGAACTGTCGAGAAACCGGTTTGGACAATCGGTATTCGTGTCATACAGTGATCCGTTGTTCACCTCTTTGTTCTCCAATGCATCCGGGGATGATTGGGATATGGGAGAAGAACTGGTAGCCTACCTTCTGGGTTTCGGAACGACTGCCTATCTATACAGGGACAGCAGCGGCAAGCTGCGCTGTGTGAATGGATATATTGCCGAGGAAGCAGACGGCTGGACCGTGACAAGTTATGCGGCGTATCCCTCCAGATACGTGCTGCTTGAAGACAAGCTGGAATTTCGTTCCGTCGCAGGCCGACTGCAGCGCAAGGTCAGGCTGCAGGACGGTGTATTCAGCGCTACGTAATTGCGTCGTAAGGCGCGGGCCGAGCGGCACCGAAGAATAGGACAAACCTGATTATAGAATGAAAGGAAGAAATGATATATAGCCAATCAAACAGAAGAAAGAGCTGAGAGGGTTGGTTTTATATAGGCATTTTCTTAATTTCATTTTATATAGAATCATAAGAAAAGGGAGGGCAACAACATGAAGTTTCACAATCGTACTCTGTTTCTGTCACTGGCTTTGACAATGGTCTTCGCTTCGCTTGCCGGCTGTTCCGGCAATGGAGAAAAGAACATAGGCGGCAATACCGCCCAAGCCACAGAAAAGGCCGGGAATGACAAGGAAGCGACGTCTGGAGAGGGAATCACGCTGGAATTGCTGTATTGGGGGGATGACGCACAGAAGAAACTCGTGGAGGAAGCTGCAGAGAAATATACCGCTGACACTGGAGTCAAGATCAATGCTCAGGTGCTGCCGGCGGACGGGACCTTCGATACGTTTATCCAGACCCGCCTAGCCTCGGGTGAACTCCCGGATATCAGCTATATGGGTGAGGGTGATATTCAGAAATATAATGAAATGGGCATTCTCGAAGATATTGGCGACCTGCTTGCTGACGGGTCTATTCCGGAGAAATTGGCAGCGATTACAATTCACTCTCCAGAGCAAAAGGTAATCGGAGTGGGCCTCTCCAACCAGCTTGAGCTGTTGTATTACAGCAAGGCAAAGTTTGATGCGGCAGGGATCGCCTATCCGCCATCCAAGGTTGAGGATGCCTGGGATTGGGCTACCTTCGTGGACAATGCCAAGAAGCTAACCACCGATACCAAGGGCAAGAGTGCTGCTGATGAGGGCTTCAATGCCGCTCTGACTGAGAATTATGGAATTGGATTCACCGCAGGACGCGAGTTCCATCACTTCTGGGCAGCAAGTGCGAACGGCGGCGGCATTGTATCCCCGGACGGCAAGGAGTTCCTGTGGGATTCTCCCCAATCGGTGGAGGGCATTCAGAGGCTGGCTGATCTGATCAACAAGGACAAGGTGGCTTCACCCTTTACGTATTCATGGACTACCGGTGCCGGTTCGGTCATTGACGCGCTGAGCGGAGGTTATGCGATGGCGGTCAGCGGCTCGTGGGATTTGGCCAATATCCAGGGCAATGATGATATCGGCGTCGGTGTACTGCCGAAGATGGAGAGAGCGGTTACGATGAACGCAGGCGCTCCGCTGGTGGTTTACAATACCTCCAAGCATATTGAGGAAGCCAAGAAGTTCTATGCCTATATGGTTAACCCGGAAAATGCATTAGATCTGCTGAAGAGCGGTGCATGGCTGCCTAACCAGGCGGACTGGTACACTGACCCGGCGCTGATTGACAAATGGACAGCCGGGCTTCCAGAAAGCGCCAAGGAAACGATTCTCAGCTATTCCACTACCAAGGATTCTATTGTGCAGTGGCCGGCCTATTATGTTCCCGCTTATCTCAAGATGAATACGGAATACGAGAAATCCATTGACCAGGCACTTTCGGGGGAGAAGAGTGTCAGAGAGATTTACGATGCCATTATGCCAACCATCAAGCAGCTGTGGGAGAGCGGAAAAGTCTCATAAATAGAGCTTATTTTCAAAGAGAGGTTAAGGCTTATGAATCCAGAGAGCAAGACCGGTACAGTACCCTTATCTATCAAAAAGCATGCCAAAGGCGCCACCAAAGAGGCGGTGGCCGGATATTTATTCGCAGCACCGGCGATTATCGGCTTCCTGGTGCTAACCTTGTATCCGATGCTGGCCAGCTTGTTCTACAGCTTCCACAAGATTACGGTGATGAGCGGCGGCCAGGTTATGGAGTGGATCGGACTGGACAATTTCCGTTACATCTTCAGCAATCCCGGCTCCGAGTTCAAGAAGTCAATGACGGTTACGCTGGTTTACGCTTTTATTAACGTTGCGCTGGTCATTGGCTTCTGTCTTCTGGTCGCACTCTTGCTGAACCGCAAGTTTCTCGGCCGGAATATGCTGCGCGCCGTATTCTTTCTGCCTTCGGTCATTCCGATGCTGGCAACTACGATTGTGTGGCAGATGCTGCTGCAGAATCAGGCCAAAGGCGGGCTTGTCAACTGGCTCCTGCTGCAGCTGAACATCCCGCCAATCGATTTTTTGACCGATCCCGTACACATTTTTGAAACGCTATTCATCATGAGCTTGTGGACCTGCGGAGGAACTATCGTAGTGTTTATTGCCACCTTGCAGGATGTTCCCGGTGAGCTGCTGGAGGCGATTGAAATGGATGGGGGTAATGCCTGGCACAAGTTCCGCAAGGTCACCTACCCGACGATCAAGCCGGTGCTCTTTTTTCAATTGATTATGTGCATGATGACCTCCATTCAGATTTATACCCAGAGTGTGGTGCTGTCCAGAAACGGTGCCCCCGACCGGATGACCTATTTCATCAACGTGATGATCTATGACCATTCCTTTGTGCAGGTGGGGATGCGCGGGCTGGCGTCGGCCGAGGCCTGGATCGTTTTCCTTATTACAATGGCCATTACCGGTATTCTGTTCTATTTTCAGGGTGCGCTGAAGAAGGACGATTCCATGGGCACAAGAAAGAGGGTGAGATAATGGACGCATCATCTGCAGCTGTGAAATATACAAGCCTGAAGCGCGCCAAAAGCAGGACCAAGGCGGTGAAAGTCCTGCTCATTCTACTCTCCTTCCTGCTTGCGCTGGTGTTTGCCTTTCCTCTGTACTGGCTGCTGCGCGGCGCTTTCGTAAACCACGCGGAAATATTGGCCCGTCCACCGGTTTTTTTCCCGGGTGCGCCGGGGTTTGACAACTTCCGGCTGGGGCTGGAGCGCATCCAGTTTCTGCGGCAGCTCTGGAACTCCGTTTCGATTGTTGTGCCTTATGTGATCGGAACGGTGCTGACGACAAGCTTCGCCGGCTATGCCTTCGCCAAGCTGCGGTTCCCGCTGCGCGGGCTATGGTTTACGCTGGTCATCAGCACCATGATGCTGCCGAGTGCCGTTACGCTGCTGCCGCAATATTCGCTCTATACCTCCATGGGACTGGCCGGCAAGCCGGCACTTATTATTCCCGCTTTTTTCTGTGCCGGAGGCAATGCATATTTTGTTTTTTTGCTCCGCCAGTTCTTCATGACGATTCCCGGTGAACTGAGTGAAGCAGCCAAGATTGACGGTGCGGGCTATTTCCGTATTTACTCGCGTATCATGCTCCCGCTGATCCGCCCCGCTATGATTGTGGTGGCCTTGTTCAGCTTCATCAACTGCTGGAATGAGTTTTTCTATACCATGATTTATTTGAAGACAGAGGCTGACTATACGCTGCCTATGGGACTGTACATTGTGAACGGAATGCGGATTCCGAATTATGAACAGGTGATGGCGCTCGCGCTGGTTGTTACGACTCCTTGTCTGGTGTTTTTCCTGATTGGCAACAAGTATTTCGTAGAAGGCATTGCATTGACGGGAATCAAGGGCTAATACGAGGAGGTAACTTATGAGCAGGAATACATGGTCCAAGAAAGCTTGTGTGGCAGCGCTGTGCGCTGCAGTAGTGGTGAATGGCGGGATCGTGCCGGCATCGGCGAATTACACGACAGGGTTCGTGCATGAAGGTGTGGGCCAGGATCACGGGGAACCGGTATGGAAAGAGGGCAACAGGATTGCAGCGGAAGAGGTGGATTTCAGCCAGGCCACTGTCGGAGATATGATGAAGGCGATCGAGAGCTTTGATTTTGACAAGTTCAAGCAGGATAACGCCGATCTGCCGTGGCTGGACTCGCTGCTTGTCAATGAAGGCATCATCCCTGACGACAACATGAATGATGAAGCAGGGGCGAACACCCTCTTCAGCCGGGGCAGCGCCTTGTACATGAAGACACAGGACAACTCGAAGCTGGGATTTGCGGGAAGCGTGCATTATGCGGATACGTTGAATCAGGATGTTATGTATACGCTTTCCCTCTCCACGGGTGATCTTACGGAAGAACGTTCTGCACGGAAGAATTATCCCAGCCATGAGAACCAGACTTACCGAAGCGGAGATCTGGAGATTAACCAGCGCAAATTCATTACGAATTACAACAGTGCAGTCACGCTGCTCGAATTCAAGAATCCAACGGACAGGGATGTAAAGCTGACATTGACGGTCAAATCTCCGTTCGTATCCAGGGCAGAGGGAGATGAACTGATAGGGGACCGCGTAGCGGCGCCCTTGATGATCGGAAAGTCCGGCCAGAAGGTTGTGGAGGCGATGTCCTATGTCGACGTGCATCTCAGCGGCACCGGATTGTCCGCGGCGGGCAATCAATTGGTCCGGGAGATTACGGTCCCGGCTGGAGGAATGCTTGAACAGAAAGTGGTCATGGGCTGGCTGGCTGATGAAATTCCCGGCTCCAAAACACAGTATGAAGAGTTCAAGTCAGCGCCTGGAAACAACGAGGCATTCACTGCCCAGGTGCAGGAATACAACAAGTGGTGGGCAGATAATATCCCTTATATTGATGTTCCTGATGAAAATGTGAAGAAGGTGCTGTACTACCGCTGGTGGTGCAACCGCTTTAATATGCTGGAGGCCAACATTCCCGGCAATGACTGGCAGTTCCCGATGAATATGGAGGGCGTACTCGGTTATAACAATGGCATTACAGTCAGCGTTCCGTGGGCGCTGCAGGACTTGAAGTGGCTGCGTGATCCATCCTATGCCTATGGCACCTGGCTGGCGCAAGGGGAATATTCCGAGAATAAGAATTACAAGAACAATCCTGGTCGGCCTAATATCTGGACTTGGGATATGATGCAGAACAGTTCGCAGGTCGGCTGGGAAGCTTATAAAATCTATGGCGGCGGGAAAGAAATCCTGAAGAAATTCGCAGACTTCTCAGCCAATGATGTGAACGGCACCCTGGCTCACTTCAAGGGCAATGATCCGAATCTGGTCTACTACAATCACGGTCCTATGACCGGCAATGACGGCGACACCGTCTCCATGCATTGGAACGGGAACGGCAACAATGCCCGTCTGGATGGCTCTGCGACCACTTATGGCAATGCGGTGGCCACCGCTCAGATGTATCAGCAGCTGGGAGATACGGAGAATGCAGGCCGTATGAATGATACCGCAGGCAAGATTCAGCATACAATTCTGCAGGATATGTGGTTTGACGGCAAGGATTTTGACAGTGACGGTACAGCGGATACGAACGGGGAAGGCAGCTTTTTGCATAAAAAGGTTGTCGGCAATAAGGATGTATTCAATCCGTGGCGGGATAACAATATGTTTGTGTTCAATTTCGGCGTGGTGCCTACGGAACAAGAGGATGGCTATCAGGCCAAATATTTGACGCAGCTGACCGATTATGCCGATCCCAATTATTATCCGATCTTTCCTTTCTTCACGGCTGACCAGAACAGCATCATGAAACGGGTGGAGGATTTCAAGAACGGCAAGACGGATGCCTTCGGCACGGACCAGTTCGCGTGGTGCAATTTCGGCAATTATATCAATACCGTACGCGCTTCCTTGCGTCATTATCCGGTAGATAATATTAACAGCGATACTTACAAAACGTTGTTCGACTGGGGAGCTTGGCTGCATACGGTGGAGCCGGGAAATACCGACCACCTGGATTCCAATGAATTCTTCTGGCTGGAGAATTATTTCTTCGGCACACCGTGGACCCCGGACAATCCTCCGAAACCAAGCGGCGAAATGGTGCGGGCGTGGATTCACCACGATACGCTCGGGATGATGAACTATACCGTCGTTGAGGATATGGCTGGTATTCAGCCGAGAACCGACAGCCAAATTGAGCTGTGGCCGATCAATGTGGATTACGATTATTTTGCGGTGGACAATGTGCGTTATCATGATGCGGATCTATCCATCGTCTGGCAGGACCCGGCCAAATACAGCGCAACTCCTCACTATGAGGGTATTCCGGCCGGCTATTCCCTGTTTATTAACGGTGAGCGTGTCATGACGACCAATGAGATGTCCCATATCATCTACAATACAGAAACTGGCAAGGTGGAGCTCCCAGAAGGCGATGTTGCCGGAGCAGTGGGGGATAACTCCAATACCGAGGTATGGTATCAAAAAGACCAGGCTACCCCTCTCGCGGGCGCAGATGACAGTTCGCTGGCTGCCCATGAGAAGACGGTCGATATGTTCAACAAGGCTGGTGTGGACATCGTTCATAATGGAGAGAACTTTGCGGCTGCTGCCGGAACATCAGTCGAATCGACGTATGTCGAGCCGGGTTCAGCATTGGGCAATCTGGTGGACGGCTCAACCATCGCTTCTATTGCTCATACGTCCAATACCACTTTGTTTGGAGGTTCGCCGAATGCGACGGATACCGTCACATTCCAGTTTGACGGCAGCAAGCCTGTGGACAATGTGAAGGTCTACTTCTATAACAACCGTCTTCCGGATGGTTACGGCACACCCCAGACCTTCGGCGTGGAGTATCTGGATGTGGACGGAATCACCTGGAAACCGGTGGAAGGTCAATTCCGTTATCCGGAGTATGTGGCTTCCAACTATAACAATGTAGAGTTCCGGAAGGTTCATACGGCAGCTATCCGTGTCACAGTGACTCATGCCTCGGAGTTGGCTACAGGCATTAAGGAAATCCAAATCTATGACAATGCGCTAACGGTCACACCCGCTGCGAACAAGGCACCGAAGGTAAGCGTGGATTCTCCGGTGAAGGTGGAACAGAATACCCCGCTGACGCTGGTGCCCGCCATCCATGACGACGGTCTGCCGGGCGGCAGGTTAACCTATCACTGGGAGCAGCTCTCCGGAGAAGGCGAAGTGGAGCTGGATGCTGCGGATCAGGCGGTGCTGAAGGCAACGTTCACCACCATGGGCGATTATGTATTTCGGCTGACGGTTAGTGACGGAGACAAGGATACAGCAGTCGATGTGCCGATATCCGTATTTGTAGCCACGGCTGAACTGTCAGAGCTGGCAGCGAAATTTGCCGACCGCGATTCTGGCAAGCTGATCCGCAATCAAGAGGATTTCACCGAAGCTTCCTGGACAGGACTGCAAGCGGCACTGGCAGTGGCGACTGCCTTGCTGAACGAAGGCAGCTACACACCGGAAGAGGTGAAGTCGGCTACCGATCAGCTACGGGCTGCAATCAGCAGCCTGCGCTACCGTAATGCAGCATTGCTGGCTGTGCCAAGCGCGTCGTATACATCAGCCTGGGAGTCAGTCTATGGCGTTAACGACGGGTATATTCCCTATACGTCATATAGTCTGGGCGACAGTAAATTGGAGACGCAGTACGGTAACTGGGGCGGTTCGGGAGACAGTCACTGGCTGCAGTATACCTGGAGCCAGCCGGTAAGCCTGTCTGGCAGTTCGCTGTATTTCTATGATGATGGCAGCGGGGTGCAGGTACCAGCCGATTACAGCCTCGACTATTGGGACGGAACAGCTGGCAAGTTCGTGCCTGTAACCCATCTCAGCGACAAGGGCAAGGTGAAAGGCGAGTTCAATGCCGTAACGTTCGACGAGGTGAAGACGGACAAGCTGCGCTTAACGCTGGTGAGACAACCGGGTTCATGGACAGGAGTCAAAGAATGGCGTGCGCTGTCTGCCAAGCCTGAGGGGGAAATTGCTGATCCGGGCAGCTTTGGGGAAATTGTCAGCATTGAGCAGATTTCGGTAAATACCACAATAGGGGTTGTTCCCACACTGCCGTCCAAGGTTCTGGCGACCTATGCTAACGGGAATAAGGCAATGGTGGAAGTGCAGTGGGAGGACATCTCGCTTAACAAGCTGACTATTGCCACAGACTTTGTTATTTCCGGCAAGCTTGCCGGATCAGATCTGCCGGCAAGCTGTCGCATCTTTGTTAAGTATGACAAAAGCAGACTGAAGGCAATGATGGATACGGCTGGAGATCCGGGGGTGAACGAAGACCAATATACCGCTTCGCCGGAGCAGTGGGAGGCGCTGCATGCTGCGCTGACCGCAGCCCGGGCCGTTTACGAGAACGGGGCTGCGACAGAAGGTGATATTAATGCCGCCTACATTGCTTTAAGAACAGCTTTTGAAGCATTGCAGCCAGTTGAAGGCCATCATGCGCTGATCAGCGGAATCACAATTCCCGGCGGCGTTGTAGACCAGGCGGCGAAAGAAATTATCGTACCGGAAACGACTACGCTGGAAGAATTGAATGAGGGGCTGACTGTTGCGAAGGGCGTAACCTTTGCCGTATATGAAGCTGACGGGCTGACCTTCGCCAAAGAGCTGCGAACGGGATACAAGATTACAGCTTCGGCAGCGGGTCCAACGGCGGCTACCACCTACACGTTGACTCTGTTCACCGTCTCTCCGGCGGTGAACTGGACGAGGCTGGAAGAGAAGCTAGAGCAGGCGCGGGCGCTGGAGCAGAAGCTCTACACGGAAGCAAGCTGGACGGCGCTTCAGAAGGCTGTGAGTGCCGCGGTTCTGCTGCTGGAGAGCAGAACGGCTGAACAGGCGGAGGTTGATGCGGCGCAGCAGCGGTTGGAGGCGGCAATTAGCGGCTTGAAGCTGCTTCCTACAGCAACACCGGCACCTACAGTGAAGCCTTCACCAACGCCGACGTTGACAGCGACAGCGACACCGACACCTGGCAACTTGTGGTCAGGGGAAGGAACTCCAACATCGAAGCCTTCAGCTAGTGCGGCGGCAACGGCTGTCGTAAGCCAAGGCAGCATTGTATTGCAGGCAGCGGCCACAGAGAGCGGTGGCGTCAGGGCAGTGCTGAGAGCTGCCGACTTTGACGCTGCCGCCAAGGGGATAACCGGCGGAACCTTGACGGTGGCCGTTCATGCAGCGGCTGGTGCGAAGGAAGTGGCGGTAGAGCTTCCACTGCAGTCATTGCTTGCAGCTAAGGAGGTACGCACGCTCAGGGTCGAACTGGGAGCGGCGTCTGTTCTCTTGAATGACAGCTTCCTGAAAGCCTATGCGGACGGAAAGAGCAGCAAGCTTGAGATTGCGGTCAGCCCTGTTGATCCGGCAAGCTTGCCCATGCAGGCAAGAGCGCTGCTTGGTGACAATGCGCTCAGTAACTTCCGGCTGAGTGTGGACGGCACAGTTGTTCCGGCTTCTGTCCTGAAAGGGAAGGGCATCAAGCTAGTTCTGCCTTATACGTTGAAATCCGGCGAGAATCCGCACAAGGTAGTTGCGTATCATCTGGAAGCAAGCCGTGAGCTGGAAGCCGTCAAGAGCAGCAAGTATAACGCCGCTGCCGGAACATTGGAATTCAACCTGAACCATGGGGGAAGTTATGCGGCGGTTTATGTCAATGTATCCTTTAGGGATACTGCCGCTTACGCTTGGGCTACAGACAGCATTGAAGCACTCGCAGCAAGAGGGGCCATTCAGGGAGTGGCGCCGGACAGCTTCAATCCGGAAGGCAACGTCACCCGTGCGGAGTTTATCACAATTCTGATGAACACTTTCGAGCAGGCTGAGCCGGCAGACGCAAGCACATTTAAGGATGTGCAGCACGGGGCCTGGTACGCCGGGCCAGTAGCCAGTGCTCAGAAGCTGGGTATCGTGAAAGGCAAGCCGGACGGCAACTTCGGGGTGAAGGAAGAGATTACCCGTGAGGAAATGGCTGTCATGCTGCACCGCTTCGCACTTATTGAGGTCAGCACCGACAACACGGAGAGTAAGGCTGCTGCAAGCACTGGCGTTGTCTCTGTGGCATTCACCGATCAAGGCCAGGTGTCCTCGTATGCCACCAAAGCTGTGGAATACATGGGCAACAGTGGGGTGATGAGCGGAATGACAGATGGCAGCTTTGCGCCGGAAGGTCAGGCGACCCGGGCTCAGGCGGCAACGGTGATTTACCGGCTGCTTGGTCATTTACAGTAACAAATAGAATAGGGACACAAGACTAAGAAGCGACAAGCAATCCCACCAGCCATAGGACTGCTGATTCAGGAAATACCAACTATTCGTCAGCCTTGACCCAGGAGAGAGCGACCCATGCCGTTGCATTGGCTAATGGGCGCTCTCTCTTTGCTTTAATAAACGCAGACGACAGTCGGCTACAGATGGAATTATCCGTCAGTTGCTGCTGCATGAATGGCTTTCAGATGCCGAATGGCCGAATGCTTGGATGGAAGGTTTGCGTTAATAAAAAGCCTTTAAAACAGTTACTACTTAGGTCTTCGCGAGGATTTAGAATGTAAATCCGGAACGTAATGGCGTAAATAGATGCGAAAGTGGTTACTACTTAGGTCCAGTGAGGAATGATAGGGAAATTCTACCGCTAGTTGGACGAAGGTTGGGCGTTCTGGCGAGCTTATAGGGAATTTTTACCACTAATGAGGTCCTATCCGCTCCGAAAAACCCTCAATGGACGATGTAGTGGTAACTTTTTGCATACATATAGGACATCGGCTGCACAAAAGAATAGTGAAATGTTATCCAGTCTGGCGGATGTGGTTAAAATATACTAATGTGTCCGGAAAGTTCCCGGGGAAGCGGAGGCCAGGTTATGAACCCGAAATGGTGGAAGGAAAGTGTCGTGTACCAGATTTATCCGATCAGCTTCATGGACAGCAACGGAGACGGGTATGGCGATTTGCGCGGAATCCGGTCCAAGCTGGATTATCTGCAGGAGCTGGGTGTGGATGTAATCTGGGTGTGCCCGATTTACAAATCCCCGAACCATGACAATGGATATGACATCAGCGACTATTGCGATATTATGAAGGAATTCGGCACGATGGATGATTTTGACCGGCTGCTCAGCGACATGCACTCGCGCGGAATGAAGCTGATGATGGATCTGGTGCTGAACCATACGTCCCACCAGCATCCCTGGTTTATCGAGTCGAGATCGTCCAAGGACAATCCCAAACGGGATTATTATATTTGGAAAAAAGCCAAAAACGGCGGTCCCCCGAACAACTGGGAATCCTATTTCAGCGGTTCGGTCTGGGAGCTGGACCCGCAGACGGATGAATATTATCTGCATCTCTACTCCAAATACCAGCCGGATCTGAACTGGGAGAATCCCGTGGTAATCGACAAGCTGCATGAAATGGTAGAGTGGTGGCTGAAGAAGGGAGTGGACGGCTTCCGGTTCGATGCCATAGCCCATATTGTCAAAGCCGAAGGCTACCCGGATGCCCTGAATCCAAGCGGTGCGAAGACTGTGCGTGCTTATGAAATGTTCTCGAATCTGGAGGATGTGCACACCTTGCTGCAGAATCTGCATGACAAGGTGCTTTACTACTACGATATTATGACTGTAGGGGAGACATCGGGGCTTGGCCCGGAGCAGGCGCTGAACTATGTCGGCGATGGCAGGCGCGAGCTGAATATGACCTTCCAGTTTGAGCATATGAATCTGGATGCGGCCTCCCCGGCCAGCGGAAGATGGGATACCGTACCCTGGAGCCTGCACGAGCTGAAGCAGATTATGGGCAACTGGCAGACGGTGCTGCATAACCGGGGCTGGAACGCCAACTATCTCTGCAATCACGATCAGCCGCGCTCGGTGTCGCGGTTCGGCGACGATTTATTTTACCGGATTCCCTCAGCCAAAATGCTGGCAACGTTCTATCACATGCTGGAAGGCACGCCGTATATCTACCAGGGTGAAGAGATCGGCATGACGAATGTGGCCTTCGAATCCATTGACGATTACCGTGATGTGGAGACGATGAACTATTATGAAGAGAAACGCAGCAGTGGGGTTCCGGAAGAGCAGATCATGGCTGCCATTCACAAAAAAAGCCGTGACAACGCCCGCACTCCGATGCAGTGGGACGACGGAGACGAAGGCGGGTTCACCACAGGCACGCCATGGATCGAAGTCAATTCGAATTATATGGAGATCAATGCGGCAAGCGCCGTCAAAGATCCCGATTCTATCTACCACTATTACAAGCAGCTGATTCAGCTGCGGAAGAAACATCAGGTGATCGTCTACGGTGAATATGGCCTGCTGCTGGAGGACCATCCCGAGATTTATGCCTATACCCGTACGCTGGAGGACCAACAGCTGCTGGTGATTCTGAATTTTTATGCGCGGGAGCCTGTGTTTGAACTGCCCTCCGAGCTGGCAGGCGGCAAGCCGCAGCTGTTGATTTCCAATTATCCACTGTCCAAAGAAGATGATCTGGGCAGTCTGAAGCTGCGGCCCTTTGAAGCCAGAGTGTATTTGCGGCAGCAGGTATAGTTGTGGAGAGTACAGAGTTGCCTGCAGTGGCACTGATGCCGGAGGGCGACTCTTTTCTTTTTTGAACAAATCTCCAAAAGGGGGTACAATTGCGTTACATTATCATACATAGAGTGTTGCAGCAGGGTTGACCTGCGGGAGGAGAAGTCACATGAGTGAATGGTATGAAGAGAGCTTTGGGGAAGATTATCTGATTGTGTACAAGCACCGGGATTTCGGTGGAGCAAGGCGTGAGGTGGAGATGATGATCAGCTGGCTGAAGCTGGCTCCCGGCGCCAAAGTGCTGGATCTCTGCTGCGGGATGGGCCGCCACTCCTTGGCGCTTGCAGAAGCGGGTTATGAAGTCACCGGAGTGGATCTGTCCGAGCCGCTGCTCTGTGAAGCCCGGGCCCAGGAAGGGGCCGCACAGGTTACCTGGATACGCTCCGACATGCGCGAGCTGCCGCTGGACGGGGGATTTGACGCGGTTGTGAATCTGTTTACCTCGTTCGGTTATTTTGAGGAGGATGAGGAGCAGATTAAAGTTCTGCGCGAAATTCACCGCATGTTGAAGCCGGGGGGCAAGTTTATCATTGATTTTCTGAATCCTGCCTGTGTGATCCGGGGTCTGGTGCCGCATTCCGTGCGTGAGGATGGTGACAACCGGATTGATGAGACGCGCCGGATCGAGAACGGATATGTGAAGAAGGATATTGTGCTTACCTCCATTCAAGGTGGAACTCCCCGCCGTTATCATGAACGTGTGAAGCTGTATTCGCTGGATACCTTCAAACAGATGATATTCGCTGCAGGACTCCAGCTGGAGGCGGTCCACGGCAGCTATGAAGAGGATGCTTATCATGCAGAGGATTCCAAACGGATGATATTTACCGGCGTTAGACCATAAATGGTCTCCGGCAGAAGATTCAGAGGCGGTGATGAGCAGGTGGGCACAGTACAGATCACTTCATGGGACGGAGGCATTCTGCAGGTATCGGTACCGATGGACCCGCCGCTGCGTCAGGTGAACAGCTATATTCTGCCTGATGGGGAAGGCGGTATCACCGTCATTGATCCTGGCCCGCACAGCGCGGAGACGGAGCAGGCCTGGCAGCAGGTGCTGCAGGAGCTGAACCTGGTCTGGACTCAGATCCGGGAGGTGGTGGTGACCCATCATCACCCCGACCATTATGGGCTGGCAGGTTGGATGCAGGAACGCAGCGGCTGCCTGGTGCGAATGACGGAGCGCGCCCACGCGGAAGCTTCCTGGATGTGGGGCGCAGGTCCGCCTGCGGGACTGGATAAGGGGATAGATGGGCGCGGTCCGGCGGTTGGAGAAGCTTCTGGGAACTTGCCTAAGTATGCTGAAGGCAGTAGTGGTGCCGATGCTGGGATTGATGCGGGGATATGGAGTAACCTGGGGTTGAGCTTCAGCGGTTCTGATGCTGCAAGTTGCGGTAGTGGCTACGGGTACGATGAGGCTGCGGACGGTGGGACTGACTGTGGATACGCAGGCGCTGCTGGCAAGGAGAGTGAGGGCGGATATGCAGGCGCTGCAGGCAGGGAGAATGAGGGCGGATATGCAGGCCTTGTTGGCAAGGAGAGTAAGGACAGATTTGCAGGTGCTGCCGGCAGGTTGCCGGGCATTAATGAGGTGCTGCCCCGATTCTTCGCCAGCCATGGGATGCCGGAGCATCTGGCGTCTGAGATCAGGGGACACCTGGAGAGCTTCCTGCCCCAGGTGACGCCGCAGCCGGGAGTTACGTACCTGCATCCGGAGGCGCCACTCCGGATGGGCGGCCGCGACTGGCTGCCGCTGATCACCGGCGGACATGCGCCGGGCCACGTGTCCCTGTACCATGCGGCCAGCGGCCAGTTGATCTGCGGCGATGCCGTGCTGCCGCAGATTTCACCCAACGTCAGCCTGCTGCCCGGCAGCGACCCACAGCCGCTGCTGACCTTCCTTGAGGGGCTGCGCTGCTTGCGCAGCTATCCGGTCAGCATGGCGTTCCCGGGGCATCGCGAGCCGTTCAGCGGCTTCACGGCCCGGGTCGACAGCCTGCTGCGCCATCATGAGGAGCGGCTGCAGCAGGCGGAGGCGCTGCTCGCCGCGGGTCCGCTGAGCGGCTTCGCTGTGTGCGAAGCCTTGTTCCGTGGACGCGTCACCAGCGTCCACCAGCTGCGCTTCGCGATGAGCGAAGCGTTGGCGCATCTGGCGGAGCTGGTGCGCCAGGAGCGCGCGGTCCTCACCGAGTCCAGCAGCGGCATACTGTTTGCCGCTGCGCCACTGCCAGGCTGAGGACCGCCGGCATAGCAAAAGGCCGTGCCGCAAGGTCTCGGGGAATCCTCCCCGTACCTGCGCAACGGCCTTTTTATTGTTAACTGCTGTACTTGGGAGTCTGGGCAGCGGATGCTGAAGCTACTTTCCAGTTACTCTAGCGACTGGCTTCCCGAGAACCCAGCTACCACAGTATCCAGTTGCGCCAACACCCAGCTACTCCAGCAACCGAACTACTCCAGCGTCCTAAGTTACTCCAACACCCAGCTACTCCGGCTACCGAACTACTCCAGCGTCCTAAGTTACTCCAGCATCAAGCTACTCCGGCTACCGAACTACTCCAGCGTCCTAAGTTACTCCAACATCCAGTTACTCCGACTACCGAACTACTCCAGCGTCCTAAGTTACTCCAGCATCAAGCTACTCCGACTACCGAACTACTCCAGCGTCCTAAGTTACTCCAACATCAAGCTACTCTGACTACCGAACTACTCCAGCGTCCTAAGTTACTCCAACATCAAGCTACTCTGACTACCGAACTACTCCAGCGTTCTAAGTTACTCCAGCACCCGCTACTCCGGCTACCGAACTACTCCAGCGTTCTAAGTTACTCCAGCCCCCGCTACTCCGGCTACCGAACTACTCCAGCGTCCTAAGTTACTCCACCCCCCGCACCTGACAAAGAACTTAACAAACTATCCCTAGCCGCTGCGGATTACCTCAGGAAGGAGCGCCGCTGATCTGCCGTATGAGCCTGTTACAGTTACAGCATTACAACCGCTACTTACTGCATTACCCGTCAGACCGAAAATCCGTTACTACTTAGGCCGCGGTGTGCTCAGAGCAGGGTAGACTTAGCTCTGGGTTAGTTCCATAAGTTCGAGCATTAAATTAGTTGCGAAAACGCACTTAATTAGCGTGATTTTTCCGTTTTTCGGGAAATAGATGCAAAAAGGCATCTAATTTGGCCTTCTGAGCGAAATAAGCTTGATTTCCTCAAAATTAGTTGCACAATCGCACTTATTCATCCGTTGGCTGGTGATCCGGCTGAATTTAGTTGCAGTTTTGCATCTATTTGCTCCGGTAGTTCATCCCGCCTCATCTCCTGTTCATCCAGCGCCGACCCGGCCACGTTCTGCGCCTCCAGCCACATCGAGCGTCTAAAGCCACGTCGAGCGCCTCCAGCCACGTCGAGCGCCTCCAGCCACATCGAGCGTCTAAAGCCCGTCGAGCGCCCCCAGCCACATCGAGCGTCTAAAGCCACGTCGAGCGCCTCCAGCCACATCGAGCGTCTAAAGCCCGTCGAGCGCCTCCAGCCACATCGAGCGTCTAAAGCCACGTCGAGCGCCTCCAGCCACATCGAGCGCCTCCAGCCACATCGAGCGTCTAAAGCCACGTCGAGCGCCTCCAGCCAGGTCCCGCGCCCCCACCGCGCCCGCCGCTACTCCGTCGTGCCACCGTCCCGTTCGCCCGCCGCTACTCCGTCGTGCCGCCGTCCCGTCCGCTAGCCGCTACTCTGTCGTGCCGCGCCTCCACGGCCCCGTCGCTACTTCGGCGTGCCGCCGTCCCGCGCGGCCAGCCGCTTGGCGGCGTCCTCGATGTCCTCGGGCGCCTGCGGCAGACCGAGCTCCTGCTCGCGCTCGGCCTGCTTACGGTGTGCGATCCGGCTACTTGCCGCCGCCGCGACAGCGCCCACAATATCGTCCAGATACGTGTGTATCTGGCCGGTAGACTTGTCGTTCAGCCGTTCCAGCACGCCCGGCTTCAGTTTATCGACATACCCATAGTTAGTGAAGCCGATGCTGCCATACACGTTCACAATCGAGAAGGCCAGAATCTCATCCACCCCATACAAGCTCTCATCATGCTCAATCATATCCTGCAGCGGCGAGAACAACTTGCCTTCTTCGGCCAGCACATCGAGCTGGATACCGGTAAGGACCGCATTCTGCACCTCGCGTTTGCTGAGCACCATCTCTACATTTTGAACACACTCTTCCATTGTAAGGTTCGGATAATATTTGTTCTGCAGCAGCATCACCAGCTCTGCGATTTCCTGGATGGTTACGCCGCGTTTATGCAGCCAGGCGTAGGTTGCCTCCGCAACCGCCTTGCTGTTGAGGCTATAAGGTATTTTGGCATCAGCCATGTTCAGTCCCCCTGTTAGTAAGAATATGGTATGGTTGCTGGCTCCTCTTTCTGTACTGAAATTGTACGGTTAGCGGTCGCGTTTGTCCAATCAAGCACCGGGCACAACAATTTAGGATAAGCTGTTGTTATTTTTTGGACAAAGGGCTCGTATACATAGCAGTACAAAGGCTATTCAACCTTGAAAGGGGCAATAACAATGAAATCAAGCAAACCTATCCGCCGCGTCTCCGCAGCTTGCCTGCTGGCAGTTCCACTCGCTTTATCCGGCTGCGGCCTGTTTGGATCAGAGTCCGCTTCCATTGATCCGCCGCCGTCCGCCATGGAGGCGCAAATGCTCGAGGTCAGCGGAACACCTGTCGAAGATGCCGGGGTACTCGGTCCCGTAACCCTCGATGGCACGGAGAGCGTAGCTACCGTGTTGCCGCCTTCAGGCTTGGCCGCCGGTGTGCAGACGACTGTGTTCCTGAAGGATGGGAACGGCCTGCTGGCTCCGGTCTCCCTCTCTTTACCGAAGGGTGAGAAGAATGCCGTGCTGAAGGATTCCCTGACTGCCCTAATCAGCAAGGGGGCCTACGCCAAGTCACTGCCGGAGGGCTTCACTGGCGTGCTTCCTGCCGGGACTGAGGTGGAGAGTGTGACCGTGGATGCGTCCAAGCTGGCTGTGGTTGAATTCAATGCAGAGTTTGCTGATTATGATCCTGCTAGCGAGCGTTCCATTCTCGAAGCTATTACCTGGACCTTGACCGGCCAGGAGGGAATCCAGGGTGTTCAGCTCTGGGTAGATGGCAAAAAACTGACAGAAATGCCCTTGCAGGGCATTCCGCTGGACCGTGCGCTTACCCGCAGTATGGGCATCAACCTGCCGAAGCAGGGTCCGCTGCTGAGCAGCTCGACGGCAGTGACGGTGTTTTTCTCAGCCACATCTCCGCAGGGTCTTCCGTATTATGTGCCAGTTACCCGCTATGTACCCGCAGGTGAAGAACAGCTGAAGGCCGCCTTGAACGAGCTGATCGTTGGACCGGAAGAGGGGGATGGCCTGGAAATGGTGATGACTCAGGATACCCAGCTCGAATCGGTGGAAGCCGGCCAGAACGGTGTCGTAACCGTTGCTCTGAAGGATGATATGTTCGCCGACGCTAAGGATGTGCCGGAGGAATTGCTGGAATCGGTCGTGCTGACGATTGCCCAGAATACGGATGATTCGATGGTGCAGATCCGGTTGAATGGCAAGGAGACTGTAATCAGCTCTAACAATGTGGATTATGGGAAGCCGGTCTCCGCACCGGAATTTGTGAACGAGCTGTCGCTCTAATACAGGCAGGAGAGGGTAAAAGATGCTTTTATGCCTTCTCTTTGTTAGAATAAGGGTTGCTAAGCGCAGGGCAGGATGCAGCCTCTGGTACCAGGGAGGCTGCATCCTGTTCTGCAATCGGACGCATACTAAATTCAAGCAACTTTTAACGTAGGAGGCAGAAATCATGAGATCAAACGGGCGAAACCACGACCAATTGCGGCCGCTGACGATTACAACCCAAACTAATAAATATGCCGAAGGCTCTGTCATTATCGAGATGGGAGATACCAAGGTGATCTGTACCGCCACTGTGGACGAGAAGGTTCCGCCCTTCCTCAAAGGACAGGGCAAGGGCTGGGTGACTGCCGAATATTCGATGCTGCCCCGTGCTACACAGACACGCAACCAGCGTGAGGCCGCACGCGGCAAGCTGACCGGCCGGACGATGGAGATACAGCGGCTGATCGGCCGGGCACTCCGTTCGGTGGTGAATCTGCAAGCCCTGGGCGAACGCAGCATCACACTGGACTGTGACGTGATCCAGGCGGACGGCGGGACGCGGACGGCATCGATTACGGGCGCTTTTGTCGCGATGGCGTTTGCGATCAACAAGCTGGCGGTGCAGCACAAGCTGGCGGTGTTCCCGATTACAGATTTCCTGGGTGCGATCAGCGTCGGCGTGGTGGGCAGCCAGACCTTGCTCGATCTGAATTATGACGAGGATTCCAAGGCGAAGGTGGATATGAACGTGGTGATGACCGGCGGCGGGGCTTTCGTGGAAGTACAGGGCACCGGCGAAGAACGGCCGTTTACGCGCCAGGAGCTTGACCAATTGCTGGAACTGGGTGAGCAAGGAATCTATGAGCTGATTGCCGTCCAGAAGGAAGTACTCGGCGTCATCGCGCTCAAGATTCCAACCGGCCAGCCGGGACAAGAGGCCTAAGATGAACGGGGCCGGTGAGATTCTTATTGTAGCTACCCGCAATCGCGGCAAGGTGCGGGAATTTCAGCATGCTTTTGCTCCACTGGGACTGACGGTGAAGAGTATGTTTGATTATCCTGAGCTTCCCGAGGTGGTGGAGGATGGACAGACCTTTGCCGAGAATGCCTTCAAGAAAGCCAGAACGGTAGGCAATGCGCTGGGATTGCCTGTGCTTGCCGATGATTCCGGTCTCTGTGTCGATGCGCTGGACGGCAGGCCTGGGGTCTATTCCGCCCGCTATGCCGGTGAGGGAGCTTCGGATGAAGAGAACAACCTGAAGCTGCTCAGTGAACTGGAGCAGCTTCAACAGGGCGAGGACACCGGACAGCCGCTGCTCAGTACGGCCAGCTTCGTCTGTGCACTGTCGCTGTATGATCCGGCTACGGGCCAGGAGCTGGCGGCCGAAGGCAGGGCTGACGGCTGGATCACCTCTGAGCCTGCAGGGGGAGCCGGCTTTGGCTATGATCCTCTTTTTTACCTGGCGGAGTATGACAAGACCATGGCTGAGCTGACGCTTGGCGAGAAGCAGAAGATCAGCCATCGTGGGGCTGCGCTGCGCAGGCTCACGGAGCTGCTTGCAGCTAAGTAGTAACGGTTCGGGTTTCAGCCATAATGGAGTCAGGAGTAGCTGTTAACTCCGGGGAATGGAAGCGGCCTGTGCGATTATGCACGGGTCTTTTCTTGTTGTCACAGCCTGCTTTGCGACCCGATTCATATCTTTCCATCTGCTGTAATATAATACAAGGAGCATGTCTGTGCTGATCACCTGGAAAAACTAATGCAACGCGCTGCTGTTTTTTTCGTTATAGTAGTATATAGCGGAAGGAGTGGGTTCACCGATGGTTGTCTGGATGTTTTGGTTAATTGCAGCCGGTGTCCTGTTTGTTATTGAGATGTTTACGCTTACCTTTTACTTGCTTTGGCTTACTGCCGGAGCTTTGGTGGCGGGGCTTGTGTCGTTCGTATATCCGGATGCCGTATTGCTGCAGGTAGTGGCAGGTTCCCTTGTGGCTCTGGTGCTCACGATGTTCTCCAAGCCGCTTTCGGCCCGATTCCGTAATTCCCGGGGGTTCAGGGATAGCGGAACGGATATTGTCGGAAGACAGGGACGAGTGGTGGAGCCGATCGAGCCGGGTCGTTACGGGCAGGTTAAAGTGGGCGGAGATACCTGGAGCGCAACTTCGCTGCAATATCTCGGTAAGGATGAGGTTGTCAGAGTGGTTAGGCGGGGCACTACAATTATTGAAGTAGAACGATGGGGGGAAATGTACTGATGCAATGGGCAATTATAGCAATTGTAGTTGTTGTCGTCGTAGTATTCGTAGCTTTAACTATCAAAATTGTTCCGCAGCAGCGGATCGGGGTCGTGGAACGGCTGGGGAAATTCAACCGGTTGCTTACACCGGGTCTGAATATTCTGATTCCGGTTATTGATCAGGTACGCACGTATCATGATTTGCGGATTCAACAAGCCAACGTGCCGCCGCAGACGGTAATCACGAAGGATAATGTACAGGTGCAGATTGACACGATCATTTTCTACCAGGTAGTAGGACCGGAAGAAGCCACTTATGGCATTTCCGATTATGTCTACGGGGTGCGTAATATCTCCACAGCAACGATGCGGCAGATTATCGGGAAGCTGGAGCTGGATGAAACCTTGTCCGGCCGCGAGAAAATCTCCACCGATATCCGGCTCGCGTTAGATGAAGCGACGGAGAAGTGGGGCGTGCGCATTGAGCGTGTAGAAGTCATCGACATCAAGCCACCGCTCGATATTCAGGAAGCGATGGATAAGCAGATGAAGGCGGAGCGCAGCAAGCGTGCGATCGTGCTGGAAGCCGAAGCAGCCAAGCAGGATATGATTCTGCGCGCAGAAGGCGACAAGCAGAGTAAGATTCTGAAGGCTGAGGGTGACAAGGAAGCCCGTATCCGTCAGGCCGAAGGGTTGCGCCAGGCGCAGGAGCTGGAAGCACTCGGTCAGGCCAAGGCGATCGAAGCGGTTGCCGAAGCCGAGAAGATCCGTATCCAGTTGCTCAGCACCGCTGGGCTGGATGAGCAGGTGCTGGCGTACCGTTCCTTTGAAGCGTTGAGCGAAATTGCCAAAGGACCGGCCAATAAGGTCTTCCTGCCAACAAGTGCTGTCGAAACGCTGGGTAGTATCGGTGCAATTGCCGAGGTGTTCAAAGCAAGCAAAGACGGCAAATAACACGCAGCAATTTACAAAAGGTTGGTTCCACATAAAGTAATAGTACAACTCACGATGGCTTACGAAGCAGGGCTGCACATCCGCAGTCCCTGCTTCGGGGCCATTTGTGTATTTCAAGAACAATTGAAGGAGAGAATCGTCATGACATCAACAGAAATCTCGCCGCTGGTCTCCTGCATCGTATCCCCGGCTTTTCATTTCGACGACTTCAAGCTGGTGGAGAAGTAATCCCTCAGCGGATTCGTCTTAAGATCAGCCTGTAGGCAATGCCTGCAATCAGCAGTAGGGCAGCCCCCGCCGATAGCCAATATTTATCATTTAAGCTGCCTGTCGACAGCGTGAATAATTGGAAGTGGCTCAGCTTATCCGGAGCAAAGGTATTTAGCATATAATAGCCAAGCGGCAGCATATATCCCACGACCACATTATCCGCTAGGGCATAGGCCGCAAAACCCAAGGCCCCGAGGAATACAGCTGTAGCGAAGGTACCGAAAAGATACGGTCCGGCAGCAAACTGGCATTCGTTCAGCTGCATAATGGCGATGAAGCAGCCGATCATGCCCAGCAGTGACGTCAGTGCCAAACCAAGTCTGATGATATAGGTGCCGGTTAATGAAGTATATTTGGATTCAATTAATTCCTTGATGCCGCTGTCCTGTTCAGGCAGAAACAAGGGTGTGCAGAGGATCACTCCCGTCAGTGACACATAGCGTTCCAGGACCATGCTGGAAGCCATGCTGTCCAGATTTTTTATGCCGAACAGCACGGGAGCCAGCAGCACAATGGCAATAGCTAATAGAAGGTTAATGAAGAGTGTCAGCTTTAGCTGCACTTTTGCGATTTGTAAATATTTTCTGCACACGACCATAGATATCCAGCTTCCCCCTTCGTTTCAGCTCATAAATCAGGATTGTCGCCATAATTAGCAGTAGAGAGAACAGCGCGTAGAGTGACCGGTTAAGGGTGAGCGCAGTGAAGCCGTCCTTCATCGCCTGCAGATTGTCCAGCGTGTTGTGTCGAATGCTCAGCTCCGCGCCATAATCCCCACCGAGAAGGTTTTTGTTGGCAGAAATATCCAGAAATCCCCATAAGAACTGAACCGCTATGGCAATGGGGGTATCGGTCAACGTTGTCAGCAGAAATCCGACGGCGGTTGTAACCATAACTGTTGGCAGCAGCCAGGCCGCAATATAGGTAAGAAAGGCCCACAGGTTGACGGAAACATTATTTCGCATCCCATAGCCGATCAGCTGGACCAGCGGAATCAGGGAGAGCAGCACGATAGGGAGCAGCAGCATGAGGATCATGGCCCAGTATCTGCACAGAATCAAGCGGCTGGAACCGAACCTCCGGGAATAGATCAGCTCGTTCATTCTGGCTCTGCGGTCTCTCATTAGAAAAGAAACGGGTACAAATATAGAGAACAGCGCCAGGGTAATCCCCATGTAATCCGAGAACAGCCGGGCATAAGCACCTGTGATCCTGTCCTCTTCAATGAAATTCTGATAATCCGCGAGCTTCTCTTCGTAGGTGATTGGAGCGTTGCCGAATTCCTTCAACCCGTCCAGTGCGTACTTGGATCCGCCGCCAATCAGGTCGTCCACTTCAGCCATCTTTGTGCGGAATGTTTCATAAGAGACTACCAAAGGGATTGCCTTTTCTTCTGCGTTGATATCCATAATGACCTCGGGAGTAGTTCCGGTGATCTCGGTGATGATGTCCGCAACTTGAGCCTGCTCCTTGGCATTCAGCTTCACGTTCTTATAGAAAGCAATCGGGTAGGCAGTATATCCATTCTGCAGATGTTCGAACACAAGGCTGGCGATGGCGCCGGGCATGACCTGCTCGGGAATCTCCGCAGCTTTGCTTCCATAGCTTTTGGCATCCGGAGGAGGTTTCATTAAAGGGTTTATGCTGTTATATTCCGCAGAGCTCTGTGCTTCCCTGATATCTGCTCCGACGGAGTTGCCCAGCTGCGAGAAGTAGAAGAGTACAACGACGCCGATAAATACCAGGTAGATAATGCTTCTCGAAATCTGCCGGCATTCTTTAAAGAACAGGCTCATCATTGCTGCGCCCCCATCTTTTTCATATAAGCATTCTCCAGACCCGCTTCATCTCCCACAAAATCGAGCAAGGACCCCTGGTAGATAATCTGCCCCTTGTCCAGAATCGCGATGTTCTGACATGTCTTCTCGATATCCTCGACAATATGGGTGGAAAGAATGACAATCCGGTCTGCTGCCATCTCACAGAGCAGGTTGCGGAAGCGGATGCGTTCCTCCGGGTCCAGTCCCGCCGTAGGCTCATCCACAATCAGCACGCGGGGATCATGCAGCAGCGCCTGGGCGATGCCCAACCTGCGTTTCATTCCTCCCGACAGGGCTTTAACCTTAAGCTTGTGGCAATCGTCAAGATTGACCTTCTGCAGCAGCATGGGAATACGCTTGGCCCGTTCCGAGCTTGATAATTCAGACAACGTGCCCAGATAATCCATCGCCTGGTAGACAGTCATCCCCGGATAGACCGAGAAATCCTGAGGCAGATAGCCAACCAGCTTGCGGACTTCCTTCGCATTCTCGACGGGGATGCCGCATACGGTGACCGTTCCGCCAGATTTATTCAGCAAGGTCGACAGTACTCGCATAAAGGTCGTTTTGCCGGCACCATTTCTGCCCAGCAGCCCATACATTCCCGTTTCAAAATACAAGGAAACATTGCGCAGGGCTTGTTTCTGTCCGAAGCGTTTCGATAAATTCTCAATTCTGATTTCGGTATTCATGATTTCTTCCCTCCCATAAGTATCCAAGCACCAAATAAACTCCGCACAGGGCAGTCAGAGTAGTGAAATCCAGATGGCTATGCAGCAAGATCAGAATAAGGAAGCTAACACCCACAGTCAGCTGCAGGAGTATGGTTCTTTGGATCAGCGAATGATGTCTTTGCCGTGCCAATGCCTTGTGCTGCTCCTCTGCTTCGATTTTGGCTACATTCGCCCAGATTTCCGCCAGAAATTCTTGTTCACTTTTCAATTGATTTCAACCCCTTTATATTGGTTTTTGAATTTTTTTCTGGCCCTGTACAGGAGGATTTTGATCTGGGGCACCGTTTTGCTCATGGTGCTGGCAATTTCCTTGTAGCTGAAATCCGCTATCGCGAACAGATACAAGGCTGTTTTGTAGTCGCCCTCCAGTTGGTTTAGAGCTTCGTAGATCTGTTTGGTATTCTCCCGATTAGCCAATATCTCTTCCGGTGTGTGCCCGTCGCTCAGCTCATCGGCTAGCTCTGCATCCATCTTGTGTCTGGTCTTGCTGGCTCTTAAGTAATCGATGCATTGATTGCGGATTACCGTAAATAAATAGGTATGGAAGCTGTAATCAGGCCGGTAAGACGCTCTGCGGAGATAAACTTTGACGAAACACTCCTGCACGATATCTTCCGCTGTATACAGATCACGAACGAAGCTGGCCGCGAAGGCGATTGCTTTCATCCGGTACCTCAACACGAGCTCCTCATAGGCTTGTTTGTCCCCTGTCTGGACCCGGGCCATCAGTTCATTGTCGTCAGCCACAATCTCTCCTCCATTCCCGGCCTTACTTACACGTAATTCCACTATAAAAGTTACACCCCAATTTCGCTATGCATGGTTTGTCCTGTTCTTTGCTATACTTATTTTGGGAGGTTTTGCTTCTGAAACGTGTTTTGAGGTTAAGGAAGAATGACCAAATACGAATAGCTTGGAGGGTTAAGCGATGAGTGAAATGAACGGACCATTCTCGGGCGGACCTACGCTGAACGACGGGGCAACCATGCCTTGGCTGGGGCTGGGTGTCTGGCAGACGAAGGATGGCGAAGAGGTTATCCATGCCGTGAAGTCAGCGATTGAGACAGGCTACCGCAGCATTGATACCGCTGCCGGCTATAAGAACGAAGAAGGTGTTGGACAAGGCATCCGCGATTCCGGAGTCCCCCGTGAAGAAATATTCGTGACCACGAAGCTCTGGAACGGTGACCAGGGATATGAATCCACGCTGCAGGCATTCGAGGTCAGCCGCCGCAAGCTGGGGCTGGACAGCCTGGATCTGTACCTGATCCACTGGCCGGTGCCCGGCAAGTACCGTGACAGCTGGAAAGCGCTGGTGCATCTGCAGAAGGAAGGGCTGGTCAAGTCCATCGGCGTCAGCAACTTCCAGATCCATCATCTGAAGGATATCATCGAGGATACCGGTGTGGTGCCTGCGGTGGACCAGGTGGAATTCCACCCGTTGCTGACCCAGCGTGAACTGTTGAAATATACCAAGGAGACCGGCATTCAGCTGGAGGCCTGGAGTCCCTTGATGCAGGGGAATCTGGACCTGCCGCTTCTGAAGGAGCTGGCGGCCAAATATGGCAGAACTCCGGCACAGATTGTTCTGCGCTGGGACTTGCAGCAGGGAGTAATCACCATTCCGAAGTCGGTTCATGCCGAGCGGATTGTGGAGAACGCGGGATTCTTCGACTTCACGCTCAGCGATGACGATGTGAAAGCAATCGAGGAACTGAATGAGGATAACCGTTTCGGACCGGACCCGGACAATTTTAATTTCTAACTAAAAGCTTGTGAACCCTATTCAACATACAACAAACAGCAAGCCGCCGTTGCCGGGGCTTGCTGTTTGTGTTTTGGTCAAATTTCTACAGAGCGGGAATCTCGCTAGAGGATCATTTAATCGAGACGTTGTACGTCTTCAGCCACAGATTGACCTGGGACAGATAAGCGAAGAGCTGCGGCCCGGACATCAGCTGCCCGAACCAGGGCAGATTGCTGGATGATTCCGGTGAAGCGGCGATTTCACGAATCTGGGCAGCGTCAATCAAGCCAAGAATAGGAGAGGAGGGATCATCGAGAATATGCAGCATCTGCTGGCGTACAGCGTTCAGGTAAGCCGGGTTATGCGTCTTGGGATAAGGGCTTTTTTTGCGATAGAGCACATCGTCCGGCAGGATACCTTCCATCGCTTTGCGCAGGATGCCTTTTTCACGGTTGCCGACCGTCTTGATCTCCCATGGAATGTTCCATACATACTGCACCAGCCGGTGATCGCAAAAAGGCACGCGGACCTCCAGGCCGACGCCCATGCTCATCCGGTCCTTGCGGTCCAGCAGCGTAGGCATGAAGCGGGTAATGTTGAGGTAGGACATCACACGCATCTGCGCCTGTTTGCCGGTCTCCCCATCCAGCTTCGGAACCTCGGCTACAGCGTCGCTGTAGCGGTCGCTTAAGTATTCCAGCGGACGAATCCATTCGAATATTTCCGGGGTGAGCAGTTCTGCGCGCATCTTCGGCGCCACCGACCATGGGAAGGTGCCTGAGCTGAGCATTTCCTCACGGTGAAACCACGGGTAGCCGCCGAAGATCTCATCTGCGGCTTCGCCGGAGATGGCGACGGTGGCGTTCTTTTTGATCTCGCGGCAGAACAAATACAGCGACGAATCCACATCCGTCATCCCCGGCAGATCGCGGGAATACAGCGCATTGTCCAGCGCTTCCACCAGCTCAGGCGTATCAAAGGCTACATAATGATGGTTCGTCTTCAGCTCATCCACCATCCGTTTGATCCATGGGGCGTCGGCTCCGGGCTGGAAGGAATGGCTTTTGAAAAACTTGTCATTGTCCACATAGTCCACCGAATACGTATCGACCTGGCCTTGGCCATTGCGGTTGTAATAATCGACCGCCAGTGCGGTCAGCGCGCTCGAATCCAGCCCCCCGGAGAGCAGGGAGCAGACCGGAACATCCGACACCAGCTGGCGCTCCAGTGTATCCTGCAGCAGCTCGCGGACCTTGGCCGCCGTCTCTTCCACGTTGTCGGTGTGGGCGAAGCTCTCCAGCTGCCAATAAGCATAACTCTTCAGGCCTTCGCGGCTGTAGATCATGGCGTGGCCCGGGCGAAGCTCTTTCATATCCTTGTATACGCCTTGGCCGGGGGTGCGGGCCGGACCAATGATGAAGATTTCTGCCAGCCCTTCTGCGCCGATCTCCGGCCGGACCTTGGGATGCTGCAGCAGCGCTTTGGGCTCGGAGCCGAAGACAAACACATCGTCGCCCTGGCTGTAGAAGAGAGGTTTCACACCAAGTCGGTCACGTGCCAGGAACACCTGATCACGCAGACCGTCCCACACAGCAAAGGCAAAAATTCCGTTCAACTTCCCGGCACAATCCGGTCCCCATTCAATATAGGCATGCAGCAGAACCTCAGTATCGCATTGGGTGCGAAACTGGTGTCCGCGCTGCTTCAGCTCTTGTTTAAGCTCAGGGGCGTTGTACAACTCCCCGTTGTACACGATTGCGTACGTATTCTCTTCATGGCGGGTAATCATCGGTTGTGCGCCGTTTTCTGGATCGATTACACTAAGTCTGCGGTGTCCGAACGCGATAGGGCCTGAAATCCAGGTGCCGGCTGCGTCGGGCCCGCGGTTTGCCAGCGTTTCAGTCATTTGGACCAGCAGCTGCGAGTGCTGGGTAAGATCGCCGCGCCATTCAATAAATCCGGTTATTCCGCACATGATGATTCATCCTCTCTTTTGTGCGACTGTTGTCCTTCTTTTTTTTGAAATATAAGAATTTATAGACTATACGCTATAAATTATCCTTCTATTTCCCGCAGAACCGGATACCGCCTCTTGCAGAGGACGGCGAAGCCGGTTCTTCTTGCCATGTAATACAGATATATGCCGAAGGGAGGCATAAAATGTATGTCCTTATCCGAACACTAGGGGAGTAGGAAATTTGCCTGAAGGAGTGGAGTAGGGATGTATTACATAAAAGACGCCAAAATTCGCAGAATGACGGAGTACGACGGAGCGCCTTGCGCAGAGGTGGGCGTGCTGCCCGGCGCGGTTAGCGATCCGGCATTGCTCGTCTACATTGTGGAGGACCAGCGGGAGGACGGGTATGAGATTGTACGGATTCTGACGAATGATGCCGACACGGCTACTGATTGGTTCGACAACAATTTGCATGAGGCGTTTAAGGATGTGTCGGTGAGTGCTTTTACCGGCAGCATTATTATGAGTCCTGAGGATGAGCGTTCGAAGTTTCAGCGGGAGCTGTTTATGTTTGGTGAGTTGAAGAAGCAGCTGGCCGAGCATTTTCGGGCGTTGCCCTGAAGCACGCAGGGAGAGGCGCAGTTAATGTACGCAAGAAGGTAGAGGGTGGAGTGAAAGGCAGAGCAGCCGTTCACTCCCCATTGCGGCTGTTTGACGGATGAATCACAGGAATAATGAAGAATTTTGATATTTTCACCAGATACAGTCTTGAAAAATAATCCGAATGCGGTATAATAGGTAACGTTGCATTAATACATATGATTGTATCGTTTAAGCTTTATATCTGTCCCGGTAGCTCAGCTGGATAGAGCATGCGCCTTCTAAGCGCACGGTCAGGGGTTCGAATCCCTTCCGGGACGTCATGAAACAGCCTTCCTATGGGAAGGCTGTTTGTGCGTTCGGGGGGGTGAACGCTCACCGCCACCGCACGAATGTGCAAACGTTAAGGAGAACCAGCGAAAACCTGCAAATGTGCAGGCTTTTCGCAGAAAGTCTACATATTAAGAAGAATACCTGCGATAGTGCAGGTATTTCAGACTAAATTTACTCCAAAGCCGGTTTAGCGCGAAAAAAAATGTACTATTGCAGGTATTTGAGCATTGGTGGTGCTGGCGGCCAGAAAAGATGTATTATTGCAGGTATTTGAGCATTGGCGGCGCTGGTAGCTAGAAAAGATGTATTATCGCAGGTATTTCGCACATCGCACACGCCCCCCGAGCATATACACGTACGCCCAACCGCTCTCCACACTTACATTTATCCGCCCCTGTATGCCGATCCGCCCACACACATTAACGCTACTTCGCAATCCGCTCACAGGGCGGTATCCCGTGCCGGGACGGTGATGACAGCCTTCCTTCGGGAAGGCTGTTTGTGCGTTCGGGGGGAGAACGCTCACCGCCACCGCACGAATGTGCCATCGCTTTGGGAACCGGCGAAAACCTGCAAATGTACAGGCTTTTCGCATGAAATCTGCGAATTAAAAAGAATACCTGCGATAGTGCAGGTATTTCAGACTAAATTTACTCCAAAGGCGGTTTAGCGCGAAAAAAGATGTACTATTGCAGGTATTTGAGCATTGGTGGTGCTGGCGGCTAGAAAAGATGTACTTTCGCAGGTATTTGAGCATTGGTGGTGCTGGTAGCTAGAAAAGATGTATTATTGCAGGTATTTCGCACATCGCACACGCCCCCCGAGCATATACACGTACGCCCAACCGCTCTCCACACTTACATTTATCCGCCCCTGTATGCCGATCCGCCCACACACTTTACTCCAAAGCCGGTTTAGCGCGAAAAAAAATGTACTATTGCAGGTATTTGAGCATTGGTGGTGCTGGCGGCTAGAAAAGATGTATTATCGCAGGTATTTCGCACATCGCACACGCCCCCCGAGTATATACACGTACGCCCAACCGCTCTCCACACTTACATTTATCCGCCCCTGTATGCCGATCCGCCCACACACATTAACGCTACTTCGCAATTCGCCCTTTGGGGCGGTATCCCGTGCCGGGACGGTGATGACAGCCTTCCTTCGGGAAGGCTGTTTGTGCGTTCGGGGGGAGAACGCTCACCGCCACCGCACGAATGTGCCATCGCTTTGGGAACCGGCGAAAACCTGCAAATGTGCAGGCTTTTCGCAGAAAGCCTACATATTAAGAAGAATACCTGCGATAGTGCAGGCATTTCAGACTAAATTTACTCCAAAGGCGGTTTAGCGCGAAAAAAGATGTACTATTGCAGGTATTTGAGCATTGGTGGTGCTGGCGGCTAGAAAAGATGTACTATTGCAGGTATTTGAGCATTGGCGGCGCTGGCGGCCAGAAAAGATGTATTATTGCAGGTATTTGAGCATTGGTGGTGCTGGCGGCTAGAAAAGATGTACTTTCGCAGGTATTTGAGCATTGGCGGCGCTGGTAGCTATAAAAGATGTATTATTGCAGGTATTTCGCACATCGCACACGCCCCCCGAGCATATACACGTACGCCCAACCGCTCACACACGTTAGCACTACTTCGCAAGGTACGTTCGGCACGTTCTGGCTTCCTTTAGCGGAATCGCGTATTCCTTAGCTGCCTCAGTTACAAACGCTCAGGCGCCGGCAGTCCCAGCACCTCAAGCACCTCGCCAAAGGTATCCCTGAACCGGGAGGTCAACCAGAGCCGGAAGAGAATCGTGGCAGGTTCCCCTTTGAGGATGGGGCAGGCACCGTAAAAGTTGTTGAACAACGTAGCCAGCGTATGGGCGTAGCTGCAGATGGTATTGGGTGTCAGCTCCTGGCTTGCCGTATACAACGTGTCCTGCCACGCTGCCAGCTGTCTCAGCAGTCCATTCTCTGCAGGCTCGGGCAGTGCAGGGAAGGCAAGCAGTGCCGCATCTGCTGGGATAGGGAGCTGTGCTTTGCTCAATACACTGCTGGCACGGGCAAAAGTATACATCAGGTATACGCCGGTGTTGCCGGAGATTTCCGTCGCCTGTTTGAAATCAAACACGATCTCCGTCCCCAGATTGAAGCGCAGCAAGTAATAACGGATCGCTGCGGTGGCTATCTCGCGGCTGGTAAGCCCGCTGCTGTCAGGCCGGGCGTTCTCAATCACTGTTTCCATCCGCTGCAGCAGTTCTGACACCTTGACCCCGATCCCCTGACGGCCAGACATGGCGTAGGAGCTTCTAAGATCGGAGGTGTCCAGGCCCAACTCATCCGCTGAAGCGGGACTGAGTGAAACCACGCCATAGCTCACATGATGAAGCTGATCCGCCTGTTCGGCATATCCCAGCACCTCCAGTGCCTGCTTGACCATCGCTTGCGGATACTCCTGTCTGTAGTCAATGACGTTAATAACGCTGCGCGCCTGTCCATAGGGCTGCTGCTGCCCGGCAGGGCTTGTAGTTGAAACGCCGCTTGTAAACGGTTTGTACAGAAAGTCCTGCTCGAGCAGGCCAAATTTCCACAGATGATAGGCAATATCCTTGGCCGTATAAGTCAAAATCCCGTTCGAACGCACCAGCACCTTATCCTGGTGATGCTCCTCCGATTGTTCTTCCGTCTGCTCCCCGTCACCGCCGGAAACCTTCAGCACCCAGCACCCGGCAAGCTTGCCGGCTGTTTCCTTCACAAACACGGGTGTCTGCTGCAGCAGCTGGAAGGTAGCATTCCAGAATCCGCCTCTTACAATACTGCTCTCCCAGACCAGCAGATCGTAGTCTATGCCGAAGCTGTGCATCTCCTCGACATGCTCCCGGACAATCCGCTCTGCTGTCAGATTGCCAAGCCAGGCTTCGTTGCCCTTGCCTTGCTCCAGCGCATGCAGCATCTCTGTACGTTTGGCTGTCATTTCAGGCTGCTGCGCATACTCCCGATTGACACTGGCATACACATCCCAGCAGTAGTCGCCGAAACGGATATGCTCGCCTTCCAGGGGGACATGCAGTAATCCAACGACCGTATCTGCCAGCTGATTCCCCAAATCATCGACATAGTTATGGACCTCTACCTCGTTGCCTGTTGTTCTGAGCAGCCTGGCCAAGGCATCCCCGATGCAGGCGTTTCTCAGGTGGCCTACATGCATGGACTTATTGGGGTTGACCGAAGTATGTTCTATGGCGATTTTGCCCTGTGCCACTGCCGGATAATCAAAAGAGCGCACCGCCCACTCCCGCCAGTCCACGTATAGGTTCACGAAACCCGGGGCCGCAACCTCGACCCTGCTCAGCAGACCGCCGCAGCAGCCTTGCTGCTCCATTTCAGCCTTCACCAGCCCGGCTATCACTATAGGCGGCTTGCGCAGGCGTTTGGCCAGCTGCATAGCCAGACTGCTGGAATAATCCCCATGCTCCGCGTGGGCAGGCTGCTCCAGAGGAATAACCCCACTCCACTCTCCGTCCCACTCCATGCCCAAGCTACTGCATACGCTGGATATGCTTTTTTGCAGACTTGCTCTAATGACTTCGCTGATCACAGAAATAACCTCCTTCGATAAATGCACACACAAAAGCCCTCATCTCCATAAGAGACGAGGGCTTCAGCGCTCGCGGTACCACTCTTGTTGCTAAACAAGCTGTTTAGCCACCTTACAGGTTAACGGCCTTCTGCCGGAACCTCCTACTGGCTTCAGAGGTCCATCTCACGGGTGCGCTTCATTAGCTGTCCTGTACCGGCTTTCACTCTTCCGGCTCGCTGTAGACTAGAACAAACGTAATTACTCTCCCGATCATCGATTATATGTATTAATTTTTTACAAGTATAACGAATTTAGCGAAAAATGCAACAACTATATAACGGATGAAGCAAAAGGGTTCGAAGCATCCGAGTTGCTTTACCCGATGTCTCCATATTGTCCACCCCGTACGCGGTTTGCTGAAATATTACTATATCGATCCATCAATACGAAGCTGTCTGCTAGTTTAATAGAGGCCAGCCATAAAAGGGAGGAGGGAGAAAGGATGGCTATAGTCTCAACGGGACCTTTGGAGAACAGTCCGGCTCTGGCGTTCGTCCAACACAATTGATTACAGTAAAGATCGTCAACCAGGCTGCTGTCAATCCGGTGCTGTAACCATTGAAGGGTATGTGCTCGGCGGCACCAGAATCCTCTATGTGAGCGAAGTGGTTGTGCTTATGGGCAATGAGGTGTTGACCAGAAATTATTTTGCCGATATAGACGGGCATAAAAGGGAAGACTCCGCAGCCGCTTAAATGACTGCGGGAGCTTCCCTGTTTTATGTGTTTTAGTAAGTGGAGAATTTCTAGATCTCGAAGACTTGCTCCGTGGTGGTTCCATAAGATCGAACCCTGAATTAGTTGCGAAACTGCATCTAAATATAGGGTTTTTTCCGTTTTTGGGGAAATAGATGCGAATTAGCATCTAATTCAGGGGTTTGATCGTCAGTGAACCATTTTAATCGAAATTAATTGCAGATTCGCACTTAATCACCCGATAGCGCACGATACGACTGAAATTAGTTGCAGTTTCGCATCTATTTACTCCGAACGCTCCAGGTAACATTCCGAGTTGAAATCTAGTGGTCAAAATCCCCCGATCCCCAGCCGCTCTGCAATCAAAGCAGCAGCAGCGAGCGGATATCCTGCTCCGTCAAGGTGGACAAGCCCTCCTGTCCGGGCTGGATGACTTCGTCGATCAGATTTTTTTTCTTCTGCTGCAGCTCGTACATCTTGTCCTCGACGGTGCCCTGGGCAACCAGGCGGATGACTTGGACCACGTTCTTCTGTCCCATCCGGTGGGCGCGGTCGGCGGCTTGCTGCTCCACCGCCGGGTTCCACCACAGGTCGTAGAGAATAACGGTGTCGGCACCGGTCAGGTTGAGGCCGGTGCCGCCTGCCTTCAAGGAGATCAGGAACAGGTCGCGGTTGCCTTGATTGAACCGGTCGCACAGCTCCACCCGCTGCGAAGCGGGAGTCTGGCCATCCAGGTAGAAGTATGGCACCCCCTGCACTCCAAGCTCCCGCCCGATCAGGCCCAGCATCTCGGTGAACTGCGAGAATACCAGCATCCGCTTGCCCGAGCTGCGGCACTCCTCGATAATCTCCAACAGCTGCTCGAACTTCGCGGACCCTCCGGTATACCCTTCCACGAACAGAGCAGGGTGACAGCACAGCTGACGCAGCCGCGTCAGTCCGGCTAGAATCTTGATCCTGCTCTGGCCGAAGAAGCTGTCCTTGTTCAGATGCTTAAGCGCCTCCTTCTGGAGCTGGGCGAGATAGGCGACATACAGCTTCTTCTGCTCTGGCAGCAGCTCTGAAGCCTGCAGCGATTCAATCTTGTCAGGCAGCTCCTTCAGTACATCACGCTTCAAACGGCGCAGCAGAAAAGGGCGTGCCCGCTGGGCAACGGTTTCCCGGGGCAGATCATGAAAAGCTTTTTTGCCCGGGAACAGTCCCGGCAGCACGGTGCTGAAGATCGACCACAGATCCTCCAGCGTATTCTCTACCGGTGTTCCGGTTAGGGCGAACCGGTGCCGGGCTTGAAGCACCTGAACGGCCTGTGCGGTCTGGGTGGCATGGTTCTTGATCGTCTGCGCCTCGTCTAGAATCAGGGTATGGAAGCTCCTACCCTTATACAGCTTGACATCTCTGCGCAGCAGTGGGTAGGAGGTGATGATCACATCTGCTCCGGCAGGACTCTGCAAGATGCGGCTGCGCTCCGTTAGGTTCCCGTCAGCAATGACCGCACGCAGCTGCGGCGTGAACTTCTTAAGCTCATTCAGCCAGTTATAGACCAGCGAGGCGGGAGCGACAATCAGCGCCGGTTGACCGCTCTCACGGATGGAGTCCAGCTCAGAGAGCAGAAAGGCGATACTCTGCAGCGTTTTGCCAAGGCCCATATCGTCGGCCAATATGCCCCCGAAACGGTAGTGGGCCAGGGTCTTCAGCCACTGGAAACCATGCTGCTGGTAATCACGCAGCACTGGGATCAGACTCTCCGGCACCGGGAAATCCAGATGGTCCGGGTTCTGCATGTCGGCCAGCAATTGCCGGAATGATTTGCCGATTTTGACAGCATCGCTTTTGTCATAGGGAGATTTAAGATTCAGGCCGTGCAGAACGGGCAGTGACATGGTCGCGCTCTGAAGGTCAACCTGATGGAGACCCAGCTCATTCATGAAGCTGATAATCTCCTGGAACTCCGCGCTCTCCAGCGGCAGCAGCGCCCCGTTCGGCAAGCGGTAATATTTGCGTTTATCCTGAAGCGAATGCAGAATCTGGACAATTTCCGTTTCCGGGATACCCGCCATATCGAATTTGAAGTCCAGCCAGTCCGTCTTCTCATTCCAGCTCAGGCTCGCTTTGGGTGTTGACGCTCCGGTCACCAGCCGTGCTTTAACCGCTGAGGTTGCGTAGATTTCCAGCAGTTCTTCCAGCAAAGGCACGGTATGATAGAGGAAATCATATTCCGCTTCTTCCTCATGCAGCATATAACCGCTCTCTGTAGCTGCGAAGGAGCCCTGTTCCATCAGCTCAAGAATGCGGCGTTCGGCTTCGGTATCACGAATTAGAATCACCTTAGTGCCGCGCGCCTGTTCTTCCAGTGGATTAAGAATAATGTCGCCGTATTGAAACTCCAGCCCGGCGAGCAGGCGGTCTTTGACCCGGTCGAGATAGAGCCTGGCAGACAGCTGGGTTTGCACAATCCGGCTGGCAATACTGTCAGCGATCTGTACTTGACCGAGCTTCTGCAGTCCGGGTATGACCTTGTCCATAAAAGGCTCCATTTGCTCCGGCGAGATTCCAATCCCGTTTCTGCGGGAGGAGCCGAGCAGGACATTCATCTCGGCCAGCTGCCTGCAGCCTGCCTCTGCTACCTTCAGCAGTCTGCCTTCGGATAACACCAGTCCGTAATCCTGCAGCACGGTCAGCTGCTCCAAGCCCTCGATCTGCAGTCGGTACCCTTCCCCATCCGGCTCGAACCCGAAGCGCAGTGGAGGAATATCGTCTGAGAACTGAAGTGTCTCCACCAGCAGATGGCCTTGCTGCAGATAGACACTCGGAGCTGCAATAAGCAGCGGCGCAAGGCTGTTCCAGAGCAGAGGAGGGACCGGCAGCAGCCGATCCCCGCCTTGGTCCGCACGGGTTGACGCATAAGAGCTGATCCCATCGCGGTATAGCTGCTCCTGCTGCCAGGCCTCTATAAGCTTAAGCAGTATAGCATGATCCTCCCTGCCGAAGCTGTGCAGGGCAGGATCATAGCTGAAATGCCTGGAGAAGGTGTAAGGCTCCCCCCGCTGCACATGTTCCAGGAACACTCGGGCCTGCTGTACAATATACATCCGCCCCGGTCCCACCTTAAGCTCGACGCCCAGCATACTGCCGCCATGCCTGTATTGATATGGCTTGCAGATGATCTCCAGGCGCAGCGGCGTACGCAGATCGACGAATCTTCCGGTGCTGCCGGGACGAACCTTGCTGCGCTCGAACAGCCCCAGCATACTGTTCACAATCTGTTGGTCTCTGCTGTGTCCGTCTGCTGCTCTGGGACTGGCGGAGCTTGTGCTATGCGGGGCAGGCCCTTGCGGCACCCGCCCCGCGCCCTTTCTGCCTTCTTTCTGCTCCTGGTTAAGGATAGCAATCAGCATGGCGGCAATGTGCTCGCAGTAACGGCCTGATGCGGATGCCTGAAAGTCAGGACAGGTACATTCTGCATCCACATCATTATCGCTGCGGATATAGGCTTCAAGCTGATAGTTCTCCCCTTCGCCCTGAACGATGGCAGAATATTGGGAAGTGATGTAATTCTCCCCGTAGCTATCCTCTAGCTCTATGTCGTACGCTTCGGACAATTCCACCCAGCCTGACTGATAATACGACAGTCCCTGTTTATAGAAGGAGTCGCCGCAGAGCAGCCTGATGATGCGTTCCGGTACACTGTTGCCCACTTTAGCTTCGCTCCTTTTCCCGGAGAGGGGCGCCGATTCCATGCATGATGAATTGAATCGTCAGCTCAATCTCTTCCTCGTCATTCCAGTATATAGTACCATAGCAAGTTTAAAGTTACATTTGGCGGTGCTTGCGCAGGGCCAGTACATTCAGCAGCATAAACAGGAGTGAGAAGCCGGTCAGCACATATACGTTCAGCGCGATAGCGCTCCAGCCCCGGGTATTCCCTGACCTTGGTGCTGGGCATGTTAAAATTACCATTATTGTAATTAATTAGATTATAAGATGCAATGTAAATCACTTTATTAAGCCCGCGAAAAAAAGCTTGTCAGTTAATATTACCAAAACATTCCTCCGTAACAGATTTCACAATTGTAGACGAAAATTACAGTAGCAGTTACCTAGAGGAAAAGGGTGAATCTAATTGATGAATAGTAAATGGTTAAGCGTTGGCTTGGTATCAGCACTTCTCGTAACAGCGGGTGCAGGCAGTGTTTCAGCCGCTTCCGGTGTGAACAGCGGGAATGGTGCAGCAGTCAAGGTTGCCGTTCAGCCGGCAGTGAAGGCAGGAACGGGTGCATGGACTGTGAACGGCACACCAGTGGTGCTGAGTACCATCGACAGCGGCGGTTACAAGCTGTATTCGCTGAGCGAGCTTGCGGATGAGCTTGGAGCCAATTTAATCATGGGAGCAAACAGCTTCGAACTGAATGACAGCAAGGGGTTACATAACGTACACATCCAACTTGGTTCCAAAAGTTATCAGGTAGACGGTGCTGCACAGGAATTCACTGTCGCGCCTGTAACATTCAATAATAAAACCTATGTTGAGCTGACCAGAGTAGTAGAGGCGCTTGGTGGCGAGCTGCAGGCGGATGAGAAGAGCCTGATGAGCTTTGCGCGTCCGGAAGGCGGGTTTGATGGGCTGAGATGGACCGCCGCAGGCTACCTGATTGCGAACAGCAGTGATGCCGAAGCGGCAACACTGTTCAGATTCAGCACGCAGCCGGGCAATTACGAGGTGTTCTCCTCCAATGAGAGCGCAGCGGATTTTGCCGTATCGAAGGATGGGCAATGGGGCGCTTTTAACGACGGAACCGGGATCTTGAATCTGATGAATCTGAACAACGGGGTCATCCGCACACTGGGAACAGACAACAGCGTGAAGACGGATCTGGTGTGGTCGCAGGACGGCACGAAGATCTTGTTCATCCAGGGTGACAAGCAGGAGAAGATTGCTTCCATCTCTGTAGAGACGGGTGAGGTCAAGTCCGTATTAGCCGACAAGGTAGAGAATAAATCCGAGCTGCGCATTTCCGCTGATGGCAAGGCTGCTGTTTATATCGTAAATGTAACCGGTGTGGCCAAGAATGATGCTGACAGCACAGAGGATTCTCTCACGGTAGACTTCAGCAAGGCCGGGGAGCAGCTGTTCAAGCTGGACCTGACTGCCAAGGATGCGAAGCCGGCTGCGCTGACCACCACACCGGACAACAAGCTGTACCCGGAAATTCTCGCCGATGGCAGCATCGTATACCTGAGCGCTGACCCGGAAGGCAACACCGCCAACACACTGAAGACGATCCAAGCGGACGGCACAATCGTGGACTTTGCTCTGGATGCAGAAGCTACCTGGTCTACTGGAGTTAATGGCGGTCTGGTCGTTTCGGGTTTGACGGCAGATGGCGGTACCATAATCTATTCGATCACTAATGGCGCACGTACCGAGCTGTTCCGCACAGCCGAAGATGTATCTGAAGCAGCAGTATCTCAGGACGGCAGCAAGCTTGCAGTGGTCAGCGGCGGCCTTGTGTGGACAGTTGAGAACGGCAAGGCTACTCAGCTTACGAAGTAACAGCAAGCGATCACAGATCATCGACAGGATGGCTAACAGCCCTCAACCACATTTATCGGCATAGAGCCGGGAGGAGATATTTATCATGAAATTATTGAGAAAAATGACAGTCACAGCGCTTACCGCGGTTATCGCGGTATCCGCAGCTTTTGCCGGAGGCGCAGCTGCAGCCGGTTCCCTGAAAGGCAAAATTACAGTAAACGGTTCTACCGCGCTGCTCCCGCTGACCCTGCAGGCAGCCAAGGAGTTCCAGAAGATGAATCCCAAGGTCAAGATCGCTGCCTCCGGCAAAGGCTCCGTAACCGGACCGCAAGCCGTCAAAAAAGGCATCGCCGATATCGGCGCCTGTGACTGGGATGCCAGCATGGATGTGCCGGGCTTCAAGGCTTTTGACGGACAGGTCGCCAATAAGGTGGCAGTAATTCCTTTTGCGACCATCGTCAATAAAAATGTGGGTGTGGACAATCTGACCACCGAGCAGCTGAAGGGAATCTACTCCGGCAAAATCAGCAACTGGAAGGAAGTTGGCGGTGCTGACGCCGATATCGTCGTGATTACCCGCGCTTTTGGTTCCGGTACACGGGTTAACTACCAGGCTAAGGCTCTGGATGGCGGCGACATTGTCAAGAAAGAGAAGAACTACAAGGAAACCGGATCAAGCGGTGACATGAAAACAGCTGTAGGCACTACGCCTAACGCCATTGGTTATATCGATCTGGTATATGTGAGCGGCGATGTGAAGGCTGTGAAATTTAACGGTGTGGCAGCAACTACCGAGAATGTAATCAACGGTTCCTACAAGATTTGGGCATACGGTTATTACATGACTAAAGGCCAGCCAACTGGTGCTACCAAAGCCTTCATCGAGTACGTACAGAGCAAGAAATTCCAGCAAGGTTCACTTAAAAAGCTGAAGTTTATTCCAATCTCTGCAATGAACTAGGCTTCTCCAACTAACAGTACCAAGGAACGGCAACAGCGGCCAGCCCCGGAAGTCACGCGGGCTGGCCGCTTACAGGAGGGAAAGTATGGGAACATCGGTGACACCAGTCCAAGAGCCGGCCACACTGAACGGCAAGGGCAACGGCCCGGCAGTCAATGCAGACCCGAAACGTCATGGCAGACATCTGCTGAGCAATAATCTGTTTACAATTTATTCTACCTTCAGCATTCTAGCGCTTTGTCTGGTGCTGGGGCTGGTCATTCTATTCATTGGCAAAACGGCGCTGCTGCTCTTCGGACAAATCTCGCCTGCGGATTTCTTCTTCTCCTTCAATTGGACTCCGGAAGAGGATGCGTTCGGTGCGGCAGCCTTTATTGTAAATACACTTTCGCTTACAGCGTTGACCCTGCTGATTGCGGTGCCGGTATCGGTGGGCATGGCGGTGCTCTGCGCCGAAATTGCCCCGCGCTGGATGAAGACCTTCATCCGCCCGGTTCTAGATCTGCTCGTAGGCATACCCTCGATTGTATACGGCTATCTGGGCTTGACCGTGCTGCTGCCGTTCCTGCGCCGGATCAGCGGCGAGAGTCTGGGCGACGGGCTGCTGGCCGCTGCGCTGGTGCTGGCGATCATGGTGCTGCCGACGATTTGCCGGATCAGCGACGATGCGATTGTCTCCGTGCCGCGCAAATACCGCGATGCCGCCTACGCGCTCGGCTCAACCCGGCTGCAGGTGATTATGCGTGTCGTGCTGCCTGCGTCCAGCAGAGGTATCCTCTCGGCTGTTATCCTTGGCATGACGCGTGCAGTCGGCGAGACGATGGCCGTGGTGATGGTGATCGGCAACACGCCGCAGTTGGCGAAATCGCTGTTTGCGCCTACCTCGGTGCTCACAAGCAATATCGTAATGCAGATCTCCAACGTGGAGTTTGATTCCACCTGGAACTATGCCCTGCATATGATGGCTTTCCTGCTGCTGCTGATTTCCTTTGTGATGATCCTGGTGATCCGCATTCTCGGCAGAACAAGGGGGAAGAACGCATGAGCAACTTCTCACGTACCAAATATACGGCACGCGCGCAGCGGAACAACCGCATCGCAACGGCAGCCTTCTATACACTTGGCGTGCTGGTGATGCTGCTGATCTTCTGGCTGCTGTTCACCATCCTCAGCAAAGGCCTGCCTGCCTTGCGCCCGGACTTTCTGATCAAGCAGCCTGAGGAGATCGATGCGGGTGGCGGAATTGGTCCGGTATTGTTCAATTCCTTCTATATTCTGTTTATCTCACTGCTGATTTCGATTCCGATTGGGCTCGGTGCCGGGATTTACATGGCTGAATATGCGCCGGACAATAAATTCACGGGCGCGTTGCGGATTTGTGTGGAATCCTTGTCTTCCGTGCCTTCCATCGTGTTCGGATTGCTGGGACTGGCGATTTTCGCCGAGTATTTTGATGTCGGGCTGACAATCCTCGGCGGCGGCGTCAGTCTGGCGCTGCTTAATCTGCCGATGCTGGCCCGGGTTACCGAGGAGTCGATCCGCGCCGTTCCGGGCGATATTCGCGAAGCGGGTTATGCGCTGGGCATGACCAAGTTCCATGTGATCCGTAAGGTGGTGCTTCCGGTGGCCATGCCGGCCATTGTTACGGGGATCTGCCTGGTGGCCGGACGTGCGTTCGGGGAATCGGCGGTTATTATACTTACCGCTGGACTCAGCACTTCGGGCGAAATGTGGGATTTCAACCTGTTCTCGCCGGGCGAGACGCTGGCCGTACATTTATGGTACGTCCAGTCCGAGGCGATTGTGGAGGACGCGCGCCAGATTGCCGACAAGTCAGCTGCCGTGCTGGTGTTTGTGGTGCTGCTAATCAACGCGGCTTTCCGTTTCCCGCTCTGGCTGGGCAACCGGCGGCGCGGGCATTAGCTAGCGAAGTGAGTTCACTGTGCTGTGATTAACTGTTGGTTCAGGCAGCCTTCCTTCGGAGAGGCTGCCTGAGTTGTACAGTAGGCTATAACCGGGCGATGGCTTGCCGCAGCTAGGCATTTTCCGTTGCAGCAGACCATTCTTTCTTGAAAGCTGTTCATTCAGCAGCCTAGCTACACGCACACATATACGTATGCACGAATAAACGCATCTACCAATACACACACACAAGACACACAAGACACAAGACACAAGACACAAGACACAAGACACAAGACACACATCACACATCACCCATCACCCAACACCCAACACGCAACACGCAACACGCAACACGCAACACGCAACACCCTTACACACATAACACACACAACACACACATACATACGCCCCACCCACACACGTCAGCACTTCAAATCTACGTGTACGCGTAGGCCGTGTGCGAAATACCTGCGATAATACATCTTTTGTAGCCACCAGCGCCGCCAATGCTCAAATACCTGCAAAAGTACATCTTTATCCGGGCTAAACCGTCTTTGGAGTAAAATAAGTCTGAAATACCTGCACAATTGCAGGTATTCTTCTTAATCCGTAGAATTTCTGCGAAAAGCCTGCACTTTTGCAGGTTTTTGTTACTTTGGTTCGAGCGAGAGGGCAGCGTATCGATACTTTGGTGTACGGGTTATCATCCCCAGACCCGCCCCCATCAGCACTATAAACCCGCAAGTACGAGGGCAGATGAAACTGGGGTGTAAGGGGGCGTGTGCGAAATACCTGCGATAATACATCTTTTGTAGCCACCAGCGCCACAAATGCTCAAATACCTGCAAAAGTACATCTTTATTCGGGCTAAAGCGTCTTTGGAGTAAAATAAGTCTGAAATACCTGCACAATCGCAGGTATTCTTCTTAATCCGTAGAATTTCTGCGAAAAGCCTGCACTTTTGCAGGTTTTTGTTACTTTGGTTCGAGCGAGAGGGCAGCGTATCGATACTTTGGTGTACGGGTTCTCGTCCCCGACCGCGCCCCCATCAGCACTATAAACCCGCAAGTACGAGGGCAGATGAAACTGGGGTGTAAGGGGGCAGGTGCGAAATACCTGCGATAATACATCTTTTGTAGCCACCAGCGCCGCCAATGCTCAAATACCTGCAAAAGTACATCTTTATTCGGGCTAAAGCGATCTTTGGAGTAAAATTTGTCTGAAATACCTGCACAATCGCAGGTATTCTTCTTAATCCGTAGAATTTCTGCGAAAAGCCTGCACATTTGCAGGTTTTTGTTACTTTGGTTCGAGCGAGAGAGCAGCGTATCGATACTTTGGTGTACGGGTTCTCGTCCCCGACCGCGCCCCCATCAGCACTATAAACCCGCAAGTACGAGGGCAGATGAAACTGGGGTGTAAGGGGGCAGGTGCGAAATACCTGCGATAATACATCTTTTGTAGCCACCAGCGCCGCCAATGCTCAAATACCTGCAAAAGTACATCTTTATCCGGGCTAAACCGTCTTTGGAGTAAAATAAGTCTGAAATACCTGCACAATTGCAGGTATTCTTCTTAATCCGTAGAATTTCTGCGAAAAGCCTGCACTTTTGCAGGCTTTTGTTACTTTGGTTCGAGCGAGAGAGCAGCGTATCGATACTTTGGTGTACGGGTTCTCGTCCCATCCCGGAACGGGATACCGCCCCAAAGGGCGGATTGCGAAGTGGAGCTAACGAAGGAGATGCATCAACGAAGCACGGGGGTTCTCGCCTCCAGACGCACAAACAGCCTTCCCGAAGGAAGGCTGTCACCAAGTCCCGGAACGGGATACCGCCCCAAAGGGCAGATTGCGAAGTAGAGCTAACGAAGCGAATGCATCAACGAACCACGGGGGTTCTGATCCCCCAGACGCACAAACAGCCTTCCCGAAGGAAGGCTGTTTCGTGACGTCCCGGGAGGGATTCGAACCCCCGACCGTGCGCTTAGAAGGCGCATGCTCTATCCGGCTGAGCTACCGGGACATATTCAATGACTCAAAAGCAAGCAAAAATTATCATATCATATAGAATGGGATAATTCAAACTATTTTTTTGTTACCGAGTGGGTATGCTATAATTTAGTTCTGATTCGTTTCGGATAGCCTTTTAAACTTTAATAACTTAAGGAAAACTGTAAACAGATGAAGTGGAAGATAGCCTGCGAAGGCGAGCATGAACTACATAACTAGTAAGCATGAAGGAGGTGCCCCTATCAAGAATTCGAGTTCCCCGGCCAAAGAGAATATTGTACTGTTCCCGAAGACACTGGATTATTACCAGATTCAGCTGACCGTGATGCTCGAAAGCGAGCGTTACGGGGAGGCGATGGAGCTGCTGCGCTTCCTGCTGCAATGCCAAGGGCAGGAGCAACGCAACTACGACGAATGGCAGTCCCTGCTGGAATGGCTGGAGACCGCCTTCCCTTATGTATCCCGCAACGGGGATGCGGAAGGGGCCGCGCCGCGCGAAGATGAAGACCTGCGCGAAGAGGACATGGCCCGCATTCTGGCCAAGTCCAAGCAGGAGGAGGACGCACAGTATCCGTACAAGCTGCTGCAGCGTATCCAGACTGAGCCGCTGTCCGAGGCAACGATCCTCGCGCTTGAGCAGCTGGCGTATCTAGAGGGCGCGGACATTGACGAAGCCCTGGCCACCTGGCTGCAGGAGGCGCAGGTACATCCGCTGCTGCAGTTCCGCGCGCTGCAGACGCTGCGCCGCCGCGGCATGCAGGGAACACTGCAGCTGAATCGAGGCAGCCAGCCTGCGGAGATCGAAATCGAAAGTGTTCCGCTGAAGAGTGAGGAATTCCCGGTACAGGTGAGCCAGGTACTGGAGCGGGTAGCCGAGCAGGCGGAGGTGCATGAGCCTACGTTGTATTATTTTGCCCAGGAGCTGTGGGGGCAGTTCATCATGTCAATCTACGGGTCGGCGGAATACCGGGAATTGCTGGATGGGGAATATGCGCTGCTGGACATCTGGGCAGGGGCGCTGCACCAGATGGTCTCGGAGAGCCTGAACGGTACCCGACTTGAAGAAGAGACGCGTGGAATGTACGGGATAACGGGTGGCATGCGCTTTCAATTTGAAGCCGCCTACCGATCGCTGAAAGGGTTCGTGAAGACTTCTCTACTTGATAAATAATATAATGTTGTATATAATATAATGGTTATTCTGTGCGTGAATTGCGTGATTATTTTTAGTACACATGTGAACCTATATTTTGGAGGGAAAAGTATAATATGAAGGCAACCTGGGAAAAAATAGAGAAGAACCTTGGAGTTCTTGAAGTCGAAGTAGAAGCTGAACGCGTAACCGCAGCACTCGACAAAGCTTTTAATAAAGTCGTTAAGAAAGCAATCGTACCTGGCTTCCGTAAAGGCAAAGTGCCCCGTCCGATCTTTGAATCCCGTTTTGGTGTAGAAAGCCTGTATCAGGACGCTATTGACATCCTTCTTCCTGATGTTTACGGTGAAGCAGTTGAAGAAACAGGAATTTTCCCGGTAGACCGTCCTGAAGTAGATATCGAGCAATTCGCCAAAGGCCAACCCTTCGTCTTCAAAGCGAAGATCACGGTTAAACCTGAAGTGAAACTGGGTGAGTACAAAGGTCTGGAAGTTCCAGTAGTGAAGGCTGAAGTTACTGAAGAAGAGCTGAGTGCTGAGCTTGCCCGTCTGCAGGAGCGTCACGCTGAGCTGGTTGTGGTTGAAGAATCTGCAGCAGCTAACGGCGACATCGCTGTGATTGATTTTGACGGAACGGTAGACGGTGTGCAGTTCGAAGGCGGACAAGCAGAACGTCATTCCCTGGAACTGGGCAGCAACTCCTTCATCCCTGGCTTCGAAGAGCAGGTAGTAGGAATGGCAACCGGAGATTTCAAGGATGTTGAAGTAACCTTCCCTGAAACTTACCATGCAGAGAACCTGGCCGGCAAAGCCGCTATCTTCAAAGTGAAACTGCACGAAATCAAACGCAAACAGCTTCCTGAGCTGGACGATGAGTTCGCCAAAGACGTCAGCGAGTTCGAAACGCTGGAAGAATACAAAGCCGACCTGAAAGCACAGCTTGAATCCAGCAAACAGGAAGAGCTGAAGGGCGCACGCGAGAACGCCGTTGTCGATAAGGCAGCAGCTAATGCAGAAGTTGAAATTCCATCGGCCATGATCGACACTGAAGTGGAGACTATGGTTCGTGATTTCGACAACCGTCTCCGCCAGCAGGGCATGAACATGGATATGTTCCTCAGCTTCTCCGGCCAGACCCGCGAAGATCTGCAGAATCAGATGAGAGGCGATGCTGAGAAGCGCGTCCGCAACAACCTGGTGCTTGAAGTGATCGCGAAGGAAGAGAAGATCGAAGTTTCTGCTGAAGAAGTAGAACAAGAGCTTGCTTCCATGGCTGAATCTTACAAACGCAGCACAGAAGAAATCCGCAACATTCTGGCAAGCAACGGTTCGCTGGGCAGCCTGAATGAAGAGATTTCGCTCCGCAAGACAATTGAACTGCTCGTTAGCAGCAGTGTAGAAGTTGAAGCGGCTGAAGTGGTTGAAGAAGCTCCTGCGGCTGAAGCCGAAGAAACAAAAGCTGAGTAGTACGCGTACCCGCACATTTAACAGAACGGCCGGCAACAGCGGCCTCCATACAGTTTGTGATAAGGCACGTAGTTTTGTTACGTGCCTTATTTTTATCGGCGGCTGCGCAGAATAGTGATACATAGAGCGGTTTCTTGGAAATATAAGAATTTATAGGTTTCACGCCATAAATTATCCTTATATTTCTCGCAGAAATGGATGCCGCCTCTTTCAGAGCACGGCGATGCCGTTTCTACTTGGCCATGGCTACCTGCTGCCACTTACGGACTCCAAGGAACGAAGAAGGCGCCCGCAGAACGTGAACTTAAGAATTTTACCTGCGGAGTTGGCGTGAAGTCTGTGCACCAGGCTTCCTCTCAACGCTACGGCTTTATTCTTATGTTCATCTAATATGACAGTGAAAAAATGACATGACGCTTTGAACGTGTTAAAATATTTTTGAAACGGAAAGACTAATCTATACAGAGAAAAGAGGTTGGTGGCATGAGTCTGGTACCAATGGTTGTAGAAACGACAAGTCGCGGTGAACGCTCATACGATATCTATTCCAGATTACTGAAGGATCGCATCATCTTCCTGAGCAGTGCGATTAACGATGATGTCGCCAATCTGGTTATCGCCCAGCTGCTGTTCCTGGCGGCGGATGATCCCGAAAAGGATATTCACTTGTACCTCAACTCTCCCGGTGGTTCTGTCACAGCCGGCATGGGTATATATGATACAATGCAATACATTAAACCGGACGTATCCACGATTTGTGTAGGGATGGCGGCAAGCATGGGATCTTTGCTGCTAACAGCCGGAGCACCAGGCAAGAGATTCGCGCTGACCAACAGCGAGGTTATGATTCACCAGCCGCTGGGTGGCGTTCAGGGTCAGGCATCTGACATCTGGATTCACACGGATTGGATTCTCAAGACGAAGGCGAAACTGAATCAGATATATGTAGATCGCACAGGTCAGCCCCTTGGCAAAATCGAACGGGACACAGACCGCGATAACTTCATGAGCGCGGAAGAAGCGAAGGATTACGGGTTAATTGACCAGATTCTTTCTTCACCGATCAAATCTTAAAGGGGTGGTAAGATGTTTAAATTTAATGATGAAAAAGGACAGCTGAAATGTTCTTTTTGCGGCAAATCGCAGGAACAGGTTCGCAAGCTTGTAGCCGGACCCGGTGTTTATATATGTGACGAGTGTATCGAGCTGTGCACGGAGATCGTGGAAGAGGAGCTTGGGGCCGAGGAAGAGTTGGACCTGAAGGATATTCCGAAACCCATGGAGATCCGCAACATTCTGGACCAATATGTCATTGGCCAGGACCAAGCCAAGAAATCCCTGTCTGTAGCGGTCTATAACCACTATAAACGTGTGAACAGCCAGAGCAAGATTGAAGACGTGGAGCTGACCAAGAGCAACATTCTGCTGCTCGGACCTACCGGTTCCGGTAAGACGCTGCTGGCGCAGACCATGGCCAAGATTATCAACGTGCCGTTTGCGATTGCCGATGCCACTTCCCTGACGGAAGCCGGTTATGTCGGTGAGGACGTGGAGAACATTCTGCTGAAGCTGATCCAGGCGGCAGATTATGATGTGGAAAAAGCCGAACGCGGCATTATCTATATTGATGAAATTGATAAGGTAGCCCGCAAATCCGAGAACCCGTCGATTACCCGCGACGTTTCCGGTGAGGGCGTACAGCAGGCGCTGCTGAAGATTCTGGAAGGAACCGTTGCTTCTGTTCCACCGCAAGGCGGACGCAAGCATCCTCACCAGGAGTTCATCCAGATCGATACTACGAACATTCTGTTTATCGTGGGCGGAGCTTTTGACGGCCTGGAACAGATGATCAAACGCCGGATCGGCAAAAAAGTAATCGGCTTCAACGCCGGAGCCGATGGCCAGAAGGAACTGAAGACAGGCGAATACCTGTCGATGGTATTGCCTGAGGATCTGCTGAAGTTCGGTCTAATTCCCGAGTTTGTCGGACGTCTGCCGGTCATCTCCACGCTGGAGCCGCTGGATGAGAACACGCTGGTACGGATTCTGTCCGAACCTAAGAATGCACTCACCAAGCAATATATCAAGCTGCTGGAGATGGACAACGTAGCACTTAAGTTTGAGCCGCTGGCCCTGGAAGCTATTGCCAAGGAAGCGATCAAACGTAATACCGGTGCCCGTGGACTGCGTGCGATTATTGAGAGCATCATGCTTGATGTAATGTACGAAGTACCTTCGCGCGATGATATCAAGGATTGTGTGATTACAGAGAAGGTCGTTCAGGAGAAGGCGCTGCCGGAGCTGAGCGTGAAGAAGGACAAAAAAGAGGAAAGCGCGTAAGCCGCTTGCCTTAACAATACAAGCCTCGGTCTCCACCTTGCTTTTTGCTTGTCCCGCATTGCTGCGGGTGGGGCGAAGCAGGTGGAGCTTTGGCGTTATGGGGGAGAAGAAGCATGTTCTTGAGACACCAGACCCGACCGGTTAATGTAGGCGGGCTCATTATTGGGGGAAACAACGAGGTTGCGATCCAAAGCATGTGCACAACCAAAACCGCTGATGTTGAGGCCACGGTCGCTGAAATTCTCCGGCTGGAGGAAGCGGGCTGTCAACTGGTCCGTGTAACGGTCAACAATGAAGAAGCAGCGGCTGCGATTAAGGAAATCAAGAAACAGATTCATATCCCGCTTGTAGCGGATATTCATTTCAACTATAAGCTGGCGCTGATGGCTATTGAGAACGGCATTGACAAGGTGCGGATCAATCCCGGCAATATCGGCCGCCGTGAGAAGGTAGAGGCTGTTGTCAAGGCCTGTAAGGAGAAAGGGATTCCGATCCGAATCGGCGTAAATGCCGGGTCTTTGGAGAATCACCTGCTGGAGAAATACGGCTACCCGACCCCGGAAGCAATGGTCGAAAGTGCGCTGTATCATATCGGTATCCTGGAGGAGCTGGATTTCCACGATATTATCGTATCGTTGAAGGCCTCTGATGTGCCGATGGCGATCGAAGCGTACCGTAAGGCTGCTGAGGTTATTCCTTACCCGCTGCATCTGGGCATTACGGAATCCGGCACGCTGTTCGCCGGTACCGTCAAGAGCTCGGCGGGCATCGGTGCCCTGCTGTCGATGGGCATCGGCAGCACACTGCGGATCTCGCTGAGCGCCGATCCGGTAGAAGAAGTGAAGGTAGCCCGCGAGCTGCTGAAGACCTTCGGTCTGATCTCCAACGCGGCTACCCTGATCTCCTGCCCGACCTGCGGACGGCTGGACATTGATCTGTTCTCCATTGCCAACGAGGTGGAGGAATACATCTCGAAGCTGAAGGTGCCGATCAAGGTCTCCGTGCTCGGCTGTGCCGTGAACGGTCCCGGCGAGGCGCGTGAGGCAGACATTGGTATTGCCGGTGCGCGAGGCGAAGGCCTGTTGTTCCGCTACGGCAAGATGATCCGCAAGGTGCCTGAAGCGGAACTGGTCAATGAGCTGAAGAAGGAGATCGACGCCATCGTGGTCGCCTACGAGGCGACCGGCGAGATCCCCGGCCGCAGCCATGCCAACCTGGCCCCGCCGGTGCAGGTGGGCACGCCGGATAACGTTTAATCCAGCTATCTAAGATGAACTTAAGAATGGAGTAGTGGAGTTGCCAGAAAGCCTGATGCTTAGGGCTTCCTGGCAACTCCGAATGTAACATTCTTAAGTTCACGTTCTATTATACGAATATATATACTGACAAGCTTCAGTTGTGCGAGCTAATATGCGCTCAGCAATCTGCTGTCAGGTGTGGCGAAGAACGCCCCATGACGTCCCGGGAATCCGGGTGGAATGGGGCGTTTTTGTGTGGTGATGTAACCAAGGATACTTCTCTTCCGTAATTCACTGCCCACTCGGAGACTTGGATCAGCTGCATCCCGAATACGAGGTGCTGGATTGGCGTGGACGTTCATATTTTGCAGACTTTGCTTGTGAAAGAAATGGATAGGCAGAAATTCTGCAACGAGCTGAACCGTGAGACTTTTTTGAGTGGAATGGGATACCAGGTCATCTGTTTTGCTTATGATGATGTCACAGCTTCGCCATTAGCCCCAAAACCGCAAGAGCACTGCTCGGCAGGTTATGATATTTTGCATGATTGGGAGTAAGACTGTTTTTGCAGAGAAATCCTCGCATCGGCGTTTACTAATTACCGAAAAGGCTATACTACCTAATAGTAGCCAAGGCTGTAAAAGGTAGGCCGAACGAATGGAGGATGAAACATGCAACTAGGTATATTGCTGATGGTCGTGCAGCTCTTTTTTGCGCTGGTTATCGGCGTTTATTTTTGGAATTTGCTGCGGGGCCAGAAGACCAACAAAACGGCGGTCGACCGGGAGTCGCGCAAGGAGCTGGACAAGCTGCGCAAAATGCGGATGATCTCGCTCACCAAACCACTGTCGGAGAAGACACGTCCTGCATCGATTGGAGATATTGTTGGGCAAAAGGATGGGCTGCGTGCCCTCAAAGCGGCGCTGTGCAGCGCTAATCCGCAGCATGTGATTATTTATGGACCGCCAGGCGTCGGTAAGACGGCAGCGGCACGTGTCGTGATGGAGGAAGCCAAGAAGAATGTGCTGTCCCCGTTCAAAAATGATGCCAAGTTCACGGAGATTGATGCGACTACGGCGCGGTTTGACGAACGCGGGATTGCCGATCCGCTGATCGGGTCGGTGCATGATCCGATTTACCAAGGGGCCGGAGCGATGGGTGTGGCCGGTGTGCCGCAGCCCAAACCGGGAGCGGTAACGAAGGCGCATGGCGGCATCCTGTTCCTGGATGAGATCGGAGAGCTGCATCCGATCCAGATGAACAAGCTGCTGAAGGTGCTGGAGGACCGTAAGGTGCTCCTGGAGAGCGCCTATTATAACTCGGAGGACAGCAATACGCCGGCTTATATTCATGATATTTTTCAAAATGGCCTGCCGGCCGATTTCCGCCTGGTCGGAGCCACCACGCGTTCCCCGGACGAGATCTCACCTGCGCTGCGTTCGCGTTGCATGGAAATTTATTTCCGGCCGCTGCTGCCTGATGAGATCGCCGTGATTACACGGGATGCGATCCAGAAGATTGGGCTGCAGCCTAGCCCCGATGCTGTGAATATCGTGCGGCAATACGCCACGAATGGGCGGGAAGCGGTCAATATGATCCAGCTGGCCGCCGGACTGGCGCTCACCGAGCAGCGCGATACACTGACCGCTGCCGATGTGGAGTGGGTGGCAGGCAGCAGCCAGCTGCCGCTGCGGACAGAGCGCAGAATCCCATCCGCGCCGCAGGTTGGGCTGGTCAACGGCCTTGCCGTGTACGGCCCGGGCATGGGCACACTGCTGGAGATTGAAGTCTCAGCCGCGCCTGCACTGGAGGGCAAGGGCCGCCTGAGCGTTACGGGCGTAGTCGAAGAAGAAGAGATCGGCGGCGGTTCGCGCACCATCCGCCGCAAGAGCATGGCCAGAGGGTCCGTGGAGAATGTCCTGACCGTGCTGCGCCGGATGAACCTGGAGCCGGACCATTACGACCTGCACGTCAATTTTCCCGGCGGTACGCCGATTGACGGTCCGTCTGCCGGCGTGGCGATGGCGGTGGCCATCGTGTCCGCGATTCGCGGCCTGCCGGTCGACAACACGGTGGCCATCACCGGCGAGATCGGTATCCATGGCCGCGTGAAGCCAGTGGGCGGGGTGATCGCCAAGGTGGAGGCCGCTTTCCAGGCGGGCGCGACCACGGTGCTGATCCCCAAAGAGAACTGGCAGTCGCTCTTCGCCGACCTCGCGCCACTGCGGGTGCTGCCGATGGAGACGGTGGAGGAAGTGTTCCTCCACCTCTTCGGAGCCGACACCGCCGATGTGCGGCTGCCCGCCGTCTCCGGCGAGCTGTTCTCGGCAGCATCTTCGCTGTTGAAGGCCGACGCCTCGAGCGAGTCACCCCAAGCCTAACCGCGCCGCGCCTGCGCCAGCCCGCACGGCGGCTTGACACGCCTATACCCGTCGCGCTGGGCTATTATAGAGGTTCAGAATTTCTTACCCAGCATGCTATGCTCCTTGTGTCCAGAATTCCTGCAATAATACAGCTTTTTTCGTGCGAAAACGGCCTTTGGGGCCTAAAGCCTGCAAAAGTGCAGGTATTTACATCCCCTGCGCTGGTCGCCAGACCCAACCGCCGGAAAGCCTGTATATTTGCAGGAATTCAGCTAACAAGAGGAAGAAGAGAAGAAATTCCTGTACTTTTACAGGAATGTTCTCTCCGGGTGAGTATCCTGACTCTTCGTCAGATAAGTTTTGATCTTGGAAACTGGGAAACGGCGAAGAAACTTATAAAGCGCTCTTCTAGCTCCAGAGTATAGAGTTCCTTCCCGCAGCTGGCCCAAAAGACACAGTTCTTTAAACTGTGTCTTTTTGTTGGCCATAAGGAGGGGAATCAAAAAGCCGTATCACGCTGTTAGGCGAGAATGGATCGTACATTCGTAATGATGCTTGAAAAGAAAACAGAATCCAGATCAACCTGTCCAATAACTTCTGCATTTCTGGCGCTGAGGTCAAGAGACTTGGCTTGTTCGGTTAAAACAACTCCGCTTAGATGCTCTTGTGTCACATTTGAACCGGAAATCGGAATGCCATCAGGAACAGAAACTTCAAATGGATCATTTCTCTTGGTATCAGAAAGTACGATTGCAGGTCGATACCCAGCCTGTTCGTTGCCAGCTCGTTAAATCGCGGATATTGGTTAATAGGAGGACTATTGAAAACCCGCTCATCAGGGCATCCTATCCCTTGCAGCTGTATATCCGGCTGAGCCTCCGTGCCTCACTGGCACGAATCCGCATCGTGATGGGGTTGGTTGGTGTTTTGATGTCGCTTTTGTTAGAATGAGAACATATGATTACTACTTGAGAGCCATGGGAGGTGCGAAAGCGATGATACCTAACAAATCGAAAGGTCGTCGTTTTCCTTTATTGCCGCTTCGAGGACTACTTGTGTACCCCAGCATGGTTCTGCATTTGGATGTGGGGCGCGAGAAATCCGTTCGAGCGCTGGAAAAAGCTATGGTTGAAGATAATTTAATTCTCCTGTGCTCCCAATCGGAAGTGAATATTGAGGATCCGGGTCAGGAAGATATTTTTCGCGTGGGAACGGTCGCCAATGTGCGCCAGATGCTCAAGCTGCCCAATGGCACGATCCGTGTGCTTGTGGAAGGCGTAGAACGGGCTGAAATCCTGCATTACACCGATAATGAGGAATTCTATGAGGTGATGGCGCGCGAGCTGCCGGAGCAGCTGGATGTGGACCAGGAGAGCGATGCGCTGATGCGCACGGTGCTGACCCAGTTCGAGCACTACATTTCTCTGTCCAAGAAAGTCACCCCAGAAACGCTGGCTGCCGTCTCCGATATTGAAGAGCCAGGCCGCCTTGCGGATGTGATTACAAGCCATCTGTCGCTGAAGATCAAGGAGAAGCAGGAGATCCTGGAGACCATTGACGTCAGCAAACGGCTGGAGAAGCTGCTTGATATCCTGAACAATGAACGCGAGGTCCTGGAGCTGGAGCGCAAGATCAACCAGCGGGTCAAGAAGCAGATGGAGAAGACGCAGAAGGAATATTATTTGCGCGAGCAGATGAAGGCGATCCAGAAGGAGCTTGGCGAGAAGGAAGGCCGGGCCGGAGAAGCTGAGGAGCTGCGCACCCAGATGCTGGAGAAGAAGCTGCCGGAGCGTGTGCAGGAGAAGATGGAGAAGGAAATCGACCGTCTGGAAAAGATGCCCGCAAGCTCTGCCGAAGGCGGCGTGATCCGCAACTATGTGGATTGGCTGCTTAGTCTGCCCTGGAGCGAACAGACCGAGGATGACCTCGATATCGTCAAGGCCGAGCAGGTGCTGGATGAGGATCATTACGGACTGGAGAAGCCGAAGGAGCGGGTGCTCGAATATCTCGCTGTACAACAGCTGGTCAAGAAGCTGAAGGGTCCGATTCTTTGTCTGGTAGGCCCTCCCGGTGTAGGCAAAACCTCACTGGCGCGTTCCATCGCGCGTTCGCTGAACCGCAAGTTCGTCCGCATCTCGCTCGGCGGTGTGCGTGACGAAGCGGAGGTTCGCGGACACCGCCGCACCTATGTCGGTGCAATGCCAGGGCGGATCATCCAGGGCATGAAGAGTGCCGGAACCATGAATCCGGTCATTCTGCTGGATGAGATCGACAAGATGGCCGCCGATTTCCGCGGTGACCCGTCAGCGGCGCTGCTGGAGGTGCTGGACCCGGAGCAGAACAACACGTTCAGCGACCATTTTGTGGAGCTGCCGTTTGACCTCTCGAATGTCATGTTCGTGACAACGGCGAACGTGGTGCATAACATCCCGCGTCCGCTGCTGGACCGGATGGAGATGCTGTTCATTCCCGGCTACACGGAGCTGGAGAAGCTGCAGATTGCCAGCCGCTATCTGCTGCCGAAGCAGAAGAAGAACCACGGCCTCACGGAGGAGCAACTGACGATCAGCGAAGAGACACTGCTGCAGATTGTCCGCGAGTACACCCGCGAATCCGGCGTGCGGAATCTGGAGCAGCAGATCGCCGCCTTATGCCGCAAGGCCGCCAAGGCGATTGTCTCGGCGAAGCAGGAGCAGGTGACGATTCTGCCCGGTGACATCAAGGATTATCTCGGAGCGTCGAAATACCGTTACGGGATGGCCGAACTGGAGGATCAGATCGGCACGGTGACTGGACTGGCCTGGACCGAAGTCGGCGGCGACACGCTGCTAATCGAGGTTACGGTCGTGCAGGGCACCGGGAAGCTGACACTGACCGGACAGCTGGGCGATGTCATGAAGGAGTCGGCCCAAGCCGCCTTCAGCTATACCCGCTCGAAAGCGGAGGAGCTTGGATTGGCGCCCGATTTCTACGAGAAAATCGATATTCATATTCACATTCCTGAAGGTGCGATTCCGAAGGATGGCCCGTCGGCAGGCATTACCATTGCTACAGCGCTGATCTCTGCACTCACCAAACGTTATGTCTCCAAGGATGTGGCGATGACCGGTGAGATTACGCTGCGCGGGCGGGTGCTGCCGATCGGGGGGCTGAAGGAGAAATCGCTGGCCGCCCACCGGGCAGGCTATAAGAAGATTCTGCTTCCCAAAGACAACGAGCGCGATCTGAAGGAAATTCCCGAAAGTGTGCGCAAGGACGTGGAGTTCGTGCCCGTCTCCCATATGGATCAGGTTCTGCAGCATGCGCTTGTAGAACATATCGAAATCAGCAGTGAGCCACCGGGTTCGCCAGCAACGCTTAATCACTGATCAGAGCAGCGTAATTTGCAGGCAGTCTCTTGACAGGATGAGGTTAAGCTTCTAAAGTTGTACGCGTACCAGCAAGTAGTGTATTAGAAAGGGAGTCCTATGAAAGTTACCAGTTCCGATTTCATTATCAGCGCCGTCGGCCCTGATCAATATCCAGATGATGGCTTGCCGGAGATTGCTCTGGCAGGCCGCTCCAATGTAGGCAAGTCTTCTCTGATCAACCGGATGATCAGCCGCAAGAACCTGGCCCGCACCAGCTCCACCCCCGGTAAGACGCAGCATATGAACTATTATTTGATTAACGAGATGATGTATTTCGTCGATTTCCCTGGTTACGGGTATGCGAAGGTGTCCAAGACACAACGGGCCGTCTGGGGCAAAATGGTCGAGAGATATCTCTCTGATCGTGATACGCTGAAGCTTGTGCTGCTGATCGTCGATCTGCGCCATGAGCCAAGTGCCAACGACAAGATGATGTTCGACTGGCTGAAGCATTATGATCTGCCTATGTGTGTCGTAGCCACCAAAGCAGACAAGATTCCGAAGACACGGCAGGCGAAGCATATCAAGATTATGAAGCAAGGCCTTGGCTTATTGCCGGGCGATAACTTTATTCCTTTCTCTTCGGAGGAAGGGCTGGGCAAGGAAGTACTGTGGGAGCTGATCGGTGGATATCTGCAGCGTGCCAGTGAAGAGAATGTGGCGGGAGAAGCGAACGATGCCGCTGAAACAGCGGATAGACTACCAGAATAAATCAGGCGAAATCAGGCGGAGCCGTCACATGTAGAGCGGGACTTGCCGCCTGTAGCGCTTGCGGATTTTAATAGAATTGATTTTTGTCAATCATTTCCTAGTGAAATGGTTGTATTTTTTTGCTTAATGTATCATTAATCCATAGAAAAGGACCGATAAAAAGAATATGATAGATACTCACAATCACATTCTGCCATTTATGGACGATGGAGCTGCGGACTGGCAGGCGGCTCTGACTATGGCGGAAGACGCCTGCCGGGATGGAATCAAGACGGTTATTGCTACGCCACATCATGCCAATGGACAATATATGAATCCGGCTGCCGAGATCCGGGAATCAGTGAGGTTGCTGAATGAGCGGCTTCAAGGCAGCGGGATTCCACTGCAGGTGCTGGCGGGACAGGAAATCCGCGTATATGCTGATCTGCTCGATGATCTTGACCGGGGAGAATTGCTGACGCTGGCGAACTCCCGTTACATTCTGCTGGAGATGCCTTCTTCACGGGTGCCCCGCAACATGGAAGAGGTCTGCCATGAACTGGTGATCCAAGGTTATGTGCCAGTGATTGCCCACCCGGAGCGCAATGCTGAAATCGCTGCCGATCCTGCAAGACTGCAGAGAATGATTGAGCTGGGAGCAATTGGACAGTTGACGGCGCAGAGCGTGGCAGGGGTATTCGGGGGGAAGCTGCAGAAGCTTTCGCTGGAATTATGCCGCCGTGGCAGCGCGCAGCTAATTGCCTCGGATGCCCATAATAGCGGCCACCGTCCGTTTGGGCTTAGCGAAGCTTACCGAGTGCTGGAGAAAGAGATAGGGACAGATTTTTGTCACTATTTTCGCAGAAATGCGCAGCAGATTCTTGTTGATCAAGAGATTATTATAGTGGATAATGTAAATGCCAATACAAAAGTTAGTAAATTGTTCTCATTTTTTTCTCGTAAAAGGTGACCTTTCGGCAAATTGGTGGTAGAATGGGTTTTATTGGGGTATTTTTATTTATTCTGTATAGTGAGATAGTAAAATGTTTGCTAGATTCACTATCAAGTAAGCGCAATACCAACATTAAATTACATAATAAGAGGTGGATGAGACAGTGACAATGAAGAAGAAGTTAGTAGTGTCAACGTTGGCAGTAAGTATGGCAGCAGCATCAGTAGCAAGCTTTCCGTTCAGCAGCACAGGTTTGGCTCAGCAATTGGGATTGGTAAGCACAGCATCGGCGGCAACAGTGAGTAATGCGACAGTGAAAGAAAAAATTAAAGCAATCTACTCCAAGCTTTCTGTAACAGATCTGGTATATCTCAATAAGTACAAACAAGAAGTTAACGCAATTGACATGAATACTTACAAAACGATGTTCAAGCCTGTACTCGATAAGATGATTGATAAGGCAAAACTTAGTGATGAAGAAGTAGAAACATCCTTAAACCTGTTCAAAAGTGTTTCGAGCGTAGTTTATGATGTATATGCAAACGACTATAGCGGATTCAATGATATTCGTGTTAACACCAAGAACGTAGATTTGCTCAAGAAGCTGGGTACCGCTGCTGAAGCAGGCAACTTCACTTTCGATGATCTGCTGGAATTCAGCTTTGGAACTAACGGTGTGGAAGCGGAACTGCGCAGACTTGTGGCAAGCAAGATTTCGTCCGGAGATCTTAAGAACATTGATGTGGACTCTTTCTTGGATGAAGCCATCACCAATGTGCTCAATCGGAGAACTGGTGATAATGCATTAACTGTCAGCAAAGTGGTATACGGACTTGGAATTACTCCGGGAGACGTGAAGCTTTCCCTGCAGAACCTGAACGCTACAATTAAATCCGCTAAGCCTGCTGCTAAGCAGCTTGCACTCGCTTACTTAAGTGCTTATCCGCTGACTGTTGATGGCGGCACTAACCCTGGTAATAGCGGCGGCGGTGGCGGTGGCGGCGGCGTAGTTACTACTCCAGCTACTCCAGTCTTTACAGCAGATGGAAGCCTGGATGTGTCCAAGCTGGTTTCCGTAGTTGGCGACAAAGCAACCTTGAAATTGGTTGACGCTGACATGATCAAGGCATTTGATGCTCTGGTAGCAGCTAATGCAGGCAAGACAGGTCTTACGCTTACCCTGAACCTGGGAACAATTAATGCGAAGACTGTAGAAGTTCCATTGTCCAAAGCCATCATTGAAGCAGCCAAAGCTAGAGGTATTGCCAATATCGCGATTACTTTCAATGGTGTAACGATTACTATTCCAGTAGCACAGTTCACTGAAGCTGTAACGCTGACTGTATCCACTCTTGCTGATACTGTATTCACATCAGTAAGCAGCCTGAAGCTGGCTTCCAGCGTATATGAACTTGACCTGACGGTTGGTGGAGTGCCTACAACTACCTTCAAACAGCCAATCACGATCAAATTGCCGCTGAAGAACACAACTGGCCTGGACAAAGAATTGTTGTCCGTTGCTAAGCTGGTATACGGCGCACTGCAATTCCAGGGCGGTGTAGTTAATGGTGAATTCATCATCGAACCACGCGATACCTTCTCTTCCTACGCTGTAGTAGAGAACAAAGTATCCTTCAGCGATATTACAGCTGTACAGAAATGGGCGGGCAGAGAAATTGAAGTTGTAGCTGCCAAAGGTGCCATCGAAGGCATTGGTCAAGGCAAATTCGCACCGAAGAGCAATGTAACCCGTGCTGAATTCTCCAAGATGCTGATCCGTGCATTGAACCTGGAGAATAACTCCGCTGTACAGAAATTCACAGATGTAAGCTCGTCCGCTTGGTATGCTCCTTATGTAGCTGTAGCTGCTGAGAAGGGTATCATCAACGGCCGTGGGGATTCCAAATTCGATCCTAACGCTACCATCACTCGTGCTGAGATGGCTACCATGATCTCCCGTGCACTGAAATCGATCAAGCCTGATGCGGCAACAAGCAGCTCTTCGCTCAGCCAGTTCTCCGATGCTAACAAGATTGCAGCATCACTGAAAGATGGCGTAGCATTTGCAGCAAGCAACAAGCTGGTTATCGGCAATGCTGGCAAGTTCAACCCTAATAACACGGCAACACGTGCTGAAGCAGCTGTAATTATCTACCGTACAATTAACTTCAAGTAAGCACTTATAAGGTTTTGGAGAGCCTCCTCTCGTGGTAGTTGAGAGGAGGCGCTTTTTTAGTCAAGAGTTGAAAGATTACAGAAACCACTTGGAGGGAAATACACTTGTCAGCACAAGAATTAGATCTTCGCGATTATTTCCGGATTGTCAGGAAGAGAATGTGGATGATTATTAGCATTGTTATCGTGGCATGTGTAATTGCTGGAGTATACAGTCTTTATATCAAGAATCCGGTATATGAAGCGTCGACGAAGATTATTGTCAACCAGACTCCGACGCAGTCAACGGTGGGACAGCTGGACCTGAACCAGATCAATACCAATATTCAACTGATTAATACGTACAAGGAAATCATTAAGACACCCGCAATACTGGATGCTGTAACGCAAGATTACCCGCAATTCAACATCACTACGGAAGAGCTGTTGAAGAAGGTTAATGTAAGCTCTGTCAATAATACGCAGGTGATGACACTTGTCGTTCGAGATAATTCCTACCCGAAGGCTGCCGAGATTGTAAATGCCATTTCGCAAGTGTTCAAGGAACGGATCCCCTCCCTGTTCAATGTGCAGAATGTATCGATCCTGAATGAAGCCAAGGTAGACCCGCCTATACAGCCTGGACCGGTAGAACCTAATGTGATTATGAACCTGGCGATTGCTTTTATCGTTTCATTAATGATTGGACTCGGGATTGCTTTCCTGCTGGAGTATCTGGACGATACACTGAAGACCGAAGCCGATATTGAGCGGTATCTGGGTCTGCCAACGATCGCGATGATTACCCGCCTGGGTCAAGATGAAGGCAAGACGAGTCCGGCCGACAGCCATGTACAGCAAGCCAGAAAGGCGGGAGAATTAGATCATGTCACAGCAGCCAAATAAACAACGCCATCTGATCACCGTTACCAATCCGCGCTCTCCAGTCTCGGAAGCGTTCCGCGCGTTGCGCACCAATATTGATTTCTCCTCGATCGATGAGCGGATTCAGGTCATTATGGTAACCTCCTCCGGTCCAGAAGAAGGCAAGTCTACAGTCTCCGCCAATCTGGCGGCAGCCTATGCACAGGCAGACAAGAAGGTGCTCTTGATTGACGGTGACTTGCGTAAGCCAACAGCTCATAAGACGTTCACGCTCAGCAACCGCTATGGGTTGTCATCCTTGCTCTCTCAGCAGGCCGATCAGACCGATGTAATTCAGGACTCGGGAGTGCCTAACCTCTCCATTATGACCTCTGGTCCGATTCCGCCCAATCCGGCAGAGATGATGGCCTCCAACCGGATGAGCATGGTGCTGCAGGAGCTGCGCCAACGCTTTGATATGATTTTGATTGATACCCCGCCACTGTTAGCCGTTACCGATGCCCAGATTGTTGCTTCCAAGAGCGACGGTGTAATTATGGTCGTGAGTTACGGCAAAGTGAAGCGGGATATTGCTGTCAAGGCCAAAGCCAACCTCGACCGTGTAGGTGCCAAGATGCTGGGTGTGGTATTGAACAACGTCAAACGCAAAGCCAGTGAAGGCTATTATTATTACTATTATGGCAACTAATTTCATAGCAGCAGACAAAAATGTTATTTTTGGAGGCACTGAAAATGACAGCGAGAACTAGAGTGTTATTGTTGTTCCTGATCGATATAGCTATTATCTGGTTCAGTATTGTTACCTCGTATATGTTCAGGTTCTATGATGGAATCTCTCAGGAATATATGTCCCAGATGCTGCTCTTTGGATTGATCTCAACGATAACCTTCGGCGGAAGTTTAATCTACTTCGGTCTCTACCGCAGAATGTGGCAGTATGCCAGTATTGGGGAGATAGTATCGGTACTTAAAGCGATTGTAGTAGGAGCAGTTCTCTCGTATGCGATCGCTTATATTGTGCTGCCGCAGCGTGTGCCCTTTGGTATAGAGGTGCGAGTGATGGAGACGATCCTAGTGCTGGTGGGAGGGGTGCGCTTCTTGTGGAGAGTATTTCGCAACGAACGCAGCCGCTACAAAGATACACAGACCCATACGCTGATTATTGGCGCGGGCGATTGTGGCACACTGATTGCCAGGGAAATGATGGGTCCGACGTTCGCCCATACCAAGCTGGTAGGATTCATCGATGACAGCATGAACAAATATCATATGTCGATCCTGGGAATTCCTGTTCTGGGCAACCGTTATGATATTCCGCGGATCGTGAAGGAACGGGAAGTCCACGAGATCATTATTGCGATGCCTTCCGTCTCCCGTACGGAGATCTCCGAGATTATTAATCTGTCCAAGAAGACAGGCGCGAAGCTGAAGATTATCCCAGCCTTGAATGATCTGATTGCCGGCAAAATATCAGTCAAGAAGCTGCGTGATGTCAGTGTTGAGGATCTGCTGGGACGTGAACCAGTAGTAGCCGACATGAACGGGATTCTTGGCTATGTGCATAACAAGATCGTACTGATAACAGGTGCGGGGGGATCGATTGGTTCTGAGCTGTGCCGCCAGATTGCTCCCTTTGCACCAGAGAAGCTGATGCTGCTGGGGCATGGCGAGAACAGCATCTACACCATTGAGATGGAGCTGCGCCAGACGTTCCCTGAGCTGAACCTGGTTACGGTTATAGCAGATGTGCAGGACCGCAGCCGGATGATGGATGTATTCGCTGGCCACAAGCCGCAGGTAGTCTTTCACGCGGCAGCACATAAGCACGTTCCTCTGATGGAGCGTAATCCGTCGGAAGCAATCAAGAACAATGTCTTCGGTACCCGCAACGTAGCCGATTGCGCCGACAAATATGGCATCGAGCGGTTCGTGATGATCTCCTCCGACAAGGCGGTTAACCCTACCAGCATCATGGGCGCCACCAAACGGATTGCTGAGATGTATGTGCAGAGTCTGGATGCCGCCAGCCATACGAAGTTCTCTGCGGTGCGGTTCGGGAACGTGCTGGGCAGCAGAGGCAGTGTGATTCCGGCCTTCAAGCAACAGATCGCTGCCGGTGGTCCAGTCACTGTAACCCACCCTGAGATGGTGCGTTATTTCATGACCATCCCGGAAGCTGTGCAGTTGGTCATCCAGTCCGGTTCCTTCGCCAAGGGAGGCGAGGTGTTCGTACTGGATATGGGAGAGCCGGTCAAGATTCTGACACTGGCCGAAGACTTAATCACCTTGTCGGGCTATACCCCGTATACAGACATCCAGATTCAGTTCTCCGGTATACGCGAAGGTGAGAAGCTGTATGAAGAGTTGCTGACCGACGAGGAGAGTCTAGGGGCCACACAGCATGACCGAATCTTTATTGGCAGACCCAATGTCATTTCCCAGCACCAGCTGGAATTGGAGTTCAAACGCCTGGAACGCGTGCTCAGTGAAGACGGAGAAGCGATTCGTGAAGTCATTAACCAGATTGTACCGATGATGCCCGTTGTTCAAGCCGCTATTAGCTAAGGAATCCAATACCGGAGGTAAGAACCGTGAAGAGATGGAAGAAAATATTAATCTGGATCATATCCATTGTTGTAGTGCTGGGTATCGGCGGACTGTTCGCCGCCAACTATGCCGTAGATCGCCTGATGAATTCGATGGCCGAAGGTTTCGATCTGGAGACGGATGAACCAGACGTTGTCATTGACGAAACTGGAACTGCCCCAACCGAAGCGCCTGGGACAGAAACAACCAGTGAGCCAGCGGCTTCCGCTGACCCTGCTGCCTCAGCATCGGCTCCCCCTAAAGATGAAGACAAAGCAGTAGCAAATAGCCAGAATGACGGAGAAGCTGAAACGGGTGTTGAACCTACAACAGCAGCGACTGCTAAACCAGGAAGTCCGTCGGCCACAGCTAAACCGACAGCCGCGCAAGATGGATATAGCGCAGAGGTTTCCACAGACAAAGCCAAGGATATTAAAGAGAACGTAAGCGTGAAAGAGAAAGCTGATGTAGCATCCATTGTACTTGGTCAATTAAGTGTCTCCGATATCAAGCGGCTTCAGGATCTGGCCAGCGGTGGTTTATCCATTGATGAGAAACGGGAAGCCCGCAGTATTCTGCTGGGTAAATTATCCGATGAACAATATAATGAGCTGTCACAGATTGCCAAGAAATACGGCGTGAGTCAAGGGAAGACGAAAGATCAAGTTTTGGTAGAAGAACAACAAGAATCTAACAAAGGAAGTGAATAACATGTTCAAAGCTCAGATTCCGGCGGCAGCATTGCTGGCCGTAGCCTTAATTGGTGCCGCACCGTTAACGGCATCTGCACCGCTATCTGCTTCGGCAGCTGTAGCCAAAGTCGTTGTAACACCAGCCAAGGCAGTTGAAGTACAGAGCATGAAGGTCAACATGCTGTTTGATGGGGTTAGCTTACAGCCACCGACTGGTCAATACGTATTCATGCACAAGAATACAACTTATGTACCGCTGAGATTTATGTCCTACGCCTTGCAGAAGAGTGTAGCCTGGGATGCCAAGAACCTGAAGGTAACTGTTAGTGAACCAAGTGCTGCAGAACTGGTGCAGATCAAGGAATACCTGACGAATGCAGCGGATAATAATATTGCAGCTGTTACCAACAAGGTTAAGCTTAATGAGATCCCGGCCAAATATGTATTTAATGGGGTAACTAAGACTTTGCCGCTAGGATATTCCAGCTATATCTTAAATGGAACGGTATATGTGCCCCTACGTTACTTATCGGAAGCTGTAGGCCATTCGATTAGTTGGAATCAGCAAAATAAAACGATTACAGCGAATTCTGAAGCTTATCAGGCGTTGCCTTCCAGTACCCCTGAAGTTAAGCCGGATGCTACCGCTAAACCAGTAGCTACACAAGCACCTTCAGCCACTCCAGCCCCGTCACCTGCAACAGGTGGAGCTGCCGCAGGCGGAGGAAGCGGTGGTACAGACAAGCTGTCCTATGAGACCATTACCAGCGAAACGGAAGCCAAGCTGACGGCGCTGCGGTCCCAGAGTGCCGCCACCCTGTTCGATACAGCGCTGCAATATGTTGCAGCGGAAGACGATGCTGCGAAAGCCAGCATCAAGGCCAAAGGCAAGCAGCAGCTCGCTTCATTTACAGCCAGCTTCAATAGTATAATCTCTGACGCTGAACAAAAACTGAACAACAATGGACATAGCACGGCTATTATCAGTGAATACAGAAGTGCATTTGAGAATGAACTGCAGAATGGTTTGAATTCGGCTGCCGGATTAGTAGATTAACAGATAAGAACAGGCTTCTCTTGAATGACGGGAATCGTACATTCAACGAGAAGCTATACATAACTATTACAAGTACCCAAAGGATCAGGTGAACCTATCGATGAGACCCTATATTGTAGTGAAGCAGATGCTGGATTGGACCTTGGCTTTAATTGGAATGCTCCTGTTATGGCCTTTTTTCTTGATTATTTCGCTGATTATCAAGTTAACTTCCAAGGGACCGGTATTGTTCAGACAGAAACGGCTAGGCAAGAACAAAGCTGAATTCTATATTCTGAAATTCAGAACGATGCGAACCGATACCCCCAGTGATATGCCTACTCATTTGCTGCAGGACCCTGATTTCTTCATTACCAAGGTAGGCAAATTTCTCCGCAAAACAAGTCTGGATGAGCTACCGCAAATCATCAATATTCTCAAAGGCGAGATGAGCATTGTAGGACCGCGCCCGGCACTCTGGAATCAATATGATCTGATTGCAGAGCGCGACAAGTATAGAGCAAATGATATCAAGCCTGGACTAACGGGGTGGGCGCAGATTAATGGGCGGGATGAGTTACCGGTTGATGTGAAGGCGAAGCTGGACGGAGACTATACAGATAAGATTTCATTCCGGATGGACTTCCGTGTATTCCTGATGACTATCCTGAGTGTGATTAAGTCGGACGGTGTAAGAGAAGGAGCTTCTGATCAGGGAACATCAACAGGAACTGAAGGAGTAAGCTTATAACATGGAGAAGCGTAAGATACTAATTACCGGCAAAGGAAGTTACGTGGGCACGAGTTTTATCAAATGGCTTGAACAGTGGCCTGATGATTATGAAACGGTAGAAATCTCAGTCAGAGGCGAGGAATGGAATAACCATGACTTCTCCCAATATGATGTAGTGCTGCATGTTGCCGGAATAGCGCATGTTTCTACTGATCCTAAGATGGAAGAACAGTATTATAAGGTGAATCGTGATTTGACTATTGAAGTTGCAAAGAAAGCAAAAAAAGAGGGTGTAAAGCAGTTTATTTTTATGAGTAGTATTATCGTATATGGGGATAGCAGTCGTGAACTAAAAGTTATAGATAGAGAAACGATTCCTAAACCTAGTAACTTCTATGGGCACAGTAAACTTCAGGCAGAGAAAGGAATAATGTCCTTAGAAGATGGCAACTTTAAGATAGTTATCATCAGACCACCAATGATATATGGCAAGGGTTCTAAAGGAAACTATATTAAACTAGCTAAGTTAGCACGGAAATTGCCTTTTTTCCCCAGAGTTGAAAATCAACGAAGTATGTTATACATTGACAATCTTTGTGAGTTGTTGAGATTATTGATTATTAATAGGGATGGCGGAATTTACTTTCCGCAAAATGGCGAATATGTAAATACTAGTCATCTTGTTTCTCTGATAGCAAAGTGTAATGGACGAAATATTAGATTGATAAGAGGGTTTAATATTATACTACTAATCTTGAGCAAGAGAATAAAGCTAATAAATAAGATATTTGGAAATTTGGTTTACAAAATGAATATTAGCGAATATAAAACAAAATATCAAATCAAAGGTTTGAGTGAATCAATTCTGATAACGGAAAATGAAGATAATGGAGATAATAAATGAATAGAATAGTAGATAATAACCTTGTTTCGATTATTACACCAGCATATAATTGCGAGAAATATATAGAAGAGTGTATAGAAAGTGTTAGAAAACAAACATATGAAAACTGGGAATTAATAATAATTAATGATAAATCTACTGATCTTACAGAAAAAAAAATTATAGAATACTGTAAAACTGATAGTAAAATCAAACTACTAAATCTAGAAACAAATATGGGAGCCGCAGCTGCTAGGAATTATGGGATTAAAAATTCAAGCGGAAGATTTATTGCTTTTTTGGATTCGGATGATGCTTGGAAAAGTGAAAAACTAGAAAAACAGATAAATTTCATGTTAATTAATAATTATAGTTTTACATTTACTGCTTACGAAATAATAAGTGAAAAGAAGAGCGATAAAGTGAAAATATTTCATGTGCCTGAGAAAATCGGATATAGAGAATATCTGGGGAATACAATTATTGGATGTTTAACTGTGATTATGGATAAAGAAATTTTAGGTGAAATAGAATTTGAAACTGGCTATTTAGAAGATGTTTTAACCTGGATGAAGTATCTAAAACAAGGTCATTTTGCTTATGGCTTGGATATTAATTTAGCTGAGTATAGAGTTGTTGAAAATTCAGTGTCTAGTAATAAACTTCAGAATGCAACTAGATATTACAATTGCTTAAGAAAGAGGCAGGGATTATCTGTCATGAAAAGCGTCTACTTTCAGTCAGGATATATGTTCAATGCTTTGAAAAAAAGAATATTATGATCATTAATTCTTTTTAAAGAGAGAACGCATATATTTATTTTGATTTCGAAATATAATTGGTCAGTTTATTATATTGCTCTTAATGCCTATTTGTATTTTTCTTGTGACAGGGTCAAAGCTGCCAGATTTAGCTGATATTCGCCCAGTATTGATGTTCGAGCCGTACTTCAAATTTTGAAAGACAGATAACTCAGTTTTTCGCATAACATAACATCTATCTGTCGGGGGACTTTAATTGACGTTCGAAAGAAACTGCTGAAGTTCTAATTTTGTTTATTCTATAACGCCACTGTGTGTTAGCTAGTTTTAAGTGTCTTTCTTTATTTAATGAGGGAGACTTTTTTGAAATGAAGTTGAATTTAGGATGTGGAAAGGAGCTTGTTAGTGGAGAATAAGATATACCCAAAAGTTTTAGTGGTTAGCCATAATGCATTTAGTACAACCTCTAATATGGGGAAGACTATGGCAGCTTTTTTTTATGGATGGGAAAAAGAAAATATTGCGCAAATGTATTTCCACATGGAATTTCCTGATTCAGATATATGTGAGAATTATTTCAGAGTTACTGATTTTGAAATGATTGATTCAATTATAAAATTTAAAAAGCCTGGTGGAGTATTAGGTGAAAATGAAATTAAACTGGATACATCCTCTAATAATCTTGCTACCGGAATTAAGTCTGATATATACAAGATGGGAAAAAAGAAAAAGTCGTATATGTATTCTTTTCGGAATTTAATTTGGGATTCGGGAAAATGGAAAACACAAGAGTTTATAGATTGGATAGATGTTTTCAACCCTGAAGTAGTATTTTATGCTGCAGGAGATTATATGTTTTCTATGAAAATAGCCATTTCAATTTGTGAAATGAAAAATATTCCACTTGTGGTTTTTTTCGGTGATGATTATTATTTTAATAATATTCATAAGGGTTGGATGCTGAACATGTATAATAAAAATAAATTCAGAAATGAATTTATGAATTTATTTTCATACTTAAGCTCTTTTATTGCCGCAAGTGATAAAATGTTGAGAGAATATAATAGTGTCTTTCATAAAGCCGGTTATGCAATTATGACTTCAACAGAAATTAGAGCAGAAGAGATTTCTCACAATAAGACAAATGAGATAAAGATATCTTATATAGGTAACCTGGGAGGAGGTAGATGGAAATCCTTGAGAGAAATAAGTGAGTGTTTGAAGAGGATGGGAATATCATTGAATGTTTATTCTGGAGAGAACAGAAATAGTATCCTAAAAGAATTAAATGAAGAAAATGGAATTTTATTCCACGGATCTATTCCAGCTAATAAAGTCAACGATATCATAAAGTCGAGTACTATTGTTATTCATGTAGAATCAATGGACAATATTAACATAGAAAGAACTCAATACTCGATGTCAACAAAAATTGCCGAGTCTTTAGGAAGTGGTGTATGTATATTCGCTTATGGTCCTAAAGATGTATCTTCAATGGAATATTTAATTGAGAATAAAGCTGCATGTGTTGTTACTGACAAGCAAAATTTAGAAGCGAAATTAATGGAGATTATTAATTGTAAGGAATTAAGAGATGAATATATCAGTAATGCCCTTCGTTTAGCTGTAAACCGTCATAATTTTATGGAAAATTCAGAGTTGTTCTATAAAATTATAACTGAGAGTATAAGAGAAAAAAAGGGGCATGAAAATGAAAATATTACAAGTTAATTGCGTCTATAATAGAGGTAGCACAGGTAAGATCGTCAATGATATCCATAAAGGTTTACAAGAAATTGAGATAGAATCGATTGTTTGCTACGGGCGAGGCCCTAAAACCCATGAGCCTCATATTTATAAAACATCTAGTGAGGGTATGGCTAAACTCAATGCGTTGAGATCCCGTATTACAGGTCTGCAGTACAACGGCTCAGCAATTGCAACGCATAGGATATTAAATATTATAAAAAGAGAAAATCCAGATATCGTACATCTACATTGTATAAATGGTTATTTTGTGAATATATATAAGTTGATTGAATTTTTAAAAATTAATAATATTAACACTGTTTTAAGTTTACATGCTGAGTTCATGCATACGGGTAGTTGTGGCCATGCCTACGAATGTAACAAATGGATGGTTGGATGTGGGGAATGTCCGCAGCTATGGAATGCTACAAAATCGTACTTTTTTGATCGTACTAGTAGAGCGTGGAGAATGATGGAGAGTGCATTCGAAGGATTTAATAAATTGAAAGTTGTAGCGGTATCTGAATGGTTAAAACAAAGAGCAGAGAAGTCTCCAATTATGAAAGATCTTGATTTTAAAGTCATAGGGAATGGAATTGATACTGAAAAAACCTTTTATCCACATGATTTTCGAAATTTGAAAGCGAAATATGGATTATCAGATGAAAGAGTATTACTTCATGTAACAGCTGGATTCAGTTTAGATGAAGATGATATTAAGGGTGGAAGGTATATTGTTAAACTAGCTGAAAAATTAAAAAGAGAAAATATAAAAATAATAATAGTTGGAAGTTATAACTTAAACCTAACCCTTCCCGAAAACATTATAAATGTTGGACGTGTTAATAATCAAATAGAATTGGCTAGATACTATTCTTTGGCTGATTTAACTGTTTTGACAAGTAAACGAGAAACCTATTCAATGGTTTGTGCAGAATCACTCTCATGTGGAACACCTATTGTTGGTTTTAAGGCAGGTGCGCCTGAAACAATTTCATTGAAAAGTTACAGTGCTTTTGTTGACTATGGGGATATCAATTCTCTCGATAAAACTATCAGAGACTGGATACATGTGAAATCTCATTTGACATCCACTGCCATTTCATCATTAGCTAAACAAACGTATTCAAAAGAGAAAATGAACTTAGAATATATAAAGATATACACACAATTATATCAAAATATAATCAAGGAGTCATAATGTGCACATCTTATTAATTGGATTCATTCTTCTAGGCGGATTTGTTATTAATAATACTGTCCAAAGCAAAGCTAAAGAGAAAATCTTAGCTATATGGACAGGAACGCTTTTATTTATTTATGCAGCTCTACGTTCTGTTAGTGTTGGAACTGATATAGAAAGCTATTCATTAAGCTATTTACAATTAAAGTATATTTCTTTTGAAGAGATTTTTATGTCGAATACTATAATCTCGAGAGACCCATTTTTTTACTTTTTCTTAAAACTTCTAACGTATATTAATTCAGATCCTCAATTTATGTTGGTTGTAATTTCTGCTCTAATTACAATATGTATTACCATATTCATTTATAAAAATTCTGTTAATATCATTTTAAGCTGTACATTATTTGTTGGATTAAGATACTATTCATTTACATTATCGGGTCTTCGCCAAGCATTGGCATGGGGAATAATAATGCTTTCGTATAATTACATCAAAGAAAAGAAGCCAGTCAACTTCATATTATTAATAATTCTGGCTGCGCTATTTCACAAAAGTGCATTGATATTCTTGTTAGCTTATCCATTAGCAAGCATTAAAAAATTAGAAATTATAACAATTTCTGTACCTTTTGTATATTTGTTGAATGTTTTAACAAACAATGGAGTTATGCAACTGGTTTTGAAAATCCCTTTCTTCAAGCAATATGAGGATTATGGCGGCTATTTGTTGGGGAATTCTAACAATTCGGGTTCTACTCTAATACTCATATATGTAAGTATTTATGTCATTGCATTTATTTTCCGGAAACAAGTTATTAGTAATAATGATAACATTTACTTAATGTACAATTTAACACTATTAGGTATAACGATCACGATGCTGTCTATTGATTATGAAAATTTATTTAGAATTGGATACTATTTTATATTTCCTATTATTTTATTACTTCCATTGACTATCAATAGTATAGGTGACAAGAAAATGCGTAATATATTAAACGCATTTGTTATACTATTAGTATTTGGACAATATATTCTTATTGGTCCTGGTGCTGGCACAGATAATTATCACTTTTTTTGGGAATGGAATTATTAAATTATTTATGTATTTATTCAAAAAGAAAAAATTAATTTTCAGGAGGAAACAATGTTTAAAAATATTAAACTTCTAATTACTGGTGGGACTGGTAGTTTTGGTAATGCCGTGCTTGATCGTTTTCTTAATACGGATATCGCTGAAATTCGTATCTTTTCTAGAGATGAGAAAAAGCAAGATGATATGCGTAGATTATATAAGAACGATAAGATCAAATTCTACATTGGGGATGTACGTGATTTGGCTAGTGTCAAAAATGCAATGCATGATGTGGATTATATTTTTCATGCAGCAGCTCTTAAACAAGTGCCTTCCTGTGAATTTTTTCCTTTAGAATCTGTGAAAACCAATGTTTTGGGGACAGATAATGTGCTGACGGGTGCTATTGAAATGGGTGTCAAAAAGGTCATTTGTCTTTCCACAGACAAAGCAGCTTATCCCATCAACGCTATGGGAATCTCTAAAGCCATGATGGAGAAGGTATTTGTAGCTAAATCAAATACTGTGAATCCAGAAAAAACTTTAATTTGTGGAACTCGATACGGAAATGTGATGGCTTCTAGAGGCTCAGTTATTCCACTTTTCATTGAACAAATTAAAAACGGACAACCGTTAACTATTACTGATCCTAATATGACAAGATTTTTAATGAGTCTTGAGGAAGCGGTAGAACTTGTAGTATTTGCATTCCAAAATGCAGAAGCTGGAGATATCATGGTTCAAAAAGCCCCGGCTTCAACTATAGGTGACTTAGCTCAGTCGATAAAAGAATTATTCAAGGTTGATAACGAAATTAAAATTATTGGTACTCGCCATGGAGAAAAGCTATATGAAACTCTTCTTACAAAAGAAGAACATGTAGTGGCTCAAGATTTAGGGGGGTTTTATAGAGTGCCAGCTGATAAACGTGATCTTAATTATGATAAGTACTTTGTAGAGGGCAACGAACAACTTCAGCAGATCGAAGATTATAATTCTCACAATACCGAAAGGCTTGGCTTGGAAGAAATAAAGGAAAAATTGCTTAAGTTAGATTACATACAGGAAGAATTGAAAAATTGGAGTGAGAAATAGATGAAAATCCTGGTGCTTGGGGCAACTGGTATGGCAGGACATACAATTTCGATCTATCTTAAAGATGCTGGACATGATGTGACTTCATTTAGCAGAAAAAAGTTTGAATACTGCAATAATATAACAGGTGATGCAACTGATTTCTGTTTTTTGGAAAGTATCGTAGCAAACGGGGATTATGATGTAGTCATTAATGCAATTGGAATTTTAAATGAAGATGCAGATAATAATAAACCTTTGGCTGTTTTATTAAATAGCTACCTACCGAATTACTTAAGTTATATTACAAAAGATATGAGAACAAAAGTCATTCATATGAGTACAGACTGTGTTTTTTCAGGGAAAATTGGCGGATATTCTGAAACTTCTTTTAGAGATGGTGAAACTTTCTACGATAGATCTAAGGCTTTGGGAGAAATAAATAATGGAAAAGATTTAACTTTTAGAAACTCCATCATTGGTCCAGATATAAATGAAAAAGGTATAGGTCTGTTCAACTGGTTTATGAAGCAAAAAGGAGAAATCAATGGATTTACTAAGGCCATGTGGACAGGTGTTTCGACACTAACTTTAGCGAAAGCTATAGAGAAAGCTGTAGAAGAAAATTTAACTGGTTTGTATAACTTAGTGAATAATATAAGTATCAGTAAATTTGATTTACTTGACTTATTCAAGAAGTACATGAATGAAGATATAGAATTAATTATTCCGAATGATGTTCTAGTGATTGATAAATCTCTTATTAATAATAGAACGGATTTTTCATTCGTAGTACCTGACTACGAAAATATGATTATTGAAATGAGAGTTTGGATTGATGATCATAAAGAGCTTTATCCACATTATTTTCATGAAAAGAGAGAAGGTCTAAAGTGCGTAAATTAAAACTAATGACAATTGTGGGCACACGCCCAGAAATAATAAAATTATCAGAAATAATAAAAAAGTGTGATAAGTATTTCGAACATATTTTGGTTCATACTGGTCAGAACTACGACTATACATTAAACGAGGTGTTCTTTGAGGAGCTCGGACTAAGAACACCTGATTTTTACCTTGGAGTTGTAGGTGAGAACCTAGGTCAAACTATGGGGAATGTACTTTCGAAATCTTATGAGTTAATGGTTGATCAAAATGTAGACGCATTACTAGTTCTTGGAGATACCAATTCATGTCTAAGTGTGATTTCAGCTAAAAGATTAAAGATTCCAATTTTTCATATGGAGGCTGGTAATAGATGCTTTGATGAAAATTTACCAGAAGAAATAAACAGGAGAATTGTGGATCACACCAGTGATGTGAATCTCTGTTATACAGAACATGCTAGAAGTTATTTAAACTATGAAGGAGTACCAAAAGAGAGAACATATGTTGTTGGGTCACCTATGGCTGAGGTATTAGAATCTAATATTGACAAAATTAAAAGGAGCAAAGTATTACAGACACATGAACTCGAGAGAGGTAAATACATCTTGTTATCTGCTCATCGAGAAGAGAATATTGATAATGAGAATAATTTCATAGACCTTATGAATGCAATTAATGAAATGGCTGAAATATATAATATGCCCGTTATTTACAGCACTCACCCAAGAAGTAAGAAGTTCATTGAACAACGTAAAATGGAGTTTCATCCAAATGTTCGAAGTTTGCAGCCCTTTTGTTTTTCTGATTACAATAACCTTCAGCTTAATGCATTCTGTGTAGTATCTGATAGTGGAACGATTGCAGAAGAGGCTTCTTTTTTTAAATTCCCTGCAGTATCGATAAGAACAAGCACAGAACGTCCTGAGGCATTAGATAAGGGGAATATAATTATTGGAGGTATTTCAACGGAAGAAGTACTACAATCTGTTGATATGGCAGTAAAGATGAATGCTGATGGAGATTTGGGAGCTGATGTTGCTTTTTATTCAGATAGAAATGTTAGTATGAAAGTAGTGAAGATTATCCAAAGCTATACTGAAATAGTTAATAAAATGGTTCTGAGAAAATCATAATTCAGTTGGAGGCTTAAGATTATTATGCAAGATAAATATATCATCTCTATAATCATACCGACTAAAAATCGTACTGAATATGCTCTCAAAACTGTAGAGCAAATACTATCTATTTCAGACACGGATATTCAATTGGTACTTCAAGATAATAGCGATACAAATGAACTGGAAGAATTTTTAAAACCATTTTTATTTGATTCAAGGCTTAAATACAATTATACCTCCGAGGTACTTTCTTTTGTTGACAATTTCAGCCTAGGTGTCTCTCTTGCAGATGGTGAGTATATATGTATTATAGGTGATGATGATGGTATCAATCCAGAAATAGTGAAAGTAGCACGTTGGGCTAGTAAAAACGATGTAAAGGCAATAAAGCCGGAAGTACAGGCCATATATTTTTGGCCAGATAATGGAATTTCATTTAGAGGGGGAAATGAAAATAGTGGATATATGTCAATATCAAGTATTAGTGGGAATGTGAAAATTTCAAAGACGAAATCAGAATTGGTTAAATTGCTGAATAATGGATGTCAAAAATACCTAGCACTTGATTTAGTGAAATTATATCATGGTTTGGTGAAAAAAAGTTGTATGGAAGAAGTGAAAAGCGAGACTGGAGTCTATTTTGGAGGGTTATCTCCGGATATTTATAGTGCAGTTGCTTTATCAATAGTTATTCCCGAAGTTATCAGTATTAAATATCCATTAACCATATCAGGAATTTGTAAAAAAAGTGGATCGGCTGATTCAGCTACAGGAAAACATACTGGAGAATTAAAAGATGCACCTCATTTTAGAGGTCATCTCGAGTATAATTGGGCTGATGAAGTACCACGTTTTTATAGTGTTGAAACTATTTGGGCGGATTCGTCGCTTGCTGCAGTAAGAGATATGAAAAAAAAAGATTTATTTGATGAATTCAAATTAGAATATCTTACAATTTATTGTTTAATAAAATATAATGAATTTTCTGATATTATTAAGCGTCACTATACTAATAATAGCCGTCAATTATATAGCTATCAACAAAAGAAAAATTTGATATTGGCATATCTTAAAGCTCCAACTCGGGACTTTATTAATCGGGTGTTAAATAGATTGACAAGAAAAAGAGGGGATTTTATCAAGCTATATGATATTAGAGATATAATACAAGCAGAAAAAGCATTTTCTAATTATTTAACTATAGGAGGGTTGAATGTTGAAAGTATTATCACTGAAATGGAACTTAAATATAATGAAATGAAAAATTGAAATTTAGATTAATTTTAGCGGGAAGTTTGTTTCAAAAAGGAATTAAAAGAGGAAATAATATTTTACTTGATTAGGATGAAACTTAAGGGGAATATCTTGTTAAAGCTCTTCAATAGGTGATTGGAGTATCTAAAATGAAAATTGATTTTTTGAAAACTCTGTCTAATGAAAAAGATAAAGTTATGGTGAATAATATCATTGCTTCCTTTTTAATAAAAGGAGCAGCACTTTTAATTTCGTTTTTTAGTCTACCCGCATATATTAAATACTTTGATAACCAAAATGTTCTAGGTGTCTGGTATACAGTTTTATCTGTCTTAACTTGGATACTATCTTTTGATTTTGGTATAGGCAATGGTTTGCGAAACAATTTGGTAGCGGCCTTAGTAAGAAATGATAAATTAGAAATTAGGCGTTATATCTCATCCGCTTACTTTATTATCGGCGCTGTAGTTGTGACAATCACCTTGGTGGGATCCATTTTTTTTAAATTTATTAATTGGAATTCAATATTTAACATATCGGAAACCTTGATCTCGGCTTCAACAATGCTATTTGTTTTAAAATGTGTCTTTTATACTATAATGCTTCAACTTTTTTTTGGGTTAATTTCTTCAATTCTCTATGCACTTCAAAAATCTGCAATTAATAATTTAATTACTTTAATAACGAGTGCGTCGCAATTTGTATTTATTTTGTTCTTCAAGTCAGTTGATATAGAAACTAATATCAAAATGTTGTCAGTAGTATTTCTTCTTTGTGTTAATTTACCATTAATAGTTACCACAATAATTATTTTCTCAACAAGCTTAAAAGGTGCATTTCCCAGTTACAAGTATCTAAATAAACGTATCGCTAACGGGATTTTACAGTTAGGAGGAATGTTCTTTTTAAATCAAATTATGTACATGTTAATTACTGGGACTAATTCTCTACTTATTACGAAGTTTAATGTCCCAGAAAGCGTTGTTGATTATCAAATATATTACAGATTATTTTCACTTCCCGGTATGCTTTTTATGCTAGCTCTTACTCCACTATGGTCCGCCATAACTCGAGCATGCGAGGAAAGAGATGTTGCGTGGATTAATAAATACTTTAAATTATTACATAAATTCGTTATTATATTAATTTTTCTTCAGTTTATCATGATTCCATTTTTGCAATTGGTAATAAATGTTTGGTTAGGGGATAATTCAATAACAGTGGAAATTAATAAATCTTTGATTTTTGCCTTATTTGGTAGTGTGTTCATCTATCAGAGTGTTCTTTCCACTTTTGCTTGTGGGATAGGTGAAATTAAATTACAATTATTTTTTTATTCAGTTGGTGTTGTTTTTAAACTCTTTTTTATTGTTATAGGTATGTCATTGTTTAATGATTGGATAATTGTTGTTTTATCTGATATTGTAATTTTGTTACCTTATTGTTTCTTCCAGTTTATTGCGCTAAAAAGACATTTCTCCATCATGAAACATTAATGTTTCATACCTGAATGCTATATTATTATACTTTAATATTGATAGCTATAGTGATTGAACTAAGAAATTATATAATTCAACTAGTAATCACTTTAAGTGGGGTATGATTTAAACGTATCTTAAACGATGAAGCATGAGTGCGAATGACATAGAACTTCTGAAAGAAGATAATATTCACCAAATCATCACTGAACCAGCTCCATAAGCTTTTCGTGGGCTTAGTTCGGGACTGTAAAGGTAGATCAATCGAAGCCTCGAGTGCTGCTTAAGAAAGGCTGAATTCCCTCGACATTATGTATACGGGCGTTGTCCAGCACGACGACAAACTCGCCAGAGTACGTAGAATATCGGTCGCAAAACGCGATCAGCAATTATTCTTCGCGGTGGATAATTCGTCCTGATTCATTATGAAGTGACGCAAACAGCTTCGCTCCTTGATGCTAGCTATAGGTGGCGATCTTTCGCTTTTGTCTCTTGGGAAACCTGTTATTTTGCACAGACAAATACGCTCGGATTTCTAAATTGCCCAGAGTAGATGATCAATTTTGCTTTGCTCCAACCGATCTTGGAGCTCGGGCAGCGTGAATTTACGGAACTGTTCCTGTTCATCCATGTTAGCTCGGCCAGGGTGCAAGTCACCTTGGTATAACCAAACTTGAGTCGAGTAGGTACTTTGGACACTCCTTTGGTAGTATATTTTTTGCTGAATTTCCGAAGACTCTAGACCCTGAATATGCCTCAGCGTTCAGGTATACTTGGCCTCAAAGACGACATCTCTGGGGTGCTTCTCTGCGTCAACGTGCCGGCGTTGTCCTTCTTGCTTATCTCTTAGCTTCATTGGGGCGGGAAGGACGCGGAATAAATCCAGTCACTGCAACCGATGCTTGCTGTGGTTGTTAGAGTACCCGCTGATAGCGGGAAGGGTTCGACCCGGATCCCTGTAATCTCAGTAAGAAACTAATCGCCTTATCAAATGTAGCCGTCCAGCCTAACGTTTTTATATATCCGGGTGCTTCTCGTGCGATTTTATGGCCTCGTGAGCTGTTCGATTTCTGTTCTGTAGATATTCATCTCTTCTCAAGTCTTTTCTACTTATAAACTCGATTTGAGAAGCTTTAATTTTGAAGGTTTAATCTAATAGATAATATATCCAATAGAAGGAGGTTTTTTAATGAAAGGCATAATCCTAGCAGGCGGCTCCGGCACGCGCCTATATCCATTAACGATGGTAACCAGTAAGCAGCTATTACCGATTTACGACAAACCGATGATCTATTATCCGTTGTCTACCTTAATGCTGGCTGGTATTAATGAGATTCTGATCATTTCTACTCCTGAAGATACTCCGAGATTCGAGAGCTTGCTTGGAGATGGGTCGCAGTTTGGGATTTCTTTGCAATACAAAGTGCAGCCTAGTCCGGATGGGTTGGCGCAGGCTTTTATTCTGGGTGAAGAGTTCATTGGGGATGATTCGGTAGCGATGATTCTTGGCGATAATATCTATTATGGCAATGGGATTCGCAAGCTGCTGCAGCGGGCGTCTACTAAGGGCGAAGGGGCTACCGTATTTGGTTATCATGTGCAAGATCCGGAGCGGTTCGGCGTGGTGGAGTTCGATGCGGATGGCAAGGTGTTAAGTGTGGAAGAGAAGCCGACTCAGCCGAAATCCAATTATGCGATTACCGGCTTGTATTTCTATGACAATCATGTCGTTGAGATTGCCAAGAGTGTACAACCTTCGGAACGGGGAGAATTGGAGATCACTTCGGTCAATGAAGCCTATCTGAATATGGGTCAACTTAATGTTGAACTGCTCGGACGTGGATTCACCTGGCTGGATACCGGGACACACGAGAGCTTGGCAGATGCCTCCAATTTCGTCAGAACCATTGAGGATCATCAAGGCATCAAGATTGCGGCTCCTGAGGAGATTGCCTACATTAATGGGTGGATTACGAAAGAGCAATTATGGGACTGCGGGAATAAGATGAGTAAGAATGGGTATGGCCAGTATCTGATGAAGGTAGCCACCGGCAAAATCCAATACTAAGCAGAAGGTGTGGAATTGATGAAAATTACGAAAACCCATTTAGAGGGAGTACTAATCGTAGAACCGGCCGTTCACGGCGATCATCGTGGATGGTTCATGGAAACCTATAGCGCGACCAAGTTCAAAGAGCAAGGCATCGACATGGAATTCGTGCAAGATAATCAATCCTATTCTGCCACCAAAGGCACGCTCCGTGGTCTGCACTATCAACTGAATCCTAAAGCGCAAACCAAGCTTATCCGCTGTACGCGCGGTGCGATTTATGATGTGGCAGTAGATATTAGAGCAGGCAGCCCTACTTATGGTGAGTGGTTCGGCATTGAGTTGACTGCAGAGAATAAGAAGCAGCTGCTGATCCCTAAGGGATTCGCCCACGGCTTCATGACTCTCATTGAAGATGTAGAAGTACAGTATAAATGCGATGAGCTGTATGCTCCTGAATGTGATGGCGGTATTCTCTGGAATGATCCGGCTATTGGCGTAAAGTGGCCGATCGATGTAACTCCTGTTTTGTCTGCGAAAGACAAGAAGGCACCTTTATTGAAGGATGCTAAGCTTAATTTTGTAATGTAACAGCGGCAGCTGTATTTTAAATAGATCAAGAGGTGTAGGGAATGAGTAGAGAAAAGGTTTTGGTAACTGGCGGTGCCGGTTTTATTGGCGGAAACTTTGTGCAATATATGGTTGATCGGTATCCGAATTATGAGATTGTGAATCTGGACCTGTTAACCTACGCAGGCGACCTGACGAAACATAAGGGAATTGAAGCGAAAGAGAACTATCGTTTCGTTCAGATGGATATTGCGGATCAACCGGCGATCCATGCTCTTTTTGAGGCGGAGAAGTTTAAGTATGTGGTACATTTTGCAGCGGAGAGTCATGTAGACCGTTCCATTACCGACCCGGGAATCTTTGTCCGTACCAATGTGATGGGTACCCAGGTTCTGCTGGAAGCATCGAAGGCTTGTGGAATCACTAAGTTCCTACATGTCTCCACGGATGAGGTATATGGTGAACTGGACTTCGATCCAACGGTGTTCTTCACGGAAGAAACTCCAATTCAGCCGAACAGCCCGTATAGTGCCAGCAAGGCTTCCTCGGATCTGTTAGTACGCGCTTATCACGAAACTTACGGATTCCCGATGAACATTACACGCTGCTCCAACAACTATGGCCCGTATCATTTCCCAGAAAAGCTGATCCCGCTTACGATCTCCAAGGTGCTGAATAATCAGAAGGTACCTGTGTACGGCGATGGCAAGAATATCCGCGATTGGCTACATGTATGGGATCACTGTGCAGCAATTGACCTTGTCCTGCATGAAGGTGTCAGTGGTGAAGTCTATAATGTCGGCGGCCATAATGAGCGAACGAACCTGGAAGTGGTGAAGACGATTATTGCTGCCCTGGGTAAATCGGAGGATTTGATTGAGTATGTAACCGACCGCTTGGGCCATGACAAAAGATATGCTATCGATCCATCCAAATTGGAGCAGCTCGGCTGGAAACCGACCTATACATTCGAGACTGGAATCGCCCAGACAATTGAGTGGTATGTGGACCATTCGGACTGGTGGGAATCCATTCTTAGTGGCGAATACCGGAAGTAACTCATGTTGTTGAGACCTGTTGCCCGATCTACAAGCAGATCAGGCAAGAAGAAGCTATGGCTTCTCTTGCCTGTGTTGCCTCTGCTGCTATTCGTATTTACTGCTGGCCGCTTCCTCCCCTACTCCCAGCCTCCACAGCAAGCTGATGTAATTATCGTACTTAGCGGGGGCGCTGAGCGTGTGGAGAAAGCGGTTGAGCTATATAATACTGGTTATGCACCATTTTTAATACTATCAAATTCTAAACAAGCTAATACTTCACAAGGTGATATGCTGCAGACAGCACTTGCTTTAAAAGTTAATGAGAATGCAATACTTACTGAAGAGGCAGCTACAAGTACTTATGAAAATGCGACACTTACCTTGCCTATTATGAAGGAAAAGGGTTTTACATCAGCGATTGTCGTCTCCTCTGATTTTCATATGCGGCGGGTTAAATTTATCTTTGATCATGTATATAAAAATTCTGCGATTGAACTGACATATGTAAGTTCGGATTCTGGTTATAACTCAAAGGCTTGGTGGAAAGGGGCTTATAATCGGGAGAAGACCTATACTGAGTATATTAAGATGATTGGAAATGCTCTCGGTTACAATGGACCTGAAGCTAAAAAGGTTCTAGATAAAATCAAACGTTGGTTCAATTAACCCCCGGCAAATCTGCCGCGGGGTTATTTATATTACCACCTATACAACCTCCTAACATGCTGTATAATTATCCCTTGGGAGTGCTGCACTTACATCTCTTTTTATGGGAATCGTAGAGAGATTGGGAGGGTTGCGGCGGCTTAACCTATTGGAGGGGCGATTGGGATGAGGGGAATGAGAGTTAGATTAGCGGCAGCATGGCTGATGCTGTTTAGCATGCTGGTTGGGGGAGTGGCAAGTGCGGCTACGGTTGTGCAGCAGACGACCTCCTATGCGTTTGTAGATGTCAAAACCACGTATTGGGCGAATGAAGCGATTGTGAGTATGGCCAAGCAGGGGATTATTACGGGGAACCCGGACGGCTCGTTTAAACCGGAATCGGCGATTACCCGCGAGCAGCTGGCGAAGCTGATTACGCTGACCTTTGGGCTCGACCTGGTCTCGGACGGGACGCAGACCTTCGCGGATGTGAATTCGTCCTCTTGGGCTTATAAATATGTAGAATCGGCGAAGGAGTACCTGACGGGGTATTTCCCTGTGAAGGGAAAACCTTTTTTTGACCCGCAGGCGAATGCTACGCGTGAAGATGTGGCGGTAGCGTTGGTGCGTGCTATGGGACTTGAAACCGATAATGTAGATGCCGAGAATATCCTGGCCTATAAATTTGATGACTATGATGAAGTATCCCCGCAGCTGGCGAAGGAAGTGGCCGTGGCGGTGGACCAGAAGCTGATTCAAGGGTTCCCGGATGGAACGTTTCAGCCGAACAGCCCGATTAATCGGGCGTCTGTAGCGACCTTGCTGTACCGGGTGCTGAAGTCTTCTTATGCTACGGCTACGCAGGATGTGAAGCTGGAGGTCCAGGTTCCCGGGCAGGTCGCTGACAGAACACTGAAGGTGTCCGGCAAAGTAAATGCCGATGCCAAGGTGTACATCAATGACGAGGAAGTCGAGAATGTGGATGGCGCTTTTGCCGAAGCTTATGATCTGGATGGCGGGGAGAAGGTCTATGAATATGTGTTCAAGGCCGTATTGCCGAATGGGCGCTCCAGCACGGTTACCAAGAAGGTAACGTATGCGACTACAGGTCCCCAGCTGACGGTGCAGGCTCCGGAAACAGCGAACCAGCTGAAAGCCAAGATTACTGGTAAAGTGACGGACAGCAGTGATCCATACCCAACGGTGAAGATCAACGATGAATCGGCCACTCTGTCCTATAACGGGGAGTTCAGCCTGGAAGTGACGCTGGAAGAAGGCATCAACCGGATCGTGGTAACGGCTACCAACAAGAATGACAAAAAAGCGGTAGTCGAGAAGCAAATCGTAGTCACTCTGGGCGGACCCGTCCTTAACCTGGACAATATGCCGGAGACGAGCAGCAGCAAGACGGTCACGCTGAGCGGCAAAGCCACTGACAAGAATGATAGCTACCCGAAAGTTTATATGAATGACAAATTGGTCGGCAGCTACGGCTCTTTCCGTGAGGAGGTTACGCTGAAGGAAGGCGAGAATGTTTTTGTGTTCAAAGCTACCAACAGCCTCGGCAAAAGCTCTGCGCTGATCACCAAGAAAATTATCTTCACGGTGGGCGGACCTGAGCTTAAGCTCGACCTCGTGCCTGAGACCAGCAGTAGTAAGACAGTTACGCTGAGCGGGAGTGCCACTGACAAGAACGACGGCTACCCTAAGATTTATCTGAATGACAAGCTGGTGGGCAGCTATGGCTCTTTCCATGAGGAGGTTACGCTGAAGGAAGGCGAGAACACTTTCGTATTCAAGGCGGTGAATAATCTCGGCAAAAGCTCGGAAGTGATCACGAAGAAGATTACCTTCACGGTGGGCGGACCTGAGCTGAAGCTCGATCTGGTACCGGAGACCAGCAGTAGTAAGACGGTTACGCTCAGCGGTAGCGCTACTGACACCAATGACAGCTATCCGAAGATTTATCTGAATGACAAGCTGGTGGGCAGCTACGGCTCCTTCCGGGAAGAGGTTACGCTGAAGGAAGGCGAGAACCCGTTCGTGTTCAAGGCGGTGAATAGTCTCGGCAAAAGCTCGGAGGTCATCACCAAGACGATTATTTTTACCGTTAGCGGACCAGAGCTGAGCCTGGATTACCTTCCAGAGACCACCAGCAGCGCGGAGATCACCATCAGCGGCAGTGCCAAGGACGCCAATGACAGCTATCCCAAAATCTATCTGAACGATAAGCTGGTGGGCAGCTATGGCAGCTTCCGCGAGACCGTTACGTTACAAGCAGGCAGCAATACCTTTGTGTTCAAGGTGATGAACAGCCTGGGCAAAGTAACTACCCTGGAGAAGACGGTAGTGTATACACCAGAGCCGGTGAAGGAGTAGTTCTTGTTCCATAAATAAAAGTCATCGTTAGACGGCGGGGCAGAGTAAATTCTGCTCTGCTTTTTTTGTATATACATGGTCGCCCACGCAATGGATGCTCCCTTTCTTAATCATTTAACCACTAGTTGTCAGAATTCCCCCACTTCTAAAGTGGTGGGATGAATGTCAACGATCTTTCTAATCCAAAGGAAATCAACTTCCATGAATACGAACATTTGTGCTATAATGGATTCGTAAATTCCTGGAAAGGAGTTGCGTAGCATGTTAGTACTCCAAGCGTATAAGTACCGCATCTATCCAAACCCTGAACAACAACAATATCTAGCCAAGGTGTTCGGATGTGTCCGTTTTATCTACAACAAAATGCTTGCGGATAAGATCGAACACTATCAACAAACGGAGAAAATGCTCCGTAATACACCTGCCAGGTACAAGAAAGCATTCCCGTGGCTGAAAGAAGTGGACAGCCTTGCATTAGCGAACGTCCAGCTCAACCTGGAGAAAGCCTATACGCATTTTTTTCGGGATAAGAAGGTTGGTTTTCCTACATTCAAAAGCAAGAAGACGAACAACAACAGCTTCACAACGAACAATCAGAACGGTACGATAGCCATTGAAGATGGAACGATCAAAATTCCGAAACTAAAGACAAGAATCCGAATCAAGGTGCATCGTCCATTCACGGGGCGAATCAAATCCTGCACCATCTCCAAGACTCCATCGGGTACCTATTTTGCTTCCATTTTGGTTGAAACAGAACGAACGCCTTTGCCGAAAGCCGACAAGAAGATTGGCGTGGATCTAGGACTGAAAAACTTTGCGATGACTTCAGATGGTGAAGTGATCGCTAATCCTAAGCATCTTCGTACATCTGAACAACGATTAGCCAAGCTGCAAAAGAACTTGTCGAGAAAGAAGAAAGGAAGCCATAACAGAAATAAGGCAAGGCTGAAGGTTGCCAAGCTTCATGAAAAAATAACGAATCAGCGTAAAGACTTCTTGCACAAAACGTCAACCCAAATGATACGCGATAACCAAGTGATCGTAATGGAAGACTTGCGTGTAAAGAACATGATGCAGAATCACAAATTAGCTAAAGCCATTTCAGAAGTATCGTGGAGCCTGTTTCGAGCGATGCTCGAATATAAGGCAAAGTGGTACGGGAGAACCTTGATGATAGCACCCAAACACTTTGCAAGTAGCCAACTATGTTCCTGCTGCGGCTACAAAAACGCAGAAGTGAAGAACCTTGCTGTACGGGAATGGACTTGTCCTGAATGTGGTGCCCAACACGATAGAGATGTAAACGCAGCTAAAAACTTACTAAAATTAGCCATATAAGATGGCAACGATTGGGCTAGGAACTAGCCTATAAGCTTGGGTAAACTTGGAGCAGTAGCTCTATTGACCAAGAAGCACCCACCTCTTAGGTGGCGTGTAGTTCACTTCCTCAGTGTATTGATTTCCTGCTCCGTTAATCCAGTGGCCTTAGAAATGGTCGCAATATCAAGATTTAATCTCAATATCAATCAGCCCATCTTCAGAGGTCCTGGCGTAAACATCAAAGATAGATTGTTTGTCGAGCGGATCGTCTTTATCAGTGTAAGGAATTTATAAGCGTAGTACAAGCGATTTAAATGCGGAGGATGCACCCCAAGCGAAAGCTCGGGTGCATCCTCTTTTTTTTGTATGGACGGCCACGGTGCGTTCATCGAAGTCTTGATGACGCGAGAGGAGCGGATGCCTCCTCGATAGGTAATAAATGTCCACCTATCCCAACTATCCGCTACCGTTTTACAGAAATGAATCTGCTATATTTTAAAAGGGAAAGCGTTCTCAGAAATACGAAGAAAGAAGGAAGAACCATGAGCGATGAAAGCCATACGAATTTGAATCCCAGAAATATATCGTTGGAGGAGGTACTGGACGACAAGAAATTTTTGGGCCACCCAAGAGGTGTAGGCGCTTTGGCAGCAGGGAACTTTTTTAATTCATTTGCTTGGGGAGCTTTGTACGCGATTTTAATTTTTTATCTCTACAGTCCATACATGAAAGGGTTAGGCTTCACACAGGGTCAGGCTGCATCCATGATTACAGCAATGGGCGCCTGCAACTCCATATTTGGCATATTGGGAAGCTGGCTGGCTGACCGGGTATTGGGCATGCGCAAAGCTCTGATTATTGGCAACATTGTGAAAGGGACAGCATTTGGCGTTTTGGCCATTCCGGCATTCTCCCTGACACAAGGAAGGATTTTTGCATTCATCGCATTGTTTTTGATGGCGCTTCCCATTATGGGGGCAAGCAACGCTTCCTTGACCGGCCAGCTCTACCGCAAATCCGAAAGCGGCAGACGGGACGCCGCCTTTACCATTCACACGATTGCCAACAATATTGCCGGTCTTGTTGCTCCGCTCTTGGTCGGCCAAATCGGAATGAAAAATTTCCATCTGGGCTTCTTGATCGCGGCTGTGGCTGCCTTCCTGTATGGTGCGGTGATTTTCTTTACACAATACAAATATTTTGGACCCTTGGGCGAAAAACCGATCAAGCCTCTTGAAAAAGGGAAATTCAAAACATTATTTACCCGGTTCCTGATCGTTATGATTATCTTTATAGGCACCATTGTGGTGTTGGTCATCAACGATGTGATGTCCTTCCAAGGAGTATTAAACATTATCACTTCAGCCACCTTTATTATTCCGATTGCTTTCCTGACCAATCTCATGAGGAAAGATGATTTAACCGACCGGGACAGAAGACGGCTAAAGCCCTTCCTCAAATTATTCTCAGCCCAGATTGTGATGGCGCTTTGCGGAACCATGCTGACTTCCACTGTGGCGATTTTTATCGATCAGAAAATCAATCGCCATATTTTTGGAATTGAAATTGCTCCAGGATCGGTGGGCACCATTTATACCATTTTTGGCCTGGCCTTGTCCCCCGTCTTTGTCTGGCTGTGGACCAAAACACGGGCCACCCATATTCGCACCACTTATAAATACGGTCTGGGTATATTGTTCTCTGCTTGCGGCTTCGGCTTGCTGACCATACCGATTATTCTGTTTAAGGACCAGGCCCCTTACAACCTGCTTTGGATGGTATTCTATTATCTGTTCCTTACGTTCTCCGACAATCTGGTTTGGCCCATCGGTTCATCGCTTGTAGCCAAATTGTCGCCCGATGCTTACGATACCCAGATGCAAACCGCTTGGGGCCAGGCAGGCACGATTGGAAACGGAATTGCCTTGATTCTGTTCACCTTCTATCAAACGGCCGACGAGCAGGTCAACTTGTTCCCCATTATGACAGGACTTCTGTTTATTACGGCTCTGCTCATCTTCCTCTTTTCCAAAAATATCGAAAAAGATATGGACTAATAAGCGACAGTGTTGACAAATTCACTTGTCAGCACTTTTTTGAAAGGAGTTTTTCCCGTGCCCGTGATCTACCATGAAAGCACCAAGCAATTTCACTTGTACAATGATGAAATCAGTTACATCTTTTGCGTCATGCCGAATCAGCAGCTTGGCCATTTGTATTACGGCAAAAGGATTCAGGACCAGGAGGATTTCTCCCACCTGCTGGAATGGGGGTTTCGCGATATGTCTCCCTGCGTTTTTGAAGGGAACTCCAAGTTCTCCCTGGAACAGGTCAAACAGGAAGTGTCGGTTTATGGTGCAGGCGATTTAAGAAACTGCGGGCTGCATGTTGTCCAGCAGGATGGCAGCAGCACGACCCGTTTCGAGTATTTGAGTCATCAGATCCTCCCGGGCAAGCCTTCGCTTGAAGGCCTGCCTGCAACGTATGTCGAAGCGGACAACGAGGCCGATACCGTACGTGTTTGTTTAATCGACAAGACTCTCGCCTGTCAGGTGGAGCTGCAATATACTCTCTTCAACCAGTTGCCTGTATTAACCCGATCTATGAGAATAAGCCATTCAGGCACAGAGAGAATCCGCCTTGAAACTGCCATGAGCTTCAACCTCGAGCTTCCGGATAAGGAGTATGACCTACTGAGCTTGACTGGTGCCTGGGGGAGGGAGCGGCATATTCAGACTGTCCCTCTGCACCAGGGTATTCAAAGCATATACAGCCTGCGGGGGCACAGCAGCCACAATTATAACCCCTTCATCGGTTTGAAGCGCAAGAATACCACGGAGTTTCTCGGTGAGGCGATCGGATTCAGTTTAGTGTACAGCGGCAATTTTCTGGCTCAGGCGGAGGTGGATACGTTTGATGTAACACGTATAATGATGGGCATTCATCCGCATGGCTTCAGTTGGGCTTTGGAACCGGGAGATAGCTTTCAAACGCCGGAGGCAGTGTTGGTGTATTCGGATAAAGGCATGAACAGGATGAGTCAAGTGTTCCACGAGCTGTATCAACAACGGTTGGTCCGGGGCTTCTGGAGAGACAGGGAGCGTCCCATCCTAATCAACAACTGGGAAGCCACCTACATGAATTTTGATGAGGACAAAATACTCGGAATTGCCCGTACGGCCACTGAGCTGGGAATCGAATGGTTTGTTCTGGATGATGGCTGGTTCGGCGAACGCAATACAGACACGACCTCTCTCGGGGACTGGTTCCCCAACAAGGCCAAGCTGCCCAACGGCATCTCCGGCCTGGCCTCCAAGATTACCGCTTTGGGGCTGAAATTCGGCCTTTGGTTTGAACCGGAAATGATCAGCAAAGCGAGCAAGCTTTATGAGAAGCACCCGGACTGGGTTTTATCCGTCCCTTACCGTCCGATGAGTCCGGGTCGAAATCAATATGTCCTGGACTTGACGAAGGCGGAGGTCATTGATTACTTGGATGAGACCCTCAGCAATCTGTTAGCCGGCTCTGATATCTCCTATGTGAAATGGGATATGAACCGCTCGATGTCCGAGGTATTTTCCCAAGGAAGGGAATGTGATTTTCAAGGAAGGGTATACCATCAATACATCCTGGGGATATATGAATTGTACGAACGGCTGACCGGTAAATTTCCCGAGGTCTTGTTCGAGTCATGCGCCAGCGGAGGCGGACGATTTGATCCGGGGATGCTGTATTACTCGCCCCAAGGATGGATTTCCGATAATACGGACGCCGTCGAACGGTTAAAAATACAATACGGCACTTCGCTTGTATACCCGCTCAGCAGCATGGGCTCCCATGTTTCCGCTGTGCCCAATCACCAGACATCCCGCAGCGTTTCCCTGACTACCCGAGGCGATGTCGCCTATTTTGGTACCTTTGGCTATGAGCTGGATATCAGCCTGTTGTCCGATGAAGAAAAAGCAACGGTTCAGGAACAAATCACCTTTATGAAGAAGTACCGTGGGCTCATGGCGCGGGGGATTTTTTATCGGCTAGCCAGTCCCTTCCAGGGTAATGAAACAGCATGGATGGTTCGATCCAGGGACAGAAACCAGGCAATCGTCGGCTATTATCGCATCCTTACGAAGGTTAATGACGGCTATCGGCGATTGAAGCTTGCCGGCCTGGACCCTCACAAAAAATACCGGATCGCCCATTTTGGCGAACGCGGCTATTTCGGCGATGAATTGATGGAGATCGGCATTGTTTTAAACGACCATACATCTGGCGAGTACCATTCCAAGGTGCCAAGAGGCGATTTTCTTTCCCGCATTTTTATTTTGGAGGCAGACTAGCCCTTGGCCCACTTCTGCAATAAGGAGGTCCCGGAAACCATTTCACTGGTTTCCGGGACCTCCTGTGCATTTCCATATTCAACTATTCACTCCGCAGCAGGCAGCAGGTCTTGAACGGAAAACTCATTGGCCGTGCTGCTCCAGGGCTCCGGGAATGCCCGGTCAGGATAGATTGACTCAAAAAAGGCATAGCCCAGCGGATCATAGACCTTTAGCTCTTCCCGCGTATTAACTGGCCCTCTAACCCCGTCCCAGGTACCGTCCTTGCTTTCGGCCATGACATTAAACCAGATTGTGGTTAGTGTGGCAAAGTACTCCTCGTAATTGGAAATCGCGTAGGTATGGAGCCAGAGGCCGCTGGCCACGGCATGCTCATAGGCGTTGACCAGTTGTCTAGCTAAGGTCTGATCCTCCAGATGGTTGATCCCGATTAAATGAATGGCATGCCCAAATTCATGGGCCAGGATGGATTCATTGAGGTACCGGGTTTGAATCTCCCTATCCCTATACCGCATGATGTTTTTTTCCGACACAGAGGTCGTCGGAATTTGCGGCGTTCCACCGAAGCCTTCCACAGGACGGGTTAAAAAGTCCGCTCCGCCGCGATGCTCCGGTATATCATAGGCGTCCTCCTGCAGACCGTAAATAGCCAGAGAGGCATGAAGTTCCTCCAGCTTCCGCGCGACCTCCGGCCTTTTACTCAACATCACCTCAATCATTTCACAGGCTTGGTCATGCACCTGATAACCGACGCAGGAAGAGGATTTGATGAGAATGCCGGAAGAGGTTCTGGTAAATCTGGTATAGTAGGCTTGCCATTTTTTGATTATATAGGGCTGGTTGACCGGCACTGCGCTTCCCTGCCTGTTCGTAATTTGTCCCACCACGGTAAGCTTGACCCTGCCCAAATCACCCAGCTGTATGGGATTCAGCAGGTAAAGCGTTGTTCGTCGCTTGGACGCCTCATACACACACCTTGTATCCCAAGCCTCCTCATCCTCATTGCCGCAAATAGGCACATTCACCCCATCCAGCTCAACCAAAAAAGCATTTGGATGTTGTGCCCCCTCCGCCTCATCATTCCAAACCAATTCAATCCGGTGCGAATCAATAAATTGGGCAGTCGTTATGTGCAATTCACCGTTCACCACTACATGTGCACCCCCGCAAGAAAAATAATTGGTATCGCTTTCTTTTTTTATGATAACATGATTTCTTTTTCAATACGGTAGCCCAAACCATAGGTTAAGTGGATAACGCAACACAAGGATGGCTCTCTTCATTTTTTATTGTAATGCTTGTTAAAAAATGTTTTCCTGTATTGGGTCGGGGTAATGCTTTCATATTTTTTAAACAAACGCATGAAATATTTTGAATCCTCGTAACCCACCTCCGAGGCGATTTGGACAATGCTCAAATCCGTCTCTGTCAGCAACTCCTTGGCATGCTTCAATCGGAAGGTGATGATTTGCTCGGAAATTCCGATCCCGGTATTCTCTTTGTAAATTCTCGACAGATAGTTTTTGTTGTATTTGAAATGGTCGGCAATTTTATCAATCGTTACGTCGTCAAAAGCGTGAATCCGAATCCAGTCCTGGATCGGCTGCAGGCGGTTGACGTTGACATTTTTCTGGGTCAGTACACTCATGATTTCGGAGGTCACTTCATGTAAAAGGCAGCTTAAATAAGCATTCAGGTAAGTTTCCCGCTTCTTTTCCTGATATAAATCCAGCAATTGATTGAACATGACATGAAAACGCCTGGAATCGATTTTGTTGGTGTGCACGGGCAAGATAATCATTTCATCGGGGTTGTTGTCATTGAGCTCCCGAATGACCTCTGTCTCCGTGTGGATACTCAGATTTATCGATGAGAAATGAAGCCAGTGGAATTTCATACGGCCCTCACAATATTTGATTCCCTTGTGAGGAGTATGCGGCGGAATGACCAATATCTCACCCGATTCTATGGCGTAGGGAATATTGTTGCACTCGATGTAAAGCGTAGACTCGATTGGACTGATGATTTCATAGCTGTCAATGACCCGTTCGGAGTGAATCCAAGGCTGGTTCGTGATGAAAGTGCCTGCGGATAAAAAGGTTGCATGCTCCGCATATTTCTTATCAACAAAATACATGACAGTGACTCCCCTCAACATTAGACATAGCTGCGTGAAATCCATAAGCGGGCAAGTACGTCTCGGCAACATCCCGATAGTAGTAAATATAATCCACCTATTCTTTTTTTCAACTACCGACACTGATTTTTATTTCCTGTACCATTAATCCTGTGAAAGTGATTAAATGTCAAGGAGGAAAGTACATGTCGGTTAAATCCAGTGATCAGGAAACGGTCCAACAAGACATTGAGGCCTTGCACCTGGGAAATTTGAAAACCGTAGAGTTTGATATCGCCTTGCCGACTGAGGGCAAGCATGGCTCCATCATTACCTGGTCTTCAAAAGATGACCGTTGGATTGACGGCTCTGGGAAAGTGCATCAGCCTGAATATGGCAAAGGGGACCGGATCGTTCCTCTAACCGCAATCTTCCAGTACGGTGAGGCAAGGATGGATAAGGTTTTTGAGGTGAACATTCTTGAGGAAAAAAACAAAATCCAGGTTAAAAAAATCTTCCCCGTTCGCATAGAGCAACAAGTGAATACGAGATTTTGCTTGCCCTCCGTTGTGTCTATTCAAACTGTAACCGGCGATGTCATTGCCCATCAGGTCCATTGGCATGGGGGAGCAGAAAGACTATACGCCGAGATTGGGGAGAAAAAAACGGCTGGCCATCTGACGGACACGCTTTACGAGGTAGATGCAACCGTCATCGTCAAGGAAACGGTCGAGAAGAAGAACGTCAAACAGGCCTTGCTGCATGCCTTTCCGGCGAAGAAGGTAAACCTGCGTGGGCCATCGCGATTAAAAACTGCGCAGGATCGAAGACTGGCCTTCCTGTTGAAGGTTGACGATGATCAAATGCTGTACAATTTCAGGAAAGCAGCCGGGATCCATACCCTGGGAGCCCCTGAGATGATCGGCTGGGATTCGCCCGACAGCTTGCTGAAGGGACACACGACTGGACACTATCTGTCGGCTCTCGCTCTGTGCTATGCGTCAACGGGCAACGAGCAGATTTACGGCAAATTGACTTACCTGATTGAAGAATTAAACAAAGTCCAATTGGCCTTTGAAGCAGATCACAGATACCAGTACGGCTTTATCAGCGCGTATTCGGAGGAGCAATTTGATTTGCTTCAAACATATGTGCGCTATCCGGAAATCTGGGCGCCTTATTACACGCTGCACAAAATTTTTGCCGGCTTGCTGGACAGCTATCACATTGCGGGAATCCAACTGGCACTAACCATTGCCGACAAGCTCGGCGACTGGGTATACAACCGCTTGAGCGCATTGCCGCATGAACAATTAATCAAGATGTGGAGCATGTACATTGCGGGCGAGTTTGGGGGGATCAATGAGTCACTGGCTGAGCTCTATACGTATACGGACAAAGAAAATCATATGAAAGCGGCCAAGCTGTTTGACAATGATCGCCTGTTCTTCCCAATGGAGCAAGAAGTGGATGCCTTGGGAGCCTTGCATGCCAATCAGCATATTCCCCAGGTGGTTGGAGCACTCAAGATATTTGAGGCAACCCAAGAGAAGAAGTATTATGATATCGCCCAGTTCTTCTGGCAGTCGGTTGTGAATTCCCATATTTACTCCATCGGCGGAACCGGCGAGGGCGAGATGTTCAAGCAGCCCAACAAGATCGGCGCCCATCTGACGGAGCATACCGCCGAAACCTGTGCGTCCTATAACATGCTTAAGCTCACCAAACACCTATATGCGTATGAAAATGATGTGCATTATATGGATTATTACGAGAGAACCATGCTGAACCATATTCTTGCGACAACCGACCATGAATGCCTGGGAGCAAGCACCTACTTTATGCCCACCAGCCCCGGCGGGCAAAAGGGCTATGACGAGGAGAACTCCTGCTGTCACGGGACAGGCCTGGAGGCCCATTTCAAATATACGGAAGCGGTCTACTTCGAGGACACGGACGCTTTATATGTCAACCTGTTTGTATCATCCGAGCTGTTGGATGCAGACAATGGACTGCATGTGGTGCAAGCGGTTCCTGAAATCTTTACTGGAGAGATCGGGCTGTCCATTCTGGCCTTGAAGAAAACCCGGTTAAAGATCCGCAAGCCTTACTGGCATCAAGGAGCTGTCAAGGTTGAACTCAACGGTGAGCAGGTTACTTTTACCGAAGAGAACGGTTATGTCACCGTAACCCGTGACTGGCGCAAGCAAGATAAGGTAACCGTTCATTTTGCACCGGAGCTGCGGTTGGAATTTGCTCCCGATAAGGACGATACCGCCTCTCTCGCCTTTGGTCCCTATATCCTGGCGGCTGTATCCGACCGCAAAGACTTTTATGAGTTGCCCCTCCGCACAGGAAATGTGCAGGAGAGCATAGAGCGAATCGCGGGGACCAACCGTTTTGTCTTCAAGGAGAAGCAGCTTGAATTTGCCCCTTTGGCGGAATTAAACCATGAGCCGTATCATTTGTATATCAAGACCATTTGACGAGAATGAAATCCGTGGAGGAGTGTGAGAAGGTAAATGAGACGAATTGAAAATCTGTTGAGCACAATGGAGGAGGAAAGCCTTCCGGCCTTGTACATCAGCAATCCCAAAAATGTTCGTTATCTGTGTGGCTTTACTGGTGAAGATTCTGCTTTGCTGGTTACCCAAAAGGAAGTTTTCTTCCTCACAGACGGCCGTTATGTGGAGCAAGCCGCCGGGGAATTGCCTGATCTGCTCCAGCGTGTATGCTGGCGCCAGTCCTTGATGGATGAAGCAGCGGAAATCATTAACAAGCTAGGTTTACCGCTGGTCGGCTTTGAAGGGGCGCATTTGAGCTACAGCGACGGAGAACAGTTCAAATCCTTGGTCAAGGCTGACACACGGGCTGTAATGGGCTGGGTGGAGAAATTCCGTGAGGTCAAGGATGAGGAGGAGCTACGGAGTACCCTGGAAGCTGTACGTATAGCAGACAAAACCTTCATGCATATTCTCAATTACATTCGTCCGGGAGTTTCCGAGATCGATGTGGCGACAGAAATGGAATACTTCATGAAGCGGAACGGCTCGGAGAAGACGGCGTTCCCTACCATCGTGGCATCCGGTATCCGCTCCTCCTATCCCCACGGTGAAGCCAGCCCTAAACAAATCGAGCGGGGCGACATGGTGATACTGGACTTTGGAGCAACCTGCGAGGGTTACGTTTCCGACATCACCCGAACCGTTGCCGTAGGCCAGCCGGATTCACGCCTTGACGATAGCTATTATCTGGTGCTGGAGGCACAAAAAGCAGGACTCGGCGCAATCCGCTCCGGAATGAAAAGCAAGGAGCTGGATTCGATCATCCGGGCTCCCTTTATCAGGGAAAGGATGAATACCCATTTCACTCATGGCGCCGGTCACAGCATCGGATTGGACATTCATGAAGCCCCTTATATCAGCTACCGGTCGGAGCATGAGTTTGCAGAGTATGCCATTATGACGATCGAGCCGGGATTATATTTGCAGGGGGTTGGCGGGGTCCGTATCGAAGACGATGTTCTGGTCCAAAGAGAGGATAGCCGGACATTAAGCAAATCACCGAAGAGCGATTTGATTGTTCTACCGTTTTATAATTAAAGTATCCGAATAAAGGCGAACCGTTTCATAAGGGTTAAATAAGAAAAGACGATATTCATTCTCTATTTCCGAATGAATATCGTCTTTTTTGATGTCTTTTTACGTTAAGCTCCTCCTACTTGGATAAGAGGTTTAATAATAGGGTCGGCTTGCTGAGATGGGGATGGGACTACCAGAAATGCTAAAAAACTAGCAATCAGTACGAGCGAGACTAATTTCTTTTTCATTCATTACCCACACCTTTTTAATAGATTTTTGATAGTTTACTCTTATTTCAGAGGTTGCGTATTCCTCAAAATGTTCAAACAATCCAACGCAATTGATGATAGCCGACTCATTGTTGATTAGTGATGCTTTAATTAAACATTCTCCTAATATATTGAAGCCGCGTGTATACTTATTCTTGTTTAAATAATACTTTGCAAGTTGATAACATAATTGCACCGAGGCATCAGGGATCACTTGTTGGGTGTATATATCCTCTGATTGTTCTTGCACATAAGTAAATATATAGGATTCAAACCGTTGAAGAATATGATCTATATCTACCTTATAGCAATTAGCGACTTCCACAATATTAAGTAATTCTGCGTTAATTTCTGTTGTTCCTTCAATATCTTGAACGTAATCAGGGAGAACGCTGAGATCCCCGGCCCTAAGTTTATTTATGTAAGTGTTTGTTATGGCCCATTTCTGAAACAAGTTTACCCAATGTTGTGTTTCAGGATCTGTCTCCGTGACCCAACTTAGATCAGCATAAGCATAGGTGTACTCCAATGCTTTCTGGTAATCTTTTTGTACATCATAGACATTCGCAAGCAACAGATTGGAATAGGCAATATAGACAAATAAAGGTCTGCTTGGTTTTTTTGGCAAATCTTGAATCGTTTGCTTGCTATTACGCATCAAGTGATATTGAATTTCAGCCTTGTTTCCCATATCTTGTGCATATTCTTGTACTTTATCCCATTGCTTTAATGATCTATAGATATTTGCTATATCCTTCAATGCATCCAACTGATCAACCTCATCCAGCCGAGTAATGAAAGGTTCAAACTGACAGGCTGCTTTGAAATTCTGGCTTTGATCCTGGCTGATGCTTAAGGTGAAGATTCGGTAATGACATAAAGCTAGGCGTTCAGAATACTGACGCCGCTCAGTAGAAGCTACACTTTCATATAACAGAAGTGAGGCTTGACGATGAATACCTTTGGAGTACCAGTCTTCAGCAACTTCCCACAACAGTACAGCATAAGTCAGGTGATCCAGCAAAATATTAACAATCTGACGGATACAGTCCAACTTGTCCAATTCTGCACAGCGATAGATGAGAGGTCTGATTCTTCGCCAGTTTGGTACGGCTTCAATCATACATTCTTGAATATACTGGTTGTAAAAGTAGCCAGCAGGTAAAGAAAGAACCGTGGTCATCCTGTCTAACTGATCGACACCAAATACTTTGTTTCCACTAAAAATGGCACTGACTGTTCCAGGATTCAAGCCAGCTCTTTTTCCTAATTGGCTATAGTTTAGCCCTTCTTGGTGTATGAAGTTCTCCAGCTCTGCTCGAATCGTGGTTGCAGCATACAAGACGAATCACCCCTTAAAGAACAAGATACAATCTATCTATTAGGAAAAATCATCAAATATCCTAATATATTACAATATAGTCTTTAAACCTACACTGGTCAATTCGTTTTTAAGTGTTTTTATTGGAATTTTGTAATATATTAACTTTTTGTGAAAAAAGCAATCACACTTGAGATGAAGTGTGGTTGCTTCGCAGTAATCGGGCAGGGATACGCGCTAGTGCCATGGCTGTTGCGGACCGAGGAGCCTCTATTTGACCAAATCAGGCCTGTTTTTGCTTGTTGCGGACTGAGGAGCCTCTATTTGCTCCAATTGCCCTCGCAAATGCTCGATTTGGTAACAGTAGAGGCTATACAGTCCGCAAGCACCGCTGCAGAAGCCAAAATAACCAAATAGAGGCTATACGGTCCGTTAGCGAAAGCGATCTGCTGCCAACGCAGGCATTATACTATGATAATCAAACTACGCAGTCTTCTCCAGCTGTGCAACAGTACCTAATATCCCCCACATCTCAAAAACAACCCCCGCCAAACCCAGCGGGGGTCACTTCCTTAATACCTACCCCTCCGTATCCACCACCCACACCTCGGGGAGGTTGCGGTATTGGTCGGCGTAGTCGAGGCCGTAGCCGACGACGAAGGCATCGGGGATTTCGATGCCGGGGTATTCGACCTGGACGTCGATCTGGCGGCGGGAGGGCTTATTCAGGATCGTACAGATGCGGACGCTGAGGGTGTCCCGGCTGCGGAAATGCTCCTTCAGATGGTTCAGAGTCAGGCCGGTATCGATCAGATCCTCCACGATCAGCACATGTTTGCCACGGATGTCGGCATCGATATCCTTGCGGATCACAATCGCGCCGGAGGAAGTGGCGCTGGTGCCATAGCTGGAGACGGACATGTAATCAATGGAGAGAGGGATCGTGATCGCACGCATCAGATCGGACATGAAGATCGCCCCGCCCTTAAGGATGCCGATCAGGACCAGCTCCTGGCCCTCATAATCGGCGGAGATCCACCGGCCCAACTCCTGTACCTTGTTGTGGAGCTGGGCCTGAGTGACCAGGATTTCTTTGAGTTTATAAGGAACGATAAGTTTCACCCCATCCTTTGTCATGTTAGCCCTCCTCCCCGATCAGGATGAACGGTCCTTCTCCTTCAGCATCACATCATGCGCTCCGCCTTCTACGATGCTAGTAGAGGAGACCAGCGTAATCTTGGCATGCTCCTGCAGCTCGGGAATCGATAACGCACCGCAGTTGCACATGGTCGACTTGACCTTGCTGATCGTAAGATCAAGATTGTCCTTAAGTCTGCCGGCATAAGGGATGAAGGAATCGACGCCTTCCTCGAATTCGAGCTTGCTCTGTTTGTCTTCGTTGCCGAAGTCATACCGCTGCCAGTTGCGGGCCCGGCTGGAGCCTTCGCCCCAATATTCCTTGACGAAGTTGCCGCCAACCAGCAGCTTGCGTCCCGGACTCTCGTCGAAGCGGGCGAAATAACGGCCCAGCATCACGAAGTCAGCACCCATTGCGAGCGCCAGCACGATATGGTAATCATGCACAATTCCGCCGTCCGAGCAGATCGGCACATAGACTCCGGTCTGCTCATAATATTGCTGGCGGGCGGCAGCTACTTCGATGACAGAGGAGGCTTGGCCGCGGCCGATCCCTTTTTGCTCACGGGTAATACAGATCGAACCGCCGCCAATGCCCACTTTAATGAAATCCGCACCTGCTTTGACCAGATACAGGAATCCTTCCTTGTCTACGACATTGCCTGCACCGACCTTGACGCTCTCGCCGAAGGTTTCTTTAATGTAGATAATCGTCTCAGCCTGCCATTCGGAGTAACCGTCAGAGGAATCGATGCAGAGCACATCCGCCCCTGCTTCCACCAGCGCCGGAACGCGTTCCTTGTAATCACGCGAGTTGATGCCTGCGCCGACAATCAGCTGTTTGTTGTTGTCATGCAGCTCCAGCGGGTATTCCTGGTGGCTGTCATAATCCTTGCGGAAGACGAGGTACATCAGATTGCCGCTGCTGCCTACAACAGGCAGACAGTTCAGCTTATGGTCCCAGATCATGTCGTTGGCTTCGGACAGTGTAATCCCTTCATTGGCATAGATCAGTGAAGCCAGAGGCGTCATGAATTCGGTAATTGGAGTGTTCGGGGGAATCCGGTTCTCGCGGTAATCGCGGCTTGTCACGATGCCCATCAGCTTGCCCGTAGGTTGCCCATTATCCGTGATGGCAATCGTGGAATGGCCACTGCGTGCTTTCAGGTTAAGTACATCCTGCAGCGTATCCTCCGGGCGGAGGTTGGAGTCGCTGACGACAAAGCCTGCTTTGAACTTCTTGACCCGGCGCACCATCTCCACCTGCTGCTCGATCGACTGCGAGCCATAGATGAAGGAGATGCCGCCGCTTTTGGCGAGGGCGATGGCCATGTTGTGATCGGATACCGCCTGCATAACCGCCGAGGTTACAGGCAGATTCATCGTAAGCGCAGGCTGCTCGCCTTTGCGGAATTTGGTTACGGGTGTCTTCAGCGACACATTGCCGGGAACGCAGCTCTTGGTGGTCAGGCTGGGAACCAGCAGGAATTCACTGAATGTTCTGGACGGTTGCTCATAATAAAAGGCCATTTACGCCACTCCTTCGATTGGTTATAACTAATCTATACCCGTTCTACTCCTCTAGACCTGGGACAAAAACCGTACCGGAACCCCGATATCCTCCGCAAGCGTGATATAATGCTGTCCTTTGGCCAGAATCGCCTGGACGCCAACGAGTTGAACACCCATCTCCGCCATCTGCTTGGCAATACAACGAATGGTGGCGCCCGAGCTGATCACATCATCCAGCAGCAGCACGCGGTCACCGCTCCGGAAGCCGTCAAAATAAATATAGTTCTCGTTATAGGCCGTCTCGCGTTTAATACACACTTCGTAGTTGTCGTACAGCTCGGTGCTTAGACGCAGAATGTTCAAGGGTTTCATCAATTTGTAGGCAGCAAGCATCCCCCACGTATGCCCGCCCGGCTCGGGAGAGACGATATAGTCGAAGGCAGGAAACCCAGCGGTGATCTGTTCGGCAAGACTGGCCGTGATCTCACTAATCAGCTCGGGATGAATATAGGTGCCGCGCTCGCCAAAAGGGTAAAGCTTGAAATCATAGGCGGTCTCCTTATTCTTGTAGATCCTCACGTTCTTGGCCTTGCTGATGCTCTCACTAAGCCTTAGGCTGGCTGTGCTCATGGTCCTCACTCCTAAATTTGGGATAATAAAAACCCCGGGCACAAGAGGCGCATACACATGATGAAGACCCTGCGGCTGAACATCACAGCTAACTGCGACATGTGAACCGGATATCTTCCAACTGTGCTTACGCCTCTTGTAGCCTGGGGCAATTTACGGTTGCCTGTAGAAACGCTCAAACCAAATTAATGAGCTTATACAAGAGTTATGAAATTGGTTTGTGTTAGGTTAATTAACTTCATTCGTTTGTTACATGCTACCACCCGTAATAATGTGTGTCAATATGCCGCATATATGTTAACTAATATAACTCAAAAAGAAGTTAGATGATGTGAATAACTCTGGAACAAAGAGGAATATTTTTGTAAATTCGGAGGAAGATGGGGAGTGTATGTCATAAACCGTTCAAATTATTTGTAAAAAGTCTTGAATGCCTGTGATATACTTAACACAGCGTTTTTAGCAATTGTGAATGAGTTCCTACACCAATGAATATAGATTAGGATGGTGAACATACGATGCATATTGTCGTCGTTGGCCTGAATTACCGTACGGCGCCAGTAGCCGTCAGAGAACAGTTCGCCTTTGCGGACCAAGATCTGCCGGAAGCGCTCCATCAGCTGATGAAGACCAAAAGCGTGCTGGAAGGGGTCATTGTTGCCACCTGCAACCGGACGGAAATTTATGTGGTCGTGGACCGGCTTCATATGTGCGGTTATTTCATCCGCAGCTTCATGGAGCAATGGTTCGGAGTACGAAGCGAACAATTCACACAACATATGTATATATATGAAGACGAGCAGGCGATGGCCCATCTGATGCGCGTAACCTGCGGCCTGGATTCGATGGTCATTGGCGAGACGCAGATTCTGGGACAGGTGAAGAGCAGCTTCCTGACTGCCCAGGCTGAAGGAGCTACGGCAACCTGGTTCAATCGGCTGTTCAAGCAGGCGGTGACGCTTGGCAAGCGTGCGCATAGTGAAACCTCAATTGGCGAAAGTGCGGTGTCTGTGAGTTATGCGGCGGTGGAATTGGGCAAGCGGATCTTCGGCATGTTCACCGACAAAAGAGTGCTGATTCTCGGTGCCGGCAAAATGAGCGAGCTGACCGTGAAGCACCTCTACAGCAGCGGTGCAGCCGAGGTGATTGTCGCCAACCGCACGCTGTCGCGGGCGGTGGAGCTGGCGGAGAAATTCTCCGGCAGACCCAGCACGATTGAAGAGGCTCTGCGGCATCTGGATGAGGTCGATATCATCATCAGCTCGACCGGAGCTGAAGGTTATGTGCTGACGGCGGATCAGGTGGCAGAAGGCATGAGACGCCGCCCTTCACGTCCGCTGTTCATGATCGACATCGCGGTTCCGCGTGATATTGATCCGGCGGCAGCGAGTGTGCCGGATGTCTTCTTGTATGATATCGACGACCTGGAAGGGATTGTCGAGAATAACCTGGAGATGCGCCGCAGCGAGGCGGCGAAGATTGAAGTGATGATCCGCGCGGAGCTGGATGACTTCCAGCTGTGGCTGAAGACGCTGGGCGTACGTCCGGTGATTCGTGCTCTGCAGGACAAGTCCAATGCGATTCACGAAGAAACGATGGACAGCCTGTTCAACAAGCTGCCTGAGCTGGATGAACATCAGCGCAAGGTAATCCGCCGCCTGACCAAAAGCATCGTCAACCAGATGATGCATGATCCGATCAATGTGATCAAGGAACTGTCCGGCGGCAAGCAGGGGAATGAGGCGCTGGAGTATTTCTCGAAGATTTTTGCGCTTGAGGAGCAGCTGGAATCGGGAGCTGGCGGGGACAGCTCCACAGTTGCCGCGCCACCTGCCAGACAGGGTGCTGACCGGCCGGCGGGAAGTGAATTCTCTCTGCCCCCAACCGTGTTCTCACCGGCCGGATTCATGGGCGGGTGAACGGGATGCAGCTGCTGAACCTCATATATGATTCTGCTCTGGTGTTATACGCTCTGAGCCTGCTGTTTTATTTCTCGGATTGCCTCAAGCGGAATCCGGGCGGTAAACGGCTGGGCGCAGGGCTTCTTGTTGTTGTTGCGCTTCTGCAATCCGCGGGCCTGTCCATCCGCTTCGTCCAGGAGGGCGGCTTGCCGATCTTTACGCCTTATGACTTCCTGTTCTGGTTCTCCTTCAGTATTGTGCTGACTTCGCTGGGGGTGGCCTTCACCAGGGGCGCGGAGTTTACGATTCTGCTGCTTAGTGTGGCCGGATTCAGCGCTTTCCTGCTGAACCGCTTCTGGCTGACCGCCGAAGACCATACGCTGCAGAGCTGGAGTGCGGTGCATGGCTGGCTGGCGATGCATATTATTTTGGCTAATTTGAGCTTTGCCGCACTGACACTTGGCACTGTGTTTGCGATAATGTACTTATTCCTGCATGCCGGACTGCGCAGCAAGCAGTGGAATGACCGCATCCGCCGTCTGCCGAGTCTGGATACGATGGACAAATACTCCTACACTTCTATTCTGGCCGGAACACCGCTGCTGATGCTCTCGCTGATCATGGCAGGGTTCTCCATTGTGTCAGAGGGCAGGACACCGCTCTTTCAGGATATCAAGGTGCTGACGACCCTGGTGGGACTGGCGAATTACATCATCTATATTGTGCTGAAGCGTTCCGGCCGCCGCAGCGGAGTCGTAATGGCCCGCTGGGCCATCTCCGGCTACGCGTTCATTATCTTGAACTTCCTGCTCAATTCCTGGTCCGAGTTCCATGGCTGGGGCGGCTGAGCTGGGGGATGCGGAACGAATATGGAGGACAGGAATACGCAGGGCGAGCGATAATGATGAAATGGCAGGACTAGTAAGCCGTCTGAATATACGGGACGAATCGCTGGGTTAGCAAGCAGGATGAATTGCTGGTCGGTGTTAGATGAATGAGCTGGATTTTATGCCGAACGAATACGCTGGGCCGTATGCAACAAGGATGATTGGGCCAGTGCGCAGCAGGTTATAGGGAATTTATACCATTAAAACTTGACTAAACGTCGATTGGCTTAAGCTTATAGGGAGAAACTACCGTTAATCAGGAGTTTAGGCGGATCGAACCCAAAAAAACACAGAATTAGTGAACTACATTCCCTATAAGCCGCACTTTTGGCATGTATGGGCTTAATTAAGGGTAGAAATTCCCCATAGCAAGCTGTTGAGTTGGCAAAGTCCGAGTTGGAACTGTGCTGATGAGTGAATGAATGATGCTGGTGAGTGCGTGCAAGATGCCGGTGATTAAGTATCTTTATGATTGTTACCGTTCTGCACCTGAGTAATGTTTGTTTAACTGGCTTAGGCTGATTACAGCTGCTCATAGAGCGAGTTGAGTCTGAGTGAGCGATAGGTCAATTTGCAGACTGATCTGACCAACAATCGCCGGATGCTGCCGATAATACGCGGGGGTGTGGATGTTGAGTGTATATTTACCTATTATGTTGGATTGCAGGGGCAGGCGCTGTGTAGTCATTGGCGGCGGAGCGGTGGCCGAGCGCAAAGTAGCGGGTCTGCTGGAAGCGGAGGCTGCGGTTGTGGTCATCAGCCCTTCCCTCACGGAACCGCTGGCTGAACTGGCGGCACAGGGTCTGCTGGATTATCAGCAGCGGAGATATGCTCCCGGTGATGCCGGGGGGGCTTATCTTCTGTACGCGGCCAGCGATGATATTGCGGTGAATGAAGCGGCGGCAGCGGAAGCGAAGCACCTCGGCATTCCCGTCAATGTCGCGAGTCATGCGGAGGCCGGCAGCTTCATTACTCCCGGCGTTATTCGCCGCGGCCGTCTGACTGTAGCGGTTTCCACCTCAGGTGCGGGACCTGCCGCAGCCAAGCATATCAAGGAAACGCTGGAGGAAGTGCTTGGGGCGGAGCTTGAGCCTTATTTGGATTGGGTACATGCCATGCGCATGGAGATTAAGCGGACAGTGCCTTCGCCAGAAATGCGCGGCCGTCTTCTGCGTAAGCTGGCTTCGTTGGATACACTGACACAGATGAGACAGGAGACGTTCACGGAGTGGACTCCCGCAGCCATTGCCAGCTGGATTGCTGAGAATAGCCGGGGTAACCTAGGACTAGAAACGGAATGAGTGGCGTAATAATATTTTAGCTTCAAGCCAGTAAGGATCAAGGGGAGGAATGGACAATGCGCAAGATTATAGTAGGCAGCAGGCAAAGTGCGCTGGCGCTGACGCAGACAGGGCATGTTATTGCCGATCTGGAGCGGCTGAGCGAGCAGCATGGCTTCGGCTTCACCTTTGAAGTGAAGAAGATCATCACCAAAGGCGACCGTATCCTTGATGTCACACTTTCCAAAGTGGGCGGCAAAGGCTTGTTCGTGAAGGAGATCGAACAGGCCATGCTGGACAAGGAGATCGACATGGCGGTGCACAGCATGAAGGATATGCCGTCCGAGCTGCCGGAGGGGCTGATCAACGGGGCAGTACCCAAGCGCGAGGACCCGCGCGACTGCCTGATCTCGACCGGCGGCGTACCGCTCGCGGACCTGCCGCAGGGCGCACGGGTAGGCACGAGCAGCCTGCGGCGCTCAAGCCAGCTCGCCGCGCTGCGGCCGGACCTTGACATTACGCCGGTGCGTGGCAATATCGACTCGCGTCTCGGCAAGCTGGCGAGCGGCGAATATGACGCGATTCTGCTGGCCGCGGCGGGCCTGGCGCGCATGGGCTGGCAGGACCGCGTCAGCGCGTACCTGCCGCCGGAGGTCTGTCTGCCCGCTGTCGGGCAGGGCGCCCTCGGCATCGAGTGCCGCGAGGACGACGCCAGCCTGCGTGAGCTGCTGGCGCTCTACAACGATGCTGATACCGCGCTGACCGTTGCGGCGGAGCGGACGTTTCTTGGCGCGCTGAACGGCGGCTGCCAGGTGCCGATTGGCGCATACGCGGTGCTTGGGGCGGCAGAGGGAGCGCCAAGCACCGGCTCCGCCACCCGAGGGAATGCCGGAGCGGAAGGTCATTCCGCAGCCGCCGGAGGAGAGGGTACAGCTGAAGAGCGTACCGTATCTGCTGGAGGGAGCGGCGGAGGAGAGGGTACAGCTGAAGAGCGTACCATAGCCGCCAGAGGGAACGGCGGAGTTGAAGGCCACGGCGTAGCCGTAGACGCAGCGGGTGAAGCCGCACCCGGCAAGCAGGCGGCTGAAGGCGCAGGGATCGACATGGCTGCAGAGAAGCCCACCATCACCCTGACGGGGATGGTGGGGACGCCGGATGGCGGAACGATTTTGAAGGAAACGTGTACGGGTACAGATCCGGTAGAGCTGGGAAATGAGGTTGCCCGGCTGCTGATTGCGCGGGGAGCGGAACAGATTCTGGCAGATGCGAGAGGATGAATGGGATGACGGGGAAGGTATATCTGGTAGGTGCGGGTCCCGGGGACGCCAAGCTGATTACAGTTAAAGGAATGGAGTGTATCCAGAAGGCGGATGTGCTGGTCTATGACCGGCTGGCCAGCCCAAGGCTGCTGCAGTGGATGAAGTCCGGCGGTGAGAAAATCTATGTAGGCAAACTGCCGGATCGCCACACGATGAAGCAGGAGGAGATCAACCAGCTGCTGGTTGATCTTGCGCTGCAGGGCAAGACGGTGGTGCGGTTGAAGGGCGGCGACCCGACGATTTTTGGCCGGGTGGGGGAAGAAGCCGAGCTGCTGCGCCGCAATGGCATCTATTATGAGATTGTGCCGGGCATCACTTCAGCCATCAGCGTACCGGCTTATGCCGGGATTCCGGTGACTCACCGTGATTATGCCTCTTCGCTGTCGATCATCACGGGACATGAGAGTCCTGATAAGCTTGACCAATCGATCCATTGGGATAAGGTCACGAACGCCACAGGCACGCTGATCTTCCTGATGGGCGTAGCCAAAATCGGCTATATCAGCGACCAGTTGATCAAACACGGCCGCCCAGCATCCACACCTGTGGCGCTGGTGCGCTGGGGCACGCGCGCCGATCAGCAGACACTGACAGGCACGCTGGAGGACATCGCGGCCCAGGTGGCGGCCGCGGACTTCCAGCCGCCGGCGGTAATCGTCGTCGGCGATGTGGTGCTTCAGCGCGAGCAGCTGAAGTGGGTGGAGGCGATGCCGCTGTTCGGCAAGCGCATCGTGGTGACCCGGGCCCGCAGCCAGGACAGCGGACTGGTCTCGGCCATTGAGGAGCTCGGCGGGGAACCCTACGAGTTCCCGGTGATTGAGACGAGACTGCCGGAAGGCGAAGTGAAGAAGGCCCGGATTGCCGAAGCGCTTGGCGCGCTGGAATCCTATGACTGGGTCTTCTTCACGAGCGCGAACGGCGTCGAGTACTTCTACCGCCACCTGGCGGAGCTGGGGGCGGACGTGCGTGGGCTGCACCGCGCGCGTATCGCAGCGGTGGGGCCGGCCACGGCAGAGGCGCTGGCGCAGCGCGGGCTCGTGGCCGAGGCCCTTCCGCCGCAGTTCCAGGCGGAAGGGCTGCTTGAGGCGTTCGGCCCCCGGCTGCTGCCGGGGCAGAACGTGCTGCTGCCGCGCGGCGATCTGGCGCGCGCGTGGCTGCCGGACAAGCTGAGGGAGCTCGGACTCCAGGTGACCGAGGTGGATACATACGAGACGGTAGTTACCGGCGAGGACGATATTGAACTGAAGAAGCTGCTGGAGGAAGGTCGCATTCATGCAGTAACCTTCACCAGCTCGTCCACCGTGCGCAATTTCCTGCAGATCCTTGGCCGGATGGGCATCGCTGATCCTTTGCCACTCCTGGCGAATGTGAAGATTGCCTGCATTGGTCCGGTAACACAGCAGACAGCGATTGAGGCCGGACTTACACCAGGGCTGATGCCTGAGGAAGCTACCATTGACGCTCTGGTGCAGGAGTTGTGCCGCTGGAATGCCAGTGAACAGCAGGTTTAAGCGCCGCTGGGTTGTAGGTTCTGAGGAAGCTGCTGGTGCAGGGTCCAGGCGTTCCTGGTGAAGTTATGGCTGCTGATTGCAGGTGTACTGATTACGGATGGAGCTAGCACTGCTGAGTATAAACTTTACTGATGGAACTGCTGCTGTCCGGAGCAGGAGTATTTATGGAACTGCTTCTGCTGAGTGAAGGTGTCTGATGGAACTGCTACTGCTGAGCACAAGCGTCTGATGGAACTGCTCTTGCTGAGCACAGGCGTCTGATGGAACTGCTCTTGCTGAGCACAGGCGTCTGATGGAACTGCTGCTGCTGAGCACAAGCGTCGATGGAACTGCTACTGTCGGGTGCAGACGTTCGTTGAAGCTATAAGTAACTTGCTGTTCTGGGGTGGAACGATTAATTTAGTTGCAAATCTGCATCTAATTCTCGGATTTTTTGCGTTTTTGGGGGAATAGTTGCAGATCAGCACCTAATTTGGGATTGGGAGCGAGTTGGCTCTGTTTTAATCGAAATTAGTTGCAGATTCGCACTTAAACACCGGTTTACTGGACATTCCGGAGAATTTAGTTGCACTTTCGCATCTAATTTCTCCGGACGCTCCAGGTAACTTGCTGTTCTGAGTGGAACGATTAATTTAGTTGCAAATCTGCATCTAATTCTCGGATTTTTTGTGTTTTTGGGGGAATAGTTGCAGATTAGCACCTAATTTGGGATTGGGAGCGAGTTGGCTCTGTTTTAATCGAAATTAGTTGCAGATTCGCACTTAAACACCGGTTTACTGGACATTCCGGAGAAATTAGTTGCACTTTCGCATCTAATTTCTCCGGACGCTCCAGGTAACTTGCTGTTCTGAGTGGAACGATTAATTTAGTTGCAAATCTGCATCTAATTTCTCCAGACGCACCAGGTAACGGATAAGAGTGGGCAAACGGTGGATGCTAAAGGTTAATTGAACGAACAGGTTGCTGGAGTGCGGCGGATGATGTGAAATTGAGAGAATGAGTGGCAGCCGGGATTAATGAAATAATTGTTTACTGGAATTAGAGAAGTGAATGGCTGCTGAAATTGGTGTAATGGCTGGTAGCTGGGATTGCTGCATGGACTGGTTACTGGAAATGATGGATATGGCTTGCTGCTGTTTGCCGGAGTAACTGAATGATGCACTTTTGGGTTACAGTTAAGGGTGAGAGTGGACAAAGTCTGGAGCGGTTTCGTTGTGTCGGCAGGTTGCTGGAGAGTGGTGTGATGGGATTATTGGAATAACTGGTTATTGCTGATGAATCGGCTGAATTGCTGTCAAGGCTGCTGATGCATTAGCTGTAGCTTTTACTGCTGGGTTGGATACTTAATAACCTTCCGCGAGCAGCTGCTGGGCCTTGGTATTGGGGTCTTGCAGAACATTATGCGTGCATTCGGTGTGCGTGGTACGCTGCTCATAGACTGGAGTCTTAGGCTGGCAACCCGCTCGGGGAGCGTATTTAGCTGTACAACTAGGCAACAATCCGCATCTGAACATCTGAACGCGTCGCATCTCATCCTTTTTTAACCGGCGTAAGCATCAAGCCATACCCTCAACTCTGACATCAAACATACCGGAATTCGTAACGCACAAGCATGGAGGGATGCTTCATGTGTTTATATTCTATATACAGGAGGAATTTATAATGAGCTTTCCCATTACACGGCACCGCCGTCTGCGCGGATCGGCCGGAATTCGTGGCATGGTGCGCGAGACGGTGCTGAATGTGCTGGATTTTGTCCAGCCGATTTTTGTAACCTACGGTACAGGGGTCAGAAATGAGATCAGTTCCATGCCGGGCGTCTACCATTTCTCATTGGACACGCTAAAGGCGGAGGTGGACGAGATTGCCGCTCTTGGCATTCCGGCCGTGCTGCTGTTCGGAATTCCTGAGACGAAGGATGCCATCGGCTCCTCTGGTTTCGCTGAGGACGGGATTGTGCAGGAGGCTACGCGCCTGATCAAGCAGTGGTACCCTGAGCTGCTGGTGGTGGCTGACACCTGTCTGTGTGAGTTCACGGACCATGGTCATTGCGGCATGGTTCATACGCATACGGTGGATGGCGTTGTGCATGGAGATGTAATCAACGATGCTTCGCTTGAGCTGCTGACACGTACGGCGGTATCGCAGGCCAAGGCCGGAGCAGATATTATCGCACCCTCCAACATGATGGATGGATTCGTGGAGGCGATTCGCGCGGGGCTGGATGATAACGGTTTTGAGCATATTCCTATTATGTCCTATTCGGTAAAATACGCTTCGGCCTTCTATGGTCCTTTCCGTGAAGCGGCGGATTCGGCCCCCCAGTTCGGCAACCGCAAGACGTATCAGATGGACCCCGCCAATGTGCGTGAGGCCCTGCGCGAAGCGGAGTCCGATGTGCTGGAGGGTGCGGACATGCTGATGGTGAAGCCTGCACTGGCGTATCTTGACGTCATCCGCATGATCCGTGAGCAATTTGATCTGCCGCTGGTAGCCTATAATGTGAGCGGTGAATATTCGATGGTCAAAGCGGCTGCGCAGCAGGGCTGGATCAACGAGCAGGCGGTGGTGCTGGAGATGCTGACCGGGATGAAGCGGGCCGGAGCGGATATTATTATCACTTATTTCTCCAAGGATGCCGCCCGCTGGCTGCGTGAATAGGAAGCTTCTCGGCTGAATAGAGCCTATAGACATCATTTAGATAACAAAATGACAGGAGTGGTACAGATGGGCGATATGCCATTGGCACGCCGGGAAGAAGCTTCCCGGACAGCTTTTGACGAGGCCAAGCAATATATTCCCGGCGGGGTGAACAGCCCGGTGCGGGCGTTCAAATCCGTGGGTCTGACCCCGATTTATGTGGACCGCGGCGAAGGCTCGCGTATTTATGATATCGACGGCAACAGCTTCATCGACTATGTCTGCTCATGGGGACCGCTGATTATGGGCCATGCCCATCCGGAGGTAGTCAGAGCGCTGCAGGAGACAGTGGTAAAAGGGACAAGCTTCGGCGCGCCGACCCTGCTGGAGACGGAAATGGCTAAAACGGTAGTGGAACGTGTGCCTTCCGTCGATATCGTGCGGATGGTCAATTCAGGCACGGAAGCCACGATGAGTGCGATCCGGCTGGCGCGCGGGTATACCGGACGCAGCAAAATCCTTAAATTCGAAGGCTCCTACCATGGCCATGCGGACAGCCTGCTGATCAAAGCGGGTTCAGGTGTGGCCACTTTGGGCTTGCCGGACAGTCCGGGTGTGCCTGAAGGGGTAGCGGCAAATACGATTACCGTTCCTTATAACGACCTGGATGCGGTCAAAATCGCCTTCGAGCGCTACGGCAATGAGCTGGCCGCAGTAATTGTGGAGCCGATTGCTGGCAATATGGGCGTTGTGCTGCCACAGCCAGGGTTCCTGGAGGGCTTGCGCAAGGTGACTACGGGCTACGGAGCGCTGTTGATTTTTGATGAGGTAATGACCGGGTTCCGTGTCAACCGCAGCTGTGCGCAAGGCTTGTTCGGCATTACGCCGGATCTGACCTGCTTCGGCAAGGTAATCGGCGGCGGGCTTCCGGTGGGCGCTTATGGCGGCCGCCGCGAGATTATGGAGCAGATCGCACCTACCGGGCCGATCTACCAGGCAGGCACGCTCAGCGGGAATCCGCTGGCGATGGCGGCGGGGCTGACCACGCTGCGGCTGCTCACGCCGGAGGTCTACGACCGGTTGGAGCTTCTGGGGGCGCGTCTTGAAGCAGGGCTGAAGCGCAATGCGCAGGAGCTGGGAATTCCGCTTACCATTAACCGTGTAGGTTCCATGGTATGCCCATTCTTTACCGCAGGTCCGGTAACGGACTTTGATACGGCGCGGACGAGTGATCTGGAACGGTTCCGCCGGTATTTTGGCGGAATGCTGAACCAGGGCATCAGCGTGCCGCCTTCGCAGTTCGAAGGCATGTTCGTCTCCGGTGTGCATAGCGAGCAGGATATCGATGATACGATTGAGGGACATTACAAGGCCCTCAAAGCACTATGAGTGCTGGCGGCGGAGGCCGCTGGACCCGCCCTGAACCCGGGGCGGGCAAGGGCAACGGCCCCGTGGACGGCAAGAGCAACGGGGCGGGCAAGGGCAACGGCCCCGTGGACGGCAAGAGCAACGGGGCGGGTAAGGGCAACGGCCCCGTGGACGGCAAGAGCAACGGGGCGGGTAAGGGAAACGGCCCCGGAGCCGGGAGCGGCTCCGGCACAGGCGCACCGCGTGCCGCGGGAGGCCGCTGGGCAGGCCGCCCGGAGGCGGGCGACAGCGCGGCCAGGCCGCAGGGAGCCGGCAGCGGCTCCCGTGCGGAGGGCCTGCGCGCCGATGGCCGCTGGACAGGCCGCCCGAAGCCGGGCGGCGGCGCGGCTGGCGCGCACACGGCTTCGGCCGGCTCCGCTGCGGAGGAGCCGCGCGTTCCGGCCGCCGCTCCAGACGGCGGCGCCTGGACCCGGCGCGGGGCATGGCTGGAGGTCATGCCCGGCAGAGCGGCCCTGGCCGGCGGAGATGCGGCCGAGCGGGAGGCAGCCACGGACCGCTGGCTGCTGGAGACGGTGCGCATGCCGGCCAAGCTGCATGCGCGGCTGCGCCGCGAAGGCGGCGTGGAATGGAGCGGCGACCGGCTGAGGCTGGCGCTCTTCCCGGAGCGGGAGGCAGGCATCGAAGTGCTGCCCCATGCCAAGCGTGCGGAGGTGCTCTATGAGGATGATTTCTGCCTCGTGGTGCACAAGCCTGCCGGGATGGGCATTCACCCGGACGGCAGCGGCAAGCCGGAGGCAACGCTGGATCACCTTGTTGCCGCACATTATGCAGCTTCCGGCGGCGGTGTGGCCGTCCGCCACATTCACCGTCTGGACAAGGACACGACGGGACCTGTCCTGTACGCCAAGAACGAATTCGCTCAGCTGGCGCTCGACGAAGCGATGCGCGACAAAACCGTCTCCCGGCGTTACGCCGCCATCGTACAAGGTATCGTGCCATCCTCGCTGAAGGTCATTGACGCTCCGATCGGCCGTGACCGGCATCATGCGGCGCGCCGCCGGGTATCGCCCGGCGGCCAGTCAGCGCTGACCCGGATCACCGGGCTTACGCCGCTGCGCGGCGCATCCCTGCTGCGGGTGCAGCTGGAGACCGGCCGCACGCACCAGATCCGCGTCCACCTGAGCCACATGGGCCATCCCCTGTTCGGGGATGAGCTGTATGATGGCCCGGGGTGGGACTCCGTGCCCGCGCCGTCCGCACAGGTGCGTCCGGGCGAAGAAGGCCTCGGCGGGCGCTTCAGCCCGCCTGTGCCACGCTCCGGCGGGTATAATATCCCCGCCGCATCGACCCCTCCCGGCCGCGCCGGAAGGAACGGGCAGCCGGGAGGACCCGGCTCGGCCCGCCAGGCGCTGCACGGCGAATCGCTTGCCTTCACCCATCCCTGGACCGGGGAACGGCTGGATGTGAGCGATCCGTGGCCGGAGGATATGAAGCGGCTGCTTCAGCGGCTGTCCGGCAAATAAGGGACGCTGCTTTAATTGCGCAAGCAGCTTGAAGGGACCGAAGCGTAGCCATACTGCCGCTTCGGTCCTTTTTTCCCTGCGTATCTGCCTGCTCAATTCGTCAGCTTAAACTCCCTAATCGTGCCTACACTGCTACTGGCTAATTTTAGTTGCGATAGTATGCCTGATTTACTGGGATTTAGAATGTTGTCAGGAGTGTTCCGGGCAAATAGATGCGAAACTGGTTACTACTTAGGACTCCGTGTGATAAGAACACTTCAGATTCAGTTCCATGATAGTCTCATATGTCCAGACCAAAGAATTAGTTGCGAAACTGCATCTATTTAGCCGTTTTTTTCTGTGTTGGAGGAAATAAGTGCGAAAACGCACCTAATTTCGGATTTTGAGCGTAATAAGCTTGCTGTACTCGAATTTAGTTGCAGATATGCACTTATTATCCTGATAATGGGTGTTTCGGCGGAAATTAGTTGCAGTTTCGCATCTAATTACTCCGAAGGTTCCAGGGCAACACTCTAAATCCTGGCTGAATCCTAAGCAGTAACCACTTTTGCAGCTAAATTAGTGGCACCAGCTTATTTGACCAACCTCGCTTGAACGCACCCGCCCGTATAGCCTCAGCCGATAAGTAACCCGCTTAAAAATCCCGAAACGTAAGCCTCTGCACCTAAACTATCCAACCTCCGCACTTAAGTAACCTGCTTTCCATAACTCGCAGCGGCATCATAGCTGGCTCTATGAACCAGCCTCCCTTTTCGTGCGGAGTAAAGCATGTATCCATATCCAATAGCCGCAGCTTTCATAGAATAGTTTGTTCAGAGAGATTGCTTGGCGCCTGTACCCCAGGCCTTGTCAGTAGCAAGGTCCTGTCCGTTCTGATGTCCAAAGTTGTCATGCCTCGCGGTTTGGAGCATATACATGTGGGGAGTAACATTTTGGGCTTATGCTCTGGGTTTGTCTCAGGGTTAGATTATGCCACGAAGGAGGACATATCCCGTGTTTGACCAGTCCCACGGCTTGCGGTTTGATATTTATGAACGCATTCACTTATCGGAAGAGCTTCCGGGAATAGCTGAACTGGAGGAGGTGGAGCTGATCCCGGATATCCAGGTCATTCAGCGGGAGGACCGGGCTGAGCTGTATGGCCAGCTGCTGCTTACCGGATTGTACCGGAGCGAGGAGGACCGGACCCAGCGTCTGGAGCATGCCATCCCCGTTGAAATTACAGTCCCGCTTACCCGGGTCAGCTCGCTTGAAGACATAGGGGTGGAAATTGAGAATTTCGACATCGACCTATTGACAATGCGCACGGTGAATATTACAGGCGTGCTCTCCTTACGGGGAATCGGCGGGACGGAGGTTCAGCCAGGTCGGCAGCAGGAGGAATACACCGCCGCCTACACGCCAGCAGAAGAAGAGCGTGTGCTGGAAGCCGGGGTTGACCCTGTGAAGGATGAGAGTGAGAAGCTCTATGAGAACTTTGTATGGACCTACGGCGAAGGGACGGCGGAAAGCTTGTCCGACGAACGCGAGCATGGCGGAATTCCGGCAGACCCGCTGGTGCTGGGCGGTATCGTGAATGCCGGGCCGGCAGTTCATATCTCCTCGGCGCAGTCCAAGGAGAAGGAGCAAGAACCCCGGCTGCGCACGCACAGCCTGGATAACCATTCAGGGAATGCGAAGGCGGAGCTGACCGACTATTGGAACAAAACCGAGCAGTGGAATCAGCCGCCACAAACAGCACAAGATAGCCAGGAGACAGCGAAAGGTCAGACTATTCCTGCAGCTGTGCCTGCTGCGATCGAGCAGGAGCAGCCGCAGCCGCTGGCCCAAGCCGTGCAGCCGGTCCAGGAAGAGATCGTTGACAACTTCACCGCTTCCAGGGAGAGTGCAGATATCGCTGCCGTGCATGCCGTTCAGCAGGAGGAAACGTTCTATTCCGCCGAAGCGGAGGAAGCGAATGTGGAGTTCACGCAGGAGAATGTCAGCTCCCCGCTTGCTAATGAACCTCTGGCTGGCGACAACTTCTCAGCCCAGGAAGTACTGCCTGCCGAAGAGAAGCAGGACCTTAAGATCGCGTTGGGCAGCAAACGCGAGGAGGAGCTGCAGGTTCAGGAGCCGCTTACCTTCTCTTCGTTACTAAGCTCCAGCCGCTCCCGCAAGGAGCAGCAGGATACGCTGCTCACCGAGGAGACCGCAGCAGTAGCGGCAGTGGTTTCCGAAGTCGGTAATGACACGGAGTGGAAGACGCGCTTCATTGCCGGAGCCGAGGGTACCAATCTGTTCCGCAAGGTGCGTCTCTGCATCGTGCAGCGTGAAGAAACACTGGATACGATTGCGGAGAAGTATCAGCTCAGCGCCAGGGAACTGGTGATGTACAACCGTCTGGCCGGACAGAATGTGGAAGAAGGTCAGGTGCTATATATTCCGTAGGCGCAGACCAGTTGTGCTGCAGCTTATTGAGCACAAATAGCCCCCAGAGATTCAGCGGGGGGCTATTTGTGGTATAACTTAGACATACAATTTATGGAAGTGGCTGATGAAGAAGTACTTCATGGATGTAATGGTCAATGTCGTTTTGCTCAAATAGCCTAGGATTATGGGGAAAGTCAGTTGAATTTATTGCTGGATAGCCTCAAAGTATCAGCAGTATTCGGACTTCCTTACTTGTCTTGCTACTATCTGCCATAGTCATCCGATCCGCTCATTTGATTCTCTGCAATCCTTCCACCTGAACAGCAGCTACAGCTGTTTCTGCAGATAATATTTCGTATGTCCCGCATGCGGACAATCCTTGATTTCTCCGAAGATTTCATAGCCCTGCTTCTGATAGAAGCCTGGTGCTTGCCAGCTCATCGTGGTCAGCTCGCTGACCTTGCAGCCCTGCTGCCGGGCCTTCGCCTCCAGCGTCTGAAGCAGCACCGCGCCAACTCCGCTTCCCCTGTACGCCGGGTCTACCGCCAGCAACTGAACCTGCAGCATATTCCAGACGATAGTCCCGGTGACCCCACCAACATATTCACCATTCTCATAAGCGGCAAAAGATAAAGCGGTGCGATCATAGGGCGGAATGCCAGGTTCCTTCTTGGCGCTGTGCCGCTCCAGCAGGGCAGATAGCAGGGGCTGATTGTCGTCGCTGTACATAGCTTTTATTTCCATTTCAATTCCTCCTCGGGCAGATGGGACAATGATGACTACTTATAGGGAAACTTGACCACTAATAGGTATCATAATGTTGATTTTAAGCTATATATAGGGAATTTTGTACCGCTAAACCTATCATATCCGTCTCCAAATGGCCTCGTCAGACGAATTAGAGGTAGCTTCTCCCTATAGTGTGTGCAACGGACACGCAGGTCAATAACTAACGGTAGTTTTTCCCCATCGCTCCCCTCGTCTATCGCCCATATCCCACCGTCTATCGCCTCTAGTTACTACTCACCTCCCATCAGGCGTATTGCTCCTGCCCTCGCCCTCGCGAACCCGCTCCTCGCCACCGTCCTCGCGATCCCGCTCCCGATCCTCCCGTATACTCCTCCAACCGTTCTGCCACTACACCCGGTCACCCACCCATAAATCCATCTCTCAGGTTGACTAGGGAAGGCTCTAAAGGTATGATGGAATAAGCAATATTGAAAAGACTGGGAACGGGAAGAGTAGGCGGTCAGCCCTTCAGAGAGCGGATAGGCAAGTGGTGTGAGATCCGCAGGAAACAGCCCCCGAAGTCGCCCCGGAGTTGCCCCTCTGAACTTTGTCTTCACATGAAGAACGGAGTTAGGATGTGGCCGGCTGCAGCCGTTACCCTGCATTGAGTGTCGCGCTGAGTCTGGAGCCGCAAGGTGAGAGGCATGGTTTTATTTTTATTGGTGCGAAACAAAGGTGGTACCGCGAAAGAATGGCCTTTCGTCCTTTGAGGGCGAAGGGCCTTTTTGTATTCCCGGATAACGAAATTTAGCAACTACTAAATGTTATTTATGGAGGTTTAGAACATGGCTGATCATGATCAGAACAACGTAAAGACCGGGCTTCAGGAACCGGCGGAGACTGCCGCAGGCCAGGGAACCACAAGCGATATGCCTACCACCTATGATCCGAAGGCGGCAGAGCAGAAATGGTATGCCTACTGGATGGAGAATGAATTCTTCAAGGCCGGGCAGCGTCCCGATGCTACACCTTACAGTATTGTGATCCCCCCGCCGAATGTAACGGGGATGCTGCACATTGGGCATGCGCTCGATTTCACCTTACAGGATATTCTTATCCGTACCAAACGAATGCAGGGCTTCGACACCCTGTGGTTGCCGGGAACAGACCATGCTGGGATCGCAACACAGACCAAGGTGGAGCAGAAACTGCGCCAGCAGGGGATTTCTCGTCATGATCTGGGACGTGAGAAGTTTCTGGAGCAGGTATGGGACTGGAAAGACCAATATGCGGAAACCATTCATGAGCAGTGGGCCAAAATGGGCCTCTCCCTCGACTACTCCCGCGAGCGGTTTACGCTGGATGAGGGCATGTCCAAGGGCGTGCGCGGGGTTTTTGTGAAGCTGTACAACAAAGGCCTGATCTACCGGGGCAAACGGATCATTAACTGGGATCCGGCGGCCCGCACGGCTCTGTCCGATATCGAGGTTGAATACAAGGAAGTTAACGGACACCTCTACCATTTGAAATACCCGCTCAAGGACGGCAGTGGATCGATCACCGTAGCGACCACGCGTCCAGAGACGATGCTCGGCGATACGGCAGTAGCGGTGCATCCCGAGGATGATCGTTACAAACATCTGATTGGCCAGATGCTGGTTCTGCCGATTATCGGCCGCGAGATTCCCATTATCGCTGACGATTATGTAGACAAGGAATTCGGCAGCGGCGCGGTTAAGATTACCCCGGCGCATGACCCGAATGACTTCGAGATGGGTCAGCGCCACAATCTGCCGCAGATCAATGTCATGGACGAGGGCGGAACGATGAACGAGGAAGCCGGACCTTACCAGGGCCAGGACCGCAGTGATTGCCGCAAAGCGATTACTGCAGATCTGAAGGCGCAAGGAGTGCTGGTTTCGATCGAGGACCATGTGCACCAGGTAGGGCACAGCGAGCGTTCGGGGGCAGTGGTTGAGCCTTATTTATCCACGCAATGGTTTGTCAAAATGCAGCCGCTGGCTGAAGCAGCCATCCAAGCGCAGAAGGATGGCAGCGGTGTTAACTTTGTGCCGGAACGGTTTGAGCGAACTTATCTGAACTGGATCGAAAATGTACGTGACTGGTGTATCTCCCGTCAGCTGTGGTGGGGTCACCGCATTCCAGCGTGGTATTCCGAATCCACAGGCGAAATTGTTGTGGCGTATGATGAAGAAGAAGCACGCCGGATCAGCGGTCTGGAAGATTTGAAGCAAGACGAGGATGTGCTGGACACCTGGTTCAGCTCGAACCTGTGGCCGTTCGCCACACTGGGCTGGCCGGATGAGAGCAGCGAAGATTACCAGCGCTACTATCCTAACAACGTGCTCGTAACAGGCTACGATATTATTTATTTCTGGGTGGCGCGGATGATCTTCTCAGCACTGGAGTTCACCGGGCAGAAGCCGTTCTCCGATGTGCTGATGCACGGTCTGGTGCGGGATGCAGAAGGGCAGAAGATGTCCAAATCGCTCGGTAACGGAGTGGACCCGCTGGAGGTTATTGAGAAATACGGCGCAGATGCGATGCGCTATATGATTTCAACCGGCAGCACCGCTGGTCAGGATTTGCGATTCCGTTGGGAGAAGGTAGAGCAGGCGCGTAATTTCGCCAACAAGATCTGGAATGCATCGCGCTTTGCGCTGATGAATCTGGAAGGCGTAAGCTTCGCGGATATTGACATTACAGGAGAGCTTAATACTGCGGATTACTGGATTCTGCACCGCCTGAACGAAACTTCCCGCGAGATTACGCGTCTAATGGACTCGTACGAGTTCGGCGAGATCGGCCGCCAGCTCTACAACTTCATCTGGGATGATCTGTGTGACTGGTATATCGAGTTCGCGAAGCTGTCGCTCTACGGTACGGATGCCGCCGCCAAAGCAAAGACACAGTCGGTGCTGGCTTATACGCTGGACCGCACCCTGCGCCTGATTCATCCGTTCATGCCGTTTATCTCCGAGGAGATCTGGCAGCATCTGCCGCATGAAGGGCAGACCATCACGCTTGCGGCTTGGCCGGAATACAGTCCGGCGCTGGAGAATCCTGCGGCAGTGGCTGAGATGAACCTGCTGATGGACGTTATCCGCTCCGTACGCAATATCCGTGCTGAAGTGAATGTGCCGATGAGCAAAAAAATCGAGCTGATCGTCAAAGCGAGCAGCGAAGAATCGCTCAGCATCATCAGCCGCAACGATAGCTACATCAGACGTTTCTGCAATACGTCCTCCTTCAGGGCGGGCCTTGACCCGGCCACGCCGGAGAAGGTGATGTCTGCTGTGGTGACCGGTGCCGAGCTGCTGCTGCCGTTGTCCGGACTGATTGATATCGACCAGGAAATTGCCCGTCTTGAGAAAGAAGTACAGAACCTGAACAGCGAAGTGGAGCGCGTGGAGAAGAAGCTGGGCAATCAAGGCTTCGTCGCCAAAGCGCCCGCCAAAGTCATCGAAGAGGAACGGGCCAAGCAGGCGGATTACTCCGCCAAGCGTGACAAGGTGCTGGCCCGCATCGCAGAGCTGAGAGGATAAGAGAAATGGAAGACATGACTACGGGCACCGCCCCCCTCAGTACCTATGCCGAAGCAGTGGACTGGATCAAGAGCCTGATCCCCTTCGGAATCAGGCCGGGCCTGGAGCGGATTACCCTGCTGATGGAGCAGCTGGGCAATCCGCACCGCCGGCTGAAGTTTATCCATGTCGCCGGAACGAACGGCAAAGGTTCGACCTGTGCTTTTCTAACCAGTGTGCTGTTGCAGAGCGGCTATTCCGTGGGGACGTTTACGTCCCCCTATATCACGAAGTTCACCAACCGCTTTCAGGTCAATGGTGAAGATATCCCCGAAGAGACACTGACCGAACTTGCGAATCTGCTGCACCCGCTGGTTGAAGAGATGGCACGGACCGAGCACGGTTCTCCTACCATGTTCGAGGTCATTACCGCCGTGGCACTACTCTACTTCGGAACGAAGGCGTATCCTGATATTGTCGTATGGGAGACGGGGCTTGGGGGAAGGCTGGATGTAACGAATCTCGTAACTCCGGTAGTGTCGGTCATTACGAATGTAGGGCACGACCATACTGATATTCTGGGGGATACACTGGAGCTGATCGCCAGAGAGAAGGCCGGGATCATTAAGCCTGGTGTTCCGGTAGTCAGCAGTGTCACTCAGCCGGAGGTTATTGCTGTGCTGCGGGAGAAAGCTGCGACGTCAAGCTCGACGCTCTATCTCGCCGGTGAGGATTTCCATTATGAATCCGGCGGAATAGAGGACGGTCTGCAGCAGATTAGCTTCAAAGGCCCCTTCCGTAATCTGGATCTAAGTATTGCCCTGAAGGGCGAACACCAGCTCAGCAATGCCGCCGGAGCCATGATGGCACTCGAGGTGCTGCGGCAATATATGGCGTTTATGCTGGAGGATGAAGATCTGCAGGCCGGATTCCGCAACACCTCGTGGGCGGGCAGGCTGGAGCAGGTTCATGCCTCCCCGCGGATTATTGTGGATGGCGCACATAATCCGGAAGGCGCTGAGAGTCTGGCCGCAAGCTTGCCGAAGTTCTATAAATACCACAAATTAAATTTGCTGATGGGGATGCTGGCAAATAAGCATCATGAATCCTATTTCAAGCATATACTGCCTATAGTGGATACACTCATCCTGACCGAACCGGATTTCCGCAATCCGATGGATGCGGAGGAACTGAAGGCGATCGCAGAAAGACTGCGCGAGAAATACGCCAAAACTGATTTGGCAATTATAGTAGAACGTGATTGGGGCAAAGCGCTGCAGCTGCTGAAGTCGATTACAGCGGATGACGACCTTGCGGTTGTGTCCGGTACACTGTATTTAATCTCTGACGTACGCGGTACACTTTTGCAGCAACCCGATTCTGAAAAAGGCTGGTGACGAACTGTTGGATACTACTGAACGTGTGCATTTTATAGGAATTGGCGGCTACGGGATGAGCGCGATTGCCCGGGTTTTGCTGGAGATGGGATATACGGTTACGGGCTCTGATGTAGCTGCCCAGGAATTAACGGATAAATTAATAGCCAAAGGTGCCAAGGTTTATATTGGACATACTGCGGAGCAGGTAAAAGGTGCCGATCTGGTAGTCTACTCGACGGCGCTGTCGAGTGACAATGTGGAATGGGTAGAGGCGGAACGGCTGAAGATTCCTATTCTGCACCGTTCCCAGATGCTGGCCAGGCTGCTGAATGAACGCAAGGGCGTAGCGGTTGCAGGTGCCCACGGCAAAACTACCACCTCCTCGATGATCGCCCTGGTTATGGAAGAATGCGGCGTCGACCCTACCTATATCATTGGCGGCGAGATTATGAATGTCGGAACTAATGCCAAGGCGGGGCAAGGGGAATTTGTGGTGGCGGAAGCGGATGAGAGCGATGGCTCCTTCCTGCAATACCACCCATGGCTCGGAATCGTCACCAATATTGAAGCCGATCATCTGGAGAATTACGGCGGAGATTTCAATAAGCTGAAGGCTGCCTATGTGCAGTTTATGAATCAGCTGCGCGAGGATGGTACGGCTATTGTGTGCTGTGATGACGAGAATGTGATCTCCCTGCTGCCGGAAGTAACCGGCCAAGTGACCACCTTCGGCATCCATTCCAAGACGGCGGATTACACCGCAACGGACATTGTGCTGGGCGACCGCCAGCTGACCTTTACCATGAATGCTTATGGCGAAGTGCTGGGGCAGATCGAGCTGTCCGTACCGGGTCAACACAATCTGTACAATGCGATGGCTACTGTTATTGCTTGCCTTAAATCCGAAATTCCGTTCGAGCAGATTGCAGCTGCGATCGTGAAATTTCACGGGGCGAAGCGCCGTTTTCAGGTACTGGGCGAGGTGGATGAGATTCTTGTCATTGACGATTATGCTCATCACCCTACCGAGATTCAGGCGACGATCAGTGCGGCCAAAACAACCGGCAAAAGAATTATTGCCGTGTTCCAGCCCCAGCGTTACACCCGTACCTTTTTCCTGCTGGATGCGTTTAGCCGTGCCTTCAGTGAAGCGGATGAAGTGATTATTACTGACATCTACTCCCCAGCCGGGGAGAAGCAAATCGAAGGCGTCACCTCTGCGAAGCTGGTGGATCTGATTGTGCAGAACAGCAATGCAGGAGCACGTTATCTGCCGACCAAAGAGGATGTTCTGGCCGATTTGAAGCCGCGTCTTGCACCGGGCGATTTGGTCATTACAATGGGAGCCGGCGATATCTGGAAAGTTGGGTACGCTCTGGCCGAGGAACTTAAGAAACGTTAACTGGATGGGCGCAGCTCGTGCGGCAATACATTTAATAGGGTAGCACTCCTGCGGGTTTTATCGGATCAGGTCACTGATTGGATAAATATCCGCCGGGTGCTTTTTTTTGCTACCTGAAGCTGGTATAGAATCCAATTGCCGAAAGGTGCCGGGGATGCTATAGTGCTGTCAAAAGAGATTGATTCTTCGAGCATACGGTGGTGTAGTCATGGGCTTTCAGCCTGATATTAAGACAATGATCTATTTGTTTATATTCGGGAATATATTCACCCTGCTGCTGATTACCACTTACCGGATCAGCGCTGCCAGAGAGACGGCCTCGACCTTCTTCATTGGTTCGAAATGGCTTCAGCTGTTCTACTGGTGCTCGCTGCTACTGTGGGACACGTTGCCCCGCGGGTTGATTATCCCGTTTACCAATCTGCTGATTCTGCTTGGCGGAACACTGGAAATTACAGCGCTGCTGCAGATGATGGACATGTTTGGCCGACGGGTGAAGCTGTATTATCTTGCCCTTATGGTTGGCAGTACACTCAGCTACGGGGTGATCGCAGTATTTTTTAATCATTCAGCACTCCGGATTACCTCGGTGTCCTTCTGGTCCATGCTCTTTTTTCTGTATCCGGCTTACCGTCTGGCCTTGAATCCCAAGGGAACTCCACTTCAGCGCATTCTGGGGTGCTTCTTTGCCGTGTTTGCAGTGATTATGCTGGGACGGGCTGTAGTAGCTCTGCTGATTGTCCCTGACATGAATGTATTTACCGTAAATCTCTCCCAGAGCCTGTATTACCTTGCCATGTACCTGATGCTTATTGTAGGGACGGCGGGATTCATTCTGCTCTCCAATGAACGTTCGCATGAGAAGCTCAAGCGGCTGGCTGCTTATGATGAGCTGACCGGCGTCCTCAGCCGCAGAGCGTTTCTGCTGGAGTCGGAGCTGAAGCTGGAGCAGGCGGTTAAGAAGCGGGTGCCTATTTCCCTGCTGCTACTGGATCTGGATAATTTCAAGGTGGTGAATGATACGTACGGGCATGATATGGGGGATGAGGTGCTGCGCATGTTCGCCCTTACGGTTGAAGCCAACCTTGGCAATGACGATTTGTTCGGCAGGGTCGGTGGAGAAGAGTTCGCCATTCTGCTCTATGGTCTGGACGAGCAGGGCTGTGACGACAAGGCTGAAACGCTGCGCAGGGCTGTGCAGTCATCCTCTGTGGAGCAGATTCCATCCAGCAGCACGGTAAGTATCGGGGCCATTACCCTTGTACCCGGTCCGGAGGTATCCTTCAATACACTGTACAAGCAGAGCGATCAGGCACTCTACCGGGCCAAGCAGGAGGGGCGGAACCGCACCGTACGTTACCGCAGGGGAGAGGAATGTTATGAGCTTTGAGCTTCATCAGCCGACGCTGCTGATCTGTTTGTTTCTGGGTAATTTCTTTATGGTGCTGCTGATTCTGGCTTACCGTTCCCGTTTCTCCCGGGATCGTATCTATATGCTGTTTGTGGCCTCGAAATGCATGCAGCTGGGGATTCTGCTGCTGCTGCTGCTGGAAGCCCGGATTCTGCCGCCGGTTCTGCCGCTTGTGGCCTTGCTCTGGCTTGCAGCCGGAGTTGTGGAGACGATGGCTATCTTGCTGCTGGTGGGTATGTACAGCCATAAGATGATGGAATATTACCGGCTGCTAAGCGCAGCCGCTCTGTTTCTGCTGCTTGCCTTCGTCATATGGCAAGGCCGCTTTACGGTGGCTTCGGCAGCCTTGTCCGGCAGTCTGCTGATGACCTACCCGGCGTACATCCTGCTGGTACGAATCCGGGAGACAGCACTGCAGCGGGCGATGGGCTGGCTCTACGCAGTGGTTGCCCTGGCTCTGGCAGGAAGAGCACTGGTGGGAGTGGCATCTGGTTATCCAGCCATCGCCGCTCTGCTGCATTTGTTCTTTTATACCGGAATTTTCTTGCTGATGTTTCTGGGCACCTCTGGATTTATGCTGCTGTCAAGAGAGCAGGCCTACGCCGAGCTTACTAGAGTTGCTACGTATGATGAGCTGACAGGGATCTTGAACCGCAGATCCTTTGTATTGCGGGCGCGTCCTTTGATTGCGGCGGCAGCACTTCAAGGCGCTCCTTACTCGTTCCTCCTGCTTGACCTGGATCATTTCAAGTCTGTGAATGATACCTATGGGCACGACACCGGGGATAAAGTCCTGCGCGACTTTGCCGCCAGAATCGGACAGCAGCTGCACAACGGTGAGCTGTTCGGCAGATTTGGCGGGGAAGAGTTCGCTATTCTGCTGCACAGGGCAGACATGCAGGCCAGCAGCGAGACGGCGGAACGGCTGCGTGCTTCTTTGAGCGGAGCTGTCATTAATGGGGCGCAGCTTCCTTATTCTGTGAGTATCGGCGTGATCACCGTAGCGTCGGGCGAGCGTATGTCCTTGAATTCGCTCTACAAGCTGAGCGACACCGCCCTGTACCGGGCGAAGCAGCAGGGACGCAACCGTGTCGAGCGAAGCGAAGCCGGAGGTGCTTGAGGACGGGGATTACCCGGCTTAAGCGTTAAGCTTGCCAAGGGGTCAACCCATGGTATTGCCTTGTGGCGATAAGCTGGGAATAAAATTTTCTCCAATAACCAAAAATCGACAAAACTACAAGTTACTTTGGGGTAATATATCTTCAAAGCAGAGAATCCACATAAATTGTAGTGAAATAGAGAATAGGAGTCGACGTTAAGATGGAGAAGTTACTATTTATATCTGCAGAGAATCCGTTTCCGCAGGACAGTGGAGGCAAGCTGAGAACGGGCAATATTCTGGCGATCCTACTGGCGAAATATGAAGTGGACCTGCTGACTTATCATAGCAGCCGGCAGGCACAGGCAAGCGAACCCCTGCCGCATCTGACTATTCGCGAAGTTAAGCGTACCGTGAGCTACCGCAAAGCGATGCTGCGTTCCTTATACAAGTGGCGGAACTGCTCTTATATGAGTCATGCAGATCTGGATATGAAGGATGAGATTCTTGCCCTCTGCAGAGCGAATGATTACCGGCAAGTGTTTATTTCCCATAGTCTGCTTGGCAGCTGCGCCGATATTGTCAAGCAAGTGCTGCCCCAGGCAGTGGTTGTCACCGATGCACATAACTTCGAGAGTGGCCTGTCCGCGCAGCTGGCGGAGAAGAAGAAGGGACTGAGCGGATGGTTTTACCGTATGAATGCTGTCTGGACCCGCTCGGATGAACTGAAGCTGATGGATAATACGAGTCTGCTCTTGACTACCTCGGAGCAGGACGGCTTGGCGTTTAAGGCTCTTTCTTTCAGAAATGCGCAAAAAGTGCATGTAATTCCCAATTTTATCCGTATTGAAGATTACGCAGGGACAGCTGGTACAGACAAAGAGAACTGGATTATTCTTCCGGGTAATATGAACTATTTTCCCAATGTGAACGCAGCGCTGTATTTCTACCGTGAGATCTACCCGCTGGTCAAAGCCAAGGTTCCGGATATCAAGTGGTATATCGTCGGACGTGATGTGCACCCGGAGGTTGCTGCGCTGGCTGAGGCGGACCGCTCTATCGTTATTACCGGCTACGTGGACAGTGTGGCGGATTATATCCGCCGGGCGAAGGTGGTCATTGCTCCCCTGAAGGAAGGCAGCGGCACCCGGCTCAAGATCCTTGAAGCCTGGGCGCTGAAGACTCCGGTTGTCTCGACGTCCAAAGGGGCGGAAGGGCTGCTGTACGAGCACAATATCAATCTTATGATCGCCGATGATCCTGACGATTTCGCGGCTAACGTTACCCTGCTGCTGTTGGACAAGGAGCGGAGGTTTGTGCTGGCGGAGCACGCCTATCAGACGCTGTTGAAGAATTATGAAGCCGGAAGTGTGCGTGAGAAGCTGCTCAGTCTGGTATGAATGTCAAAAATACAATATTTTCTGCCATAAATCGACAACTTTTTTAAATGAAATGGGGTACTATTGAACTGCATCTAAAGTTACAGAGTACAAATTGGCGGGATGCTAAATGTCCTGCTTTTTTGATATGTAAATTACATACTTTTCATCATTTCATATAAAGAATCAAGGAGCCGAAGTTATGCGTGAACATATGCTGTTTATCTCAGCACGAAATCAGAATAACCAGGATATTGAGGGCGACATCAGAACAGGGAACCTGCTTGCCGTGCTGCTGGAGAAATTTGCAATTGATCTGCTGGTTTACGGGGATTGCACCTCTGCACCTGCCGTTGAAGGAGTGGCTGGTCTTAAGGTTCATACTGTGAAACGCCATGTGACTCCCCGCAGAACGATGTTGCGTTCACTCTATACCTTGCGCAATTACTCTCCCTTCAGCAACGCGGACCGAGACATGAAGGCGATGCTGGAAGAGCTGTGTGGTGCTACGGAATACAGCCATGTGTTTATCGCACACAGTCTGCTGGGGAATTGCATTGACAGGGTTCGTCAGATGCTGCCGGAGGCGGTGATTGTTACAGACGCCCAGCGTTCTGAGAGCGCGTTGTCTGCTGGACAGGCGGCTGTGAAACGGGGGATCAGCAAGCCTTACCATAAGCTGAATGCCGCATTGGTGCGCAGGGATGAGAAGAGACTGATGAATAAAACAGGTCTCCTGCTTGCCACCTCGGAATGGGATGCATTGTCTTTCAAGGCGCTCTCCTTCGAGGATGCGGCCAAAGTACATGTGGTGCCTGTCAGTATTGATATGAAGGAATATCCGCCTGTTCCAGATGCCCACAAAGAGAACCGGATCGTGCTCCATTGGAATCTGAATACCCAGCAGGGCAAAAATGCAGCCCTGTTATTCATCAAAAAGCTGTATCCTTTGATTAAGGAAGAGGTGCCGGATGTGCAGTGTTCTATTGTTGGGGAGAATCTGCATGCTGACATCCTATCGCTGGTGGATAAGGATGCTTCGCTTACTATTGCCGATAGATGCAGCACGGAAGCTGTATTGCGCTCCAAGGTTCTAATCTCGCCGCTGCTGGAAGGCTGCGCCTCACGCCTCCATATTCTCGAAGCCTGGGCGCTGAAGACGGCGGTCGTTTCGACAGCCAGAGGGGCTGAAGGGCTGAACTGCGAGCATAACCGTAATATTCTGCTGGCGCACAGCTCGGCAGAGATGGCCGCTCATGTCGTAAGACTGCTGAAGGAGCCGGAGCTTGGCGCACTTTTGGCTGACCGTGCCTATCAGACCTTGCTGAAGCATTATGAGGCCAGCGAGGTTAAGGCCAAGCTTCTAAGCCTTGTATAATTTATAAAGCCCCGCATATTGGCCTGCTGCCTATCATATCTATTTCTATAGATTAGACGAGGTGAGGTGTGAGGGTTGAATAACGGAAGAATGACATTCCGGTTTAATGCTGACAAGGACAAGCCGGTTCCTGCCGTACTGGAACACCGCCGGGACAGCGGCTTAGGGAGCAGGGACGAGCAATATAGTACGAATTACAATGCGGATCTTAATACGGAGTATCGAACGGACCAAGATGAGGAATATCGAGCGGTGTCTGGAACGGAGCGGAGTGACGTTTCTTGGGTGGGGTCCAATGCGGATTGGAGCAGGGATCATAGAGCGGAATCCCGTGTGGACCGAAGTATGGAAGAACGTTGGGATCAGAGGACAAAAGCCAGTGCGGATCGAAGTGCGGAAGATAGGGCGGATCTGAGAACAGAATTTATTGTGGATCGAAATAGGGAAGATAGATGGGATCAGAGGACAAAATCCAGTGGAGGTAATTCGGAGCCACCGCGGATGAATTGGCGGGAACCGCAGCAGCCCAAGGTTAGAACTTCCGAGGGGTTGGACCTGCATCCAGTACTGCTTGAACCCGATGCCAAGCCAGATGTTGAGGACCCGCCCCGCGCTGAATATGCCTATTCACGTTATTCCCCTATGTATGCGGCCGATGATGAGATTGATGAGGATTGGCTGTCCACCGGGAATCAGTATCTCCCGCAGGCTGGTCCGGGGCAAACCAGGGGAGGCTGGCCCGCAGCGGGTGCGGACGGTTCCTACCATACCCGCCGGCCTTCGAATATATGGAAGTTTGCGGTGTCCGTAACCGGCGCACTTGGCATAGGGCTGCTGCTCGGATATATGGTGCTGTCGTTATTCAGCGGCGGCAATACGGACGGAGGCGCCGGAGCCGCGATAGCGGGCACACTGGCTGCAGTGGATCCGGCAGCCGGAACTGCGGAGGGCGGCGGTGAGGGAGCCGAGGCGGCTGACCCCGCCGGTGCCGGCACCTCAGGGCTGCCGCTGGAGGAGACCGCTGATCCGGCGGCAGGCCGCATCGGCGTGCAGGTTGGAGCGCAGAGCTACTACCTGCTGCAATACGGGGTGTTCAGCACGCCGGCCGGGGCCGAGCAGGCGAAGCAGGAGCTGCTGGCAGCCGGACTGGCGGCCAGTCTGGACCCTGCCGACGGCAACCGGGTATACGCCGGGCTGTCGCCGGACCGTGAGCAGGCCAAGCTGCTGAGCAGCGGCCTGAAGAACGAGGGCATCGAGCTGTACGTACGCGAGGTGGCCCTGCCTGCAGCGGAGCAGCTGCGGTTTGGCGGGACCGCTGCGACGGTGAGTGGCTATTTTGCCGTCAGCGGCGAGCTGTTGAGCGAGCTGAGCAGCCAATCCGCTGCGCTGCTTGCAGGAGGGCCAGGCACAACGGACACTGCTGCCGTGAGCGACTTGCACCTGCAGTGGAGTGAGTCTGTCAAGGCACTGGAGCAGGGATTGCCTGCCGAAGCACAGGCGGTGTGCGCCGAGCTGGAGAAGGCCGTCAGCCGGGGCATCTCGGCATTGACCGAATATAACAAGAACAAGGCCCAGGGCCTGCTGTGGGAGGTACAGGAAGCGATGATGAGCTTCCTTGAGGGCCAGAAGCAACTTATGGCCGTAATGGCCTGATCCAGGTGGCAGAATGAAGCCAGAGAACACCCGTTTCGGCATTAGCCGGAGCGGGTGTTTTGTCGTAGCGCTGCGCCCCCAAGCCCCCAAAGTATGTTCACCTTTTGAGAGGCTCCTGCATCTCATCTAGCCATCCAGCGTCACTCTCACCAACCAGCTTCCGTCCCCTCACGCGAACTAACTCGTCCTCATTTTGTCTCACTAAGTAGGCCTCCCAGCACCATCGCACCAACCAGCTTCCGTCCCCTCACGCGAACTAACTCGTCCTCATTTTGTCTCACTAACTAGGCCTCCCACCACCATCATACCAACTAGCTCCCGTCACGCCCGTCGGCCTAATCAGTCATCAATTTGTCTGACCTAACTCAGCCCCCCTCACCAACCAGCTCCCGTCCCCTTACATAACCTAACTGCCTCTCATCACTTCACCCCACCCTAGCTCCTATTACTAGCCCATTGCAGCTCTACCTCATCAGCGATTTTAGTGGAATTCAGTTTACTGTGGTCTGATCGCCAACCTGAGCGGAATATCTGTGATGGTGAGCTTAGGCTGCCTTCGTAGACATGTTATAGGGAACTCCTACCACTAGTTGGCCTCAGAACGATGCTTAGAGTAGATTATAGGGAACTTCCACCACTAAACAAGTCATTTCAACTCCGAAATGGCCTGAACAGACGGAATAGTGGTAATTTTTCCCTATAGGTTAAGGTAGCAGAGTAGGGGGCGGAATCTAACGGTAGTATTTCCCTATAACTACCTACGTGTTACTACTTATAACTAGCCAAAATTCATGGGAAGGCAGGGGTTCTAAATAGATGCGAATGTGGTTGCTACTTAGGACCCCTAGCCCTCTTCGCTCGTAACCCTCGCTTCGATTTCAGACGGTTACGGACTCAGGAGCCTCTATTTGCTGTGAATAGGCCGTTTTGCAGGATTAACGGACCCAGGAGCCTCTATATCACAGAAAACCCTCGCTTTAGAGCCTGTTTTGACGACTTAGGGGCTATACGGTCCGTAAGACGTCAAAAGATCGCAGATAGGAGGAAATAGGGGCTATACGGTCCGCTAGAATACAGGTTACCTAGTTCAAGGGCTTGGAGTCTCGCGGGGTCCTAAGTAGTAACCGAATGTGCAACTTAATTCAAGTGAATTACCAGCTAACGGGTGAGTGCTAATCTGCAACTAATATCGAGTAAATCAGGTATAATCTTCTCAAACGACGAAATTAGATACCTTTTTCAAACCGCACATTCATCTTCACTGCAATCTCAATAGTCAGACTCCACAGTCACCCCCCGCACCATCCCGACAACCACTGGCGAGCCGCCTCTTCAGCTAAGACAAACGCCCAAGTCTTCCAAAAGTTGAAGCTGAATATAGTTTCAGAAACTAGCATTTGCGTAATTCCATGCTGTTTCTGATCACTGTTCATGCCTCGATTTGATCAGCATCCTTGGTAATCATTCCCTGGCTGGATTTTACGTTTGTATTGATCTCCGTTTCACCGTATAATAATTAAGGTGTCAAAAAATGGCGAGGGAAGACTGAGATGAAGAAAAAAAATGTGGGTACACTGCTGTTATTTCTTATTCTCGGCTGGCTGGCCGGGGCGTGGATCGCCAAGCTGTTGCAGCCTATAGAGGCTCTGTCTTTTCTCACGAAATCGACTGTTCTAAAATGGTCGCCGCAAGCCGATTTGGACATTATAACCTATGACATCACTATTCAATTGAAATTGTGCTTGCTCAGTCTAGCAGGTATCATTACAGCGGTATGGCTATACCGGAAGGTATAAGTACAGTCGGACCGGCCAGGAAGGGACGTTATTTACGTGCATGATGTAAGCTCACGCCTTATTATTCTCGCTTCGGGTTCACCGCGCCGCCGTGAGCTGCTGTCGCAGCTCGGACTGCCGTTTCAGGTGGTCACCAGCGATGCCGATGAGAGCACGCCGCCCGAATGGACGCCGGAAGAGATCGTGCGCGCCCTGGCTCTGCGCAAAGCGCAGGCGGTGATTCCTGCTGCCAGCGCGGAGCGCGGAGCGTTAATTATCGGCAGCGATACGATCGTTGTGCTGGAGGATGCCGTCCTTGGCAAGCCGGTCGACGAGCAGGACAGCAAGACCATGCTGGCCGCACTGCAAGGCCGTACCCATAAGGTGTACACGGGTGTAGCCTGCATAGGACTGCCGGAAGGCCGCGAAGTCGTCGATCACCGTGTCACCAGTGTAACCATGAGAGCGATGTCCGATGAGGAGATTGCTGCCTACATAGCTACCGGGGAGCCGGCTGACAAGGCTGGCTCTTATGCTATTCAAGGGCTTGGCGCCACGTTGGTGGACCGCATTGAAGGCTGCTATTTTAACGTAGTGGGACTGCCGTTGTCACTGCTTGGCGAGATGCTCCAAGGGTTCGGGATATCACTGCTGGACCGTAAGTAAAGAGCCCGGAAAGAGGGATAGGGATGGAGTCGCAATCAGTAATGCTGCGGGACCTCCCCCATGAAGAACGACCACGAGAGCGCATGATGCAATATGGGGCGGAATCATTAAGTCAGGCAGAGCTTCTGGCCATTCTGCTGGGTACGGGAACACGCCGGGAATCGGCTATTCATATGGCCCAGCGGGTGCTGGGACAAGCAGGCGGCCTTCGTCAATTGGCAGACCTGAGCATTGAAGAATTGATTGATATCAAAGGCATCGGCCCCGCCAAGGCCGTGCAACTAAAAGCAGGCATAGAGCTGGGAAGACGCATGGCGAATTCCCGGCTTACCGAGCCGGTCATTATCCGCAGTCCGCAGGACGCCGCGGAGATTCTGACTGAGCAGCTGCGTTATTTGCAGAAGGAGCATTTTGTCTGTCTGTTCCTGAATACGAAGAATCATGTGGTGGGGCAGGAGACCTTGTCCATGGGCAGCTTGAACGCCTCCATTGTCCATCCGCGTGAAGTATTCCGGGCAGCCATCAAATGCAGCAGCGCGTCCATTATTTGTGCACACAATCACCCCAGCGGTGATCCGACGCCGAGTCCCGAGGATATTGCGCTGACTACCAGATTACTGCAGGCGGGCGAGATCGTCGGAATCGACGTGCTGGATCATCTGATCATCGGGGATAGCCGGTTTGTAAGTTTGAAAGAGAAGGGCTTCATGTAATATAATAGTGCAGATTTACTAGGAAAAGGAGAATACAGCATGTTAGGTGGTTTCACGAAAGATTTAGGGATTGACCTGGGGACAGCGAATACGCTTGTCTATGTACGCGGCAAAGGCATAGTTGTAAGAGAGCCTTCCGTGGTGGCTATTAACACAGATACCAAAACCATTGAAGCTGTAGGCGAATCCGCCAAAAAAATGATCGGCCGCACACCCGGCAACATTCGTGCGATCCGTCCGATGAAGGATGGAGTTATTGCCGACTTCGATACAACGGCTACCATGATCAAATATTTCATCCGCCAAGCCCAGAAGCAGCGCTCGATGTTCCAGCGCCATCCGAATGTGATGGTCTGTGTCCCTTCCGGCATTACTGCGGTCGAGCAGCGTGCCGTTGAGGATGCAACCAAGCAGGCGGGAGCGCGTGAAGCCTACATCATTGAGGAGCCGTTTGCAGCAGCCATCGGTGCGGATCTGCCGGTATGGGAACCAACCGGAAGTATGGTGGTGGATATCGGCGGCGGTACAACCGAAGTGGCGGTAATCTCGCTCGGCGGGATTGTAACCAGCCGTTCCGTACGTGTGGCCGGGGATGATGCGGATGAAGCGATTATCCAGTACATCAAACGCCAGTATAACCTGATGATCGGGGAACGGACCTCGGAGCAGTTGAAGATGGATGTGGGCTCTGCCATGCCGCTTGAGAAAGCAGAGACGATGGAAATTCGCGGACGCGATCTGGTAACGGGACTGCCGAAGACCTTGACGATTACTTCCGACGAGGTATGTGAAGCGTTGTCCGATACAGTGAATGCGATTGTAGAAGCGGTTAAGGTTACTCTGGAGAAATGCCCGCCGGAGCTGGCAGCCGATATCATGGACCGGGGCATCGTATTGACCGGGGGCGGCGCACTGCTGCGTAACCTGGATAAGCTGCTGGCCCGTGAAACCGGAATGCCGGTTATCGTAGCTGAGAATCCGCTGGATTGCGTTGCTATCGGTACAGGCAAAGCCTTGGAGAATATTCATCTTTTCAAGAGCCGCAGCGGCACCGGACTGCGCTACAAGCGCTAATATCTGCAGAAGTTGCGAACGTCAACCCCTGTTGTGGGAGAAATTCGGTTGTTAGAGGGTGTTGAAACTGTTTAAGCTGTTTAACAATAAACGTCTGTTCATTATGCTGATTACCCTAGTGCTGTTTATCGTGGTAATGGGTTTCAGTCTGGGGCCGAGGAAGGTCCTCTCCTGGCCTGAGAGCTTTCTCAGAGATACAACCGGTTTCGTGCAAAAAATGTTCTACAAGCCCGCTGGATATGTAGCGGGCTTGTTTGAAGATATCGGAAACCTTAAAGATCTCGCCAAGGAGAACGAGGAGCTGAAGATTCTCGCAGCCCAGTATGCGCGGGACAAGGCGACTTATAATTTCATCGAAGCACAGTATAAGTTGCTGCAGAAGCAGGTGCATTTTACTGCTGCACAGAAAGCGCAATATGATTACGAATACTGGACGGTTCAAGTCGTAGGCGAGAGCACCGAGCCCAACAACAGCTCCATTGTCATTGACCGGGGTTCGAATGAAGGCGTCAAGCTGAATATGCCTGTGATTTCTGACAAGGGGCTGGTCGGGATTGTCAGCCGGGTCAGCAAATTCACGGCTACCGTGAAGCCGCTGACCATGATGGACCCGAATGATCCGAACTCCCAGCCACCGATTGCAGCTACGGCCACCAATAAAGAGACCAAATCCTTCGGCATGGTGGAGAGCTACGACCTCAAGACTGGCCGGCTGCTGATGAAGCGGATTCCCCCTGGTGATCCGATTAAAGAAGGCGATACGGTTGTTTCCTCAGGCAGCGGTGGTCTATACCCGCGCGGCTTGATTATCGGGACGGTGGATAGCGTCGACATTGGCGAGTATGGTCTGACTTCTACAGCAATTATTAATCCGGCAGCCGGGTTCCAGGACTGGAAGCTGTTGACGGTCGTTGCTTCCCATCAGGAGAGTGAAGAATAGTGAACATGCGCAGATCCGTTCTTATCCTGTTGCTGTTCCTGCTCTTTATCCTGCAGGGGACGGTGCTGCCTTGGCTGATCCCCGATATTTGGCAGATGCGGATTATTCCGAATCTGGTACTGGTGGCCATCCTGTTCGTGACGGTATATCACCACCGACATACCGCGCTTTTGCTGGGGCTTTCTTTTGGAATGCTGCAGGATGTAGTGTTCTATGGCCGTATACTCGGAAGTCATTCGTTCACTATGGGGCTGTCGGCTTATCTGATCGGTCTGATCTTTCAGCTTCCACGTGCCCCGCTTCCGCTGATGATGTCGGTTGTACTGCTGGGCAGTCTGCTTGCCGACAGCATGCTGTTCGGGATCTACACGGTGTTTAACCTCAATCAGGAGCCATACAGCTGGGCGCTGCTGAATCATATGCTGCCGACCATGCTGGTTCATTTCGCGATTGCGCTGCTCTTTTATGTTCCGCTGCGCAAGCAGCTGGAGTTGATCAAGAAAGAGGCCGCCAAGGAGGAAAACGCCTGAAGCAGAGGGATTTTCTTCATTGGCCAAGCAGGAATTAACAAGGCGCAGCACGAATGAATCAAGATAGGGGGACAGGCATATGACAGTAAAATCCAAGCATGTAAGGATTAAGGGCATCAAGGACGGCTTGGTATTCCTACTAGACGACAAATGCCCCTTTGAAGATCTTCTAAGCGAGCTGCGCTACAAGCTGGAACACAGCCATCAGAATATTCTGGCCGGACCGATTGTGCATGTGGACATTAAGCTGGGCGAACGTGTGGTAACAGAGGAAGACAAGGATGCGGTACTGGACATTCTGAGGGGGCAGGGCAATCTGCTGATCCGATCTGTGGAGTCGCTGCCGGTTCCCGGCGTTGTGGATCAGGACGCGCTGTTTCTGATGAGCGGCATGCTGCGCTCCGGTCAGGTGCTGCATCATACGGGCAACCTTCTGTTTCTGGGTGATGTTAATCCCGGAGCGACGATCACTTGCTCAGGTGATATATATATACTGGGCGCCCTGCGGGGCATGGCCCATGCAGGTGTCGAGGGCAATGAAGAGGCCATTATCGCAGCTTCGCTGCTGGCACCGACCCAACTACGGATCGCTGATATTATCAGCAGGCCACCGGATGAATGGGAGACTCGGGAGAGCAGTATGGATTTTGCCTATTTATTAAACGGAGCCATGCAGATTGACAAGATTCATAATATAGTCAAATTACGTCAGGGTTTAAATGTGTTTAAAGGGGTGTAGCCTTCATGGGAGAAGCGATAGTCGTAACCTCGGGCAAAGGCGGAGTTGGCAAAACGACCACAACAGCCAATATAGGAACCGCTCTTGCGCTGCAGGGCAAAAAAGTATGTCTCGTCGATACTGACATTGGACTGCGTAATCTGGATGTGGTTATGGGGCTTGAGAACCGGATCGTTTATGATCTGGTGGATGTGGCGGAGGGCAGATGCCGCCTGAACCAGGCTCTGGTTAAGGACAAGCGGTTCGATGAATTGTATATGCTTCCGGCAGCCCAGACGAAGGATAAGACGTCCGTTACACCTGAGCAGGTGAGGGATATCATTCTTGAGCTGAAGAAAGAATATGAATATATCCTGATCGATTGCCCAGCAGGAATTGAGCATGGCTTCCGCAATGCGATTGCCGGTGCCGACAAGGCCATTGTGGTCACCACGCCAGAGCATGCGGCCGTTCGTGATGCTGACCGTGTGATCGGACTGCTGGAGCAGTCGCATGTGGAATCGCCGAAGCTGGTAGTTAACCGCATTCGGCCAGGCCTTGTGAAATCAGGCGATATGCTAGATATCGAGGATATCCTGCAGGTGCTGAATATTGACCTCATCGGGATTGTTCCCGATGATGAACTGGTGATCAAGGCGGCCAACAGTGGCGAGCCTACCGTTATGAACCCCGATTCGTCCGCAGCTATCGCCTATCGAAACATTGCCCGCCGCATTCTGGGCGATGCTGTGCCGCTGATGCAGCTGGACCGCAAGCCCGGAGCCTTTAAGAAGCTGAAGAAGTTTTTTGGCATGGCCTAGTTTGATTACAGCACTTATTACCTTTATTGCTAATGGAAGTCTCGGCCGCAGTTACCTGCGGTGGCGGGGCTTTTTTTATATATATCCTGCTTAACCTGTCCGCCTGTGTGGGAGCTTGTTCTAAAGCGCCTGTCCGCGCTCATAAAATGAGAGTAAAACAAGCCCCCCGGAGGGATGGACATGGAACAGAAATTAGATATTAAACGCCGCCGTGAGCAGCGGATTCGCAGTCTGCTGGAAGAAATGCCGGAAGCAACACCACCCGGAGGATCGCCGCTGTTCGCCAAGCCGGTGAAGGCCTCCGGTTATGAGGAATGGAACGCCAGGCTGGGAACGGAGCCGCCCGGAATGAACGAGCCTGATCCTGAGCGGATATGGAAGCAGCGGAAGCGGGACTGGGAAGGACCGGAGGATGGCGGGAGGCCGCGATTTACGGCCGGTTTTATCCGCCGCACAGTGGCAAGTCTGGTCGTATTTAGCGCAGTCTGGGGAATATTCAATGTCCAGCAGCCATGGTCACAGCGGGTACAGGTATTTGTGACTGGCGCTTTAAGTGAAGATATGGATTTCGCTGCAGCCAGAGTATGGTACGAGGAGCATTTTGACGGGGCACCAGCGTTTATTCCGATCTTTGGTGATAAGGAAGTGCCAGCAGAGAAGGCTCAAGCCCCCCATGAGCTGAGTGCTCCGGTCGCGGGTGAATTGCTAAGTAGCTATGATCCTGTGCTGCAAGGGGTGCAGATCAGACCTGTGAGCGATTCGGGCGGTGGTGTGACGGTGAAAAGTATAGATATGGGGCGTGTACTCTCTGTCACGAAACAGCAGGAAGGCCTGCGGATTGTTGTCCGGCATACCGGTGATCTTACGGCTGAATATGGCAACCTCAGCGGGACCAAGCTGGAGAGTGGTGATTGGGTACAGAGTGGTGATACAGTGGGCTGGATGCTGGAGACGGAGTCGGCTGAATCCCCTGCACTTTTTTTTGCGGTGATGAAAGACAAGACTTATATTGATCCTACAGAAGTGGTATCGTTTGATTAGGATCTTCGGCATTGACCTGTCGCTGCATCCGTTGTTTATCATGATTATGCTGCTCTCCGTGTTCACTGGGCAGTTTCTGGAATTGCTCACCTTATTCACCATCGTGTTCATTCATGAGCTGGGGCATGTGGCTGCAGCGCTGCTTGCCGGAATTACTGTCAGATCAGTCCAGCTGCTGCCGTTCGGCGGTGTGGCTGTTATGGAGGACCACGGCCGGCTCACTGCGGCCCGCGAGATCGGGATCGCGCTGGCAGGGCCGCTGCAGAACGCCGTAATGATCGGGCTTGCACTGGCAGTCGGACAGGCAGGCGCAGGAAATCCGGAATTTATCAGCTATTTTATTCACGCGAATGCGATGATCGCGCTTTTTAATCTGCTGCCGGTGCTGCCGCTCGATGGCGGCAAAGTGCTCCAGGCTGCCTTCAGCCTGTTATTCCCCTATTATTTCACGCTGCTGTGGAGCGGAAGGATTAGCATCGCGGCCAGCTTGCTGGTCATAGGCTATGCACTTGCACCGTTGGCTGCCGGTGGGGGAGCCGGATTGAACCTTCTCCTCATTGGGGCATTCCTGCTCTATTCCAACCTGACAGACCACCGCAATCTGCCATACCGATTCATGGCTTTCTTGATGAACCGGGAGGTTCAGTATGAGCGGCACCTGCTGTCGGGGAAGGATGCAACCCCAATTGTTGCCTTCACTGCGAAACCTTTGGAGGCTATCCTGCGTCTATTTAAGCGTAATCAATATCATTTTATCGAAGTTGTAAACAGTGAAGGACGTATTGTTGCTGTTCTGCCGGAGCAGCGTTTGATATCTTCCTATTTTGGAATTTAAAACAGAGGTCACCAGAGGTGAAGCCATGAGACAAATGATCGTTCACTGGTCGCAGCACATAACCCAGATGGCTTTTCTGGAGAACGGAAGGCTGGTGGAATATGCGGCTGAACGTGACCAGCAGCAAGGCCTGGTAGGCACGTATTACAAAGGTCGGGTTATGAATGTACTGCCGGGCATGCAGGCTGCTTTTGTCGATATCGGACAGAAGAAGAATGCTTTTTTATATGTGGATGATGTCCTTCATCCCCACCTGGAGAAGCAGCCGGAGGTGAAGCCTTCGATCGAAACACTGCTGCAGCCGGGTCAGGATATCGTGGTTCAGGTGAGAAAAGAGCCGCGTGGCGGCAAAGGCGCAAGAGTTACAACGCATTACACCTTGCCGGGTCGCTGGATGGTGTACATGCCTTTTGCCGAATATGTCGGCGTATCGAAGAAGATCAGCCGTGAAGCCGAACGGAATCGGCTGAAAGCGATTGGTGAGCGGCTGCGCCGGAAGGAAGAAGGGCTGATTATGCGCACAGTTTCCGAGGACGAGCCTACGGAAGCCGTTGAGGGCGATCTTGCCTTTCTGCGTGCACAGTGGGATAACATTACCCGCCGGGCGCTGGAGGCAGACGCTCCTGCCCTCCTGCACCGCGATCTAAGCATCGTTCAGCGCTTCATCAGGGACGCGTTTCATCCGCAGACGGATGAGCTGATTGTTGATTCGGCTGAAGCGGCCAGAGAAGCAACCTCCTTTTTGGATGAGATGGCTCCTGGAGCGTATAAGCAGGTGCGGCAGTATACCGGAGCGGAATCCATTTTTACGGCATACGGAGTTCAGGAGCAGCTGCACAAGAGCTTTGGACACAAAATCACGCTGGAGGGCGGCGCTACTCTGGTTTGGGACGAGACGGAAGCCCTTACTGTGATTGATGTCAATACAGCGCAGTACATAGGCGGCCATTCGCTTGAGGAAACAGTGACCAATACGAATCTGCTGGCGGCAGAGGAGATTGGGCGTCTGATCCGGCTGCGCGATACCGGCGGAATCATCGTCATTGATTTCATTGATATGGAGCTGGAGGCTCACCGCAGGCAGGTGATTGCGAGACTGGAAGGCGTAATCAGCCGGGACCGTACCAAAGCGCATATCCTGGGCTGGACAAGGCTCGGCCTGCTGGAAATGACACGCAAGAAGGCCAGGCATGACTCTGCCGGGTTCGCTCCTGCCACCTGTCCATGCTGCGGAGGCAGCGGCAAAGTGGGTCAATGGCAGGAGTAGGTTGACTGCCCGGCATAAGTATGATAATATCTTCAAGTATGTGTTTGGTCATTAATCCCTGCACATGCTGTAACCGCTCCGATCGGGTACACAAGCGCAGCTCCTTTTGGGAACTGCCACCTAGACTAGGCGAGTCTGAGACATGAGGAGGTGCAAGTACAATGTATGCAATTATTGAAACTGGTGGTAAGCAGTATAAGGTCCAAGAGGGCGATGTTCTGTTCATCGAGAAGCTGGTAGCTGAAGACGGCGCAAGCGTAACGTTTGACCGTGTCTTGGCTGTTTCCAACGAAGGTGGTTTGACTGCAGGAACACCGCTGCTTAGCGGCGCTACTGTAACAGCCAAAGTTGAGAAACACGGTAAAGGTCATAAGGTTGTAGTTTACAAATACAAACCTAAGAAGAACTACCACAAGAAGCAAGGTCATCGTCAACCGTACACTAAAGTAACTATTGAGAAGATTCAGGCGTAAGAAGGTGCGTTAATGATTAACGTGCGGATTACACGGGCTTCTGCTCAGGGTGCTATTGTCGGGTTTGCGGTGAAAGGGCATGCGGATTATGCCAGGAAGGGCAGGGATATCGTCTGCGCGGGCGTTTCGACTGTAACGGTCGGCACCGTCAATGCGATTGAAACCTTGACCGGAGTGATTCTGGATACATCCATGAAGGACGGTTTCTTAAGCGGAACGCTGGTCCCTGTGGACAACCCCGAGACATCGGCTCAAGTTCAGCTGCTGCTGGAATCCATGGTCGTAATGCTTGATGATATCGCTAAATCGTACAGAAAATACATTCAGATACAGGAAGTTATTCTTTAAAAAAAGGAGGTAGACAACATGTTGAAGTTGGATCTTCAGTTATTCGCATCCAAAAAAGGTGTAGGTTCCACAAGAAACGGTCGTGATTCCCAATCGAAACGTCTTGGCGTGAAACGTGCTGACGGCCAGACCGTAACAGGCGGCAGCATCCTGGTCCGTCAACGCGGAACCAAGATTCACCCTGGAACGAACGTTGGCATCGGCAGTGACGATACACTATTTGCGAAAGTGGACGGCGTTGTGAAATTCGAACGTCTAGGCCGTGATCGCAAGAAAGTTAGCGTCTACCCAGTTGATGTTGCTCCGGTAGCAGCCGCACTGGAAGCGTAAGCTTACGAAACCATAACAACAGTGAAGCCTCCGGCATGAGTGCCGGGGGCTTTTTTTGGAAAGATAAGAATGTATATGTTGATGAATTAAAAGGAAATCCTGTGTTATACTGAACAATGGAAAATATAAACGAAGTCATGAATCTTGCGAACTGAGGGACGGGGAGAAGGAATGAAATCCTGGAAAAGTGTGATCTGGGCTGTCATGTTAACCGTAGCGTTTCCTTTAGGTTTCTTGTATTGGCAACCTTCCTTAATGACTTGTCTGCTGCTTGGACTGTGGCTTGCGGCGGCAATGGCATACAGCTTCACCCGCATCAGGCGTCATTATGAAGAGGAACTGCAAGTACAGGAACGAGCTCTGCAGCAGGCGGCCATTCGTACTCTGAATCACCACCGGCACGATTGGATGAACGACCTGCAGATCCTTTACGGATATATCCAGCTGGGCAAGCCTGATAAATCAGTAGAATGTGTGGGAAGAATAAAGGAACGCATTGCGCTGGACAGTCGTATTGCCAAACTTGGCATACCGTCACTGGTGTTCTACATTCAATCGTTCCGTACCTACCGAACCAGTCTGGAGCTTGAAGTTGAGGTGGCGGAAGGATTGCAGCTGGAGGACAAGCTCAGCCCTGACAAGGGGGAGGAGATGACCTCGGTGATTATGCAGACGGTACGGGCTTACCAGTACAGCGGATTGGTGTCGCAAGGTGAATCGCGTAAGCTTCGGCTCAGCTTCACACAGGATGAGGGAGACGTTCTGATCTCTTTCGAAGGCGAGGGGGAGCCTGGCAATCCCGAGCTGCTTCAAGGGCAAATTTATAATATAGTACAAGGAAAAATTATGAAGGCAGAGCAGTTCAAGCCAAGCAGTGCTTATGTTCAGCTGCGTCTGCCGCTTGAAATGTGAGGAAGGTGAAATATTATGTTCGTAGATAAAGCTAAGATTTATGTAAAAGGCGGCGACGGCGGAGATGGGCTGGTAGCCTTTCGCCGGGAGAAATATGTGCCAGAAGGCGGACCTGCCGGCGGCGATGGCGGCCGCGGCGGCGATGTGATATTCAAGGTGGATGAAGGTCTGCGCACGCTGATGGATTTTCGCTACCAGCGTCATTTCAAGGCTGACCGCGGTGTGAAAGGGCGCAACAAAAGCATGCACGGGGCCAACGCCGAGCATATGATTGTGCGCATTCCTCCGGGAACCGTGCTGATTGACGATGATACCGGTGAAACGATTGCCGATATGACCCGTCACGGCCAATATGTGGTTGTAGCACGTGGGGGCCGTGGCGGCCGTGGCAACACCCGCTTCGCCACTGCGGCGAATACTGCGCCGGAGCTTGCCGAGAACGGTGAGGAAGGCCAGGAGCGTTATATCGTGATGGAGCTGAAGGTTATGGCTGACGTCGGGCTTGTCGGATTCCCGAGTGTGGGCAAATCGACCTTGTTGTCCGTAGTATCTGCAGCCAAGCCGAAGATCGGAGCCTATCATTTCACAACCATCACGCCGAACCTGGGTGTAGTGGATGTAGGGGACGGCCGCAGCTTCGTGATGGCCGATCTACCGGGTCTTATTGAGGGAGCGCATGAGGGGATTGGACTTGGGCACGAATTTCTGCGCCATGTTGAGCGTACCCGCATTATTATCCATGTCGTGGATATGTCCGGCTCCGAAGGACGCGATCCTTTTGAGGATTGGGTTAAGATCAATGACGAGCTGAAGCAATACAATGCCGCACTTACCGATCGTCCGCAGATTGTGGCAGCGAACAAAATGGATATGCCGGAGTCTGAAGCCAACCTGACAGCCTTCCGCGAGAGCGTCGCTGCGCTGCGTCCGGAAATTGAGATCTTGCCGATCTCATCCTTGACACGCCAGGGCATTCAGGAGCTCTTGTACCGGGCTACGGATGTACTGGACAGTATCCCGGCTGCACCTGTGGTTGAAGAAGTGGTTGAAACTACAGAGCGGAAGGTTTACAAGCTGGAAGCGGAGGAGGACGATTCCTTCATCATTACCCGGGATAACGAAGCTTTTGTGGTCAGCAGCCCACGCATCGAGCGGATGATGAAGCGGATGCAGCTCACCACGCATGATGCTATCCTTAAGCTGGCCCGCACCTTGCGTCACATGGGCGTGGATGCAGAGCTGCGCAAACGTGGAGCGGTGGAAGGAACCATCGTCAGAATCGCTGATTTCGAATTTGAGTTTGTAGAGAACAGCAGTTACTATTAACAGCGCTTAGCCTTAAAGCACCGAACTTGGCTCCTTCCTCCTTAGGGAGAGCCAAGTTCGGTGCTTTTTTGCATATCGTTAGTATCCCCGCTGCAAACAAATCTTTCTTTCATTGGAACTATTCACTACAATAAAGAGTAAAGTACGACGAAAGAAGGGGTAGGCATGGCAATGATTGAAGTAGTGAAATACGACGGACCTCCCGGAGTGTTCGCCTGGAAATATCCGAATGAAGAAATGGGAACGTGGACGCAGCTTATCGTCAATGAATCCCAGGAAGCGATTTTGTTTAAGGACGGCAAGGCACTGGATTCCTTTACCGCTGGCCGTCATACGCTGAGTACAGCCAATATCCCCGTGTTGTCCAATATCGTGAACCTGCCCTTTGGCGGCAAATCGCCATTTAAAGCAGAGGTATGGTATATCAATAAACTGAATTCCATGAACGTGAAATGGGGCACCAGTGCGCCACTGCAGCTTCAGGACCCCAAGTACAAAATCATGATTTCCGTCCGCTCCTTTGGCCAGTTTGGGGTGAGGATCGATGATCCGCGCAGATTCCTGCTGCAACTGGTTGGAACGTTGCCGCGGTTTGATCAGGAAACACTGGTCAGTTATTTCCGGGGTCTGTTGATGTCCAATATCAATGAGCTGATCTCATCCTATCTCGTGCGTAAGGAGATCAGTATTCTGGAGATTAACGCCTACGTGGGCGAAATCTCGAAGCACATTCAGGGACGGCTGGCAGCAACCTTTCTGGAGAGCGGCCTTGAGCTGAACAACTTCTACATTGACTCGATCAATATTCCGGAGGATGATCCGGCTACGCAGCGCTTGAAGGAGGCCTTGGCCAAAAAAGCAGAGATGGATATCATTGGCTTCACCTACCAGCAGGAGCGGAGCTTCAATACACTGGAGGAAGCTGCCGGAAATCCTGGCAACCTGGGTGCCGGCATGATGAACACCGGCATGGGGCTGGGCCTGGGCATGGGATTTGCCGGACCGGCGCTTGATATGGTTAACCGCATGACGCGGGGAATGCCGCTCGGTGGGATTACCGGAACGGGCCAGGATTTCAGAGCCTGCGACTGCGGCGGAATGAACCCGCCGGACGCCAAGTTCTGCAGCAGCTGCGGGCGCAGCCTGCAATCGGCGGAGCCGGCTGTGACTGCCGCAAGCTGCCGCCAGTGTGGGCATACGCTGACTGCCGGGGCCAAGTTCTGTCCCGAGTGCGGAGCAGGCACAGTGGTCAAATGCGGCGGCTGCGGGCATGAACTGAAGCCAGGCCAGAAATTCTGTGCAGAGTGTGGTACCAAAGCAGGCTGAAGGAGGAAATCATGAGACAGAGACGATCGTATGCAGCCATCATTACCATTATTTATACAGCAGTTATTCTGTTGACCCTAGTCTCTTTCTTCCTGCTGGGGTTCTCAGAATCACTTGTCCGGTTCGTGATTTCACTGGCCGCTGTACTGCTGGGAGAGAGTATAACCTACGGATACAGTATCTATTGGCTGCGGACTGCTGCAGGGGGAGGCGGGAAATCTCCGGTACTGATCAGCGGAGCGTACATTATAGCCATTTATATAGCGGTTGTGCTGCTGCTGGTGGTTATCCTGGATAGGCTGCTTCATATCCCGGCTGCCGGCTATGCCGCCGCGCAGCTGCTGGTTATGATAGCGGGAATATCAAGTCTGGCGGCCACTGCATTCTATGGCAGGAACGCCACAGCCCAGGAGAACAAGGCTGAAGGAGCCAGCCGGAGCTTTCGTCGACACCGGGATGAGCTGGAGGAGATCCGCCGGCTGGCGCGCTCCTGGAAGCACACTGGTGCAGAGAGGCTGCTGAAGCTGCTTCATGGACTGGAGGAGAATTTTAAATACAGCGATCCGGTTTCGAATGCAGCTTTATATGCCACTGAGGATTTGCTAAGACAGCAAATTTCGCTGCTCCACGATCAGGTGGAGCTGCTGCTGGCAGCTGGGGAGCCGCAGACGGATTGGGAAGAGACTTTTGGCGAAATGGCAGACAGTATCAATGCCACACTGCAGCGGAGAAATCGGGAGCTGGCGGCACTTAAATAGGAGGAATTAAGCAATGAACGGATTGAACCTGCAAGGACAGCCGGATGCTCCCGAAGGGAATGCGGCTGTCTATCATATGAAATATGACCGGACCGCTTTTGATTACATCACCTTGGTGTCTGGTTATTTATTTATGCCCTTTGGGCTGGTGCTGGCCCTGATCCGGCTGTTCAGCACTCATTATAAGAACTACCGTAAGGCCTCGAATTATAATCTGTTGTCCCATGTATTTATTGGCGGGTTCATTCAGCTGGCCGTTTTCTCGTATCGGGATATTCAGAAGGGTGAATATGAGACTGCTGTGCTGATTATGCTGCTTGTTATGCTTGCTTTGCTGTTCCTGCTGCCTGCTTATGGGCTGGGCACTGTGGCGGCGCGGGCGAAATATAAATTTTCGCTGCTGACCACTTCCTATATTGGGCTGGTGACAGACCAGCAGATCAGACATATTGGCACCTTGTCCGCGCGTACCGCCCAGAGTGAGAGCGATGTGCGCCGGGATGTGCTGTATCTGAAGAATAAAGGGCTGTTGCCGCATGATATGGTATTTTCCGAGCAGCTTCAGGGTGCTCCTTACGCAGCTGTGCCTCCGACTCCATCCCCCTCTTCCGGACCATCTGGTTTCGAGTCTGCGCAGCGGGCGCATCAGACTGGCGCGCCGTCATCGTCTGCAGTACCTCCGCAACTGCCTAAATCGGTGCGCTGTCCGGGCTGCGGTGCCCAGAATACGGTGTATCCGGGACAAGCGAAGAATTGTGACTATTGCGGGACTACCATTCCGTATACCTGATGCGAGTGCGCTTCCAATGAAAAGTTATTGCTTTTTAACGCTTAAATCCGATATAATGTCCACTATCAAAACACAAAAGTCTTTGGGGTGAGGACGTTCGTGAAAGAACGCTATTATTTGGTCCGAGAGGACATTCTGCCTGACGCGGTGCTGAAGACCATGCAGGTGAAGCAATTACTGGAAGCCGGAGATGCCAAGACCGTCCATGAGGGTGTTGAACAGGTTGGACTGAGCCGCAGCGCATTCTACAAGTACAAGGATGGCATTCATCTGATCCATCAGCTGGAGCGGGAACGCATCGTGACCTTTTCGCTTGATCTGGAGCATGAATCCGGCATGCTGTCCAAGGTGCTGGCCGCTGTCGCAAGCCATGGGGCCAACGTGCTGACCATCCATCAGAGCATTCCGCTGCAGGGGCGGGCAAACGTAGTGATATCCGTGGAGATTTCACATCTGAGTGAAGAGCTAGGGGGTATGCTGGATAGCCTGAAGGAGATGCCGGGCGTGAAACGGGCCTTGATCGTCGGACAGGGATAATGGTATGTCGGGCGGATCATATTTGGAGCTTGGTAACTTAAGCAAACTTTGGTATAAGCTTACGAAGTGAGTTTTGCGAAGCAATCCAAGTAGTCTATGCTACAAAACTTTAGGAGGATACAGATAAAGATGAAGCCGGTTAGAGTGGGATTGCTGGGCCTGGGAACAGTGGGAGCGGGCGTTGTCCGCATCGTGGAAGGAAATCAGGAGGATCTGAGCAGCCAGGTGGGCTCCCAGATTATCATAGAGCGTATTGCTGTCAAGAATCTCGACAAACCCCGTGATATTGAAGTGGATGCGGCCAAAATCACTACAGATCCGTGGGAGGTCATCCGCGACCCGGAAATCGACGTTATTGTTGAGGTGATGGGCGGCATTGCCGGCACGAAGGAATATATCCTTGAAGCGCTGGAGCGCGGCAAGCATATTGTAACTGCGAACAAGGATCTGATGGCGCTGCACGGCTCGGAGATTCTGGCCAAGGCGCAGGAGAAGCAATGTGATGTTTTTTATGAGGCCAGTGTGGCCGGCGGCATCCCGATCATCCGTACCTTAATTGAGGGCTTCTCCTCGGACCGGATCATGAAGATTATGGGGATCGTTAATGGCACAACCAACTACATATTGACCAAAATGAGCCAGGAGGGTGCGACCTATGCCGATGCGCTGAAGGAAGCGCAGGAGCTGGGGTATGCGGAATCCGATCCGACCTCTGATGTGGAGGGGCTGGATGCCGCGCGCAAGATGGCGATTCTGGGCACACTGGGCTTCCGCACGAATGTGGAGCTTAGCGATGTCAGCGTCAGCGGAATTTCCGGAGTGAGCAAGGAAGATATCGCTTTTGCCAAAAGACTGGGTTACGAAATGAAGCTGCTGGGGATCGCCGAGCGCCAGGATGAAGAGTTCAGCATCAGCGTCCAGCCGACCATGATCCGCCAAGGCCATCCGATTGCATCCGTTAATGGCGTGTTCAATGCTGTTTATGTATACGGTGAAGCAGTGGGGGAGACGATGTTCTACGGTGCGGGCGCGGGCGCTATGCCTACGGCAACCTCGATTGTCTCCGACCTGGTCGCGGTGATCAAGAACCTCAAGCTGGGTGTCAACGGGCTGAAGCATATCGTACCTTACAAGCAGAAGAAGCTGAAGAGCGATGAGGACATTTATTATAAAAACTTCCTGCTGCTGCATGTAGATGACAAGGCGGGAGTATTGGCCAAAATCACTCAGGTCTTCGCCGACTGTGACGTCAGTCTGGATTCGGTGGTACAGCAGGCTAACCCGAACAATCCCAATGCGGAGATTATTATTGTTACCCATGACGCCAGCAAAGCTAGTATGAACAAGGTGCTGCAACAGTTTGAAGAGCTGCATGTGATCAGCCGGATCAAGAGCCACTATCGGGTGGAAGGATAATTTCATACCCAACGAGCAAACAGCGTTCAGTCAAAATATACTAAGGAGAGTCACCCGTTATGAGTATTTACGGAAGGTCTAGAGTCAAAGTGCCTGCCAGCACCGCCAATCTGGGTCCCGGCTTCGATACACTTGGCATGGCTTTGTCCATGTATGCCTGGATCGAGATGGAGGAGGCGGAGGAGACTGTAATTCACCTGTATGGTGATGAAATGAAGGGGCTGGCGCTGGATAAAAGCAATCTGCTCTATCAGGTTGCCCAACTGGTCTTCGCGGAAGCCGGCGTTTCCGTGCCTGAGCTGGCCATCTCCATGTATTCAGAGATTCCGCTCACCCGCGGTCTGGGAAGCAGCGCTTCGGCGATTGTCGGCGGGATGGCAGCAGCGAATGCGCTGATTGGCTCGCCGCTCAGTGATGCGGTGCTGTTTAACATGGCAACCAAGCTGGAGAAACATCCCGACAATGTGGGGGCCTCATTGTTTGGTGGCATCATCACGGCGATCTGGGACGGCGAAGTGGCCGATTATGTGAAGCTTGCGCCGCCTTCCGAGCTGGAGGCGCTGGTGATTATTCCAGAGTTTGAGCTGGCTACTACCAAAGCGCGCGGAGTGCTGCCGACCGAGATTTCTGTTTCAGATGCGGTGTATAACATCAGCCGCACATCGCTGCTTACGGCAGCACTTGCCTCCGGCCGGTTCGACCTGATCGGCAAAGCCATGCAGGACCGTCTGCACCAGCCTTACCGCGCAGCGCTAGTACCCGGGATGGAGAAGCTGCTGGCGGAGGCTCCGCAGCATGGGGCGCTCGGGATTGCCCTCAGTGGAGCGGGACCAACCCTTCTCTGTCTGGTGGACCGCAGGGAGAAGCGCAAAGATGAGCTTGAAGCCTTTCTGGTACAAACAATGGCTGATCAGGGCATTCCTGCCCAGACCTGCTGGCTGTCGCTGTGCACTGAAGGTGTAACAGTAGAGCTGACGGGAAGAAACGGGATGCACAACGATTCGTTTTTGGATATGATAAAAGGAGAACTGCAGTCATGAAATCGATAGCTGTCTTGCCGCAGGGCTCGGTCTCACACGAAGCGCTGCTGCATCTGTTTGACGGTGAGCCTGTCAGAGTTGTGCATCACAAGCTGATATCCGATGTCTTCCTCTCTACATCAAACGGAGTCACCGATTACAGTGTGATTCCGATTGAGAATACGATTGAAGGTTCGGTCAGCCTGCATATTGACTGGCTCATTAATGAAGTGAATCTGCCGATGCAGTCCGAATGGATATTCCCATCCATCCAGAACCTGATCGGTCATCCTCTGGAATTTACCGATGCAGAGGGCAGCAGGGATTACAGCGGCATGGTGAAGATTCTTTCCCATCCCGTGGCGATGGCGCAATGCCGCCTGTTTATCCGCGAGCATGCCCCTTGGGCAGAGCTGGAATCGGTCGGGAGTACCTCGGAAGCTGTGGAGCTGGTGAAGGACAACCCTGGCAAGGGCTGGGCAGCCATCGGCACAGCCCTTGGGGCAGCTACGCATGGTCTGGAGATTGTTGACCGCCAGATTACCGATCATTCCAACAACTTCACCCGTTTCGTGCTTGTAGGGTCGCAGAAGCTAGAGCTGGCGCGGGCAAGCAGTGGAGTCAAGACCAGTGTGCTGGTGACGTTGCCGGAGGATTTTCCTGGTGCGCTTCATCAAGTACTGGCTGCATTTGCCTGGAGGAAGCTGAATCTGTCGCGGATTGAATCACGGCCGACGAAGAAGAAGCTGGGAACTTATTATTTCTATATTGATGTGCTGGAACCGATAGAGTCGGTCCTGCTCCCTGGCGCTATTGAAGAGATCAACGCGCTTGGCTGTCAGGTACGGATTCTGGGCTCGTATCCCACATACACCTATGAGGATGAGAAAGCGGAGGTGCAGTAAATTCATGGCAGACCAATGGATCTATCTGGATGGACAACATGTAACAAAAGAAAATGCAAAGGTATCCGTGTTTGATCACGGTTTCCTGTATGGTGACGGCATATTCGAAGGAATCCGCATCTACAACGGGAATATCTTCAAATGCAGCGAGCACCTGGACAGATTATATGATTCAGCAAAGTCGATTCAGCTGGAGATCCCGCTGACCTATGATGAGATGCTTGAAGCTATGGCGGAAACCATCCGTTTGAATGATATGCGCAACGGCTACATCCGTCTGATTGTTTCACGCGGCCCCGGCAATCTGGGTCTTGACCCTCGCCGCTGTCCCAAAGCGAGTGTAATCATTATCGTGGAGCAGCTTGCCATTTACCCGGAGCAGGCCTATCTCAACGGTTTGCGTGCTGTGTCCGTCTCCCAGCGCCGCAATCTGCCGGATGCCCTGAATCCAAAGATCAAATCGCTAAACTACCTAAACAATATCCTGGTCAAAATCCAGTCCAATCTGGCGGAAGCCGATGAAGCGATTATGATGAACGCCCAGGGCTATGTAACGGAAGGATCAGGCGACAATATTTTCATCGTCAAAAGAGGGGTGCTCTATACGCCTCCATGTTATTTGGGAGCTCTTGAAGGAATTACCCGTCTGGCGATTATTGAGCTCTGTGAGAAGCTGGGCTTCAAGCTTAAAGAAGAACCGTTCACCATGCACGATGTTTATATTGCTGACGAGGTGTTCTTCACCGGAACAGCAGCCGAAGTTATTGCTGCCCGTGAGATTGACGGACGGATTATCGGCGACGGGCATGCAGGTCCGATTACACTCAAGCTGCTTGAGGAGTTCCGCAACGTCGTGGATCAAGACGGCTACAAGGTATTTGAATAAGATTGCTGCATAGACTCACTTAAGAAATAAGAACCTTTCACGCTTAGCATGAATGGAGTGCCGAAGATCACGGCAGCCGTTTATCCTTTTGTGTGGGAGGTTTTTTTTTGCTGATAGGGATGTCAATCGCCCATGGGCTGCATAAGATGTAGTAACGAAGGAGGCGGCTGTACCGCATATAACCAGCTTAGAGGGGAATGCTCCGCTTCAACCAGGCGTATGAATCCGCCGGCCGCTTTCTGCACGGCTATGGCGAATGACATACTCCAACAACTATTAGGAGGTTAATGCCGCGTGAAAATACACATTGTCAAAACAGGCGATACGCTGTATGCATTATCGCAAAAGTACGGGGTGCCGCTGCAGACTATAATCGATGCCAATCCGCAATTCAGCAATCCGGATGTGCTTGCTGTCGGGGATAAGGTGAAGATACCTGCTGCCACCGTCCCGGTACCGGACAACAACAGCATCTACTATAAGCATACAGTCAAACAGGGAGACAGCTTGTGGAAGCTGTCCAAGGCATGGGGAGTGTCATTGAAAGAAATGATTGATGCGAATCCTCAGTTGAAGAATCCCAATGCGCTAATGACCGGCGAAATTGTGAATGTTCCCAAAAAACCGGCCACATCTCCGACCCAGCCGGGGTACTCGCCGGCCAATGCTCCCGATAAAACAGCAGTAGGCGGAAAAACCTACACCGGTCCAAAAGAAGAAATGGTAGCTGAGGCAGTCAAACCTGTTCCAAAACCTGAACCTAAACCTGAACCTAAACCGGCCCCAGTCCCAGTTCCAGTCCCAGTTCCTGCGCCACTTCCTGCTCCGGTACCTGAACTTGTTTCGCCAGCTGCCAATATGCCCAATATACAGCCCGAAATGGCTCCAATGAAGGAAACCATTCATTCTGAGATGCAGAGTCTGTTCGTGCAGATTTCTGTTCCTGCCCAGGAGGCCGTCTCCCAGTATGAAATGCCTAAGACAGAGAAGAAGCCTTCCGGATGCTCGGATGGCGTAATGTCTGCTTATGAGCACGGAGGATATCCTGGCCTGATGCAGCACCCGAATTTCAACGATTGCCCGCCTGCCTATCCGCTTTATGAGTCGGCATCGATGATGAATAACAACATGGCTCCTGCTTATGTGCAGCCTATGAGTTATGCACCGGAATGTATGCCTCCCTATTATTATTCGGGCAATGTCTCTCCAATGTGGTATCAGAATAATGCGCCTGCACAAGTGGAAGGGGTATCCTACGAGGGAATGCCGGTGAATCTTCCTTGGCCAGATTGTGGCTGCGGAGAGAACATGTATACCCAATCGGTTCAACCGTATAGTTATGAGATGCCTATGTATAACGGTTATCCGGTTTATATGAACCCGGGAATGATGGCCCCTTATGGCATGCTTATGCCTAATCAGGGGATGATGGCTCCGTCTATGCCTGTATCCGCTTATGATGGATCCGTGGCCGCAGGGATTCCTCCGTATCCGCAATTTCCCGGCATGGAGAACATGGGGCTTCATACCCGTGTTCCTGAAATTCAGGAGCCTCAGCTTGCGGAGCAACTGGTAACACAGCCGGCTCAGGCAAATACGGCTGAACCCGTGAAAGCTAAGAACGGTACTACTAAGAAGACCGGGGCCAAGGCCAGAACCTCCAGCTTGAGCAGTAAGGCCGGAAGCTTGGGATCCCAAGCTCGGAGGTCCAATTCAACTGGGAGTAACGGAGGAACCAAAAAACGTAAGAATCCATGGACTTCAAACTAATTCGCTAGCCAACCTTAGCTGCATCAATTTAATATGCTGACCTGTTACTTAACGGGTCAGCATATTTTTTGTTTTGGGTAGAAAAAAAGATTGCTTTTGACATAAGTAACGTGTTATATTATAAATCCAGCCGCAGAATGAATAATATTTTGTCGTCTGGTGAATGTTAATACGGAGCAAGTAAATAAATTGCTTTTGAAATTAAGTGTTGCAATTGTCCGAATAACATGATATATTATAAGAGTTGCTGGTGACGCAAACATCGCCAACAACGAGAACTTGATCTTTGAAAACTGAACAACGAGTGAGTGGGATTTTACGAAAGTGAAGTCCAAAAGAAGATGAGTTTCACGCAAGTGAAGCTTGTCGGTAGAGAATGCAAATTCTCGTCAGATGTTTCAAAATGAGCATATCGCTCTTTTCAATACTTTATCGGATCTATCCGATAAAACCAATTTGGAGAGTTTGATCCTGGCTCAGGACGAACGCTGGCGGCATGCCTAATACATGCAAGTCGAGCGGAGTTTTGTTGAAAGCTTGCTTTCAACAGGATTCAGCGGCGGACGGGTGAGTAACACGTAGGCAACCTGCCCCTTAGCCTGGGATAACTACCGGAAACGGTAGCTAATACCGGATAATTCCTTGGTTCTCCTGAACCGAGGATGAAAGGCGGAGCAATCTGCCCTTAAGGGATGGGCCTGCGGCGCATTAGCTAGTTGGTGAGGTAACGGCTCACCAAGGCGACGATGCGTAGCCGACCTGAGAGGGTGAACGGCCACACTGGGACTGAGACACGGCCCAGACTCCTACGGGAGGCAGCAGTAGGGAATCTTCCGCAATGGGCGAAAGCCTGACGGAGCAATGCCGCGTGAGTGATGAAGGTTTTCGGATCGTAAAGCTCTGTTGCCAGGGAAGAACGTCCGGTAGAGTAACTGCTATCGGAGTGACGGTACCTGAGAAGAAAGCCCCGGCTAACTACGTGCCAGCAGCCGCGGTAATACGTAGGGGGCAAGCGTTGTCCGGAATTATTGGGCGTAAAGCGCGCGCAGGCGGCTATTTAAGTCTGGTGTTTAAACCTTGGGCTCAACCTAAGGTCGCACTGGAAACTGGGTGGCTTGAGTACAGAAGAGGAAAGTGGAATTCCACGTGTAGCGGTGAAATGCGTAGATATGTGGAGGAACACCAGTGGCGAAGGCGACTTTCTGGGCTGTAACTGACGCTGAGGCGCGAAAGCGTGGGGAGCAAACAGGATTAGATACCCTGGTAGTCCACGCCGTAAACGATGAGTGCTAGGTGTTAGGGGTTTCGATACCCTTGGTGCCGAAGTTAACACAGTAAGCACTCCGCCTGGGGAGTACGGTCGCAAGACTGAAACTCAAAGGAATTGACGGGGACCCGCACAAGCAGTGGAGTATGTGGTTTAATTCGAAGCAACGCGAAGAACCTTACCAGGTCTTGACATCCCTCTGAATCTGCTAGAGATAGCAGCGGCCTTCGGGACAGAGGAGACAGGTGGTGCATGGTTGTCGTCAGCTCGTGTCGTGAGATGTTGGGTTAAGTCCCGCAACGAGCGCAACCCTTATGCTTAGTTGCCAGCACGTGATGGTGGGCACTCTAAGCAGACTGCCGGTGACAAACCGGAGGAAGGTGGGGATGACGTCAAATCATCATGCCCCTTATGACCTGGGCTACACACGTACTACAATGGCCGGTACAAAGGGCTGCGAAACCGCGAGGTGGAGCGAATCCCAACAAAGCCGGTCTCAGTTCGGATTGCAGGCTGCAACTCGCCTGCATGAAGTCGGAATTGCTAGTAATCGCGGATCAGCATGCCGCGGTGAATACGTTCCCGGGTCTTGTACACACCGCCCGTCACACCACGAGAGTTTACAACACCCGAAGTCGGTGGGGTAACCCGCAAGGGAGCCAGCCGCCGAAGGTGGGGTAGATAATTGGGGTGAAGTCGTAACAAGGTAGCCGTATCGGAAGGTGCGGCTGGATCACCTCCTTTCTATGGAGAATCGTTTCCTGAGACGGAAACATTCGAACAGAAGCGTAAGCTTCTATAGAACCTTCGGGTTCAACACACTCACTCGTTGCTCAGTTTTGAGAGTTTAAGCTCTCAAAAAAGTATCATTTCCAGAACTTGCTTGTAGCCAAGTGGTTACGGAAAATGATATGATCTTCTTCCGGGGTTAAAGCCGGAGCAAGAACAACTTGATCCTTGAAAACTGGATACCGAAACGAATTTGCGTTTAGAACATCTTTTAGCTATAACTTGTGCAAACAAGTGAATTAGTTATTAGCTGGAAGCGAAGGTTTTGGATTGTGAAGCGACCTTTGGCTTTGAACAGAGTAGCGAACGGATTAGTCCGGTAGCGCTGTTCAAAACAAGAGGAGCGAACAAGCCAAACACCGGAGCGCTGGTTAAGCTAATAAGAGCACACGGAGGATGCCTAGGCGCCAGGAGCCGACGAAGGACGTGGCGAACAACGAAACTGCCTCGGGGAGCTGTAAGCAAGCTTTGATCCGGGGGTGTCCGAATGGGGAAACCCAGCTGTGGTAATTCGCAGTTACTCCTCTCTGAATACATAGGAGAGGTAGAGGCAGACCAGGGGAACTGAAACATCTAAGTACCCTGAGGAAGAGAAAACAATAGTGATTCCGTCAGTAGCGGCGAGCGAACGCGGAACAGCCTAAACCTAAGAGCTTGCTCTTAGGGGTTGTGGGACGTCTCACATGGAGTTACAAAGGAATATAGTAGGCGAAGAGGTCTGGAAAGGCCCGCGATAGAGGTAAAAGCCCTGTAGCCTAAACTGTATTCTCTCCGAGACGGATCCCGAGTAGTGCGGGGCACGTGAAACCCCGTATGAATCCAGCAGGACCATCTGCTAAGGCTAAATACTACCTGGCGACCGATAGTGAAACAGTACCGTGAGGGAAAGGTGAAAAGCACCCCGGAAGGGGAGTGAAATAGAACCTGAAACCGTGTGCTTACAAAAAGTCAGAGCCCGTTTTAGGGGTGATGGCGTGCCTTTTGTAGAATGAACCGGCGAGTTACGTTTACCATGCAAGGTTAAGGTGAGAAGCCGGAGCCGCAGCGAAAGCGAGTCTGAATAGGGCGATTTGAGTATGGGGGCGTAGACCCGAAACCGTGTGATCTACCCCTGTCCAGGGTGAAGGTGCGGTAACACGCACTGGAGGCCCGAACCCACGCATGTTGAAAAATGCGGGGATGAGGTGGGGGTAGCGGAGAAATTCCAATCGAACTCGGAGATAGCTGGTTCTCCCCGAAATAGCTTTAGGGCTAGCCTCGGTATAAGAATAGTGGAGGTAGAGCACTGATTGGGTGCGGGGCCCGCAAGGGTTACCAAGCTCAGTCAAACTCCGAATGCCACATATTTATTGCCGGGAGTCAGACAGTGAGTGCTAAGATCCATTGTCGAAAGGGAAACAGCCCAGACCATCAGCTAAGGTCCCCAAGTGTGTGTTAAGTGGGAAAGGATGTGGAGTTGCACAGACAACCAGGATGTTGGCTTAGAAGCAGCCACCATTGAAAGAGTGCGTAATAGCTCACTGGTCGAGTGACTCTGCGCCGAAAATGTAACGGGGCTAAACACACCACCGAAGCTATGGCTAGATACAATGTATCTGGGGTAGGGGAGCGTTGTATATACGTTGAAGGTATACCGTGAGGAGTGCTGGAGCGTATACAAGTGAGAATGCCGGTATGAGTAACGAAAAGATCAGTGAGAATCTGATCCGCCGAAAGCCCAAGGTTTCCTGAGGAAGGCTCGTCCGCTCAGGGTAAGTCGGGACCTAAGGCGAGGCCGAAAGGCGTAGTCGAAGGACAACAGTTTGAAATTACTGTACCACCGTAATCCGCTATGAGCGATGGGGTGACGCAGGAGGGTAGTGACGCGGACTGATGGATGTGTCCGTCTAAGCAGTGAGGCTGATGTGTAGGCAAATCCGCACATCGTGAAGGCTGGGCTGTAATGGGGAGCGAAAATGTTAGTAGCGAAGGTCATGATCTCACACTGCCAAGAAAAGCCTCTAGCCAGGAGAAGGTGCCCGTACCGCAAACCGACACAGGTAGGCGAGAAGAGAATTCTAAGGCGCGCGGAAGAACTCTCGTTAAGGAACTCGGCAAAATGACCTCGTAACTTCGGGAGAAGAGGTGCCTCGGTAGGGTGAATAGCCCGAGGGGGCCGCAGTGAAAAGGCCCAAGCGACTGTTTAGCAAAAACACAGGTCTGTGCGAAGCCGTAAGGCGAAGTATACGGGCTGACGCCTGCCCGGTGCTGGAAGGTTAAGGGGAGCGGTTAGGGGTAACCCGAAGCTGTGAACCGAAGCCCCAGTAAACGGCGGCCGTAACTATAACGGTCCTAAGGTAGCGAAATTCCTTGTCAGGTAAATTCTGACCCGCACGAATGGCGTAACGACTTGGGCGCTGTCTCAACGAGAGATCCGGTGAAATTTTAATACCTGTGAAGATGCAGGTTACCCGCGACAAGACGGAAAGACCCCATGGAGCTTTACTGCAGCTTGATATTGAATTTGGGTACGATCTGTACAGGATAGGTGGGAGCCTTAGAAGCAGGAGCGCAAGCTTCTGCAGAGGCGCCGTTGGGATACCACCCTGATCGTATCTAGGTTCTAACCTAGTGCCCTTATCGGGTACGGGGACCGTGTCAGGCGGGCAGTTTGACTGGGGCGGTCGCCTCCTAAAGAGTAACGGAGGCGTTCCAAGGTTCCCTCAGAATGGTTGGAAATCATTCGCAGAGTGCAAAGGCATAAGGGAGCTTGACTGCGAGACCTACAAGTCGAGCAGGGACGAAAGTCGGACTTAGTGATCCGGTGGTACCGCATGGAAGGGCCATCGCTCAACGGATAAAAGCTACCCTGGGGATAACAGGCTTATCTCCCCCAAGAGTCCACATCGACGGGGAGGTTTGGCACCTCGATGTCGGCTCATCGCATCCTGGGGCTGAAGTAGGTCCCAAGGGTTGGGCTGTTCGCCCATTAAAGCGGTACGCGAGCTGGGTTCAGAACGTCGTGAGACAGTTCGGTCCCTATCTGTCGTGGGCGCAGGAAATTTGAGAGGAGCTGTCCTTAGTACGAGAGGACCGGGATGGACGTACCGCTGGTGCACCAGTTGTTCCGCCAGGAGCATGGCTGGGTAGCTACGTACGGACGGGATAAGCGCTGAAAGCATCTAAGCGTGAAGCCCCCCTCAAGATGAGATTTCCCAACTAGTAAGACCCCTTGAAGACGACGAGGTAGATAGGTTGGAGGTGGAAGTGCAGCAATGCATGGAGCTGACCAATACTAATCGGTCGAGGGCTTATCCACATCTTAAAACGCAGATTTGTTTCGGATTCAGTTTTCAGGCGATTAAGCCTGAAAGATTTTAAGCTGCATGTCTTTTCTGTAGTCGGTTATTTTCCTGAAGGAATTCGGGGGAGTAGCACGAGCGAAAAAAACCCGTTTGGTGGCGATAGCGGAGGGGTTCCACGCGTACCCATCCCGAACACGACCGTTAAGCCCTCCAGCGCCGATGGTACTTGGACCGAAGGGTCCTGGGAGAGTAGGACGCCGCCAAGCACATGAAGACCACTGTTGATTATCAACGGTGGTTTTTTTGTTTGCGATGACACAAACTGCTTTTGAATTAAACCGCCGACTCCCTGCTTACGCGAATTGAGGAAAGACGGTCTTACAGTTCATCACTATGTGCTCTCTGCTTCCCGGGAACGCCTGTTATCCAGGTTGAAGGGGCGGAAGGGTCCTGGGCTGCCCCGCAGATCGATAGATGCATCAGCGGCCACCAGCATCTGGTGTTTGAAGAAAGGCTGGATACTGAGCATTTGAACATTCAAAAGTGGCAGAGATAATAGCCGGTAAGCATAACCTAACTTTGCTGCGAGCTGCAAAAGGCAAGATAAGAAGGTATCTGCAGCGGTTGAGCGTACAATACAATCACAATCGTTTTTTTAATAAATAGTAGTTTTCAATAAAAGTATTGTTATTTATCGATAAACTTGGTATAATATTTTTTGTTGTCAAATGAATATTTGTTCATACGGCCCGTTGGTCAAGGGGTTAAGACACCTCCCTTTCACGGAGGTAACATGGGTTCGAATCCCATACGGGTCACCATTTTAAATTAATAATCATTGTAATTTTTGCCGAATCATGTTATGATAATTAAGTTGCTTCTTTACATGGAGGCTTAGCTCAGCTGGGAGAGCATCTGCCTTACAAGCAGAGGGTCGGGGGTTCGATCCCCTCAGCCTCCACCATGAAGCTTCTTATAGAAGTACTGACGCGGGGTGGAGCAGCCCGGTAGCTCGTCGGGCTCATAACCCGAAGGCCGCAGGTTCAAATCCTGCCCCCGCAATATATGGAACCGTGGTGTAGTTGGCCTAACATGCCTGCCTGTCACGCAGGAGATCGCGGGTTCGAATCCCGTCGGTTCCGCCATTTTTTACTGAATTAGGATTTACAGGTTGGCAGTACATACCGTGTGCGGACGTGGCTCAGCGGTAGAGCATCGCCTTGCCAAGGCGAGGGTCGCGGGTTCGATTCCCGTCGTCCGCTCCAATTTTTTGCGCCCTTAGCTCAGCTGGATAGAGCGTTTGACTACGAATCAAAAGGCCGGGAGTTCGAATCTCTCAGGGCGCGCCATTAATATTCAATGTTCACTTTACATAACCTATATTTTGCCGGTGTGGCGGAATGGTCAGACGCGAACGACTCAAAATCGAGTTCGCAAGACGAGGATTTAACCACTGATGCCTTGGTATTAATGTATTTATTAAAATGTGTTTGAAAAGTTCTCTCCTGTAGTCCTCTCCTTTTTCTTAGAGGAAGAACATAAATGCAGATGAGATATATAATGTGCCGATGTGGTGGAATTGGCAGACACGCCGCACTCAAAATGCGGTGCCGAGAGGCTTGCCGGTTCGAGTCCGGCCATCGGTATACCAAAGGGGTTATAAGATTGCTTTTCGGAGCAGTGTTGTAGCCCTTTTTTCTTGCACCCATGTTTATATTTTCAAGCATTCGCTCATTGTCTGCGCAGATGAGATTTTTGTGCTGTACTCCAAGTGGGAATATATATTTGCCGTTGTTGCATAATCACTATGTCCCAACCATTCCTGAACTTCTTTCATGCCTAACGCCATTCGCTAATAATAAACTGGCGCAGCTATGACGGAGGTCGTGATACCGGATGCGCCTAAAACCATGTCTCTTCAGCAGAATGGGAAAATGCTGTGTAATATAACCAGGCTTAATGCGCTGCCCCAATGCATCGACATAAATGTACTCCAAGTAGTCGGTGCGGTAAGTATTGCCATAAGATGAGCGATGAGCTGCTTGTTGTTCCTTCATACGGATCAGAAGCTCGTAGAACGTGTCCACCAGTGGCAGCGTGCGGCGACTAGCTTTGTTCTTGGTACGAACTTTCTCAATTTCAATGAACTTGCCATTCAACGTGCCGGATGTAACTGTATGCTTAATTGTAATGGTTCGATTCGATAAATCAATTGCTGACCCCAATACCGTGACGTTGGCCGGGCAGAAGTATCATAATCCCCTTCCCTGGTTATGGCGATTCATCCCACCACAGGATGATTTTAGCCGGAGAAGTGGTCGCTCAAGCCCCGTTTTGGGACTGTCACAGCGCTTCTGCTTCGTCGCTTCTGGTTTTCACAGAGGAGAAAGGAACGTACTTGAAACAAGCATTATGAAGTTTTCAAGGATCAAATTGTAATCAAGGAAGTAAATATATGATGATTGCTTCCTGTTATATAAATGGGGATTAGGAGAGAAAAGGGCAACTGTTCCTGAAAACTTTCTCAAAATAGATTAAAATAGAGTGTGTGAAAACAAGAACTGGCCCTGTGTAGTAAGATACACAGAGCCAGTCCCTTTTTTATTCGTAGTGACTAAGATCAAAGCGACGAACTACCATGATCTAGGCAATCGTCATCTGCTGTTTGCACGCCGGTTCCATTTCGTTTTGCGTACTTAATAATAACTGGCTCATAACGAGCAATTAAATGCTGATAACCTCCATCAGAACAGGCATAATATTGGGCTGGGAAATTCGTATATTGGCAAGTAAGGCTTTCAGCAACGCTCTCTAATTTTTTTGAGCTCGCTTTCTGTAAATGATGGGAGGGCAGCAAAGCCTTCTTTACTTGGCTCGAAGCCGGCGCAGCACAAACACACCAAAGTGCGTGTCTGTATACTTGTCTTTCATGTTAGGATGAATGTGAATCATGTGTTTAAATCCTTTCTATCATGGTCCTACTTCGCAGAACCAACAAATTGATCCCTAGCCGCACCCAGACCAAAGATACCGAGTAGAGCAGAAGCGCCAACCAATAACAGGAGTGGAACGCTCCAACTATGAGTGGCATCATGCAAGTATCCAATCAGCGCTGGGCCAATTGCTGCTAGTAGATATCCGATGGATTGGGCCATGCCCGATAATTCAGCCGCCTGATGGGCACTTTGGGTACGCAAGCCGAAAAACATCATGGACAAGCCAAAGGCAAAGCCCGCCCCAATACCAAGAATAATAACCCAAAACAGAACCAGATGGATACTGCCATAGAGAAGTCCAAGTGTTCCGATCAAAAGCAGAATCGTTGTAATAACCACTAACAACCGTTGGTTAGGCATGCGTCCAGCTATAACAGGAACGATAAATGCAAAGGGGAGTGAAGCCATAATCAGAATCGAGAGAAACCAGCCGGATTGACTTGAACTGATGCCTTGATCTTTTAGTATTTCAGGCAGCCATGCCACCAGCACATAAAAAATGGTCGATTGTATTCCCATAAAAAGAGTTACCTGCCAAGCCAACGGAGAGCGCCATATATTGATCTGATGGTTGTTCCCTGCGCTGCTGGCAACAGCGGCTGGTTTCGCTGGAGCCTTGAGTTGCGGTATCCAAAAGAGAATGGAGATGACGCTAAGTATCCCCCATACTCCCAAGGCACCTTGCCAGTTTAAGCCTGCCCCCACAGCTAAGGGAACACTAATGCCGGAAGCAATCGCCCCGCATAGATTCATGGAAACAGAATAAACCCCTGTCATAGTACCCATTTGCTGCGGAAATTCCCGTTTAATCAGGCTCGGTAGTAATACATTACATATGGTAATAGCAAACCCCAGAACTGCGGTTCCAACATACAAGGTCACCGCCCCGGATAATGAGCGAACAGCGATACCGATGACCAAAAAAATAAGGGAAATCAGGATAATACGTTCTACACCATATCTGCGTCCTAATTTTGGTACAAAAGGTGATAACAATGCAAATGCAATCAGTGGAACTGTGGTAATCAGGCCTGCTAAGGTATTTGAAATATGCACGTTCTCCCGAATAATACTGACTAATGGTCCCACCGATGTGAGGGGAGCACGCAAATTCGCTGCGATAAAAATAATTCCTACGATCATGAACCAGAATGTCGCTTGCTTGCGAATGCCGGTACTGGATATTTCATCCTGTTTTTTTAACAATTGTTCTGGTGAACTCATAAGGGTTCCTCCTACGTTTTAAGTTAATTAATCGTCAATTTCATCCATGTGGAGGAAGTACCCTTAAGAGGGAATGTATTGTACATCACCAAACTGTGGGTGATAAAACGACTGTAATGTCCAACAGCGGCAAGCAATGCTTCGTGCTTTCCTTGTTCTTCAATGCTATATGCGGTACGACCACAATTTGATCTGCTCTCTTTATGGTTACCAGACGGTGAGCAATCATCAAAGTTATTCTTCTTGCTGAAAGCTCAGCAAGAGAATGCTGAATTGAAGTTTCCGTTTCGGTATCCAGTGCAGAGGTGGTCTCGTCCAGGATCAGGATTGGCGAATTCTTGAGGAACATCCGTAAATAGCCAGTCGCTGTTTTTGTCCCCCGGACAATCTACCCCACGTTCTCCGATCACTGTATCCATCCCTTCAGGTTGTGCATGGATAAAGGCCTCTAGTTAAGCCCGGTGAGCGGCTTCCCAGATTTCGTCATCAGCGATATTCTCACGGATGCTTCCGGAAAATAAATAGACATCCTGTCGGACAATCCCGATATTGCTCCGAAGGCAGGAGAGGGTAATATCGGTGATGTTCATTTCATCAATTCGTATGTTGCCTTGTGTAACTTCATAAAAGCGTAGCAGCAGGCTGCACAGGGTCGTTTTTCCTGCACTGGATGGGCTTACAAAAGCTACTGTCTCTCCAGCACGGATCTTCAGATTAATATTGTTGAGAACCGGAGCGAAGCCCTCATACCCAAATGGGATTTCCTCAAATGCAATTTTGCCTTGCAATGATCCAGCATCCACAGTCCGACATGATTTTAATTGCCAGCAACTTGGCCACGCGGTATTTGCCATTGTTTACAGCGAATAGTGCCTTTTCATACGAAGGCTTGCACCACGCAAATACCACCTACATTTTTCCCCACTCGCATATTAAAATCAGCCAGATCAAAAATAGCCTTCAATGACGTTTGCGTCATTTTGCGGTTAAAATACAAGGCCAGCACGACTAAAAGGGGAATAATTAAAGAAGTCAACGAGCAAAGGACGAAGGAACAAGGGGGGAAGGCCACCTACTCACGCGAAACGGTTGAAGCCCCAGCGTATCCTGTTACATGCAGTCATGAACAACTGAAGCTAGACCAATCCAAAAAAATGAGGTGTGGGAAGACTGAATTGGAGGTGGGGCTTTTTATGCCTTTTTGGAGTAGGCCCAGCTGAATTCACCTGGGACCAAGGCAAGGTCACAAGATTAGGCTCTGCTCCAAACGTAACTCTTGGCACATAAGCGGGCATGCCCTACCCATGTTAGGTTTTTTGCAAAATTTCTGGACTAGTCGTGTCCGTGTATTTGAATGCTTCATTTAGCACAGTTTAGCACGGGCCTTTTCAATGTATAAACGAACAGCCTCCTCGGCTTGATGGCAATCCTGATTGGCAATGGCTTGATAAAGCAGGTCATGAGAGTCGTGATAAAAAGCCACATTTTTGAAGTCCTTCGTTTCCAAAACCATGTTTTGCAGCGCCTCGGAAATATGATTGTACAAATTCGCCATCAATTGGTTATGTGAAGCAGCAATCACCATTTTGTGAAACTCGACATCCCAGTGAGCATAAGCTTTGAGATCATGCTGGCTGGCTGCTTGTCTGCACTGATCCAAGCATGCCCGAATCGCCTCCAAATCTTCTTCGCTTCTCCTGAACGTAGCCAGGGCAGCAGCCTCTCTTTCCAATGCATATCGGACCTCCAGGCTCTCAAGCTTATCGGTATGCTGAATCACTTTTTTAATCACTGACCCCAAAACACTTGAGGAGCAGACATAGGTTCCATCTCCTTGTCTGGTCTTCAGCAGACCCGCATATGTTAAAGCCCGAATGGCTTCCCTCAAGGTATTACGGCTGACTTGAAGCTGTTCCATTAGCTTGGGCTCTGGAGGAATACGCATCCCTACTTGCCATTCGCTGTTTTCGATCTTCCCCTGGATCTGGTAGGCCACCTGTTCCACCAAGGTTAAACGTTGAGTTTGAGTTAACAATAGCATCACTCCTTTACGAAACGTAGGATGTTTGGTATTTCGGTGTTATTATATCAGATTAACTTTGACTTGGAAAGATGAAATTGATAATGATTATCATCAAGTTTTTTCAGGGAATCCAATTGAAAGGTAGATAAAATTATAGTATGTGAATAAAAAACGGACAGGCCATGTGAAGCTTACTCCACATGGCCTGTCCATTTTTATTCATAACGACTAAGATCAAAGCGACGAACTGCCAGGATAAAGGCAATTCTCAACTGTTGTTTGCAATCCTCATCCATACTTCCATTTCGTTTGGCATATTTATTAATAACTGGCTCATAACGAGTGATCAACGTGGCTTCTGCCTCTTTGTCACCATTCTGCGCTCAATGGAGCAGAGTAGAAGTACTATTCATGTTTATCCTCCTTTTATCATCCAATTGCAAAATATCAGCGCTGTATGATAAAGCGGGAGAACTGCGACAAGCAAACGAGCCTTTACTTCTCCATGATGCTTTTAAGCTTCACCAGAACGTTTGATTTCATTTTGGAAACAGCTTGTCTGCGGTAGCTGAATCCGCCGATGGACTGCTTAAGCGCCCAAGGTGCATTCGATCTTGAACCGGGCGGTATACAGTTCGATGATCTCGGTCGCCTTCAGGGTCAGATCGGTGCTAGCTAGAATGGTGCATCTCCCGTTCAGCTTCACCAGCACAAACCGCAGTTCTTGTTATACTCTTTGGCCCCATAGCAAATCCAGACACAGGTAACTGACCGAGTGTCCGAAGAAATACGCTCCATTGGCGGAATTCTCCAATTCCTGATGGAGCTTCTTGACTCCGGGCATTCGGTTGGCTTCCTTACCTTGTATGCAGCCGTCACCCACCAAGACCACCTTGTCGTTACGGTACAACAGAGGCGCGTGAGCTCGCACGACCAAAAGCCAGACGGTGCGAAGGGCGTCTAGCGACCAGGCGGAGGAGCGAAAGAAATGAAAAGCGCCTCCAGAATTGCGTCACACTGAACATAATTGATATTGATTATCAATATCAATTATGTTAATATAATTTTGTTCACAAGTGAACAAAAAAGAAAAACAATCTATTGCTGACACTGAACTTGGTCTGCAACTACTACAAGAGAGGGGAGATTGCGAAATTGGAGTTTCAAAATCATTTTAAAGGTCATCTTTACGAGCAATATATTAGAATGCTGCATCTGAATGAGCTGTATACTGAACAAGAATTTAACTCGTTTCGGCAACAGGCCAGAAAGTACCAGATTGACATGCTCTCCAACAATATTACTAGTGTACACGTTATTGATTGCATTGGTGATTATGAACCGATAAATCATACCGGAATTGTGGAGAAGATGGGGTTGTCCAAAGCTAGCATTACTAAAATTAGTGCAAAGCTGCTGGAAATGGGCTTCATTATGAGAAGTCAACTGAACAACAATCGTAAGGAGATTTACTTTAGTTTAACGGATAAGGGAAGACACGTTTATCATTTGCATAAAGAGCTGCACAAAGAAAAAGAAGAAAGGTTTTACCAATTCATTGAATCCTATTCAGAGGCTGAGCTGCAGACTATTGGAAAATTTATGAGTGATTTGGTGGCGCGTGCCGAAGAATACTCCGAAGGGAAGTTTACGATAAATGACGACATTAAAGATTGAGGAATTAAGATCCAAGATTGAAGGGAAAGAAATTTTAAAAGGGCTCACACTGGAGATTCATGGCGGAGAGATTCATGCGATTATGGGGCCTAATGGGACGGGAAAAAGTACGTTGGCTTCAGCTTTAATGGGCCATCCCAAATATGAGGTTACTGGCGGCAAGGTGACATTGGACAATGAAGACCTTCTGGAGATGGAGGTGGATGAGCGTGCCCAGGCAGGCTTGTTCCTCGCTATGCAATACCCAAGTGAAATTGCTGGCGTGACCAACTCGGACTTTCTCAGAAGTGCCATCAATGCACGGCGTGAAGAAGGCGATGAGATATCCTTAATCCGTTTTATCCGTGAAATGGAGAGCAAAATGAAGGGGCTGGAGATGAACCCGGAATTTGCGCATCGTTATTTGAATGAGGGATTCTCCGGCGGTGAAAAAAAGCGGAATGAGATTTTGCAAATGATGCTGCTTGAACCCAAGTTTGTGATCCTGGATGAAGTGGATTCCGGGCTTGATATTGATGCACTGCGTATTGTGGCCAATGGCGTAAATGAGATGCGCAGCCCGGATAGAGGCTTTTTAATCATCACCCATTATCAACGACTGTTGAATTATATTACCCCGGATTTTGTGCATGTCATGATGCAAGGCCGGATAGTTAAATCTGGCGGTCCGGAGCTTGCCCACCGTTTGGAGGCTGAAGGGTACGATTGGGTGAAAGAGGAGCTTGGGATTACGGATGAGACGGTAGGCGAGGAAGTTTAAAAGCTGAAGAGGAGGAACAGCACGTGGATATACAAGCTAGAGTTTCAATGAATGTGGACGATTTACGCGCATGGTCAAGTGCTAAGGATGAACCTCGTTGGCTGATTGAACGCCGCGTTCACGCACTCGAACTGGCAGGGACGCTGGAGTTGCCTAAAGTGGAGAAAATCAAGCTTGAAAAATGGGATATCTACGAAAGTGGAGATTACAAAGCTGAGAATGCGTGGTCAGGTTTGGAAGATGCGCCGGAGGTTGTTCGAGATTTGGTTGCTTCTCCAGTGAAAGGCGGACTAATCGTTCAGTTCAATTCGGATGTAGTGTATACGAAATTGTCCGAGAGCTTAGCCGCCCAGGGAGTAATTTTAACGGACCTGCATACTGCGGCAAAAGAGCATGAGGAGTTGGTTCAACGTTATCTCTTTCAGGCAGTGAAGCCGGAAGAGCATAGTTTATCTGCTGCACACAGTGCCTTATGGAGTGGTGGCGTTTTTCTATATGTCCCGGACGGTGTAGAGGTTGAAGCGCCCATTCAAGCGATCTTTCTTAACGATACAAGCGGTGTGCGTTTTGCTCCACACATCTTAATTGTGGCAGGGAGCAACAGCAAGATCAGCTATGTGGATCATTGTATATCGAGCAGAGATGATATCAAGGTTTTGCATAACGGTGTGGTAGAGGTGTTTGCAGGGGCAGGCTCCAAGGTGCAGGTCGCTTCTGTTCATCAGCTTGCTGCAGCAACAACGGACTTCACCCAGCGGCGTGCGGTTGTGCTTGCGGATGGCGGTGTAGAATGGATTGTCGGCGAGATGAATAATGGCTATACCGCCAGTGATACCAAGACATTACTCCAGGGCAACGGGTCCATCTCTGACACTAAGGTGATTGCGATAGGCTCTGGGGACCAGAAATTGAGTTATACTACGCAAGCCCAGCATTTTGGTAGAAGCTCGGTGAGCCAAATGATCACACGCGCAGTAATGCGTGAAGAAGCTACAGCCATTATCAACGGGATTACAAAAATTGAAAAAGGTGCAACCAATTGTGATGGTCAGCAAACAGAACGCGTGCTTATGTTAAGTCCTAAAGCGCGCGGCGATGCCAATCCGATCCTGCTGATAGATGAGGATGATGTAACCGCCGGTCATGCTGCATCCGTGGGGCAAGTAAATGCGGAACAAATCTATTATCTGATGTCGCGCGGGATATCACGGAGTGAAGCCGAATATCTTGTTATTTTCGGATTCCTCGCTCCTGTCATTTCGGAGATCCCGCTGGAGGGAGTGCGTAGCCACCTGCAGGATGTAGTGGAGAAAAAGCTTGGCAGATCATAGGGAATCAGAACCAATCAAAGTGAGTCTTATGAAGGTTAAAAGGAGTGATACTAATGGCTAAAAAAGCGCCGGATATGGGCGAATATAAATATGGGTTTCGCGACGAGCACCAGTCTATTTTTCAATCTGGAAAAGGTCTGACTGAAGAGATCGTCCGGGAAATTTCCCGAATCAAGGAAGAGCCGGAGTGGATGCTCAATTTTCGGCTGAAAGCTTTGAATCAATTCTACAAAATGCCGATGCCTCAATGGGGAGCGGATTTGGCCGGGCTAAATCTTGATGACATCCAATATTACGTTCGCCCTTCTGAAAAACAGGGAAAGACCTGGGAGGAGGTTCCTTCCGAGATCAAAGCAACCTTTGACAAGCTGGGAATTCCTGAAGCGGAGCAAAAGTTCCTGGCGGGCGTATCCGTTCAATACGAGTCGGAAGTAATCTATCACAGTATGCGGAAAGAACTGGAGGACCAGGGCGTTATTTTCCTTGATACGGATACTGCATTAAAGCAATACCCCGAAGTGTTTAAGCAATATTTTGGAACGATCATCCCTCCCGCCGACAATAAATTTGCGGCGCTTAACAGTGCGGTTTGGTCAGGCGGCAGCTTTGTATACATTCCGAGGGGCGTTCAATGTGAGGTTCCTATACAAGGGTATTTCCGTATTAATTCTGAAAATATGGGCCAATTCGAGCGGACATTAATTATTGCCGAAGAGGGCAGCTTTGTCCATTATGTTGAAGGATGTACAGCACCTATTTATAGTACCAGTTCTCTGCATAGCGGAGTTATTGAAATTATTTGCAGGAAAGATTCCCGTGTCCGTTACACGACAATCCAGAATTGGGCTCCTAATATCTACAACTTGGTAACCCAAAGGGCTGTGGCAGAGGAAAATGCCACAATGGAATGGGTGGACGGCAACATCGGCTCCAAGGTAACCATGAAGTATCCGGCTGTAATATTGAAAGGACGGGGAGCCAAGGGGTCCATCCTGTCTATTGCCGTAGCCGGTAAAGATCAGCATCAAGATGCCGGCGCGAAGGTAATTCACCTTGCTCCCGAGACAACATCTACGATTATATCCAAATCCATCAGCAAGCAGGGTGGCAAAGTAAACTACCGGGGATTGTCCAGCTTCAGCCGCGATTCCGCAGGATCCAAGTCCAATATTAAGTGTGATACGTTGATTTTGGACAACCTGTCATCATCAGATACAATTCCGTACAATGAAATTAAAAACGATCAGATTACTTTGGAGCACGAGGCAACAGTATCCAAAGTGTCCGAGGAACAATTGTTTTACTTAATGAGCCGCGGGCTTACAGAACAAGATGCCACACAAATGATTGTAATGGGCTTTATTGAGCCGTTTACCAAAGAATTGCCGATGGAATATGCCGTTGAAATGAATCGGCTGATTCAATTTGAGATGGAAGGCAGCATCGGTTGATTCATTAATTTAATAGATCAAACCTTTATCACTCTTTAAAGAAGTACGAGGTGTTAGTAATGAAGAAAAATAATTCGGACAATTCAGAACTAGCTCAAATTACCCGAGAGATACGGAAACTTCAGTTCTACTTCAATATGCTGTCAGGATTGAGCGCAAGTTGTGGTGTGATGATACCTTTAGACCCTATTTATACGCTTATAAGGGAACTTTCGGATCAAGAGGCCATTCTTAGGCAAAAAGCAAAGGATCACTCAGACTATCTAGGGTGAAAAAAAGCTTGAATTGACTGTTGGTAAAACAATGAGAGGAGCTGGCATAATGGAGGAGAATGGAATTTTATTCGATGAAGTATCGGAAGTGCTTCTCAAACTACGTCCTTTCTTACTGCGAGACGGTGGAGATGCTGAACTGGTCGAGGTTGAGAACGGTATAGCCAAATTAAGATTTTTGGGAGCTTGCAACGGTTGCCCAAGTGCTACGATTACGTTAAAGGCTGCTATTGAGCGCGCAATTCTTGAGGAAATCGATGATATTAAAGAAGTTGTACAAGTATTCTAAATTCCTTTTAACAGAAACGAATTTAAAAACATCCTTAAGATAAACGCTCTACAGAATTAGCAAAGAGGCTGTTATACAAAAATCCGCATAGAAGGTATCGTCGGAAAGGAACTCTTCATGGGTTCCTTTTTCAATAATCATACCGTTCTTCATCATGAGGATGACATCCGCAGAATTTTATCGTGGAAAGCCGATTTAGCAATAAGAGGAATCTTAGCACCTTTGAGAGAATGGATTGCTGACAGACATAATATCACTAACCAAACTCATTTTGTGAAGGAAAACATCTTAATCACAAACGGCTCCCAACAAGGGCTTGATTTAGTAGGGGGAATTTTCCTGAATAAGGGCGATATTGTATTATGTGAAAGTCCCACATATACGTCTGCCTTATCTGCATTTAGAAGTTATGGATGTGACTTTCGAGATGTCACCATTGATTCCGAGGGAATGGTTTTGAGTGAAGTTGAAGCTTTAATTGCCCAACACAGTAATATTAAGCTTATCTATATCATTCCAAACTATCAAAACCCAACAGGAACAACTTGGAGCTTAGAGCGCCGCAAGGCTATTGCAGATATTGCAGCTAAGAACGGAATTATCATTATTGAAGATGACCCCTATAGTGAAATGGGGTTTGACGGTTCTCGCATTCCTTCAATCAGCCAATTTGATAAAAACAAAATCGTGATCACACTTGGTCCCTTTTCCAAATCTTTGTGTCCCGGTCTACGCGTCGGCTGGAGGCATAATCTTGTCTCAAAATGAAAAGAAAAAGACTTTCGGCATATGCCGAAAGTCAAAGGCGAAGGAAGGGAGGCGGCATAGTGAATGCGTTTATATTAGTGATACCGCTCTTTTTTATAAGGTTTGGTCTATTAGGAATGATAAACAAATCAGCTTTAAGTCGTGCCGCTTTCTTTGCTCCATTAGAAGGAGGAGAAAGAGTTGCCTACTTTTTTTACCAGGTATCGAATTTTTTTATTTTCTTGTATCCGCTTTTTTTGAAGATACAAACAAAGCCGCCAAAGTTTTTTATTGGCTTGTTCATCTACATCTTAGGCATTGTTGTTCTTATAATTTCTACTATTGCATTTGCAAAACCTAACCGAAGCGGGTTAAATGCAAACGGCATATATAAGGTTTCTCGTAACCCAATGTATATAGGGTATTTCATGTATTTTTTAGGCTGTGCAGTCTTAATACATTCAATGCTGCTATTTATTACTCTACTTATTTTTCAAATATCAGCACACTGGATTATTCTTTCGGAAGAAAGATGGTGTATCAAAAAATTCGGGAGCGAATATGTAAGTTACATGAATAGAGTAAAACGCTACTTTTAAGGTTCAGAGCAGGGTGTCCAAATGGGGGATGGTGGAGAAGTCCACATCGTCCGGCTCCGGCAGCTTGCAGCGGCGGTGGACGAGTACCCGAACACTGTCTCCAATCAGGTCGCCCATATGCTGCTTCAGGCCATGCCAGGGCATCGTCTGCAAAAAATGCTCGGCAATGTCATGCTCCACTTCTTGTAGCCATTCCTCCCAGGAGGTGGAAACAGCGGTATGGGCTAGCTGGGCGATGGCGGCAGACAGTTCATCGTATCGTAGGAGGTCAGCCTTCCGGCCAGTTCGGCAGGGTCAAGCTGCTCCAAATTCCATACCGCAGGAGTCGGTTTGCCTGTTGTTTGGGTGACATCAAACAGATGGTTTAATACCGGGCTTCGGGGCAGTAAAGATACGGAAGCGATTAGGCATCCAGCACATGATTTTATTAACGAATTGAATAGGAGATTTGATACAAATTTAATGGGAAAATAGCGAGGATATTTCGACAGGGCAATGGCAAAGACTTGCTATCTCAAGAAGTTTCGTCCGGGAAGCAGACGTTATGGTATTTGATGAACCAACAGCAGCGTTAGATGCTAAGACAGAAAGTGAAGTCTTTAAAAATATGGTAAACAAAAAAACAGATAGGATTAATATAATTATTACTCATAGATTCACTAATATAAAAAATATTGATCAAATAGTTGTTATACACGAAGGCAAAGTAGACGCTGTGGGTGATCATGATTTTCTGATGAGCAATAATAAAATATATGCGGAGCTGTATGACATTCAAGCAGACAACTATAAAGGATTCATTAGAGAGTCTGCTATTGCAGGTGAGTTGTTGAAATAATAAATAGATGCTTATGCAGTATATCAATAAATCACTACATCAATTCTTTGAAGAGGCTTATAGCTTCTTGTTAGTACGGTGCCGCTATATACAATATCAGCAATTTCAATATATTCTTTTTTCAACAAACTCCGAACTGCTGCTTGAACGGTATTAATACCCAATCCGTCCCCTTTATCTGCGATGGCTGATGCGGTTAAATTTCCGCCATCTCGCCAAAAAACCAACAACACATCTTGTTCTTTTTGAGTGATTCTAGGCAGTTTTTTCATTTCATTCACCTTTCATATAGTTGGTTGTGTTTATTATAATTGCCAAATTACAATATATCAATCTAAAAATAGTGACATCATATTTTTTTATTCTTAAAATTTACTGTTTTGTTGTTGGATCATTTAAGGGATATGCATGATATTTCTTGGATGGCCAAAAAACAATCAAGGATCGATTAAGGCGCAAAATAATATCATACAGACCACATTTGAGGTTCGTTTACCGCAGGACACTAATAAAGTAGAGAAGAATAGCTAAGCACAAACCATTTATTTAAGAAAAATTTAAGATCTACACACCTAGATTTTTAAGTTGTTCAGTCTATACTTTGTACCAAGAAGAATAGGAAGAACATGGAAGTGAAGAAGAAGGAACGTGGCAAGCTAAAGAACAGGAAATCCAAATTAGTAAGAATATCAGTATTCGCAATTGTTCTTCTCGGAGGGCTAAAATGTAGGATTACATATTAAAAACGGAGGTGTCTTAGTGAAAAAAATCTTAATGATTGTATTAACTATAACCATTTTGATTGGAGGAAGCCTCTACTTCCAAAATCAAAGTAGCTACTCAGAATATGTAAGCATGCAGAATGATAAAACCATCTCAGAGGAATTAGCTACTGTAGATAATAGTCCGAAGGATGTAAAAACAGAGAATGAGAATCCGGGCAATGAGGAGCCCCCAGAGGATGCAACGATAGATGATAAAAGGACTTTTGAGGATATTGCCTTGGACAAACGTCTTGATGAAGAGAGGAAAAAAAATGAAAAATCTTATCGGGAGAAAAGAATCAAAGGGTCATCAATTAGGCCAACAATAGAAGTTCCGTCTCATTCTATCGAAGATATAATAGGCATCTACAAAACTGTTGAAGCATACATGAGAGAAAATCCAGATCGGTTTCCCGAACCAGCGGACGATGGCACCAGGGGAAACACTGATGATCCGAGAATCCAACATATCCTATATGCAGGAGAAAAATCAGGTATCATAGCAGGATTCGAAAATGAAAATCTGGTGGCATGGGAAGTGAAAAAGCTGGACGGAGAATATACCAACCTCCTGTTAGGGAGAAAGTCTGCGGGAGAGGAATGGCAAGTTCTCTCGGAAGGAGACGTATATCAATTGAGAGAGGAAATTAGCGATGGAAATTAAAGCGGAGAATGTAACAAGAACATTTGGAATGAAACGGGCAATCGATGAACTAAATTTTACTTTGCCTGAAGGCGTGTACGGGCTTTTGGGAGATAATGGGGCAGGGAAAAGCACCTTGATGAGAATTCTTGTGGCAATCGACCATCAAACTAGTGGTAAGGTTACCTTTAACGGCAAGGATATCTTCCATATGAACGATGACTACCGGAATCTAGTGGGATATATTCCCCAGGATTTCGAGGTGTATTCCGCGTTTACGGCAACGGAATATCTGGAATATATGGGAGCACTGAAGGGTTTGTCAAAAAAAGAACTGAAGCACAAAGTTCCAGAGGTATTACAGTTTGTCAACCTGGAGAAAGTTGCTAATAAAAAGGTCAAAACCTTTTCCGGAGGGATGAAAAGGCGGGTGGGCATTGCCCAAGCCATTATTAACGACCCGAAGATATTAATTTTTGACGAGCCCACCGCTGGGCTTGACCCCCATGAGCGAATCCGTTTTTCAAACATCATAAGCGAAATGGGACAGGATAAGATCATCTTGTTTTCTACCCACATTATTTCGGATATCGAAGCAATCACCACCAATGTGATCATCCTAAATCAGGGCAAAATTAAAGAGCAAGGTAATGTGCAAAAGATGTTATCCGAGATTAAAGGAAAAGTGTTCACGGAGGAGATGGACAGAGAGCGACTGGCCTCCTTTAAAAAGGAGCACCTAATCGTACGGATCCGGCAGGAAGAAAACGTTGTTAATGTACGTTACTTGGGAGAAAAGGAATCAGGCGCAATCGTATGCGAGCCCACGCTGGAAGATTACTACATCTACTTAGGGAGTGGGAGCCATGCGTAATTTCATTCCATTAGAACTGAAAAAAATATTGAATAAAAATACAGTGATTATCAGCCTACTTTTTCTCGCAATTATTCTGATCCCTTTGTTTCAAAGCGCCAAGAGCATCGATGTCTTGGATGATGAGGGAACCATACATAGCGGTCTTGGGGGCTGGGAAATTTTAAGGGAACGCACGGTTGAGGGCACGATGACGACGGATTATTTGTTACAAATGAAACAAAACTACGAAAACAGCGTGGACAAACCTTATATTGAGGGCGAAGTGGATACAGACCGCAAGCTGGGAAAAAGATTGACTTTTCCTCACGATGCGCTGCACTGGGAACTGAACTTTCCATATGAAAAGTACCGTGTGCTCGATAACAGCTTAAATTTAACGGATGAGCAGCTCGCTAATTTTTATATGGATTGGAAGGGCAGTTTTACCGAATATTTATCCAATGAACAAAATCTATTTCCGTATACAGAGAAACAAATCGAAATCATATCCCAGAAAATGCAAAAAGTATCCACCCCCTTTTTATTCAAATACGATAGTGGCTGGGAATACCTGAAAATAGGTTTATTAAATACGATTTACCTTTTCTTTATGTTCTTGGCCTTTATCCTATGCGAGGGATTCTCCAAAAACAGCAGCAAAGGAATTGACAAGGTGACCTTATCCACCAGGGAGAGCCGGAGGAAGCTGATCAGCTATAAGCTTGGTGCCGCCTGTGTGTTTTCTACGATAGCCTATTTTGTGTATATTGCGATCGTACTGCTGTTTATTACTGCAGTGTATACGCTGCACGGCTGGGACTCTTCGGTTCAAATTGGGACGATTACATTTTATTCCATGAATCAGCTTCAAGAGGGGTTACTCTATATTTTCATGGGATACTTTTCCACTCTTGTCGTGACGCATCTTATCCTGTTTTTGTCCTTAGTTTTTAAAAGAGGGAGACTGGTATTAGCACTTTCACTGATTTATTTTTATCTCGTCAATACTTATCAGATGGGGAGTGTGGCGCTGATTGAACAAGTGATGGTCTTCATGCCCCAGAACTTTATCAATAATCTTATAGGCATAGAGAAATTATATTTTGTGGGTAATACCGTGTTTCCTTATGTTTTTGTCGCCCTGTTTCTGGGTACTGTGTACATTCTCTTATCTCGAATCGCTATCTCTATATGGATGAGAAGATATTATTTACAGTAGAGGAAGGTAGGTGAAATAATGAGCTATTTATCAAAATTAAACAGAAGTAAAATCCTAAACATAAACGTATTCGGTTTTTTGTTGGCATTGTTTCTGATACTTACCTTTTACAACTTAGACACCATCAAAACAGGTTATTTAAATCAGGCCAGATATGAGGTAACTGATGGGACGGAATACCGGAATATCTATCAACCGTTGGTATTGGATGAAGTTGAGATTAATAAAATTTTGGAAAAATACAGAGAACTTAGCCTACCAGAAGACAGGAATACAGCAGATGTTGCAGATTTGCCAGCCTTGGATATGATTATCCAGGTGTATGGCTGGGACTGGACTGGAATACGGGATGTCTCAGCAGAACAATTCTATCAGGACAGGGCAGACATCATCAGAAGTGCACAGGAGGATGCGGGGAGTTCTAGGGAAGGAAATAGCAACGGGACTTTTGCAGCAGCTTCTCTCTCCGAACCTATCCGGATGGGTTATGCCGAGGGCTGGAAGAACGTTAACTCAGGGATGAGCCAGTGTGTTTTTATTGTCCTGGTTCTCCTTTCCATTATACTGGTTCCAATTTTTAATGAAGACGAGACCTTGGGCGTGGACGGACTGGTGAAATCCACGAGGTTTGGGAAACGTAAGCTGAGTAGGATACGGATTATCAACGCCTTCCAACTCTCTTTATTGCTGTATCTGGCGGCGGTGGCGATTTACATTACGCCTATATTCTTTATGTACGGTTTACAAGGAGCGGATTTGTCTATACAAAGTAGTCCCCAATTTTTTTTATCAATGGTTGAGGTGAATTATTTCGAGCAGTTGTTGATCAACCTGGTCATTGGATATGTGGCAATCTCCCTGATGACAGGGATTACCTTATTGATCAGCGTATTAGTTACACAGGTTTATACTGGCTACGCCCTGTTATTATTCACCATAGCCATATCTTACGCTATTCAGATGAGCGAGGTTTTCTTTCTGAAACATTACGTGGGCAATTTTCTGCCCATGCAGATAGCCAAGTTCAACAGCTATTACACAAGTTTTGAACCCTATGGAGGTATTTCTACAATCATTGCCGTTCCTTCCATTACTGTTGCAGTTTTATTTATGCTCCTACTATTTTTGCCAAGATGGATTAATAAAATGAGGTTTACTTCTTAAATTGAGCATGATGCATAAAGTTAAAAACACATCAAGGATAAAAAAATGAAGTGAAGTTCAGAAAGAAGGTAGTGGATGTATTCATTTTTTATTTTATGCGAAGCTGGATCAGAAAAAGATGGTATTAGCAAAAACGGTTTAGGACCTACGTGCTGAAAGCGCAGGAAGGTGGTTTTTATTCGCTGTCATGTAGACCATGGAGCCTTTGTTTATGGACCCTACCTAGCCAGTAATCCTTCTCAGTGGTCTTGCTCAATATGATCTCAGTTAATATTCACATCCATAAACTAACCGATTCCTAACTTTTGTTTTGTTATAGTAGGGACATAGAGGTTGCAACCCTATAGAAAATAAAACAAATAACAGGAGGATATTACAATGATTATAACAAAAAGGGTTAAAACTATCGGTGTTTCAGCAATGGCCTTGATGGTGGTTGCGTCAATGTCTACGGCAGCCTTTGCGGCAAGTAATGACAAGAACGAGATTGAAAAGCACCCAGCGATCGGAGCACCGGGAGATGCGATCCAAGTCTATGACATAGAGAAGAATGAGTATGTCAACCCGGATACGATTGAAGACTTCGGAGAAAGTGTTGAAGCAGTACCGGCAGTAAAAGCGAAATAGGGATAATGCAGCGGCCAATTTATGGTCGCTGCACTTTTTCTTATAGTAGGTAAAGGAGTGTTTTGCTAAATGAAATTACTTTTAGTTGAGGATGAAGAAGAGTTATCCGCCATTATATCAAAAGGTTTGAGGAAAAGTGGATATGCAATAGATCATGCCTATGATGGGGAAGAAGCTCTATATCTTTATACAGTTAATGAATATGATTTGATTATTCTGGATCTAAACCTACCGAAGTTGGATGGATTAGAGGTCTTGAACACCATACGTAGCAAGGACAACTTCGTCAAAGTACTTATTTTATCTGCTCGTAGTGATGTGGAAGACAGGGTGACAGGTTTAGATTTAGGAGCGAATGATTATTTAATTAAACCTTTTGATTATAAAGAACTAGAAGCTCGGATACGGATGCTGTTAAGAATGTCCTTCACACAGAAATCAACCGTGCTTGCATGTGGAGAGCTTAAACTAGATACGGTCTCCAAAACAGCATCTTACCAAAAATCATTACTTTCATTAACTAAGAAGGAATTTGCTATACTGGAGTATCTTTTCCTTCATCAAGATACTGTGATAAGCTCAGAGCAACTTATAGAGCATGTCTGGGACAGTGAAGCAGATTTGTTCTCCAACGCTTTGAAATACCATATTCATTCTTTAAAAAAGAAAATAAATGAATCAGGATGTCAGGTGGAGTACATTAAAAACATTAGAGGCCAGGGATATATTTTAACGGAGGATAACCATGGGGCTGCTGAATAAGGTTTCAATTAGAATGAGAGTTACCCTATTGGCAGGGGGGATCGTATTGGCAACATCCATGTTGTTAACCTTGTCGAGCATTTATAATGCACAGGATAAATTTACGCATCTAAATGCCGCGTATAAAGCGATTGAAGGACCGCTTGTACGAACGGAGGACAGCGACTCGGTACAAGCAGAATCCAATGACTATGAATTCCCACCGGAAGGACTTATCTCCGTTCCAGCCGTTGCAGCAGTCCAAGCCCAAAAGCAGTTTGATAGTTGGAGTTATATCTATTTAATGATTGTTTCTGGTATAGGAATGATCGTTACTTATATCGTTGCAGGCAAGGCATTGAAACCTTTACAGGACCTAAATCATTCCATCATCAATATTACAGAGCATAATCTTGAAGAAAGAATACCTGTTTCTGTTGCAAATGATGAAATTGGAAGCTTGGCCAACTCTTTTAATGCGATGTTAGAAAGACTGAATGAATCGTTTCTTCGGCAGAAGCGTTTTTCTGCAAATGTATCACACGAACTGAAGACTCCTCTTTCGATCTTGAACGCAGGTATACAGGTTCTGCAATTGGATGATGAGCCTGCAGTTGAAGACTATAAAGATACTATAGAAATGGCAGAACGTAATATAAAGCGTCTGATGAATATTGTAGATGATTTATTTGTTCTGACCCATGAAAGCAATATGGATGATGTGGATGAGATAGAGCTAAAGAAATTATTTATACAGATAGAAGCTGAGTTGCAGCCATCCTACAAGGACAAAAATATTCATGTTACGTATGAGTTTGAATGGGATACGATGAAAGGAAATACCACGATCGTATATAGAGCATTTTTTAATTTGCTTGAGAATGCTATGAAATACAATGTCATTAATGGAACCATTGTAATCAAGACATGGACAGCAGATCATATGGGCAAAATGAGTATTTCTGATTCTGGGCTAGGGATTCCATCAGAGGAAATTGATGAAATATTCGAGCCTTTTTATAGAGTGGATTCGTCGAGATCACGCAAGATTGCTGGAGCAGGCTTAGGACTGTCCATAGTGAAAGCGATTATTGAGAAGCACGGATGGGAGATAGAAGTGGAAAGTACGGTGAATGCAGGTACACGCTTTGTTATTTCGGGCATTAGCTGATATATAAGTTAGTGTGGATATGCAATTGAGGAAATGGGGCAATCCATCGGATGGGTAATATTGACATTGTTAGACTACCGTGATAGTATGTGGTTGTATTAGACTACTTGAATAGTCTGTGGAGGGGGTTTTTTATGGAAATCAAACTGTTTGATTCAGAGCTCAAAGTCATGGATGTCTTGTGGAAAGAGGGGGATGTAACCGCAAAACAGCTTGCGGCCATTCTAAAGAAACAAGTCGGATGGAACAAAAATACAACCTATACAGTTATAAAGAAATGTATTGAAAAGGATGCAATTGAACGGCTGGAGCCTAATTTCATCTGTCGTGCTATTCTCCCCAAAGAGCAAGTGCAGGCACAGGAGACCAAGGAATTGATCAACAAAATTTTTGATGGCTCGGCAGATTTGCTGTTTGCTTCCCTTCTGAGCAGGAAGAACCTGTCGCAGGAGGAAATTGAACGGTTAAAGCGACGGGTCAATGAGCTGGAGTGAGGATTTCGCTATGAGTGTTCTGGATAAAAGCCTCTCAGCCGCCGTCTTGATTATTGCCGTTGTTGTGATTCGATCGCTTGCCCTGAACAAACTGCCGAAAAGGACTTTTCTTGTTCTCTGGGGAGTGGTAATCTGCCATCTGTTGTTTCCGGTTTCAATTGCTTCGCCTTTCAGTCTGTATACGGGGATTGACCTGCTGGAACAAGCATTCCTGAAATCCAATGGTTTCAATCGGGCTGCTGCATCGGCCAATACCGATCTAAGTCATGGTACAGAGCAGGGCATAGCAATAGGCGAACCAGGAGCATCGTTGTCTCTTGTTACAGTGTTTTGGCTGTTAGGAATGTGTGCTTGTGTATTGTTCTTTGCAGTGGGTTATATCAAGAATCGTAGAGAATTCCAGACCTCTCTACCTGTGGAGAAGGAATGCTGCACCCGGTGGCTAAGCGAACATCCTACATCGCGGTCTGTACAGATCAGACAATGCGATTTAATCCAAACTCCACTGACCTATGGGGTATTCCGGCCTGTGGTGCTTCTACCGAGCATAACGGACTGGACCGATGAAACTAAATTACAATATATCCTTACTCATGAATTCGTGCACATCCGGCGTTGTGACGCGCTAACCAAGCTAATCTTGGCATTCGTTGTTTCTGTCCATTGGTTCAATCCCTTGGTATGGGTAATGTATGTGCTGGTAAACCGTGATATTGAAATTTCCTGTGATGAAGCTGTGGTGAAGTCCTTCGGGGTGTCCCATAAATCTGCCTATGCCATGACGCTTATCAATATGGAGGAGAGCAAAAGCAGGCTGGGTGCGCTATACAGCAGTTTCAGCAAAAACTCTATTGAAGAGAGGATTGTGTCTATTATGAAAATCAAAAAAACTTCCAGCATGGGAGTGGCCATAGCTCTGACACTTATGATTGCTGTTCCTGTTGTATTCGCCACTGACACGGTCGGGGTGTCCAACCCTGAACAAACTTCTTCTGAACAGGTTGCTGTAACTCTAACCAAAGATGAGGGAGGTTCGTCTATGGTCAGTACGGATGGTGGTGAAACCTGGATGAATGAAGTGGAATTTCAAAAGCTCTATCCTGTGCATGAGATTGAATGGTGGACATATGATGGGTATAAAGCGTGGCTGGAGCAGGAGAAAGTCGCTCTGCAATCCTTGGTGAATGCTCCTGGGTGGTCACAGAAGCGGGTAGATGACGCTATAAAGCTGTATGAAGAAACACTTGAGCTCATTAAAAAAGGCAGCAAGTTTTCCAAACTAGTTGAGGGTGATGATAATGTGGGTTACGCAGAGGGTTCTCTTTATCCTGTGGATTCAGCAGGAATCGAAACCGAATCTGCAGCAACAGCCACGATGTATAGCAACCCTGAATCGACTGGCACAACGGCTGCAGCCGATTCCATTGATCCTGCTGTTAGCTATTCGTGGGTAGTAAACCTTGAAAATGGGGATACGAAAGAATTTGTTTATGCTACCAAGCAGGAACTCAATGCGGCGGTAGAGGCCTTTTGCGACGAGCAAATAAAAGCTGGCAGAATGGAACGGCAGGAGGTTGAGAATATTATGGAAGAATTGCAGCCCATGTAGCTGAGCTGCAAATCGTATTTACAAGTGATAATAAGGCTGATCTAGTCATGGACTTGGTGGATGGAAAGCTAATCTACTGAGTCTAACCATAAATCTTATACCTATAAACCCTAGACACTATCAGTCTGGGGTTCTATGTGTTCTTATTGGAACATCAGTAAGGCTGCCGATGTACTCAGAAGTCTGGAGAAAAGTAGCTGATGAAGTAGAGTAAGAGTATATCTAGAAGTAAAAGTAGAACTAAAATTAAATAGTAGGGTTTGAGAGTAAATAGAGCAAGTGTGTGAGGATAATGACCCGCGGTAGAAGCAGCGAGCCAACTTAACTGTATTTCGTGCAGCTATTTGCCGTGAAAGTAACTGTGAAATGAATATAGTTGTATTTCGTACAGCTAAATTCTCATATATGCCCCTGAAACGCCGTTTCCTGAGAAAGTAGCTGTACAGAATACACTTAAAACGTCATTTTGCGGAAAATCGGTTGATTTAGATGTACAAAATACAGTTATAGATCTAGGTTGCTCCAATTCTGGTGCTAGCAGAGCCAAATTATGCTGAGGCTACTAACTAACTAATTAACCATCTAACCATATAGCACCTGAGCACCTAAACAGTACCTGCAGTTGCAGACAAAATAAGCAGAGAGGGCGTCCCAGCATCCATCTAATGGTTGCGGGGATGCCCCTCTGCTTTTAGCTCAACGGGGCGCTGCATAGTTCCAAGCGAGCCGTGTTGCCTAGGATCATTCGGAGCAAAGAACGCTCAACATACATGGGGAACGCAAGGTTCCTAAGCAGTGACCGAAACCGCGCCTAAATCAATGGTTCGGAATCAGCCTCCCCACGGAGCGGAGACTTCAACCTTAAGGCAGCTTATTGCCTGCCGCACGGTACACCTCGTACCATTCTTGGCGGGTCAGCGTGACCTCCGAAGCCCGGGCGATGTCGCGCAGGCGGTTCGTGTTGGTAGTGCCGACCACGGGCTGCATTTTCGCCGGATGCCGCAGCAGCCAAGCGATAGCGATGGCTGTATTGGTGACCTCTTTTTCCGCAGCCAGGCGGTCAATCACGGCATTCAGCTCAGGGAACTTCTCGCTGCCGAGGAAGACACCTTCAAAGAATCCGTACTGGAAGGGGGACCAAGGCTGGATCGTCATGTCGTGCAGGCGGCTGTACTCCAGGATTCCGCCATCGTGCACGAAGGACGCAGAGTTCGTCATGTTCACATTTAAACCGGAGTCGATCATGCCGGTGACTGTAATGCTCAGCTGGAGCTGGTTGAACAGCAGGGGTTGTTTGACATGTTTTTTCAGCAGCTCAATTTGCAGTGGATTCTGATTGCTGACACCGAAATGGCGCACCAATCCCTTACGCTCCAGCAGATCGAAGGCCTCGGCTACCTCCTCTGGTTCAAACAATGTATCCGGCCGATGCAGCAGCAGCACATCCAGATAATCGGTCTGAAGCCGCTTCAGGCTGCCTTCCACCGACTGTACAATATGCTCCTTGGAGAAGTCGAAGAATCCGTCCCGGATACCGCATTTGGACTGGATCATCATCTGTTCGCGCAGACCCGGGCTATTCTGGAGCACCCCGGCAAATACTTCCTCCGCTTGTCCACCCGCATAGATATCGGCATGGTCAAAGAAATCAATCCCCACCTCCAGCGCGCTTTGAACATGTACATCGGCCTCCTTGGGCGACAAATCCGCAATCCGCATACAGCCCAGTGAAATTTCCGAGACGTCTATGATACCGTTTGCAACACTGATTTTATTTACCATAATGACTTCACTCCTTCAGATGTAGGTAGAAACTCTCATCGAGCGAACTATTTATAATAGAAGCTACAACACAAAGACAATATCACAAAAAGCAGCGCTAAGCGAATCCCAATGATCCCTCCGGCCATTAGGAAACGTCTGCTGCTGCTCCTGCAACAATAAAGTACTTAATGTATGCAACGATAAGGTAACTTAATATTCGGGTAGGAGAAGAAGTTGCTTGTTGGGCATCGCTCCTTCATTTATTCCCGCATCGCCTCCGCCAGCAGCATCAGCACCAGCCCCTGGCCATAAAGCGATGGATAACAGGGGATTTCATTGTAGGCCTGAAGGCTGGGCATGACCGGCGTGCCGCTGGAGACGCCGGTGACCTCGCCGGTAGCGAGAATCGCAGCGGTTACTCCCTGCACCGCATTAGCGGCGTTCTCTCTACAGGCATCGTCGAGCAGATTCATACGGCAGGCTTTGAGGATGCCGGCGGCGATCCCGGCACTGCCTGAGGTTTCGGGATAGAAGTCCGGCTGATCCATGACGGTGGTCCACAGTCCGTCCGGCCGTTGGCAGGCGATGACAGCCTCCATCATGCGGCGGTAGCGTTCCCTAATGGACGGTGGAATCTCCACCAGACCTTCCAGCTCCTGCAGGATCATCGGTGTGCCGACGGCGATCCAGGCATTGGCCCGTGTCCAGCGGGCGGCGGACATGTGATTCCCCGCGATGCTGTTCCAGCCATGGAACAGGATTCCGCTGGTTTCGTCCTGCAGCAGCTTCAGATGCAGCTCCAACTGGTGCACCGCTTCAGTGGCATATACGGTATGTCCGGTTAAACGGCCCAACCGGGCCAGGAACAGCACAGCCATAAAAATCGTATCCGCCCACACCTGCTCGGGAAAGCTGGCATTCTCGGTAACCGTATGCTCGAAGGCTCCTTCCCGTGTCCGGGGAGCTTCGTTCAGCATCCATGCTCCAACCCTTTCCGAGGCTTCCAGGAAGACAGGGCTCCCGGTGTGGCTATAAAGTGCAGGCAGAATGGCAAAAGGAGCCATCGAATTAATAACCTTCAGCTGCTCAGATTTATGAAGCTGAAGATTAGCCCATTGCTCCAGCTCAGCCAGCACTTCAGGTTGCCCACATTGTTCATAATATTCCAATATGGAAATGACTCCAACACCGGGCACCCAATCCCAATGTCCAATGTCCATGCCCCAGTTGCCGGAATGGTCCAGAAGGGCATAACGGTAGACTCTATGGGCATAATCCTCCAGCATATCCCGTGATGGAAACGCAGCACTATTCATGCTTATCCTCCTCTAAACTCTGTTATACTTGCATTATATAACCTGATTTCTGTGAAATCTTGGCCGATTCTCTTATATATTTTGGGGAATTGTGTACTTGGGAAAAGGCGGCGGTGGAGCGAGTGATGAGCGAAGTTCAGCATATAGAGCAGCACCAGTCCTATAGCGTAGATGAGCTGACCAACAGCGCGTTGGCCGATTTTGCCGTGCAATGTGTGTTTCGCAGCAGTGAGATTACGCAGCCTTATCCCCATGTGCATCAGGGGTATGAATGGTACTTCTGTCTTGGCGGAAACGGCAGGTTCATTGCCGGGGAACGGGTGTACCGCATGAGTGAAGGCAGTCTGGTGGTGGTCAAGCCTGCGGTTCTGCACACCCCGCGGCCGCTGGCGGGCGAGACCTTTCAGCGGATTGTGCTAACCATTGACAGTGATTATCTGCAGGGGCTGTACCGGATGCACGCCCACCTGGAGCAGCAGCTTCAGCGCTGGCTGCCGGGAGACGGCAGCGATTCGGTTCATACCGAACTAGGCACGAGGCAACTGCCAGAGGTGCAGGAGATACTGCTGGAGCTGGAACGGGAGCTTGCGGATCAGCGCGAAGGATATCCGCTTGCGGTGCAGAGTCTGCTGCTGCGATTGTTCGTTGCGCTGATCCGGCAGGCAGCGGCAGCCGCTCCAGTGCCGCAGGAGGAGATGCGGCGGAAGCAGCTGGTGGAGGAGATGCTGGGGTACATTACCCGGATGTACAAGGAGCCCTGCTCTATCGATGGGATGTGCCGGCATTTCCATCTGTCCCGTTCGTATCTGCAGCGTCTATTCAAGCAGGAAACCGGATTTTCAATTAACGGCTATTGGATTGCTTGCCGGATTAACCGGGCTAAGGAGCTGCTGGTACAGCACCAATCACCGCTAATTGAAGTGGCCGTAGATTCCGGTTTCCAGGATTTATCCCACTTCTGCCATATGTTCAAGCGTGTGACGGGAATGACGCCTGGCCGCTACCGCGCGTTAAGCCGTAGGCCTGATGCCTGATCAGTCGTGGTGGCAAATCGTGTTAAGAAAGAGGGGCATAGGTGGAACGCTTGACAATACCTGCAGATGAGCGCTATCATCGAGCAATAAAGTCTATGATCGAGGTGGAAAAGATGAAATTCTCAAAAGCAACCGACTATGCGTTGCATTATATGCTGTATCTGGCGGCGACGGGCTCGGATAAACCGATTGGTGTGGTGCAGCTGGCGGAGAAGCAAGGGGTGTCCCCCACCTATCTCTCCAAAATCCTGACCAAGCTCGTTAAAGCAGGTCTGATTGAATCGGCTTCAGGAGCCAACGGCGGCTACAGCCTTAAGCGCAAGCAGGAGGAGATATCCTTCCTGGATGTGATCCACGCGATTGAAGGCACAGCCTCCTTGTTTGAGTGCGGATTGAAGCACGGACCGGGGTGTCTTGTCCAGCAGGTTATGGTAGAAGCCGAGGAGCGGATGGAGCAGTATCTCAGGGACCAGAAGATCTCCGTGCTGGCTGAACAATACAGTGCGGCGCAGGCGAAGTAACGCCGTTCGGTCTTGAGAGAGGGGAAATCAACGACTCCGCTCAAAGGTGCTTCTAATAAGTTGAGAAACCATTGATTTAGTTGCGAATATGCATCTAAATCAATGGTTTTTTCTGTTTTAGAGGAAATAAGTGCGAAAAGGCATCTAATTTCGGCATTTGAGCGTACCAGGCTTGATTTACTCAGGATTAGTTGCAGATTTGCACTTATTCGCCTGCGGACTGGCAATTGGAATGGAATTAAATGCACTTTTGCATCTATTTCCCCCGAACGATCCAGAGCGAAAGACAAAATCCTCGTTGAACTCAAGTGTTGGCCCAAACGTTGACCCAAACACTGCCTCAAACCCTGCCTTAAACACTGCCCTAGTGGCAACTTATTACGCATTTGAGCAGCTGCAACTTAAGAACATAAGCTAAACAAACAAGCCAGTCTCCCGAACTTCGGGGACTGACTTGTTTAAAAGTAAGAAGGCAGAAACGCTTGCCGTTCCATTAATACGGCAAAGCCGTTTCCTTCTTAAGTGTTATTATTCCTTAACCAAATTCAGAATTTCCACATCAGGATCGGACTCGGCTTCGTAGTCGATGCCCTCGCTCTGGAAGCCGAACAGCTGGAAGAAGTCGCGGCGGTAGCCTTCCAGATCGGACAGCTCACTGACATTATCCGTGCTCAGCGCTTCCCAGCGCTTCATAACCTCTGTCTGCACATCCTCGCGCATCTCCCAGTCGTCGATGCGGATCAGCGAACCGTCCAGCGCCGGCGCTGCGCCTTCCGGATACAGGTGCTCGGCGAACAAGCGGTACATCTGCTCGATGCAGTTCTCATGCAGCTCTTTATCCTTCATCACTCTGTACAGGGCTGAGATATACAGTGGCACTACAGGAATGGCCGAGCTGGACTGTGTGACCAGCGCTTTGTTGACCGAGACGAACGCGCGGCCGCCCTCAGCTGCGAGTTGGCTGTTCAGCTCTTTCGCGGTCTGCTCCAGATGGTTTTTGGCTTTGCCGATGGTGCCTTCACGGTAGATGGCATGAGTAATCTCCGGCCCTATGTAAGAGTAGGCAACCGTTGTAGCTCCCTTGGCCAGCACTCCGGCTTCGGATAACTGGTCGATCCACATTTTCCAGTCCTCGCCGCCCATTACCGCGATAGTCTGGCGCAATTCCTCTTCGGTGGCAGGCTCAATGCTGGTCATCGATACTTCCCCGGTGTGGAAATTCATCGTTTTATTCGTATAAGCGGTTCCGAGCGGTTTGATGACGGAAGAGAAGGTCTCCCCTGTGACCGGATGGGTCCGTCGCGGCGAAGCTACACTGTAAATCACCAGATCCACAGTGCCATATTCGGCCTGAATCAGTGCGATAGTTTGGGCTTTGATCGCATCGGAGAAGGCATCGCCAACAATGCTGTGCGATTTCAAACCTTGCGCGGCAGCCTGCTGCTCCAGAGCGGCAGAGTTGTACCAGCCCGCTGATGCGGTACGTGAGCCTTCGGCAGGCCGATCAAAAAATACACCGATCGTATTCGCGCCTGCACCAAAAGCGGCGGCAATCCGGGAAGCCAATCCATATCCGGTAGAAGCGCCGAGGACCAGTACATTCGCCGGTCCGCTGATTTTCTTCTGGGCTTTAATATAGTTTACTTGTTCCTCTATTTGTTTGGCACACCCGTCCGGATGAGCTGTTGTGCAGATGAATCCGCGGGTTTTAGGTTGGATAATCATCAAGGAATTCCCCTTTGCTTTAATTTTAAGCTTATTGTGACTACCACCTGAGTATAGCAAATATTTAGCCGGAAAGATAAGTGGTCTGGTGATCTTCACCAGGTGGCACGCTGTAAAGAGGTCACCAAAAGGGTTATGATAGACAGACAAAGCTAAGGAGGATCAGCCGAATGTTAGTTATCAGTCAAAAAGAGGTTGTAGAGCTGCTGTCCATGGAAGGCTGCATCGACGCGATGGAAGCGGTGCTGGCCGACCTGGCCACAGGACAGGCTATGCAGAGCTTAAGGCAGATGCTGCCGCTTGCGGAGGGCAATCTGCTTGGACTTATGCCAGGTTATTTGCGTCGTGATGGCTTGGCTGGAGCCAAGCTGATTACCATCTCGCCCGGTAATCACAGCCGGGGGTTGCCGTCCCATCAGGGTGTAGTCACCTTGTTTGACGCTTCCAGCGGCGTGATCAAGGCCATTATGGATGGACAAAAGATCACCGCGATCCGCACAGCCGCCGTAAGTGCGGCCGCCACACGCCACCTCGCCCGAGCGGATGCAGAGGTGCTTGCCATCCTGGGGACGGGCGAGCAGGCAGCAAGTCACCTCGAAGCGATGCTTCAGGTACGCGAGCTGCGCCAGGTCCGGATCTGGGGACGGACCCCGTCCAAAGCCGCCGCCTGGCAGGCGGAGATGTCATCCAGATTCAGCGTGGAGATCACTGTGTGCGCCACCGTCCGCGAGGCGGTTGCCGGAGCGGATATCATCTGCGCCGTTACAGCCGCCACGGAGCCGGTGCTGCTCCGGGAGTGGGTGAAGCCGGGCGCACATATCAATGCGGTGGGCGCTTGCCGGCCCACCGACCGCGAGCTGGACAGCGAACTGGTGGCGCAGTCCAGGCTGTATGTAGATTCGGTAGAGTCTGCCGCCGGCGAGTCGGGCGATTATCTGATTCCGTTGGCAGAGGGAGCCATCCCGCAGGATCATATCGTCGGCGAGATCGGCGCTGTGTTCAGCGGACAGCTGACCGGGAGAGCAACAGACAGCGAGATCACGCTGTTCAAGTCGCTCGGCCTGGCTGTCGAGGATCTGGCGGCGGCACAATATATTTATAATAAAGCATTGCGTTTACAACGGGGAACCGAAATTGCATTTTGAGGGGCGCAGCAGCCATGAAAAGCGGACAAGAAGGATTCTATGATTTCAAGCTGACAATGGAAGAGGAATCAAGGGCCAGCAAGCTGCATGAGGAGAACATTAATATCGACCTGCTGTTCCAGGGGCCGCTGTCTCCGCTGGCGATTCCCGCCGCAGTTTCGGACAGAATCAAGGCGCTCTGCGAGCCATACCGGGAGGACCCTATGCTGTACAGCAGCTTGCCCGGGCAATGGGTAACCAAGCTGGCGGCCAGCGGTGAGATTCCAGAATATCAATCCGAGTGGGTTCAATCCGGAATTACGGCAGGCAACCGCCAGCTCAATCTGCGGGATACCGCAAGTATGATTACGAGCATGGGCGAGGTCCAGCTGCAGTTTGATTCGGCGGATTGGCTGGTCAAAACGTTGAAGGCGGACGACATCCGTGCGGCCAAGCGCGAGGGCAGGAAGGCCGGGATCATCTCGGCGCAGGAGACGGACGCGCTTGGCACGAACCTTGCGCAGCTGGATGATCTGCATCATTTTGGCCTGAGAATGCTGTAATTAACCTATAACAACCAGAATCTGATCGGTTCAGGCTGCATGGAGCCGGCGAATGGCGGCATTTCCAGATATGGCATCCGTTTTATCGAGCGGCTGAACAAGCTGGGGATTATCGTAGATACAGGACATTGCGGCAAACAGACCACGCTGGACGCTTGCCGGTATTCGCAGACGCCTGTGGTGGCTTCGCATACCGGGGTAGAGGCGATTTTTCCACATGAACGCTGTAAAAGTGATGAAGAAATACTCGCCATCGCCGGAACGGGCGGCGTGATCGGGATTTTTGCGATGCCATGGTTTGTGCATTCCGACCCGAACCACACGACGATAGACCATGTGCTCGATCATATGGATTATGTGGTCAAGCTGGTGGGTGTGGACCATGTCGGCATTGGCACCGATTGGCCGATGAGTGATGTGATGTGGGCGCTCGTTTATTTCAAGGAGCATATTGCGCCGAAGCTTGGTTTTGCTCCCGGAGACGGGCCTTCGACAGAAACGGTTGCCGGACTTGAGAAATACAGCTACTTCAACAATTTCACCAGAGGTTTGGTTGCGCGAGGGTACAGTGACGGGGAGATCGCCAAGCTGATGGGTGGCAACTGGCTGCGTGTGTTTGAACAAATTTGCGGATAGGAGACTTGCACAGATGAGTACATATTTACACAATACCTCCTTCAATTTCTATTGCTCCGGGATCTATACCGGCAAGATTCATTTCACAGAACAGCAGGTGATGCACGCCAAGGTAGACCTGCGCAGAAGAACACAAATGCAGGACAATGTGTTGGATGGTTTGGTAAGTTATGTGCTGCCTCTGCAGAAGATTCTGGAGAATATCGCTGTATATGCGAAGACGGAATGGGTGAAGGAAGAAGTTGTGCTGGAGAACGGTGCTGTTTATCAAAAGCATATAAGCTACGAGGCCATGATCGCGGGAACCCTACGGACCTCTCAGGTATGGGCGCTGCGCAATCAAACGGCGCTCGATATCGTCACACTGGATGGGGAGATCATCGCTTTTCTGACGCCTAACCGCTATGGCATGGAGCTGATTATCAAGGATGGTTATGAGCAGCTGACACCGCTCACCGTCTATCAGGACCCGCTGCTCTCGCAGGCCGAATATGGCATAAACGACCTGGGCACCTTCCTCATTCCGATGCGGGACGGGGTACGACTGGCTACGGATGTTTTTCTGCCCGATGGCATTCCGGCCGGGACTGGGCTGCCCACCATTCTGGTCAGAACCTGTTATGACCGCAACGGCAAAAAGGATGTTTTCCACAGATGGGCCAACAAAGGTTATGCTGTGGTGTCGCAGGACGTGCGCGGCCGGGCAGACTCGGAAGGCGAGCTGATTCCCTTCTATTATGAGCGGGATGACGGGTATGACACGATTGACTGGATTATCGCCCAGGATTGGAGCGACAGCAACGTTGGCATGTGGGGCGCGTCTTACCTGGGAAATGTCGTGGTGGCGGCAGCGACCAGCGGCCATCCGAATCTGAAGGCGGTTGTGGACGAGGTGAACGTCGGCTCGCCGTTTGTGGATACGGTGCGCAAGGGCGGAACCCTCTGCTCCTGGCCGCTGCTGTCCTGGACCTTGGCCCAGTCGGTAGGGACGCGGACGGATTTTGATATCTTCGGCGGTATTACAGTAGACCCGCAAGCTGCTGTGGATGCCCGTCCGATCAAGGATATTCCGCAGCAGATGATCGGCAAGGCCTCCGGTCCGTGGGACCTGTGGAGCCGGCATCCCGAATATGACGACTTCTGGCGCAACTGCACCTTCACCGAGCGTGGCGATCAGGTGCGGGTACCAATGTATGTCATCTCCGGCTGGTATGACGGCGACAGCGCGGGAGTTTCGGAAACCTGGAGAATGCTCAGCCAGCACGATGTTCCCGGCCGCAAAATCAGGCTCGGCGCCTGGGAGCACGGCCCGAACCGGGCCAGGGACTATAAAGGTGTAAGCTTCGGCAACGATGCTGTAGTCTATGACTATGATGTATCGGTGCTGCGCTGGTTCGACCATTATCTGAAGGGGGTTGCCAACGGTATTGACCAGGAGCCGCGGGCTTCCTATTATGTGGTCGGCGAGAACCGCTGGAGAACGTCGGAGGACTGGACGCCGGTCGAAGCGCTGAATTCACTGTTCTATCTGTCCTCCGGAGGACGGGCCAACTCGGCCAGCGGGGACGGCAAGCTGCTGCTGGTGCCGGAGGAGCATTCCCCCGAAGATACCTTCAGCTATAATCCGCTGGACCCGCTGGATGACAGCGGGGAGAGGGAGCCGGAGAATCTGCGGAAGTACGAGCTTCGTAATGACATCCTGGTCTACACCAGCGAGGTGCTAAGCTCCGACCTGCTGGTGGCAGGGGAGCTGTCAGCCGTGATTTATGCAGCCAGTACAGGCCTCGACACCGACTGGGCGGTTTCGCTCAGTGAAGTGAATCCGCAGGGAGATTCGCTGCGTTTGTCCAATTATATTGTCCGGGCCAAATACCGGCATGGATTGGACCATCCGCAGCTGCTGGTTGCGGGTCAGGTGGAGGAATATGATATTTTTATGCCAAACATCGCCCACCGCTTTGCAGCAGGGAACCGCATCCGGTTCACCGTAACTTCTTCCAGCAAAAACGTGGCTTTCCCAAACACCAACACTGGCAATAATCCATACGAAGACACCGAACCGCTGACCGTGCAGCAGACGCTGTATCACAACAGCCAATACCCGAGCCATGTAAAGCTGCCGGTGATTGTGGAGCACTAGACTACTGATATAATTGTGGAGCACTAGACTACTGATATAAATGAATATGAGCGTCATCAAAACTCTGGGCTATGAATAGAGCTGCCGGAGTTTTTGGCGTGGCCGGGAGAAGGGGATTTCGCTGGCTGGTTGAATCTTATTTCGGTAAAATGGACTCTGCCACTCTATCGGCAGGTTTCTGGAGGGGCCATCACGAAGGAAAGACGCCCCAGCTGCCCAATCGGCCACTGCTTCACCCGGCTTCTACATCGGTACTTGTACCGCCCACAGCTCCCATCCTCCATCCTCCCATCCCTATCGTCATTTCCCCCTTATTCCCGCCAACTTAGCAGGATCGCATCATCTTCCAAATATAAGAAGCCCTGGTGGCAGATAGAGTGGATTGTGGGCGTATAGTCTGAGATTTTGTAATAAAGTTACAAAAAAATCATCAAATCAATGATAGTATTACAAAAATGTAACTATAGTCCTCTATTCAGTAACAAGATAGTCACAAAAAAGCGGTATTAAGTGTGAATATATGGAATTTAAGCAGAAGTGTAACTAGGTCCGGATTCCTACAAAATGTGCTCAATTCAGTTCCTAATCTGTATGAAGCAGGAAGTTATCTATGATATGTCTGGCTGTGATTGGCTAAGGCTTGTTCGTTGACTTGTATATACAGACTGAGATGAAACCGTTAACGTAATTCATCTCTAACCGTTATGCCAAAGAATCTACATCTAAGGAACGGATTTCCTCCGCAATGAAGCGAGATAGACCAAAGGGAGCAGAAGGGACTTTTCAGCGTTCCTGATCCCTCAGGACAGTAAATACAAGAGCATAAAGCCGCATTTATATACCTATTTATGGATTTAGAGTCATTATATTTAAATATTTACCTATATTTATTCGGATGTTTTTTGTTAAAAATCACGGTAATCTTGGACGGGGCATCCAGAGAACGCTCGTTTGGCCAAACGGGGAATGAACCGGAAGCACAGGAATCGCAAGTTCAGCTTCAGAGAAATTCAATACAAACAAACCCGCTTAACGGATAAATGCGGACGGAAAGAGGTACTACTCAGGTGAAACTTAATAAACAATGGGCAGCGCGGCTCGTCAGCTTAAGTCTTGTGGCTGCCGTTGCTGTGCCTCCGCTTCAGGCGGCCGATGCAGCAGGTGCAGCAACAAATGCTGCGGCAACTAAAACTACAGCAACTACAGCAACAACAGAAGCAAGCAATATGCCATGGATGAATACCGCTCTCTCTGCAGAGGAACGCACCAAGTTGCTGCTTGAGGCCATGAGCCTGGAGGAAACAGTTGATTTCATCACAGGAAATGTAAACAACTATTATGGCTTCTATAATGCAGGCAATGAGAAATTTGCCATCCCGGCCCTGACGATGGCTGACGGGCCTGCAGGTGTGCGGATTGCCAATCCGGATGTTCAGGACAAGCAATCGACCGCACTTCCGGCTCCGATTGCCCTGGCGGCAACCTGGGATACGGATATTGCACAAGCCTACGGCGATCTGCTGGGCGAGGAAGCCTTCAATACTACACATAATGTGCTGCTCGGACCGGGTTTTGATATTGCCCGTGTGCCTTGGGGCTCACGCAACTTTGAATCGCTCGGCGAAGATCCGCTGCTCCAGTCGAAGCTGGGGATAGCCTACGTCAACGGGATTCAGAGCCATCCGGTGCTGGCCGTCGGCAAGCATTTCCTGATGAACAATCAGGAGACCGAACGATTCACCACCAATGTCAAAGTCAGCGAGCGGGCGGTTCAGGAAGTGTATACACGTCCGTTTGCGGCAGCTTTTGAAGAAGCCGATCTGGGCTCAGTAATGTGCTCGTTCAACTACGTCAATGACCAGCAGGCCTGTGACAGCAGCGAGCTGCTGACCGGTACGCTGCGGGATAAACTGAACTTCGGAGGGTTCACGATGTCCGATTATGGTGCGAATCTGTCGACAACCAAGTCGGCGCTCGCTGGCCTTGATCTGGAAACACCGGGTTATCCTTATGGCAAATGGGGAGATAAGCTGCTTCAGGCCGTTAAGGACGGTGAGATCAGTGAAGCCAAGATCGACGAGATGGCTACTCGCATTCTGGTGCAGATGTTCCGCAAGAATCTATTTGACCAGACTGTGGAGAATAACCAGATCCCGGCTAAGGCGCACGGGGCCGAGGCTCGCCAATTTGCTGAAGAATCCATGGTTCTGATGAAAAATGAGCAGTCCACCCTGCCGCTGAATGCCAAGAAGCTGAAGTCTATCGCAGTCATCGGACCGGATGCCGACAATGCCTCTGCGGCTGGCGGCGGCAGCTCATTGGTCAATCCGACCTATACGGTGAGCCCGCTTGCGGGCATCAAGAACCGCGTTGGCTCCAGTGTGAAGGTCAGCTATGCGGCTGGTAGTGATCCCATCTCTGCTGGTGATGTAGTATCCGGTCCTTCGGCGGTACCTTCCTCCTTGCTGACACCCGCAGAAGGGTATGCGAGCAAGGGCAATGGATTAACCGGTGAATATTTCACTAATACGGATCTGGAAGGCAAGCCGGAGATTGTCCGTAAGGACAATCAGGTGAATATGAACCTTGGCTTCTATAATTATGAAGGGTTCAATGCCCAGTCCTCCAAGCTGAAGCAGCTGCCAACCAGCCTGAATGCGCTGATGTCGGCACGTTGGACAGGCAGCATTACAGCTCCCACTACAGGCGTTTACAATTTGTCACTGACCAGCCGTGGCTCAGGCAAGCTGTATCTGGACGACAAGCTGCTGTTCACCAATGTGGGCGAAACGATGGAAACCACCTCACAGAAGGTATCGTTGACCGCAGGCGAGGTGCATAAGCTGCGGATTGAATACCGGACCGACTGGTCTGATCAAAGCGGGCGCGACAAGGGCGGCTTCGTTCGTTTCGGCTGGACGCCTCCTACAGGTGTAGTGGATGACCAGATCAAAGCGGCGGTCCAGACCGCCAAGGCTGCCGATGTGGCGGTGGTGGTTACACGCACATATGACAGTGAAGGATACTTTGACCGCTCCGATCTGGATCTGCCGAACAATCAGGAGCAGTTGATCCGTGAAGTGGCCAAAGCGAATCCGAACACGGTTGTTGTCCAGATGAGCGGGCGTGCCGTTCAGATGAATAGCTGGCAGGAGCAGGTGCCTGCCATTGTACAGGCCTGGTTCGCTGGGCAGGAGCAGGGTAATGCAATAGCACGGGTCTTGTTCGGTGATGTTAACCCATCCGGCAAATTGCCGGTGACCTTCCCGGTGGATGAGCAGACCACACCGATCTCCACGGCGGCACAGTTCCCTGGAATTAACGGGGTTGGCGATTACAGCGATGGCATCTTTGTCGGCTATCGGGGATATGACCAGAAGGGTCTGGATGTGGCTTATCCATTCGGGTATGGCTTGTCCTATACAAGCTTTGGTTACACCAACCTGAAGACCAAGGCACAGACCAAAGGCAAGAATCAGAAGCAGACGGTTGAAGTGTCACTGAACCTGCGCAATACCGGCCAAAAATCCGGAGCTGAGGTAGTTCAGGTCTATGTCGGTCAACTTCCGACCACGGTAGAAACGCCGAAGAAGCAGCTGGCAGGTTTCGCCAAGGTGGACCTGAAGGCAGGCAAACAGCAGAGAGTGACGGTTGAGCTGGATGCCAAGGCCTTATCCTACTGGGATGAGAATACAGACCAGTGGGTAATGCCAAGCGGCAAGGTGCCGATCTATGTGGGCAGCTCTTCGGAGGATATCCGCCTGACAGGCAGCGTTACGATTGCAGGAAGCCAAGCCAAGAAATAATGGCAGCCTGATCGCATATTATATAACCAATAAGATAGCAGGAAGTCCGGGTATAGTTCTCCCGGGCTTTCTTTACAATAGGGACGGCGTAGCCGTTTCTTTCTCATATCCGGGAGGTTGCAGTAGATGTTGAAGTCTTTGAATAAAAACAAGAACATAATCATATCCGCCCTCCTGGCAGTTGCTCTGTTGCTTGTGCTGGTCATCATTTGGCGGACGGAGGCAGAATCCGGTACTTCCAGCCAAGCCCGTGCCTGGCTGACCACAGCCGACCAGTCCCATCTGTTGACCGAGCAGACACCGCTTGTTTTTGGAACAGGCGGAGAGAGCGGCGGGCTGAGTGTGGATGTGAACCCACACCTGCGATACCAGACGATGGATGGTTTTGGAGCGGCGGTGACCGGTTCCTCAGCCTATCTGATCAATGAGAAACTGAGTGGGAAGCAGCGGGAGCAGCTGCTGAAGGAGCTGTTCACAGACAGTGGAATCGGAATGAGCTTCGTCCGCCATACGATTGGAGCTTCGGATTATTCCGTCGATGCAGGAGGCCAGCCTGTAAGCTATACCTATGACGATATAGAGTCAGGTACTGACTATGAGCTGGAGCATTTCTCGGTAGAGAAGGACCGGGAGGTTATCACCTTGCTGGGCGATATTCTGCAGCTGAACCGTGAGCTGAAGGTCATGGGCACCCCATGGAGTGCGCCTGGCTGGATGAAATTCGGCGAGAACAAGACCATGAACGGCGGTTATCTGGATTACAATGACTCCGGTATCTATGAAGCCTATGCCAATTATTTCGTGAAATATCTGCAGGCTTATAAGGAAGCGGGGGTTCCCGTCTATGCCGTAACCGTCCAGAATGAGCCGGGTTTCGCCACTGCGGATTATCCCAGCATGAACATGGGCGAAGCGGAGCAGGCGCGGTTTATCCGCGAGTATCTGGGGCCGGCACTGGAGAAAAGCGGGCTTCAGACCAAGCTGCTGGGCTTCGACCATAATTGGGACAAGGGAGCCGATTATGCCAGAGCACTGCTGAGTGACAGCGGCACGAATAAATATACAGCGGGGACAGCTTATCACTGCTACGCCGGTGAGCCTGAAGCAATGAGCGAAGTACATGACGCTTACCCGGACAAAGGAATCTACTTCACGGAATGCAGCGGCGGCGGCTGGAGCGGTGATTTCGGGGACAGCCTGAGCTGGAATATGTCCAAGCTGATCATCCAGTCTCCCCGCAACTGGGCCAAGTCCGTGCTGTTCTGGAATCTGGCGCTTGATCCTGAGGGAGGGCCGGAGAATGGCGGCTGCGGCGATTGCCGGGGCGTCGTAACCGTTGATCCGCAGACAGGGGAGATCAGCCGGAACGTGGAGTATTATGCGCTGGGCCATGCCGGAAAATTTGTCCGACCAGGGGCGGTGAGGATCGATTCCACGCAGGTTGAGGGTCAGCTGGAGACGGTTGCCTATGAGAATCCTGACGGTTCAACGGCCTTGATTGCTGCAAGCCCAGGCGAGGAGGCGGTTTCTTTTACAGTCCGCTACCGCTCGGAATCCTTTCACTATACCTTGCCCGCGAAATCGGCGGTTACCTTCACCTGGCAGGGCTGAGAAACTGTCCAAGCAACCTTTCACCTCCTCTTCTCGTATGGTAAATATGCACAATTCTATAGGGTTGAGGTTCTGCTGAGAATGTGGGTCTCGCAGAGCTTGCGCAGGAGCTTGCCCAGGGGAAGCTTGCGGAAGGGAATTTCACAGAGCGCAGAGGGCGGATATCGCTGCCCCGTTTCCGGGCGGAGTATGGCTTAGAGCTGAAGCAGGCTTTCCAGGCCTTGGGGATGAAACAGGCTTTTGATTCGTCCCGCAGCAATTTCACGGGAATAGCAGACATTACAGCCCCGATTTATATCGGGACAATCGTGCACAAAACCTATATCGAAGTGAATGAACAGGGAACGGAAGCGGCGGCCTCCACCCTTGTCGGCATGAGAGCGGGCGCGGCTCCGTCCAGCATTGAACCGTTCGAGATGAACGTCAATCGGCCTTTCCTCTATTTAATAGAAGACAAGCTGAGCGGAGTCTGGCTGTTTCTCGGCACGATCAACAATCCGCTGGATACGCAGTAAGGATCTAAGGATTGCTTAAATGATCACTTTTTGCGGAATAAGCGCATAATTTATCCCTTCACAGGTCACAATAGGAAAAAAATAGAATGAAGGGATGAACGTGAACGCATTTCGCTTAAAGAAACAGCTATGGCGGCGCTGGAGACGTTGGAAGAAGGCCTTGTGGATCGGGGCTGCCTGTTTGGGCCTCACCTTTCTGGCCTGGCGCAGCCTGCAGGTGCCGGAAGAAATCAGCGAGCTGCTCAACAGCCCGGCTCCAGGAGTTACAGAAAGCCTGGACCACATCCAGGCAGCGGACGAACCGGCTGCTGCTGTGTTCAAGCAAGACGGCATCGGCAGTCCAGAGGCTGATCCAGCCGAAGCGCAGGAGCAACTGCTGCAGGCGATTGAACAGAGCGGACAGAGCCGGACGGTCCATTTGAAGATCACTTATGTGACAGGTGAGGAGATCCAGACGCTGGCAGGACGCAGAAATCCACAGCAGCAGAAGCAGTTGATTGTCGAGCACGCCGCCTGGAGCGGCCGCATCGGCCCGGAGGGTGACCTCTGGCTGGAGCAGAGGGTGAATGATCTGTCCCCGCTGACGAAACGTGAGGCCTATATCGGTGTGGATGAGCAGGGCAATCTGACCTTGTTCAAAGGCCCGCCGGTGGATCAGAAGGTGATGAAGACTTTTTTTCAAATGGATATGGGTTCGATGAAATCCGCGCTACCCGAAGAGATCTGGAACCAGCTGCAGGATGGCATCCGTGTGCAGGATATTGAGGAATATAACAGTGTGCTGTCGACTTTCAGCGATTATGCACGGGATACCGCCGAGCAGGTCATGCAGAGCAAGGAATGAGCAAGAAGAAACACAGGTTGTCTTGAAGCCGTTGCCCTGCGGCCGGGACAGCCTTTTTTGGTTGAATCTAAGAAAATATATCTTTTGTTCTCCCGGAAGAGCTATTTTTGCTATAATAGTTTAGAAAGAATACATATGTTCGCTTTACAGCGATGCAAATGGATGAATGCGGTGCAGGGCTTGGCCGCTGGCAGAGGAGAGATCAGATCTTGCGCATTCTGGGAATTGACCCGGGGCTGGCGATTGTCGGCTTCGGTTTCATAGATAAGGAAGGCAACAAATTAACACCCGTGCAATACGGCTGTATTCAGACCGAAGCCCATACGCCGGAGGCGGAACGCCTGCTGCATGTGTACGAAGGCATGGTTCAGCTGATCGACAAATACCAGCCAGATACGGTAGCGGTGGAGAAGCTGTTCTTCAGCCGCAATGTGACAACAGCGCTGCCGGTGGCGCAGGCGCGCGGCGTGCTGATTCTGGCCGCTGTGCAGCGCGGCCTGCCGGTCGCGGAATACACGCCGATGATGGTCAAGCAAGCGGTTGTAGGCTACGGCAAGGCCGAGAAGCGGCAGGTGCAGGAGATGGTGAAGCTGCTGCTGAAGCTGTCGGTTATCCCGAAGCCCGATGATGTGGCGGATGCACTGGCGGTGGCGGTATGCCATGCCCATTCGACCAGTCTAAATTCCAAGTTAAATGAGGTATTGCGCAAATGATAGATTACTTAAGAGGAACGATGGCTCATTTGGAGTCAGAATATGTGGTGCTGGATGTGCAGGGGGTTGGATACCGGGTCTTCTGCCCGAACCCGTATCTGTTTGCCAAAGTTACCGGAGAGCAGACCATCTATATCCATTATCAGAGCCGCGAGGATGCGACATTGCTATTTGGCTTCCCGACTCGTGAGGAACAGCGGCTCTTCCGCAAGCTGATCGAGGTGAGCGGCATCGGCCCAAGAGTAGCGCTCGGCATTCTGACCGGCGGTACGCCGGACCAGCTGATCACTGCGATCTATCAGGAGAACCTGACCTATCTGACCAAGCTGCCCGGCATCGGGAAGAAGACGGCACAGCGGATGATCCTGGATCTCAAGGACAAGCTGGACGGCTTAAGCGCAGCCTCGATGCAGACAGGATTGTTCGCCGTTGCAGCGGAGGAGGATCAGGCTGCTGAGGGTCTGTCTTGGCAGGAAGCAAGGGAAGCGCTGCGGGCGCTGGGTTATACCGAAAGCGAGCTGGACCGGACTTGGCTGGCGCTGAAGAAGCAGGGTGCGGAGGCGGAGCCAGTGGACGTATTAATGAAGAAGGCGCTGGGGCTGCTGTATCTGGCGAAGTAGCCTGTGCTGAGAATGGGGAGTGAGAAGGATGGATGACCGGATTATCTCAGCCAATCTGATGATGGATGAACAGGCGGCGGAGCTGAGTCTGCGCCCCAGATATCTGGCTGAATATATTGGACAGAACCAGGTCAAAGAGAACCTGAAGATTTATATAGAAGCTGCCAAAATGCGCAGCGAAGCGCTGGACCACGTGCTGCTCTACGGCCCTCCGGGTCTGGGCAAAACCACGCTGGCCAACATTATCGCCAATGAGCTGGGCGTTAACCTGCGGATAACCTCCGGTCCGGCGATCGAGCGGCCGGGTGATCTTGCTGCCCTGCTGACCAATCTGCAGGAAGGTGATGTGCTGTTCATCGATGAGATTCACCGGCTGCACCGCACGGTGGAAGAGGTCATGTATCCGGCGATGGAGGACTTCGCGCTGGATATCATGATCGGCAAAGGGCCAAGCGCCCGCTCGGTCCGGCTGGATCTGCCGCCGTTCACGCTGATCGGCGCCACCACCCGGGCTGGTCTGCTGTCGGCGCCGCTGCGCGACCGCTTCGGCGTCGTCAGCCGCCTGGAATTCTACACGATGGATGAGCTGAGCTACATCGTGGCCCGCAATGCCGACCTGCTCGGCATTGAGATTCTGGGCGATGCCGCTGACGGCATTGCCTTGCGTTCACGCGGGACTCCGCGGATTGCGAACCGGCTGCTGAAGCGTGTACGCGACTTCGCGCAGGTGCGCGGCGACGGGATCATTACGCCGGAGATTGCCGCAGAAGCGCTGAAGATGCTGCAGGTTGACCCGCGCGGGCTGGATAACATCGACCACAAAATGCTCCATTCGATGATCACCGGCTTCCGCGGAGGACCGGTGGGGCTGGATACCATTGCAGCCACCATCGGCGAAGAGAGCCAGACGATAGAGGATGTGTATGAGCCTTATCTGTTGCAGATTGGCTTTCTGCAGCGCACACCGCGCGGCAGAGTGGTTACCCCCGCAGGCTACCTGCATTTGGGGATTCCACTCCCGCCGCAGCCGAACTAAGCCAGAGAGACAACAGCAATTTTCTAAGGAGGCATACAGATGACACAGGCCAGACCGAAATGGACAGACAGGATTCTCCGCAGCAAGGGCTGGATGGCAGCTGCATTTGCTGCCGTATGCGTATTGGCACCGCTGGTGGATGCCAGTGATGCCATTGCTGCCGGGACGATCAGAGTTGTGCTCTATGCCGATATCGGCACGAAATATAAATCAACCGTACCACTGGTAACGCTGCAATCGGAGCAGGGCTTCTCTCTTGGCACAGGCAGCGCGCCGCTGCTGAATGTTCCGGCCAAGGCCCAAGCCCGTGCCAGTCTGGACGGCTTCCGGGTGAAGGTCCTGGAAACCACGCTCTGGACAGAAGCGGCGGATGCGGCCAAGAAACTGCAGTCCACTTCGGATAAACCGCAGCTGTTCACGATCTCGAAGAACGGGGCGAAAGTCTACCAGTTGTACACAGGGGTGTACGCCAGCGAAGCGGCGGCCAAGACTGGGGCAGACCGGGTAGCTAAAGCCGGCCTGTCCATTCCTGCGGGTCAGCTTCCTGTGGTAGCTGGGATGAAACATCTCTCGGCGGGGACCTTCAGCTCGCAGGATGGTGCGGAAGCTGCGCTTGCCGAATATAGAGCAGCAGGGCTTGACGCTTGGCTTGTGCTGCCGGCCGGACTTTCAGCCAGTACCCCCTATAGTGTCTGGGTAGGTGAAGCGGCCAGCGACAATGAGCTGGCTGTCCTTCAGGCAGCCGCAGCCGCAGCGGTTCCAGGGCGTGTTCTGGTAACCGTTGATGGCTCATCGTCCGCCTTGATCGTCCGCCAGGATGCAGGTCTCAGCCTCAGTAGTGAGGTGCAGGCCCCGCACTATCTCCTCGCGGGCAGCGAGCCCAAGTTCATTGCCGGAGGGAATGACGCAGGCATTCAAGTTACAGAGAAATCCAAGCGGATCTATCGCGGCAATATGGAGCTGAGCAGCCTGAATGGCTCGCTCGCGGTAATTAATGAAGTGTCGTTGGAGCAATATTTGTATGCCGTGGTCGGCGGGGAAGTATCGTCCAGCTGGCATGAAGAAGCACTGAAGGCTCAGGCAGTAGCTGCCCGCAGCTATGCGTTGTCTCAGGGGACACGTTTTGATGTGGCGAACGTGGTCGATACTACGCTTAGCCAGGTGTATAACGGGATCGGTTCGGAAGCTCCCAGCATTATCAAGGCTGTCGATGCCACGGCCGGAGAAGTGCTGAAGAGCGGTGACAAAATTGTAGAAGCTGTGTTCTCCTCCAATAGCGGCGGAAAGACGGCTGATCCTTCGGAGGTGTGGGGCAACGGAGGCAAGATGTTCGTCAGCGTGCCGAGTACCGGAGATACGGCAGCGGTAGTGAGTGCCAAGAAGTGGTATTCCCTCTTGCTCAGCAACGGAGTTTCCGGGTATGCGCGTGAAGACAACATCAAATTAACCGGCAGCAAGACTGCCGCAGGGCTGGAATACGCCACGGCCACCACGAAGGATGTCAACATCCGGCCGTTGCCGTTGATCGAGAGCAGTGTCAGTGGGGTAGGCAAGCTGAATCCGGGCGAGAATGCAGTGGTGCTGGATATAGTGTATGAATCCGGCAGCTACAGCTGGATCAGGGGCCCTTACACTTCCGCTGAGCTGCTCAAAAGCCTGCAAGGCAAGGTCACCGGCACTCTGCCCTCCTCCATTCTGAATCTGCAGGTTACGCAGCGCGGCCCATCGGGCAGAGCGGTTCAAGTGAAAGCCAACGGCGAAGTTCTGAAGGTGAAATACCCGGATATGTTCCGTTCCGCGTTCAACGGATTGCCAAGCACATTGTTTGATATTGTACCTGCCGGAAGTTATACTGTATTAGGTGCTGACGGGGCTACCGCAAGTATCGGCAGCTCAACCAGTGCCGGGGTACTCTCCGCAACCGGCAAGGTGACGGCAGGCGGCAAGGGAACCGTAGTAATGGGCATGGATGCCGCAGCCAGAGTCGTTTCTGGCAGCACAGGATTTCTGTTTGTCGGCCAGGGCTACGGCCATGGACTGGGCATGTCCCAATGGGGTGTCAAGGGCATGGCGGACAGCGGGTATGATTACAGACAAATATTGCAACACTATTATAATAACGTTACTATAGTTAAGGAATGAAGACAGGACATGGATGTAGAACTTTATGACTTTCATCTGCCGGAGGAACTGATTGCCCAGACTCCGCTTTCCGACCGCAGCTCCTCCAAGCTGCTGCTGGTCAACAAGGAGACCGGGCAGACGGACCACCGGCATTTCAGCGATATTGTGGATTATCTGCAGCCGGGCGACACACTTGTTCTTAACGATACAAGAGTAATTCCCGCACGGCTGTTCGGAACCAAGGAAGACACAGGTGCGAAGGCAGAGGTTCTTCTGCTGAAGAACCTGGGAGAAGACCGCTGGGAAGCCCTGGTGAAGCCTGGCAAGAAGCTGAAGACCGGGGCCGTCATTATCTTCGGTGATGAGCTTCGCGCAGTGGTTGAAGGTGAATCGGATATGGGTGGACGTACGCTGAAGTTCAGCTATGAGGGGATCTTTAATGAAATTCTCGACAGGCTGGGCAATATGCCGCTTCCGCCCTATATCAAGGAGGCTCTGGATGACCGTGAACGGTACCAGACCGTATATGCGCGCCATGAAGGATCAGCGGCAGCTCCAACGGCGGGCCTTCATTTCACCGAGGAGCTGCTGGGGCAGCTGCAAGACAAGGGCGTGAATATTGCCTACATCACGCTGCATGTGGGACTGGGCACCTTCCGTCCCATGTCGGTGGACAAGGTTGAAGAACATGTGATGCACTCCGAGTATTTTATGCTGTCCCGCGAAACGGCTGAATTGCTCAATGCCGCGAAAGCAAGAGGCAGCCGGATTGTAGCTGTGGGAACGACCTCCTGCCGGACACTCGAAACGGTTGGCAGGCAATATGCGGGCGGACCGCTTCAGGAATGCAGCGGCTGGACCGATATTTTTATTTACCCGGGATACCGGTTTAATGTTGTGGATGCTCTGATTACGAACTTTCATCTGCCGAAGTCCACGCTTGTGATGCTGGTCAGCGCGCTGGCAGGCCGGGAAGCAATTCTGGCCGCTTATGCGGAGGCGATTGAAGAGCAATACCGCTTCTTCAGCTTTGGCGATGCAATGTTTATTTATTAAGATTTGAGGATGGTTAACTAATGGCAGCAATTACTTATGAACATATTAAGACCTGTAAGCAATCCGGAGCACGGCTCGGAAGAGTCCATACCCCCCATGGTGTCATTGAGACGCCTGCATTCATGCCGGTTGGTACCTTGGCAACAGTTAAGACGATGAGTCCCGAGGAACTGAAGGAGATGGATGCGCACATCATTCTGAGCAACACCTACCATTTGTTCCTGCGTCCGGGCCATGATATTATCCGCGAAGCCGGCGGCCTGCACAAGTTCATGAACTGGGACCGGCCGATTCTGACCGACAGCGGAGGGTTTCAGGTATTCTCGCTGAGCGAGATGCGCAAGATCACCGAAGAAGGCGTTCATTTCCGTTCCCATCTGAACGGCGACAAGAAATTCCTGTCTCCTGAAGTAGCGATGGAGATCCAGAATGCGCTTGGCTCCGATATTATGATGGCTTTCGACGAATGCCCTCCTTATCCGGCAGAATACGATTATATCAAAAAATCACTCGAGCGCACCTCGCGTTGGGCGGAACGTTGCTTGAAGAGTCATGCTCGTCCTAACGATCAGGGACTGTTCGCAATCGTCCAGGGAGGCATGCATGAGGATCTGCGCCGACAGAGTGCGGCTGATTTGACTTCCATGGATTTCCCGGGGTATGCTATTGGAGGACTCAGCGTTGGAGAGTCCAAGCAGCTTATGTATGAGGTGCTGGATTATACGCTTCCCCTGCTGCCGCAAGGCAAACCGCGTTATCTGATGGGTGTAGGGTCACCCGATGCGCTGTTGGAAGGTTCGATCCGGGGTGTGGACATGTTTGACTGTGTGCTGCCGACCCGTATCGCCCGCAACGGCACGACGATGACCAGCCAGGGAAGACTTGTTGTCCGCAACGCGCAATATGCCCGTGATTTCGGGCCGCTTGATCCGGAGTGCGATTGCTATACCTGCCGGAATTATTCCCGTGCGTATTTGCGTCATCTAATCAAAGCTGACGAGACCTTCGGTTTGCGGCTCACAACCTATCATAATTTGCACTTCCTGTTGGAATTAATGCGTAAGGTGCGTGAAGCCATCATGGAAGATCGACTGCTTGATTTCCGCGATGAGTTTTTTGCAAAATACGGATTGTATGATAATCTTAAAGGCTTTTAGGGCAGTGTAATCATGCTTTACAGTTATTTGAAAGGGGGGAGAAAGATGTTTCAATTAGCACAATCAGCGACTGGTGGAAGTATTCTAGGCCTGGTGGGTCCGTTTGTCCTTATGTTTGTTGTATTCTACTTCTTGCTGATTCGTCCGCAACAGAAGAAGACCAAGACAAGAAATCTTATGCTGAAGTCTTTGAAGAAGGGCGACAAGGTAGTTACCATTGGAGGTCTTCATGGTACAATCATGGAGATTTCGGATGACATTTGTGTCTTGCGAGTTAACGATGTTACCCGTTTGACTTTTGATCGCGGTTCCATCAGCCATTCGATTCAAGATGCAGACAGCAAGGAATAAGCCATTTCTCGGCAATACATAAAAGCGGTGTCACTCTATAATAGGGTGACACCGCTTTTTTCTTGCGCATTCCGAAGGAACAGCTCGCTCTTGCCCAAACGGTCTTGCGCATTCCGAAGGAACAGCTCGCTCTTGTCCTAAGGGTCTTGCGCATTCCGAAGGAACAGCCCGCTCTTGCCCTAAGGGTCTTGCGCATTCCGAAGGAACAGCCCGCTCTTGCCCTAAGGGTCTTGCGCATTCCGAAGGAACAGCCTGTTCTTGCCCTACAGGGTCTCGCGCATTCCGAAGGAACAGCCTGCTCTTGCCCTCAGGGTCTTGCGCATTCCGAAGGAACAGCCTGCTCTTGCCCTACAGGGTCTCGCGCATTCCGAAGGAACAGCCTGCTCTTGCCCTTAAGGTCTTGCGCATTCCGAAGGAACAGCCTGCTCTTGATCTACAACCCCGGCCGTGCATCCCGTCAGGGATAGCAGGCCAACACCAGCGGCGTCCAAGCGGTCCCGCAGGGATAAGCGATCCTCCCACCATAGCCTCCTAATCACAGTACCGCCAGGCTCATTCGCCAAACTTGCAGGTGTCCAGAGGGTGCAACCCTTTGGGGCCCTCCCTTGGAAGGGAGGGTTTGGGAGGGATCGATCATTTATTGTGTATCACTAACCCGGCTCTGCAGCAGGACGGAGTTCTCTTTGGTACGCAGCGTAAGTCTGGCCAGCTGAACCCCCAGCGATGTAGCCAAGACGGCCAGCAATGAGCCGCCAATCATATCTGTCAGCCAGTGAATGCCGAGATAGAAAATGCCAAATACTATAATGGCTGCGGTAATGCCTGTGATCACCATCCAGCGGCGGTTGCCCGAACGGATCGCCAGCAGAGCCATCGTTACGGATATAGATGTATGGAGGCTTGGGAAACAGTTGTTCAGCCCGGAGAGCGGCCTGTATTCCTCTTCAAACCGGGGGAAGACCTCCAGCATTACGAATTTGACACCAGCTGGAGCATAAGACCATACCTCATCTACAGGAAAATAAAGATAAAAAGGAATCGCAATTGCATAATTGATGATAATAGCGTAGCAGGTGGCGTACAGCATCACACGATTCTTGCCCAGGGCATAGACGCCAAGGGAAGCAGCGAGTACAGCCTGAAGCATAAAAATATAGAAGAAAACGATAATGGGAGTCAGCCATGGAGCGTAGAACAGCTCCTGCAGCTTCTGGACGAAATGCCCCTCAAGTCCATAAATAAAGGAAGTATAGTCGGAGGATAAATTCATCTCTCTCTCCATATTAAGCTCATATTTATTCAAGGCAAGCACACCAAACATACCGGCAAACAGCAGCAGGAACTTGTAGGACGAGAGAAGCTCCCTTCCGGTATCCACCAGCGCCATCAGCGGATTGCGTCTGGCCCCCAGCCAGATTAATAGAATGACAAGTACAACCGTATACAGTACAACGTAATTCATTGATTGGTACAGCAAAACAATCGAAGCCTCCTTGAACCCTTTGGATGAAATCAGATGAACACAGTTTAACATATATTCAAGGAATGATTTCAATTTTAGAGAATTAATATTTTAGTTCTTTTGTAAATTTACGCCAAACATTCCGCCAAGTGCGGCGATGGCGGCGGCCGCCAGAATCCACAGCAGATCTGACCCCGACCATGAGCTGTCCAGCGCCAGGAAGCCGACCAGCAGAACAATGATGCCGTAGAAGGCTCCGGTTAGGCTGCCATGGTACCAGCCCTTGCTGAGCGCCCTGCGTCCTGCTGCCAATCCGCCGAATGCGGCGGCAATCCCATGAACGATATAAGTATACATTGAAAGATCCTGTTCTTCCAGCCCGCTGCCCCATAGCAGTAGAGAAAGCACGAATGCCCCCAGCAGCATCCAGAGAAAGGAGCGGCATAAACCGGATAATACAGGATTGGCTATTCTCCATGAGAACAGGCGCCGGAATAAATACATGGTACAACCCCCTATAAATTTGATTAAGCTTTATTATTCATTCTATGGGATGGCTTGCCCCAATAGTACAAGAACTGCCTGTACTATTAATTTACCATTAATTAATCTGCAGACTTCCGCATGCTCCCTGCTCTGGGCGGTCAGAATAGGGTTACATTCATCCGCCTGCCGAGCCAGACTCAAGGGTGAGAAGCAAAAGGAGGGAGCGAAGCTATATGTTCCAGCATATCACCGCCCACATTTTTCTGACCGTGCTGATGTATTTCTTCATCTTCCTGAGCATGCGTATTATGGGGAAGCGTGAAATCGGGAAATTGTCAGTATTTGATCTGACGATTTCCATTATGATCGCCGAGATCGCTGTATTTGTAATTGAGGATATTGAACGTCCGATTTATGACGGGGTTGTACCGATGGCTACGCTGGTGCTGATTCAGGTGCTGGTAGCTGAGTTCAGTCTGAAGAGCCGCAAGCTGCGGCTACTGATGGACGGCAAACCGAGTATACTGATCTCTGACGGCAAGCTTCACCGTTCAGAGATGCGCAAGCAAAGATACAATATAGATGATCTGCTGCTGCAGCTGCGGGGCCAGAACATAGACAGTCCGGCCGATGTGGAGTTCGCCATACTGGAGACGAGCGGACAGCTGACCGTGATTGAGAAGAACAAACGGATGTCCTCCTCTAACCAGGCTGGCAACAGCAGCGCCAACGCTTCGGATACTTCGGGGGATGCTTCGGAGCCAAGCGGAAATTCGGATAGTGGACAGGGCGTCAAGCTGCCGGCCCATAAGATCCGATATGAGGGACTGCCGATACCGCTGATTATGGACGGCAAGGTGCAGGACGATAATCTGGAGATGATCGGCAAAACCAGATTTTGGCTCAGAACGCAAATCCGCCAGAAGGGAGTTTCTGACTTTCGTGACGTTTTTTTGTGTTCCATCGATCACAAAGGCAAGGTGTATGTGGATCGCTTGAGTTCCAGATAAGCTTAAGACCTCCAGCGTTTGATCAGAGGCAGACGCTGCATGTCCTGCCAGGAGATCAGGCCTGCCAGCAGGCAGATCACCAGATACAGCAGCATACCCGCGCCTGCAGCGCCTATGAAACGAACACCTTCTGAACCGGTAAAGGTGAAGGAGGAGTACATATAACGTATCCCTGCACCCGTAATGATCATGGCGCCTAGGGTTTTGAAGATATCCCCGACCCTGAGCGATAGGGAAATCAGCTTAATGACACTGTAGCCATGGAGAATAGTCACAAGAATGCTGTTGACCATAATCGCCAGAATCGCCCCGTAGATGCCATATTCAGGCCGGGAGGCCAGGAGCATAATGATTGCGATTTTGACGGCGGCGCCGATCAGATTGTTAATCAGTGCCCGTCCCGGGCGGTCCATGGCCTGCAGAGCCGCCTGCAAGGGTGCTTGCACATAAAGGAACACGGCGAATGGTGCCATCATACGCAGCATGGGGGCGGTGTCCGCGTTGCCATAAAAGAGTGTGCAGAGCGGTACAGCCAATATATACATAACGACAGCAAAAGGGGCACCGGTGACAAGCGCAAGCCGGAGGGCCTGGTGCATCCGTTTGTGAATGGTAGGCAGGTCCTTGCGGGCGGCGGCCTCCGACAAGGAAGGGACCAGTGACACAGCAAGCGAGGAGCTGAGCACGCCGGGCAGCAGCAGCAGCGGAATGACCATCCCTTGTAAGGAGCCGTACTGCGCCGTTGCCGCTGCAGCTGCAATGCCCGCCAGTGCCAGGCTGCGCACCGTGATAATGGACTCCAGCAGATAAGAGAAGGAGCCTACCAGCCGTCCGGCGGTAACCGGAATGGAAATGCGCAGCAGCCGCCTCAGCAGTGCGGGCTGACCGGGAGCAGGAGAAGATGGGATGAGCGGATTTTCCGTCAATGCAGTTAAGGGGGAATTTGCGGTATTCTCCAGCTTATCTCTGTGGAGGGTACGGAAATATTGCCAGAGCAGCACCAGCATCCCGCCCACCTCGCCTACAGTAACCCCCAGCATCGCCCCTGCCGCCGCATAAGCTATACCCTTGGGAAGCAGCAGCCAGGAGAACCACAACATAAAAAAGATGCGGATCATGGTTTCCAGTATCGATGACATAGCCGAAGGGATCATATTCTGCCTGCCCTGGAAATAACCACGATAAATGGAGGATACGGCCACGATTCCAATCATTGGGGTCATGGCAATAAATGTATAGTAGACACGGCTGTCTGTCAGAATAGTCGTAGATACCCATGAAGCGCCAACAAGCGCGACCAAGGTAAACAAAGTAGCCAGTCCAACACTCAAGGTGAGCCCCATTCGGAGGATCTGCCGCGATTTGTCTGGCCGGTCCTCGCCTTCAGCTTCTGCAACCATTTTGGCAATGGCCAGCGGAATCCCGCCCGTGATTACTGTAATCAGCACCAGAAAAAAAGGATAGGCAAGCTGATACAGCCCTACTCCCTCGGCACCGATGATGCGGGGCAGGGCAATACGTGTAATAAATCCCAGCATGCGGTTAATGATACCGGCAGCCAGCAATATCAATGTTCCCTGAATAAAGCTCTGCTTCTTCTTCAATGGGCACTCCTTCTTCCCGGATGGTAATAGAACGCGCCTTAACTTGTCTCTTTTAGAGGATATGCTGCACCCCACTCCGGACATGCCTCGTTTCTTGGCGGCAACTTTTTGGGACAGAAGGAGGAAAGCAAGAAATGAAGTCGAATATCTTAGGTTAGTATGCTATACGAGCGATCTTGGAGGTGTCACCACGTGGAATCGCAACTTTGGAATCATGACAAGCTTAGCGCAGAAATCGAAGCCATGTGCCGCAGTAAAGCGGAGGAGTTCAGGCTCCTCGGCTATGAGTATGTAACCGGACAAGATATCTGGGATTGCATCAGCAGGAGCTATGCCAAAGAGGGAACGCCCCCGCTGCACAAGCTGGTGAATGATATCTATTCTTTGAAGGCCAACAGCTATATGAATTATTTAACGATTGCCGCTTACCGGGGACAGGGCTAAATCCAAGGAATGATTTTCTTTTGCAAACGGGTGTATAAAGCGGTAAAGTGATATATAGAAGGATAACTCCAAATCCTATCCAAACGGATGGCTTGCGGCAGCGCAGGGCGGCCGTTTCTTTGTGTGAATATAACCTTGTCAATGCTGGGATGAATTGACGGTCATTTCTCACGTGGCTATAATAGGAATATTGAGTAATGAAAGGGGAACTAGCTAGAGCATGAAGAGACTTATGAGCTTTATCATTACCGTGGCCGTCTTGACTGGCGTCATGGTATTTTCTACTCCGGGACTGCTGGACAAGGTCCATCTTGGCCTTGACCTGAAGGGCGGCTTCGAGATCCTGTACCACGCTGAGCCAATGGAGCAAGGGGGAGAACTGACCCGGGCTTCCTTGATCAAGACAGCGGAGAGCCTGGAGAAGCGGGCCAATGCGCTCGGAACCAGTGAGCCGGAGGTGACTACGGAAGGAACGAACCGCATCCGTCTGAAGATCGCGGGCGTTACAGATGAAGTTGAGGTTCGCAAGAAGATGAAAGAGCCTGCGGTTCTGACCTTTCGCAGTGCGGCTGAAGGCGATGCTGCCGAAACCTACAGCAAGATTGAGCTGGTGGGCAGTGATTTCGTAGAGAATGGCGCAGAGATTGGCCGGGACAATCTGGGCCGTCCGGAAATTAGCATTAAGATGAAGGATAAGGATAAGTTCGCCGAAATCACCAAACGTTTGCTAGGCAAGGAATTGGCGATCTATCTGGATGAGAATCAATTGTCCGCGCCTCAGGTCAATTCAGAGATCACAGCCGGTTCTGCATCGATCACCGGCAACTATACGGTAGAATCAGCCCGTGAATTAGCCGATACGATCAACCTGGGCGCTTTGCCGCTGAAGCTGACCGAGAAATATTCACAGAGTGTAGGCGCAACGCTTGGTAAACAGTCTTTGGATCAGACGCTTATGGCCGGTCTGATTGGTTCCCTGATTATTTTGATCTTCATGATTGGCATGTATCGCTTGCCTGGACTCCTGGCCAGCTTTGCGCTGATTTTGCATACATGGCTATTGATTCTGGTCTTTGTCGTAGCCGATTTCACCTTGACGCTGCCGGGGATTGCCGCATTTATACTCGGCATCGGGATGGCCGTCGATGCCAATATCATTACCAATGAACGGATCAGAGAAGAAGTGCGCAGCGGAAAGAGTATCCTGTCTTCCGTCAAAGCAGGCAATAAATCCTCATTCCGTACCGTTATGGATTCGAATATTACAACGATCATCGTAGCAGCTGTCATGTTCGGCTTTGGTACGGGTGCAGTTAAAGGCTTTGCACTGGTGCTGATTGTAGAAATCGTGCTCAGTATCGCCACGAATCTGTATTTCTCCCACTGGCTGCTCACCCTGCTGGTCAAAGCGGGCAAGCTGAACAAGCCGAAGAGTTTCGGAGTAAAGGAGAGTGATATTCGTGCGCTTTAAGAAAGAGCTGGATTTCGTACACCTGAGTAAATATTTCTATATTTTCTCGATTGCACTTACTGTAGCGGGTTTGATCTTCCTGGCTGTGCTTGGTCTGAATTACAGCGTTGATTTCAAGGCCGGTTCCAATGTCGACATCGCGCTCTCCAAGAATCTGACAGCTGATCAGATCCGTCCGGCTATCGAAGCTATCGACATTTCCCATGAGCCGAGCATTTCAATTGGAGATAAGCGCGTCAATATCCGTTATGAACAAGAGCTGACTGAAGATCAGGATGAAGCCATCAAAGCGGGAATTCTTAAGCTGGATGACAAGGCTTCCTTCGAAATTAACACTGTAGATACCGAAATGGCTAAGGAATTGGCTCGCAACGCGATCTATGCCGTTCTGATCTCATGTCTGGGGATCATCTTGTATGTCAGCATCCGGTTCGAGTGGCGGTTTGCATTGGCAGCGATTGTAGCTCTGGTCCATGATGCCTTTATGGTCGTTGCCGTGTTCTCGATCTTCCGTCTGGAAGTGGATTTGACGTTTATCATTGCCGTTCTGACTATTATCGGTTATTCGATTAATGATACGATCGTTATCTTTGACCGGATCCGCGAGAATCTGCGCTTCGGCAAGCAGAAGACCTATGAGGATCTGAAGATACTGGTCAACAAGAGTGTAGCTCAGACCTTAATGCGCTCGTTGTATACTGCATTCACGGTATTTATTGCCGCGTTCTTCCTGCTGATTCTTGGCGGAGAATCGATCAAGATGTTCTCGCTAGCGATGGTTATCGGCTTGTTGTTTGGAGCGTACTCCTCCATCTTTATTGCAAGCCCGCTCTGGCTGTTGCTGAAGAAACGTCAGAAACAGCCTGTGAAGAGCAGCCCTGCAAAAGGCTAATCCGAATCCGGTTCATACATTTCAGAGCTTCCCGAAAGCCGCGTCAAAGGCGACGCGGCTTTCGAAATCTTATCAAGCTGAAACGGCTGTATTCTATTTTATATGCTCCAAGATATATGCTATATAAAGTGCAGTGGTAAGGAGGGCCCCGTATGAATGAGAAAGTATCCGCATCAAATGAAACGGTTGCCTGGACAGGAATACTTAGTGACGTAACACTTGCTGTTGTTAAGGGCAGCTTCGGTTACATTTCCGGCAGCAAGGCCTTGTTGGGAGATGCCTTGTATTCTGGAGCAGATGCCGCAGCCAGACTGGCAGAGATAGGGCCTTGGCGTCCGGCGGAGACCAAGCAGAAGAAAGCACGTTCCCTGGATCAGCGGAGCAGCAAGGAGCCGGTCTTGGGCGTTGCGATCTCCGTGCTGATTATGATGGGTGGACTGCAAATTATATTCTCGGCCATTCGTGACTTAACCTCAGGTCATTTATCCATGCCTGGCCAGCTTGCACTTATAACCATCATTGGCTCTATTCTTGTGAATGAGGCAGTCTTCCAATATCAATACAGACATTTCAAGAAACGCTGTGATGGCAGCCATGCCGCTTATGCGGACAGCCACCGTTTCACCCTGTATACCTCCATCACCGTATTTGCTGGAATTACGCTCTCCATGGGTGGAGGTTACTTCCATCCGCTGCTCTATATGGACCCGATTGCGGCGTTGCTGGCAGGGTGTATGATTCTTCGCAAGGGATATACGCTGATCGCAAGTTCAATGAGCGGCAAGAAGATCCAGGAGCTGCCTTTCGAGGAAGCCGCCGGCTTCATTGAAACCGTGGAGCGGGTGCAAGGAGTCATTCGGGTGGAATATCTGAAGGCGCTGGAAGAAGGACGTTACGTTAATCTTCAAGTTAAAATCAGCGTAAACCCACGCATTACCGTTATGGAAGCGCAGGACATCTCCGAGTGCGCCCGAAAGCTGCTGCAGCACCGGTTTGTCCATGTGGGCGAGGTTCATATGGATGTGGTGCCCTATGATCCAGGTTATCCTTACAAAAGCAACCACGAGCTGGTCGATAATGATATCCCGACTCTGCTTCAGTAGTCTCTAAGGCGAGAGAAAGGGGAAATTAATTGCTTCATTCAAAAACAAAATGGCATTCTCCGGCAGCCGATTCCGATACCGTGCGGGAGCTGGCCCGGAGCCTTTCTATTTCTCCGCTCCTGTCCTCCCTGCTTGTGAACCGAGGCATGGAAACGCCGGAAGCGGCCTTGCTATTTATGGAAGGCGGGGCAGAAGAGCAGCATGATCCTTTCTTGCTCCAGGGAATGGCTGAAGCGGTTCCGCGTATCCGTAAGGCGCTGGAAGAGCAGGAGCATATCCTGGTCTACGGCGATTACGATGCCGACGGCGTGTCAAGCACCGCGCTGATGATCCACCTGCTCCGGCATTTGGGCGCTTCTTTTGACATTTACATTCCGCACCGCTCCAACGAGGGTTACGGGCTGCATAATCATGCGCTGGACTGGGCCTTGCAGCAAGGCGTTTCACTGATTATTACCGTGGATACGGGCATCAGCGCCTATCATCAGGTTGCTTATGCCAATCAGCTGAGGATGGATGTGATCGTAACCGATCATCATGAACCCCCTGAGCTGCTGCCTGATGCCTATGCGCTGATCAATCCCAAGCTGCCGGGTTGTCCTTATCCCTTCAAGGGATTGGCTGGCGTTGGAGTGGCCTACAAGCTGGCGCAGGCCTTGCTTGGTTCTGATGTGCCGGCCGAGTGGAGTGAAATCGCCGCAATCGGTACGGTTGCGGATCTGATGCCGCTGCTCGGTGAGAACCGTGACATTGTCCGCAGTGGATTGCGCAGCATGCGCAGCTCGCGTTTCCCCGGCATCCGCGCTTTGCTGGATGTCAGCGGTGTGGCGCTGGGTACGGTCAGCGCAGTGAATATTGCTTTTGGCATGGCCCCGCGGATCAATGCCAGTGGACGTCTGGACCATGCGGGCCGGGCGGTGGCGCTGCTCACCACCGAGTCGGATGACGAGGCCGGCATATTGGCCGGAGAGCTCGATCTGTTGAACAAGGAACGCCAGCTGGTGGTTGAGAGAATTGTAACGGAAGCCACAGCCAAGCTGGAGCTGCAAATCACAGAAACGGGAGTGCCGGATATTATTGTGCTTGCTGATTATGACTGGAATGTGGGAGTAGTAGGCATTGTAGCCTCCAAGCTGCTGGACCGCTACTATCGTCCGGTAGTGATCCTAGATATTCATCCCGAGACCGGGATGTGCAAAGGTTCTGCCCGCTCGATTCCCGGTCTCGACATCTATGAGGCTTTGCATTCTTGCTCAGACCTGATGGAGCATTTCGGCGGACATCCGGCTGCGGCCGGTATGAGTCTGCACAAGGACAAGGTTGATGCTTTTGCAGCAGCCTTAAACCAATATGCTGCTGGAGTGCTTACCGAGGACCATTTGGTCCCCGTGTCTCCGGCCGATGCCGAGGTTCTGCTATCTGAGCTGTCATTAACCGCTGCAGCCGAGCTGGACAGGCTGGCGCCATTCGGAATGTCTAATCCGCAGCCGCGATTTATCGTGCGCGGAGTTACGGTCAAGGAGACACGCACGATGGGGCAGGAGAGCAAACACCTCAAGCTGGTGCTTCAATCCGGGTCTAGCCGGATTGAAGCCGTTGCTTTCGGCAAAGGCTCGCTGGCAGGGGTGCTGCCCGCAGGAACCGTGGTTGATGTATTGGCCGAGCTGTCGGTAAACGAATGGAACGGGTCACGCAAGCCGCAGCTGATGCTGCAGGATCTGGCCGTTACCTCGATGCAGCTGTTCGATCTTCGCGGAGCTACCGATGCCGAGCGGCAGGCGCTGAAGCTCAAGGAGCTGCTGATGCCTGCCGGCGGCAGTCCTTCACATGCTGCTGCCGTCTTCCGGGATGGCCGTGTAGCCCCGCAGAGCGAATTAATAGGCATGTCGCTATGGGTGTATGATAAAGAAACCGGGATCACGCCCGCAGGCCATCCGCCATCCGGACTGCAGCTGGAGAATGAACAAGTGTCCCTGCTGTGCCTGATGGATGTGCCGGAAACCCCCGAGCAGTTGGATGCCCTGCTGCGCGCTTTCCCGAGTCCGGACAATATTGCCCTGCTGCATACCGTTCGGGACAGCCGGGAACGGCTGCAGATGCCGACGCGCGAGCACTTCAAAGCGTTGTATCAGGGACTGGCCCAGATTGCACCCGCTCCTGTACCGGAGCAGGAGGTACTGCGCAGGCTGAGCCGCCAGTCTTCGCTCAGTGTACGGATGCTGGGCATGATGCTGGATGTGTTCGAAGAGCTTGAATTCATCGAGCGAAATAAAGGAACCGTGGCACTTAGAAATCAGCCTGCTGCCAGAAGCCTGACCGCATCGCGCCAATATGCCCGGTTGGGACAAGCGGCAGAAATGGAGCGCTATTTCCTGGAGGGCAGTCTCGCAGAACTGCAGGACTGGCTTCAGAACCTCCGGCTTGGCGCATCCTGACCCTATTCAGAAGAGAAAGAAACGCTTTATAGCAAGCAACACCACCATTAGGAGATGATGAGTTTGGATTTCAAAGACATGATTCGCGTGATTCCTGATTTTCCGCAAGCGGGAATCAGCTTCAAGGATATTACCACCCTGCTCAAGGACGGCGAAGGCTACCGTCAGGCGATCAATGAGCTGAAGGCACTTGTGGCCCATCTCAAGATTGATGTAATTGCCGGACCGGAAGCCCGCGGCTTCGTGGTAGGGGCACCTCTGGCTTATGCGCTTGGCGTAGGTTTTGTGCCGATCCGCAAGAGCGGCAAGCTCCCTTATGAGACGATTGAAGTAGGCTATGACCTGGAATACGGCAAGGACACGCTGGCTGTCCACACCGATGCGATTCAGCCCGGACAGAAGGTGCTGATTGCCGACGACCTGCTGGCTACAGGCGGAACCATTGCAACTTCAGTGCGTCTTGTAGAGCAACTGGGTGGAGTAGTGGTTGGCGCAGCATTCCTGATTGAGCTGGTGCAGCTGCATGGCCGCAACAAGTTATCCGGCATTGAAGTGTTGTCTTTGCTGAATTATGAGGATTAATTTGCCGGAACTTGTCTTTTCCCGGGAAATAATCCGATAAACATCCTTTTGCATCATACCAAAAAGGCTGCTCCCATCCGTTGCCGGATAAGAGCAGCCTTTTTATGTAATATTAATCTTATTATTCACATTCTAATGCGCGGATTTCTCATTCTTTTCTTCGTTGGACCAGCCCAGCACTTCAATCAGCTTGATGAACAAGGCCAGCACGATGCCGACAATGGTAGCCAGTGCCATCCCGGAGAGCTGTACGCCACCCATTTTAAGTGTAGCACCGCTGATTCCTGTTACAAGCACAAGTGAAGCCATAATCATGTTGGTCGCTTTGGAGAAATCAACCTTCTGTTCTACGAATATACGCAGCCCTGAAGCGGCAATAACTCCAAACAGCAGCAGGGAGACACCGCCCATGACCGGCAGGGGAATGTTGGCAATGACGGAAGAGAAGGTACCTGAGAATGACAGCAGAATAGCGATAATCGCAGCACCGCCAATGACATATACCGAATAAACTTTGGTCAGCGCCATGACGCCGATATTCTCGCCATAAGTGGTATTGGGTGTGGAGCCGACGAAACCGGAGATAATGGTGGAGATTCCGTTACCCATCAGGGAACGGTCCAGGCCGGGATCTTTGGCCAAGTCTTTGCCGACAATATTGCTTGTCACCAGCAAATGGCCGATATGCTCGACGATCACGACCAGCGACACAGGAACAATCGTCAGAATCACATTCCAGTCAAAGGAGGGAGTAATAAGCGTTGGATGGGCGAAGAAGCTTGCTTTACTGATAGATTCAGTATTGACCAGTCCCATCACATAGGCGAGACCGTAACCGGTAACAATACCAATCAGAATGTGAATGATTTTGGGGAAGCCGCGGAATACAAGGGCACCGAGCACAGTCACACCCATAGTCACCATGGACAAGAGAATGGCATTGCCGTCTGGCGTCCAATCTGCAGCTCCATCTGTTGAGATCAGACCGGCCATACCTGCAGCAACAGGCACCAGTTCAAGACCGATAGTGGCTACGATCGCACCCATAACTGCTGGAGGGAACACGACATCAATCCAGGAGGTACCGGCATAACGGACCACAACGGCAACGAGTACAAAAATAATCCCTGTGACGATAAATGCGCCCAAAGCGAGCGAATAGCCATGCATATGATCATCCTTATGATCTGCCAGCACGGCTAGCACCGGGGAGATAAAAGCAAAGCTGGAGCCGAGATAGGCGGGAATCTTACCGCGGCAGATAAATATATACAGCAGGGTTCCGAGGCCGTTCATCAACAGAATCATGCCGGGGTCTACCCCGAACAAGTTGGGAACCAGCACTGTACTGCCGAACATGGCGAACAAATGCTGCAGGCTTAGGAGGAAACCCGGACCCATAGGCAGTTTTTCATTAACTTGAATTTCGCGTTGCAATCGATTCACTTCTCTTTCATGTCTGATTTAGGGTGGGCAGGCTTCGAACCGCCTTTACTAGATTAAATAGAACGCGGCCTTTTTACAACAACAATTTCACTTGTGACACGAATTTGTCCCATCTTGTGGTCTTTACGGCGACAGAATGCCATGCGGTGGCAAGTGTTGACGTAATCCATCGTAAGCGTCATAATTATAGACAACTTTAATCTGAGCGCGAAGGCTCGAGGAAATGATGGAACCTGCAGAATGTGCAACCCGTGCGGGTTCATTTTATTATAGAAAGGAAACGGATACGACGAGAATGGGCATAGAGCGATTAATGGATAAGGCTGGCGCCTATATAAAAGCTAAAGATCTTCTCCGCATCCGGGAAGCTTATGAATTTGCCGATCAGGCTCATCACGGGCAGGTCCGCAAGTCGGGGGAGCCGTATATTCTGCATCCGCTTGCGGTCGCAGATATTGTCGTCAATATGCAGATGGATGTTATCTCCATCATTGCAGCGCTTTTACATGATGTAGTAGAAGATACAACGGTTTCTCTAGAGCAGATCCGGGCGGAATTTGGCGATACCAGTGCCATGCTCGTTGATGGTTTAACCAAGCTGGAACGCATCCGCTTCCGCTCCAAGGAAGAGCAGCAGAATGAGAACTACCGCAAGATGTTCATCGCCATGGCTCAGGATATCCGGGTCATTGTGATCAAGCTGGCAGACCGTCTGCATAACATGCGTACCCTGAAATATCAGTCGGAAGAGAGCCAGCGCCGGATTTCCTATGAGACACTGGAGATTTTCTGTCCGATCGCCGACCGTCTGGGGATCTCTGCGATCAAGTGGGAGATGGAGGATATCGCTCTGCGTTACCTCAACCCGCAGCAATACTACCGCATTGCCAATCTGGTGCACAAGAAGCGGGCGGAACGGGAACAGTTTATCGAGAGTGTCATTGGCCGCATCCGCTCCAAGCTGGACGAAATGGGCATTGAAGGCGACCTTTCGGGCAGACCGAAGCATATTTACAGCGTCTATAACAAAATGAGCACCAAAAACAAACAGTTCAACGAAATTTACGATCTGCTGGCGATCCGCATCATCGTGGAGAACATCAAGGACTGTTATGCCACACTTGGCATTATTCATACCCTTTGGAAGCCGATGCCGGGCCGTTTCAAGGATTATATTGCCATGCCCAAAGCGAACATGTACCAATCGCTGCACACGACAGTTGTGGGTCCCGGAGGCGAGCCTACCGAGGTGCAGATCCGTACCTGGGAGATGCACCGCACGGCGGAATACGGGATTGCTGCGCACTGGGCCTATAAAGAAGGCAGCAACAACAACAATGCCAACCCGGAGAACCGGATGCCGTTCTTCCGCGAGATTCTGGAGCTGCAGCATGAAGCCAAGGATGCGGAGGAATTTGTCGAATCGCTGAAGATGGACTTCTTCTCCGATCTGGTGTTTGTCTTCACTCCAAAGGGCGAGGTTATTGAGCTGCCGGTAGGCTCGGTGCCGCTTGATTTCGCCTTCCGGATTCATACGGAGGTGGGCAACCGGACCATCGGTTCCAAGGTGAACGGACGGATCGTTCCGCTGGACCACAAGCTGAAGACCGGGGATATCGTGGAGATTCTGACCTCGAAGCATTCCTATGGGCCCAGCCGCGACTGGCTGAAGATCGCCCAGTCCTCGCATGCCCGCAGCAAGATCAAACAATGGTTCAAGAAGGAGAAACGCGAGGAGAATGTCGAGAAAGGCCGCGAAGCGATTGAACGCGAGCTGAAGCGCCTGAATGTCGATATCTCCGAGTGGAGCTCGGACGACAAGCTGATGGAAGTGGCGAAGAAGTTTTCTTTTAACGATATCGAGGATATGCTCTCGGCGGTGGGCTTCGGCGGGATTACTGCCGCCCAGATCGCCTCCAAGCTGACGGAGAAGCTGCGCAAGGAGCAGGAGGACGCTGCCAATCATCTGGAGCTGACTTCCGAGATGAAGGAGATCAAGTCATCCGGGGAGAAGCGCAACCAGCCGACCAACGGCGTACGTGTCAAAGGGATTGATAACCTGCTGGTTCGTTTCGCACGATGTTGCAATCCTGTGCCCGGCGATGACATCGTCGGTTATGTAACTCGTGGGCGCGGCGTATCTGTGCACCGGGACGACTGTCCGAATATTCCAGGCGACGGCGATGGCGAAGAAGCAGCACGGGTAATCGAAGTGGAGTGGGAAGGCAGCATGGAGGCCAACTACAGTGTGGACATTGAGATCACGGGCCATGACCGCAATGGTCTGCTCAACGAGGTGCTGCAGGCGGTGTCCGAGAGCAAGACCAATATCTCCGCGGTGACCGGACGGTCCGACAAGAACAAGATGGCGATGATCCATATGACCATTCTGATCCGCAACACGGATCATCTGCAGTCGGTAGTGGACCGGGTCAACCGGGTGAAGGATGTCTATACCGTCCACCGTATTATGCAATAGAGCAAGGAGCTGGAGAGTACAATGAGAGTGGTTGTGCAGCGCTGCAAAGCGGCCAAGGTTACTGTGGACGGCACCGTGACAGGTGCGGTCGGGCAAGGCCTGATGCTGCTGGTTGGCGTCACTCATGGAGACACCGAGAAGGATGCTAAATATTTGGCGGACAAAATTGCCGGGCTGCGTATTTTCGAGGATGATGCCGGCAAAATGAATCACAGCGTGACCGATACTGGAGGGGCCATTCTGTCCGTCTCGCAATTTACCTTATACGCGGATACGCGCAAGGGAAGACGCCCGAACTTTATGGCTGCGGCCGCGCCTGCCGAAGCGGAGCTGCTGTATGATTACTTCAACGGCCAGCTTCGAGCGGGAGGCCTGCGGGTGGAGACCGGCATCTTCGGAGCGATGATGGATGTCGAATTCACCAATTGGGGGCCGGTCACTCTTATTCTGGACAGCCAAGGATAAGCCGGAATACAGAACAACCTAAAGTTACTATTGTCTGCTGGAGGATGCCTTAAGCGGGGTTATGACTACCCCTTGCTTAAGGCATCTTTTTGTCTGTGCCGGATAGTGCTTCTGGTGGCTGGTTAGACTAGTGGGGATGAATATTACAGGAACAAGGGGTTCTGCCTAATGAGATTCTCACAGAAAGCATGGGTGTGGCGGAGTCTTCCGCCGTTTGCCGCCGGAAGTCCGGCTGAGGCCAGTGCATCAGCCAGAAGCAATGAAGATCCGCAGGACCAGCCGGTACTCAGAGGGCGCAAGCGTATTTTTCTGCCGCGCAGCTGAGGCTGGAAGAACGCGGTTTTTCGTGTGTGAGCGGGGTACAACTTTGCAGACGGTGGTTAGAAGCAGCCCTTTGGGGGGTAATAGAACTACGAGAACAGAACAAAACGGAAGGGAGCAGTTAATCTCATGAGTAAAGTTGCTTTCTTGTTAGCGAACGGCTTTGAAGATTCTGAAATGAAGGTACCAACCTGCGTTTAAGCGAGGAAGTCCTTGAGTTCGTGAAAGCGGTAAACTCGGCGAGTAAGCTGATCGCCTCCATCTGCCACGGTCCGCAGATTCTGATCAGTGCGGAGCTGCTGGAGGGTCGTACGATTACGGCTTATCCGGCCTTAAAGGACGATATCGAGAACGCAGGTGCGACCTTCAAGGATGAAGAAGTGATTGTCGAAGGCAATTTCATTACTTCACGCACACCAAAAGACGAGCCCGCATTTGTGCGTGAGCTGCTCAAGGTGCTCTAATATAGTTTTGCGGGTTCCACTACAAAACTTACACGGGAGGGAATAACAATGACTAAAAGAATTCAGGCGTATTTCAGAACCGAAGATGAAGCGGTAGGCGCGCAGACCTCGCTGATCGCGTACAATCTGGAGAATTCGGAGGTATCCCGGCTAACCGATCCGCTCAATACGAGCAGGTCGCAGGGCCGCAACATTCTGCTGCCGCTGGTGCCTTATAACAACGCTTCGACGGGAGGCGGTATTATGGGAGCGTCAGGTGCCTCCGGTACGGTAGCGAATGCGGCGTTCGCCCCTGGGCTGGTTATTCCCGATGCGGCAGGGCACAGAGATCTTGCCGAGGACAAAGGCCCGGTAGACGACGACGTGAAGGTGCTGAACAGTGAAGAGGTAACCGATGGCGATTTGGATGATCTGCATTATGTGATGGATCTCAAAGTCCCTGAGGCTCAATTTGATGAGGTTGTGCGCACCTTGCGCGGCAAACACGCTTTTGTCGAAGTGTTCGAATCATAAGACACTCTGACGGAACAGGGTAGCTGCTCTTATGGTTATAAATCCCCGGCTCAGCTTATGTAGAGCCGGGGATTTTTGCGCTGCACTGTGCTGCGTTCCGCGCCGCTCATGACATGTAGATGCCAAGCTTGGATTGAGTATTTACTATTTAGTATTGAGTATTCTACATTTGGCTGATATTATAGACTAAGTTATCGGCGGAGTAACACAGACAGAGAATGGGACATGATAATTGAAGCGCTTTCTCATCTGTAATACAATTGTAATATTACTATCATGATTCCTTAATATAGCGGGTTTATAATAAAGACATGACCCCCTTTTTTATAATATATGATGATGGACCTGCAGCAATCGGCTGCAGGTCACTTTTTTTTAAATATAAGAATTTATATGTTTCACGCCATGAATTATCCTTCTATTTCTCGCAGAAACGGATGCCGCCTCTTACAAAGGTCGGCGAAGCCGTTTCTACTTGTTTGCCTATTTTTTGCGACTCTTTAGGTTCCAATGATGAATTAGAATGATGCTCTGGAACGTTCGGAGCAAATAGATGCGAAAGTGGTTACTACTTGGGTGCAGCGAAGAAGTATAGGGGAATTCTACCACTAGTTGGTCTCAGAATGGTGATTCGATGGGGTTATGGGGAGTTTTCTACCGCTAATTAGGTGCCATCACTTAAGTAATGCCCTCGAAGGACAAAATAGTGGTAACTTTTCCCTATATGTCATGAAAACCGAACACTAGCTAGGAATTAACGGTAGATCTTCCCTATAGCCAACTACGTTTGGACTTCGAACTTTGGAAGCACCACAGAGCGGAGTCTTCGAGAGTTCTCACTATATCTTGACAGGCGTAATAATCATTTTTTAACTCCATTTCATTTAGTTCCTTGACTTTAGCGCAGTGGTTCAGTAGAATCTAACAATATACGGAATGTTATAGTGTTTTGATGACGGGAACAAGTACTCCGAAGCCCACAACCACAGAGAGGAATCCCAGGCAGATTGGCTGTTATCCTTACCACAAGGATTCAACCGTCCATGTCCGCCCAGGCTGCAAGGATTCTGTTGATGAACGGACGAATGACCTCCCCGAGAACGCACGGCGAAAGCAGGCAGGAATTGTTGCCCCATTAGTAGCCGTTTGCGCGTAGGCGGGCGTTAACCGCTTAGAGCGGATATAGGGCGTGCCCTGATCCGGAATGTGGGTGGTACCACGGGTGTATTATTGGTTATGATAATCCCTCGTCCCTGTTTGTTACAAACAGGGCGGGGGATTTTTTGCTTTTTTTACAGAAAATGATGGGGTTCACGTTCAGGAGGGATAGGCTGTGGCTAAAGAAAGATTCGAGAAACCAACCGGTACACAGGATGTGCTTCCGGGTGCGGTAGAGAAATGGCAGTATATCGAAGGCAAGGCCAGAGAATTATGCCGCCGGTTTAATTACCGGGAGATCCGCACGCCGCTGTTCGAGCACACTGGATTGTTCGAGCGTGGGGTAGGAGAAACTACGGATATTGTGGAAGGCGAAATGTACACCTTCAAGGATAAAGGCGACCGTGATCTGGCGCTCCGTCCTGAAGGCACGGCAGGCGTTGTGCGTGCTTATGTGCAGAACAAGCTCTACGGCGAACCTGATGTCAGCAAGCTGTATTATATTGGGCCAATGTTTCGTTATGAACGTCCACAAGCCGGCCGGTACCGCCAGTTCCACCAGTTCGGGATTGAGGCGTTTGGCGCGGTAGACCCGGCGATTGATGCCGAGGTGATCTCGCTAGGGTACCAGTTCTATCAGGAACTGGGGCTGAGCGGTGTGAAGGTGGAGATCAACTCCGTAGGGAATGCGCCAAGCCGCGCGGCTTACCGCGAGAAGCTGCTGGGCTTCCTCAGACCGATGAAGGACGATCTCTGCGGCGACTGCCAGCGGCGGATGGAACGCAATCCACTGCGTGTCCTGGACTGCAAGGTGGATCAGGCGAAATTCACAGATGCTCCCTCCATCCTTGATAGTCTGGATGAGGAATGCACCACACATTTTGCCAAAGTCAGAGCGTATCTGGATGGGATGGGCGTGGATTATTCCATCAACACACGTCTGGTGCGTGGACTCGATTATTACACGCATACAGCGTTTGAGTATAAAGCAGCCGGAATCGGGTCGATTGATACCGTAGGCGGCGGCGGCCGGTACAATGGTCTGGTTGAGGAGATCGGCGGACCGGATCAGCCGGGTATCGGCTTCGGGATTGGCCTGGAGCGGATTCTGCTGATTCTGGAGAACCAGCAGGTGGAGCTACCTGCAGCGAAGCCGCTGGATGTCTATCTGGTGGGTCTTGGCGAAGCAGCCGATCTGGAGATTTCGAGGCAGCTGTTCATTCTGCGCAGCCAGGGGTTCGCGGCAGAGCGGGATTACCTTGGCCGCAAGATGAAGGCACAGATGAAGTCGGCCGACCGTATGTCGGCGCGATACACAGCAATTCTGGGTGAGGATGAGCTGAGCAGCGGCGTAATTGCCGTGAAATCGATGGCTACGGGCGAGCAGCGCACTGTGAAGCTGGAAGAGCTGGGCCAGGCGCTGGTATAAGTGTAAGGCCGCCGCAGGGATATCGAAGCGTCCCACAGTAATTCAGAGCAATAGATCAGAGAAGTAGAGACCTGTATTTCTAACCATGAAGGGGTATGATAATAATGCAAAGAAGTCATCATTGCGGACAATTAACGCCGGAGCAAATCGGCCAGACAGTCATTCTGAACGGCTGGGTCCAGACCCGCCGCGACCTGGGGGGCGTGCTGTTTATTGATCTGCGCGACCGCAGCGGCATTGTCCAGACCGTGTTCAACCCGGATTATTCCGGTGAAGCGCTGCAGATTGCCGACAAGGTGCGTAGTGAATATGTGCTTGCTGTCAAGGGAACCGTTGTGAAGCGCGACGAAGAGACCGTTAACCGCAATCTGCCTACCGGGGAGATCGAAGTCCGCATTACCGACATTGAAGTATTTAACTCGGCGAAGACTCCTCCGTTCTTCATTGAAGACGGTGTTGAGGTCGATGAATCGCTGCGGATGAAATACCGTTATCTGGATCTGCGCCGTCCGGAGATGCTAAAAACGCTTCGTCTGCGCTCGCAGGCCTCCAAGATCTTCCGTGACTTCCTCGACAACGAGGCTTTTATTGAAGTCGAAACACCAATTCTGACCAAAAGCTCGCCGGAAGGCGCGCGTGATTATCTGGTGCCAAGCCGGGTGCATGACGGCGAATTCTTCGCTCTGCCGCAGTCGCCGCAGATCTACAAGCAGCTGCTGATGGTTGGCGGCGTGGAACGCTATTACCAGATTGCCCGCTGTTTCCGCGATGAGGACCTGCGCGCTGACCGCCAGCCGGAGTTCACCCAGGTCGACATCGAGACCTCTTTCCTCTCCCCGGATGAGCTGCTCGGCATGATGGAGAGGCTGATGCAGCGTCTGTTCAAGGAAACGGTCGGCGTTGATCTGGAGCTTCCGTTCCAGCGTCTGACCCATGCCGAGGCGATGAGCAAATACGGCTCTGATAAGCCGGACCTGCGCTTTGGGCTGGAACTCGTGGAGATGAACGATATCGTCGCTTCAAGTGGTGTGAAGGTATTCGCTTCCGTCATTGAGAAGGGCGGAGAAGTCAAATGTCTGAACGCCAAGGGCTGCGGAACTTGGTCCCGCAAAGAAATCGATGATCTTGGACCGTTCGCAGCACGTTACGGGGCTAAAGGACTGGCCTGGATTCAGGTCAAAGACGGCGAGTTCAAAGGGCCGATTGTGAAATTCTTCTCCGAAGAAGAAATCGCAGCCGTGAAGGAGCGGACAGGTGCTGAAGAAGGCGACCTGTTGCTGTTCTCGGCAGATACCCGTAAAGTGGTTGCCGATGTTCTGGGCGCGTTGCGCGTCAAGATCGGCGGACAACTGGGCCTGATCGACGAGAATGTGTTCAAGTTCGCCTGGGTCACTGATTTCCCGCTGCTGAGCTACGATGAGGACCAGAAACGTTATACGGCTGAGCATCATCCGTTCACTCGCCCACGGGAAGACGATCTGCACCTGTTCGAAACTGATCCGGGAGCGATCCGTGCCCAGGCTTACGATATTGTCCTGAACGGCTATGAAGTGGGCGGCGGCTCACAGCGTATCTACAAGCGTGAAGTACAGGAGAAAATGTTCGACGCGCTCGGCTTCACGCCTGAGATGGCTTACGAGAAATTCGGCTACCTGCTGGATGCCTTTGAATATGGCACACCTCCGCACGGCGGGATTGCCTTCGGCCTTGACCGTCTGGTGATGCTGCTGTCCGGCCGCACCAACCTGCGTGAAACGATTGCCTTCCCTAAGACGGCGAGCGCAACTGACCTGCTGATGGACGCTCCTGCACCTGTTGAGCCGGAACAGCTGGAGCTGCTGCATATCAAGCTTGTCCCGAAGCCGGAAAAAGAGAAGAAATAACTAATAAACGGGCCCGGCGGAGCGGAAGCGTACTCCGCTTGGCTTTTGAAAGGAGGCGCGCTCTATGTTGAATCAGTTCTCACGCACAGAGCTTGTCATTGGACCGGAAGGTCTGGAGATTCTGAAGAACAGCACGGTGGCCGTGCTTGGCATTGGCGGCGTGGGGGCCATGGCGGTTGAAGCGCTGGCCCGTGCTGGTGTAGGCCGCCTGGTTCTGATTGACAAGGACACGGTCGACATCACCAACGTGAACCGCCAGATTCATGCCCTGACTTCAACGGTTGGACAGCAGAAGACCGAATTGATGGCGGAGCGGATCAAGCTGATTAACCCGGAATGTGACGTGGTGCTACTGAACATGTTCTATACGGAAGAAACCTATGAGGAGCTGTTCCAGCATAAGCTGGATTATGTACTGGACGCTTCCGATACTATTGTCTACAAAATCCATCTGATCAAGGAATGTCTGTCCCGGGGAATCCAGATGATCTCCAGCATGGGAGCGGCGAACAAGATCGACCCGACCCGCTTCCAGGTAGCGGACATCTCCAAGACGACGATGGACCCGATTGCCCGCATCATTCGACAGCATCTGCGCCGGGAAGGTATCAAAAAGGGAGTGAAGGTGGTCTTCTCCACCGAACCTCCGATGAAGCCGCGCCAGGATGTTACCGAGCAGATCGTCCCGGCGAATGCACCGGATCGACGCAAGGCGAAGCAGCCCCCGGCCAGCATCTCCTTTGTGCCGCCGGTGGTAGGCCTGATTATGGTCAGTGTGGCTGTCCGCGAGCTGCTGGAGACTGGTGGAGTCAAGCTGTAGAAGACAAGCGCAGCCTGGCTGCAAGAATAACAAGAGTAGGCTAGAAGCTATAGAGAAGGGCGTGCCGCCGAATTCCGGCTGCGTACGTCCTTTTGCTATGATTAAGGAAGAAGAATGAAGACCAGTGGAGGTTTATGTGTTATGAAATCGAATGTTTGGCGCAATAGTGTGGGGCTGGAGCCCGGGCAGGATTGGAAACGGGAATGGGCCGCAGGCATCCTCTCCTATTTCGCCTCTGTATATATTGTGATGGTCAACGCAGCCATTCTGCATGATGCAGGCATGCCGCTGCGGGCAGGGATGGTCGCTACGCTGCTGACCGCTATTACCGGCTGTCTGCTGATGGCCTTTGGCGGCAAAACGCCAATTATCGTAGTGCCGGGGATGGGCATCAACGCTTTTTTCACCTATACGCTGGTGCATTCCATGAAGCTCGACTGGCGCGAGGCACTTGCTGTGGTGGCCGTTACCGGGGTGTTGTTCGCGATTGTGGCGTTCACTTCACTCTACCGGATTCTCAGCGACGCCATTCCCCATAATCTGCAGCATGCCATAACTGTGGGCATCGGGCTATTTCTGACCTTTATCGGGCTGCAAAAAAGCGGGATTGTGATCGCGCACCGCACGACCTTTGTGGCGATCGGCCATTTCAGCGATCCCGCTGTGATTACCTCCTGTGTGACGCTGCTGCTGGCCCTGGTGCTGTTCATCCGCGGCACGCGCGGCGGACTGCTGATCAGCATGTTGGCAGGCACGGGACTGGCTTATCTACTGGGCGTGGCCGAGGCGCCGAAGACGCAGGAATCCGGGCATGTGTTCACAGGCTACAGCGAGGTGTTCACAGGCATGGACTGGGGCGGAGCAGCCACGCTGGTGTTCTGGATTGCCGTATTCCTGCTGCTGCTGATTGTCGTATTCGAGAATATCGGACTGATTGCCTCCCAGACACTGATGGCAGGCCGCCCGGAACGCTTCAAAAGCAGCCTGCGTGCGCTCTCCGTCGCCAACATCGCAGCCGGGCTATTTGGCAGCAGCCCGGTGGTGGCGGCCGCAGAGTCGACGGCAGGCATCGCTGCAGGCGGACGCTCCGGCCTGACGCCGCTGGTTACTTCTATGCTGTTCGGTGCAACCTTCCTGTTCATTCCGCTGGTGGCCTATATCCCCGACAGCGCGATCGCACCGCTTCTGATTGTCATCGGCGGTCTGATGGTGCAGAATGTGCGCGAGATGGACCTCAGTGACATGACCGAGCTGTTCCCTGCCTTCCTGGTCATGGTGATGATTCCCTTCACCTACAGTATTGTGGACGGGATGGCATTCGGATTCATCACTTATCCGGTGGCCAAGCTGGCGATGGGCCGAGGCAAGGAGGTTCCACCGGCGTTGTATGGCATCGCGGGTCTGTTCGTGGCCAATTTTATCCTGCATGCGCTGCTATAGGACAATTTTTGATAAATATGGTATTCAAACCACCATTGTGCTACAATGAATATCCTTTTCTTGAAATATAGAAAGTGAAAATAAGGAAGAGGTATTGGCCTAAGCACTACAGCTCATACAACTAGGTCTATGCTTTCGAAGCGAGTTTTGCCGCGAGGCAATTCTGGGAGCTATGCTCCGCAAAACTTTTAGGAGGTAACTGAAATTGGAGGACAACTTTCAAAGTGCCTATCAAGAGGAAGAAGACAGGCTGAACCACGCGCTGGTAGAGATTGACGCTACCCTGGAGAAACTTCGCAGTACCCCGGTATATACGGGTCACGATTATACCGAGCAGGTACTGGAGGACTCCAGGGAGCAGAAGCGCAAAGATCTTGCCAAGCTTAGGCAGGAGCCTTATTTCGGACGGCTTGATTTTCAGGGCAAGGATGAAGAAGAACGAAAGGCGCTGTATATCGGCAAAATCGGTGCAGACCGTGAACAGGTAAGCGACCGGCCGCTGGTGATTGACTGGCGTGCTCCGGTGGCGAGCCTGTTCTATTCGTTTACCGGGGGGACGGAGCTGGCCTCCTATGAAGCGCCGGAGGGGTTGATTGAGGGGCTGGTGTACCTCAAACGCAATGTGGTGATCCGCAAGCAGATTCTGGAGCGGGTTGCAGATACCTACAACCGGGACAGCGACGGACCGGCGGTGTCGGATGAGTTCCTCGTCTACCGGCTGGGTGAGAACAAGGACAACCGGCTGCGGGATATCGTCTCGACGATCCAGGAGGAGCAGGACAAGATTATCCGGGCCGCGAAGAACACAGCGCTTGTTATTCAGGGCGTGGCAGGCAGCGGCAAAACTACGGTTGCGCTGCACCGGCTCGCTTTTCTGCTCTATCAGTACAAGGATCAGGTGTCGGCGGAGCGGATGATTATCTTCGCCCCTAACCGGATGTTCCTGGACTATATTTCCGATGTGCTTCCTGAGCTTGGTGTAGGCAATATCATGCAGAGCACCTTCCCGGATTGGGCGGCCCAGGTGCTGGAGATTACGCTTCCCGAGCAGGATGCGGCAGAGACGATGAACCGCTGGTTCGAAACCTCCGGCAGCATGCCGGTCATTACTGAGGAGACGCCGGGGCGCTTCAAAGGGTCCACCGTGCTGATGGAGATTATCGAGTCCAGCATTAAGCTGCTTGAGGGCGGAGCCGTACCAGAGGATGATTTCATTCCCTGGGAAGGCGCTGTGCTCAAACGGTCGGTGATTCTGCATTGGCATAATGAAGAGTATGCACCTTATCCGCCTGGCAAGCGCAAGGAACGGGTGATGGCGCGGATTCACCGCTGGATTGAGATGGAGCTGAAGAAAAGCCCGTCCGCTGCAGCGCTGAAGGAGCGCAAGAAAAAAGGCGCCCAGCGCGAGAAGGCCTACAGCGCCAAATGGCCGAAATACGATCCGCTGAATATATACAAACAAATCTTCCGTGCGGTGAAAGTCCCTGCGGATTGGCCGGAAGGTCCGCCGGTGCTGATCCCGGCGGCTGTGCTGAAAGAAACGGCACGCGAGCTGAAGAAGGGGATTCTGCGCGAGGAGGATCTGCCTCCGCTGCTGTACATTCACTATCTGCTGAACGGCAATGAAGGCAAGGACCGCTTCGATCATATAGTAATCGATGAGGCGCAGGACTTCTCGCCGTTCCAGATTGCGGTGCTCGACCTGTATGTGAAGGGCCATTCCTTCACCATTCTGGGCGATCTCTCCCAGGGCATTCATGCCTACAAAGGTGTACATGCCTGGGAGGAGATGCAGTCGCTGTTCGCTCCCGAGCATACGGCTTACCATGCGCTGACGCGAAGCTATCGCTCCACCATGGAGATCATCGAATTCGCCAACATCATTCTTTCTGCTGGTGTGAACAGCCCGCTGCTGGCGGTGCCGGTCTTCCGCAGCGGCAACCCGGTGCGGCTGATCTCTTATGCCGATCATCTGACGGCCGCTGCCGGTGAAGACCCGCGTTCCCGTGCGGTTGCCGCCGCGCTGGCGGCGCTCTCCGGCCGCGAGTACCGCACAGTGGCTGTGCTGACCCGCAGCCTCCGCGAGGCGCAGGAGCTGCACGCTGTGCTTGTGCAGGAGCATGCCGACATCCATCTGATTGACGGCAGCATGACGTCTTACCAGGGCGGCCTGTCGGTGCTGCCGGTGTATCTGTCCAAGGGGCTGGAATTCGACGCCGCTATCCTGGCGGATGCCGATCAAGACCACTATGGACCGGCCCCCTGGGATGCCAAGCTGATGTACGTTGGCTGCACACGCGCCCTGCATGAGCTGTGGCTGCTGCATAACGGCAAGCTGCCGGCTTATGTTCAGGCTACGGAGGACGTCACCATTAATGGCTGGCCGGAAGCCTAGCAGGCAGCGCAGAGCGGGCACTTCAGTGCCCCGAACCTTCTGGTGGAGAACAGTTATAACTGTTCTTGAACTTGTATGTGCCCCCTGGTTATGGCTTAATAATAAGTGTCCGGCCGGGCAAGAACACTTCTGGAAGGAGGCTGATTGAAATGATTTCAGTATACGAGGTGGTTTCCGTCTAACGACGGAAGCCCGCTTGCTTAGGAGGAGGCCGAGAGGCCTCCTTTTTTACAAATGACTAGCACATAAGGAAAAATTAAACTAAGAACATAGACGCTATCCGCAAGATTTTATATAATGAATTTATGGTTATTACCAAAATATGAGCAGAGGAAAGGAGGCAGGTGAAGTGATTACTATTACTACAGCATTGGACGCAGCTAGTGGAACACACCTGTTGAAGGAGGAAATGGCAAGTGAGTTATGTAAATGGGAAGGATGTGCTCCCCCCGGGCTTGCTCGAAGAGCTTCAGGGATACATTCAGGGTGAATTGCTATATATCCCCAAGAAGACGGAGCAGCGGGTAAGATGGGGAGAGAACAGCGGTACCCGGCAGGAGATTGCCAGCCGCAACGAGGAGATTTTCAGCTCGCACCGCAGCGGCTGCAGTGTAGCAGAGCTTCAGGAGAAATATTATTTGTCGGAAGAGAGCATCCGCAAAATCATATCCAAAATGCGGCTGGCGCTGAGCCGCTAGAATCCGCCTTTGAATAAAGAGCATGGCTCCCGTCCCCGGAAGACGAGATCATGCTCTTTGTTGATGGGCGGCCTTACTTGGAGATTGTGCGGCGGCAGGGCAGCAAGGCAGCAAGGCAGCAGGGTAGGATGCCAAACAGGCTTCATGGCCCCGCAATATGGTATGATAGAAAGAGTGAATTCTGCAAGCCTACAAGAACACAAGCAAGGAAGTGGAAGGATAATGGATTTATTTTCTTTCGGGGAGGACACCGGGAGCGGACGTCTGCTGGCAGACCGGATGCGGCCGGAGAATCTGGATGAATATATTGGACAAGAGCATATTATCGGGCGCGGCAAGCTGCTGCGCAGAGCCATCGAAGCCGATCAGGTGACTTCGATTCTGCTGTATGGCCCTCCGGGCTGCGGCAAAACGACACTGGCCCACATTATATCCCACCATACCCAAGCGGAATTCGTGCGCCTGAACGCCGTGGAGGCTTCGGTGAAGGAGGTGCGTGAAGTGATCGAACGCGCCCAGAGCAATAAATCGCTGTATGGCTCGAAGACGATTCTGTTCCTGGATGAGGTTCACCGCTTCAACAGCTCGCGCCAGGATGCGTTGTTGCCTGCGGTGGAGAAAGGGACGATTACGTTTATCGGTGCCACCACCGAGAATCCCTTCCACTATGTCAACGGCGCTTTGATGAGCCGCTCCACGCTGTTCCAGCTGGAGCCGCTGAACAGCGAGCACAGCCTGATCGCGATGCGGCGGGCACTGGCCGACAAGGAGCGGGGGCTGGGGTTCATGGCGCTGCAGGCGGACGAGGAGGCGCTGCAGCATATCGCCACGATGGCGAACGGCGATATCCGGCGCGCGCTGAACGCGCTGGAGCTGGCAGCGCTGACCACCGCGCCCGAGGCGGACGGCAGCGTGCATGTGACCCTGGAGGTCGCCGAGGAGTCGATCCGGCGGCCGCTGGTGAAGGCGGACGAGTCGACACAGTATGACGTGGTGTCCGCTTTTCACAAAAGCATCCGCGGCTCCAGCGACGCCGCCCTGTTCTGGTTCCTCTACGCCGTAGAGAAGCTCGGCATGGACCCGATGACCTTTCTGCGCCGCCTGATCGCGGCCAGCAGCGAGGACATTGGCTTGGCGAACCCGCAGGCCATGGTGCAGGCGGTCAGCGCGCTGGAGGCCTACCGCAACAACGGCTGGCCTGAAGCGAAGCTGAACATCGCCCAGGCGATCCTGTTCGCGGTGGAGAGCCCGAAGTCCAACGCGGTGTACACGGCGATCTCCAAGGCGATGGCGAGCATCGAGGAGATCAAATCGGCGGAGGTGCCGCATCATCTGCGGGACACGCATTACAAAGGCGCAGCGGCGCTGGGCCACGCCGGGTATCAATACCCGCATGACTTCCCCGGCCACTTCGTGAAGCAGGATTATCTGCCCAAGGCCATCGCCCGGAGAGTATTCTACCAGGCAACCGAGCAGGGCAACGAGTCCAAGATCCGCCACAATCAGGCTTTGCGGCGCGAGCAGTAGCGCGGAAGAAGTTGAACGTAATGAGTTACTATTTAAGATGAACTTAATAATGGGGGAGTGAAGGCCAAAGCTTGTGAAAGAAGGTTCAAAAGGCTCACCCGGAGAGAAATTCCTGCAATAGTGCAGGGACTTTCTCTCCTTTTTTCTTTATTCGTTGAATTCCTGTAATAGTGCAGGTTTTCCGGCAGTTGGGTCTGCTAACCAGTGCTGAGGGCGTGAATTCCTGCACTTTTGCAGGCTTGGGTTCACTAAGGCTGTTTTTGCACGACAAAAACTGTAGAATTGCAGGTATTTTGGGCAGGAGGTGACTATATACGTCCTGTTGAGATGGAAGCTGGCAGGCCTGCGGTGCTGCAGTGGAGTTCCTTCCTTATTGATTCGGTTACCACTTAGGTCCCCGTGAGGGTTGAGGATAGTACTCCGGAACTCTTATCGGGGTGCTCGATTCTGCAACTATTTCTGAGTAAATAGATACGAAACTTGTTACTACTTAGTCCACTTTAGGTCCAGCGAGAATCTATAGGGAACTTATACCGCTAATTGGACGGAAGTAGAGGCCTAAGTAGCAACGGAATCAGAAAGTATAGGAGCAGACAGGCAGGAGCCGGTCTTTTTCGAAATTAACAAAACTTTCTAAATTTAATAGATTATTTACTGTAAAATTATAGTATTTTTAATTTGAGTATGGTATATTTTGACATAGGGTGACACATACCCTGCAAATGATCCCGAAAGTGAGGTGAAGCGTCTGTTTTATGAAATTCGCCGAGTCCAAACCCTGGGGAGGTGGGCGAAGCGAATCAAGTTCTTTTTTCTTGCAGATTGGCTGAAGAGAGGAGAAAGGGAAATGAGCAAATGGGTAATGAAAAGCGGAATTTTATCTTTCAGTATGTTGTTAACGCTTACATTAGGGGCGGACGTTCTGATTCATCCCGGGGTGACCCAAGCAGCGGCTGCAGATTACAATTATGCCGAAGCGCTGCAGAAATCCGTTTATTTCTATGAAACACAAAGATCTGGCGCACTGCCGGAGAACAACCGTGTGGAATGGAGAGGGGATTCGGGACTCAGTGACGGGGCCGATGTCGGCCACGACCTGACCGGAGGCTGGTATGATGCCGGTGACCATGTCAAATTTGGTCTGCCGATGGCTTATACCTCTACCATGTTGGCGTGGTCGGTCTATGAATATAAGGATGGTTATCAGCAGTCCGGACAGCTGGAAGAGATCTTGGACAATATCCGTTGGGCGACCGATTATTTTGTCAAGGCGCACACCGCCCCGAACGAACTGTGGGGACAGGTGGGCAACGGTACGGCTGACCACAACTGGTGGGGGCCGGCCGAAGTGATGCAGATGGCAAGGCCTGCTTACAAAATCGATGCAGCACACCCCGGATCGGACCTGGCGGCGGAGACCGCCGCAGCCCTGGCTTCGGCGTCCATTATTTTCAGGGATTCCGACGCAGCGTATGCGGACAAGCTGCTGCTGCATGCCAAGCAGCTGTATAATTTTGCCGACCAGTACCGTGGCAACTACTCGGATAGCATCACCGATGCCCAGCAGTATTACAAATCATGGAGCGGGTATGCGGATGAGCTGAGCTGGGGCGGCATTTGGCTGTATCTCGCTACAGAGGATGAGGCCTATCTGGACAAAGCGATTGCCGCCAGTGATCTGTGGGGAACCGACCAATCGGGGAACTGGGGGTATCAGTGGACCCAATCCTGGGATGACAAGCATTATGGCGCTCAGCTATTGTTGTCCCGCATTACCGGCGATCCTAAATTCATCCAATCCACGGAACGCAATATGCAGTATTGGACGACAGGTGTAGGAGGCAGCAGCGGTGACCGGATCACCTATACACCCGGCGGGCTTGCGCATCTTGATCAATGGGGCGCACTGCGCTATGCGGCCAACCACGCGTTCCTGGCCTTCGTGTATTCGGATTGGGTCAGCGATCCGGCGAAGCAGGCTACGGCGCGTTCATTTGCCGAAAGACAGATTACGTATATGCTGGGCGATAATCCGCGGAACAGCAGTTATGTTATCGGCTACGGCGATAATGCGCCTCAGCACCCGCACCACCGGACTTCGCATGGCTCATGGGCGGACAGCCAGACTGTTCCGGTGAATCACCGTCACATTCTGTATGGGGCGCTTGTCGGCGGACCCTCCAAGACCGACAGCTATACGGATTCCATTGGCGACTATGTTTCCAATGAAGTGGCGACGGATTACAACGCGGCATTTACAGGGGCACTCGCCAAAATGATGCTGCTCCACGGTCAAGGGCAGCAGCCACTTACGGCGTTCCCTCCGGCGGAGACACGCGACGATGAGCTGTTCGTAGAGGCCGGGATCAATGCCAGCGGCAGCAACTTCGTGGAAATCCGCGCGCTGCTGAACAACCGCTCCGCCTGGCCGGCGCGGGTGACCAATCAATTAGCCTTCAATTATTATCTGGACCTCAGCGAAGCCGCTGCGGCGGGATATGGCCCTGAGGACATTACGGTTACAGCCGGAGGCTACAACCAGGGAGCCGTTGTATCCCAGCTTCTGCCTTACGATGCAGCCAATCATATCTACTATACCAAGGTGGATTTCAGCGGGACCCCCATCTATCCAGGCGGCCAATCTGCTTACCGCAAGGAAGTTCAGTTCCGTATTGCGGCTCCGCTGAACACGGCGTTCTGGAATAATGCGAATGACTTCTCCTTCCATGGTATTGCAGCAGGTGGTGCATCCCCTGTGAAGACGGCGAATATCCCGGTGTTCGACAATGGAGTGCAAGTATTCGGCGAGCTGCCGTCCGGCGGAAGCAATCCAGGAGAACCGCAAGTCCCCGCACGGCCGACGGGCGTAGTGGCGGTGGCCGGTGACACTGCGGTTCAGCTGACTTGGAATGCCGTAAACGGAGCTTCCGGGTATACCGTTAAGCGGGCAACAACCAGCGGCGGACCTTACACTGAAGTAGGCAATGTGACTTCAACAACCTACAGTGACAGCGGGCTTGTCAACGGAACAAGCTATTATTACGTCATCACTGCTTCTAACAACGTAGGAGAGAGTCTGCCTTCGGTGCAGCTTAGTGCAAAGCCGAGTGAGACGCCTCCTTTACCTACAGGTGCCTTGAAGGTACAATACCGGACGAACGATACGAATGCCGGGGATGCGCAGCTGCGGCCCCAGTTCACAATCGTGAATACGGGAACAGAGGCCGTAGCACTAAGCGGGTTGAAGCTCCGCTATTACTTCACGGTGGACGGAGACAAACCGCAGCAGTTCCACTGCGATTATGCAGTCCTGGGCAGCGGCAATGTCAGCGGCAGCTTCGTGAAGCTGAATCCATCCGTAACAGGGGCGGATTATATGCTGGAAATTTCTTTTGCTGCGGGTGCTGGCAGTATCGCTCCGGGAGCGGACAGCGGCGAGATTCAGATCCGCACCAATAAGACAGATTGGACCTCGTACAACGAGAGTGACGACTATTCGTACAGCGGGCTCCAGCAAGCTTTTGCCGATTGGGATAAAGTAACTTTGATTCAAGACGGAACACTTGTGTGGGGCATAGAACCATAATCTATCTACGAGAGGGAGCTTACCCATATGATGAAATTGAGCTTAATGAAGAAGCCTATTTCTGCAATGTTAGCCCTAGTCCTTTTACTCTCACTCACGACTAGCCTATTTACTGTTAGGCCCGGCACAGCCAAAGCCGCTTCAGCGGAGGAAACAAGGTTCCTGCAATTGTATGCACAGCTCAAAGACCCGGCGAACGGCTATTATTCGGCGGAAGGCATTCCTTATCATGCGGTAGAGACGCTGATGAGCGAAGCGCCCGATTACGGGCATATGACCACCTCGGAGGCCTATAGTTATTGGATGTGGCTTGAGGTGTTGTATGGGAATTACACGGGCGACTGGAGCAAGCTCGAGTCGGCTTGGGACAACATGGAGAAATACATTATTCCGGTCAATGAAGGCGACGGGAAGCAGGAACAGCCTACCATGAGTTATTATAATCCGAATAGTCCGGCTACTTATGCAGCAGAGCATGCACAGCCGGATCAGTATCCAAGCCAGCTTAGTGGCAAGTACGCGGCAGGCAAAGACCCGCTGGATGCCGAGCTCAAAGCAAGCTATGGCAACAACCAGACCTACCTGATGCATTGGCTGGTCGATGTGGACAACTGGTACGGCTTCGGCAATCTGCTGAACCCAACACATACAGCCGCTTACGTAAATACATTCCAGCGTGGTGAGCAAGAATCCGTCTGGGAGGCGGTACCACATCCATCCCAGGACGACAAAACCTTCGGAAAGACAAATGAAGGCTTCATGAGCCTGTTCACCAAGGAGACTAGCACACCTTCCGCACAGTGGCGCTACACCAACGCTACCGATGCCGATGCCCGGGCCGTTCAGGCCATGTATTGGGCCAAGGAGCTAGGCTACAATAACAGCGTATATCTGAATAAAGCCAAGAAGATGGGCGATTATCTGCGCTATGGCATGTACGACAAGTATTTCCAACAAGTCGGCAGTGCAGCCGACGGCACTCCTGCGGCCGGTACCGGCCAAGATTCCAACCAATACCTGCTCGCTTGGTACACCGCATGGGGCGGCGGGCTGGGATCGACGGGCAATTGGGCCTGGAGAATCGGTGCAAGCCATGCCCATCAAGGCTATCAGAATGTCGTAGCGGCCTATGCCTTGTCCAATCCGGACGGGGGGCTGATTCCGACTTCTGCAACAGCAGGCGAAGATTGGGGCAAGTCCCTAAAGCGCCAGCTGGAATTCTATAACTGGCTACAATCCAGTGAAGGCGCCATTGCCGGTGGGGCAACTAACAGCTACAACGGTTCTTATGCCGCATACCCAGCCGGAACCAGCACCTTCTACGGTATGGCCTACGATGATGCTCCTGTATACCATGATCCACCATCCAATAACTGGTTTGGAATGCAGGCCTGGAGTGTTGAACGTGTAGCAGAGCTGTATTATATTCTCGCTGCCAGCGGCGACACCACTTCCGAGAACTTCCAAATGGCGAAGAAGGTTATTCAGAAATGGGTGGACTGGTCCACCGATTATGTCTTCGCAGGTGAGCGTCCAGTGACGGATGCGGAGGGCTACTATCTGAACAGCCAAGGCAACCGCATCCTGGGAGGAAACAATCCTGATGTGGCAACGGTCTCCGCACCGGGCGAATTCTGGATTCCGGGCAATGTGGAATGGCAGGGTCAGCCGAACACCTGGACCAGCTTCAGTCCTTCTTCCAGCAATACCAACCTGAAGTCGATTACCAAGAGCCCAAGCCAGGATACAGGCGTGCTGGGAAGTTATATTAAAGCGCTTACGTTCTATGCCGCAGGTACAGAAGCCGAGCTTGGCAGCTACAACACGCTGGGCGGAGAAGCACAGCAACTGGCCAAATCTCTGTTGGATACCGCTTGGGGCTACAATGACGGCATCGGCATTGCAACCACCGAGCAACGTGGTGATTACTCCCGTTATTTTACCAAAGAAGTGTATTTCCCAAGCGGATGGACCGGCACTTTCGGTCAAGGCAATACCATCCCGGGATCGTCAACCGTAGCCTCTGATCCGGCTAAAGGCGGAAATGGAGTCTACGCCAGCTATACAGATATCCGTCCCAATATCACTAACGATCCTGCCTGGGCGTCCCTCCTGGATAAATACAATACGTCCTACAACAAGGTGACGAAGCAATGGGAGGACGGTGCGCCGGAATTCACCTATCACCGTTTCTGGTCACAGGTGGATATGGCAACCGCTTATGCAGAGTACGACCGTCTGATCAACAACAGCAGCGGACCAGTAGAGCCGACAGCACCGAAGGCTCCAACTAAACCGACAGCCGTCGCTGGTGACAGTAAAGTCGATTTGAGTTGGAACAATGTATCCGCTGCAGACAGCTATACGGTGAAACGTGCCGCAGCCAGCGGCGGTCCTTACACTGCTGTAGCAACGGTGACGCAGGCTGTTTACAGCGACATTTCAGTAGTGAATGGAACCACCTATTATTATGTGGTCAGTGCCTCCAACAGCATTGGCGAGAGCGCGAATTCGCCTGAAGTCAGCGCCACACCAACTTCGGTACCGGTGCCGACTGTAGGCGATCTGGTGGTGCAGTACCGCACCAATGACACGAATCCCGGCGATGGCCAGTTCCGCCCGCAGCTGCGGATTGTGAACAACGGCACCACGGCGGTTGCGCTTAGTGATGTGAAGCTGCGCTACTATTATACGATTGACGGTGAGAAAGCACAGCAGTTCAATGTGGATTATGCCACCGTGGGCAGCAGCAATGTGCTGGGCTCATTCGTCAAGCTGACCCCGGCTAAGACCGGAGCGGATTATTACGTGGAGGTCTCCTTTAGTTCAGGCGCAGGAACACTGGCCCCAGGTGCCAATACGGGAGAGATCCAGCTGCGGATCAACAAGACGGATTGGAGCAATTACAGCGAGGCTGACGATTATTCCTACGACCCGGCCACAACCTCGTTTACAGACTGGAACCGTGTACCCCTGTACTTGAATGGGACGCTTGCTTGGGGACTTGAGCCTTAAGGCCTTCAGTGCTCTGAGATAGGATAATCTGCTGAAAATATGAAATGGGGACGCTCCTCAGCCTAACAAACAGGCTGGAGGGGCGTCCCCTTTCTTCTATGACAACCGAACTGTATCGCTAGTGAGCTTAGATCACACTTAAGCCTGCTCTACAGGCACAACCTTCTCGGCGTATTCAATTGTTCCTCCGCCCAGACACAGCTCACCTTGATAGAAGACAACGGCCTGGCCGGGAGTGATCGCTTTCTGTGGCACATCGAAGGCTACATGCACCGTTCCGTCCTCGCGGGCTGTGACCGTCACCCCTTGGTCCGGCTGGCGGTAGCGGAACTTGGCGGCACATTTCAGCGGCTGCGCGCCTAGGGCGCTGCCGTCCATCCAGTTGACACCGGAGGCTACCAGCCCAGTGGAATACAGGCTGGGATGCTTGTCCCCCTGCACAACATACAGGGTGTTGGTACTAAGGTCTTTCTCGGCGACGAACCAAGGCTCGCCGTTGCCCGAGCCGCCGATGCCCAGACCCTGACGCTGGCCGAGCGTGTAGTACATCAGCCCATCATGCGGGCCTTTGACTTCCCCGGTTGTGATATCGACCATGCTGCCTGACTTGGCCGGCAGATATTGGCTGAGGAACTCGCGGAAGTTGCGTTCGCCGATGAAGCAGACGCCGGTGCTGTCTTTTTTCTTCGCGGTTGAGAGACCCGCCTCCTCGGCAATTCTGCGCACCTCCGGCTTGGGCAGATGACCGATTGGGAACATCGCCTTGGAGAGCTGATATTGATTCAGCGCGTTCAGGAAATAGGTCTGATCCTTATTCCCGTCCACGCCGCGCAGCAGCTTGAAGATACCGTCTTCCTCGACAACACGCGCATAGTGGCCTGTAGCGACATAATCCGCACCCAACTGCAGCGCCTTGTTCAGGAATTCCCCGAACTTGATCTCGCGGTTGCACATGACATCCGGGTTCGGAGTCCGCCCAGCCTTATATTCGTCCAGAAAATAAGTAAATACTTTATCGAAGTATTCCTTTTCGAAATTAACGGTATAGTAAGGAATATCAATCTGCTCGCAGACACGGCGGACATCCTCGGCATCGCTCTCGGCTGTGCAGACGCCGAATTCGTCGGTATCATCCCAGTTTTTCATAAAAATGCCGATTACCTCATAGCCCTGCTGCTTCAGCAAAAGCGCCGTAACCGAGGAATCGACTCCTCCGGACATGCCGACAACGACACGTGTATCCTGAATTGCTTTTGTCATTGTAATCACCATTTCTGTGCACAAAATACCGGAATTCATGAAACACCCGGCTCAAAAGGTATTATAACACAACTGTCCGCCGCAAACCGCTCCTGAAAGTGCCAAATTCCCGCAAAACGCTGATCCTACTGACAAAATGTCCATCCGGGGTGAACAATCCACTAAAAAGTTACGTTTTGTTCTCCAAATCCGGCAGCAGATATGATAACATAAACTAAGAGCAAGCATCGGAATACCTAGATATGATCGTTCCACTAAACCGAAAGAGGTGCCCCTTTGAAAATATCGACAAAAGGACGTTACGGATTAACCATTATGATGGAGCTGGCGCTGAAATTTGGCGAAGGCCCAACCTCCCTAAAAAGCATCGCTGAAAAAAACGGACTCTCCGAGCATTATCTGGAGCAGCTGATTGCGCCGCTGCGCAACGCCGGGCTTGTCAAAAGCATCCGTGGAGCCTACGGCGGCTATATCCTGGCCCGTGAGTCCGCAACCATTACAGCCGGAGATATCATCCGCGTGCTGGAAGGCCCGATCTCCCCGGTGGATTTCACGGAAGAGGATGATCCCGCCAAACGCGACTTATGGCTGCGGATCCGCGACGGCATTGCCGATGTGCTGGACTCCACCACGCTTTCCGATCTGATTAACTTCAAAGAGGAAACGCATGCGGATAATTATATGTTCTATATCTAATTGTAACTTGCTCTATTGTTGCTAAATATGCTGTTACATCAACGTTTTAGCCTCCTTATGGAGGCTTTTGCTTTAGGTGAAATCCCATAAAAAATCACGTATCCTGCAAAGTGCTCATATTTAGGACATCAGAGAAGTGGTTTTTTATTTTTTGATCAGCGTTCATCTGCATCTTCTGAGTGACTTTAATCAGACGTGCCATGCGTCCGCGCATGTGCTGCGGATTGAGCGGATAACCATCGGCTCTGCTAAATAAAAAATGGTTGGCATCATCTATCGGGACGATTCTTATTGATTTAGTAGTCTTCGGCGTAGTGAGTTCGTATACTTCGAAGCAGTTAAGATATCAGTGATTTCAGCTCTATCTAAGTAGTTTTCCTCAATGAGTTGATCCTTATTTTCAATTTCTTCAACCGTTGTTACTTTCACCGGTATAATAGCATCAACGGTTGGGTTCTCTGCTTGATGCTATGAGCGCGGTCAGCGGCGCAAAATCTCAAAATTGGTCGGAAATGCTTAAGGAAAATGAGACTAAAAGGAACGCAAAAATCTCCAGACTCCATCAAGATAGCTGGTGCCCATTTTGTTCGGGAGAGATTTGAGTTTAGAGCATACATAAAATGACCCGTCAGGCAGTAGCCCGACGGGATTTTCTTTTTGCCTTCACGTCTTTTTTGAATGCATCAACTATTTGACGAAGTTGGCTACATATTACAATGGAACTCTTGATATACATCTGGATAGAGCCATTGTGAATAGATCCTGGTCGAACACATGGTATTGTCGATTTTGATCAAGCAGCCAATTCGCAAAACCTGCAGCTGTTCGATAGTTATCAAAATCTTCAGAATTAACCCCATACTCAGCTAATTTAATCATTATTGCGTATTCCTCATCCGATAATTGAATGCCCAGTTGAGAAAGTTGTCTCTGACGGATTCTTCGTGCAGAATCATCTTGTATTATCCGGTGTTTATTGGACACTTGTCCTTCATGAGGCCGATAGTACATTAAATTGTGAGGGAGATTCGCGAATTTCGCGCTTGAGGAAAGCCTGTTCCACAGTTCGTAATCCTCTGCATGAGGGTAGTTATAATCATACCGAATCCCGAGACGATCTATCGAACTTCGGCGCATCATAACGGAAGGGTGTAGAATGCAGCATTGAAATAACAGCCAGACCTTAATTTCTTCGTGATGCATAGGATTTAACTTGACAGGCCCGAGATAGTTCGTTGTATATCCTGTTCCGCAAATATCTATGGTGGGATTCTGGTCCATAAAATAAGACTGAACTTCCAAGCGATTTAGTGCTGCAACGTCATCGCTGTCCATACGGGCGATGTACTCACCTTGGGCCAGATCGAGTCCTTGATTCAGCGAAGTGACAATACCCATATTCTCAGTATGAAATATCTTTTTTACTCTAGTGTCTTTTATTTCATGTACAAATCCTGCTGATCCATCTGTTGATCCGTCATCGATTATTATCAATTCTAGGTCGTTTAGCGTTTGCAACAAGATTGTGTTAACTGCTTCTTGTAAATAGATTGCGTTATTGTATACCGGCATAATTACAGTTATCCTTGGCACCCAGCATCCCCCCTAGTTCGGTATGTCTCATCAATACGTTATGATGAAACAAACTAATAAGCGACAGGAGGAAAGAAAAAAGGCATATGGTCGGTGTGTATTTGCTTACACGATAAACTCCGTAAACACTGGACTCCGCAGCATGCCGGATTTAGCCCAGTTCCTCATACTCACGGCCCGAAGCCTGGGAACCAAGAGTAAAAACTCCTTATTCTCACCTATTTGGAAGTGATTTAATGGAGTTAGGTAATGAATTCTACTGAACTCACAAAATAAATTGTTGCTTCATCATATTCTGGGGTCAACTTATCAAGAGTCATTGGTTTCGGATCTTCAAGTTGTATCACTTTCATTTTTTGAATGCGTTCCCCATCCATTCGTTTTTCAGCAATCAGACGATATCTGTTTTCCTCGACCTTTTTTCAACTTGCCATAATAAATCCTCCCTTAGTTTGCCTCCAACAGCCTTTTAAACTGACGGGGCATCTTCGTCTTCTATGTACTCAATGAGTTCTCCGGTGCTAACCTTGAGGTGCTTACACAGCTTGTTTAGCGTCTCCACATCCAAACGCTTCGATGTGTCATGATATAGACCAGACACCGTATTGATCGCAAGGCCCGTCTCCGCTGCAAATCCTCGGATAGTCTTATGCTGCCGATCCATAATCTCTTTGACATGGCTGATGATCACGGACAAGTCTCCTTTTCCAAAAGTATACAGCAGCAAAATAAATGTATCAACTAGCTCATGCGCGTATCAACTTCCTGATACGTCTTGCCTATGATGTATTAGGATGCTAATACAAGGAGCGATGATCTATGTTGCCCGTACACTTACGCCTAGCGGAGATATTCTACATTAATATGGCCGGACCGCTTACCATAGAGGAAGCAAAGGAGTTGCAGTATTGTCTCCGGGAAAACGCACGATACTGCTGGGATTGCCTCATGATCGATAACCAATCTAGGCTGACGGGAAGGGTGCCGAAAATGTAGAGGAAAAAATAACGAAGAAAATAACAATTACGGCGAATGACTTCGAATGGAAGCGATTTTTAAGCTCTAAATTTAACGATATTAATTGTGAATATTGAGTGCTGAATATATCCGAATAGGTGCGAATATCAAAATAAGATGTTTTATATATAATTAGAATTTCGTCTGATTGGTTTAAAAAAATTCGATGGATTCCACTGGTTGGAGATACACAAGAACACTTCAAAAAAATAGATTATAATGCCATTAAGCATATAAATTAGGCTATACATTCTAAGGAAATTCCAAATATTGAATAATTGTTCGACTAAAAAGCGGCTAACCAGATTAGCCGCTCTTAGTGTTAATCAGGAGTCATCGTGGAAAGCGATAATCCTTTCAAGTGTTATATGTGTTTTGACCGTCCCGTTTAAGCTTGATACAATAGGATAGACTATGTGTTAATACTCTTGTATAGATTGGGGGGTCTAAAATTGCAAAATAAAAAAGACCTTTTAGATATATGGTTGTCTTTGTCTCAAATCTATTCCAATGTAACTGACAAATTGGAACAAGCTCTGCTGCAAGAATATGATTTATCTTTGAAGGAGTTTTATGTATTGAATTTCATATCTAAGTCAGAGGATAAAGAATTACGATTACAGCAACTTCAGGAGAGGGTGGGTTTAAGTCAAAGTGCCACCTCAAGGCTCGTAGTAAGAATGGAAGCCAAAGACTGTGGCGCTCTGGAAAGACATATATGTGAGGATGATCGGCGAGGTATTTATACTCGAATTACGGAACTAGGCGAAAATAAATATCAGCGTGCACTACAAACCTTTAATCAGGTTCTAGAATCAGAACTTCAAAAAGAAGATTTGAAGTCGGAATTTCAAAATATTACTCTAAAATTGTTTTAAAACGTTATTTTTTCACTATATGAAAGGTACTCACAGAAGATTCTATGAGTGCCTTTTTATTAGCTCACTTCATTCATTATTTCTGTGTGATGCTTTTCGTAATAGCACAGAGAATTGTTACTACTTAGGACCCTGCGAGGGTATAGAAGGTTACTCGAGAAGGTTATGGGATCGCGCTACCTTAACCCAAAACACTCCCCCTTCTGGTAACCCACGTCCTAGCGGACCGTATAGCTCCTATTTCCTCATTTCTGCGCTGGTTTGGAATCTAACGGACCGCATAGCCTCTATATCGGAAAAACAGGCCCTAACTAGTGGTTTTTTGCCTGAATAGAGGCTCCTGAGTCCGTTAGACCTGCAAAACAGCCTTTTTTCAGCAAATAGAGGCTCCTGAGTCCGCAATAATCTGAAATTTAAGTGCAGGTTACTGGCGACGGCCTTCCTTTGTTATTCTTAGCCTATGACGTGCTTAAGCATTCGGTTACGGCTGAAACTATTGGTTTTGTCGTGAACAAGCCAGCCAATGTCATGATCAATGACGTTATTGTTGCCCTTACTGCCCAAGAATGGTGATATTCAAGTTAATGGGGAGTGGAAAATTCACTAATGAGGAGTGATTAGATGAAGGTTTTGGTGGTAGGATCAAATGGACAAATTGGACAACGCCTCATCCAACTTTTGAAAGAAAGCAAAAAGCACACAGTCCGCGCGATGGTTCGAAAAAAAGAACAAGCCGATGTATATGAAAAACAGGGCGTCGAAACGGTTCTTGCGGACTTGGAAGGGACGCTTGACTCCATTGCAGAAGCCGCCAAGGGCTGTGATGCCATTGTGTTTACGGCTGGCTCGGGTGGAAGAACGGGAGACGATAAAACGCTATTGATTGATCTGGATGGTGCCGGAAAAACAATTGATGCGGCCGAAAAAGCAGGCATTGAAAGATTTATCATGGTCAGTGCAATTCAGGCGAATAACCGAGAGAACTGGCATGATAATATCCTCCCGTATTATGCAGCGAAGCACTATGCGGATAGAGTGCTGGAAAGCAGCAGTTTGAACTACACAATCATAAGACCTGGGATTCTTTTGAATGAATCCGGTACGGGAAAAGTGTCTGCTGCTGAGAATATCACCTATGGAAGTATCCCTCGTGAAGATGTAGCTCATGCCATTTTGGCTGCTTTGGATGAGAAGCACACCTATAAGCGTGCGTTTGACTTGATTGCCGGTGACGATTTGATTGACGATGCATTGAAAAAAGTCTGAAAATGAGGTTACAGTAAGGATCCGAAATATAAAGAGTTATTGACACCATTCACATTAAAAAACGGAGTCACTTTGAAAAACAGGGTAATCCAGCGCTGCCAAGCGAGGGGGAGCACCTTTGGATATGGTTAGTGCGTTTGGGGAGACGACGAAACGTGCGATAGAAGCAGGGTTTAACGGTGTTGAAATCCACGGAGCGCATGGCTTTCTCATTCAGAATTTCTTTTCTCCGTTTTTCAATCAACGGACAGACCAATGGGGAGGAACTCTTGACAAATGAAATAAACATGTTATTGTATATGCGTGTGCATGCATTTTGTTTGCTTATTTTACTTCAAAAAAAGAGAGGAGTCTTTCTCATGAAAGATATATTTAGTCCCTATACAATTAAAGGTTTGGAATTGAAAAATCGTATTGTGATGTCACCAATGTGTCAGTACTCGGTTGACAACAAAGATGGTATTGCCACAGATTGGCATTACCTGCATTATGTTAGCCGTGCGGTAGGCGGCGCCGGTTTTATCATGATTGAAATGACAGATGTAGAGCCGGATGGCCGTATCTCCGATTTTGATCTTGGTTTGTGGTCAGATGAACAGATTCCTGCTCTCAAACGGATTGTAGAAGCTTGTCACAGTTACGGTGCCAAAGTGGGGATCCAGATCGCGCATGCCGGACGCAAGGCGGAAGATGCTGAAGTTCCTGTAGCGCCATCTGCCATTGCATTTGATGAAAATTCAAAACAACCTCGTGCACTTACGACAGAAGAGGTTAAAGGAATGGTGGAGAAATTCCGCACTGCTGTAGCTCGCGCTGTCAAGGCTGGATTTGATACCATCGAACTTCATGGAGCACACGGTTATTTGATTCATCAATTCCATTCTCCGCTTACAAACAAACGGGAAGATGAATATGGTAAAGACCTTACCCGATTTGGTCGGGAGATCATTCAGGTAGCCAAGGCCGAGATGCCTGAAGACATGCCTCTCTTGATGCGTATTTCGGCCAAGGAATACGTTGAGGGCGGATATGGCATTCAGGAAAGCATTGCTTTTGCCAAGGAATATCAAAAAGCAGGGGTAGACATGTTTGATATTTCATCCGGCGGTGAGGGACCCATAGCTGCATGGGGCAGACCAGGAACTCACGCAGCGTATCAAGTCCCCCTGGCAAAAGATATCAGAAAAGCTCTGGATATTCCGGTGATGGCCGTTGGAAGACTCGATGATCCAATTTTGGCGAATGCAGTTATCGGAAATGAAGAAGCTGATCTGGTTGCTGTGGGCAGAGGGATGCTGAGAAATCCTTATTGGTCACTGGAAGCCGCATCAAAATTGAGAAAAGAAACTGCAATCCCTACACAGTATACTACAGGATTCTAAGACCGACTGTATGCTGCATAGGCTTATACGATATTATATGAAAAGGAAATAATAACAAGATGACAACAACTCGTGTTTTAAGCATTCGAAAAAACAACCATGCAACGGAGGGAGCTCCAACCGCACGATGTATTAATTGAAGTGGATGGTCTGAGAATTGCCTTATTTCTTTGATTCTCCAAGCTGGAACACCAAGAAGGAGATAACGGTCAAAGCTATTCAGCAAATTGCAGCGAAATTCATTATGGACTCGCCTAAAGATATAGCTTTTTAATAAAATCCCTTGAGGCGAATGTCGATTGCCTTTAAGGGATTTTTTTTGCGATAATTCCCTCTATTTGGACTTTTTATGACAAAATATACCATTACTTAATATATAAAATATGTTACTTATTTACTATTTACATATAGTTCAGCTAAAGTTATTGTATTAATGGGAAAGGAAAATATTAACTTTCCGAAAATTACAATTTTGTTTCAAAGTGTTAAAGGAGGGATGAAAGAACAATAAAGTGTACAAATGTATGTCTTCCTTGTCGGCTCAGACTCAGGTGTGAAAATTTAAAATTAGAGGAGTGAGAACTGTGAAAGCAATGAAAAAACTATTTGCTGGATTGATGATGTTTACTCTGATTTTTGGTTTATCCTTTGTTGGATCGGCATTTGCCAGCGGTGATGAGGTCAAGCTTATTGACTCGGATGTCAGCGTTATTTATAAACCTGGATATGTCGGATTCAGCGGCAATATTGAAGTTGCTAATCTGGGACCCGTGAAGAATGTGATTGTCCATTACACGACAGATAACACAAATTGGCATGATACGAGTGCGTATTATGTAGGGCCGACGGATGTAAACCATGAGAAGTGGCGTTTTAGCATTTCCACAAATGGTTCTACAACAGATCATTCCGAGTTGAAGAATCTGAGCTTCATAAAATTCTCAGTCAAATACGAAGTGAATAACCAGACCTATTGGGATAACAACGGGTCAACGAATTATTACAATGAAGTGAATAGTACAGTTCCCCTAAGATCCGTGATTTTGGGATCACCCCATGTGCTTAACGCCAATAGTACTCTGAGCAATGGTGAATTTAGCGGAAATATCTATGTGAAAAACCTGAATCCGACGAAAACAGTAAAAATACTGTACACAACGGACGATTGGGCAACGACTCATGAGGGCTACGCCACTTATAATGGCTCCTTGAATAATTTCAATAGTGTTGAAAACTGGAACTACAGTTTCAATGTTCCGGGTGCTACAAATGTTAAATATACGATTTCGTATATAACTGGCGGGCAAACGTATTGGGATAATAACTATGGCCATAATTACGAGGTATTCTAATTCATTTTAATATACAGTTAATAGCAGGATCACAGGCGGCTTATTATTCCGCTCTGTGATCCTTTTCTCTGTGGAGACCGTTTTTCAATTCCGGTTGAAATTAGAAAAGTCTCAATTATAAATGATGAAAACACAACAAATCTCATTTGTAGTAGTCATTTATCTCAAAGGGACTCTGAGCACTGGGTCGGATCATTGATGAACGAATACAAGTATACGGTACTCGATTTGGGGCGTTTGACGAGTAGCCTAACAATGAAATCGCAGAGGTGCAGGCCCAAATTGACGCTCTGCAAAAATAATATACCCAACTCACGGGGTCTCGCCAAAGCTGGCGGGGCTTTTGGTGTTGAGGAGATGGAGGGAATAGGATGGATGAACAACGGATCAGGGAGATTGTGTGAGAGGAAATAGCTGCTCAGAGATCTGATACGGTAACCATTACAGTTAATTCGCAGGAGATCGGCAGAGCAGCCGTAAAAGCGATTAATGGACAACAGCGCAAAGCTGGCAATCACCGATTGATGTTTAATCTTTATCAATGAGTTCAAGCTTCTCAAGGATCTTGACCGTTGTTAAAGCTGACAACTTAATAGCCAGTTCTATATTACCAGTCAGAACTCCTTCATCTTCCAATGTGCTTTTATTCTGGGAAAATACTTCTTCAGTTACTTCGTCTATGAGTCTAATGACCACTTCTTTATTCAAAATGTTACCTCCTTTCTTCTAAAATCAAGCCAAGCAACCTACGTTAACCTTTAACTATTCGACAGGATGGGAGGTTTTTCCTCTGGAACACCAGTTCTAAAATCATCAAAAGGAGGATGAGCTTGTAGTGATGTTGGTAAAATAGCAGCTAATTGAAGAGACTTGAGTAGGTATTCGGTCTTTTTCGGTTGAGTTGCTTTTTTCTATTCCGTCAATCGACTTTAAAGAGAGAAGTTTTTGGCATCTATACCGGAGTTGATCTATTCTGTTGTCTCCATTTCCCGACGATAAGCAAGAGCAAGGGGAGACCGATCATATTGACGGGCAGCACGAACGGCACCCAGTAACGGTTCAAGTAATGCCCAGTTGCCTCCGTAACATTTTGGGGAATTAACGCAAACACAAAAATGACCGGAGCAATGAACCAGAGCATGACCCTCCAGTTGCGGACACGCAAAAATTGGGCGGTTCCATAGCACGCGATGAAGAGATAAACGGACAATTTGATGAACACGCTGGCGATCCATATCACGACTGGAATGGCGTCGAAATTATCAATAAAACCGAATAATGAGATTTTTTTGGTCATTTCGAAAAAAGGGTACCACATCGAAGGGGAAAGATTGACTCCGATGACAAAGATGATCATCATCGTGGTTATCAATACAAAGAAAGTTGCGGTCATGGCTGCTCCGAACGCATAAGGCGCTCCTTTGCGTGGCTTATTCATAAATGATGCGAACATGAGATATTCGACGGAATGACCGAGGTATGAGGCGGGTGCCAGCGCGCCGCTCAGTATTCCCTTTATTTCGCTATCTGCATAGACCGGAAGGATGTTCTTCCAGTGAATGTTGTTGAGGCTCGCGATCAGGACAAGGCAGATCATTAGCAGAATGATCGGACCTAGAAACTCGCTGCAACGGCCGATGCCTTCGATCCCGCCATAAGCCGCATAGACGATCAACAAGACCATCAGGAGCATGACCGCTTCTATGGGCGTCCCTTGAAGCAGCATGATTTGGACCAAATCGGAAAATTGGCGGAGAACGATTGGAATGATTGTATACCATTGGACCAAATAGATTACGACCACAGCTTTTCCAAGCCAAGTACCGAGAATGGTTTGACTGTATTCGATTAAAGTCTGTCCGGGGTAGAGATGCGCGGCTTGTGTTACCAGCCATGTGACTAGCAACGCGATGCATCCGGCCGCGACAATGGAAATCCACGCGTCCTGTTTCGCGGCCAGCAGGCTTGGGGTAAGTGTCATGACCAACGTCATCCCCAAGTCCATGCTCGTGATCATCCAGAAAACCTGGATACCCGTTAATTTCATCTTCATGGTGAACCCCTTCTTTTCGTTTGGTGGTGGTTAGTCCGTTTTTCTTAAATGTGCGGGTGCTTGCGTTTTGCCCATTCGTTTGATCTTGATGTTAACATCGGCGGTCACGGGAACAACGGGATAAATATCAGTCCACTTATTTCTTATTTTTTTCCAAACATAAGGATGCTCAATGTGGATTTCCTCTCCAATCCCGAAGATATCTGACTTTAATTTTTTTTGCACATGCGCTAACATACTCTGTATCTCGGTTTGGATTTGTTTAGACAATTCTGTTTCCAAGAGTCTCATATTATTGCTTCTGCTAAAGTCCAGACTCGTATCATTATCGATCACTCGGACCGCCGCATGAAAATTGACCCATACTTCTGGAATTTCATTCCTTACGGAAGTGTGAATCTTCTTGCCGCTTTGCATCAATTCGACGCCTATGGTCCCCTTATATTGTTCGTCTTCCGGTTCCAATTGCAGAGTGAACCTCATCTGTTGGGTTCCTCCCATCCACCAACGCAATAGTTTCAATTCAGCGGGGGCCAGAAATCCGGACAATTTATTTCCCTGGTAAACCGCAGCTCGGTCGATTGAGAAGGTTTCCCTATCGGTGCCTTGATGAATAATCCTAATGGCGGCGGTCACCGGCGATCTCCCTTGCGAAGATAGTGCATTAAGAAATTCGTCCATTTTGACGGCAAAGCTAACTTTGCTGGATTGGATTTTGTTGATGCCGATACCTGGAATGAGCTCTAGCTGATAGGGCTCGTTCAAAATTTCTTTGGCTGTGCTTCCATAAGCCGTCACCACATAACCGTTGTATCGGCTCTCGGGTAACCGGGTATACGTATCGAGTACTTGATTTAGGCCATGCCGAGCACATTCTTCCCCAATCACGATGACTCCTCTGTGCCCGAAATAGATGACACGAGACAATTGCTGCTGCAATCGCCCCGTAGCTTCCGACGCGTTGCTGCCTTTGGCGGAGATGACGATGACTGATTTCTTGCCGCTCCCCCCGGCCTGCACGGCACTGGGAATACCCGTGGGAAGGGCAATCTGCAGGGTAATTTCGAGCTGTCCATCATCGGTGATATCGAGTCCGCTGGCCATGACCAATGCAAGATCGTCCATCTCTTTGCGGTCCCAGCAGCCGGTCATCAATCCGAGGAAGACGAGAATAATCAAGCATCTACATGCCATTAAAGCTCTGGTCATTTTCTTTGCTCACTCCAGTCGTTGCTTTGTATGATGATGCCGCCTTAACAACATCCGCCACGGGGCTCTGAATAATGCATCTGCTAGTCCGGAGAAGCTAAACGGTGCGATCGGCGTCATATAGGGGACACCAAAGGAATTCATGTTCACCAGATGGATCAAGACGGCAATCAAGGACACTACAACACCGTATAAGCCAAAACTTGCGGCGAAGAGCATGAGTGGAAACCGCATAATGCTTATCGCCTGGCTCATGCCAGGATTGGGAATGAGGAAAGAGGAAATTCCTGTAATGGATACGATGATGATTTGGGGAGCGGAAATAATGCCTGCTTGAACGGCAGCCTGCCCGATGACAAGCGCACCCACGATACTAATGGTCTGGCCGACGGGACGGGGAAGACGGACCCCTGCCTCGCGGAGCGCCTCAAACGTCGTTTCCATGATCAAAGCCTCCACTATTGCCGGAAAAGGCACGACTTCCCGTGCCGCTGCAAGGCTCAAGGCCAAGCTTGTAGGGATCATTTCGTGATGGAAGGTCGTAACCGCAATATATAAGGAAGGGAGCGCGATCGCAAAAAAAGCGAATAGATACCTCAGCCATCGCAGCATCGTAGCGTAAATGAAGTTCATATAATAGTCCTCCGCCGTCTGAAACCCGAACCAGAACGAAATGGGCAGAACGAGAACCATCGGCGAACCATCAATGAGAAGGACTACCTTGCCTTCGACCAGGGAACCCGAAACTAAATCGGGCCGCTGGGTCGACTGAATGACGGGAAAGGGTGAATTGGGATGATCGCTGATCAATTCCTCAATATAGCCGGATTCCAGTATGCTGTCCATGTCGATGCTTGATATCCGTTTCTTCACCTCTTCGACTACGCTCTGCTGTGCTATATGCTCAATGTAGACAATCGCCACGTCGGTCTGGGAAAGTCCTCCTACACAGAGCTTCTCCGTCTTCAGCAGGGGCGTGCGGATTCGATGGCGAATGAGGGCGAGGTTGATGTCGAGCTTTTCGATAAATCCATACTGCGGACCGCGAATGACGGCCTCTGAAGTCGGTTCCTCCAACTGGCGATACAGCTTGTCTTTGAGTCTAAAGGAGAACGCCTGCGTGAAGGATTCAACGAATAAGACGACTTCTCCTTTGACGATGCGTTGAACAATTTCATTCATGTTCAAGGCGATTTGGGGTTGGACGATAGAAGCTAATTTAAATTTCAGTTGTTCATAGAGCTGGAGAGGGCTGTCAATAGAAACGGATTCATGCAGCATCAAGGGCTCCAAGAAACCGATGTCCCAAAGTTGATTGTCGACCAAGACATCAAAATAAACGACCATGCTAGGGATGGAGCCGAATATATGTAGCCTGCGCACCACAAAATCGGAGCAATTGGCGAACAATTGATTGATGACCGATTCGTTGTCGTCCAACTTATCGGATATCTTCGATTCGATTGCATAATCAAGTTCCTTTAGTTTTTTTTCGAACGGATCAGATACTCCTTTTTTCGCTTTCATATTCCACCCCTTTCCAAATTAACCTTCCCTATCCTCTATTGGATTATTCGAAATAAAGCACACTAAAGAACAAGAAATAGGGCTAACTCTCAGGTCTTTTTCAGACCTTTTGAGATAGCCCCTTGGCGGGTTGAAGGGTATACTTTCCTGATCGTCGAGCATACTTTTGGCATAACTAACGAATAAATGCGAAAGGACGTGAGCAGATGAGATTTTTTGGAAAGGCCGTCGGCTTTTTATTTATTGTCGCTTTATCAGGAGTGGTCCTTTATTATGCCGTCTCGACAGGCGGTTAAGCAAAATATTTGGTGGCGATTTTTTCTGCTGTTCGAGTGGCAAGTGCCTGTGTCGTCAGCGTCGGATTCGGACCGCCGATTCCATTGAAATGCACGCTGTTATCGGCAATGAACAACCGCTTGACTTGAAGAGTCTCACAGTTCGTATCGGTGACATATCCCATCCGCATCGTGGATTCGAGATGGAGCATGAAGCTGAAGGGTAAATCCGAACGGATAATCTTTTGGGCCCCGGCTTGGCGCAGCGTTTCGGAAGCATATCTGGCCAGTTGATCACGCCTTTTCAGCGTCTTGGTGCTAGGGGTATAATGAATGACCGGAATCGGACCGTTCTCGTCTTTCAACAGCGGATCGACCTCCACCCTGTTGCGATAGAGAGTATCATCATCCGTAAGGAGCAGCATACTCATCGTCCGGGTATAGTTCATCATCAGCTCTTTCAGCTGAGGTCCAACGACCCGGCCGCGAATATCCCACGGCGCTCCCGGCTCCGGCGGGTTAAGGGCGTCATATCCCGCTTCGCTGAATCCGTATGTCAAATAGGACATCAATCCTGGGCTTAGGCAAGAAATTTGAAAGATTCCGATTCCTGGGATATCGACTCGGGCTCCCGAGGTATGACCCACATACGGATACACAGACGGCATGCCCATAATACTCATGAGATCTTTTTCAGCAAAAACGCCTGCAACCCAGTCGAAGCAATGATTGGTTAACCCTCTTCCTACCCATGCGTTGTGAGGCAGCCCGGAATTCAGCCAAAGGCGCGGCGATTCGATGCATCCGGCAGCCATAACAACTGTTCTGGCCGTCAACTCGCCGATTTCTCCTGTCCATGTATCCCGAAATTGCACGCCTGTCGCGCGAAGTCCTTCTTTCGGATCTTGCGCCGTTAAGATTCTGATTACGAAGGAATTGGGCCGAATCGCGACGTTACCGGTTTTGAGAGCGAGCGGAACGTAGCTGACAAGGGTACTTCGTTTGGCGATTCGGTCAACCGAAGGACCGACTGAGCATCCGTTCATGCAATTCCCCTTCAAAGTGCATCCTTCCATGTTGGATAGTTGCTCCAACGAGTAATTGGGATCCATCAGATGTTCGTTGGTCGGCAGAATAGCATTCGGATTTGGGCGGTATCCCGGAGTCGTAACGTTAAGAGTTGGATTAAGCGGCCATCCTGCTTTTTTGGCGCCATAGTAAAAAAGCTCTTCTTTGGGCGTTGTAGGCGCGAACTGGACAGGCAGTGTGGCTTCGACTTTCTCATAATAGGGAATCAGCTCACGGTAGCTGATCGGCCAAATATTATCAACCGCAGCGGGAAAAGCGCGCGGCGACTGACCCCAATAATGTTGGGTCGTTCCTCCTACTCCCGATAGCTGCCAGACGTCACCTTTCTGACGCATGACCCGGTGCCAAGGCGTGCGGCGGCGATCGGCAGGCCCAAAGCGAAATACACCGGATACCACATCGTTCATGTTGTTTTCATACGCGTTGTAGATCTTCTTGTATATCCCCACATCCAAATCATTATAGTCGGAGCTCCATTCCTTGCCGCGTTCGCTATTTGGATTCTGCCATTGTTTGTTTCCGTACCAGGGTCCGGCTTCAAGTACCAGCACCTTCAACCCAACTTCCCCGAGCTCCTTGGCCGCGACAGCGCCTCCGCCGCCAGACCCGATGATGATTACGTCGGCATCGTACATCTCATCTGCATTATACAATAGTGGATTCCCCTCCTTTTCGCTCAATAGTCAACAAATAACCGTGTAGGGCGCGATACCCGGGAACAACGCCAGGGTATCCCACCTGTTTCCAGCTAATCGGAAAATATTCCAGCCTCCGTTCCGTGGGGGTCGCAAGCCGGGTCGTCCCGTAAGCAGACCACTCCGAGTAATTTCCGAACATCGTCTGCCTGTTTAGAAAATCCACCATAAACCGGAGAAAACCTCCATCGTCTCGGTAGGGGGGCGGCAAGGTTCCCAGATCAACATTCAATTGTTCCAGCATGGCGAGTACCCGAATCCGATCAGCCTGGGAAAGTGAGGAGAACGGACTGCACCCCCACTTCGAGTAGTTAGGAGCATGCTGCGACTGTCCCGAGGCAACGAATTGAACGGCGCCTGCATTGAGCATCATGGCGGTAGAAGCGGATAGCGGAACGACAGTCAGATGGAATCCTAGAGCAAGTGAAAGGCTGTGATCCAATTCCCAGATCATATACTTGTGAATGCATAAATCAACGGCACCTGCCGATGGCTCTGCCCCGAACACGCAAGGCACAGCTGTATGTGGAACGATCGCTTCAACAAGCGCTAGGAACGTTGCGAAGGTATGGGCATCGACGGTTGCGGCATAGTCTTGGGCTGTATGCATAATTTATCCCCCTTTATGAAAATAGAATTTATATGTTTTGTCAGCCTATAGAATTCCGTATGGATTATATCTATTCATCACGATTCTTATTAAGACACTGCGAAATTTTCAGCATTAACGCAACTTCGGTCAGCACCGCCGCAATTAAATCGGAGATGTTTTGTTGGTATAGATTGAATATAGATAAAGTCGGGATACTTATTATAACAATCTGCTTATAGAATAAAATCAATAAGGGGAATAAATGCTCATCTTATGGTGGAATGGAGAGGGGAAAGGGATATGGATATGGATGATGTTAATAGACAAAAGATTTTAATTAAAAATGAAAAACTTATCAGCATGGTTATTGAACGTGCTAAGAGAGATTTTCCTGAGGATATTGCAATCATTGGGCTTACAGGTTCTTTTAGTACCGGAGATTTTCATGAAAAAAGCGATCTTGATTTAATTATAATTAATAACGAGAACCAAGGCTGGGGTATATCTTCGTGTTTTATACTTGAGGATATTGGATACGATATTTATTGCACTCCATGGGAAACAAGAATAGAAGATGCAGCGAATCTCGAGAGTCAGAATATTTCGTGTCTGGTAGATTTACAAATACTATATTGTGCCAAACCCGAATATATGGAAAAGTTCAATATGTATAAACAGAGAGGGCTCGATACTTTAGCAAAGCCTATAGGGAAAGAATGTATCAGCAGAGCGAAAAAGTGCATAGACCAAGCAAAACAGGAATATGCGAATGCATTACTTTCTGAAGATATAGGAAGCGTAAGGTATGCTTCATGCGAAGTTTTAAGTAATCTGGTCATTGCTCTAACAAATTTGAACAATACCTATTTTAAACGGGGACTTAAGAGATATCTGGAAGAAATGGGTACATATCGTTATATTCCTGAACATTTTGAAATTATATATATGGCTGTGATAGATGCCAAGACTATCGATGAAATCAGAAGTGCATCCTATACATTTCTGAAAAGCATCAATGATTTATACAATAAAATGTATAAGGATTTTGTGGTGCCACCTGTCCCGAACTATGATAATTTGGGGGGCACCTATGAGGAATTGTGGTCCAACTACCTCAATAAGATGTTAGCAAGTGTAGAATTAGCTGATAAATCTTATGCCTATCATGCAGCAATGGGCATACAAAATTTTCTTGATGAAATGACGGAATCAAGGGGAACAAAAAAGTTTGATTTAATGCAGTATTTTGATTCAGATCATCTTCATTTATTTAAAGATCAGTTTCTGCAGGCCATGGATGAATATCTGGAAGAATACAACAGGGTAGGGAGGAAAGTCGAACAATACGATACTTTCGAGCAATTATATAATCGATATATGATGGTGTAGCTGTTTCGTAGCTTATTAAAGATATCTAATCATCCAATAATTCAGGAAGGTTTCAAGCTCTAAGCTTGAAGCTTTTTTGTTTGCGAAACATGACCTCCATGTTCTTATCAGGAGTAGTCCAGTGGGCTGAGTATTTAGTTAGAAGAGCCCCTATTCATAAGAATAGTTAAGAATCGTCGAAGAGTGCACAAACTGTACATTGAGGTTCAAATTGTACATATGTAGCCTCCATAGGGTCCGTGCTATGATAAAAAATGTACAAAAAGAAAAGCGATGTAGGGGGATTAGAATTGAATTGGAGAAAGGGAAACTTCACTCGAAGTGTGGCGTTTCGATGGATCGTATCGTACGCCGTGATCCTATGCATACCTGTCATTCTTAGCTTAATCGTATATAGCCAGACAAGAGGAATCGTGAAATACGAGATCGAACGGGCAAGCAGCGCCATGCTGCAACAAGTTAGATATATCGTGGACGCGGAGCTGCTTCAAACGGAGAGTCTAGCCGCGCAGCTGTCCATTCATCCGGACGTTCGGAGATTGCTGACTTCGCCCGAGAAAGAAAGCGCTTACCATATATATAAGATGAAACAAGAATTGAACAAATTACTAGCCACGAACGATTTTATTAAGGGGATTTATCTCTATTTGAAACCTCTGCAGTCGGTACTCTCAAGCGAAACCTATATAAACGACCATGTATTTTACGAGATGAAGCATCAGACCGACACGTTCGCTTACGAGGACTGGCTTGAGTTGATAAACCGGCCTCAGTCGGGAGGTTATGTGTTGCTTCCGGTTGAGAACCAAGGGAAAATCGCAAATACGCCCTCCTACATTCGGTCATTGCCATTGCAATCGGGTAACGTTCCGGCGGGTACGCTTCTCATGCCGCTCAATACCGAGAAGATTATGACCATGCTCGAAAACATCGATTGGGTGGAGCAAGGCCAAGTGTTCATTATGGATACGAATGATCAAATCTTGTTTCAGAACGCAGAAGTAGCGATGATTGAGCCTTCGTCGATTCAGGAGTGGAACGACCGTGGGACAGGGACCTTTACTTACACCTTCCAAGGAATCGAGTCGATGATTACGATCGAATCGTCCAATACGACGGGGTGGAGGTACATTAGCGTGTTTCCGACCGACGTCTTTTGGGAGCACGCCAGGGACATTCAGACTATGAACATCTTAGGGCTTTTGCTTTGCTTTGCAATCGGCGGCACGGTGATTTATTATTTCGCTCGTAAAAACTACGATCCGGTTAAACAATTAATGAGCGTCTTTTCCCGGAGCCCGTTGCCGGGAAACGGAGCGCACTTGGACGAGTATTCGTTCATTCGGAGAAGTGTGCTCGAGACCATTCGAGAGCGGGACGACATGAATAATAAACACGTTCAGCAGCTTCGAGTTCTGCAGGATTACTACCTGGGAAGGTTATTGAAAGGTCAAGCGGACCGGAACGTCCCGTTAGCAGAGCTGGCGAAGTCTCATAATTTGTCTTGGACGACCGATCGTTTTGCAGTGCTGTTGTTCTATATCGACAGCGATGAGGGGGGAATAAAGGATATAGCCTTATCGCAGTTTATTGTGTCCAATATAGTCGCAGATTCGGTCAAGGACCGCTTAACGATTCATTTCACGGATGTGGACGGTATGCTCGCTGCGGTCGTGAACGTCGATCTGGATAATGCGGAGCAATGGAAGGACGATATAGAGGACGATTTGGCGCAAGCTCACGAATTCATCAAGGTCCGGTATAAGTTTCGCTTCACGACGGTGGGGAGTGAGCTGCAAACCGGCTTGGACGGCGTACATCAGGCATTTCTTCAAGCCTTGGAAGCCCAGGAATACCGTATCGTGCTAGGGGAAGGGATGTTGATCTGGTACGGGAATATAAAACCGAGCGAAAGCAGTTACTTTTTCACAGTGAACGACCAGATGATTCTGATCAATTTCTTGAAGGCTGACGAGTTCGATAAAGCGAAGCGGATGATCGACGACGTCATACAACAAGCGTTCCAGAGGGAAGCGTCACATGAAATCGCGAAGTGTGTCCTGGTTGATGTAGCAACGACGCTGATCAAGACGATTCCCGACCAAGAGCAAGCGAGCATCGCATGGGATGAATGGCGTCCACTTAAACGACTGTTGTCATGCTCCACGAAGATGGAATTCCATCAAGAGATTCTCGACATATTTGATCGGGTATGCAGCGTGCTTCGCAGCAAGCAGAACGTCCAGACGAGCGCCGGAATCGGCGAGAAAGTTATCGAGTTCGTGCAGGAGAACTATAGTGACAAGGACTTAAGCGTGTCACTGATAGGAGACCAATTTCGGCTGACACCGCAGTACGTGTCCCGGTTGTTCCGCGAACAGACGAGGAAGGTGGGACTCCACGACTATATTAACCAGACCCGCGTAGAAGCCGCCAAGGTGCTATTACTAGAAGGGACCAGCATTGACGAGACAGCAGCCCGGGTCGGATTCGCAAGCAGTCATGCGTTTATTCGTGTATTCAAGAAATACGAGGGCATCACGCCCGGAAAATACAAGACGATCAAGTAACTGGATAAGAAACAGAATGTCAAAGATAGGAGGCATTAAGGTGTTTCGGGAAAAGGTCCATTCGTTTCAAATTGTCACTCGTCATTTCCTAGTTATGTACATCGTTTTCGTTATTGAACATTGATGGCTGAAGACGCCTCTTATACATTGATGGAGTGACAGAGCATCAGGCTCGAGTCCTGCTAGGGTAAATTCTTCGGAAGGAAGTGATAACGGAATGACAGCTCAAGCGCAAGTCAAGGCTGTAGATACAACGCCGCTTTGGAGACACGTCAAAAAGGAATGGAAGCTGTATTCGTTCCTAGTAATACCCGTAATCTACTTCATCATCTTCAAGTACGCGCCGATGATCGGGAACATTATCGCTTTCCGGAAGTATAGAGGCGGACCGAATATCTTTGGGTCGGAATGGGTCGGGTTTACGTACTTTGAGATGTTTATGAAGGATCCGACGTTCTGGAGAGCCTTCTTCAATGATCTAACCCTAAGCGTGAGTTATCTGGTGGTCAAATTTCCCGTTACCTTGATATTCGCGCTGCTCCTGAACGAATTGCGGAACATTAAGTGGAAGAAATTCGTGCAAACGGTTTCATATTTACCCCATTTCATATCCATGGTCATTGTGGCGGGGATGGTCAAGGAGATTGTTTCCTTAAACGGACCGATCAACAGTGTTTTGGCTTCGCTAGGCGTGGACAAAATCTCGTTTATCTCATTGCCGGAATGGTTTCCGGCGATTTACGTCACCTCCGGGGTCTGGCAAAGTCTGGGCTGGGGAACGATTCTGTATTTGGCGGCCATGACCGGCATCAATACGTCACTCTATGAAGCGGCAAAGATCGATGGCGCGAGCCGATTACGGTTAGCGATGCACGTCACGATTCCCGGCATTCTACCGACGGTTATGGTGCTCTTGATCTTGGATATTGGCAGTATCCTAGGTTCGAATTTCGAGAAAATCTTACTCTTATACAATCCTCTGACTTATGAAACGGCGGACGTCATCTCTACATATGTTTACCGAATGGGTATCACCGGCGGCAACTTTAGTTATGCGACGGCGGTCGGATTGTTTGAAGGCATTATTGGACTAATTCTGGTGACGACTGCAAACGCAGTATCGAAGAGGACTACGAAATCCGGCTTGTGGTAGAAAGGGGCAGATCAGGTGAAACGAAATTCAACCTTTAGCACGTTCAATATTGTAAACACACTATTTATGATTCTGATTGTCTTATTCACGTTATATCCGTTCGTCTACCTTGTGGCGCAGTCCTTCAGTTCTGAAGCAGCCATCTATGCCGGCAAGGTGACCATCTTTCCGGTGGAATTCACGACCAAGACCTACGAAGTCATATTAAGCAAACCTGACTTCTTCGGTTACTACTGGAATACGGTTGTTTATTCCGTGATCGGCACGTTTATCGCAGTGGCCGCGACAGCTGTCATGTCCTACCCGCTTTCGAAAGATAAGCTGCGCCTCAATAAATTTTTTATCCCGTTCGTCCTGTTTACGATGTATTTCGGCGGCGGTCTGATACCGAACTACATCCTGATTGCGAAGACATTAGAGATGAGAGATACGATCTGGGCCATTGTCATCCCTGGGGCAATCAGCGCCTTCAATGTCATCTTGATGAAGACTTTCTTTGCCGGCTTGCCATACGAATTGGAAGAAGCGGGGCGTGTTGACGGTCTGGGCGTATTCGGGATCTTCACAAGAATTATTCTTCCTTTATCGAAGCCAATCCTGGTAACGATTATGTTGTTTGTTATGGTCGGCATATGGAACAACTGGTTCGGACCTTCACTCTATTTGCAGTCGAAGGAGAAATGGCCTGTCGCGTTATATCTGAAACAAATTATCGACAACGCGGTCAGTCCGACCGAAATCGGAGCCACGTCCGATCAGACCAGCCAAATCGCGGCAAGCATCAAATCGACGGCTATGGTACTCACCTCGTTGCCCATTATCTGCATATATCCTTTCGTGCAGAAGTATTTCGTGCAAGGGATGATGATCGGGGCCGTCAAGGGGTGATCGATATATTCGGAAGAGGCTGCAGCCGATTCCGTTATATATATATAAGCTTGAACCAATAAAGGGAGGCAGAACTATGAGATTCAGTAAATCATTTATAATGGTATTGCTGGCGTTGATGCTCGTATTCATGACGGCATGCACGTCCAATAACAATGGCGCTTCGGGCAACAATACGCCAGCTCCATCGGAAGACGGAGCAACAGCCGAGGCGCCGGATTACGCCTTTGGGGAAGACCAGACGTTCAAATCCAATGAACCGGTGTCCTACTCCATGATGTACAGCGACCATGAGAATTATCCATATAAAAAGGACTGGAGACTCTGGAGCGCGATTCAAGAAAGAACGAACGTGACCTTTGATTTGTCCATCACGGCCAGAACGGAATATGAGAATCAAAAGTCTTTGCTCGTGAACAGCGGCGATGCGCCTTACATTATTCCCAAGACGTATGATGAATCCGCTTTCGTGGCAACGGGCCAGATTGTACCTGTCAGCGATTGGGTGCAATATATGCCGAACTACATGAAAGCCGTGAAAGATTGGGGAATGGAAGATGATCTGAAGGCCAAGCTGAAGGATGACGGGAAATATTATGTCCTGCCAGGCATGTGGGAGATCGCTGGCGGCGGTTATTCCTATATCATACGCAAGGATGTGTTTGAAGCGGCGGGAGTGGACGTTGAGGGCCAACAAGGGAACTGGACGTACGAGGATTTCTATGCAGCCATGAAGAAGGTTAAAGAGCATACCGGCGCGGCATACGTCATCTCCGATCAATTCAAGGGCGAATCGGCTCTGAACATTGCCGCCGTCCAGTATGGCGTCACCGGGGGATGGGGGCTGTCCAACGGTTTGAACTACGACCATGATAAGCAGCAGTTCACATTTGCCAATGCGTCAGATGACTTCAAGAACTATCTTGGTTATTTCAATAAATTGATTACCGAAGGCATTATGGATCCTGAATCCTTCACACAAGAAGACGACGCAGCTCAAGCCAAGTTCTTCAAAGGTGACACCTACGTAATAAGCGGAATCTATCAGGTACTGGCGGATTTCAAGAGCAAAATGCAAGACAAGAACAGCGAATTGTATATGATAACACAACCCGGCGGACCGAAAGGAAAGCTTCAGGTCGAGTCTTCCCGCCTGGAGAACGGAATCATGATCAGCAAGAATGCACTTGATGATTTAGGTGAAGAAGAGTTTATCAAGATGCTCCGTTTCATAGACTGGTTCTGGTATTCCAATGAAGGTCAAATGCTCAGCTTGTGGGGGGTAGAAGGTGAAACGTATACCCTTGATGCGGACGGAAACGTTGTGCTGAGCCCGGAAATCTATTACAACGGAATGAACGAAGGCGCTACGAAGCAGCTCAACGCAGATTTCGGCTTCGCCGGGGGGATGTTCGCATACGGTGGCTCTGAGAAGCTGAGAATGTCTAAGATGACCGACGGTGAGAAGGACTTCGTGACCCGTGTCCAGTCGACAAGAGAGTCGCGTAAGCTGGCACCGCCGATCATGGCCTCGCCGGAGGAGAATGAACAGATGAAATTGATCTCGACACCGCTTATGGATTACGTCAAGACGATGACATTAAAGTTCATTACCGGCCAAGAAAGCTTTGAGAAGTGGGATAACTATACCTCTCAGGTTGAAGCGAATGGCAGCAAGCGGTTTACGGACATGTCAAATGATATTTTTCAGAAGACTAAGAGTTTGTTAGGTTATTAATTTCTGACAGCAAGCGAGCAGCAGGCAAGGAGCACACACTAGAAAGAGTATCCCGGCGGTGATACACCGTGGGATACTCTTTCTGTCTATAAGGATAAAGCAGGCAGTTGACGGGGCCTCTAATTCGAAGAAGATGCTGCAGCCGATGTGGCCGCAGTTACGGCAATGGCGGCGTATCAGCAAGCCGCTTCTCCTTGTCCGCAGTAAGGGAGAGCAGGGCTGCAATGCTGATTGCCGAATTCCCCCGGAAAGAAGAGAACAGCTTCGTATTTCTCTTGATCAGCTCATGACTTTCGCTAATCGCATCGCAGTCCGCAGGTTTATCCTCCACCGCATACAGTAAAGCGGCCAGGCGGTTGACCATCGCATTTTGCCAGACAAAGGTCTTTTTGGTCTTCTGCGCGTTGGCAGCGAACAATTCGAGTCTTGCTGTATATTGCTCTTTCATAAGAACACTCCTTTAGAAATTTATCCCTATTAACAACTATATACAAGAGATTGCTTTTTTCATAGAGAGGGGAAACTATCAGAATGAATTTATGGGTTGGTTGGTTTATACTGGAACAGAAGAATCCAATACCTACGAAAGCGAGCTGTTGCACCCTGAATACGAAATTACTTTTTAACGACGGATGGGAATTTGCCAAAAGTGGTCTGGACGTTACGGAGCCTGCCGGGTTAACCTTCGAAGCGGTGGATCTCCCTCATGATTGGCTGATCTATAATACATTGGCACTTTATGAGAACGGTATCGGCTGGTATCGCAAGAAATTGATCTGGACACAGTCTGATCGGGAGCTCCTGCTCTGCTTCGACGGCGTGTACATGGATTCTTCCGTATACATAAACGGTCAGCTTGCAGGCGAATGGAAATACGGATACTCTTCCTTCGAACATGAGATTACGGACGCGGTCATCGAAGGGGAGAATGAAATCGTCGTGAAGGTCGTGCACCAGAGTCCAAACAGCCGATGGTATTCGGGAGCAGGCATATACCGGAACGTCTGGTTGAAGGAACGGGACAGAAATCACATTCTCACTGACGGTATATATGTCTCGACCAGGCAGCAAGGCAACAACTGGTTGGTAGAAATCGACACAGACGTACAGATTGAGGAAGACGTACTTATTTCGCATAATATTATCTACCAGGGCCAGACGGTCGCTGCCGCTTCGCAGCGGATAACCGCCAGCAGCGGCTCCATTACGAAGAACCGCCAAACGATAACTGTAGACAATCCCTTGTTATGGAGCACGGAAGAGCCGACTCTGTACCAGATCGTCACGCGAATGAATCGAGTAGCGAGCGGATCGCCTGAGGGACAGTGCTCCGAAGAATTGGAGGCGATTACATTGCCTCTGGGCTTCCGGAGCATCGTTCTCGACCCGGAGCAGGGTCTTCAGGTGAACGGGAAGAAGCTGAAATTGAACGGCGTCTGCGAGCATCATGACTTAGGTGCTCTGGGAGCGGCTTTTAACATTCATGCGCTGCGAAGAAGATTTGTGATCCTGAAAGAAATGGGCGTCAACGCAATCCGCACGGCGCATAATATGCCGGCTCCGGAGCTCATGGATCTGGCGGACGAGATGGGACTGTTCGTTGTCACGGAGGCGTTCGACATGTGGGAACGGTCCAAGACACCTTACGATTACGCAAGATTCTTCCAGGATTGGGCGTATCTTGACGTGAGAAGCTGGGTATTGCGGGACCGGAATCATCCGAGCCTGCTGATGTGGAGCATCGGGAACGAGATTTACGACACACATGCAGATGAGCGAGGTCAGGAAGTTACCAGAATGCTCATGGAATATGTTTTGGAATTCGATCCGAAGCAGAATGCCCGGGTTACGATCGGGTCGAATTATATGCCGTGGGAGAATGCGCAGAAGTGCGCCGATATCGTAAAGGTTGCCGGCTACAATTACGCGGAGAAATATTACCGCAGGCATCATGAAGAGCATCCGGATTGGATCATCTACGGCAGCGAGACCGCTTCAGTCGTCCAGAGCAGAGGAATTTATCATTTCCCGTTCGAGAAATCGATTCTTGCCGACGATGACGAGCAATGCTCCGCTCTCGGGAACAGTTCGACAAGCTGGGGAGCCAAATCGGCGGAGGCCTGCATCTTGGCAGAGCGGGATACGCCGTTCTCTCTGGGCCAGTTCCTATGGACCGGATTCGACTATATCGGGGAACCGACGCCGTACCATACCAAGAATGCCTATTTCGGCCAGATCGATACGGCTACGTTCAGGAAAGATTCCTATTATATCTACCAAGCTGCCTGGACCGATTATAGAACGCATCCAATGGTGCACCTCTTCCCGTACTGGGATTTCAATGACGGGCAAATTATTGATGTTCGTGCCTGCTCGAACGCCCCCAAGATCGAGCTGCAGTTCAATGGGACTACGATTGGAACTCACGAAATCGATCATAAGCATGGAACGCAGCTTGTTGGCTGGTGGAAGGTTCCTTATGAGGAAGGGGAACTCAAGGCTATCGCCTATGACGAAACAGGCAAAGTCATAGCAACCGATGTTCGAAGATCCTTCGGGGATGCGAGCAGAATTCATCTCCAAGCGGATAAAGAGGTACTTACGGCGAACGGTACTGATTTGATTTTCGTAGAAATCGGTATGTTGGACAGTGAGGGGAATCCGGTAGGCAATGCGAACAATCGAGTGCATGTTGAGGTGACGGGGGCAGGCCGATTGCTTGGGCTTGATAACGGCGACAGCACAGATTATGATCCGTACAAAGGCAAGAGCAGAAGATTGTTCAGCGGTAAGTTGATGGTGATGATCGGCGCGATGCTGGAGTCAGGCAAGATCCGAATCGAAGTATCCTCTGAGGGGATGCAAACCGAGGTGGCGGAATTCGAAGCTCATCCTGACCAAGACGGAATTCCGCAAGGGATTTCAGCGAACGTGAGAAATCAAGAGTTGCAGTGTGTAACAGGGGACTGCAATGAAATTCCGCTTCGCAAGATCGAAATCGTCAGTGACTCGGGGCAAGAATTAGATGAAATTACCAAGGAGATTACTGTTCGAGCCAAATTATGGCCGGAAAATGCCACATATCGAGACGTCGAATGGCGCGCCGTAACGGACGAAGGCATCGAATCGAATATTGCCAAGGTGGAAGCGAACGGACTTGAGGCGAAGATCTCCGCTATCGGCGATGGTGCTTTCCGTCTGCGTTGTACAACTAAGAATGGCACGGACAAGACGAAGTTTATCTCCCAGTTGGAGTTTAAGGCAACGGGTCTAGGAACAGCCTACAAGGATCCTTATGGATTCATCTCGGCCGGACTTTACGATTACGGCAAAGGCGATGTCGCGAACGGCAACGAAAGAGGCGTAGCGACGAGCAGAGATGGCGAAACACACGTAGGCTTCCGCGATATCGACTTCGGTCCATATGGCTCCGATACCATCACGATTCCGATCTTCGCTTTATCCGACGAAGAATATACGATGCAGATTTGGGAAGGGATGCCTGGCGAAGAGGCCAGCTCAGTAGTTGCCGACGTGATTTATCAGAAGCCGTCCCAGTGGAATGTATATCAAGAAGAAACGTATCGCCTGACCAAGAGACTCCGCGGAATTACATCGATGTGCTTTGTGCTCCGTCAGAAGGTGCACATCAAAGGATTTTCCTTTGAACGTCAGAACCGGGCTTTTGAACGGAATTCGGCGGTTTCCTGCGATCGAGTTTATGGGGATACGTATACCTTCACGGATGATCGTGTGGAAGGCATCGGCAATAACGTCTCGCTTGAGTTTACAGATATGGAGTTTACCAGCGAAGGAACTACGAAGCTGGTGGTCAACGGGAGATCGATTATCGACAAGAATACGATCCATATCCGGTTCGCCGGCGAGAACGGCGAAAGCAATCAACTCGTGGAGTTTGAGAAATCGGATGGGTACGAAGAACGGTTGTTTGAATTGGAGCAGGTTGCAGGGTTGCAAAAGGTGACATTCATCTTCCTGCCGGGGAGCAACTTCGACTTCGACTGGTTCCGCTTTATGCGGGGTTAATATTTATTGCAGCAGCTCCTTCCTTGGCTGGATGCCCAGGCTGCCACCACTTTTAAATAATGTGGTTCATCGACGATCAGGAGGTTCAGGATGATTTGAAGAAGGTAATAATGCTGGTTGCTATGCTGCTTACAATAACGGCTTGCAACAGCGGCAATGATGTGGCTGATCAGCTGGAACCTGATACTTTTTCCAAGCAGGATATGGCCATCTACAAGGTAGATAACACCAAGGGACGGGTCAGCTATGGCATGAGCCGCAAGGATGCGGAGAAGGTGCTGGGCACCGGGGATGAGGCGACTACTAACACCTATACATATGATTCGGGTGTGGGTGTGCTCTATAGGGATGATAAGGTCGTAGCCATCACGCTGAAAAGAGAATCCCAGGGGGTATACAGAACAGCCCGGGGAGCGGAAATTGGCATGTCCACAACGCGTATTACAGAGTTATATGGAGAGAAACACGCCATAAACGGGACAGGGAATTACCAGGAGTACCATTATGATACGGAAACCGGGCAATTCCTGGATGAAGCTGCGTTACTGCAGAACCCCGGTTCGAAGGAAGCGCTCAGAGCCAGGCATATATTCTCAGCAGCGTATGATGGAGACAATAACGCCATTGAGCTTTTCTTGATCGATGGCCTGGCGGCCAGAACTCTTAAATAATGAAATAACCCGGCAGGTCTTCCATAAGCGGAGATTTGCCGGGTTATTTAGCTTCTTAACGAAGGTTAAGAAGAGCTATCCTTGGGGTGAACCAGCACAGATGTGAGTAATAAAGAGAGCAGTACAATCAGGCCCAGACCCACGATTTGAAAAACATTATTGAAAGGTTCCCGAAAAATAATATATTCAGTGACGATATTAACCAGCAAGTAGTACATGATTTGGAACAAGCCCCAAAATACCAATAGGGTTATGATCCATTTCCTAACTTGTTCAGACATCATAAGCACCTCCTCGTAGTGAGTTGAAGTCTCTATCCAAGTTCTTCCGTAAGCTCGCGGTAATTATTGCGCACATTGCCCACCGCTGCTGAAACCGGATAAGCGCGCATCTGCTCGGAGGCATATGGCTTCAGCAGCTTCTGCAGAGCGGGGAGATCCTGGTTGTCCCGGCGCAGCCACTCCTGCTCGTCTTCGCGGCTGAGGATGACCGGCATCCGGTCATGAATGTCTGCCATCAGCTCATTGGAATCGGTGGTGATGATGGTACAGGTGCTCAAGCGATTGCCCTGCGGGTCCATCCAGATATCATACAAGCCTGCCATGGAGAAAATACCGCCGTCACGCAGAACGATCCGCATCGGCTGCTTGCCGTTCTCCTGGGGCTTCCAGTCATAGAAGCCGTCAGCGGGAATCAGGCAGCGCCGGCTGCCCAGCAGACGTTTGAAGGAGGCCTTCTCCAGCAGCGACTCTGCCCGGGCGTTGATCATCCGGCTGCCGCCCTTGTCATCCTTCGCCCAGGAGGGCACAAGGCCCCAGCGGAGCAATCCCAGCCTGTTGCCGGAAGAGCTGCCGACTACAGCTGGAATGAACTGTACAGGAGCAGCGTTATAGGTGGGCGCATAATGGATAATCGCACTGTCTCCGGTCAGGTACCGGAACATCAGCTCCTCCATAGTTACAGTGACTGTGTATCGTCCGCACATCTGTAGTCCTCCTTAAATTTCCGGAATATAGGGTTATTTACAGTTTAACATGATAGTTCTTACCGTGCATGCGGCTGCTGCCTGGCAGCTGTTTACAGTGTTATCCCCCCATGATATGCTCAGGGCAGTCTTAATACATGGAGAACACAAGCGGAAGGGTGATTACCCGGTGATACTGGTAAGCTCTTGCCTGGCAGGGATGAAGGTAAGATATAATGGTACGGATTGCTTGGACGAGACGATAGCAAGACTGCTGGAGGAACAGAAGGCGATGGCCGTCTGCCCTGAATTGCTGGGGGGATTCTCCACGCCCAGGGAGCCTGCCGAAATCGTGGGCGGGGACGGCGGAGATGTGCTGGCAGGCACAGCCAGAGTCATGGACCGTTCGGGTGCGGATGTAACCGAGCTGTATCTGAAAGGGGCATATGTGACCCTGGAAATGGCCCGCAGCGCAGGCGCCACAGCTGTTGTGCTCAAGGAGAACAGCCCTTCCTGCGGCAGCAGGCTGATTTATAACGGAACGTTCAGCGGCACGAAACAATCCGGGCATGGGGTGACGACGGCGCTGCTGCGGGCGAACGGCATCAAGGTGGTGTCAGAGGCCGAACTGGAGCGCTTGTTCCAGACAGAACAAAGTAAAGGTACTATTTAGGTTAGATGCGAAACTGGTTACTATTTAGGCTCCCATAGAAAAGGAGCATCAAATGTTGATCGCCACATCAGTCCAATCACGAAATTAGTTGCGAATCTGCATCTAATTCACGGATTTTTCCCGTTTTGAAGCAAATAAGTGCCATAATACACTTAATTTCTGATTCTGAGCGCTGAACAAGCAATTTACTCGTAATTAGTTGCATATTCGCACTTATTTACCTTCTAACAGCCGTTTTCGTTGAAATTAAGTGCGTTTTCGCATCTATTTCGGTGAACTGGACATGAGAGACTATCATGGACTTAAACAGTTTCATTTGCTGCTCATCCTTCTATTTATCACAGAAAAGGATGCCGCCTCTTGCAGCGGACTGCGAAGCTGCTTCTGCTTGGCTGGAATAACGGGGTAAATGTTACATTATTGTGTTCTTTATGCTGTGGAAAAGTCATAAGCGCAGCGTTATAATCGAATAGTCGTGAACGTATACGGTCTATATCCATAGAAGCGGAGAAACTAGTTATGAAATCAATCTATCTGGACCACGCTGCTACATCCCCGGTTCATCCGGAAGTGGCGCAGGTCATGCTTAATATAATGTCAGAGCCATACGGCAACGCGTCCAGCGTTCATCTGTTTGGGCGTTCGGCCAAAAAAGTGCTAAACGGAGCACGCGATTTGATCGCGGGCTTTTTGGGCTGTTCGCCGGAGGAGTGGATCTTCACCGGCGGTGGCACAGAAAGCGACAATCTGGCGCTGTTCGGCGCAGCTAACGCTGCCGCAGCGGCCTCCAAAGGGAAACATATCATTACCACAGCCATTGAACATCATGCCGTGCTGCATACCTGCCGCGAGCTGGAGAAGCTGGGCTTCACGGTGACTTATCTGCCGGTAGATTCTACCGGGAGGGTCTCCGTAGAAGACGTAGAGTCGGCCATTCGCCAGGATACGGTTCTGATCAGCGTGATGTTTGGCAATAATGAAGTAGGAACCGTTCAGCCGATTAGAGAGATTGGACAGCTGGCTAAGGAACGGGGCATTCTGTTCCATGTCGATGCGGTGCAGGTGCTGGGGCTGATTCCGCTGACTCTGCGCGAGTTGCCGGTGGATTATATGAGCTTCAGCGCCCATAAGATCAACGGCCCGGGCGGAGTAGGCGGATTGTATATCCGGCGCGGGGCTCCGCTGCATCCAAGGCTGCACGGCGGGCTGCAGGAGCGCAGCCGGCGCGCGGGAACGGAGAACCTGGCTGGTGCAGCCGGGTTCGCCAAGGCGGTCGAGCTGGCGGTGCAGGGTATTGCAGGGCGGGGCAGCAAGTCGATGGAGCTTCGGCAGTGTATGCTGCTGGAGCTGGACAGGCTGCTGGGTCCGGAGGGCTACAAGGTCAACGGGAATATGCAGCATTTTCTGCCGAATATTCTGAATTTGAGCTTCCCCGGAGCGAGAACGGATGTGCTGCTGATGAACCTGGATATGGAGCAAATCGCCGCCGCCAGCGGCTCAGCCTGCACGTCGGGATCACTGGAAATTTCCCATGTTCTGCAAGCGATGAAACTTCCGGCAAATCTTTTGCATTCTGCGATTCGATTTAGCACTGGTTTGGGTAATACTACTGAAGAAATGGAGTACGTTTCCCGAAAAATTGAAACCATTGTGAAACGCCTGCGTATGAGTGACTAAGTGTTGCCTGCGCCCGCGCGAGCTTCAGGATTCGGGGGCCATCCGGCCACCCTGGGAACTCGTAATTACACTCAAAGTGAGGGGAATAGGCAGCCATGAAACTCCAGGACATGATTGGACTGGCTGTACGTGATGTCGAAGAAGGCAATGAGGTCGGCAAGATTGTCGATATTTTGCTGGATTCAAATTGGAAGATTACGGGTATTGAACTGGAAAGCAAATCTTTCTTCAACAATCATGTGAAAGTTGTGGCATGGGAGGAAATTGTCGCTTATGGCGAAGATGCTGTGATGATCCGCAGTGAATCGTCCGTAGAGAAGACAGAATCCGAGCAGATTGCCCATACTTTTATATTGGGTAAAAACAAAATCAAGGATTTGCAGGTCTTAACTGCAACCGGAACGATAATTGGAAGAGTCTCTGATGTTTATTTTGACCAAAAGATGGGAAACACAATAGTAGCGCTGGAAATTAGTGATGGACTTGTCACCGATTTGATCGAAGGCCGCAAATGGCTGCCTTGTTCTGACGAGATGTCTATTGGGGAGAATGCCGTCATGGTTCCCGCAATGAGCGAAGAACGGCTTCAAAAAGCCATTAATATTGTTAACGGATAGGTGGAATGTATGATATGAAATGTCCAAACTGCAACTCCAAGGATATCGGCAAGATTGGTTCTCACCAGTTCTATTGCTGGGGCTGTTTCATTGAACTGACGGTTAACGGCGAGAAAATGTCCGTCTATCAGGTGGAAGAAGACGGAACGCTCAGCTCGCTTGACGATCTGTTCTCCGGTGAAGAAATTGCCCAGGATTACCCTCATATCCACGCCTCCTCCTGAAACGGGAATCCGCTGTTTTAGGAACAGAACTACATAACGGCTTGATGCGCCTTGACTAACTGCTGCTTGATGCGGCGGGGGAGTCTGGGTGCTTTTTGCGTTTCGGAGTATTCTATATCCATCGCTGGGAGAAGACGTTGCATCTTTGTTATCAATGCTAAGGAATTGGTATATAACCTTACAGGGGACAACTCTATACTGAGAACAGACCGACCAGAATGCAAGGACGGAATTCTCTCAAGGAGGAATATCAATGTACCGGAAACTACAAGCCATTGTTCTGGTTATAGGCCTCATGGCCACCATGATCCCCGTGCCCCCGGCCATTCAGGCCGCAGCAGCAGTGGATTCGCCAGCTGTGGTGACGGCATTCAAGGATGTGCAGAATCACTGGGCTAAGGAAGCGGCGGCGAAGCTGGCTGGAGAGGGGCTTCTGTACGGATATGAAGACGGCTTATTCCATCCGGACGCTGCCATTACGCGGGCCGAGCTGGTGGCATTGCTGAACCGTGTCTTTCAATATGCGGATACAGGGACTGCTGTCTTCACAGATGTAAGCGCATCCGCTTGGTATGCAGATGCACTGGCGAAGGGAGCGCAAGCTAGAATCGTGACCGGCTATGCCGATGGCAGCTTCAACCCGGGGTCTTCTGTCCAGCGACAGGACAGCTTCCTGATGCTGAGCCGTGCCTTCCGGCTGGAGCAGATGCCGGAGGCAGTTCTCAGCACCTTTCCGGATCAGGACCAGTTATCCGGCTACGCAAGAGCGGCAGCAGGCACTATGGCCGTTAACGGTTATATCAGCGGAGATGCCAACAGCCAGCTGAAGCCTCAGGGCACATTGACCCGTGCCGAAGCCGCTGTGATGATATCCCGGATGATCGGGTGGGTAAGTGCGGATTCAGGCAGGTTCGCTCCCGGTGAGGTCAAGGGCAATGCGGTGGTGAACCGTTCCGGCGTGGAGCTGCAGAATACCCGGATCTCCGGTGCACTCTATGTCACCGAGGGTGTAGGGAATGGTGAATTCACAGCGGAGCATATTGCGATCACCGGAAATACCTGGATTACGGGCGGTGGCGTCAATTCGGTCATTCTCAAGGGTTCCGAGCTGGCCGATATTACGGTGGACAAAAAAAGCAGCCCTGTCCGCCTTCTGCTTAGCGAAGGCACAACTGCTTCCGGCGTTAAGGTTAAGCACCCCGCAGTGATTGAACTGACGGCTGATTCCGCTGTTGCGAAATTAACCATTGAAGCAAGTGCAGCGGGAACTACCCTCATCAACAAAGGAACGATTGCGGAACTGGAAGTGGATGCCGAGGGTGTGCTGCTCAATGGTGAGCCGCTGGCCAAGGGTACACGTCTGCAGCTGCCAGCCAGTCCGGCGGTCAGTACAGCGCCTACATCTGTACCGGCGGTGGTTAACGGAGGCACAGGCTCCGGCGGCTCAGAATCGCCAAGCACAGCGGCTCCTACAGCTGCGAGCACACCGGAGCCAACACCTGCGAGCACAACAGCACCAACGCCTGCTCCAACGGCTGTAGCTACCGAACCTCCGGTGCAGGCCGATCCGTGGAAGCTGGTGTGGAATGATGAATTCAACAGCAATGTTATTGATACCACGAAGTGGAACATCGAGGACACAGGTACGGTGTACAATAACGAGCTGGAATATTACCGGCCGGACAATGCCGCGATTGAAGAAGAGAGCGGCAACAGCGTGCTTGCGCTGGAAGCGAGAAGCGAAGCATATGAAGGCCGCGATTACACCTCAGCCAAGCTGACCTCCAAGCTGAAGGGAGACTTCACGTACGGCAAATTCAGCGTACGGGCGAAGCTGCCGATCCAGCAGGGGATGTGGCCGGCTATTTGGATGATGCCTACCGATGAATTCCATCAATATGGACCGTGGCCAGGCAGCGGCGAGATGGACATTATGGAGCTGACGGGTCCCAAAGCCAGTGATCCGGAGAATGCAGACAAATATCCAAGAACTGTTCACGGCTCCTTGCATTACAATCTGCCCCATGAGGTCCAGACTGAGGAATATGTGCTTCCCGAGGGTCAGACCTTTGCCGACGAATACCACGAATACACGCTGGAATGGCTTCCGGGACTGATTCGTTATTATGTGGACGGGGAGAAATATTTCGAAACGAGCGACTGGGGAACCCAGGCCCTGGGACAGCCGGACTTTTATACCTATCCGGCACCTTTTGACCGCCCGTTCTATATGATTCTGAATCTGGCTGTCGGTGGAGACTGGCCGGGAGATCCGCTCAGCGATTTCGTATCGGACAAGATGTTCGTCGATTATGTGCGTGTCTATGAGTATGCGGATCTGGAGAACTGGCCGGATGTAACCGGACAACGTCCGGAGAACAGCGGCTCTTCAGAGCCTCAGCGTCCAGCATTGCCGGACGGGAATCAGATCTATAACGGAGCGTTCGCAGAAGGGGTGGACAGCACAGGCTTGCCACAGAATTGGCAATTTATTGAGAATGAAGGAGGCCAGGGCAGCGTAAGCGTTATGGAGGACCCTGAGAAAGGCAGTGTCTCCAAGGTTACCGTGGATGACAAAGGGACGGTGAATTATTCACTGCAGCTGACCCAGATGCCGCTGCTCCTGGAGAAAGGCAAATCGTACAAGGCCACCTTCGAGGCTAAAGGCGATGTGTCCCGGCCGTTCATGAGCAAGCTCACGCAGTTTGGCGGAGCCTGGAAGGCTTACTCCGGTGAGCAGAATCTTCAGCTGAGCGAGCAATGGCAGACCTATGAATACTGCTTCACAATGAAGGACCCTTCGGACAACAATGTCCGCTTTGAATTCAATCTGGGCCAGAATGCCGGAGCCGCCTATTTCACCAACGTAAGCGTAGTTGAGATTGATCCGATTGTGGAGGAGCGGACAGCGCTGGCCGACGGCAACTGGATCTATAACGGCAACTTCGATCTGGGCAAGGACCGGATGGAATTCTGGCAAATCTCAGCTGTGCCTGAAGCGGGTGTCAAGGCTGGTGTGACCAATACACTTGCATTCCCGCAGATGGAGCGTTGGTTCCGTGCTGAGGTCTCGCAAGACGGGTTGGAGCCAGATGCCGTGAAGCTGTTGCAGGAAGGACTTCCGCTAACCCCAGGCGGGACCTACCAGCTGACCTTTGATGCCAAGGCGAGCAAGGAGCTTGTGCTTCAGGTCGCCATGGATACGGCAGCAGAACAAGGCGGTTATCCCGACGGAGCCGAGATGAATCTCACAACCGAAGCGGCAAGCTTCAGCAAGCGTATCCAGCTGAGCGACACTGCCGCAGCGCATTCCACGCTGTCGTTCCTGCTGGGCAGCCATGCCGGCGAGGTTCAGATTGATAATGTCCGCCTGGTTCAGATCAAGAGCCCGGCAAGCTCGGGCGGATACATCCATCTGCAGGCAGACCATTATGATGCAGCCGCAGGTACCGAGCTTGTTCCAAGCGCCGAAGGTGTCAGAGATTTGGCTGTGCTGGATGAAGGGGATTATGCCGACTACAAGGTGAAGATTACTCAAGGTGGAAGCTATGTACCTATGCTTCGTGCCGCAAGCATTCTGCCGGATTCAGAGCTTGCTGTCACCCTGCTGGACGAATCCCGGCAGCCGGTCGTTACAGCAGTCACGTATGGGCAGCCCGTCGGCAACACAGGAGGTTTGAATGTCTACCGTACCTTAACTTCCGAACCGCTGAGTCTGACGGCAGGAACCTACTATATCCGTATATCCGGGCAGGGTTACCACCTGACCTGGCTGGACCTGACGCGCGAGATGGCAGCAGACGGACGTTTCGAGAGCGGCAGTGCAGAGGCTTGGACGCTGTTCAAGAAGGACTGGGTCGATACCGATCCGGTCAAGGATACTGTAGCTTCTGTAGTATATGGGGAGCTGAAGGTAAGTCTTGGCGGCACAGGCGATGAGCCATGGAATGCGCAGGTCAAGCAGTCCGGTATCCCGCTGGAGAAGGGGAGAACCTATCAGCTCAGCTTCAATGCCCATTCCAGTATGGCTCGAAGCATCCTTGCCCTGGTTCAGCATGATGGAGCCACTGACAACAACTGGACCACGTATTTGGAGCAGCCGGCTGTGCTGGGTGAAGAGGATGCCTACTATGAATACAGATTCACAGCAAACGGCAATGAGCCGGCATCCGTTCTGCAGTTCAGCCTGGGCAGGATTGATGAGGTGCTGGGTGCCCACGATGTGTATCTGGATAACATCTCACTCGTCCAGATCAACCCTGTGCTGGCAGGCCAGCCGTATGAAGGCGAGTTGCTGCCTAACGGCGACTTCGCTGCCGGTATTCAGGGCTGGACTACTTATACGGCAGACAACGGACAATTGGCGATCTCAGCGGCAGAAGAGAAGCTGAAGATTGATCTGGGCACCGCAGGCAGCAATTCCTGGGACCGTCAGGTCTACTATGAAGGCATTGAATATACCGAGGGCAACCGTTACACGTTGACCTTCAAGGCCAAGTCATCCACAGCACGCAAGATGAACATCAGCATCGGATGGCTGGACGCGGCCAATAACTACACCTGGCACAGCTATACCAGCGACGTTGTTGATCTTGGCGGTGACGAGCAGCTGTACACCATCGGGTTCAACGTGGAATCTGTCGGGACCTCCATCGGGCGCATCTCCTTTGAGCTGGGCAATATCGATGGCGAGGCTGCCGGCAGCCTAACAGTCCATATTGACAACATCAGCCTGATTGACAATGGAGCAATCTAAGCATAAACAGCAGGCACGGCTGGACCCGAATGCATAGGGACCAGCCGAACCTGTGTCCAACATTAAGAGGAGGGTTCTTATGTTAACTTATTATACCGCCAGAGAACACGATGCTAATCCCGACGCCCGGCTCCGCGAGCTGTTTCAGGAGCTGATCTCACCTGAAGACAAGGTGGATGCGATCTATGCCGATGCGAAGCAGCTCGCGGTTATCGGCGTATCAGGCTTGTCCCGCAAGACTCCAGCTGTTCTGGAGCTGATGAAGCATCCGGAGACGGCTTCCGTTCTGCTGAGACTGGCTGCAAGCGGAGAATCTGTGCTGGTCCGGTTATCCGGCAGAGAGACTGTGCTGTACGTGTGCGGTGAACAGGTGCAGAAGGCCAGCCTGCCTGTGGGTGACGCCGGAGAAATTTGGGGCATTCTGGGTGCAGGCAATGTGAGTGCAGGTTGGCTGAATGAGCAGGGCGAGCATGTGATCGATCTGCTTGCCCCATCACCCGGTCCCCATTTCTATGTTAACTTGCTGCTGGGCAACCGGATCGGCTATGCGCATCCGCTGCAGACTACTCCCAAAAGCGTAGTGGACCGCTTCGGCGGAGGCAGCTTCCGCTCACACGCCGCCACACAAGTGTTGGCCTCACGCTGGGATATGCGCCAGGAGGAGAATGGATTCCCGGCCAACCGCCAGTTCTACCTGTTCGAGAACAACCGCCAGCTGTTCTATTCGGCTGAGCCGGAGGAGGCTGCCATTGTGTCAGCCGAATGCCGCCATTCGCAGAACCAGACCGTGATCACTTATGTCACTGCCTGCGGTCTGGAAATTATCCGGACGATCTTCATCCTGCCGCAGCAAGAGGGACTGCCGCTGGCCACCGAGGTGCAGCGGATAACAATCCGCAATACCGGAGCTGCAGCAAGATCCCTGCGCCTGGTGTATACCGGCATGTTCGGTTCTGCTGCTCCCGGCGCCCTGTTCGAGGATGTGCTCTACAGCAACGTTATTCTGCAAGGCGGGGTACTGCGGGACAAAAACGGCGCTTTGGCCGCCGTCAGCCCCGACTATTATCCGGAGAACGGCAGAAAAGACCTCAGATTTCATACCATGCTGCTGCATCAGGCTGGTGAAACCGGGTTCGCTACTGAATTCTGCGTCAACTACAATGAATTTGTCGGCAACGGAACGCTGCAGCGGCCGCAAGGCGCGCTGAAGCTAAGCAGCCGGCTGTACCGCAAGGGACCGGGATTCTTTGCCGTTGCCGCTCAGCTTGATATTGCCGCCGGGCAGACGGTACTGGCTGACCATTTCACCGGTCTTGTCTCTGACAAGGGCAATGCGCAGTGGGACGAGGAGGTATTGGCCAGAGAGGTAGGACAGTTGACCACCCGTTTCTCAGATCCCGCAGAGGTAGAGAAGGCGCTGGAGCAGAGCCAGGCATTTGTGCGTGAGTACAGCGGGTTCCTGCAGATCCATTCAGAGAATGAGGATTTCAATACCTATGTGAACCGTAATCTGCCGTTTCAGGTGCTGTACCAGTCCTTCGTGTCACGTTCGTTCTGTCAGACGCAGAAGGGCTACCGCGAAATTGGCTTCCGGGAGATACAGGATTTGTATGCCTCGATGTATTATTTTGTCGGCATGGGCCAGGGAGAGCTGGTACGCCAGCTGCTGAAGGAATGGACCGCCAATGTGTTCGAATTCGGCTTCGCCAATCACAATTTCTTCTGGGTAGGCAAGGAGCCAGGCAAGTGGTCGGATGATGCGCTCTGGCTGGTCCAGGCGGTGTACCGTTATGTGAATCTGACAGGAGATACAGGCTTCCTGGATGAAGAATGTACCATCGCCGGTAGTGTGCCTGAAGCAACAAGGTCGGTATATAAAACCCTGCAGGCGATTCTGGTCTATTCCGGCATGATCTCAGTAGGCAAGCACGGAATCCCGCTGCTGGATTATGCGGATTGGAACGACTGTCTGAAGCTGGATGATACCTGCATCAACGGGCCGGTGAAGGAGGAGCGTTACCGCAAGCAGCTGGAAAAGGGCGGCAGCTTCGGTGATCCGCTGGAGAGCGATTATTCAGAGAGTGTGATGAACGGCTTCCTGCTGAAGGTTGCCATGGACCAGCTGCTGGAGCTGGCAGAGCGCAAGGGCGATACGGTCTATGCCGGAGAGCTGGAGGAGCGGCGCAGTACCCTGCACAGCAATCTGCAGCAGCATGCCTGGAAGGGTGATTTCTTCGCCCGTGTATTGTTCAACCGCTACCCGAATGGCGAATATTCCTACCTGGGTGCAGGTGGCGACGGATTGTCCGCTGACCCGCTGACCGAAGGCTCTTACTTCCTCAACTCCTTCAGCTGGAGCATACTGGCAAACTGCGCTACAGAGCAGCAGATCACAACGATGCTGGATGTGATTGAACGTACGCTGAAGACTGCCTCCGGTCTGAAGCTGGTCACGCCGGCTGCGCTTGGCAAGGTGTCGTCTCACACTGCCTCAGATGAATATTTCCCTGGAGACCGTGAGAACGGCGGCGTGTTCAAGCACGCCTGCATGATGGCAACTACAGCGATGTTCAAGGCAGCAAGGAATGTTGAGGACACAGCGCTGGCTGCAAGACTTGGGCAGCTCGGTTATTGGCTGCTAGATATCACGCTGCCATACCGGACCCTGGAGGCGCCGTTCGAAATTTGCGGCAATCCCCGCTTCTGCACCCAATATAACAACAGCGAGACGGGGGAGAATATCGGTCCGATGCTGAGCGGAACCTCAACCTGGCTGACGTTGTCCTTGCTGGAAGCCCTGGGCATCGAGCACCGGGAAGGCGAAATAATGATCGATCCGATTCTGCGAGAAGAGGAGCAGGGGCTGGAATTCGTGCTTAGGCTTGCGGACAGCTCTTACCGGATAACTGTAAGCAAGCCTGAGGGCTTCCGGCGTTCCCGGAGCAGCCAGGCGAGCGTGAAGCTTAACGGAAGCCAGCTGTCTCAGCCTGTCATTCCATTGCAAGAGGAACCGGGGGTTCATGAGGTCGTTATTTCCTTCAGCTAACTGATGTTTGCCGTGCCAATCGTATCATAGGACAGCTTAACTGCAGGGACCGGGCCTTAATTAGCCCGGTCCCTGTATTCTTGCGGAGTCATATGACTGTATTCCTTGAACAGCTTGATGAAGTAATGGGCATTGGAATAGCCAAGCGCCGTGGAGATTTCGTATACCTTAAGGGGGGTATGGGTCAGTAGATAGGTAGCTTTCTCCATCTTGGCAGCACTGATATAGTCACTGAGGCGTTTTCCCGTTTCTGCCTTGTATATCTTGGAGAGGTAGACCGGATGCAGCTTCACTTCTTCTGCAATTGCATTCAGGGACACATAATGCAGATTGAGATCAATATACTCATGGATCTTCTGGATCAGCAGCGAACGGAAATCCTTGCGTTCACTGTCGAAATGCTCCCGCAGGAGCTGAAGCATCCGCAGTGCCCAGTCCAGCAGCTTGTCAGGGGTATGGAAGCTCCGGCTGTCCAGCAGTCCGTTCCCGGCGATCTCTCCCAGCATCCGGTTGTTCTTATGGGCGAAATAGTAGAAGGCGGTCTCCATGTACAGCTTCACTTCCTGAATATGCTCCTGTGAATGCTCATTGTCGGTCGCCAGCTCGGCATGAATCGTCCGCACCTTCAGTTCAATGCTCTCCCAGTTGCTGGACTCCAGCAGATGGAACAAGGTAGGCGGCTCGTACAGAGACTGAAGCACCGAAATCTGTGTCAGTCCCTCCTGATCGCCCACACTGAGGAAGATCCCTGTATCATGGCTGATATGCTGTCTGATCATGGACACTGCAGACTGATACAGGATGTACAGATTGAGCGGGAATGCTCCCCAGCCTGTGGTAACGACCGAGATTCCGCCGCCGATAACCGTGCCGACATTCTTCTGCAGCTGGTAAGCGGTTTGCAGCAGATGGCTGTGCAGCGTGCCCAGTTCTTCCGCCGAAGCTGCCTGCCGCGGCTGCAAGACGAGCACCAGATAGTCATGGACATCCTTGCAGGACCAGAGCGCGAACTGTTCCTGGAACAGCTCGCTTGCAATATTGACAATGGCATATTCGAACAGCATCATACTATTCAGGTCATGCTGCTGGAAATAATCCTCCAGGCGAACGATCACCAGAGCAACCGGCTGTTCCAGGTTGAAGTTCAGCTTGATTTTGTTCATCTTGGCCAGCAGCTGCGGGCCTGAGATCTTCCGACCCTGCAGAATATCGTTCAGCAGCCTGTCCTTCAGCAGGGGCAGATGCTCGTTGAACGTCTGCATCGTCCGCTGCAGGGAGGACCTGTCCTCCCAATCCTGGCGGATCTCCAGGAGAAGCTGCTCTATAACTTCAACCAGTGCCCCATTGGCGATGGGCTTCAGCAGATAGGCGCTGGCCTGCTGCTGGAGCGCTTTGGTAGCATATTCGAACTCGGCGTAGCCAGTCAGCAGCACCACCTTGACATGCTTCCACTCCTTGCGGATCTGTTCAATGAGCTGCAGCCCTGACATTTCCGGCATATTAATATCGGTGACGATGATATCTATCGGATGCTTGCGCATGATCTCCAGCGCTTCGAAGCCGGAATAGGCCTTATGGATATGCTCGAACTGCAGCTCTGCCCAGGAAATGGAGATCGATAAGTCATCTACGACATAAGGCTCGTCGTCAACCAGCAGGATTTGATGCATCGTGTTCCTCTTTCTTCTGAATATGCAGGGTAACCTGTAGCCCGCCCTGTTCAGATGCTGTAATCAATAGCGTAGATGCCTCGCCGAACTGATGCTTCAGCCGTTGCTGTACGTTCCAGAGTCCGCATCCGCCGTCGGCGCGCTCCGGTTCATGAATCTGCTGCCAGAGGCCGGTGATCTGGTCCGGGCTCATCCCGGCTCCATTATCCTCTACGGAGATCAGAAGCTCCATATCGCTCCGCGAAGCGGTAATGGCGATAAAGCCGAGTCCGATCTTGCGCTCAATGCCGTGTATAATGCTATTCTCGACCAGCGGCTGGATCAGCAGCCGGGGAATCTGCTCGTTCATCAGTTCGTCAGGAATCTCAATCTTATATTGAAGCCGTTGCTTCCTGAGATTCTGGATCGCCAAATAGTTCTCCAGCAGCTTGATTTCCTCGCTGATGGTAGTCATGGAGTGGTCCATCTTGGTGATATAACGGTAGTATTCACCAAGGTTAAGCGCCATGGCCTCAACCGACTCCGTATCCCCGATGCTTGCCTTGCTCTTCATGAAGAACAGGCAGTTATAGAGGAAATGGGGATTAATCTGGGATTGCAGCTGCTTCAGATGGGCATCCTTCGTGCGCAACTGCTCCAGATATACCTGCTCAATCAAGGCCTGCAGCTCGGCGGCCATATCGTTGAACTCCTGATGCAGCTGCGTGAATTCATTGTTGCTCTTAACCTGAATGCGGGTGGACCAGCGTCCGTCCTTCATCCGGTTCAGTGAACGCAGCAGCAGGCTGATCGGACGCTGAATCTGGCGGTACATGATCAGGGAGACCAGCAGGCTCATTGCCAGCAGTACGCCAGTGGCCACTGTGAAGGAATATTTGCTGCTCTGGATGGGCTGCAGAATCTGCTCCAAGGGTGAATAATGGACCACCATCCAGCCCAGGGTAGCCGAGGGAACAGCACTTACAAGGTAACTTTCGTCTGCCAGCTGGACTACAGCGGTGCCAGCCTGTGTATCCGGCAGGGGAACCAGATGGTCTGCCAGCTCCTGATCGGTATGCCGGGTATAGAGTATCCCGTGGTCGCGGTGGTACAGGAAGATATCTCCGCTATTCTCCGCCTGATAGGCTTCGAACATCTTCTCCATATTGGCTGCAGGGAAGCTGATCTCGGCGATCATCCGGGCTTGTCCGGGGCTAGTGATCCGGTTGGCCTCACTGAGCAGCAGCCGGAACCTTCCTGTACTGTCTCCGGACCCGGACGGAGGCTGATATTCCCAGCCAGCCGGCAAGGGGCGGGCGAGCAGACCGGTATCGAACGCCAGAGAAGAGTCGGGAGACAGGGTCTCGCCCCGCTGCACATGATAGAGCAGCAGCTGGTTCTCCCAACTGCTGGAGCCGGCCTGCAGCGACAGCTTCTCAAGTACGGTCAGGATCGTCTGATTGGGTTCTATCAGATGGCCAAGCTGCTGAATCTGTCCGTAATCACGGATGGTCGGATCACGCTGGAGAGCGTAGAGGCTCCCGGCCAGCTGATTGATATTGCTGTCGATCTGTGAGGTGAGAAACTCCAGATGGTTCAGGTCGGTGGTCTCGATCTGATGCGTAATAACCTGTACATCCTTGCGGTATGAGATCCCATACAGAGCGAGTGTAATTGTAATCAGTGTAAACAGAATAGCCACCATTTTGACAAACAGGTTAGCACGCATCGGGTAAGAATCATCCTCTTCTTCTTCAGCTGATAATAATAAAAACTATAGCATAGTTATAGTTTTTATTTGTGCTATACTTTTCAAAAACAACCGACATCATAGCGTTATCAGGAGGGTGTAATGCGGTTACGTGTACTGCTTGTCATGGTGCTGGTCATATGCGGAGGCTGCTCCTTCGGTAGAGACGGCAAGCTCCGGCAGAATCATATTTCCTCACAAGTTGAGGTTGGAACAGATAAGGGAGAGATATATTTTGACGAGAAGCAGGCAAAATATGTGCCGGCCGTCGAACTGTTTACCGTAGCTGCCGTTAATCCCGACCTGGCCTTCATGGAAGGAGAAGATCTGGAATACAATGTCCATACCCGCTGGGCGGAGGAACGGCTGGGCATTCGAATCCGGTACCTCTGGACATTGCCCGGATCTTCTGAGAACTTCGCCAATAAGCTGCGCCTGGAGCTGGCCAAAGGCAAGCTGCCGGATATTGTTACCACCCGCGACCGGGAGATTATTCAGGAACTAATTGATTCCGGGCAGTTCCGGGAGGTAGGATCGCTGTTCGAACAGTATGCATCCACCGTGTGGAAGCAGGCTATGAACGAACAACCCTCTGTCTGGGACTTCTATGAACGGGAGGGGGAGAAATACGCCATCCCGATTCTCGATTATGAATACAATTCTGATCCCTTGTTATGGATACGCACCGATTGGCTGAAGAAACTGGGTCTTCCGGTTCCCGCCACCATCGCCAAGCTGGAGCAGGTGATGGAAGCCTTCACCCGTAGCGACCCCGACGGGAACGGCAAGGCAGATACCTTCGGCCTGACACTTGGCTTCCGGAATGGCGCAAGCACCTGGATGGGAGACAGCAGCTGGATCTTCGGAGCCTTCGGCACCATACCTGAGCAGTGGAACCGGCAGCCGGATGGCTCGCTGGCCTACGGCTCCACCCAGCCAGGCGCCAAGCAAGGTCTGGCGCTGCTGAAGAAATGGGTGAAGGCCGGCTACGTGTCCGGCAACAGCTCATGGCTGGACGAGGAAGGGGCAGCCGCCCTGTTCACCTCGGGTAAGGCGGGAATCATCGCCGGGCCTTACTGGATGAGAGGCTGGCCGTTGTCTGTGCTGACGGACAACGAACCGGAAGCTTCGTTCCAGGCCATCGCCATCCCCTCCGGACCGGAGGGACATACCGGACGGAGGGGGACGCTTCCCGACAATGGTGCCATTCTGATCAACAAGAAGATGAAGCATCCGGAGATTTTTTTCAAATACCAGAATTACTTGTTCGACTATTACGCTACCGGGACAGGGGAGTTCGCCACTGGATTCGCCAAAGGGTACGATTGGGCAGAGGTGGACGGCAAGCCGGAATCGGACCCGACCCTTCTGCCGTTGGGAGGCGTGCGTGTCTCCTCTTACACTCTGACCTTCGACGGGGCCCGTATCCCTTCGCAGGTGGTGAAGGCAATCCCGGACGATATCCTGCCGGTCTTGTTCCAGCAGCAGGGAGCGTCCATGAAGGACCAGTTCACCGGACCGCCTACGCTAACCATGCGGACCAGCTGGGAGCTGCTGCATATGCTGGAGCAGAAGACGTTCCAAAAGATTATTTTTACAGACAGCCCTCTGAGTGAGTTCGATGCCTTTGTCGACCTGTGGTCCTCGTATGGAGGAGAACAGATTACGCGGGAAGTCCGCCAATGGAAACAGGCTGAGTAGAAGGAGCCGCAGGCTTAGTCATAGCTGCAGTCTTCATAACGCGCTCAGTTGCTGGTATACTTCACCCAGTCGTAATAAGCGTATAGCGGATTAGCGCCGTTATAGGAGCCCAGCCAGGAATCCACACCGGTGCCGTTCCACAGATTCATCATGATTTTGCCGGGATTGGTCGGAATATTGCTGGTTGCGGTATGCTTCAGCACCCCGTCCACGTACCATTTAATGGAGCCGGGCTGCCAGTCAAAAGCATACGTATGATATCCCTGGGAAGCGTCAAACCCGAGGTTCACCACCTTCTCATGGCCTCCTACCCCGTTCGTGAAGTAATTAAACTGCACCTTGGTGGTGTCTTTGCCTAGGAACTCGATATCGATTTCGTCCCAGGCGGTTCCTTCCGAAGGTCCGGTGTAGGTGAAGAATGCGGTGACCACCCCGATGTTCTTGACCGGCTTCATGTTGACCTCGTATTTCCCGTAGCCGTATTTGTTCGTCGAGCGGTACTCTGCCCCGTCGAATTGATTGTTGGATGGACTGGTTAAGGCCAGCCGCAGCTGCCCTGCACTGGTAAAGGTGGCATTGGCCGCCCGCCAGGTACAGTTGAACATGCCGCCGTTGGACCAGCCGTCCGCTTTTTGCCAGGTGCTTGCATTGAAATAAGTAAGAGGTTCATTAAACACGGTCGCTGCGGATGCCGTCGGTGCGGCAACAAGACAGCCTGCCATCACCAACGTCAAACAGCTCCTCCACAATCTGGCTCTTCGTGTCATGGATATTGTTCCCTCCTGAAAGCGTTTTAACTGCGCCTTAAGCTTACAAAATGCAGGGTGGGGCGTACATAACAAGTTATCAAGATGGATACCAAATAATGAAGCTGCCGGCTGTCCACAAAAATGCGGTTATTTTGCTCTGCCCATACATATACTTATTTACAAAGCCAGTCCATATGTACCGCAGGAGGTAAGCCGCATGGAGCAATGGTCTCAAAGTAAATGGTTCCGCTGGATGATCGGAGTGCTGCTCTCGCTGATCATTTTATATTTTGTATGGCTGCTCCGTCCGATGCTGCAGGGTGTGTTTCTGTTTCTAAAAGCAATTCTGGCCCCGTTCCTGGCCGCCATGATCATCTCGTATGTGCTTAATCCTGTAGTCAGCATGCTGGCCGGACGCAAGATGCCGCGCAGTGTTGCTGTGCTGCTGATATATGCCGTGTTCCTGACTTCGATTGCCGTGATCTTCATGAATCTGATTCCGATGTTTATTGAGCAGCTGGAGGAGCTGAATGAGCATCTGCCGGAGATGACGCTGCATGCCCAGGGGCTAATGCGCAATATGAATTCCAGGCTGATTCCGCCGGGGATTGAGACCGGGATGAACAATTGGTTTTTTCAGCTGGAGGACCGGCTGGCCGTCGGAATCTCACATTTTCTCGATAATATCGGCTCTACCATCAATGTGCTGTTTAATGCCTTTATCGTGCCTTTTCTTGTGTTCTATATCCTGAAGGATTTCGATGTGTTCGAACGTGCCGTCGTCTCCTGTCTGCCGCGCTCCCGGCGCAAATCGATTGTTACGCTGCTAAAAGATATCGACAACGCGCTGGGCAACTATATCCGCGGGCAGTTTCTGGTCTGCATCATCATCGGGGTGCTGGCCTATATCGGTTATGCCATTATCGGGATGCCGTATGCCTTGCTGTTCGCCAGTGTGGTGGCGGTCTTTAATATCGTGCCGTATATGGGGCCGTTCCTGGGAGCTGCCCCCGCCATCGTTATGGCCTCCACCATCTCGCTGCGGCTGGTGCTGCTGGTTGCTGTGGTGAACACGCTCTGTCAGATGCTGGAGAGCAATGTGATCTCCCCGCAGGTGGTGGGGCGCAAGCTGCATCTGCATCCGCTGCTCATTATCTTCGCGCTGCTGGTAGGCGGAGAGGTGGCGGGAATGATCGGGCTGATCCTGGCTGTGCCGTTTTTTGCCGCCTTTAAGGTCGTAATCCAGCACTTTATGGCGTATTACATCAAGCGAAAGCCCATCTAGCAGGCAAATTCATTGACTGGAGCCTGTACTATTGGTTATAATGTTGTGGAATATTGCGATATCTAATCGTGAATATAGTGGATCGATGATGAGGAGTAGTAGTTCGTGAGACCGTCATTGCAGAGAGCCGGCGCTAAGGTGCGAGTCGGTAGGGCGGACCGGAATGAACTCACCTTGGAGTAATGGCGTGAACCGCCATCGCCTCACCCCCGTTAAAGGGTGCAAAGTGAGTAGCATGATGAAGCATATCTGCTGCTAACTAGGGTGGTACCACGGGATCTATAACCTCTCGTCCCTAGCGATAATACGCTAGGGATGGGGGGTTTTTTAACGTAATTAAAGAGTGAACTGCTAAAACCTGCAATTCGTTGCAGCAACACCCCAAGGAGGAACACAAGATGAGCGACAATACAGTACACTCGAATCCCGGTACAGGCTACCGGGCCCAGACCATTGAGCCGAAATGGCAGAAATTCTGGGATGACCACAAGGTATTTAAGACAAGCGAGGAAGCAGGCAAGCCGAAGTTCTATGCGCTGGACATGTTTCCTTACCCATCAGGTGCAGGGCTGCATGTAGGCCATCCTGAAGGTTATACGGCCACGGATATTGTTTCCCGTTATAAACGGATGCGCGGCTACAACGTGCTGCACCCGATGGGCTGGGATGCGTTCGGACTTCCGGCTGAGCAATATGCGATGGACACCGGACAACATCCGCGTGAGATTACCTTCAAGAATATTGATAATTTCCGCCGCCAGATCAAGTCACTGGGCTTCTCCTACGACTGGGACCGCGAGATCAGCACGACCGATCCGGAGTATTACAAATGGACGCAATGGATCTTCATCCAGCTGTACAACCTTGGACTGGCTTATGTAGCAGAGGTATCGGTTAACTGGTGTGAAGCGCTGGGTACGGTGCTGGCGAACGAAGAGGTTATTGACGGCAAAAGCGAGCGCGGCGGCCACCCGGTGGTGCGACGTCCGATGCGCCAGTGGATTCTGAAGATTACGGAATACGCTGAACGCCTGCTTGAAGACCTGGAGGAGCTGGACTGGGAAGAGAGCATCAAGGATATGCAGCGCAACTGGATCGGCAAGTCTACCGGTGCGGAAGTAACCTTCGGGATTGAAGGTTCTACGGAGAGCCTGCAGGTATTCACCACCCGGCCGGACACCCTGTTCGGGGCCAGCTATTGCGTACTGGCGCCGGAGCATAAATTGGTCGAAGCCATTACTACCGAAGCCCAGCGGGCTGCGGTGGCGGAGTACCGTGACAAGGCTGCCCGCAAAAGCGATCTGGAGCGCACCGACCTGGCCAAGGAGAAATCCGGCGTGTTCACCGGTGCCTATGCGGTCAATCCGGTAAACGGCGCACAGGTGCCCATCTGGATCGCTGATTACGTGCTTGCCGGATACGGCACAGGCGCGATTATGGCGGTTCCGGGCCATGATGCCCGCGACTGGGAATTCGCCAAGCAATTCGGCCTGGAGATCATTGAAGTGGTGCAGGGCGGCAACATCGCGGAAGAGGCTTACTCCGGAGACGGGCCACATGTGAACTCTGACTTCCTGGACGGCCTGGAGAATACCGAAGCCATCGCCAAGATGATTGCCTGGCTGGAGGAGAAGGGAAGCGGCACAGGCAAGGTGACCTACCGCCTGCGCGACTGGCTGTTCAGCCGCCAGCGCTACTGGGGTGAGCCGATACCGATCCTGCATCTGGAGGACGGCACTATGAAGACTGTTCCGATCGACCAGCTGCCGCTGCTGCTGCCGGATGTGGACGCGATCAAACCTTCCGGCACCGGGGAATCCCCACTGGCCAACGTGACGGAATGGGTGGAGACGGTTGACCCGGAGACTGGCATGAAAGCGCGCCGCGAGACGAACACGATGCCGCAATGGGCCGGCAGCTGCTGGTATTACCTGCGGTATATCGATCCGCACAATGACCGCGAGCTGTGCTCTCCCGAGAAGCAGAAGGAATGGCTTCCGGTGGATCTGTACATAGGCGGTGCAGAGCATGCGGTGCTGCATCTGCTCTATGCCCGCTTCTGGCATAAGGTGCTGTATGATATCGGCGTAGTCGAAACGAAGGAGCCGTTCCACAAGCTGGTTAACCAGGGCATGATCCTCGGCAACAACAACGAGAAGATGAGCAAGTCGCGCGGCAATGTCATCAACCCGGATGAGATTGTGGAAGCTTACGGCGCGGATACGCTGCGTGTGTATGAGATGTTCATGGGGCCGCTGGAGGCAACCAAGCCTTGGAATGAAAAAGGGGTGGAGGGCATACACCGCTTCCTCTCCCGCGTATGGCGGCTGTTCGTGGGTGAAGACGGCGCGATCAGCGCCAAGATCACAGCGGACGGCGGCAGCGATGAGTTCAAACGTACCTGGCACAAGACGCTGAAGAAGGTCACCGAGGATTTCGAACACCTGCGTTTCAACACGGCGATCAGCCAGCTGATGATCTTCATCAACGATGCTTACAAGCAGGATACGTTGTCCCGCGAAGCCGCTGAGCAGTTCGTGCAGATGCTGTCGCCGCTGGCGCCGCATATTGCCGAGGAGCTGTGGCAGCTGCTGGGCCATGAAGGAAGCATCAGCTATGTAGCTTGGCCAACCTATGATGAGACTTGGACTGTGGATGCCGAAGTCGAAATCGTGGTGCAGGTGAACGGCAAGATCGTGCAGCGCGCCCTGATCCCGCAGGACATGGGCAAGGAGCAGATGGAAGCCCACGCGCTGGCGCTGCCGAATGTGAACACCGCTGTAGCCGGCAAAACCGTCCGCAAAATCATTGCCGTACCGGGCAAACTGGTGAATATTGTAGTGGGGTAACCGGCTGTAGCTGCGGGAACGCGGCGAATGGTGAGCGATGGGAAACGGCGGGAACGCTGTGAGTCGTGAATGATGGAAGAGCAGCGAGAACGCGGTGAATTGTGAACGATGGGAAACAGTGGGAACGCGGCAGGCCATGAATAATGGCAAGTGGCGGGAACGCTGAGTAAGTGAGAACGGAATAAATAGGTCAGCGGGAACGCGAAGAACGCACCCGCAGCAACGGAGCAATCCGTGCTGCGGGTGCTATTTTTTTGACGGCATGCTGATAGGGGTGGGACGGCTTGCGTGCGCGAGTCTGCCAGTGATTTTAGGTAGCCAATCTACAATACATTTGCTCAAATCATGCGATGGTGGTCAGTGAAGCTCGAAACGGATATCTCATTTAGTTGCGAATGTGCATCTAATTTACGGATTTTCTCCGTTTTGGAGGAAATAGATGCAAATAAGCATCTAATTTGGCATTCTGAGCGAAATATGCTTGGTTTACTCGAAATTAGTTGCGGATTCGCACTTATTCGACTGCCAACTTACGATCTGGCTGAATTTAGTTGCACTTTCGCATCTATTTACTCCGAACGTTCCAGGGTAACCCTCTAAATGCTCGCTGGGATCTAAGTAGTAACATAATTGTTAATAAATTGCTCCGAAAGTGAAGAAACCATCAGATTAGATGCAGTATCATACTTGACTAATTAGCAGTTATGCAGCTAGCGGTCCAGAGGAGACTGGACAATGCCGCCATGCCCGAACAAGGAATCCAGCCGCTCGACATCCTCGTCATATTTATCGTGGGTGGTGGTGATCAGCCGTTCGAATACGCCTTCGAGGCTGATGCGCAGATGGTTCAGCGCTTCAGCGGTAATGCCGCCGCGCACGGCTACCCGCTCCTGAAGCTCCTGCGGCGTGAAGTCGCCTTCGGTCAGCAGCTTGCCGGTTCCCAGCAGCATCTCACCGGCCAGCCGGCTGACCAGCTGCTCCTCAATTCCAGTGGCTTCAACAGCTGCTTCAATCCAGCGTTCAATGAAATAGCTTAGGAACGCAGGGCCGCAGCTGGAGAAGTCTGATGCGATCCGGGTATGCGTCTCGAGAATCTCTGCAGGTACTCCGATGAAGGACAGCAGTTGCAGCAGCGTGCGCCTGTCCTCCTTATTCATTCTGTTGCCGAAGATGCAGAGAGAGGTTCCGCTTTTGACTCGGTGTGTGATGCTGGGAATGACCTTGGCAATCTTGGACGGTAATACGGCCTCCAGGTGGCGCAGCTGCACCGGGCTGGTAATCGAAACCACAATCTGCTCGCGGCGCAGGCTGGCGGCAATCTCATCGGTCAAGGTCTTGAACTCCATCGGCTTCACACACAAGAACACAATATCGCTTCCGGCTGCCGTCTCTTTATTACTCCCGCAAATGGAGAGGCCGGGGTGGCGTTCGGCCAGCTGAAGCAGCTTGCCTGGGCTGCGGTTGCTGGCCAGCACATCACAAGGCGCAAGCGCACCGGAAGAAAGGAAGGCGTCGATCAGCAGGCTGCCCATACTGCCTGTTCCGATAAATCCTACTTTCATTCTAGGGTCCTCCTTTCTAGGGTTCATTTGATTGATCAAGCTTGTATCTCCCATGGAAGCGGGCCAAGCATGCAAGGTAGAAGGGCATAGCCGCTTCTGCCTCCATGAATTCTCTTCGTTAAGTGTATGCAAGACAGACTTGGACCCATGACAGGTTTAGTGAAAAAAAGTGGAAGAAGATTTCAGATTAGGAGGAATACAGAATGATTAAAACTTCAGTCTTGTATGGCATCGCTGCGGCGCTGATTGGCGGAGCTTTGATCTGGACGGCAGGCAGCGGCAGTGACAGCGGCATTTCGGGCTGGGAGACGGTGAACTCCGAGATGGAACAAATGGTTGGTCTTGCTCCTGCCGACGAGGGTGCAACAGATGAGGCGTATACGAAAAAGGCGGCAAACCAGGGTGAGGTTACGGGTGCCGCTGCTGGCCAGAAAGGCGGACCGGCAGGCGCAGGTACAGCTGGAAAGGACACCGCAGGTGGAGAAGTCATGGCGCAAGGTAGGCAGACCGGCGAGGCGGCGGGGCAGGCGGAAGCGGGCGTGAACGGAGGCGGCCAGGCAGGTGCGGGTGCTGTAGCGGGTCAGGTGTCATCGAACGGAGGTGGTCAGGCAGGTGCGGGTGCTGTAGCGGGTCAGGTGTCATCGAACGGAGGTGGTCAGGCAGGTGCGGGTGCTGTAGCGGGTCAGGTGTCATCGAACGGAGGCGGACCGGCAGGTGCGGATGTGGAGGCAGGTCAGGCGTCAACGAACGGAGGCGGTCAGGCAGCGACAGGTGCAGCAGGAGGTACGGCTGATCAGGCAGGTAAGGTGAATGTAAATACGGCAGGAACAGCCGAACTGATGGATCTGCCTGGCATCGGCGAGAAAAAAGCAGCCGCCATTATCGAATACCGTACCAGTAAGGGACCGTTCCGCAGCCTGTCTGATCTGGGCAAAGTCAAGGGCATTGGTACCAAGATGCTGGAGAAGCTAAAAGCTGAGGTAGTGTTCTGAGTGTGCTCCTGACCATCTGTGGCCGAATTTGAGCAAATAAGAGCCATAGAGTCCGCTGTCAATGTTAACCCGAACCGCAACCGTTGTCCTAGTGCAAAATTGTGCGGTTGTGCTACAATGATTAACAACTAATTTCAACAGAAGATGGAGATTGATGATGAGCGTAGCCTACCGGAAGAATTGGGATACTTATTTCATGGATATTGCCTGCATGGTCTCAACCCGCTCGCGTTGTCCGCGCCGTCATGTTGGCGCTGTGCTGGTACAGGGCAAGAAGCTGCTTGGCACTGCCTACAACGGCGCGCCGATGGGCGTTCAGGACTGCTCGGAAGCCGGCTGCATGGTGTCGGAGCAATATGAGCTGGAGATCACGGACGGAGTGGAGACGATGGTGAAGAAGCAGCGTTGCATCCGCACCATCCACGCCGAGCAGAATCTGCTGCTGTTCACTGACCGTAGTGACCGCGAGGGCAGCACAGTATATGTTACCGATGAGCCTTGCTGGACCTGTGCCAATATGCTCGCCAACAGCGGGATCGTGGAAATTGTCTACTATCGTCCATACCGCAAGGATATGGAAAAGGTAAGAGCGATGATGGCAGCCAAAGGCATTGTGTTTCGCCAACTGGAGAGCTATGAGCCGCCGCAGGAGACCATGATTACTGTGTTTGAGTGAACAGAAATCGGCAATTGAATACTTGCAAGCCGGGGAAGAACCTCTGTATACGCCTGTTTGGCGTTTGCAGAGGTTTTTTGCTGTTTCTCCGGTTACTTGCAGCATAAAGAGAGGAGAAGGAAGATGAGGGAGAGACTGCTGCTAAGCTTTACGGTGTGCTGGGTCTGCGGCAGCACAGCCGCCTGCCTCTATTCAGGCGGAAGACTGGCCCTGGCTGCCGCCGGTGTATTGCTGCTGCTCGCAGCAGCCGCAGCATGGGCAGGCTTAGGCTGGAGGTATACAGCTGTACTCGGTATGGCCGTCATAGCCGCCTGCTTGTATTGGGAGTGGAGCGAAGGGCGCAATATAAGCTCGCTGCCCGAAGCACTGGGACGATCGTCGGCCCTGCTGAACGAAATGCCGGTGAGGGCGGAAGGCAGCATTGTTTCTACGGTGGAGCGGGATGGCGACCGCGTGGACTTCATCGTGAAGCTGTCCGGCATTGCCTTGCTAGGGAACAGCGGGAACGCAGCTGATATTCACCCCACCGCTTCAAGTCAACAAGAGGAAGCGGGAGAGGGGGGCAATATGACTTCGCTTGATGGTGAAAAGCTTACAGTCCAGCTGAAGCTGCAGGCCGAGTCGGAGATTGATATCGCTGGACAGTGGCAGAGGGGCGACCGGGTAGCGCTCAGCGGTGCTGTAGAGCTGCCGGGCGAAGCGCGAAACTTTGGCGGTTTTGATTACAGGGCTTATCTGGCTACCCAGCATATGCACTGGCTGCTGAAGCTTGACGGGACGGCGAGCGCGGAAGTAACCCCGCCGGAAGGCTGGAGTCCGGCGATGCTGCTCCGCTGGACTGACCAGGCCCGTAGCGCTATGGGTGCGAAGCTGGGCCAGCTGTTCCAGCCGCGCCACTCCGGGTACATGAAGGGGCTGATCATCGGCTTCCAGGATGACCTTGACCCGGATATTTTTCAGCAGTTCTCGCAGCTGGGCCTGACGCATATTCTGGCAATTTCGGGAATGCATGTTGCTGTCTATGTCGGTGCCCTGCTGTTCATCTGGAAACGCTGCCGCCTGACGCGGGAAACAGCGCTGACGCTGACTCTGCTGCTTGTTCCAGTGTATGTGCTGCTGTCCGGGGCAGGCCCCTCTGTCGTACGCGCAGGACTGATGAGTATGATAGCCCTCTACGCTGCCCGGGTGCAAGTGCTTGGAGACGGGCGCAATATTCTTTCCGCTGCTGCGCTGGCCATGCTGTTGTGGAATCCCTATCTGCTGCTGAGCGTCAGCTTTCAGCTGTCTTTTCTGGTCACGGCCGGACTGATGGTCTACGTTCCGATGGTTAACCTGCTGCTGCGGAAGCTTCCGCTGATGCTCAGAAGCGCGGTATCGGTCACTGTTGTGGCCCAACTGGTGTCTTTTCCGCTGACGATTTATTATTTTAACCAATTCTCGCTGCTGTCCTTTGCGGCCAACCTGCTGCTGGTTCCATTCATTACCTTTGTGGTCCTGCCACTCGGAACTTTGACGTTGCTGTTGAGTGCATGCTGGGAGGGAGCGGCAGGTAAGGTGGCTGATGCAGCGGAGCTGCTCAACAACTGGACCTTTGTTCTGGTGGAGTGGATGAACGGTTTCCCGGGTGCTGTGCTGATCTGGCGATCGCCTTCCCTGTTGTGGATCTGCGGCTATTACCTGCTGCTGTATGGGCTGCTGGCTGTTGCCAGGCTGCGGATTGAAGCGCGTAATGTCCCGCAATACATGGAGGACGAGACAAGACCGCTGGATGGGAGTCAATGGGCGGAGAATGGACAGATGAGGGCGGGCATCAATGGACATGGGGAGCTGAGGAAGGCGGCAACAGGCTGGCGTGGCAAGGTTCTGCAGTTGGCACCGGCAGCTGCGCTGGCCGTTCTGCTCTGCCAAGGCTACCGCAGCGAGGAGTTGAACGGAGCGGGGCATATCAGCTATCTGGATGTGGGGCAGGGCGACAGCATTCTGATCACCACACCGGATGGGGCTAATATTCTGGTGGATGGCGGAGGAACGGTAAGCTTCGGTGCCAAGGAGCCCTGGCGTATCCGCCGCAGCCCATTCGAGGTGGGGGCCAAGACACTGGTCCCTCTGCTGAAAAAGCGCGGCATTCACCGTCTGGATGCGGTGGTGCTGACCCACGCAGACCAGGACCATGCCGGAGGCCTGCAGGCTGTGCTGGAATCAATTCCTGTCTCCGCACTGCTGTTTAACGGAACGCTTACCGACCGCGAACCTTACCGGAAGCTGATGAGGACGGCGCTGGCGGCCAACATCAAGCTGTACAGCGTCCATCAGGGGATGACGCTGCGGCCGGATTCGGCGACGGAGCTTGCTGTTCTGTGGCCCCCACCGCCTCTGCAGAATCAGCCGCAGGCAGACTACGATGTGGAGAAGATACCGGTACTGGAGGAGCAGAATCATGGCTCTGTGGTGTTCCGGCTGGAGCTGAACGGACGCAACTTCCTGTTCACCGGCGACATGGATGAGGAGGCAGAGGAGGAGATAATCCAATCCGCGGCCTTAAGCGGCATAAGCCAGGCACCCCGGGCCGATGTGCTGAAGGTGGCCCACCACGGCAGCAAGACTTCCACTGGGGAGGCATGGCTGGAGTTCTGGCGTCCGGCGGCCGCTGTAATCTCGGCGGGAGTCAATAATTCCTATGGTCATCCGAACGGTGGAGTGCTAGACCGGCTGGCAGCCGGCCATACCGCCGTATTCCGCACTGACCTTCAGGGGGAAATCCAGCTGAACATAAGCAAGGGTGAGCTTACTGTACGGTCCAAGCTTGGAGCAGCTCCCGCTCCTGCTGCCGTTGATTTACTGGTAGATAATTTAGTAAATTAACGCTATACTTTTTTTATCATGAGTTTGGGGTAGAAAAGAGTGGAGCGGAAGAGATGAAGAAGCTGACAATAGAAGATGTGGCCCAGAAGGCGGGCGTGTCCAAGAGCACGGTCTCGCAGTTCCTGAACCAGCGTTATAAATATATGAGTGAAGCGACGAAGAACCGGATTGCCGCCGTCATTGAAGAGCTGAACTACCAGCCGAACGGGCTGGCCCGCAGCCTGAAGCAGAACCGTACTCATATGGTCGGCATTATTGTGGCCAACATCGATTATTCCTTGTCAATTCAGTGTATTCGGGCCATAGAGAATGAGCTGCAGAGCCGCGGGATTCAGGTCATTATCTGCAACACCGATGAGAATGCGGATAAGGAAAGCAAATATGTGGAGACGCTGCTGGCACGCCAGGTGGACGGACTGATTATTTTTCCGACAGGCAATGACCACTCGGCCTACAGCCGACTGATTGAAGCAGATTATCCGCTGGTGTTCATGGACCGGCTGGTCGACGGCGTCACCACGCAGAGTCTGCTGCTGGATAATGAAATGGCCGCCAGAATCGCGATCCGCGAGCTGGTGCGCAGCGGGCATGAGCGGATTGCGCTGCTGTCACTGCCGCTGGGCGAACATGCGATCACCCCGCGCAAGGAACGAATGAGCGGCTACAAAAAAGCGATGGAGGAGGCGGGCCTCCCGCTCCGCGAGGACTATATCTGCGCCGCTCCCAAAGAGGAGCTTGCCGCCAGTCTGGAGCGTCTGCTCGCCCTGCCGCAGCCGCCCACGGCGCTGCTGGCCTCCAACGACATCTCGCTGGCCGAGATTCTGAAGTATGCCAACCGCCGGAGCATTGCCATCCCCGCACAGCTGTCGGTAATCGGCATTGATGATGCGGAGTTTGCCCATATCTATAATCCCGTCATCACAACGATTCGCCAGCCTGCTTATGAAATGGGTATGCAGGCTGCCAAGATTATGCTTGCCTGCATAGAAGAGAGTGGAACGTCGATGCCTATCACCTACCGTTTCCCTCCTTCGCTGCAGCTGGGACAGTCTATCCGGATCTGCACCTAAATAATAAGGCCGCCCGCAGCAGAACTGCCGGGCGGCCTTATTATTATTGTGTCATCAGCCTTTGCATTCAGCCTAAGCCTTCTGGTTCATGAATTGCTCAAGACCCGCTCGTGTTGGCAGTCCGTCCATATCACCAGGGGACATCACGGCCAAAGCTCCGATGGCATTGCCGCGTTTAACAGCTTCCGCTACCGGCAGCTTCTCCAGCATTGCACTGATTACGCCTACAGCGAAGCCGTCTCCGGCGCCAACCGTGTCAACCACCTCGTCCACCTTAAAGCCCTGTACGTAGCCTTCTTGGTCCTGGGATTTGAAGTAAGCGCCATCCGGACCCAGCTTGATGACAACAAGCGAAACCCCGCACTCCAGGTAGTAGTCAGCAATGGCCTCGGGAGTATCCAGACCGGTAAGAGTCTTGCCTTCACTGAGTCCCGGCAGGAACCAGTCACAGCGAGTAGCCAGATCATTGATCGTATTCACCATGGTTTCGGTGTCAGGCCAGAGTGTAGGGCGAAGGTTCGGGTCCATGGAGACCGTCTTGCCCTGGCTCTTCATGAAGTCCATGGCCCGGATGGAGAATTCTCTGCAGGTCGCCGACAAGGCTGAAGAGATGCTGGTTACATGAAGATGGCCCGCTGAGGCGAAATAATCCTCATCAAAATCCGCCAGACTAAGCTTGGAGGCTGCGGAATTTTTGCGGAAATATTCGACCTTGGGATCGCCAGTGACTACCTTCGATTTGATCAGCATGCCTGTGGAGAACTCCTTGGTGAAGGAGATGGCCGATGTATCAATCAGTTCTTTATTCATGGCTTCAAAAATAAACTTCCCGAAATTATCCTCCCCCAGCTTGGTCACATAACCGGTAGGGTGCTCCAGTCGGGACAAGCCGGTGGCTACATTGCTTTCTGCGCCGGCCAGCGCTTTGGAGAACGAAAATACCTCATGCAGAGGTCCGGGTTCATTGGCATAGAACATCGCCATCGGCTCGCCGAAAGTAACGGCATCCAGTTGTTTGCTCATAAATATCTCCTCCTATGGGTGAAATGTAACCCCTATATAATGACTAATAAATTGAAATTATCATATAAAACGGTTTTGTACAATAACTGATTGATCTGGAACAGCGGATAATCAAGCGAATAATGAAATTTGTGAGGACAAAAAATCCTTTTAGAATATACGATATATCCACTTTCGTACGATAATTGTCCATATGTTTCAGACAAATATATATTGACTGTTCGCCACATGTTTATTACTATTTTAGTAACGGTATTTGCTATGAGGTTAGTAAAAAAAGATAAATTAATTTATCTAAATTTTATTGTCTATCTTGCCATCGATCTATCCAAGAGAGGGAGTTTATGATGAAGAAACTAAAAGTTTTGCAAAATGTAATGTCCGTAGGTGTTGTGGCTGTAATCCGCGCGGATAACGCTGAAGATGCATTCAAGATGTCCGTGGCCTGTATCGAAGGCGGACTGAACAATATCGAGGTAACCTTTACTACACCGGAAGCGGATGTAGCCATCAAACGTCTGGTTGCTGAATACGGTGACCGTGCGGTAATCGGTGCCGGTACGGTGCTTGATCCGCTGACAGCCCGTATCGCCATCCTGGCAGGGGCGGAGTTCGTGGTCAGCCCGTCTTTTGAAGAAGAAACAGCCAAGATGTGCAACCTGTACAGCATTCCTTATATGCCTGGCTGCATGACACTGGGTGAGATGAAGGAAGCGCTCAAGCTGGGCGTAGATGTGCTTAAGCTGTTCCCGGGCAGCGCCTTCGGAGCAGATTTCGTCAAGGCTGTCAAAGGGCCAATGCCACATGTGAACATCATGCCTACCGGCGGCGTGGATCTGAATAATATGGACAAATGGATTGCGAACGGCTGTATTGCAGTAGGGATCGGCGGCAATCTTACCGCTCCGGCCAAAGAAGGCCGTTACGACCTTATTACTGAGCTGGCTGCTAAATATGTAGCGAAGTTCCAGGAGATCAAAGGCAACTAGGCCAAGTAGACGCCATAGACTGCTATACCGCAGATATCATTTAGGAGCAGGCCGTACCGCTGGAGCATCAGCCGTACGGTCTGTTTGGCGTACTCTCTTCCCGTGGACTACAAAGCCGCAGCCGCAGCTTGTGATGGCTTCTGGCCTGCCAAAAGTATAGAATGGGCACAGATCAACTAAACTGATTCTATAGAAGCTACCGGCTGCCAGTAGTACGTTTCATAAGTTCCTTTCCAGTTCCCCCGTTTCGATAGAACAAAACTTGTGGCGAAGGGCCAGGAGGCTCACTCGGAGAGAAATTCCTGCAAATGTACAGGTATTTCCTCTCCTTCTCCCCTTGTTCGCGGAAAACCTGCAAAAGTGCAGGTTTTCCGGCGCTTGGGTCTGCGAATCGGCGATGGAGACGTAAATTCCTGCACTTTTACAGGCTTTGGGTACCGAAGGCGGTTTTTGCACGAAAAAAACTGTATAATTGCAGGTATTTTGGGCAGTAAGCGAGTGTATGTGGACCGCTTGTTTGCAGATCAGGAGCATGCCGGGTAAGGACTTCTGAAACGTTGTGCTAGTATCCATACCATGAATCCGGGGAGTGAGCCTTATGCCTGATCACCCTTACCGGGTGCTGCTTCAAGCGGCCAGTCAAGAGGAAGCCCAATATGTAGCGATCATGAGCGGCTATAAAGGCTGCAAAGTGACGGAAGGCCAAGTCTACCGCCTGCTGAGAAACCATAACAATCCGCAGTTGTTTGAGCACGGAGAAGCCTATGTGGTCGATGATGACACCAAAGACAATTATTCCGTCTTTCTGCTGTGCCGAACTGCGCTGTATAAATAACAGCTGCTGTTTCTTGCAGACGCTGAAACGGGTACCTTCCATAGAAGGAGGGTGCCTTTTTTTCTTGTCGTATAGTATAGCTGTGCGCATTCCGCAGGAACAGCCCGCCTTGGCGGTTAAGATCTTGCGCATTCCGAAGGAACAGCCTGCTCTTGCCCTTAAGATCTTGCGCATTCCGCAGGAACAGCCCGCCTTGGCGATCAAGCTCTTGCGCATTCCGCAGGAACAGCCCGCCTTGGCGATCAAGGTCTTGCGCATTCCGAAGGAACAGCCCGCCTTGGCGGTTAAGGTCTTGCGCATTCCGCAGGAACCGCCCGCCTTTGACCTTCAACTCCGGCCGAGCATCCCGTCAGGGATAGCCGGCCAACATCAGCGACGTCCAAGCGGTCCCGCAGGGATAAGCGGTCCTACACCCCAGCCTCCTAATCACAGTACCGCCAGACTCCTTCGGCAAACTTGCGGGAGTCCAGAGGGTGCAGCCCTTTGGGGCCCTCCCTTGGAAGGGAGGGTTTGGGAGGGATCGAAAGTATTTGAATCATTCGCCCTTCCCCTGTATGCTTAGGAAGGATTATTCCGGTGTTTTTATAAAATAAAGATTACAGGCTTGCAACAATTTCGCAGTCTTGCGCGTCAGTAAGATTGCATAGAGAGGGGGAACCTTCGTGGTGGAGCAGGGACTCATCAGAGCCGCTCAAGCGGGCGATCGCGACGCTCTAATCACCCTATTGCGGGAAATAGAAGGACATGTATATAAGACGGCCTTTTACATTTTGCATAATGAACAGGATGCGCTGGATGCATCCCAGGAGGCCTTGATTCGGGTATATACCAAGATTAACTCCTATGAGGAAAAGGCTCAGTTCAAGACATGGGTTCAGCGTATTGTGACCAACATATGCATTGATAAGTTCAGGAGAACCAAACCTACAGTATCTATCGATGAACATGAAATGGACTTCAAAGATAAACATAATGTAGAACGGGAAGTATTGTCCTCTTATTTGGCTGAGGATATCCGCGAGGCAATCGGCCAGCTCCCTGAGCATCACCGGACGGTGATTGTGCTGCGGTATTTGCAGGATTTTTCTTACAACGAAATTGCAGATTGTCTGGATCTCCCCCTGAACACGGTGAAATCATACCTGTTCCGGGCGAGGCAGCAGCTGCAGAATAGACTTCAGGAGTATCAGAAAGGTGGTGTATCAGGATGACTTGTACGGAGGTGACGGAATGGATGCACCGCTATTTGGATCATGATCTAAGCCAGAGCGAGATGATTGAGATGTTTCGCCATATCGATGACTGTCCTTCCTGTGCGGAAATCTTTGAGCGCCTGAACCTGCTGTCACAGCAGTTGGAGCAGCTGCCGGATGTCAAGGCACCTTTCAGTCTGGTGGACTCCATTATGCCACGGCTTGACGCATTGGACCGCAGTGTCCGTGAGCAGGAGGAGGAAGCTGCCTTGCCGCCGGTTGTACCGTTCGCGCGCAGTGACAAAGGCTTGAACAGCGGCAAATCGTCCAGAGGCAACTCCATGGCTGCACGGACAGGCATTGGCGCTGTAGCGGCTGCATTTATACTCGGAATAGCGATTTTCAATATGCCTGACAAAATGCCGGATGCCCAGGTGGACAGCCTGATGAATTCATTTACAGAAGAAACGTCTTCTGATGGAGCGCAGAGCAGCCAGTTGAAGCAAGACACAGCAGCGGGAAACTCAGCTAATTCTGCTGCAGGCGGCACGGAAGCGGGCTCCGCCGATCAGCGGGAGGCCTCATCGGAGGAAACACAGCAGCCATCGGAGGTGCCTCCGACACAGGAGGCTGCCATGGAATCCGTGGTTCCGGATGAAACGCCGGCGGCACGTGAGACCGATGCGCGGTCCGCGACGCAGGAGGCTCAGAAGAGCACTGCGCCGCCGGTCAAAAAGAACCAGAAGACGCCACCGCCAACCGCTGAGCCGCGCAAGACGAAGACGCCGTCTGCGACAGACAGTCCTGTCGTTTCGGCAGACCAGTATGCCGCCGGTGACAGGAATCCCGCCGCCAATGAGAGCGACCCGTCAAGCGGTGACTATGACAGCGATGGTGCGGCCGATCGGGACATGATGGAGCTGCTGCCGGCAGCCCCTTCATTGATGACCTCCCCCGCCTCATGGACCTCGCCGGATGAACGCTATGAAGCGGTGTTGGAGAATCAGCATCTGAATATTTACAGTACAGTGCCAGAGGCAGGCCAGGAGGGCAAACAGGTGCTCTCTTCGCTCCCGATGCAAGGCACGTGGGTGTCAGGAGAATGGTCGGCGGACAGCCGTCAGTTCATTTATGTGACGCGCCAGAATGGCAAGAATATCTCGGAGGTCTACATGCTGCCTGCCGGGCAGACAGCGACACCGGCTGCGCTGGAGACTAACCCGCAGGCCACGCCTGATCCTGCCGCGTCAGCCACACCGGCAGGGACGGCGACTTCAGCGCCAACGGCCACGCCGGGAGCAAGCCCTTCCGCATCACCCGCAAATTAATCGGTAGTTTCTCAAGCGGAATGGAACTTTTTATAGAGCGGCGGAATAGACTATAGCGAGCGGACAGGAACAGACAATAGAGGATTTGCAGAACATCGGTATGACCGTCGGATGGGAAGTTTCTAGAGCTTCTTTCCCCGTCGTTTATATAGATGCGCCGCTGAAACGGAGGAATTTTGGCCCTGGCTGCCAAGGTTTCTCCGTTTTTAGCATGTGCGTATGTGGACAACCTGGAGGATGTCTATGGAGAAGATAGATGAGTGAGCGGTGCTATATTTCGCTGATAAGGCTAACTGTATTTGGTACAGCTATTTTCGCCAAAAAAGGGCCGAAAACGACTTTAGCTGTATTTGGTGCAGTTATTTTTCGTCAAAACACGGTTATGCAGCCAAATGAAAAGATATAGCTGTACGGAATGCAGTTATACATCTTTTGGTCTTCCAAATCGCTTAAATAACTGCGCAAAATACAGTTACCTCCACCCGGCTGCTGCAAGTTTGCTGCCGTCCGCTACGGCTTACGGTTAGTTACTGCGACTTACGGTTAGCTATAGCGCACTAGTGCTCTAGTGCTTAGTGCTCTAGCGCCCTAGTGTGCCCTAGTGTGCCCTAGTGTGCCCTAGTGTGCCCTAGTGTGCCCTAGTGTGCCCTAGTGTGCCCTAGTGTGCCCTAGTGTGCCCTAGTGTGCCCTAGTGTGCCCTAGTGTGCCCTAGTGTGCCCTAGTGTGCCCTAGTGCGTCCTAGTGCGTCCTACTGTGCCCTAGCCCTAGTGCACTAGTGCGCCCCTACTGTGCCCTGTTGCTCTACTGTGCCCTGTTGCTCTACTGTGCCCTGTTGCCCTACTGTGCCCTGTTGCTCTACTGTGCCCTGTTGCCCTACTGCGCCCTGCGCCCTAGTGCACCCTACTGTGGCCTGCCTACTGCGCCTGCGCCCTAGTGCACCCTACTGTGGCCTGCCTACTGCGCCTGCGCCCTAGTGCACCCTACTGTGGCCTGTGCCTAGTGCGCCATACTGCTACTTACTGTGACCTACAGCCCCGCCCTTACCAACCGCTATCTGCCTTTAACTATTGTTGCTTCTCAGACATCACCGGATTACGGGCTATAGGTTTCTTCAACGCCGTTTTTTTGTTACAATAAGGACTCTTGGATATACCGGGTGAAATGAATGAATCAATGAAGGAAGTGGCGGGATGGACGCCAAAACGGCGGCAAAAGAAATCAAGCAAGGAAAAATCTCTCCGCTCTATCTGCTGTATGGCAGTGAGAAGTTTCGGATGAATGAGTTCGCATCGATGCTGGAGGAGCAGCTGATTGCCAAGGAGGACCGCGATTTCGCCGTAATCCCCTTCGACCTCTCCGAGACACCGGTGCAGGCAGTGGTGGAGGAAGCAGAGACGGTGCCATTTATGGTAGAACGCAAGCTGCTGCTGGTGCGGGATGCGTCCCTGTTCACGGCGGGCAAGGAGAATGCCAAGCTGGAGCACCGGATCGATGTCCTGAGCGAATATCTGCAGCATCCGGTGGACTTCAGCGTGATCGTGTTTATGGTCAATAATGACAAGCTGGATGAGCGCAAAAAAATCGTCAAAACCGTCAAGGCCGCCGGAACGGTGCTGGCCTTCAATCCGCTCGGCACCGAGGAGCTGCTGCGTTGGGTGGAGAAGGGCATCCGCGAACGCGGCTGCACGTCTGCGCCGGGTACAACGGAGCTGCTGATCGCAAGCGCAGGCACCGGGCTGCAGAATCTGTCCGCAGAGATGGACAAGCTCTGCCTGTTCGCAGGCCAGGGCGGAACCGTCAATGCGGCGGCGGTGGAGAGTCTGGTGCACCGCGGCACGGAGCAGAATGTGTTCACGCTGGTAGAGGACATCGCCAACCTGCGCCTGGATAAGGCGCTGAACACCTTGTACGAGCTGCTGAAGCAGCGCGAGGAGCCGATCAAGATTGCCGCGCTGATCTCGCGGCAGTTCCGGATTATTCTGCAGGTCAAGGACCTGTCAGGCCACAGTTATTCCCAGGGACAGATTGCATCGCAGCTGGGACTGCATCCCTATGCCGTCAAGCTTGCCGGCGAGCAGGCGCAGAAGTTCGAGATCGGGCGGCTGCGGCAGATCCTCAGCGCGCTGGCCGATCTGGACTACCAGATGAAGACTGGGGCAATTGATAAGGTGCTGGGGCTGGAGCTGTTTATGCTGAAGCTAGGTGCCTGATCGTCAATACGCTTGATAATAAAAGAACACCCCGTTGCCTGTGAATAACAGGAACGGGGTGTTTGCATGCGCAGCAGAGGGCAGAACACAAAAAAACCTAACCGTATGCAGCATAGCGGTCAGGTTCTTTATTCGCTCATTATGAATGTCGCCCTTAGGCTTGCGCCGTAAGAGCGTTCAATTTCTTAGCCAAGCGGGATTTTTTGCGGGCAGCCGCATTTTTATGAACCAGACCTTTGGAAACGGCCTTGTCCAGCTTTTTGGAAGCAGCTTGGAAAGCAGTCTGAGCAGTTTCAACTTCTGTACCTGCCAGCGCGAGATCAGCAGTTTTCACAGCTGTACGAAGCGCAGATTTCTGAGAAGCGTTCAGTGCACGGCGTTTTTCGTTCGTTTTGACGCGTTTAACCGCGGATTTAATATTTGGCATTACATTCACCTCCTGTAAGACATACAAATCTCAATAATTCACAACTTCAAATATCTTAGCATGACCAGGTCCAAAATGCAATACTTTAACGTTTCAAATTAACCCTTCCCAATGCTGCATAAACATTACCCTTCTCTCGCACACTATCAGCAAAAAGGAATTACAGGAGGCTGATATAGCAATGTCACTCGATCTTCAGCTCTACTCAGTACGCACCGACCTTGCGTTGGAGTCCAAAGAAATGGCCCAAGGTCCGCAGAGAACGCCGATTCCCGGCGTTAACGAAGAGGTGGAAGAAGCAGACGGGATCAAGGTTACGCGGCTTGCAGTCGCCACTGAGGCCGGTTCACAAGCGATTGGCCGGGCCATCGGCAATTATGTAACGCTTGAGGTGCCCGCGCTGCGCGGCGGGGATAGCGGGCTGCAGCAGAAGGTGTCCGAGACCTTTGCGTATGAATTCGAGCGCTTCTTGCTCCGGATCGGGATCGGCAAAGAATCCTCTATTCTGATCGTCGGGCTGGGCAACTGGAATGTTACCCCGGATTCGCTCGGACCGCTGGTGGTGGAGAACTCGCTGATCACACGGCAGTTCTATGAGCTGATGCCTGACCAGATTTCGCCCGGCTACCGCAAGGTGAGCGCGATTGCTCCCGGCGTGCTGGGGCTGACCGGAATTGAATCCAGCGAGATTGTACAAGGCATTGTAGACCGCACCAAGCCGGATGTGATCATTGCGATTGATGCCCTTGCTTCCCGTTCGCTGGAGCGGATTAATACAACCATACAGATTGCTGATATCGGCATTCATCCCGGATCGGGCATCGGCAACAAGCGGCGCGGGCTGACCCGGGAGATTCTGGGGATTCCCTGCATCGCCATCGGCGTCCCTACCGTTTGTTATGCTTCCACGATTGTGAACAATGTACTGGAAATGATGAAGAATCATTTCGGCCAGGGTGCCCCCACCAAAGAAATCATGGGCATGCTGGACGATATCTCTGAGCAGGAGCGGCTGTCTCTGGTGAAGGAAGTGCTGGAGCCGCTGGGGCATGATCTGATCGTGACCCCGAAGGAAATCGATGAGTTTATTGAAGTGATTGCCAATATCGTAGCTAGCGGACTGAACGAAGCGCTGCATGATGCGGTTGATCCTGACAACGTCGGAGCTTATACGCATTAATCTCTGCCGGTTTAACCAGGGGAGTCAGGTCGCGAGAGCGGCCAGGTCCTCCTTTCTGTCTTCTCTTTCATTTGCGGTTCTAGCGAATGAGTTCTGCTCATAGATTTGGAGTATAAGAGATTTCAGGGTTTAAGGAGGACATGACAACTATGAATAAAAAATGGTTCCAGTTATGGAATATCGGACGCCTGCGCGGCAGGGTGCTTGATGTTCTGTCCCTTGGCAAAACAATGCTGCTGCTGGCCGCAGGTTCACTGGTGTTCTTTATGTTGCTGGGAGCGGGCGGGCTGGCCGGCCAGAAGCTTGGCTCTTCGCCAATTCCTTCTATGAAGGGGCTGGCCGCCTCGCTCTCAAGCGGATTTTTTATGGATATACTGGGCATGGAGGTGCCGCATCTGCCGCAGGGGAAGGAGCCTTCCGCTTTATCGGGCAAAAAGATTTCGTCCTTTGCGCTCCAGCTCCTGACCAGTGTGAACCCGAATGATCCGAAGAGCCTGCTCGCCCCGGAGGTGCCGGGCCTTGCGGCTGACGATCCCTTCCTGCTGCGGAGCGGCTCCGGCGGAACCGGCGGCGCTCCGGCGGATTACCACCCGGGAACAGATGAGCTGGCTCACGATGAAACGGACCCGGGTCATGTTCCCGAGGCAACCGATGCGGTAGACCAGCCGGACCAGCCGGCGGAACCTACGCCTGAGCCGCTGCCGACCGATCCCCCTCTGCCGGACAAGCCGGAGAGTGGGCCAGGTGCATCGCCGGGTAGTGGAGAAGCTGCTGCGGACACGTCAATCAAACGGATTCTGATCTATCATTCCCACCCCCGGGAGGCCTACAACCCTCTGCTCGGCGCGACAAGCGACAATCCAAGCTCGGCTGTTCCGTCTAAGAATGTAATGCTGGTGGGGACTTATCTCTCCCAAAGATTGGAGCAGCGCGGCATCGGCGCGATTCATGCCCAGGATGACTATGCAACCGAGGTGCCCGACTACAGCTGGAATTTCTCTTATAAATATTCGCGGCTGACGGTCAAGGCGGCAATGGCGGAGAACCAGGAACTGAGCCAGATGATCGACATTCACCGCGATTCGCAGCGCCATGGCAAGACAACCGCGGTGATCGGCGGGGAAAATTATGCCCAGGTGTATTTTATCCTCGGACATGCGAATAAGAATTGGAAGAAGAATGAGGCGTTCGCCAACCAGATTCATCAGCTGCTGGAGAAGAATTATCCCGGCGTATCGCGCGGTATCTGGGGCAAATCGGCCGGAGGCGGCAATAACGGCGAATACAACCAGACCCTGTCGGATAAAAGCGTGCTGATCGAGGTTGGCGGCATTGATAATTCGGCGGATGAATTGAAGCGTACAGCTGATATTCTGGCCGATGCCATCGCCGATGTGTACTGGAGCAGCCAGGACGCGGAGAAGGTGGACGCACCGGACCAAACGGCAGCGAAGACGAAGGAGAAGACAGGCGGCAATCAGTAAGGCAGGAAGCTGACAGGCATCTGATTCTTAAGGGGGGAGCAGTTATGTCGCGTTTTGGTAAAAAACTAGTTGTATTGGGCATCTGGGCAGGCATCGGTATCCTGCTTGGCATGCAGTTCAGCGGCGGGAGCGGAGTTAAGGTGTCGGAGCTGCTGCCGGGAACGGGACCGATGCCTGGAGTACAATCCGGGCAGGTCCAGCCCAGCGGCTCAGGGCAGGAAGTAGGCGGCACGGCACAAGGCGGCCAGAAATATGTCTATGTGCCAATGGTCGTAGATCCTGCCACAGGCGCTTATACAGCCGTTCCGGTGCAGCCGCCTGCCGCCGGGGAGCTGCCCCAGCAGGAGGCTGGCAATTACAGCACGCTTACACCGGAGCAGCTGCTGGTTCCCGAGGAGCAGTCGCCAACGGTGGATGTGCTGGCGGACAAGACGGCCGGTCTGCTGCAGCAGGCCTCGCAGAAAGGCATACGCTGGGTCGTCAGCTTATTCGATTCAGCCGCTGAATAAAGGCTTGATTCCCACAACCAGCAGTCAGCGCGGGCCGTTTCTGCGGGCTTCGGCCGGGCGGGATTGATGGAGCAAGCTTGTACTGCTATAATAAGAGGATTAATATCAGGCTGTCTGTGGGGGTAAGGAATGACTGACGTACAGAAAAGACAACAACAAATCCGCAATTTCTCGATTATTGCCCATATAGACCATGGTAAATCGACATTGGCTGACCGTATATTGGAATACACGGGAGCACTCAGCTCGCGTGAAATGCAGGAGCAGGTGCTCGACCAGATGGATCTGGAGCGTGAGCGCGGAATTACAATCAAGCTGCAGGCGGTTCGACTCACCTATCGTGCAGACGATGGAATTGATTATTACCTGAATTTGATCGACACACCGGGGCACGTCGACTTCACTTATGAAGTCTCGCGCAGCCTGGCCGCCTGTGAGGGCGCGCTGCTGGTCGTGGATGCAGCCCAGGGCATTGAAGCCCAGACGCTTGCCAACGTGTATCTGGCGCTGGACAACAACTTGGAAATACTGCCCGTATTGAACAAGATCGATCTGCCGAACGCAGACCCGGACCGGGTCAAGCAGGAGATCGAGGATGTGATCGGACTGGACACCAGCGAAGCTGTAATGGCTTCCGGCAAGTCCGGCATCGGGATCAAGGAGATACTGGAGCAGGTTGTGAAGCAGGTTCCGGCTCCAACCGGTGATTCGGAGGCGCCGCTGAAGGCGCTGATCTTCGATTCGCATTTTGACCCTTACAAAGGCGTTATCGTCTATGTGCGGGTGATCGACGGCAGCATCCGTGCCGGTTCTAAGATCAAGATGATGGCCACCGAGAAGACCTTTGAGGTCATCGAGGTTGGAGCGTTCATGCCGCGCATGACGATCGTCAATGAACTCAATATCGGTGATGTCGGCTTCATCGTGGCCGGGATCAAGCATGTTGGTGACACCCGTGTCGGTGATACTGTAACAGATACCAAGAATCCTACAGCAGAGCCGCTGCCTGGTTATCGCAAGATTAATCCGATGGTCTACTGCGGTCTGTACCCGATTGAAACTTCGGATTACAACGACCTGCGCGAAGCGCTGGAGAAGCTGCAGCTGAATGACGCTTCCCTCAGCTTCGAGCCGGAGAGCTCCAGCGCGCTGGGCTTCGGCTTCCGCTGCGGCTTCCTGGGCCTGCTGCATATGGAGATTATTCAGGAGCGGATCGAACGCGAGTTCAATCTGCCGCTGATTACAACCGCGCCAAGCGTTATCTACCGGATTATGCTGACCAACGGCGAAACCTTGCAGATCGATAACCCGTCGCACTATCCCGAGATTGGCACGATCGATTACATTGAAGAGCCTTATGTCAAGGCAGCGATCATTGTGCCCAATGATTTCGTAGGAACGGTTATGGAGCTGTGCCAGAACAAACGCGGCGAGTTCATCAACATGGAATACCTGGATACAACCCGGGTTACTATCACTTATGAGATTCCGCTCTCGGAGATCGTCTATGATTTCTTCGACCAGCTGAAGTCGGGCACCAAAGGATATGCCTCCTACGATTATGAGGTGTGCGGTTACCGGCGCTCCAATCTGGTCAAGATGGATATTCTGCTCAACAATGAGCAGGTCGATGCCTTGTCCTTCATCGTCCACCGGGACCGCGCCTACAACCGTGGCCGGATCATCTGCGAGAAGCTGCGCGCGATTATTCCGCGCCAGATGTTCGAGGTGCCAATCCAGGCTTCGGTAGGTACCAAGATCGTGGCGCGCGAGACCGTGAAGGCGATGCGCAAGAACGTCCTTGCCAAATGTTACGGCGGCGATATCTCGCGTAAGCGGAAGTTGCTGGAGAAGCAGAAGGAAGGCAAGAAGCGCATGAAGCAGGTCGGCAGCGTTGAGGTGCCGCAGGAAGCCTTCATGGCTGTGCTGGAAATAGACTAGCTGTGAGCAACCACTGCAAGGGAAGCCTGAGGGCTTCCCTTTTCTGGCTTTTATGCCCGATATCATTTCTAACTAATAAAGGAGACAGCTGATGACAACACATACGAATGGCCGTCCCCCTGAGGCTATATACATCCATATCCCTTTTTGTACGAATAAATGCTTCTACTGCGACTTCAATTCCTATGTCCTGAAGGATCAGCCGGTGATGGATTACCTCCGTGCGCTGGACCGGGAGATGGAGATGACGGTCCAGGCAACACCGCCCGGCGTCATTAAGACCATCTTTGTGGGCGGCGGAACGCCAACCGTGCTGAAGCCGGATGAGATGGCCTATTTCCTGGCCTCCATCCGCAGACATTTCCCGCAGTGGGATGAGCAGATTGAATTCACAATGGAGGCGAACCCCGGAACAACTGCCCCCGACAAGCTGGCCGTGATGAAGGCGGGCGGCGTGAACCGGGTCAGCTTCGGCGTCCAGGCCTTTCAGAATGAGCTGCTGAGCGGCATTGGCCGCATTCATGATGTGGACGATGTGTACCGCAGCCTGGAGAATGCGCGTGCGGCGGGCCTGGACAACCTGTCCATTGACCTGATGTTCGGCCTGCCGAACCAGAGCGTAGACATGCTGAAGCAGAGCATCGCCAAAGCACTGGAGCTGAAGCTGCCGCACTATTCCATCTACAGCCTCAAGGTGGAGGAGAATACGCTGTTCCACACGATGTTCAACAAGAACCAGCTGCCGCTGCCCAGTGAGGAGGACGAACTGCAGATGTACCTGCTGCTGATGTCTTCTATGGAAGCTGCCGGGTATAACCAATATGAGATCAGTAATTTCTCCAAGCCCGGCATGGAGAGCAGACATAACATCACCTACTGGCGCAACCAGGATTATTACGGCCTTGGAGCCGGAGCGCATGGTTATGTGAAGCGGCAGCGGCACGTCAATGTGAAGGGTGTGAATCCTTATATTGAAGCCTCGAAGAGCGGTCTGCCGCGTCTGAATGCTTTTGAGGTGACCGAGCCGGAGGCGATGGAGGACTTCATGATGGTCGGCCTGCGGCTGCGGGAAGGGGTGTCGGATGAGGCGTTCCGGGAGCAGTTTGGCAAGTCGCTGCTGGACATTTTTGCGAAGCCGTTGCATAAAATGGTGAATGCCGGACTGCTGGAGCACGACGGGGGCACCTACCGGCTTAGCAAGCAGGGAATCCTGTTTGGGAACGATGTATTCGGCGAATTTGTCGGCGCGCTGACAGAGGTTTAATTTTTATATAGAAGAATGTATAGCTTGCACGCCATAAATTATCCTTCTATTTCGCACTGAAACGGATGCCGCTCTTTCAGAGGACGGCGAAGTCGTTTCAATTTGAAATAACTCTTGAATTGTAATTCACTCTGTTGTATATTTATTCATATTATTAACAGAGGGGTGATTCAGAGTGCTTGCCAAAACGGAAATGATCCGCCATACGTCTCCCGAGGAAGACGCCAAAGTAATATGCAGAAATGCTACAGCGCAAGATGTTGAACCGCTGTACCTGATGATAGAGGAATATGCTCAGCGCGGTATCATGCTGCCCCGTTCACGGCAGGCGCTGACTCGCCAGATCGATCAGTTTGTAATTGCGGAATTGGACGGCAAGTTTATCGGCTGCGGCTCGCTGTTCAGACTGGGCAGTGATCTTGTAGAGATCCGGTCCATCGGCCTGCGGGATGAAGGCAAAGGCAAGGGCGTAGGCTCCAAGATTCTCAAGAAGCTGCTTGAGGAAGCCGCACGGCAGAAGATCCCGAAGGTGATGGCTTTGACCTACGCCGTTGATTTTTTTGTCCGCAACGGGTTTGAAGTGGTGCAGAAGGAGATCTTCCCCGAGAAGGTCTGGACGGACTGCATCAACTGCAAGAAGCAGAATGCCTGCGATGAAATCGCCGTACTGAAGATTCTCGGTTAAACCGGCAGGCGGGCATGGCCCGCATAGCTTAAACATAAGACCATAGCAAAAGCTGAATGATAGGCGCCAAACTGACTTGACAATGGCAAGGTCAGTTTGGTATTTTTGTATTAGCGGTTAGCACTCATCTAATGCGAGTGCTAACGATGGTGAGCAAAATGCCGAATGGAGGGAATACTAATGTTAACAGAACGCCAAAGAATGATACTTAATGCTATTGTTGATGATTATATCTCCTCGGCTGAGCCTGTTGGCTCGCGCAGCATCTCCAAACGGGGTGATGTAGGCTACAGCCCTGCTACTATACGCAATGAAATGGCCGATCTGGAGGACCTGGGGTATCTGGAACAGCCCCACACTTCGGCAGGCCGGATACCGTCCCATAAAGGCTACCGTTATTATGTGGACCATCTGGTGCCTTGGAATTCCGCCGAATCTGCCGAGATGGGCACGATCCGCGCTTTTTTTGCCGAGAAGCTGAATGCGATGGAGCAAGTGATCCAGCACGCCGCAATGGTGCTCTCCAATATGACAAATTATACTTCCATCCTGCTGGGACCGGAGGTCTTTCATACTTCACTGCGCCACTTTCAGCTGCTGCCGCTGGACGACAGAACCGCTGTAGCGATTATCGTCACCAGCACCGGACAGGTGGAGAACCGGACCGTAAGCATCCCGCCGGAGATTTCCGTCTCCGAAATGGAGAAGGTGGTCAATCTGTTGAACAGCAAGCTGGTGAATGTGCCGCTCTACAAGCTGAAGACCCGGCTCTACTCCGAGCTTGGCGAAGAGATGCAGCGTCATATCTCTCATTATGAAGAATTAATGCAGGTGCTCGACACTGCGCTGGAAAGCGATCAGGAGCAGCGCATCTACCTCAGCGGGGCTACGAATATGCTGAACCAGCCTGAATTCAAGGATGTTGACAAGGTGAAGCACATTCTGGATCTGCTGGAGGAAACGCCGACACTGCTGAAGATGCTCTCGCCCGCCGCCGGCGGTCCGGGGATCCAGGTGCGGATCGGTACAGAGAACGACCATGAGGCTTTTGCCAGCTGCAGTCTGATTACAGCCACCTACTCCCTTGACGGGCAGCCGCTGGGCAGCATCGGCATTCTCGGTCCGACCCGGATGGAGTATGCGCGGGTGATGGGAATTCTGGGCATTTTATCGCGGGATTTGACAGCGATGCTGGCACACTGGTATAAGTGAACAGAGCGATAATGGTTTACGGAATGATTCTAAGGAGGTGAAGACAACTTGAAAGAGGAACAAGTTCAAGACACTAATGAAATTAAAGATCCTGCGATAAATGAAGAGCAAGCGGCAGAGGAAGCGGAAGCAGCCGGTGAGGCTGAGTCCGTAGCTGCCGAACAGGTCGGGGAGGCTTCGGCTCCCGGCGCAGACGCCCAGCGTCTGCAGGAGCTGGCGGATGAACATCAGGCGCGCGCGCTGCGTGTACAGGCTGATTTCGATAACTTCCGCCGCCGCACCCAGAAGGAGAAAGAAGATCTGGCCCAGTATGCCACCTCCAAGCTTGTAGCTGAATTGCTGCCGGTTCTGGATAATTTTGAGCGTGCGCTGCTGACTACTCCCGTCAATCCGGAATTTGAAGCTTTCTCCAAAGGCGTAAACATGATTTTCCGCCAGCTGGAAGGTGTTCTGAAGGCAGAAGGACTTACGGCAATGGAAACGGTAGGACAGCCTTTTAATCCTGAATACCATCAGGCTATTATGCAGGTGGAGAGCGAGGAGTACGAGGAAGGTATCGTGACGGAAGAGGTCCAGAAGGGCTATCTCCTGAAAGATAAAATTCTTCGTCCGGCCATGGTCAAAGTCAGCAGCTAGTCTGTCTATATAGACCGGGATCTTATTCTAACGGAGCCAGGCTCCACACAATTTATTGAGGAGGCAAATTACAGTGAGTAAAGTTATCGGTATTGACCTTGGAACCACCAACTCCTGCGTTGCGGTTATGGAAGGCGGCGAAGCCGTAGTTATTCCTAACCCAGAAGGCGCGCGTACAACCCCTTCGGTTGTAGGCTTCAAGAAAGACGGCGAGCGGATCGTCGGCGAAACGGCTAAACGTCAAGCGATCACCAACCCTGACCGTACGATCAGCTCGATCAAACGCCACATGGGTACTGCCCATAAAGAAAGCATCGATGGCAAGGATTATTCCGCACAGGAAATTTCGGCCATGATTCTGCAAAAGTTGAAATCCGATGCCGAAGCTTATCTGGGACAAACTGTAACCCAAGCGGTTATCACCGTTCCGGCTTATTTCAATGACAGCCAGCGTCAAGCTACCAAGGATGCGGGCAAAATTGCCGGTCTGGAAGTGCTGCGTATTGTGAACGAACCAACAGCTGCCGCATTGGCTTACGGTCTGGAGAAATCCGAAGACCAAACGATCCTTGTCTATGACCTTGGCGGCGGGACGTTTGACGTATCGATCCTTGAGCTGGGCGACGGCTTCTTCGAAGTTAAGGCTACCAGCGGTGACAACCGTCTGGGCGGCGATGATTTTGACGAAGTGGTCATGAATCATCTAGTGTCCGAATTCAAAAAAGAACAGGGCATTGACCTGAGCAAGGATAAATCTGCTGTACAGCGCCTGAAGGATGCTGCTGAGAAAGCGAAGAAAGAACTGTCCGGCGTGTTGACTACTACAATCTCCCTCCCGTTCATCACTGTGGTTGACGGCGTTCCGCAGCACTTGGAGCTGAACCTGACCCGCGCGAAATTCGATGAGCTGACTGCCGGTCTGGTAGAACGCACACTGGGACCAACCCGTCAGGCTTTGACCGATGCTGGCATGACACCTGCTGACCTGACCCGCATCGTGCTGGTAGGGGGCTCTACCCGTATTCCTGCCGTACAGGATGCGATCAAGAAGCTTACCGGCAAAGACCCTCACAAAGGTGTAAACCCGGATGAAGTGGTTGCCCTGGGTGCTGCCGTTCAAGCGGGCGTACTGACCGGTGACGTGAAAGACGTTGTACTGCTCGACGTAACTCCACTGTCCCTTGGTATCGAAACTGCAGGTGGCGTGTTCACGAAGATGATTGAACGCAACACTACAATCCCAACCAGCAAATCACAGGTGTACTCCACCTTTGCCGACAATCAGCCAAGCGTGGAAATTCACGTGCTGCAGGGCGAACGCCAGATGGCGAACGGCAACAAGACACTGGGACGCTTCATGCTGGGTGACATTCCACCGGCTCCGCGCGGTGTGCCGCAAATCGAGGTTACGTTTGACATTGATGCCAACGGTATCGTTAACGTATCCGCAACAGACAAAGGTACCAACAAGAGCCAGAAGATCACTATCACTTCTTCGAGCGGTCTGAGCGATGCCGAGGTTGAACAGATGATGAAGGACGCCGAGCTTCACGCTGAAGAAGACCGCAAGCGTAAAGAACTGGTGGAAGCGAAGAACAGTGCTGACCAGCTCGTGTACTCGACAGACAAAGTGATCAAGGATCTGGGCGACAAAGCCGATGCTGCCGATGTAGAGAAAGCCAATGAAGCCAAAGACAAGCTGAAGGCTGCACTGGAAACCGACAACCTGGAAGAAATCACAGCCGCTACAGAAGTGCTGACAGAGATCGTACAGCAGCTGTCTGTGAAGCTGTATGAACAGGCTGCCCAGGCTGAGCAGGGTGCTGAAGGCGACGCTGGTGCTGCTGAAGGCAATGCCAGAAAAGACAATGTAGTCGACGCTGATTATGAGGTTGTTGACGACGAGAAGAATCAAGGGTAACCTTAAACGATACGTGCAAATAGTATAAGGATGATTGGCCTCCGGCTGATTCATCCTTGTATGGGCCAGAAGGGAAGGTCAAACCGGGGCATCCCGTGCTTTGGCTTTCCTTTTGACATGTTACAGGGGAATTATAGAAGCATAGTATAGTATGGATGTGCGGAGGTGAAGGCAGTGGCAGATAAACGTGATTTTTATGAAGTGCTTGGCGTTGGCAGAGATGCTTCAGAGGATGAGGTGAAGAAGGCGTACCGCAAGATGGCGCGCCAATATCACCCGGACGTAAACAAGGCAAGTGATGCAGAGGCTAAATTCAAGGAAGTCAAAGAGGCTTATGACGTGCTGAGCGACGGCCAGCGCCGTGCCCAATATGACCAGTACGGGCATATTGATCCCAATCAGGGAATGGGCGGCGGCGGCGGCGATTTCGGCGGCGGCGGCCTAGGCGATATCTTCGATATGTTCTTTGGCGGCGGCGGTCGGCGTGATCCGAATGCCCCGCAGCGCGGCGGGGATTTGCAGTACACCATGACCATTGAATTCAAGGAAGCGGTGTTCGGCAAGGAAACCGATATTACGATTCCGCGTACGGAGACCTGTGATACCTGCTTTGGCTCCGGAGCGAAGCCAGGCACGAAACCACAGACCTGCGGCGTATGTCACGGCAGCGGCCAGCAGGAGTTCGTACAGAACACACCGCTGGGACAGATGCGCAACCGCCGTCCCTGCTCAGGCTGCGGCGGCGCCGGCAAGATCATCAAGGAGAAATGCCCAACCTGCGCCGGCAACGGCAAGGTTAAGAAGCAGCGTAAGATCCATGTACGCATTCCCGGCGGCGTAGACGACGGTGCACAGCTGCGGATGAGCGGCGAAGGTGAAGGCGGTCTGCGCGGCGGTCCTGCGGGCGATCTGTATATTGTCATCCGCGTGAAGCCGCATGATTTCTTCGAGCGTGAGAACGACGATATTATGTGCGAGGTTCCGCTTACGTTTGCGCAGGCGGCGCTGGGCGATGAGATTGAGATTCCTACCTTGACCGAGAAGGTCAAGCTGAAGATCCCGGCCGGTACACAGACCGGAACGTTCTTCCGGCTGAAAGGCAAAGGCGTTCCGCGCCTGCGCGGCACCGGCCAAGGCGATCAGCATGTAAGAGTGATCGTCGTGACTCCAAGCAAGCTCAGCGAAGAGCAGAAGGATCTGCTCCGCCAGTTTGCCTCCCATAACGGGGAGAACACACATGAGCATGAGCAGTCTTTCTTTGACCGTGTGAAACGAGCGTTCCGCGGCGATTAAGAAAGATTAAGAGACCCTGTAGCCAATAATGGCTTCAGGGTCTCTTTGTGCTGGGCTGGTGCTGCAAGGTGGAACGCCCGCTTGGATGTACGCAGTGATGCACGCAGTGATGCACGCTGTGATGAACGCTGTGAGTATGCCTGTTTGAACTCTGCTGCTAATCAGATCAAATGTCCGGTATCGCCCGCCCGAGCGTATTCGGCCCATCATGTGCTAACCTCGCTTAATCAACCAGCCTTAAGAGTAATGTTACTTTGCAATCCATGCAGTGCAGCAAGCGATGAGGAACCATTGATTTAGTTGCGAAAACGCATCTAATTTACGAATTTTTTGCGTTTTGGAGCAAATAGATGCAATAAGGCACTTAATTCAGGCGTTGGAACGTAAGGGGAGTGATTTACTCGAAATTAGTTGCAATATCGCACTTAATTGCCTTCTGACAGGGGTTTCAGCTAAAATTAGTTGCAGTTTCGCATCTATTTGCGTTGAACGTTCCAGGGTAACATTCTATATGCGTCTGGAAGCAAGGAGTAACCAGAATTCACTGTTAATTTGCCAGTGGATCAAAACCCGGTGAATGGAGCGTCCCAAAAAACATCTGAGTTAACTTGGCTCCGGGGGCGGATACACGCTGAGCGGCCTAACGCGAAATTAAAGGCTGAAAGCACAAACAGGGACTGTCTCATCCGTAGAATCATCTACTTCCGAGACAGTCCCTGTTAATTATCCAACAGAATCAATCAGAACTGGTGATTAAGATCTTAAATCATCCAATACACGGTGGAGAATCGCAGCGGCCTGCGCCCGTGTCAGGGTGCCTTTGGGATTGAAGGTATTAGACCCTTCACCCTGCAGATAGCCTTTGCCGACCGCATAGGCAATCGCCTGTACGGCTTGCGGCGAGATGGAGGCCGCATCGCGGAAGACGGTGCTTCCCGCTTTGGTAAGATCGGCATCCAGTGCCTCGGCCAGAATAACGGCCGCTTCCTCACGCGTCAGCACGTCCCTTGCGCCGTTCTCTTTAATACGGCTCGACCAGGTATCTTTGCCTTCAAGTAATCGGTCGAACAGCGTCAGCAGCTCTGCCTGATTAAGGGAATCGCCCGGCTTGAAGCTGCCGTCCGTTCCTTTACCGGCTACAATGCCATGGGCTGCGAGTACTTCAACATCTTGTTTCGCCCAGTGGCTGGCGATATCCTTGAAGGTGGTGTTGAAGGAGGCTGCACCATAGGTGCCGTCGCCGGTGATCACAAACTGCAGCACATCTTTCTTAGGCAGTGTACCTGCCTGCAGATAGGACCATGTATTGTCTGCTGCTACCTGGTAGGCTGCTGTTTTGCTGACATTGCGCAGGCCATCCTTGTTCAGCGCCAATTGAACGCTGACAGGTGTTTGGGTTGTCCAGCCGTTCTTGATGGTCAGCAGGGAGGAGCCGATATCAATGAGGGCAGTACTGCCCTTCACTGCTGCGGTATCCGTACCTGCTTGCTGAGACAATGTCACGGTCAGTCCGCTGGTGGTAATGAAATCACTCACCGCTGCAGCCGGCAGCAGCAGCGCGAATTCCCCGCCTTGCAGCACAAGCCCATGCCCGGAAGTCTTCAGTGTCTCTGCGAGTGCAGCAGAGAAGCTGATCCCTACCTGAGCATATTGGCTAAACTTCACATCGCTGAGATCAATTACAACGGATCCTGCTACCGGAGTCTTCAGTGCAGCTGTGACAGCTGCTTCGGAAACTTGATAGGAGGCGGCAGGCAATCCGCCAGCTGCATCCGCTGTTACGGTCAACTGACCTGACTTCAGGAGTGAGCTGCCGCTGGTGGTTACACCCGATGGAGAATAAGGGTTGTAAGGTGATTGAGGTACTGGTGTTGCCGTAGGAACAGGGGTAGGCTCCGGTGTCGGCTCTGTAGTCGGTGCCGGAGTCGTAGTCGGCTTAACCACCTTTACTTCCACGGTAGACAAACCGGCAGGGACAGTCGCTGTTACCCCATCATTCCAGATCAGTACATCTGATAGTACAAATGAATAAGTGCCTGCCTTCTGTGGAGTGAACACGAACTCGGCCAAGCTGCCGGATCCGCTGTACGCCCCATCGGTAAGATGCACGCCGTATTGCTGTACATTGCGTCCATCCGCAAGCTTCAGCGTGCCTGAATATTCACTCAACGGCACACCAGGGAACTGAGCTTCCTGATAGGTAGCCAGCTGTACGCTTGGAACAATTACTGGTGGATCAAGCTCTCCACTGTATGCGAGGTTAAATGAAGCTCCATATACAGCATCTGTTGCAGAGAAACCGATGCTTACAGTAACAGGCTTGCCTACCTCTACTTCAGGGGAGGAGACAGCCGGAGTAACTTTTACGGCATCGGCACCCGTATTATACCGCAACAGCTGAGCATAATCCGCTTGTCCGTTGCCGGCATAGTCATACACATAAATGTAGAATTCATTTAAGCCTTCTGCCAGCGGAACCTCAATGCCAAACTCTCCGCTCGGAGCTATGAGTCCATTGGCTTGCAGTGCTTTTCCATCCTCGCCTTCATAGATGGCCGCAACCCCAAACAGCTTATTCGGGTCATCTCCGGGAGCCAGTAGATCAACCAGCAGGTCAGAAACGATCTTGCCAGTGACTAATCCGGTTCGCGGCTGATTGGTTTCTGCCGGCAGCTCATTCAGCGTAATACCTGAAACGACCGGACTTTCCGTGTCAATGATGATGAGAGCCGCTTCATCCTCCAAGCGGATGCCGTCATTCAGCACCGGTGTAACTGTGTAGTAACCGTCCTCAAGCTTCACCTTCTGGCCTGAGGCGGCACCGGTTACCGTTCCGTCCCATTTCAGATATTCGTAGGTGCCTTTATAGAATGTTTCGCCGGCAGCATATACGTCGCCTACAACAGTAGCCGGATCAGTAAGCGAAGCCACTTCAAGATGAAGGTTCTCTACGGTCTCGTTGACCGCGAAGGAGAGATCTGCCTCATCAAGGATTCCGTCTCCGTTCGGGGAGAACAGACCCAGCTCGGTGCTCAGACCGATGTCGGTGACGGGAGCCAGCTCATAGCTGTCGCCGACAACTACACTCAGCGGCAGAATGAGTGATTTGGATTCATTCAGACTTAGGTCAGGGTCCGCCCCTGATTCGGTCAGGAGGACAAGCGCTTCATACACCCCTTCCTCCGTCCCTTCAGCAATATTTAGCGAGAGGTCGAATGGCTGGCTGGAGCTTACCTTCTGGCCTATGCCCGCCAGCGTAACACCCTCGTCTTCCGCAAGCCATAGGGCACTTACGTCATACTCCTGAGCTTGCTTTGACAGGTTATCCCAATACACCGTTTTGGTAACGGTTGTTCCTTCTTCCTGAAGACCGAAGGACAGCAGTCCTGTGCTGTATTTGTCATACGGCCGATCTTCGGGACGGCCGGTATCCAGGAATTCCACGGTGTGGGCAATCGCCGGAGCATGGATTGTTTTGGGCAGATTGATCAAGCCCGCACCCTGGCCGTTCAGTGGATAACTAACATCGTCACGTGTGGTCAGCGGAGTTGCGTTATTGGACAACAAGGCTTTGATCTGGTCCGGCTGCAGTTGACCGTTCCAGTCCAGCAGCAGTGCTGCCGCTCCCGCTACATGCGGGCTGGCCATGCTGGTGCCGTTAAACTTGCTGTAACCGGTCTTGCTCTCCCAGACCGGTACGGAGGACAGCACGTTCAGACCTGGTGCCACTACATCCGGCCGGATCACATAGTCGGGAAGTGCCGGGCCTCTGGAGGTGAGGTCAGCCAGTCTGATTTTGGTATCATTCTGAAACTTGAAAGTAAGGGTATTGGTGCTGTCACCCAGTTGGCTCTTGATAGCTGCACCATCCGCCTTGGTAATGCCGTAGGTAGGCACAGACTCAGCGTTCAGGTCGATGCCGGGAGTCAGCTCGCCTGCGCTATGATTGGCAATCAGCAATCCGGCTGCACCTGCTGCAGCAGCATTCTCGGACTTCAGAGCAAAGGTAAGCACGCCGCGGTCAACAAGCGCAATCTTGCCCTTCACGTCCACTGTGCTGAAATCCTCTGCAGAGCCAAGGCCGGCAAAAACAATCGGCAAACCACTCTGCTCCTCGGTAAACGGCTCGGAGTTGACTCCAAGGTTGCCGTAGAAATCAGGAAGCGTGCCATAAGAGAAGACTGGCACAATAGCCGGGGTGGTGGTGGCACCAACGGAGATGCCGAGGTGCGAACCGCCCGGTGCTCCTACTGTTCCGGCACCGGGGCCGGAGTTGCCTGATGAGATCGAGACGGACACACCTGCGAGCACGGCGTTATCCACCGCAATGGAATCCGGGGAATATTGGTGGTTATAGGCGGAGCCAAGCGAGAGGTTGATGACATCGACATCATTCTGTACAGCAAGCTCGATGCCCTTGATAACATCGTCATTTGAGCCGCTGCCATAAGGGCCGAGAACGCGGTAGGCGTAAATGTCCACTTTAGGAGCGACGCTCTTGACGATACCGGATACATGGGTACCATGCGAAGTTTCGTATGGATTGCCGTCTACCGGCAGGTATTTAGGGTCAGGTTTAGTCTCAAAAGGGTCATTATCATTATCGACAATATCATAGCCGCCCTTATAGGAGCCTTTAAGGTAAGGATGATCATAATCAATCCCTGTATCGATAACGGCTACTTTAATACCATCACCTGTAATGCCCTCCTTGTTCAGCACATCCGATCCGATCAGATCGCCGTTGGCAATCGGCTCATCGTCCGCTGCCGGGCCTGCGGCCGGCAAGGCAGGGCTCTCCGTCTCCAGGGCGTGTACGGTCTGGTTGGGATAGACCGCCTTCACTCCTGGCAAGGACAGCAGTTTGTCCACTTGGTTGCCTGGAAGGGTAACGGCATAGCCATTAAAAATCTCGGTGTACTCATGGCCGGTTGAAGCGCCGATGCGTGCAGCAGCCGAGTTGAAGGCGGTATGCTCGGAGCGGAGAATATTCCGCTGCAGGGAAGGTGAGAAGCTTTTGGCGGCTGAGCTCTGGGCTTCTGCGACCTTGGCTGGAATATGGCTGAGCTCTACAATGACTGTTACAGGCTCGGAGGACTGGCTTGTGCCTGCATAATTCTGCGGAAGAATGGAATGGGAGGAAGAGGGCGGCAGGCCGGTAAAGGATTTATCGGAAATATCTGCAGGGAAATCTTTAGGGACAAGCTGTGGAGTAAATCCGGCCGAATCTGGCGGCGGAGGCAGAAAGGAAGCAGCATTTGCAACGGTAGGTACGGAAGGGAATACAATGGATACTGCCAAACCAAAGCTTGCAGCACCCAGGCCGAATTTGCGGATGGAATCTTTGAACATGTTCTTAATCCTCCCCAGCATCTTTTTTGGTATTGAATTAGCCTTGTTGAAGCTTGTTCACCCCTCCTTATGCAGAGTAGCTTGGTTATTATTGGTAAATACATGAAAATTACATTAATCTTACAAGTTTGAAGGAGATTGATAAATACTACTTTTGAACCATATTGAGTGTGGGGAGAAGAAAAAAATGTCGAAACCCGAGCAGAAGAGTAGGTTATTAAACGAAGTCGCATAAAAACCAAGTCATTCAGGCACTATAACTAAAGGAATTCAGCGAAAAACAAGATAAAGTTGGAAGTGGAGATGGAATGGTGATGGCGGAAAAAAGTATACTGGCCTACTTCAAAAGCCCGGAGGAAGCTGAAGGGGTCTCCCGAAAACTGCAATCCCTGCGTGTGGCTGAGTTATCGATTGATCGGTTCAGCAGATTTGGCGCGGCGCATGCAGAGGCTTCGGGAATTAACCCGGTGACAGGCGATATTGCGGGCATGGCCTCGCTGACAGCCGAGAGCGCATATACGGGTATCCTGAGAGCGGCGGACACCAGCGCGAGCGGAATGAGCCATGGCGGGGATGGAGGGCCCACAGGAAGAAATATCCTGCTGACCGTTGTGGTGAATGCCGAGACCTATGAGCAGGCGCTGGAGCTGATTGAAGAAGCCGGAGGGACGTTCTGAGCGGCCATAGTACTTAAAGACAGAGGAGCTGGAGAAGATGGATAGAGAAAACTCGAAGATATTCAGCAAAACTGAAAAAATGAAAATGCTCTATGAAGCGAAGGCTGAGGATGTGGAGTTCTCTGCGGCAGAGGCGGATGGGGAGGATCTGGAAGCACAGGCGCGTTCCATAGAGGCGGACAAACGGCAGCTGCATCAGATTCTGAAGAAAAAATAACAGCGATACACCTAATCACAGATGTTCCTGCAAGCTTACATTGTGGTTAAGATTTGAACCCCGCTCTGCGGGGTTTTTGGTTTGAAGTAGCAAAACTCAAATGGTACATGTACATACAAGTGGGTTGTGTTATAATAACTTGTATTATTCCATTTGAACAGCCTGAGGTGTACCCATGACTGATAAACCGTTACCCAAATATATGCAGCTCAAAAAAGAACTGCTGTCACGCATCGAAGCCGGAGGACTGAAGCCGGACGACCAGATGCCTTCCGAGCATGAGATCGCCGCCCAGTCGGGCATGAGCAGGCAGACGGTCCGCCAGGCGTTGGGCCAGCTGGAGAAGGAAGGCTGGTTGTACCGGCTCCAGGGCAAAGGGACGTTCGTGGCCCGCCAGGAGACGCGCCCGCTGCAGACCAGCAGCATGATAGGCATGATGACTACGCATATCTCCGACTATATCTTTCCCCATATTGTACGCGGCGCGGAAGCGCAGCTGCGCAGCTGCGGTTACAGCATGATGTTGTCCAGCACAGACAACGACAAGGAGAAGGAGCGCGAGAATCTGGAGATGATGCTGGGCCAGCCGTTCAAGGGACTGATCATCGAGCCGACCAAAAGCGCGCAGGGCAATCCCAATCTGTCTCTGTTCCTGGCGCTTGAGGTTCATCATATCCCGTTCATTATGATCAACGAGCGGTATCCCGAGCTGCACTGTCCGTGCCTGAAGCTTGATGATGAAGCCGGTGGGTATCTGGCCGCAGAGCATCTGATCCAGCTTGGACACCGCGGAATTGCCGGCTTCTTCAAGACGGATGACCTGCAGGGTGCGAACCGGCTGAAGGGCTTCATGCGCGCCTTTCACAAGCACCGCCTTCCGCTGGCTGCTGATACCGTCGTGCACTATACGTCGGAGCAGAAGCTTACCGTCCCGTATGAAGCGGCGCTGCGCATGCTGCACAGCGGGACAAGGCCGACGGCCTTCGTCTGCTATAATGACGAGCTGGCCGTGCTGCTGCTGGAGGCAGCGCGGCAGACCGGCCTGAGTGTGCCGGATGATCTGTCGATCATCGGCTTCGACGATTCGACGCTGGCTACAGCCACGGAGGTCAAGCTGACCACCATCCGCCATCCGAAGCAGGAGATGGGAGTACAGGCGGCAGACCTGCTGATGGAGATGATCCAGCGGCGGACGGCGGAAACGCCAAAGGACATCATCTACAAGCCTGAGCTTGTGCTGCGCAGCTCGACGAAAGCACCGGCGGGTGCGTAGCGTAGCTGATACGGCTCAAACAGAAAGGACCCGATGCCAAGAAGGCGCATCGGGTCCTTTCTGTTGCTTACCCAGACAGGCAGGATTACTGCCGCGGGGGGGGGGGAGGCGTTAATCTTCTCCGGAGGCCGGACGCAGGTCGGCAGACGCCGCCCTAGGGTCCAGCCAACGCTCAATCAGCTGATGGGTTTCTTCAAGGTCGTTCTCGTCCAGCAGATAATACCACTGGTCCGTATGGCTTCCTTCGCCCTTCAACATGTGACTGGTGATCTGCGGAGTCATTCCGTCCATGATAATCCGTTTGGCAAGATCGAGAATAAATTCCGATTTCATGTTTGTTTTGAAATTGCTGCCGGCCACGCCAAGGATGCTCTGAATATTGACAATATTATCGAAGTTCTTCATTCGGTCCAGGACAGCTTTGAGGAAAATTCGCTGCCGCTCTGTCCGCTTGAAGTCGGAATCCTCGCGGTATCTTACATACATCAACGCTTCGTGGCCGGAGTAGATCGGTTTATTCGGTTCTATTCTAAGCTTCTCATGCTGAGGATTCTTGTTCTCAATTACCTTGGTAATCGGCAGCTCCACTCCACCAAGCTCATCAACCACCTCCGTTAATCCATTGAAATTAATTGTTGCGAAATATTCGACGGGCGCATCCAGCAGATTGCCGACCGTGTCCACACTCATCTGAGGCCCGCCGTAAGAATGCGCGGCATTTATCTTGGTGTTCTTCCGCGCGCCCTTCACCGTCTCGGCCCCGATGATCTTGGCATAAGAGTCGCGCGGAATGGAAACGAATAGCGCCCGGTTGTCCTTGGGCCTGATCACAGTATAGATAATGGAGTCGGAGAGGCCGTTCTCCTGTCCGCGCTGGTCAGTGCCGAGCAGCAGGAGCGAGAACGGAGTGTTGCTGTCCTTAGCTGTCAGTAGCCCGGAATTCTCGTTGTCCTTCAGTTCAACGTAAGATTTATCGAGTGCCGGCGCGACGGCAGGCGCTACTACATGATCGAAGCCGAAGCCGATCAATTGCTCGCGGAATATATAACCGGACAAGCCCGCCAGCAATACACAAGCGAGGATAGAAAACCAAATCTTTTTCTTGTTGCTGCGTTTCTTTCTTTTGGCGCTGTTTTTGGCTGAGCGGTTTAGAGGTGAAGGTTGAACTTTTGGATTCTGTTTCATGGAATAGGCTACCTTTCTATTCGTTCTCGGTTATAAAATGATAATTCGTTCATTCGACAACTAATTTTACTATACTTTTACAATATGAGGAAAGTGCCGAAAGGTATTGACAGGTTATAGAGTCCCTCCCAGGGGGTTGCCAGTAAAGGTGTTGTATTCGTTTGTATGTACCTATGTAGACGATAAACAAAAAAATATAGATTAAATGTACGTACAAGTGTATACTAGGAATGCAAAGCCGGATATAGATCAAACCTGACATTATAGGGAGGATTACGAATGCTCGAACAATTAAAGCAAGAGGTGCTTGAAGCCAACCTGGACCTGCCCCGATACAACTTGGTTACGTTTACATGGGGGAACGTCAGCGGGATTGACCGGGACAAGGGTCTGGTAGTAATTAAACCGAGCGGTGTGGAATACGACAAGCTGCGTGCCGAGGATATGGTTGTGGTCGATCTGGAGGGCAATATCGTGGAGGGAAGCTTTAAACCGTCTTCGGATACAGCGACACATCTGGTATTATATAAAGCTTTTCCGAATATCGGCGGGATTGTGCATACGCATTCGCCTTGGGCGACGGGCTGGGCACAGGCCGGCCGGGGAATTCCTGCGCTGGGTACAACACATGCGGACTATTATTACGGTGAAGTTCCTTGTACGCGTCCCATGACAGAAGCGGAGATCAAAGGCGCTTATGAGCTGGAGACAGGCAATGTGATCGTGGAGACGTTCAAGGATCTTGACCCTGACATGCTTCCGGGTGTGCTGGTTCATTGCCACGCTCCGTTCAACTGGGGTAAGAACGCGCATAATGCGGTCCATAACGCCGTAGTGCTGGAGGAAGTGGCGAAGATGGCTACCCAGAGCTACCAGCTGAACCCGAATCTTACGCCGATGAGCCAGCATTTGCTGGACCGCCACTTCCTGCGCAAGCATGGAGCGAATGCCTACTACGGACAAAGCTAAACATTAATATAAGAGGAGAGTGTTCATATGAGCAAAAAATACGCCATCGGCGTTGACTACGGAACTCAATCCGGGCGCGCTGTGCTGGTTGATCTGGCTGACGGCACCGAGGTTGCCGACCACGTAACGCCTTATCCGCATCATGTCATTGATGAGTTTCTGCCGGGTACCGGCAAGAAGCTGGAATATGACTGGGCGCTGCAGCATCCCTCCGATTATATCGAGGTACTGAAACGGTCCGTGCCTGAGGTCATCCGTGAATCGGGGATTAGCCCCGCCGATGTAGTCGGGCTGGGAATCGACTTCACTGCCTGCACCATGCTTCCGGTCAATGAACAGGGCCAGCCGCTGTGTCTGACCCCGGAATACCAGGAGAACCCGCATGCTTGGACGAAGCTGTGGAAACATCATGCGGCCCAGGACGAAGCCAATGAGATCAACCGGATTGCCGCAGAGCGGGGAGAGAAATGGCTGGCCCGTTACGGCGGCAAAATCTCCTCTGAGTGGATGATGGCCAAGGTGTGGCAGATTCTGAACGAAGCACCGGAAATCTATGATGCTGCAGACCAGTTCCTTGAAGCTACGGATTGGGTGATCTCGCAGATGACCGGCAACATTGTGCGCAACAGCTGTACAGCCGGCTATAAGGCGATCTGGCATAAAGCCGACGGCTACCCTGACAAGGAATTCTTCAAAGCGCTTGATCCGCGTCTGGAGCACCTGACCGATACGAAGCTGCGCGGCGACATTGTACCGCTAGGCACGAAGGCCGGCGAGCTGACTGCCGAAATGGCTGAGATGATCGGTCTTGCCGCCGGAACCGCTGTTGCTGTCGGCAACGTGGATGCCCATGCTGCCGTGCCTGCAGTTGGTGTAGTTACGCCGGGCAAGCTGGTCATGGCGATGGGAACCTCAATCTGCCACATGCTGCTGGGAGAGACCGAACGCGAAGTAGAAGGCATGTGCGGTGTGGTCGAAGACGGGATTATTCCCGGCTATTACGGTTATGAGGCCGGACAGTCGGCGGTGGGCGATATTTTTGAATGGTATGTGGAGGAAGCTGTGCCGGCGTATGCCAAAGAGGCTGCGGCTGAAGCAGGCATGAATATTCATACCTGGCTGGAAGAACGTGCTTCGGCCTACAAGCCGGGTCAGACCGGTCTGCTGGCACTCGATTGGTGGAACGGCAACCGTTCTGTATTGGTTGATACGAACCTGACCGGATTGCTGCTGGGCTGCACGCTGCTGACCAAGCCGGAGGAAATCTACCGTACGCTGCTGGAGGCGACCGCTTTTGGCACACGCAAGATCGTCGATGCCTTCCATTCCAACGGTGTGGCTGTTGATGTGCTGTATGCCTGCGGCGGACTGCCGCAGAAGAACCGTCTGCTGATGCAGATTTATGCCGATGTCACCAACCGCGAGATCAAGGTGGCGGCCTCGAAGCAGACTCCGGCACTCGGAGCGGCCATGTTCGGCGCGGTGGCTGCGGGTGCGGCCAAGGGCGGTTACGATTCCATTGTTGAAGCTGCTGAGAAAATGGCCCGTGTACGAGAAGAGTCCTACCTGCCGATTCCCGAGAATGTGGCTGTGTATGAGCAGCTGTTCCAGGAATACTCCAGACTGCATGATTATTTCGGTCGCGGCGAGAACAATGTCATGAAGCATCTGAAGGCAATCAAGGAAGAAGTGACAGAATAGGCGGCGCTCACAAAACTGGGAACATGCTTTCGAAGCGAGTTTTACCGAAGCAGATTCATTGTAGCTTATGCTAATAAAACTTTAGGCGTATGCTTTCGAAGCGAGTTTTACCGAAGCAGATTCATTGTAGCTTATGCTAATAAAACTTAGGCGTATGCTTTCGAAGCGAGTTTTACCGAAGCAGATTCATTGTAGCTTATGCTAATAAAACTTAGGCATATGCTTTCGAAGCGAGTTTTACCGAAGCAGATTCATTGTAGCTTATGCTAATAAAACTTTAGGAGGAAAAAAACATGCTAACCATCAAACCTTATCAATTCTGGTTCGTAACCGGAAGCCAGCATCTGTACGGACCGGAAACTATCGAGGAAGTGGCTGCCCACTCCCGCGAGATCACGGCAGGCCTGAACGCGAATGAAGCCGTACCTTATGAAATTATATTCAAACCGGTGCTGACGACAGCGGACGAAATCCGTAAGCTGGCGATTGCCGCCAATAGCGACGAGGATTGCGCCGGGATCATTACTTGGATGCACACCTTCTCCCCGGCCAAAATGTGGATCTCCGGCCTGTCGCAGCTGCGCAAGCCATTGCTCCATCTGGCTACCCAGTACAACCGCGATATCCCTTGGGATTCGATTGACATGGACTTTATGAATACGAACCAGTCCGCACACGGTGACCGCGAATACGGCTTCATCGGCGCACGGATGGGCATTGCCCGCAAAGTCATCGTAGGCTACTGGGAAGACCCTGAAGTGGTTGGACGGCTGGGCGGCTGGATGAACACTGCGGTTGCTTTTAATGAGAGCCGGACGCTGAAGGTGGCCAGATTCGGAGACAACATGCGTTCCGTAGCTGTTACGGAAGGTGACAAGGTTGAAGCACAGATCAAGCTGGGCTGGACCGTGGACGGCTACGGGGTAGGCGATCTGGTAGAACGTGTGGACGCTGTTACCGAAGCACAGATCGATGATCTGATGGCTGAATATGCCGAAGCCTATGATTTTGCCCAAGGTGGAGACCAGGAGGGTGCAGTACGTGACTCCATCCGTTACCAGGCTCGTATTGAGCTGGGAATGAAAGCCTTCCTGGAAAAGGGCGGGTATACAGCATTCATCACTACCTTTGAGGATCTGCATGGCCTGAAGCAGCTACCGGGTCTGGCTGTTCAACGTCTGATGGAGCAGGGCTACGGCTTCGCCGGTGAAGGCGACTGGAAGACAGCCGCGTTGGTCCGCCTGATGAAGATTATCGCCAGCAACAAAGGCACTTCCTTCATGGAAGATTATACTTATCATCTGGACCCTGCCAATGAGCTGGTGCTCGGCTCACACATGCTGGAGATCTGTCCGACGATTGCTGTCGACAAGCCTAAGCTTGAGGTGCATCCGCTGGGGATCGGCGGCAAGGAAGATCCGGCCCGCATGGTCTTCAACGGCCGCTCCGGGGACGCGCTGAATGCCTCCATTATCGATATGGGCAACCGGTTCCGTCTGCTGGTCAATGAAGTGGTGGCCGTAGAACCTTCTGAAGCGATGCCGAACCTGCCGGTTGCACGTGTATTGTGGCAGGTGCAGCCAAGCCTGAAGGCAGGCGTGGAAGCCTGGATTCTGGCCGGAGGTGCGCATCACACCGGATTCTCTTATGTAGTTACCACAGAGCAGCTGCTTGATTTCGCCGAAATGGCCGGGATTGAATGTGTTGTGATCGACAAGGACACGAATACCCGTGCGCTGCGCAACGAGCTGCGCCTGAACGATATCGCCTGGAAGCTGCTTTAAGCCAGGATTTATAATATAACCTTACATGCGTGCCGTGCTCCCCTGGAGTACGGTACTGCTGTTTATCAATAGGGATACAGAAAGGATGAGTTCATCTATGAGTGATATTCTGCATGTGATCAGAGCGGCAGCAGCTGAAATCGCAGGAGGCGCCGCCTTCGCGCTCCCTGAGGCCATTCTTGTAGAGGCTGGTGCGCTGAAAGAGGTTGCCCCGTTTATTGTGGAGCAGGGCTGGAAGACACCGCTGCTTGTTGCAGACCGGATCACCTATGAAGCCGCAGGAGCCCGGCTTGCCGAAGCTTGTGAAACGGCTGGGGTTCCGCTGCAGATCACCTTGGTGCTGGCGAATGCGCAGGGAGATGTGATTGCAGATGAAGCCTCTGTGGTGCAGGTGCTGCTGGCTATTCAGCAGCATAAGGCAGATGGCGTCGTGGTGGCCGGTTCCGGCACCTTGCATGATGTGGCCCGCTATGCGGCTTACACCGCGGCTATCCCGTTTCTGTCGGTACCTACCGCCCCGTCCGTGGACGGCTTCACCTCCAATGGCTCGCCGCTGATTATCCGCAGCAACAAGCTAACCATTCCAGCGGCGGGACCAGTGGCCATCTTTGCCGATACCGATATTCTGCGCGCCGCGCCGGGTCCGATGATTGCTGCGGGCTTTGGGGATATGCTCGGCAAGTATACCTCTCTGTTCGACTGGAAATACGGACGGCTGACCGCAGGGGAGCCTTACTCTCCCGAAGTGGCTGCCATTACAGAACGCGCTCTGCTGGCTTGCGTGGAGCATGCCGAGGAGATTGGACGCCATACCGAAGCCGGTATTCAGGTGCTGACTGAGGCGCTGATCGAGTCCGGGCTGGCGATCCTGCTGTTCGGACAGTCGCATTCGGCGTCTGGCGCAGAGCATCATCTGTCCCATTACTGGGAGATGGAGTACATCCGTACCGGGCGGCGCCAGCTGCTGCACGGGGCCAAGGTTGGTGTAGCCTGCGCCGAAATCTCCACACTGTATCATGAATTGGCGAACACATTGGGCCAGGAGAGCAACAGCCAGTGGGAGCTGATTCGGGAGGAGATCCGCGGGCTGCCTACGCCTGAGCGGATTCGCCATCTGCTGAAGACGGTACAAGGCCCGTCAACGATCCAGGAGCTTGGCGTAGAGAAGGAGCTGCTGCAGCGCAGTCTGGCCGAGGCACATCTGATCCGCATGAACCGGCATACCCTGCTGCGTGCGCGGAACGAAGGTACAATCGCGGTGGTGGCCGAATAATCCTTCCCCTTCTTGCAATAGGGATAATTATTGCGGCGGCTTTTCCCTAAGGGGAGAGGCCGCTTTTTCACAGAGAATAACCGGCTTAATCTAAAAATCAGCGGTTGACTATACGAGTGAACAGAGCGGAGGGTCGGAGGGATTCGTTGAGCTGAATAACCAATCCAAATTTTTTATTTTTTCGTATCAATTTAAGCAGTTACAACCGGTGCCTGTTTAACCGATATAGATTGTATTAAATAATTGTTTAAAGTTTAATTTTGTGGAGGTAAATAATCATGGGGATCATTCATTCTCAAGAAGTTACTGACGAGCTTGTTGTGCGGTCTTTGGAAAAATATCTGGCAATCATCCGTTTTGACCTGAATCGCCGTGTAGCTTATGTGAATAAAGTTTTTGCCGGTTCGATGGGATATCCAATGGAGAAGATGTATGGAATGCACCATAAAGAATTATGTTTTCCAGAATTCGTAAACGGTGCGGAATATGAGCTGTTCTGGGAGAATCTGATGGGCGGCAACAGCTTTCAGGACAAGGTTGAGCGGATGGATGCGGACGGAAATACGGTGTGGCTTGAAGCAACCTATATGCCGATTTTTGACCAGGAGAATGCTAATGTAATTGGTGTATTCAAGGTTGCTACCAATATTACCGGCCGGCAAAATACGATGAGTGCAGTTGTGGAGCGGATGAAGGAGATGGCGGACAGTCTGAACCAGCGTGCGGAGACTGGAATAGAACGCAGCCGGGAACTGCTGGTCAGCATTGATGCCATAGCTGAAGTCTCTCTGGAGAATACCCATATTCTCGCCCATCTGCAAAAGCAGGCGGAATCTATCCATGGGATTGTGCAGACGATTGGCGGTATTGCTTCACAGACGCAGCTGCTTGCCCTCAATGCTGCCATTGAAGCTGCGCATGCCGGGGAATATGGCCGTGGCTTCGACGTAGTGGCCAAAGAAGTGCGTAAGCTCTCCGTGATGGTGCAGGATTCCATTATTGAGGTGCGTGACAGTGTCCATGCGATCTCCAAGGAAGTAGAGAAGATCTCCGGCGGCACCAATCAGGTTCAGCTCAGCATCAAGGAGAGCCAGCAGCAGATCCAGGTTGCGCTTGATGAATTCACAACGATTGCCTCTTCGGCACAAGAGCTTGATACCCAAGCCCAAGCCGTAATGGAAGCAATCTGACAACAACGCTTGCGGCTTAGGCCTTAGAATGGATAAATGAATAATGGCAGTACATATTGTGAAGCACGAACCTTTATGGTTTGATGCTTTTTTTTTATATATAGGCAGGCATCGGTTTCTACTTGTATTGAAAAACACTACCTTGACTCGCACAGTAGTGTGTCCTATAATGTGGAAGCGGGAGGTTGTTATGGAAATGACGGATTGGACCTCACAGGTCCGCAGGGGAATTATGGAGTTCTGCATCTTGCTGCTGGTCAGCAGGCAGCCGCGTTACGGCTATGAGCTGGTGACGCTGCTGGAGAAATGGGAGCAGCTGGCGATTACGGAAGGGACGCTGTATCCTCTTCTGCGCCGGATGCAGAAAGACAATTATCTGGAATCGTTCTGGCAGGGATCGGATTATGGTCCGCCGCGCAAGTATTATAGTTTAACCGCCGCTGGGGCCGTTCTGCTGGAGACTATGTCTTCAGAGTGGAGCCTGCTCTCTTTTGCGGTAGATCAAATTCAGTTGTATAGAGGAGAAGATCATTTATGAACCGGGAAGCAAGAGAATATCTGAATGCATTTCATCATCATCTTCATCCATTGCCGGAAGCAGAGCGCATGGATGCGGTCCGTGAGATTGAGAGTCATATTGAAGAGAGCCTCTACAACGGTCAGGGGGAGTCAGAGATTCTGGCAAGACTGGGCAACCCGCGCAAATTAGCCAAAGCATATGTCAGTGAACAGGTTATCCAGGGAAAAGACCGCTCCTTCGCGGCAATGATGATGCTGATCAGATTCTATTGCTCTACAGGCCTCTTGAGCATTATGGTAATTCCTTTTCTGGCTACCATTGCCTTCGGATTCGGACTTTCGGCTGTTTTGTCCCTGCTGGCAGGGGTATTGCGCACACTTGGTGTCCCTTACATAACCATGAATATCGGAAATGATATACAGGTTCCAAGAGAGTACAGCATGCTGGTTGCGGTAATTCTGGCAGTGATACTGGAGGGGATCGCCTATTACAGCTGGATCTATTTGCGTAAATACATAACTTACATTTCGACAGAATACCGCAAGCTGCTGCCAGTACAGCGGACGATCTAGAAGTTTCTATTAGGATAAGGAGGGTGGGACCTTGTGGTTCCGCTCTTTTTTATTGTATAGGAAATTATGATTTACTTTTGTTGTAGATAAGGTATGTGTAAAGTTGGGAATAACCACCGTACCGCCAGGCTCATTCGCCAAACTTGCAGGTGTCCAGAGAGTGCAACCCTTTGGGGCCCTCCCTTGGAAGGGAGGGTTTGGGAGGGATCGAATTTTTGGGAGGGATCGACTTTTATCCGCAGTTTGGCGCTGAGACCGGGAGAAATGGTATACTATGTATTGTTTCAATCAGAGGCCCGGCTATAATCTAAGCTGCACACCAATTTTAGGAGGATTCACAAACGATGTTATGGCATGAACTAACGATACATACAAGGGAAGAAGCGCAGGACATGATCGCCAATCTGCTGTATGAAGCAGGGGCAGGCGGAGTGTCCATAGAAGAGTCCGGCACACTCAACAAAACAAGGGATACCCGTTATGGGGAGCTGTACGATGAGCCGCTGAACGATATTCCCGAGGGAGAGGCCGTGATCAAGGGGTATTACGCGGACACCGTCGCCATGGAGGCGCTTATTCTGGAGCTGGCCCCCCAGGTTGAGGAGCTGCGCCAATATGGAATTGATCCGGGGAAGGCGCTGATCTCCTGGAAGACCGTAGATGAAGAGGAGTGGGCCCATGCCTGGAAGCAGTATTTCAAGCCGCTGCGGGTCTCGGAGCGTCTGACCATCAAGCCTACCTGGGAGGAGTATACACCGGAGAGTGCGGATGAACGGATTATCGAGCTAGACCCGGGAATGGCCTTCGGCACCGGAACCCACCCGACCACTGCGCTCTGTTTGCGTGCGCTGGAGAAGCATATCAGCGGCGGCGAAGAGGTTATTGATGTAGGTACAGGTTCCGGGATTCTTGCCGTAGGCGCCGTGCTGCTAGGCGCGAGAGCGGTGCTGGCCTTGGATCTGGACCCTGTGGCTGTAACGAGCGCACGTGAGAATGTGGCTTTGAACAGGCTGGAATCGGCCATCATGGTGAAGGAGAGCGATCTTCTCTCGCTGCTGGGAGGCGAAGGGGCTGCCGATACGCCGGCCGGAGAGATGTGGCCTTCGGCAAGACCGGGCTTTGCCGCAGAAGAGGAGACGCCATCAGCAGCCATGGGTAGCGGTATAGGGGTAACTCTGCCGGTGAAGCTAATAGTGGCCAATATTCTGGCAGAAATTATTGTATTATTTACCGATGACGTCTACCGTGCACTGCAGCCTGGGGGGATCTATATTACCTCAGGGATTTATAAAGATAAAGAAGAGCTGGTTGCCGGGGCGCTGCAGCAGTCCGGTTTTGAGATTATGGAAATTTCCCGTGAGGAAGATTGGGTGGCCTTTACAGCCGGAAAGAGGTAGAGATGGAATTTTTACAGAGCATTATTCGCATTCCGCTGGAGCAGCTTCCTTTTTTTCTGGTTACTCTGCTGATAGCATTTACGGTTCATGAGTTCAGTCATGCTTATTTTGCCAATAAATTTGGTGATCCCACAGCCCGGCTGCTGGGACGGATGACCCTGAACCCTGTCGTCCACTTTGATTTCTGGGGTATTATTCTGCTGGTGATTGCCGGATTCGGCTGGGCCCGTCCCGTGCCGGTTAACCGCGACAACTTCAGCCGTCCCCGGCTGATGGGCGTTATTGTTTCCGCTGCCGGCCCGATCAGCAACCTGTTGCTCGGTATTCTCGGCTCGTTGATCTTCGGTTTGCTGCTGGCGACCGGAACAATGAATTCCATTACCAACGATCAGCTATACAAGGCCGTCTATTGGTTCTTTAGTATCTTCATTCAGCTGAACCTGTTCCTGTTTCTGTTCAACCTGATCCCACTGCCGCCGCTGGACGGCTACCGGATTGTGGAGGATCTCGCTCCACGTCCGCTGCGCGGACGACTGCAGCAATATGAGCAATATTCGATGCTGATCTTCCTGCTGATCCTGTTTATTCCCGGACTGCGTACCTATACGATTGATCCGTTGAATATTTGGGCCAGCGAAATGTTTGCAACGTTCGTGAACTTCTTCTTCAAGCTGTTTGGCGGGGCCTGAAGCCGGATGTCAAGTCTGGTCTACCTCTTCCAAACGTTGTATGATAAAATTTGATTACTGCTTAGGTCTCCGTAGGACGAGAATACAGAAGATTTAACTTCGCAGTGGTTTCCTAAGTCCGAGCCATTGAATTAAATGCAAAAGTGCATTTAATTTGCCGATTTTTCACGTTTTGAAGCGAATAGTTGCAAAAAGGCACCTAATTCTGGCGTTTGAGCGCAGAAGACTCGATTTGCTCAAAATTAGTTGCAATATCGCACTTAATCACCTTCTGAGAGAGGTTACAGCTGAAATTAGTTGCACTTTTGCATCTATTTGCGTTGAACGTTCCGGAGTAATATTCTAATCTTCGCTAAGGCCTAAGTAGTAACAAAATTTGTATGTATTAAAGCGTAATAAGATGCAGTGGCGGCGGCAAAATCCTGGGTCTGCAGGCGTGCCGCCGTTTCTTCTTGATGTATAGGAAATTATCTTGCGCATTCCGCAGGAACAGCCCGCCTTTGACCTTAGCCCCCGGCACGCATCCCGTCAGGGATAGCGGGCCAGCCCATGCGGGCGTCCAAGCGGTCCCGCAGGGATAAGCGTTCCCCCCTCCCAGCCGCCTAATCACCGTACCGCCAGGCTCATTCGCCAAACTTGCGGGAGTCCAGAGGGCAGCGCCCTCTGGGACCCTCCCTTGGAAGGGAGGGCCCCAGAGGGTTCGACGCTGGTTTGGGAGGGTTCGATAATTATCGATAATTCAAGGACAGGATGATGAAAACATGCAGCGGTATTTCGTAGCACCGGAGCAGTTCGCAGAGGGTGCAGTCAGAGTCGGCGGTGAAGATGCCCGCCATATTGCCAAGGTGATGCGCGGGAAAGAAGGAGACAAGCTGATTGTCAGCGATGGCGTCTCCCGGGAAGTGTTGGCCGAAATCACCCGGATTGAAATCGGGGAAGTCACCTTGAATATACTGGAAGCGCTGGAGATGACGCATGAAGCGCGGATCTCGGTAACGGTGGCCCAGAGTCTGCCCAAGGCGGACAAGATGGAGACAGTGATTCAGAAATGCACCGAGATCGGAGCGGCGGCGTTCGTGCCGTTTCTGTCGGAGCGTACTATTGTGCAATACGATGAACGCAAGGAGAGCAAACGGCTGGACCGCTGGCGCAAGATCTGCAAGGAAGCGGCTGAGCAGGCTCACCGCAACATTGTTCCGGCCGTAGGGGCACCTGTGTCCTGGAAGCAGCTGCTGAAATCCTTTGCTGATTATGATGCGGTCTACTTCTGCTATGAGAAGGAAGCCGGCCTGCAGCTGCGCAGCGCGGTTGCGCCTTGGCTGGCCGGGCTTCCGCCGGAAGCAGGCGGCAAGGTGCTGGTTGTGGTCGGGCCGGAAGGCGGATTCAGCGTGGAGGAATATGCTCAGGCCGAGGAGGCTGGAGCCGTGTCTGTAGGACTGGGCCGGCGGATTCTGCGTTGTGAGACAGCGGGCATGGTAGCCGCGGCCTGTATTTTATATGAGTCAGGAGAAATGGGGGGAGCTTAAGGAATGTCATCTGTAGCATTTTATACGTTGGGCTGCAAAGTCAATTTCTATGATACTGAAGCCATCTGGCAGCTGTTCAAAAATGAAGGATATGAGCAGGTTGATTTCGAGGGTTCCGCCGATGTCTATCTGATCAACACCTGTACGGTAACCAATACCGGCGATAAAAAAAGCCGCCAGATGATCCGCCGCGCGGTGCGCCGCAATCCGGAGGCGATCGTTGCGGTAACCGGCTGCTACGCGCAGACCTCGCCTGGTGAAATCCTCGACATTCCAGGTGTCGATCTGGTCATCGGCAATCAGGACCGTGACCAGATAATGACCCATGTCAAGAATATTCAGCATTCGCGTCAGCCGGTGAACGCAGTGCGTAACATTATGAAGACGCGTGAATTCGAGGAACTGGATGTACCGGGCTTCGCAGACCGCACGCGGGCCTTCATGAAGATCCAGGACGGCTGCAACAACTTCTGCACCTTCTGCATTATTCCCTGGTCACGCGGTCTCTCGCGCAGCCGTGATCCCAAGAGCATCGTGGCTCAGGCGCGTCAACTGGTGGAAGCGGGCTACAAGGAATTTGTGCTGACCGGCATCCATACTGGCGGATACGGTGACGACCTGGAGAATTACCGGCTGTCCAATCTGCTCTGGGAACTCGACGGGGTGGAAGGGCTGGAGAGAGTACGGATCAGCTCGATCGAAGCCAGCCAGATTGATGACAAGCTGCTGGATGTGCTGAACCGTTCGCCGAAAATGTGCCGTCATCTGCATATTCCGCTGCAGGCTGGACATAACGATGTGCTGAAGGGGATGCGCCGCAAATACACCACTGAAGAATATATGTCCAAAATTATAGCGATTCGTCAGGCCATGCCTAATGTCGGCATCACCACCGACGTGATTGTCGGCTTCCCGGGTGAAACCGATGAGATGTTCCAGGCTGGCTACGAGTTTATGAAGGCAGTCAATTTCTCGGAAATGCATGTGTTTCCCTATTCCAAGCGGACCGGAACGCCCGCAGCACGAATGGAGAACCAGGTGGACGAAGAGGTCAAAAACAGCCGTGTGCAGCTGTTGATTGATCTGTCAGAGGACATGCAGCTGTCCTATGCACGCCAGTTCGTGGGCCAGACGCTCAGCGTTATACCCGAACGATCGGCTAAAGATGCGCCGGGCCGGGAGGTCCAGCACGGCTTCACCGACAACTATCTGCAGGTGCTGTTTGCAGGCGATGATTCCCTGCAGGGCGAGCTGTGCGAGGTGAAGATTACCGAGGCCGGCATCAATGAATGCAAGGGCGAGCTGGTTCGTGTCAGCCGCTCCGGGCAGCCAGTCCGATAAGGATACTCGCAATATGATGAAATGCTCAGCAGCGATTCTCCCGTCAGTTCAGGGGGGAATCGTTGTTTGCTGTTTATGACTCTTGATCGGGATGCCCGCCACCTCGATAAGATGGAGAATGTATTGTGCACACGTGAAAAAGGGTTTGGATTTCACCTCTTGAAAGCGCTATAATTGAAAATGATTACATCGTTGAAGGAGTTTACCTATGAAAAAAGGCAGGATGTTCTATAAGATTTTTATTCCTATTCTAGTATTGGGCATCGGCCTGGTCATCAGCTTCGGCAGCTATATTTATTTGACGACCATTCAATCGGTTATTGATAGCGTTGCCAGCGGCAAGCAAAGCCTGATTACCCAAATCAAAAATACGCTGGAGCAGAAAATCGAAACGATAGAGTTTGCTTTCAATACTTACAGCACTACCAGCTCATTCAGTGAGGTAGTCCAGAATCCGATTACAGAGCAGGATTTCCAGGCGTACCGAAATATCAATTCCCAGCTCAACTATATCGCTAGCATGGGGATGGACGGCGTGGATTACTCGCTGATCAGTCTGGTCCAGAACTGGAAGATTTCCAACGGCAAGCTCTCCTATTTAACAGCGGAAGAGCGTGACAATCTGTATAAGAGCTATATCGACAACCAGAGCCGGGGATTGTTCTGGGTCAAGACGGACAAGGGCATCCGCTTCGTAAATACGCTTCCGGTATTCTCGCAGACTAAGCAGGCAATTGTCTTATCGGATATTTCACTGCAGACGCTGCAGCAAACCCTGCAGACGGAGGACAACACCGCAGTGTTTATTCTGAACCGGCAGGGTGAACTGCTGTATGAATCGGAATCCGGCAAAGCGCTGCTGACCGATGGGCAGCTGCGTCACATTACCGAGGTCGCGCGAAGCGAGAGTCAGACAGGAACGGTTGCGCTGAATAAGGTCAATCACCAGGAGGTTCAGGCCCTTTATGCGAAATCTTCCTATAATAATTGGATTTATGTAACGCTGCTCGACCAGCAGGAAATCTCTGATGCTCTGAAGACCACCCGGTTCGGCTTAATTATGATGGGTGTGGTGATCACACTGCTGATTGTCGTGGTGGCCTACGTGATCTCCGTTTATTTCACCAAGCCGATCCGCCAGATTCAGCGCAGGTTGCCGGGTAGTGCCCAGCCGGTCCCAAAGGATGAAATTGACTGGATTATTACATCAATTGATACCATTCTGTCGGAGAAGGAAAGTCTGGAGGGCTTGATTCAGTCTGAAATGCCCCAGCTGGAAACCCAATTTATACTGAACCTGTTCCGCAGCCGGATTACGGCGGAAGAACAGGAGCGCAATATGCGGCGCTTCGGCTATGCTCTGACAGCGGACACAGTATATGCGACCCTGCTGATCCAGCTGGATAATTACGGGGAACGGCAGGCCAGCGACAAGGATCTGCTGCTCGTAGCGGTCAACAAGCTGGTGGAGGAGCTGATTCCCAAGACGCGGCGGATGATCCCGATCCTGCTGAATGACCGTACCCAAGCGACCATTCTGATCTTTGAGGGACAGAACGAACAGGAGAACCGGAAGCAAATCCTTGCCGATGCCAAGCTGATCATCAAGACAGTCAGGGAAATCCTGAAGCTGTCGGTCAGCATAGGGATCAGCAAGCTGTACAGTGATTTATTACACAGCAAGGAAGCCTGCGAGATGAGCAAGCAGGCGTTGCACCACCGACTGAATCTCGGTAAGGAATCGATTATTTTCTATGAGGATATTTCGATGGTGATCTCCGGACCCGTGCTGCTGCATTATCCGGCGGAGCTGGAATCGCAGCTGTTCGACGCCATCCGGTTAGGTGATGAGGAGCAGGTATCGCGCTCCCTGTACCCGCTATTGGGGGAGATGATGAAGCACAGCAAGAATCCGATGAATTTCGAGGTGACCCTGATCCGGTTCGTGAACAATCTGATACAGCTGGAGCAGCTGATCGGCGTGGAGGTGCTGCTGACCCAGGATAATTATGCGCTGTATCACCGGCTGCTGGATATCCGCAACCCGGAAGAGATTGAACGCATCCTGGTGAAGGAAGTCATCCAGCCGATGGTAACCAGCATGAAGGAGAAGACCACCCGCCAGTTCCGCTGCCTATCCGAGCAGATTGCAGCCATCGTTCGTGCCGAATACGACCAGGATCTGTCGCTGGAATTGATCGGTGAGCGCCTGCATTACAGTCCGAACTATTTGAGCAGCATCTTTAAGCGGGAATTTGGCATGACCTTCAGTGAATACATCATGAGCTACCGGTTGGAAATGGCCAAGAAATGGCTGGTGGAGAGCGACATGACGATCAAGGAGATGGCTGAACGCCTGCAGTACCATAACCCGCAGAATTTCATCCGTTCCTTCCGCAAGAAGGAGCATGTGACGCCAGGCGCATACCGGACCATGAAGCAGGACAAATAAACAGCTAACCCTACGTCAAATGAGAAGATCCCAACAGGGCAGCCATGGAATAGTCAAGAGGCTGTCCCAAAAGTAGAATTTTCTACGATTGTGAAATCCGTTCATTTTAAAAGCCGTAAAAAGACAGCGAGCAGCGATTCTCCCGTTATTGGAGAATCGCTGCTCTATCGTTTTTGGTCATTGGCAACTTGCTTCAGCAGGTTGTGGGCAAGCGAAAGCCATCCGACCTCAAGCGTCACTTTTTCGATCCCTCGAAGCAGAAATCTTTGGAATCCCCGGTTGTTCTTCAGTCCATGGTATATTGAATGTACAAAGAAATCGCCTTTTTAAATGGTAGTGGTACCTCCATTTTACCAAAGGGCGATTTCTTTTTGTGATTTTAAAGAGAATTGTAGAAACTTTTCCTGCCTAAAGCAGCGGAGAGGACAGAACGATTGTGGAAAAGCGGCAGCGGTCGCCTTTGTCCCCGGATTTTCACCGCTAAGGAGAATAAATAAAATCTGGGGACAACAGCGATTGGAACAACGGTCCGTTCGCGGAGCGTCTGCACCAAGTGCACACGTCAATCCTACTCAAAAACAACAGGGGCTATCCCAAGCAGCCATGTGATGGCTTACGGGACAGCCCCTGTTGCTTTGTTCTTTGTTAAGCGGCCAAGGATTGCACATGAGCCTCTTTTGCCGAAGTCTGCTAGCCTTTGACTGCACCCAGCAGGGCACCTTTCGTGAAATGCTTCTGCACAAACGGATAGGCGATCAGCATGGGAACAGTAGCGACCACAATAACCGCCATTTTGATCGTCTGGGCCGGCGGAATGATATCGACCGAAGTGCTTTCTGCCTGCATGCCGCTGGAGACAATGACAATCTGGCGCAGCAGCACCTGAATCGGCCATTTGGTGGAATCCGTGATATACAGAATCGCGGTGATGTAGGTATTCCAGTAAGCCACTCCATAGAAGAGGGAGAGGGTGGCAATGGACGGCAGCGCCAGCGGCAGCATAATTTTAATGAACACGCCGAAATCATTGGAGCCGTCGATTTTGGCCGATTCCTCAAGACTGTCCGGCAACGCCTGAAAGAAGTTGCGCATGATAATCAGGTTGAAGGCATTAACGGCTACCGGGAAGATCAGCGACCAGTAGGAATCAATCAGATGGAAATATTTGACGACCAGGAAGGTGGGAATCATTCCTCCGCTGAAGAGCATGGAGAACACGACAATAAAGTTGATGAAATCCCGTCCATACAGATATCTTCGCGACAGGCCGTAAGCCATCAGCGCAGTAAGAATCATGCTGACGACGGTTCCAACCAGAGTGACAAGGATGGACACGGTTAATCCTTTAAAGATAGTTGGCGTTGACAGGATATAACGGTAAGCATCCAGAGAAAAGGTGGTCGGGAAGAGAATAAACTTCTTCTCCACTACTTCCTGTGTTGAAGCAAAGGAACTGGCAAATACATTGACAAAGGGTAAAAGACAGATGAGGGCAATGAGTGCCAGCAGGGTGGTATTGACTATGGTAAATATCCGGTTGCCCATAGTTTCTTTTTTAAATGATGATTGCGCCATGCAGTTATCCTCCTTGTAATCGTTTCAATGAAACTTTATCAGGGGCCTTGTATTCCGTATATAATCATTAGCTTAGGCTTTGTTTCGGGAGGAAAATGTGGGCAGAGTGCCCCATGATCCTTATATATGATCGTAATCATCACAAGGGGCTATGGGCTGGAGAACCGTATAACAGCGCGGTTTACAGAGCGGCAGTAACTAATGATTATATACGTAATAAGCAAATCTCCGTAATCTGGGAAGCGTTAAGAAACGCGATCAAGGAGGCCGATCAGGTGAAAGAGGCAAATGTCACCGGGGTACAGATGAAAGCACCACCGGTGAGAATAAAACGAACGGCGCATAGCCTGCTGAGTCTAAAAAGGCACAAGCTGTTGTATCTAATGATACTGCCGGGATTTCTCTATTTCATTATTTTTAAGTATCTGCCCATGGGCGGGCTAATCATCGCCTTTCAGGATTATCAGCCGTATCTGGGCATCACGGGAAGTCCCTGGGTCGGGTTCAAGCATTTTATCCGCTTGTTTACCGAACCTACCTTTTTAATGCTGCTGCGTAATACACTGATTTTGTTTGCGCTGAACATCGTGATCTTTTTCCCGCTCCCGATTATTCTGGCGCTGATGCTGAATGAGGTCCGGCACAAGATGTTCAAGAGTGCCATCCAGACGATTATCTATATCCCGCATTTCCTGTCATGGGTCATTATCGTCTCGATTTCCTATGTATTCATGAATGTGGACGGCGGGGTGCTGAACGAGATCATTGCGGCGCTCGGAGGGCATAAGATCAGCTTCCTGACCTCTCCCGAATGGCTGCGCACCGTGTACATCGGGCAAATCATCTGGAAAGAGCTGGGCTGGTCGACCATTATCTATCTGGCAGCCATTACCGTAGTGGACACCCAATTGTATGAAGCCGCTGAAATGGACGGGGCAGGAAGATTGCGCAAAACCTGGCATGTCACCTTGCCAGCCATTCGTCCGGTCATCATTACCCTGCTTATTCTGAAGATCGGTCATACGCTGGACCTCGGGTTTGAGCATATGTACCTGCTGATTAATTCCTTGAACCGAGAAGTTGGAGAAATTTTTGATACTTATATTTACACCGCCGGACTCAAGAACGGCCAATTAAGCTTCAGTACGACCGTCGGACTGTTCAAGGGAGTGGTGGGTCTGGTGCTCGTCGTTCTGGCGAACAAGCTGGCCAAGAAGGTCGGGGAAGACGGCGTATATTAAGCTCTGCAATACTCAGAATTCATGCCCCTGCCACCAGCGGGGGTGGAAGATACAGCAATACTATTACGAATAAAAGGGGTAGTGTTCATGAGTCGCAATTACAAGAAACTTGCAGCCTTGATGCTGTGCAGCGGTCTGGTACTCTCAGCATGTGGTGGAGGAAACTCAAATACTAACAGTCAGGCGCAATCGGCTAAATCGGGGACAACAGCGGAGGCAGAGAACGTTAAGGCCAAGATTACCTGGCTGAACCTGCTGCATACAGCATCACCGCCAACGGATAAGGTGCTTAGCAAAATTGAAGAAGCAACCCATGCGGAAATCGAGTTCTCCTGGGTTCCGGATGCCTCTAAGGAAGAGCGGATTAACACTTCTCTGGCTTCGGGTTCGCTGTCGGATATTGTTACACTGACCATCCTTGATAATTCTTCGGTGCGCAACGCGCTGAAAGCGGGCATGTTCTGGGAAGTGAGCCCTTATCTGGACGAATTCCCGAATCTGGCAGCCATCTCCCAGGATACCCGCAACTCGGCATCCATTGAAGGGAAGCTCTACGGCGTACCGTTCCAGAAAGCCAAAGCCAGAAACGGCGTCATTATCCGCAAGGACTGGCTCGATAAACTGGGAATGGCGGTTCCGAAGACTACAGCCGAACTGCTTGAGATTGCGAAAGCGTTTACCGAGAAGGACCCTGATAGCAACGGCAAAAAGGATACAACCGGCTTTATGGACCGCAGCGACCTGGTGTACGGAGCGTTCAAAACACTGGGCTCCTACTTCGGAACACCGAACGTTTGGGCGGTGGATGATGCCGGCATCATGACACCGGAGTTCGAAACGGAATCTTACATTCAAACCATGGATTATATGAGAGCCTCATTTGAAGGCGGCTATATCAACCAGGATTTTGCGGTAACCGCCAAAAATGACCAGCAGCAGAACTTTGCACAGGGGAAAGCCGGGATTTATGTCGGCGCATTGTTTGACAGCAAAAATCTGCTGAACATGTCCAAAGGTATTCAGGACAATATGGAACTAGTTATGGTTAATGACATCACCTCGACCGGCAATGAAGCAGACCGTGCGATCTGGGCGGGGACAAACGGAATCGGCGGATTGCTGTCCTTCCCGAAATCGGAGGTCAAGGATGAGAAAGAGCTGAAGCGGATTCTGAAATTTGTGAACGATATCATGAATGATGATGTCTATGCCCTCATGACCTACGGTATCCAGGATGTGCATTATACGGTAGATGCGGACATGGCGGTAACGATTAAGGACACCGATCTGTGGCAGCAGGAAGTGCAGCCGTTCTCATCATCCCGTCCGAAAGAAGTTGGATACAAAATTCATGATGCCGATCCGCTTAAGGTGGAAGCCGAGAAGCTAATTGAAGAAAATGCAAACTATGCTGTACTGAACCCTGCCTATTCACTGGAATCCGAGACGAACACTACACAAGGCTCAGAGCTGCAGAAGATTGTTACGGATGCCACCTATAAATATATCCTCGGAAAAATCGATCTGGCAGGGTACAAATCCGAGATTGAAAAGTGGGAGAAATCCGGAGGCAGCATGATTATTTCCGAATACGAGGCAGCTTATAAAGCCATAAATCCTTAAAGAATGTAAGCTCACAGCATGTATGACAAGAGTATAGCTTAGGGGTCCTACCCGCTGATGGAGGCGGATAGGACCATATTTTATTCAACCGGGAGGAAGGAAGATATGGCGAACACCAAAGCAAGCACTACGGCTGGTTGGGCTGTACGGATGGCGGATTCCATCATGGAACGGACGCCTAGACTGTATGAGGACAAAGGGTACCACGGCAAGTGGTCTTATGATTACGGAGTGATCCTGAAGGGCTTCGAGCTGCTGTGGAGACAGACAGGGGAAGCTAAGTATCTGGAGTATATCCAGAACAATATGGACAATTTTATCGGTGAAGACGGCTCTGTAAACGGATATCGCCTCAATGAATACAATATCGATCATCTCAATAACGGCAAGCTGCTGTTCGTCCTCTACCAGGAAACGGGGCAGGAGAAATATAAACAGGCCGCGGCCCTGTTAAGAGCGCAGATTGCAGGCCATCCCCGGACTTCGGAGGGTGCATTTTGGCATAAACAAATTTATCCTTACCAAATCTGGCTGGACGGGTTGTACATGGGCTCCCCGTTCTATCTGGAATATTTGCTTGCCTTTGAAGAAGGAAAGGGCCTGGAGGATGTGACCCGGCAGTTTATTCTGTGTGAGCGCCATACGAAGGATGAAGTGACGGGTCTCTTATATCATGCCTGGGATGAACAGCGAATACAGCCTTGGTGTGATCCGGTAACAGGCCTCTCCCCGAACTTCTGGGGCCGATCGCTCGGCTGGTATGTGATGGCGCTGGCGGATGTGCTTGCTATGCTTCCTGCCGATCACGGGGATTACAAGACTCTGGCACGTATTTTGAACGACACGCTGGCTGCCTTGCGGAAGTACCAGGATCAAGAATCCGGGGTATGGTATCAGGTTGTCAATGAGGGTGGACGCAAAGGCAATTATCTGGAGGCCTCCGCTTCCAGCATGATTACCTATGCGATAGCCAAGGGCATCAGGCTTGGTGTGCTGGATAACAGCTGGCTTGAGACGCTGGACCACGCCTATCAGGGGCTGATCGCGGAATTTGCGCTTGTGACGAACAGCGGCTGGGTCAACCTGAACAAAAACTGCCAGGTCGCCGGACTCGGCGGGGATGACCGGAGAGATGGCAGCTATGCCTACTATATCAGTGAGCCGATCATCACCAATGATCAAAAAGGTCTTGGCGCGTTCCTGCTCGCTTGCGGGGAATACGAATTCCTGCAGCGTCCGGCTGCCGTGAAGGAATAGGTAAAGACTATTGTCTTTCACAATAGGAAGGAGCATGGGAATGATTTCAGAGCAGATGAAGACCGGTATCATACAGAATCCAATACTAAGGGGCTTCAACCCTGATCCTTGCCTGGTACGGGCAGGAGACATGTATTATATCGCGGTATCCTCTCGATAAAATATATCAGGTATAGCAAGAAAGTATAAAAATTGAGGAAATAGACATCTAAAACGAAAGAAATTTAAACTTGCTTGAACTATAATTGGTTTGACATTATGAAGGACGTTGCTGCTTAGGCCTCCGTAGGAATCCACCACCGATTTAGATGTGATAACGGTTACTTCTTAGGGGAGTGTTTGGGTTAAGGTAGCGTGGCCACATCCCCGGAGGGTTCTAAGTAGTAACCGAAATGACTAGATTACCGGGGAGGGAAACATTGATGAATAGAAATCAGAATTTGGAGGAGTACCGACTTCCTGAGCTGCCGCAGATTGCCCCGCAGAATTTCAGCATTGCCGATTATGGAGCTGTCGGGGATGGGGCGGCGCTCTGCACCGCCGCTATTCAGGAGGCGATCGATACCTGTGCCGCTGCGGGAGGCGGTAAGGTACTGATCCCTCCGGGAATATGGCGAACCGGGCCCCTCACCCTCCGCAGCAGGATTAATCTATACGCCGATCGAGGAGCGCTGGTGTTGTTTGACTCTGACTGCAGTCTGTATCCACTGGTTTCCTCTCAATATGAAGGCGTTGCGGACTGGCGTTGCCAGGCGCCGTTGGACGGGGAAGGGCTGAGTGATGTAGCGATTACGGGTGAAGGCATATTTGACGGTGGAGGCGAAGGCTGGCGACCGGTGAAGCGGTTCAAGATGACGGACGCCCAGTGGGATCAGCTTATTGCCTCAGGGGGAGCGCTTGATCGGGAAGCCGGCATCTGGTGGCCATCCGCTGAGGCGATGGAAGGAGAGTCGATTTACCGAACGCTGCAGCAGCAGGGCGACACGGCCATGGAGTCATATTTGCCGATCCGTGCGTATCTCCGGCCAGCGCTGCTCAGCTTGCGGAACTGCCGCCAGGTGCTCCTGGAAGGGCCGACCTTCCAGAATTCGCCCGCATGGTGTCTTCATCCATGGGCCTGTGAGCAGGTCACCGTCCGAAATATCCATGTCCGCAATCCGTGGTATTCGCAGAATGGGGACGGTCTGGATCTGGATTCATGCGCGTATGCTCTGGTGGAGCATTGCCGCTTCGATGTTGGGGATGACGCGATCTGCCTGAAATCAGGAAAAGATGAAGAAGGGCGAAGATTGGGTTTGCCTTGTCGGTTTATCACGATTCGCGGCTGTACGGTATACCATGGGCACGGCGGAGTGGTGATCGGCAGTGAAATGTCTGGCGGAGTCCATGCGGTCAGGATCAGCGACTGCCTGTTCATCGGCACAGACATTGGACTGAGGTTCAAAAGCGCCCGGGGAAGAGGCGGTCTTGTAGAAGACATCGTTGCGGAGAACATCTCCATGAGCGGAATTGTACATGAAGCTGTATCCTTTCATATGTTTTACGCAGGGACTGAGGGTTCGGAGGGCTTCGATAAGCAGAGCTATCCGGTTACAGAGGAAACCCCTGAATTCCGGAATATTACACTCCGGAATATTAACTGCCATGGAGCGGCAACTGCACTGCTGATCAACGGGCTGCCTGAGCAGCCGCTTGCCGGACTTACTGTGGAGGGTTTGCGCGCGGCAGCGGTGCAGGGGATTGTCGGACGTTATGCCGAAAGCTTAACACTGAGTGAAATCCGTCTGCAAACGAAAGAAACGCCGGCTATCCGGCTCCATGGATGCGGGAATGTCCAGCTTATAGACTCGGAAGGGCTGTCCATTGAGGACGGGGCATAGTGGTGATGCCCTTGCGCTTCATATGCTGGATGCTGAACCGCTCTTCTTCAATATAATAATAGAAGAAACTACCCGGAAGCGTCCGGGTGATCGAATGAATAATCTCGCTGGTTTTGACTAGCGGGATTATTTATATTTGAATTTTGAGGAAGAAGTCCCCCTGCTAAATTGTGAGCGACTACCAGCTAATTTTGAAATAAGGTAAACTATGGGCTGTTTAATGTCGATATAGTGGAAGAGTGTGGAAAATAACTGATAGCCTAAGGAGAGAACTAATGACTGTGTACAGGAAAATGACGAAATTGCTGCTCATCATGGTGCTGATTGCCACTGCTGCTTTTCCGGTAAGCGTCTTGGCAGCTGCAGGCGATATTAATTCGATTGAATTTGAGAGCTCGGCAAAAGTGGAACTTATCGTAGGCCAAACGCCGAAGCAACTGAAAGTATATGCTAATGTGGAAGGCTCTTCTTCCAAAAAAGATGTGACAGGCGCCGTAGTTTGGGAATCCTCCAATACGGGTGTGGCTAAGGTTGTTAATGGCCTGCTGACTCCGGTGGATACCGGGATAGCAGTGATCAAGGCCTCATACAATAACGCGCTGACTACAGTAGAAGTATCGGTAACGCATTCCTTTAAGGAATTGAGCCTGGTGCACACCTCGGCAGGTATCTTTAAATTGGGTGACAGCGGCGACAAGCTGCTCGTGAAGGCCAATGTTACCGGCGGGCAATCGGCAACCGCAATCAAGGATGTCACAGCCGACGCGGAATGGAGCAGCTCCAACAGTGCAGTGCTGAGCATCACGGCTGGCAAAATTACGCTGGCAGGTGAAGGCACATCAATAATTACCGCCAAATACAAAGGGCTGACGGCAAACTTCAAAGCAGTAGTTCAGTTGCCTTACTCGGCCATTGTGCTTAAGAAGGACAATGTTGAGATCAAAGAGCTTGAGCTGCTGATGGGCGACCAGCCGGTTGCTGTGTCTGCCATGACCAAGGCGGGGGCAGATACTGCTGAGAATAACATTTCCGCAGACGCGGAATGGTCCTCCTCCAATGAGAATGTGGCTACGGTAGAAGACGGCCAGATTAAGGTAACGGGGGCCGGCAAAGCCGTTATCACCGCAAGTTATCTCGGTGTGTCGAAATCGGTGGATGTCTATGTCCGCGCTCCTTATGAAGCGCTGCTGCTCACACCGGCAGGCGATCAGGCCCTGTTCATGGGTGAAGGTCTTAAGCTTAAGGCAGAGGTCAGAAACGCCGTCAACTCCACGTTGGATGTATCGGCAAGCGCCGTCTGGAGCTCAGACAACCAGCTGGCGGCAACCGTTGCGACAGCGAACGGGGCGGCAGAGGTGACTGCCAAGGCTGTGGGAACTTCTACTGTGAAGGCAGAATATATGGGAATAAGCAGAAGCTTCAAGGTAACCGTACACCCTACAGTGACTGAGCTAAAGGCTGACAAAACAGAGCTGAAGCTGTTCACCGCAGAATCCGCAGCTCTGCCGAAGGTGAGCGGTACGAAGCTGGACGGTACAACGCTTGATTTAAGCGAGGAAGTGGAATGGACCTCAGCCAATGAGGATGTTGTAATGATCAAGGATGGCAAGCTTACCGCAGGTAAGCCAGGTACAGTCAAATTGACTGGCAAGTTTAAGACTGCAAGTGTAACTGCGGCTCAAGCCGGCATCCGTGCCGCAAGCGTTGAGTTGCAGGTTGAAGTGCAGGATAAAGTGCTGATTCTGCTTGGACCGGATGATAATTTCGTAGTGGTTACCGGTGAAGAGCAGCCGCTTCCCCAGATCAATGCTGTGATGGAGAACGGCGATGAGCGGAATGTTTCGGAAACGATTGAATGGGAGCTGTCGGGGGCGAATGCGATTATCAAAACCACAGCTAAAGGTAAGGTGGTTAAAGGTCTGGTCAAAGGTTCCGCTGCACTGAAAGGAACTTATGCCAACAAAACAATCACCATCCAGGTTACCATTGAGCAGAAGGTGAACAAGCTGGTCGTGGAACCGGCCCAGCTGGAGATGAATATCAAAGGCTCCAAAGCAATCAAGGTGACGGCCTATTATTCGAATGGCAAGACAGGAAACGTCTCCTCCCTGATGAATTGGGAGTCCTCCAATCCGGAGGTAGCCACTGTAAAGGGAACCTCAGTCAAAGCGGTAGCCGAAGGCAACGTGGTTCTGAGCGGCTCCTACCAGGGCATTGCCGCCACTGTGAAGATTACGGTAGTGCCCAAGCTGAAGAAGCTGACGGTAAGCGAAACCCGGCTGAAGTTGGCTCCGGGCAGTGTACAGAGCGTGATCGTTACAGCGATTTATGACACAGGCAAGACAGCTGTGGTGACAGGCAGTGCAGCCTGGACAAGCTCCAAGCCGGGTGTAGCCAGAGTAACCTCCTCCGGCAGCATTACCGCCGTGAGCAAGGGAACCTCGTCGATTAAAGGCAAGTTCGGCGGCAAAATTGTAACAGTAAACGTAACGGTTAAATAGAACTAAACCGTAAGAAGATCCGCCGATGGGCTGCAGAGCCGGTCGGCGGATTTTTGCGGATTAGAGAATTTAGAGACTCTGCAATGGCTTAGCTGTTCATGCAGAAGTGATATCCGTATTAGATGTGCAGCATGGTTTGAAGTATAATAATACAGCGATAGCCGGATGCCGGTTATGGAGCAGCGCCGGCAGCGGGATCAGGACTGGAGGCGTGCCTCCAGCCTGGACCACACCGGCAGGTAGCAGAGCGGCAGAGCGCCCAGCGAGCAGACGACATTGAAGATCGTCTGCGCATGGGCGATCCGGGCCGCGGGGCCGCCGCCGATCCAGGCGGTGACCTGCTCCAGCGGCCCGATCAGGGGCAGGAACAGCAGAGCGCCGCCGACGTTAAGCGCCACATGAGACCAGGCGACAAAGACGCCGGAGGGCGAGCCGCCGATCGAGGCGATCACGGCTGTTACGCAGGTGCCCACATTGGCGCCAAGCACAATGGCGATGCCCAGCTCCGGCGGCATCGCGCCTGAAGTGGCCACGCCCATCGACATGGCGATGACGGCGGCGCTGCTGTGCAGCATGGCGGTCAGGCAGGCCCCGGCCGCCAGCCCCCATAACGCGCTGGTAGCCGCGTGGTCCAGGAACCACTGGAACAGGCCGCTCGTCTGCAGGGCGGGGCCGATGGACTGCATGACCGCGATGCCCCACAGGACAAGCGCGAACCCGGCCACCGCCAAGCTGATGAACTGCAGCGGGCTGCTGATCCGCCGCCCGGCTGCTGCCAGCCGCTGCGGTCCCGGCAGCTCGCCGGCGACGACGGCGGCGGCCCACAGGCTGAGCGAAGCGGCCAGCAGCGGCGCGGCGGCCGAGCTGAGCTGCAGGCTGATCAGCTCGGTGGTCAGGCAGGTGCCGATGTTGCTGCCGAGAATAATGCCCAGCGTGCGGGCATAGGTCAGCAGCCCGGCATTGACCATGCCGATCGTCAGCACCGTAACAGCGGTGCTGCTCTGCAGCAGCGCGGAGAGCAGACTGCTGGCGATCAGACCTTTGACCGGTGTGGAGGTGGCTTTATTCAGGCTGCTCCGCAGCAGCGGGCCTGCAAGCTTGGACATGGCGGTCTCCATCAGCTTCATGCCGGCCAGAAAGATCACAAGACCATATAGGATAGGGAACAGCAGATCACGGATCATAGGACAGGCTCCTTTGGACGGGGGTTGTACACCAATATATGAAGGCAATGCTAAGGACATGTATACAAACTATTTTGAAGAGAAACAGGAGTTGAAGATATTGGCATCGGTTATTCTGGACAAAAACCGCAAAAAAAGATTGGAACAGAGCCATCCGTGGGTCTTTGCAGGGGAGATCGCTTCCGTAGAGGGAGAGCCGCAGGCGGGCAGATTGGTAGAGGTGCTTAATCACCAGAAGAGATACCTGGCAACCGGATACTACAACCCGGCATCACAGATTACGGTCAGAATTGTGTCGCAGGCTCCGCTTGCAGCGATGGATACGGCGTTCTTTATTGAACGGTTCACCCAGTGTCTGGAGCACAGACAGCGTTTCCTCCCGGGTGCGGATGCGTACCGGCTGGTTTACGGAGAAGCGGATTTTCTGCCGGGGCTGATTGTAGACCGTTTCGGCGAGATTCTGGTGGTGCAGCTGCTGACGCTTGGTATGGATAAGTGCCGCACCGAGATCATCGAAGCGCTGGTGCAGGTCATGGCGCCGCAGGGAATCTACGAACGCAGCGATGTCAGTGTGCGCGGGCTGGAAGGCCTGGAGCAGACAACCGGCGTATTGTACGGTGACTGTCCGCGCCATGTGACCGTAAGCGAGAACGGGCTGAAGCTGACCGTCGATATTGAGGAAGGCCAGAAGACCGGATATTTCTTCGACCAGCGCGAGAACCGCGCTTCGATTGCTCCGCTGATGAAGGGCTGGGGCGGACGCAGCGGAATTACGCTGCAGGAAGTGGAGGCCGAGGACGGCTCCTTGCAGCAGCTGCCTGTGAACAAAAGCGGCAAGCCGGTCAGCTTCCCCTATTGGGATGGGGCAACGGTGCTGGAATGCTTCGCGCATACCGGCAGTTTCACACTGCATGCCTGCAAATACGGCGCCAAAAAGGTTACCTGTCTGGACGTCTCTGCCCATGCCATCGAAAGCGCGAAGGTCAATGTGGAGCTGAACGGGTTCACGGATCGGGTGGAATTTGTCGTGGACGATGCCTTTGCCTACCTGCGCAATCAGGTAAAAGGGCTGGATGAGCGGACAGAGCGGGCGACCGCTTCGGGCGCAGCCAAGGCGGATACAGCCAAGCCGATGACGGCGGGCGGTGGCCGGAGCTGGGATGTGGTGATCCTGGATCCGCCTGCTTTTGCCAAGAGCAAGGGGGCAGTGGCAGGGGCGGTCCGCGGATACAAGGATATCAACCTGCATGGCATGAAGCTGGTCAATGAGGGCGGCTATCTGGTAACAGCCAGCTGCTCGTACCACATGCAGCCGGAGCTGTTCCTGGAGACGATTGCCGACGCGGCCAAGGATGCGGGCAAGGTGCTGCGCCTGATCGAATGGCGGGCCGCTGGCAAGGACCATCCGCAGATTCTGGGCGTTAATGAAGGCCATTACCTGAAATTCGCCATTTTTGAAGTACGGAGCAAGAAATAGAGCAAGCCTGCAAACGGCTATGATCAGAAACCGGCAGTCTCTTGTTAGTTGAGAGAGTGGCGGTTTCTTTGAAATATAAGAATTTATAGGTTCCACGCTATAATTTATCCTTCTTCTGTTTGCCATTGATAATAGTTCTCAATTGCGACTATAATGGATGTATCGCATGAAGAGAGAAGGCTGAACACATTGCAGAATAAGGATTGGACTCCATCTGAAACTATAGATGCCCACAAGACGCTGAGTGGTAAAGACTTCAACCATACCTTCCGTATCGACAGAGGTGATTTCCAAATTACTCTACCCGAATCTATAGGGCGGGGAAGCTGCCGAAGTCTGCTTGCACCCGGCTGTATCCAGATGTCGGATTTCGACCTGCAGTTTAACCGCGACATAGAAGCCAATGGCGAATTCATGATGCCGCGCACCGAATTGGTATTCTGCCTGGGACAGGGGATCGAGTGGGGCACATCGCTGAAGGGTGAGGATTTCCAGATCTGCACCGGGGAGAGTGCGCTGCTGCATGGCGGAGGCCGGTCGGAGAACTGTGTGTACCATAGTGATACCGAATACCGGTTTCTCAGCATTGATATGAGTCCTGAGCATTTTGTGCGCTTGACCGGAAATGAAGAGCCGGGCAGGATAGCCAGTGACGGGGCGTTGTTCAGCAGGAACAGTATTACTCCCGAAATGACCCTTATTCTGAAGCAGATTGCCGACTGCTCCTACGGTTCAGGCATGCGCGAGCTGTATCTGGAGGGCAAAATGCTGGAGCTGCTTGCCGTCTATCTCAATGAGTCGATGCATGGCAGACAGCAGACTCAGCGAAGCGTTAAGCTGTCCAAGGAGGATATGCGCAGCCTGGAGCTGGCGAAGGAAATCCTGCAGCGTGATTATCTGCAACCGCCTACCCTTGCCGGACTGTCCAGGATGATCTGCCTGAATGAATTCAAACTCAAAAAAGGCTTCAAGGAAATGTACGGCTATACTGTCCATGCCTATGCCATTGAGCAGCGGATGCAGAGTGCACGCCGGCTGCTGGAGAAGGGAGATATCTCAGTCAGCCAGGCAGCTGCCAGCGTAGGGTATGGCAATGTCAGTCATTTTGCAGCGGCCTTCCGCAAAAGATTCGGTGTGTCTCCGGGAGCCTTCGCCAGCGGAGGCAGGCGAACATCAGCCCACAGGCAGCAGCCGTCGTAAACTCCCTTTTTGGGCAGGAATAATCCCATACTTGGTAGAGCGGCGCTCTTCCACCACGTACACTTATGCACAGAGAATCATTCTCAGTGCATTTTTTGTGTGCGCTAAAATTAGGAGTGGAGGGAACGCTGTGAGTAGAACCAAAACCGGCATGCCCCGGCTGCTGGAGATCGCCGGAGAGAAACGGGGGCTGCTGCTCCTTGCCGGAATCTTGTCCTCAGCCAGTGCCGTGCTGATGCTTGTTCCGTTTATTTCTGTATATTTCATCCTGGCGGAGCTGCTGCGCCATGCCGCTGCCCCGGCCCAGGCGGATGGAGCGCTAATGATAACCTGGGGCTGGATTGCCCTGTATGCGCTTATCCTCGGCCTGGTGCTCTCTTATGCCGGAATAATGTGTTCACATATTGCCGCTTTCCGTATCCAGTATCAGCTGCGGATCAAGATGACGGAGCATCTGGGCAGGCTGCCGCTGGGATACCTGACAGGCACCTCAACGGGAACGGTCAAAAAAACGCTGGAGCAGAACGTGGACAAGGTGGAGAATTTCATTGCCCATAAGCTGCCTGATCTGATCAGTGCGGTAGTGACCACGGTACTGATGATAGGCGCGATGTTCTGGCTCAGCCCGCCGCTTGCGCTGGCTTGCCTGCTGCCGATTGCCGCCGGCTTCGCCGTCCAGTCGATGCTGATGACAAGCCGCAAGGGCAAAGCCAGTGCCAAGCAGTATTATGACTCTCTGGAGCAGATCAATGCTTCTGCCGTTCAATATGTGCGCGGGATGCCGGCAGTTAAGGTGTTCGGGCAGACGGTGCATTCCTTCCGTAAATTTTACAGCGATATGGTAAGTTACCGTGATTACTGCCTGCAGTTTACCGACCGTTATCAGAACGGCTATATTCTGTTCAAAACACTGCTGGTTTCGCCGTTTACATTCATCCTGCCGGTAGGCGTGTTTCTGCTGGACGGTTCCCCGGATGCGATATCCTTTGCGCTGGTGCTGCTGTTCTTTCTGGTCATGGCCCCGGGCGTGTCTACACCGCTATTCAAGCTGATGATGCTGGCTTCCAGCACCAGGGATATCGGTGAAGGCGTAGAACGGATGGACCGTCTGCTGGCGCAAACGCCTGTGCCGGAGACTGCTATTCCCCAATCGCCGCAGAGCTATGAGATTGAATTCAGCGGGGTCACCTTCTCTTACCATCCCGACGGAACTGCAGCGGCAGCGCTACACCAGGTGTCCTTTCGGGCGGAGCAGGGCAGGGTAACCGCACTGGTCGGTCCTTCAGGTTCAGGCAAATCGACTGTGGCCAGCCTTGTGCCGCGGTTCTGGGACCCTCAGGCCGGCAGTATTACCATCGGCGGAGTGGATATCCGCAACATGGCGGTGGCCGAACTGATGAACACGGTTGCCTTTGTGTTCCAGGAGACTTTTCTGTTCTATGATACGTTCTATGAGAATATTGCCGTCGGCAAGCCCGGAGCGACGCTGGCTGAGGTGCAGGCTGCTGCGCGTGCCGCCCAGTGCGATGACTTTATCACCCGGCTCCCGCATGGCTACGATACTCTTATCGGTGAAGGCGGCGTTTATCTGTCCGGCGGGGAGGAGCAGCGGATCGCCGTTGCCCGGGCGATTCTGAAGAATGCGCCCATTCTTGTGCTGGATGAAGCGACCGCTTTTGCCGACCCGGAGAATGAACACAGGATGCAGCTGGCCTTAACGGAGCTGATGCGCGGCAAAACGGTGCTGGTCATAGCCCACCGGCTGAGCTCTATCCGCGAAGCGGCCCAGATCTTGGTGCTGCAGGAGGGAGAAATCATTGAACGCGGCACACATGACTCCCTGCTGCTGCGGCAGGGGCAGTATGCGAGGATGTGGGAAATCTATACGGATGCCGGAGAATGGCATATAGAGAGGGCAGGTGGTTCTAGATGAAGCTGCTGCATAATATAACAGCCGGGAACCCCGGACAACTGGTGAAGCCTGTGTTCTATTCAGTGCTGGCCAATCTGGTCAGTGTGCTGCCGTTTGCGCTGATTATTGAAGCCGTCCGCCTGATTTTTGCGCCTTATATCACACCGGGAATGCTGCTGCAGACCGAACGGCTGTGGTGGATCTGCGGAGGACTGGCAGGATCGATGCTGCTGCTCTTTCTGAGTGAAATACCCGCCTATCGTTCGGCTTACCGGGGGGCCTACCATGTCGCGGCCCAAGGTCGGGCAGAGCTGGCTGAGCATCTGCGCAAGCTGCCGCTGGGTTATCTGACACGCCGCGACCCCGGCGATCTGGCCAATATGATGATGGGGGATTTCACGCTGGTGGAGACAGGCATCTCCCATCTGCTGCCCCAGCTGGCCGGCGCTTTCGTGCTGCCCTTGGCCGCGCTGGCCGGATTGCTTGCGCTGGACTGGCGGATGGCGTTGTCCATGTTTGCTGCGTTGCCCCTTGGCCTGCTGATTATGTACTCAGCCTCGAAGCTGCAGCGCAGACTGGGTGCTTCACATATGGAGGCGAGACTGAACGCAGCCAACCGGCTGCAGGAGTACCTGAATGGCATCCAGGTGATGAAGGCCTACAACCTGACAGGGGACCGATTCGTCCGCCTCGAACAATCCTTCAAGCTGCTGATGAAGGAGAGTATCCGGCTGGAGGCGGTGTTTGGCCCGATTATCATGACTGCGATTGGTCTGCTGCGCGCCGGTCTGACCCTGCTGGTGTACGTCGGGGTTCATCTGCTGCTCGGCGGTGAGCTGGGCGTGCTGCAGCTGGCGGTCTTCCTGATTATCGGCACACGGATCTACGATCCGCTCACTACGGCGCTGACCAATTATGCCGAGTTCCGCTACAATGAGCAGGCCGGCGAGCGTATTGTGCAGCTGCTGGAGGAGCCAGTCATGTCAGGAAGCACGGACCCGCTGCCCGCAAGGCGCGGCATCCGCTTTGAGGAGGTAACCTTCGGCTATGGCGGTCAGCCTGTGCTTAAGAATGTCAGCATGGATCTGCCGCAGGGCAGTCTGACTGCTATCGTAGGCCCATCGGGCAGCGGTAAAAGCACTGTGCTGCGCCTGATCTCCCGCTTCTATGATCCCGGGGAAGGAAGGGTATTGATGGCAGGCCGTGACCTGCGCAGTATAGACCCTGAGCACCTGCTGAAGGAGGTGGCTGTAGTCTTCCAGGACGTGTATCTGTTCCAGGATACGATTGGCCGTAACATCGCTTTTGGCCGGGAGGGGGCCACCGGAGAGGAGATCCGCCAGGCGGCCGAGCTGGCCCGCTGCCATGATTTCATCATGCAGCTGCCGCTGGGTTATGAGACTCCGGTCGGAGAAGGCGGCAGCACCTTGTCAGGGGGAGAGAAGCAGCGGATATCGATTGCCCGGGCCATCCTCAAGAACGCCCCAGTGGTGCTGCTCGACGAAGCGACCGCTTCACTGGACCCGCAGAATGAGGCGGATATCCAGAAGGCGATTCAGGCCCTGATCGCGGGCAGGACGGTGATTGTCGTTGCCCACAGGCTCAAAACCATCGCCGGTGCGGATAATATCCTCGTGCTGGAGGACGGCTGTCTGGTGGAGCAGGGCCGCCATGACCGTTTGCTGGCCCTTGGCGGCTTGTACGCCCGCATGTGGAAGCTGCAGCAGGAGTCGACAGGATTCCGTATATCCTCCTGAGAGAAGGATAACAAGAATTATAGGGGAGGGCTCTGTAAATAGGGATGATCCGGGTGGAAGCTCCGTCCGGATCATCCCTATTGTGGTTTCCAATCATTTGAAAAAAGTGGCAAACGTATGTTCCGTACCTGTGAGTTATGGTATAATGACAGGACGAAAATCCCGCAGGATTTAAGCGGCGGGTGCAAAGGTTCAGAGTGCTTATACCTCTCCCCTCTCGGAAGGAGTCATCATTTATGACGGTTACATTTTTGCTGGGCCGCTCGGGCAGCGGCAAGACCACACACATAGGGAACAGGATCTCCTCCTCCCTGGAGCAGGAGCCGCTGGGACCGCCGATTATTCTGCTTGTTCCCGAGCAAGGCTCCTTCGGCGCGGAACGTGGGCTGTTAACTGCGGGCCATGCCAAGGGCAGCGTACGTGCGCATACCCTCAGCTTCTCGCGTCTCGCTTTCCGGGTGAAGCAGGAGACCGGCGGCAGCGGAGCATTGCCGATCAGCGAAGAAGGCAAGAAGATGCTGCTCTATCGGATTCTCAGCCGCCGCAAGGATGAGCTGAAGCTGTTCGGCGCATCAGCGGACCGTCCGGGGTTCGTGGAGCGACTAAGCCAGCTGCACACGGAGATGAAGCGCTGCTGTCTTGGAGCCTCTGATCTGGAGGAGCAGCTGGCTGCGCTGTCAGGTGCGATCCAGGGCAGCCCGATTCTGGCGGGCAAGCTGGGTGATCTTCATCTGGTGTTCAGCGATCTGGAGCTTGAGATGTCACAGCTCTATATGGATGGAGAGGACAGGCTGGCGGAGCTGGCTGAGCATATACCGGAGTCCGGTTATATCCGCAGTGCGGAGATTTGGGTGGACGGCTTCCACGGGTTCACCCCGCAGGAATTCGTAGTGCTGCGTGAATTGATGATTCATGCGCCCCGGCTCACCATTTCGCTTACTCTGGACCGAGTCTATCCTCCGCTGCTGCCGCCGCATGAGCTGGAGCTGTTCCATCCGGCTGCGGTAACCTACATAAAGCTGCGTGGAATAGCGGAGGAGACCGGACTGGAGATTGCAGATGAGCTGCTGGCTCCGCCGGTGCTGCCCCGTTTCAGCAGCAGTCCGGTGCTGGCCCATCTGGAGCGCGGGTTCGACCGCCGTCTTCCTTGGCATGGCGGCAAGGAGCAGGTTGAGGCCGATTTAGTCATTGGCGCTGCCGCTTCACGGCGGACGGAAATGGAGAGCGCGCTGCGTGAGATGATAAGGCTGGCCAGGGATGAAGGCGCCAAGTACGGAGAAATGGCTGTGTTCATGCGCAATATTGGGGATTATGAGCAGCTGGTAGCCCCGCTTTTTACGGATTACGGAGTGCCAGTGTTTCTGGATCAAAAGGTGGGCGAGCTACATCATCCGCTGGTGGAGTTTATTCGCTCTTCCCTGGATATTGTGCGGCGGCGCTGGCGTTATGAGGATGTGTTCCGCTGCGTGAAGACGGATCTGCTGCTTCCGCTCGACGGCAGTGTCACACGTGAGGATATGGACATGCTTGAGAATTATGTGCTGGCCTGTGGTATTCAGGGCTACCGCTGGACGGATGGCCGTTCTTGGAGGGGAATTCCGAGTCTCTCGATGGAAGGAGAGCGAGTGGTTGATGAACAGCTGCTCTTCAAGGTGGAAGAGTGCCGGGCGTTAATTACAGGACCGCTACAGGCTTTCGAGCAGCGGGTCAAGAAGAGCCGCAGCGGGCTTCAGCTCTGTACTGCGGTGTATGAGCTGCTTCAGGAGACCGGTGCCGCGCTTAAGCTTGAAGCGATGAGTGCCGTGGCATTGCAGCGCGGACTGCCGGAGCAGGCCCGTGAGCACAGCCAGCTGTGGGATGCCGTGCTGGATCTGCTGGACCAGATTGTGGAGATGATGGGGGCGGAGAAGCTTGATTTTGAGCTGTTTGCCGGACTGCTGGAGACCGGACTTGCCGAGCTGAAGCTGGGTCTGGTGCCTCCTGCGCTGGACCAGGTGCTGGTCGGCAATATGGATCGCACGCGCGCTTCCGGCGTGAAATATGCCTTTCTGCTTGGATTTAATGAGGGTGTGGTTCCAGCTCAGTTTACGGAAGACGGCATTCTGTCCGAAGGAGAGCGCCTGCTGCTGGAGAATGCCGGGATGGAGCTTGCTCCCGGAGCTTCACGCAAGCTGCTGGATGAACGCTATCTGATCTATAATGCGCTTACTGCGGCCAGCGACAGATTATGGGTCAGCTATGCCCTGGCAGACGATGAGGGCAAGCCGCTGCTTCCGTCCGAGGTAATCCGCCATCTGCGCCGGATGTTCCCGGATGCCGCCGAGCAGGTGCTGCCGGCATTTCCGGCAGCACTGTCGCCTGAGGCCTCTGAAGACGCCGTACAGGCCGGAGATTCTCTGCATCTGGGTTTCGTAGGCCAGCCGCAGCAGAGTCTGAACCTGCTGCTGATCCAGCTGCGCAAGTGGCGGCAGGGAGGGCAAATCCCGGGCATGTGGTGGGATGTGTATAATTGGTTCGCCGCAGACCCGGACCGTAGAGCTGAGCTGGAACGGCGAATAGGATCGTTGTTCTACCGCAATGAGGGCACCCGTCTGAAACGTGGAACAAGCCTGCGGCTGTATGGTGGCACCACGCTGCGCGGCAGTGTGTCGCGGATGGAGAAATTCGTCGGCTGTGCCTTCTCCCATTTCGCTTCCTACGGCCTGCGGCTGAAGGAACGCCAGCTCTACAAGCTGCAGGCGCCTGATATCGGGCAGCTGTTCCATGCCGCCCTGAGCGATATGGCGAAACGGCTGCAGGATCAGGGACGCGGATGGGGCAGCCTTAGTGCCGAGGAATGCCGCCGCGAGGCGTCGGAAACGGTGGAGAGGTTGTCTCCGATGCTGCAGGGCGAGATCCTGATGAGCTCCAAGCGCTACGGCTATATTTCCCGCAAGCTGAAGAATATCGTCGGACGGGCTACGGTCATTCTGGGCGAGCATGCCCGTAGGGGCAGCTTCGAGCCGGTCGGGCTGGAGCTGGACTTCGGACCCGGCAAAGAGCTGCCGCCGCTGAGAATCACGCTTCCGAACGGCTGTATCATGGAGGTGGTGGGCCGGATAGACCGCGTGGATATGGCGGAAGGCCAGAACGGTGTGCTGCTGCGCGTCATTGACTATAAATCCAGTCAGAAGGACCTTAAGCTGCACGAGGTTTATTATGGATTGTCTCTGCAGATGCTGACCTATCTGGATGTGCTGCTTACCTATGCGGAGCAGTGGCTGGGCCGTCCGGCGCTTCCTGCCGGAACGCTCTATTTCCACGTGCATGATCCGCTGCTCTCTTCGCCGAACGGGCTGAACCGTGAACAGGCTGAGCAGGAGCTGCTGAAACGCTTCAAGATGAAGGGTCTGCTCTCCGCAGACCGTGAGGTGATCTCGCTGATGGACACCACCCTGGACAAAGGCCATTCCTCCATTGTACCGGTGGCTCTGAAGGCGGATGGCAGCTTCTATACGAATGCCTCGGTGGCAACGCCGGAGCAGTGGGGCCAGCTGCTGACTTCTGTGCGCAGCACAATTTCAGAGATCGGTACCCGGATAACGGAAGGGGATGTGGAAATTCAGCCCTACCGGATTCAACAGGAGACGGCTTGTACATTCTGCTCCTTCCGGCCGGTATGCCAGTTCGACGAGGCGGTGGAAGGCAATAGCTATAACAATCTGGGCAAACCGGGCAAGGACGTGATCTGGGACCTGCTGTCCCGGCAAGGAGGAGTGGAATCGTGAACTTAAAGGCAGTAAAAGAAAGCAAGCCGGAAGGAAGCAAATGGAGTGATGACCAGTGGCGCGCCATTGCCGAGAGCGGCGACGATATTCTGGTGGCGGCAGCGGCAGGGTCAGGGAAGACGGCCGTGCTGGTGGAACGGATTATCCGCAAGATCAGCCGTGAGGAAACCGGCTTCAGCGTGGACAGGCTGCTGGTGGCCACCTTCACCAAAGCGGCGGCCGCCGAAATGCGGCAGCGGATCCGTGAGGCGCTGGACCAGGAGCTGGAGCTGCAGGGCGACAACGAGCATCTGCGCCGTCAGCTTGCCCTGCTGGGACGTGCTTCAATTACAACCCTGCATTCCTTCTGCCTGGAGGTTATCCGCCGCTATTACCAGCTGATTCCAATCGATCCGGGCTTCCGGATTCTTAATGAGCATGAAGCGGAAATCATGCGTCAGGAGCTGCTGGAAGAATTGCTGGAGGAGAAGTACGGCGAAGCTGGGGACAACGGCGAGGATAGTGTGTTCATCCGGCTGGCCGATTGGTTCAGCGGAGAGCGCAGCGACGATGCCGTGCATGCGCTGGTGCAGCGGCTGCATAATTTCGCGCGCAGCCATCCGTGGCCTGAGCAGTGGCTGCGGGATACGGCTGCTGAGTTCTCGCTGCCGGATATCGCGAGCCTGGGCCGCACGGCTTGGGTGCAGAGTATCCTGCTGGAAGCGAAGCTGACGCTGGAAGGTGCGGCAAGCCAGCTGCTGCAGGCGCGGGAAATCGCGCTGCAGCCGGGCGGGCCGGCTCCGTATGCCGACAACCTGACGGCTGATCTGGAGATGGTTAACGCTCTTCTGGAAGCTGTGGCGCAGCAGAACTGGCCGGAGCTGTATGATATTTTCATGGAGGTTCAATTCGGCAAGCTGAAGGCCTGCCGCAAGGATGCCACCGATCCCGGACTTCAGGAGACCGTCAAGGAACTGCGCGACAACGTCAAAAAAAGCATCCTTGAGCTGCAGAAATCATTATTCGGTCGTCCCGCAGACGTCTATCTGACAGAGCTGCACGAGGCTGCTCCGCTGATGGAGGAGCTGGCAGAGACTGTCATTGAATTCGGCGAGCGCTTCCGGGCAGCCAAAGCAGCCAGAGGAATGGTTGATTTCAACGATCTGGAGCATTATTGCCTCCAGATTCTGCGGCATCCCGATTCCGAGCCTGGTCAGCCGCTGCCTTCCGATGCAGCGATGGAATACCGCGCCCAGTTCGATGAGGTGCTGCTGGATGAGTATCAGGATACGAACAGTGTGCAGGAGGAGATCGTACGGCTGATCTCCCGTGAAGAGCCGGGGAACCGCTTTATGGTCGGCGACATGAAGCAGAGCATCTACCGCTTCCGTCTGGCGGAGCCGGGGCTGTTTATGGATAAATACCGCAGCTTCGGCGCGGTGCGCGGCGGTGTGCGGAGCGGAGGCGCTGTGATTGACCTGGCGCGTAACTTCCGCAGCCGTCTGGAAGTGGTTCATGCGGTCAATATGATTTTCCGTCAGGTGATGAATGAGAATGTGGCGGAATTAACCTATGATAAGCGTGCCGAGCTGGTGTACGGTGCCCATTTCCCTGGTGCGGAGGAGAAGGGGCCGGATCTTAATTTCGCTCCCGAGCTGCTGCTGATCGACCGCGGCAAGCCCGCTCCCGGTCTGCCTGAGGAAGCTGCAGCAGAGGGGGAGCTTCCCCAGCAGGAGAATGAGGTTGTCGAGAGTGAAACGGCGCAGCTGGAGGCGCGTGCGATTGCCCGGCGCATCTCGCAGATGACGGGAATGACCGGAGCGCCGCCACTGATGATCTATGACAAAAACGCCCAAGCCAACCGTCCTGTAGGATATGGCGACATCGTAATTTTGCTGCGCTCGGCTAGAATATGGACTCCGCTGATGATTGAGGAGCTGCGGCTGGAGGGCATCCCGGCATTTGGAGACCAGAACAAAGGGTATTTTCAGGCAACGGAAGTAGAGGTGGCCTTGTCCCTGCTGCGTGTGGTAGACAATCCGCGCCAGGATATTCCGCTGGCCGGTGTATTGCGCTCTCCTGTTGTCGGTCTGAATGAGGAGGAGCTGGCCGCTGTGAGACTGTGCAGCCAAGGCACCTTCTATGAAGCGCTGCTGGCAGCGTCGGAAGAACCGCAGGCACAGAGCGGCGATAGCGAGGTGGCAGCAACTGCCGAGAACGTGCTGGATTTACCAATCCTTATAGAAGGTGACGGTTTCGCCAGCCTGGATGTGATCCAGGAGGCCTATGAAGCAGAGAAGGCAAGCGGCGTAACTCCGCAGGTTGCGCCCGCCCTGCGGAAGAAGCTGCGGCATTTCCGCAGCCAGCTGGACAGCTGGCGGGATTCAGCCCGCCAGGGCAGCCTCAGCAATTTGATCTGGCGGATCTTCGGGGAGAGCGGTTATCTGGAATGGGTTGGCGGCTTGCCGGGAGGAGTCCAGCGCCAGAACAATCTCAGAGCGTTGTATGACCGGGCGGTCCAATTCGAGAATGACACCTCGGCCCGCGGCTTGTTCCGTTTTCTGGTTTTTATCGCCAGACTGCGTGACAATGGCGGCGATCTCGGGGTTGCCGGGAGCGGCAGCGAGGAAGGAAGCGGCGTCAGAATTATGACTATTCACAAGTCGAAGGGGCTGGAGTTTCCGGTAGTGTTTCTGGCGGGAATGGCCAAGATGTTCAACCGCCAGGATCTGCACGCCCCATTTCTGATGCATAAGGAGCTTGGTTTCGGTCCGCGTTTTGTGGAGCGGGAGACGCGGGTTAGTTATCCCACTCTTCCCTATCTGGCTATCAACCGCCGCTCGCGGTTGGAGCTGCTGGCTGAAGAGATGCGGGTGCTGTATGTCGGTCTGACCCGTCCGAGGGACAAAATGATCCTCGTCGGCACCGTGCGCGATCTGCCGCGCAAGATTGCAGGCTGGTGCGCGATGCAGAACCGCGACGAGCTGCTGCTGGAGGATCATCTGCTGGCCCGCGGCCGCAGCTATCTGGATTGGGTTGGCCCGGCGTTAATCCGCCATCCCGGTGCGGCCATTCTGCGCAAGCTGGCCGGACAACAGGGCGCTGTATCCATCGTGCTGCACAGTGATGCCTCGAATTGGAGCATCAGCGTGGTGGATTCATCCGAGCTGGGCTCGGGTGTGCTCTCTGCCAGGGACGGCCTGGAAGACGGCGGGGAGCGGCAGTCTGCATTGAAGGCGCTGAGGAAGGGCGATGCGGTTGAGTTCTACGGAACCGCAGGCCGCGACGAAGTCAGTCGTAGATTGGAATGGAGTTATGAACATGCTGCAGCCTCAGGCATTCCAGCCAAAACCTCGGTCACAGAGCTGAAGACCCTGCTCTCCATGCAGGAGCAACCGTCTTTCGATCAACTGGAGGAAAGGGTGTCTGGAGTGGATGGGCTGCAGGCTCGTTCCGCCGGGGCGGCAGACAATAGCCTGCACCTGCGCCGACCGAAATTTATGGAGCAGCGCAGTCTGACCTCGGCGGAACGCGGTACAGCCTATCATACGGCGATGCAGCATATTCCGCTGGACGGTCCGGTCGACGTGGCTGTAGTGGAAGAAACCTTGGCCCGGCTAGCCAGAGTATCTATTCTGACGGAGGAGCAGGAGAAGGCGGTGGCGCCTGAGCAGGTAGTCGCGTTCTACGGCACCGGCTTAGGCCAGCGACTGCTGTCTGCTTCGTGGAAACAGCGTGAGCTGCCGTTCAGCTATATGGTTCCGGCGGCGGAAGCTTATAGGGGATTGGGTTATTTTGATGAGGCAGTCGCCAATCTTCCCTCCCCGGCCGGAGGCCATGCTTCCGAGGAAGCGGTGCTGATTCAGGGGGTTATCGATGGTCTGTTCCGTGAGGACGGACGTTTGATTCTGCTGGACTACAAAACCGACCGTGTGCCGGAGCATTCGGAGGGGCTTGCCGAGCTACAGGAGAAATACCGCTTCCAGCTGGAGCTGTACGCGAAGGCATTGCAGGATATTCTGGGAGAGCCGGTCAGCGAGACCTGGCTGTATTTCTTCGACGGCGGCCATGCTGTGCAGTTATAGGGTTAATTAACTGGAAGTCGAAAAAAGAGCCATGTGGAGGACTCCGCGTTATTGCTTAGGTCTCTGCGTAGAGCTAGCATATAGCTTGGAGACTTCGGAGTGAATAGTTGCGAGAGTCGTTACTATATAAGATGAACACAAAAATTAAAAAAAGGGTAGATAGAATGTTGTGTGGAATGTTCGGAGCAAATAGATGCGAAAGTGCAACTAAATTCAACCGGATTGCTAGCCAACAGACGAATAAGTGTGATTGTGCAACTAATTTCGAGTAGGTCAGGCTTTTTCTGCTCAAAAGACCAAATTAGATGCCTATTTGCACTTATTTCCCACAAAACGGAAAAAATCCGCCAATTAGATGCGTTTTTGCAACTAAATTGGTGAATTGGGAATAGGAAACCATCACGTAGCGTAGTATTCGATGTTCTCAGCATACTGTATCCTAAATAGTAACCATTTTCGGACTTATGACACCACAGAGAGCTAAATCTTCGCTGTTAACATCACAACGTGGTTTTAGCAGTTCCATTCCAACTAGTAGTGACTACTCTAGCAAATAAATGTGCAAATTCAATAGGAGAACGTACCACAGCACAGTAAGACTCGTTATCGCACACTCGGCTGAGACCTGGGCAGCAGCACTCAACAGCTAATGGGTAGCGAATTTAAGAAAATATGGGCCTCCCGGTAAGGGGAGGGGAAAGAGGCGTAATGATGCGGATATTGCATACGGGTGACTGGCATTTGGGCCGCACACTGGAAGGAAGGAGCCGCCAGAAGGAACAGGAGCAATTCATCGACGAGTTAGTGGACATTGCCGACCGCCAGCAGGCGGACCTGATCCTGATGGCCGGGGATGTCTATGATTCTGTGAATCCGCCGGCGGCGGCAGAGCAGTTGTTCTACGAGGCGGCGGCGAGACTAACTTCCGGCGGACGGCCGCTGGTCGTTATCTCGGGTAATCATGACCAGCCCGAGCGTGTAGCCTCAGTCTCCCCGCTGGTCACAAGACAAGGCATTACGCTGGTTGGCCTGCCGACTGCGGTTCCGGTGACCGTTCAAGCGCTGCATACAGGCGAAACGGCCAAAATCGCCGCACTCCCCTACCCCTCCGAAGCGCGGCTCGGCGAGCTGCTGGCCGGGGATGGTGATGAAGGCGAGCTTCGGCTTGCCTACAGCGCCCGTGTAGGCAAGCTGATGAAGCAGCTTGGCCGGGAGTTCACGCCGCAGACTGTCAATCTGGCGATGAGTCATATCTATGTGCTGGGCGGCGTGGAGAGTGATTCGGAGCGGCCGATCCAGGTGGGCGGCGCGTACACCGTTGATCCATCTGCGTTGTCCTGCGGCGCGCAATATACCGCGCTGGGACATCTTCACCGCGCCCAGCGGGTCAAAGGCGAAGGGATGATCCGCTACAGCGGCTCGCCGCTGGCCTACAGTTTCTCTGAAGCGGGACAGGCCAAGTCGGTGACGATGATTGAAGTGAGTCCGGGCGGTGAGCCTTCGTTCGAAGAGATCTACCTGCGCTGCGGCCGCCCGCTGGTCCGCTGGAATGCGCTTGGCGGACTGGAGGAGGTGCACCGCTGGCTGGATGAAGGGCGGGACCCGGATGCTTTTATCGATCTGGAGATCCGATTGGGCGAAGCCATGTCGATGAATGAAATCCAGCGCCTGCGCAAGTCGCGCGAAGGCATTATCCATATCCGTCCGGTCTATCCGCAGATGGAGCAGGAGCTGGAGCAGCTCTCCCGTTCACGGATGCCGGTGCAGGAGCTGTTCCGCAGATTCTACCAGCGCCAGACGGGTGGTGCCGAACCGGATGAGGGCCTGATCCAGTTGTTCCTGGAGCTGGCGGAAGAAGAGCGGCGGGAGCCGGAGGAAGAGGGGGAGAACTGACGTGAAGCCAATTCTATTAAAAGTAGCCGGACTGCAAAGCTACCGGGAAATGCAGGAGATCGATTTCCAGAGTCTTACCGAGACGGGTCTGTTCGGGATTTTTGGACCGACGGGCAGCGGCAAATCCAGTCTGCTGGATGCAATCACCCTGGCGATGTACGGGAAGGTGGAGCGGGCCGTAAACGGCACGCAGGGAATCATGAACCATTCCGAGGATTCGCTCAGCGTGGCTTTCACCTTCGAATTAACCTCTGCGCAGGGTACCCGCCGCTACCGGGTTGAGCGCAAGTTCAAGCGGACGGGCGAGCAGTCGGTCAGCAATACGATCAGCCGCTTCATTGAGGTGACTGCGGAGGGCGACAGTGTCCTGGCGGACAAGCTTGCGGATGTTACGCGCCAGGTGGAGGAGCATATTGGCTTGAAAATGGATGATTTCACCCGCGCAGTAGTGCTGCCTCAGGGCAAGTTCGCCGAGTTCCTGTCGCTGCGTGGTGTGGACCGCCGCCAGATGCTGCAGCGGCTGTTCCACCTGGAGCAATACGGCGATCAGCTGGCGATCAAGCTCAGCCGCCGTGTCAAGGAGAACGAGGCGGCGCTGCGCGCGCTGGAGGCTGAGCAGCAGGGGCTGGGCAGCGCGGCGAGCAGTGATGTGGAGGCGGCCGCAGAGCGCGTCAAGGAAGCTGCGGCTCACGCTGCCGACTGCCGCCGCCGGCTGGAAGCCGTCTCTGCTGCGGCGGAGCGGCTGTCGCGTATCCGTGAGCTGCAGGAGGAGCGGCTGCGCCGTGAGCAGCAGCGGCAGGCTCTGCTGGGCCATGAGGAGGAGATTACCCTCCTCGAAGGCAAGCTCAGCAAGGCGGATGAAGCCGGGCAGCGGTTGCCTGCGCTGAATGCCTGGAGAAGCGCGGATGAGGTCTGGAAGAGCCGCCAGACCCGTGCAGAGGGGCTGGAGGTGCGCGCCGCCGCCGCCGAAGCGGAAGCGGCGCGGGCTGCTGCGGCCGAAGCGGCGGCCCAGGCCGCGCTGGCCGCAGAGGAGCCGGCCCTCCGGCAGGGGGCCGACACGCTGCGCCGCGCGCTCGAGCTGGAAGCCGAGCTCGGCGGCCTGCGCCGCGACCTCGCGGCTCTCACCGAGCGCCGCGATGAGGCTTCCCGCAGGCTCGGCGAGCTGCGGGAGGGCCTGGCACGGGAGCGTGCGCTTTTGGCCAAGGGCCAAAAGCTCCAGCAGGAGCTGCAGCTGAGCCTGCAGCCGCTGGGGGTCCGCTCCCAGGAGCGGCAGTCGCTGCAGGAAGCCATGCAGCGGCTGCAGGGCCTGCTCTCCGCCGAAGCCCAGTGGGCCACGGCGGACAAAGAGAGCCGCGAGCGGGCGCAGGCGCTCGCGGCGGCGCAGGCCCGGCTCGAGGGCGCCGGGGCTCGGCATGCCGCGCAGCAGGAAGCGCGCGGGGAGCTGGTGCGCGAGGCTGCGCAGCACCGGGAGAAGCTTGCTGCGGCGGAAGATACAGCCGCCGCAGCAGCCCGGGACCTGGAGCTTCATGGCGCTTCGCTGGAAGCCGCGCTCCAGAGCCGGGAGGTACATAGGCTCTCGCTCGCCCTCTCGCGTGAGCTGCAGGAAGGGCAGCCGTGCCCGGTCTGCGGCAGCGAACACCATCCGTCACCTGTACTAGTACAGGACGGGGAAGAGCAGGATCTGCACAGCACGCTGCTGCAGGTGAGGGCTCTTGCCGGACGCGTACTGGACAGCCGGCACCAGCTGCGCAGCTTGCGTGAGCAGGACCAGTCCTGGCTGGAGCAGATATATGGCGCAGGCGCTGAGCCGGCTGTGGAGTCGCCTGCGGCCGCCGCTCTGGAGCAGCCGCAGCTGCAGGAACAGAATGCTCCGCAGCTGCCTGAAGCAGCGGAGGCGGCCGTTGCCGCTCTGGAAGCCGCTTATCAGCAAGCGAAAGAGCGTTCAACTGAGCTGCGGCGTAAAGCAGCCCATTGGCAGCAGTCGGTGCAGAGCCTTCAGCAGCTGCATCTGAAGGAAGCTGCCGCCGCAGAAGCCGAAGCTGCTTGGCTTGATGGTATAACTGCCAAGGCAGCGGAGCTGGCCAGCCAGCTTGCCTTGCTGCGACAGAGCTGGGAGCAGCATTTCCCTGAGCTGCCGCCTTCGCGGGTGGAGCAGGCTTACCGGGAGCTGCAGGCCAAGGATGAGCAGGCCGAGGAAATCCGGGCGCGCTTGGACAAAAGCGTCACTTTTCTCGAAGACAAAAGCGCTGCAGTCCAGGCCGGGCAAGAGGCGATTGCCGCGCTGGACAAGGAGCTGGCGGCGTGGACTGCGCAGCTGGAGGGCAAGCAGGAACTGAAGCGCGAGAAGGAGCAGCGCCATCACGAATGGACGCAAGGCCGTGCGGCCGGGCCTTTGCTGGCGGAGTGTGAGCGCCGGCTGAAGGAGCTGCTGGCTGCTGTAGAGAGTGGCATAAGCCTGCGCCGTGCGGCTGCCGAACGTGCCCAGCAAGGCAGCAAGGAGTCGGCGATTGCCCGGCAGGCGGCGGAATCCGCCGGCGAGCATGCTGCCGCTGCTGCGGAGCAGTGGCAGCAGAGCCTGGCCGCTTCGCCGTTTGCTTCCGCATCCGAGGTGGAGGAGTCGGCGCTTGCGCCGGAGGAGCGGGAACGCGCAGCGACTGCCGTGCGAACCTACCGCGACAGTGAAGCGGAAGTAGCGCTGCAACTGCGGCATATCGAGCAGAAGCTGGATGGTGCAGTGTTGAGCGCGGAGGAATGGCAGGAGAGCCAGGACAATCTGCGCAGCTGCAAGCAGGCAGATGAAGAAGCGCTGCAATCCCGTGCGCGGGCCGAGCGTGATCTGGAGGACCTGCGCCGCCGCCATGTGCGCTGGATGGAGCTTGAAGAACAGCGCAGCGGCCATGCCTCCATGCAGGACCGGTTGTCCAAGCTGCAATCGGTGCTGCGCGGCAATGCTTTTGTGGAATATATAGCAGAGGAGCAGCTGATGCAGGTATGCCAGGCCGCTTCCCAGCGGCTGCGTTTCCTGAGTAAGCAGCGGTATGCGCTGGAGGTCGACTCCGGGGGCGGCTTTGTGATCCGCGATGACGGGAATGGCGGGATGAGAAGGCCGGTATCCACGCTTTCGGGCGGGGAGACGTTCCTGACCTCTCTGTCGCTTGCGCTTGCGCTGTCGGCACAGATCCAGCTGAGGGGCCAGTATCCGCTGCAGTTCTTTTTCCTGGATGAAGGCTTCGGCACTCTGGACCCTGAACTGCTGGATACGGTTATTACTTCATTGGAGCGCCTGCAGAGCGATCAGCTGTCGGTGGGTATTATCAGCCATGTTCCTGAGCTTCGGGCGCGCCTGCCGCGCAAGCTGGTGGTGGTTCCGGCCGAGCAGGGAGGCGGGGGTTCGCGGATCATTTTGGAAAAAATGTGAAGTCCCCTGGTAAATGTGATAACAATCACAGAGACACCACCAACCCGCTGTTATAATACAGCTAAGCCGACATCATTTAGAAACACCTCGGTGGACGTATGACCAGGAGCAATGATCCTAATCATACGTCCGCCGCCGAATCAGCTTTATGAGCTGACAAGGGTGTTTCTCTTTTTTTTGTCTTTTTTTAGGTTGTGGCTGTGATTATCCTGTTACCTCAGCAGCAGCTGCGCTTCGCTTTTGTTCTTCTGCGTTATCCTGTATGATTAGATGCAGAGTTCTACCTGTCCGCTTGTCTGGACAACCCGTGAATGTGAATAAGGAGGCAGCTATATGGAGACTGTATTCAGCAAAATTATCGAAGGGACCATTCCGTCCCGCAAAGTTTTTGAGAATGAGCGGATTCTCGCCTTTTACGACATTGAGCCTGCTGCGCCAGTGCATGTTCTGATTATTCCGAAGAAATATATCGCCTCCATGAATGAGGTTGCGCCCGAGGATCTGCCGTTGATTGCCGAGATTCACAGCGTTGCTAAGCAGATTGCGAAGGATCTAGGGGTGGCCGAGTCCGGGTACCGGCTGATCAACAACTGTGGTCCCGACAGCGGACAAGCCGTACCTCATCTGCATTATCATCTGCTTGGCGGAGGCAAGTTAGGAGCACTTACCGGCAATTCCTCCTCGCATGCTTAAGAGAAATCGGTTATAATAAGATATCTTGTCCGAAAAAGAATAACACGAAGGTTGACACTTTATTTCTGTTTGACCTATAATGTAATTTGATAAACCGTGTTATGCTCTTGGACGGTATGGTCGGAGGGAGGGGAAACTGTGTCTGAAACGAAAGTTCGCAAAAACGAGACTATTGATGCTGCACTTCGTCGCTTTAAACGTTCCATCGCAAAAGATGGTGTCTTGGCTGAGGTGAAGAAACGCAAGCATTATGAAAAGCCGAGTGTTAAGAAAAAGCTGAAGTCTGAGGCTGCTCGTAAGAGAAAGTTTTAGGAGGATTACCCACGCATGAATCTTAGCGAACGATTGAACGAAGATATGAAGCAAGCGATGAAGAGTAAGGACAAGTTCACACTCTCCACCATTCGAATGGTTCGTTCTACAATAAAGTATCTTGAAATAGATTTGAAGAGAACATTAGACGACAGCGAAGTGCTTGATATCCTTGGTCGTGAAATCAAACAGCGCAAAGATTCCCTCCAAGAATTTGAATCAGCGGGTCGCGACGAGCTTGCCGCGAGTACGAAGGCAGAAATCGAGATTATTCTGAAGTATCTTCCCGAACAGCTTTCCGAGGATGAAATTAAAGAGATTGTACAACAGACCATCCAGGAAATTGGTGCTTCTTCAAAAAGCGAAATGGGCAAGGTGATGAGCGCGCTGATGCCTAAGGTCAAAGGCCGCGCTGACGGTAAACTCGTGAACCAAGCGGTTCTGCAATTTCTGCAATAATATAGCGCTAACACCCCTTTTATAAGGGGTGTTTTTCTTTATATAATCATGGAGTGCTACAATAGCAGAGGGGAACGTTAAATTAAATCCTGCAGCGGCTTATTCAGTTTATGCGTACGCCGGATAGACTGAAATAAAGGATATATCCCATAAATTTAGCGTATTGAGCCAGATGTAACTGAAAATAAGGGAAATATCCCATAATTTCCTCGTGTCGAGCCATATCTGATAGAAAATAAGGGAAATATCCCTTATCCTTGTAAATTATCGGCATACACCCCCTTCTGAGCCCCCACCGCTCGTCCAGCCCACGTAGCACGGCCAAGTCAACCAACATGCCAGCCTCATCCAGTCCCTCAAATGCACACACTAGGTTCAACGGAGCCTAATCAGCCAACATGCACTTAGTGCATCCAGCATACCCGTCACCCACCCGCCTCTGATCCACTCCACTCGGCATACCACGATTGCACCTAACGTACTCGCTGATCCAACACATACATCCAACACATCAAGAGCCTACTGAGCCAACACTCACTATTTCGTCCAGCCGCCTTATCGTGCCCAACTAGTCACAAAAAAATAGTGTGTGATATTCCCTGACAGCTAGATTTCTACAGTTGCAGTGATTCTGTCACAGTGGTGCCTGAGCCTCAGATAGCAGGCAAAAAATATCATTACGCGCGGCAGCAAACGAAAATCGAAGCTGCGCAGACTGAGCTGCGAAGTGGGGCCGGAGCCTGAGGCTAGCGGCCGTGTTTCTGTTCGCCTAGTGAGGCCTCCCGGCCGCGGTCCCATCAGCTGATGAAACTCCTGGCCGAACTACGCCCTGCGCCTCATAGGGCTACTCCAGGAAGCCGACGGTGAGTAGGCCCCTGGAGTAGCCGCAGCATTCACTTGTTCGAATTCCGGCTGCGGCGCAGCCCTCCCGCCCCGTGTAACGGCTCTGAATCCGGGCTGGCTATAATCAGCTCAAGGCGAATGAACTGCGCTCACAGCGAGCAGCCGCAGCACGGCCTGATCGTGACCAAGTTGCTGGGTCTGCTCCATTCCCGGCTTCTGTGGTTCTGTCTCTATCCGCCGCCGCATAGGGTGTATAGAAGGCAGGAAGGGGGAACGTCTACTTATGACCCGTATTGGCCGCAGGCTGCGGGGATGGACAAACGGTGTGCTGGATCTTCCGCAGGATCTGCTGCAGGATCTGCCCCGGATCACCCTGATCGGCAATAAGGAGCTATATATTGAGAATCATCGCGGGGTATTGCATTTTTCCTCTGAGCTGCTTAGGCTTGGCCTTGCTAATGGCTTCCTTGAAATTAAGGGGGAACAGCTAAGCATCCGCAACATCGTCGGACAGGAGCTGTCGGTGTCAGGCAGGATCGGAGAGATCAGATACATAGAAAGCGGGGAGAAGTTATGAAGGAGCCGCCTCTGTCATCGCTGCGGGGGTTCGTTACCCTGCGGGTAACGGGTGAGCAGGTGGAAGGATTCATTAATGCTCTTACAGCAGCGGATATCAGGGTCTGGGATGTGAAGCCTGTGGGCGGCGGCGCCTCCCTGAAGCTGCTGCTGGAGGAATTCCCTGCGCTTCGGCCGCTGCTGAGGAAGACAGGCTGCCGCATGCATGTCACCGGAAGGGCCGGTCTGCCTTTTGTGTGGGCCAGGCTCTGGAAGCGCAAAATGTTTACCCTCGGCCTGCTGCTATTCGGAGTGATCCTGTTTCTGCTGTCCACACTGGTGTGGAATATTAAGGTGGTTGGCAACGAACGGATCGCTACCGAGGATATTCTGAACGCAGCGAGGCAGGAAGGGGTGTATCCTTATCAGTGGATCTGGCGCCTGGATGACCCGGACAAGCTTACCCGGGATCTGTCTACCCGTCTGCCGGGCACATCGTGGATCGGACTGCAGCGCAACGGGACGAGCATTACCATTCAGGTCGTGGAGGCCGAGGAGCCGGAGAAGAAACCTCTGCTAAGCCCGCGCCATCTGATCAGCAGGACCGATGCGGTGGTGACCGAGATCTATGCCGAGCAAGGCAGACCGGTCACCGCCCGGAATTCACGTGTCAAAAAAGGGGACGTGCTCATATCGGGCGTGCTGGGCGACGAGGAGAACGTGGAGTATGTAGTTGCCAAAGGCGAGGTGAAGGGCCTCGTATGGCATGAATACAATATCGAGGTGCCGCTGAAGACTTCGGTGCGCACGTATACAGGTGAACGCAAGGACCGCACCTATCTTGTACTCGGCAATTGGGCGATTCAGCTGTGGGGCTACGGCGAAGCGGGTTTCGTGGAGTCACGCACCCTGACCGAGCAGGACCCGCTGCGTTGGCGTTCGCTGGAGCTGCCACTCGGAATGATGACCGAGAAGGAGCTGGAGGTCACTGAGACAGCTGGGGCGCTGTCGCCGGAAGCTGCACGGCAAGAGGGGATCCTGCGGGCGCAGAACGATATTTTGGCTCGATACGGCACAGATAGTGTGGTTAAAAGTCAAAAAATTTTGCATGAGAAGAAAGAGAATGGTAAAGTTTATATGAAAGTGCTGTTTGAAGTGGAAGAAAGAATTGCGGAAGAACTTCCGATAGTAAACAACCGAGGAGAATGAGGCTACTTGTCAGAACAGACTGCAAGCATTCGTATATCTTTGCAAGATGCGGGAGAAGCGCAATCGTTGTTCGGCCCGCAGGACATATTCCTAAAAATCATAGAGCATGAGATTCCGGCCGCCGTCAACTCCCGAGAAGCGGAGATCAACATCCGCGGCGCACAGCGCGAAGTGGATATGCTGGAACAATTATTTAATGTGCTGCTGTCCCTGGTACGGGGCGGTTACATACTCAGTGAACGTGATGTAATGTACGCTGTAGAGCTGGCTAAGGACTTTCGCGCCGACCAGTTGCTTGACCTGTTCAAGGGCGAGATTACCAACACCTTCCGCGGCAAACCGATCCGCGTGAAGACGATTGGACAGAAGCATTATGTGACAATGATCAACAAGCGTGATATTGTATTCGGAATCGGCCCTGCCGGTACCGGCAAAACCTACCTAGCGGTGGTGCTTGCCGTTAAGGCACTTAAGGAAGGCAGTGTAAAGCGCATTCTGCTGACGCGGCCTGCCGTGGAAGCCGGGGAGAGCCTGGGGTTTCTTCCGGGAGACCTGCAGGAGAAGGTAGACCCTTACCTGCGGCCGCTGTATGATGCGTTATACGACGTGATGGGACCTGATCAGGTAGCCAAGGCGCTGGAGCGCGGACTTATTGAGATTGCACCACTTGCTTATATGCGCGGACGGACGCTGGATGATTCCTTTATCATTCTCGATGAAGCCCAGAACACCACACCGGCACAGATGAAAATGTTCCTCACACGGCTCGGATTCGGCTCCAAGATGGTGATTACAGGCGACGTTACACAGATCGATCTGCCGCGTGGCAAGAAATCAGGTCTGATTGAAGCTCATGCGATTTTATCAAGCATAGAGGAGCTTGGATTTGTGCATTTCACGGAACAGGATGTAGTCCGGCATTCCCTGGTTCAGAAAATTATCGTTGCCTACGACCGATCTGCCGAAAACCTCGAATAAAGGGGATTGTCTTCATGGCCTCAAAGCAACCAACTAAATTAAACGGATTTGTATACAGCAGCAGCGGATGGAAGTATAGCGTGGCAACGCGCTATGCTCTTTTCCTGTTGCTCGGGATAGTATTCTACTTCAGTTTGTCTTCCGATCTGCTGCCCAAACGGTATGACATTAAAGAGGGTACGCAAAGCGCGAAGGAAATTACAGCTCCCAAGCAAATTCTCGACACCAAAGCAAAGCTGAAAGCCCAGGAAGAGGCAGCCGAGAAGGTACAGCCGAAGTATCAGTTCATATCCATGCGCAGTGAGAATCTAATCACCTCCTTGCTCGACCGCATCGACGGTCTTAATCAGGATGATTCCATTTCACAAAGCGAAAAAACCGCAATCTACCGGGATGTAATCCCCCAGAGAGCCAATGACTTTATTTATAGCTTCATCTCCTCCAGCCGGAACAGTGGCATCTACTCGGAGCATCTGCTGGATGAAATGCAATCGATCATTAAAGAACAGACCTACAGTATTCCGGAGGAGACCTTCATCAAGATGCCGCGTCTGACCTCTGAGGATATTATTGAAATGAAGCCGGTTGCCCGTGAAATTGTAACCCGGTTAATGATTGACCAGAATGCCGATGCCCAGACCGCACGTGCCAAGGTGGCCGAACAGGTAAGTATCAGCTCCCTGAGCCAGCGGACTGCCCGGGAGGTTGTGCAGGAGCTGGTGCGGCTCGTGGTTACAAGCAACAAGTTCTATGACGAGGATGCTACCAAGGAAGCCAAGGTGCAGGCCCGCGAGAATACGCCTGATATATTCATAGAGCAGGGAGAGGTGCTGGTCGCCAAAGGCGAGAAAATCACACCTGATCTCTATGCGCTGCTGGACGAGAATGGTCTGCTGAGCAAGGAAGTGAACTACTGGCCTCAACTGGGGCTGCTGCTCCTGTCTGCCATGCTCTCGGGTGGCCTGCTGATGTTTATCCGTTATTCCGGCGGTGCCTCCAGCTTCAAGTACAATAATTCCCAGCTGCTGATGCTGGTGCTTGTCTTTGCCATTACCATTATTTCTATTCGCCTGGCCGCGTTTATTCAGAGCGATGCCCGGCCTTATCTCGGATACCTGGCACCTGTAGCGATTGGCGCGATGCTGGTAACGATGCTGCTGGATGTTACCTTGGCTTATTTCTGCTCCATCCTGTTCAGCATTCTGGCCAGCATCATGCTCAATCTGCAGCAGGACAGCATTTTTGATTTCAATTTCGGCTTCTATGCTCTTGTGGTTTCCTATGTTGCGATCTTTACCACACACCGGGCGGGGCAGCGTTCCACCTTGCTCAAGGGCGGCATTATGGTATCGCTGTTTGGCTGCCTTAACGTTTTTATGCTGATTCTGCTAAGCGGGGATGAATGGAAAGAGGTTGGCACTTTATACGCAGTAGGGTTCGCGTTTGCTAGTGGTCTGCTGACCGCAGTGCTGGTCATTGGGTTGATGCCGTTTTTTGAAGCTACATTTGGGATTCTGTCTGCGCTTAAGCTGGTCGAGTTATCCAATCCGAACCACCCGCTGCTGCGCAAGCTGCTGACCGAAACACCAGGCACTTATCACCACAGTGTCATGGTGGGCAATCTGTCTGAGGCGGCTGCCGAGGCAATTGGCGCGGATGGGCTGCTGTGCCGCGTAGGCTCCTATTATCATGATATCGGCAAGACCAAGCGGCCGTTTTATTTCATTGAGAACCAGAACAATATGGAGAATCCGCATGATTCTATCGAACCGATGCTCAGCAAATCGATCATTGTCGCCCATGCCCGCGACGGGGTAGAGATGCAGAAGGATTATAAGCTGCCCAAGCCGATCCGCGACATCGCCGAGCAGCATCACGGGACCACCTTTTTGCATTATTTTTACCATAAGGCGTTGAAGCTTGCTGAGGAAAAAGGCGTGGAGCCGGACTTCACTGAAGAGGATTTCCGTTATCCCGGCCCCAAAGCGCAATCCAAGGAATCGGCTGTGGTCGGCATCGCCGACAGTGTGGAAGCAGCGGTGCGCTCTCTGCGCAAGCCTACGGTAGTACAGGTGGAGACGATGATTGAGAAGATTATCAAAAGCCGCCTGGATGACCATCAGTTCGATGAATGTGATCTGACGATTAAGGAACTGGACACCATTTCCAGAACACTGAAAGAAACGGTTATGGGCATCTTTCATTCACGGATTGAATACCCGGAGGATGTGAAGAAACCCAAAAAAGAGGAAGGGGCCATTAACCTATGAGCCTGGAGATTGTTTGGAGCAACGAGCAGGAAGAATTTGAAATTACAGACCATCTCATAGCGCTGCTGGAGGAGATTCTGCAACATGCAGGCCAAGCCGAAGGCATCACGAAGGGCGAGGTTGATCTTACTTTTGTCGACAACGAACGTATTCATGAATTGAACCGCGAATACCGGGGCATCGATCGTCCGACGGACGTGTTGTCCTTCGCTATGCATGAGACGGGAGAAGACGAACCGGAAATTATCTATGAACTGGAGGACGGCACCGGGCCGGAGGAGGTTCCAGACGTGCTCGGAGACATTATTATTTCCGTTGCCCGTGCTAAGGAGCAGGCGCTGGATTACGGACATTCCTTGGAGCGGGAGCTGGGTTTCCTGTTTGTGCACGGTTTTCTGCATCTGCTGGGTTATGATCATCAGGATGACCTTGCAGAGGCCGAGATGATGTCCAAGCAGGAGGCTGTCCTTGCCCAGGTAGGGCTGACCCGCTGATGGTCAAGAATACCGCTGCCGGCCACAAAAAATTCTGGCATTCCTTCCGGTTTGCCGCGCATGGCATTGCCAGCGCCTTCCGGTCCGAGCTGAATATGAAGGTGCACAGCTGCTTTGCGGTGGTGGTGCTTGTGGCCGCAGCCGTGTTCCATCTGCCTCCTTCGCGCTGGATGCTGCTGCTGCTGGCCATCACACTTGTACTGGCCACCGAGCTGCTTAATACCGCTATTGAAGCTACGATCGATCTGGTCTCACCGGAGATTCATCCCTTGGCCAAAATCGCCAAAGATACCGCCGCAGGAGCTGTACTGCTGACTGCGGTGTTTGCCGTGATAACGGGAATTTATGTGTTTTATGTTCCGGTGATAGACTGGATCAGCGGATTTATGTCATAATCAGTTTACAACTTCAGCTGATGGAGAGGCGGGAGGGCGCCCAGTTGCCACTCCGCCCTCTTTAGATTCTGCAGTTATTGAGACTAGGAAGCCTGATAAGGGTAAGCTATAGGTAGCGTTCGGAGTAAATAGCTGCGAAACTGCAACTAAATTCAGCATAATCTTGAGCCATCGGGCAAATAAGTGCTAATCTGCAACTAATCTTGAGTAAATCAGGCTTATTACGCTCAGAGGCCTAAAATAGATGATTTTTTGCATTGATTCCCTCCAAAACGGAAAATAACCGCCAATTAGATGCAGATTCGGTTACTACTTAGGCCTTGGCGAGGATTAGAATATTACTACGGAACGTCCAACGCAAATAGATGCAAAAGTGCAACTAATTTCAGCTGAACCTCTCTCAGAAGGCGATTAAGTGCGATAGTGCAACTAATTTCAAGTAAATCAAGCCTTTTACGCGCAAACGTCAAAATTAAGTGCCTTTTTGCAACTATTCGCTCTAAAACGTAAAAAATCGGGAAATTAGATGCACTTTTGCATTTAATTTAATGGCTTGCTCTGACTTAGGAAACCACTGCGAAGTTAAATCTTCTGTATTCTCGTTCTACGCTTTCGAAGTAAGTTTTTTCGAAGCGAATCTGGAAGTATATGCTCAAAAACTAAGTGTATGCTTCCGAAGTAAGTTTTTTCGAAGCGAATCTGGAAGTATATGCTCAAAAACTAAGTGTATGCTTCCGAAGTGAGTTTTTTCGAAGCGAATCTGGAAGTATATGCTCAAAAACTAAGTGTATGCTTCCGAAGTGAGTTTTTTCGAAGCGAATCTGGAAGTATATGCTCAAAAACTTTTAGGAGGTCAACAATGGATTCTGCACTGCTCATGCAAGAAGCGATTAAAGCCCGCGCCAGAGCTTATATTCCCTATTCCCGTTTCGGAGTAGGTGCAGCCCTGCTGGACCTGGATGGACATGTCCATCATGGCTGCAATGTGGAGAATGCGGCTTACGGCCCAACTAACTGCGCGGAGCGTACCGCATTGTTTCGTGCTATCGCTGATGGTCATAAAGCAGGTTCTTTCCAGGCTATCGCTGTGATTGCTGATACAGACGGACCGGTGTCTCCATGTGGCGTCTGCCGTCAGGTCATGATTGAACTCTGTGCGCCAGATATGAAGGTTATCCTTGGCAATATGAAGGGTGACATGGTCGAAACTACCGTTCGTGACCTGCTGCCAGGCGCTTTTGGCCCAGCGGATCTGGAGCAAGGACAAGCCCCTGAGTAACATCACGACGTAAGCGCCGCGGCGAAGCCGCCAGTCGACGCCGAGCACACAGTCGCACCAAAACGTTCGCAGTCACTGCGCCGCCAGAGAGTAACATCCGGACGTAAGCGCCGCGGCGCAGCCGCCAGTCGACGCCGAGCACACAGTCGCACCAAAACGTTCGCAGCCGCTGCGCCGCCAGAGAGTAACATCACGACGTAAGCGCCGCGGCGCAGCCGCCAGTCGACGCCGAGCACACAGTCGCACCAAAACGTTCGCAGCCGCTGCGCCGCCAGAGAGTAACATCACGACGTAAGCGCCGCGGCGAAGCCGCCAGTCGACGCCGAGCAGCATAGTCACACCAAATCCGCACGCAGTCACTGCACCGCCAGCCGGTGAGAGCTACTGCGAGCCGGCACTCCCCAGCGGCGTTCAAGCGTGTTCCCGCAGGGGACGAAAGCGATCCTTGCACCCTGCCTCCTCCAATCCCGCCGAACGTTGCAGGCACGCCATTTCCGGGTGTCCAGAGGGCCGGGGCCCTTTGGGGTCCCCCTTGGCTAAGGGGGATTTAGGGGGATCGAAAGACCACTCGAAAGGAAGATCAAGATCATATGAAATTCAAATCAGGTTTCGTCGCCATTATCGGCAGACCCAACGTAGGCAAATCGACGCTGATGAACCAGGTGATTGGCCAAAAGATCGCCATCATGTCAGACAAGCCACAGACCACAAGAAACAAAATTCATGGAGTGTACACTACCAATGACTCACAAATTGTGTTCCTGGACACGCCGGGTATTCATAAAAGACAGTCCAAGCTGGGCGATTATATGAATCAAACGGCGCTGAGCACGCTTGGCGAAGTGGAGGCGGTCCTGTTCCTCGTGGACGCTGCCGAAGGTATGGGCGGAGGCGACCGTTACATCGCCGAGCAACTGAACGGCTTGAAGACCCCGGTCATTCTGGTGCTTAACAAAATCGACCGCATCGAGCCGGAAGCCCTGTTGCCGCTGATGGCGGAGTACCGCAAGCTGCATGATTTTGCCGAGATCGTACCGATTTCCGCCAAGGTAGGCAGCAATGTGGACACGCTGCTTGCGCAGGTTGCCAAATTTTTGCCGGAAGGTCCGCAATATTATCCGGCGGATCAGATTACAGACCATCCGGAGCAGTTTGTCTGCGCCGAGCTCATCCGCGAGAAGATTCTGCATATGACCCGCGAAGAGGTGCCGCACTCCATTGCCGTTGCGATTGAAGACATGCGCGTGGAGTCTAATGGCGTGGTGCATGTGTCCGCTGTGATTTTTGTAGAGCGTGATTCCCAGAAAGGGATCATTATCGGCAAGCAGGGGGCGCTGCTGAAGGAAGTGGGCAAGCGGGCGCGTACAGATATCGAGAACCTGCTGGGCTCGAAGATTTTTCTGGAGCTTTGGGTAAAAGTGAAAAAAGACTGGCGCAACCAGGACCGCGTACTGCGGGATTTAGGCTTCCACAAGGACCTTTAAACACCGCGGCTAAGCTCCCTTGGCAGGAATTGCAAGGATAGAACCCGGCTCAGCGCACATCCTATTTCGGAAAGGACATCGTGTTTCCGAAGAAAGGATGAATACGAATGCGGAATTTTTCGTGGAAGTATTTTGCAATGACTGGAGATGTCGATGCTTATCTGCTGTATAAGGAAGCCGGCTTTCCGTCTGAGGAGAGCGTTCTGCCAGTGGAGGAAGAGAAGGCCTGTGATGAAGAAGCGTTCTAAGGACTGGTTGCTGGCCGAGTGGTTGGGGGAAGAAGCATGCTACACAGGGTGGAAGGGATCGTCATCCGCAGCATGGACTACGGCGAGGGGAACGCGATCATTACGCTTTGCACCGAAAACGCCGGCAAGGTAGGGGTTCTGGTGCGGGGTGCCAAAAAAGTGAAAAGCCGCCATGCTGCCCTGATCCAGCTGTTCACCGTCGGAGATTTTGTATTTTTCAGAAATAACGGAGGGCTGGGCACGCTGAATGCCGGCGAGATTACGAAGTCCCACCATCCGCTGCGTGAAGATTTAATCAAGGCGGCTTACGCTTCCTATGCCTGCGAGCTGCTTGACCGCGTGCTGCATGACGACGAAACTGGGAGCTTCTGGTTCCGCCAGCTGTCAGCCTGTCTGGACGCGATCGAGGAAGGGAAGGAACCCGGCGTCATTATTAATGTCTATGAGATGAAGGTTCTGCAGGCGGCCGGTTACGGTCCGCAGCTGGATGAATGTGTCGTATGCGGCCTGGAGAAGCCTGATGATCAGCTGCGCGTAAGCGCGCGTCTGGGAGGTGTGCTGTGCCGCAGCTGTAGACACAACGATCCTCCGGCATTGGAGATTTCCGCCCGTGCGCTCAAGCTGCTGCGCCTGTTCGCCAGAATGGATCTGACCCGGCTGGGCAACGTGGATGTGAAGGCGAGCAGCCAAGTAGAGCTGAAGCAGACGATGCGCGCGCTGATGGATGAGCAGCTGGGGCTGAAGCTGAAATCGCAGAATTTCCTTGATCAGCTGGATAAATACAATATTTGACGAATGACGGGTTTTCAGTTACTATGGATAGAGTTTCAATGTGTATATGTGGTACCGCCGTTCTCCTGCTCGGAGAGGCGTACGAAGATCGGGAAAGTAATGGACTGGATTGTGCCATCAGCGAGCCGGGGGCAGTGGGAGCCTGGCGGGACAGTGTTCATGAACAGGGCACCCGGGAGTACGAAGCGGCGCTGGAAAAGTGGATTGGGTCAGCACTCAGCACGGCAAGCATGAATAGCCGGAAGCAGAAGCTGCCAATCAAGTAGGGTGGAACCGCGGGAGAATAAGTTGAAGCTCTCGTCCCTATGTCTGTTCATCAGGCATGGGGGCGGGAGCTTTTTTGGTCTGTTATGGGGGACTGGAAATCAGTTCACTACAGGATCTTAGAGCACTGCCGCCTCCAGCACACCAAATTTGTGAAGTGAAGGAGTCGGTAGTATGAATTTTCAGCAGATGATCTTGACGCTGCAGCAGTTCTGGGCTGCCCAGAATTGTATTATCGTTCAGCCGTATGACACGGAGAAGGGTGCCGGAACCATGAACCCGATGACGTTCCTGCGTTCGCTGGGGCCAGAGCCGTGGAAGGTTGCTTACGTGGAGCCTTCCCGCCGTCCTTCCGACGGCCGGTATGGCGAGAACCCGAACCGCCTGTACCAGCATCACCAGTTTCAGGTAATCATCAAGCCGTCGCCGGACAATATCCAGGAAATTTACCTGGATAGCCTGAAGGCGCTGGGCGTGAACCCGCTGCTGCATGATATCCGGTTCGTAGAGGATAACTGGGAGAATCCTTCGCTGGGCTGTGCAGGTCTGGGCTGGGAAGTCTGGCTGGACGGGATGGAGATTACGCAGTTTACCTATTTCCAGCAGGTTGGCGGCATCGAAGCCAGTCCGGTTGCGGTTGAGATTACCTACGGTATGGAACGGCTGGCCTCCTACATTCAGGAGAAGGAGAATGTGTTCGACCTGGAGTGGGTAAATGGCATTACCTATGGTGATGTGTTCCATCAGCCGGAGGTGGAGCATTCCACCTATACCTTCGAAGTTTCGGATGTCCAGATGCTGTTCACGCTGTTCGGCACTTATGAAGAAGAAGCTCGCAAAGCAATGGAGAAACACCTTGTATTCCCTGCTTATGATTATGTGCTGAAATGCTCGCATACCTTCAACCTGCTGGATGCGCGCGGCGCCATCAGCGTGACCGAACGGACCGGGTTCATCACCAGGGTGCGCAACCTGGCCCGCACGGTGGCGGCCACATATCTGGAGGAACGCGAGAAGCTGGGCTTCCCGCTGCTGAAGAAAGAAGGTGCTGAGCGTGAGTAGAGATATTTTGTTCGAAATCGGTCTTGAGGAAATTCCGGCCCGCTTTATCCGGGCAGCGATGGAGCAGCTGCAAGAGCGCACCGTCAAATGGCTGGATGGCGCGCGGATAGCGCATGAGGAAGTTACTGCTTACGCTACACCGCGCAGACTGGCTGTATATGTGAAGGCTGCCGCCGAGAAACAGGAGGATGTCAGCGAAGAAGTTAAGGGTCCTTCCCGCAAAATCGCACTCGATGCAGCCGGGGAATGGAGCAAGGCTGCGCTTGGCTTTGCCCGCAGTCAGGGCGTGGAACCGGAGCAATTTACCTTCAAGGAACTGGCCGGAGTAGAGTATATCTACGCTACCCGCAGCAGTGCGGGAGTAGAGACAGCTGCGCTGCTGCCGGAAGCGCTCAGCGGAATCGTCAGCGCGATGACTTTTCCGAAGAATATGCGCTGGGGCGCTTACGAATTCAAATTTGTCCGTCCGATCCGCTGGATGGTAGCCTTGTTCGGACAGGAGATCATGAACCTTGAGATCGCAGGGGTGAAGGCTGGCAATGTCAGCCGTGGACACCGTTTCCTCGGAACTGAGACTGTAATAACAGAGCCGGCGCAGTACGTAGAGAGCATGCGCTCGCAGCATGTGCTTGTGGATGTGCAGGAGCGCCAGGAGCTGATCCTGAACCAGATCAACAAGCTGGCGGAAGAGAAGAGCTGGACGATTGCCATCAAGGAGGATCTGTTGGAGGAAGTTCTGTTCCTGGTTGAAACACCAACCGTGTTATTCGGTACTTTTGACGAGGCCTTCCTGAATATCCCTCAGGAAGTACTGATTACGTCCATGCGCGAGCATCAGCGGTATTTCCCGGTATTTGACGCCGCAGGCGTATTGCTGCCGTTCTTCGTCACCGTGCGCAACGGGAATGCCGTATCGCTGGATGTGATTGCCAAAGGGAATGAGAAGGTGCTCCGTGCCCGTCTGTCGGATGCGAAATTCTTCTATGAAGAAGACCAGAAGCTGCAGATCAGTGATGCGCTCGCCAAGCTGGAGACCATTGTCTATCAGGAAGAACTGGGCAGTGTCGGTGACAAGGTCCGCCGTATCCGCCGCATTGCCGATATCTTGGCTGCCAAGCTGCAGACAGAAGATCAAGTAGCTGCTGAAGTCAGCCGCACGGCTGATATCTGCAAGTTCGATCTGGTGACCCAAATGGTTGGAGAATTTCCTGAGCTGCAGGGTACGATGGGTGAGGATTATGCCCGCAAGGCCGGTGAATCGGAGCAGGTTGCCCAAGCGGTGTTTGAGCATTATCAGCCGCGATTTGCCGGTGATCTGACCCCGTCTACAGAAGCTGGTGCCATTGTCAGCATCGCTGACAAGATCGATACCATTGTAGGATGCTTCTCCATAGGGATTATTCCTACAGGCTCGCAGGACCCTTACGCGCTGCGCCGCCAGGCCGCCGGTATTGTGCAGATTGTACTGGATCGCCAGTGGGCACTTTCGTTGTCGGAGATTTTTGCAGCTGCGCTGGAGGTCCATGGAAATTCGCCGAGAGCGAAACATTCCGGGGATGAATTGCGTATAACCCTTAACGAGTTCTTCGGCCTGCGCGTGAAACGGCTGTTATCCGACAAGGTTCGCTATGATGTTGTGGATGCAGTCACTGCCTCAGGCTTTGATGATATCGTAGCTGTTGTCGGCCGAAGCGAGGCCTTGATGGCTGCTGTGAACGGCAAGGCTGATTTCAAAATCACCGTAGATTCACTCACCCGGGTAAGCAATCTGGCTGCCAAAGCCACGGCCCAAGCTATCGACCCTGCCTTGCTCAAGGAAGCGGCAGAAGTGGAGCTGTATGCGACTTGGCAGAAGTTGCATGCCCCTTATATGGAAGCCCTGGCTTCAAGAGACGCGGAAACGGCTCTGAGCGTGTTGTCCGGATTGAAAGATGATGTGACCGGATTCTTCGATTCCGTTATGGTTATGGCGGAAGACGAGCAGGTGCGGGCTAACCGGCTGGCGCTGCTGGCGGGAATCGACCGTGATTCCAAGGCTTTTGCCGATTTTGGCAAGCTTGTGTGGTAGCAAAGCAAGGCACAGATCGCTTTTTACGTAACTTTATGGTATAGATTGTTGGTTTAGGGTATAAATATACGGAACGGTGCCAATGCCTTAGTTGACATCCGTTCCGTATTTATGCTTTAGAAAGAAGGAATTCTAAGCAGACAAGGCGTATATATATTAAACGGGAAACTGGTGAGGATTATTGTTAAATCCAAAGGGTTAACCATTGTAGTCGATGGGGATGCTTGTCCGGTCAAAAAAGAGATTGCTGCCGTTGCCCGCAAGTTCGGCATTCCGGTGCTGCTGGTTTCTTCGTATGACCATGCCCTGCAAGCAGAAGAAGGAGTAAGTGTGGTGCAGGTGGAGCGCGGTGCGGACAGTGCCGATCTCTACATTGCCAATCATGTCTCCGCAGGCGATCTGGTGATTACCCAGGATTACGGCCTGGCTGCCCTGGCGCTTGGCAAACGCTGCAGCGTGCTCTCCTTCCGCGGTCTGGAATATGATAATTCCAACATGGATCTCATGCTGGAGGGCAGACATGCGAGGGCGGTTGAACGCAGACGCGGGAAGTATTCCAAGGGACCCAAGCCGATCACTGCAGAGGAGAAAATATTTTTTCAACATAAACTGACAAAAGTTTTAGCACTTTTGCAGGAGAATGTAGAGCGTTAGCGAATATTATTTATTTGTTAAGAGATGAAGGTGGTTGCATTGGCTAGCGGACAGGGAAATATTCCGGAAGAGGTTATCGAAAGCGTGCTGGCGCGTCATGATATTGTCGATACCGTCGGTAAAGTTGTCCAGTTGTCCAAGCAGGGGAAATATTTATGGGGCCTCTGCCCGTTTCATTCGGAGAAAACCCCTTCCTTCACCGTTACCCCCGACAGGGGGGTCTTTCATTGTTTTGGCTGCGGCATGGGAGGAAATGCCATCAAGTTCAGAATGGAAACCGAAGGGTTGTCCTTTCCCGAAGCAGTCCGAATTATGGCAGAAGAAAGTGATATTCCTGTACCTGAGGGTAAAGGAGGTCTGATGTCTCCCCCGGACCCGGAGCGGGACCGGCTGATCCAGGCATATGAATGGTCTGCAAAGTTCTATCATTACTTGCTGAAGAATACGGAACACGGCACAGCCGCAATGGAGTATTTAAGAGCCCGGAATTTCAGCGACAAGATGATTGACCAATTTCAGATCGGTTATGCCCCGGACCGATGGGACACACTGGTCCAATTTCTGGAGAAGCGGAACTTCGATCCGGCAGAGATGGAGAAGGGCGGACTGCTGTCCGCCAGAGGCGAAGGCAAAGGGTATGTGGACCGTTTCCGCGGCCGGGTGATCTTTCCGATTGCGAACCGCACCGGCAAGGTGATTGCTTTTGCCGGCAGAATTCTAGGGGAAGGCCAGCCGAAATATCTGAATTCCCCAGAGAGCCGTCTGTTCAACAAAAGCCGTATTCTGTACAACCTGCACCAATCCAAAGCATCCATCCGCAAAACGCGGCAAATCGTCTTATTCGAAGGCTACGGGGATGTCATTTCGGCTTGGGAGGCAGGCGTGCATAACGGTGTGGCTACGATGGGGACTTCACTGACAGACGGGCATGTGGGTCTGATGAAGAGTTTGGCCGATGAGATCGTGCTTGCATATGACGGTGATAAAGCGGGACAAGCTGCGGCCGTCAAGGCCATTCCGATGCTGGAGGAGCATGGTCTGAAGGTCAAGGTTGCGCTGCTGCCAAGCGGTCTGGACCCTGATGATTTTATCTCCAAGCATGGCGCAGACCGTTTCATGGAGCAGGTAATGAGCTCCGCCGTCTCATCCATAAAATTTAAGCTTATATATCTGAAAAAAAACCATATACTCCTAGAGGAAGACGGCAAAATTGCCTATGTCAAGGAGGCGCTGGAGGTTATTGCCACCCTGCATTCCTCAACGGAAAGAGAGGTTTATCTGCGGGAAATTGCCACCGAGCTGGAGCTGTCCTATGACAGCCTGAAGCAGGATTGCAATCTGCTGCGGGCCTCGCTGCAAAAAAACATCCCCGAAGGGGATAATAACGACAAAAGGTGGAATAATGGTAGGCATAAAAAAGGGCAAGTGCAGACACCTGTTTTGCTGCCTGCTTATCATGCTGCGGAGCGCCGATTACTGTCCCTGATGATCCAGGACCCGGAAGCGGCCACCTATGTAAATGACCGTCTCGGAGAAGAATTCAACATCGATGATCATGCGGCAATTGCTGCTTATCTATATGCCTATTACGCGCAAGGCAAACCACCCGGCATCAGCCGGTTCTTATCATCGCTGCAGGATGACCGCCTGGAGAAGACGGCAACCTCAATCTCCATGATGGATACCCCTCCGGACTGGAGTACGCAGGTGCTGGATGATTGTATTCGGGAAGTGCGGAGATATCCAATGCAGCGCAAGATGGACCAGAAGCGTGAAGAAATGATTCAGGCCGAAAAGTCAGGTGACTTTTTGCGTGCGGCACAAATAGCAAGTGAGATTATAACCCTAGAGAGACAATGAGAACACTTGCAGGATGTATCTAGGGAGGAGGGAGTCGAATTATGGCGAACGATCAGCACACTGAACTGGAAGCAGAATTTACTCTGGACCAGGTTAAGGATCAGCTTATTGAGCAAGGCAAGAAAAGATCATCATTGAACTACAAAGATATTATGGAGAAATTGTCGCCGTTTGATCAAGACCCCGAGCAGATGGAGGAGTTCTACGAGCAACTGAGCGATCTGGGCATTGAGGTTGTGAACGAGAATGATGAGGAGGTCACGACTCTCCGGCCAAGCGAGGACAACGAGAACAACGAGAATGAGGAGTTCAGCTTCGACGATGATCTGTCACTTCCGCCAGGAATCAAGATCAATGACCCTGTCCGTATGTATCTGAAGGAGATTGGCCGTGTTCCGCTGCTGTCTGCAGACGATGAGGTAGAGCTGGCCATGCGGATTAAGAACGGTGATGAGGAAGCTAAACGCAGACTTGCGGAAGCGAACTTGCGGCTCGTGGTAAGTATCGCCAAACGTTATGTCGGACGCGGCATGCTGTTCCTGGACCTGATTCAGGAAGGCAATATGGGTTTGATCAAGGCGGTTGAGAAATTTGACCATAATAAAGGGTTCAAATTCAGTACGTATGCTACTTGGTGGATTCGCCAGGCGATTACTCGTGCAATTGCCGACCAGGCGCGCACGATCCGTATCCCGGTTCATATGGTGGAGACGATCAACAAGCTGATTCGTGTCTCCCGCCAATTGCTGCAGGAGCTTGGACGTGAGCCGTCGCCGGAGGAAATTGCAGCCGAGATGGAGCTTACAGTAGAGAAGGTTCGGGAGATCATGAAGATTGCCCAGGAGCCGGTATCGCTGGAGACCCCTATCGGTGAAGAGGATGATTCCCATCTGGGAGATTTCATTGAGGATCAGGAGGCGCTGGCGCCTGCGGATGCAGCGGCTTATGAGCTGCTGAAGGAACAGCTGGAGGACGTGCTGGACACACTCACAGAACGCGAAGAGAACGTGCTCAGACTGCGCTTCGGTCTGGATGACGGCCGGACAAGAACACTGGAGGAAGTAGGCAAGGTCTTCGGCGTTACGCGCGAGCGTATCCGCCAGATCGAGGCCAAGGCTCTCCGCAAGCTCCGTCACCCAAGCCGCAGCAAGCGGCTTAAGGATTTCCTTGAATAATATTACTTGATTAAGACCTTCTGCTGCACAGTGGCAGGAGGTTCTTTGCCGTTTGACAGGCCTGGAAAGAGGGATGACTGTTGAATTTGGAGAAACGCGACATTATCTTAAGAGAAATTCAATATTGGAGAAAGAGCAAGCTGCTCCCGGAGCAGTATTGTGACTTCTTAACCAACCTGTATGACGATGAGGCAGCAACTCCGGATGACAATCCGATTTCACTGCGTAATCTGCAGCAGGGAAGCGTTAAAGTCTGGCTGTTTGGTTTTGGAATAATTTCCTTGATTTTCTTGATTAGTCTTTATTTTAGCGTTTTTCCCTGGCCTTTGCAACTTGCAACAGCCCTGTCTGTCTTAATTGTCTGTTACGGATATTCGGCAGTATACCGTGACAGGTATAAGGTGATCAGCCTGATGCTGGCAGGAATAGGCAGTGTGCTGACGCTTGCGTTCGGACTATGGCTGATCGAGCTGCATCAGCTGGACCCTTACTTCTGGAGGCCGATCCTGATTGCTGCCTGCGGCTTGCTGTGGTGTCTGCTCGGATTCATGATGCGGATCGGGGTGCTGCATTATTGCGGGTTTGCGTTCTGGGGGCTGCTCTATGCCGGATTCTTCAACGGCAAACGTCCGGAAGCTTCAATTCTGGAGCTGGAACTGCTCTGGCTGCCGATTTGTATCCTGATGGTTTGGCTAAGCTGGCTGGTATATCACCGGGTAAACGGCATTTCCGGTGTTTATTTTGCCGTAGGTGTATCGCTGTGGGTTATGCCTGAGCTGGACGCGCTGCTGCTGAGGGAAGCTTACCCGCAGTGGGTATCCTTAATCTTGTTGCTCAAAATCGCGGCAGGTCTTGCCCTGCTGTTTGTGTTCCGAAAAAAATGGATAACGTGGGTGTCATCATGAACAAATTCAAACTATCAAAAAGACTCCAGCTTGTGCTGGAGCAAATCCCCTATGGCAGCCGTCTGGCCGATATCGGCTCTGACCATGCGCTGCTGCCTGTAGCTGCCGTGGAGAGCGGGAGAGCGGTTGCGGCCATAGCGGGTGAAGTGAATCGGGGTCCTTACGAAGCAGCGCTCAGAGGTGTGGCGGAAGCTGGACGGGGAAATGTCATCTCCGTGCGCCATGGCAACGGGCTTGAAGTCGTGCAGCCGGGCGAAGTGGATTGCATCGCCATCGCTGGCATGGGTGGTGCGCTGATTGCCTCCATTCTGGAGGATGGACGGCGTGCAGGCAAGCTTGCGGGCGTAACAACCTTGGCGCTTCAGCCTAATGTTGGCGAAGATATCCTGCGCCGCTGGCTGCTGGGCAATGGCTGGCTGCTGGTTGCCGAGCATATCCTCGAGGAGGACGGCAAGATCTATGAGATTCTGACGGCTGTGCCTGAGCAGCAGGCTTCGGAAGCGACAAATGACAGTCTATACGCCGAACGTATTCTTGAAGGCGGACAGGTGCTATGCAGCCGGGATACCCTGCTTCAGATGGGCCCTTGGCTGCTGCAGGCGCCAAATTCGGTGTTTATGGAGAAGTGGCAGGGTGAAATCCGCAAGCTGGAAGGCATCTTGTCTTCGTTGTCGCGTTCAGAGCTGGAAGCGGCAGAGCTTAAGCGGGTGGAGATCAAGGCCCAGATTAAGCAAATCGCGGAGGTGCTGGAATGCTTGCCAAAGGACAAACCGTAATTCAATATATGGAGCAGCTGGCTCCCAAACATCTGGCGGAGGAATGGGACAAGGTCGGGCTGCAGTTGGGCAGTCTGAACAAGGAAATCACCGGTGTGCTGGTAGCGCTGGATGTGAACGATGAAGTGGTGGAGGAGGCGATAGGCCTTGGCTGCAACCTGATTATCGCTCATCATGCGATTATTTTCCGGCCGCTGCAGAGCATTCAGACAGACACGCCAATGGGAAAAATGTACGAAAAGCTGATCAAGAATGAGATAGCGGTCTACATTAGCCATACCAATCTGGATATTGCAGATGGCGGGATGAATGATTGGATGGCAGAAGTGCTCGGCATTGAGAATGGGATTCCGTTCCAGGATGTCCATCATGAGCGCTTATCCAAGCTGGTTGTTTATGTGCCCAAGACTCATCATCAACAGGTGCTGGACGCGATCCTGAATGCCGGGGCAGGTCATATCGGTAATTACAGCCACTGCAGCTTCAATACGGAGGGGTACGGAACATTCCTGCCAGGTGAGGGCACAGAGCCGCATACCGGCAAGCCGGGCAAGCTGGAACGGGCTGAAGAGGTGCGTATCGAGACTGTTGTTCCGCAGGGTGTCCGCAGCAAAGTGGTGCAGGCGATGATTAAGGCGCATCCTTATGAAGAGGTGGCTTATGATCTGTATGCCCTGGATCTGAAGGGGCGCAGCCTGGGACTTGGAAGAATAGGCAGGCTGAAGGAGCCGGTTACGCTGGGGCAGTTCATTGAGACTGTCAAAAGCGGTCTGGAGGTCGACAATGTCCGCGTAGTAGGGGATCTGGACCAACCGATCCGCAAGGCGGCGGTAATGGGCGGTTCGGGTAGTAAATATTATAGCCAGGCTGTGTTCCGGGGGGCGGATGTGCTGGTTACCGGTGATATTGATTACCATACGGCCCAGGACGCGAAGCTGGCAGGCATCGCGCTGATTGATCCCGGTCACAACGCCGAGAAAATTATGAAAGCTCGAGTACAGCAGTGGATGAGCAGCAAGCTGGCTGCACATAAGTATGAGACGGGTGTATATGCTTCTCAGGTGAATACGGAAATATTCAAGTTCATCTAAGTAATTTCCATTTATTAACGCTTGTGCGGCTTGGCTGATACCTGTATACTATATAATGTTGTCGGAAAGTTTGACAGACAATCGCCGGCAGCGTGAAGACGCTGCGGGAGGAAAGTCCGGGCTCCGCAAGGCAGGGTGCTGGATAACGTCCAGTCGGCGCGAGCCGAAGGAAAGTGCCACAGAAATGGACCGCCGATGGCCGCTTCACAGCGGCACAGGCAAGGATGGAACCGAGGTGTAAGAGACCCCGAGGAACGCTGGTGACTTCGTTCCTGGTAAACCCCATCTGGAGCAAGACCTAATGAGACGCCGCTCTTCCTTTACCGGAAGCTGCAGCCTTCGCCTGAGGCGCGTCTAGGTTGGTCGCTGGAGCTGTGCAGTAATGTACGGCCTAGATAGATGATTGTCGCTTCATGTGGGAGGGTAGTTCCCGTTTGAACCACTACGAGCACAGAACCCGGCTTACGGCAAACTTTCCACACTACAACAACATTATAAGCAAGGCAAGAGCATGAATAGAGCAGCTTAAGCATCTTATAAGTAAAATGCAAGGCAATATACATGAAGCGGCGTATTCCGGGAAACTGGAATACGCCGCTTTTCTGTTTAAAAATATAAGAAAGGATAAGTTTCACCTGATTCTTTATCCTGCTATTTCCCACAGAAACGCATACAGTCTTTTTACGAGGCTGTATGCGTTTCTTCTTATCTAACGCCGCTTACCTGGCTGCGGTATTGCTCCAGAGCCGTCTCCAGCCGTGATACCGCTTCAGCGATAAGCTCCGGTGGAGTATGGGTGAAATTAAGGCGCATGGTGTTGCGCAGCGGCTGCGCCGAGTAGAATACCTCGCCGGGCACGAAGGCGACGCCCTGCTGGACGGCCAGCGGCAGCAGCTCGGCCGTATGAATCTCCTCCGGCAGCGTCAGCCAGAGGAACATCCCGCCCCGAGGTTCGAGGAAGCGGATATCCTCCCAGCCGCGCGAGCGGATCTCTGCGGACAGCAGCTGCATTCTGGAGCGGTATTCCCGCGAGATTGCTGTGATATGTCCGCTCAGGTCGAAGCCGCGCAGCAGCTCGCTGAGCGCGCATTGGTCAATGGCGCTGGAATGCAGGTCATTTGCCTGCTTGGCCTTGGCAACCATCTGGATCAGCTGAGGGTCGCCGGTGATCCAGCCGCTGCGCAGGGCGGGCGCGACGATTTTGGAGAAGGTTCCTGTGTAGACAACGCCATAGCCGCTACCATAATTCCTGTCGATCGCAGCCAGTGACGGGGGATAAGCATCCGGAGACTCGTCAAACCTGATTTCACCGTACGGATTGTCTTCGAGAATGAGAACCTCATAACGGCGGCATAATTCGACCACCTGCTCCCGGCGTTCACGGCTCCAGCTGGCTCCCGAAGGATTGTTGAAGGTAGGGACAGCGTACAGCAGCTTGGGCTTCAGCTTGCGCAGCTGATGCTCCAGATGCTCGGGCAGCATGCCCTGCTCATCGCTCAGCACGATGTTGATATCCGCACGGTAAGATCCCAGCACCTGCAGGGCGGCAAGATAAGTCGGGGCTTCCACCAGTACGGCGTCTCCGGGGTCAAGCAGGATTTTGCAGAGCAGATCAATAGCCTGCTGGGAGCCGCTGGTGAGCAGCATCCCGGAAGCGGCGGCAGGAATGCCCTGGCCTTCCAGCCGCTCCACCAGCTGCTCGCGCAAGGGGCCGTAACCCTCGGTCAGACCATATTGCAGAATAGATGGACCAGCAGAAAGCGCACGGCTATAAGCATCGCGGATGGCCTCCAGCGGGAACAGCTCCTCGGCCGGCAAGCCGCCAGCCAGCGAAATAATATTCTTGCCTTGAGTAATCTTGAGGATATCGCGGACAGCCGATGAACCCAAATGCTGTGCAGTTGTAGAATATTGGATCTTCATGGATAATACTCCCCACCTTCAGTCTTTTGCTGTATCATAACTGCATAACTGTATAACAGTAAAGTGCCGAATATAACAGTGGGAGGGATCACCATGCATATTGACTTAAACCGGCAGAGCAGAAGCTCCTTGCCGCAGCAGATCAGCGACACGCTGGAACAGCGGATAGCCTCGGGGCTGCTTCCGCCAGGCAGCCGGCTGCCGTCTGTGCGGGGGCTGGCCTTGTCGCTGAAGGTCAGCCAGGTTACGGTGAGCAAAGCTTATGCCGCGCTTGCCGCGCGTGGTCTGATCCACTGCAGTCATGGCAAAGGCTGCTATGTAGCCGCCGGGGAGTCGGGGCAGGAAACGGCCGGCGATTGGCAGGACCGCTACGACGATTATTTGCCCCGTGCCCAGCTATGGCATAATTTCAAGGATTCGGCAGTGGCTTATCCCTTTCATCTGGCGGCGATACACAGCAGTCTGCTGCCTTTGCGGGAGATTGGAAGCACTATGGCTTCCCTGGTTCTGGAACAGCCGGAAGTGATGGCGGCCTACGGTAATTTCCAGGGTGACCATGAACTGCGTGAGGTCATGGCTGGCCATCTGCTACGCCGGAGCATCCGTGTGCAGCCTGAGGAGCTGATGATGACCAGCGGAGCGCAGCAAGGAATTGACCTCGTTGCAAGAACGTTTGTTGGTCCGGGCGATACAGTTTATCTGGAGGCACCGAGTTATACGGGAGCGATTGATGTATTTGCCGGACGGGGAGCGGAGATGGTGTTCGTGCCGATGGACCGCGACGGTATGAGGGTGGATCTGCTTACCCGGCTCTGTGACCGCAGACCGCCCAAGCTGATCTACACCATTCCTTCTTACCAGAATCCCAGCGGCGTGACCATGAGCCTTAGCAGAAGACAGCGGCTGCTGGAGCTTGCCCGTAGCTACCGCTGTCTGATTGTGGAGGATGACCCGTTCAGCGATCTGTATTTCCAGAGCCCGCCGCCGCCCGCCATTAAATCCATGGATGCTGCAGGTCATGTCATCTATATCAAAAGCTTCAGCAAGGTGTTGGCTCCGGGCTGCAGGATGGCCTGTGTGGCTGCGGACGGCAATATTCTCTCCCGGCTGATTGCGGCTAAATCCTCCAGTGATTTGGGCAGTCCGCTGCTGACTCAACGTGCCATGCTCCCTTTCATATCTGGGAAATATGATGCCTATGCCGGCAAGCTGCGCAGGCAGTTAAGTCAAAGGCTGGAGAAGGCTACGGCACTGCTGGAACGCCATGCGCCGCCCGGAGTGAGTTGGATCACGCCACAAGGCGGGCTGAGCCTGTGGCTGGAGCTGCCCGCTTCCGTCAACATCAACAGACTGCAAAAGCTTGCCGAGGAGAAGGGACTCTCCTTCCTGCCCGGTGATGTCTGTTATGCCGGGGGCATTCCTTCCAGGCATATCCGCCTGTGTTACTCCCAAATGACCGAACAGGAACAGGAGCAAGGGATGCTCCTGTTCCTGGGCTTGTTACAGGCTTATCTGCAAGAAGAAGCGGCTGCGCCCTCAGGGATTGCGCTGAAGCTTTAAGCGCAGCTCGTTCATCTGTTGGCGGACATGCTGTGGATACAGCTGCAGCGGAATTTCTCCGCCGCCTGCAGCTTGCAGCGTTTTGTAGATATCTATCTGGCCCCAGCCATAATATTTGTCATGGCCGGGTGTACCCAGGTCCACCGCATTGTCCCTCATCAGCTGCACCACCTCATCATTGGACAAATCGGGATTCAGCGAGCGGACCAATCCGGCCAGGGCCGCAACATGCGGACTGGCCATCGAGGTGCCGGACAGGGCAGCGTATTGGCTGTCGGGATAGGTGCTGGCAATGCTCTCCCCGGGAGCAGTAACATCAATGTAATCGCCATAATTGGAGAAGCTGGCTTTTTGCTGGGAGGCATTGGTAGCCGCTACCGCGAGCACCTCCGGATACGCAGCCGGGTAACCGGGCCGTTCGGTGTTGTCATTTCCTGCAGCGGAGACGATCACAATATCGCGGTCGTAAGCATACTTAATAGCATCATGCAGAAACTGGGAGTCAGCATAGTTGCCCAAGCTCAGGTTAATTACCTTCGCGCCATTGTCGGCTGCCCAGATAATGCCTTCCGCTACGGAATAGGTTGTGCCTGCACCGGAGTTATCAAGTGCTTTGACCGGAAGTACCTTGTTATACCAGCTGATTCCGGCTACGCCCTCCCCGTTGTTCACCAGTGCTCCGATGATCCCGGCCACATGAGTGCCATGGCCTACATCGTCATCCGGTGTGGAGCCGCTCTGAATCGCGTTGTATCCGGGCAGCAGCTGCCCTTTTAAGTCTGGATGATTCGCCTGCACCCCTGTATCTACAACAGCGACAATCACTTCGTTGCTGCCTCGCGAGAGCTTCCAGCCCTGCGTGGTCTCAATGGCCGGAAGGTTCCATTGGTAGGCGGAGAACAGCAAATCGTTGGGAGTCACAACATCGGCCGGATTTTCGAATGCGGTCTCATTGGTTAAATAGATATAGTGAGGCTCGGTATATTGCGGATGCCATTTATAGGCGAAATAAGTCTTCAGCTGGCTGTAGTTCATCTTCTCCGAGCGGAACAAATAGGTGTAGCCCAGCTTGCGCGGCGGTTTGCCGCCGATATCGGCAGTAATCGTCTGCAGTTGAGCTTTCGTAGGGTGGCCGTTGCTGAAACGGACGATAATTTCATTCTCGTAATAATGGCTGGCATTCTCATTGTCGTGCCCTGTGGCGACCTTGATATCCTGCAGGGTGTCAGCATGTACGGATTCAATGCGGTAGCTGCCTTCCTTCGGATAAGGAATCAGCCGTAAATTCTTCAGTTGATGATCAGCCACACGGCCAAGCACCTTCTGATTAATTAAGGCAATTACTGCAGTTGAACCTTCCTGATCCCGCCGGGCGGTGAAATAATATTTCTCTTTGCCGACAACGATCGAAGGCGATTCGTAGGATTGATGACCGCGGATAGCCCGTTTGGCTGCTTTCAGGTACTGCTGCAGCTGCGGATGCTGCGGATTGAAGCCTTTGGGATAAGTGGAATGGAAGGTCTTGACCTCCTGCGTACGCAGGTCCATCCACAGCAGCATGGTGATATAGCCGTGGCTAGACTGCAGCTCCTTGGCGTAAGCCGGCACATTCTCTGGAGGTTTGCCATGCAGCTCGGCAAGCAGCTGCTGCATATGGCGGCTGGCATCCACGCGGTTCAGACTGTCTGTGGCATTGACATCCTGCAGCAGTGCCGCTTTTTTGACGGTTTTCTCCTGCGACGGGGCCGGGACAGGAGTCTCGCGGGGGGCGACAGCCACAGGTGGGCGCAGAGCAAAGGTCAACAGTCCCGCCGTCAATGCGGCGGTAACCAGACCTGCGATGGTTGCATTATTTCGTGACATAATCTCCGCTCCTTCTTGGCATTGTAATGCTCATAGGGTTAGAACAGAGACTGTCTTTTATGCATCGCAGAAAAGGATACCGCCGTCACAGAATTTATGATAGGATAGTACATGAAATTGGTTGGTATTCAAGGATATAAGTTACACCTAACAGTTAGGACTACTAAGAGCAAGGAATAATAAGGGGGAGCAACCGCCATGTCAGCAGCCAATCTGCAGAAGTTATGTGAAACGACAAGAGAAAAGCTTAAATCCGTAATCGATAAAATGGAATTGTTCCTAAACCAGCATGCGCTGCCTCAGCTTGTAACAGAGCAGGATGAAGAAACGGTACATTTTTATGAGGGTTTCCTGTCCGACCTCCGCCATCTGCTGGTTTTCTCCGAAATGTCGTATGAGAAGCTGGGTGTTGCGTTGCGCCGGGCTACTTTTGATGATTCCTTTGCGCAGAAAGCGCTTTATAATGTATATCATTATGGTGTTAACAACTTTTTCTATCCCAAGAATGAAACCTATTCTGAAGATGGGCGTTATGCCTATACCGGGCAGGATGCCATCCGTTTCCGCAAGAAGCCTGTCCGTCCGGCGCGTGACATCATTTTGGAAATCACCAAGACGTATGAGGAATTGCGCGACGATCTGAGCTATTATGAGAATGATTACCTGACTGAGAAACGGATGCAGAATCAGGTATAACGAACAGAAAACTGCTTGAACCTCAGGCCTGCCGCCTGTCATCGGAGATGACGAGTGGCGGGTCTTTTTCTTTTGAAATAATCAATTCCGGAACGTTCAACGCAAATAGATGCGAAAGTGCAACTAATTTCAACCGAAACCACTACGAAGTTAAAAATTTCGATACTTCACATTATACGGAGGCTAAGCAGTAACCAATTAAGAAAGTAAAAGTTGCTTGATGCTTTCTTAGCACATCATACAGGACAGTTATGGAAGGCATATGGAACCGGGGCCGGGGCATAATGTACTTGAGGTGATGAACAACATGTCAACTGCAAAAACATTGGTAAAATGCAGCGTAAGCAACTGTCACTACTGGAAGCACAGCTTGTGCAATGCGGATGAAATTCTGATCGAAATCGACAAGCATTCCGGCAGCGAGTTCAAAGAGGAGTTCGCCGAGGAAATGACGAGTCAAGGGCATCGAGATACAGCGGGAACCTCTTCCGCTACCTGCTGCTTGACGTTCAAGCCGAATTCCTAGGAGGTCGTTATGGACACACCGAAGGATACAACAGAAGAGCCGCAAGATTCTGCAGAGCGCAGAACCATCATTCTGCGGCCGCGCAGAAGGTTGGATTATCCCCGCCAGACCCGCGAGCATCGCGAAGAATATGCCGCGGAGATTAACCCGTTGCCGCTGCACGCCAGCCAGTCTAGGAAGGAAGCCGGACCAGCCGCCGAGGAGAAACAGGGCAGCCGCATGCTTGGGTATGCCGGCCTTGCGTTTGGCATTGCTTCGCTCTTTATCTGGTCAGCCATTACCGGTCCAGCAGCGATAGTGCTCGGCCTGTACGCCTACTCCAAAGGGCGCAAGACGGCTGGAGCCTGGGCTATAGGACTCGGGTTTGTGGCCGCCCTCAGCTATTTTGTAATGATACCTTTTGCGCGTTAGCAGAAGAACTGAATCATTCAGTATCCAAACAGGCTTTAAGACCCAAATTTAAGGGTCTGAAGTCTGTTTTTTCGTTGTTCCGGCTAGTATTTGCAGATGGGAAAATGTAGTATGGAATCATATTCGATTAAAATTTAAGAATCATCCATATACAGCAAAAGGGAAGAAGGAATGTGCAACAATGGCAACGCATATTGATGGCGGCTTAAGTCACCTGCGCTGGGTGAATTTAAAGAACGCACCTGTCAAAAGTCCCCCCTCAAAGGCGGCAGAGCCGCAGGCCGGTTCTACCCAGACCTTTTCCGCTATGTTGAAGTCAGCATCCTCTGGCTCCTCCGGTAGTCAGAGCGCCGTAACATCATTGGCAGATACAGCGGCTTCAGGCGGACTGCTGTGGCAGTCCATAGGTGGAACCGGAGAGTCTGCAGGCAGCTCCATTTCCGGGGAAATAACCGCGACCAAGCCTACCGATTATGAGGACCTCATTATGTCAGCCAGCGTCAAATACAATGTGCCGGCGGATCTGATCAAGGCGGTTATCGATACCGAATCATCGTTTAACCCGAATGTCGTGTCTTCTGCCGGGGCCAAAGGGCTTATGCAGCTGATGGACGGAACGGCGAACGGGCTGGGTGTTTCCGATCCATTTGACCCGGCGCAGAGCATTGACGGCGGCGTGAAATATCTCTCTTATCAGCTGAAGCGGTTTGACGGGCAGGAGAAGATGGCTCTGGCCGCCTACAACGCCGGACCGGGACGGGTGTTGAAGCTTGGCGTGAGCACGGACCAGGAACTGATGGAGAAGCTGACACAGCTTCCGAAGGAAACACAGGCCTATATCTCCAAAATTGAACGCGCCCGTGCCGAATACGGGGTATAATAGTAAAGGATCAAACGGGTAACAACCCTTGGACCACAGCTTGTGGCCCTGGAGTCCGTTTGATCCTTTTTATTTGTCCATTCCCCATTTCGCAAGTGAAGCAAAGGAGATTATAAAGAGATGCTGTATTGGGATTATGCGGCTGCCGCGCCGCCTTTTGAGGAAGTGGTGCAGACGATGGAGCAGCTGATGAGGCTTCATTATGCCAACCCATCCTCGCTGCACCGTGCTGGCCTGGAGGCTGAAGGCCTGATCAGAAGATCCAGGGAAGTATGCGCAGTCGCGTTGGCTGTGCTCCCGCAGGAGATAAGGTTCACCTCCGGGGCCACGGAAAGCAACAATCTGGCGATTAAAGGTGCTGCCCTGCAATATGAGGGCAGAGGACGACATATGGTAACGACTCAAGTGGAGCATCCCTCCGTGTACGAGAGCTGTCTGCAGCTGCAGCGCAGAGGTTGGGAGATCAGCTTCGTAGCTCCCGGAAGCAGCGGTAGAGTTGATCCGGCCCGGCTGGCTGCCGAGATTCGCAAGGACACCGTGCTGGTGAGTGTCATGCATGTGAATAATGAGACAGGCAGCATCCAGCCTCTAGAGGAACTTGGACGGCAGATCAAGGCTGCCAATCACCTTACGCTGTTTCATGTAGACGGCGTGCAGGGATACGGCAAGCTTCCCGTGGAGCTGAACAGCTGGAAGGCTGACCTGTACAGCTTGTCCGCGCACAAGCTCCGCGGGCCGCGCGGGGCCGGGCTGCTCTATGTGAGGGATGGCGTGAAGCTGTCACCGCTGCTGAGCGGAGGCTCCCAGGAGCAGGGCGAACGGGCCGGAACCGAGAATGTGCCGGCGATAGTGGCAGCTGCGAAGGCAGTGCGCATGAGCGGAGAGCAGCGGTCCGCGCTGACGGCCCGCCTGCTTCCGCTGCGTGATCGGCTGCTGCGCTTCCTGGAACAGCTGCCGGAGCTGCTGCTGAACAGCAGCATGGAAGGCGCGCCGCATATTGTGCATTTCTCCTATCCCGGAATGAAGGGGGAGGTGCTGGCGCGCAAGCTGGAGGAGCTGGGGATGATCGTATCCACCCGCTCCGCCTGCTCTTCACGTCTGGCGGAGCCGAGTCGTGTGCTGCTTGCGATGGGCAGGGACCATGCGGCCGCAACCGGAGGCATCCGCATCAGCCTTGGCGACAGTCATACAGAAGCGGATATAGAGGCGCTGGAACAGGCTGTGAAGAAGGCTGTGACATCGCTTAAGATTACAGAAGGAGGCAGAATCTAAATGCTGGATGAACACAAGCGGGACGCCGCTGGAGAAGGAAGGCACAATATAGCCTATGCCGATATGCTGCTGCTGCGTTTCGGAGAATTTACGCTCAAAGGCAAGAACCGTGCCCGATTTGAGAAGACAGTGCTGCGTCATGTCAAGGAAATGGTCAAGCCCTATCCCAAGGCTGCCATCACGAAGGAGTTCGGGCGGATCTATGTGGAGCTGAACGGGGAACCGGCAGCGGCTATGGCTCAGGCCCTGAAGAATGTGTTCGGCATTGCTTCGGTTAGTCCCGTCAAAGCCGCTCCCTCTGAGCTGGAGGCGATTATAGCCGTCAGCCGTCAGTTGCTGGAGATCATAGCTCCGCTGCAAGGTACATCGTTCAAGGTGAATGCCCGGCGGGTATGGAAACAGTTTCCTTACGGCTCGCTGGAGATGAACAAGCTGGTATCCACGCCAGTGCTACAGGGCTATCCTGGGCTCAAAGTGGATATGAACCACCCGGATATGGAGCTTCGCGTGGAGATCCGCGAGGAGCGGACCTATATTTTCTGCGAGAGCATTGCCGGGGTTGGCGGCTTCCCGCTCGGTACGAACGGCAAGGCAATGCTTCTGCTGTCTGGCGGAATCGACAGTCCGGTAGCAGGCTGGTCGTCCATGCGCCGCGGTTTGGAAGTGGAATGTATCCATTTCTACAGCTTCCCCTACACCAGTGAGCTGGCCCGCCAGAAGGTGGTCGATCTGACACGGGTGCTGTCGCAATATGCCGGCGTGATCAAGCTGCATCTGGTTCCGTTTACGGAGGTGCAGACAGCCTTCACGGGAATCGGTCAGGATAATCTGATTATTACGCTGATGCGGCGGGCCATGCTGAAGATCGCCACCCGGCTGGCCGAACGCGAGGGCGCACTTGCCCTTGTTACCGGAGAGAGCCTGGGGCAGGTGGCCAGCCAGACCTTGCCCAGCATGAATGTGATCGGGCGGGCTACGCAGCTGCCGTTGCTGCGTCCGCTGGTGATGATGGACAAGATCGAGATTGTCGAGCAAGCTCAGCTTATAGGCACCTATGACCTCTCCATCCTGCCTTACGAAGACTGCTGCACCCTGTTTGTGCCCAAATCGCCTAGCACTAACCCCAATATGCGGATTGTGGACAAGATCGAAGCGACGCTGCCGGAATATGCCCGGCTGCTGGACGAGGCGGTAGAGGCTACCGAAACCGTGAGCGTTACCCCTTACGGCAACGAGAAGCCTCGCCCGCTGGTCAGCGGCCAGTCAGCGCTGCAGGAGGAATGGTTCTAAGCCGCCACATCAATCAGCCGGTGTGCTGTTGCCCGATAGCGTTCAACCGGCTTCTGCGGCGTTTGGAATGACCGGCCCAGAGGATGCCTGCGATCGTCAGTGCAATAAACATTATGCGCAGCAAGGCATGCTGCTCCCAGAAGGGAGCGAGTTTCCGCTCATCGGTAATCATGCTGGAGGCTGTAAAGCCCAGCACGGCCGAACCGGCATAGATGATCCAGGGATAACGCTTAAGCAACCGGATAAAAAGCGTGCTGCCCCAGACTACAATCGGCACACTGATCAGCAGTCCAAGCACCACAAGTGTCACATTGTGCTTGGCTGCACCGGCCACTGCGATCACATTGTCCAGCCCCATCGCGGCATCGGCGATGATGATCGTACGAACGGCTGACCACAGATTGCCGCCGGCCTTGATGTCGGCGGTCTGGTTATCCTCGCTGAGCAGACGGTAGGCAATCAGAATCAGCAGTGCCCCGCCTGCCAGCAGCAGCCAGGGCACCTTCAGCAGCCAGACGACCAGAATGGTAGCGGCAATCCGCAGGATAACTGCGCCGGCAGTGCCGAACAGAATGGCTTGTCTCTGCGTGTCCTGCTGCAGATTCCTTGCGGCCAGACCGATCACAATGGCATTGTCGCCGGCCAGGATCAGGTCCAGAAACACAATGTTCAGCAGTGATAATACAAATTCCCAGACTACTCTGTCCAAGAGGGGTCATCTCCTTAGTTCTGCATACTCAGATATACGCTGAAAGAGACGCTTACATTCATCTCCGCTGCAGAATTACTTGGGACAAAGTAGCATAGCTTGTCGCCTTGGGACATACATGTAGTTACATGTAAGTCGGGGAGGTAAGTGTATGGATTCCATTGTGCTGCTTGGTGAAATACTGATGATCAATCTTGTGCTGAGTGGGGATAACGCCATGGTTATAGCGCTGGCCAGCAAAAATCTCCCGGAGAAGCACAGGCGGACAGCGGTATGGTGGGGTGCGGCGGGTGCGGTGATTCTGCGCTGCCTGCTGACGGTTGCTGCCTTGCTGCTGCTGAAGATTCCATATATTCAAGCGGCAGGAGGACTGTTATTACTGTGGATTTCCCTTAAGCTGCTGCTGGAGGATGAGGAGGAACTGAGGGTGGAGGGTGCCTCTACCGTCTGGAAGTCGATCCGCACCATTCTGCTGGCCGATTTCATCATGAGCCTGGACAATGTGCTGGCCATTGCAGGCGTGGCACAGGGGGATCTGGCCCTGATTGTAATCGGGATTGCGATCAGTATCCCCATTGTTGTATGGGGGAGCAGCATTATTGTCAGCTGGCTGCACCGTTTCCCGCTGCTGATCTTTATCGGGGCCTATATCCTGGCATTTACCGCAGGAGATATGCTGCTGCAGGATGCGAAATTAGGTGCCATGCTGTCCTTTATGTTCCCTTCGAGCCATTCCGTGCTGCCGCTGGCACTGGGTATATTTGTAGTCGTGACAGGAGCTGTCAAGCGCAGAACGGGTTCAGCTTCCTAAGAACTGGCAATACTAAACGGACACCTCTCTTATTATAGGGAAGTGTCCGTTTTTCCGTTATTCAGCAGCGGCATGCGGACAGGCCGGATCGAAGAATGATGGCATTTTGACAGCTGATCGGCTAAAATATAGGTGAATCCTGTCGCAAATGTGTTCCTGGAGCGCAAGGCTTGTGAACCGGAGAGTAAAGACGTGATCTTGAAGGGATGGGTGAAAGATGTCTTCCAAAAACGACATGAAGCTGGGCATATTTATCATCATTGCTGGCATTGTTATTTTATTCGGAAAGCTGGGGGTGTTCGGATTTCTTGGGCGGGCGCTGTGGCCGCTTGTCATTCTGCTTCCCGGCCTGTTTCTGCAGATGCTGTTCTTCAGCCGGCGAGCCGGGCCATCCGTCTTGATTCCTGCCGGAATACTCACGGTTTACGGACTGTTATTCGGAATCTGCAATATATGGGGCTTTGGCCTGATGCGGCATTTCTGGCCGGTGCTGCTGCTTGGCGTGGCCGTTGGCCTGTATGAGTATGCGATGTTTGCTTCACCGCGTTCAGGCGGTCTGTCGCTCGCTGCGGCGGTATTGGGTGTGCTGAGTGTGGTGCTGATTGTCTTCAGCCTGCTCGGCACCGGGACGCTGTATTTGCTGGGCGCGGTTCTGATATTCGCCGGCATCTGGCTGGTGGCCGGGCGCGGCAAGCCGCGCAAACGAAATAAGTGGAGCCGAGGCTGGTGAGAACGACCAATATTGGAAATGGTTTTTTCATAAAAAGACTTGCTTTTCATAGTGCTTTCACTATAATATTAAAGATATGTTGGAGCGTCGGCTTTCTGCCTGGCGCTTCTTTTGTGAGATTGTCGTGACATGCTACAAATTTAAACAGTTTTAATTTGATAAATGAGAGGATTTGGATACAAATCATGCATTCAAGAAAAGACATTCGCAATATTGCGATCATTGCCCACGTTGACCATGGCAAAACGACACTCGTCGATCAGCTTCTGCAGCAGTCGGGTATTTTTCGAGACCACGAAACTATGCAGGAACGTGCAATGGACTCCAACGATCTGGAGCGGGAACGCGGCATAACTATCCTAGCCAAAAATACAGCAATTACCTATAAAGAGTTCCTGATTAACATTGTTGATACCCCTGGACATGCCGACTTTGGCGGCGAAGTGGAACGTATCATGAAGATGGTTGATGGCGTTCTGCTCGTTGTTGATGCTTATGAAGGCTGCATGCCGCAGACCAAATTCGTATTGCGCAAAGCGCTGGAACAGCACCTGACACCTATCGTTGTTGTGAATAAGATTGACCGTCCGGCTGCCCGTCCGAAGGAAGTTATCGATGAAGTGCTGGATCTGTTCATTGAGCTTGAAGCCAGTGATGATCAGCTTGAATTCCCCGTAGTGTATGCTTCCGCGCTGAACGGAACATCGAGCATGGTCCCTGAGAAGCAGGATGAAACGATGCTCTCCCTGTACGAAACCATCACACAGCACATTCCGGCTCCAACAGAAAAAGTAGATGAGCCTCTGCAATTCCTCGTTACTCTGATGGACTACAACGAATACCTGGGCCGGATTGCCATCGGACGCGTAAACCGCGGAATTATTAAGCAAGGACAGTCTGTTACCGTAATTATGCGTGATGGCAAGAGCAAGACTGCGCGTATTGAGAAGCTGTTCGGCTTCCAGGGCTTGAAGCGTGTGGAAACGGAAGAAGCGGGTGCCGGTGATATCGTGGCTATCGCGGGGATTAAGGACATTAACATTGGTGAAACGATTGCCGATCCGCAGCATCCTGAAGCGCTGCCGGTGCTGAAGATTGACGAGCCAACGATGCAGATGACATTCCTCGTGAATAACAGTCCGTTTGTCGGCAGAGAAGGCAAATGGATAACCTCCCGCAAGCTGCGTGAGCGTCTCTTCAAAGAGCTTGAGACAGACGTGAGCTTACGTGTGGATGAAACTGACAGCCCGGATGCCTTCATCGTATCCGGACGCGGAGAGCTTCACCTGGGGATTCTGATCGAGAACATGCGCCGTGAAGGCTACGAGCTGCAGGTATCGAAACCTGAAGTTATCATCAAGGAAGTTGACGGCCGCAAAATGGAACCGGTTGAACGCCTGATGATTGACGTTCCTGAAGAAAGCATGGGTTCGGTTATGGAAAGTCTGGGTAGCCGCAAGGCTGAAATGGTTAACATGATCAATACCGGAACAGGTACAGTCCGTCTGGAATTCCTGGTTCCTGCACGTGGCCTGATCGGCTATAACACACACTTCCTGACACTGACACGCGGCTATGGTGTAATGAACCATGCGTTCGACAGCTATGCACCGCTGATCGGCGGCCAGGTAGGCGGTCGTCATCAAGGCGTACTGGTATCCAGTGAAACCGGAACAACTACCCACTACGGAATGATGGGTGTGGAAGACCGCGGAATTCTCTTCCTGGAGCCGGGTGCCGATATTTATGAAGGTATGATCGTGGGCGAGCATACCCGTGATAATGATATCATCGTGAACATCTGCAGAGAGAAACAGTTGACCAACGTTCGTTCCGCAACGAAGGATGAGACCGTCAAGATGAAGACGCCGCGTCTGTTCTCCCTGGAGCAGGCACTGGAATATTTGAATGATGATGAATTGTGCGAAATTACGCCTAAAACCGTTCGTCTTCGCAAGAAGATCCTGAACAAGAGCGAGCGCGAACGTGTTGCCAAGCAGTCCAAAGCGGCTAAAGCCGGAGTGTAAGCTGCTTATATTATTCCATAGAAGCCGCCGGGTGATCCCGGCGGCTTTCTGTGTTTTTATGTGGGATAAAACTAACTGCGGATGATATAATGTAGGCGTATCTCAACTTGGGAGGAGTGACTGAGCCGTGCAACGATGGTTCGCCGAGCATCCTGTGATCGCCTACTTGGTTATTTTTATACTGCTGACTTATGTGTACAACAAGGTATTTCGCGTCAACCAGAAGCTGTCGCTTACTAAGGAAATCGTGCTCTATATAATGATGGCGCTGGGCTCGGGTATGCTTCTGATCTTCCAGCATGATAAGCTGCCGATTATCCAGTGTCTGCTCGTTGCCGTAGGTTTGATGCTGCTTGTGCGTATCCGCTATATCGTGGAAGCCCGCCAGAAGAGAAAAGCTGCCGCTATCGCTGCCAAAAGACCTTAAAACGCAACTTTCACCGCTGAAACCTGTCTATATAAGATGAACTTCAGAATGGTCAACATAAATTCAATCGAAGATGAAAAGGACTTTATTCCATTATGACTACACGAAATAACAACTTACCTTCCAGAACTCCCGGTGGGAGCAATAGAGGCAGACCTTCCGGGACTGCCTCCAAGTCCAGAAACACAGCAGCATCGAAGACCAAGCCGAAGAAGGGACCCTTCGCCCGTTTGGCGAGAGCCCTTCTTATCCTGCTCCTGGTGGCGATTCTCGCCGGTCTTGGCTACGGAGGCTACCTATGGTGGAAGCTGGAGCACGGAGTGTTTAACACAGATGCTGGAGGCAGTATAGATCCTGCACAGTCGGCTTCGGTCAAGCCGCTGACGATTCTGCTGCTGGGAACGGACAACCGGCCCAAGCATGCTTCCAACCTGACAGATGTGATCATGGTGGCATCACTCAATCCAGATACCAAATCCGCAACCGTTGTGTCTCTTCCGCGGGACACGCTGGTGCAGCTGAGCGGGTATAAACAGACCAAGATCAATGAGGTATATACGCGGTTTAAGCGCAACGAAGCGGAGTCAGGCAAACGGGCCGAAGACCAGATCAAGACGATGATGGGCAAATACCTGGGAGTTGAGGTCGATTATGTGGTGCTGCTGGATTTCCAGGGCTTTCGCGATGTGGTCGACAAACTGGGTAAGGTCAGCGTCAACATTAGTAGGGATATGTGTTATACCGACAGTGTGGATGGCACGGATATCAACCTGACCAAAGGTCCTGCGAAGCTGGACGGAGACAGTGCGCTGGACTATGTGCGCTACCGCAAGTCTAACTGCAAGCCCAAAACAGCGGCTTCGGATGATTTTGACCGTAATAAACGCCAGAATGAGGTGCTGAATGCCTTGGTTGACAAGCTGCAGTCTTTGGGCGGTGTGCTGAAAATCGGAGGCGTGCTGGATGCGGTCGATGATAACATGAAGACAGATATTGAGGGCGAGCAAATTAAGGACCTGATCACAACCTACATGAAGATATCCAAGTCGGATATTGAATTCAAGCCGGTCACAGGAACCTGGCACAGTCCCTTTGTATATATTAACGACAAAGAGCTTGAAGCGGCCAAACAAAGCCTGCAGGACCGAATTGCCGGCAAATCCTCAGGAGCAGCTGTTGCCCCCTGAGCGTGGCGCTGGGAACGTTAAAATTGAATGCAAGTTTCATCCTGTGCTATAATATAATAAATTGAACGTACTTATGCCGCATAGGGGGCCTGTACTTATGACAGAAGCCGTAGCCCAACTCAATGAATCATTGCTCGCCATGCTGCAACAGGAGACCTTCGTGCTGCTGAATACCGTCGATGCCGAATCAGGCGGTCCAACATCCACAGCCATTTCCTGGATTTATGCCGTCAGCCCTTCCACCCTGCGACTCAGCGTTGACCATCGTTCCAGACTGGTCAACAATATGAAGGTGAATCCTATGGTCACCATCACTGTGTTTGGAGAAGGCACTGTACATGCTATCAACGGCCGTGCTGCGGTTAAGCAGGACCCGCTGGCAGATGTGCCCTTTAAGATGTGTTGCTTTGATATTTCAATTGAAGCGGTGCGCAACGCGCTGTTCTATGGCGCGCAGCTGGACTCCGCTCCACGATATTTGAAGGTATACGACGGACGTGCGGCTGAGAAGCTGGACGCACAAGTGTTTGCCGCCATGCAAAAAGCCTAGTGAGGATATCACTGGGCTTTTTTGAAATAGAAGAAGTTATATGTTGCACACTATAATTTATCCTTCTATTTCCCGCAGAAACGGATGCCTGAAAGCGATACATAGTATCGCTGCTTCGGAAGCATACGCTTTGCAGAGAACGGCAAAGCCGTTTCTACTTGAAATAGAAGAAAGTAAAGAATATGGAGAAACCTCAGCTTCCCTTATACTGCGTATCTTCTGGAAGCTGAGGGATGATCCGGCCGATAATGTCGGCCAGCTCGGAGGTGAAGCCGGAGACGGGATTGCCCTTGGAGATATGCCGGCCCATCTCGGCCAGTCTGCTGGAGAGGTCCATATCTGCCGTGACCAGTGCTTTCACGCTACGCGGGTCCTTGCGGATCGCTTCGGCAACAGAATATTTAATACTTCCAACCCTTGAACGGCTGAGCGAGCCGTCCACATCAATCCCGACAACGGCAACATTGTTCATAACTACACAATGTGCGCCGTTCACGCCAGGCACTCGCTTGGCCAGACGCTCCAGATGTACTTTCAGTTCAACATCGTTATTCTCTTCCGCGTCAGCGGATGGTCCGGCCGCCGATGAGCCTGGGGGAAGGTTCCCGCCTTCTTGTGTCAGCGGCCGAATATTATTACCTTTCTGGTTTACAGCTTGTGCAGATGGTTTATCCTGAGGAGAGGGTGATGTCTCTTTTTTAGCGATACCGCAGCTTGTCAACAGCATCAGTACCAGCATCAGACATAGTGATTTTCTCATATGTGCTTACTCCTTTCGGCTCTAGATCAATGGTTGTAACTTATCTTGCCCTTGGCTGAAATGAGTTATGTATGATCAATCAAACCAGGCGCTGTGGAGGGGATAACATGAAAAAGATATTTGTGCTAGATACCAATGTGCTGCTGCATGATCCCAATTCGATTTTTTCCTTCAAGGAGCATGAAGTTGTTATTCCGGCCGTTGTGCTGGAAGAAATTGACTCCAAGAAGCGAAATGCCGATGAGATCGGCCGCAACGCCCGCACTGTATCCCGTCTGCTGGACGGTCTTCGGGAGCTTGGACACCTGCATAGCGGTGTAGAGCTTGAGCATGGAGGCAAGCTGAAGGTAGAACTGAATCACCGCAGTTTCTTAAAGGTTCAGGAGATGTTCGGAGAGGTTTCGAATGATAACCGCATTCTGGCTGTTGCGCTGAACTATTTGAACGAGGAGAATGAGAAGGAAGATCCCCGGCCGGTAGTGCTGGTAAGCAAGGATGTTCTGGTACGAATCAAAGCGGATGTGCTTGGCATCACCCCTGAGGATTATCTGTCCGACCGGACCGGTGACCTGAACGAGCTGTACAGCGGTTACCAATCCTTACTCGTTCACCCTGCGTTAATCGATGAATATTACAGCCATCGTACCCTTGCCGTCAAACAGCTGTCACTGTCCTATCCGCTCTATCCGAATGAGTTCGTAATTCTCAAGGACGAAATTGGCAGCGGCAAATCTGCTCTGCTCAAAGTGAACAGCGATGCGACCCGCCTGGACCCGCTGTTTCTGGGCAATGACGCAGTATGGGGAATCAGTGCCCGCAATGCCCAGCAGCGTATGGCTCTGGAATTGCTGTTGAACGATGAAATTCCGCTTGTCACCATCACCGGCAAAGCCGGAACAGGCAAGACCCTGCTTGCTCTTGCGGCCGGGTTGTCCAAGGTGGAGGATGAGCATAAATACAAGAAGTTGCTGATTGCCCGTCCGGTTGTACCGATGGGGAAGGATATTGGCTATTTGCCTGGCGAGAAGGATGAGAAGCTTCGTCCCTGGATGCAGCCGATTTATGACAATCTGGAGTACCTGTTTGACACGAAGAAGTCAGGCGATATTGATAAAATATTAATGGGGCTTGGCAGTATTCAGGTAGAGGCGCTGACTTATATCCGCGGACGCTCCATTCCTGCACAATTTATTATCATCGATGAAGCCCAGAATCTGTCGCGGCATGAAGTCAAGACTATAGTTTCCAGAGCCGGTGAAGGCAGCAAGGTGATTCTGATGGGGGACCCCGAGCAGATCGATCACCCTTATCTGGATGCTGCAAGCAATGGCCTCAGCTATATTGTAGAGAAATTCAAGCAGGAAGGCATCAGTGGTCATATCACGCTGGAGAAAGGCGAACGTTCCCGCCTGGCCCAGTTAGCCGCCGATCTTCTCTAGGTCAGCCTGGAAGATGAATGCATACCTTGTAATAGGGATCATGTTAACAACAGCCGGAGCAGTGCTTTGCCGGCTGTTTTTGATGCTGTCCGGCTGCTGGAGGTAATTTTTCCCTTCTATTATAAGAGAACGTTTTCACAAGGGAGACAAGGGGGGAGGGTCTGGTAAAATAGGGAGATATGAACGGGGAGGAGGGATGGTATGCTGAAACGCAAAAATTATTGGCTGCTGTACTTAATTGTAATGCTCTCTCTGATGAGTCTTTCGCCAAGCATGGAACTGGATACGGATGAAGAGAGTTACCGGGTCCAGCGGCCGCAGGACCAGCTGACTTATCCCTCCACCGGGGAGACGGGAGTGGTAGAACGCCTGCGGATCAGTGTTTCACTGAGCCGGACAGAATTTCTGGAGCTGCAGGCGCTCAGCAGCAGCTATACGCAGTCCAGTGGAATTGAGATTCTGCTGAGCAACCGGGATGGCGAGGATGCGGAACAGCAGCTCAAGCAGGACCTCACCCTTGGAGACAGTCCCGATATCATTATGACGGATGCGCGGAATATTCTTGATCTGGCCACTCAGGGTTATTTGTTGCCGGTCGATGTATACCAGAGCATTCCCGGAAGCGCTCCGCTCACTGGCTTAATTCCCCAGATGCAGTGGAACGGCTATGATTGGGGGGTTCCGCTCGATGTCGATCCCTATGTGATTGCCTATTCGCCCGAACGTTTGGCCGGGCTGGGAATAAAACAATTACCACGCAGTCTGGACGAGTGGGATCAGCTGCTGCAGGGTTTCCCGCCGCAGGATGGCAAATATTTGCTTGCGCTGGATACACGCAATGCGTATGGATTATCCGCCTTGTTGCAGAATGTAGGCAGCAGCCTGCTGGAGAATGATGTGGAGGCGCTGGGATGGGTGCAGAGCCACCGGGGCCAATTCTATTTGACCAGCCGCTACAATGAAGATATTTGGGACATGCTGAAGAGCGGAACGCTTGCAGCCGCTGCGGTACCGCTATCGGAATGGCAGCAGCGCGGCGATTCTACGCTTGCTGCAGAAGCGCCGCTGACAGTAGAGAAGGGAGCATGGCCCGAAGCCTTATACAGCCGTTCCTTTGCTCTTCCGGCGCAGTCGCAGAATCCCGAGGAGGCGGTCAAGTGGCTGGCTTTTATTACCTCTGAAGCTTCACAGCGCGAATGGATGCAGAGCACAGGCCGTTTGCCGGCTCTTGAGCTGCTGTACCGTTCCGGCCAACTGCTCAGCTACAATCTGCCTTTCAGCACGGACCTTCTGCTGACAGACGAAGCCGCCCCTGCAGATAAATCGCGGGGCGGCTGGGCGGAGATTATGGAAGCTGCTGCGGGGCTGCTCACAGGCAAGCTTGATACTGCAGGATATCTTGCAGCAACCGGTGAAGCCGATGCTTCAGAATGATAAAGAGAGCAACACGTAAAGAACTCCATCCTTGCTGTCCACTTCAGTTGCGCGCAGCAGAGAAATGATTTTGCCGGGATAGAAGCCAAGATCGAATTCATCTTCAAGGGTTTGGCGGGTAGTATCCGGCAGCTCCAGTCCATTGAACACCACATGATCGACATGGAACATGAGCCCGTTCACGGGTTCTTCCTGAATCGTATAATGGCCCGTCAAGCTCAGAGACAACTGACCGCTTGTCCCGGAGGCCGTAATCGTACCCTCATTGAACTCAAAAGCAAAACCCTCAAACAGCTTGTTCTGATCCTTCAGGAATTCATTTAGATCCTCTTCCTTCAGCTTAAGCTCATAGGTCATGCCTTTGCGCTCAAGTACCCCGTCCTTATTCTGGAGATACTGCGGCAGCTTGTTCATCGCTGCTGACAACGCCTTGAAATAGGTTTTGACCTCATGAATACCGATATTCTCCCAATACAGTGTGAATTCATTAAGCAGGGCTGTCATGCTGGCCGGATCACTGCTGCTTGTAACTCCGCCTTCAATCTCCTTGTTCAAGGCGGCCACACGAACCTTCTGTTCCTCCAAGACCTGTCTCAGCTCGGCGAGTTCCTTCGAGGTGCGCTGGGCAGCAGTCAATGTAGCTTGGAGATCCTTATACTGCTTCTTGTAATCAGAGAGAATGTCCTGGTCGCGCCCGATAATCATCTCATAATAGTCAAATAGCGAAATGACCCTGCTGATGCTGCGCGCCGAGAGGAATGCGGCCAGTAGACCGTCTCTGTCCCCCATATAATAGGAGCGCACAATGGCTCCGGCACGTTCCTGCTTGTCGGCTATGGCTGCTTCTTTTTCTTGCGCCTGCTTGCTGAGCTGAGCCGTCTTCTGTTCAAGCGCCTGTTGGTCCGCTGTAATTCGGCTGATTTCCCGTTCGATTTCGGCAGAAGACAAAGTCTGCTCAAGCAGCTTGCGGGTTTCTTCATTATCCGGCAAGTTAAGTGAGGAAGGCGCAGGGGGAGCGGAAGTGGCGGATAGCTGGGATAAGGGCTGAGAGGGCAGCATGAAACATAGGATGAAGAGAAGTATGGCTGCATTCAAACGGCGTCTACTGTTGCGGGAAAGCACCACACCACCACCTTTGGTTTGGTATAAGACAGCTATGTATACATAATATGTGTAACCCTGCTAAAATATCATACCCTGTTTCGGCTGCGGCTCCTACAGTAAACAACAAAAAAACGGAAGTGCCCCGCCTTGGCTGGGGAGCAGTATCCGTTTCAATGAAGCAAACCCTGATTTAAAGCGGCAGACCCATTTGAAACACAGTCCAATAGCTGAAGCCTGTGAAGGTAACAATCATGTATCCCCAGAAGAGGAGGATATAAGTTTTTTCGGTAAATTTCAGATAACCCAGGATTACGAAGAACGCAGTCTGCAGGAAAAACAGCAAAGCCATTTCGGTCAAGCCGCCGGCGAATGCCATCAGCCCGATCACAAGTGTGAAAAAACCCAATACCCGAAACATCCGGTCCATGAATTTCCCCCTCCCAGGATATAACTGTCAGAAACTCCATACCTGAATTATACCTGCTCGCTAAAGCACTGTAAACGAATTCACCCAAAAAAAGCGGCAATTCAGCAATAAAAGTGATAAAAATAATTGACATATTAATTTCTGCTGTGAAATTGAGAAAATATAGCAATGAGCGTATGAGGTGACGACAAAATGGAAATACAATTTAGTATCAAATAGATTCTATGAACTCTATTAGAGGCATAGAAATGAAGTAAGCAGCTTTTATCCCTATGCACTATCCGGCGGAGCTGCCGGTGATGAAGATGGTTATTTCAAGATGTTGTTAGGAGGTTTGGCTTTATGACAGCCATTAGACAGGATGCCTGGAGTGCGGAAGATGATTTGGTATTGGCAGAAGTGACATTACGGCACATACGGGAGGGCAGCACACAGCTGGCTGCTTTCGAAGAGGTAGGGGAAAAAATCGGCAGAACGTCTGCCGCTTGCGGATTCCGCTGGAACAGCTGTGTCCGTAAGAGTTATGAAGAAGCTATCGGAATAGCGAAAAGCCAGCGGCAGAAACGCAGTTATTTGAAAAAGCAGCCTGTAGCGCGCGGCGCTCAGGTGGCGGGTCTGATTCTCGGTGATCTGGAAGAGGATTATGGACGCAGTGAAGGCCTGGGGGAAAATTCATTATCGATTGATGCCGTGATCCGTTTCCTGCGGCAATGGAAGGGGACATTCCATGAGTCGGGACGCCAGCTCAAAATGCTGGAGCGGGATCTGCGTGAGAAAGAGGATGAGCTGTCCCAGCTCAGAACTGAAAATGAGCGGTTATCGAAAGAGGTCAATCTGGCTCAAAGCGACTACCGGGTAGTCAATGATGATTACAAAGCGCTGATCCAGATTATGGATCGGGCACGTAGACTCGCCTTCCTTAATGAGGAAGAGGAAGAGAAGACCCGCTTCAAAATGGATGCCAACGGCAACCTGGAACGAATCGAATAAATGCTTCTATACCTGTAAATCCCGTAGGGCGGCTGTGTATGATGCCGGAGCTGCGGGGTTTTTTGGAAAGATAAGAATTTATATGCTTTGTGCTATAATTTGCAAGGTCAAGCTATACTAATAAAAATACAAATGAATGCCACTCCGGAGGTTAGGATGAAAATTGATATGATTGGTGCAGGCTCTCTGGGGCTGCTGCTGGCAGGAAGCCTGATTGAAGCGGGACATGAGATCCGGCTGTGGTGCCGTACCAGCGAGCAGAGCGCGGAATTATACGCCAAAGGTATCACTGTTAGCGATGAGAAGGGGCGGGCAAGGCTACAGATAGCGGGGGAACGGTTCGCCGCCTCACCGGTTGAAGACTTCTCCGGCCACTATCTGCAGCAGTCCGCAGACTTGATTGTCATTACGGTGAAGCAGAATGTATTCCATGAGCAGCTGCCGCAATATCTTCTCCCGCTTCAGAGGACGGCCCCCGTGGTGGTATGTTTCCAGAACGGTATCGGGCATATGGAGCTGCTGGAAAGACTGCTTCCGCAAGCGGATATCTATGCTGCCGTGACAACGGCAGGCTCGAGAAGGAAGACACTAACTGAGGTTATTTCACCCGCCAACGGGGGAATATGGGTAGGAAGGTGGCTTACGGCAGAGCTAAATGGTGGGGCGGATGATTCTGCCGTGCAGACAGCTGGAGTAGCAATAAGTTTTGTCCACGCGCTTTCAGCAGCAGGATTCGCAGCTTTTTTGTCGAAACAAGTGGTTACCATGATTTACCGGAAGCTTCTGATCAATGCTGTAATTAATCCGCTTACCGCGATTTGGCGAGTGCCCAACGGTGAACTTCTGGCCTCGGAGCAGCGTCTGGCCGTGATGAGAGAGCTGTATGAGGAGGCCCTCCGGGTCTATGATGCCGCAGGCATCGACTATGAGGCAGACAGCTGGGAGAGTATTCTTGAGGTATGCCGGACCACTGCCGGAAACACCTCATCAATGCTTGCTGATATTCTCGCGGCAAGAAGAACAGAAATCAGCTGGATTAATGGCAGTATTGTTGGGATGGCGGAGCGGCTTAACATGGAGGTTCCTCTACACCGCTGGATCAGTCGGCTGGTGGAGGGCATGTTCGCTGAGGAGAGGTGAAGCTGCTTGGGATTCCTGCTGAATTCGTTCGTGACTTTAAGCGTAATACCCGTTGTTCCGTTTATGATCGTTTATTTTATCGGGACCGGTTTGAAAAAAGAGCAAAAAAAGACTGTTTTGCTGGCTATGGACGTGACCACACTGTTTTTGTTTCTTTCGGTTTCAGCCTTGTTCAACAACCTGTTCAACTCAGGTTTCGGGTTCTACCTTATACTAATTATTGTATTAATATCCGCCGGACTGATTGGCAGCGCACAGAGTCGGGTCAAAGGTACGGTGGATGGAAAGCGGCTGCTGCGGGCCGTTTGGAGACTTTCCTTCTTTTTTCTAGGCACTTTTTATTTGTTGTTTATGCTCATAGGCCTTATTCAGTACATATCACAAGCCATGTAATGTTCAATTGCTCCGGTAAAGCGTCAATGTCACAAAATTTTTAAGTTTTAAAAAAAATGGGTTTTCAGAAAACATTACTCTAGATTTTTTTGACCACTGGTTGTATAATCATAAACCATATACCACATTCTATTTAGGGGGAACTGCTAGATGAAAAAGAGTAAAAGTCTATTGCTTATGTTTGCGCTAGTTCTTGTAATCAGCACAGTGCTTGCTGGTTGCGGCGGAAACAAAGCAAACAATGGCAACACAGCCAGCCCGACCAACGCGGCGGGTACTGAAGGCAACGGAAATGCAGAGCCAGGAAATGCTGCTGGTGATGAGAAACTGGCTGCTGACCAGACGCTCCATATCAACTTGAGCTCGGAGCCTCCGACTTTTGACCCTGCACAAGCACAGGATAATCAGGCCCACACTGTTCTGAAATTAATGTACGAAGGCTTGACCAATATGAACGACGAAACAGGACAACCAGAGAAAGGTATTGCCGATAACTGGGAAGTTTCCGCTGACGGCTTGAAATACACTTTCAAATTGCGCGATGCGCAGTGGAGTAATGGAGACGCTGTAAAAGCCAGCGATTTCGTATATGCCTGGAAACGGGTTCTTGATCCTAAAGCAGTATCTCCAGCACCATATGCTTATCAATTGTACTACCTCAAGAATGCCGAATCATATAATCTCGAAAAAGGCGTAACTGACTTCAATGAAGTTGGCGTCAAGGCAATTGATGATAAAACGCTTGAAGTTACTCTGGAGAACCCAACTCCATACTTCCTTGGTTTGCTTTCCTTCTACACATATTACCCTGTTCACCCATCCATCGAGGGTAATGAGAAATGGGCCACAAATAAAGATACTATGATCGTTAACGGTCCTTACACTCTTACAGAGTGGACCACAGGCCAATCTATTGAGGTTACCAAGAACGACAAGTACTACGATAAAGACAAAATCAAATTGAGCAAAATTGATATGACCCTTGTAAATAGCGGCGCTACTGAATTGCTTAGCTACAAGAGTGGAGAACTTGACCGTGCAGGTAATCCGAACGGTGAGATTCCTACAGAGCAGCTTCCCGTAGTTGCCAAGGAACTTCCGGATGAATTCAACAGCAAAGGCATTGCATCTGTGTACTACTATCAGTTCAATGTAACTGAGAAACCATTCACCAACGCCAAGATTCGTAAAGCACTGGCTATGTCTATCAGTCGCCAGCCGCTGATCGATAAGGTAACACTGGGAGGACAATTCCCTGCTTATGGCTATGTCCCTAAGGGTATTGTAGGTGTTGAGAAAGAATTCCGTGATGAAGTTCAAGACACAGCTTATTTCACAGAAGATTTTGCTGAAGCCAAGAAATTGCTTGCCGAAGGTATGCAAGAAGAGGGTATGACTACACTTCCACCAGTTACCCTGATCTACAATACAAATGAGAACCACAAGAAGATTGCGCTGGCTGTAGGCGATATGTGGAAGACCAACCTGGGCATCGATGTCAAACTTGAAAACCAGGAATGGGCAAGTTTCATCGAAAATCGTCAGAACCTGAACTATCAGGTATCTCGTGCAGGTTGGGTAGCAGACTACAATGATCCAATGACATTCTTTGATATGTGGGTAACCGGTGGTGGTAACAATACTACCGGCTATGCAAATCCGGAGTATGACAAATTGATTGCTGAAGCCAAAGCAAGCAGCGATAACAAATTACGCAATGAGAAATTTGCTGCCGCTGAGAAAATGCTGATTCAGGATGATATGGTTATCATGCCGATCTACTACTACACAGGAAACTCCCTGACTAAGCCGTATCTTAAAGGGGTTACCGTTGATTTCAGCGGTGCAGTAGATTATCGTTACGCTTACTTGCTGGAGCACTAGGTTAAATTTAGTGGAAACAACTGAATAGATAGGAATCTGGAGTTAGTAATTACTTCGGGATATATATGTGGAATTCCATATATATCCCTTTTTTTTGTATGTTCGGCAATTTTCAATTAACTTGTTAAACTTACAAAAAATAGGAAATGGACAAAAGGCTACATTTCTCATAAAATCTAGTTATGTGTTGAAATTTGTCAAAGGAGGTGCTGACGGCATGTTGCGTTATATTGGAAATAAGTTATTCTATACACTTGTATCGTTGTTTGTATTGATTACCGCTACTTTTTTCCTGATGAAAGCTATTCCAGGTGATCCGTTTACAGCGGAGAAAAAAGTCTCCGATGAGATACTTCAACGTCTCTATCAGCAATATGGATTGGACAAGTCTATTCCGGAGCAATATGTAACCTATCTTGGAAACATTGTGAAGGGTGATTTCGGGATATCGATGAAACGCTTGAATCAGGACGTATCCGGCATTATCGGACAAACCTTCTCAGCTTCCTTGAAGCTCGGTGTTGTGGCGATTATCTTCGCAGTAATCGTCGGGGTTCTCCTCGGGATGCTGGCGGCGCTCTATCACCGCAAATTCCTTGACAGTGCCGCGATGGTGATGGCGGTCTTGGGGATCGCTGTTCCAAGCTTCGTGGTTGCCTCGGTGCTGCAATATTTCTTTGCGTTTAAGCTGGGGCTGCTGCCTGTATCAGGCTTTAAGACACCGCTTCATTACGTGCTGCCGGTGCTTGCGCTCTCGGCTCAGCCGATAGCCTTTATTGCACGTCTGACGCGTTCAAGCATGCTGGAAGTGCTGCATGCGGATTATATCAAGACAGCCAAAGCCAAAGGACTCTCCTGGTTCCAGATTCTGTCGAAGCATGTGCTGCGCAATGGAATCCTGCCGGTAGTTACTTACATGGGACCAATGACGGCTAACATCGTTACCGGTTCAGTTGTTATCGAGCAAATCTTCGGAATCGGCGGAATCGGCAAACAATTCGTCGAAGCCATCGGCGTACGCGATTATCCGATTATTATGGGAATTACAATTTTCTACGGGATTCTGCTTATGGCCGCCCGTCTTATCACGGATATTGCTTATGTGTTTATTGATCCGCGTATCAAACTATCCAGCGGGAAGGAGGGCTAACAGTGGCTACTGAACCAAACCTGAGCAAAGTGGAGATGAACCTCAGACCTGAGGATTTCCAGAAAATCGGTATCGACGAGAAGCAGGCTGAAGTCATTCAGCGCGAGAGCTTGTCGGCATGGCAGGATTCATGGCAGCGGCTGCGCCAGAACAAAATGTCGATGGCCGCCTTGATTGTGATGCTGTTGATTATTGTAGCCGCATTTACATTGCCTTATTTGTCCCAATATAACTATTATTCCAATGACCTGATGAATGCCAATCAGAAGCCTTCCCTGGCTCATCTGTTTGGTACGGATGATTTAGGCCGTGACATTTTTGTCCGTACCTGGTACGGCGCGCAGATCTCACTTAAGGTAGGTTTAGCCGCTGCGGCTATTGACCTTTTTATCGGCGTGATTTATGGCGGAATCATGGGCTTCTACGGCGGACGTGTAGACAGCATTATGAACAAATTCTCCGAAATTCTCTATTCAATTCCTTATCTGCTTGTTGTAATTCTCTTGCTAGTAGTTATGGAACCAAGTCTCTTTACGATCATATTAGCCTTAACGATCACCGGCTGGATTACGATGTCCTGGATTGTGCGCGGTGAGATAATGCAGCTGAAGAATCGTGAATTCATTCTCGCCTCCCGCTCTATGGGAGCAAGCGGCAATCGACTGCTGTTCAAGCACTTGTTGCCGAATGCTGTCGGTCCTATTATCGTAACCATTACCCTGTCGGTTCCAAATGCCATTTTTGCCGAAGCTTTCCTCAGCTTCCTCGGACTTGGTGTACAGGCCCCTATCGCTTCGCTCGGGTCCATGATCAATGATGCCCTGACCGGCTGGCTGCTGTATCCTTGGCGCTTCCTGTTCCCGGCTGTTCTGATCAGCTTGACGATGCTGTCATTCAATATTTTTGGTGACGGTCTTCGTGATGCGCTTGATCCTAAGCTGAAAAAATAAGCGGGAATACTGCTTCACAAAAGCTTGAAACAAATGGAATCCATTTCGCGGCAAGGATATTGGCATGATCTTTCAAGACCCGATGACCTCTCTTAACCCAACGATCCGTGTGGGCAAACAGATAACCGAAGTTTTGATCAAACATCAGAATATGTCAGCGGCCGAAGCGAAGCAGCAAGGGGTAGACATGCTGAAACTGGTTGGCATTACCCATGCGGAGGCTCGCTTTAACCAATATCCCCACGAAACATAACATGGCCAAGGAGGTGCAGTATACTTGAGTAAGAACCTGATCGAAGTAGAAGGTCTTAAGAAATATTTCAATGTTGGCAAGGGTAAGGTTCTGAAGGCTGTTGACAATATCAGCTTCAACATCCGCGAAGGTGAAACGCTGGGAATGGTGGGCGAATCCGGCTGCGGCAAAACAACGGCAGGACGTACCGTGCTCCGCTTGTATGAACCTACGGCCGGCAGTGTGAGATATAATGGTACGGATATCTACAAGCTGTCCTCCGGCAAAATGAAAGCGATGCGCCGCGACATGCAGATGATCTTCCAGGACCCTTATGCTTCATTAAATCCGCGGTTTACCGTACAGGATATCATCGGCGAAGCGCTGGACATTCACGGTATGGCCGGCAGCCGGGCAGAACGCAAGAAACGGATTGAAGAGCTGCTCGATATGGTTGGACTCAACCATGACCATGCTACCCGTTATCCGCATGAATTCTCCGGCGGACAACGCCAGCGTATCGGGATTGCCCGTTCGCTTGCCGTAAATCCGAAGTTCATCGTCTGCGATGAGCCGATTTCTGCACTTGACGTGTCCATCCAGGCGCAGGTAGTCAACCTGCTGAAGGAATTACAGGACCGTCTGGGCTTGACCTACCTGTTCATTGCGCATGACCTGTCGATGGTTAAACATATCAGTGACCGTGTAGCGGTAATGTACTTAGGCAAAATGGTAGAGCTGGCGGAAAGTGAAGAACTGTATGCCAACCCGCTTCATCCCTACACCCAATCATTGCTGTCTGCCATTCCGGTTCCCGATCCGGAAGTTGAAGCAGGCAAAAAGCGGATGCATCTGCATGATGAGTTGGGAACTCCGATCTTTGCACAAGGTGAGGAAACCAATGAAGCTGAAACCCAACTGGTGGAAGTTTCCAAAGGGCATTTCGTGGCCAAGGCTTACGCCTAAAGGTTCATTGCTTATAAGCCGCCGGAGGATCTCCGGCGGCTTTGCTATGTAGAGAAGAGTTAAGCATTTCTTTGACGCCGCCGCTTCCTTTGGTTACAATCAGTAAGTGCTTAAGAACTGTGCTTACATAAGCAGGGTAGTAGAACAGGAGGCTGAAGTGATGAATGTTGTACCTCAACCGCTGCCGGGCGGCTCTGCGCTCGCAGGCGACTATATAAATCGGTATGAGACCGTGGCGCATCTGTACGGCGGTGATTTCAGGGATAAAGAGAGCCGCAGCAAACGGGCGGCATGGCTGGATGGCAGTGAGCAGCTTCGTGCGGGACGTGCGGATATGGTGGAATGTCTGGAGCAATACAACAGCCGGCATAATGCTCATCCCGCTGTGACTGCTTCCCTGGAGCTGCTGAAGCAGCCGGGAACCTTGGCTGTAACCGGAGGCCAGCAAAGCGGACTGTTTACAGGTCCGTTGCTGGTTGTGTATAAGGCCATGACTATAATTCAGGCGGCGAAGGAAGCTGCTGCGCAGCTGGGACGGCCGGTGGTGCCGCTGTTCTGGATTGCCGGCGAGGATCATGACTGGGATGAGGTTAACCATACGTATGTGTTGAACCGTTCTCAGGAAATCACCAGGATTAAGCTGGATAAACCTGAAGATACCCGAACCTCTGTCAGCGAGATCAAGATTGGGGAAGAGCATTGGAAGCTGCTCGCTGAGCAGCTGGACGGGCTGCTGCAGGAGAGTGAATTCAAGCCGCAGATTATGCAGTTCGTTGCCGAATCGTCCCAAGCCGGAGCGAGCATGTCGGATGCTTTTGCCAAGCTGATGGGCTCCTTGTTTGGCCGGTTTGGTCTGATTCTGCTCGATTCCGCCGATCCGAATCTGCGCAGGCTGGAGCAGCCGTTTTTTGCCACACTGCTGGAGCGGAATGACGAACTGGAAACGGCTTATCTGAAGTCGGCGGCAGAGATTACAGGCGCGGGGTACGAGCTGCAAGCCGCGGTTACCGCTGGCTGTGCTAACCTCTTTTATATCCATGAAGGCACACGGCTGCTGCTCTACAAGAAGGATGGCAGATACGCCGACCGCAAGGATACCGTCTCCTTCACGCTTGAAGAATTGCAGCAGCAGCTGGAGGCTTACCCGCAGCGCTTCAGCAACAATGTGCTGACCCGCCCGCTGATGCAGGATTATGTGCTGCCGGTGCTGGCAACCGTGCTGGGCCAGGGTGAAATCGCCTATTGGGCCATACCGCATCATGCGTTCGGAGTAGTCGGGGGGGAGATGCCTCTGATTCTTCCGCGAATGTCGTTTACCGTCATTGAAGGTACACTCCATAAGCATATGGACAAATATCAGCTAACGTTTGAGGATGTGTATAAAGGTCTGGACGAGAGAAGACAGCAGTGGCTGGCAGCACAGGATGAGCTGGAGCTGGAGCAGCGCTTCGAGGAAGCCAAAGCCGCGTTCACCACGCTCTATGAACCGCTTGTCGAGCAGCTGGGAATGATTCAAGCCGGACTGCTGAAGCTGGGAAACAACAATAAGGACAAGATCCTCGACCAAATTTCATTCCTGCAGGCCAAAGCCAAGGATGCGGTAGAGAAGCAGAACGAAGCAGCGCTGCGGCAATGGGAGCGGATTGAGTTCTCGCTGATGCCCAGTGGCAAACCGCAGGAGAGAGTATATAACCTGATGTATTATTTGAACCGCTACGGACCGGAATGGATTGACGGGTTAATGACTATAGAGCCGGAGTTCAGCGGCTTGCACCGTATTATATATATGTAAGGAAAAGTCTAGTCGTGTCGATGTTAAGCAGTGGTCCAAGCCGCCAGCCGGATGAGATATCCGGCCTGAGCGGCTTTTTTGGCTGGAAGATCCTTTGCTCCTTGAATATTTAGGACCTCTTGACAAAGCTGGTGAAATTACCTTGCACCAGAAAAAGGGTTTTGATTTTTAATGGCGAATCTATTATGCTTAAGTGGTGAAAAGTGGGGCAAAGTGGGGAATAAGGCGTTAGGAGTGGGCCAATCATGTTCATGGGCGAGTATCAGCATACCATTGATGACAAGGGCCGGATCATTATCCCGGCCAAGTTCCGTGACATGCTCGGGGCGTCCTTTGTGGCGACGCGGGGCCTGGACTCTTGCCTGTTTGTCTACCCCATGGAGGAATGGGCTATTATGGAGCAGAAGCTCAAGAGCCTCTCACTGATGAAATCGGATGCCCGTGCATTCAGTCGCTTTTTTTTCTCGGGAGCTACGGAATGCATATGGGACAAGCAGGGAAGGGTAAATCTGCCGGGCAATTTGCGGCAATATGCCAAGCTGGACAAGGACTGTGTCATTCTGGGCGTATCGAACCGGGTGGAGATCTGGAACAAGGAGCTATGGGAGCAGTACTTCGAACAGTCTGAGGAATCGTTCAACGAAATCGCCGAGAAGCTGGTGGATTTCAATTTTGATCTATAACATACACCATTAAGAAATATTGCCCTGGAGGGATGCAGCTTGTTTCACCACATCACGGTGCTTAAGGAAGAAGCGACAGAAGGGCTGCAGATCAAGGAAGATGGAATCTATGTCGACTGCACGCTCGGCGGAGCGGGGCACAGCGGACTCATCGCATCGAAGCTCAGCGAGGCTGGCCGGCTGATCTGTCTGGACCAGGATGACTGGGCCTTGGACAATGCTAAGCAGCAGCTTGCGGAATACGGAGAGCGGATTGTGCTGGTCAAGACCAACTTCCGCGATCTCGAGACAGTGCTGGGGGACCTGCCTTTTGTTCCACAGAAGGACGGCGTGCCTCAGGTAGACGGAATTCTGTTTGATCTTGGTGTATCCTCGCCGCAGTTTGACGAAGGGAATCGGGGCTTCAGCTATAATCACGATGCCCCGCTCGATATGCGGATGGATCAGTCGGCAGAGCTTACGGCAGCAACCATTATCAACACATGGTCCGAGCAGGAGATTGCCCGCGTGCTTTTCCAATATGGAGAAGAGAAATTCTCGCGGCGGATTGCCCGCAAGATTGTGGACCGCCGGGCCGTGCAGCCTGTAGAAGGTACGGGAGAGTTGGCCGAGCTGATCAAGGAAGGCATTCCGGCCGCAGCACGGCGCACGGGAGGACATCCTGCCAAGCGCAGCTTTCAGGCGCTTCGGATTGCCGTCAACGACGAGCTGGGCGCTTTTGAGGAAGGACTGCACAGCGCGGTCCGCTGCCTGGCTCCGGGAGGAAGAGTATCGGTGATCACCTTCCACTCGCTGGAGGACCGGATCTGCAAGCAGATCTTTGCCGGCTACTTAAGCCGCTGTACCTGCCCGCCTGATTTACCATATTGCGTATGCGGAGCAGAAGGCACATTGAAGCTGGTTAACCGCAAGCCAAGAGTGCCATCCGAAGCGGAATTGGAACAGAACCCGCGTGCACGCTCAGCCAAGCTGCGTATAGCAGAGAAATTGTAAATGATGATAAAGGAGAATCAGAGATGGCCTACACCCGTGGCAACCTAGCCGTTCAGCCCAAACGTAAAGAAGAGGCAAATCCACTTTACCGCGAGAAAACCAAAGTAGTCACTACGCGCAAGGGGCTTCCCATGCAGGAGAAACTTCTATACCTGCTGACGGTGGGTGTAATTGTCCTGGTGGCGGTCGCACTGATTTCGCGTTATGTCCAGATTTATGATTTGAATCTGCAGGCACAGCAGCTGGACGAGAAGATTGGCGAGGGCAAGAAGCAGATTTCTGTCTACCAGATGGAGAAGCAGGTTCTGGAACAGAAGGTTATTGATCGAGCCAAGGAACTGGGATATGTGCCTGCGGATGAGAACTCAACCATCTATGTTCCGGCAACTTCGACTGCTGCTGAAGGTAAACGTTAATGAGCGGCATCTTAAGCCGCAATCATAGAATTGGTGAGGTTTGCTTATGGTCAAAAGAATAAAACTTCGCACACTGTTTATAGGAGGGTGTATTACCCTCTTTTTTCTTGTATTAATAGGTCGTGTCTTCTATATTCAGGTGTTGAACGGGGATGACTGGCAGAAAGAGGCGGCCAAGCAATGGGGCCACAAAGCCGTAATCAAAGCAGAGCGCGGCACGATCTCTGACCGCAATGGCAATGTGCTGGCCAGCGATGTGCCGGCTTATACCGTTGTGGTCAGCCCTGAGACCATAGCTACGCTGAAGATTGGTGATGAGGTTATCAAGGGGCTGCATGAGCTGTTAGGCAAGCCAGAGAATGAGCTGCGTAAGCTGGTGGAAGCCAAGGACCCCAAGACCGGGAAGCTGCTGAAGAACCGCGAGGTCCGCAATGAGGGCTGGAAGATTGATGAGGTGCTTAAGGAGAAAGTCGACGCTTTTATCAAAGAGCTGAGAGAGGAACATGACATTCTTGAGACCGGAGTCGGCTGGGTCCGGGAACAGAAACGCTATTATCCCAAGGGCTCGCTGGCCGCGCAGGTTCTTGGATTTACCGACCGCGATGGCGTGGCTCAGCTGGGCCTGGAGAAATCACTGGACGAGTCGCTGTCGGGTATCAATGGGGAGCTGAAATATCAGAGTGACGGCAACGGCGTCAAGCTGCCCAACTCGAAGGATCTGTTCCAGCCCGTAGTCAACGGGAATAATTACAAGCTGACGATCGACAGTACCATTCAGGGTTATGTCGAAGAAGCGATGAAGAAAGCCTATGCAGAGCTTAAGCCCAAGACGATGACGGTCATTGCCGCTGATCCCAATACGATGGAAATTCTGGCGATGGCTAATATGCCTACCTTTGATCCGAATCAGTTCTGGAATATTACCGATCAGGGCGGATTCTACAACCATGCCATCAAGTCTCGCTATGAGCCGGGATCTACCTTCAAGATTGTGACACTGGCTGCGGCCGTGCAGGAGAATCTCTTCGATCCAAGCCCGAAGGCAACCTTTATGTCTGGACAGATCAAGATCAAGGGATCGAGGACACCGCTGCATGATATCAAAAGAGCCGGCTGGGGCCCAATTTCCTTCCTTGAAGGCGTGAAACGGTCCAGTAACGTGGCTTTTGTCAAGCTGGGTTATGAGATGCTGGGGCAGGAGAAGCTGCTGCAATATATCGATGCCTTCGGCTTCAACGAGAAGACCGGGATTGATCTGGCCGGCGAAATTACAGGTCTGGTCAACCCTAATCCCAATAATGTGCTGGAGAATGCAACTTTGGCCTACGGCCACGGAAAGGTTGAGGTCACGCTGATTCAGCAGCTGGCGGCCGTGGCCGCCATTGCGAATGGCGGCAAGCTGATGACGCCGCATGTCATCAAGGAAGTAACCAATCCCAATACAGGAGACACCAAGGTTACTCAGCCTGTAGTGGTCCGTCAGGTGATCTCGGAAGAGAGTGCCAGAGAAACCAGCAGCTATTTGGAGCAGGTGGTAGCCGACCAGAAGATAGGAACAGGCCGGCAGGCTTATATTGAAGGCTACCGGGTAGCGGGCAAGACCGGTACGGCGATCAAACCTGACGGCAAGGGCGGGTATGACCGCGATAAGGTCCGCTCTTCCTTCATCGGCTACGCGCCGGTGAATGATCCCAAGATCGCAGTGATTATTCTGGTCGATGAGCCAAGTGAAGGCGAGGGCGGCGGTAAGGCTGCTGCGCCAATCTTCCAAGAGATTGTCTCGCAATCTCTGCAGTATATGGGGGTGCCTAAGACGACTTCAGAGAAGAAGACAGGCGCCGGAGATACTGCTGCAGATGCTGCTCCAGCTCTGCGCAGTGCGCCTGAGCTTATAGGTCAGACCATGGCGGCTGCCCGCAAGCAACTGCTTAACCAAGGCTTCGATTTCGAAGCGGTAGGTGCAGGTGCGGACGTGACGAGCCAATATCCACCGGCCGGAACCTCTATGGCTACCGGGCAGAAGATTTATCTGATCAGTGAACCGGGGGATAAACTAACGATCCCCGACCTGCGCGGCGAATCCCTAAGGGATGCGCTGGAGATCCTCAGCATTCTGAAGGTGGATATGTCGGTGGAAGGTGAAGGTTATATCTCCGGTCAGGTGGAGAGCACGAAGAACGGCAAGCAGCACCTGACGCTGATGCTGGAACCGCTCAATGAATACGGAGAGAATATTCCGGTTCCTCCGAAGACCGAAGAAGAGTCCGAAGCGGGAGACGGCTAAGCCAAGGCTTGTTCTAAGCCCGGTTTGTCCTGAATAGTCATGAAGGTAAGAGCTCATGTCTACTTGGGGAAAGCGGGGGAGAACGTGATGAAGGTTGCGAAGGTCGTAACGCGGCGGAGAATGCTGTGGACTCTCTTGGGACTGGCAGTGATATTCGGTGCGCTGGTTATTCGTCTTGCGTATGTGCAGTTGTCTCAGGGAGAGAAGCTGAGCGCCAAAGCCGAGGCTTCCTGGCGGCGCAATATTCCCTTCACTGCCAAACGCGGTGAAATATTGGACCGGCAGGGTGTGGCGCTGGCGTATAACATCAGCTCGCCTACGGTTTATGCCGTTCCGGTGCAGGTGAAGGATAAGGAAACTACAGCACGGGAGCTGGCTCCGCTGCTCGGGATGACCGAGGAGAAACTGGTTAAGCTGCTGTCCAAAAGAGAGATGTCGGTGAAGCTTACGCCCGGCGGCCGCAAAATTACAATGGAGCTTGCTGGGAGCATCCGTGATTTGCAGCTGCCGGGCATCGTTGTCGCTGAGGATAACAAAAGATATTATCCCTTCGGGGATCTGGCCGCGCATATTCTTGGCTTCACCGGAATTGACAACCAGGGGATTACAGGGGTCGAGAATATCTATGACAAGCTGCTGCAGGGCATGGACGGGAATATCTCCTATTTATCCGATGCCGGTGGCAGGCTGATGCCAGGCTCGTCAGAGAAATATGCCGATCCGAAGGACGGCCTCAGTCTTCAGCTGACCATTGACAAGCAGATCCAGTCGATTATGGAGCGGGAACTGGATCAGGCGATGGTCAAGTACCAGGCGCAGGGCAGCTGGGCGATTGCGATGAATCCCAAGAATGGCGAAATCCTGGCTATGGCCTCCAGACCGGGTTATGAGCCAGGGCAATACAAGGACTATGCTGCCGCTATCTACAACCGGAATTTACCGATTTGGATGACCTATGAACCAGGATCGACGTTCAAGATTATCACGCTGGCTGCCGCGCTGCAGGAAGGTAAGGTCAATCTGCAGAATGATCATTTCTTCGATCCCGGCTATATCGAGGTGGGTGGCGCCAAGCTGCGCTGCTGGAAGAAAGGCGGCCATGGCAGCCAGACCTTCCTGCAGGTGGTGGAGAATTCCTGCAATCCGGGGTTTGTGGCGCTGGGCCAGCGGCTGGGCAAGGATTCCTTGTTCAAGTATATCCGCGACTTCGGCTTCGGAACGAAGACGGGGATTGACCTGAACGGTGAAGCGAACGGCATTCTGTTCAAGCCTTCACAGGTTGGGCCGGTAGAGCTGGCTACGACAGCCTTCGGGCAAGGCGTCTCTGTCACACCGATCCAGCAGGTTGCCGCTGTTTCAGCAGCAATCAATGGCGGTAAGTTATACAAGCCGCATGTAGCCAAGGCCTGGATTAATCCCGATACCGGTGAAACGGTATCCGAGGTCAAGCCCGAGCTTGTCCGCGAGGTCATCTCCGAGGAGACCTCGAAGCAGGTGCGTGCAGCACTTGAGAGCGTAGTTGCCAAAGGCACCGGCCGTCCGGCTTTTATCGACGGCTACCGTGTGGGTGGCAAGACAGGTACTGCACAAAAAGTAATCAATGGCCGCTATTCCCCTACGGAGCATATCGTTTCCTTTGTGGGTTTTGCGCCTGCAGATGACCCGCAGATTGTGGTCTATACGGCAGTGGATAATCCGAAGGGGATTCAGTTCGGGGGTGTGGTAGCTGCCCCGATTGTGCAGAATATCCTGGAGGATTCCCTGCATTATATGAAGGTGCCCGAGCGCGCTGACCAGCTTCCCAGAACCTACAAATACGGTGAAACGCCGATTGTGACCGTTCCTGATCTTAAGGGAGCCACCGTACAGGATATCTACGAAGATCTGAATATGAATTTCAGCCTTGTCCGCTCCGGCTCCGGCAATACCGTAATCAATCAAGCGCCCAAAGCAGGAGCACGGGTGGAGCAGGGATCAACGATCCGGATTTACATGGGGGCGGCAAGCGAATAGGGGCAGCAGGTATAAGGCGGCTTCACTTAACCGAAAATAAAGAGTGAGGGATAATGATGAAACTAACTGAACTGGCATCCTGCCTTGCAGCCGCACGGCTGCAGGGTCCAGGAGAAATTGAGATTACCAATCTGCAGGTAGATTCACGCCGGGTTCAGCCCGGCGACTTGTTCATCTGCCTGCCGGGTTTTACGCTAGACGGGCATGATTATGCGCCGCAGGCACTAGCCGGCGGTGCGGTCGCACTGGTCTGTGAACGGCCTCTCGAGATCGATCTGCCGCAGCTGATTGTCGATGATTGCCGTTTTGCCATGGCTGTGCTCTCCAATGCGTTCTTTGGCTCTCCTAGCAGCCGGATGAGGATGATAGGGATCACAGGCACCAACGGCAAAACAACCACCAGCTATCTGATCGAACGGATCATGCAGGAGCATGGGCTGAAGACCGGGTTGATCGGGACGATTCAGATGCGTTATGACGGCCAGGTCTATCCGACTTCCGGCACCACGCCGGAGTCACTTGAACTGCAGCGGACCTTCAACGATATGGCCTCCAAGGGCGTGCAGTGCTGTGTGATGGAGGTTTCATCCCATGCATTAGAGCAGGGTCGGGTGAAGGGTACGGATTACCGCACAGCCATCTTCACCAATCTAACCCAGGATCATTTGGATTACCATCATACAATGGAGGAGTACCGCGCAACGAAAGGGCTATTCTTCTCCCGGCTTGGCAATGTGATCTCGCCATGGAACGAGGAGCGCAAATATGCCGTTCTGAACGCGGATGACGAGGCGAGCGCCTACTTTGCTGCCCAAACTGCCGCAGAGGTTGTTACATATGGGATTGACAACAGTGCGAATGTACGGGCCTCACAAATCTCCATTACATCAAAAGGAACTTTTTTCCATGTGGAGACGTTTAAAGGGGAAACAGATATTTCGCTGCGTATGGTCGGCAAGTTCAATGTGTATAATGCGCTCGCTGCCATTACGGCTGCCCTGCTGGAGGAAGTACCGCTGTCACAGATCAAGACCAGCCTGGAGTCCGTTGCCGGTGTAGCCGGGCGTGTGGAGTCCATTGATGCGGGACAGGAGTTCGCGGTGATCGTGGATTATGCGCATACCCCGGACGGACTGGAGAATGTGCTGCGCGCCGTCTGTGAGTTCGCCGAAGGCCGGGTGCTGACCGTGTTTGGCTGCGGTGGAGACAGGGATGTTATCAAGCGGCCGCTGATGGGCAAGATCGCAGCCCGCTACAGCAGCAGTGTATTCGTGACCTCGGATAATCCGCGCACAGAGGACCCGCTGCTGATTCTGAAGGATATTGAAGCGGGATTGATCGAAGACGGCGTCTCCCGTGACCAATATGTGCTGATCCCGGACCGTCGGGAAGCGATCAGCAAGGCTATTGAAATGGCAAGCCCCGGCGATGTAGTATTGATTGCGGGGAAGGGTCATGAGACCTACCAGCTGATTGGCGGAGTGGTTCATGATTTCGATGACCGCGTCGTCGCTAAAGAAGTGATAAGGGGCCGAATCCATTGATTACAAGAACACTGGGAACCATTGCTGCCATGTGCGGAGGGACGCTGTCCGCTGCCGCAGCTGCAGATATCAGAATGGCGGGAGTCGTCACCGATTCCCGCCAAATTACGCCCGGCTGCCTGTTCGTACCGCTGGCTGGAGACCGCTTCGACGGACACGAGTATGCCATCTCGGCACTGGCCGCCGGAGCGGCTGGCACCCTCTGGCAGCAGGACAGAGGTCCTGCACCTGAGGGCAACGTCATTGTGGTACAGGATACGCTGTCTGCGCTTCAGCGACTGTCGACGGCGTATTTGAAGGAAGTCGGACCGCAGGTAGTTGCAGTTACAGGCAGCAACGGCAAGACTACAACCAAAGACATGATTACCGCCCTGCTTGAAGGGCAATACAGGGTGCATAAGACCGGCGGCAATTTCAATAATCATATCGGTTTGCCGCTCACGGTGCTCTCCATGGCGGAGGACACAGAAATCGCTGTGCTGGAGATGGGCATGAGTGCCCGGGGCGAGATCGCTTTGCTGGCAGAGCTGGCGTCACCGGATGTGGCCGTAATTACCAATGTGGGCGAATCTCATCTGCTGCAGCTGGGCTCCCGCAAGGAGATAGCCCGGGCCAAGCTGGAGATTGCCGAGGGGCTGAAGCCCGGCGGCCTGCTGATTTACAACGGCGATGAGCCATTATTGGCCGAGGTGCTTGCGGAGGAGGGCTTTGCTGCTCCGCAAGGAATCCAGCGGCTGCGTTTCGGATTGTCCACCGCCAATGATGATTATCCTACCGGAGTCATGTCCCACAGCGGTGGCATGACCTTTACGCCCCATCAGCATGAAGGGCGCGCGTTTACGCTGCCATTGCCTGGGCAGCACAATGTCGTTAACGCGCTGGCGGCGCTGGCAGTGGCCCGTCATTATCAGGTTGCCGATGCTGCGATTGAACAAGGCTTCAGCAAGCTGAAGCTGACAGGGATGAGAATTGAAGTGATGGTGGCCGCGAGCGGGCTTACCCTGCTGAATGATGCCTACAATGCCAGCCCCACTTCCATGAAGGCAGCCATCGATGTGCTGCAGTCCATGAAGTGCAGCGGCAGCAGAATCGCTGTGCTCGGAGACATGCTGGAGCTGGGGCCGGATGAAATAGAGTTTCACCGCGAAATCGGCCAATATCTGCGTCCGGCAGACACTGATCTTGTGTTTACCTACGGGAGCCTTGCTTCGCATATTGCGGCAACGGCGAAGGAGCACTTTGGCCCTGCGCGGGTATTTGCCTATGATGACAAAGCGGCCTTGACCGCAGCCTTGACCGTCGTATGCGGCCCCAAGGATCTTGTATTATTCAAAGCTTCCCGAGGTATGCGGCTCGAGGAAGTGCTTAACGGCCTGAGTGAGCATGCTGCTCAGACCTAAACCAATGGAGGGGGTGTACCCATGGATTATCAACTGCTGCTGCTGACTATTGCTGTGTCCTTTATCCTTGCGGTCATTGCCGCTCCGCTCTTCATTCCGCTCCTGCGCAGGATGAAATTCGGACAGCAGGTGCGCGACGACGGACCACAATCCCATCTCAAAAAAGCCGGTACGCCTACCATGGGCGGAATCGTAATTATTGTGGCTTTTACTTTGTCTTATCTTAAATTTTCTGTTGTGAACACCGATTTCTACGTGCTGCTGGTGGCTACGCTGGGATTCGGGCTGATTGGCTTCCTGGATGATTACATCAAGATTGTATTCCGCCGTTCCCTGGGTCTTACCGCCCGCCAGAAGCTGTTTGGCCAATTGCTGGTGGGTGCCGTTATGTGCGCGCTGCTGATTTCTGCCGACCACAGCACAGGGATCAGCATACCGGGAACCGGCTTCAGCTTCGACTGGGGACCCTGGTTCTATTATCCGTTTATCATCATTATGATGATGGCAGTAACCAATGCCGTGAATTTTACCGATGGTGTAGATGGGCTGCTCTCCGGGGTAGGCGCCATTGCACTGGCGGCGTATGCGGTAATTGCTATGCAGGCTACCTCCATCGCGGCTGGTGTCTGTGCTGCGGCGATGATCGGAGCGGTTCTGGGCTTCCTGGTGTTTAATGCGCATCCGGCCAAGGTCTTTATGGGAGACACCGGCTCCTTCGGAATTGGCGGCGCGATCGGGGCCATTGCGATTGTTACCAAAAGCGAGCTGCTGTTCCTGATCATCGGCGGAGTGTTTGTTGTGGAGATGCTTTCTGTTGTCCTGCAGGTAGCTTCCTTCAAGACGCGCGGCAAGCGTATCTTCAGAATGAGTCCGATCCACCACCACTTTGAGCTTGGCGGCTGGTCGGAATGGCGGGTTGTCATTTCGTTCTGGGCGGTAAGCCTGGTGCTGGCGGCCTTGGGACTATATATCAGCAAGGGGTTGTAAACAATGAAACATCCGGATATGTACCGAGGAGAAGAGGTTATCGTGCTGGGGCTTGCCAAAAGCGGAGTCCAGGTAGCCAAAGTGCTGCACCAGCATGGAGCCATCGTTACGGTTAATGATAAAAAAGAAAGAGAACAGAGTCCCGAAGCTTCCGAACTGGAATCTTTGGGAATTTCTGTTATATGCGGCGGGCATCCCGCTGGACTGGTTCATGCGGGAATTAAGCTGCTGGTTAAGAATCCGGGGATTCCGTACACGGCAGCCCCTGTTCAGCAGGCACTGCAGCTGGGGATCGAGATCGTCACCGAGGTGGAGGTGGCCTATCACCTCTGTGCCGCTCCGATGATCGGAATTACCGGCTCCAACGGCAAGACTACGACCACAACCTGGGTCGGCCAGATGCTGGAGTCTGCGGGCATGAACCCGATCGTGGCCGGCAACATCGGCACACCGCTCTGTCAGGCCGCACAGGAGGCATCAAGCGACAACTGGATGGTAGTCGAGCTGAGCAGCTTTCAGCTCAAGGGGACCCATGCTTTTCGTCCGCACATTGCCTGCCTGCTGAATGTAGCCGAGACCCATCTCGACTACCATGGCGGCATGGAGGATTATGTAGCCTCCAAGGGCAAGCTGTTCGCCAACCAGACCGCCGCAGATACGGCTGTGCTGAACTGGGATGATCCCGTCTGCCGGGAGCTTGTGCCGTATATCAAGGCGGCGATCCTGCCGTTCTCGATGACCGAAGAGCTGCAGCAGGGAATCTTCGTTAGACCCTCCTATACGGAGGCGGAGACGGATGATCTGCACCGTACAATCGTCTACCGGGATTATGCGGAAGGCGAAACCGTGATCGCTGAGGTAGATTCCATCGGTCTGCCGGGCCGGTTCAACGTGGAGAACGCGCTGGCGGCCTGTGGCATCGCTATTGCCGCCGGGGCAGATCCCGCCGCGCTTGGCGGGGTGCTGTCCTCCTTCCGGGGCGTGGAGCACCGGCTGGAATATGTGGCCGATATCAAAGGAGCCAGCTATTACAACAATTCGAAGGCGACCAATGCCAAAGCCACCTCGATGGCGCTGATCTCCTTCCGCCAGCCTATTGTGCTGATTGCGGGGGGGCTTGACCGCGGCTCTGACTATATGGAGCTGCTGCCTGTCCTCAGCGGGCATGTGAAGGCGCTGGTGGCGCTTGGGCAGACCCGGGACAAGCTGCTTGCCGTCGGACAGCAGGCCGGATTAAAGCAGCTGATCTCCGTCGATAATGGGGAGAGCGCCGCCGCCGTGCTTCAGCAGGCTGTGCGGGAGGCTTCCGCTTTGGCGGAAGCGGGGGACATTGTTCTCCTGTCTCCCGCCTGTGCCAGCTGGGATATGTTCACATCCTATGAAGAGCGCGGGCGAATTTTTAAAGAGGCGGTGCATAACCTTTAAGTAGGGGGGTGGATAAGCCCCTACTACGGAAGGCAAGAGGTGTGCTCCTGATGAACAAATCCCGTCATGCGCCGGATTTATGGCTGCTGATCCCTATTCTCGTATTGCTGGCCATCGGCATGGTGATGGTATACAGCGCCGGGTCCGTACTGGGCTTCCGCAATTATGGAGATTCATTCTATTTCGTCAAAAGACAGCTGCTGTTTGCCGGTCTGGGACTGATCGCGATGTTCATTACGGCGAATACCGAATACACCCAGCTGAAGAAGCTGGCGAAGCCGGTGCTGATCGTTTGCTTCGTGCTGCTGGTCGCTGTGCTTATTCCCGGCATTGGAGTTGTCCGGGGCGGCGCACGCAGCTGGCTGGGGATCAGCTCCTTTGGCATTCAGCCTTCGGAGTTCATGAAGATGGGCATGATCCTGTTTCTGGCCCGCTGGCTGGGCAAGGAGGATTATGACATTTCCTCCTTCAGCCGGGGACTGCTTCCTCCGCTTGCGCTGATCGGCTCCGCTTTTGCACTGATTATGCTCCAGCCCGATCTCGGCACAGGCACCGTGATGTTTGGCGCCGCGCTGATGATGGTATTCACGGCAGGCGCGCGCATGAAGCATCTGCTCTCACTGAGCGTAGCCGGGCTGGCCGGCTTTATCGGCCTGATCGTGGCTGCTCCCTACCGTCTGCAGCGGATCACAGCATTTCTAGACCCTTGGTCTGATCCGCTGGGCGCAGGCTACCAGATCATCCAGTCCCTATATGCGATTGGACCAGGTGGTCTGGGCGGTCTGGGCTATGGCATGAGCCGGCAGAAGTACAGCTATGTACCGGAGCCGCAGACCGATTTTATCTTTTCCATTCTGGCCGAGGAGCTGGGGTTTATCGGCGGGCTGGCGGTGCTCGCTCTGTTCCTGATTCTGATCTGGCGCGGCATGCGGGTGGCGATGAGCCTGCCGGACCGTTTCGGAAGTTATCTTGCCGTTGGCATCGTGTGTATGGTGGCCGTCCAGGTCATTATCAACATTGGTGTGGTTATCGGCATGATGCCGGTTACCGGCATCACGCTTCCCCTGATCAGCTATGGCGGCTCATCGCTGACGCTGATGCTCACAGCCCTTGGCATTCTACTGAACTTATCCCGTTATGCGAGGTGAAAGACATGCGTATCGTATTAAGCGGCGGCGGCACCGGAGGGCATATCTATCCTGCGGTTGCCGTAGCCAGGCAGCTGGAGCTGGAAGACAGCTCCGCGGAATTTCTGTATATCGGAGGCACGCGCGGCTTGGAGAGCAAGCTCGTTCCCCAGGAGAATCTGCCGTTCAAGGCGATTGACATTACCGGTTTCCGCCGCAAGCTGTCGCTGGACAATGTGAAGACAGTCATGCGTTTCCTCAAAGGCGTCAAGTCTTCCAAACAGATGCTGCGAGAATTTAAGCCCGATGTCGTGATCGGAACCGGAGGTTATGTCTGCGGCCCTGTGGTCTATGCGGCCTCACGCCTGGGCATTCCAACAATGATTCATGAGCAGAACGCAATACCCGGATTGACTAACCGCTTTCTCAGCCGTTACGCCGACACGGTTGCCGTCAGCTTTGAAGGCACAGAGTCGGCTTTTGGCGGGGCGAAGAATGTGATCTATACCGGCAATCCAAGAGCCACAACCGTCTCGGTGGCCAATCCGCAGCGCGGCTACGCTTCCCTGGGCATCCCTGAGGGCAGCACCGTTGTGCTGGTGGTCGGCGGGAGCCGGGGAGCGAAGGCGATCAATGAGGCAATGATTGAAATGGCGGCTGATGTGGGTAAGGGTAAAGGTGTGCATTACGTATATGTTACCGGCGAGCCATACTTCGAAGATACCCGCAAGCAGCTGCGCCAGAAGCTTGGCAGTCTGCCCAGCTGGCTGCATGTTCTTCCATACATCCACAATATGCCTGAGGTTCTGGCATGCACTTCTTTAATTGTGAACCGGGCAGGGGCTTCCTTCCTCGCTGAAATTACAGCGCTGGGCATACCTTCCGTACTGATCCCCTCCCCTAACGTGACCAATAATCACCAGGAAGCCAATGCAAGACAATTGGAGCGCGAAGGAGCGGCGGCAGTGCTGCTGGAGAAGGATCTGAACGGAAGCACACTAATGGAAGCCATCCGAAAGATTACCGGAGCCGAGGAGGTGCGCAGGAAGATGTCCGAGGCTTCCCTGCGGCTGGGCAAACGCGATTCGGCAGCTATAGTTACCGCCGAGCTGCGGCGGCTGGCCGCTAAACATTCCTAGACTATCAGGCCACATCAAGCAGGGCTCTAAGCGTGAAATTTCGTTAGTGGCTGCCACTGTCACACACCCGAGCCAACCGACATAGGATAATCCTATAATCGTGACAATCACCCAGAGCGCTTGCCGAACAACGGATAGGGAGTGCAGCATCACGCTGCGCCCTAAAGCCGGATGTAGGCACTAAGAAGTGCTTGTGGTGGGTGAGCGGTAATCTCGGAGGTGATACATTGGACAAATTGGTGATTGAGGGTGGCAGTCCCCTGTCAGGCACCATTCGTATCCATGGAGCAAAAAATGCGGCGCTGCCGATATTGGCGGCAAGCCTGCTGGCCGAAGGAGTTCACTCACTGCATAATGTGCCGAAGCTGCTGGACATCGAGACCATGCTGGATATACTGGAGCGTCTTGGCTGCAGATGCACGCATCATGAAGAAACGGTGACCATTGACACATCACTGCTGGGGACCTCCCATGTACCGGAAGATTTAATGCGGCAGATGAGGTCTTCTATTTTTCTGATGGGCCCGCTGCTGTCCAGATTCGGCGAGGTGACGATCTACCAGCCGGGAGGCTGTGCGATCGGGGAACGCAAGATTGATCTCCATCTTCAGGGCCTGCAGGCGCTTGGAGCGGAGATTGAGGAGAATAACGGCCGGATCTCCTGCCGGGCTGAGCGGCTGAGCGGCAATGATATTCATCTTGACTATCCCAGCGTGGGAGCGACGGAGAATATTATGATGGCTGCCGCGATGGCGGAGGGCACAACCACCATTTCGGGGGCAGCCAGAGAACCGGAGATTCAGGATTTGCAGTATTTTTTGAACAAAATGGGGGCCCAGATCATGGGTGCGGGAACGGATACCATTACTATACAAGGGGTGGAGCGATTATATCCCTGTACTTATGAAGTCATTCCCGACCGTATTGTAGCCGGAACTGTCATGATCGCGGCTGCAGCTACACGGGGCAATGTGACGCTGACCCACACCAATGCCGGTCACCTGACCTCGCTGATTCACGTGCTGAAGCGGGCTGGTGTTCAAATCACAGTATGCAATGATATAATTAATGTTAGCTGCATGGGGCGTCCCCGTGCGGTGCAGAGAATTGTAACCTCTCCCTACCCCTCCTTCCCGACGGATCTGCAGTCCCAGTTCATGGTGCTGCTGTCACTGGCGGATGGTTTCAGTGTAATCAAGGAGACCGTCTTTGAAGGGCGCTTCAAGCATGTAGAGGAGATGGCCCGGATGGGCGCGGATATTTCCATCGATCTGAACCGTGCTTTTATCCGCGGGGTGCAGCGTCTGTACGGAGCCACCGTGGAAGCTACCGACCTGCGGGCCGGCGCAGCACTGGTGATTGCCGGACTTGCGGCAGAGGGCACAACCGTGGTGGAGCAGGCACATCATATTGACCGGGGATATGACGGAATTGAGCTGTTGTTTCAGAAGCTGGGCGCACGCATCAGCCGCAAGGTGCCCGTACCGGGACCGTTTGATTTGGCCAACTAAAGCTCCCTGTCTCCTTCCTTGGCCTATGCAGGAGGAGACAGGGCCTTATTACGGAGATATGAGAATGACAACAACCCGTTTACCTCTTCTTAAAGAGGACAAGCCCCCAAGAAAAATAAGCCGGAAGATTACGGTAATTCTGCTACTGCTGTTTATTGCGCTGCTGGTTGTAATCTTCTTCCGTTCGTCCGTCAGCCAGATTACGGAGATCAAGTTCACCGGCAACAAATACACCTCTCGCGAGGAACTGCTGGCGAAGAGCGGACTTGAGCTGAATGGACAGTTCTTTGCCGTGTCCGGCGGCAAGCTCTCCGCATCATTGATGGAGCTGAAGACTGTCCAAAAAGCGGTGGTGGACAAGCAGTTTCCGGGGATTATCTCGGTTAGCATCGAGGAATTCCCGGCGGTGGCCTATGAACTGGATCAATCAGGCAGTCTGAAGGCGATCCTCTCAAGCGGTGCTGCGGTTCCGATCAACCAGACCGGAATTGCCGTGGAGAAGCCGATTCTGACCAACTGGAAGGATTCCGACCCCAACAAGGCTAAGCTCAGCAAGGCGCTGGCGGATATCCCGAATGAGCTGACCAGCGATATTTCCGAAATCGTGCCTTCACCAACATTGTCTTTTCCGGACCGGATCAAGCTGTACACCCGTTCGCGCTTCGAGGTCATTACGGCCATTTCGCTGCTGAAGAGCAAGGTGTCCTACCTGAATCAGGTCATAGAAACCGAGGAGCCGGGGCTGATCAAGATGCTGGAAGCGGACTCATATGTTCCTTTCCAGATCAAGGTTGACAATAAGGATGGGGAAAGTGAAGGGGAGCCCACTGCGGAGAACGAGAATAAGGCAGATCAGTCGGATATTTCGGACAACTAACTCTTGCAAGAGCAAATAGTCCCTACTAATAAGCTCAAAAAAATGATACAATCAATTTTACTGGCATCCAACCGCATCCCTCTTTTTTCTTCGGATTTTTGTGAAATTTAAGCCTATAATTTGGAATAAATCACTGTATTCGCTTCTATTTTTTGAGATATAAGTCATTCTTTTGTGAATGAAGGAACGACTGGTCACGTTTGGAGTCTTGTAATATAATTCCACTCAAAAAATTTGTAGAAAAAAGAGGGAAAGGATTAGGTATGTTGAATATGTACAGAGACGTTTCCCGGGACCGGGATGATGCTTCACAAGCATTACTGAAATTTATTATGATAATTACAGGAGGTGCCATAGGGCTTGAGCAACAATGACATCATTGTTAGTTTGGACATCGGTACATCCAAAGTTCGGGCAATAATTGGGGAAGTTACCAATGGAACCTTTAATATTATTGGCGTTGGGTCTGCTGATTCGGAAGGAATACGCAAAGGCGCGATTGTAGATATCGACCAAACTGTGCAATCGATCAAAAGCGCTGTAGATCATGCAGAGCAAATGGTCGGTATTCAAATATCCGAGGTTTACGTAGGCATTTCCGGCAATCATATCGGCCTTCAATCGAGCCACGGCGTTGTAGCCGTTCAGAATGAAGACCGTGAGATCGGCGAGGACGATATTGACCGCGTAATCAAGGCTGCGGAAGTGATCGCCTTGCCTCCGGAGCGTGAAGTGATCGATGTGGTCGCCAAGCAATATATCGTTGATGGCCTTGAAGGCATTCAGGACCCGCGCGGAATGATCGGCGTTCGCCTGGAGGTTGAGGCTACGATCATAACCGGGGCCAAGACGCCCATACATAATCTGCTGCGTTGTGTAGAGAAGTCAGGACTGAAGGTCAAGGATCTGGTGCTGATGTCTCTGGGAGCCGGCGGATTAGCGCTTTCCAAGGATGAGAAATCCATGGGAGCGGTGCTGGTCGATATTGGTGCAGGCTCAACAACGATAGCCGTATATGAAGAGGGTTCCCTTTGCGCAACCTCCACCATTCCGATCGGGGGAGAATTTGTAACCAACGATATTGCCTACGGACTGCGGACATTAACCGACCAAGCCGAGAAGGTGAAGCTGAAGTATGGCTGCGCCTGGATTGACGATGCGGCTGCGGATGTAGTGTTCAAGGTCGTGCGGATCGGCAGCAACGTCGAGAAGGAATTCAACCAGGAGGATCTGGCGGCAATTATTGAGCCAAGAGTCCAGGAAATCTTCCACCTGATTCGTCAGGAAGTCAAGCGGCTTGGTTACAATGAGCTTCCGGGAGGTTATATACTAACGGGTGGTACTGTATCCATGCCGGGCGTTCTGAAAGCGGCCCAAACAGAACTGGCTGCTTCCGTACGTGTTGCTGTTCCTGATTATATTGGCGTGCGCGACCCTGGCTTCACCGGCGGTGTCGGCATTCTGCATACCATTGTCCGCAGACACCGCGGACGCAGCAACCCTTCCAGCGGCAACAAGAAGACGGTTAACCGGAGCAAGCAGCCTGCGGTTCAGAATCAGGCTTCCACAGCTAAGCCGGGTTTGGTAGAGCGTCTAAAGAATATGTTCAGCGAGTTTATATAAGTGTAAGTCCAGATATACTTGGACCGGCCATCCAAGCACTATTCTAGGGGGAGATGGAACAATATGTTGGAATTTGATTTTGAAATGGAGAGCTTGGCGCAAATTAAAGTCATCGGCGTAGGCGGCGGCGGAAGCAATGCTGTCAACCGGATGATTGAGAACGGCGTTCAGGGTGTTGAATTTATTACAGTGAATACAGATGCCCAAGCGCTGCATATGGCCAAATCGGAGCACAAGCTGCAAATCGGGGACAAGCTGACCCGCGGACTGGGTGCAGGAGCCAACCCGGAAGTGGGCAAGAAAGCGGCCGAGGAATCCCGCGATTTGATTTCTAATACGCTTAAAGGTGCAGACATGGTTTTTGTGACCGCAGGGATGGGCGGCGGTACAGGAACGGGAGCAGCGCCTGTTATAGCTGAGATAGCGAGAGAATGCGGAGCTTTGACGGTAGGTGTGGTAACACGCCCGTTTACCTTTGAAGGACGCAAACGCTCCAACCAGGCGGAGCTGGGAATTGAAGCGCTTAAGGAGAAGGTTGATACCTTAATTGTTATTCCCAACGACCGATTGCTGGAAATTGTAGACAAGAAAACACCGATGCTGGAAGCATTCCGCGAAGCGGACAATGTGCTGAGGCAGGCTGTTCAGGGTATCTCTGACTTGATCGCAGTACCGGGTCTGATCAACCTTGACTTTGCCGATGTGAAGACAATTATGACTGAACGCGGCTCTGCCCTGATGGGTATCGGGATTGCAGCAGGCGAGAACCGTGCATCCGAAGCGGCACGCAAGGCTATCATGAGTCCACTCCTGGAAACGTCAATCGAAGGCGCACGCGGAGTCATTATGAATATTACCGGCGGCTCCAACCTTTCCTTGTATGAAGTGAATGAAGCGGCAGAGATAGTTACCTCGGCTTCCGATCCGGAAGTGAACATGATCTTTGGTGCCATCATTGAAGACAGCATGAAGGATGAGATCAAGGTAACCGTAATTGCCACCGGTTTTGAGCACAAGCCTTCACCGGTTGCGCCGAACCGCCGTCCTGCGGCCAGCGGCAATGAACAACAGCCGGCCCCTGACAAGAACGCCAATCTGCGTCCGTTCGGCAACCAGACTGCCTCGGACCAGCTGGATATCCCAACCTTCCTGCGCAACCGCACACGCGGCAACAACGACTAGATATTCCGGTCGTTGTAGTGTAGGAAGTCTAGTTATGTAAGAAGCACCGTATGGCTTTAGCTGAATCAGCTAAAGCCATACGGTGCTTTTTTTAAATGAAAGCTACTACTTAAGCCTCCATGAGGTTGTAGAAGGTTAATGGGTGCTTGCGGACCGTATAGCCCTTATATCTTCATTTCTGCGATGATTTCAAGTCTTGCGGACTGTATAGCCGCTATATCTTCAAAACAGGCACTGAACAGAGCGGTTTCTGTGGTATAAGAGCTCCTGAGTCCGTTAGTCCTTTAAAACCGCATGTTTACAGTAAATAGGGGCTCCTTAGTCCGCTAAATTCTGGAATTTTATACTTTTAACTCTGATTCATCCGGACATAATGCAATTGGAACGATGAGTGAAATTAGCTGTTCGAGTCCCTGTAACCTTGTTATACCCCATTCAGAGACCTATTAGCTGTATGGCTTCTCTATAAATGTGTCTGTGATGGCAGTCAGAGTGTTCATAACAGGAATTCCGCTTGTGGATTGAAGATCTGACTGCTATATCCTCACTGAGCCTAAGTCTTTAAGAAACGGATACCGCCTCTTACAGAGGACGGTATTTTTTTGTGGCTAAGGTCTTGCGCATTCCGCAGGAACAGCCCGCACTCGCTCTTAAGAAGGTCTTGCGCATTCCGCAGGAACAGCTCGTCTTTGACCTTAACCTTCGGCCGTGCATCCCGTAAGGGAGTCCACGGCCATCCCCAGCGGCGTCCAAGCGGTACCGAAGGGATAAGCGCTCCCCCTCCCAAGCCCCCTAATCACAGTACCGCCAGACTCATTCGCCAAGCTTGCAGGAGTCCAGAGGGCAGAGCCCTTTGGGGCCCTCCCTTGGAAGGGAGGGTTTGGGAGGGATCGAAAGTTCGACAAAAAAACCGCAACAATGCCCCCAGGTTTAGACAGACTTTGAAACCGCTAGTTCCTATACTAGTCTTATCGTCCAAAAAAGAGAGCCTGGTCCTTCCGGCTGGCTTCAGGACAGACTCCGCCACTGGGCAGGTGAATGAACTGGTTGTCTATATAGACTTGATCTTTGCCGCCAATCTGCTGATCGACGGAGTTCTGCTGTGGCTGACGGGCTGGCTGGTCAAGCTGAGAGTGTCCTGGTGGCGGCTGGTTCTCTCGGCGGTGATCGGTGCGCTGTACGTGGTGATGATGTTTGTGCCTGAGCTCTCATTTCTCTATACCTTTCTGATCAAGTTCGGACTGTCCGTGCTAATGCTGTGGGTTGCCTTCGGCTTCAAGAGTCTGCCGCAATATTTACGCTGCATGGGGGCCTTCTACATGATTAATTTCATGGCTGCTGGCGGCATATTGGGCGTCCACTATCTGCTGCAGAGCACAAGCGAGATCTGGAACGGGATGGTCTTCACCACTTCGGGAGGCCAAGCCTACAAGCTTAAGATCGGATTCTGGTTCGTGGTGGTCATGCTGCCCCTGCTGCTGGTAATTTTCAAGGCCGTTCATTCTTCGCGGAACCGCAGAGAGCAACTGGACAGCTATATCGGTGAGGTAACCGTCGATATTGACGGTGTCACCGTCACCTGTCCCGGCCTGCTGGATACCGGCAACCGGCTCTGTGATCCGCTGACCCGTATTCCGGTGATGGTGATGGAAGCATCGCTATGGGAGGGGCAGCTGCCGCCCTCCTGGAAGGGCAGGCTGACCCAGGACGGGGCGGACAGACTTCTGCTGGAAACGGACGGGCAGTCGTTCGCCTGGCAGGACCGGATGCGGCTGGTGCCTTACAGGGGCATCAACCGCGGCGCTTCGTTTATGCTGGCGTTGAAGCCCGACCTCGTGACGATCAAGCTCGGAAGTGAGACCTATACATGCACAAGAGTTCTAATCGGGCTGGATGGCGGTACCCTGTCGGGAGAAGGAGCTTACCGTGCGGTCATCCATCCTGATCTTACCCAGGGAGAGCTTGCTGCAACAGCGGCTGCGGTGCTCTCCTAAGCCGCGACTGCCCCACTTAAGCCTGAATCGCGTCAGAGGGCTTCACAGGACAACCGTGCTACTCTTGAAGGAGGAACAATAATGGTCAAATGGAAAATTGTACTGCAGCTAAACTATTACCGGATGCTGTTTCTGCTGGGGCTGAAGAGCCAGGAAATCTATTATATTGGCGGAAGCGAGGCGCTTCCTCCTCCGCTGACACGTGAAGAAGAGGAATTTCTGCTGCAGCGGCTCTCCAGTGGCGATGCGGCTGTGCGCGCAATGCTGATTGAGCGCAACCTGCGGCTTGTCGTCTATATTGCCCGCAAATTCGAGAATACCGGCATCAACATAGAAGATTTGGTTTCGATAGGAGCCATCGGCTTAATCAAAGCGGTCAATACCTTTGATCCGGAGAAAAAAATCAAGCTGGCTACCTACGCCTCCCGCTGCATCGAGAACGAAATTCTGATGTATCTGCGGCGGAACAACAAGACACGGAGCGAGGTCTCTTTTGATGAACCGCTGAATATTGACTGGGATGGCAATGAGCTTCTGCTCTCGGATGTATTAGGCACGGAGAACGACACCATCTACCGCAATATTGAAGAACAGGTTGACCGCAAGCTGCTGCAGAAGGCGCTGGAGAAGCTGAGCGAACGGGAAAGGTTGATTATGGAGCTGCGGTTCGGGCTGCGCGGCGGCGAGGAGAAGACCCAGAAGGATGTGGCTGATCTGCTGGGTATCTCCCAATCCTATATCTCCCGGCTGGAGAAAAGAATAATCAAGCGGCTGCGCAAGGAGTTCAACAAGATGGTATAAGCGTCAAAAACCCAAGGAATAAAATGGCCACTCGGGGAGATAATGTACAGTAATGTTTCTCCTTGGGAGGTAAATCATCATGACCCGTAATAAAGTCGAGATTTGCGGTGTGGACACAGCCAAGCTTCCTGTTCTGACGAACGTGGAGATGCGGGCGCTGTTCACTTCGCTGCAGCAGCAGGGCGAGCGATCCGCCAGAGAGAAATTGGTCAACGGCAATCTGAGGCTTGTGCTGAGTGTGATCCAGAGGTTCAACAACCGCGGTGAATTTGTGGACGATCTGTTCCAGGTCGGCTGCATCGGACTAATGAAGGCGATCGATAATTTCGATTTATCGCAGAATGTAAAGTTCTCCACATATGCAGTGCCGATGATCATCGGCGAGATCCGCCGGTATCTGCGTGACAACAATCCAATCCGTGTATCCCGCTCCTTGCGGGATATTGCTTACAAGGCGCTGCAGGTGCGAGACAGTCTGACCAACCAGAATTCACGGGAACCGACCATTCAGGAAATTTCCGATGCGCTGGGTGTGCCGAAGGAAGATGTGGTGTTCGCCTTGGATGCGATCCAGGACCCGGTTTCTTTGTTTGAACCGATCTATCATGACGGCGGAGATCCTATCTATGTGATGGACCAGATCAGCGATGACCGCAATAAGGATGTTTCCTGGATTGAGGAGATTGCGCTGCGTGAAGCGATGAGGAAGCTGGGCGGGCGGGAGAAACGAATTCTGTCGATGCGCTTTTTTGAAGGCAAAACCCAGATGGAAGTGGCCGATGAGATCGGGATCTCGCAAGCACAGGTCTCCCGGCTGGAGAAATCGGCCATTCAGCAGATGCAGAAGCACGTCAAATCCTAAGCAGGTATAAAGAGCAGTGCTTCCAAAGGGGGATTCTTGAGCGCCGGAAACGGACCTTAAGGATCGCCCTTTTATGTATTCTACAGACCCTTATCTTTCGGGAAAATAAAGGTTATGTGGCCAAGCCACTGTTACATATATTGGAGTACAGGGCAGATTGTACAGGGGTGGTGGAGTGAACGAGGATTCCATGGGAACGGGCAGAAAGATGAAAATTTCTGACTTCCAGACCAAGGATGTTATTAATATCGTCGATGGACGGCGGCTCGGGCAGATCAGCGATCTGGAGCTGGACCTCAGGCGCGGAGTTATTGATGCGATCGTCATCCCCGGCTATACCCGGTTTATGGGGTTGTTCGGGGGCGGTACGGATCTGATTATTCCGTGGAGGAATATCGTGAAGATTGGCTCGGACGTGGTGCTGGTTAAGGTTGAAGAATCCAGACTCGGCGGAGGCCAGGAGGATCGGGAGACCATATATCTGGAACGAGGGGACCGCAGTGAACGGCGCACTTATTAATGGGGTGCGTCTTTTTTCTGGCTTGAGGAGAAGGCGTATTCATGTGGTCGGGAGCAGCCGTGCGGGGGGAATTGCGGTGCGGAAAGCCAGGATTCTCCGTGCTTAACCGCGTTTCATGGGGTATTTAGTTATGGTACACTTAAGCGGAGGTGAGAATATGGAACCGTTTGTGAAAAGTGCTGGAACGCCCGGCCTGCTTCATCTGGAGCCTTGGCGTGCGGAGCACGGAAGCAGGATTACAGCCGGATTCAGCGAGCGGGCGGGAGGAACAAGCGAGCCGCCCTACGACAGCCTGAATTGTGCGCTTCATGTGGGGGATGATCCGGCGGCCGTTGCTGCGAACCGCGAGCTGCTGGCTGCAAGCCTCGGCTTCGCGCAGGAGGCTTGGACCTGCGGAGAGCAGACACACGGTGCAGATATAGCAGTGGTCACAGGGCAGGACCGCGGACGGGGCAGACTGGACCGGGCTTCGGCCTTTCAGGCTACGGACGGCTTGCTGACCGATGTTCCCGGGGTGCTGCTGACCTCTTTTTATGCGGATTGTGTGCCGCTGTTCTTCTATGACCCCGTGTGCGGGGTGGTTGGACTAGCCCATGCAGGCTGGAAAGGAACGGTGGCGCAGATCGCGTCAGCGATGATAGAGCGGATGGGAGACGTCTACGGCAGCCGTCCGCAGGATGTGCTTGCTGCCATTGGCCCATCAATAGGAGCCTGCTGCTACGAGGTGGACGATTATGTGATGAAGCATGTGCGGCTGCTGGAGCAAGAGCTGGATGGTCTGGCAGACCCTGGCGAACCCGTAAACCTGTATACCGGATCTGCTGACGATTCCGGTAAAACCATGCTAAACTTGAAAGAAATGAACCGACGCATTATGATTAAAGCAGGAATCTTGCCGACTCATATCGAATGTACCACATGGTGTACAAGCTGTAATACAGATCTGTTCTTTTCTTACCGTAAGGAGAATGGAGTTACAGGCAGAATGACGAGCTGGATCGGAATAAAGGAGAGTTGACGTTGGGTTTAACACTGCAGGAGAGAATTGCTGAGGTAGAGGAACGTGTGTCACGGGCCTGCGCGGCAAGCGGACGGGAACGAAGTGACGTCAAGGTCATTGCAGTGACCAAATATGTTTCGCTGGAAACGGCAGCAGCTGTGCTGGATGCGGGCCTCATGGATATCGGTGAGAACCGCTGGCAGGATGCCGCCCATAAATGGAATGTACTCGGCGACAAGGGAACCTGGCATTTTATCGGGCATTTGCAGACCAACAAGGTTAAGGATGTTATAGGTAAGTTTCAATATATCCATTCGCTGGACCGGATGTCCCTTGCTGAGGAGTTGAACAAGAAGGCCAGTGCTACGGGCCAGCTTGTAGAAGTCTTTGTTCAGGTGAATATCTCGGGAGAAGACAGCAAATTCGGGTTGCCTCCGGAAGCGGCCGCCGATTTCCTGCGCGGGATCGCTGGCCTCGACCGTCTGAAAGTGGTCGGCCTGATGACCATGGCGCCCCATGAAGGGGACTCTGAGCTTACCCGCCCTATCTTCCGCCGGCTGCGTGAGCTGCGGGATGAGCTTAATCAGCTAGGTCTGACAGCTGAGCCGATCACCGAGCTTTCGATGGGGATGTCGAATGATTTTGAAGTGGCGATACAGGAAGGAGCCACCTGGGTGCGCCTGGGAACGGTATTAGTGGGCCATGAGGAGGGATCGTGATGGGTGTGATGAACAAGTTTATGAGTTTCTTGGGCTTGCAGGAAGAAGAAGAGATTGTTGAACGGGAGCCGATTCACCGTGAAGAGGATGAATACGAGCCTGCACCTGTAGACAACCGCAAGAATCAGAGGGCCAATGTCGTCAGTATCCATTCCCAGAAGAATGTCAAGGTTGTGCTGTATGAGCCGCGTTCGTATGATGAAGCCCAGGAAATTGCTGATCATCTGCGTTCGCACCGCACCGTGGTTATTAACCTGCAGCGCGTGCGCAATGACCAGGCGATGAAGATCATTGATTTTTTGAGTGGAACTGTTTATGCCCTTGGGGGAGGAATCTCCAAGATTGGGGGCAATATATTTATGTGCACACCGGATACCGTTGAGATTCAAGGCTCCATCACGGAGATTCTTGGTGATGATGCTGATTATAATAGGATGAGGTGAAATGTAATTGAGTCAGGTTAATTCTATAATCGATATACTGTTCAACATCTATTTCTACATGATATTCATCTATATTCTGATGTCATGGCTGCCCAATGCGCGCGAGAATTTCATCGGTGAGCTTCTCGCCAAGCTGGTAGAACCTTTTCTGGCCCCTTTCCGCAAATTTATCCCGCCGCTCTTTGGCATGATTGACATTTCCCCGTTCATCGCGTTGTTTGTGCTGAGGCTGGCGGTTGGCGGACTCAAAACGATTGTAGCGTACCTTTTTTAGACGGATATGATGATGAAGCAGGAACTATACGGACATTTTCACCCCGATGAACGGCAGTTTGTGGACAAGGCCTGGGAATGGGTCAGTCATGCCGGAGACTATCATGAGAGCAAGCTGACCGAGTTTCTGGACCCCCGCCAGGGTTATATTGTGCAGAGTCTGGTGAACCGCCACCCGGATGTACAAGTCCGCTGGGAAGGCGGCTCTCCCGATGCTGAACGCAAGCGCGCCTTGATCGCACCGGATTACCGTGAGCTGGATGATGAGGACATGGAGATGAAGGTGCTGGCGATAACTTCCGGAGAATCCAAGTTTCTGTCCCTGGAGCATGGGGATTACATGGGTTCTATTCTGGGTTTGGGTATTAAACGAAGCAAGGTTGGCGATATCCATGTATTGGAAGATGGCTGTCATGTGATAATCGCCGCTGATATTGCAAATTATATGAACATGAATCTGACCGGTGTGCACCGGATTCAGGTCAGCACCGAGCTGCTTCCGCTGTCCGAGCTTCGCAGCAGCCCGGTTAAACTGGAAACCATGGAATTGACTGTAGCCTCCTTGCGGCTCGACGGGATTGCCGCCGATGTGACCCGGCTGAGCCGTAGCAAAATTATGGTTCCGATCAAGGCCGGACGTGTGCGGGTCAATTGGAAGGTGGAGGAAGATCCTTCCTGCGCTCTCAAAGATGGGGATGTGGTATCCATCCAAGGTTTTGGCCGCTTCAAGGTGTTGGAGATTGGCAGCTTGACCAAAAAAGGCCGCTACCGTGTTCAGGTCGGGAAATTTGTCTGAACGTGATGCAGGATTCCGCTTTTGGCTGTCGAAATGGATAGTCTTACGGGGGCAAACATTTCTGCGGCTGAGCGCCGGGTAATGGGAACAGGGTTATTTCTCCACAGCACAGCCGGGATGATAAGACACCCTTCCGCCCTGTGCCTTAAACTTATATAAGTTCAGTCTTTCTTCCTGCTCTGGCGCGGCTTCTATTATGCCAACGTGCAGTCTGCAGGAGGTCCGAAATTTCTAGGAGGTGCACAGCATGCCATTAACACCGCTCGATATACATAACAAGGAGTTCTCCCGGAGACTCCGCGGTTATGATGAGGATGAGGTCAACGAATTTTTGGATCAGGTCATCAAGGATTATGAAAGTGTAATCCGCGAGAATAAGGAACTGCAGAATCAGCTACTGTCGATTCAGGAACGTCTGGATCATTTCGTGAACATTGAAGAGAGCTTATCCAAGACCATTATCGTCGCCCAGGAAGCGGCGGATGATGTGAAGAACAACTCCAAGAAGGAATCCCAGCTGATTCTGAAGGAAGCAGAGAAGAATGCGGACCGGATCATCAACGAGGCCTTGTCCAAATCCCGTAAAGTGGCGATAGAAACCGAGGAACTGCGCAAGCAGGCTTCCATCTACCGCACCCGCTTCCGCACCCTGCTGGAAGCGCAGCTGGAGCTGCTGTCCCAGGATGACTGGAATGCGCTGGAGAGCCGCGAGGTTAGCGAGAACGCGTTCTGACTCGCCCGGCTGATTGCTGCATGAAGTGTGGCGATTCATCCGGTGGAGCGGTATACTGCGAAGATCGAGGACTTAGCACAGTGGTGGTTTTATAGAGCGGGGATAAATTAGTTGCAAAAGTGCATCTAAATGGCGGTTTTTTTTCGTTTTGAAGGAAATAGATACAAAAAGGCATCTAATTTGGGCTTTGGAGCGTAAAGCGCCTGATTTACTCGAGATTAGTTGCAGAATGTCACTTATTTGACCGCTTATGGGAGTTACGGCTGAATTTAGTTGCACTTTCGCATCTAATTGCCCGGAGCGTTCCTGGGCAACCTTTCTATATCCTCGCTGGGAGTACAGTAATAACTGAAATTGTGACTAAATGCTGGGTGTACAGAGTAATTAGTTCTGCAGCCTCCATGTGTTGACAATTGATCTTAAACGGTCTATAACTAGAAGATATCTATACCATGTTCATATCTATTCGATGACGGGACAAGTAAGACAGGGTTACGTTCTCCAGAGAGTCGGCGATTGCTGAGAGCCGATTGTTCGCATCCTGCTCCGAAGATCTTCCCCAAGAAGCCAAGCTGAAGCGTTCACCGTGCGTAAGCTTAGCCGTCCGCCGGACGTTACCCCGGCCCCGCGCTGCAGCAGGTTCTGCGCGGGACTGAGATCGTGCTGAATACAATCCCCTTAAGGATGTGCTCATGCATAGAATTAGGGTGGTATCGCGAGCGTCGTCTCGCCCCTTTGGGGCGGGGGGACGTTTTTTTGTGTGCGGGTCCAAGGGCCATCCCCCTAAATCCCCCTTTCCAAGGGGGACCCCAAAGGGCGCCGCCCTCTGGACACCCGCAGGCAGTGCCTCGCGGAATGGCGGGGGTGTGGCGGACGACGTGGCTGGGCTTGGCGGGTGAAGCGGCCCTTCTTAGGCTGGCCCTGGCGGGCCAGGCCTGCGAGGCCTTGACTGTGGTTGAGGGCACTCGGCCTGCGCTGCGCACGAAGGCTGGCGGGGGTCGGCCTCGCTGCGCGAGAGGCCGCGAAAGGGCGACCCGGACCCGTGCTGCCCCCTGCGGGGGATCGCGGTCCGGGGGCCCGCAGAGCAGCTTGGCTGAGCGCCAAGGCTGCAAGAGCAAGGCAGCCTGCGCTGCGCGCGAAGGCTGGCGGGGGTCGGCCTCGGCTGCGCGAGAGGCCGCGAAAGGGGCAACCCGGACCCGTGCTGCCCCCTGCGGGGGATCGCGGTCCGGGGGCCCGCAGAGCAGCTTGGCTGTGCGCCAAAGCTGCAAGAGCAAGAGCAAGAGCAAGAGCAAGAGCAAGAGCAAGAGCAAGAGCAAGAGCAAGAGCAAGAGCAAGAGCAACAAAGCAAAGAGTAAATCACGAAAGGATTTGATCGTATATGCAAAAAGTAGATGTAAGAGAAAAAGCGCGGGAGCGGGATCTTCGCATCCTGAAGAAGTGGAGCGACGAGAATACGTTCCGCCGCTCCATGGAGAACCGGGAGGGCCGTCCGAACTATGTGTTCTATGAAGGTCCGCCGACGGCTAACGGTGCGCCGCATATCGGGCACGTGCTGGGACGCGTCATCAAGGATTTCATCGGCCGCTACCAGACGATGAAGGGCTTCCGCGTAGTCCGCAAAGCAGGCTGGGATACGCACGGACTGCCGGTAGAGCTGGGTGTGCAGAAGAAGCTTGGCATCTCCGGCAAGCAGGAGATTGAAGAGTATGGCGTCGAGAAGTTTATTCAGGAATGCAAGGACAGCGTGTTCGGCTATGAGAAGCAGTGGCGTGAGTTCACGGAAGGCATCGGCTACTGGACCGATCTGGATAATCCTTACGTTACGCTGGATAACAGTTATATCGAGAGTGTGTGGAACATTCTGGCAACGGTACATGAGAAGGGACTGCTGTACCGCGGACACCGCGTCAGCCCGTATTGCCCGAGCTGCCAGACCACGCTAAGCTCGCATGAGGTGGCCCAGGGCTACAAGACGGTCAAGGATCTTACTGCTACGGCCAAGTTCAAGCTGGATGACAGCGGTGACTATGTGCTGGCCTGGACGACAACGCCTTGGACGCTTCCGGGTCATATGGCGTTGGCGATGAACCCGGAGATGGATTATGTGCGGGTAGAGCAGGGCGATGAAGTCTACATCCTGGCCAAGAATCTGGTGAATGAGGTTGTGAAGGGCGAGCATACCGTGTTGTCCTCCCACAAGGGAGCCGAATTTATCGGCCAGACCTATGCTTCTCCATTTAGCTACATCCAGGCGGAGAAAAGCAATGTTATTGTGGGCGCATCGTTTGTTACGGATTCCAGTGGTACAGGGATCGTGCATATGGCTCCTGCGTATGGCGAGGATGACTACAAGACCTGTCGTGAGAACGGAATCAGCTTCGTTAATGTGGTGGACGGCTCAGGTAAATATACAGAGGTGGTCACTGATTTTGCCGGACGTTTCGTGAAGGATTGCGACCTGGATATCGTCAAAGCCTTGTCCGAAAAAGGCCTGCTGTTCAGCAAGGAGAAATACGAGCACAGCTATCCGTTCTGCTGGCGCTGCGATACACCGCTGCTGTATTATGCAACAGACAGCTGGTTCATCAACACAACAGCGATCAAGGATCAGCTGATTGCCAACAATAACAGCGTGGACTGGTACCCGGATCATGTGCGGGCCGGACGTTTCGGCAAATTCCTTGACGAGCTGGTGGACTGGAATATCAGCCGCAACCGCTACTGGGGCACGCCGCTGAATGTTTGGGTCTGCCAGGCTACAGGCAAGGAATTTGCCCCGCACAGCATCGCCGAGCTGAGATCGATGGCTATTGGAGACGTTCCCGAGGACATCGAGCTGCACAAGCCGTTTGTGGATGCCATCAAGCTGCGCAGCCCGTTCAGCGAAGGCGCAGAAATGATCCGCACCTCAGAAGTGATCGACGTCTGGTTCGACAGCGGTTCGATGCCTTTTGCCCAGAGCCACTATCCGTTCGAGAATGAGGATAAGCTGAGCGACCAGTATCCGGCGGATATGATCTGTGAAGGGATCGACCAGACACGTGGCTGGTTCTACAGTCTGCTGGCGGTATCCACCCTGTTCAAAGGGTTAGCACCTTACAAAGCAGTGATTGCCCACGGCCATATCCTCGATGAGAACGGCCAGAAGATGTCCAAATCCAAGGGCAATGTCATTGACCCATGGGAGATCATGAATGACTATGGCACAGATGCTTTCCGCTGGGCGATTCTGGCGGACAGCGCGCCGTGGAATAACAAACGGTTCTCACGCGGATTGGTGGGAGAGACGAAATCCAAAGTTGTCGATACGCTGGTCAATACCCATGCCTTCCTGACGCTGTATGCAGGGATCGACGGCTATGACCCGGCTGAGCATCCATTCAAGCTGTCTGAACACAAGCTGGACCGCTGGATACTCTCGCGTCTGAACAGTGTGATTCAGGTTGTGGATAAGGGACTGGCTGTAAATGACTTCGTTAACTCGTCCAAAGCGATTGAGAATTTCATCGATGAGCTGAGCAACTGGTACATCCGCCGTTCACGCGACCGGTTCTGGGGCAGTGGACTTGGTGAAGAGAAGCTGGATGCGTACCGCACGCTGACCCATGTGCTGCTGACTACTGCCAGAATCATGGCGCCGTTCACGCCGATGTTGTCCGAGGATATCTACACTAACCTGGGCGGCGGCGAAAGTGTGCATCTGGCCGATTATCCGGCAGCAGACGAGAGTCTGATCGATGCAGCGCTGGAGCAAGATATGGAAAGTGCACGGCAGATCGTGGAACTTGCGCGCAATGTGCGCAACGAGACAGGCATCAAGACCCGTCAGCCGTTGTCCGAGCTGATCGTTTCGATGGATCGCAGCTTCGCTGTGGCGGATTATGAGGAGATCATCAAGGATGAGATCAACATCAAGCAGATTGTGCTGGAGACCAGCGACAGCGGATTTATTGACTTCACGTTGAAGCTGAACCTTAAGGTTGCAGGCAAAAAATACGGCAAAAGCGTCGGCTTCCTCCAAGGCTTCCTGAAAGCACTGGACAGCTCGGCCACCCGCAAGGTGGTGCAGGATGGCGAAATCGCCGTGGTGTCACCAGAAGGTGAAGAGCTGCTGATCACGGCCGAGGAGCTGCTGGTAGAGAAGCAGGCCAAGTCCGGGTTCGCTTCGGCTTCCGGCTATGGGCTGACCGTAGCACTGAACACGGAGATCACACCAGAGCTGGAGCAGGAAGGCTGGGTACGCGAAATTGTGCGCGCGGTGCAGGATTACCGCAAGCGTCTGGATCTGCCAATCGACAAGCGAATCGCGCTTACGCTGCAGGTGGACAGGGAGCTTCAGGCGGCGGCAACTGCTTTTGAACATGTGCTGCGGGAGAATGTGCTGGTAACCACCATTGATTTCGGCGGAGAGCTTCCATTTGAGACGGTGGATGCCGGCGGCAGAACAGTCGGAATTCATATCGGCAGCTAAGGCAGGTATTGCCAGCTCCTAAATGGCGCATACTAGGATGTGTATCCAAACCTGATATCGGTTTGAATACACATCAAGCGTCATAAGTGTAAACGGAAGATTCTTTTTGTTTATGCGGGAAATATAGTCCCTTATATTTCGGCGCAAAATGACAAGCCCCGTGTCAAGGAGAGTGCGCTCTTCTTGGCCGGGCTTGTTTCGTTTTGGACAGCAGTGAGGGCGTATGGAGGGAGCAGCGCAGGTCTTGAGAAGAAAGAAGCAGGCGGATACAGCTATACCGGTGAAAGAACCAATGGCGGAGGAAATGACCTCAACGGACGACAAGCTGAATGCGGTATATAGGCTTACAAGAGGCCTGGCACAGCAGATGGAGAAGGCAAGAATTGCCGAATACACAGAGCTGCTGCGCTCCCCGTGGCGGCTGATCTGGCTGAATATTGTCTCCGGGATGGCGCGGGGACTGGGAATTGCGCTGGGCTTTACTTTTTTTGCGGCCACCATTATTTATGTGCTGCAGGTGTTGGGTGCGCTGAATCTGCCGATTATCGGGGATTATATTGCCGACATTGTCCGTATTGTACAGCATCAGTTGGAGCTTAAGACTTTCTGAACGGATGCTGAGGCAGCAAAAAGAAACGGCTGAACCGCCCAGGTAGGGACGACATCCGTTTCTGCATGTAGAATAAGAATGTATTAGGCGAGAGTGGCTCCACCATGAGCTTGAGAAAATCTCCCGCATGACCGGCAGATGAGGTGAGCTTGCCAGGCAACAGGCAGTAAAAGCAGGCCACCGGCATAGAGCGCCGTAGGGTTATTGCCGTTCTTTGAAGCGGATGCTGCCTCTTACAGAGGACGGCTAAGCCGTTTCTTCTTACTGTGCGGATCGAGCAGGTAGCTGCCTTCCTCGCTGTCCAGATAATGGCGGTAGCTGCTGCCTTTGACGATGGTCACGTGGTTTCCAGCAATGTCAGTGGCGATGAAGTTCTCCCACGGCTCCACGAAACCTTCCGTTTCGTGGGCTTCAATCTCCATGTCGTTATAGGAGTCGATGTTGTTGCCTTCGGCCATGGCTGGTGAATCAGAGTTGCCCCAGCTCTCGACAATCTGCCAGGCATCCTCTCCGTCGAATCCGTTCTGGTCATCACGTTCATCCAGACTGGTGCGTCCAAAAGGCGGCGATAGGAATTCCTCCTCCACAGGGCGGGTGAACGGTGCGCTTTGTCTAGGTGCATGTTCCTTGCAGTACAGGGTAGACGGGAGGGCGGTCAGACGTTCCGAGGGAATCGCTTCCCCGCAGGCATGGCAGGTTCCGTAGCTTCCATTGTCCATCGCGGCAAGCGCCGCTTCAATATTGTCCAGCTCATGCTCATCGCGCTCCAGCAGGGAAATGTCCATCGAACGGTGGTACAGCTCTGTTGCGGCATCGCCCGGATGATTGTCCAGTTCTGAGAGCTCGCCGGTTGCATCGCGCATTGAATCCTGCAGACCGTAATGCTCATTGTCGCTAAGCCTGTGCTGGATATCCAATTGCTGCTGTTCTAGGCTAGCCCGCAGCTCGGATAGCTGCCGGGCGGTCAGGTGGGTCATAGAAGAGGGCTCCTTTCAGAATGCTTGGCTTGGGTTCTTTGTTAGATTGGCCGAAGCGGGAGGTTTTTAGCGCTGGAAAATAGTGTCCAGAGGCTGCGCTGCGCCTAGTCTCCACCAATAGACGGGTTCTTGAACGCTGTGCTACAATAGACAAGTCTTTATTCAGTATTTGACCGCTGTTTGCGGGAAATATAAGAACGGAGTGACAACTTCTGTGGTGTATTATCTGTTAGCTCTCATCGTTTTTTTGATTGACCAGGGAACAAAGTATATCATTGCCACACGTCTTGAGCTGGGAGAACAAATTCCGGTGATCGGAGACTTTTTCCTGATTACCTCTCACCGGAACAGCGGAGCCGCATTTGGCATTCTGGAAGGGCAGCAGTGGTTTTTTATTATGGTAACGATTATTGTGGTCGTGGGGATCGTCTGGTATCTGAATAAGGCCAGAGCTACCCGCAGATTGCTGCCTACCGCGCTTGGACTTGTGCTCGGCGGAGCCGTCGGCAACTTCCTGGACCGGATTCTGAACGGAGAAGTCGTCGACTTCCTGATGTTCAATTTCGGCAGCTACACCTTTCCAATCTTTAATGTGGCGGATTCCTGCATCGTGATCGGGGTTGGCCTGATTATTCTGGATTCCCTGCGTGACCTGAAGTCTGGTGAAGAAATCACGGAAGTAAGCGAAGTTAAGGAAGTTAAAGAAGGGAATGAATAGATTTGACCAAAGACGTCAATCAGCAGGCTGAAGCTGCTTACGGGGAAGAGAGAGACGTCACCGAGTGGACGGTTTCCGGCGAGAACAGCCGGGAGCGGATCGATAAATATATCACCGAGGCTTGGGAAGAGGATATTTCCCGCTCCCAGGTGCAGCTATGGATCACAGACGGCCATGTAACTGTGAACGGCGGGCCGGTCAAAGCCAATTACAAGCTTTTCGAAGGTGATGTGGTGACAGTAATCGTCCCAGAGCCGGAGGTAACCGATTTGATTGCGGAGGATATTCCGCTTGAGGTTGTATATGAAGACAGTGATCTGATCGTGGTCAACAAGCCGCGCGGTATGGTTGTGCATCCGGCGGTGGGACATCCTTCGGGTACACTGGTGAATGCGCTGATGTATCACTGCAAGGATCTGTCCGGCATCAGCGGTGAGATCCGCCCGGGCATTGTGCACCGGATCGACAAGGATACCTCAGGGCTGATTATGGCCGCCAAGAATGACGCTGCACATGCTTCTTTATCCGCACAGCTTAAGGAGCACAGTGTTACCCGGCGCTATATTGCCGTGGTTCAGGGCAATCTAACCCATGATCAGGGGACGGTCGATGCGCCAATTGGCAGGGATGCCCATGACCGCAAGATGTATACGGTAACCCAGAAGAACAGCAAGAAATCAATCACTCACTTCAAGGTGCTGGAGCGTTTCGGTGATTGCACCCTAGTGGAGCTGCAGCTGGAGACTGGACGTACGCACCAGATCCGCGTACATATGAAATTCATCGGCCATCCGCTGCTGGGTGATCCGATCTATGGACGCAGCAAAAGTGCCGTCATTACCGGCCAGGCGTTGCATGCGGCTGTGCTGGGCTTCGTCCACCCTTCTACGGGGGAATACAAGGAGTTCAGTGTGCCGCTGCCGACGGATTTGGAAGAAGTACTGTTCAATCTCCGCAGCAGATAAGTACAAATCTGTGGAGGATAAATCCATGGTTTTGGAGGCAGCTTTGCGTCATATTTAGATACAGAGGACAGAACAGTCTGCTCTACCATTACAAGCCAGGAGATGAGAACAACCTTATGAGTATTGAACAATATCAAGAGACCTTTATTCAGACGAACTTTGCCGAGCGTATTGGCGGGGCTAACTATGGCAAGGATACCGCCATCTATAAATTCGAGAAGATCAAACGTGCCAAAGCCTCTGCGAAGCAGGATTTCCCTGACATCGAGCTGATCGACATGGGCGTAGGTGAGCCGGATGAGATGGCTGACGAGGGTATCGTAGCTAAGCTGGCGGAAGAAGCGGCCAAGGAAGAGAACCGCGGCTATTCCGACAACGGAATCCCCGAGTTCAAGGCTGCAGCAGCTGCTTACCTGAAGGAAGTCTTTCGTGTGGATGGCATTGATCCGGTCAATGAAATCGTCCACTCGATCGGTTCGAAGCCAGCGCTGGCCATGCTGCCATCCGCGTTCATCAACCCGGGCGACATTACAATCATGACTGTGCCGGGTTACCCGGTGCTGGGCACCCATACCAAATATCTGGGTGGACAAGTCCATGCGGTGGAACTGAAGAAAGAGAACAACTTCCTGCCGGACCTGAATTCCATTCCAGCTGAGGTGGCTGCCAAGGCCAAGCTGTTGTATCTGAACTATCCCAACAATCCTACAGGTGCAAGTGCTACTCCTGAGTTCTTCGCCGAAGTGGTAGCCTGGGCCAAGAAATATAATGTTGTTGTCATTCATGACGCTCCTTATGCTGCCTTGACTTATGACGGTGTGAAGCCGCTCAGCTTCCTTTCGGTGCCGGGTGCGAAGGATGTGGGCGTGGAGCTGCACTCCCTCTCGAAGTCCTATAACATGACCGGCTGGAGAATTGGCTTCGTAGCCGGCAATCCGCTGGTAGTGAAGGCGTTCAGCGATGTGAAGGACAACAATGACTCCGGTCAGTTCATCGCAATCCAGAAGGCTGCTGCCTATGGCCTGGCGCATCCCGAGATTACCGAAGCGATTGCTGCCAAGTATTCCCGCCGCCACAACATGCTGGTAGATGCCCTGAACGCTCTGGGCTTCAAGGCGGAGAAGCCTAAAGGCTCCTTCTTCCTCTACGTAGCTGCACCCAAAGGAGTCAAAGGCGGCCGCCGCTTCGAGTCCGGCGAGGATTTCTCGCAGTTCCTGATCCGCGAGAAACTGATCTCCACCGTGCCTTGGGATGATGCCGGCCCGTTTGTGCGTTTCTCCGTGACCTTCATCGCCTCAGGCGAAGAGGAAGAGAAACGAGTGATTTCCGAAATTCAGCGGCGTCTTAGCGACGTTGAATTTGAATTTTAATATATTGAATAGCTAAGTAAAGCCTACCGTTGCCGGTAGGCTTTTTTGTGGAATGAGTTGAATAACTTAAAAAAGGACAAGGTTCGCCTAAATAGGTTAACAGAGTTGACACACGTTACGAGTTCTGTCATACTTCTTTTAAATGAATAGCGCCTTTAATTCAGTCCCGTGAGGCTGGCAAGGTAACGTGAATCGAGGTTCGCGACTTAGGAAGAAATCCGCAGCAATGCGGGTGGTCTTTTTCTGCGCGCGGAGTTGTCCTCTTATGAATCTGCGGATTTCACTCCTTGCCTGTTTTGGGCAAGGAGTTTTTGGTTTCCCGGGAACATGAAATGGCGTACAAGCTGGAGGCTGACGAAACATGGCTACTGAGAAAAATGTCATTATGGATGAAACGGCAATCCGCCGCGCGCTGTCGCGTATTGCCCACGAGATTTTGGAGAAGAACAAGGGAATCGAGAATTGCCTGCTGGTTGGCATCCGCACCCGTGGCGTGTTCCTGGCCCAGCGGATCGCCGAACGTATCCGCGAGATCGAAGGCGCCGAGATTCCCTGCGGTGAGCTGGACATCACCCATTACCGCGATGACCGTCTGATGGACGGCGGTGTGATGCCGGAGACTGGGGATCTGGCCGTAGTCAAGAGCAATCTGATCATGACCTCCGGCAGCGGGCGCATCCACGATCAGACGATTATCCTCTTCGACGATGTGCTCTACACCGGCCGCACGATCCGCGCAGCGATGGACGCGCTGATGGACTGTGGACGGCCAAGAATGATCCAACTGGCGGTCCTGGCTGACCGGGGGCACCGCGAGCTGCCGATCCGTCCGGATTACATCGGCAAGAACGTCCCTACCTCCAAGCACGAGCAGATTGAAGTGGCCCTGAAGGAATATGACGGCAAGGATGAGGTCTACATTATTTCAAACCGGGAGGAACGCTAACATGATGACAGCAACCCAGGTGAAGCAGCGTAGTCTGCTGGGACTTAAAGATCTGGACGCCTCAGAGATCAGCCAATTGCTGAACCGGACGGCTTACTGGGACAACCAGAAGGAGAAGCTGACTCCGGTGCTGGAGGCCCATTTTATCTCCAACATGTTTTTTGAGAACAGCACGCGGACACGCTTCTCCTTCGAGATGGCCGAGAAACGGCTGGGTGCCCAGGTGCTGAACTTCACCTCCGCCGCATCGAGTGTGGAGAAAGGGGAGTCCATCTACGACACGGTACGCACGCTGGAATCGATGGGAATCGATGCAGGGGTGATCCGGCTGAAGCCTGCAGGCGTGCTGCAGCAGCTGGCCGAGAAGGTGTCGATCCCGCTGATCAACGCGGGCGATGGGAACAATGAGCACCCGACACAAGCGCTGCTTGACCTGTATACGATGAAGCAGGCTTTTGGCGAACTGAAGGGGCTTAAGGTGTCGATCATTGGGGATATTATGCATAGCCGGGTGGCCCGCTCCAACCTGTGGGCCTTAACCAAGCTGGGAGCGCAGGTGCAGTTCTGCGCTCCGGAGAATATGAGAGCGTCGGAGCTTGCAGCCTATGCGCCGTATGTATCCATAGAAGAAGCGCTGAAGGCGGATGTGGTTATGATGCTGCGCGTGCAGCTGGAACGGCATGCTTCGGACATGCTGCAATCAGCCGAGGATTACCGCAGACAATACGGATTGACTGAGGAACGCGCCTCCAAGCTGGACAAACACACCATCATTATGCACCCGGCTCCGGTGAACCGTAATGTGGAGATTGACGATGCGGTCGTAGAGAGCAGCCAATCGCTGATCTTCCCGCAGATGGCGAACGGGGTGCCGGTACGGATGGCCGTGATTGAACGGGCGCTCCTCTGAAATAGCTGACATAAATGTATTAATAAATATACACAAAGATGAATTTTTATTATATAATAATCAAAGAGCTGGCGGCTGCGGCCTGCCGGTAAAAGGAGAGTTATGACCGTGATTATCAGAAACGCGAGCGTGTTGAACGAGCAAGGCGTGCTGGAGCGTAAACATATCGTTGTGGAAAAGGGCGTGATTACCGCGCTGATCGACGGAAATCAGGAGACGGCTGGAGAGGCTGAAATCATTGAAGCCGAAGGCAAGCTGCTGATTCCGGGGCTGATCGATATGCATGTGCATCTACGGGAGCCGGGCTTCGAGCATAAGGAAACGATCGAAACAGGCAGCCGTTCGGCAGCGAAGGGCGGCTTCACCACCATCGCCTGCATGCCGAACACCCGCCCGGTCACGGACAGCGCGGAAGTCGTACAGCTGGTGAAGGAGAAGGCGCGTGAAGCTGGTCTGGTGAAGGTGCTGCCTTACGCAGCGATCACTGTTGGTGAGCTGGGCCGCGAGCTGACTGACTTCACGGCGCTGAAGGAAGCCGGAGCCATTGGCTTCACAGACGACGGAGTCGGCGTGCAGAGCGCGCAGATGATGAAGGATGCGATGAAGATTGCCGCCGGAATGGATATGCCGATTATCGCCCATTGCGAGGACAACTCGCTGGTGGTCGGCGGCTGCGTAGCCGAGGGCACATTTGCCGACAAGCATGGCTTGATCGGCATTCCGAATGAGTCGGAGGCGATCCATGTGGGCCGCGACATTCTGCTGGCCGAGGCGACAGGCGTGCATTACCATGTCTGCCATGTCAGCACCGAGCAGTCGGTGCGGCTGATCCGCCAGGCCAAGGAGATTGGCATCAAGGTAACCGCTGAGGTCTGCCCCCACCATCTGCTGCTGGCCGAGGAGGACATTCCCGGCCTTGATGCCAACTGGAAGATGAACCCGCCGTTGCGCTCGCGCCGTGATGTCGAGGCTTGCATCGCCGGGCTGCTGGACGGCACGCTCGATATGATCGTGACCGACCACGCCCCGCACAGCGAAGAGGAGAAAGCCAAGGGCATGGAGCTGGCACCGTTTGGCATCGTCGGCTTCGAGACGGCGTTCCCGCTGCTGTACACAGCTTTTGTAGCCACAGGCAAATGGGATCTCTCGCTGCTGGTGCAGCGCATGACGGCTGACCCGGCCCGTGTCTTCAGATTGAATACTGGCAGCCTGACGGTCGGCGCACCTGCTGACCTGACCCTGATTGATCTGGAGCAGGAGAAGGAAGTTGACCCGGCGGCTTTTGCCAGCAAGGGACACAATACCCCATTTGGCGGCTGGAAGCTGAAGGGCTGGCCGGTTATGACCTGGGTGGACGGCAAAAACGTATGGAATGAGCTCAAGTAACGGACTCTTATTATAGAAACAAGAAGGAGTGGAAGTGAATGCAGGCGAGATTGCTGCTACAGGACGGCACGCTTTTTACAGGTACCGCATTTGGCGCTGAGGGCGAGAAGACAGGCGAGGTTGTATTTAACACAGGGATTACAGGCTATCAGGAGGTGCTGTCAGACCCTTCCTACTGCGGGCAAATCGTCACCATGACATATCCGCTGATCGGGAACTACGGGATCTCGCGCGATGATTTCGAATCGGTACGGCCTTTTGTGCACGGTTTTGTGGTGCGCAGCCATGAAGCGGTCCCAAGCAACTGGCGCGCTGAATACAGTGTGGACGATCTGCTTAAGGAATATGGCATTCCTGGCATCAGCGAAATCGACACCCGTATGCTGACCCGCATTATCCGCCACTATGGCACCATGAAAGCGATCTTGACCACTTCCAATAAACGGGTTGAGGAATTAATGGAAATGATGGGCGACACCAGCATTGAAGAGCTGCGCAACCAGGTGGCACGGACCTCGACAGCGAGCGCATACAGCAGCCCTGGCAACAAGGAACGGATCGTACTGGTGGATTATGGCGCCAAAACAGGCATCCTGCGCGAGCTGAACAGCCGCGGCTGCGATGTGGTGGTTGTGCCGCATGACGTCACTGCCGAAGAGATCCGCCGCCTGAACCCGGATGGCATTCAGCTGTCCAACGGTCCCGGGGACCCGAAGGACGTGCCTTATGCCGTCCAGACCATCTCCGAGCTGCTCGGCGAATATCCAATCTTCGGCATCTGCCTCGGGCATCAGCTGTTTGCACTGGCCTGCGGCGCGGATACCGAGAAGCTGAAGTTCGGCCACCGCGGAGGCAACCATCCGGTTAAGGAACTGGAGAGCGGACGCTGCTTCATTACCTCCCAGAACCATGGCTACACCGTTAATGACGACTCCGTGAAGAGCACGGAGCTTGAGATTACCCATATCAACAACAATGACAAGACCGTCGAAGGACTGAAGCATACCCGTTACCCCGCATTTTCGGTGCAATACCATCCGGAAGCGGCGCCGGGACCGCATGACAGCAGCTATCTGTTCGACCGTTTCCTGCAGCTGATTCGTGACCACAAGGCGAATACGCCAGTGCAATCGCGTCAGGCGCAGCTTGCCGCCAATGCCAGAATCACGGCACCGAAACCAGCACCGCAGCGTGAAGCCGTGAAAGGAGCTCTATAACATGCCAAAGAATGATAAACTCAAAAAAATCCTCGTCATCGGCTCCGGTCCGATTGTAATCGGCCAGGCGGCCGAGTTCGACTATGCCGGAACCCAGGCCTGCCAGGCGCTGAAGGAAGAAGGCGTAGAGGTGGTGCTGATCAACAGCAACCCGGCTACGATTATGACCGATACCAATATGGCTGACAAAGTATATATTGAACCGATTACCCTTGAATTCGTAACAGGCATCATCCGCCAGGAGCGTCCGGATGGACTGCTGCCTACCCTGGGCGGACAGACCGGCCTGAACATGGCCGTAGAGCTGGCTCGCGCGGGCGTACTGCAGCAGGAGAATGTGAAGCTGCTGGGTACACAGCTGGAGTCGATTGAGAAGGCTGAAGACCGTGACCTGTTCCGCGACCTGATGCGCGAGCTGGACCAGCCGGTGCCGGAGAGCACGATCGTCACCACGCTGGAGGAAGCGATGAGCTTCGCCGAAGGCATCGGTTTTCCGCTGATCGTGCGTCCAGCCTATACGCTGGGCGGCACAGGCGGCGGGATCTGCGACAATGAAGAGGAGCTGCGCGAGACGGTTAAGGCGGGAATCCGCTACAGCCCGATTGGACAATGTCTGGTGGAGAAGAGCATCGCCGGCCTGAAGGAAGTAGAGTACGAGGTTATGCGTGATAAGAATGATAACTGTATCGTGGTCTGCAACATGGAGAACTTTGATCCTGTAGGCATACATACTGGTGACAGTATCGTTGTAGCCCCGAGCCAGACGTTGTCCGACCGTGAATACCAGATGCTGCGCAGCGCTTCGCTGAAGATTATTCGCGCGCTGAACATCGAAGGCGGCTGCAACGTGCAGTTCGCGCTTGATCCGCAGAGCTTCCAGTATTATGTCATTGAAGTGAATCCGCGCGTCAGCCGCTCTTCGGCGCTCGCTTCCAAGGCTACCGGTTATCCGATTGCCAAGATGGCCGCCAAGATTGCGCTGGGCTACACGCTTGACGAAATCGTCAACCCGGTTACAGGCCAGACCTATGCCTGCTTCGAGCCTACCCTGGACTATATCGTCAGCAAAATCCCGCGCTGGCCGTTCGACAAGTTCACCCATGCGAACCGCAAGCTGGGCACCCAGATGAAGGCGACCGGTGAGGTAATGGCGATTGGCCGTACCTTCGAGGAATCGATTCATAAAGCGATTCGTTCCCTGGAGATCGGCGTACACCGCTTCCGCCTGCCGGGTGCGGAGAGCCTGGAGGACAGCGTGCTGCATGCACGGCTGGCCAAGGCCGATGATGAGCGGCTGTTCCTGATCGCCGAAGCATTCCGCCGCGGCATGACGCTTCAGGAGATCCAGGACATGACGAACATTGACTGGTGGTTCCTGTCCAAGATTGAAGGACTGGTCAGCTTCGAGGAGGTTATCCGCGGCGAAGCCAGTCTGACACCGGAGACGTTGTACCAGGCGAAGCGCAAGGGCTTCACGGATAAGGCGATTGCCGAGATCCGCGCCGAAGGCAACCCTGCGGGCGAGCTGACCAAGGAGTCCGAGGTGCGTGTGTTCCGGCTGCAGCAGGGACTGGTTCCAGTCTTCAAAATGGTCGATACCTGCGCGGCTGAATTCGAAGCCTCCACCCCATATTATTACTCCACCTATGAGACGGAGAATGAAGTCATTCATTCCGACAAGCAGAAGGTGATTGTGCTTGGCTCCGGTCCAATTCGGATCGGCCAAGGCATTGAGTTCGATTATTCTACCGTGCATGCGGTCTGGGCGATCCAGAAAGCGGGCTACGAAGCAGTAATTATCAACAACAACCCGGAGACGGTATCTACCGACTTCAATACCTCGGACCGGCTGTATTTCGAGCCGTTGTTCTTCGAGGACGTAATGAACGTTATCGCCCAGGAGAACCCGATTGGCGTGATCGTCCAGTTCGGCGGACAGACGGCGATTAACCTCGCAGCGCCGCTGAGCGCCGCCGGTGTGAACATTCTTGGCACCAGCCTTGCGAGCATCGACGAAGCCGAGAACCGCAAGAAGTTCGAAGCGCTGCTGAGCCGCCTGAACATTGCCCAACCTAAGGGCAAGACGGTTATCAATATCGATCAGGCTGTGGAAACCGCGCAAGCGCTCGGTTATCCAGTACTGGTCCGTCCTTCCTATGTGCTTGGCGGACGCGCGATGGAAATTGTCTATAACGATACAGAACTGCTGAGCTACATGGTGGAAGCGGTGAAGGTCAATCCGGAGCATCCGGTGCTGATCGACCGTTACATGCTGGGTAAAGAGGTTGAGGTAGATGCCATCTGCGACGGAGATACGGTTGTCATTCCGGGCATCATGGAGCATGTGGAGCGTGCAGGCGTTCACTCCGGTGACTCGATCGCTGTGTATCCGCCGCAATATCTGGATGAAGGCCTGAAGCAGCAGATCGCTGACATTACGATCCGCATTGCCAAGGAACTCAAGACGATTGGACTGCTCAACATCCAGTTCGTTATTTACCAGAACGAGGTTTATGTCATTGAAGTGAACCCGCGTTCCTCGCGTACAGTTCCATTCCTCAGCAAGGTGACCGGCATTCCTATGGCCCATCTGGCGACCAAAATCATTCTCGGCAGCAAGCTGAAGGATGACGGGTACACGGAAGGGCTGTGGCCGGAAAGCGACTACGTATCGGTAAAAGTGCCGGTGTTCTCTTTTGCCAAGCTGCGCCGTGTAGAACCAACTCTGGGACCAGAAATGAAGTCCACCGGTGAGGTGATGGGCCGCGACAAGCTGTATGCGAAGGCCTTATATAAAGGTCTGATCGGAGCAGGTATGAAAATCCCGGCAACCGGCGCGATCATTGTGACGGTAGCGGACAAGGACAAAGCAGAAGCTGTGCAGCTGATGAGAGGCTTCCACGCCATGGGCTACAAGATCATCGCCACCGGCGGTACAGCCAGTGCGCTGGAAGAAGCAGGCCTGAATGTAATGAACGTCAACAAGCTGGATGAAGGCGAGCCAACGATTCTGGATCTGATCCGCAGCGGCCAGGCGAACTTTGTCTTCAACACGCTGACCAAAGGCAAAACACCGGAGCGTGACGGCTTCCGCATCCGCCGCGAGGCGGTCGAGAACGGCGTGGTCTGCATGACCTCGCTGGACACGGTTACTGCGCTGCTCATCATGCTGCAGACGATCAACTTCTCCTCGGAGTCGATGCCTGCTTTTATCGGACAGTAAGGGAAGTTAGGGCAGCAGCAACTATAGGGTGACAATCAAAGACGGTTTGCGTGCATTCGCAGACCGTCCCGCTATGCCCGGAGGTTTATCCATTACATGCGGCAGGTCCGCAGAGGACAGGAGTGTTAAGGCAATGGCACAAGCAGAAGGACAACAGGTGGCAGGCATCCAGGCGCTGAGCGCCCATCAGGAGAGCATGGCGCGGCGGCTGATGGTTGCCCTGGATTATCCCGACGTTGCACAGGCAAGGGTGCTGATGAAGCAGCTGGCGGGCATCTCCTGCTACATGAAGGTCGGCATGCAGCTGTTCTATGCAGCTGGACCGGAGTTTATCAGAGAGCTGAAGGCCAGCGGCTATGCTGTCTTTCTGGATGTCAAAATGCATGATATCCCCAACACAGTCAAAGGCGGCGCAGAGAGTCTGACCCGGCTCGGCGCGGATATGTTCAACGTGCATGCCGCCGGAGGCACGGCGATGATGGAGGCGGCGGTAGCGGGAGCTGCGGCTGCGGTAGCCAGCGACGCAGCTCTGCGGATGCCGCAGATTATTGCGGTGACCCAGCTGACCAGCACGAGCCGGGATGTGATGAACGGCGAGATCGGCATTGCCGGCGAGGTAGCGGACACGGTGGTCCGCTACGCCAAGCTGGCGGCGGCGGCCGGACTGGCCGGCGTGGTGGCTTCGCCGCAGGAGTCGGCGGCTGTCGCAGCGGCCTGCGGCCCGGACTTCTGCACGGTGACCCCGGGCATCCGCCCGGCAGGCGCCGCGCTTGGCGACCAGTCACGGGTGATGACCCCGGGACAAGCGATCCGCCAGGGCAGCCATTACCTGGTGGTGGGACGGCCCATTACGGCTGCCGAAGACCCGCGGCAGGCGGTATTAAGCATAATTAAGGAGATGAGCGAAGCATGAGCCCATTATTGAATAAAAGTGAACAAATCGCACGTTATCTGCTGCAGATTGGAGCGGTAGCCCTGCGTCCGCAGGACCCGTTCACATGGACCTCGGGGATCAAGTCCCCGATCTATTGCGACAACCGGCTGAGCATGGCTTATCCCGAGGTGCGCAGCTATATTGCTGACGCTTTTGTCGAGCTGATTGCCGGCCAGTATCCGGGCACGGAAGTGATTGCCGGAACCGCAACCGCCGGGATTCCGCATGCCGCTTGGGTGGCGGATAAGCTGAAGCTGCCGATGGCGTATATCCGTGACAAGGCCAAAGGCCACGGCAAGCAGAATCAGATCGAAGGCCTGATCACTCCGGGCCAGAAGGTAATCGTGATCGAGGATCTGATCTCCACCGGCGGCAGCTCGATCAAGGCGGCACAGGCTGTGCAGGAAGCAGGCGGCGAAGTGCTGGCTGTGCTGGCCATCTTCAGCTATGAGCTGGACCGCGCCGTAGACGGCTTCGCCGCAGCTGAGCTGCCGCTGCAGAGTCTGTCCAGCTACAGCACGCTAATCGACGTAGCCCTCGCAGAGGGCAAGATTGTCGCCAGCGATGTGGAGCTGCTGAAGTCCTGGCGGGAGAACCCGGCAGCGTTTGGGGTTTAGAGCAGTTATCGAACAGATAAAGAACAGATAAAGAACAGATAAAGAACAGATAAAGAACAGATAAAGAGCAGATAAAGAACAGCAATAGCAGTGGTCCACAACTGCAAACCTAACAGCACAAGCGATTCTCCGGCAATTGGGGAGTCGCTTGTTTGCGTTGGCTGCCGGGTGGCTGCCAATAATTCAGAAAAGTAGCTGCCCTTGCAGCACCTAAGACTTGCGGAACCCTCCTCCCTTCCCGTACCTCATCGAATTTCCATACTGAGACCAACTAGCGGTACAACTTCCTGCTAATTCCTCAATGCAGCTAAGCAGTGACCCATTACAGCAACGATAGGAGTGGATCAGACACCAAAGTTGCTGGGTGAGTAGACACCTCGGATTCAGATCCTCCTGAAACTACAGTAGTAACAGTAACCATGAAGTGAACCTTGTGCTTATGCAGCATCGCCCGTCCGTCCCCCGGAGCCCCGTCCGTCCCCCGGAGCCCCGTCCGTCCCCCGGAGCCCCGTCCGTCCCTCCCGTCCCGCTCCCCGGACCAACATCCTCACCGACCCGGAGCAAAAGCCTGCAAAAGTGCAGGCTTTTCCGGGGATTTGGCCTGTTCTGTTTATTTACCTGCAAAAGTGCAGGAATTTCTTGAGGAAATGGCGCACCAGCGACATATCGTCCTAAAAAACTGCAGATTTGCAGGTTTTTACTCAAAGTAGCGGTGGAGTGCGAAAAAACCTGTATTTTTGCAGGAATTTATACCCTACAACGTACGGGAACCTAAAATGAATAAAACGAAGTGTGAAAAATCAGGCTATTTTGCTGCGGAAATATACCCGATTAGTAATTATGTAATAATAATTATTGACACATGACCTTTAGTGATGAATTATTATACTTAAATTAATAAATTAGTATAAAAGGAGCCGGACGATGAATGTGATTGATCTGATCGACATCACCAAGAAATACGGCAGCTTCAGGGGAGTGTTGGACCTGAACCTGCAGGTGAAACAAGGCGAGATATTTGGGTTTATTGGACCCAATGGTGCAGGAAAGTCTACAACCATCCGTATGCTGATGGGGTTGCTGTCCCCTGACAGAGGGCAGGTCCGTGTGCTGGGACAGCTGCTGGACCGGGAGCGCCCGCAGCTGCGGCGGAAGATCGGCTATTTGCCCTCCGAGATTATGCTGTACCCGGGGTTGAGCGGACGGGAGATATTGGCTTTCGCCGCTGCGGCCCATGGCATGAAGCTGGATGCCAGAGAGGTGAAGACGTATGCGGAGCGGCTGGACTGGAATCCGGACCGCAAGATCAGAACCTATTCGCTGGGCAACCGCAAGAAGCTGGGGATTGTGCTCAGCCTGCTGCACCACCCGGAGCTGATTGTGCTGGACGAACCGACGTCTGGTCTGGACCCGCTGATCCAGAATGAGTTCTTCAGCCTGCTCAAGGAGCGCAGCAGCGAAGAGGGAGTCACTGTTTTTTTCTCCACCCATGTGCTCTCCGAAGTCGAGAAGGTCTGCCAGCGGGTGGCTTTTATTAAGGAAGGGCAATTGAACCGGATCTCGGATATCGGTGAGCTTACGGACAGTGGAGATCATTTAATTAGTGTTGTATTTATGGAGGACGGCGATATGACGGAGCTATATAAGCTACGTGAGCTGGACGAACACGTGCTGTACGACGGGCAGCATCACCGCCTGCGGACCGGGAACCGGCTGCAGCAGACGCTTACCGCATTGTCTCAGCTTCCATTGAAGGCTATAACGGTGCGCCGGCCGACGATAGAGGAAATGTTCATGGAAGATTACCGCAAAGGTGAGGTGAAGCAAGCATGAAATGGAATCTAATTAAACAAGAATGGCGGCAGAACGCGCGCGGCTTCTGGATCTGTCTTACTACTCTGCTGCTGCTGATTGTGCTGCTGCTGAGCAAAGCGGATGCCTTTATCGGTAACCCTGATATGACGAAGCTCCTGGACAGTCTGCCGCGGGCGCTGAGAGATGCATTTGGCATTGATGGTGACAGCTTCGCCAGTTTCGAGGGGTATGCGGCAAGCCAGGTCTATCCTTATGCCATGCTGACGCTGGCCTGTTTCTCGGCCGTCTGGGCCGCAGGCACAGTGGTCAAAGAGCGTGACCGGGGAACCGGGGAGTTCCTCTTCACCTTGCCCTATAGCCGACTGAACATTTTTTTCTCCAAAATCGTTGCCCAGCTGGTGCTGATCAGCCTGATCTTTGTCATTTGCAGCGCGGTGACCTGGTTGCTGGGAGCAGCTACGGTTGGGGTGGAGTCGCCATCTGGCCTGCTGCTGATGCTGTTCTCCGGGTACCTGCTGACGCTGGCTTTTGCCGGAATGGGTTATGGATTAACCAGCTGGTTCCAGGGAGAGCGTGCGGCTTGGTCGACTGCACTGGGTCTGGTGCTTGGCAGTTTCATGCTGAATATGTTCTCCGGCGGTGAGTTGGTGGATACGGTTCGTAATCTGTCGCTGTTTCGGCTCTTTGATCCGGCCAGTCTTGTGAGAGGAGCAGGCTTGACAGCCGCCGGGTGTACCGTTACATTAGGGCTATATATTGCCGGAATCGCCCTGGGCGCGTTCACGTTACGGAGAAGGGACTTATTATAAAAGATGGCGAGCAAGAAGCAGGCGGTAATTGAAGCAGGCACGCGTTTATTCTATAGTCAAGGGATTCTGCAGACCAGTATGGAGCAGATTGCGGAAGCTGCTCCGGTGGCCAAGATGACGATTTATAATTATTTTCAGAGCAAGGAAGGCTTGCTTGATGCGGTGATCGACAATCTGCTGGAAACGTTAATGACGCTGTCCCGTGAAGTGATGGATTCGGCCCAGAACCCGCTGGAGGCGCTGTCGCTGTTCTACCATGACCGTGACCGGTTCGCGATGGATATCTCTGAGACTTTCATCCGTGACCTGATGACCTCCTTCCCGGACCAGCTGACCCGGATGACTGAGTTCAACCGCAAGGTCGTTATACCTGAGTTCGAAAGCCTGATCTTTAAGGGCCAGCAGCTGGGCCAGATCCGCAAAGATATTTCCCCCCATATTCTGATCACTTTCGTGACCTTTATGAAGGAATTCGCCAAACGCCCCGATCTCTACGACGGCATGGGCAGTCTGGATGTGCTGAGCGAGCAGCTGATGACGATCCTGTACCACGGGATTATCCATCCGGATCATAAGGTGGCCGGGGATGGCGCGCTTGGGAATTCCCTCTAATTCCCGTAACCATATCGAAGGGGTTGTGCGGATTCGTTTGGCTTTTTTTTCGCATACTGGGCATGCTAAGTTCAGAGCAGAGCATCAATCAACATGCGACTAAAGGAGAAGAACGAGCATGCATTGGATATACTTCGCGAAGCTGTTCCGGACCCGATTTCAAGCAGGCTGTCTGGCCAAAAGACTGGAGCAGGACGGTTGGATCTACGGCTATCATGACCCACGTTTTGTGGAAATTTACCGATCCCGTAAAGGACGATATGGTGTGCGCTTTCTGCCCTGAGAAGATTTGCTAATTCATCCTTGACTTAAACAGGGAAAGTGCTGTATATTATTTATTGTCGCTGTTTGAATATGTTTACTGACGCGGGGTGGAGCAGCCCGGTAGCTCGTCGGGCTCATAACCCGAAGGCCGCAGGTTCAAATCCTGCCCCCGCAACCAATTTATTCTTAAGCAGCCATTGTATATTCGGATAGTTTAGATCCGGGCCCTTAGCTCAGTTGGTTAGAGCGGTCGGCTCATAACCGATTGGTCACAGGTTCGAGTCCTGTAGGGCCCACTTCTCAAGAACCCTTACGTAGTAAGGGTTTTTTGCTGTGTTTGGGATTTCTTATGGTGTCTGAAAAGGAGCGGCTGAACTGTCAAAGCCTGCTGAGCCATGGAGCCAGCTCTCGGAAATCAACATTCCAGTGGGAAGAACTGCACTGGAACTGAACGTGGATATGGACGGTGACTTCTACGCGGCAAACATAGCGCCCTTTAGTCTACTTTAAGTTCTACATAAGGAATTTTGAGTGTAACTTGAGTCCCTTCTCCGACAACACTATTGATCGTCAGTCCATACTGTTCGCCGTACATTAGAATCGCTCGATCATTTACATTTTTAAGTCCATAACCTTTAGATTGAGATTTAAGCAAAAGAACAAGCCGCTCTTGCTCCACTCCAACCCCATTGTCAGTTATCTGTAGAACCATACTTTGCTCTTCTTTCTTGGCTGAGAGATGTATTATTCCATCACCGTCTTCACGGTTTTCAATTCCATGAATGATCGCATTTTCGACTAAAGGTTGGAGCATCAAATTGGGCATAAGGCAAGAAAGAATGGAATCATCAATCTGATAGTCCACTTTGAAATTGTTGTTGTGCATAATCAATTGGATATTAATATAGGACTGCACATTAAGAATTTCATCCGAAACCAATATAAGATTCTCTCCCTTATTGAGAGTAGTACGATAAAATGTTGATAAAAGCTGTGCCATTTCACTAATATCCGTCGCATGGATTCGCAGTGCTCTCCAATTAATTAAAGAGAGGGAATTGTAAAGGAAATGAGGGTTGATTTGCGCCTGCAGAGCTTTCATCTCATATTCCTTGCGTGCGATTTCTGCCACATACACAGTATCAATAAGAGTCTTGGTTTTCCCCACCATATTTCCAAATCCTCTGATCAGATCACCAATTTCATCTTTAGACTCGCTAGAGACTTTAATTTCCAAATTCCCTTCTCCAACAAGCTTCATGCTTTTATGCAGTCGATGAATAGGCAACATAATTCTACGAGAAAAGAGAGTGCCCGCCACCACAACTGCCGCGATGCAGGCGGCAATCATCAACAGGACGATCAAGGCAATCCACCATGCGGACTTTGTGATTAGACTTGTCGGCTTATATAAATATACGTTCCATCCCGCAAGCGGGACAGTAGAAGACAAGACGGTGTAGCTCTCTCCATGCCAATGCAACCTATCGGCTGTCTTAGCGGTAACCGGAATATCCGGATTTTCACGGTTAGCTCTCGAGGAATAGACGGTATTTCCGCTTGAGTCCAATATAATAATCTCCGAGCCGTGAGATTGGAGGGGCTCAAAAGTTGTGAATAGTTTATCATAGTTAACCCGTGCAAATAGAATATTATCTTTGGGATTTCTTTGTTTCGTGCTAAGGATTCTGCGGACACTATATATGTTTTTTTCACTGGCAGACCAAAGAACATCAACCGATTTCATTATATTCGGGTACCAGGAGGTTCTCCTTATTTCATCTATAGGGATTACGGTGTTTCCGTGTTGAGGTAAATTAGTCCCAGTATAAAGCGTGATTTGTTCTACACCAGGATTCAAGTAACGTGCGATATAGAAGTTTTGATCGATTACGTTAGTTAACTGATCATACATTTCATATTGACTGGTATAAGTGTTGTTCGCGGCATTTATAATTTCTTGATTGAAGCTCAGAAAGTTCATTAATTTATTATAAACATCTAGTAGATTGTTTACAGCTAAGACACTTTGAGTTAATGTGGCATTTAGATCGGCTTTTGATTGCTGCACTAAGAGTGACCTGGTTTTCGAGAAGCAAAAACTTCCGAGAACAATCACAGGAATCATACTTACCAGTAAAAAAGAAAGCTTTATTTTGGTTTGAAATCGAAAGTCACCGATTCTCTGTTTAAAAGCCCGCCATATCTGCATGCTATTCCTCTCCCAAGTTGATATTATTTCTGATTCAGCTGTCGGAATTTCTCAGGAGTTTGCCCGAAAAAATCTCTGAAATTTTGGCAAAAATAAGAAACGTTTTGGAATCCCACTTTATAGCAAATGTCCGATACTTTTAGATGTGTCTGCATCAGCAATTCTTTCGCTATTTTCATACGAACGTTTTTAATATACTTGTTTAATCCGTAACCCGTATTTTTCTTAAAAATTGAACTTAAATAATGAGGAGACAAATGTACCTTTGCAGCAAGAAGATCCAAACTCAAATCCTCGCCATAATGATCCTCGATGTACTGCTTTACAGAGGCAATATCTCGATTTAAAAATTCCGAACGGCTGTACTCTTGTTCAAGACGAGCAATACCTTCAAATATGATTTCTTTTATTTCCTTTAATTCTTCTGATTTGTATAGTTTTTCGATTTCTCGACTCAACTCTATTTCAGTGATAGGTGCTGAATAAGTCATAATTTCCTGATACAAAGAGGAAAACATATACTTGACATATAATTGAGAGAATTGAGGCTGCTTCGCATATTTTTGATACAATAAATCTGTATTGGCTCTAAGACTAAAAAAATCCCTATCCATCAAATCACTTCTGATTTTGTTTACTAAATCATTATCTGATAGTTCGGGGAGCCTATCATCAGAAAAATAAAAATCTTTTTTGACATCAAATACAAAATAATCCGGTGAGAAGAATCGGTATTCCATCAGTTGATCTAATTGAATCAGAGCCGTCGAAAGATCCGGTAACATGGTGATTTCATCATTAATAGCAAGGTAGCAATTCACTTTATATTTCTTTAGTATGCTGTCTCGTATATGCATGCCTAATTCATGGACTGAATAGAAAGACCATGATTGAAGCTGGGAGAACAGCAGCAGACTTTGACAATCATTTAGATTTAAGTAATCAATCTGCCCCTCTAACAAAGACAAGATAAATTCCTCGAAATCCGGTTCGACATTCTCAAAAAAATTCTTTTCAAATTCCATCAAAACCATTCCATGATAATGATTGGGTAGACCGAAAGAAACATCCTTCATTGGGGACGGCATTCCCAAGCCGTTAACCAGATTAAAAAGCACATGTTTCTTAACAAAACCTTGTTTAATTTGCGAAGCGACATTTTCCTGTTTTTGCTCCGTTAACTGATCAATTACTTTTTGCATGGAATTTTGAAATGCTTCAACATTGATCGGTTTGAGGAGATATTCAGAAACGCCGAGGGAGATGGCCGTTTTTGCATATTCAAATTCGGCGAAGCCGCTGAACAGAATAACTTTCAATTGGGATTGAAGGCTTAAAGCTTTTTTTGAAAGCTGCAGTCCATCCATTAATGGCATTCTAACATCAGTAAAGAGGATATCTACGGATTTTTGCTCTAAATAATCGAGAGCTTTTCGTCCGTTTTCCGCCGTTTCGACATGGAGGGGAAACCCCAGTTCATGAATGAGAAATTCAATACCCTCCCGTTCTTCCCTTTGGTCATCTACTACTAATATGCTTAACATTTCGGTCGTCCTCTCCAAGCGCAGTATGCCAAACGCAGCAATTCATTTTGATTGTACCATGTTTTAAATGAATTCATTTAGCGGGCAAAACAAGTTGCTTAAAGTGAGTTATATATTTGTGTAAAACGGAATTTATTTGCGTTTACGGTTAAATGGCCATAGTTCTACAATAAAGATGCAATAGAATATGGATTCCGTTCTTATAATTAAGGGGGTTTATGTAATGAAATCGAAAATTAAAAAGTCTGCTTCTATCTTGTTGACAGCGCTTTTAGCTGCTTCTCTCGCAGGCTGTCAAAACTCCAATAACAACAATACCACCCAAGATTCTGCGGTCAATTTGAATGATCCGGCATGGAAGAAAGCCATGACGACACCTTTTGAAGCCTATCCTGAAACCGTTAACTATACGGTTGGAGAGACAGCGACTAGCTATACGTCGCTTGCGGGGACATCTTATGAGGGAGATAATTCTACCAACAATGCTTGGACAAGATATTTTAAAAATAAACTCAACGTGCAAAACAAAGTTGCATTTGAAGCGAATGACGGCACGGATTATGTTCAAAAGGTTTCGATGGCCATTGTAGGGGGCACTATTCCCGACATCATGGTGGTTCCCGACCAGACCACCCTACAACAGCTCTATGATAACGATCTGATTGCGGATTTGACGGATGCCTATAAAAACTGTGCCAGCGACCGAATCAAGGAGATTTACGATTCCTATGATGGCCGTGTTCTGGAGACCGCCAGGTTTGACGGCAAAATAATGGCGCTGCCAACTACCGAAATTTCACACGGCCCGGGTGTGCTTTGGTTGCGTAAAGACTGGATGGACAAACTGGGCCTCTCCGAGCCCAAAACGATGGATGATGTAGAAAATATTATTACTCAATTTGTAGAGAAAGATCCCGGCGGCAATGGAGCCGGAAAAACGGTCGGTCTTGTGGTCGACAATGAAAATGTCGCCGGAATATCCGGGGGGCCATATGAATTGAACAACATTTTTGCGCTGTATGGCGCCTTCCCGAAACAGTGGATTAAGGATGGAAGCGGCAAGGCGGCTTATGGTTCCGTGCAGCCTGAAATGAAACCTGCCCTTGCAAAGCTGGCGGATATATACAAAAAGGGATTGATTGACCGACAATTCGCCGTGCGAACATCCGACGACCGAAAGGCGCTGCTTACCAGCGGAAAGAGCGGTTCGTTCATGGACAACTGGTGGGGAAGCTGGACGGTGGCGGATACGCTTAAACTGAACCCGAATGCCAAGTGGGTTTCTTATGTGGCTCCGCAATCGGAGGATGGCTCAGTTACGATGTTCACCGGCAATCCTTCGAGCAGTTACCTTGTGGTTCGGAAGGGGTTCGAGCATCCGGAAGTTGCTGTAAAAATGGCCAGCCTTCAGTTTGATTACCAACGTTATCTGGAAAAGGACACAACCGTTTTGAAGGAGTTTGAGGACTACAGCAGCAATAATATCGGAGGCTCTCCGCTGGCCATGAATATCGATTACTATGATGCATTTTACCGTAATGTCGGGATTTATGAGGATGCGCTAAAGACTGGTGACAGCAGCAAATTGCTCAGCAACATTGATAAGAACTCCTATCGCTCTTACAAGAAATATCTGGACAGTGTAAACAACGGAGAGAAGCCGGACTCGACCGCGTGGGCTGGGTATACTTCGAGCATCACAACTGCCAACCTGGTCAAGAATTCAAAGGTTAAGGAGATTAACCCTATCTTTTTTGGAACAACGCCTTCCATGGCGCTGAAGTGGCCGACATTGACGAAAATGGAGCTTGAAATGTATTTGAAGATCATTACCGGAGAGCAAACCCCCGATGCATTTGATAGTTTTGTGAGCAGTTGGGGAAAAACCGGCGGCGATGCGATTACAAAGGAAGTCAACGAAGCACTCACCTCCAAATGATGCTGAAAGAGATGATTCTTGATGAAAAATAAAAAAGACCAAACTGCGTTCCACCTTATGCTCGCACCGAGTATGGTATTCTTGATTATTTTCTCCTTCATTCCGATGTTCGGCATCGTAATGGCTTTTCAAAATTACATTCCGGCCAAAGGTATCAGCGGATCGCCATGGGTGGGACTTGATAATTTCAAGTTTATGTTTCAAATTCCCGACAGCAGGCAGATTTTAATCAACACCATGGTAATTGCCATATGGAAAATTATTGTGGGAACCTTTGTTTCGATTGTATTCGCCTTATTGTTAAATGAAATCCGCGTACGGTTTGCCAAAAAGTTTATGCAGACCGTTGTTTATTTGCCTAATTTTCTTTCCTGGGCCGTATTGGCTACAGTCGTGATGAATATTTTTTCGTACGAAGGTCCGGTCAACGCATTATTGGGATGGCTTGGCATTGATCCTATCTTGTTTATGGCCAGCAATCATTGGTTTAGACCTATGCTGGTGCTGACTGATGTGTGGAAAGGGTTTGGGTATGGCTCCATCATATACTTAGCCTCATTGACGGCTATTGATCCGGGACTTTATGAGGCGTCTTCCATCGACGGAGCCAATCGTTTTAAACAACTGTGGTATGTGACCTTGCCCGGCTTGATGCCTACCATATTACTTGTGACGACTTTAAATTTGCCCAATGTACTCAATGCCGGTTTTGACCAAATTTTCAATCTTTATAATCCCTTGGTTTACGCAACTTCCGATATTATTGACACTTATGTATACCGGGTAGGCTTAGTGGAGAGACAATACAGCTTGGGTACAGCCATCGGGCTCTTGCGGTCTGTTGTCGGAATCGTCCTCATTCTTTCTGCCAATAAGCTAGCTCAGAAGTTTACAGATTATCGAATTTTCTAAAGAGGGAGGTGTTTTCCATTTACGCGCATTCCATAAAAAGCCGAATTGCGGACAGCGTGATCTGGATATTGCTGTTAGCTTTCACTTTGTCCTGCCTGATCCCTTTAATTAATCTGGTTGCCATTTCGTTCAGTGACAACGCGGCGGTTTCTGCAAACATGGTAAGTATTTTTCCGGTGCATCCTACGTTCAGTTCCTATGAGAAGCTACTCTCGGACAGCCAGTTTTGGCGCTCATTTATGATTTCGGTAGAGCGGGTTGGCCTTGGTTTGATCGTCAACATGAGCCTGATGATTCTGGCCGCTTATCCGTTATCCAAAAGCTCAAAACAATTCCGGGCACAGAAGGTGTACATGAATATTGTGATTATCGCCATGCTGTTCTCCGGGGGTCTAATTCCAACCTTTATGGTAGTCAAAGGGCTTCATCTACTGGATTCTATCTGGGCTCTGATTCTGCCGGGAGCCGTGGCGGTCGGGAATGTCATTCTATTGATGAACGCGTTCCGGGCCGTGCCCAAATCCTTGGAGGAAGCTGCAACCATTGATGGGGCTTCGCAGTGGAGAATTCTCTCAACCATATACGTGCCTGTGGTGTTGCCTACAATTGCTACAGTAACGCTGTTCACGATTGTTGGGCATTGGAATGATTATTTCGGGGCTCTGGTCTATATTAACAAAACGTCAAACTATCCGTTGCAGACTTATATCCAGCAGCTCAGCATAGACGCGCAAAATATAACCGATCCGCAAAAGCTGATCGAATACGCCAAAATTTCGAACCGAACGCTAAATGCCGCCAAAATCGTTGTCTCAACATTGCCGCTGCTCTTAATTTACCCTTTTATGCAAAAATATTTTGTTACAGGAATTGTAGTAGGTTCTCTTAAAGAGTGATGTATAGAGTCATCATTCTATAATTCTTTTAGAAAATTAATTAGATGAAAATTTCACTTCGGAGGTAAGCAATGGCTAACAGATCAACAAGGAATGCTGAGCCTGAATCCAAGATTCTGGATGAAATGAAAATAGTCTCTCTTAATGAAGACAATCGTGGAATTTCCTTTACCAATAAAGAGGCTGCTTATTATTATACTCAATCCCACCGGAACAATCATGTGGAGCATGCTTATTTTGAGGGATTGAACATTTCGAAAAGTAGAATTTTTAGCGGTTATACCTTATTTGCAGATCACCTAGAACTGGATAACCAAGAAGGCGAAGTCTTCGTATACCCCTATAAAATGTTGCGCAGGCATGGAAGTTTGGCAGAAGAACTGTGGATGTTCGACTATAAAAATGTACTGGAAATTCGACTTACCGGTGCTCATAACACCATCGGGATTGAATTAAAGGGAGAACGGATCAGATTTCTGAGCCTTCATGAAGAGATTGTTTTTTTTAAGTCAATCGAAGGCGGGTGGGTTATTGCTGTAGGTGCGGCAGGTAACCAGCCGGCAGCAGTTGAGCATGGAATCGTCTACACCGATGCCAAAGCGGAAGGCTTCTATATAGCCGTGGGCAAAAACGCTGCCGAAGCGGCAGACCTGATTCAGAATACGAGACGAAATATCATTCTTTTGAAAAATGAACGGATTAAGCGGATGGAGAATTTCTTGCTGGAGAATGCCTATATCACCAGCAGCAGTGATTCACTCGCTTTATCTTTGAATTGGTTGAATATAACCATGGACCAGTTGGTAACCAGACAGCAGGGAGACGGAATCTATGCCGGTCTTCCCTGGTTTAACGAATATTGGGGACGAGACCAATTTATCGCTCTTCCGGGAGCCGTATTGGTAACGGGACAATTTGAAACGGCTAAACATATCTTGCTGTCCTTTGCGAAATTTCAGAACACCGATAATACCTCCAAATATTTCGGCAGAGTACCCAATATCCTTGCCTTGGAAAATGTGGATTATCATACAACCGACGGGACTCCGCGGTTCATTATCCAATTGCAGGAATATGTAAAATACTCGGGGGATACAGCGATTATTGCAGAGCTTTATCCGGCGGTGCAGAACAGTATAGAAGGCTCCATTAAGCATTGGGTGGACGATAAAGGCTACCTAATACACGATGACAACGAAACCTGGATGGATGCGCGCGATGCCAATCTGAAGTCCTACTCCCCCAGAGACAGCCGGGCCAATGACATTCAAGCGCTGTGGCACAATCAGCTCCGGGCCGGAGTCTACTTCGCCGAGTACATGAACGACACCGACAGCGCTCAGAAATGGAGCAGGATTGCTGACAAGCTCCAAAGAAACTTTGAAAAAGATTTTAGGGATCGAACGCATCCCTATCTTGCTGACCGACTGAACGCGGAAGATGAGCCGGAATTCTCGCTACGACCGAACCAGTTGTTTGCCTTGGACATGATTGAAGACGATCACTTTAAATGTAAAGTAATTTGTAAGGCATGGGAAGAACTCGTTTATCCATGGGGAGTTGCTTCGTTGGACCGAAATCATCCATTTTTCCATCCCTTTCACTTAACCAGTCATTATCATAAAGATGAAGCCTACCACAATGGTGCAGTTTGGATCTGGCTGAATGGTATAGCGATGCAGCGTATGATTGAATCCGGGCAGGAAGAAACTGCTTATAAACTGTTCAAGAATATGAACTGGCAAGCGCTGAATCTGGGAGTAGTCGGTGGACTGAGCGAGAATATGGATGCTTACCCGCAGGAAGGTCGGAATTGGGCCAAACTTACGGGTGCTTACCTGCAAGCCTGGTCCAATGCAGAGCAGCTGCGTGTTTGGTATCAATATTTTTTAGGTATCCGGCCCAACATGATTAATCGCACCCTTTCGATTGCCCCGCGAATTCCTATGGAAATTAAGGATGTACAGTCTCGCGTCAAAGTTGGAAACGGAACAATTACCGTAACCTATAAAGCCGCAGCGGAAGAAACGTATCTTTACGGGTTTAACGGAATTGAACTCACGGCAATTATTGATATATCTCCTTTTGAGGTCTTACAGGTTGAGGTAGAACCTGATTTTGAGCTGAAAGTAACCCGGACCGAACTTGCACTGACAGTTACACTGCTTGATAGTGCAGGAACAACAATCAAAGAGATTACCGAATCACGATTGCCTTTACGCGTTGAGCGGCAACTGGCCAATAATCAGGTATTTAAGAATGTTAAGTTTGCAGAGCCAAGGGGCTTGGAGAATCATTTACTTATAGCCCAAATGAATGACAAGTAGTAATAGTTATGGAAGCGAGAACGCCGTCTGCGAGCATTTGAGTCAGGAAGGCATCAAGCCAGCAACTTATAACAATCGGCTCGTGTATCTGCGGACTTTCTTGCTATCTCTGAGCTGATCTCTATTCATCCCGAGGAGTGGAAGCGCAAGGTACCGATATTCTGTACTAATGAAGGTAAACCTCTGACCAGACATACTTGGGTGACCGTGTAGAAATGTACGGCAAATTTTTCATTTGACTCCTCCTTATCCTTGAAAGAAGGACAGAGTCAAGTTTGCTCTGTCCTTTTAAGTTAGAGTGGTAAGGTAACATTTGGTACCCATACAACAGTATCATGTATGACGACCCCTATAATAGAAGAAAAGATACAGAATTTGTTACTACTTAGGACCCTGCGAGGATATAGAAGGTTTACTTGCGAAGGTTAGGGGATCGCACTACCGTAATCCAAACCCTCCCCACCCGGAACTTCAGGTAACCCACGTGCTAACGGACCGTATAGCTCCTATTTCCGCATTCCTGCGATGGTTTGGAGTCTAGCGGACCGCATAGCCTCTATATTGGAAAAACAGGCCCTAACTAGTGGGTTTTTGCCTGAATAGAGGCTCCTGAGTCCGTTAGACCTGCAAAACAGCCTTTTTACAGCAAATAGAGGCTCCTGAGTCCGTTAATAGTCTGAAAGTTAATCGCTGGTTACGGGCGACAGCCTTCCTTTGGTTATGCTCAGCCTCCTTGTCGCGCGGTGTGGTAGGACAGGCTCGAACGAGTAATACATGGAAAACAAGGGGGCTCTAAGTAATAACCAGAATTTAATTCATTTTATCGTTTCCCCAAGCTCAGTTGGTTAGAGCGGTCGGCTCATAACCGATTGGTCACAGGTTCGAGTCCTGTAGGGCCCACTTCTCAAGAACCCTTACGCTGTAAGGGTTTTTTGCTGTTTTAAGAGTGATGGATCACAACAAAATACCAGTTTAGAATAATGAGGAAATGGTAACGTTTTGGTCACGTTGGATGATTTATTCTTGCCATATCTAAGAAAATGTAAACATTGCTCGAATTAATCATCCGGGTCCTATTTCAAGAAAAAATATATTCGGAGACACCAAATGCAAAAATGCAGCATGCCTCATCGAGGTAGGGCTGCATTTTTTTGCATTTTGAAGGTCATTCCAAAGGCGAATCTCTTTTTCAGGTCCTCATTTTTACGGATTCATGGTATTCCATAGCGTTTGGAACGCACCGGACTCGACCTCGAAGAATACCGGTGCCTGGCCGTAGCGTACAAGCCCTTGACCGAACAGTGTCAGCTCTACCCGGGCTTTGTCTTCCAACTGCAGGTAGATGACCTTTCGGTCTTCGCTGTCATAGATGCCTTGCTCGATCAGTGGTTCTGCCGCCAGCGGTTTGGCTGTTTGGAGTGCCGTTACGAAGCCGTCAAGCGCTTCGCCGCTGGCAAGCGGCGCGTACTGCTGCAGACCGTTGTTCCAGCTATCGAAGCCTTCCCACTGAGCCGAAGTGATCCGGCCTGCGAGATTCAGCTTGCCGAACAGGTCGGCGCCGCTGTTTACGGTAATGCCGTTCGTATGCTCATACAGTTCGGCGTAAACCTCGCCGTTCATTTCCGTATAGGACATAAGTAGGAAGTCGGAATCGTATCCCTTCATGGAATAGATATCCGTCTCGCCGATGTTGGAGGCTAACTCGATATATTCGTCTTTACCGCTCCATTCGTTGATATCGCCTTTAGTCCGTCCGAGTTTGTCACCGCGTAGCGCGGCGGCATCAGCGGCATCGATGCGGGTCGCGGAATGTGTATAGATATTGCCCTTATAAACGACCAGAGCGATCATATCTGTCTTAGCACCAGATTCCGTATCCGGCAGTTGCAGCTTGGGAATGACGATGCTGCCGGACGTACCCGCATCAGACCTGACCAAGTCGGTTGCTGCTGGCTTCACCTGGGCCACCTGCACCGGTGAAGCCGGGTTGTTCAAATGCTTCCATATATTAGGTGAGGCCAGGCCGATCCCTGCGGCAAGTACAACGCTTGCCGCGATATAAACTGTCTTGTGTGGACGCTTCCGCACCTGCCGCTGCTCCAGCTTGTCGATCAATACTTTTTTCATCTCTTCACTCGGTTTCATGGAATCCACCGCTTTCTTGTATGTTGTTCGAAACTGATCTTCCCTCACTGCGTTTCCGCTCCTTCCAGCTCGAGTTTTAACAGCTGTCGTCCCCGTTGAAGCCTCATCTTCACGGCTGACTCGCTGATCTGTAGTATCTTGCTGATCTCCTGGATGCCATAATCCTCGTAATAATACAGATGGATAACGGTCTTATACTTCACAGGCATCGCCAGCACGAGCTGCAGCAGCACCAAATCCTCAGGGCTATCTGCTGTCACTGGATCTACGCCCTCCAGTTTGACCTCGCGCTTACGCCAGCCTCTGCCCAGTAGTGTTTTGCAATGATTGGTGATTACCCGGATCAGCCATGCCTTCTGATGTTCGGCATCCTTGAAATCTGGTGCTTTTTCCATCAGCTTGATGAAGGTATCCTGAGTGGCTTCTTCGGCATCCTCGCGGCTGCCCAGATGGACAATAGCAATCCGGAACAGCATTTCTGCGTAGGTTTCGTAACTCTTCAACACATGATTGACCGGCCGGTTCATGGAACGCTGCATGATGCTCTGCCCTCCTTTACTTATAACACCATTAAGGACGGCAGTTGGTCACATTTTGTTCCCGGAAACTTAGATCAGTGTCTGAGGTAAGTGAAATTTCAACTAGAGGAGGACGATTTCTGATGATGAAATCCAAGAACGAACGGTATTCTGTTCACTTTATTTTCACCGCGAATTCAAAAACGAATAAGTATACTGCTTCAGGTAAATTTGTACTTCAATAATAAAGATGCCCAGGTAGCTCCGGGACATCTTTATTTATGTAATCATAATAATAATGTCAGTTTTCTTGAAACGGGAGGTCAAATAGGGAGTATTGAATGACTATTAGCAGTTAGTGGGTAATCACAAAAAATTAATTGCATCCTGATAATGAATTTGCACTTATCCAAGTTTGCCTTAATAAGATGTTGTGAAGTCGCATAATTCTAAGGAGGCATACAACGGATGCAGAGGAAACGGCCTACAGTAAAGAAGATAAAAACAGGCTCTAAGGTACAGAGACACGTACATGAATTTGAAGGTAGCACTAAACTGGCTGAAGAAGGTGCAGATCGACACAACCATCGGTTTGCAGGTGTTACAGGACAAGCGATTCGGGTAGGAACGAGTCATGTCCATGAAATTGATTTGGAAAGAACTGATTTCCTGAACCATTTTCATAATTTGAAGAAGATTAGAACAGGACCAGCTATTTCCGTAGGAAACGGCAAACACGTACATTTTGTTACTGGTCAAACTACATTAAATGACGGTCACGTACATCAATTCAATTTCGCCACATTGATTCAATCACCGCTCATATAATGAAAATATTTATAAAAGAATAAATTTAGGCAGCAGTGGAAGTTTGAACTTTGCTCTAAGAGCTTGTCCTTTTTTTGGTGCGCCCAGCATGGGCGCTATCTCTAGGGTTGAAGTCCCGAATGGCGAAGGCAGTAGTAGCCATTAGCTTAAGGCAAGGGTGTCCACCGCGAGGTGGAATCGGAAGGAAGCCAGCGGCAAATCTCCGGTCTGAGGAACACGAACTTCATACAAGGCTAGCGTATGCTGGATGAGGTTGCCAAACAAACCAAAGCCCATACTGCCAAAGGCGTGCGAGAGTAAATGAAGCAGATAGATGGAGAGGAAGATAGCGTTTTTACCTGGGGAGATCTGTGCGAAAGACGAAGACCACTTCGTAACCCTGCCCGTGAGGACAGGCTGAACGTACAGAAGTCAGCAGACGCCATAGTACGCAAGCTGTTGCAACAGCTGCGGAAGGGCTGAACATGAAATAGGTATTTGTACACCCAGGCGTTCAAGATGAGTAATGAAAGCAGAAAAAAATCCGAAAGGACCTAACTGAAGGAGGAAGCGGTGAATCCCATGTGGGACTTCGGCAGGGCAGAATTCATCTCTGGCACAAGAGGAAGGTACAAATCACGCAAGGAGTTGTAGAGAAATGTTGGAGCAGCTGTTATCGCGGGGAAATCTCCTTGAAGCACTAAAACGTGTAGAAGCGAATAAAGGAAGCCACGGCGTAGATGGAATGTCCGTAAAATCCTTACGAGAACACATCAAACAAAACTGACAGACCATTCGTCTTGCGATTGAAGAGGGAACCTACCAACCTAGCCCTGTGCGTCGGGTCGAAATCCCGAAACTGAATGGTGGAGGTGTCAGGAAATTAGGTATTCCCTCCGTGACAGACCGAATGCTCCAGCAAGCAATCGCTCAGACGTTATCCCATTGTTTGATCCGCAGTTTTCTGAACACAGCTATGGATTTCGCCCGAAAAGGCGAGGATATGATGCAGTAAGGAAAGCTAGAGCATTCATGAAAGAAGGCTATCGATTCGTAGTCGACCTGGACTTGGAGAAATTCTTCGACCGCGTCAACCATGACCGCCTCATGATGAAGATAGCAGAGAAAGTGAAGGACAAGAAAGTCCTTCTGCTTATTCGAAAATACCTTCAATCGGGAGTGATGGAGAACGGTTTAGTTAAACCGACTGTTGAAGGAGCGCCGCAAGGAGGATTATGCAAAGCTTTGCATAATACTTTACTTCTCATAAGGAGCCATTCCTGTAATGAATTAATTTGAGGTTTGAAAGAAAAAAGCGCCAACTGTATACTGGGAAACGTTCCGACCAAAGAACAAATTCCAGCGCAGGAGGCACTCAACATGAAGTATAAACAATCGAAGAAACAGAATCAACGGATTACACGAATTTCTGACAAGACCCTTGTCGTAGGCGCAGACATTGCTAAAGAAACCCACGTGGCCCGTGCCATCGACTTTCGGGGCATTGAACTGGGAAAGGACTGTGTGTTCTCCAATACCCGTACCGGGCTGGAACAACTGGTTCAGTGGATGAAGGAGCTTCAGCAGGAGCATGCCAAGAGTGACGTCCTCTTTGGCATTGAGCCTACCGGACACTACTGGTTTAATCTGGCCGAATACTTGGGACAGCAAGGGATTCCTTTGGTCATCGTCAATCCGCATCATGTACACAAAAGCAAAGAACTGGAAGACAACTCACCGACGAAAAACGACTATAAGGATGCAAAAGTCATTGCCGATTTAGTGCGTAACGGGAAGTACAGCGAAACCGAAACTGCCGACGAACCTCTATGCAGATCTGCGGATTCTCATGAATCTTCGCGAGAAAATCATGGTGAACCTCGGGCAGGTACAAAGACGAATGCAGAACTGGCAGGATCGATTTTTCCCGGAGTACACAAAGGTTTTTAAAGACTGGGAGGGGAAAGCCTCCCTTATTACGTTAAGCGAGTTTCCGACGCCAGAAGAGATCGTAGCGCTCGGTACAGAGGCCATTGTGAAGCGATGGAAGAAGGACGTGAAGCGCGCCGTAGGGACGAAACGAGCGGAGCAACTGGTCGAAACTGCAAGAAGATCCATCGGGCTTACCGAAGGACTTCCCGCAGCCAAAATAGAGATTAAAACGCTTCTGGAGCAGTACGAAATGTTCGCCAGACAACTCGAAGAGATTCTGGTCGAGGTGGAACGTCTACTTGCACAAATTCCGGGAACGAAGGAGATGCTCACTGTGCCGGGTGTGGCCGTAGTCACCTTGGCGGGGTTCCTTGCAGAAGTAGGGGATCTAAGCAGTTACGAGCACGGACAGCAGATCATACGGCTGGCCGGACTGAATCTCAAAGAAAACAGTTCAGGAAAGAAAAAAGGCAAGTCCAGCATTACCAAACGTGGACGTGCAAGGCTAAGAGCCCTGCTGTTCCGGGCGGTCATGCCCATGGTAGCGAAGAACGCGGAGTTCAAGGCGCTGCACCAGTACTTTACGACACGAAGTCAAAATCCATTGAAGAAAAAGCAATCCCTTGTGGCGTTATGCGGAAAACTTATACGCGTCCTGCATACACTCGGTACGAAGCGAATTCCGTACGACGCTAACGACGTGTTAGGGCCGGTACGTCTGGCCCAGCTACAGATGGCAGCTTAAGAAAAGACCAGACTCTTTTTGCTCATTGAAGTAGGAATGACCAAAGACAAAAGAAGCACGGAGCAGCCGCAGGAATCAATTCCATAAGGGCAACGACCCTGTAAAGGAGCAAGAAACGGCGTCCACCTCTTGAGAGGCAGAACGAAGGAATGTAAGGGCAAAGACCCCGCGTGACATGGGAGGGTAAGCCGTCAAGAGACAGGTGTGGATATCCAAAGTGCGATTACAGAATGTATCTTTGGGTTGGGGATAACTCCCCCACTCTCTATTCCCGCCACCGGCTCTTCCAGAAAATAATGTCATCCTTACATGACTATTCCAACTCTCAATCTGTCAATGAATGAAAACCTGAGAACGAGTGAGCAAATAAGAGTAAATATTAATTTATAGTGGGAGGAGTTATAAGCCCGCTACTGGCGAATATCTATCTGCATCCGCTGGACCTAGCCATGACCGAAAGAGGGCACCGCCTCGTGCGTTACGCGGACGACTTTGTCATTTGTTGCAAAACCCAAAAAGGGGCGGAACGCGTGCGGAGAATTGTCGTTAAACTGCTGGAAAAGGAACAGGGGCTAAAAGTACATCCGGAAAAAGACACGAATCGTGAATAGCAAACGAGAAAGATTTGTCTTTTTGGGCCACGAGTTCAAGCCCGGCAAGTATGTAGGACCGACACCGAAAGCCGTGGAGAAGTTTAAGGAACGGGTAAAAGAAATCACGCGAAGAAACCAAACGGTGGATATCGAGCAACTGGTGAAGAAGAAATTGAATCCGTACCTACATGGATGGGGGAACTATTTCGGAATTGGAGATGTAAAGAAGCGATTTCAAGGATGGGATGCATGGATACGGAGGCGACTTCGAATGGTCCAACTGCGAAGCTGGAAAAAGATACGAAAGCTGCATCGGGAATTGAGACGCAGGGGCTGGGACAATGAATTGCCGGGTCTGCGGATGACGGCCTGGCGCAGCTCCCACTCGACCTACGCTCAGTATGCCATGCCCAATACGTGGTTTGAGGAAATAAAACTTTGCAGTCTGACGGAGATTTACAATAACCTTCATCCCCAGAGGGGATAACTGTCGGAAGAGCCGTATGCGATGACCCGCACGTTTATGTAGTACATCCAGATAATACTCATAATTAGGATTGCCCAGCACACAATCTTCATTAGTTATACATTCGCTTCAAATCCGGCTATGATTTTCTAGTGCTTGAATATATTTAACGGGATGCTGGATTAAGCCGTGTATTTTATGAAGCAAGGAAATCCGCGAGGTAGAAGAAACTCATACTGTTAAATAGATTTTTTATTAGAATGATTGTTACTACTTAGGTCCCTCTGAGGATGTAGAATGCTACACTAGAGATTTCAGAGAAATTAGATGCAAAAGTGCATTTAATTTCAGCTGGAATTCCTGTTATTGGGCAAATAAGTGCGAATCTGCAACTATTTTCGAGTAAAACGATTGTTTAAGGCTCAGAATCCGAAATTAGATGCGTTTTCGCACTTATTTGCTCTAAAACAGAAAAAATCTTCTAATTAGATGCAGATTCGCAACTAATTCGGTGGATTGGACTTATGTGGCGATCAGACTTTGATGCTCCTATCCTATTGGGTCCTAAGTAGTAACGAATGATTACATAAATAAAGATGCCCCGATCTCCGGGGCGTCTTTATTTATTGAAGTACATATTTACCTGAAGCAGTATACTTATTTGTTTTTGAATTCCAGGTGAAAATTCCTTCTGCTGTATCCCAACCACCTTCTGGTTTATAATCCTTCCAATTTTGATGTATTCGGCCTTTGTTATCAATCTCAACTCCAACATCAGCTATTAATTCAATTTTTTTATTAAGCGTTCCATCTTGCAGGCGATAAACGAATAACTGGGTGTTAGAGGGGAGATATTCCACTGTAAGGGCAACATGTTTTTCTTTTGCTGAGACAGAGAAAATCTTTAATCCCACCTCATCTTCTTCATATTCACCTATTCCCGTATTGATCAAGACAACAACACCCTTGGAGTTAACAAGGAAGAAATTCCCTGATTTTGTAAGGATGAAATTTTCATTTTTTTGGTCATTATTAAGATCTACTGTTTTGATAATCTTAATTACTTCTTTTGGATACTTTTTAAGTAAAATATCTTTTGGATCTTGAGATTGGGCATTAATTATACTCGTAAATGAGTTCAGAAAGAATATTGCACCAACAACCAATGTAATGATTTTTTTCATAAAATAAATTCACCTCATTTTTCTGTGTGTATTGTTATTCGTATGCTACGCCATTGGCTCAACCTTGCTTAAATGAAAAGAGTTAATCACCCTCTCCCGTTTTATCTTATAAGGGCTCTATATCTTAGAAACAATTGGTAATAATTGCTTTATATATCTTTTCGTCTACTTCAATCAGACTCTTTTTACCATCTTTAAACTGGATTGCTAGAACATGAGTCCCTTTGCTTTTGGCAGACAAACCAGCTAATAAGCCGACAGGTCCAAGTAAGAATCCCCCCACTAATCCCCGCCCTACAGCACTTGTAGCACTCTTGGAGTGAGTCTCATTCATTACTTCATATTCTTCTACTGTGTTCTTATCGAGATTGATCGTCTTCATGAATCCAATAGATAGTGAAACTTGACCAAATACAATCACCAGTGCTTTACCTTTATAATCACCAGCTATTACCTTGTTTTTAGCTGCCATAATTATTCCTCCTGTTAATGATTTGCAAAATTAACTCTATCAGAATAAGGTAAATTATACTATGTAGTTTGTACGGGAAAATTGATAAAGAGCTATTGGGGGGATGTCTACAGAATTCAAAAGGCGGAATCGCTACGGGGAAAACAAAGGATTGGGCAAGGGACAATAGAAATCCTCGAACAGGCAATGATTTTGATATAGATTCTGTCTATACTTTTAACGAACGAAAAAAGCACAGGTTATCGCAATAACAAAAAGGACGGCTATAACAATCCAAGTTAACCAATGGTTTGGGTTTAGTGTCCAGCCTATTCCTGAATTTTTGTGAACAAATAGTTTAGTCTTCCAGAAGCCATACCTTATCCCTGCTTTCATACCCCAGTCAACCTAAAGTGCCAGCGAGGGGTCAATTAAACCAGTTTAATTTAAACCCAGCCACAACAAATAATACGATCCATCCCCACAACATGAGTAGACGAAATGGCCGAGGGATAATTAAATATTCGGAATACAGTTTATTGAGTATTTTCAAAGAAATCCCTCCTTTTTTTATCCATAATATCACAAAAACAATCAAATTATAAGTTTGCAAGCCAGCTTGATGTATAATGGAATATATTTCTTATTAATCCCAACCGGAGGGATGGACAATCATAATCCTATTGCTCATATTTCTGCTCGTTGCTCTGATCACAGGGCTGGGTTTGTACATGACATGGCATCAGAAGCGGAGAAGGGCAGGGCTGGGGATATCGCAGATGCTGCTGTCTGTCGTGCTGTATGTGCCGTTGATCTCCGTTTTTAGCAGTCTGGACGGAAGTGTAACCTCGCTCGTCGTTTGTTTGTTTTTATTCTGCGGTGGTTTGGTGATCCTGATTTCCAGCCGATTCAGCTGAGTCTCTTCTGCTAGCAGATCATCCTATCCGCAGGCCTACCAGCCTGCCAAGCCCAAGCATTGGGCAGTCCATTCGCTCACCCTGGAAGGGAAATTCACCTCTATTGCCGGGCAGACAGACACTCAATATTAAGGTACAGACTGGTGGCAAAAAACCTAAGCATATCCAGAACGTAAATGCCGTAGCGATTATTTCTGTTGAAATCAGTATAAGCTGGCTGATTTCGTGTAACATAGAATGTCATGGTATACTTGCAGGGAATGCAGGTTGACGATGGATCTGATCTGTTAATGAGAGGAGATGATGTTGTGAGCGAATGGGCGAAAAAAATAGCCGGCGTATTTATTAACAACGAAACCCGAAGAACAGAAATTCAGCAGCCCTTGAGTGAGCTGTTGATTGAACTGAAAAGCGAACAGGGAATCCGTGAAGCAAGTGTTGAACTGGTCAGTGAATTTCCGCTGGTATGGAATGTTATAATTAATGGCAAGCAAGCGAAGATTAGTGAAGAAGATGTGGCGCTGGCCCAGCGATTGTATGATGAGCCTTATGAGAAGACATTCACCGATCCCAAGCGGGATGTCAATGATGTGCTTAAAGAATTGCTGATGAATAGATTCAAATAGAGAAGCGGGACGAAATCGGCCTTGATGCTGCAATGGCATACAAAGGCCGGTTTATTTGTGTTGCAGCAATTGCTCACAGCTCGAAGTAATCCTCTTTAGGCTCCTGCAGCAGGATGGTGAAGGTTTCTGTGGCATGATCCACCTCAATCGTCTCGATGCCGACAAAATCAGGGACGTCGGGGTGTACGGCGTCAACCTTGTAATTCGGATGGGTCATCAATAACTGAATGAGCTGAATGGCGTCCATGATGCTAATGCTCCCCCCAATAACTAATCCGTTTAGATCTTCATACCGGTATTATTCCCGCAGCAATTGGCGTTTATGTGTGGTCTTGGATTCCGCTCTCCCCATTACGGCCAGTAATTGTCCCTGGAGAATCCGTCTTTGGATCTGGTCAATTCGCTGCAGAGCGAGTTCTACAGGCACCTGAAATTCTGCCGCCACTTGTTGGATGGCCTCTTCTCTAAGCTCAGGTAAGGGCATACGGGAGATCATGGAATAAGGCATCGCCGCATACAGAATGAAACGCTCTGATTCGTCTTCCTGAGAGCTTGTGAATCGCTCAGGCATCAGGGTGTCTTCTCCGGCATGGCGAAGCAGGTGGCATAACTCGTGAAGGAATTCCAGCCGTTGCAGGGAAGATGGAAGGCGGTTGTCGATAAACATGCTGTACATTCCGGCAGAGGCCTCGATACACTTGCTTCTTACATCGAGATAATGAACCCAGATGTTCAGACGGTCGGAAATATAACTGATATTAATCTGTGAAGGCTGGTTAAGGTGCATTCGCTTATACAGGTCTTCTGTCCATTTCTCCAGCACGGTCATTTGATAGTAGGATTGCACATAAACACCTCTTTATAGGATCGTATGTTCGTATTTAGGGCTAAAAGAAAAGCCCGAAGGCTATGTAAAAAATATAAGAAATTATATGTTCCACACTATAATTTATCCTTCTATTTCTCGCAGAAACGGATGCCGCCTCTTGCAGAGGACGGCGATGCCGTTTCTTCTTGAGAAAAGACAAATAAGGGGAGGAGGCAGCTCTACCGCTGCCTCATGTTGGAACAATGTGGGAACTGATGTTCCTGTTTACCTAGCATAAAGCAATTAAACGCGAATATCAAGTGTTTTTCCCAGATTCGGATCTACACTCGAACCAAGCAGCTCTACAAGGTTCTGGCCTTGTGTCTGTGCTTGATCCTTGGCAATATTCAGTACCTGCAGCTGAGCAGACTGCGCCAAGGAAGCCTGGCTCATGGCCATGGATAATGCAGCAATGTCCATTTCGCACCTCCCTTTATACTTATCGACGCTCTCCGCGGCAATGATTAGGTGAAGGACAGTTCTTTACCATTTTGCCCAATCGGCAGAACGCCCTGTTACATATTCTGTGCTGTAGTCAATATTACCTGAGGAGGAATTGAACATGGGTGCAGAATATGGTTGTGGTTGTGGAAATAACGTGGGTGGCGTAGGTCATGGTCCAATCTGTCCGGTAGTAAGTCCTTTTACTTCGACAGGTGCAATTCTGGTTCTCTTTATCCTGCTGGTTATCATCACTAAAGCCTGTTTGTTCTAGACAACAACAATGCCCTTATCCGGCTTCTGCCGGATGGGGGCATTGGTCTCATCTGCGTAACATTGGGCAGTAGTCCAAGCTACTTGAACATAAATTCCACACGCGTACCATCGGCATAATCCTCCAGCTGGTTGCCTACCCAGCTTCCTGCACCGCGGTTGTCGCTTGGGATTATGTATTTGATGTCAGCGCCTGCGCCGCCTTCGCTGCACATGGCCATGGGCCATTCGTCGCGGTCATAGCCTTTTTTGGTGGGGATGCCCTTCAGTGATTCGTTCCGGTTTATCTCAGCCTGATCCCGGTCAATGGTACAAATCGGGGAGTGTCCGCTGCGGATAGCTTCCTTAATGTGCTTGGCGGTTTCAGGATAACGTTCAGCAGGGAAATTGAGGCGGACAAGCTCCCCGCCGGAAGGGCCGGAGGGAATACCCGGAATTTGGTTGCCTTCAGTAATATAGGTGAATAAGGCCAGCAATGCGGTAATGATGAGGCTGATGATCCATTTCTTGTGTTTGGCTTTCATATCTGTTCCTCCTTGGTGTCCACAACAAAAGCCCCGGAGCTCCGGGGCTTTCATCCCTGTCTATATTTGTTCGCGGTAGCTGATGTTATTGGCAAGCTTCTCGTTTCGAACCGCTGTGCGCAAGATGTCCTTCACTTCCTGGACCTTGCGGATTCTGCGGAACAGCAGCTCCGGGGAGGAGGCATCATCCGAAAATACGGTCAGTGTTCCTATACCGAGCATACGCTCGGCGATGGACTGGCCCACAGAGAAATCATTGACGCGCAGCAGCTCGATTTCTTCGATGTTTTTGCCGATTAATCCGGTCTTTACCATAATTCGCTGGCTTGTGAGGGTATACAAGGTTGTATTCAAACCTACCAGTCCTTTAAGGCGGTCCGAGATGCCGGCGGCTTTGCCTTCCCATAACACACTCTCCAGACTTCTGTCCTGGTTTGCCGCTGCCGGATGCCCCGGCGCCGCACCTGTGCTTGCTCCACATTCGCCGCAGAATTTGCTTCCTGAGCGGTACTCCGCACCGCAGGTTGTGCAATAAGGCATAGGCTCTCTTCCTCTCCTAACTACATATAGATTCAATATAACACGGCTCGACACAGATTTACATATATTTCATTTGACGATGAAGCGGTTTCGACATTATCCTGTTAGATGGGGTGATAGTACGATGAGAAAAAGTTTGTTTACAGGGTTGATTGTGCTGGTTATGGTTCTTAGTGCCTGCAGCAGCAATGAGCCCGAAGCCGCGATTCCTGCTTCAGATGACGAAGTTCAGGAAAGCGTAATGAATTTCTACAACGAGATATCCAGAATTGAACAATCAGGGAAGTCCTCTCTGGAGGATTTCAATGCCGCATTAAGCTCCTATTCAGCAGGTGAGGTATCCGCCAAACAGCTCAAGAAGGCGATTAAGCAATTTCAGAAGAATGCAGCCAATCTGACAGAGGAAACAGCGGATGTGGAGATCGTGAGCGGTCTGCCTGAGAATATCCGCAAGCTGCTGGTGGAGTCGATAATCGCTTTTCAGAGCGCCTACAGCTTGAAGGAGGAAGCCTCCAAAAGCGCAGATTCTCCGAATGTCAGTCCTGAGCAGTTCAACAAGATCATTGAGAATGCCGACGTGGCAATGCTGTTCGGAATCTCCAAGCTGAATGAGGCAAGGGTAGCCTCGGGATTAATTGAGCCGGATAGCACAACTACAACAGAGGGCGGCAGCGCGAACTAACGTTTATAAAAGAATACGGATAGGCCAGAACGCTGCACCTGATTCGGACAGCGTTTTTTTGCTGTGCCTATGTTGCTACAGGGGTATAAATACAGCAATGCAGCTCCTTGTTCTCATTGAGAGAGGCAAGGGAATTAATATCAAAAGCAGCTACCTGCTGCGTCTCCCGGAGCTTGAAGTGAACGCGGCTTATTTTCTTGAGCGCAATCTGATGCAGCTCCCACAGCGCGGCAAATTCTGCACTGTCCTCGGCCAGCTGCTGGACCAGGTGCTCAAACCAGGGATCACCGGGATGCTTGTCGTAATAGGTGCGGAACACGGCAACCGAATGTGCGGCGAATTCCTCCCAATTGATCAGCCGCTGGCGCAGGTCTTCATTCAGGAACAAAATACGCAGCATCACACGGTTTGGACCGGTCATGGCGGTGAAATTGGTCACAATCTCATCTGCTGCCGAATTCCAGGCCAGTACCTCCGACCGCTCATTGGTAATGAAGGAAGGGTAATGAAGCTGCTGGATAATAAGCTGCCATTGAGGCGCAAGTCCAGTAGTTGCTGAGGAAGAAGCTGCGCGTACGTTCGGGTTCCACAATTGAAGCAGATGGCTCTGCTCATCGTCCGATAGCTGCAGGGCATGACCTATGCTTTCTATAACTTCCCTTGAAGCGCTCACCTCCCGGCCTTGCTCCAGCCGGTGTAATAGGTTGCGCTCACCCCCGCCAGAATGGCGACCTCCTCCCGCCGCAATCCCGGTGTTCTCCGCTGGCCGTAGGAAGAATGAAAGCCGGCCTGCCCGGGCTGGAGCCGGTCTCTGCGCGAACGCAGGAAGCTGCCGAGTGTTTTTAAGCGGTTGTTCTCACTAATCATGTTTCTCCCCCCATCCTTAATGCTGCCGTTCCAAGCTTGTTACGCTCTATTTTAGTATACTCCTGCAGGGTTAGGCAAAATTGCAGCATATAGAACGTGAACTTAAGAATGTTATATTCGGAGTGGTCAGAAAGCCAGAGGCACCAGACTTTCTGACCACTTTACCGCATCATTCTTAAGTTCATCTTATAAAACGATGTTATTTTTTGCTATTGATTAAACCCAGCAGCTGCGGATATAATACAAACATATGTTCGTTATGAGCGGCATAACCTAAGGGTAGAAGGAGAGGATGGCATGAGCAAGAAGCTGGAGCTGAACGGACTTTGGGAAAGCAGCCGGATGATGCTTCCTGAGCACAAGGCCCGCATCTTGAGCGATGAGCGGGAGACGTTGCGCAAGGAGAAGCCGGTTCTGGATGAGCAGAAGCAGGAGGAGATTGAATGTACGCTGGCCTTATCTCTGCGTAGTCATGTGCGGGTAACGGTGGTCTTGTTTGACCCTTTTAAGGACGTGGAGGTAAGCGGATTTGTTACTTCCATTCATACCCATTCCCGGGAGTTCAAGCTGCAGTGGGCAGAGGAATGGAAGTGGATTGATGTGGATAACATCGTAGAGGCTTACATAGTTTAGAACAAGCGGTCAGTGAGGACAGTTATTTCACTTCGGGCTGTTCGCTTTTCTCATAAGCGATTAGGGTAACACTGGTGTTGCCGGTCAGCTCTGCGATCGCCGTTTCGGCGTTGCGGATGATTTCAAGCGCGTCTTCCTGTTCGCCAAATGCCGCCACCTTGTAGCTGTCGCTGTGTATATCCATCGTTGATCCCACCTTTCTGATTTATTTTTCCCTTTGCTGCCTAGGGGTATGCATACAAGCCGATCGGCGGGCGCTGCATTGAATATACCAGGGGGTGATTACATGCTGACTATGGAACAGGTGTGGAGACAGTCGGCGGACAGAATGGGTTCGCTGCACCCTGCGGTGCAAGCCGGAACGAAAGCACTTGTGCAGCGATGTTATGCGAGAGGAGTATCAGTCCTTATCACTCAGGGTATGCGCAGCATTGCAGAGCAGAATGCCTTATATGCCCAAGGCCGGACGAAACCTGGACCGATTGTTACCAATGCCCGGGGAGGCACCAGTTATCATAACTATGGTCTAGCTGTAGATTTCGCGTTGCTGCTGCCTGACGGAAGCACGGTCTCGTGGGATATGAAACGGGATGGTGACAAGGACCGGCTGGCGGACTGGCTGGAGATTGTGGAGGAAGCCAAGCGGCTTGGCTTCGAGTGGGGAGGCGACTGGACCTCTTTTAAGGATTATTCCCATTTACAGATGGCCTTCGGGCTTAGCATACAGCAGCTTCGGGCAGGTACACGGCCTTCAGCACAGCAAGTCCAGACAACACTGCGCCGGATCAACGGAGGTGAGGACGTGAACAAGGATGTAAAAGTAACCATTACACTGAACGGCGTCACCCTAACCCAAGGCATTCTGGATGCGGGAATAACCTATGTGCCTGTGCGTGCTGTGGCGGAAGCGCTGGGCGCTAAGGTTTCTTACGATCCGGCAAGCCTAACGGTTGATATTGTAAAGCCCAATGTTTGATGTATAGACGGCAGCCTTCAAGGGGAAATTATCAGCGATAACCATTAAAGGGAGGTCAACAACTTGAACAAGCTGATAACAAGCCTGGCATGCTGTACTGTCTTATCGTTGAGTCTGGCGGGAGCCGGCTACGCCTCAAGCGCAGCCGGAACCATGGGTGGTATGGGCGGAACAGAGCATAATCTTGGCAACATGGGCGGCATGAACAATGGTCGGATGAACCTTACGGGAACGCCGGCGCCGGGGACGATGAACCTTACGGGTACGCCAGCGCCGGGGACGATGAACCTTACGGGAACGCCAGCGCCGGGGACGATGAACCTTACGGGAACGCCAGCGCCGGGGACGATGAACCGGGGGACGGGAACAACAGGAACGATGAACCGGGGTACCGGAACGATGAGAGGCAACGACACGATCATGAATGACAAAATCCGCACCCGGGACAACAACACAGTGTCGCCTCTGTCCAACACCACGCCAACCGGCAGATACCGGGCAACCAGCACAACCAATAACGACGGCAACGGTTCCAATTGGGGCTGGCTGGGGCTGATCGGCCTGCTGGGCCTCGCTGGCATGCGCAGCCGGGTAGGCGACCGTGGCGGCGACCGCCGTTAAGCATTTGGGTTTCACCCGCTTCGGCTTCTGTCGGAGCGGGTTTTTGGCGTTCTGTGGTTGGAGCGGCAGGCAACGCGAAGAGGCGCACAAGCCTTTCTTGGAGACTCTGCGCCTCCTGTGGTCTCAAAGTAATCATGACTTCAAGTCCCTAAGTTCCTAAGTTCCCAAGTTCCTAAGTTCCTAAGTTCCTAAGTTCCTAAGTTCCTAAGTTCCTAAGTTCCTAAGTTCCTAAGTTCCTAAGTTCCTAAGTTCCTAAGTTCCTAAGTTCCTAAGTTCCTAAGTTCCTAAGTTCCTAAGTTCCTAAGTTCCTAAGTCCCCAGGCTCACCAGTTGGTTAGCGCCCACAGCATATCTGAGCATCTAAGCAACTTTAATGTGTTAGACCCCTGCCCTCCGCCGTTAACGGACTCCAATGCCTCTATTTGTGCCATTTCGCTCATCTCACCGACGTAGCGGACTCCATGGCTCTTATTTAGCTCAAAGGCAGCGAACTGTCACTCATTTCGCTCTAATAAGGGCAATGGAGTTCCTTAGGCCGATAAAAAGGCATGTTTCAGCGAAATAAGAGCTATACGGTCCGCATAATCCATCCCGCACATCCACCATCCGTAGGGAAAAGCCTAGCAGTACGTAGAGGTTGAACTGACCGCATCATTAGACTCATGCAGCTTACTCAGAAATAAATTACTCTGAAGGATTGCGTGTAGGCGAGATACATGATATTATATTTCTTGTCGCGTTACCGCGATGTTATCATGCCGGGGTGGCGGAACAGGCAGACGCACAGGACTTAAAATCCTGCGGTACGTGAGTACCGTACGGGTTCGACCCCCGTCCTCGGCATCCTTGATTTATAAGGGTTTTTTCCGGAAAACCTTGGTTTTTGAAACGACTCTGGAGAGAACTTTTCAACGAGTTCTCTCCTGCAGTTCTCTCCTTTTTCCGAAGGAGAGAACGAGGAGAAGATCGCATGACTCTCATGAAATATTGAGGGCTGTGCGATCTTTTTTTATTAAAAGACCAAAACACCGCTCATTGTTGATGCTGAAGATACTTTGGAACTGTATTCTAAGTGAGAATAAATGTTGGCTGTTGTAGAATAGTTGCTGTGTCCCAGCCATTCCTGAATTTCTTTCATACTGACTCCGTTGGCGAGTAAGAGGCTTGCACAACTATGACGCAGGTCGTGATAGCGAATATGACGCAAACCATGTTTTTTAAGAGTTCTAGTAAAATTTTGTGTGATATAGCCGGGTTTAACACGTTGTCCCAGCTTATCCAAATAGATATACTCCTCATAATCAGTGCAGTAGGAGTTACCACATATGAGTTTATTAAGAGCTTGAAGCTCACGAATACGCAGCAGTAATTCCTCAAAGGCTGGCACAAGAGGTAAGGTGCGGCGGCTCGGTTTGTTTTTAGCCCGGTCCTTTTCAATGATATGTTCTTGACCTTCAAAATAAACCGGAGTTACAGTGTGCCTAATACTAATCGTTTTGTTTTCAAAATTTATAGCTGTCCATTTCAATCCGACTACTTCACTTCGCCGCAATCCATAAAAAGCGGCAAGAATGACTGCTAGCTCTATCAGTTCGCCCTTAACTTTTTCAAATAGAATGTTAATCTCTTGCTTGTTGTAGAAGCTGCCGACAAAATCATTCTTTTTGGGCCGATCAATTTTATCTGCCGGGTTTGTGTTAATTAAATCATTTTTAAGCGCATGTTTTAAAGCTTTACGTATATTAGCGTGATAGTGGAGAACCGTGTTGGTTGTCACGCCATTTTCGTCAAGCTCATACTGATAGTATTCTTGAATATGACATGGTAATAGCTCTTTGAGAAAAAGCCCTTTTTCTTCAAAGTAAGGTACAACATGATTAGTAATGACATTGTGATACGAAGCATAAGTGATAAATTCAACCTGATGTTTCATCATAGCTAGCCATTGAAGCATGAACTCAGAAAACAGTGGACCTAGATCAACTGGCTCTTCAGTGGGTTTCTCTTCGATAATTTCTTCAGCAGTTTGTTCTTTTTCAGGGGCATTTAAGTGAAGAGTAAATTCCCTCCTTGTCTCTAATAGCAATGCTTCTGCTCTTTTCTTGTTTCCTTTTACCATAAGGCCAGTAGGAATCCACTTTGGTTTTCTCTTACCTTCTTCATCTTTGCAATTCAAGACCATATAAAAAAGCCCTTTTTTTTCTTGTAGATGGCCTGCTACCATGAATATTCCTCCTTCATAGCAGCCCGCACTGATCCTACCATTGACGTATTAATTATAACACGTATGGAAGAGGAAGTTCAATGCGGTAAAGCGTCAGAGTGATAGCGATCAAAATTTGGAGTAAACAAATTAAGATACAGTAGGATATTTATTTTTGGAATTTTATAAATCCGACCAATTTTGAAATGACTGATTTTATTTTCTTGAAGTAATTTATAAGCAGTTTTGCTACTTATACCTCCAAGCATTTCACACATCTCGTCAATATTGACGATATCTGGATAATTCTGGAATAACAAATCATAAGCCTCTTGTTGATTGATTGTTCCATGATTTAATTGGTTCATGTTGAACCTCCACTTCATTTCCAAATGGAAGATAGTTGGCATTAAATGATGTTTATAAATTGTTATAAGAAGTATTTCAAACTGTCGTTGGTTAAGCGACATCATAGCTCTGTAATAATACAGAGACTCCCCCTCATCCGAGCAGGCTGCCCCCAGTACAGTTACGTTGGCCAGGCAGAAGTATCATTATCACTCTTGCACATCATGGCGAATCAATTCACCAAAAATTGATCTAAGCCAGAAAGTAATCGCTCGACCTTATAAATACAATCGGTGTCATGGCGTTTCAGCTTTGTCGCTTTCCGCTTTACGGATACAAGAGTAAAGTATTTGAAATATTCATTTATAAAATTTTCAATGTGCATTTTGGAGATGAATGTGTGTTCACCTATATTATAAAATGCGCAAATAATTTAAAAAGGCAACTCAATTGCCAAAATTATTTATCAATATAGCGATTAAGATCAAAGCGTCTTACTGCCATAATAAATTCTATAGTTAATTGTTGCTTGCAATCTTCACTGAACACTCCATTATGCCAGGACAATTTATTAATTAAACCTTCATATCTATTGATAAGTTCTATTTCTGCATCTTTATCACCAGATTGGGACATTTTCAGGAGCTCAATCACTTCTCTCATTTTTATTCCTCCTTTTTTATTGAAGATTGATCTAATTCATAAAAAAGGATGGGGGACTACGAATTGATGCCATTGAATTAACCTTTGGTCATGAATTTAAACTATCTTTTATTTTTATTAATAGTTTTTTCTTGGATTTTGTTATGGCTTGTCTGCTGACTCCTAATAATTCCGCAACTTTCCAATCCGGCTTTTCCTCATGGTACTTTAAGTAAAGAAGATTTTTTTCGAAGGAACTTAATGTAACAACAACTTTGAATAAGGATTCTTTCTGATCAATAATTGCGAAATCATTGTGTTCAGCGTTAATCTGTCTGAGTGTTACCTCCTTAATTTCTTCTAATGATCCTGTACGATACATTTCTTGATCATGCAGTTTGAAAAAGTTACGACTCATGAAAGTCATACAAGATTTCACATAGCTACTGAATGCCTTTTCAATCGATGAATATAGATCTTCTTCAGAGTTAGTTTTCATTATTTTACCTCCTTTACTTTTAAATGGTGAAAAAGGGCGCAAAATGCTACCATATTACGAAAAATGTAAATAATAATTCGAAAATAGGGATGTATGTTAAAGAAGCGGCGCATTCAAATTTTAATCAAATAATAAAATTGATAAATACTATAAGATAATAAGTCGCCTAAGGCCACCTTTTAACTTCTTCATCGATACTTCCAGATAGTCGTAATCGTTGTCGGTATAATAGTGTATCAGCTCGGTCATTTGTATTAAGCTGTCCGGTTTGAGATCGTGACAGTTAGACAAATTGCCGGATCGGGCGGCCGATCCGGCTTGGTCATGCAGGAAGCCTGAGCAACCCTTATAGGAACGCTAAGGCTATGACAGGAAAACACAGCTCTCCATCAGCCTACCCTGGCTGAAGCTTAACAGTGGTCAATTTGTTCTCTAGCCGAAAGCGCGGATAAGTTTCCTCTATTTGTCAGGAACAGCGTTAAATTAGCGTTTTTCTTCCGTGAGGATTCATTGTTTGTGTGCCCAGTCTATTAGTTCATGGTTCCTGATGCTATTGAATGATCATACGACGGTATTGGTAAGGAGTGACTCCATACTGCTCTTTGAACAGCTTAATGAAGTATTGTGGCTTCTTGTAGCCGACCATTTTCGAGATATCTGCGATATGAAGGTTGGATTCCAATAGCAGGTGGGCTGCTTTATCCATTCGCTTTACAAGTAGAAAACTGGATAAATTCATTCCAGTCTCCTGCTTGTAAAATTTACATAGGTAAACAGGATGTAGATGAACTAGTACACCGAGTTCTTCCAAATTTAGCGTATCCTCGAGATGATCAAGAAGATAAGCTTGGACGGATTCCACAATATCTTGGTTGGTTAGCTTGGATTTGCGTCCTAGTTGGGAAACGGTGGACAGAATATCGACGAAGACAGAGTCAGGGTCTTCCAAATGGTTGAAAATCCAGTTGGCGGCTATATCGGAATTTAGATTCGGGAACGCCGCATAAATATGTCTGATAAACTCAATCAGATAAAGGATTTTTAGAATTCGTGATCCGTATTGGTGAAATTGTTTTTGACTGCTTTTTTTGGTTGCTTCCCAATCTTCCTTGTCCAAAGTCCAATCACTTGGAAAGAAACGGATATTAATGAAATCATCCATGCTGATCTGTTCTCCGTAGTAAAATCGAATGAACTCGCTACGGGCAGAATTCTTCTCATGTGGAAGAAACGAATCGGAGAAGATAATATCATTAGTGTTGCACTTAATAGATAGCTCTGGTTTGCAGGAAGCAGGCAGCATCGCCGTCATCAGAGAAGGGCGGCCGGAGGAGAACCATACAAGGCAGTTCAGAGGCCAGGCAGTATCCAGTAAAAATCTTTCATTTTTTTCGGATGGAGTTGCACTCTTGGCATAGATAAATGCTTCTGACAATCGAGAACTTAGAAAAGAGGAATAGCTGCCAGCTTGCTGCTCACTCTCCGAGAGGACTTCGAGCAGCAAGCCGATTCCATTTACATCTGGCTGTTCCGTATCAACGGTTGAGCGGGTCTCCTTAATCACATGGACCGCCTGAAGGATGGCACGTTCCATCTCGTCTTTGATGACGGGCTTTAGCAAATAATCGGCTGCACCAAAGCGAACAGCACTTTGAGCGTATTCGAAGTCGGAATAGCCGGATAAAATAATCACTTGGCAGGGTAACTGCCTTTCTCGGATCCATTTCAACAGATCCAACCCGGACACCTCTGGCATGCGGATATCCGTGATAAGAATATCAATGGGGATACTCTCGAGGAGCTGCTTTGCCTCCAGAGGACTGGTGGTTGTCTGAACCTCATCAATAGCGAATTTACTCCAGTCCAGTAAATGCTTTAAATATTCCACGATATATCTGCCGTCATCCACGATCAATAATCGCATAGTTTCCGCCCTCGCTTTGGTTGAGATGAAGGTGAGCCGTAATGGTTATTCCCCCCCAGTCGTTGCGGAAGAAGCTCAACCCACTTGCTTTGCCGTATACATTCTTGAGGCGTTGATTGACGTTCCAAAGCCCAGTGCCTCGGGTTCCTACTGGAGCTTGATCGGCATCAAGTTGGTCTCGCAGAAAGCGAACTACTCCAGAATCCATTCCTTTACCGTCGTCGCTGATTTTAATTTGCAACTCATTTTCTCGCTTCTCAACGACGACAGAAATCCGATGGGCGCCGATCCGACTTTCGATACCGTGCTGAACGGCATTCTCTAGCATCGGTTGAATGATCAAGGGCATGATCGGAAAGCTATCTAACTCTGGAGGAAGCTGAATGTCGTACTCCAGATCCTTACATAAGGAGATGATAATCAAATAGTGCTCAGCCAACTTCAGTTCAGTGCCGAATGTGATTTTGCTTGAATCTAACTTGGTCATATAACGATAGTATTCTGCTAGATGCTTTCCCATCCGTTCAACTGACTCGGGCGATGTGCGGGCTACAGAAATGATATAGAACAAAGTGTTGTAAAGAAAATGGGGATTAATCTGGGCCTGTAGTTGTTTGAACTCGGCTGTTTTGCGTAGTGCAGTCTCCAGTTTGAGAGACGCGAACAAGCTCTGTGTTTGAGCAATCATATGGTTAAAGCTTCTAAACAACTGGTTGAACTCTCCGTTCGCAGAAGTCGTGATTCGTGTATTGTAATGCCCTTGCTCAACCCTTAAAAACTTTTTGTTCAGGATATGAACACTGCGATAGAAGTTGCGATAAAAAATCAGAATAATAATAAGACCGATAAGGAAAATAGCCGCGATTCCCATAAAAAATACTTGCCGCGTATGATTCAGGGGCACGAGAAAATCACTGACTCTCGTATAGGTGACCAAATAGGTATTGATTTGGGGCAAATACTTGGACAAGATATAATAATCGCCTTTTTTACTATAATAATCAAACTTCATAATTGTTCCATAGTTCGGCGCGACGCTTAACTTTGCTTTCTCTACAATCGCCTTGTCAACCGGTTTGTCATTGATCAACAGGTTTTTGTTGGCGAGAAAAAATGCCCTGGAGCTATCGCTGTTGACTGCTTTGCTTAGAAGATCAGTCAGAGCTTCTGTTTTGAGTTTGATACCGACTACATATTGAATGTCGGATGGTTGGTATTCAGGTTTCATTATCGGCGATAGGGAAAAATAGTATAATTTACCATCCACAAACTTCCAACCTTGGGAAGTAACATCTTTAAGGACGGCTAATAGACTTGAATCATTTCTTGTGCTGATAAAGTCACCGTCTTTTTTCCAAAAAATGCCAATAGAATCGACCGATTGAATGGACAGAAGCGAATTAGAAATGCGGTTATTGATTTCGTTTTTTTTCATTTGTGCATCGTAGTTGTCCAAACTATGTTTCTCCCGATAATACAATCGAACTCGATCTTCGACAGTGTATTGGATTCCATAAAGACTGGCTTCCGAAAAGACATTATTCAGCATACTTTCCGCATAATCCATCTGATTCATGGATGAACGGATCAGGTTCTTCTGAAGTGTCCGGGAACTAATGTTATTCAGCCAATAGAATAGACTCAGCGTTAGTAGCAGGAAGAAAACAAAGAAGTAAAGGAAACGCTTCATGGTTATACGTCTGTTCATGGAAGTTGCTCCTGTTCGTACATTTTATGAATTTATGGTGGTAGGGGTTATAGCGCTTTCATTATAATCTAACTTCCTGTGAATAAAAAGAGAGATGGCGCTCTAATAATGAAAGCGTTACAAAGTAGTTAATGGAGGGGATATGATGTTAATTTCGGAGCATATCGAGATGAAAGCGCTTTTGTTAAAATAAGTCCATCAGTTGGATGTACGTACAACTGAGAGAAGGAGGAAATAGCCATCGCTACTATTATCAAATATCAAAATGAGAAAAAAAGCTGGAAAAAGGAAGTTCGAAAAAATTGGCCGTTGTATGTGTTATGCCTGCCAGCCATAATTTGTGTCGTGATTTTCAATTATGCCCCATGGGCGGAGTCGTTATTGCGTTTCAGGATTACAAGCCTTGGCTTGGGATCGCCCATTCCGACTGGATTGGCTTCGAGAATTTCGTTCGTCTCTTCCAATATGAAGAATCCAGACAAGCAATTGTAAATACGCTGATCATCGCTGTGCTCAAGATCGTTGCCGGAGTTATCGTTCCCATTTTTATGGCGATTCTTCTTAACGAAATTCGAAATACTGGGCTCAAGAAAAGTATTCAAACGCTTGTTTACTTGCCCCATTTTCTGTCATGGGTAACCGTTGCCGGCATTATGATCGATATTCTCGGCCTTGACAGTGGTATGAATGCAATTTTGCATAATGTTTTGGGGATCGAGCCGATTTATTTCTTGGGGGATCCGGATTACTTCCGGCCGACCGTCGTTGTCAGTGACCTGTGGAAAAACTTCGGTTTCGGCATGATTGTGTATTTAGCAACCATCGCCGGCATTGATCCGTCATATTATGAAGCCGCGGAAATCGACGGTGCGACACGTTTTCAACAAACTTTGTATGTAACCTTGCCTACGATGCTGCCGATGATTATAGTTGTGTCGACGCTTGCTCTGGGCGGTATTCTGGACGGTGGCTTCGACCAGATATTCAACCTATATAATCCGTTGGTCTACAGCACAGGTGATATCATTGACACTTATGTATACCGCTCATCCTTACTGAACGGCCAATACGGATTTGGTACGGCTGTTGGTTTGTTCAAATCTGTTATTAGCCTAATTCTAATTGTAATTTCTTATCGAATTGCGTATAAATTGGCTGATTACAAAATCTTTTAAGGAGGCTTAAATATGTATCATAAAACGAAAGGGTACAAAGCCTTCTCGGTGATAAATCAAATTTTTCTGATTGCTATCTCGCTAGCTTGCTTCCTACCGCTGCTACACCTTCTCGCACAGTCCTTAAGTAGTAAAGCGGCTGTAAATGGTAATCTTGTGTCCTTTTGGCCGGTCGATTTCAATTGGGATTCGTACCGCATAACCTTTGACAATTCAAATTTTACAGGTTCAATGATGATTTCCATTCTGCGGACAGTCGTCGGAACACTGATCAGTATGTTCGTCATTACGACAGCCGGGTATGCGATGTCTAAGGATTTTCGTGCCCGCAATGCCTTAATGTGGCTCTTCGTAATCACCATGTTGTTCTCCGGCGGGTTGATACCTTCTTATCTATTGATATCCAGTCTAGGCCTAAAGAACACCTTGTGGGCGTTGGTTCTTCCAGGTGCTTTCGGAGCATACAACCTTATTCTCATCATGAACTTCTTCAAGACGATTCCGAAGGCTTTGGAAGAGGCCGCTTTTATCGATGGTGCTTCTTTTTTTCAGATCTTTAGAAAAGTATACCTTCCACTGTCGCTACCGGGTCTGGCAACCGTCGGACTGTTTATTATGGTGGGTCACTGGAACGCTTGGTTTGACGGCCTCTTATATATGTCGAGCACCGAAAAATACCCGTTAGCTTCCTTCTTGCAGACGGTGGTGGTGCAGGGCAATGGACAGAATATGGCCCTCAGCCAATCCGAGGCGGAGGCCATGTCGCAGCAAAGCCTCAAGGCCGCGCAGATCTTTATCAGCATTGTACCAATCATTGCGGTTTATCCTTTTCTGCAGCGTTATTTCGTTAAAGGGATTGTCCTCGGCGCTGTCAAAGAATAAGGCGCGAGTTAGGGCTGTCGCTGTTTTTTTTCAGAAACTTACGGATAAGCTCCACAATGCACGATGCTCCAAGCTAATCGGCTTGTTTAGCATAGACATTTCAAGGGGTTATTAGTACACACAAAAAAGGAGTCGAAATCGATGAAAAAAACAGTTGGAATACTTTCTGCCGCAGTCTTGATGACTGTCGCTATCGCCGGGTGCGGTGCAGACAGCGGATCGAACAACAACAACAGCAACAAAGGATCAGATTCGTCGGCTGAAGTGACACTAAAAGACGGCAAATACGATCCGCCGATTACGATTACGATTGCCAAACAGCAAGATGAGAATGCGGGCAAATATCTGGAAGGCGAGAGCTTGAATGATAACGTATTGACTCGCTGGGGGGAACAAAATCTCGGTATCAAAATCGAGACAACCCTGCTTGGTTCGGACGGCGGCAACTATAACACCAAGTTGCGCCTTGCGCTGAGCGGTTCTGAGAAGTTACCAGACCTGATTCCAATTTATGACACTACGTTGGCCAACGATTTGATTCAGTCGGGCCAGGTCAAGGATATTGCGGAGGATATTAAAAAGTACATGCCAGATCGGCTGAAGGAAATTTACAAGCAGTTTCCAGCATCATTTAACCCGGTTATCCAGGACGGGAAAGTGTATGGCATGCCGATTAGTCCAAACCTGTCCGAGGGTGAAGTGATGCTGATCCGTCAGGATTGGCTGGATAAGCTTCACTTGAAGGCACCGACTACGATTGATGAGTTCGAAAAGGTCATTGCTGCCTTCACGAACGATGATCCAGATGGCAACGGCAAAAAGGACACCTACGGATTTACCTTCTCCGGCAAGGATGGCTACAATACCGGATGGGTAAGTGATCCAATCATGATTTTCAGCGCATATACGGGCAAAAATATTGTTGGCCAATGGAATATGGACAACGGCAAACTGACTTATGGTTCCATCGCATCTGGAAATAAGGAAGCGCTTGCCAAACTCCGTGATTGGTACACCAAGGGATACCTGAACAAGGAACTCGCAACTCTGGCGGCGTGGGATGCGCTCGCCGATTTCACAGAAGGTAAAGCCGGGATCATCGTAGGCAATCCATGGATGTATGATTCTGTGAAAGATGTGGAGAAAAACGTTAAGGGCGCCAAGATTGCTGTCGCTCCTACCATTAATGGGGTTAGCGGGGAACGTACTTATCAAACCAAACAGTATAACGACGGGGTATTCATGTTCAACAAAAACTTTAATAATATGGAAGCCTTCTTCCTGTATTACGATAAGCTATATGACGCAGCCTTCGGTACTGGTGATTTCAAGTACGGTTATGCTCAGGGGTATGATTATGATATTGTCGACGGACAAGTGACTTATGATCCGGCCAAATTCAACAAACCGTTAGAGGCGCTACAAATGGTGGGCAAAATGGCCTTTACCAAAAATACGCCAAGCGTTGACGGACCCGGTAAATCATTCTATGATTTGGCGAATGGTACGAAACCTGACAACGGTGTGCTAATCCGCGCTGACGCCTTCAGCCCAACCTTTAAAGAGGGATATGTGATCTCTTACGAGGAAAGGGAATCGCTGCTACCTCCTGCATTTAACGGGGCTCCTACAAAGACGATGCAGACCAACTGGGAGCAGCTCAACACAATGGAGAAGGAGACTTACACCAAAATCATCTATGGCAAGGAGCCTATAGAGGCTTTTGATGAATTTGTGAAACAATGGAACGCAAAGGGCGGAGAAGAAATTATTAAGGAGATCAACGACTGGTACAGCAACGCTAGTAAAGTGGATGTCATGAGCAAAATGGGATTGAATTAATTCGAGTATATTTGGAAGGGATGTTGACTATTTGGACAGAGATTAATTCATAATAGCTTCTTTTTTAGCACAGTCCAATTCACTCTAGAGAAGAGGTTTGGACTGTGCTCTTTGTCTGTAGAGTAGGACGAGAGGAAATGTAAAAGTTTCTCAAATTATCGACAGCAATCTTCTATTAGAAAAGTATTAATTATTTTAATATATGAAGATGCTTAAAGACATAATTCAGCAATATTGAGGAGGCAATCATATATCATGAAATCATTGAGAGAAATGAAAAACAACTATTACCCGGTAGAAGTCCCAGCGTTAGGAAAGGATGAAATACAGTGGTTCCGCGACTCCAAGTTCGGTATGTTTATCCATTGGGGGCTATATGCCATACTTGGTCGCGGTGAATGGGTGATGTTTAATGAACGAATAAGTACTTCCGAATACGCGAATCTTGCCGCAAGCTTCCATGCAGAAGAATTTGACCCGAAACATTGGGCGCGTACGGCCAAATCTGCCGGAATGAAGTACATGGTCCTAACAGCTAGACATCATGATGGGTTCTCCTTGTTCGATACTGGAGCAAGCGATTTCAATAGTGTAAATGCTGCGGCTGGAAGGGATCTGGTGGCAGAATACGTAAAGGCTTGTCGGGACGAAGGACTTAAGGTGGGACTCTACTATTCTCCAATGGACTGGCGTTTTCCAGGATACTTTTTCCCCGAGATGTACTTGGATAGTGCGCTTGCGATGAAAGAGCAGTGCTGGACGCAAATACGCGAACTTATGACGAATTACGGCAAGATCGATATGCTTTGGTACGATGGAGAATGGCTCGCGCATGGAGGAATTAAGTGGGGTGCCGATGGATGGACCAGAGAAAAAGACTTTTTGGAAGACGAACTACACTTTAAAGTCAATTACTTCTGGGAGTCTGAAAAACTGAATGCTATGGTTCGTGAGCTTCAGCCCGGGATCATGATCAATAATCGGTCTGGCTGGGAAGGAGACTTTGAGGTTCGCGAACGTAAGATAGGCAGTATTAGAACAGATAAACCTTGGGATTCCTGTGACTGCCTAACGCAGTCTTGGGGATACATACCGAATGCACCCATGTTGACTCTTAAGGCATGTATTCATCATTTAATCCATACAGTAACGCGTGATGGAAATTATTTGCTGAATGTTGGGCCTACCGCAGCTGGTGAAATCGAAGAACGACAGATAGATCTGCTTCATCAAGTCGGGAACTGGATTGATTTATACGCCCACACCATCTATGGGACGAGAGGTGGCCCTTTCCAGCCCAGTGAATGGGGAGGCGCTACTTATTCTGGACATAGCATCTATTTGCATATTACATCCTGGCCTGACAAGCAACTGATTCTTCCGAAATGGAAGCAGCCGATTATAGAGTGGCGTGGTCACAATGTAAATGTCATTAACGTCGTAGAAACAGATAACGAAATTGTAGTTTCCGTTCCTAATGATCAGAAGGATGAAATTGATACAATCGTTGAATTACAGTTCAGAGATCCTATTGAATGGGAAGGAATAAGCGCGGTCGAAGACGGGATATACGGTCTGGCAGATGGGTTAAGTTAATAGGTATCAACATATCCAAGATTCATGGGATATAAAGTGAGGGAAGATGGTTGAACCGTGGTGTATGAAGTAACATAAGATATGTCGGTTGAAGGAAACGGTCGGAGTGGGGTTTTGTTATGCAAGTAAGATAAAATAGCCGTTATCCGACCGTTTTTATATAAAACCCATAGGGATAATATTTATGATCAATATCTGATATGGAACTAGTAGTCTTGCATAAAAAAATGTGCTTAAAAGAAAGGGGAAAAGTTAAAATTCCGAATTAAAGTAAACGCTAACATTTTATCATTTATCCTCTTAACCTTAGCCCCGCTGTTATGGTTATCGGTATTGTTGCCGTTTCTGGGAGATGAGGGACGCTATCTCATTAACAACAAATACTTGACTTCGTGCTATGTAATCGCTTGAAAGGGGCTGGACAACAGTAGTTTTGATAGAAATGATTTAAAATTATCGATTTAAAAAAGGAGATGAAAGTGCACCGGCTTATCAAGTGGTAATTGGGCTAGTTTCTATGAGTTTAAGGTTCGTGGATAATTAAACTGATTTTCCTTATAATTTGTCTATGCTCGGTAGAAAAGGAGAAAACTATTGTCAGGATATATGATTGATTTTAAAGTCACCTATCATATTGAAATTCCCGGTCTTCTCTACAACCTCTGACCATGATTCAAAGGCTTCTCGAATTAGCTAGTCATGAATCAAAACACCCTGATTTAAAGAGCCAGTCCCATCCGTGGACGACTGGCTTTTTCCATAATGAAAAAGTATTAATTCATAAAAGTGTGAGTTTGAAATTGAAAAATATTTACAAATGATATTCATGTGTATTCTTCCTGTACTTATTAGGTGTAACTCCAGTAAGACTTTTAAACACCCTATAAAAATGGGTAGGAGTATCATAACCACACTGATCAGAAATCACATTAATGGTCACATTGGAATGGAGAAGCATTTCTTTAGCCCGAATAATTCGTTTGGTGTTTATATAGTTCGTTACATTCATAGTGGTTAACTGTCTGAAGACCCGTGAGAAATGCGATGTAGAAACATTCGCATGTTCTGCCAACCTGGAGAGGCTGAAATCAAGCTCGGGGTGCTCGTCAATTTGCTCTAAAGCCGCCGCCATCCATGCAGGAGCCATCCGTAGGCTCTCATTCGGACTATCATTTCCCGTCAGAACGAATCGGTTGATCTGCAGCAAGAACTGGCACATGATCAGCCGGATGGCTTCATGATAACCTGGTTTACGTTCATTCATTTCTATTACCATATGATCCATAGCTTCTTCCGCCATAGATTTAAGGGGATCCTTCAGCTCTAGCCTGTAGGATTTATTTTTGCGGGATACATCATAACACAGCAGACTGGAGTAAGAATCATCCAGAGAATCCGAAGTGAATAGTGTGGGGGCAAAGTACAGCGCCGAAGAAACGATCGGATCATCGTTGTCAGGCAAGGAATGATGGATGGTGTTGCCCGGAATGATAAATAAATCTCCGTTTTTTTTCTCATACCATGTATTGTCAATAAAGAAGGTCCCTTTTCCCTGGTACACATAGACGAGTTCATACCGGTCATGCAGATGGTCGGGGAGTTCGTCATTTTGTTTTTTTACTGACTTATAATTCATTTCAAACGGAAATAGCGGATCTCCGAAAAAAGGCTTGCGGAACGGCTTCACCGGAATGACTCCTTTCAGTTGCTCAAGATTATACTTGCACAATATCAAATAATGTTATAAAAATGCAAGTTATAACGATTACTTACCATTTATATCTGATATACAATGGGGTCATATCTTAGTTCATCACATAATTTGATCTAGAAGAGGTGTGGCTTTCGGATGCGTATTGATGCTCATCAACATTATTGGACAATAGACCGGGGGGACTATGGCTGGATTACGCCGGAACTGCCGGTTCTTTACCGGGATTTCCTCCCGCATGACTTGGAGCCGCTACTGAACAAGCACTATCTGGACGGGAGTGTTATGATCCAGGCTGCTCCGACGATTGAAGAAACGAATTATATACTTTCACTTGCAGACAAGTCCTCCTCTGTGCTTGGTGTCATAGGCTGGTTAGATCTGTTTCAGCCCGATCATCGTAAGCATTACGAGAGCTTCCACCAGCATCCTAAATTTAAGGGCTTCCGGATCATGATCCAGGATATGCCGGATGCTGCACGGATTCTGGAGCCTGCATTTGTGGAAGCACTTCGGGGCTATGCGGCCGAGGGGGTGCCGGTTGATTTGCTGCTTACATCACAGCAAATGGGACCAGTATTGGAGCTGTTTCGGCAGGTCCCGGATTTGCGCGGAGTTATTGATCATCTCGCCAAGCCTCCAATTCACAGCGGCGAACTCGAGCCCTGGTCGCATTACTTGGCAGACATGTCGGCTTTTCCCCGCATCTGTTGTAAATTATCCGGGATGGTCACAGAAGCTGACCCAAATGGATGGAAGAAGGATGACTTCGTTTCCTATATCCGCAGGGTGCTTGAATTATTCGGACCGCACCGGGTCATGTTCGGCAGCGACTGGCCGGTATGCCTGCTTGCCGCTGATTATGATGAAGTTATGGACCTCCTGCTTCATGCGCTCCCTGAATCCTGGGGGGAACGTGAACGTGAACGTTTATTTGGCGAGAATGCAAAGGAGTTCTACAAACTATGAAGCTTAATGAAATAGTTATATTTAAGGATGGGGTGATTCTGTAATGAAATACCGTAAATTAGGAAATACAGGGCTGGAGGTTTCCGCACTCAGCTTCGGCGCATCTTCGCTAGGCTCCGTGTTCCATCAGACAGATGATCATGAGAGCGTACGAACGGTACATGCGGCTATTGATGCAGGCATTAATTATATCGATGTATCGCCTTATTATGGGTTGAACAAGGCGGAGACTGTGCTGGGCAAAGCAGTCGGGCAGCTGCCGCGCGATAAGTTTCTGCTCTCTTCTAAGGCAGGACGTTATGGTCAGGACAGCTTCGATTTCAGTGGAGCAAGAATCTTCAGCAGTGTAGAAGAGAGCCTGGCGCGTTTGCATACGGATTATTTGGATATTCTGTTCCTGCATGATATAGAGTTCGTACCGGCCCGGATTATTCTAGAAGAGGCTGTACCAGCGCTTCACAAGCTGAAGGAACAGGGAAAGATCCGCTTCTGCGGAATTAGCGGCTTACCGCTGCAGTTATTCGAAACACTGCTTCCACAGATTGAAGCGGATGCCATTCTATCCTATTGTCATTATTCTTTAAATGATAATTCGCTTCTAAATCTTCTGCCGCTGTTGAATCAAAGAGGCGTGGGGCTGGTCAATGCTTCGCCGCTGTCCATGGGACTGCTGAGCACCCGTGAGACAGCTGATTGGCATCCGGCAAGCCGGGAACTGAAACTAGTTTGCCGGAAGGCCGCAGAATACTGCGCCGCTCAAGGTGCTGATATCGCGAAGCTGGCGATTCAATATTCAACGGAGCATGAAGACATTCCAACTACACTGGTGAGTACGGCCAATCCGGACAATATCATCAAGAATGCTGCCTGGACGGACGAGCCGCTCGATAGAGTGTTGCTTAAGGAAGTACTGGGAATTCTGGAACCGTTCCATAACGACACTTGGGTGAGTGGACGGCCTGAATATAATGGACAGCTTGCCCTAGGTGAAGGGAGTGGTACCGTATAATGAAAGGTATTGTCTGTGAGGAAGTGGGCAAGTTTATTTTCCGAGATGATCTAGAGGAGCCTGTACTTGAAGCAGGACAGGCGATTGTGCAAATCCGCCGTATAGGCATTTGCGGAACAGATCTGCATGCTTATCAGGGTAATCAACCTTATTTCAGCTATCCGCGTGTGCTGGGCCATGAGCTGGCTGGAATAATTGACGCAATTGGGGGAAATGAAGCCGGACTACATCAGGGAGATCAGGTCAGCATTGTACCTTATATGCACTGCGGCGAGTGTTCGGCTTGTCGCAGCGGCAAAACGAACTGCTGCAAGAACATGAAGGTGTTCGGTGTTCATATCGATGGGGGCATGCGTGAACGCGTTTCCATTCCCATAGACCATCTGATTAAGACAGAGGGCTTAACTCTGGATCAGTCTGCGATGCTGGAACCCTTGGCAATCGGTGCACATGCGGTCCGCCGCTCGGGGATTTCGGCAGGCGATACGGCTCTGGTTATCGGCGCAGGTCCCATCGGGCTTGGTGTAATGGCTCTAGCCCGATATGCCGGAGCAAAGGTAATCGCGATGGATGTGAATGAGGAACGGCTTGCTTTCTGTAAATCCTGGGCTAAGTCAGAGTATACGTTAAATGCGCTGCTGCGGCCCAAGGAGCAGCTCGCGGAACTCACAGAAGGCAATTTGGCATCTGTCGTCATTGATGCTACAGGGAATGCCAAGTCTATGACAGATGCTTTCGGCCTAGTGGCGCATGGTGGTTCGCTCGTGTATGTCGGACTCGTCAAAAGCGATATTACCTTTAGCGATCCAGATTTTCACAGCCGTGAAATGACCTTAATGGGCAGCCGAAATGCGACCAAGGAAGATTTTGACCGGGTGCTGGATGCAATTTCCTCAGGATATATCGAAATGAACGGCTACATTACACACCGCACTGCATTTGGGGGAATGATCAGCGAATTCGAAAATTGGCTAAAACCGGAGTCCAAGGTAATTAAGGCGCTGGTTGAGGTTGGAGATTGATCCTTAAAGTTAACAAAGAAAACGGTTCGATTATTATTCGGACCGTTTTACTTTGTAAAAAAATTGAATATGTTAAATTAGTTTGAAATTTGCTGAAAATACTTTAGGGAATCTTTAAAGGGAACCTGAATGAGCATTTCATATTTTTTTAACGTAAATGCTATGTAGAAGAGTAAATAGTAGGATTCCAGTGAGAATTCCACATGAATGTATAAGAAATCTTTTAAATGTGTTATTTATACTGAATGTTTGAGAATGTTAAAATATGCGTGTCAAAACAGGAATGGAAGATGTAAGGAGCTTACCAACTTGGAAACGCTATCAAATAAGCGACGGTATGGAGGGAAAATGGATAAAATCAATATTTATACTGCCCCCTCAGGCGCAGTGAGCAAGGATGATTTTAGGGTCTTTGTAAGGAATTCCGGGCGTCCTTGGGAACAGTTATTTGTTTATGAAGTTAAAGTGGATATGCATCATGTCCGGCAGTCATCTATGGTGTACTTTGATATGGAGGGGCAGGTGGAAGTAAAGGTAGACAGCATTAAGCGGCCAATTCATGAAGCGGTTATTCGTCCATTATCTGCGAGTATTCCATTTGAGCACACGGATCAAAGCATTATATTTACCTTGGATCGGCCACAGAAACTATCGATAGAGATTAACGGAGATCGATTTTATAATTTACATCTTTTCGCTAATCCTTGTGAAGAAGATGCACCAAGCCCAGTTGATGCAAATGTCCTTCTGATTAATCCAGCCATACACCGAACGGAAGATATTTATCGCATGATGGCAACCCCAAAAATTGAAGGAGGCCAGGCACCGGACACCATCTATTTTGCTCCCGGGATGCATTATTTGGAGGAGACTTTGCTGAATATACCCTCAGGGAAAACCGTATATATTGCTGGCGGTGCTATCGTCGTAGGCTCACTTGTTTGTGATCGCGTTAAAGATGTCACCATACGTGGCAGAGGAATACTATATTTATCTGATTTTCATCGCTTCTCTGCTTTTCGTGGTATACGAATTGTCTTCTCAGAGAAGATAGTGGTAGAGGGGATCATCGCGCTCGATCCTCCGCACTATAGCATTTACTTAGGACAATCTCATTATGTCGACATCCGAAATTTCAAATCCTTCAGTACACGGGGATGGTCCGATGGCATTGATATGATGTCCTGCTCACATATTAATATTGAAGATGTATTTCTGCGTACATCGGATGATTGTATTGCTATATATGGGTCGCGATGGGATTTTAATGGTGATACCAGGCATATTAGCGTGCGTAATTCAGTATTTTGGGCGGATGTTGCTCATCCTCTAATGATTGGAACTCATGGCAACCACCGCGGAAATGGTGATACCATTTCTGATATCCTCTTTGACAACATCGATATTCTAGAGCATCATGAACCTCAATTTAATTATATGGGAGCAATGGCAATTAATGCTGGAGATTATAATACCGTCAGAGATGTGGTGTATCGAAATATTCGCATCGAACATTTTGAACTAGGCAGACTAATTGACCTAAGAGTTATTTTTAATAAGGCTTATAATCCTGTTCCAGGTTACCGAATTGAAAATATTTATTTTGAGGATATAACGTATCATGGTGAAACCAAAAATTATAGTCAAATTTTTGGATACGATGATGAACGAACAATTAATAATGTGAGGTTCACTCGACTTACAGTAAATGATAAATTAATTCTCCGGCCTGAACAAGGAATGATTGAGATTAATGACTTTGTCAAAGGGGTATCTTTCGAAGCTTGAAATGATAGTATATTCCGATTAAGGAGGTGACGATGATAAAACTGAATCACCGGTAACCATCGATTAAATGGAAATTATCTTTACCCATACAGAATGGAGACATGAAATCATTCTGTATGGGAATTCGAAGTGAATGTTACAAGTAATAATGGAAGCGCTCTATATTTGTTTTGGAAATCAAATTTCAGAAGGAGTTGAAATATTTGAATATTCAAATTACAGTGGGCAAAAAACAATCGAAAATATTGCATAATGCAAGGAAAATATGGTTTTGTTGTCTTGTTTTGGTCTTAATCCTTCCTTTGATTTCACCTAACGTTCTACAAGAAGCCAGTGCGGAAAAAGTACAGAGTGAGAACATTCAAGATGATGGTTATTTGGATAAAATAATTTTCGGTAATCCAGATTCTGAAAGCGTTCACAATTATACAGGGGAATCAACAAGGGTTGTCTCTGGATTTTTAGGGGAATCTGCCCGTGTTTCTGAACCACTAGATCCGGTTGAATGGCAAAGTGGTGATCTAACGTTTAACATGAAGGTAGACCCCTATCTTCGAAATTATTTATCTGTTAAGTTTGCAGGTGCGGAAGCTTCGTCTGGTAATTCAATCATTGAAATCAATGGGGAACGTGTAGGCTTCATCAGTCATGGCGATTACCAAGCGATTAATAAAGGGTGGACTCTACGAGACCGTTTTTTCTACGTGACGACTATGCTACCTTTAGAGTCAACATATGGTAAGGATGTAGTGGAAATAACGATTAAAACTCAGAGTACCAGCAATATAACTACTTCATCTAGAGGATATTACAATGCATACACACACAATCAAGCTTATTTTAGTGTAGAGGGAGAAACACAAGGAGAGAAATTATCGAAAATTCCATCAGAGATTCTTGCAGCGGATATTTCAGAAGCAGATAAGGAAGCAATTATTAACCAATATACTACCGATCAAATCAATAAATTTAATGATCTTTCCGCAAAAATAGATAATTCACCTACTGCAAAGGTATCCATTGTAAAATATGTAGATGAGTTGAGATTCTATTCAATGGCTTTACTTGCAGACTGGACACCAGCACAAACTCCTCAACAGAAAAAAGCTGCACTTGAACGTATCTTTAAAGTTATTGATAATCACACGAAAGATTATTATGGAAACACAAAAAATGTATTACGTGGTGGTCACCAGGGGGACTGGGGTGGTTATTACGGTGCACTTGGTGAAGCTTTATATATTGTAGAAAATTTAATCAAAGATGATGAGATTTATGGGCAGCAAGCTTTTGATGAATTTCTTGACGAGCCATTTGTAACTGGTACAATCGAAGGAGTTACCTCTCTTGCAGGAGTTGACTGGAATGGTGGAGAATTGACTCGTCGTGAGGCTTGGGAGCGAGTTTTAAAGGCTAATTTTGACTTTTCCCGCTCAAGACTATCTTACATTTACAATCAAGTTCTTTATACGTATGAGGGAGCATGGAAATCCCATGAAGGGCTTAGAATGGTAGGTTCCTCATTCTATGAGGGAAAGGAACGGAGTCATCAGATTCTGCTGGAAACAGCAGGTGCAAGACCATTTTTGGGCGAAGAAGTCTTGGTCGGTCCTAACGGAGAGGAATTGGATTTGTATCACTCACTCTTTTATCATGATACAACTGCCGTTTTTACCGATGATGTGATTCAAATTGTAGGAAAAGGACTGGCTAAAAGCAAGCTGGATGTTAATGGAGAAGTGGTTCGTCGCAAACCTTACGGTGAACACTACACAGGGATTACTGAAGCTGGACTTACCAGAGAGAACACATATGTAGCTAATTATGGAGAGGCAGCTAATTATTTAGCGGAATATTTCTACAGAACGTTAAATCATGAGGGTGATGAGGCGCTGAACGACGAGCTCCTTAAAATATCACTTCAGAGTATTCATGCACGTGGTTATACGCGATACACTGAGTTGGATGATAACGGGAAACGCATTATGCGTGCAGAGCAAGTGGTTGATGAACGTAATGAATCTTTGACAGGATTTTATTCTTATGCAACCAGAGTAGGTGCAGGCACAGCTTTATTATTTGCATCACTGGAAAAACAAATGTCAGATAACGCTTTGCGCTATGAATCACCGGATTGGGAAAAATACTGGTCGTATGCGTCCGAAGCAGCAGGGTATGCTCAACAGCAAATACAAGATAATCAATTATTTAATAATTTCAGTTCAATAAAGAATACAATTGATTACAGGGTAGCGGATACTTATAAGTATTTAACGGAAACTCGTGCCGACTATGACCGGTTTAATAACCAGTTAATGGCCGGAGTTGTGCACCCACAAACAGATTTTGACTACTATACTCAAAGTGAGATTGAAACTTTAGGAGTGAATCCCGAAGATTACGAGCAATTTGCATGGGCTGATATTGACAATATGTTTCTTTCAATTCGAGATGGAGATTCTCGTATTTTTGGTTCATTGTTCTATCGTAATCGTGGACTCACAGCTACAGGGCGTTTGCATGTAATGAATGGGGATTATGAGAACATTGTTCAAATTGCGACAGATAACATTTTTCAGTATAGCGATTATAGCCTCCGATCAGATATTATCAATATTGATTTTCAGTCAGATCGAATTAATAATGTCACGGGTGCTCCTAATGCTTTAGCTGGTGAACTAGCTCCAATTGCTTATCAGCCCGGGGTGGGTAAGGTAAGTAGAGATAATTATGAGGCGGATAGCCCGTATTCAGGATATTCAGATTTATTGACAGCGAGATATGGAAAATACTTTATGATTTTTAATACTACTCGTGAAGAATATGGAAACAAGCAAACGTTTGAAGTTGATCTTCCAGAGGGTCAATCAGGTAGCGCTATATTAGATCTGGTTTCAGGGAGTAATATTTCAGTCATTAATGGAAAGATAACGATTCCTGCCAAAACTGCTATGGTATTGAAACTGGCTTCGGATTTAGAGATAGCACCTAAACCATCACATGTGGATTTTGTAAATACTATCCTCGGAAATGGTTATGTCGCTCTCTCATGGAAAATGACATCCGGAGGTCAAACCTACACGGTGAAACGATCAACTTCAGAGAATGGTTCCTATGAAGCTATCGCCACAAACGTTCAAGGAACTTTCTACAAAGATACGAATGTTCAAAATGGAAATAAGTATTACTATAAAGTCGCAGCAGTAAATAACAGTGGCGCTGGTTTAGATTCATGGAGAGTTGAGGCTGATTTGAGCGCATATTCATCAGAAAGTAATCAATCTGTATGGAGAGAGGATCATATTGGAACTTCTACGGGAGATTCAATAATAAATAATAGCTCGATTGTAATCACAGATGCAAATGGTACTGGATTCGGAGAAGGTGAAGATTACAACATTTACAAAAGAGACATTAATGATTCTATGCATTATGTCAGTCAAGCTGTTTATGGAAGTTTTTCCATTAGCGCAAAAATTGAAAGTGCCGCTGGAAACGCCTCGGGAATTATGCTGCGCGATCAACTGACTGCAGATACTCGGTATTATTATTTTGGAGCCGATTCATCAGGAAATCTAGTTCTACAAAATCGTACTCGAAACTCGATTCACCAGTGGTCTGGGGAAGTAGTAAGTCCTTATAACGCCCATTTACAAGGATACAAAGTGGCAGATTATCCGTATCTGAAATTGGTTAGGGATTTCAATTCTCATTATATCAATGCTTTTATATCGATTGATGGAGTGAATTGGGAGTTTGTGAACAAGTTATTTTCTCCATTTCCGTCTGCGCTGCATGCCGGCGTTACTTCCTCTAGAGAAGCTCAGTTTAGTAATATATCTATTGAAGAGTTACCTTTTGCAGCCCCACAGGCTTATGTAATACAAGTGAAGGACCAGATCACCTTGAATTGGAATAAACCCAAACAGGCAGCTTCCTTTTATGTATATCGCAGTATGAATCAGGAAGCTAGTATAACGGATCCGGTTTTCAAACCTGGTACGTACGACCTTGAAGAAGGGTCGCTATGGACGGAAGTCATAAAAGATACAAATAAAACAACGTACAAGGACACATTAAGATACGGTACAGCATATTACAAGGTGTTGGCCGTTGATGGCGATGGAACTCAAACGTTTTCTTCTGTAGTAGAAACTCAGGCAGAATCAATTGTTACTTTACTAACTTACTTGGAGAGTCTTCCTGCTGAGAATTATACAAAAGTTAGTTATTATTTATTTACTGAAGAGTTAAACCGTGTGAAAGATGAACTTACAAAGCCAGAATATGATGAAGAGCAATTGATTAAAGATCTATACACAGCACAAGAATCTCTGATATCTAGTGAAACGTTAAATAAGAAGCTGGATATACAACCTACGATGGTTAAAGCTTCTGATAAAATTTGGTCAAGTTCTGGTGGTACTGGGACGGCAGAACAGAATGGTTGGTTGGCCTTTGACGGGGATCTAACGACAGGAACGGATACTTTATCCTCTAAAGGATGGATACAGGTAGATTTGGGAGAAGGCCATGAAAAATCAATAGATTCTGTACGATATTCACCCCGAACTTGCTGTGTAGTGAGAATAAATGGAGCTCAAATTCAAGGATCAAACGATGGTCAAAACTGGAATACGATATTTGTAATAAACGGGATAAATGAAGCTAAATGGTACAAAAGTGAGTTTGGAGCAACTGATAAGTATCGTTATTTCCGTTATAACGATACGCATGGAGGAAATACAAACATTGCAGAGTTGGAGTTTTATAAGATAGCTAAAGATGATACTCTTTTAAGTTATTTCCTTAATAGAGCAGAGAGTGAATTATTGGACAGTGTTCATACGCCTGAGAGTAGAACACTGCTTGAACAAGCGGTAATGAATGCTAAAGAGGTTCTGTCAAAAGTTGATACAACCGATCCGGAAATTGAGGCGGCTACAGAAAGTTTACAACTTGCAATTAATGGTCTGGTATTAATAGAAGGTATGCCTAAATTGGATGTTATTCCAGATCAGAATGTGATTGCTGGCAAATCGCTTCAGTTTAAAGTTAAAGCTTCAGGAGGAGTTTCAGAGATTGTCTATGGAGTACGTAATCTTCCAGAAGGTGCTGTTTTTGATGCGGAAACTCAAATTTTCAACTGGACACCTACTCTTAATCAAGGAGGGAATTTTGAAGTTACCTTTACAGCCAAATCTGGAAATTTGAGTTCCTCTCGAACAATAACAATAAAGGTGGTTGGCAAACCAATTGTTTCTCCTGAGGAATCTCTTGCATGGATAGCAAAACAAGAGAACAGCTATTACATTATGGCCACTGATACCTCCGGAATTCCATTAACTTTTAAAGTGGCGACTAATCTTCCTGCTGGAGCTGTTTTGAGTTCTACAACAGGACAATTTAAATGGAAGCCAACTCAAGCAGACTATGGTTCACATTCTATAGTATTTATTGTTAGTAATGGCAGTTTTGAAGCTACTCATACATTAAAGATCGACGTTAATTTAAATGTAATTGCTCCTGAAGGATACACACAAGGCAGCTATTATCTATTCCTGAAAGAAATTGAACGAATCAAAGGAGATATGAGTCTTCCAAATGCAGACAAAGAGGCCCTTGCTGCACAAATTGTTCAGGCAGAACAGCAATTGGTGAATATTGACTCGTTATCGGAACAAATTCCTATAACAACTCCTATGGTAATAGCTTCTCACCGTTCTTGGGATAAAAAATATGATGCAGCAACCAATGGATGGTTTGCTTTTGATGGTAACTTGTCAACAGGTACGGATGCTGAAGCTAATCCAAGTTGGATTCGTGTCGATATGGGTGAAAATAACAATGCAATTGTAGGTTATGTTAAGTTTTTCCCAAGAGCGGGAAATGCCGCCCGTATGAATGGAGCAATTCTTCAAGGCTCTCAGGATGGAACAAATTACACTAACTTGTATACCTTTAGTGGGATCTCTAAATATGAATGGCAGACGGTATATATACCAAATGATACAACCTATCGGTACATTCGTTATTATTCTCCAGCAGGGTTTGCAAATGTAATGGAGCTCCAATATCTCACAAAACCGTTAGACACTACACTCCTGGATTTACTACTGGAAGAAGCCGGTAAAATTGATCAGCAGTTGTATACAAAAGAAAGTGTAGAAGTACTGCAATCCGCAATAGACAGTGCTAATGAAAATAGTATGGGCACTCAAACACAGGTAAATGAAGCCGCCTATCAACTGAAAATTGCCATTCAAGGATTGACTCGTGCGTTGAGCATTAGCAGTTTGTTACCGGTAGAGGTAATTACCACTGTAGGGGTAGCGCCTGTTCTACCGTCTGTTGTTGCTGCAGTATATAGTGATGATTCAATTAATTCTGTTGAGGTTGACTGGGAGACTATAACGCCTTCTCAATACGCAAATGTAGGCAGTTTCAAGGTTGAAGGCTCGGTGCAGGGAACCGATATAAAAGCTGAGGCTACAGTAAAGGTTGTTGGTGATTCATTCAATCTCCCTCCTGTTTTTGACTCGATAGATCCAATAAATATTACTATTGGAGCTAGTGTTAGTTTCAACGTTTACGCAGCAGATCCAGAAGGTGAGAAGGTACATTATTTGATAGAAAACCTACCCAATCATGCAGAATGGGATGCAGATGCTGGTACTATGAACTGGCTTCCAGAAACAACTGGCCAATTTGAAATTATTATTTTTGCTAAAGACGAAAGTGGAGCTACCTCATCATTAACTGTGATTGTCATTGTTAATGATGAAGAAAAAGCAACGGGAGTTCCAGGAATTCCGGTTTTGTCCAGTAACAATGGGTATGATACCGGATTGCTCGATGGTGATTTTGAAATAACAATGAATATGTGGTGGGGAAACAATGCTTCCAGCTACAATCTGTATGAAGATGGTAAATTGATTGAAAGCAAATCACTAAGAGATGACACGCCTTTTGCACAGCGTCTATCTATCCCCGTCAGCGGCAAAAAAAATGGGACCTATGTATATACTTGTGAACTCATTAATCGATTTGGTATTACACAAAGTTCACCACTGACTGTTAAGGTTGCTCATGCTGATCCAGGAACTCCCATCTTATCACATGATAATTGGGATGGTGATGGCGAATATAAAATCGCAATGAATATGTGGTGGGGAACCAATGCGAAAACGTATCGGTTGTATGAAAATGGTCAATTAATCGATACGCAGACTCTGGCCATACTTACACCGAATGCTCAAACTGCAAATACAAGCATAAAAGGAAAGGGCGCGGGTATCTACGAGTACATTGTAGAGCTTGAAAATGACGCTGGTATTACAAAAAGCAGTGCGATGACTGTAAAAGTAAATAAGTAATTATATGATGGGAATGAAGGCAATCATGTTACCGATGCTAAAATCATCATTATTTGAAAGAGAATGAATGTGTCAGATTTAAATTAATAATGTGTTTAAAGCGCAAGTCAGACGTAGATCGGAAAAAGGTTTGTAATACAATTAGTTATCAAATGCATAAGGACAACAACAAAAGCATGGAACGAATCATAGAGATTTGTTCCATGCTTTGTTTTATCAATGTATACTATTCTTCCAGCGCTGAATACTCAAAATAGTCAAAATATGCTTTCTTCGCTTGCTGGTCCAGATCCTGCGCACATAATGCTGCGTAAGAGCCGGTAAAACCAAGCTTGCCGCCATATTCATCTGACAACGTGCCGAAATCAAGCGGCGTGCACATGGCTGTCCATACTTCTCCGTCTGGAGAAGCATAGAATATAATATCCCGTCCGTTAATATCGGCTTTCAGGTAATAACGCTTCCAGTCCTTCACAGAGATTTGCATGGAGGAAACTTCCGCGTATTTCCCCGCTCTGCACATCACTACACCCAAGGCGACTCCTCTGATTTCATCTGCCGTTACACGCAGATAATAGTAATCGCTGTCGTCGTAATAGAGCACTAGTCCTGCCATTTGCATGAAGCTATCCGGCTTGAATTCAAGACAGGTGGATATGGAGCAGGTGAAGTGGCGGATCGGGCGACCAATCAGGCTCTGATCATGTAGTGAGGCTAGAGATTCTCGGCCGGTCAGACGCAGGTAACCTGGACGTTCCGTCAAGCTTACCCATGAGTGATCGAAGGGGACGCGAAGGCTCTGATAAGGGTATCCCAGTTCCCTGTAATCAAAATCATCACGCTCCGGAAGCGGTTCGAACGTATGTGGCGGCAAATCCGGCGCATCCACCGTAAGCGCGGGTAGCTTGCCGCCATGGGCCAAGCGCAGCCAGCCGTCCACAGTCCATTCGCAGCGCTGAATAGCAGTCTCTCTTCCGAGTGGATTCATGGTCCCTGTGCCTGGAATAGGGCGTGTGCACAAATGAGCCATATACCATTCTCCGCCTTGTGTCTCTACCAGTGAGCCGTGGCCTGCCTGCTGAAAGGCAAAGGTTAGGTCATGTGCGGTGGTCATGATTGGATAATCGGGGTCAGTCTCGTAAGGTCCGGTCAGGCTGCGACTTCGCGCCAGTGTAACCATATGATTAACACCAGTTCCTCCTTCAGCGACAAGCAGGTAATAGTAGCCATCACGTTTATAGAGCTGTGGGCCTTCGGTTACACCAGTTGGTGTGCCTTTATAAATTTCATGAACCGGACCGGTTAGCTTGCCGGCAATGGGATCATATTCCTGCATAATAATACCCGAAAAATTGCTGTGCTGCTGGCGGAAGTCCCACCGCATATTCAGCAGCCACTTACGCCCATCCTCTTCATGAAACAAAAACGGATCAAATCCGCTGCCGTTTAGCCGGACCGGCTCACTCCATGGCCCCATAATATCGGACGCGGTAATCAGATAGTTATGTAGATCTTTATACACACTTTTTCGTGATTTTACATCGGTGAACAGCAAATAGTATAAACCATTATCGTAAGATAGGGCTGGAGCCCAGATTGAGCTCGAGCTGGCGTTGCCGCGCAGATTAACCTGAGAGGACTCAGTTAGAACCCGGGTAAGGGAATGCCAATGAACCAGATCGCGGGAATGATGAATCTCTACACCTGGAAACCATTCAAAGGTGGAAGTAGCAATATAATAATCATCTCCTACTCTCAAAAAAGAAGGATCGGGATGAAATCCGGTTAGCACCGGATTTGTAATCTTATGCGCCATACGATAAAAAACCTCCTGGATTATAGGATAGAGAGTAATGTGTTTTTAATGGACGAGTTATACCTTTTTATTGTATCGTCTTTCTCCCTAGAACAGTTATAATAGATTGCACGAAAATATTGTTATTTTGTCATAAAATAAGCATAGTTATCTTATATAAAGCTGTTTTAAATGATTTTTTTCTATACAAACTAAACAAAAAACAAACATTTTAGTATAATTCATTATAACTTTTGGTATGCGGCTCAAAGCTATAATAAGGGAGAATCAAGCGGAAGGTTTCTTTGAAGAATTCAATCGGAAAGCGGGAGGAATATGTTGCAATTACAGAATACGGACCAGACATGGCTGCATGAGGTTATTGCTAAAATTACAAATAAGATGGATCTGGTCAGCGAACGATCCCGAAATAAAATACCTTATACGGTAGTAAACGGAGTACATGATGATCGGTCAGTGGATAATCCTTCCTGCTTGGATGCCGACGGCATTTGCTGGTGGACCAACGGTTTCTGGGGCGGTATTCTGTGGTTGATGCACCATGAGACGGGGAATGAGAAATATCAAGAAATCGCTAAGATTTCAGAAGATAAACTAGATGAATGCTTTCAGCAATATAACGGGCTTCATCATGATGTAGGGTTTATGTGGCTGCCGACCAGTGTTGCTAATTATAAGGTAACTGGTAACCAGAAGTCCAAAACTAGAGCGCTCCATGCTGCTAATCTGCTGGCCGGACGCTTTAATCTGGCTGGCCGATTCATCCGGGCATGGAATGATCTCGATGAAGGGGATACTCGCGGATGGGCAATTGTAGACTGTATGTTTAATATTCCTCTACTCTATTGGGCGTCGGAAGAGACTGGCGATCCGCGGTTTAAACAGATTGCTATGGCGCACGCAGATACTGCCATGACTGCATTTGTAAGACCGGATGGTTCGGTTAACCACATCGTGGAATTTGACCCGTTCTATGGTGGGGTAGTGAAGACTTACGGTGGACAAGGTTATGAAGATGGTTCGTCTTGGACCAGAGGCCAGACCTGGGCGCTTTACGGTTTCATGATGAGTTACATCCACACGGGTAAAGAAGAGTATATGCATACAGCCAAACGAATTGCGCATTATTTCATGGCCAATATTCCGGAGAATGGGGTTATACCCATTGATTTCAGACAACCGAAGGAACCAGCATACGAGGATTCCACGGCTGCGGCAATTGCAGCCTGCGGCCTGATTGAAATTGCAAAGGCTGTAGGCCAGAATGAACAGGCTGTCTATCTCAATACTGCGTTAAAGCTATTGCGCACTTTGGATGAATCACGCAGTGACTGGTCGGCGGAGACCGACAATATCCTGATCAATGGATCCGCTGCCTACCACAATCCGAACCGGCACACCGCTATTATTTATGGCGATTATTATTTCATAGAAGCCATCTTTAAGCTAAAGGGGAATGACCTGTATTTGTGGTAGAGGGAAACTGACAGATAAAGGGAAGCTGAGCTGAATAAGAATCAAGTAAGATTGTGTCCTAAATATAGCCGGGACGCATTCTTTTTGTTTTGCCTTGATTGTAGCGCTCGCTGCCTGAAAGAAGGGTATAATAGATTATATTATGTCATGATGGAGGGAACATGAAGCAACTGTTCGAGCCTGTTGTTTTCCATGACCACAAGTCGCTTGTTTGGAATTACCGGATCTACACCGATGACTACTACAAAGGATATTACCACTGGCATCAGTGTTGCGAAGTGCTGTTCGTTCATGGCGGACAAGGGAATATAGTCGTTAATCAGCAGATGTACGATATCCGACCCGGGATGCTTTTCTTCTTCCAACCTTATCAGTTGCACAGGATTTATTCCGAGGTATCGCTGGAGGCCCCCTTTGTGCGCAGTATTTTCTATATTGGTCCGCAGGTTGCGGAGAATCTGCTTAAGGACTTCCCGAAACGTCGTGCGGTATTCTCCGCCTTATGGCAAAACAACAACTCTTACTGCGGATTCGATCTCAGTGCCCAGATCCCGGTGATGGAATGGGCGTATGAACGATACAATCTCACCAGATGTGGCTCCGCTGAGGACGACTCTGAAGACATTACAATGCTGCTGATGTTGCTGCTGGAGTGTATGGGAACCGGAAAAAACTCACTCCTTACTTCGGAGGGGCGGCGGAATCTCCGTTACTCGGAGAGAATCATGAAATGGATCGAGGAGCACTATCAGGAAGAGGTAAACCTGAATCAGCTCGCGGCTGAGACGCATTTGTCGAAATCATATGTTAGCCGGATTTTTCATCAGGAAACGGGAGGCCGGCTGGTCGATTACTTAACTGCTAGACGGATTAAGCAGGCCTGTCGCCTACTCAGCACTACAGACCTGCCGGTGGAACAGATTGGAATAACTGTCGGGTTTCCGAATGCCTCCTATTTTAACCAACTGTTCAAAAAAATGCTTGGTACAACGCCACTGAAATACAGGAATAATATAAGCAACATTAGTAAGGAGACCTGAAAAATACAATAAATATGCATGTTTTGAACATTTCCTAGTTAGTTATACGACTATACAATATATGTGAAAATAAATAAAAGGAGCGCTTTAAGCGCTTCCAATCTGGAGGTAAAGACAATGAATGTCATTCATCAGTTGAGTGTTTATGATATTCCCGAATTCACACCGGCCAACAAGGACTTTACGGTTAAAGTAAGATCTAAGGATGGTCCTTGGAAGACTTTATTGTGTTATAACGTAATGATTGACATGCATCAGGTACGAAATGCGTCCATGGTTTACTTTGATTTCGTCGGCGAAGTGGAAGTTGAGATCATCAGCAATGCTGAGTCTGTGTCCAGTGTAGCGATTCGCCCGCTTTCCTATAACATCAGCTATACACGGCAAGACAATACAATTCGATTCATCCTGAACTCCCCTAAAAATCTTTCCCTGGAGATCAATGGTGATCGTTATCATAATCTTCATATTTTTGCAGGGGAAATTATGAAAAATGAACCAGATCTTCAAGAGTTTGGAATATTGCATATTCAACCTGGTACTCATAGCGCCGTTGATCTTTTAAATAAATTCACAGAGGTAGATCCGATAACTGGAAAAGAGCCGTCCACGTTATATTTTGCCCCTGGCTTGCATCAAGTTCTTCCACAAGGGCTGTTAATTCCTTCAAATAAAAAGGTCTACCTTGCAGGCGGAGCAGTGGTTCTGTCCGCTCTGGAGTGTCATGAGGTTGAAAACGTCAGGATTTGGGGAAGAGGTGTGCTGCATCAAGCTAGAATTGGACGCGACACTCCGCATGGTGGGATTAAAATCAACTTCTCCAAGAATGTACAAGTTAGTGGAATTACCCTGGTCAACCCACCTTACAACAGCATACATGTCGGTCAATCCAGCAATGTAATGATTACAGATTTTAAGGCTTTTTCTTGTACAGGCTGGTCTGACGGGATTGATTGTCTTTCCAGTTCTAACGTTGAGGTAGATGGAGTGTTTATGCGTAATTCAGATGACTGTTTCACAGTTTATGGAAGCCGGTTCGCTTATTCTGGAGACAGCCGGAATATTACATTGAAGAATTCTACTCTTTGGGCAGATGTCGCGCATCCAACATTTATCGGTTGTCATGGGGATCATGAGCATGGTGGAGATATCCTAGAAGATATCCATTTTGAGAATATTGATATTCTAGAACACCATGAACCGCAGCAAGAGTATCTAGGTTGTATGGCGATCAATGCCGGAGACGAAAATATTGTACGTAACGTCAGATATGAGAATATCCGGGTGGAGCCTTTTGAGAATGGCAGACTCTTTGATTTACGAGTGTTTTTTAATGCGAAATATAATCCAGCACCTGGAAAACGGATTGAGAACATTCATTTTAAAGATATTGTATACAATGGTCTGGAAGAGTACCCTTCGCAAATAATAGGATTTAATGAAGAACGAATGGTCGATGGAGTCACACTGGAGAATGTTGTGATTCGAGGCAAGAAGGTTACTGATGTAGAAGCCGGCAATATCTTCATTGGAGAGCATGTAGGGCAGGTTATCTTTAAATGAACGCTCATAAAAAACAGGCCAGATGTATGCATCTGGCCTGTTTTTTTGAGAATGAATTCTGCTTTGAGCTCTTATCATCAATCCCTAAATTCATGGGGGGTTACGCCGAATTGACTTTTAAAAACCTTAATAAAGTATGCGGGATTATTGTAGCCGAGTCTGTCAGCAATTGCATAAACCTTTTCAGTAGTGTATTTCAGAAAATAGACTGCTTTCTCCATGCGCAGCCGTAATAAATAATCGGCAATATTCTCACCAGTCTCATTCTTATATACTTTAGAAACGTGAGTGGGATGGAGGTAGTCTTATGAATGAAATAGGAAAAGGCGGAGGACAGCGCCAAGTAATTTTCGGTTAGATGTTCATGTGAGCCAAGGTAATAATCCTCCCATTCCTGAAAGATTTCCTCTAGCTTAGAACTCGCGGCCTTCCACTGTCCAGCTTCCAACAAATGAGCAAATGACGGTGGTGTATACAGTGAGCTTACTGAGCGGGAAACCGGTCCGGTTACTAATGCGTCCTCGACCAACTGAACAACAAAATCCTGATCACTTCCGACTTGCTGAATAATAGAGGCCATGCTTCACTGATAATAGATTTGAATCTCGGTTGGAAACAAAAAACGATTTGAGATTATTACAGAGACGGTTAATTTAAGTAGCTGCTTAACGATAATGCGAATCTTGTCCGCTGTCTCCTCAAGAGTGTTTTCAAGAGAACGACATCTTTTGGCTTAACTACAAATAAAAGATTATTATATAGATCCTCACAATACCAGCAGTCGAAGGACTCTGTCAGCAATTCCTCTGCAACATTTGCTACAGCAAATCCCAGATGGGGCATATCTTTACGATTGTAAATCCCATCTATATCCTCAGGTCGAATAAGCAGCATGGAGAGGTATTCTCCGGATTGAATCGGGATCGAGAGCATATCCAACCGATTATCCAGCTTCTGCTCCGACCAATGTTTTCCTTGAATTATCTCATTGAGTAGGTTGGAGCGAAGCAGCGGAAAGTTTCTGATTGGAATTCAGAAGCAGGCGAAGCTTCGTGGTGTAAGCATCACTTGTACCAACTGTCCACTCATTTTTCAGAGTAATACCCATGACATCTTTGGCCCAGCGAGTGTGAACATTATCGTCTGTACTTTCACCGTTCTTGAAGGTAAAATCTGCTCCAACCATGCGAGCAGTAGTAATTGTTACGTCTTGTTTGGCGGTGCTCTCAGCATCTTTGGAATTTCCCTTAGTGCAACCGCTTGCTAATGCAGTAACAAGAACGAAAACTGCTGTTGTCAACACGGCTCTTTTATAGCGAATTTTCATACTTTTGTCCCCCTTAATTGTGTTGTTTTCTTTATTTACAAGCTCAGTATAGACTCCTTTACTGTCAAAACCTATATTAATAAATAGACAAATATATAACTATATTTGTTGTTTGCAGTGATTGACCGATCGATGACTTGCCGTTAATATCATTTTATAAAAGGAGAATTGCTGATCTCTACAACAACTTTGTTTGAAAGGAGAGGTGAACTATGCGGATATTGATTGCAGATGATGATGAGTTCACAAGAGAAGCATTAATTGAGTCTATTCGATGGGAAAGTTATGGCATTGAACAAGTTCTGGAAGCCAGAGATGGAATAGAGGCGGTTCGAATGGCATCCAGATATCATCCTGATATTGTACTAACAGATATACGGATGCCTAAGTTGAATGGAATTGATTTTGCTGAAAGATTGACTGAGATCTGCCCTAGCAGCAAGTTATTGTTTATGAGCGGGTATCTGGATGTGGACTATTTGAAAAGCGCAATCAGGCTGGCTGCGCTTGATTATATTGAAAAGCCTATTCGTATAGACGAACTGGAGCTTGCAATTAAAAAGACCACAGAGCTTGTTCAGTCTAGTCAGAGAAAGGAACTTGAGAGCTACAAGACTAGAGACATAGAGCGTCAGAGATTAGTTAGAATTCTGATTGATAAGTCGGCTCGTACTGAGGAGATCAAGGGAATCTGTGAGGTGGTAAATTTCCCTTTAAATACACAATACGTTGCTTTATGTGTAACAGAGATTCAATCTTTAAAAAATGAAAACGATAACATTAGTTTAGTTAATGAGTTCTGGAATAATCAGAATATACCATGTATCGGTGATTATTTAGGGAATGGAGAATATGCCTTTATCTTGTCAGTGGTTAAGATGGATCTGAGACGATTGGAAAGTCTAGCCCGCTATCTATTAAGTCAGTATCCTAAAGAATTTTATGCTGGTATTGGCAGCAAAGTATTTAAGCTTCGAGAGGTTGTTGACAGCTGGGAAAAGGCAAGGAAAGCATCTGAAATATGTTTTTTCTTTCCTGACATCTATTTATCCGTATATGATGAAAGCTTCTTAAAACGGACAAGTAGTTCTCAAGGATATCACATGGAGTTCCTCAATCTTATGAAAAGTTCTCCTAATCACTTACCCGAATGGATAGATAGGGTATCTCAATCGTTCATTTTCCAAAAAGCTTATGAAAAGGATAAATTCTGTTCCTTATTTATTACAATTGCAAACACTTTGGTGAACGAGGAGAGTTCCCTGCTTTTGAAAGTCGAACAACTTTACCACACTGCTGATATCGGACAAATCGTAAGAAGTAACCGAACGGTAAATCAATTAAATCAATTTATGCAAGAGCTTTGTCAGGAATATTTAGAAGTAATTAATCGGAACTCCCGCTATTCTCTCATCACCCGTGGCGTCATCAAATATGTGGTCAACCATTGCAGTAAGACCGATCTGGATGTTCAGGAGGTTGCGTACCATATGCATCTATCTGTCCCGCATTTAAATATGTTGTTCAAGCAGGATGTAGGAACGACTGTAAGCCAGTATATTCGAGATTATCGGATTGAGCAGGCCAAAAAGCTTATTGCCAACAACAGCTACAAAATGAATGCCATATCAGAGATGTGCGGATTTGCGACGCCCAGCTATTTTACAAGGGTATTCGGAGATTGCACGGGGATGTCCCCTTGGAATATAGGAAGCAGTTGGGCAATTTATGAGGCTGAATGTTCTGCTTAAAAATATGTCGATTAGAACGAAGCTTCTTGGTCTATTCGTGTTGATAGGGCTTGTTCCCTTAATCTTTACCTTTTTAATTTCGCAAAATGAAATCAGAACCTACGCTTTGAATGGGCAAAGATTTGCTGACAATCAGGCCTATGAACAAACTTTAAATACGCTGAGCAATTTGGTGGCGCATATCGAAGAAATCTCTTTAATGATAATTGTCAATGGGCAAATCAATGATGCGCTTTCTGCGTCCCCGATGACTACACCGGTCTCCAAGCAAATTGCTTTATTTCAAGCGGTAACCTCCTATACACAAATTCTGGAATCAGATTCGCAATTTGACCACATTTTGTATTATGTGAATGATCAATTTCTGATCTCTGGAGACAACGCAGTATATTTCCGTCCACTCAAGCAGTTGGAAGAAGAGAAGTGGTTAAAAGAACTAGGTCGAAGAAATGGAAAGCCTGTTTGGTTGCTTAGTGGTACAACGAGTGCGGATAGTATGGGGGAATCCTATTTATCTCTAGGACGGTTGTTGTGGAACCCTAAAAATTACAGTCAATCTACTGGAGCTTTTACAGTCAATATCAATCTGGACCGGATTAAAGAGATGCTTCGTTCTTCGGTTAAGGAGCAGCTTGTATATATTGTGACTGACAAAGGAACTGTCGCAGCAAGCAATAATAATCAATTGTTAAAAACAATGAAGCTTCCTCAGCCGCTTGAGAGTGGTTCTTCGTTTTCAGAGGTGAATCTTCCTGCTGGCCCCGCTTTAGCCCGGGGAAACCGTATTGGAGGCAGCGATCTATATTTAGTGTCTGTGATATCTGCCAAATCGGCGAATCAGATTATTCATAACATTTGGTTGCGAATGGGAACAGTGTATTCTGTTGTGGGAATCCTGATCCTTTTGATTATCTTTCCAGTTACCAAGTCGCTTACACACCGGATTTTTCTATTGATGAACAAAATGAGTCAAGTCCGGCAAGGAAGGCTGAAGATTATCGATCTTGAGCCGCGGAGCGATGAATTGGGTCATTTGATTTCCAGCTATAACTATATGATTGAAAGTGTACAGGAGTTGCTGAAGGAGCAGTTCAGATTGGGGCAGGAGAAGAAGGGAGCGGAATTGAGAGCACTTCAATCTCAGATTAATCCACATTTTCTATATAATACTTTGGATACTATGAGTTGGTTGGCTCATAAGCAAGAGGGGCATAAGGTTCAGGAAATCATTTACGCTCTGTCGAATTATTACAAGCTTGTCCTCAACAAAGGTGGGGATGCGGTTACTTTGGAAAGTGAAGTTCAAATATGCAAAATATATATGGAGTTGCAGAAATACCGCTACAAAGATCGAATCCAGCTTGAAATCGATCTCGGTGCAGATACCGGCGGGTGTATCCTTCCTAAGATAACACTACAGCCACTTGTTGAAAATTCAATTATGCATGGAATTAATGAGAAAGCGATTGCAGAAGGTGTTATTCGAATCAAAACTGCGCTTTGTGAAAACCGCTTGCTAATTTGGATTGAGGACGATGGAGTAGGGTTTACAGAAAAATCAGAAAAGCACGCGAAATATAACGGAAGCGGCTATGGTCTTAAAAATATTGAAAATAGGTTGATGCTGTTCTTCAATGAATCCCTAAATCCTGTGCAGATCATTAGCGAAAAAGATCATGGAAGTTGTATCGTAATTAATGTGCCTGCTATATATGAGTCTTAACCCCAAATATAGACAACTGAGGTGCCGAAAGGCACCTTTTTCTTATGAAGTGGAACTAAAAATTTTTAAAGAAATAGTATAAGGAATCCTCATATATTACAATATTCCATTTTCCCGACTAGGATTACAATAACTTTGAAGGGAGAAGTGATTGCATTGAATCAAGTGTCCACACCTATGCCGGATACGCTAAAGAAGAAAGCGCTTAAAAAAAGAGGGGCGCCATTTACGGATTTCCGAGCACATAAAGTTTATTACTTTATGATTATTCCGATGATTATCTATTTTGTTCTGTTCAGCTATTTACCTTTGGCAGGATTGTATAATGCCTTTACAGATTACGATTTTAGCAAGGGACTGCTAAGTCCATTTGTCGGTCTCAAAAACTTTGAGTTTCTGTTCCATGGTGGAATGGATTCTATCATATGGAAGCTTACCCGAAATACGATTTTGTACAATGTAGCATTTATCGTCTTAAGCAACCTTTGCCAAATCACCATGGCTGTGTTGTTGAAAGAAGTTGCAATGAAAAAGTTCGTCAGAGTTAGTCAAACTCTCATGTTCATGCCTTATTTTGTATCTATGGTCATCATTGGTTCCATTGTGTACAATTTGTTCAATTATAATTATGGGGTATTCAATAACATCTTTACTTCTTTAGGTTTCGAAAAATTTGACTTCTATCGAACGACATGGGTATGGCCCATTATTATTGTAGTTATTGAGATATGGAAAGGTCTCGGTTACGGCACGGTAATCTATTTAGCTTCGATTATGGGGATTGACGAGAGCATCTATGAAGCCGCTTACGTTGACGGGGCTTCAAAATTACAGCGCATCCGTCATATTACAATACCACTCCTGAAGCCAACAATTATTGTTCTTCTCTTGTTCTCCATTGGCGGTATTTTGCGCGGTCAATTCGATTTATTCTGGAACATAATCGGAAACAATGGCTTGCTGCTTACAACAACAGACATCATTGATACCTATGTCTATCGTGCTCTGACTGTGAATTTCAGTATTAATCTTGGTACTGCAGCAGGTCTATATCAATCTTTGTTTGGATTAGCATTGGTACTGACCGTGAATGCTGTTATCCGTAAGTTTGACAATGAAAATTCGTTGTTTTAAGAAAGGAGAATGAAACTGTGAGTTCAATGACGCATAGTCGTCCCAAGACTAAAATTAAAAGAGATATGGGAGTGCGGGTTTTTGATTTCTTCTCAATTATTATCTTATCACTCGCGGCCTTGATCTGTGTAATACCCTTTATCTTTATGCTATCCGGCTCTCTGAGCAGTGAATCGGAAGTTGTCCGCAACGGCTATTCACTTCTACCGCAGGGCTTTACTTTTGAGGCTTACAGAGTGGTGTTTAACTCTTTGGGCAGTACCATTGGCAGAGCCTATCTGGTTACTATGTATGTCACTGCTGTAGGAACAGTTCTTGGCTTGTTGATTACATCCATGAGTGGATATGTGCTTTCCCGACCAGATTTCAAACACCGGAACAAGGTTGCATTTTTTGTTTATTTCACAACATTGTTCTCTGGGGGCATGATACCTACCTATATGGTAGTGGCCAATGTCCTTAACTTAAACCATTCCTTATGGGCTATTATTCTTCCGGGTCTTCTATCTCCGTTTAATGTTTTTCTCTTTAGAAATTTTATTAAAGGTATACCAGAAGCACTTATGGAATCTTCGCGGATAGATGGGGCTGGAGACTTTCGGATTTATTGGCAGATTACACTGCCGTTGACCAAGCCGGCTATAGCAACGATAGGTCTTTTCACCGCACTGGCTTATTGGAATAACTGGTTCAACTATAGTCTCTACCTGATAACAGATAAGGACAAATGGGGCCTGCAGTACTTGCTATACCGGATGCTCGCCAGAGTTTCTGATGCTGTAAGGGATTCACAGATTGTTATGGTTCAGCAAATGCCAAGTGAGACCATGAAATTGGCTACCGCATTGCTAGTTACGGGTCCTGTATTGTTATTCTACCCGTTTGCCCAGCGGTACTTCGTAAGTGGTCTTGTTGTGGGTAGCGTGAAAGGTTAGGATGTTCAAACATAGGGGCTTGAAGATATTCAAGCTTCCTATGATTAACATATAAATCAATTTTGGAGGGGATCAATTTTGAAAGTACAGAAATCGGGAAGAATGGTAGCCATAACGGCGTTGACAGCAATGCTGGTTACAACTGCTGCATGTTCGAACAATGGTAATGGAAATGCTAGTACAAATGCAAGTCCATCTCCCGGGGGGAATACCGCGGGAACAGAGAGTGTTGCAGATGCTCCAGTATTGAAAGCGATTACTATGGGGAATGAGCCCAAGAGCGGCTTGGATAACTTCTATAAAGAGCTCGATGAGTTGACGGTAAAGGATTTGGGGATTAAGGTCCGATTTGATTATGTACCTTGGGGCGATGAGAAGAATCAGATCAGCCGGGCCATAGCTGCGAAAGAGTATGATATATATGTTGGCGGTGCGTGGTCGGACTTCGCCAATTTTGCTTCTAAGAATGCATTCGTAGATCTTACGCCGATGATGGATCAAGTGCCCGAACTGGTTAAGCACTATGATGGTAAATTGGATCAAATGAAAATTGACGGAAAGATCTATGGTATCCCTCAACTTGGTAAACCGGGAGGCGGTTCCGAAGGAATGCTATATCGGGAGGATTTAAGAGAAAAATGGAATCTTCCTGAGATTAACAGTCTGGATACTGTTGAGCAGTATTTATACAAGGCCAAAGAGGAATATCCGTCCACACCGATGATTAATGATCCACGTTATGGCAATAATATCTGGACAATGATTGCTGGCAGCAAATATCTTAGAATTGTGCAAGGACTTGCTGTAGCATCTGTAGATGATCCATATACAGTGGTGAATATGTATGAGACTACCGAGTTCAAGCAGGCTGCTGAAAAAGCTAAAAAATGGTACGATGATGGTATTGCTGACCATGATATTCTAGCTTCTCAAGGCAATGCCACGGCCGAAACATTAGAGTTAATGAAGGTGGATCAAAAACCTCTTGAGTTCAGTAACCACTTCGGGGCAGCGAGCGGCGGTTATATCGGTGTTCTTAAAGAGGCGAACCCTGACTTTGTATATGGCTGGTATGATTATTATATGAATAATGTTCCCACCTTCCAAGGTGTGATTAATCCACAAACTACAACAGCTATTTCAATCGGAACCCAATCTCAGTATGCCGAAGAGATACTGAAACTGCTTGAGAAGGCTCATACTGACCAGAAATATTATAATCTACTTATGTATGGTGTAGAGGGGGAGAACTATAAGCTAGATTCAGAGGGTTACATCAATTACGAAGGCATTCCGACTGATAATGTTAAACCGGCATGGACTGGTTTGAATGATGGGTATATGAACCTTCAAGTAAACTATCCGGGAGAATGGAAGAAAATCAATGATGATCTCCAGGCAGAAGGAATCAAGCTGACTGAAACCGCCCCTGTGGATCCATATGCGGGGTTTAGCTTCGACACTTCTATGCTAGCAACAGAATTGTCAAATATTGAAACGGTGAAAACGCAATATATTCTGCCTCTAACCTGTGGTGTTTCAAATGATATCGACAAGGATATTGCTAATGTTCAGAAGCAGCTCAAGAATGCCGGCTATGATAAGTATTTGGCAGAATTGCAAAAACAATTAGATGCTTTAAAAGCATCAAAATAAGCAGATAGCTGAATAGTAACAATAATAATCCTCCTTCAATAATTGAAGGAGGATTATTTGTAATAGTAATATTGTTATATATATATGAAAATAATATTATGATAATGGTAATTGATATATATTATAATCATAATAAAGTTTAAGCTGTGAAAGGATGAAGTGGATTGAACTCATATACACATCGCGTTGAAAAATTGATTAATGACAACTGGAAATTCTCTTATGGAGACAATATTACTGGCAAGGAATCGGATTTTGATGATTCTGCTTGGTATGATATCGGCATTCCGCATTCGTTCGGAACACCATATTTTATGGAGAATGAATTTTATGTAGGCTATGGCTGTTACCGTAAGCAGTTGCACATAGAACCTGAGTGGAAGGGTAAGAAGATCTTGCTGGAATTTCAGGCTGCATTTCAGGATGCCGAGATATACCTGAATGGTCAACTAGTCGGAAGCCATAAAGGTGGATATACGGCATTTATCATTGATATATCTGCGATCGCTAAGGAAGGCAATAACCTGCTGTTTGTAAGATTAAATAATCTCTGGAATCCTAGACTAGCACCTCGGGCTGGAGAACATGTGTTTAACGGAGGACTGTATCGAGATGTTAGTCTAATAGTTACAGAACCTTTGCATATTGAGTGGAACGGGACTTATGTGACTACACCGGAGGTTACGACAGATCAAGCTTTGGTCAGCCTCGAAACCGAAATTGTCAATGCTAATTCGCAATCGGTAACTTTCCGGCTAGTATCAAGTGTGGAGTATTCTGGAGAACAGGTGTTTGAAACAGTACAATCAGAGGTGTTGGGCGCGGGGCAGTGTTTGACTGTCAAACAGACAGGCTTTGTGGATCAACCGAAGCTTTGGCATCCAGATTCCCCCTATCTATATACGCTTATCAGTCGCTTGTATGAAGAAGACGTACTTAAAGACGAAGTTGTTACATCATTTGGTATGCGGTGGTTCTATTTTGATGCCACCGAAGGTTTCTTTATTAATGGTAGCCACTATGATATCTTAGGCGCTAATGTACATCAGGATCATGCAGGTTGGGGGGATGCCGTCACTCGGGCGGGGATGCATCGAGATGTGAAGCTGATTAAAGATTGTGGTATGAACTTTATTCGAGGCTCACATTATCCGCATCATCCTTATTTTGCAACAGAATGCGACAGGCAGGGGGTTCTGTTCTGGTCGGAACTTTGCTTCTGGGGTGTAGGGGGGCCCAATATTGAAGGCTATTGGACCGCAAGCGCCTACCCGGTCCATGAGGAAGACAAGGAGGAATTTGAAGAGAGCTGTTTAGAGACGCTGCGTGAAATGATACGAACGAACCGGAATCATCCCAGTATTATTACATGGAGCATGAGCAATGAGCCCTTTTTCAGTGAAGACGCTGTTATGGAAGAGGCGCGGGAGCTTACCATTAGGCTAGTAGAGGAGAGTCGTCGACTTGATCCCACCCGCCCTGCTGCAGTCGGTGGAGCTCAGCGGCAAGGCTTCGACGCATTAGGCGATCTTGCCGGATATAACGGTGACGGTGCATCTCTGTATATTGATCCAGGCTTTCCAAGCTTTGTATCCGAATATGGCAGTACCATTGATCAACGACCAGGTGAATATACCCCGAGTTATACAGATGGGGTTGAAAGTAATCCTAAATGGAGGTCTGGTAAAGCCCTATGGTGTGGGTTTCATCATGGAAGTTTTATTTTTGATATGGGCTACATGGGCATGATTGATTATCATAGACTTCCACTTCAATCATGGTATTGGTACCGTAACGAACTGCTGGGAATAGCTCCACCGCCGAAAAAAAAGGAAGGGTTGCCTTACGCTCTAAAGCTTACTTCAGATAAGAAGGTCATTCGCACTGATGGAACTGATGATGCTTATATAATCGTTGAATTGCTGAATGAACAAGAGGAGAGAATCTGCAACACGCTTGAAATTACACTGGAAATCATTGAGGGAGGAGCGGTCTTTCCTACGGGAAGAACACTTAAGCTCAGTCCAGAAAACGGTAGCTTCTTAGATGGTGCAGGGGCAATTGAATTGCGCTCATACTATGCTGGGAATATTCAGATAGAAGCTAGAGCCGAGGGGGTCCAGTCTGCGATAATCGAGGTAATGGCTGATGGAGAAACGGAATGGTTAGGACAGAAAATTAATATCCAAGTGGGTCCGCCAGAAGTTGAAAGAATACCTGGGGGTGGCGAAGGTTCTAATATTGCTAAAAGTCGGCCAGTATTTTGCAGCAGCTTTGATCCCGAAAATCCAGCTATGAACGTTACGGACGGTTGTGAAGGAACCTACTGGAGATCTAAGCAATCAGCTCCTGGTGAATGGATTATGGTAGATTTGGAAGGACGGAAGAATACGGAGAAAGCCCTAGTCGTCTTTGAGGAACTCTCTCAAGAGGATATTGAGATTTCTTTTTCATATGATGGTAAGTATTTTAAGAAGTTATTCACTAGCAATCTAAGAAGCGATACATCTGTTGAACTTGAGCTATCAGGCGGATTACGGTATCTGAAAGTTCTATTTCCTCAAGGGCCAATTGCAGTGAAAAAAATCGAGATCTATGATTGATTATATTTTTAAATAAGTAGTCTGAAATTGTGCAGAGGACTCTATCGATAGAGTCCTCTGTTCTCCAACTGCTCTTATTGAATCATATCTTTTATCAATGGAGAAGTCAGCAATCTTACTTAAAGTGAACTGTGCGGAACTCGGTGGGGGTCATGCCTTCTAACTGCATAAAAATTTTGTTATAATAACTGACGCTTGGATAACCAGAGCTAATGGCGACCTCCTTAATCGCCATATCCGGATTTTCGAGAAGCAATTGCTTGCTATTCTGAATTCGGCATTTCGTGATGTAGGCAAGCGGGGTAACTCGAGTGACTTTTTTGAAGAGACTGCAAAAGTAGTTAGGCGTCAAATTTACTTTAGCAGCCCATTCCTCCAGTTCAAAAGGGGAATGGGCTGCTTTCTGCATTATTGGAAGAATCTCAATAATCTTGTCAACATTCTGCGTTCCTCTCTTGTTTGTAAAGGCAATAGCGTTGCTTACAAACTCAATAAGAACCGCGTAGGTCAGCGCGGAAATTTTCGGAGGCCTCAAAAAATTATGTAATTCCATTTCATCCAACAGTTCAATATAAGCCTGCTCAAGCATCTTTAAATCTTTCATATACCATAACGAGGACTCATGAAATCCTCTTTCTAGAAGGAAGTCTGATAGTCCACTTCCGTTGAACTGCATCCAATAGATCTCCCAAGGTTCATTCTCTGAAGTGTAATAACGCATATCCTCAAAAGGGCGATGAAAGAAAAGATCCCCTTGCTTCAAGGTATAAAGGTTGTCTCCCAGCTCAATATATCCTTTTCCCTCTACTACAAAGTGAATGCTGAAATCCCTTACTCCTCCTGTCCGTGTAACATTGTGATTATCAGGCCTTGTGTACTTTCCGACAGAGTGGGGGAAACAAAAAAAGTTAAACTCCTCGAATGAAGGCAAAAAGTATTGACGGTACATCATTTATCCGCTCCGATCAAAATGTAACATTAATATATGAATTATCCTATTCATATTCTGCACAAGTTTCAACATATTCTATTTCAACTGTATAATAATAAAATTGTTATAGAATAAGCAATAAGTACGCTATTATTTCTTATTTTGGTACTACAACATTTTAGACTATTATATTAGTTATCGTAATCATTCAACTTGTCCAGTTCGTCAGGGGTTTATTCTATTATAAATCGTTTTTATTTTTTATAAAGTAATTTAGTTATAGTGTTGTTAATAATCTATTATTTAAGTGAGCATTATTGAGGTTTATAATAAATTGTGATCGTAAATAGCTGTTATAAAAATAGAGAAGATAAAAAACTCATTACTGGAGGTTACTTAACAAATGAATATTCAGTTTAATTCCCCTGCGGTGTACTGGGTAGAAGCGCTACCTGTTGGCAACGGCAAACTTGGTGCCATGGTTTTCGGTGGAATTGAAAAAGAACGTTTAGCTTTAAATGAAGATACACTTTGGTCAGGACACCCTAAGGAATGGAATAATCCCGAAGCTAAAGAGGTTCTTCCGCAGGTTAGAACGCTTATTGAGGAACAGAAATACGAAGAAGCTGATCAACTAACCAAGCAAATGATGGGACCTTTTACAGAAGCGTATCTACCATTTGGTGATTTGCACATCTTGATGGATCATGGTCAGTTGAGCCGCCACGGCTATAGCCGAAAGCTGGATCTTTCCACCGGAATTGTAACGGTTGCTTATACTATCGGAGGTGTTAAGTATACCAGAGAAATCTTCGCTTCTTATCCTGATCAAGCGATTGTTCTGCGGTTCTCGGCAAGCAAGGAAGGTTTCCTTAGCTTCCGTGCCAGATTAGACAGCCCTTTGCGGTATAAGACCAAGGCTGAAGATAACGAGTTCACGATCTATGGCACTGCACCAGAATATGTGGCTCCCAACTATCATGATGTGGAAAATCCAGTCCGCTATAATGATTCTGAGCACGTCAAGACCTTGCAATTCCATGGACGGCTGTCTGCTGTACAGGATGGGGGGACCCTTCGGGCGGATGCTGACGGTCTGCATATTGTCGGTGCGAAGGAAGCAACGCTATACTTCAGTGCGGCTACGACATTTGATCCAAGTCTCGGTGTAATCAGTGCTATGCAAGAACCTGGAAAATTGACGGCTGGCATAATTCAGGCGATAAACGGCAAAGACTATTCCCAAATTCTACACCGTCACATTGATGATCACCGTCAGCTATTTGATAAAGTTGCCTTGCATTTAGGAAGTAGTCAGGCCCCCGCCGATATGCCAACAGACAAACGAATTGTTGAATACGGAAGTAGCGATCCAGGTTTGGTTGAACTACTGTTCAATTATGGACGGTACCTGCTTATTGCAAGCTCACGTCCGGGAAGCCAGCCAGCTAATCTTCAAGGAATCTGGAATGAGGATACACGAGCCCCGTGGAGCAGTAATTACACGTTGAATATTAATGCCGAGATGAACTATTGGCCTGCGGAAACTTGCAATCTTGCCGAAATGCACATACCATTAATCGATTTCGTTGGTAGACTTGCTATAAATGGTAAGCAGACTGCGGAAACGAATTATGGTGCAAGAGGTTGGGTTGCCCATCATAATGCGGATCTATGGGCTCAAACCGCTCCTGTTGGAGATTTTGGTATTGGTGATCCGGTCTGGGCATCATGGCCGATGGGAGGTGTATGGCTAACTCAGCATCTCTGGGAACATTATGCATTCAGCGGAGATGAAACTTATCTGAGAGATACAGCCTATCCTATTATGAAGGAAGCCGCATTATTCTGCCTGGACTGGCTGATAGAGAATGAGGATGGATATTTAATAACTTCTCCCGCTGTATCTCCGGAGCAGAAATTCAAAGTTGGGGACAAACGGCATGCCGTCAGCGAAGCGACAACAATGGATTTGTCATTAATTGCTGAATTATTTGATAACTGTATTCATTCAGCAAACTTGCTGAACATTGATAGTGTTTTTGTCGAAAAGCTCCAAACTGCCAGAAATCAACTGCTTCCTCTGCAAATTGGTGCGCAAGGCCAACTTCAAGAATGGTCTTCTGATTTCGAAGGTGAGGATATTCATCACCGTCATGTCTCGCATCTAGTAGGGGTATATCCAGGACGACTAATCTCTGAGAAGTCGGCCCCCGAATTATTCCATGCAGCAAGGAAATCGCTTGAAATTCGTGGTGACGGAGGAACGGGATGGAGTCTTGGTTGGAAAATTGGTCTGTGGGCCAGATTCAAGGATGGAGACCGTGCAAAGCAATTGATCACTAATCTTCTGACGCTGGTGAAACCGGATGAACCTATCAATCACGAGAGAGGCGGGGTTTACCCAAATCTGTTCGATGCCCACCCGCCGTTTCAGATTGATGGAAACTTTGCGGCTACAGCGGGAATTGCAGAGATGTTATTGCAATCGCACCAAGGGTATCTCGAATTTTTACCTGCTTTACCAAAGAGTTGGACAGAGGGCAGTGTCAGAGGGTTGAGAGCGCGGGGCGGTTTTGAGTTAAATCTGCAATGGAAGAATGGACAGATAATAGTTGTGGAGATTGTGTCTCATCAAGGCGGGAAATGCTCGGTTCTCTGCAGCCAGCCTATCCAGATTACCGGCGGAGCAAAAGTTATGCTGGCAGAAGCTTCTTCAGAGGGAATTATCGATTTTGATACAGACTACGGGAAAGTATATGTCCTGAATTTCAATTGAATCATTGGTGAAGAGAAATTAGCACGTGATCTTTGGACAGAGTTTTATTTTGAATACAGGTTAGGAAAAAGGCCCTCTAGAGATTTACAAGAGGGCCTTTTTCCTATGTTTTTTACCGAGGGTTTTGAGTTTTTGAAATATATATCGGTGCCGAAATCATCTTGTTAGGATAGATCCAACTCAGTTTAGCAAGACTACGGTGGCCATACTTAAAGAGTATGTTCTTCTACCTTAATATTGTTATAGATAACGTAGGATGCTATTATTCTTCTCAGCTAACTTGAGCTGTATGCTTATAATGTATTTTATTCCACGAAAAGAAAGGTTGATAAGATGAAACTAGGTATTCACGGAAAAAGATCCAACATTCTTTTTCTTAAGTTTCTCTGTATGCTGATGGCACTAACGGGAGTTGCTGGATTTGGCGGACAGAAAGTAGAAGCGCAGACATCTTCGTTAATTACATCGTATAAACCACAAGCAGTAAGTGGGAATGTAACCGCTTCCTATTTCGATTCTGCAGGGAACAAAATTACTGCAACTTTTCATCATCCAGGCATAGTGATGTCGCTGGCCGATTTGGATAATATGCGTGATCATGTGAGAGTGGGCGACGAACCTTGGAATACTGCATTCAATGCGTTTGCGAGTGACCGGCGTGCCAGCAAAGCACCGCCGATATATTATCAACAAGGGAATGATATTTTTGTCAATATTAGAGGGCCGTGGGTGACAACTGTGGGAGGTGTATATTACTCTAATCCAAGCGAGTATGTGGGGCAGCGCGCGAATACGGACTCTGAAACAGCTTTTATGCAGGCGATCATGTGGTATATTACTGGCGACGAGGCCTATCGCTCCAATGCCATGAAGATTATTAGGAACTATTCCGACATTCAGTCTTGTGCACAGCATGTGAACTTCCGTTTTGCAACAGTGTCTTATTTCTTATCTGCGGCAGCTGAAATTATGCGTTATTCAGATACGCCAACAGGGACTCTGAAATGGACGGAGACAGACACGGCTAATCTAATCCAGGCAATGAATTTCGTCTCCAATACGTATAATCCGCATTCCTTTTTTATGAATCAACATCAATTCAGTGTGATGGGAACGATTGGAAGAGCTATTTTCGCCAATGATCTAGAAATGTATGCGGAAGCTGTTGAGGCAACAACTGTCAACTCTTCGGGACAGCAAGGAGGAAGAAACGGATCCATTAAGTATCAAATGAGGTGGATGACTGCAAATGAAGTCACCGGTGTACCGTTGGCGCAGTCCCAATATCACGCGCAATTGATGGAGATGGGGCGCGATGTTGGTCATGCATACGCCAATGTTGCCGGGCTCTCTACGCTGGTTCAGACGATTTATACACAAGGGACCAAGGTTGATCCGGTAACAGGAAAGATGTCAACAACGACTAATGCCGTAAATCCTTTCAATTTTTTGAATGATAGGCTACTTGCTGGAACTACGTATATTTTACAATATCATCTAGGTTACGATGTAATGTATACTCCTGCCTTTTCGGACGGATCATCTTATTATAATGTGATTAATCCGGACCAAAGAGGCCGAATCGATTCGTTCTACAGTGTGCTCTACAATTACTACAAATATATTGAACATCAGGATATGACTCAAGAAAAATTCAAATATCTGGCCTACGTTTATGAGACAAGATTGCCAGAGGTGGCTGGTAAGGACTATCCACTCGCGATGCTGCTTTATACCCCTAATGCAGCCAAAAACGTTGGATTAAGCAACCAAATCACGTTGGAAAGCATAGTCGGGTTGGCAGCGAAGGCTTCTGGATCAAATACCATTAATTTAAACTGGACAAATGTTTCTAGAGCGCTCGGGTATAACATTTACAGATCCACTGAAGAAAATGGAACATATACCAAACTTAACAGTGTACCCGTAACGACCAATGCGTATAGTAGCGGGGGACTGCAGCCTAACACCCGTTACTACTATAAGGTAGGAGTTGCTGGCGGGGGAACTTCTAGTGTTATATCAACGATAACTGGTTCAAATTAGCTTGTTTGTCTGATTTAGTATTATTCAGAATCTTTTATCTATAGTAATGCGGTGATCCTACAATTCCATAAACTCTTGTGAGATAGTCTTCACTATAAAAAAATACTTTTTTTAAAAAGTAACTAGGCTGTTGAGAAACTCTAGACAGCTAATTTTAATATGACACTACGTTTAACCATAAAAATCTTTTTGAGCGCTTGTCTAATAAAGCTTGCGCCTTGGAAAGTCGCGTTGAATTCAATTGCGAATGTGTCATTATGCTATATAATACTAGCATTATATTATATCTGCTCTTTGTATGTATGGTCTAAAATGAAATAAACAACCTTTAAGAAGGAGGCATTGGGGAAAAGATAAATATTAACCCATTCATAAAGAAAGTAATTCACTCCATTGAGGCCCATCACACAAGCCAGACAGGTGGATACAGGAGGAATCTTGAAGACACGTTCGAGGCAGATCTGTATGGAACAGGTGATGCGGCTATTATGTTATACACTCTTGGGGAGTTGCCTGAAAAGGGGACGACCGAATACCAAGGACTGGTCCGGACGCTTCAGAGCTTCCAGCAGGAGGAAAATGGGCTGTTCCCTGGAGCTGGACATCACCCAATACATGGCACAGCGTTTGTCGTATCCGCGTTGGAACTTTTTGGAACAAAACCGTTGTATCCTCTGAAAACCCTTCAACACCTGAAGGAGCACTCCGTAATGACTGCGTTTCTGGACGGCTTGGATTGGAAGCGTGAACCATGGAGTGAGTCTACGAAGGGGGCGGGAATCTACGCTGCGCTTGTTGGCTCAAGAGGTGGACGAGGAATGGGAGAACGGCTATTTTGAATGGCTCTGGAATGAAATGGATTCCGTGACAGGTCTATGGAGAAAAGGAGCGGTTGGCGACAGTGTTGATGGTGCACCGTTATTTCATCATTGGGTCATTTCACTACTTGTTCAATCACGAATACCGGAAGAAAAACCTCCGTTATCCGGAGCAACTTGCAGATACTTGTTTGGCACTTTTTGATTCCGGGCGGATTTCGTTGTCAACGAATACCTTCTCCTTTTACGAGCTAGATGTGCTGTATATGGTTGTTAGTGTAATGGGGCAGACGAGTCACAGAGCAGAAGAACTTATGGTTATGATGCATACCATTGGCAAGCACATTCTTGAGTTCATTAAAGCAAGCTCGGAAGGGGCAGATGAGAATATTTATGAAGACCTTCATACCTTATGTGGCAGCGTGTGCGCTTTGGCAATCGTACAATCAGTGATGCCAGAGCAAGTATACTCAGATCGTCTACTTCAAAAAGTACTTGATAGGCGTCCGTTTATTTAGACGAATAACGGGGCGGTTCCTTGGTGAATTTATGAAGAGAACGACGCGAAATGTATCACTGGGGATTATATTTTATAGGTCGCGGAGAATGGGTCATGTTCAAAATATGAGAATTGCTACTTTTGGAATTCAATTAATATTTCGTAAACAATTTAGAAGCAATTTGTTAACAAATCATTGATAAGATATTTATATTGAGCAAAACACTCCATTGTATATTTAGGATGACAATTATATGATTATGAATGAGATTACCAAGAAAGAACATAAATCTAATGTTAAAGATTATGCGTGTATGCAATGTCTGCAGATTATTAAAGAGACTTCTTAATAATAAATGAGATAGTCGATTCGAAGAGTCAATCCAAGAAGGGAGTAACCGCCTTGCAAAATAGATATAAACGAAGTATTTATTTTGCAAAACTGTCTGTACAACTTAATGCAGTTGTGGCAATTGCGAAAATACTCTTGGGGATATTTTCCCTCTCCTTTTTTCTTTGCGTCAACGCTTTCTATAACATTGGCATCGCAATTGCAAAACATTCTGCAGTAAAAGTACATGAGACCTCTAAAGTTAGTCCTGATAATTCCAATCAGGAGGAAATTAGAAACCACCAACACTCTACCTATCGCTTTATTGGCATTATTGTGATGACGTCAAGCCTACTGTACATAGTTTATTGCAGTAAAATAGTGTTTTTCGGAGGTAGCAATACACAGTACCATCCATATATTGGCCTTGCGATTGCAACAATTACTTTTACAGAGATCATTGTATCTTTCGTAGGTGTAATAGCTGCAAGACGAAGCTACGAGACGGTAATAGAAGCAATAAGATTGACGAATTTTGCTTCCTCATTGACTTCACTAGTCTTAACACAAGCAGCCATTTTATCCTTTACTTATAAAGGAGATGCCTCCTTTTATAATGGACTGTCGGGCATTATTTTTGGTTCCTTGGCAGCATTGATCGGACTCTACATGATACTCAGAAATCCGGAACGGAAAAGTTTCATTGCCATTATCTCTCAATATGTAATTGAGAAACTGAAGTCAGTGTACTTAACTCGGAAAGAATAGCATTAAGACTACAAGCTTCTCGAGAAACCAAGGTCATTATAAGACTTTGGTTTTTTTGTGCTCAGAACTCAAGTTTTTTAACATTTCTACAACAAGAGCCTAACAACTTTTAAACATCCTTTAAGCATAATAAAGAAGCTTTATATGACAGAGCAAACTACAAAAGGAGGGGGGATATAGATGGGAAACACTGTAGCAATCGTTTTAGTGATTGCAGTCGTCATTGTTATTATCGGGACCATTGTCATCAGTAAGCGGCGTAAGAAATAATCACCTGGCAGCATAGTATATTTTAGTCGTAGAAGAGAAAGGAACAAATATGATGAAACTAAAAGAAAAAGCCCAGGCTTTTGCTCTGAACCAGGCGATGAACTATATTTCAGGCAACCCAGAGAAGAACCTGCCCAAGCTGCTTTCTTTAATGGAAGATATGGGTTGGGGCAGAAATTCCGCTGCGTTCACTTCTCAAAAGGAACTTTTTCATGATATTCTTGACCATCCTGATAACATCTGGCATCAGTATCTAATGGGACTATGGAGGGATATTGACAACGACATTCTAAAAACCCTTTTCCGCAATTTCGTGTTGAATGCAAGTCTCATTGGAGGGCCCAAGCAGAAGGCAGCGCGTGAGCAATACGATTGCAATATTCCATGGGCGATTCTAATGGATCCCACCTCCGCATGTAATCTGCAATGCACCGGGTGTTGGGCGGCTGAGTACGGGCACATGCTGAATATGTCATATGAAACACTTGATGACATCGTTAGTCAGGGCAAGGCATTAGGGACTCATTTCTATCTTTTTTCCGGTGGTGAGCCGTTGGTGCGAAAAGCAGACATCATCCGCTTGTGTGAAGCACATCCAGACTGTCAGTTCCTTTCTTTCACTAACGGTACTTTAATCAACGAAGACTTTGCAGACGAGATGCTGCGGGTTGGAAACTTTATTCCTGCTATCAGTGTAGAAGGCTTTGAAGACGACACCGATTTCCGCCGTGGAGATGGGACCTTTAAGCAGGTAGAACGAGCAATGGCAATTCTGAAGGCCAGACGCCTACCATTTGGTATCTCCTGTTGCTATACGGAAAAAAATACTGAAATTATTGGGTCTGAGGCATATTTCGACCAAATGATCGAATGGGGTGCCAAATTCTGCTGGTTCTTTACGTATATGCCTGTCGGCACCGGAGCTGTTCCCGAGTTGATGGCCACTGCGGACCAACGTGCATTCATGTATCACCAGATCCGTAAATTCCGCAAAACCAAACCTTTGTTTACCCTGGATTTCTGGAATGACGGAGAATATGCCGGTGGCTGCATCGCGGGGGGAAGAAGATATTTACATATCAATGCAAACGGGGATATGGAGCCTTGCGCATTCATACATTATTCTGATTCGAATATCCATACCAAAACGTTGCTGGAAGCATTGCAGGCGCCACTATTTATGGCTTATAAAGAACGCCAGCCGTTTAATGGAAATCTCCTGCGTCCTTGTCCATTGCTGGACAATCCAGATGCACTCGTTGATATCATTGAGACTTCCGGTGCGCATTCTACCGATCTGGAGAATCCGGAAAATGTGCTTGGGCTTTCAGATAAATGTAGAAGCGCTGCAGCTCATTGGGCCCCTGTGGCAGATAAACTGTGGGGATGTCAAGATGGCTGTGCTGGTTGTGGAACCCATGAACCATTGTCAGCGCTATGAATGGACTATTAGATAATCTTAAACATTCAATTAGTTAAGGAGGGGCTAAATTTATATCTGAGCAATTTGAAGCTTAGAGTGTAGTGCATGTTTTCCAACATGCACTTTTTTGCTGTTATTTAACAATTCTCAAACAATTGTTAAACAATTAAAGAGTAAAATCGCATGACTACTAGATGTGTAAACCAAAGACAGTTTAATTGGAGGAATTTGAATGAATGATAGTTTTTTGAAGACCAATGCAGCAAAAGTAAACAAGATTATTGCAAGTATTCTATGGCTCACTTTGATCGCATTCGCAAGCAGCTTCTTTCTTGGTAGCAATCAGGTTTATTTTGAAGGGGTTATCTCACTTTTGTTGGAACTGCTGCTTGCCACCTGGTTTATTTACAGAAAGAAACCCGCCTTACGGACAACAATCATTTTAGTAATTGCTATTTTAACCAGTACAATTCCTTATATTGAAACTCCTGCTGCAGGCATGCTGATAATGGTCGTGCTATGTGTGATTTCCCTATATGTAAATAGAATTTTGTTATATGGCTTCGGAGGGTTGTACAATATTGCTTATATCGTAATTTATTACTCTAGGCATCAGCAATTTGATGTTAACTTTTTTATGACTATAGGTTTTATTGAACTTACTATTGTAGCTTTATATTTTGTTTGTAAACGAAGTGCTGATTTAATTCATTTATCCACACGTAAAGAAGCCGAAGCGAAAGAACTTTTGGGAGCGGTGAATAACATGGTAGGCGTTATTCACGAAAACACTACCTCGTTAAATCTGGACATTGCTAATTGCAATAATGATATGGGAGTTTTAAAAGATATTAGTAATACGATAACGGCGAATATACAAGAAGTAGCGGGGGGGATTATTGACCAATCGGATAGCATTACACATATCAATGAAATGATGCATACAGCAGATGTGAAAATGTCCGAAATTAATCAACTGTCACAAAGTATGGCGGACACTTCTGAAAACACCGGCCAAGTGGTTCTCCAAAGCTCGGACAGGATTCAGCAAATGGGACAACAAATGAATATTATTAATTCGGCGGTAAAAGATTCATTAAATACGGTCGAAGAGTTAAACCAGAGCATGGATGATGTAAATACATTTTTGTCGGCGATCAAACAGATTTCGGATCAGACTAACCTGCTGGCCCTGAACGCTAATATTGAAGCTGCGCGGGCGGGCGAAGCCGGAGCAGGATTTGCTGTCGTCGCTAATGAAGTCCAAAAGCTGGCCCGACAATGCCTCAATACGGTCAGTCAAATCGACTTAATTATTCATAATATCAAGAGTAAAACACGGCTTGTGGTTGAAAAGGCGAATACTGGAAACACTGCGGTTAAAGAGGGCGAATTGATCACCCTGCAAGTACTGGAAAGCTTTGAGAATATCAGGATTGCTTTTCAACGTATTGATCAATACATTGCAAATGAGTTGGATATGACCGATCATGTGAGTTCGATTTTTTCTCTAGTACGAGAACAAGTTGAGAATATCTCCGGTATCGCACAAAAACATGCTGCGTCAACAGAAGAAATGCTGGCCACAACAGAAGAGCAAGAAAAAAACATTGATACCATTTATAAATTTATTGGCAGTATCAACAATTCCAGTATTAGGTTGCAAGAATTAATTGAAGAACGGAATAAGTAAGATTGCGTGATTTCATAGACTAAGGTTGTTTTAAAAGACACCTTAATAACTTTTGACAGCTTCGCGATTATTCATCGGGAAGCTGTCATTTTGTACGCTTAGCATGGGCATCATCTCTAGGGCGAAAGTTCCGAACGGGTGCTGGCAAGCGCCTACCGTTCCAAGAGCAAGGGTATCTACCACGAGGTGAAATCTGTAGGAAGCCGGTGGCAAAAGCACGGTCTGAGGTACAAAAATCTCAATTTAGGAGGTTGCAGTCGGTTGAGTCGCTCATACCACCTGCATTCCCGCGAAATTATAACGAGGATAGAGGAGAAACCTTGAAACGACGCGGTTTTTCCTCAATACTATTTTCCAATTTTACCCATTCCACGTTATAATTATAACGTGGAATGGGTAGATCATATGCCGCTTATCTATCTATAAAACAAGAAGAACGGGATATTGGGCTTACGATACGACCACTCTATCCAGCTAATCGGAAGGCTTGAAACAGGTGAAATACGGAAAGAACAAAGAACACGATCCGCTTCCGCAAATGAATCTGGCCCTTCTCTTTGGCGAACAGTCCAATCTGTCCGTTTACTACCGCAAGTTGCCGGGAAATATTTCGGATGTGCAGAAACAACTATTCCAGCGCTATACGATGCAGGGGCTGCTCGATGAACTCGATGTGATTGAGTGTTATGAACGCCCGGGGCATGAGCTGCAATTCGGTGAGATCACTAAACGCCAGATTGAACTTTACGATGCGCTGGGAGTTCCTTCGCCTACCTCGTTATAATTTGACCGGGAATTTAGGATATAAGCCAAATCCAGATAACGGTAGCCGTTATTGAAATCTCGTACCTCCCACTCCGGAAACAGATGATCCAAATTTCCGATTGCCGGGAACCATACCGTGCGAAGGAACTCAACTGTTCCATGGCCTAATCCTTTGCTGAGTAACTCCTTTCTCCTGTGGTTGCACTCATTCTCCAGATTACTAACTAACTATTCCTCGTACTGCTGCTTAAATCGCGGCATCCCATGCTCCTCCTTGAACGCTCAACTGAATATTAATTTTCTCCGCAAAAAAGCTGCCTTAATACACAACCCCTCCTTGAAAAAAACACGGATGGGTGGAGCATTAAAAGCGGCGTGTGCTTCACAACCTATTTTTCTTATTGTAACGCGAACTAAAAAGTGAATTCAATTTATTTTACAATCTATTATAGGTGGATAGTGTTAGGTAGTTATACTTATTCAAGCGTTAATTCACATACCAAATTGCTGGTGAAAGATCCGAGTGGCGAAACTTCTCCCGGTGTTTGGCGAGAAAGCATCGCTTCTGGCGGGATGAAGATCGTAAACATCAAGAACGCCAATGATTATGCCCAGTATACAGTAAACGTGCCGGAGGCGGGATTTTATGCGCTGTCCGTGCGCAATGCCAACGGCTCACCCAATGCGGCGGATGCCTCCCATTTCTTTTCGGTCAACGGCAGTTCCGGCGCAAATTTGAACATCGTCTATTCCGGCTCGAATCGTTGGGGAGCCTCCACGGCGAAAGTCAATCTTAAGAAAGGCGACAACATCATCCGCTTCTCGAAGGGAACAACCTTGCCGAAATCGACAGTATGGATATATTCAAGCTTGATATGTCGGGAATTTTATTGAATCTCCGGGGTACACGCTGGGGTTGGGTGAAACCCGCAGTTTGCCCCTGTATACGGTCAAAGAAAAAGGATTTATTCATTCTTGAATGTAAGTCACTATAATTTATACGACAAGCCAGAACCAGTTGGACAAGCTGTTGAAAAATTGGACGTTTTCTATAAAGAAATCTTTAAAACTCATAAAATAATTTACAGTTTTATTTAAAATCGAGCATTTTGCATAATTCATATTTCGATTGAGAGTCCATGGTTAGGCCACAGCGAAATCTCAGTGTTGTGAGAGCGGAGCGATAAATGGACAGACGGGCAGAATTTCAATGAATTTGAAATTTCAAGCGGCGTTTTGGACTCGTTGCTTGACGATGGCAAGTGCAGAGGCAAGTAACACAATCGCATTCAAATATTGGTGTGTTGTCACTTTTTGAATCCCCCAGACGTGAAGCTGGTCTGCAGTTAAATAGGTCTTCATTCGAGAGTTGCAGCGTTCTACACTGGTTCGTTTATTGTAAAGTTCCTTCCAGCCTCGGCTTTCCCGATGCGGCAACGCGTAACGCCGGAGATCCGTTTGACTGTTGATTTTAACCACCATTCCATAATTGGACGACGAACAAGTGACCATACCCAAAGGACAATCCACTTGACCTGTCGCATGTGGACAACGAAATTTCAAATGTACCTTTTCCTGTCCCCAATACGTCATAGGAAATCCCATCGAACAACAAGGCGTGCCTTTGCGGGTGATCCCCGCTGGCGGTTCCTTTTCATTTCGTGGATTCAGCGGAATAATGGCTTGCGCCTTGACGTTCCGGGCCGCCTCGTAGTTTTTCATTTGGTCGTAGCCCGCATCCAGCATGAAGAATTTCACTTTGGATTTTGCAGCGACAATCGTCATGAGTGCAGGCCCTTCGTCTCCGTCGTTCACATGGGCAGGAGTCACCTGGAGCACCATAGGAAGTTCACTCTTGGCATCGACGGCCAGATGCAGCTTATAGCCAAACCACTTGACTTTGTTGCCGAAGGTGTCGAACTTTGCACCCCAGTTGGCATGGCCAGTGAGCTCGCTTTTTCGCTTGGGTTCTTTTTTCTCGTAGGCGTGAATGGCTGCGCTGTCGATGGCGACATGAGTGCCGTCGATGATTCCAGCTTCTTGGCACTGAGCCACAAGATCCTCAAACAACTGCTTGGCAAGGCTTTTGCGAGTCAACTCGGCAAAAACCCGGCTTAACGTGGAAATTGAAGGGGCGGGGATGTCCAGCCGAAGTCCACATTGGTAACGGAAACGAAGGTCAAACTCCAGTCTGCGCGCTAGGCCGGTGAACGTATCGATGTTCTCTAAGGGAGCCGCGAGTAATGCGCGAAGAATGCCTTGACGGCAGTGCCCGTCCGCTCCTCGGGGTGAAGGATTTCTCAATTGTCTCGCGTAAGGTCGCAGGTCCAGTGCGCTGAAAAAGATGGGCAATCGCTCTTTTGATTCGATTTTTTGAAGCTCCTCAAAGGAAAATAGACTTTCTTGGAGAATATACAAAGGGGACTTCCTCCTCTTGAGTGTTTTGGTGTCGTTACCAAAAAACTTCTCCAAGTTGGGGTGAAGTCCTTTTTTATGCTCAAAATCTCTTTGTGTACCAAGGGCTTAGATTAATGCAAAATGCTCAATCACAAAAAATGTATTATATAAATACTTTATAAGGGGTGCGGCCAACTAAACCGACAAAACCCACTCTTATGAATAAAACAATCTTTGATACATTATTGACTCATGTGAGTTGATGCGGTATCCTATTATTAGATGAGACAAAATAGTATCATCTAAAGATATAATATCTTGAATTGAATACTATTAAAGAAAGGAGAATACAAAATGGGATTAAGTTACAATGAAGATGAATTGCTAAAGCTGCTTGCTATTGCTATTGTTAATAGCCCAAGAAGTACAATTAAAGAATTAGCAGAAGCTTCTGGCATAAGTAAGGCAACCTTACATCGCTTTTGTGGAACAAGAGGAAATCTTGAAGTAATGTTAAATAAGAAAGCTAATGATGTTATTGATAATATTCTCTTAGTATTAGATTCTGAAATCACAGATTATAGAGAAGGGTTAAAACAAATCATTCTGATTCATTATGAAAATAAGGAATTTTTACGTTTTATGTGTGGAGCAACCTGTGATGATGGAATAGAGAACTGGTCATTTTATTTTAAGGCGCTGGACAACTTTTTTTTAAAGGGACAAAAGCAAGGAACTTTTAAAATTGAAATCAGTGTTTCTACCCTAAGTGAAATTTTTGTTGCACTAATTTGTGGAATGATTGATGGCGAAAATAGAGGTAGAATTGCATCAGCAGGAGCTGCTGAGTTATTTGAAAACTTTTTCTTATACGGAGCTGTCAATAAATAATATTTTTATAAAAAGATTAGATATCAACAATCTTTTGTAAATAGAGGATAATACCTCTATGTATAAATTACATTTGAGCCTAAGGCTTATACTCAGTAGAATAAAAAATATATTTATAGTGGGAGAATTAATTATATGAAAATTGCGATTTTAGGAACAGGGCTTATGGGAAGTGCTATGGGTGAGGCTATTATAAATGCAGGACACCAACTTATTGTTTATAACAGAACACCTGAAAGAACAAAACCACTTGTGGAAAAAGGTGCTAAAGCAGTGTTTACAGCTGCACAGGCAATAAGCGAAGCTGATGCAACTATTATAGTATTGCTTGATGGTGTAGCTGTAAAAAACTTACTTTTGAACGAAGAAACTTTGGCAGTTGTAAACAACAAAAAAATTATCAGCGCTGCATCAAGTACAGTAGATGAGATTATAGAAATTGCAGTGGTTGTTGCACAGCATGGTGGACAATTTGCTGAAATGAGTATGCAAGCTTATGCAAATGCATTACGTACAGCAACTGGCACATTTGTTGTGGGATGTAATGCAGAGGACGAAAAATTTTGGGTGGAAACTTTGTCAAGCTTTAGTGGAGGAGCACAACGTGTAGGTGAAATTGGAGACGCAACAAAGATAGAGTCTGTTGCGCTAGTTGGATCTATGATTTCAATGATAAATGTTGGATATTCTACTGCTGTGGCTCAAAAGTTAGGACTTGCACCAGAAGTATATGAACCAATTATAAATATGATGGTACCTTCTGCAGCTTATGTATTGCCTAAGATGATTACTCATGATTACAATGAAATAGTTGGTTCTATTGAAAGCTATGTAAGTGGATTAACTACATTAATTGATATTGTAAAGTCAAAAGGAATGCCAACAGAAGTCTTAGAGGAAATGAAAAAGCTTTTTGAAAAAGCTACAACTGGTGGTTACGCACAAAAGGACCGTGCAGCTGTGCTTGAAGTAATTCTTAATCCAAGAAACTAATAATTTCTAGGAGGAGTAGAATAAATGAAACTAAATAAAAAAATAAAAGCACTACGGAGACCATGGTGTAGGAAATCGAAGACTAAAAGTATTGTTTCGGTTGTACTTGGACATTCCAACAACAATGAACTTGTTTTAAGAACTTTTGATATAGCACACAAGACATATCCAGAGGTCAAACCACTTTTTCATAGTGATCGTGGTTTCCAAGTTCGACAAGAAGTCGCATGATATAAAGCTCACAAGACAATGTGGAAATCCGAGTAGCCTAAAACTGGGGTAACTGCTAGGGTAAGAAAGCTATGGAGAACGTAAAGTGAATCACCGTAGGAATCGTTACGCTGGAGGAAGCGAAATAGGCTGAAACGCTTCGACCAAAAGGGTAAGTAGTCAAGCAAGGGCGGACTGGAAAACCATGCGAATGGATAGCGAACTCCCGGTTTAAAGGTGGCTCCTAAGGCTTTCGCAATTATGTATCATGCGGAACTTGGTAAACCCTATATGCTCCTCATGAAAATGAGGTATGGATAAAAAAGCGAATGCTACTTTTGTAATGAAATCAGATAAGGGTTCAAGCTTTGCCCCAACTTGAAAGAGTGCTGACTTATCCTGTGGTATTTCTTGGCAAGGAAGGATGGTAAACCTAAAAAATGACACCAACCATAAGCTTTGATTGGTGTCATAGATTTGGAATTGTCAAGAAAAGAAAAACTAGACACAAAGTTAAGTGAATTTTATGAATTCAACTCCTTAAATTGGGCAGGGGAAAGATACCCCAGAGAGGAATGCATTCTCTTGGTATTGTAATATAATTCAATATATTTAAAGATTTCTTGCTGAGCTTGCTCAGGTGTTTCGAAATGAGCATCCTGAACGAGCTCCTTTTTATTGTTCTATAAAATGATTCCATTAAGGCATTATCATATGGATTACCTTTCCTACTGACACTTGATATTGCTCCATGTAAACGTAGTAATGTCTGAAAGTTGCCACGATAAGACCTTCTTTCGGACGTTCCCTGCCGTAAGCCTGCATAAATGCATCCATTACAAGGGCGTCCTTCATGTTCCGGCCCATAGACCATCCAGATACTTTACGGGAATAAATGCAGTATTATTGAGGAAAAACCGCGTCGTTTCAAGGTTTCTCCTCTATCCTCGTTATAATTTCGCGGGAATGCAGGATACATAGCAAAATCCAAAATGCCAAGAGCTGTAGCTGTAAACTTGGGTGGCACGGAGGAAAGATGACTTACTTATCTGGGGCAGTATTCCAGATAAGTAAGAAAAAACCTGTAACCGTAGACGGGAGGCTATACTGAACTGGCAGGTGTCAGCTGAAACCATAGTAAGTAAACTGTTGCAATAGCCTACGGAAGGGCTGATCTGAAAGGGGAGTGGAAACCAGTGCTTTCGAAGGGTATGACCAGGTGAGGGTCGATTCGTAAGCTATGCGGATGAATGCAACCACTAGTGCTCGGCGTTCTCGAATGGGGCCTGTTTCCTGATGGGAAACTCACGAAGAGACGTGTGGGAAATGTCCCGGAACCTAAATAATACCCTTCCAACCTCCTGTTGGGGAGCGAAAGGGCTAAAAAAATTGTTCTTTGGAACCGCCGTATACGAACCCGTATATGCGGTGGTGTGAGCGGGTTTGTCGCCACCTCCTACTCAATTTCATTCAAAGCACATTAATATGTACTTAAGATAAATAAACAAATCGAGTAGACACAGCAGTAGGATTCCTTGATCATTTTAACATCATTTTCCGTGGGTTCCCTCCTCTGATAGCTCACTTCTCTAAGATAGATTTGAGAAGTAAACCTGATCTCTTACGACTCATAGGATTAAGTAATACAACTCGTTATAATGAACCTCCCAGAAAGGAGATAAACACCAAGGATTAACATGGCGATGCCGATTAAAGAATTGATTATATGTGATACGACGTTAGTTACGGTACTTCGATCTTGATAATCTATCAGGTAACGATCAAGTAACGATCAAGTAATTTCTTAATATATATCACCTCCTTTCTGTTTCGTTGATATTATTTACGCTTGTTTTTAATGACAGCACCTATAATTACAACAACAACCACAACAATAATTGCAACGATGATAATAGTTTTCATTTCCCTACCTTCTTTCATTATATTGTGATTTTTGGATTATTATGCAATAAATTATTCTGTCAGTAGAGCGTTGGCCTTATCGAATGTCCAAAAGATTTCGTCATATTTCTGATTAATAAGAGGCACCAACCTGTTCATTTTCCTCTTGCGGTTACCCCAATAGTGAAAAATAGGGATAATCCAGCAGGCCAAACCGGAAACACTGAGGATTAATGAAAGAGGTAGCACTTCAACTCGATAAGTAAACACAGATCCAGCTAGTGAAACTGTGCCAATAACACTCATAAGATAGGCGCCAACGACAGCGCCGGTAGCTTTGGAACTTTCCATTGTTTCGATTTCCGACATGCAGACCTCAAACTGGCGTTGAAGTTGGATCAGCTCGTCTTTATTACGAATATTGCAATCGCGCTTGAACTTCATTATTACCGAACCAAGGTTACTAATTGTATTCGAAGTTTCCTCCAACACCCAGCCAAAAATGGTATACCCATCCGTATAGACCGACTCCATACTGCATTTTACAATGACATTTTGGTAATCATATCCAATGAAGCTGGTTTCGTTTTTTGTAGCCATAGTAATGATGAATCCTCCTTATTTAACAAGACCATCTTACAGTTGAAGTATTTTAATGCTTTTCGGCATGAATAAGTGTATTTGCCTTTTTGCATGTTTCATAGATAATGTCGTACTGGTTCTCAATCAGCGGTGTAACTTTCTTTGTAGTCCTACCCTTTACAGCCTTGCGAATGAAATAGGAGAGAAACCATCCGGCAAACCCGGGAATTGCCATCAGAATGCTAAGCGGAATCATACTTTCCAGATAGCTGAACACCGAGGTAGCCATGAACACTGTACCGATTAGACCAACAAGGTAAGCTACAGCAGTAGAGTTGATACGCTTGGACTTCTCAAGTTTGTCGATCTCTAATGCAGAGAATTCAAATCGTGACTGCAATTGATTCAGCTCGCTTTTATTGAGAATAGCTCTATCACGCTTGAACTTCAGTTCGACCTTGTTTTCGGATTTGTGGTCAAGGACCATTTTTGCAAAAGGGCTGCCAGGGAAGATCGCGAGAGGTGCCATCATAAGACGTAGAGGCCCCCATATATGCTTTTCAATTGCGGGTTCACTTTTTTCCAGCTTCCAGCCGAAAGTCTCGTATCCATCACTCCATAAAGCTGCCATACTCCAACGGGCAATTATATTTTTGTACTCAAATCCCCAAAAACTCTTTTCTAGTTTCTGTACTTCACTCATACGGCAGGCTCCTTCTCGTATATTTTAGTTGAGTTTTTCTTCATTCAAGATGGCGATCTTACATATACTCCTCTTACACGTCCTTCGTCATCAGCACTTTCTTGCTTAGAACACAGCATGCTGCCATCCATACAATGCTAGTAAGCAACACTTGCAGAAATACTATCCCACTGAAGGTGAGTGTGGGGAGTTGGGATGAGCCGGAAATCGTGAACGAGAGAAGAGAGGAAAGGAAGTCTAAATTGAAATTGTCTGCAAAGAGAGTAATACCCATGGTCAGACCACCAGTTGCCACTAAAAATCCGGCAATAATGCCAACCGTGGTGCTGCGTGTAAGCAGGTTGATCAGCAGAATAAGGGCAATGAATGCGCAGGATACGATCCATTTTTGAACAATGAATAAAATCAAACCGGTAACGCCGCCTGCTAAAATAATTCCATTTCCTGATACTGTAAGAGCGAGAAGTGCTTCTATGGAATAAAGCACAAGCATCAGCGCACTTGTTACCATCATGGAAAGCATTTTTCCGCCGATATAGTCCCATGGGTTGGCATGAGCTGTGAAAATATTCTTTGCAAAACCGCTGGAATAGTCTCGACACACGAATAGCGTTAAGATAATACCTAACAGAATAAAAATCACACCGGTACCCATGGATGCATTGAGGAAGTCTTCTTCTCCAGAAGAACCAGAAGCGCCGAGAAGGAGTTCTATACTAACGTTATCGCCTCCGCTGATTACCTGTGAAACGGCCATAATTAATAGGAAGGCTAGGGAGACATACAACACCTTTGAATGTAAAAGCCTGTGCAGATCCATCCTCATAATATTACGCACTACAATCGCCCCCCATCAGGTTAAGAAAATATTCTTCCAGGTCTTGCTGATGAAGAAAGATTTCCTGTACCGAGAAGCCGTTTATGGAGAGTAGCTTGTTAACAGCAGCGGTATCCTTCAAACCAAATATGTGTATTTCATCATTCGGGCTAATCGTACATTCTTCCGGGTGTAGCTGTTCCATAATCAGTGCCGCTGCTTCTCTGTTATTTGGCACTTTAACATACAGGAAATCGCGGCGGTTATCAGCTAACTCCTGGGAGGAGATCTGTTGGATGAGCTTTCCTTCTTTGATAATGCCGTAATGTGTTGCGATTTTACTAAGCTCACCAAGAATATGCGAACTAATGAAGATCGTTATACCCAATTCTTGATTCAATCTGGCAATGACCTGTCTCAGATCCATGATCCCTTCCGGATCAAGACCATTTATCGGTTCATCAAGGACTAATAATTCCGGTTGGCCAAGCATAGCGATTGCGATACCGAGCCTCTGCTTCATGCCAAGAGACAAATTTTTCGCTTTTTTTCTCGCCGACTTGCCAAGTCCTACGAGTTCCAGACTTTCTACAGCTTTCTTTCTGGGATGATGGACTCCAATGCTGAGTCCCTGCAGGACAAGATTCTCATATGCCGACATGTTCGGATATACTCCGGGCTGCTCAATTAACGTTCCAATCTTGCTGCGTACCTGTGTATCAAGTACAGGCTTTCCGAATAGTTGGATTTCACCCGCAGAGGGTTGAATTAAACCACAAACCATCTTCTGTGTGGTAGACTTTCCGGATCCGTTCCGGCCAATGAAGCCATAGATGGCTCCCTTGGGAACAACAATGTCTAGATTATCTACTACATTTTTTGTACCATACCGCTTGCATAAACCGGTTGCTCGTATAGCTTCCATATGTTCCTCCTTGAAATTATGACTAATACGTCAAAATTTATAATCAGCTTTGCTTCATTTGATGATTCTATCTTATCGATGAATTATTAAAGAGTTGCTTATGAAGTGTTTGAGAAATATTAATAACTCCATTCACTCAGGAATAAAAAACTGAAGCAAACTCTGTGACCAGAAGCAATAAAAAAGAGGAGTCCCCAATGGACTCCTCTTTTAAACGTATCTATCATTGTTAAACGTGTGATTTTTCTTTCTCCAGTTCTTTAATCCTTCTTTCTAAACTGATGTATTCAGCCTTAGACGGAACGTTAAACATATGAAGTCCCTTTTGGATTTTTCCGTCCACCACTCCTTTAAACGCAGCTTTTTCTTGTTCACCTTTGGTCATGAACTGATGTTCATCAATCCAGTCCTTTGTTTTTTCACGGGATACGGATACTACACCAAATCCAAAAGTGACAGCCTTCTTTAGTGTTGAGATCATTGTAATCTCCTCCTGTTAAATGATTTAAGATTTCAAATGTCCACTGTCATCAGGTGGAACGAAATTTAAATTGCGGCCTCAATGTGTTGTCTCATATTAAGTTAATGACAGTGAACTATTTGTTGCCTTAATAATGCCGTGAAGTTGTATCTTTATTGTTTGGAAAGTGTTTGTGAAATATTAAATGTCTTCAAAGCTTATCCTAATTTATCAACGACTTGTTCCAATTTTAGTATAAAGCAAATAATCCAGAAGTAAGAAATGATAGTCATAATTGACACAGTCATGATCAAAACAGATAGAGCGAGAGTACCGAACAGCCGTTTTGCTAAAAAAGCGATAGTTTCCATCTATCGACTCCTCCTTTTATTACCATGTTCATGTATAAAGTTCTATTTCTAATAGATAGATTTAGCTCCGTTAGTCGTGGGAACTCATGATTCATTCTCTTTTACGATGCTCATTCTACATAACATATGTTTATAAATTGTTTGTACTTTCAGGAACACTCGGGAATTGATCTCCGTATACTTGGGAATTTAGATATCATTGTCGAGAATTTTCTTATATAAAGAACAAATCAATCAAATCTTTCGGGATCTTTATACTTTATTTAATGCCGATCCTATGTTTTTTAAGCCATCATAAATACTTATTGTTTATTTCAGTATCTCTCATCTGTATATTGAACATGTCAGAAGTCGTGGTAGCGCTTACTTAACATGATTGCTACAACTACCATATAGTTCAAAGGGGGGAAGTCATGGTGGAAGAAACCAACGTGGAAAAATCTGTGAGTAGAGGCCTGATGTCTATGAAACCAACGATTTGGAAAAAAATGAAAGGGGATATTACTAAATACGGACCACTATATATTTTAGCATTGCCAGGTGTACTTTTTTTGCTTTTGTTTTCGTACTTCCCAATGTCTGGACTCATTCTGGTTTTTAAAAATTACAATTTTAAAGATGGAATTTTTGGGAGTCCATGGGCTGGATTCGATAACTTCAAGTTTTTTTATTCTAGTCTGGATTTGGCGATAAGAGCGACTCGCAACACTGTTATGCTTAATATTCTGTTTTTTGTGTTTACGACCGTTGCAGCAATTGCCGTTGCTATCATGCTAAACGAGATCCGTAGTAAATTAACTATTAAGGTGACACAGAGTGCCTTGTTCATACCATTTTTTATTTCTTGGGTGGTTATAGGTTCAGTACTTTTCGCGATGCTGGATTATAAAAATGGCTTGTTTAACCAAATATTCGAGCAAATTGGCCTCAACCCGATTGATTGGTATTCGAATCCATATCTTTGGATTCCTATATTGGTGATCGCTAGTATATGGAAAGGGATGGGGTATAACTCTATTATTTATTATGCAATATTAACAGGATTTGATAATTCTATATATGAAGCCGCTAAAATCGATGGAGCAAGCAGGATGCAGCAAATATTCAAAATAACGATACCGCTGTTAAAACCAACGATAATTATGTTGTTTCTGCTTGCGGTCGGGAACATGTTGAAAGGTGACCTCAGCATGATTATGGGGTTAACTTATCTCAATCCCCTTCTGCTTCCGGTCACGGATATTATCGATGTATTTGTCTATAGAACTGCTGTTAAAACAGGTGAATTCGCTTTTTCATCCGCCATTTCACTTTACCAGTCTGTAGTTGGACTTCTTTTAATACTAGGAGCTAACAAAATTGCCGGGTGGTACGACAAGGATAGCAAACTTTTTTAGGAGGGCTGCATGATGAGCGAAACGTTCAGGGATAGAGTTGTACTATCATTAATGAAATTTTTGTTATTTGCACTTGCAATTGTATGCTTACTGCCGATTGTACTTGCTATATCTGCATCGTTTTCAAGCGAGACAGCTATCGCCATGAATGGTTTTTCTTTATGGCCAAGGGATCCAACCCTGGAAACCTATCGTTTTATATTGTCGGATAAGCTAGGAGTTATTGCAAAGGCATACGGTGTCACCATTTTCGTTACTCTTGTAGGAACTATAATTTCAGTAGCCGTCACCACCTGCTATGCCTATGCAATATCGGTTAATCATTTTAAAAACGGCAACAGACTGGCTTTCTTCGCATACTTTACTATCTTGTTTAACGGGGGCATGTTGCCCTGGTATATCTTGACCACCAAGTACTATCATCTGAACGATACACTGACCGGATTATTTGTTCCTTATTTAATGAATGTGTTCTTCATGTACTTACAGCGGAACTATTTCAAGTCGATTCCAGCAGAAATCACTGAATCTGCGCAAATCGATGGTGCAGGATATTTTAGGATCTTTTTAACAATCATGGTACCTCTATCGAAGGTAAGTCTTGTGACCATTAGTTTATTCTATGCGGTCCAATACTGGAATGATTTTTACCTTCCGCTCATGCTTACAAGTGATAAAGATTTATATACGCTCCAATACATGATTTACAACATGTTATCAAACATTGCGTATTTAGCCACCAGCTCGGATAAGAGTATGCTGACAAACGCTAATCTCGTACCACCTTTAGAAACGGCGAAAATGGCGATGACCTGTTTGACTATAGGTCCAATTGTGCTGCTTTTCCCATTTTTGCAGAAGTATTTTGTGAAAGGCATATTGATTGGATCTGTGAAAGGGTAATGGAGTAACTTTGCAGCATGTAAGAAAAGAGGAAGAGCATTAAAAATATTAATTATATGAGGGGAGATTAGCTACTTATGTTAAAAAAAATATGTGCATTTGTTTTACTCGTTGCGATGATCGTTGCGCTAACAGCCTGTACCGGTAAGAATAACAGTAACGTTTCTATAGAGGAAGTATCGGATCTTGCTCCAGGTGTGCCGAAGGATCCCGCTAAATTGAAAATTGTGTACTACGGTGAGGAATCGGGTAGAATGAGTGATTTTCTCGCAAACGAAGTTAAGGAACTCGTCAAAAAAGAGCTTAATGCTGAATTGGAACTGGAGTATCTGCCTTGGAGTGAATATGGAACAGGCAAAACGGACATGATGCTTGCCTCCGGTGAAGATTTTGCCTCTTACACAGATATAGCTATGATAAGCAAAAAAGTGGCTAAGGGATTCTATACGGATTTGACTCCGTATGTTGATCAATATGCTCCCGACCTAAAGAACAACGTGGAATCTTTGTCTTTTGACGCCTTTAAATTAGAGGGCAAACAGTATGCAATTCCGGTGGGCAACAAGCCCAATGCCGGTGAATTTTATTCCATACTTGTCAGACAGGATTTGCTTGAAGAAGTTGGTATGAAAGATATTACTTCATTAGATGATTTGGAAAAGTTCTATGAGTTAGTTATTGTGAAGCATCCGGAGATGATCGGCTTTGCTGAAACAGGTCTGCAGTATGCCCTCAGCTATACGTATTCTGACAAAAATTTGATGTGGCTGGATACGCGGGTTGTCTCTGATGCTTCCGCAAATGACGATAAGCTGTGGAGCTGGTACGAGTCTCCTGAGTACAAAGCTTACAGTGATATTATGCATCGATGGTATCAGAAGGGGATCATCCCCAAATATGCGCCGACAAATCCTAATCAGTTGATGGCGGATTGGCAAGCGGGTAAAGCCATGTGGAAAGCCGGAAATGCTCTGATGCCGATTGAAAACTACCAAAGTATAGTTAAAGCGGTGCCAACCGCAAAGCTTGCAAATTATTTTATGGGAAGAGGAGACCGTCCGCTAATTAGCCGGGGAACTTATAGTACGGCCTACTTCGTATCGGCAAACGCTAAAAATCCTGAACGATACGTCATGTTCTTTAACCTGCTTCAAAAAAATCAGGAATTATATGATCTGTTTACCTATGGGGTTAAGGATAAGGATTACTCCACAGACGAGAATGGAAGAGTAGAGCGTATTAGTACTGATCCTTTATTTGATGATTGGATGCTAATGAATGTTAACTTTATGCGGTTTAGCAAAGACGTTCCTGATGAATTTATAGAGTCCTATAAACATTGGAACGATGGATCGATCCTGAAGAAAGATATCGGGTTTGTATTTAACGTAGAGCCGGTTAAAACAGAAGCTGCTAAGATCAGTGCGGTTGAAACAGAATTGATTAACCCGATCGGGTCAGGTTTCGTAAGTTATGAGGAGCATTTCCCGAATGCTTTAAAGAAGTTGAAAGAGGCGGGTATCGACAAATACATGGAGGAGTATCAAAAACAGTTTACGGCCTGGTATGCCGCGAAGAGCAAGTAACATGAAGAAAATGGCAAGGGTAGCTATTTTCATAGTTGCCCTTGTTATTGCATGATTTCATTATTATCTCTAATATTAGAGAAGGATTGTTTACTCCTGGTATGCGCAGAAGAGGGTGGGGTTAATGGGTAAAGGGGTTGCATTAATCCATAAGTTTAAAAAACGAGATATAATAAAAAAGCGTTCGTTATATTACCAATTTTTTCTCAGCTTGCTGTTAGTTTCTCTCTGCTCTGTAATGATATTGACCATCTTTTACTTCTACTGGTTCCAGGCAAAAGCTATATCTAGTAGAGAGAAAATTAATAAATCCACACTGCTTAATACCGAGAGTGTATTCGAGAGCTATGTGGAATTTGCACAGAACTATGCTATGGAACTATACAATAACCCTGATATTGAGGCCACAATTCTCTCAGGTAATATCGATTGGAGTGAAAGGTTACAGACTTCTGTAGAGCAAATTAATCGCAATCTTCGAATCAATAAATATATCAACGCAGTTTATATTTTTAATCACGACGGTCTTGTTTTTAATGTGGAAAATAAACCGGTGACAGATGAAGCAAAAGCAAGCATGTTTCAGTACATTCAAAGGACAGGCGTGAAGAATTCCCCTGTTTTTTGGGAGCTAAAAGCTCGTTCAAATGGTGAAGATTTGAATACAATGACTGTCTTTTTCAGGGATTATATAAAGGGCGATATTTTTGATGGGGTTGCCGTAAATGTTCATCTAAACGAGTTGCAGCACAGAATATTTTCCCGGCAAACTGTTGGCTGGCAAAGCCTCTTTATTCTTGATAGTAAGGGGAATGTCATCATGCAAGGAGGGTCCTCCCAGGTTGTGCAAGCGAGAGCCGTACATGCAGCGTTGGAAGGAAAGCTTTCACCGGATATAACATATGATTCCTTTACGTCAATAATTGATGGGGAAGATTATATATTTTCCTATGCCGCGATAAGGAATGGAAAATATTATATTGTTTTGAAAGAAGCCTCCAACCTTTCTATGAGTGAGTTTATAAAGACAAGAAATATTATGCTTTCATTATGCGCAGCACTGGTTCTGGTTATAACAGCTGTGTCCATGCAGCTCTCGTACCGACTCTATCGGCCGATTGGGCATATGTTTCTAAGCATTCGGAAACTGGCCGATCACCTTGTGGATAAGAATGTGAACCGGAATGAATTAGAATCCATAGATGATACGATAGCTAATGTTGAGTTACGCATTAGCGCTCTTGGGCAGGAGATCGACAGCAATACGGTTATAAAATTTTTGATTTCGCCTACTGAAGGTAGTGAAAAGCTGCCGGGAGACCTCCTGGAAAGGAGTGGGATAATCCGTGCCGCAGGGGTACCCTATTGTGTAATTCTGTTGCGAATTCATCAGTATAAAGCTTGGATAGACGGAGTAGATGCGGATACAGTTATTTATAGAATGAATTCTATATGTACTGTACTCAGCGATGGTCTTGAGGGAACAGTATATTGCTCTTCCTTACAGACAACAGAAGGTCATATTGCACTCATTGTAAGTGAACTGTGTGGAGGAGTTCCACTGTATGATATAGACCTGGTGGCTATCATAGCGGACAAACAGAATAATATAAATGAAGCATTCCGGTTAAATTTTGTGGGCGGAATCAGTTCGATATCTGACAACGAAAGTGAATTGAAGATCAAATACAACGAGGCGCTTGATCTTTTGAAATTTCGAATCGTGTACGATATAAATACAATCATTCAGGCGGATATTTTAAGGTATACCATACAGAGTAACATTCCGGATGATGTTATTGATGCGGTAGTGGATGCTGTGAAAAAAGGGGATTTGGTGCAATATCAAGCTTCTCTCAATCAGATGTTCCAGATAAGCCATGAGTATACTATTTCTGTAATTGTTAAAGCATTTTCCAGGTTAATCGCAGCCATAGAACAGATCATGAATGATGTAATAGTCGGAAAAACGCCTACGCAGCATATAAATTTGCTTGATATTTACAATCGAGTTTGCAATCTGGATTGCTATGACGATTTACGTAGCTGGATAGATGAATTGTTCAGCAGTACATCCGAAGTCATTCTAAATGCAACTACAAAGAAGACGCTTAACATTATTACCGATGCCATTGATTATGTGAACTCACATTATCATGATCCACAACTTTCAGTCCAAAATATGGCAGTCAAACTGACGATAAGCATACCTTATTTCAGTAAACTGTTCAATGACTATACTGGCAGTAGCTTCCCTGATTATGTCAATAACATAAGACTAGAGCGGGCCATGGAACTTCTTATTAAAGAAAGAAGCTTAGAAATAGGAGAGGTTGCTGGTCGGGTTGGGTATAATAGCAGCACATATTTCACAACATTATTTAAGAAGAAATTCGGAGTTACACCTTCAAAATATCGATTAATGAATATGTTAGAAAAGTAGAAAGAGGGAGATTACATTGAAATACAACAATCCAGTTATTTCGGGTTTTTATCCAGATCCAAGTGTTTGCAGAGTAGGGGGAGATTATTATCTAGTGAATAGCTCCTTTGCATATTTCCCAGGAATACCAATCTGGCACAGCAAGGATCTTATGCATTGGCGCCAAATCGGCTATTGTCTGACACGTGAAAACCAGCTTCCATTAGAGAAGTCAGTGGTATCTGGTGGAGTATGGGCTCCGACTCTCCGTTATCACAACGGGATGTTCTACATGGTAACGACGAATGAAGACTACGGTGGCCACTTTTATGTCTGGACAAATGATCCAGCAGGCGAATGGTCGGATCCAATTTTTGTTGATCAAGAGGGAATTGACCCTTCGTTGTTTTTTGATGAGGATGGCAAAGTGTACTTTACAAGCACGGGTAACGAATCAGGAATGGGGATCTATCAGTGTGAGATTGACATTATAAACGGAACAAAACGAAGTGAATCGCGGTTAATATGGACTGGGACAGGAGGCAAGTTCCCGGAAGGACCACATCTTTACAAACGAGACGGTTATTATTATTTGATGTGTGCGGAAGGAGGAACAGAATATGGCCACATGGAAACCATTGCAAGAGGGACAACACCTTATGGTCCGTTTGAGACTGGGCCTCGCAATCCGATTTTGTCGCACCGAAGTCTAGGCCATCCGATACAAGCTACAGGCCATGCAGATTTAGTCGAAGCACACGATGGCAGCTGGTGGGCAGTATTCCTTGGAATCCGCCCGGTAGGTTATCCTAACCGTCATCATCTGGGCAGAGAAACGTTCCTGGCTCCGGTTCGTTGGAGTGAAGATGGATGGCCGATGATTGGGAATAACGGAACTGTGGAATTAGAGATAGAGGCAGACACACTACCGACGATGTTATGGGATAATGCTCCAGAAACAGATCATTTTGATGAGCCGGACTTAAAGATGCACTGGAACTTCCTTCGCAGCGGCCAAAAGGTAGTTTGGTCTCTAATTGAACGGACAGGTTGGTTGGCATTACATGGATGCAGCGTTCGACTCTGTGAAAGAGGAACACCTGCAATGATTGCCCGGAGACAGCAGCAATGGGCTTGTGATGTTTCCGTTAGAATGGAATATAATCCCGAAGAAGGCGACGAAGCGGGACTTACTGTTTTTATGGATGATAGGCATCATTTTGAGATCGGATTGACTCGGATTGAGGGCAACCAAGTGGTTACACTGAAAAGACAGGTTGGAAGTATACAGGATGAGAAGTGTTCGCTACCTTTTGAAGGGACAGTCATTAACCTAAGAATTAAGGCATTTCCTGAAAAGTATATGTTCTATTATGAAGGGGCGGACCGAGAATGGAACCTGCTTGGTGAAGCTGAAACCTATTTGGTATCGACTGAAGTGGCTGGCGGATTTACAGGGGTATTTTTTGGAATGTATAATTATTCTGCAAACGGAACAACGGCTTATTTCGATTGGTTCCATTATAAGTGAAAAATAAACAAAAAATTTACGTAATGGTTAATTTGACCAGTTTTTTGATATTGTATTCGATTTGTGGTAAGGCGTTATATCTGTGTAACGGATAGGTAACCACGAATGGAAATGTATGGGCAGCATTTGGATTGTTCTAACTGATGTAGAGATCCATTGTTGGATGCAGAAATTCATGATTTGTTCCAGTTATTGTTCTGTAGTGAAGCTGAGAACATATTTTAAATTTTCAAGGAGTTTTTACCTGTTTCATATCCTCTGGTGATAAAGTCTTTTTCTTTTTAAGAAGCATGTATATACCTAAAAGAAAAACCAAATACTGCATCCCATCCCGAACAATACGCTAGAGCTGATAGCATTGGAGGAATTCTCCATCATCAGCAGAGTGTATTGAGTTACCACAATGGAAACTATTGCATCTGTAAAGCTAATGATTTTTAGTGATGAAATAATAGGGCCTTTCAGTTTTCGGTTAGCAAAGGTTCCGTTAATGGCAAACCCAAGCTTGGTGAAAGCAATAGTCGCTAGTAGATATACAATGTAACCTTTGTAAATGATGGCATCACCGACAACATACATCCTCAGACAAACTTATAAATAGGAGAAGCCTAGAAGGCAAAGAAAAATTCCACTTCGCTGATATATCAAAAACTCCATATCATATCTTTGTTTAGGATCTTCAATGCGCTTGGCCAATGCATATTTATGGAGTGCCTAACCCCTTGCCGCACAAAGGATTAAGTAATACAGTGCGTTTATTATGAACCATCCGGAGAGGAAATACACACCGAGGATTAGCTTGCCGGTGCCGATCAAGCCGTTGATGATAAGTGATGTAACATTTGTAATGGCTGTTCGGTCTTGATAATCTACCAAGTAGCGGTCAAGTAATTCCTTAATGAATATCTCCTCCTTTCCCCTCAAGTTATATTATTTTTTGCGCATGCCCTTAATTGCAGCACCGATAATTACAGCAACAACTACAACGATAATAATAACAATAATTGCGGTTTTCATTTTTTCACCTCCTTTCGTATTTAGACAAGAGCTTAATAAATCTGATTCAGCGAGTTCTCCAATCTCATTTGATAAACCTATTTTATCGATGGATTATTAAAGAGTTGCTTATGAAGTGTTTGAGAAATATTAATAACTCCATTAATTCAGTAATACAAGGCTAACCAAAACGCTATGAACAGAACAAAAAGAGGAGTCCCAAAGCGGTCTCCTCTTCTAAAATATCTATAGTTGGTACAAAGATTTAATGTTCACTTTCATCAGGTGTAAATAAAACTTAATATTATGCTGTCTCATATCAAGTTAATGAGAGTGAACTATTTGTTGCAAGATCTGTATTAGGAATATAACCCATAAGTAAGAAAGGATAGTCATAATTAAAATAGATATAATCAGAATAGACAGTGCGAGGCTGCCGAACAGTCTTTTTGCTAAAAAAGCGATAATCGCCATCTATCGGCTCCTCCTATATCATGAATACTGTCGTTTTGTGTTGTCCTCGTCTATCGTTAATTCTGTGCCGTTAATTTGCTTGGAGTAATCACAGCATAAGAACAAACATTTTCTGGCAATGTCCTCAGCTTGACCAGGTCCATTTAGGGAGAGAGAATCGATAATCTTAGACGATGTCTGACCTACCGGATGATAATAGCCGTTTAAAATCTCGTTGGGGTTCGTGTAGGTTCTCCTTGGATGAATAATATTACAGCGAATTCCTTGCTTGCCGTATCCATAAGCAATGCTTTTGGTTAAACCTACAAGTCCGGCTTTTGCTGTAGTATAACTGGAACTATAGTTTCCTCGTAGCGGCGTATAGGAACCGATGTTCACTACAGATCCGCCGCCACCTCTGATCATCGTTGGTATCGCTCTATGGCAGATTTGGAAAAGAGTCTCCAGATCAATACCTAAGATATGCTCTCCTCGGCTGTTATCAGTTGCATCAAGCGGATAGCCCGTATCTTTGGTTCCCGCAATATTACATAAAGAATCCAGTCGACCGAAATGGCACTCAGCCTCACAGATCATGCGCTCAATATCTTCCATTTTGGTGATATCAGCAAGCATAGGAATTACATTGTCCATATCTCCCCACTGCGATAGCGCCTCTCTAGAATTATCTACAGCGATGACTTTGGCACCTTCCCCTATAAACATCTGTGCAAGCACATAGCCTAGATCATTACCTGCACTTGTGATTAGCGCAACTTTGCCCTCAAGTATGCCAGTTACAATAGCCATTTAATTTCCTTTCTTTTTATCCGGTATTCAACCCTCTTTTACTTTTAAGTTGTTTAGCTTGGTAGTAGGCTGCATTTCAGAATCTTTGTCAGCCGCTCTTCCAACTTTTTTGATGAACAAGGAGAGTAGTAGGGCGATTATGCCAATTCCTACAATTACGAGGTAGGTATCATTAATGCCCTGGATTGAGGCTTCCATCATCATGTGCTGCTGATTTGAGCTCTTCTCTCCGGTTGTAATCATCAGGTCCTTAAAATGTGTTGTAGTACGATTCGTCATGATTGTTACAAGCAATGAAGTACCTATGGCGCCGGCGACTTGTTTAACGGTATTGGAGATGGCAGTACCGTGCGCATTAAGCTTCGCGGGCAATTGATTTAACCCTGCGGTTTGTATAGGCATAAGGAACATCGCCATTCCGATTTGCCGGCCTGTAGACATGAATACCAGGTAGCTGTAGCTGGTGGAATCAGTTAAGTTAATAAAGCTTAAGGTCGTAGAGATCGTTATCAGCAGTCCAATAATGGCCAGCCATTTCGCACCGAACCGGTCAAACAGCTTGCCGGTGACCGGCATCAGCAGTCCCATTACAAGCGAGCCGGGAAGCAGGAACAAGCCGGATTCCATGGCTGAATAGCCGCGGGCATTCTGCAGGTACAGAGGAAGGAGAATCATATCCGCATACATCACAATTGTAACTGCGATATTTATGACGATGGTTAAGGAGAACATATTGTATTTGAAGGCCCGGAGATCAAGAAGCGGGTTCTGGGAAGCCAGTTGCCGCCAAACAAACAGGCCAAGGGAAAGGATACCTGAACCAAGTGACAGTAAGACCACTGTGCTCGACCACCCCACACTTCCGGCTCTGCTGAAACCATATAGCAAAGCACCAAACCCGATTGTGGATAAGGCGACGCTGATTACATCAAGCTTGGGATAGGAGCGTTCCGATACATTCTTCAAATATATAAAACCGCAGACAATAACAAGGATAGTGGGGGGAATGATACCATAAAACATAGTTTCCCAGCTGTAATGCTCCAGAATATATCCGGCCAGAGTAGGCCCAATTGCAGGAGCGAAAATAATGGCCAGACCGACCATACCCATGGCAGCGCCTCTCTTTTGGGGAGGAAACAGCGTTAAAATGACATTGATCAACAGCGGCATAATTATGCCTGCACCGGTTGCCTGAATCAAACGTCCACTCAGCAGTACGGGGAAGCTTCCCGCGATGGCCGCGACAATAGTTCCAGCAAGAAAGATGAACATGGATGTCTGGAAAAGCTGGCGGGTAGTAAAACGCTGCATCAAATAGGCCGTAATCGGAATAAGCACACCGTTAACGAGCAAATAGCCTGTTGTCAGCCATTGAGCTGTTGCAGCGGTGATGTTAAAATTATTCATTAGTTCCGGCATGGCAACGCCCATGACCGTCTGATTTAGCGTCGCAAGGAATGCTCCGAAAATCATTACGAATAAAATAGGCCCCCTTCTTATGGAACTGGTGTTTACTTCTCTCTTTTTAATCACTACACTCCATCCTTTCAAATTGTTTAATTTGCAATTTCACAACCACTTGCTTCATGTCCTCAGTTTGCGCACTAAGTGTTGAAGAATTGTTAGGCTCTTGTTAAAAAAATATTAAAAATTCAGCTAAATGTTTTTGAATACCGGTAGTATGAGGATAAAGAAGGGGGAGAGGTTGAGCAACTACTCCATTGTGATGAGTTGATCCTCAAGTACATCACTAAAGACAAATAAACAACTCATTAATAAACGAGTTGTTTTTCTTATATTATTAATATGATAACAATCATCAAGGCTGCAAGCCCTAGGTATGATTGAAGAATTCTTTGAGGATTAGGTAGCCAACAAACAGGATAATGAGCTCGCTAACCATATCTTTCACTCCTTAAATAAGGCTCAGCCCCAAATTTTGATTCTTCTCTATATTGCTACTACTGTTGAATATCCTCTAGTAAGCATTGGAGGCATTCTCCGTCATAAACATAACGTACTGAGCTACCACAATAAAAACCATTTAATCTGTAATGAAATGATAAAGTAACACAGCGCGCTTATTATAAACCATCCAGAAAGGAGATACACACCGAGATTCGGCTTGCCGTAGCCGATCAAAGTATTGATGATTAGTGATGCGACAGTTCGGTCTTGACAACCTAGCAAGTAGCGGTCTAGTAATATCTTAATGTATATCTCCTCCTTTCCAGTTAAAGTATTTTATTTGCGCTTGCCCTTAATGGCAACACCGATAACTACAGCAATCACTACAACGATAATAACAACGATAATTGCGGTTTTCATTCTCTTACACCTCCCACTATAAATTAATATTTTCTCTTGTTTGCTCACTCGTTCTCAGGTTTTCATTCATTGACAGATTGAGAGTTGGAATAGTCATGTAAGGATGACATTATTTTCTGGAAGAGCCGGTGGCGGGAATAGAGAGTGGGGGAGTTATCCCCAACCCAAAGATACATTCTGTAATCGCACTTTGGATATCCACACCTGTCTCTTGACGGCTTACCCTCCCATGTCACGCGGGGTCTTTGCCCTTACATTCCTTCGTTCTGCCTCTCAAGAGGTGGACGCCGTTTCTTGCTCCTTTACAGGGTCGTTGCCCTTATGGAATTGATTCCTGCGGCTGCTCCGTGCTTCTTTTGTCTTTGGTGATTCCTACTTCAATGAGCAAAAAGAGTCTGGTCTTTTCTTAAGCTGCCATCTGTAGCTGGGCCAGACGTACCGGCCCTAACACGTCGTTAGCGTCGTACGGAATTCGCTTCGTACCGAGTGTATGCAGGACGCGTATAAGTTTTCCGCATAACGCCACAAGGGATTGCTTTTTCTTCAATGGATTCTGACTTCGTGTCGTAAAGTACTGGTGCAGCGCCTTGAACTCCGCGTTCTTCGCTACCATGGGCATGACCGCCCGGAACAGCAGGGCTCTTAGCCTTGCACGTCCACGTTTGGTAATGCTGGACTTGCCTTTTTTCTTTCCTGAACTGTTTTCTTTGAGATTCAGTCCGGCCAGCCGTATGATCTGCTGTCCGTGCTCGTAACTGCTTAGGTCCCCTACTTCTGCAAGGAACCCCGCCAAGGTGACTACGGCCACACCCGGCACAGTGAGCATCTCCTTCGTTCCCGGAATTTGTGCAAGTAGACGTTCCACCTCGACCAGAATCTCTTCGAGTTGTCTGGCGAACATTTCGTACTGCTCCAGAAGCGTTTTAATCTCTATTTTGGCTGCGGGAAGTCCTTCGGTAAGCCCGATGGATCTTCTTGCAGTTTCGACCAGTTGCTCCGCTCGTTTCGTCCCTACGGCGCGCTTCACGTCTTTCTTCCATCGCTTCACAATGGCCTCTGTACCGAGCGCTACGATCTCTTCTGGCGTCGGAAACTCGCTTAACGTAATAAGGGAGGCTTTCCCCTCCCAGTCTTTAAAAACCTTTGTATACTCCGGGAAAAATCGATCCTGCCAGTTCTGCATTCGTCTTTGTACCTGCCCGAGGTTCACCATGATTTTCTCGCGAAGATTCATGAGAATCCGCAGATCTGCATAGAGGTTCGTCGGCAGTTTCGGTTCGCTGTACTTCCCGTTACGCACTAAATCGGCAATGACTTTTGCATCCTTATAGTCGTTTTTCGTCGGTGAGTTGTCTTCCAGTTCTTTGCTTTTGTGTACATGATGCGGATTGACGATGACCAAAGGAATCCCTTGCTGTCCCAAGTATTCGGCCAGATTAAACCAGTAGTGTCCGGTAGGCTCAATGCCAAAGAGGACGTCAGTCTTGGCATGCTCCTGCTGAAGCTCCTTCATCCACTGAACCAGTTGTTCCAGCCCGGTACGGGTATTGGAGAACACACAGTCCTTTCCCAGTTCAATGCCCCGAAAGTCGATGGCACGGGCCACGTGGGTTTCTTTAGCAATGTCTGCGCCTACGACAAGGGTCTTGTCAGAAATTCGTGTAATCCGTTGATTCTGTTTCTTCGATTGTTTATACTTCATGTTGAGTGCCTCCTGCGCTGGAATTTGTTCTTTGGACGGAACGTTTCCCAGTATACAGTTGGCGCTTTTTTCTTTCAAACCTCAATTTAATTCATTACAGGAATGGCTCCTTTCAAGTTTTAGATAGTGTTATATTAATTCTGATTCAGCGAGTTACTTCGCCAGCAGAGCATTGGCCTTTTCACATATCTCGTAGACCTCATCGTTTTTCTGATCGATTAAAGGTGCTACCTTGTTCGTTTTTTTCTTACTGATATTACAGAAGAGAAGGTAAGGAATGATCCAGCCAATGAAACCGGGGATTGCCAAAAGGATACAAAGAGCCAGTCTGTCATCTGTAATAGCAAATACAGATCCAGCCATAAATGCCGTTCCAAGAACACCGACAATATAGGCGACGGTAGAAGCACCTATGACTTTAGAGTTTTCCAGTGTTTCAATTTCTGCAACGGTAGCATCAAACTGGCGTTGCAGTCTGGTCAATTCAACTTTATTACGGATCTTACGATCCCGCTTGAACTTCATGGTTATGGGGCCAACATTCTGTATTGGGGCCGAAGTACCTTCTAACGACCAGCCAAAATTATTATATCCGTCAATATACACCGACTCCATTTTGCGCTTTACTGTAACATCTTTGTACTCATACCCCACAAAATTATCTTCGTTATTCGTGAGTTCACTCATGATTCTTTCTCCTTTGTCTTAAAAAGCGAATTTGGTAAGGCGTTTCTGCTTTACCTGATATGATCATAGTACTGTCATGATATTTATGAATTGCTTACAAAGTGTTTGCGAAATATTAATTAAAGAATCCATCTGAATGACCTTGAAGATTTTTTGATTAATGATAATAAAAGTGAATATGGAATTTTCTGAGCTGACGCAGAACAATAAGCATCATTGAAAAGAGCTATATTTTATCTGTAGAGCAAAGTGCAAGTGAAAAAAACAAGAATAAAATAGAAGAGAGAAAGCAGCATCAGCAGAATACAATCAAAGAAAATAATAATTCACTGAGATGGCCATCTGGCACGTATCGGCAGGATACTTTCCATTTTTGTTTACAAGGCAAGGTAAGAAAAAGACTATTAAAGTTACGCCGTCATCCCACGTAAGATGGCGGCGTTTGTTTTGAAATCTCTATTTTGAACTGAATTAATAACAGAATTCATACATTTTTCAAGCAAAACAGAAACACAAGACTTATATCATGATGTCATCAACTTTATAAATTAACTGTTAAAAAGGAGCTGTTAGTATGAGCGATTACAATACTACAAATAACCAGAGGGCAAAGGTCAATGACATTCGTAAGCAGTATCTCAGTCGTGAAGAGGATAAAATGAAGCAACTCAAACTGCTGGACAGCAAGGTGAAGGCCCCAGGGAAAATTGCAGCAGGTGTTCTAGGTACGTCCGGCGCACTGCTACTTGGTGCCGGGATGTCCAACATAATGGTATGGGATGCCATGAACAATGGTCTTGCCATGGGGATTCCCGGATTGGTCATTGCGCTATTGTCTTATCCAGCGTATGGCTTAATAACCGGTAGTCGGAAGAAAAAGTACGCGGACCGAATTATAAAACTGAGCGATGAACTAATGAAGTAGCTAGTCCTCTGTATGAAAGATTGCACACGAAACAGGACGGCGTAAGCAGAGTGCTTTTGCTTATACCATCCTGTTTTCTGTATATGATACGCTTGAAAACTGATTTACTGTATATGTAATAGTGTATAAGCTGCCAAAATTGAATAGAATAGCTTGATTCAGGTACAGAGAAATTATACATATGTATTGATGCAATAATAATACCTGTAAACTGTTCAACAATATAGTTAACCATGCAAGTTAGAATCGCCATAAAAAGGATTGCCATGGTCAACGTATGCTTTTTTGTTTTCAGGATCAATATAGTAGAAATACTTAGCTCTATAAAGAGTGAACCAACAATTACACCCGACACTTGACTCATAAAAAATATGATGACTGAGCTTGTAATGCCCCCACAGCAAAGTGGTTAAGATTAATTTGCCCTGATCCTCTTTGTTTTTATATAGTTACTTTCCATGCTCAGTTTCTCCTGATGGTTATGATTTTTGCATCTTGCAAAGTTCAATAGTAATGCTTAGGATGAGAGTGGTTGTATGACTGCGATGTTTATATTTTGCTTAAAAATTTGTTTCTATTGTGTTAATCCAGAATTTCGTAATTAATAATTTTCAAACAAAACTCAAACAAACTATAAATGTACAATCCTTAAAATGTAATAGAATAATTGGTATTGATACGTATACATTTACGGAACTAACTTTGAACATTGCGGGGATTAATCATTAAGGGTTATTCACATTGAGTTAGAGATTTAGTGATAAGCTATAAAAAGAGGTTGAACTCCTTCAGGAGAAACAAAGCAGCAATTGCAAATTCGTTAGATTTACCTAACTAAGAGGGGGATACAAGCATGATTCATATTTTGGTGGTTGAGGACGATGTAAAGCTCAATCAAATTGTCTGCACCTATTTAAACGATAGCGGTTACAAGGCCAAAGGTTGCCTCAATCCACGTGAAGCTTACGACTTAATGTATAACAATTTGTATGATTTAATTATTTCCGATATTATGATGCCGGAAATAGACGGGTTTGAGTTTGCCGAAACCGTGCGTCAACTAAACAAGAACATTCCCATTCTCTTCATGACAGCCAAAGATGACATCATTTCTAAGCAAAAGGGCTTTCAAATCGGTATTGATGATTACATGGTTAAACCCATCAACATGGATGAGTTGATTATGCGGGTTAGCGCTTTACTGCGCCGTGCTAACATCATGGAGGAACGCAAGATGACGGTTGGCAACCTTACGATGGATGCAGATGCGATGACTATGTCCATCGACGATGAGGAGATTCCCCTCACCTTGAGAGAATTCAATATCCTGTATAAGTTGCTCTCTTACCCAAAAAAAACCTTTACGCGTGCACAACTCATGGACGAATTTTGGGGTGTGGACACTGAGACCAGCCTGCGTGCTGTAGATGTTTATGTAACAAAGCTACGGGATAAGCTTTCGTCATGTACTGGCTTTCAAATTGTGACGGTGCGCGGTTTGGGGTATAAGGCGGTGTTACTGTGAGTCCAAAGGACCCCAGAGTTAAAGCCCCTATATTTCCCTTGTACAGCTTTGTACTTGCTTTTTTGGGGTTGGGAGCGCTCACTACAGGGCAGATGCTAATTTTAGGAAAGTATGTGGATGCTACAAGCATCCCCCACGCGTATGTAATTTCGGTTCTGATTTACTGGGTATTTGTCGCTGCTGTATTTACCCTTTTTAATGGCTATCAGTTCATTCGGCGCTATCATAAACCGATGGAGGAATTTGCAATGGCCACCCGAAAAGTAGCAGGAGGTGATTTCTCCGTCTATATTCCTCCTAGACATCTTAAGGATAAAATGGATTATCTGGATACGATTTGCATGGATTTCAATGTGATGGTGGAGGAACTCGGCAGTATTGAAACCCTTAAAACTGATTTTTTTTCCAATGTGTCCCACGAAATCAAAACTCCACTGGCAATTATTCAAAATTATGCAGAAGCACTAAAGAATGAAAAGCTCACTCCCGAGCAAAGAGAAGGCTATATTGATACCATTCTGGACTCTTCCTCAAGGCTAAGCCAGCTGATCACTAACATTCTTAAGCTTAATAAGCTGGAGAAGCAAAACTTACAGCCGATTTCGGAACCATACGATCTGTGCGCACAGCTATGTGAATGCGCTCTGTGGTTTGAGGAGTTATGGATGAAAAAGGATATTGAATTTGTCGCTGACGTTGAGGATCGTGCTACTATTGAGACGGATGCCAGCCTTCTGGAGATTATATGGACTAATCTTCTCTCCAATGCTATCAAGTTTACTGAGCCTGGTGGCACAGTTATAATGAAACAAAGTTCTACGGATGAGGAAGTGATAGTCTCCATTTCCGATACGGGCTGCGGGATGAGCGAAGACACCATGAAGCATATTTTCGATAAGTTTTACCAGGGCGACACCTCCCATTCCACAGAAGGCAACGGATTGGGACTCGCTCTTGTTTTGCGTATTCTACAGCTCATAGGCGGCAGCATCACGGTGACAAGCGTTCCTTCAGAAAAAACAACCTTTACGGTGCGTATTCCTGTCCGAGATAAAACTGCAATTGAGGATTAATGCCTTATAAACATTTTTCAAGCAATCCCGCAACATTTGCATGTTACTCTTAAGTGCGTAAAGGAGTTGATCTTATGAATGAAGTTACACGGAGCGGAAATAGTTTTGTCGGTTATGATTATAAAGAAGTGACGACAGACCAGGAAAAAACATCCATGTATATTGACGGTTACATGAATTTCGGATGGGTCCTGGATGAAAAGGTAAAGCCCTCCAACTATATGAGCAAAAGCCAAATGGGCAAAGTTACGATAAAGCTCAAGCGAGACCGGAAAATTCTGAATAAGACAGAGTTGACTCGCCTGCAACGCCATTTTGAAGCCTGCATGAGTGAAATCGCTACAATGGAGAAATCCAAAACCTCTTTCGCTACCATGTACGCATTGATCATTGCGATTATTGGTACGGCCTTTATGGCGGGTTCGGTATTTGCTGTTTCAAACGATTCGCCTATGATCTTGCTGTGTATCATTTTAGCGATTCCTGCATTTATAGGTTGGCTACTTCCACCCTTTGTCTATAAAGAAATGGTACGCAAAAAAACGAAAAAAATCGAGCCGCTGATTGAGCAAAAATACGATGAAATTCATGAAATTTGTGGAAAAGGGAATAAACTGCTGACAAAATGAATTGTACTCTGTTGATGAGCAAATGGTAACTGCAATGTTTAAAGATTCAGGCAATTATTTTTGATTGGACAGAAAAATTATGAATGAAGCAGTGGCCGAACCCAAAATTATTGAAATATTTCATAACAAGGGAGGCTGTCAATTAGGCAGCCTCCTTTGTTAATACCTTAGACTAAATATCCTATTAGTAAGGAAGGGGAGTATCCCAGAATTATAAGCTACTTCCCATTTATCTTACACTGTTGGTAGTGGGGCTGTACAGAATTTGGAATGACAGTGAAGAATCCTTCACGTAGATGGAACGTCATGGGTCAAAAGATAATGCAGTGAACTGGAGAGCCCCCACACGGGCCTTTTTATAGAAATCCGTAAATAGCTCTATAAGTCCAGAAGATGAAATGAACCGTCTGTAGGAAGGAGTCCCAGGGGCATATAGAAGCGAAGAACCTAACGACAACATAATCTTAGGGAAGAAGCCTGCTTTTTTTATGCTTTTGGAGGAGGTACGAGTGAGTGAATGGCCAACCGACTTTCGACACCCAAGGAAAAAAGTTCAACAACTCCAAGAAAAGCCAGGTCATGCGGCCAAGGAGAACAACAAGCGTAAATGCCATGCCCTGGTCGACAAAGTCTACCGCTGTGATGTGCTGTGCGAAGCCTCGAAACGGGTGAAAGTAAACAAGGGAGCTGCAGGAGTAGGTGCCATGACGCTCGCAGAAATCGAGGAACAAGGAGAAACAAGATTCCTCAAGGACTGCAAACGAGAATTGAAAGAAGGCAACTACCATCCGCAGCCCGTACGGTCGCACTATGTCCCAAAGAAAGATGGGAAGCAAAGACTGCTGGGCATATCAAGCGTGCGCGGCCGAGTCATATAAATGGTAACCAAACTCGTAATTGAACCCATCTTTGAAGCAGTATCCTTAGGATTTCGTCCGAAACGAGGTGCGAAATATGAACTGTGCGAATCCGAAAAGCCTGTAACCACAATGGGTATTGGGTAGTCGACCTTGAAAAAAGAATGGTATCAAGCAACGAAAGATTGTTGAACCGTACACGATTAACTCTAGGGGCGGGATTGACCGAAAGTGGGTATATATCAGATGTTTCGCTCTCATTTCGACCAGAATCCGCTCTAGTTGCTCCATTTCAAGCATGATAATATAGTACAAGTTGTTGCTATTACATTAATATTAGCAGATGATAATATTAATGTTATCCCGATTTTATTTGAGCGAAATTATCAGTTTCGGGGAATGATGTATTATAAGCTGACAGTAAGTAAATAATCCTATATCCATCATATGTGGCAAGGAGTGTTGTTGGCAGAGTCATACCCAAGATTACCCTGCTTTTTTGTATATCAAAAAGATGCTTAAAACATTCTTTTGCATTTTATTCTCATAAGACTGTAGTAAAATAGAAATAATGTGATAATGACAATAAAAAGACTTTGTAAAAACAAGGGAGATAGTGGCATGTCTTTTTTAAAGAAACTTCCAATCATTTTTCAGTTGTCTTTTTTAGCATCAATTATCGTTTTTCTTATGATCGTAATTATTGTAAGTAATTATTTTCGCGCTTCGGAAGTCATAAAACGAGACAATGAAAATTATTTTAAAGAAATTATATCTCAATTGAATCAAACGATCTCTTCTAACAGTGATGTTATCAAAAGAATTATTGAAAAGATTTCTTATAACGAGCAGGTTGTTCAGACCTATCTTAATACAATGGACCCAGTGGAGAAATATGCAGCCTATAAACAGCTGAAAAGTTACATTACGGATATGGCTGGTATGAAGGATGGTATATTGGATATAGCTTTGTTGGGGAATGATGGGATTAACTTCAATATACAAGGGGATATAGATCAGTTGTCTCCGATGGTTCAGGATATTCCTGGTAAAAGGCTTTATTATTATTTAGGATTAAAATCCCTTATATATAAATATAAGTCTATAAATGTCATTGTTGTAGGAGCTCCTATTTATTCAATCAGTAATTTTGAGAATATAGAGAAAAAATTGGGAACTCTTGTCATGGTTCTTGACACAAAAGCATTGGTAGGGTTCAAGAATCCGGTCAATATCTCTAATGGTTCTATGGTTTATATGTCGGATCGGCAAGGCCGCATTTTTTATAGTAATGACGATACAGCCCAGCTAGGTGATGTGTTACAAAGTGACAGATTAACCGGTCACAATGCTCAATTTATTATACAGAAAGCTTCGATACCTGACTTGGACGGCGAAATTTTAATGAAAATGCCCAACAAGGTATTACTTCAAGGATTAGATAAAATTCGCAGCCAGCAATTCTCTTTAATGGGTATTGCTCTGCTCCTGTTAGTTATTCCATTTCTGTTTGTCATTAATAACATTCTTCAGCCTCTAAAGAAATTAATGCGGCTGATGAATGAAATCAAGCTGGGACAAAAAGACCATCTAAAAAAAAGGATTGAAATTGATGGATACGCTGAAATGATTATTATGTCGTCACGCTTTAATCAAATGATGGAAAAAATTGAAGATTTGACTGTGCTTTTACTTGAAAGTGAGCGGATGTTATATGAGTCTGAGTTGGTGAAAAAACAGGCTGAACTTGCTTATTTACAAAGTCAGATTAATCCTCATTTTCTCTATAATACCTTAGAGTCGATTAAGGGTATCGCTGTGGAAGAAGAGTCTAAGAGAATATTTGATTTGGCAAAAGCTTTAGGTATATTTTTTAGATTCAGCATTAAAGGGCCAGATATCGTTCCCCTTGCTCAAGAATTGACTATTGTTCAAAATTATGTTTACATTCAAAAAATCCGGTTTGGTGAACGCTTAGAAGTAGAATATGATTTCAATGTGGAAGTGCTGAACTTAATGATTCCAAAGATGATCCTGCAGCCTATTGTTGAGAACGCAATATTTCACGGCATTGAGCCCAATATAGACAAAAGTCATTTGCTGCTTAAAGGTTATTTATCAGAGCAGGAATTGTGTATAGTCGTGAAAGATAATGGTGTAGGAATTGAAACAGATCACTTGAAGAGTATTGAGGATACTCTCTGTAATAGGACTGAAGACATCGGGCATGGCAGGACTGCCCCGAAAAGTATAGGTCTAATCAATGTAAACGACAGAATACGGCTGACATACGGTAATGAATACGGAATTAGCATAAGCACACCTTCAGGTGGAGGCACTCAAGTGCTTTTTAAAATGCCTATTAGGAGAGAGCAGCATGTATAAAGTTTTTATAGTTGATGACGAAGAACTGGTGATCAAAAGCCTCAAAGCAACCGTCGATTGGAAATATTACGGGTTTGAAGTTATAGGATACGCTTTGAGTGGTGAAGAAGCATTCGAAATCATTATGGATTGTAAGCCCGATGTTATTTTTACGGATATCCGCATGCCTGGAATAAGTGGTTTGGAATTAATTAAGAAAGTGAAAGATACTGGACTGTCAACAAAATTTCTTGTAGTAAGTGGAATTGCTGAGTTTGCTTTGGCACAGAAGGCAATTCACTATGGAGTTTTTGGTTATTGTTTGAAGCCTTTTGATGATCTTGAAATTGTAAATTATCTTAAAAAAATCAAGAAAGAACTGGATAGTCAAAGCCAATTTGTTGATGAGGAGATTCTCGATTTAATTGAGAGCAGTAATTCTGAGGATATTGTAAAGTTGAAGCAGGAATTCACAAAAGCTGCTGTACTGAGGGATAAAACAAGTCGAGCGGTAGTATTCTTAACCGTGGGAAGAGAAAAACTGAAAATTGAAAGTACAATACCAGTGATTTCGTTGCATATAGGATATCGGAAATACATTTACATTATCAATGAAGGTGATAAACATCTCCTCTTAAGGGACATTCCAATGATACATGAAGGTTTAAAGGGAATCGGACAGAGCGAACCCTTTACTGAGATACAAGAATTAAGAAATGCTATTGCTGAAGCTGAGATTAATGCTTACCAATACTTTATCACAGGCAATCCAAAGGATGCTGTAGTGAAGCTTAACAATTTGATGGATAAAAAAGCTCCTAAATTGATGTTAACAACACCAATCGATGTTCCGCAGCTCAATACAGAAATCAATTCTTTAATACTGCTATTTAAAAGGGGCCAATGGAATATACGGCACGCCTTGATTCTTTACAATGACGTTATATCATTCCTGTCCCAAATAAATCAGGAGATGAATGATATGTATTTATACTCCTTTGATCAGCTGGTAGATCTATTTGAATATGCTGAAGACATGTTGGAACATATTAAGGGATTATTAATGGAGGAGCAGATATCAGTTATTTCAGAGGTTTATGCCACTCGTAACCGGACGTTCTTGTCGATCTTGAGTTATATCAATGACAATTTCAGTGAGGATATATCACTCCAGCATATTGCGAGGGAATTTAGCTTGAATGCTAATTATATATCTCAGCTGTTTAAGAAAGAATTAGGAAAGACCTTTACAGAACACCTCTCCGGGCTTAGGATGGAGCGTGCAGGCATACTGTTACGGACTACTCTGATTCCGATTAATGAAGTTGCCGAACATGTTGGTTATAAAGACTACTTTTACTTCAGCCGACTATTTAAAAAAACTATTGGAATTTCACCAAGCCGCTACAGAAGTGAGCAGTTCAATCAATAACCCGGTTATACTCCTGGAAAAATGGGGGGGCCGGGTTTTTCTATGTTCAATTTATCGTAGTCAATGGACAATGATTAGTTTTATTAAATTTAATGGGCCAAAAATGAAAACGTTTACGATACAGTGCATATTTCACTAATATCTGTTCATACTCAAAAGAAAACGGTTTCTTTATAATGGGATTATAGATAACAGATTACTATTTAAAGGGGTGGAGGTTCTTGGGGAATGCAATACAAGAAGATTACAGGGCAGGGGAAATTAAGCTTCGCAGATTAAAAAAGCCATTAGGTAAAGAAATCGTCAAGCATAAATATCTTTACCTTCTAGTTCTGCCAACAATCATATTTTTTGTGGTTTTTGCATATGTGCCCATGTACGGTGTTATTCTGGCGTTTAAAGATTTTGATTACTCCTTAGGAATATTTGGTAGTCCCTGGAATGATTTTCAGAACTTCCGCGATGTTTTGGGTAACCCTGATTTTGTCAACGCTTTCAAAAATACGTTGTTTATAAGCTTTGGACGCTTGATTATTGAATTTCCTGTACCAATTGTTTTAGCACTTCTTCTTAACGAAATGTTCAACGGGAAGCTAAGGAAAGTGTACCAGACGGTATTTACATTTCCACATTTCATTAGTTGGGTTGTATTAAGCGGAATAGTTACAACCATATTGAGCGATCAAGGTTTGCTTAATGAACTTTTGCAAGTTTTTGGATTCGGAAAAAATAATGTGTTGACAGAAGGAAACAGCTTCACTGCACTTTTGTTTATCAGTAACATTTGGAAAGAAGCTGGTTGGTCCTCTATTATTTATCTCGCAGCCATTGCAGGCATAAATCCTGAATTATATGAGGCAGCTTCCATTGATGGAGCGGGAAGATTCCAGCAAATTAAATCCATTACTTGGCCAGCCCTTAAGGGCACTGCGGCCATTCTTCTCATCTTGGCAGTTGGGGGCATAATGAACGGCGGATTTGACCAGATATTTAACTTGTATAACTCAGCGGTATATAATCGAGCAGACATTTTGGATACTTTCGTGTATCGAAGCGCATTTACAGATGCCACTGGTTTTGGATTTTCAACGACAGTCGGCTTACTCAAATCAGTAATAAATTGTTTGCTCCTGTTTAGTGCGAATTTTGTGGTAACCCATGTATTTAAAGAGGAGGGGCTGTATTGAAGCGTTTATCACTATCCAACATAATTATTGCTTTGATACTTGGCATCGGTGCTATTATAACTGTATTTCCGTTTTATCAAACCTTGATGTTGTCATTCTCGACCATCCTTGATAAAAAAGCCGGCGGGATATTCCTTTTTCCAAAATCTTTTGATTTCTCATCATATATCTATATCTTTAACGAAGGAAAAGTAACGCAGGGTATTTATATCTCTGTAATTGTGACTATTGTGGGTACTTTAGTAAGCATGTTGATAACGACTGCGGGTGCTTATGCATTGTCCAAGAAAGGAATGCCGGGAAGAAATATTATATTTACAGGTATAGTTTTTACAATGTTTTTCTCTGGCGGGTTGATTCCATTTTATCTCACTATTCAAAAGCTTCATCTGCAAAATAATCTTCTGGTTATGATTCTTCCTGTAGCTGTGAATGCATTTAACTTAATTCTTATGAAAAACTTTTTTAGTACAATTGATCCAGCTATTGAGGAATCGGCTAAAATTGACGGAGCTAACGATATCCGTATTTTATTCCGCATCATCGTCCCCATTTCATTACCAATAATAGCGACTATGACTCTCTTTTACGCCGTAGATCGTTGGAATGAATGGTGGCTGCCTATGTTGTTTATTAACGACACCAGTCTGCAACCCTTGCAATTGATACTGCGTGACGCAATCACTAATCTTAGTCAATCGCTTACTAATACAACAGGTGCACAACTTGCAGCAGGTGTACAAAGTGTGTATGCTGATTCCGTAAAATCTGCCATGATCATCGTTTCGGCTGTTCCTATTCTGATGATTTATCCATTTGTGCAGAAATACTTCAACGCTGGAATCATGATGGGGTCTGTCAAAGGCTAATTATTATGGTTAAATACCATGATGATAAACAACTACAAGGGGGATTGGATTTTATGAATAAAAAGAAAAAGACAATATTAGCACTCGCCGGTTTATTGGTTGCATTTTCTATTTTGTCTGGCTGCAGTAAGGAAAGCGGGAATAAAACTCAAGTTAATGAAGGGGCGATTAGTGAAGACACTCAGAGCAAGCAGATAGAATTAAGCGTAGCAGTATGGGATATCCAAACAGGGTTCGAGGCTCCAAATGCAGCCAATGACACGATTAATAACAATTTGGAATCCCAATTGAATATCTCCATTAAACCCATTCAAATTACATGGAACGATTGGATGGATAAAATTAAGGTGTGGGCAGCGTCTAATCAGTTGCCGGATATTTTTGCGAACGCGATAGCTACCGATAATCCTGGACTATACCAGACCTGGGCAAAACAAGGGGTGATTAAAGCATTGCCAGAAGACTTGAGTGCATATCCAAATCTGCAAAAAATCTTTTCCTTGCCATCGGTACAACCTTTGAAGATAGATGGTAAATTTTACATGATTCCAAGAATGACCTATGCAGATTCTAGCGATTGGGCTTTGGACAGATCCATTCGTTATCGGAAAGATTGGGCGGCTGAAGCCGGGTATACCAATGACCCTTCTAGCTTTGAAGAATTTGTGGAAATGACTCAAGCTGTTATGGTGAAACATCCTGAGATTAATGGGCTTACGACTAATAACAAGTCCTATCTTATGACGCAGTTCCTTGGAAGCTTTCCAGAACTTTCAAATACTAGATCTTGGGTGAAAGAAGATGGCAAATGGATCCCTTCCTATACTTCTACCAAAGCATACACAGGAATAGAGCAACTGAGAACTTTATATACCAATGGTATTCTGGATAAAGATTTTGCCATTCAAAAAGATGCTGATGGAGTTTCTAAATTTCTTGCCGGGCAAAGTTTTGCGGTTTACGGCTTACCATTGTTAACTATTGATCAGTTGAGCCAGTTTGAGAAAGCAAACCCAACTGTAAGTGCATCTAAAGCTATCGGCTACATGAACATTTGGCCGGCTGCAGATGGGAAGCGATATACTTTTGTTGAAACACCTTACTGGTCAGAAACCTATTTCTCGAACAAGTTGGACGATGTGAAGTTTGAAAGAGCTTTGAAACTTATGGATTACCTAGTATCTGATGAATATCTTGTGTTACCTCAAAATGGTATCGAGGGGACGGATTACAAGGTTGAAGATGGAAAATCTATTTCTTTGCTGAGCGATGATCAGAACTTAGGAGACAAGTATCCTATTACCAAGAACTTCTCTTTCCTTGGACAATGGAATAACGGCTTTATTTACACAGGTAAGAAAGTTGTAAATTCGAACGCTGAAATGGCTAAGATTGAACAGGGTGTTATTGATACGTTTAACAAGTTTAAGAAGGAAGATATACCAGCACCTATAAATTTTGATGTAATGCTGCTTTCTACTCCAGCGAAAAACAAACTTGGTTCGCTGAATGTGGTGGATGATATTGTTAATGTTGTCATTGGTAAAGATGATCCTATAGCTCAATGGAAGAAAATTGTTGAAGGTTATAATTCTAAAGGTCTGCAGGCTGCTATTAATGAAGTAAATGAAGAAGTGACCAAGCAAGGTATCCAATAGGATTCAAAGAGCGGTTCTGTTAAAGAACCGCTCTTTTTAAAATTCCCAGTCTTCGACTGAATCAAGAAGGAGAAATTAGATGAACTCATTAAGTGGATATTAAAAAACTATACTCCTTCTTTCGTACCACACTCCAAAAAAATTAAATGGTGCCTTTGTTGGGAATTTGGAATTATTATTCATTGAGATTGTACTCAATGCTGGGAAGTGGAGAATAGGTGAAGTTCAACGAGAGATTGAACATTGACGAGTGTGCATGGTTAGCTGATAAATTTGATGCCAACATAGGCTATAAATCCGGTTTATCGGATGACTGCTTCCCTATACGATATTAGAGTCGAAGATTATTCAAACATCACTAGAGCATTGGCTGCTCCAGTGATGCGCTGGATTGCAGGTCAGATTATAGTGATTAAATCAGCCATACGGCTAATAGGTTTAATGACGTTCTTTACGTGGAAAACGATAATGCCTGAATGATAGTTGAATATCATTAGGGTAACTATCGTGTCAAACCTAGTTTGATTCGTAATGCGCGGGCAAGGTCTGATCTATGCATTTTTTGTTACTCCATGTACATCATCGGGCTGCCACCTTAAGCTGCGACCCACTAAAATTATCCGAAGTATATACGGGAGGCTAACTAGCATTGAGTTAATGCTTAATAAGCAGTTTGTCAATCGGCGGACAAAGTGCTTTTCGGGAGATCAAGAGGTAGAAGATTTACGGTATTCTGAAGGTGTCAGCCCGACGTTTCTTTTAAAGACCGAGTTGAACGAGTCAATGCTGCGATAACCAACTAATTCCGAAATCAAGCCGATCTTTAGACTGCTGTTGCGCAGCATTTCACAGCTTTTCTGAATCCGTAGATGCTGAAGTAAGGAGTGGAAGGATTGCCCAGTGTGCTTTAGGAACAAGCGCTGAAGATGTCTAGTGGTCCATCCTGAATAACGAGACAATTCCGTTAGTGTGATCGCTTGATTAAAGTTCTGCTCCAGGAAATGAATTACATGATTGAAATCAGCAGTTTTGGTGGCAGGAGCATCAGCATCCGTATGTATCCGTCTGTACACAATAACTATAAGTTGGTTTAGGAGGGAATGAAGCATCGTTATCGATCCGGGATCATTTATGGATACTTCCCGTTGCAGTTGCACCATAAGGTTCTCGATAGCCCCATCACGGTCAATGACAGAGAAATAGGATGTATTTTTATTTCCCAGAGATGATAAATGCTCTTGAATCCTCTGTTCTTGAAACCTTGACAATTGTGCAACCAGGTGGAGATCGATCATACAATTATAGACGACGGGTGGCTTACTGGACCTTGCAGGAGTAACGGGTCTGAACACATGGGCCACACCAATTGGTACTACAAACAACTGGCCTTTGTGAATGGGGAATATCTCCTGCTCAATATGATGGAAACCATTACCCTCGGCAACATAACAATATTCAATAAAATCATGCTCATGATAGGGGACCGTAAAATCCTCCGTAAACCGGTTTACCCACATATGTAGATTAGGATCTAGTAGAAATTGACTTTCAAATAACTTATTGATACGTTTCATTGGATTCTTCCTCACATGATGGGATTAAGCATAGTATAGCCCAAATCAAAGAAAAAGTCCCTTTACCGGGGATAAAATGTCTCTAATACATGTATAATACCTTATTATAATCGATATAATTGAAGCTGCTGCATCTTAATTTAGACCAAGGAGAAGATGATCATGTCAAGATTGATTCCAGGAGAGAGTTTTAATTTAGGTGTGTGCTACTACCCTGAACAGTGGCCGGAAGACATGTGGGCTGATGATTACAAACGTATGCGGGAAATGGGTTTTAACGTTGTGCGCATGGGAGAGTTTGCATGGAATTTCTTTGAACCAGAGGAAGGAGTATATAGCTTTGACTTATTTGACCGTGCTATCGATCTTGCCAGCATGCAAGGACTGAAGGTAATTCTCGGCACTCCGACGGCGACTCCGCCTGCCTGGATGACTCATAGATACCCAGGCATTCTGAATATCTCAAAAGACGGCGTTCCGTATCATCATGGGAATAGACGGCACTATAACTATAGCAGCCCCGTTTATCACAAATATTGTGCCAAAATTACAGAGGCTATGGCTCGTCATTATGCAAATCATCTCGGTGTTATAGGTTGGCAGATTGACAATGAGCTTAACGCCGAAGGCGGCGCATTCTATGCGGAAGCTGACCATGCAGCGTTTCGTATTTGGCTGAAGGAGAAGTACGGTTCCCTGTATGCTCTGAATGAGGCATGGGGAACGATCTTTTGGAACCAGAGCTACTCGGAGTGGGAGCAGGTTCATTTGCCCTTAAGCTCCCTTAACCCTCATCAGGGGCTTGATGAAAAACGTTTTTTCTCAGATAACGCCATTTCCTTTGTACGAATTCAAGTTGAAATTTTGCGGAAGTTGGCACCTAAGCAATGGATCACAACAAACGGTATGTTTCCTCATCTGAACAACCATGCCATGACAGATGAACTTCTGGATTTCTATTCATATGATTCATACCCGAACTTCACTTCTCTTTGGAATGATGGCGATCGGGAAAAGCCGCTTATGGACCGTATCTATTCCAATTATCTGACGATAACACGTTCGATTTCACCAAATTTCGGCATCATGGAGCAACAAGCGGGTCCTGGTGGATGGGTAAACTTCAAGCAATCTACGCCAAAACCTGGACAAATTAGATTGTGGACCTATCAATCTATTGCTCATGGTGCGGATATGCTCTTATATTTCAGATGGCGGACGGCAACCTTCGGTACCGAAATTTACTGGCATGGGATTAACGATTATCATAACCGTCCAAACAGAAGGGTAGCTGAGGTTGCAAACGTTGGGCGGGAATTGAAAACAATCGGGCAAGCCATTGCCGGCTCTCGTTACGTTGCAGATGTCGCAATCTTACACGATTACGATAACGAGTGGGACGGAGAGCTTGACGTATGGCTGGGTCCATTAACCAAAGAAAGTGAATATAGCTGGAGCAAGTCACTCCAGTTCAATCATATCCCGTTTAATTATTTGTATATCGAGAACAAGACCAGTATCAATGAACTCACATGTTATAAGGTCTTAATTTACCCTCATCCAGCTATGATGTCCGAGGAAACAGCGGAACTCTTAAAACAGTATGTTGCAGGTGGAGGTAAATTGGTATTCGGTGCTCGCACAGGGTACAAAGATAAGAAGGGACATTGCCGAATGTCGCCATTCCCGGGTCCAGTCGCGGAACTGTGTGGTATAACGGTAGAGGAATTTACCGTTATTGCGGACAAGGCAGCTACTCCCAACATCCGGTGGATTGATGACGGTGATGCTTGCATGCAAGCCTGCTTGTTTAATGATATTCTCTACCCGGAAAATGACACTACCGAGACGCTTGCTGTATACGAAGATGACTATTATGCTGGGAAAGCGGCTCTTACCCGCAATACATATGGACGCGGCGAAGCTTACTATTACGGGGCTGTGTTCAGTCATGAAGTTGCGGATGCATTAACCCGCCGCCTGGGACTGCAGCCTGCTGCAGCTGATTGGCTGGAACTCCCGCTTGAAGTGGAGATTGCGGTGCGAGAGAAGGAAGGATGCCAGATAGTCTTTCTATTGAATTACTCCGGTAAAGAAGTCAAAGCTCGCTTGCTGCGTGACAGCGTAGACATGCTGGAAGGAGAACGGTTGGCCGAAGGGGCGCTTAACATTTCTCCATATGGTGTGAAGATCCTGTTAATTGAATAATGATTAAGGTACAAGGAGCTGTAGCAAGTACAGGGCCACTCCTTTGAATTTTATCCAGAAAAGGGAGATGATTTTGTCAGTGTATAATAGCTATTATTCAGGTTATCTTATGGTACATTTTATCGGGGAAGAACCAGACGGAGAACAGGTTTATTTCTCTTACAGTAAAGATGGCCTGTACTGGAAAGATCTAAATACGGGCATGCCGGTCTTGAAATCTGACTTGGGAGAAAAGGGCGTAAGAGATCCTTTTATCGTACGCTCACCGAAGGAAGGAAAGTTCTATCTGATTGCTACAGATCTCCGCCTTGCTAGCGGCAAAGGTTGGACCGTTGCTGTAGAGGAGGGAAGCAGAGACATCATCGTCTGGGAAACTGCTGACCTAGTGAATTGGTCTTCACCGTGGGCAGTTACGTTAGGCGTTTCATATGCTGGTTGTGTATGGGCTCCAGAGACCATTTATGATAAAGTTAATGACGAGTTTCTAGTATATTGGGCATCGGCAACGAAGGAGCCGCATGAACAAGTGCGGAAACAAAAAATCTATTGTGCCCGTACCCGAGACTTTCGCAGTTTTTCAGCATCTGAGAAATATATTGAACGGGAAAATAATATCATTGACACTACGATCATTGAGAATAACGGCACATATTACCGTTATTCGAAGGATGAGACGACTAAAAATATCATGGTAGAACAAGGAGCTTCGCTCGACAGAGATGCTTTCACTAATCTGAGCGCTCCAGCTCTGGAAGCCTTACTGGGCGTGGAGGGTCCTCAAATTTACAAATTTAATGACCGTGAAGAATGGTGCCTTATAGTGGATCACTTTGCAGAAGAGAAGGGCTATCTTCCCTTGATTACCTCAGATCTTGAAAGTGGTGAATTCCAGATTCTACCGGAAAGTTCGTTTGATCTGGGAATAACCAGAAAACGTCATGGCGGAATCCTCCCAATTACTGCTGAAGAAAGCAGCCGCCTTTTGAAGGCATTTGGCAACACTGTTAATGTATAGAATTCTCTTTTTACTTACCAACATTCAATTAATACGCTATTTTACGCCGTAACACCAAAAGAGAATGAACTCTTCATGAATCGCATCCATGAAGAGTTCAATATATAGGATTTCACTTAAATAGATAGATCGATGGTGAGGCTGACGATTCAGAATGGTTCGATGTCTCAACTATTAAGATGACAGAAATTATTGAATACGGATCAGACTCTCGCGATTAGCAGATATCACGTTCAGAGAAACGTTTCACTTAAGTTTACTATCCGATGCAGACCTAAAAATCCATTTTCTGAATAAAAATGATACCGCGAGGTAAACATATAGACCCAGCACTTTCATGAACAACTATAAGTGGTTGAAATCTCTTTATTCTTCCCGATAATGCAAGTTAAGTCTATTTTCCATGGAAACGAACCGTGTCCAACGATTGTGCTGCAGGATACGCTAAGCTTTCGCGAACTTCAGGTCAACATGGAGATCGTTGCGAATAATGGTAGATACGGAACTATTATCACCAGTAATCTTCGATTGGATGCTTAAGCGGAATGAAAATGGTAGAAGAAATAGCAGTGGGAATTTGCATAAAAGTAGTTCCAGTTAATGGTTAATTAACGTTTCTAAGTTGCTTCATACGGATACCACAATACTAGAGACTCCATGATGCCTCCAGAAAATTCCTTCAAACCATAACATGTTGTCGGGTTTTTTTACATAAAGTCGGAGTTTCGCTATGTGATGACGTAAAAGAAGAAGCCTAGCGTCTAGTGTGCGATTAGCCAAAGGAATGATTCCCGACTATTCAAGGGCTCCCATAATTAGTGAAGTTATTTAAATCAACTTGTTAGATCCAACGAGACAACTCTCAGGCTTGTCTCCCAAAGTCTTTTTGCCGTTTGTATGTCATAACTCAATGCTGAAGAAGAGGCCTCTTTACATTTGTCAAAATATTTACCGGTTACACCTTCTAGAACCGGTGAAGAAGCCAAGTAGATGGATGTAAGTGCTCCCTCCTCAACGGAGATCATATTTGGTCTCAGGAGATCATATCTCTCTTTTTCTTCGATACTTTCAGGGTGATCATAAAAAGAGCTTTGAACCATGCCAGGATGAAGGCAGTTGGCTGTTACACCAGTACTTTGCAACTTCCGGGCAAGTTCATAAGTAAACAAAATATTAGCTAATTTGGAATTTGCGTATGCGCGACCTTCAAAATTCTTCGTACTTTGTAAATCATCAAAGTCAATAGTTCCATATTCATGGGCATTGGAACTAACTGTAATGATGCGAGAAGGAGCAGATTCTTTTAATCGATCTAATAGAAGCATCGTTAGTAAAAACGTTCCAAAGTGATTCACACCCATAGTCAGTTCTAAACCATCTTCTGTTTCAAATCTGCTCCCTTTCATAAGACCCGCATTGTTAATCAAAACATCTAAACTTTCATACCTCTTGTTAAACTCTGTTGCAAAAGTACGAATTGACGTAAAGGAAGCCAAATCCAATGACATTGTTTCGATTCGAGTATTCCCCGTATTTGCTATGATTTCTTCTCGTGCTTCATTCGCTTTTTGAATATCCCTACATGCCAATACCAATGAAGCTCCTTTTGTCGCCAATTTCGTAGCCGTTTCCTTCCCTATCCCAGAATTTGCTCCAGTGATCAAAACGATCTTGTCTTTCATTTTTACATCCCCTAGCTTAATGGATTTAATTTGCCTTTAAAATTTGCCCGCTGGGACCATTTATCGGCAAGGTCGCTAAATTAATGATGTCATCGACTACCGTTGCTGGATCTTCTGCTCCATGAGGATTCTGTTCGCTCTTCAAGTTTCCTGGATCGAACATGTTCACGAGGATGCCATTCTTCGCTTCTTCTAGAGCAACCATTCTCATTAACGCATCCATGCCTGCTTTTGCCGCCGAATACGCGCCGAATCCCTCATACGTAAAGGTAGACAATGCCGAAGTGATGGAAACAATGCGGCCATAATGTTGTTCTCTCATAACAGGAAGGATGGCATTCGTGACCAAGAAGGGACTATATAGGTTGAGACGGATGATTGAATCCCATATCGTATAGGTCATGTCATGAATTGAAGTGGGTGTTCCTGTACCTCCCGCATTGTTTATTAACACGTCGACACGTCCCAATTGGGTTAGAACTTGTTCTCGCAAACGTTGAACCTCTTCTGGATTCGTTACATCAGTAGGAATAACTACGTAACGGCCATTCGACTGCTCAATGATCTGGGCTACTTCCTCAAGTTTCCCTCTGCGTCGTCCTACTAATACGACTTCAGCTCCTTCAGCTGCCAAATGAATTGCCGTAGCTCTACCCAGCCCAGTACCAGCTCCTGTAATAAGAGCGACTTGATTCAAAAGTGAACTCATATTCAACACTCCATTTCTATTAGTTTAGAAATATAAACACCTGTTGATTAAATGGCACACGGATAGTATAGTCTCATAATAGATACAATCACAATAATCAATTGAAAAGTTAATGTTATCTATTCAACATAAGGTGCAACAATTGTTGGATTAATGTTGAAAGGAGAGGGTTTTATGGTCGGAGTAAAGAGCAACAGAAGAACCCGATATACAATAGAACTCATTAAGAAGTGTTTTCTTAATTTGCTGGAAACAAGAAAAATGCCTCAAATAACAGTCACGGAAATATGCAAACAAGCTGATATTAACCGTGGCACCTTTTATTTGCATTACAAAGATCCGTACGAATTGTTAGAGGTGATGCAGAAGGAATTTAATCGTGAAGTTTTGGAAACGTTGCAAAGGGATCAAAGTCCGTGCACGGTAGATGGATCGTTACTTAAGCTTTTAGACATAATTCAAGAAAAGAAAACGTTATATCGGATTATGGTATTGGAGAGTGGTGAGAATAATTTTTTATCTGAAGTCTTGCTTAAAATTCAAAATAATTATCTGCAAAGATTGAGAGAGAATCAAAACATGGGGAATCTGTCTGCAATGGACTATTCTTTTACTTATATGGTCAATGGTTCGATGGGAGTCATTAATCAATGGCTCGAATCGAACGGTGAGGAAAGCCCGCTAGTTATTGCACAGCTCATCTCTTCTCTGACTCTAACCACTATGAATGGGGGGAGGACACCCTAAAAACAATCGCTATCAACGTATAATTTAAAGCCAGCAATTAGGGGGGGATCTTATTGGGATTCCTTAAGGAGAACTCATTCTCCCTCAGACTAATGTAGTTTCTTTTAGTGAAACATCAATTGATTAATTCCCTTTCTGCGCTCTATTTGGAGCAAACAAGCTTGTCGACTTTCTTTTTCATTCTAAAACTACAAAATAGAGCCTCTATTCGGTCATCGGTGCTTCAGTGTCCGGTGGTTACAGTAGAAGATAAATTTTGATTGAGCGGTATCGTTCTGAGGAATTCTTATAAATCAATAAGACATTGTTAGCATTTAATTTGCCATGATATGTGGAGTTCTGATTGAGCAAATGTTTTATGAAGTAATGATGAGGGAGGGCCAGAGGGAATATAATCTGGCCGTTTATTTTTGTGATTTGAGCTACAGAAACGGCAAGGCTATTATGTTGAAACAATAAAAAAATTGTCATCTATAAAATTCGTGATTAAGTTCAAGAGGGCATGTTCAAGAAACACATTAATATATTTTTTGATTAGGAAAGAGATAATTATTTTGTAGGCGAGGGAAAGTGTGATTTTAGCGCTGTATTGTACTATTATTAAATAAATAAAAAGTGCGTTAAGCTATGTTTCGTGTGATATTTTTCAAAAAATTAACGAAACTGAGAATTTGTTTTATTAATATATAGCAGACCAAGATACAATTCTGTGGGGGCGGGTCACCAGTTTGGTGGCCTTCTACCCGGAGGGGCTGATTGGCCCCCTTTACTCTAATAATAAAGATGATATCGCAAGTGCTTTACTCTGTTATACATTTTTTTAATTTAAATCTATAACGATCTTAACGGTCTCTTTAGCGGCAATGGCTGTGTTAAAGGCCTCCTGAATATCCTCAAGCTTAAATACTTGCGTTATAAGGGGGGATAGTTCATCTGTAAAGCTTGCAAGATATCCTACAACTTTAGTGAAATCTTCGTGAGTATAGCCGCTGGAACCCTTAAGTTGTACTTCTTTTGACATGACTTGCTGCAAGCTGATCGGAACTTCGGTTTTATACACAGCGATAATTGAAATTCTGGCCTTAGGCTTAACGATTCTCATTATATTTTCAAATAATACCGGAGCACCTGCCGCATCGATAAATACATCTACATCGGGTACTTCTAGACCGTATACATTCACCGTGCCAAAATGTCTAGCCAATCCTTCCTCAAGAGTTGTTGCAGCAGTATTCACGGTTAGAGCTCCTAATCCGGCAGCCTTTGTTAATCTCCATTCGTCAATATCGACCACGCAGACGTTATTCATGCCTTCTGCAATTAAACTGGCAGCAGCCAGAAGCCCGATCGGTCCCCCGCCCACAACAACAATATGATCTTCAGGCTGCGGATTTGTGCTGAATGCGCCATGCCGCCCGACGCTCATGGGTTCGAGCAATGAAGCTACCTCTACAGGGACATTTTTATCTATTCTATACAAATTATAGTTAAGTTCTGCCTCTTCCACTAAGACGTACTGGGAAAATCCGGAGCATTCCAGGGATTTGCGTCTCCCGACTTTTTTAGCGGTAATAGGATTAATGCCTACACGCATACCAATCTCGATCTCTGGTGAAACTTCAGCCCCTACTTCTACAACATCTCCGACCATTTCATGTCCGAATTCAGAACCAAGACTGATTCCGATATCCCCTTTACCTGCTTTGACTATATTAATATCAGTACCACAGATTCCTCCGCGCAAATTTCTAACAAGGACGTCTCTTGGACCAACTTTTGGAATAGCTTTTTCTTCAATACGAACGCCATCTTTTCCGTAATAAACTGCTGCTTTCATAAATTCACTTCACTCCTTATGAATGGTTATCGATCACTCCATGATGCTTTCCCTTACAATAATTGAAAGGAGTGATTGGGTTGGCCTAATCATGACAGGAGAATGTTTAAATTTTGTTGAATTAATGTTTGTGTGATACTAATTAATACGGTATCAATTCTAATAAAAATATAACTGTGCGAAATATATTAATCTAAGATTGGTGATATTTACTTCACAAGTAACAGCCAATACTTGCATTTGTTCTGTTCTTTGCTCCCGTTCGTTGAAGTGAAGACAGATGGCCGGTGATTGGGAAAAACGGAACTGTTGAATTAGTGACAGATGAAGACAAACTACCGGTGGTATTAGGGGGGCAGAAAAGGACTGTTGTGGTGAGCCTGACAAGAGATATATTGAAACTTTCTTCGTAGCGCCCAAAAGATGGCGCGTTGAAGTTGTTTTGCAACCCATACCCGGATCAACTGAAAGTTATGCCAGCTTGACCGTTTTAAAAAAGTTCTACTCTGTAATAGAAGCGATTTTCTGGATATTTGTCAAATAGTCCGCATCATCAATTCCCCAACTTGTGTTGCTATTTGTTCGGTAGAGCCATTTAAATGATTCAGTACAAAAGACTCCATAATACCTAATACAGCCATCCCTAAAAATTTTAGTAGGATTTCGTTATCATTTTTAGAGTCTCTTTTGTCGATTTTATTACTTAATTGATTCATCATAAAATTAAGCAATCTTTCTCTGAATGTTACAGTGCTTCTACTTATAAACAAAGCGGAGAAAAATGCTTTATGCTTTTCAAAATAATGGAACCAGATCACTGTTCCCTCTACAAAGCCTTTTTCTTTTTTTTGATCACAAATTTCTTCTAATTCTTCTAACTGTTTAGCAACAATTCTATCCAGCAGATCGTATTTATCTACATAGTGTAAATAAAATGTCTTTCTGCTTATGTCAGCTCTATCAGTAATTGCTTTAACTGAAATTGCATCAAATCCTACTTCAATCAACATTGTTAAAAATGCTGATTGAATAGCCGTATGCGACTTTAGTATTCTTCTATCTATTTTGTTCACATTAGAAAACTCCTTTTATGTTAATACTCAAATTATATAAAATGTGTATTAATACACGAAATCTGAGATTTGGTAATTGAGACAATCTAATTTGTATTATAACATAATATAACACACGAGAGTAATATGACTCTATAGTGTATATGAATAAAAATAAGTAAAGGTGGAATTAGATGTGAGAGTTACCAAAAGGAATGTGAAGTTTAATGCACGTGGGTTACAAGTAGCAGGTATTATAAATATTCCTGAAAATGCTACTGAAAAGCAAGCATATCCTGCTATTGTATGCGTTCATCCCGGCAGTAGCTGTAAAGACCAAACTGCAGGTATCTATGCCAAGAAACTTGCTGAGCTTGGGTATGTAACCATAGCTTTTGATGCATCTTATCAGGGAGAAAGTGAAGGGGTACCTCGATTTATTGAAGAACCATCTGTACGCGTTGAAGATATTCGCTGTGCCGTTGATTACTTGACATCACTTAATTATGTAGATGAAAATCGTATTGGCGTACTGGGTGTTTGCGCAGGAGGCGGTTATGCAGTAAATGCCGCAATGACTGAGCATCGAATCAAAGCAGTAGGTACAGTCGTCGGTGCTAATATCGGTCGTGTAAATCGAGAAAGTGGTGATCCGATCAAATTATTAGAAGCCATCGGTCAACAACGCACTGCAGAAGCCCGTGGTGCTGACTCCATGATTACGAACTGGATACCTAGAAATCAAGAGGAGAGAGAACAAGCTGGTATTACAGATATAGATATTATAGAAGCAGTTGACTATTATACAACTCCAAGAGGGCAAAATCCTAATTCTCCGAATAAGCTAAACTTCATTAGTGTTGGTTCAGTCCTTGGTTTTGATGCCTTCCATCTGGCAGAGGAACTACTCACTCAACCTCTGCAAATCATTATTGGTAGTGTACAAGGTGCATTCGGTTCGTACAAAGATGGTCATGAACTCTACAATAAAGCAGCCTCTAAAGATAAAAATTTGTATATTGTTGAAGGTGCAAGTCATTATGATTTATATGACAGACCTGAACCGGTTAAAGAAGCTGTTGAAAAGTTAGGTGATTTTTACAAAGCTTTTCTTTAGAAATAGTATGGTTTAAAACTTACAACACATTGTCGAGGTCACAGACAATGTGTTTTTTTTATTGACAGGAAATTATACAATGAAAAAATGTGGATAACTCCGATGAAAAAACTAGGAGGGATGGACGTGAAGAATTAGGAAACATGGAAGAGACGAGAGAACATCAGGCAGATTATAAAAGATCACTTTCATGTTTCATGGAAATACACGGACAATCATCTACCCGAGACTTCACAGTAGTATCACAGAAACCGTGAATAAAGCAGTTCGTTGAGATACGAGGGATATGGGCTATGAAACAGCAACCACACCAAATGGGGCAGCGCATGAAAACAAACTGATGTTTAATAATCAAGTCATTAAAAAAATTATCGGTCTTGCGCCGAACGAAATTGAGGGTATTTTGTCAATGAGTGGATGGTTTATGAGCGGACTCACTAAACTTCTTCGAAGTACAGAAGATAATACAAAAGGAATTAGTACAGCGGCGGTAGCGCTTCAAGTTGCCTTCGATTTGAAGGTTATTGTTACCAGGATGCAGTCAGCAAAATTAATGAAGCAATGTAAGATATGACAGTCCCACTGTCCCCAATGACTATGTTTGAACTGGTAGTGCAACAGACCCCGCATCACAAGCGAAGTATGGAGTTTGGAACCGATGTAGGATTACCAGCTAATACGATTAGGAGTTTGTTATGGAACCTGTAGTGGGAGTATTTATAGCCAAGGGACTCAGTGTGGTACAAGCTTTCTTAAAGCGAAGATACCCTTAGAAAAAGACAGTAAGCCTCTCGCATGTGGAAAGTGCAGATCATCATCGGCGATTAAAAGCTACATCCTTTAAAGCACATTCTCTAAAGAACGCAAAGTAGTGATCCCCCAATAATGAGAATCGCTGTTATGCTGGGAATTCGCATTTCCTAATTTAAAGCAAAGCTGTCTCTGCCATGAGAAGTCCACTTAAGAGACAACCCTTCAATATACGATCCCGAATGAGGTGAGTCTGAGCATATTCTATTTGTAGTAGGAAGTTGTCAGTGGAATAAAGAAACCTCCATCTGAAGGCTGGTTGACATTTATGGCTATGTTGCTCACTCCAGAGATTCCCACCTCGATCGTCTGAATACCAGTCGAAGGAGAAATTTTTTCAACCTTTTTGAGTAATGTATTCTTGTCATTATCCGTGATTTCAAGAGATTCTACCTCTTCTCCGGTTGCCGCAAATTGAAGAATTAGCTTCGTATATTTGCCTTCTGGACTGAGCGCAGTGTACTTAATATTCGAACCTGAAGCGCTGTACAATACCTCTCCATAATCCTTGCCGCCAAGTGTAGTTTGCGCTGAATCCTTGGAATACAGTGAGTTATTGAATTCCTCCTTGCCAATCGGGACGCCGGTTTGCTGCTCACCAATAACGACCTCTTTGGCCTCGGGTCATAATTTACCACCACCCCCAGCAGCGAGGATACCGATCTTACCGGTAAATAAGTGGTGCCATTATAAGAAATAGGCAGAATCGTTTTTCCGTTGCCATCCTTCAAGGGGACAACTTGCCCATTCGCTCTTACCTTCAGTTCTCCGTTCAAGTATGCTTTTATCTCCTGAAGTTGTGAAGTGGCAAAGGCCCCTGCCGCTATTCCTACCAATAAAATCATCGATCCGCTTAGTGTCATCAGAAGCTTTATCTTCATGTGATTCTCCAATATATGTAGCAAGCGGAAAGGTTAATATAGTATCAATAAGGGCTTCAGTGGTCATGTGCTGAGCAACATCCCTTGGAACCGTTAAGAACTCCAGTACCTTTGTAGTCGAATTTATTTTTTTCCAAAGTTCCAGCCAGTCCCGGGCATCATCGGGTGTCAAAGGGTACGTGTAAGGTGTAGTGATTGAATAGGTTGGCTTGTTGACTGCAGAGAGATCTGTACTAGCGGCGAAAATCGAATCCGTAGTACTAAAAATGACTAAAAAGCTAAGAATCAAAATTATTGTAACTTGTGAACCGTTTTTCCAATAACGCAAAATACTCACCTTCTATCCATAATTTTGGATGCGCTCAACACATCTCTGATTGTAATATCAGGAATTATATGGGTAAATAAAAAATATTCCTTGTAATATTGGATGATTCTCTACTACTCTAGCAAAAAAGCTAGGCGGGCAAAAGTACCATTGGCGTCGTTGCAGTTGTTGAAACTCCTGTGGGTAATTCAGCGCGCAGCAGGAGCCACTGATTACATTGGATCAGTAAACGTCGAGGCCTTACCATGAGCCAGGTCATTGGCCCTTCCGTCTATATGGAGAGTGACAGCGAAGCCTAACTGCTGTTTGGAAACGGTCTTCTTGCTAATGTAGAACTTTGAAGGGATATAGTACTGTGAAGCGGCGGCTGCGAAATACCGTTATTCTGTTCTAAGCTATAAGAACAAAGACATGTTCGACACAACGCCCCCTTTTAACGATTACAAAGGGATACACCGTGAATTCTGCATTAATCCGCTTGAGTTTAGTGAGGACGAACTGATGCAGTAGGCGAAGCTCTGAATCCGACGAAATCTAAATTCCGGCGTGAGGAGAAGCCTGGTTGCAGGTTTTGTCGACAACGGATGACCTTTAAGTGATTTACAGGTTCAGTGTGTTTGAGTAGGTATTGAAAAAACACAGGTAAAACAGCAGATAGGTTAATCCATGGTGAATTAAATTTACGGTTATTATAATTGGTGGAAAAATTAAACAAACAGCGCATAAGAAAGGTTACGTGCTGTTCATATGGTGTTGGCTTTCGTCAAATATTTATAGAATGACTAAGATATCCCTCTGAGATCTATTGAATTATGTATATTTTGAAAAAAAGTTGAATATACTATAATATAAAACCATCCAATAGGAGAAGCTGCTGCTAAAACAAAGACTGTATACTCTTTATTGAGTTACAGTCTTTGTTTAGTATACTTAATAACCCGACTACTTAATTAATTATCTCTTTACTATCATTTAGGAAGTGATTTTACTGAGTTACGTATTGATAAAAGAAGTTCTTCCTAATATAATACAAACAAGTGTTCTTTTATAAGGTGGGAATTACTATCTATAGTCTTCTACATAATCTTACTGATTGATATGATGGACTTACTGATCAAATTTTCAGGAGGACAAGGAATGTTGAAAAAACCAGCTGGGAATATATTAGATAAAGATAGTACTGTGTTACGTACAAAACCTCAACTTACTACGATTCAATTTCAATCGATAAAAGGTTCGATAATTAAGTCAATTGAGGATCATAGCCCAGTATGGTTAAAAGTATTTTATCCAAAATATGATAGAGTGTTGCATGGTATCATAATGACAGCTGATTATCAGCAACAACGAATTGAGATTAGAACAATCAGAAATCAATCAGAATGGATAGAAATAAAGAATATTCTGAATATTATTTAATTTTGACAATATGCTTTAATGAATTACAACTAAGCTAGAATCAGTATCTCACAACCAGACCATCAATGTAATAAAAAAGACTAATTATCAAATAAGGGAATTAAAAACATTTTTTTGGAATTTAGGAAATCTAAAAGAGACTGAACTCGTTAAGAGATGCAGTCTTCCTTTTTTAGTTTCTATTTAGCTAATAATTTAATAAGATGAAAACGACCTATGTTTTAAAAATGAATTCGGATTTTTTATACTTTATTTTATTTATTGTTACATCGTTTGCCTCATGAACTTCAATAAATCCTTTATTAAATATTTGATTGTTAAAAATAACTTCAATAGGAATGCAGAGTAGGAAAGCATCATTGAAGTCCTTTTCTGTTGTCAAATGCTGCCCTTGTGCATATAAAGAATTACTTTCAACCTTACGATGTTTTATTATTTCTTCAATAATGCTAATTCTTTTTTGAGCTTCAGAAGTACGTTTTTCATTAGAGAAAATATCCCCTAGAGTCATTACATAAACTATTATAAATAATAATAATAACACACCTAACAAATTAACATTAGACATAGAAAATTGTTTTACAGCTTCAGCGATACTATTATAATTTGTTACTTTCTGCGTTGTATCTTCAATCTGACTTGCGAATTTCTCTGATAAATTATATATATTCCAAACGCTTGTTGTTACTGTTGTAACGAGCAATACAAATACAGGCACCAACTTGAAGACTAGTTCAGATACACCAAGACCTACACCTTTTTTTTCTTTCTGATATTTTAAATGTGCCAGCACAATAGTTAAATAGTCAATATTTAGTCTATTATATGCAAAATGGTACCCCTTTGAAAAATACATCTCGTTATTTTTCATAGACGGCTCAAAGGCATGAGAAGCTTCGTTTGAAGCATTCCATATAGAAATGTATTCTTTGATAGGTTCATCGAAAGTACCAATGATAATATTGGTTTTATGAATTTTGAAAATAAAGTATATAATAGATAAAGATAAAAGGAAATATTCAGTGTAAAGAATAATTTTTACATCCATTTTATAATCCCCCAATGGCGTTTTTATAAAGTTTATAGATAGCAAAAGCAGTCAGTGATGACTGCTTTTGTTTATATTATTAAGAGATATATCTATAAATATCCTCAACATTATAAAATGTGAAGTCGGGAGATGAACTCAATAATTCTCTTTTATTTAGGGCCCCCCATAAAGCAGCCCCTGAATACATTTCCGCAGCTTTTGCAGCAATAACATCCTTCGGATCATCACCTATAGCAAGTATATCCACAGGATTAACGTTTAATAGTTTAGCGGCTTTTAATAGCGGATCCGGGTGAGGTTTATGTTTACTTGAGTCATGGTAACCAATAATTGCATCAACATTGATTCCGAAATTCACCAAAACATGTTCTGCATAGGATTTTCGAGGGCTTGAAGTTACAATAGCTACTTTTCGGCCTTTTTGCCTAAGTGATGTTATGAGCTCAATTATCCCATCATAACATTGAATTTCGGGAATTCTTTTTTGCACTATGTTCCAATTTCTGTTTTTACCCATTCTTAATGGAGCGAGTAATCGCGAATCAACAACGGTTTGATCTAGATCAAATATCACGGCTTGGATCACCTTAATCACGTCCTAAAAGAAACTTATTTGTTCGTCATCAGGATATGGCTTTTTATTTTTTGAGGATTGTTGTCCTGATCTATTTAGTTCGTCGTTATATCGGTTGCGAACTTTATCCAAAAATTCATTCAACTGAAGGGTACTTCCCAGAGGAAGAGCTTTTCCATCCTGAATAAGCTTTTTGTTTCCTCTCGCCTTATCATTATAGAATTCATTAGGATGATCAAAGCATCCTAAAATTCTGCTCTGTTGAATACAAAAATCAACTGTATGCATAGTTCCACCCGTTATATCGGTTTCAACAACTGCGACACCATGACTTAAGCCACTTTGAATACGATCGCGTTCTACAAACATATTTCGCCCAGCCTTTGTTTCCGGTGGATACTCACTAACCAAAGCCCCGTGATGTTCTAAAATTTTCGCAGCAAGCTCACGATTTTCAGCTGGATAAATGGGAGTATTTAGTCCTTGTGCAAGAACAGCCAGAGTATTACCTCTGGCGCTAATAGTCCCCCAATGACCTGCTGCGTCTATTCCTTTAGCTAAACCACTTACAACCACAAAGCCAGCCTCGGAAAATAAAGTGCCCAAGCGTCTGGCACACAGAACTCCATATTCAGACGGGTCTCTTGTTCCGATTACAGCTATAGAAGGTTGGTTCAGTAGATTAAGCTCACCTTTAACAAATAAAATTACGGGTGCTTTGGAAATTGATTTTAGATGGATTGGAAAAGCTTTGTCATTATATCCGATAACGGAAATATCATTCTTCAGGCAAGATTCCAATTGACGATTCGCAATGTTAAAAGCAACATTAATATCTTCAACATTTGAGAAAGCAACTCGTCTATTTAAATTATGAGCAAAATTGACGGCATTCTGAATAGCGCTTAAAGAATTTAGTTCGTTGGGGAACTCATCTAAAATGAACTGAACAGCTGAACGTCCCCAACCTTTTAATTGTAGCAGTGTTAAAATTCCGATATTTGGATCAAACATAGGTCACCTCGTTGTTTTTCCTAGAGCAAAACAAGTAATACTTTTTGGCTGAGCTCTTTGTAAAATAATCTTACAAGCTTCGAAAGAGCTACCTGAAGTGGTGATATCATCTAATAAGACAACATCTTTACCGTTAATCAGATTGGCATTTTGAAGCCTAATTGACGAAAGATGGACTTCGATTGAGCGTGGGCCACCATACGCTGCCTTTGGAATGCTTACAACACGTTTTAAACATGAAGTAGCGTCAATTCTATTATGCAATTTAGAGAGGGCTTGAGCAACTCGCGAAATTCCAGAATTGGTTTTGGTAGAGTCGCTAGACGGCACATAAGATAAGCAAACTTCGTGAGGAATCAATTTATCCAGTTTTTGAATAAAATGATCAAGAGCATCCTGGTCACCACATTTAAGCTTAAATATCATTTTTGATGCCTTATCGTAATTAGGATTCCGCTCTTTTGTGAAGGAGTCAGAGTAGTAAGGATGATATTCATGAAGATAATAAAGCATATCGTCAGTTGTTACAAGATGTTTTGGGTTTATAATAGACATGTTCCACCTGCTTTCAGAATAACTTATATAGAATAGTATAGTTGTTATTGGAGGTTTCCAATTTGGAAAGCTAAGCATTTTGAAATGTCCTCCAACATATCAATAAGTTGATTCATCTTCACAGGCTGCTATGTTATAATACGTATAACAGCCTGAGCATTGAGAGCGTCAGGGTGAAGATCGGTTAGCATCTGCAAATGCTAAACCGATCTTTTTTATTACGAAGAATCCAACACAAAAATCCTCCTTCATTTGAAATTGAAGAACATAATTTAATTATCCCTTCACTATAATAGGAACCATTTAGCTGAAAAAAAGACAAGCATCCAATTATTTTTTATCTTTAGATAAATAAAAGTTTCAATAATATTGTCTAAAAATGGAAATTGAAAGCCGCACCATTCCTTTGAGAGTGAATGGTGCGGCTTTTTGATGTTGTACGAATGAGAAGTAAGGAACAAGAAATTAAATCATAAGAGAGTAGGATCAAGTAACAAAACTATTTCAATCCATGTACTTAACACTAAAATAATCAAGTCAACTTATTAATGTGGAAATTATTATTTTAGCATCTGAGGCAAGTAAATAATCAAGTTCTTCATAGAAAAAATCTTTACATTCACTTTGTATGCTACTTAATACTAAGGTAAGGATAGTATTTTTTATCCCTATATCTGAGTTTGATAAATGAATGGTTTCTGTTTTTATTTGATCATTTAAAGGATTGATGTATATTTTTATTTTATCCTGATCCCAATTTAGGTCTACACTTTTATGAGTATTTTGAACTAACAGATTTGTTGATAATGATTTATAAGTGTCTTGATTATTTATATCGAATAAAGCATGAGTATCTAATATTTTGCTTAACATATTACTATATTTATCTTTTAATGAATGGTTTAAGTGAATATCCTCTGTTATATCTCTACTTATAAAGCGATAAAGTTTAAGTTGACTATTATCTTTATTCTTACTGTACTTAAATGATGGATGGCTTCTTAATGCTTGAACTAGATAATACTCAAAAGCGATCTTTGGTATACTCTTTTTCTCAACAGATTTTAATATTCTGTTTAATTCAAAATCCATTGATATTTCCTCAAAAGACATTTCACATAATTTTAGAAACTCTAGATAAGATAAAAGTTCTTTAAAAAGTTGTTCTAAATATATTTTTAGTTTCAAATGAGATTCCCTAATGAAGAGAAGTTTTTTTAAATTACTATCGAAGTTTACTTCAGATTTATTAAAAAATAATTCCAATAATTCTTCTGAAGAGAGAGCTATCGATATATCATAACTCGCATTCTTTAACATAATATATATCTCCTTTAGATAATTCCTCTTATCCCTCCGTAAGGAGGGATAAGGAATTATTTATTTTCAAAATTTATAGTTGCAAAAGTTCATTAAGCTAGTTGTCAAAATAGTTGGATAGTTGTTTCTTTATAAGTTTCAATCCTCGTCTTTTGAGTGTTGAAACATGAGTTGTCTTAATACCTAGAAGTGATCCGATTTCTTTAACACTTAAATATCCAAAGTAGAAATGGAATATTATTTTACTGGTTCTTTCATCGCATATGCGATGAATTTCTTGTTTTAACATCTCCTCCTTTTCTTGCTTCAACATTTCAATTTCCGGAAGATAATGATCACTAGCGCCTAAAGCTTGTTGGATATCAAAGTTGAATCCGCCATCCTCTTGGAATATTCTCCCACTTCTGAAAATATAAGTGTTGCGATCCCCCTTAATCTGTCTACGGTATTTGCCGAAGAAACAGTTTTTATGTTGACTTAATGCTGTATCTGCATTTGATAAAGCAGCACCAATGAAACTTTCTACAATTGAATCTTCTTTGACTTGTTTGATAGTTAATTCAATTGCTCTAGAAACAATATCATTTAGATCTTCATCATTCATTTCCTTAGTTTTACGATTCTTCACATAGAATCGTAAACGTTCTTTGAAATGTTCTTGGATGTCCATTACTTCAGATGTCATTTCATTAGTAAGGTAAGCATGATGCAGTTTCTCGAATTTGCCAATAGATGCACGGTTTAGAGACGACATGAGCTATACCTCCATTATAAAAATGTTCATTCAAAATAAACTCCTCCCACTATAAATTAATATTTTCTCTTGTTTGCTCACTCGTTCTCAGGTTTTCATTCATTGACAGATTGAGAGTTGGAATAGTCATGTAAGGATGACATTATTTTCTGGAAGAGCCGGTGGCGGGAATAGAGAGTGGGGGAGTTATCCCCAACCCAAAGATACATTCTGTAATCGCACTTTGGATATCCACACCTGTCTCTTGACGGCTTACCCTCCCATGTCACGCGGGGTCTTTGCCCTTACATTCCTTCGTTCTGCCTCTCAAGAGGTGGACGCCGTTTCTTGCTCCTTTACAGGGTCGTTGCCCTTATGGAATTGATTCCTGCGGCTGCTCCGTGCTTCTTTTGTCTTTGGTGATTCCTACTTCAATGAGCAAAAAGAGTCTGGTCTTTTCTTAAGCTGCCATCTGTAGCTGGGCCAGACGTACCGGCCCTAACACGTCGTTAGCGTCGTACGGAATTCGCTTCGTACCGAGTGTATGCAGGACGCGTATAAGTTTTCCGCATAACGCCACAAGGGATTGCTTTTTCTTCAATGGATTCTGACTTCGTGTCGTAAAGTACTGGTGCAGCGCCTTGAACTCCGCGTTCTTCGCTACCATGGGCATGACCGCCCGGAACAGCAGGGCTCTTAGCCTTGCACGTCCACGTTTGGTAATGCTGGACTTGCCTTTTTTCTTTCCTGAACTGTTTTCTTTGAGATTCAGTCCGGCCAGCCGTATGATCTGCTGTCCGTGCTCGTAACTGCTTAGGTCCCCTACTTCTGCAAGGAACCCCGCCAAGGTGACTACGGCCACACCCGGCACAGTGAGCATCTCCTTCGTTCCCGGAATTTGTGCAAGTAGACGTTCCACCTCGACCAGAATCTCTTCGAGTTGTCTGGCGAACATTTCGTACTGCTCCAGAAGCGTTTTAATCTCTATTTTGGCTGCGGGAAGTCCTTCGGTAAGCCCGATGGATCTTCTTGCAGTTTCGACCAGTTGCTCCGCTCGTTTCGTCCCTACGGCGCGCTTCACGTCTTTCTTCCATCGCTTCACAATGGCCTCTGTACCGAGCGCTACGATCTCTTCTGGCGTCGGAAACTCGCTTAACGTAATAAGGGAGGCTTTCCCCTCCCAGTCTTTAAAAACCTTTGTATACTCCGGGAAAAATCGATCCTGCCAGTTCTGCATTCGTCTTTGTACCTGCCCGAGGTTCACCATGATTTTCTCGCGAAGATTCATGAGAATCCGCAGATCTGCATAGAGGTTCGTCGGCAGTTTCGGTTCGCTGTACTTCCCGTTACGCACTAAATCGGCAATGACTTTTGCATCCTTATAGTCGTTTTTCGTCGGTGAGTTGTCTTCCAGTTCTTTGCTTTTGTGTACATGATGCGGATTGACGATGACCAAAGGAATCCCTTGCTGTCCCAAGTATTCGGCCAGATTAAACCAGTAGTGTCCGGTAGGCTCAATGCCAAAGAGGACGTCAGTCTTGGCATGCTCCTGCTGAAGCTCCTTCATCCACTGAACCAGTTGTTCCAGCCCGGTACGGGTATTGGAGAACACACAGTCCTTTCCCAGTTCAATGCCCCGAAAGTCGATGGCACGGGCCACGTGGGTTTCTTTAGCAATGTCTGCGCCTACGACAAGGGTCTTGTCAGAAATTCGTGTAATCCGTTGATTCTGTTTCTTCGATTGTTTATACTTCATGTTGAGTGCCTCCTGCGCTGGAATTTGTTCTTTGGACGGAACGTTTCCCAGTATACAGTTGGCGCTTTTTTCTTTCAAACCTCAAATTAATTCATTACAGGAATGGCTCCTTTGCTAGATTTAAATATAAGGCAGTATTCGATAACGGGTACAAGCCCTACATTATTAATGGAACCATTTCTAAAAGAAAAAGACAAATAGAATAAAATATTTTTGAGTTTTTTTTAATGCGACATAACAAACTCCTTTTATAAGTTTGATAACTCCATTTATCTTGACAATAATTAATCGACATAAGTATTAATAATTTTGGTGGAATTTATGGATCTATTAACTCTCAACCCAAAGTCATAATTGATGATTATTTGTCCATAGTAATTAAAGATACTAAATTCACCGAATATTTGAAAAGTAGGATTAACGAACTATAATTTGTTGAAATTTGGAAGGGTAAATAAGAAAAATGTAGAATTACTTATCATATTGTATTTTCTATAAGAAGGTGAACATGTGGATAGTATGGTCAGTGAATTATTGCCAATTAGAGCACCCAAAATACCGGATAATTATGATATTCTTTTTGGTATTCCGATCCCTCCAATTGAAAGATTGAGAACATTTTCGGCAGATCAGTTTGAAGACATGATCTGTGAGTGGGTAGACGGATTTCTTAAAATAGATTATTCATCTGTTTATCGCTCTGGCTCTGCAGGAGATAAGGGCAGAGACATCGTAGCAATCGTTAACAGCAATTCAGCACACTACGTATGGGATAACTATCAATGTAAGCATTATGACCATCCTCTTTACCCTGGTGATTTTTGGTTGGAGTTAGGAAAGCTTTGCTACTACACTTTCAAAGGTTCATATACAGTTCCTCGTAAGTATTACCTGATTTCATCTTGTGGGCTTGGGACTTCCTTGGCGGAATTAATTGAATATCCAGATCGATTGAAATCCGGCCTGATCTCCGTTTGGAATGAGAAATGCAAAAATAAAATAACTGGCATAACAGAAATTGAATTAACTGAGGAGTTATTAGCATATATTCAAAACTTTGATTTCTCAATAATTACTCATTGTCCTCCTCAAACACTAATTGAACAGTATAGTAGGACTCCTTTTTATATGTACCGGTTTGGCGGGGGATTAAATAAGAAGAGACCTCAACCGGAATTGCCACAAGTATCTGTTCAGCCTGAAGAGATAAGGTATGTGTCGCAGTTATATGATGCGTATTCTGATCACCTAGGCCAAGACGTCTTTGAGATAGAGGGCCTAAAACAACATGACAAATTATACAATCATTTCAATCGACAACGTGAAGATTACTACAAAGCAGAATCTTTGAGGCGTTTTGCTAGAGATGAACTACCTTATGATGAACCTTTTGAAAAACTTCAGGATGAAATATTTAGAGGAGTGGTAGATGTCGCAGAGGATGATCATCCAAATGGATATGAATGTCTTAAAGAGACAATTAAAGAAGCAAGGAAATTACAAATAACAAGTAACATTTTGATTAAATATATCGATGGAAGCGATAGAAGTGGGATCTGTCATCAATTAGCGAATAAAGACATTCTGAATTGGGTGAAGAAATGAAAAATTTAACAATTAGTAGAGAAACATATTTGTTTAATACTCCATTGGAAATTGGGCTACGCTGTTTAGTTATTTTAAATAGTTTAAAGGATCAGGCAGTGAATGCTCAACGACTTATTTATTTAGATTATCTTCTAATTCATTATGGAGACATTGATCCGAGCTGTGAAAGCTTACACCCATTAACACCATATAGATCAGGAGAGATTTTAATCAAACGGGATTTAATGAACCAAGGTCTTCATTTAATGATTAGCAAGAAGTTAGTAGATGTTGAATTTGGACAAAACGGGATACTGTATAAAGCCAGTCCTTATTCGGGAGCGTTCCTAAAACATTTTGAAACTCATTATATGATTCAATTAATAGAAGTTAGCAAATTGTTATCGGAAAGATTTAATGAATATCCTGATAATAAACTTAAGGAGTTTATGATGAGTAACATCGACCGTTGGGGTGGGGAATTTACAAAAGAGGCTTTTGTGAGGGAGGGATTCTAATGACTGTAGAAGGATTCTTTATTACAGAACTGCGATTGGTAGGAAGAAATAAGAGAAATGCTAGTATCCTCTTTAAAAAAGGTTTAAATGTGATTTCAGGTGCCTCTGATACCGGGAAAACTTATATATTTCAAGTGATTAATTATATGTTCGGGAGTAAAAATGAACCAAAGGAAATTGACGAAAGTATTGGCTATTCAACGATTTATCTTGAACTACAGACATATGATGGTGAACCATATACTCTAAAAAGAGATATTGGCGAATCAACAATTCAAGTGTATGAGTCAGAAATTGATAAAATTACTGTATTACATAATTTTCTAAAGCTAAAAGCAAGGCATGACAAAAAAGATGATGAGAATTTATCAAGTTTTCTTTTATCATTAATAAATATCAAAGAGATGTTATTAAGAAAAAATCAAAGAGGAACTAAAGTTGCTTTTTCTTTCAGGCATTTTGTTGGATTATTCATGATTAATGAAGAGAAAATTATTTCAGAAGAATCTCCTGTTTTCTCAGGAGTAAATACTAATAGAACTGCTGAGCAGTCAGCCTTAAAAGCAATTCTTACAGGAGCAGATGATAGCCATGGAACAGAATTAGAAGACCCTAAAATATACAAAACTCGTTTGGAAGGAAAATTAGAAATTGTAACTAATTCTTTGCAGAAAATGAGACGGGAAATTCAGAGTAATATTGCAAAGGTAGAGAATTATAATGTTGAGGAATTAAATAATGAAATAGAGCGTGTGGCAGGAACACTTTCTGATAATAGCAAAGAAATGAATAAGCATATGGAAGAGAAGAAAACGCTTTGGACACAAGAACAAGAAGTGAAGTCCAGAATTATGATGTTGGAGGAACTTTTAGAAAGATTCTATTTGCTGGAAAAGAGTTATCTTTCTGATTTGGATCGATTGCAGTTTCTAATTGAAGGTGATCATTACGTATCTCAGTTATATGATTCGAATTGCCCTATCTGCAACCAGTCTATAAGTTATGAAGCGGTACAACATAACCACAATTTTCAATTGGATGATCTTCAAGCTGCATGTGTTGAAGAGGGAAACAAATTAAGAGCCCAACTTTTTGATTTAAAAGGAACTCTTAATAATTTAGAGGAAGAGAGTAGCACAAGAAGCCAGGAAGTTAAAGAACTGCGACAGCAAATCGGGTTAATTGACGAGTATATTCAAAAACAATTACAACCAGTTGTATTTATTGCAAAAGAATACCTGACAAATCTGATTGAAATGAAAAAGATATTTCAAGAAATTGAAATAAATGAACGGCGTGTTGAAGAGTATCAAGCTACTCAATTTGAAATCATGAGGGATTTGAATAAAAAAAGTCAAAAAATAAATTATGTTAATGAGATAACTCAAGATATTTATGAGGATGTAGCTAATGAAGTAGAAAATTTGCTAAAAGATTGGAACTATCCAGATCTAACGAGTGTGTCAATCGACCATGAAGAACAAGATTTAATCGTATCGGGGAAAAAAAGAGCGAACCATGGAAAGGGGTATCGCGCAATTTTGAACGCAGCTTTTATTATTGCCCTTTTGAAATACACAAAAAAAGCAGGGTTAAAGCATCCTGGCTTGGTAATTCTGGATTCGCCCTTAACTACTTATAAAGAAAGGGAAAATCAATTAACTGAAATTAATTTAAACGAAGAAGTTCCTTTAGATATGAAACAAGCCTTTTTTAAAAATTTATCGGAGCTAAATCATATCTTTCCTAACGTCCAAATTATCATTCTGGAAAATATTGATCCAAATGAAGAAGTTCAATCCAAAATGAACTATATTCATTTCACAAAAATTATTGGTGTTGGAAGATATGGTTTCATCCCAGTAGATGGAGATGCAGGATTGATATTAAAATAGGTCTATTAATTGGTACTTAAAGCGGAATTATTATAAAGCCGGCCATATAAACAAATATGTTCAAGAAATTGAATTTGTGAGGTTTTAAATATGGAAATAATGACATTTGGAAAATATAAGGATAAGACTGTTGAAGAGGTTTTTTTAATAAACCCTGCGTATTTCTTGTGGATGAAAGAGAAGAAAATGACAAACAAGCCTGAGTACCAGGAATTTGTGCAAACAATCCCCTTTCAATACCCAGAACAATTTGAGTGGGAGGTTGATATTCGAAGTGGATATCAATGCTGGGAATGTAAAAAAACAATGTCAATATTTCTGATGTTTAATCCTGAAATAGAGCATGACTTTAGAAATAGATGTCCGATTATTAGTGATCTCTCATATTCAAAACCAAAGTCATTAATTCCATTTGCTAAAGGATTTGGAATTATCCTTGAGGATCGCTACAGCAAAACCATAAGTTCAAAATATATTATGCACATTTGCCCTCATTGTAAGATGCATCAAGGAGATTATCAGATAGTAGAAGACAATGAACAGAAGACACAGCTGGAGCAAAGAATTATTATAAAATGTACTAAAGGAACATGGGGAATTTTGCAATAAATATGTAATGAATTTCTTTACTCGAGGTGCTGTATGAAGGATAGATTGCTATCGTATTATGACCAAAAAGTTAGAGCATACATTTAATATATAAGCATATGGAATTAACGTATTGGGTATTCTTATTGTCCTTTCCAATAATTATCCCCCTTTTAGTATTAACTTGGGTGTGGTTTATAGCTGAGCGAAAATGGTTTTTTCAATTAATAATACTTTCAGCTGTCGTGATTTATTATTTGTTTTTTATCCATAAGCGTTTTAACAACTTGACTTGTAGAATTCTTAACAGAGAGTATTCAATAAAAGCTTCTCGTGCGGTATGGACAGGATATTTTCATGACATACAAGTTTTTGTGATAACCGAATTTTTAGTTGAAAATGACCTTTATGCGAAGTAGAAGATAGAAAGCCTTATGGAAGCTTATAAGGAAGATAATAAAAGTGAAAGAATGCCTGCCTTAATTGCACCGAGTATTTTAATCGCTGCTCTTGCTCCCAATTTGAACTATTTTTTAAAACACTTCTATGAAATCGAAGACTATAAGAGTAGTGAGGGACAATTAGTTATTTTTATTGTAGTTCTTGGAATTTCTATTTTTATCATTGGAGTTATTAGTTATTGGAATTAGTTATTTCGTGAAATGAGTGATGTATTTATTTATAAAAAGATTGGGCGAAGAAAAAATTTAAATTCTATACTTTATGATATTTTGCTAACAATAAAGGAGTGATGATAAATGTTAAAACAAGCAAATATAGATAGACTGATAATTGGTGACAAGCATATATTTGTTTTTGAACACCACCATTTTGCATTACTGCCTTGGGCTGAAATTAAATGTAAAATCAATGAAGAACTAGTGGTGATATCGCTCGATCATCATACTGATACACATAGTCCTTTTCTGTCTTTCGTTTATAATAACTCTAAGAATAAAGGGGAGCAAAAAGAAAAGGAACTTGTGAAATCATTGATAAAAGCCATAGATTACAGAGATCAAAATACTGTTTATAATGCAATAATGAAATTAAAACATGACGAGCATATTTACACGGCTATTGAAACAAAAATAATTAATAAAGCGTTTATTATTAGTCATGATAACTATTCTGATGAACCTCAATCTTTAGAAGAAGCCAAGCGATTATCTTTGCACAAAACTGATCCGATAAAGTTTTTCTTTAGAGAAGGAATAGCTTCTAGACCTCGCACATATCCATTTGCGACAGTATACATGCCACCTTATGAACCAGAGACAGAATTGTCGATTATGAATGGTTTTTCAACATTTTCAAATTTGGATATTGATAATATTGTTTTAGAAGATGATTTTTTATTTGATAAGTTTAAAATCTTAAATGAAATGTGCCCTGCTGTTGTCTCTGACAAGGGTACTTTCTCAGTAAAATACATTCTAGATATTGACTTGGATTATTTTCACTCTAATCTATCTATTGAACCCAAAAGCTGTAGTGTTTTTTATAATCTTATTAGAAATGCAGAAATTATTACCATTGCTAAAGAGTCGGTGTGTGTTGATCTTTTAAAACATAATAACGAAGATATCAACAGCGGAGCTTTACTTGAAAAATTATTTTCACATATTAGAAAGGCATTGGAAAATTGATTCTCATTTTACGGTTTTCCTCAATTTTGATTAGGGTACCATTGAATATGAGTTCCATTATTGTGAAAATCTCGCAACTTCACGTGAACTGCTTTTAAATCTAATCTATTTTTTAAAAGGGAATCGTAAAGATTGAGAACGATAAGTTCAATGTAATATGCGATTAAGTGTGATAATTCAAAATATTCATATGTTAATTTAGTCCGATAGATGTTTATGAGACACAATACTCTTGCCTTAACATTATATGAGAAAACTAAAGTCTTTATTTACGTAAGTACTAAGTCTGAAGTGTACAGACATTACGATTGCTTGGATTTTTTACTCAGTTTGATATTCAATCAAAAAAAGTTGATAAAATATGTATTTCGAAAAGAGGCTCATTTTTGGATCCGGATTCTAAAAACAATGATAATGAAGAGAAATCATGGTTCTCAAAGAAAGAAAATTGGTGGATTATATGTGGCTTTGTTGTAGCACTTGGTGCTGTGGCGGTTCCTTTCATCATTATGTTAGTTGCAAATAAGAGATTTGATGTTAACGATTTTAAAGATTTAGGAACTGTAGGTGATTACTTCGGAGGTACTACAGTAGGCCTTTTATCATTAGCAAGTATTATATTTGTAACTGCGGCAATAATTATGCAAAAAGAAGAATTAGCATTACAACGAGATGAAGTGAAAAAAACAAGAGAAGAATATGAGATAACTAATTCGACAATGAAAAAGCAGCAATTTGATAGTACTTTTTTTAACATGATTAATTTGCATCATAATATTCTTAGCGAGATTAACTACAAGGATAAAAAAGGAAGAGAGGCCATTAAAGTATTCTACGAGGAACTGAGAGACTACTACGACACTGAAATATATGAAAATTATTCAAAAGGATTAAAAGAGCGAGCACTAGTAGATAATAAAAAGGCTCTAGATGAATTAGTAAGAAAGGTATATATTGACCATCATCTGAACAATTTCATAAGAGAATTTGAAGAAAATAATCCTATATTTCCATCATTTGATGAATCCAACAGCCCCGAGACTTCTAGACACGACTCATTTTATGTATCCATGGAACAAGGAACAAATAAATTATGGAATAAAGAGGAACAAGAGCATATTTTAAGGTTTAATGAAAATATTTTATTCAACAAAGTAGAGTATTTAAAATGGCTAGAGGCACTAAACCTTAAAGAGTCATATGAAGCTAGTGTTTCCAATATGTATGTTGAAAAATACCTAAATGAATTCGTTGAAAATCCTTTGAAAGAATTAAAGGTCTACGCATTTCAAAAAGTATATGAAAAAAATGAGAGCTTATTAGGGCACTATTTCAGGAATTTGTATAGAATTGTAAAATTAATTCAGGATGAAGAATTCAATAAAGCCCCTTTTAAAGACAATAATGAGAAGAGGAAGTACAGAGGGATTTTAAGAGCGCAACTATCATCTTATGAATTAATAATGCTATTTTATAATATTGTATATTCATATAAAGGAGAGAAGTTCCAATTGCTAATAAAAAATACTAATTTTTTTGATGATCATTTAGTAACATCTGATTTTATTTGGAGAAACGATGTTCATGAATTAGAGAATTTGGATCCATTTTAATAAATATAATAAATATAATAAATAGAAGAGATATGATTCCAATAACTAGTCATGTCTCTTCTTTACGAATGTTGGAAATTGATTTCTAAAATTTAAATATTGGAAATACGGATATAGTAGATTCAGATGAAATGTTCTTTTAAAAACATTTCAAAAATTCCACTATTTGATTTTGAATCAAAGAGGTCGTGAGAACTGTTACAGTAAACAATGTTTTTACTAATACTCTGTGACAAATATGGCTTAATATTATCAGGGACAAATAATCCAAGTGCGTGTACAGAGAAGTTTTGGCACCGTTCTAGAGCTCGGTAAAATCCAACCAGTTCATAAGGCATAGCCGAACCACATAGTATTCTAATATCCGCGTTTAAGAAAGCTTCTTGTAAGTTCCTTTCTTTTAGCACTCCAATATCAAATATAATAAAGTTGTAATCTTGATTCAGTTCTTTATTAAAATAGAAATCGGAATCTTCCATTATAAAGGCACTTCCAGATTGTTTCGGCTTGAATAGTTGGATGATATGAGCCAAATGGTTGTTACTATTTGCCTCAACGTAACATGCAGTTCCTCCGTGGGCATTTATCCAACAAACTAGGTTAAATGCAGTAGTAGTCACACCAACGCGCCGGTCGCATCCAGCAATAGCAATTATGACATTTGTGCAGTTAAACCGAAATTGTGTTACTTCTTCCACTGGTGCAAGTTGAAGCATCGCCTCTAATGAGATGAACTCTCTCTCAGCTTTACGTCGCAACATTCCCACATCAGAAAAACACTCTCGAAGCTCATCTTGAATCTTGTCTATTTTTTCAGCAATAACAACGTTTTGAATATCTGCCTGTATCAGTTCTTGTAAAATAGGACTGCTCTCTAGCAGCCCTTCCGAGATCACAATGATTCGCATTTTATACATCATCTGAAATGATAAAAGTGCTTGTACCATTTCTTTGTCAGTCTCCTTTATTGCTCCACGTTCAATTGCTACATAGCGAACATGGTTATAAAATCGCATATCTTTGACCACAAAGGAATTGAGCGAAAATGACCCAATCAATTTTTTTATCGGCATTTCTAATTCGATCTCGATAAAATCAAGTAGGTTAACCTTGCTACTACTAGTCAGATATAGAATCATTAGTTTACCCTTCCTTCATGAATAACAATATAATCCCAATGACCACTAGACCCATATAGAAGAAAAGCTCAACAAGCTGTTTCTTTTTGTCCATGATCATCGACCTCCTGCTGTTCCCATATATGCAAATTTATATTCAGGGATATCAAAATGGACATGCAACCTCTTGGAGCCAATCATTAACAAAGCATGTTCACGCTTCTTGCTGGCCAGAAGTTCTTCCTCTGCATCTGTTAAGTTATAAAGCTCTCGTGTTTCTTGAAGATTCTTCCCGTCTGTCCCCATCAGTATTTTGATACAAGGTATATCCAGTAGTGCTTGCCCGTACATCTTGACCTCAGGGGCTAGAAAGTCCACGACACTATGAGAGATAATCGCAAGGCCGGCTTCATATTTTCGAGCGCGTTTCTCTACATTTCGTAAGAATACTAGGCTCTGCGGGACGTTAGGGTCAATCATCAAATAACATTCATCACAGATCAGCAGCACGCGCTCTGTCCGGTCCTGTGACATTTGCTCCCAGCACCAGGATAAGAGGTTAAAGTATTGGGTTCGCTTGATATTCTCAGAAGTATTTTGAAGAGTATGAGTGTCCAAGCAAATGCAGCGGCTATGGGTTTGAATGGTGCTGTGACCATTCCATAAAAAAGAGTCCCCACCATGTGCAATATCATGCAACAGTAGGGACAACTCTTTATACACTTCATCTCCAAGCTTCTTTTCCTTGCCATGAATCAGAGCGTAGAGGTCAGAAAAAGTAGGGAAGTCGGTGCTGGCTAGTTTCGTAATATCTGTGGTCCACGTAATTAGAAACTGATTATACAACTCAATCAAACATTGCTTAAGGACAGCTTTTTGCATCATGGTCAGGTCAGGGATGTAGAGATTAAAGAAGATTTCCAGATTCTTCAGATGAAGCGCCATATCGGACATACCGTGACCTTCATCTTTATAAAGCGGAAATATCTCATCTTCTTCATCGCGAGGAGCTGGACGGATTTGAAGCGGATTGATTCTACCATTTGATCCACCGCCGGCGTTAATCCAGTCACCATTTAGCCTCTGGCAGAGTTCCTTATATTCCGATTCTGGATCAATAAAAATAATCTTGGTACCCTTCATGTATTCGCTAAGTGCCACATGTTTTACAGCTGTAGATTTACCTACGCCAGCCACGCCCATAATGACGATGTTTGAATTGGTTCGGTCGCCGCCGCGTTTCCATGTATCGACGATAACCAATGCGCCGCTAGCGTCTTTGGCGAAGTAATAGCCCGTGCCGTCGTTGAAGCCAGAACTTGCAAAGGGAAAGCCTCCCACGAAGGTGCTCATCGGCATGATTTTATTTAGGATATCCCCAATTTGATCTTGTGCAGGGTACATGGGGGATAGGTGACGAAAGCCTTCTTTTTGAAGATGGGCCAGGTTGCGAATTTTGCAGCGCATCATACTGAAGGTATTTTCAACACGTCTACATGCGCGGGTGAACTGCTTGTCATCTTCTGCAAATGGCATGACCATTACATTCATAAGGCCAACCGTTTCACTGTTTTGGTCAATCTGCATCATAATGTTCTCACCATCGGTAGCCGCCTTGTCTGCTCGTTGACGGGTAAGAGGATCTTTAGCACTGTCGGCCATGCTGCGATTTTGTGTAATGGATTTGGATATTGCGGAGATTAAGGCGCTATTATCTATAGGTTGAAAACCGATGGATACCATGGTAGATGGCATATTGGTTAGAGTGGAGAGCCAACCGACATCGGTTTTGGGAGGATACTGAATGACGCCATACATTTTAGCTGTTTGTTCACCAATCACAAGGCCGTTCCGAGAAAACTCCAGGCCCATAGGAGTGATTGCGTTTAGAAGCGAAGGATTCACAAATAAAGATGGAGATGTGGGTTTCAAAATATCAGTTCTCCTTTCAACTTATGATCCAGAAGGGGCCACCTGCTGCTGCATTCTTTCTGGCTTCGTTCAAAATAATGGAGAAATCCCATTCCTGCTCACTTCGCTTTCGACTGGCTGGATCGGCGACAAGGATCTTGCCTTCAGTGGTGACACCTCGAAGAACCATGAAATGGCCGGAGGAAGTGAAGTGACCTTTACCCATAATGGCAACAACCAGTTTTCCACTAGATAAGGCATTAATGATGGTTTGCTGGTCTTTTTGAGCAGCACCTTGAACATTTAAACCAAAATGCTGAGCACCATCAGGAATTAAGCTATGGTAGCTACCAGTTCCTTCTGCCAAATAACCATTGTTATATGCCCAATTAGACATAGTGAATGGATCGATCCTTTTACTGGTGAGGGTCGAAACGACAATTGATAAGGAAGTTGGACCGCAACCGGATACGCCAATGGTGTCCCTGGGACCATAAGGTTTATCTGCCCAACGGGAGTCCATTTGGTTGTAATAGACAACTTCGCGACTTCCATCCTTAAACGTTACTCCCTCATATTGCTGTCCCTGGCTTTCCGCATATCCTTCGTCGGTATTTTGTAGAATTTGGGTGAAACCATAGTCGATACGCATTTCATTTACAATGGGAGTTTCATCAGCTGAGAGCCAAATTTTGAGTGACTCTAAGGGGGAGGTAAGCAGTTGTAGAACCATAGCGATGAGAACTAATAAGGTGGCTGCCGGAAGTAAAATCAGCATCAATATTCGTTTACGAGCTTGTTCGTCCGAGGCGATTTTAAAGGCTATTTTGGAGAGTAACTTCGCGGTGAAGGGATCCAAGTTCTACACCTCCAACTTCGAAAGAAAAGGAATCACATTTTCAGGTTCTGTCGTTTCGAGGTGAGTGTAGGAGGGATTGTTAACTAAGTTGCATAACTGAACGATGTCTTGCTGTTTTAAAAGTTGGGTCTGCACTTGGCCATCTTCAAAATGCTGGGCAAGCCTTTTAGCTTTGTCCAAGAGGTCCTGTTCAGTTCCGTCATTTTGTCGCTGCCAGAGGATTAAATAAAATTGTCGCTCAACTACTTCACCTGAGAGAGTGAGCGTGTTCATCTGCAGCATTTCTTGCCGGAGCAGTTCTTTCTGCTTAGGGTCTGCGGTAGAGAGTAAGGCACTGAGTTCTGAAATTAGAGGAGAAATATCTACAGGGCGGCTTACCGCAAGAAACTTAAATGGATAGTTGAAAGAGGATAATTCGGCTGTCAGCTTGCTAATAAGCATCCGTTTTTCTGAAGTGCTCAATAAATCCAGACTAATCGGGAAGATCCGTAAATAGCTCATCAGCCAACCGCCTTGTGTATGAAGGAAGTTCCCATGAATGTCTTGTACTTGGACGAATTCTTGTGCTGTTTGCATGGCAAGATCAGTGGTAATATTGGATTTCGATTTACTTTTCATGAGGTGAAATAAAACAGCTCCTCCGCCAAGAAGGCAGAGGAGCAGCACAATGATGGGCAGCAGCATAAATGCAGCACCAACTTTCTATTTTGTTTTTTTCGGTGCAATATGCCAATCAGAGAATAGGTTCCCGGAGATCGTAATCGTTTCTTGCAGTTGAAGAGTCAGCATGCCTTCTGGTGTCCAAGCATCTAGGATGCGAGTAATTGGAATATAGGGTCCATCAGGGAACCAAACAGGCGTAAAGTGAACTCGACTTTGGTATGTTGAGTATTCATTAGTCTTCAACCAAAAATTGGCGTTCACTCCACCTGATTTTAGGTCGTGAAGTCGCCAGTAGGTTTGATAAGAAAACTCCGGGAAATAGGTGACAGCGTGCTGGGTACCGGTGATGTGACTACTAGGAGCATTAGAAGAGGTAGTGCTGTTGCTGGTTATCTCAATGCCATATCCTGATTTCATCCTATTGGAGGAAAGAACGGGTGATTTAGTATCAGGTACGACTGATTGGGTGGCAGATAGGGAAGCGAAATAGCTGGTCCAGATATAATCCCACCGCCCTTTATCTTTCCAATATCCATAATCTATCCAGTAGCCGGTGTCCTTTCCGGTACTGTGCCATTGCCAGTTAGAAATCCAGACCCAGTATTCATGCCAACTAGCCGACCATATACCCCAGGAGGCAGTAGTTTTTGATGGATAGTTAGGAACTGCAGGGAGGTGAAATGAATCGTTACGATCTGTGGCAGTAGGGTTGGGCGGGGGATTTTGGTTTAGATCGACAATAGAAGCTGTTATAGAAGAAACGCTAAGTGAGCCATTTGTTGAACTCACCTGAATAGAGGCTGATTGTGGACTGCTAGGTGTGTGCCATTTTATCCAAACCAACTGACTATCGCCTTCCGGGATGACAATGTTCGTTACCGTGTAAGTGCTGCCCATAATCGTAAATGTAACTCGTGCAGGATTATCGGGGGTGATTTCAACAGAGGTGGAAAGATGTACGGAGGTAATCACATCGGTATCTGTCCGGTATTGGTAGCTCGTCTGACTGGGGGACGGGATAGTAGGGACGTTATTAAAGCGGACAATGCCCAAACCAAGGGAAGTAATAATTTGATCGTTACTGACACGATTGCTGGTAGAACCATTCCAAGCGGGGAAGCCAAGATCGGAGGTCTCTAGAAATATGGATAAGGGTAGATTTTGATGAGTGAGGCTAACCATTTTTGAACGTAATCCGCCATTAAGAATTTGATCGTACAAAGCGGTCTCATGAGCGGTCATCGCCATTTTCACACCTTGGAATGTAATATAAGCGATGGGTTCTATAAGAAGTTTGTAGTTACCATTTATTAAAGTTTCGTAATCTATATTTGTTGCATTAGCGATGCGCATTGCCATGTACTCTGAACAAAAATATCTTTTGATGAGCTCTAAACTTGGTTCAGCTTGACTCGACTTAATAATGTAAGGTAGACGTTCTCCAGGCTGTACATATGTGTAAGGGGCAGTTGACGGTTTTAAAGTTGTCCCTTTGCTGTACTGTAGTTTACTGACTTTTCCGAAATGAATAAGTGAGCTTGGAGGAGTGCGATTTGTAAAATCAATAGGGGTAGATACCGCAACCTGATCAGTTGCTCTTATTACAGTCACCCTAACTCCTTCATCATTTGTATTCCAAAAGTTTTCCCCACTACCGCTACCTAAACCACCACCGCCAATGTCAATATTCCCATCACCAGTACCATCAGCATTTGAAATATACGGTATGAAGAAGGTCATTGTAAGTAATAGGATAAACATACATTTAAAAAATCGACTCATAACCAATGCCTCCCAAAAGAAAAAGACGCAGCAACACGCCGCGTCTTTTCTCATGTTTTAGTGATTTTAATCCATGTCTCCAACTTGCTTATTCAAATCACCATTATTTCCAGTTTCAACAACTTGGGTTCCGCCGCCTTGATCCTCAACCCATCCAAAGCCAGGAACGTAAACCTTCCCATCATTATTTTTTGCTCCAGCCTTTGGTTCATCTTTTTGTTTATTTGGTTGAGTTGTCTTTTCCTCGTAAGCTGGAGTAGAAGCAGGAGACTGTGGTTTTGTAGAAGCCTTAACCTTTGGCTTAGGTGGCTGGGTAGGTTTAGGTGTTTTTGCAGGTTGTGTAATCGGTACTTCAACGTTCTTCTTTTCCTTTTCCGGCTGAAGTATAGGAGTTTCAGATATAGTAGGCTGAGGGGTAATTTCGGCAACAGAGATGGGGGAGGGACTTGGGCTTAGATTGTGGGGGAGTTAGTAGGGCTTGGCTCTATTTCAGAAACATTAATTTCAGAAGGAATTGCTGTGGTTATAGTATTGGTTGGATCAGGTATCTGACTACTGTCTTGCTGTGGCCATGCTGCCCAAGTGACTATAAGACCAACAAGCACAATTCCTCCGGCAAAAGCCCATATCTTTCGCTTCATGATTCTCAACTCCTTATAGCATATTTGTGTTCTTACAAGAGGATCCCGTTCTTCTATTTTACTGTATAAATCTGTAAAATCCAATGAAATCAGCAAACTCAAAAATATTTAACGAGTTTATGGGTTGAATCGAGGCATATATATTGCTTTAACATGTAACTCCGCCTTCATGGGAGGTAGATGACCCCAGCCAAAGGAAAGGGGCACTTCCAGCTGAATTAATGCTTCTGCCGTGAATTGTTCCGTGGTGCTCGGAGATAAAGGAGCAAAAGGTGCATTGATGAGAGTTACGTTTAATCCCGAGACGCTATATTCCGCTTGATCTCCAATTAGCTTGGCATATCGTGTCCCTTGTTGGGTCAGTCCCAAATTCTCTTGTAGCTGAGGATAGATATGTCCTATGGAGACCTGCTCCTGCCATTCGTTTCCGGACCGTAGATAACCACCGGAGTAACTTTGCCGCAGGCTGCTGTATACATTACTGTAGTTTTCAGCAACCACGGCAATAATGGAGCTTTGCACGGCATCCCGTACACCACTGGCGATAATCGTTAGACGCATATATTCAAAAATTGCACAGGAAAACATCAGTATTGCCAACACAATGGCAACAACTAACGGAAAGCCATTTCCGGATTTGTTAGTCAGCCACTTCATTTCCAATACACCTCAGACTTTCCTTGAGCTCTGGCGGTGAGTTCAATGGGGAAGGAGCCAAAATCCCCAAATAGTCCGATATTAACAGAGGTTTTCAAAGTTACCGTTACTTCTTCGTTAATTTGAATTTGTCCGGTTCTACTCCACGTAATTGTAGGGTATAGACCGGTTTGTGTTTGTAATTCACTAGCACGCTCAGTAGTCTCACTGCCAACTCTACCGGATATCTCAGCTTCTCGTGCCAGTTCCGCGGCGAAAGTGTCCAGTTGATTCTTTACAACAAAAGCCGGAAACACCTTGATCGCCAGAGCTACGCATAACATGGCAGCCAATACTAGCACCACCACATCGACGTAACCTTCTCCGCGCTTACTTCGGAGGATGGACACCAAGCATTCCTCCTTTCCTTCTAGATGGTATGCATCAGAATAACTTGCCCATCGCCTGCATGATCTCCATGCCCAAAATGACAATGTACATCAACATAAAGCATCCGAGCATATAGAATGAATACTTGCGTACTTTGCCTGGGCGTTTCATTGCAATAAGCTTGAGTCGCTGGATCTCTACCAATTTGAAGTCATGCGCGAGCATTTCAAAATAGACGACTCCCTGATCCCCGCGTAATACGGCTAGCAACCCACGCACAATATCCGATAACATCGTGCTGCTAATACGGGTCTCTAGCCTCAGCAGTGCCGTCTCCTGATTACCGCTCTTCATGTCCGCTATAGTAATAAATAATTCACTCTGTAAGCTGTTCTTGGCATTTTTGGCGTAGACCTCAAGCATCCGCAGCACGTCTCTGGTTGCTTTAAGTTCTTGCGCGATAGTGGCCACAAACCGTGGGAGTTCGGCTTCAATTTCTTCTCTTTTTTTGCGAACAGATTCACTTGCCGCACCGATATTCTTGAAAAATACGGCGATAGCCAAAAAGATAAAGAGTGGTGAAATCAGCGGTAAAATTGGCAGGCTGACTAATCCTAAACCGAAAATCAGACCTGCTTTTACAATGGAATGGGCTACAAAGGCTTGCGGGGTTAGTGGAATGCCAGCTGACTGAAGGGTCGCAGCAGTTTTGCGTTTATAGTATTCACTTAGTGGAAGTTTTGGAGCTAGCCAGGAAGAGATACGAAAGACAAGAGCATCTAAGCTAGAACTGCTTTTCTTCCCAGTTCGTGCGACTCGAATGACAGCCTTCGAGGCAGCAAGTGTAGGAAGTTTAATCAGGTCTGCTAGTACGAGATAAGTTCCAGCAGCAAAAAGCAAACCCATGAACAATAGTAATCCGGACATCATAGACAGTCACCTCCTTTAGCGCTCCCATTCTTCCTCACGTACTACACCATCCCATATGGGTTCCGGATAAGGAGCGGGAATATACCGTTCGACTTCCTCCAGACTTTTGAGGGTGATGGCCTCGTAACTAATCGCCTCTTCAACTGCTTTTGGTAATTGTCCCATCTGTGCAAGTGAAGTAAAGCCAGCATTACCAATAATGATGTGATCCAAAATACCAATGTGGAGCGGTTCAAAGATCGCAACCATTCGTTTAGTCATCTCCATATCCTCCCAAGATGGCTTCAGACTTCCGCCCGGATGGTTATGCGCCATAATGATGGATGTGCAGTCACAATTCAGCGCAGCCTTTAAAATATTGCGGGGATAAACGGGAGCTTCGGTTAGACCACCTTCAGAAATAATTCGTGTTTCAATCACATGGTTACCATTATCTAAGAAGGCAACCATGAAGCGTTCTCGATCCCTTAGCCCGAGTAAAAATGCGGAGAAGTAGCTTCCTGCCAGATCAGGAGATGTAATTTTTCGCTGTGTATTTTCCTCTTCCCACTGCAGAACACGATGGGAGATAAGAAATTCATTTAGCTGTTCTACTTTCTGTAGTTGCATTGAAGTAAGTTCCAGGGAATGGGGATGCTCCAGAGCATTCATCAGGCTATTGGTAGTTCCATAGTCTTCTAATTTATGGCGTGGAATTCCCGTTAACTGATGAAGGGATTGTATATATTCTTTGACCATTCTCTTATCAAGGGAGTCTTGGGCCATCGGATTCGCTCCTTTCTGGAGATGGGCCTAGCTCCAATGCATTTAAGATCTTTTTTACTGCCTGCAGCTTGTTTTTCAAATCGTCAGAGAATTCCTCTTCCTCTAACTGGTCCCAAAAATTATGGAATCCATATTCTTCAATCAGGGATTGTAAGATGATCTGCTCTTGCGGGGGAGCCTCAATCAAATCACATAGTAATCGAATAGATTCGTGCATTTTAATTCTCCTTTCTTAACGTTTGTATTCCAGAGGACGAGTAAGCCGGATCACTGCTGCCAGTGAGACAAACAGCGCAAATGCGCAGATTGAAAGCACAATATGCCCAGGAGTGCTGGTAGTCAATGTGTGGAACCAGTCATGGTTCAGAAAATAAAGCAAGGGGATATTGCCGACGAGCAGAATAGCCATTGTTAGAAATTCTTTTAACGGCTCATAGAGCAAATAGTCGAGTTCCGCTGAGACAACGCGCATATCGGACAATTTGGCGACAATGGGCATGAGTGTGGATTTCAACGTGCGGTCATCTTGGCAGGCAATTATGGCATCACACCACTCCTGAAAGACAGCGTTATTAATCCGGCCTCTAAGCTGTTGAATCGCCAGTCTAAGGTTGGCATGAATCAGTTTAGTTTCAGCTAGGAATGCTTGAAACACATCTGCTACGGGAGGATTCAAGTAAGGGAGATTTTCTTCAATGGCTGCCAGAATATTCTCGTTACGCAGGTAGGAGGTGGTAATGACGGAAAGAGCCGTTTCTAATTCACTACCAAGCCGCTTCTTGTAGAATGTGGAGCTGAACAAGACACCCCAAAAAGGAAGCAGGGCAAATCCTCCAGCCATTATGGGTAACAGCCATAAATTGTTCATGAAGATTGCCAGCATAGATCCTATAAGTGCTAAGGATAATGAACCGACGATAAGCAAACCAAACCGTTGACTATGCCCCGTCTGGTCTAGAATGGCTTGAGCTTCATGGACTGTAGCTCTCCAGCCCTTAAGCTTTTTGGGGTGCTGAACAGCACGGATTCGTTTTGCTAATGATTGACTTCGAATAGACAAATGGGAGAGTAGTTCGGAGAGTTCTTGAGCTAATGCATAAGTAGTGAGTTGAAGGATCAGCATGCAGCCTGCAGTTAAACCGATAAAAGCTAACAGCAGCATAAACATCATGAGGCTTCACCTCCTGATAGCAGACGTTGCAATGAGGATAAGGGTAAACCGTTCTCGAGCAAACGTTTTTGTAGGCCGATAGAGATGTCACGAACTTTCTCATAAGCGCCGTCGATGCAAATGCGTCCAGCTTCTTCACGAGTAGCATGGACGGCAAACCGGAATAACGTATGAATGACGCGCTGACCATCTGGGAGTATGCAGCATTCTGTGATTTCCATCATCCTGCGGGTATTGTCCTCTAGTTTCTTCACAAACAAAATGAGTGGAAAAGCTTCTGTTACCAGGTTGTACAGGGTCTGGTCATTCATTTCATATTTCTGGGTACAGAGCGTCACCATGCGGTAGTAGGTAGCAAAACATGAATTTGCATGGGTTGTGGTAATCACAGTATGACCGGTTCGAGCTGCTTCCTGAGAGGCAAAAGCTTCGGCAGATTTCATTTCCCCGACGCAAATTACATCTGGGTTGGCAGTCAGGGCAAATTCCAGTAGCTTTTCCTGATCGATATGCTGGCGGGGATCTTCGCTAGAGCGTGTTACAGTATGCACCACGTTGTTCAGAACACGGCCGTTTTCATCGGTAATGACCAGATCAAACTCACGGCAATCATTTTCAATAGTGAAGATACGTTTGTCATAGGGAATGGTGGAAAGCAGCCAGCTCATCAAGGTTGTTTTACCGCTGCCAGTGGCTCCAGTGACGCACATAGATACCCCATACTTTAGACAGAGGCTGAGGAAGTCCAGCATTTCTGCGGTCGCTGTTTCATTCTGAATAAATTCTTCTCGGGCTAACTTTTGCGGGTTAATGATCCGTATGGAGGCAGCGATACCCTTATCTTTATCTGTGATCGGAGCACCGAACACGGTAATGCGAATATTGTTGGCCAAATGGCCTCGCACAATGGGCTGGGAATAGTCCAGGATCATACCGGACTGGTGAAGTAGTCGCCGTATGACATCTACCGCATGCTCTGGAGAAGAAAACTGTTCTTCAGCGGGGAGTATGCGTCCATCCGTGTAGCTGATTTTTACGTCATTGTAGCTGTTGATATTGATTTCCTCGACATCTCTTGAAAAAAGATAACGAGTCAAAAAGGAATACTCCACCATCTCGGCATACAGTCGGTCAATCAGTTCATCGAAGGTAAGTCCTGGCACATGTAACCGTTGGTCGGTCAGATATTGACTCATGTAGGAGACGATCTGTTGTTTTTGCTCTTCGGGGTGGCGACTCATCAGTGTGGCATATTTCCCGGAAAGATAGGTCTGGACTTCCTTTAGCACATCCGCAAAGGGCTTGGACTGAGTAGCAGAAAAAAATATAGAAGAAGCTTGATTCATTGACCATCACCTCGGCGCTTTGGAAGGAATGATTTTAGCCAATTGAGGAGATTTAAGGTTGTCGTATTACTGGTAGAAGTCTTAGAAGATTTATCTTTTGACTTCGCTACTTGCTGGTGTTCTTCCGGTAAAGCTAGTTGAATTAAATGTTCCACTCCACTCAGATAAGTCTTTGCGTCTTTGCCACTTAAATCATCGAGCAGCCGGGCATCTGCCGTTTGTTGCTCCAGCTCAGTCACATAGGGAAGGGTTACTTCAATGCCCCCGAAAACTTGACTGTATTCCTTTTCGTTTTGCCCTACTTTAACATTGGATAGTACAGAGACATTCAAAGAACGGCGAAATCGTAAATCTGTCAACAATGGTAAATAGGAAGCATAGAACATCAGGCTTTTCAGCTCACAACTATGCAGCCGAAAGACGGTATCCGCCAGTTCTAGTGCTATCGTGGAAAGGGGATCGGCGGACAGATAGCTGGAGCAGTCAACCAATATCACATCTGCCAGATGTCTTGCCAACGTTAGAAGATCGACAGCCCGCTCCCTGTTGTAAGAAGCATACATATAAGCGGTGTCCCCTTTTTTGTAACCAATCAGAGCAATATGAGGAGAATCATCCAGTGGGAGAGCATACCGTAGTAATTCTTCTTGGGTTAGAGAAGGTAGACTGAGTAGTTCGCCTAGGGAGCGTTGTTGCTTGGCAGCTTGCGGCAAGATTGTGGAAGTGGAGGGGCAAAGCGCATCACAGCAAAGAATGAGAACATTTTGTTTTTTTGCGGCAAGGGCTTTAGCTAGCTTGATCGTCGTTAAGGTCTTACCGCTACCGGGATTGCCCCAAACAGCGATCAACGGTTTATTACTCATTGGCATCCCCTTTCTTAAGCTGGGCTGTGAAGTAAGCATCTTGTTTGTCGGTAAAGGCTTTGGCAGATATAGGGTCGCCGCGGTACACGAGGGACGTATGCAGCTTAGCTTTATTCTCAAGATCGGCTAAAAGCTGAGCCTGCTCTGGTTGAACGAGTAGCGTTAAAGTCGAAGGGAGTTCATTGTCCTCATCGTCATCGGAGGTGGTGTCAGTACCTGTTTGGGCGTCCAGTCCGCTGCTTGCAGTGACAGCTAATACTTCAACATACTGCAGCTCTGGAGGCATGGTAGTCGTACGCATTTCTCCGTAATCTGATGCTATCAAGGTCACGATATCTCCAGGTTGAAGTTTCCCGGATAGCCCCGCCGCAAGGCTCTTAATTGTGACGGACATAGCTTGTTTATGCCCATCCAGTCGATTGAGGTAAGCATCTAGTGGAACAGCAGACAACTTAGAGGGAAGCAAATAGTCGCCAGATTTGAGGTCCACCGCCGCATATTGTCCAACGACGGCCTCCGATACTTTAAGAACAGATGCAGGCAAGTGGAGTTTTCCTACCTCTACGGTTTCTACCTGCGCAGACTGGATTACCGCTCCTTTGGGGATATCCTTGGTAATACGAATGATTTGAGTGGTATCGCCGGTTGCACGATTTAAGAGTGGTGCAATGCCAAAACAAATGATGAGGGAGAGTAGAATACAAGTTACTCCTAATACTGAACGATTTTTAAATCTGTACATAAGAGACAAAACCTCCTGAGGAAGGGTTTAGAGTTGGAGCATGATAACCGCAAAAAGGCCGCCGGCAGATAAAAACGGGGCCAGCGGCAGCGACGTTTGTTTAGCAGATTGGTAACCGGATTTGATACCAATTCCTGCAGCAGTGAATAGAACAAGTGTTAAACCAATGAGGCTTTGAAGCGTGCCACCTACAGGACCTAGCACAAAGCCACAAGCAGCCATGAGCTTGATATCACCGCCGCCAAGCTTACCTTTGGAGATTACAGCAGCAACAAAGTAAGGTAAGCCAGTCAGGATCATCCCAGATAAGGAGAAGAGAGGGGAGAAGTGGATGAATCCTACAGAGGTAATAGCTACTGAAAGAGAATCAGGAATCTGACGAGTTTTGATATCCTGAATGCTGGCACAAGTCAGGAGCAAGGTGAGAAGTAAATCTTTCAGAAGGATGACATTTATGGAAAGACTCAAAGTTGATCCTCCTGCGACGGCCATTCCGGCAGACTTCTGTAGGGATATACCTTTTGGCTTTTGGCAAAGCGAACCATGAAGCGTACTTGATCGAGAACAGCCAGATTATTTCGGTCTTTCGTGGTCATCATTACTGAGGCGGAAACACCAGTTAAGAAGGTAACTAATGCCATCGGCACGCTGCCATTTATAAGCCAAAGAAGTAACGCCAGAAATACAGTGAGCAATGAACCGATAAAAGACTGACCTAATTGCTGCTTGCCAAAACCGGGAAACCATTCGGCTTCCGGCTTCACACCCATCGGAATATACAACGTTTGCGAATCTTGAGTCATCTCATGCCTCCTACTGGTAATAGAACAGAATGATATCTTTCACTTGCCAGATGCTTTCAGCAAGAATGTAAAAGAGTACAACGTTCCGGCTGCGTTTCTTGTATTTGGACGCTTCCTCATCAGCTCCAGCCAGACGTACCATGCAATACACAAAGCGACAAGCGCAGCCAAGACGGATTAAGGCGATAAGAGCTTGTGCCAACTCATCCAGGGTATCCATGCTGTCACCCAGCCTTGGTCATTTTGCGGGCCATCCCTACGAGTTTGACGGAGTGATAGACATTGTTAACAACGCCACCACCACCACCTGATGTAATCAAGAAATCGGAGAGAAAACGTGGTGTCTTAATCGCGAGCATCATACAGGCTAAGCCCCAGAAGACATGGGATTGCAGCATCAGCCCTACACCTAATTTGGCTAAGGCGATTTGAATGACTACCGTCAGCATGGATTGCATAAATTTCTGAGTATAGGCACGGAATACACCGCGGTCATTATCCAGTAATCCAGCGCAGGCTAGCGGAATACCAACACGAAGGATGAACATCTCGAGTCCGCGCATGAGAAACTGGAAATACAGGATGAAGAAACAAACCACGAAAACCAATCCGAATAATGCTGTCACTAGTCCGAGCGAGCTGATGCTGTTAACCCATGCCTGCCAGTTGTAGTCGGTCGATTGTCCGATGACGACCAGTAACTGATTGGTTAGCTCTTCGACCATTTGACCGATCCAGGTATAGATGGTTGGGAAACAAATGGCGACAGCCATTGCCCTGAAAAAATTGGTCAGTAGAAACAGCGGTTCTTCATCCGGGTCGCCATCGGTCCACAGAACATAAATCTCAAAGCCCTTTTTCAGAAATTTGAGAATCATCACTGCAACCCCAAAGCCAAACAAAATATCGTACAAGCTTTCCAGTAGATTCGTGCCGGTTGTGAGGGTCATGTATTTCTCTGCATATAAGGAGATGGGGAGAATGTCTTTTAACAAGGTGTCCATATAGATTAGCGCCCCGTTAAGCAGAGCAACGACGAGTAGCAGCAGGATCTTCTCCATCTGTTCCTCCTTTCTAAGGGAAGCGGCGTTACCGCCGCTTCCACTGAAGGCTGCTTAACCTTTGTAGTTGAACATTTCTTTGATCCGCTGAGTAAGTGTGGGTAAGATGGTTCCTTCAAAAAGCAGATACAGACCGCCTAGCACCAGTGCGCCGATCACAACGGCCATCAGGATCTTTACAGCCGTATCCACGAAACCTTCTCCGCTTTGGTTGTTAAGCACTCTCATTACATTGCTTCTCGTGTGATCAAATTTCTTCGGTACAGCCTTCATCCATTTTCTCATTATTCATAACCTCCAGAATTCAATGTGAGCATAGAAAAGAGCCTGCTGTGGTCAGCAAGCCTCTTTTACTTGTAGTAGCCAATAATGATATTAAGGGTGGCTGCGCCGAGTACCGCACCAATGCAGGATACGACGGCTACAATGATGCGGTTGTTCCACTTTTTGGTGTCCATCTCATCTGCGGCAGAGCGCCGGATACTAAAATAAACGATGAGCAAGCCGGAAACAACCGGAGCCAGAATCATCAGCCAAGTTGTAACATCACCGATTAATTTCTCGGTCCCGCTCACCAGCTTGCTACCCTTAATATCGCCGGAAGCATAAGCATTTGCGGATTCAAACCAATTGTAGTAAAGCGTAAAGAGTATGACTGCTGCAGTTCGTATAACCGAGGAGAAGCGGCCGGATCTTAATCGTCGTCTGAACCCGGAGGGAAGAATGTGCTTTGAGCGGCTGCTTGTTGCCGCTGTTCCGCCATCTGCCGGGTAATGTCTTTCTGATAATAGATCCAAATATTCCAAAGTTTCACCTCCTCTGCGGTATTCGTGCGTACGATTCGCCGTATTTCTCGTTCTTCCCTTACTTGGCGATTGTGCTCCTTGTCTCCAAGGCCCATCATCGCGTTAAATGCCCAGGAGGATAGATCGGGAGAATACATCATTGCAGGATGAGAACGAGAAAGCACAATCTGATAAGGGCGTGAGACGCGGTGCACCTCGTCTATGGTTAGCAGCTTGCGCTCAAGCAGATTCAAGCTGTGTGAAGTGCTGGGCGTCGAATATTTGCCATGTGATGCAGAAAGCTGGTAACTGGACGTTGTATATGTTCCGAGCTTCTCGCTGACTTCCCGCAGCGTCTCTAGATCGTCAGCCTGCAGGTATATCCAGGTCTGACAATTGGATTTGATCGTACTGGCTACGTGGTCGTCGTATTTTTCTTTCAATTGTTCAAAACTCTGTAGAAATAGGTTAAAGCGCATTCCACGCCCTCCACCGACCGTCAACTTATTTGTGAAATCGGCAATGGGCGTAAAGTTACCAAACTCATCAAGGATAAAATTAACCCGCTGTTTTAAGCGTCCCCCACGTTTGTCTGCTTCGGCAGTTAACAGTTCGTACAACTGGGATACCATAAGCGAAGCCACAGGATAAAAGGTTGTCTTCTCATCGGGGAGGATAATAAAAAGCGCCTGTTTCTTATTGCCGATATCGGCTAAAGAAAAGTCGCTTTTGTGTGTGATGGCATAAATGGATTTGGAGGTGAAAAGGCGCAATGTGGTCAACGCTGAGGTATAGAAACTACCTTTGGTGCGGGAGGGGGCAATGTCGGAGATGCTGAGCAGAGCCCGAGCAGGATGGTTCTGAGGCAACCGCTTAATGTACTCCTGCATGGGTGTTTTGTTGCCGATTTGTTTGTTCATCTCCGCTAGAAACCAGTAGACATTGGTCATATTCTGAAACTCCGGACGCTTGACGTTATCCCACACGACACTGAGGATCGAGGCGGCGATGACCGACATTTCTCCGTTGGTCCAGATTTTTTCACCTTGAGCTTTGCCTACCAACACGTTCGTCATATCCCAAGCGAGCATTTCTGCTTGCTCTTGGTCTCCAGCCAGCGTCGCATCAATGATAGGCTGAAGCAGATTGTAATGGTGGCTCTTTTCAGGATGACGGAAATCGAGAGCAAACACTTCGTAACCCAGTTTCTCCAGCAGGACGTTACTATAATGAAACAGCTCTGCTTTCGGATCAGAGATAACCAATGACTCTCCGGCTAATGCCAAGAGTCCGATGGATTGAAGGACCACTGTTCGAGATTTCCCGCTACGCGTCGCGCCGATACAGAGAGAATGAACGTCGTCCCCTATAAAGAAAAGACGCTCCTGGTTTCGTGCTTGTTGTAATCCTAAGACAATACCACCCGATTCGATCAGAGGTGGTGCTGCAGTTGGACGAGGATGGTTAACCGCGGTGTTCACTTTCGGAATAGACTTCGGATGAAGCATTCTCACGGTGAAAGACCTCCTTCAGATCGGTTCGTCGGAAATGCAGGTCGTCGTAACCAGATTGAATCAATTGGCGAATATAGGGATGATGCAGATCGAGCAATTCGCTGTCGAAGGCATGAGCCCATTCCTCTTCTTGGAGCCATCGTGCGGAGCCATGCTGATTTTGTCCCACCACTACAGGTGTTTCAATCCCGGGTGCAATTGGCTTAAGTTTACTTTGATAAGGCCGGTTATTGGAGGCGAAAAAGAGAGCGGACAGCAGTAGAGTGAATCCTTGAAGACAAAGAAAAAGCAGAAAGTGAACTCTGCTAGAAATAAGACTACCTAGGCTTGTATTTAGGGAGGGGACAGTGAAGGTAGAAGTTGAACCGGATAAGGCACCATGTAAGGCTGTGGAGAAAAAAAGATTGAAGATGGAGCCGATAGTTATAAAAAGCGTGCAAAGCAGCAGCTTTTGTTTCGTTTTCACCACTCCGGCTCCTCTGTAGGTTCAAAAAAATTATCAGGCCGTTCTCTCAGGGAGATAGAATCTTGATGGGATTGTGGGAATTCTTCGTATTGTTCCGTAACAGGGAAGCGCGCTTCCTGATCCAGCTGTATTTGTAGAAAGAGTGATCTTGGTGCTGGCTGATCATAAATACGGCCCCATTCTTCAACATGAAGATTATGCATCGTTACATAGACGGGATGGTCCTCACATAAGGTGTGCACCAAACTATCCTCGTTGATAATTTGTTCCAGCATAGCAGGGTGAGAAGCGGATAATTCATAAACCGGAATGGAGCAAGCATCGAGTGGATAAAAGAGATAGTTTTCTTGACCAGCTGCTACTTCATGTGCCATCTCCGACAGACAATGCTTTGCGATCGTTTGATGTACCGCGAGTGCCCACTCTCCGTCATGATTCACCATGGAAATACCATTGTAGAACTCTTGGCTCTCCGTAATGTTTCCCCAAGGTGTAGTTGCTGGTGGAGTCATTCCACCAAAATACTCCGGAGCAAAAAACTTTCCATCCTGGGCCAGTTTTTCTGGCGAGCCGCACCATTCGTTAAATTCCGGATCCGTAATTGCATCATTCTTGAGCAGTTCATAAGCAGGAATGATACTTTTGGCGTCGTCGAAATAGATATGATCACCTTGTGACTCTCCAGCTTGCAGAGCTTCTTCACTGAGTACCTCTTTGGCATAATCAGCATCCACAACAATGCCGCTATTGCGTTCGGCCATTATGCCGTACACATGCAAGCCAATTTCCGCGCAGGTTAAAATATTCCCCCATATTGAGCTTTCGGGCTGAGGCATGGACTCACTTCCTTCTATAATAAAAGATGAGTTGTTACCGAGCTTCTTCGGTAATTTCGAGCGTCTCCGAGTTACCGTCAAAGTCATGACTAAATTCTTGTTCGTAGTTCAGCTGGATTTCCCGATCCTTAAGCTCGGGCAGTAGTTCCTCCAATCGGTCAATCAGGATCTGGACCTGTTCGAATTGGTCCATAGTCTTGTCGTTTGGACTGATGAGGAACTTGACCATTTCATCATGAATGAGAATAAGCTCATTTTCGCTGAATAGTTTCTTACCATCTACCAGGCCGCTGCGGATGGCAAAGTTCTCCATCGCTTCATTTCTGTCATAAAAATATTGGCGTTGTACCGGTATTCCATTCTCTGGAGCAAGACGATAGGTCGAAAATACATATTCGAATAGAGGATGATGTTTGCAAGCAAGAATGACATCCCCGTATTCACTAAGCTTGTAGACACCATTTGTGATCTTCTCATCCTTATCGGTGTATGGCTTTTCGGTACAAACGCCCAGCTGCAAGGCTGTTTTCCGTGCTAGGTCTGAAATGCTGCTCATAAGCCGATCTGGGACAGTAACAAAAGGATTGCGTTCAATGCTGTCCATCCGCGTATAGAAGGCAATGATCTGGTCCTTCAGATACAAATCTGCTAAATAGTCCGCAGATGTGGAACGCCGAACCTCAATCCCTTGCTGGGATAGGGCAGCAAAGAAGCTTTTATAAAATTCACTTTTACTTTTCGTTCGAATCACACCTTTCAAGAAAGGCTACTGTTCGAGATCCAGTTCAGCTTGAAGCGGCGAATGAAGGGGATTTGGAGGGTGAGGAGTCAGTGACTCGATTTTCTGTAGAAGGAGGTCGATGGATTGTTTTTCGTTATCCCCTAGTGTGGCATCATTGATACTGTGATAGAGAAGGGCGGTGTAAAGCGAACTGATCTGATCGCTATCAAACACTCTACCCTTGTCGAGTAATCCACTTCGCATTAGAAAATCGTCTTTTGCCTTCTCATATTCGTTTCGATAAAAATAATGGCCCATGGCAAATCCAGTCCGCTCGCTATTCATCTCCCATGTAACAAAGCGAAACTCACCGTCCCCGTCGTAGCGGCCGGCTAACACATGATGGTTATATTCCAGCATACTTCGGTAACTGTTCAAACTGGAGATTCCAAGCTGGGCAGCATTACGATAGGTACTCTCTATCTCCCAGATCTTTCCGACAATGATTGGAATCTGGTGAGCAAGTGCAGCTTCGGCATTAGCTGGATAATGAATTTCACCATTATCATGAATAAATGCGATAGGGTCATTCTTTTGAAGAACGGAGAGAACGGAGGACGATTCACGCTGTATATTCAAACCCAAACGGGAGAGTTCTGCTTCTAGCACCTCTTTCATTCGATTATTGATCTCCATTGGCCGATTGCTCCTTGAGCTGAGATGGACTCTCCTGAGAAGGAATTACTTGAGGTTGTTGTTTCGGTTTGTCTTCTGAAGGTGGTCGATGTTTCCGTGGGGTTTGACGCATCAGTTTCTCAAATGATTGTAGCTTTCCATCGGTAAAAAACATTTGATCATTCCTTTCGGTGTGGTTGGGCACTCACATGAACATTGAATATTGAAAATGCCCACAAAAAAACACGCTGCCAAAGCGTGCTGTGGAAATAGCTCATTACCTATCGAATCCTTTATCCTTATTCCGTAGAAGCCATTCTTTCTTAGCCTGCTTCGATAAGTCACCTCCCATTAGCTTGCTTTTGTCGTCGTAATCCATTTGGGCATTCATCACCAAGCCTTCCATCAGGTTAAGCAGCTCAAGCACTAATTGCTCTGTCATGGCAAACTGCCAATTAGCTTGTTTGATATTATAGCTGGCATCCTTCTCTAGCTGGATGATGGTGCGAACCGTGGAGAGTATGCGGTTGGCTATACGTTTCTCTGCTTCAGCCTGATACTTTGCACGCTGGCGGTTCAAATGATCTGGATTAGAATCATAAAGCATTGCCAAGTTCATTTTGGCCTCAACGTAATCTTCTACCATCTGTGCCAGATAGCGATTCTCTTGTAACAAGTTTTGTACAAATTTATCCAGCAGTGTTTTTGATTCAGGAGGCAACAGCTTGTACGCTAGTCGTCCGGATTTCGGCATTTGTTGACGCAATTGAAAAAGCTGTTCAGCCAACTTCTTCTTGACAGAAGAGGGCTCCACCAAATGATGTTTAGGAAAGAGGAGAAGAGAGTCTTCATCATCAATTTCGAACCGCTGCTGGAATGCTCGAAATGCTTTTGGGTTCAACTGCTTTAGATAGTTCTCAAATTCTGCTACCAATTGATCGGTAATCTCGGATACTCCAGATTTGGCCTGATCCCGCATGGCAATAAACTGTTTGATTTTATAAGCGAACGTGTCTTTAATCAGCTGTTTGCGAATACGATTGGGGACTTGGGGGGAAGTGTAGTTCTTCATGATATCTTGTTTCTTATCCCAGAACACTACATGAAGATGAGGATGATCTATTTCGTTATGAAAGGCGGCAGCCCAACAAAGGTTCTCTGTTTTAATCTGGTTTTGGGCTGCAAGTGTGGCAATGTGCTGCTCGATATACTGCTGCCATGCTGTGAAGTTTGATAGTCCCAGCTCCATTGCAGTTTCTTTGCGGAATGAGATAATGCCACGGTACATGTTTTTGCCCTGCTGCGAAATATCTCGGGCAGTTCGCGCCACTTCCTGCCAGGAATCAAATATCTGCATCTCGCCCGGCTTTAGTTTTCCGAACAGACCGTGGTTCTTCGCATCATGCCGAACTGCACCAGGGCGGGTGGCGATATAACCAATATGACAGTAATTGCTGACTGCGGTTTTAGGCTTATTGGGGTGGAAGAAACGCTGCTTATAGATCAGAGCCGACATCGGCATCGCCTCCGCGCAGTCGTTCCGCATCCTGCTCAAAACCATCACCGGAGAGGAATAGCTTCTCCACATCAGTGAGCTTCATCTTCATGTATTCTACCGCAAGCTGCCGAGCCTTCTTCTCAATCTCTCGGAAAGTAGTGTAACGATTGACATCGATTAAATCCGCAATGATAGCAATGGTGGAATAATAAGAAGCGGCTGACATGATGAGGTCTTTGCTAGCCAATCCGGCTAACCGGTTGCTCAAACCATTGATGGCAATAGTGATCTCCTGACGGATAATGGTGGTGATGAAATCAATCTCTTCGGTATAGGCATCAACAGACATCCCCTTTTGAATAAAGGCCCGTACGATATCTGCCATACTGAGATGCTTAGTAGCCGCGTATTTTTTCAACGCTTCATATTTTTTCTTTGGGAGCTTGACGGTGATCTGTACGGTTTTCTCAGCTTGTGCCATGGCATCTCCTTCCCTTTGGGATACTCTTATGCGACATTCGTTTACCGGGTAAAAATCACTAGAAATGTCGGTGGAAGCTCTGCTTCCACGCTGTTTTCTAGCAAAATGACATTTTGCTATTCCTGCCTTTACACCACCACCAGAGGGCGGTGCCCTCTGGTGGTGGGACGGCAGTTCTCTTATCCAATGAGAAAAAAGCCTATAGCTCATTGTCACAATCCTCCTCATTAATAGATGGTTTCACTTCGGTTATGGCCTGGCGCATAGTAACCAAATCTACATTGAAATCCTTATTATGCGACGTCTGGATACTGGTCTGATATCCTAACTGCTCATACTTATGAGCAAATTTAAAGGCAGCCTCTTGTCCCCAATTGGGAGCTGGGCTGCCGTCTCGAAAGGTGGCGTTATGGTCGTTGTCCAAACAGAAGATGATTTCTTGGATGCTGTATTGAGAGAGAAAGCGTTCGAGTGCGCTATCTGATAAGCAGCCGAGAGATATGCGGTGATCTGCTCTCCAATCTATTCCATTTAACTTCGTGAGCGTGGCGTGGCTCATTGCGTCAATGGGGCTTTCACATACATAGACTCGCTGACTGTTGGCGTTGCCTGGTATACGAAAGGGGTAGCTTTTATCTGAGTACTCTCTGTCTTGCTTAAATGGGCGCTCAGGTGTACTGCCACGCATAGAACAATACTTAGCGATGCCTTCTTGATCGTAGGCAACAAAAACACAGTTTCCTGTTTTGTCTTGTTGGTAAAGCTTTCTCTCGTGCATGAGGCTGGAGATGATCTCAGCATCAATACCTCGAACATGGACAAGATACCAGATTACTCGCCTGTAATTTGGGGCCTTATCTGGAAGCGAAAGTTGGCTGTTATCTTTATGAGTAGGGGAAGGAGAGGGAATATGTTGCGGTGTTTCGCTATCCAAGAGTAAGACAACGGCCTCCTTAAAATTCAAATTCCAGAATTGCATCACAAAGTCGATGGGACCGCCGCGGGTGTCTGTGGAGAAATGATAATATTTATTGCTGTCCTTGAAAAAGTAAAGACCGCCACTTTGCTTCGCATGAAGCGCGCGGCGGCCACCATTTTCAAGGATGTAGCCATTGGACTTGGCGAATTCGATTAGGTTGGTGTTGTTGGCTTGGGTGATTTTTGATTTAAAAAGAGAATATTGTTTCATGCCTATCCTCCTCTATAGATAGAATCCATAAAGAAACGCTACAAATATCATTGAATTGATTATAGAAAAAGGAATAACTAGGAAATTGTCGAAAATAGTATTTAAGTCCTGCGGATTTGAAAGTCACGAATTTGTAAATTTTCTAATTCTTAAAAGACTAATATAGAACAATACTGAGGGGGAGAAATACATTGCAAATATCTAAGTTGTATTTAAAAAATTTTAGGAGTTTTGGCTATGAAGGAACAACAATAACCTTTAATAAAATATCTGGCTTTGTAGGAGAAAATTCTTCAGGTAAAACTGCATTAATAAATGGCTTAGTAAAGCTTTTTGGAGTTTCCTCACATGATCGGACGATAGAAAAATCGGATTTCCATATTTCAGTTCATACTACAATCGAATCAATAAAGGAACACTGGTTATCAATTGAGGCTAGAATAGATTTTCCTGAATTAGTAGATAGCTCATTAGATAGTCAAAGTGAAAATAGTTTACCACCATTTTTTAATCAACTCGTTGTACGTTCAACGGGAGAGGCACCTTATCTACGTGTGAGATTAACAGCTAAATGGACCGTCGGCAATACACCAGAAGGAGAAATTGAACAAAAGCTGCACTTCGTTACTGTAGCGGAAGGAATAGATGAATCTGATGAAGATCTTATACCTGTTACTCCACATCAACGTTCAGCAATACAGGTTATCTACGTACCAGCAGTAAGGGAACCATCTATGCAACTTAAAAATGCTTCGGGTACAATTCTTTGGAGAATCTTAAACAACATTTCTTGGCCAGACGATATTGACAATACCATAAAGACAAAAATGGAACCTGTTAATGAATTATTCGATGGGATAGATGGGGTTGCTCAAATCAGAAGTGTTATCGGAGATGAATGGAAGAAATACCACAAGGACGTTCGATATCAAGATGCAAAATTACACTTCAATAGCTCAACATTAGCTTCTATATTAAAAAAGATTGAGGTGTCATTTTCTCCAACTCACGATTTGGGTGAATACAGTGTCGATAAATTAGGGGATGGACTTAGGTCTCTGTTCTATTTATCTTTGGTTTCATCATTGTTGGAAGCCGAGGTGAAAATCACTGGAAAGTCGAATGCCTCTCTGACTCTTCTTGCTGTTGAAGAACCAGAGAATCATATCTCTCCACACTTACTCGGTAGAGTTATGGAAAATTTAAAGGATATTTCAAAAAAGGAAAATGCACAAGTTGTATTAACCTCACATAGTGCTTCAATAATCAAGCGAGTTGATCCAGAAGATTTAGCTCACCTGAGAATTGATAAAACTAGCTTCACGACTATTGTGAAGAAGATTGTCCTACCTAGTAAAACATCAGAAGCATACACTTATATTAAAGAAGCCGTGAGAGCCTTTCCTGAATTATATTTTTCGAGATTAGTTATTTTAGGCGAAGGTGATTCGGAAGAAATTGTTATACCGAGAATATTGGAGATAAACGAAATATATCCTGATGATTATGGAATATCGATAGTACCACTGGGAGGAAGACATGTTAATCACATGTGGAAACTGCTCAATGAATTAGATATTCCCCATATAACATTATTGGACTTGGATCGTGAGCGGGGGGGCGGTGGTTGGAGCAGAATTAAATATGCCATCAATCAGCTATTGTTAAATGGGCGAGATCGTGAAGATTTATTAAAAGTATTTTATCCAGAAGATAATAACGAATGGAGAGAACAGATTCTTACTGATGCTGAAATTGAAGGCTTTGACGGATATTCTATGGAACCTGATTGGTTAAAATCAATGAATGATTTATGGATATCAAGATTAATGGAAGATAAGTACAATGTGTTCTATTCAGCACCGCTTGATTTGGACTTTCTTATGCTGGAAACATTCCCGGAGCCCTATAAAAAAACAGTGCCTAGAGGCCCGAGTATCCCCAGTCGGACTGATAATCCCGAGGATTACAGCAAGAAAATAAAAGGTGGCATTATTGCAGCATTAAAAAATGAAAAAGCAACGGGCTACACTTATACAGAAAAACAGCATGAACTTATGGTTTGGTATAACACGTTATTTCTTGGGAGAAGTAAGCCAAGCACTCATATTGAAGCCTTATTGAAAATAGATAATGATGATTTGCAGATATTTATGCCTGGAGTTTTTACCAAGCTTGTTGAGAGAGTAAAGGAATTGCTTGAAAGGAATGTATAAACTTATGTCATATATTAGTCCGGAAAACTGGAGTCCAGCAGATGGATTTACATTAGAACCGGCTGCAGAAATAGCAGTTAAAGCTGAGATGAATAATCTTATTTTAGCTGGTCCAGGTGCGGGGAAAACGGAGTTGCTTGCTCAACGCGCATGTTATCTGCTGCAAACAAATTTATGTCCATCACCTCAAAAAATATTGGCGATTAGTTTTAAAACAGACGCAGCAGAAAACTTAAAAAAAAGGGTAGAGTTAAGGTGTGGTAAGGAACTGGCGTCGAGATTCGAATCAAGAACATTTGATTCATTTGCTAAACAACTACTAGACCGCTTTAGATTAGGAATCCCAGAAGCCTATCGACCAGGGAAAGATTACAACATAGCATTTTCCCAAAGAGAAATACAAGATATAGTCACTGGCTACATAAAAGAGCGACATCCCAATCGTCCTAATTGGCAATACGAGATTAATTTTAATATTTTATTTAGACGCTTGTCTGAGGATAGATTGCCTGTTTTTGAAAATGGGGAAGACATCTATAGTTGGATTTTAGTGAGAATCTGGGATATTCTAGTTCATGGAAGAGAAGGACTTTCCAGCACATTAACCTTTCCCATGATTTCAAAACTTGCCGATTATTTATTACAACATAATCTTTTAATTAAAAAGGCGCTTCAGATGACTTATAGTCATGTTTTTCTAGATGAATTCCAAGATACGACTTATCTCCAATATGAGTTAGTTAAGACGGCTTTTTTAGGAACTTCTTCAATACTGACAAGTGTAGGGGATGATAAACAGCGAATTATGGGATGGGCTGGGGCACTTTCGGATTCATTTGAACAGTTCAAATGTGACTTTAATGCAGGTCAAATTGAATTGACCCAAAACCACAGGTCTGCACCAAGACTTATCGAAATTCAGAATGTTTTGGCGAAAATAATAAATGAAAATTCGACTGATGCTAGAGTTTCAAGCTCACACAGTGAGCAAGAAGGGAAATGTGAAGTTTGGAATTTTCAGACTCATATAGATGAAGCAATTTTTGTAGCTTCAAATATCGTGAAAAGAATCCAGCATGGGGATATAACTCCTCGAGACATTTGTATACTTGTAAAGCAACAAGAACAAATATATGCAAGAGCAGTAATTGAAGAACTTGGACGACAAGGCATTCACGCTAGAATTGAAAAGGAATACCAAGATTTGCTTGCGGAAGAATGTGTGCAACTAATCATTGATTTTTTTAAACTGGCTACAATGGAAAAAACTCATGAGTCGTGGTTAAGGGTATCAGAATTGTTAACTTATGTGCATGGGTATGATCTAGAATTAGACCATAAAAAAATACTAGGTATAGAATTAGAACTTAATAAACATATTTCACAAGTAAAAAGTGATTTAAATGAATTATCTACCGATCTGGAACTTTGTGAGCAAAGAATTGGTGAAATTGTTGAGGGGATTTTTTCTTTTATAGGAATTGAAAAGCTATTTCGATTATATCCCAAATACTCAAAAGGATCATATTTTAATAAATTAATTAAAGATACTGTCAAGAAATTAGCTAATGCATATGAAAAATATTTAGATTGGAGCAATTCCATAGCTGATATTCTAGGACTTTTTAGTGTACCTATTATGACAATTCATAAGAGTAAAGGTTTGGAATATGACACAGTTATATTCTTAGGGTTAGAAGATGATGCTTTTTGGACTTTTAGAACACAGAGACTTGCTGATATGTGTACCTTTTTTGTTGCATTATCGAGAGCGAAGACACAATGCTTCTTTACATTTAGTAACTCAAGAGAAACATTACGTTATGGGGATATTCAAGTGAGGACTCAATCCAGTGTGAACATTTCATCGTTATACCAATTATTGAAAGATGCAAATGTTGATGTTAGAGAAATTACAGATATTAATGATATTTAATTACATTGAAAAATTGTGGGAGGAGGAAAGAGCAATATGAAAATCTTTGGAATAGACTTATCTATTATTATCATTGCTGTGATAACAGCTTATATAGGCTACCAATTTAACCATCGCGCCAAAAAACGAGAAGTTTTCCTGAAGGAACTGAGCAATAGTTATAATGAAGTCTATTTTCCGATGTTTGAGCTGCTATCAGTCATTAATAAAACGGAAGATAAAAATCGGAAACTAGAGTTAACTGATTCTTTTATGCAGGAGTATTCTGGAACTAATTCAAAAATTCGTTTTATAGGTTCTACATTCATACTGGAATACTTCTATAAACTAAGAGAAGCCTTTTTTACCTACAAAAACGAAATTAACAGAACAAACGAGCGTGAGTTGTTGGAAAAGGTAAAAGGGCTTTATTTAAGTATTGAAGATGAATATTGGAATGCTCATGATATTATCTATGAAGATTATAAGCAATTTGTTAGCGATACATTTAATAATCCATTTTTTGTTATTTTGGGAAACATATTTAGGATCTTTTATCATCTATCAGTGTTTTTACTCTGGATTAGTGCATTGGTTTTCTATTTTACTATTTCTCATTTGATTATCCCTATTGAATGGGTTCCTGAATGGTGGAGCATTGGCTTTGCATTATTATCATTACTTTTAGCAACCATACTGTTTGGTTTCATGTTAATGTTTAAAGAGATGGTAATGAAAAGAAATAGAAGAGAAAGTAAAGTTGTGAAAAACCTAAAGCAAAAGATAAAAAGGTTGTTCCGAACAAGTCGATAGATTCTTCGTTGTCGGTAAAGGAGTAGTAGGATTTATTGTTGTTCTTGAAAAGTTAAGAGACTCTTTTAAAAGTTGCCCGTTTTTACAGTTAAAGAGTCTGTAAATTCGTTTGGTCTTCTTGGTTGCAGAAAAATGTATGGAGCTTAGTCTTAATAATTTTCATCTACCTCCGCATCAGTAAAATCAGATGTGTAAAAAAGTAAAATGTAAATAATAAGAGAAGCATTCATTAATGAATTTGCTTCTCTTATGTAATACCATTGATTATCAAGTTAATCATTTGCTGGATGAGAGAAAATAGCTTACTAATTACACCATGTAAGATTAGTCCAAAGGTAATCGCAGTTAAGCTAATTGCTATGCTCGGCCAAACGGTCCAATGGAGGTATCTCCTGAATATTTTTGTTTGCATAACAATACTATTTCCTGTAATTTTATCTATGCGGTCTTCAAAGAAGATTTTTTTGTAATCTGCAACTCGTTTATTATAGATTTCAATAATGGCTTTTTTATTGGCATTAGCAAGTGTACTGTAATAAATAGTAAGTGCAATTGAGAAAAAACTGTAAATATAAAGAACCCAAGGAATGTATGGTTGATTCTCTGGTTTATTGAATCCAATGGCTGCGGTAATAGCGGTAGCAAGTAAGCCGAACAAATTCTTTGTTACAATATCAGTCAAACCCGAAATTTGTTTGCTGATTTCATTAGAAGTTGTTCTAATAAAATCCTCAACTTGCTTTCTTTCGTCTAAATAAGCTTTTACGCTTTTTTGAATATAAACCCGATAATTCTCTTTAACCATTTCAAATATTTCAGATGCATTTTTTAGGAGTGGCTCTAAATTCAGGTTGATTTCTTCCTTGATATGCAAATTTATTATATTTTGGATCAAACCTAGTTTGTCAGCTGTTTTCTCACTGTATGCCCAGTCGTAGAGGGAGAAGATTTTATCAATTTGTTCTTTTTGGCTTGAATCAGGAACGATCAGTTGAAATTTAGTTTGTTTAAGTCCAGAATACGTCGATTCGTACAACTTATCTTCATCTAAATAATCTGTATTCAATGCTGTAAATGCAACACACATCGAAGCAGCCTTTTTGTTCAAAAATCCACTTAGTTTATTTGATTCATTATCATAAAAATAAAATACATCAGGCGGAAGAAAGCTTGTTTCCCGGTACCAGCGGACATTTTCATTCCGTTCCTTGATTCTGTCTTTAATTATCTTATATTGTTTCTCAGGCTCATTGAAAGAATTGTTTAAAGCATTTATATCACCAATTGTGATAAAATTGTTTGAAATAGCGTTCGAATAATTTGGATCGTCATAAACAATAATATAAGTCAATTGATTAGGATTAATAAAAACAAATCGTTCAAGGGCAGAGAGACTAAGGTCTTGCAAATTATTTAATAGTATATCTGCTTGAGAATAGACGATAACATTATGTTCATCAAGAATAGTTGAAGTGATGATTTTAGATTTCTTTAATTCAATTTTTATTTCGACTTCATCATTACAAAGATCAATCGTACTCGTTAATAAATGGTTTTCTGATGGTAAAGAAAGTATAGGCTCATCATCCATATATAAAGAAAAGTCCTTTGACCACACAACTGCAAATTCTGATGTTAGTTCTTCAATAAGCACCTTTTGAACACGGCTTGAATAAATAACATTATTAAGGGTTTCATCTCGATGAAAAAAACCTTTTATTTTTAAGAATTCTAACCATTCCATATAGATCAGTCCATTTTATTTATTTTCAGTCCTTTAATCGTAATGTCTGCTACTTCTTCACCAGATGCGTTGAAGCGGGGTGTGAATATAAATTTGTCTGGATCTGCATAGATTGCAGGATCAATTTCAAGCTTTATTCCATCAAGTGTTATTCTTCTTTTTTTTGCGTATACTTGAGCTACATCTTGCGATTTGACAAACTCTAAACGTCTGACACCATTTCGTTCGAACTCCGTAATAAGTGAGTCCATAAATAATTTCCGCTCTTCTTCTGGCAGGTCTTCACTAAATTGTGATTCGGCAAATTGTCTAAGGTTTATATTTTCAGTGTTTACTACCAGATTGATTGCATTATCAACAATAGAGCGTTTTTTTTCGGGAGTTATCGAAGATGTTTTAACAAATTCTTTTACACCTTTGATAAAACCATTTGTGTTTAGTTTAGAATCATCAATAAGTTCAACATTAAGAAAGCTTTTTTGGAAGAATAAAGATATATCACTTTTGTCTGTCTTGTTTTTCTGTCTATCTAAAATAATCAATTCATACTCATCATTTGTTCGCTTAATAAAGGCCGCCTTTTGGAGCTTTGTCCCCAATTGTGGCCAGCCACTTCCTAGTTTTTTTATACCAATATACCTTCCTTCTGGAGTATCTGTTGATTCAGAGATGTAGTTATCCTTGTAGTCCAATTTCAGTAAACAGAGATACTCAACGTCGTTGCAATTAGCCAAACAAATAGCAATATCAGCAGCGGATATGGACTTATTAGTCATAGCTGAAAATAGTAGCCTAGCTAATATTTTTGAACCATCGACAAACAAATATTCAGGGTCATCAAGTACTTTGTAGCATTCAGATAATACTTGGTTAATATCTTTGTCCAAGAAGTTTGCGTAACGTATTCTCCCGTCTTCAAATCCACTTTTAGTATGGGTTTCTAACAGTGTTTTTAATTCATCATCCATCTGCAAAGAAAGGTCAGATAAATCGAGTCCAGTGCTATTCTCCTTTTGGTTATCAAGACGATGGATTATGGCGGAATGTACCTGTAGCTTTTCAACCTTTAGCATTACTCATGCTCTCCCCTTAGATTGCAACTTACGCCGCGAATAATTTCAGTTTATTGAAGTACAATAAAGAATATGAATGGACGGTGATTTAATACTTATGAAACAATTCAAAGTATTTATTGAACATGAAGATACATGGCATTCCTTTGGAACATTTCAGGCAGACAACAGTGAAATGGCATTAGAACTTGCACGATCATCTAAACGAGAACTTATTGATCAGTATTCGTTTACGGAAGAGGAACTTCCATTTATTAATATGGAGGTTGAGGAGCTTCCTTCTTAGATAATATACCAGAATTTTCTACATGGTACTATCATTATTTAGTTCTATAGACATGTATTAAGTACCCTCGATCAGTACCATAGCAAAAGGGTTGATTGGAAGTCAGGTCAATATATTAGTTGTTAGATGAATTATATCTCAGGTTCCAACTCCCTCTCTGGCTCCCAATCCTTGGCTCCTATTTGCTCCTCCATGACAATCTCCTGTCCTTGCAATTCCTTAAACTCCAGCGCCGAATTTATCTCGGATTGTCGCATGACCAGTTGTTGCAGTTTTTGTTCCTCCTCGAATGGTTTTCCTATTTCATTTTTCGCTGCGGCAAGCTGCTCCATCGTCTCTTCCTGATTCTGTTTTGTAGCTTGAAGCAATGAAGGCAATTTCTCGATCAGATTTTCGAGACGAGAAATATTCCCCAGTACTGATCCCCCAAGCTCTGCGGAGTGTGTTTCTGTTCCTTGGGCCCGTATGTGGACGTTATCATAAATTGAACGGAACAAGGAGAGCGGAAAACCGCGAAACTGGCCAATAACTTTAGATGGTTGATCCCTCTCGGTTAGTTTGGCTAACAGAAGAAGCACTTCCCCGGCTTGCGTTCTTTCTTCATAGTTGATTCCATCTAGTTGAATCAAGAAATCCAGTTGGCGATTTTGCTCAGCTATTTGAATATCCGCCTCGAGCTTCTCCACTTTCTCCTCACACACTCTGAGCATTAAAGGATACTGCTTATGGATACGCTGCTCCAACATCACCTGTTCATTTTGCCAATTGGCCTTCAGAAGCTTGAGGCGGGAGACATCGTTATCCACCTGCATCTTTTCGGCAAGCATGGGATTACCGGTAGCTACGGCCTTGACTTCGGCAGCAGATAGTACCGTTTCATCCGTATCTTCACAGGAGCGGGAGATACTTTTGCCGGTCATCACTTGGGAGATGTAGCGTAACTTCTGCTCCTGAATTTGCCACAAGTATGAGTCGAAGGTTCCCTTTGTAACATAACGGAAAATCTGCACTATTGGATTGCGATTACCCTGCCGCAGAATTCGGCCATCACGCTGGATAATGTCAGAGGGGCGCCAGGGACAATCAGTATGATGTGCAGCAATGAGACGATCCTGAATGTTGGTTCCGGTCCCAAGCTTAGAGGTGGAGCCGAGCAGAACACGAACTTCGCCGCGGCGGACTCGTTCAAACAATTCTTCCCGCTGAGCATCCGTTTTGGCATCATGGATAAAGGCGATTTCGTCCTCAGGTACGCCGCGAAGTGTCAGTTGACTCTTCACCTCATCGTACACGTTAAAGATTCCCGGCTTGGGTGTGCCGCTATCGCAAAATACCACTTGGGTCAGTTTTTCAGCCTCTGTTTGCTGCCAAATTTCGTAGAGGTTATGGATGCAGCGATTTAATTTAGAGTCGGGATCAACGGGAGCGTCTTCATGAACTAACCTGGGATCAATGGACATCAGTTTGGCTTCATGTGTCAGCTTGAGCATGTTATCCTCAGAAGCGTCCACATCATTGTTACGGATCTGCTCGGCACGCACCACAAACTCGTCCATTAGCTGCTGCTGAAACGGAGAACACTCACTGATAATTACGGTGGCTTTATCACCTTCGAGTTTTGGCGTGGGCAATTGTAGCATATCTGCGGTTTGAATATCCGCCACTAAGCGAAATAGATTCATTAGTTCCGGCAGGTTATGAAACTTGGCAAAGCGGGATTTCATCCGATAGCCGCTGCCTTCTGGTGTGATTTCCAGGGAGGATACCACTTCACCAAAGGTCGCCGCCCAGTTGTCAAAAAAGTTGAGTCCCAGTTTTTGCAGCAAATGCGGTTGGAGAAAACGCTGCATCACATACATTTCCGACATGCTGTTGCTGATCGGTGTACCTGTTGCAAAGACCACGCCACGACCACTGTTCATTTCCTGTAGATACTGGCATTTAAGTAGCATATCGGTGGCCCGCTGGCTACTGGTTTTGCCGATTCCAGCGACATTTCTCATCTTCGTGAATGTAAAGCAGTTCTTGTAGGCATGAGCCTCATCCACAAATAGCATATCTACTCCTAATTGTTCAAAGGTGAGCAGATCATCCTTTTTGCCTTCATTCGCCAGACGCTCTAAACGGGATTTCAGATTGTTTTCAAACACCACCATCTGCTTGATGCTCCAGTTGTCTCCCTTTTCCTTTTTCACCTGGTCAATGGTTTGAGACACATTGCGAATTTCATCTTGTAGGAGCTGCTCCTGACGTTCACTAGAAATAGGGATCTTCTCAAACTGGCTATGTCCGATAATAACTGCATCGTAGTTGCCCATGGCAATACGGGAGACGAAGCGTTGACGGTTGGCCAGGGCAAAATCCTTTTTCGTAGTCACGAGAATGTTCGCTGCAGGGAAGAAACGCAAAAACTCATTCTCCCACTGCTCTGTGAGGTGATTAGGTACACAGTACATTGGTTTTTGAATTGCTCCGATGCGCTTCAACATCATGCCGGCAGTAATCATTGCGGCGGTTTTGCCTGCGCCGACTTCATGGGCCATAAGCGCCGTACCGGAGTAAAGAATTCGGGCCACCACATCTTTTTGATGCTTTCGGAGCTGCATTTCCTCATTCATCCCTGCGAATACGAGATGATCACCGTTGTAATGGCGGGGACGAATATTGTTGAACTTATCGTTATAGATCGCTAGCAGATTGTCAGCGCGGTCCTTATCCCGGAATAACCAGGAAGCAAAGGCTTCCTTCATCTGCTGCTGCTTAGCACGGGCAATCATCGTTTCCTTAGCATTCACGACATACTTGATTTGTTCGTTGCCACTAGAGTCCACGAAGGTAAAAGGATCGCGGATAGTGATGCTTTGCAGGTTCAAGCTGGATTCGTAAATCTCATAGGCGCTGGTGCGGCGTGTTCCATAGGTTTGGTTCACTTTGATGGAATCGCGCTCCAGTGATTTGCCTGATACACGCCATAGGTTAGTGAATTCTAGATAATCTACGTCGACAGTTTGCGTGGTCTGCAGCACCTTAGCGGTGCCGAAGGTTTCATACATAAATTCCCGGTAATGCCGTACCGGAATCCATGGACTGCCAATGCGAAAATCAATTTCGCCGGGAAGCAGAGGGGCGGGTTGAACAGCGGTTAGTGCAGATACGTTGCGCTGAAACAGATCTGGGAGCTCTTTCGCTTTAAGGATGGCGTAGGCTAACTTGTCCTTAACGTTACCTGATAGGTAATCCTCATCCAGCTCCCAACCTTCTTCTTCATCACCTGTATAGTTCTGTGGGTTTAAAAAGATACGCCCTCCCAATTCCTCACGGATTTCGGCTGTCGTTGTACGGCACAAATGAGCCATGTAGGGCAAGTCAATGCGCAGCCGCTGATTCAGACAGATTTGCAATGCTTCAATCGCAGACTCTGCGTGATCGGGGAGATGGTTGGAACGGATGGTAGGGCGAAAAAAGATAGCTGCTTTACTCCATGTTTTCTCTGGATTCAGGTCTTCGATGGAACGAAGTAGCGGCAGTTGATCATCGTCGGCAAAAGCGGCTGTATTGGCTCGATCATTAATATAACCGCAGGAATGGACAAAGCGGTCATATGCATTATTTAATGTATGCTGGGCTGCTGTCAGTTCAGTTTCTTCATAGCCATATTCACGGGACTGCAGTGAAATCACTTCCAGCAGCGAAGTTCGGATCTCGCATAATCCTTTGATGCGTTCTGCCTTTTTTCCCTTAATGTCTTGGGGTAACAACTCGCCCTTTTCGCAATAATAGATCTGTCCCTGCTCGATGATATAAGTAAAGTTTTTGGTGCCGGCTGGTGCTTCTAAGCGCTTCGGTTCATCCGTGTCTATCAGCACCGATGGTTTTGACTCACTCACCGAAGGTGGAAGAGAAGGGATGACAGCCTGCATTCTTTCCAGCGCCTGCTCCAGTACGTCGTATAATTGTTGGTTCTCATCCGGCACGCAAGCGGTTTGCTCGACCCCGTGCATCCCACGATCCCAAATCATCCGACCCAACAATTGGTCGGGGTTACTGAGGTAATAGCGATTTATAGGAATTCCGTCTGACGTTGTCCCGATGAACACCCATTCTGGCATGTCTTCTTTATTCAGTGAAAGCGGCTGCTCCCGTTTTTGCAAAAAGACAATATCCGTGGTTACGGTAGCTCCAGCCAGAACTTGAAAGGTTGTATTAGGTAGCCGAACAGCACCGATAAGGTCAGCTTTTTGGGCCAGAATTTCTCGAACTGAAGAATCCTGTTTGTCCATCGTTCCCTTGCTGACAATGAAGGCGAGAACACCACCGGGTTTCAACAGATCTAGAGCTTTAATGAAAAAGTAATCGTGAATTAAATGATTGCTTTGGTAGTGCTGGTCAAAGATGCGAATATTGTTGAACGGAATATTGGAAAACACCGCATCAAAACGAGTATTTCTCCAATCTACTGTTTCGAAGCCCTGGAGGTGAACTGTGGCTTGAGGGTACAACTGTCGAGAAATTCTGCCGGTCAGTTGGTCCAATTCCACCCCGTGAAGCTCGGCTTGCTCCCATTCCGGCGGCAGTACAGAGAAGAAATTGCCTGTACCCATGGATGGCTCTAACAGCTTGCGTCCAATTCCATTTGTTAGCCCAAACCGCTGTAAGGTAGTATAAATCGGTTGAATAACCGATTGTTCGGTGTAAAAGGCAGTAATTGTAGAATTACGTGCTGCGTCGTACTCTTCATTATCAAGTAATTGTTTCAACTCGGTATATTCACCCTCCCACCCAGATGCCGTAGGGTGGAAAGCATTCGCTAATCCGCCCCAGCCCACATAACCGGCCAGGATCTGTTGTTCTTCCGCTGTAGCCTGACGCTGGTCGGCTTCAAGATGTTTAAGCAAGCGGATTGCTTCTACATTTCGCTTATACTTGCTTTTGGGGCCGGACACATAGGGAGAGGCTTCAGGATTAAAGTGATAGTTGACGGCATGGATAGGATCGGCGGTAGAAGGGGGAACTATGTTGAACGTATCTTCCTCAAAAGCGGTCCCCTTAGCCTTGGTAGGAGGTGTTGGAACAGTAGATGTATCTTCTTCAGACAGTTTAGGCAAGATTTCAACTGACTCCATAGAGTGGATGTCTAGTTCCTGTTTTTCTTCGTGGGATTGTTGTTCGGCAAAGTCGAATAAAGTCCACTCCATTTCTTGCAGCGGGAAGGGGGAGAATTGTTCATCATAACGTCCTTCCCCAATCAGCCTTAAAATCATAGCTGCTATCCTATTCCAGGTAAGCCCTTCTCGATGGGGTCCATCAGCTTCCTTCCATTCCAATTCCATTCCTTTGCTAGTCGTCATATATCCTTTCAGGTCATTGTCAAAGCTGGCCCATGCGCCCCCAATTCCATAGACTACTTTGAGCAGTGGGACAAGAGCGGCAGGTTTAACGGGATGCTGCTCGGTCACAAATTGGTAAATGCGTGGTTTAATCACTGATTTTCCCTGATCACTACGCAACAAGTACTCCAGCATTTCCTCGGCAGTATGTTTTTCTGCACCGTCGTCAATTTCAGGCGTAAAAAAAGAACCGCTTGCAGGCGGCTCCGGGGAAGGGGGTTGCTTAAGAATAGCGGGAGGTGAAGGTGCGGTTATCTCGGTCTCAGCACGATTTCGTTCAGCACCAGTTCTTCTGCTGTCGATTTGATCTGATTCAGATGGCGCGTCCGCACTAGGGTATCCTCGGTCTGCGGCATCGGCTGGAGCCGAAGCAGTTGCTCGCTCAACTGCTCTAACCGTTCCAGCGCTTCCTTTTCGACTTGGTGTATTTTCTCCATCAGATCGCCTTGCATTTGAAGAATTAGGAAGCGCTGTGGGTGATGGTTGCGTAGATGGTTCAGTGCCATCCGCCCATACTTGCCTAGCGGCTGCTGGTTCGCTTCCGGATTGCCCGAGATTTGCAGGTCGGGATATAGCAGACCGTCGATCTCGTGATAGGTTAGGCTCGGATGTTCCTTCTTGTTCATAAAAGGTACTCCTTTCGTTTTCCATGATTTTAATATATCGGGCAATATCGTTAAGCAAGCTGCGGGCGATGTCATTTACCTGATAGCCCAAACGAGCGACAAGAGGAAGAGTATCCAAATGCGTAATGGTGGCGAAATCAATTCCATTAGGCTCCGGCAGCCGGCAGCGGAGGTGGATAAGATAGCGAACGCTGTCCATTATTAGATCAGCCATATGTTGCTCTAAGCCATGCAGGGGGAGTGTACCAAGAAAGTGATTCTCGACATCATGCTCGAAGTCTTGCAGCAGCTCATCCCAAGCAGAACCAACAGATGCTTTGGTCAGATCGAAGATGGCATTGGTAAGGTCCATGGTGTCATATGAAGTCAAGCGTCCTGCTAATTCAACTTGGTCAATTTGTTCCAGATTCCAGAGTGCAGGAGCCGATTTCCCTGTAGTTTGAGTGATATCAAACAGGTGATTCAGCACAGGACTCCCCAGCTGAAAATCGCAAACGGCAATGCTCTTTTCACCCTTGTTCACATAACGACCTATCTGATTCCAAAGGGGGAGAGGAGCCAGCATGGTGGCAGTTGGTTTCTGAGAATAGATCAGCAGACTATTATCAAAGGAGTATTTATAGATTCCAGCAGCGAATTCCAAATAATCCATCCAATTTTTCGATGAGTGTGAAATTTGTGATACAGCAGATGTATAGATTGCCTGGAGCATATCAACACGAGCCACGATGGTTATCCTCCCTTCCTATGGATCGTGTGACTCTTATTGTTCCAGCTCATCATAGATATCTTTGTCTGGTACAAAGGGAAGCCAATCTCGTTTGATATCCACGGCATAGGCTGGATAGCGAAGCTTGATTCCTTCAAAGAAATATGGCATGAGTCCATTATCGAACAGATAATAGGGGCTGAAAGAGTGGGTCTCATCTTCATGTTCTCCCGTATAGCCCGAATAGAGGTTAAATGCGAGACGGGTAAGACGGACCGTTGTTCCTGTCTGCCAGCCGTTGTTTAAGCCCTCTAGCCTAATGTTGTCTTCTCTGAAATCATAGAGATTATTAATGTGACTGCGAGTATCTTCTGTAAGGCCTAACAGATAAAACAGAGCGGATCGGTAAGGATCATGTTGACGCTCAGCTCGAATGACATTACCTTCATAAAACTGTTCATGGGCCAGATCTTTGAATACCATTAAATTTCCTCCTCTTCAATTAAGGGATGTTGTTCAGGCTCTGACTGGAGCGAAAAATATAGGGTTAAAGCTTTATCGATGATTTCCTCAACTTCTGCGGATTTACTCTCAGGAGAGAAATATTTGGCATATACTTTATGCTTTAGCTTGAATGGAGCAGGAATCTTACTTTTTGGCTTCCGGCTAGACCCACCGGAAAGGATCGCTGATGCGGCTTGCTCAGTGAAATTGCGATTTTCTGATTTTGCTCGAAGCAGCTCGGATTTTTTCATATCTACTTTAAAGCCTTGTTCATGAATTAAAGATTCCACGGTTTGTTGTTCTTGCGGTTTCAGGTAAGAGAGATCGACGGCCGGGCGAAGTTTGATTTCACCTTGATCGACTCTTTCCATGAGTTCTGGTAGAAGATGATTCAAGCGCAAATATCGTTTGATATTGGTTGGGCTCATATCGTTTTTCTCGGAAACTTGATCCACACTCCAAGTTCGCTGTCCCACTGGGACAGTGGACTCAGAATCCTCGGTGTTATAAGGGATCTCGCCGTTTTCAAGCTGAGTTATTTTACTTTGTTTTTGCTTAGCTTCTTTGCAAGCTTCAAGCTGCATCTTCAGAGCACGAGCAAGTTCACTGGGCAACATATCCTGAATGGAACGTTGATGAAAATTGGTGTCCACCACGATAATTACAGCTTCTGCTTCCGTCAATTGTTCTTTAACAATGGAAGGGATATAAAGTAACCCAGCGGCTTTAGCGGCATTGACGCGATTATGCCCAGAAAGAATTTCATAGGAATCTTGTTCCATTGGACGGACTATAACAGGAATTAGGACACCGTTCTCCAAGACGCTTTCGATTAGGTCATCCAGTTTTTTGCCCTCATAGAGCTTGAATGGATGTTTATGAAAGGGAATAAGGCTGGAGAGTAGAAGAGAAGTGACTCCTGAATTTTCAGGGGATGATGTTGTAAGGTTGGGCCCTTCAGACAAAAGTAAAAGCTCATCAATGCTTGAAAGCTTAGGCGTAGGTCGCTTATTGCTCACCTTGCATCAGCTCCTTCGCTAAACTGCAATAAGCTGTGGCTACCTTCGACTTAGGATTGAATTCAATAATGCTTTGACTATAAAAATTCGCCTCTCCGACTTTGACTGAGAGGGGGATTTGAACATCAAAGATGCGGACGGTTTCCTGGTAATAAGCTTTTACCAACCGAAAGGCCTCTTTATATAAATTGGTTCGGGTATCACACATGGTCATTAAAATACCCGCTATGCTAATCCCCGGATTAATTCGTTTCTTTACCTTAATGATAATTTTTAGAAGCTGAGTTAGGCCTGTTGCTGACCACAGTTGAGGGTTTACCGGAATTAACACACTGTTACTGGCCGCAAGGGCGTTTATAGTTAGTAGACCAAGAGAGGGGTTTGTGTCTATAATGATATAGTCATACCTTTGCTTCATGGATTCCAGCAATGTGGTGAGAGTTTTTTCTCCACCCATTTCATCTCTTAAATTAATCTCAGCAACGGATAGTTCAATGTTGCTGGGGATAATGTCTATATTGCCATGATTATGAATGTATTCTTTAGGATCCGGCAGTGGTTCGTCGCTCATGAGGGCATTCATAATATTGAACATTGAAAACTTAAGCTGATCTGGATTTTCAATTCCAAAGCACATGCTCAGATTGCCTTGTGGGTCGAAATCAACCAGCAGCACTTTTTTATCTTCATGGGATAAGGCGCACGCCAGATTATAGGCGGTGGTAGTCTTGCCTGTGCCACCTTTCTGATTGGCAATGGTGATAACGGTTGTTTGTGTCATTGTAAAAACCTCCCCGGAGGTTTGCTCCGAACATATTGTCAATGGTAGGGAGCGGGCTGGTTCTCTCATTTTTCTCTCCGAGTTCTCTCGTAGTTCTCTCCTATGCCTAAATTTGCTCTTCTTTTTACTTGTTGCCGGAAACCCTTGTGGCTCTAAGGAAAACACGAAAAACCGTAAAAACCCTTGATTCTACAAGGTTTTTTGCGGATTGTAGGTTCCCTTATATTCCACTGCAGGGGGTTAAAGTCCGAATGACTTCTAAGACTTAAAATCCTGCGGTACGTGAGTACCGTACGGGTTCGACCCCCGTCCTCGGCACTAGAACAACAAGGGTTTCAGCTCATTAGAGCTGGAACCCTTGTTTCTTTTTAAACGGATTTGCTAACATTTTGCTAACGGCGCCTCTTTTTCGTGTAGATTCGAGGTTTCCGATATGCTCGGAATGATGTTTGTACTGACTTTACGACGAACGGTTCAAGCTCATGCTTTGCGTTCGAGAATTCTGTCACGCTCCATTCTCAGTCGCTGGATTTCTGCTCTAATGACTTCTTTACGACTAGGTAATGTATTCTTGTCGCTATGCTCCAAAGCAAACTTTACATGGAGTCTGGCTATGTCCAGCAGCAAGGAATGGATTGCCACATCATCTAATGCTAACCAGGCTGTGTGTTTCATTGAGTGGCTTCCTTTGCTTTTTTGGAGAAAAGTTCGTTGATCTTTTGCGCGGTATCTTTTTTTGTCTCCATATCAATGTGGGTATAAGTATTGGCTGTAATACTAATTGTAGAATGACCAAGCCATACCTGAATTTCTTTCAGGCTTACTCCATGTTTAATCAAATAGCTGGCTGTTGAGTGTCTAAGATCATGAAATCTGATGTGCGGCAATTCGTTCTTTGCGAGTATGTCCTTGAATTTGTGGTTCAGGTATTCTGTCTTCATGGGACTGCCATCAGGCCAGCAGCATACAAGACCGCTATCGACGTAATCTTTGCAATATAGCTGCTTGTTTTTCTTCCTTTGTTTCTTGAGATGTAATAAGTAATCTTCGAGTTTTTCCATCAAGGGCAAAATACGCTGGCTGCTTTCGCTTTTAGGTTTCTTTACGACGACCTCTTTGCCGTACTTTACGCGAACCTCTTTAATTGAGATTGTCTTTTCTTCGAAATCGATGCAATCCCACTTCAATCCAAGCACCTCAGAACGTCGAAGTCCATAATGAGCTGCGAGATATACTGCCGATTCTATCGGTGTACCCAAACAAACCTCGAATAGCTTTTCGAGCTGTTCGACAGTGTAGTAGCTGGCATTGAACTTCTCCTGCTTCGGAAGTACGATTCGATCAGCGGGATTAAAGAGGATCAAGTTCATTCGTAATGCGAATTTTAATGCACTTCTGATATTAGCGTGGTGTCTTCTTAATGTTTTAGCGGATAATCCTTTTTTGCCAGTCGATGGATCATCTTGATACTTTGTCTCATAATATTTTTGCAGATGCATGGGTTGTAATTCTTGTAGGAGTATATCATTCTTACTTATGAAGTATGGGATGATATGCTTTGTTACAATCATCTCATAACCTTCCCAAGTCGTTTCCTCCACCTCACTTTTAATAACGTTATTAAGCCAATTCAGCATAAATTCAGTGAATTTGAGTTTTCGCTGTGGCTGAACGAAACTGTTGTTGTCTATCTTCGTAAGCGTTTCTCTCAGGAATTTCTCTGCATCTGTTTTCTTCTCGCATTTGGTATTAATCCACTTTTGCTTCCGGTTCCCGGACTCGTCCTTTGTTTCAACAATGATGTACCAGTATTGATTGCGTTTACGTAAGCTGCCTTTCATGTGCTTCGACCTCCAATGGTTTTATTGAATATGAAAAAGACAGGAGCGTAATTGCCCCTGCCTGCGAAACTGCTATTTGATTACATGTATTTAGATAAATCCATTCGCGCTTTGCTTAGAATATATTCTTTTACACTTAGTATAGGAATTCTGTACGTATGTCCAATTTTTATGGACTTAATTTCGCCGGATTTCAGTAGTCTATAGGCAGAGTTTCTGCCAATTAACAATATGTCTAAAAGCTCTTCGACGGTAATAACTTCTGGATAATCTTGCAGCATAAATGCTAATCACCTCCTGTTCGTGGTAATAATATATATTTGTCTGCTACGACAGTACACTTCTGAAATTGTTATCCCGTACCTTATGTTATCTGTTCATGCCTAACGTTGTTATTTTTCACCTTTCTCGGTTATTGTCTATACGTCATGGACTTCAAAAACATATCAAGTTATAGTAAAATTACAGATTCCCAAAAATCCCAAGTATCCCGGAATTCCCAAAAAGATTTGTGCATCTGCTATTGCTGTAAAATGTATACGATAATATGCTTACAGACGTAAATCTGATTCGATTATCTTAATGTAATAGGATATATTCTTTTTTACTCACGACGACAAAAGGGTGACATTATGGTTAATGACGTAGGTATCCATTGCTCTGAAAAGTATGTGTATTATATCAATCGGAAAAAGAACCCAGAAGAATTCAGAAGAGTTGAAGAGACCATGGGTGTGATGAATGCTATTTTCTCGGAAATGAGCGAGGATTTTCTGATTGAAGATCACAAGATGATGAAAGTAGTACGTAAAAGAATTAATCAAGCGAGGGACGAAATAGAGAATATAGATGAACCGAATTCGGAGGTGAAGAAAGGTAAAGGATTAACACAAGGTGCATTTATTTGCAACTTCTTTGTTGTTCCAATAAACCGCCTTCGCGTTTACGATTTGCAGAAACAGAAGACTACAGAAGTAGGGCTTAATGTTAAAGTCTATACCCGAATCAACAAAAAAGAATATAAGTGTATCCAACTTGACTTACTTAACGAAACGTTGGCTAACTCGAAATGGATTGACCCCAATTATCTTGATTATGATTTCTTTCTCTATAGAGAGAATATATATCCTTATTTATTACGGGCTATTAGACTTGCCACTCGGTTGTTAGATGACGATGATGCAAAAGTTATATTTAATGATGAAATTGGTTGGGTAGACAACTTTTATGGAAGAGACAATTCGGGCTATTTGCGATATATAAAAGATTCCAGAGGTTATAAATGGATGGAATCAGAAGATATGTCAATTGAGATTGATCCCATGAAATTCAATGCGGTTATCTTTTTAAACGCTGTTCAGGGGCTTATTCATAAATCTGAATTCCTTGAAATGGATAATAGCTCAAAGCTTCAAGAAGACTTTATTGGATGGGAAAATGAAAACATTTGGGCAATAAAATACAGTTTGATTAAGCCTCATGTTACGAACGAACTGAAAAGGACGGGACGGAATTTCAAAATCGACAACAAGCTTTACGCTTTCCTTTTTAAACAAGGCATACTATCTATTGAAGGGGATGTTGAAGGCGTTTTTCGACCTGATGCCAAAATTGGGAGTGCTAACAAAAGAGCTTTAGTTTTAGATAAAATGCGGTTCCATGAGTTTATAGAGGAAAACCAACATATTATAGAATAAATAAATGAAGTACATGACAGCAATAGCCTGCTGAAATGTACTTTTTTATTTTTCTTGTAACAGTACTTTGACTTAGATAATAATACCCCTCCGCCAACTAGATGTTGTCATGTAGGCTTTGGGGGTGTTGGAGGTGCTGTTCATTCATGGTGGATATGATGTATCTGGTATATGCAATGACTAAGAGAGAACATGATAGAGCCTTTACATTAATGCAGACATACTTAAAAAAATACTTCAATACGGGCCAACTCCGTAAAGATAAGTATGATAAAAATGCCCGTATCACAAATGCATTCTCTGAGTTTGGTTTTCAAGAAATTCGACTGCGAGCTGCGTCTTGGGGCCACTATTCTATAGAGGTGCGTTTACGTCCCAAACTTACTATTGATAAAGATGGATACTATTGCGTAACAAAAGTATCTGAATTTGAAGGGGTTCGTAATGTCTTTAATTATGTATTACAGGATATTCTCTCCTTGAAAGTCCCCGATTTTTTTGATTGGACAGCTAAAAGAATAGAAGCTGCTGTGGATATAAAGCTACCAGAACAGTTAATTCCCAAATATTTATCCTTATTTAAAAAGGGATTCATTCCAGATTACTTCTGGAATAATCATAAAACCAAGGCATACTTCTCTTCCATTACTAACTGTTACTTGATGTCAGAGAATAAAACGGTCAATTGGTATAATCGTTATGAGACACTTTTAATCAAAGAGAAGGAATCAAGCAAGAAATTCAGAGATTTTACAATGACAAAGGGAATACTCCGATTTGAAACTCAAGTTCGAGATGGAAAAGAAACTGTGAAGGAATTATTAAGCCAAGAAAGATTGAAAAATGAAGTCATAAAGTTTTACAAACTAATCGTTGGGAAAGGTGATTATCATACCTTAAAGAAGGCAGAGCAAATAATAAATCTAAGGGTGCCCAATTTTCTGAAGCGTCGAACACTCATTTCTTTGCTTAAATTCATCGAACATTGCGGTGGAATCACTAAAGCAAAAGAAGTTTATATTAATGGTGAAAATGCTAAGAAATCTGCTGATAAATTTGGTAAGCTTCTTAAGAAGCTTAGGGATTTGAATATTAATCCTGTTCTAATTCCTGAAGATTGGGATATTGATTTTATTGAAAATCTTTATGCGGAAATTGAGGAGGGATTTGAATAAAATGAAGCCCGCGATAAATTAATTCACGGGCTTCAAGTGAGCTAATTCTAGTTATTCTTCTTCACTGTACATATCGTACAAATCTTGTGCAGTTTCGACCACATCAAATTTGTTTTCAATCGTTTGGCTCACTGCATCTACAGCAGACTCTACTACACGTTCCCAAAAATCACTCATCGTTTAATTCCTCCAATAATTTATTTTGATTAATGTTTCCAAGCTTTAAGGCCGCTGAGTGTTCCATATCCAACACCAAATAAGTAACCAACGGCTGTTCCAGCGCCGGGGAATATTGTAGTGCCAAGTGCTGCTCCTGCTCCTCCTCCGATTAGTGCGCCAGCTGCGGTCAGCGCTGTCTTCCCGGCAGTTTCAATTACTTTATCCATGATTCTCACCTCCTCTCAGGGATTAACGCAAAATAAACGGGAAGAGCTAATGCTCCCCCGTCTACTGATGATTTTATTTTGTTTGCTGCTTTTTGCTTAAAGGTGGTTTGAACACTCGAACTAACTTTAATAGATACCCGATCAAGTAAAACGGCGTTACTGCCCAGCCAACAAATACAGATAAGATGATTTTGTAAACGATATAATTAGAGATTGTTGTAAATACTGTGATGTTACGTTGTAGTTTGCTTATGAACTTCCAACCAAATGGTATAGAAAGAAGAATATATATTTCAATCATGGCTTTATATCCTCCAATAAATCTGAATTATGCTTTTTGAAGAATAGTACCTTCTTGTTTTTTGAAGGATAGAGTTGCTGAATTAATGGCATTTTGAACAAAAGGGTTGGCATTATAGGCATGTATGTATTCTTTGATACCTGAATTATGCCGATTAGTGATCATACTCTTTTTCTTGAATTTTGAAATGACAGAATACGTCTGTTTTTTCTCGTCAATCCAGATTGTATGCACAGTCTTATTTTTAAAAACAAAGCGAACACGTCCCTGCCCTTTTTCAACTGTGAAATCAGGATGGGCGAAAGTACTCAACCGCCCGTATAACTGTTCATTTGTAATCAGTGCTGACATAGGATGATTTGCGAAGTTTAACTTCAATAATCTCACTCCGGCTATTCCGTTTACAATCATATAGGCTAAAGCCCATCCAATAATAAAACCAATAAACAAACCAAAGCCCAGACCCCCGATTATCATAAAAGCAATGCATGATACAGGAATTAAGCCGTAGTACCATTTTCTATAGCCATTCATAGGGTTCTTTAAGACTATAGGTTCTTGGGCAAATATATGCTTGCCTGAAGCACTGTTCATCATTATTTTTCCTCCAATTTTATAGATTAAGCTAATTCAATAACTAAAAGACTAACGGCTCTTTAAGTTACTTTATTGTTTTTAATAATCATATTTGTATTGTCCATCAGTACTTCCAGTAGACACTGCTTAATGGTTTCAGGGGTTATAGTTAAAGTTGAAGGATAGCAACTGCTTTTCACACCTCCCTTCGGATCATAGAACGTCAATAAATCAACTAAGGTGATCTCCAGAGCAACCGAGATTTGTTCTATTATTTTGATTGTAGGGTTCTTCTCTCCACGCTCAATCTGCCCAATGTAAGATGTGTTTACCCCTGCACTTAGTGCAAGCTGCTCCTGACTGAAACCATTTTTTAACCGTAAAATCCTGATATTTTCCCCAATAGATTCGATGCTGTTCATTTCCCTTCACCCCTAATCAAACGATAGAATTTTTTGGTAGGAGGCTCAACAGGATATAGTGCGGATTTCAACGCCTATAGTAGAGAATTGATACGGAGTGTGGTTAAACCGTGGATAAAAGCATTTAAAAATGGTTTTTCACACCTACTTATGTGAGGGACGTTCAAATTGGAGTTAATGAAATTTAGAAATGACCGTGTTCTTTCAAACTGTAGAAGCGGTTGCCACCAATAATTACATGATCAAGGACTTCTATTCCTATGATTTCCCCAGCGGCTATGAGTCGTTTTGTTAGATTAACGTCCTCAATGGATGGCTCCGGGTCTCTGCTCGGGTGGTTATGAGCGCATATGATCGAGGCGCTACAGCGTCTTATCGCTGCATAAAATACTTCTCTAGGATGGACGATAGCGGCGTTCAGAGAGCCTATGGAGATGATCTCCTTAGAAATTACATAGTTTTTTGTATTGAGGAATAGACAGATGAAATATTCTTTTGTAGAAAATTTGAAATCAGGCTCAAGCAGTTCAAATGCATCTTTAGGACTACGTATTTTAACTTGCTCTTGGGATGATGGAATCGTGAGCAGTTTGGCCAGCTTCAACATTGAGGTGATTTGTCGAGCTTTTCCCATACCAATACCTTTTATTCTTACTAATTGTTGTTCAGATACATCCATTAATTCTGAGGTTGTAGGGAACTCCTCAAAGAGTTGCTGTATAGGATAGCTATCAGGTCGTTCTCTTAAGGATTCAGATATCAGTTTCTTTAGTTCTTCATTGTTATGGTGATTCATATAACGCCTCCTGATAGTATTTGGGAGAAACAAAGAGTCGGACACAATTTAATGTTTCCTGATTCTGCATTCAGTTTGACCACTCTCGAGGACTACCTATCATGTATAGGTATCAGAGATATAATATAGAATTAAAATTTAGGGATAAACGATTAGTATTGGGATTCTACTCGACAATAAATAGTCTTTTTTGACTGCGTTTTTATCCAAAAGCAGGAAAATTGTCGCATGAAATAGAATTAAAGTAGAATTGCATTTGAATTGGGGGATAGAGGATCATGTGGAAAGATAGTGAAACAGAACTTGACTTTTTAGATTTTGATTATTTAATCAATATTCTTAAAGATATTATTGCTGATGAAACATTATTGCCTTCCAGCGTGGGGGTGTATGGTGATTGGGGAAGTGGAAAATCCAGTTTAATAAGTATGAGCATGAAAAGCTTTGAAGATGATAAAGATACAATATGTATGGTGTTTAATGGATGGCTCTTTGAAGGATACGAAGATGCTAAGACTGCATTGATGGGGAGTATTTTAGATACTATTCAGCAAAAAACAAAGTTGAGCGAGAAGGCTTTAAAATGTATAAAAGGGCTATACAAGAGTGTTGATAAATTAAAACTGTTAAAAAACGGTCTGAAATATGGTGCGGATTTTTTTTTAACTGGAGGAATCGGAACAGTAGCAGATATAACTTTGAATAATGTAATTTCGAAAGTTAAAGAAAAATCAGAAGACTTAGAAACAGAGAGTATTATTGAAGGAATGAAAGATGAATTAAGCAATAAAGAAATAAGAGAAGATATAAAGGAATTCCAAAAGAACTTTTCAGTGTTGTTAAAAGAAACAAGCATTAAAAGATTGGTAATATTTATTGACGAATTAGACCGTTGTAGTCCAGAAACAATTCTTGAGACGCTAGAAGCGATTAGGCTATTTTTGTTTACAGGTAATTCAATATTTATTGTTGGGGCTGATGAAAGACATATTTCTTATGCCGTCAAGAGAAAATTTGATAAAATAGAAGGTCATCAAATTGACATAGGCAAAGAATACCTTGAAAAAATTATTCAGTATCCAATTAGGATTCCAAGGCTTAATTCAAAAGAAGTTGAACTGTATATTACCTGCCTATTATTTGAAAAGGACTTAACTAATGATGAATTTAAAGAAATGATGAATTTTATAAATGCCGAAAAAAGAAGCAATTTTCTTAATTTCTCTATAGATTATTCAGTACTCAGTGCTTCACTGCCCGAATTAGCTGAGAAAGTAAAGGATAGCTTATCAGTTGCTAAACAACTCTCTTCTGTTCTAGCCAATGGACTAAATGGTAACCCAAGGCATTGCAAAAGGTTTCTAAATTCTTTGGTTATGAGAGAAAAAATGGCTTGGTACAAGGATGTCCAATTAGATAGAAAGATACTTGCGAAAATAATGATGCTTGAGTATTTTAAGTCTCCATTATTTCGCCAAATAGCCCAATTAGCATCTAGTGAACAAGGTAAACCTCAAGAGCTGAAACTACTGGAATCTAAACAATTAACTGAGTCTAATGAATTAAAGTTGTGGAAGGACGACGCATGGGTACAGGATTGGTGTAATATCGATCCTTATTTATCTGATATAGATCTGATGCCTTACTTTTATTTTTCAAGATCCTCTTTAGACGAAAGATTTGATACAAGTGTTGTAAAATTAAGTCCGAAGGCTCAAAAAGTCCTTGGAAAATTGTTAAGTAAAACAAGGACGGGCACAACTGAAGCTCTTCAAATGTCGACAGAAATCAATGATTCTGAATCGGGTGAAATACTCCAAGCTGTTTTTACAAAGATTGTTTCAGACACTAGCATAGATACAGATAATTTTAAAGCTTTTTTAGATTGGGGAAAGACCAAGGAGATTTTATATTCAAATGTTTTAAGTAATCTAACCGGACTGTCTGGAGAGCGGTTAACTCCTGCACTAATAAAGTTAGTAAAGGATTTCATGGATAAATCTAATAAACAGCTCGAGGTTTTAGAAATAACTGAGCGTTGGTCAGTAGAAAATACGTCTTTATCAGCTATGATACAAAGAGAGTTTAGAAGATAAGGAGGGAGAACATGGGGACATCAAGTATATATGGAGGTCCAAACGATAGAAATCCATTACTACCAGAAGGATTCAATGATGATTTGGATAATGACCAAGAAAGCAAAGCTGATGATGAAAATAGTAATAATCCTGAAAAGGAGGATACTCCAGTAAAAGGTTCTTGGCAAGAAACAAAAAAAGCAATGTCTCAGTATATAACCGGAAGTTCTAATAGTAGAGGAAGAGTTGTAAGTAATTATGTTAAAGCATCAGGAGGTTCAAGAGCTGCTTCAAATCAAGCTATCTCAGGAAAAAGCTCAACTGTACAACTTGGAAGACTACTTTTAAGTATTAGTCAAATAGGTATACTAAGAACTTTTGAGAAGCTGCACATCGATTATATCGGTAAAAGTATTGAAACGTTGTTGTCCGAAATAGTAAATCTGATATCGCCGAATTCTGACACAAAAGAAGATATTATAGCTAGAAATGCTACTATTGAGGTTCAGTGTATGATCTATGAGTTTATCGAGGAAAATCAAATGGATATTACGTCGTTAGATAGAATGAATGAAGTCATATTTGATGAAATTATGAGAAGTTACGTTAGTACTTACATATTCGAAAGAATGTTAAACGATTTGCAAAGTAGATTTGAAAGATATGCGGATAATGCTCAAATAGCGTTGCAAAAAGAAAAAGAAATAAGAGAATACGTTAAGGTTTCCGTTGAAATAAAGTTCGATGATATTAAAATGAGTAAATTGGATTATAACGATAAAAGTATTGATAGTATCATTGGCAATTTGTATAGAGAATGCTATGAAGTGCTGGAGGTGAGTTTGTGAATATTGTTTGCAAATTAAGTGAAGCGGATGATTTTGTTATAGACTCTCATTTTATTGAATATAATGTTAATAACAGCGGACAATACACTTATACATTTTGGAGTAAAGAGTCTATAAAAAAATTAATAAACTTACCGAATTTTATTTCTAACATTGGGTTGGATTTTTTATATATTTCCTTATTTGTATTTGGTGCAGATAGAATTAGCGACAGAAATTCTACTTATGACTCATGGACACGAGTGTATAATTTATATATACCCGTACTAGAATTGGATAAATGGAATAATAATAAAGAATTGCTCGAACAAATGCTGAATTATTTAAGTGGAGATAAGTGGAATATTATTTTTAGAAGTAGAGAGTATACTCAAATGGAAATTAGAGCTAGAGAGAAATATAAAAAAAGAAGTGTTGAAAAAGAGCTTGATGTAAAAAAAATTTGTATGTTTTCTGGAGGCTTGGACTCCTTTATCGGAGCTATTGACGCATTGGAAGAATGTTGTGATAACGTTTTATTTGTCAGTCACTATGGTGGAGGAAAAGGTGTAAAGGAATACCAGGATCTATTAAAGGCTAAATTGTATAAAAAATATACGGTTAATGAGGATCAGTTTTTCAGTTTCCATGCAGCAGCTAGGGATGGTAAAGAAGATACAACTAGAACACGATCATTTATGTTTTTTTGCCATGCGATAGCTCTAGCTACAAGTATTAATACAAGCATTGAATTATTAATACCTGAGAATGGCTTAATTTCATTAAATATACCACTAACAAATTCACGACTAGGAAGTAGTAGTACACGTACAACCCATCCTTATTACTTAGATATGTTACAAACACTTATTCAAAAGTTGGGATTATCCATTAGTATTCGTAATCCGTACCAATTTAAAACAAAGGGTGAAATGATTTTAGAGTGTAAAAATATGAATTTTTTAAAGAGAAATATATCTAATACAATGTCTTGTTCACATCCAGATCATGGTAGGATGTTAGGTGAAAAGGAAGCATGTCACTGTGGAAATTGTTTGCCCTGTGTTATTAGAAGGGCGGCAATTCTTAAATCAGGATTTAAGGATTATACTGTTTACAGAGATATTGACTTTAAAAGTGGTGAGACTGCCAAGGTGAATTTTAATTCCTATATGTTGGGATTAAACAAGTATCAAGAAAAAACTGCGTTTTTATCTGTGCAAAAGTCAGGTCCAATAAAAGCAGATATTGATAAATATGCACAAATTTACATAAGAGGTATGGAGGAATTGGGAGAGGTGCTGAATAGGATTAAATGAATAACTTTAAATTTGATACACATATGCATTTAGATTTATACAAAAATATTAATGAAGTTATTGATTACATTGAGTTAAATAAATCATATACAATAGCAGTGACAAACCTACCTTCCTTATATGAAAAATATTGTAGAGAATATCTAAATTTAAAGTACATTCGTTTCGCTTTAGGTTTACATCCGCAATTAGCTTTTCAATATAAAAACCAGTTACCACTCCTGATTAAAAATATAAAGAATTCTAAATATATTGGGGAAGTGGGATTAGATTATGTTAAAGAAGATCTTAATAACAGAGAAGTGCAACGTAATGCCTTCGCAGAGTTGATTGCCCAGTGTAATAAATATGGAGAAAAAATATTAACTGTTCATAGTAGAAAAGCAGTCAATGATGTACTATCAATAATAGGTGATTCGTTTAATGGTAAGGTAATAATGCACTGGTTCAGTGGAAATATTACTGAGTTAAAGTTAGCCATAAATAATGGACATTATTTTTCTGTTAACTTAGACATGGTTAATAGTAAGAAAGGAATGGAATTAATAAAAAACATGCCTTTAGATAGAATTTTAATTGAGAGTGATGCGCCATTTACTAAAGCTACTAAAAAGCTATATAATTTAGATTTTATAATAAGAATTGAAGAAGGCTTATCAAAAATCAAAGGGATCGAATTAGATTCAGTAAATGATATTTTGAAAAATAATTTTAAGCAACTATTAGATGCATAGATAAAGAAAGAGTAACTGATATCCCATTATTCATAAAAATCTTAAGCAACAAAACTCCTACCAAACGGTGGAGTTTTGTTGCTTATCCAGCTCATTATTGATGTTAGGACATTCTAAATTAAGTTGGGAGATATTCTATATGCAGACTAACATTGAAATGAAAAAACTAGCAATTGAAATAATTGCAACTCTTGTAAATATAAAAAATCAAATGTACGAGTATATACTTAAACCTGCCGGTATAAATAAACAATATTTTGCAGACTTATTAAAGAGGCGAAATCCAGATGGAAAACAATTAACTAAAAGAGAAATGGGGGCTATCATTCTAGATGCTTTGGAAGAAAAACCAGAGAATCAAAAAAGTATACGAAAGATAATAAGTATTGGTGCGCATTGGTCACAATTTCATTTGGCGGGTAATGAGATGCAGGCAAGGGCCACAGTACAGAAAGCTAGAGAAGTTCTCAATTTAATTGAAATCATGGAAGAAAAAGAAGTACGTATTTTAAATGAGGAACGTGAAAAAGAAAAGAGATTATTGAATGAAAAAAAACAGAAAGCAAAAATAGAAAAGGAACTTGAAATAAAGAAAGGTTCTGAACTTTTATTATTGATGTACGACGATCTTGTTGTCATGAAAGAAAATCCACAAAAGAGAGGATTTATGTTAGAAGAACTCATGAACATGCTTTTTAATGTTTATGATATTGCTCTTATGGAAAGTTTTCGTAGAAATGATGGTGGAGAACAAATTGATGGAGCCTTTAAAATAGATGGCTGGCATTACATAGTTGAAATTAAATGGACTACCCAATTAACAGATATTAGACAATTGGATTCGTTATATGGAAAAGTAGCTCGTTCTGGAAAACAAACCATGGGCTTGTTTGTTTCAATAAGTGGTTGGTCAAATCATGTTATACCGTTAATGAAACAACATCCTGACAAATCGGTTTTTCTAATGGATGGTTACGATTTGAGAAAGGTATTGTCACAAGAAATATCTCTAATCGATTTATTACAAAATAAAATTGCTAAGTTTAACATTGAGTCGGAGCCTTTTGTAAGTGTAAGCTTATTGATATAGTAAGAGTCAAGTAGTCTTGAAGTCTCTAAAAGAAAAATGCCTTTTTTTAAATCTTCTAGGAGAGCGTTATGAAACTAAAAGTCCAATTTAAAAATAAGTTTCAGTATATGGTTCAGATCCAAATGCAGAATATTATGTTAGTAATAATTGGAATTTGTTAAATTCATTCAGGAAAACCTTAAGATTCTCTTTCTTGTATCTTTAGTTATTGTTTTCTTCCAGAGTTTCATAAGACCTATGTATACAAGAATGAATATTGTATTTTTAAATAATAAAATTGTAGAATGTTTTTCTACGATTTTAAAGATTATTCAAGGGATTTTCATGCTTCATCTAACATAGTGTTTACGCATCAGATATACGCCCTCGGTTTGGTTTGAGGGACTTCGAGGAAGAGGGAGCAGTCGGACACACTTGGCATTCACCAAGCGTCGTGAATACGAGAACGTTAGAGGAAATTAGATGAAATCAATGCTAAATGCTACTTATGATAGGGGAAATTCAAGATGTCTTTTCCAAAAAGAAATAAAAATCAATTAAAGGGAACTGTTGGCCAGACATTTTTCCAGCACTATGTGAATGCTGAACTTAATTGTATTTATCACCCAATCAACCAAGAAAATGATTTTGGAATTGATGGGTATATTGAACTTGTGGAAAATGATAATGTCTCTGGAAAGCTTATTGGCATTCAATTGAAGCATGGAGATTCCTTTTTTAGATCAAAAACTAGTGGGGGATATAAGTTTGTTGGTGAGACTAAGCATTTGAACTACTATTTAAATAGTCAATCTCCAGTTTATATTGTAATAATGGATGGGGATTTTCAACGAATGAATTGGGTAATGTTTGAAATTGATAAAACCTCACCGAATAGTGGCGATGGCTGGTGGATAGAAGTCCCAGAAGATAATTTACTTATAAGTAATTTTCAAGATGAACTTTTTCAAACTGTAGGTCCAATTATTAATTACGAAGATCAAATAAAATATAATTGGGCTATTGACGCCACCCTTCAAGGTGCCAGTTTCAGAGTTGTAGCAATTCCAAAAAAAGAAATACTTACTGGCAGCTTTGACTATATTATAAATTTTATAGAACGACTATCGAAGAATAAAGACATTCTGATAAAATCAAGATCAACTCTAGATATTTTTTTCCCAGCCTATGATGAAGATGATAGAGAAATATTCCAAATACCAGAGATAATGGACTGGCTAAAAAAATCAGTTGAGGTAGGGATTCCATGGTTTTACTTTTTGGATACTCGTGAAATGAATACTGGATTAACATTACTTATGCACTCTTACTGCAGGAAAATTAAGACAGTAAAAAGTGATGAAGGATATTTGGCAGAGTTTGATAGGCATGATTTGAAAAAAATTATAGAAAAGAATTACATTAACCTCAATATCTATACAGAAGAAAATAAACTAAGCCTAGAAATTAATAAAGAAATTTCATTGGGGATATTTGAGTACTTAAAAACATATTTACAGGAAAGTTGATATTATTAATTTTTTTCACAAGGGCATAGATATCAGATGAACATAATATTCAAGCAACCCTAAAAAAAGGGATTTACTATCTTGGTAGTTGTAAAATTATTTAACGTAGTCATGAAGTGAGCTGATCGATAATTAAAAGGTGAACTCAAGACTGAGTAATTAATGCTTTTATTTAGATTGCGTTTCCATTTGACGTTATGAGTCTTAATAAAGTATTCTTACAATGTCTGATGGGTATGTATTAAACTTAAGATTTAAGAATCTATAATTCAGGTGATACTAATGCTTGTTAATGACCAATATGTTAGAGCAATGCTTATAAATGAACTAAAGATAAATCATGGTAATGACTTAAACACAAGAATTATTAATGAGTTAGGGATCGACTTTGGAGCTTCCAGAGTAGATGTCGCAGTTGTGAATGGAATAATTCATGGATATGAAATTAAAAGTGATAAAGACAATCTAAATCGGTTACCAAGACAAATTAGTTTTTATAATAGATTATTTCAACGAATGACCATAGTATCGTCTAGAAAATATTATGAACCAATTTGTGAAATGGTTCCGGAGTGGTGGGGAATAAAAATTATAAGTGCTGATAGCACTCGTTTGATTGAAAAGAGAAAAGGTAGGTTACAAAATAATCAGGATAAAGAGTTATTATTAAGATTATTATGGAAAAAAGATTTAGAGGGATTAGTGGATTTTCTTAGCCTTCCTAAAAAAATTAAAAATCTAAAAAAAAATCAACTTCTTGAGATTTTTTCGCAAGAAGCTGACTTGAATTTACTTAGGGAATACACATACCAAGCTCTTAAAAATCGTCCAAATTGGCGAAAGGAATTATAACAACCTTGCAGTAAGTTCAATATGATGATTTATCCCAAACTCAATTGGTTTGGGATGGTTACTGATAATGAGTTTTTTCTCAGCACATTCTTTAATTGCCCAATCGCCGTATGAAAAGTCTGCCCCTGAATAAACATCACTTTCTATTATTTCCTGACATATGGCTATAAAACTCTCTACTCCATTTTTTTCTAATATACTAGATTTGGCAATATAGTAATCATCTTCTGTGGTATAGAATAATTTCAAATAAGTATTATAGTAATTTATATCATTTCCTTCAAATTCTGGCTTTAATCTTACGGTATAATCTCCATACTCAATATATGGATAGCCTTCTTGTAACTTTCTAAACGTTTTCAAGTCTTCTCTTTGACAGATTAGAGTAAATGAATTTGGGGCTGCTTTGTTTGCATCTTCTGGACAAGAAGTCAATGCAAATACAATTCTTTGAAAGGGGAGACTGGAAAAAACTTTGATTGAAGTTTCCATACGAGTGAGGCTTATTGGAGAATTATAAAAATCAAGTATGAGAATATACTTTTTTTCATTGTTTAGTCCAATAATTTCTTCAAGAATCCGCTTTTGAACAATCTCCTCCATAGGAGAATTAAAAGCATGACATCGAATTCTAACTGCTATTACTTCAGAATTTGATGTCAACACAGAATTTATAAACCATTCAGGGGAATCGAAATGTACACAAGGAATAAAATTTAACTGTGCTTCCTCCATTGCCATAATACAATGCTGAACTAAATCAAAACCATTTTGATCTTTTAATTGACGAATCTCTCCTATCTTTTCAAAGGCTGAAGAGAAATCATAAATAAAAGTCATTTCTCCTATTTTTCCCCTTAAGTACTTTCCTAATGTTCGAAAAGTAGTCCACCATTGTTCAATTTTATCTTTAGCAATTATTTTAGATTCTAGAATTGGAGTTATCCAATCGATAGTCTCTTCTTTTAAATGCTCCAAAGCTCCCATTTCTGCATTTGAGATTTTAAGTATTGGGTAATAAGTCATATAATTCTCTCCTTCACTGAGTATATTCTCCTGCATATTCTTGAAATTCTATTCCTGATAGAATTTACCTTCCTATTTATGTGAACTTTCTGAGATTTTGTTACAAAAAACGATTATTTTCTCATGCCTAATGGTCTAAATATTCTTTATGTCCCTATTGTTTAATACGTAATTCATTTCTCAATACCTTGCTCTGCTAAGTTTTCTTTTTCAATTTCTTTACGGCTTAAAAGCGTACTTATACCTTGAAGAGAGGAGATGGCTTTGGACCTTATCGCTCTTTGAGAATTTAGACCTGGATACTTTTACATCTGCTTATGTGAGGGACATGCAAATTGGATTTGGTCAAATTCAGAAAAATTTTACTCTTTCAATGTAAAAATAAGTAGAGTTGTAAGGCCTCTGCTCAAATCTGTTTGCTAACATTTTTGCTAACATGGCTGCATATCCAAATCTCTGAACGCAGAGAGTATGGAACACAAAAAAGAGCCGTTTACCCGCATGGTTAAAGGCTTTATGCTCGACCTTCCCGTAGTGTAGAAAAGGTACTAAGAAGGCTGTTTCAAGACTTAAAATCCTGCGGTACGTGAGTACCGTACGGGTTCGACCCCCGTCCTCGGCATCCTTGATTTATAAGGGTTTTTTCCGAAAAACCTTGGTTTTTGAAACAGATTAGGAGAGAACTTTTTATCGAGTTCTCTCCTTCAGTTCTCTCCTTTTTCCGAAGGAGAGAACGAGGAGAAGATCGCATGACTCTCATGGAGTATTGAGGGCAATGCGATCTTTTTTATTAAAAGACCAGAACATTGCTCATCGTTGAAGCTGATGATACTTTAGAGCTGTATTTCAAATGAGAATATATGTTAGCTGTTGTGGAATAGTTGCTGTGTCCCAACCATTCTTGAATTTCTTTCATGCTGACTCCATTGGCGAGTAAGAGGCTTGCACAACTATGACGCAGGTCGTGATAGCGAATATGACGTAAACCATTTTTTTAAGAGTTCTAGTAAAGTTTTGTGTGATATAGCCGGGTTTAACTCGTTGTCCCAACTTATCCAAATAGATATACTCCTCATAATCAGTGCAGTAGGATTTACCACATATGGCCTTGTTAAGTGCTTGAAGCTCACGAATTCGTAACAGTAATTCCTCAAAGGCCTGAGCCACCATTTATAACACCTGTAATACGCTGGTGTAGCTCAGTTGGTTGAGCACCTGACTTTTAATCAGGGTGTCGAAGGTTCGAGTCCTCTCGCCGGTATCACATTAAAGATAATGGTTCATCAGATAATTTATCTGGTGGGCCTTTTTTTATTTTATTTTAAGACTCCATACATAGCATTGCTAAGAAAGCTTGGATCTGTAATCTAAGTGAGAGTGAATTTTGGAAGACGCCAAAACCAAACTTTCCCAAGCTGGCTTTGAAGAGCACACCGTATCAGTGTTTGAAGGCGGGGCTGATGCAACGATGACCGTTCATGGTGGCAAATATGGCGCGGGAGGCATTGTATATGAAACCGTGACATCGATATGGAATTCGGATTAAATTATTACACTGACATTTATTCGACTACTGCTCAGATTAATATGTAACCGAAGCATTATTGCGAGCAAGTGAATAGCATTGCTAATTGTATAAGGACTTGGTTGAGTCAGTAAAATGCTAAAAAGATGATGAAAAGCATAACGTCCGTTGCCTGCTCCCCCAATGTCACTTAATGATGATATACTTACCTTATGAATTATGATAATGATAATCAAAATCAATTTATGGTCGGTATATAAATTGGGAAAAGTGAGATGAGGGAGCGCGGATTGATGCAAGAAGAAGCAGAAGCAAGCCAGGTATTTACACCGGAGATGATCGATACGATGGCCCGCATTTGGACACGTTCGATCATTACATTAATAGATGTACGCTTTCAGAATATAGCGTCCCAATACCCTTTGGAGCAGTATAAAATGCCTAGTAGCATGTTTATCTATGCCTGTGGAGGTGAAGCGCAAATTCAACTGAATGAAACCACATTTGGAATGGAACGCTTCGGTTTAGTTCATGGCGGGAAGGGGAGCCTGCTCAGTATTTCGCCTAAAAGGGAGATTGTGAAGACCTTTATGGTCTTTTATAAAGCAGAATCACCTCTTTTTTTCAAGAAGCACCTGCAGCAATTACTGGAGCAAGTAAATCCATTTGTTCAACAGTTTGGTTATACACCAAGTAATCCCATCTTGCTGCTCGATTGGTTTCAACAAATGTTGAATGACTGGAACCGCGGCAAGGCGATGGATCAGCTTCAGGCCAAAAGTTTTCTATATCAATTGATTCATGGGGTGTACAGAGATTTTGAGGGTGGTGAGATTCGCTATCTCCAGCCCATTCCAGCCAGTTCTGCCAAAATATATCTTGATAAACATTACAGGGAACCGATTATGTTTCAGGATATTGCCGCCATGTTTGGGATCAGTGGTGGGCAATTGACGCGGTTGTTCAAAAAGAAGGAAGGGATGAGCTTACAGGAGTACCTCATTCAGAGAAGGATTGAAGCTGCCTGTCATGACTTGAAGTATACAGAAGCAACCATTAAAGAGATAGCAACAGGATCTGGTTTTGCTGATGAGAAGAACCTGTTTCGGATGTTTAAGAAGTATTACAAGATGACGCCGAGTGATTATCGGAAAATAAACGCACTATCCATGCAGGTTGATGGTATTGATAATGATTCTCATCTTCATTACAATGAGAGGGAACTGGCGAATCTAGTCAAGTCTTATAGAGATGGGGAATCAAGCATGTTTGGACAAGTAAGAAGTAAAGAAATGATCTTTGTGGCGGCGATGAGCTTGATGCTGTTGTTGACGGCATGTACGTCGGGGACGCCAGCGAATAACAGGGGAACGGTGAATCCGCCTGCGGAGACACAACAGACGACACAACCGGAAGTACCGGAGACGAAAGCTTCAGAAGCAGTCTCGCAGACCAGAACGATATCCACAGTAAAGGGTGATGTTGAGGTACCTAACAACCCTCAGCGTGTTGTAGTCGATTATCTGGTTGGTGATGTGGTAGCTTTAGGTGTAACTCCTCTAGGTGTGGCGAGAGCGACAAGGGGCGAGACAGAGGCTGTTTATTCTAACCAGATTAAAGATTCAATTAACATAAAAATGGAGCCGGAAGATGTCATGACTCTTGAGCCTGATCTGATCATATTAGCATGGGGCGAAGAGAATTATGAAGATTTATCCAAAATTTCCCCGACAATTTATGTCCCTTATGGTGATATGACTACAGAAGAGCGGATCCATTTTATTGGCGATGTTTTGAATAAGCCGGAAGAGGCTGAGGCTGTTTTGAATACTTATGCCAACAAAATCGAAGAAGCGAAGCTAGCCCTTCAGAATGCAGGCCTTTCAGACGTGACGATTACTATGGGAGAATTCAGTGATAAAATTAACGCCATCGCTGGAGCCAAGCATGCGGTTGGCGAGCTTATTTATAATGAACTTCAAATGCAGGCACCGTCAAAAGTTCAAACTGATATTATTGACGCAGATAAATATTGGGGAGAGATCTCTATGGAGGTCTTGGCCGCTTACATGGGGGATTATTTGATCTCCTTAGGAGATACGGAAGTTCCTGCTGATAATGCGGTTTGGAAATCGCTACCTGCTGTGCAACATAATCGGATCGTAACGGTGGGTTCATCGCTATCTTGGTCCACGGATATAATGACTTCCAGTGCATTGATTGATCATATTGTCAATCAATTGCTGGCATTAGCTAAATAAGGGATTGATCCTGATGTGTTTAACGATTTATAGGCCTTGGTTCAAACTAGGCTGTCAATAGGTGAGGGAAGGAAAATACGATGAAAAACAAGCCTGAACAAAATCGCCGTGGGGCGGTGAACTTCACCATGTACATGGTGGTAGGGCTTGGATTAACGGTTCTCATGTCGGCGTCGTCGATTAGCTTGGGCGCCGCCGATATGAGGTTAGCGACTGCATGGGAGGCTATTTTCCGATTTGATCCAACGCTCACTGAACATCAAATTATTCAAACCCTACGTCTTCCGCGTACCGTAGCCGATCTGATCGTCGGGTGCAGCCTTGCGGTTTGTGGTGCGATCATGCAGGGGACGACGCGCAATCCGCTGGCCGACTCCGGGCTGATGGGGATCAGCTCTGGGGCAGCATTCGCGATTGCGCTTTGCCTGGCCTTTCTACCGGGTTATTCGTATGGGCAGATGATGCTGTTTGCTTGTCTGGGAGCAGCGCTCGCGACCGGGATCACTTACTTCATCGCGTCACTGGGCAAGCGCGGGATGACACCTCAGCGGCTGGTACTGGCAGGACTGTCCATCTCCATGCTGTTTGGCGCACTCAGTCAGTATTTGGCGATCAATTACAACCTGGGTCGAGCATTGGCATTCTGGACGGCAGGCAGTACAGCGGGGGCCAAGTGGGGGGAATTACTGATTATCTCACCCCTATTTGTTGGTGGTGTACTGCTGGCGCTGGCGCTATCTCCTTCCGTTACACTGCTCAGTTTGGGGGATGATGTGGCAAGTGGACTCGGTATTCGCAGCGGACTGGTCAAGGGTTTATCGACGATTATCGTGCTCGTGCTGACTGGATTGGCTGTTGTCGTGGTTGGCCCGATCGGTTTTGTTGGTCTGATTACCCCGCATATTGTGCGATACATAATCGGTGTCGACTATCGGTACATCATTCCGGCGGCTGCGCTATATGGTGCGTTGCTGACCGTATCGGCCGATCTGGCTGGCCGCTTGATCAATAAGCCGTTCGAAACACCGATTGGCATTATATTTTCTATCATTGGTGTGCCGTACTTTCTCTTCCTGGCTCGCAGGCAAAGGAGGGGATTTGAATGATCAAGCAGCGTTATACGGTGCAACGGGGTATCATCGTCAATGTAGTGCTTATGGTGCTCATCCTTATGTTTGCTGTCATTAGCATGAATTCTGGCAAGATGAATCTTTCACCGCTAGAAGTGCTGAACGTTCTCCTGGGAAACGGCACCGACAAGCAAAATCTGATCCTGTTCGATTTTCGAATGCCACGAATCGTACTGTCGATCTTGGTAGGTCTGGGAATGGGAGCGGCTGGGGTCGTGATGCAGAGTTTGCTGCGCAATGACATGGCTAGTCCGGGGACACTGGGGATTAGTTCGGGATCGGGTTTGTTTGTCCTGTTCTTCGTCGTATTCATCGCATCGACAGGAAAGAGTTCCTTTATTGCCCTGCCACTGCTGGCCTTTGTTGGCGGCCTGCTGGCGGCGGGATTGATCTTCTTATTATCGTATCGCCGTGGGCGAAACATCTCGCCAATCGGTTTGATCTTAACCGGGGTCGCGCTCGGAAGCGGGTATGGGGCGCTGACCACCTTCCTGACACTCAAGCTGGATGATTCGCAGATGAACTTCATGCTGCACTGGCTGGCGGGGAGCTTGTGGGGCGATGATTGGCGCTATATTTCCGTACTGGCACCATGGGTCTTGATTTTACTCGGCTATATTTTCTACAAGGCTCGCATGCTGAACACCCTCCATCTGGGCAATCAGACGGCAGAAGGGCTGGGTCTTTCCGTGAAGCGGCAGTTTTTGGGGTTGTCGATCGCTGCTGTTGCTTTATCCTCTGGCAGTGTAGCTGTTGGCGGAAGCTTCTTCTTCGTTGGCTTGATCGCTCCGCATATGGCAAGAAAACTGGTCGGGCCCGATCACAAATTGCTCGTTCCGGCTGCCAGCCTGACCGGGGGATTAGTCGTGGTGCTGGCTGACACGATTACGCGCACGGTTAGCCTGGGGGGAGATGTGCCGACGGGAATCGTCATTACGGTCATCAGTGTTCCGTACTTTCTTTATTTACTAGCGAAGGCTAATTAGGAGGACGTCATGGAAAGTATTACAGCGCAACAAATCGATATTGCCTATAATGACACGCTTATCGTAAAAGAACTGGATTTGCAGATTCCGCGTGGACAGATTACCTCGATTATTGGTCCCAATGGATGCGGCAAATCAACCGTACTAAAGGCAGTCGGTCGGCTGCTCAAGACGAAAAATGGCACGGTTTATCTGAATGGTGCCGATATCCGCACACTGTCCACCAAGGAAGTGGCCAAGCAGATGGCGATTCTGCCGCAGACGCCAACCGCACCTAGCGGTTTGACGGTCGGTCAATTAGTCGCCTATGGGCGTTTTCCTCATCAACGAGGTTTCGGCAAGCTCTCCAAAGAGGATAAGCAAGTAGTCACCTGGGCCCTATCGGTTACACAGCTTACAGCGTTTGAGCATCGTGAGGTCGATACGCTCTCTGGCGGTCAGCGTCAGCGCGTATGGATTGCGATGGCGCTCACCCAGCAGACCGATCTGATCCTGCTGGATGAACCCACCACCTATCTGGACCTGGCGCATCAGCTTGAAGTGCTGGAACTGCTCTATGAACTGAATCGCAGTCAGCAGGTGACGATTGTGATGGTGCTGCATGACCTGAATCTGGCAGCGCGCTTCTCCGACTATATGGTGGCGATTCGTGAGGGCCAGGTGGTGGAGCATGGCTCGCCAGAGCGTGTAATGACGGTACGGACGCTGCGTGAGGTGTTTGCCATTGATGCCGAGATTATGCTGGAACCACGAACAGGGCGACCGGTGTATGTGACGTACGAGCTATTGCGTGATAAGCGTAGAGACCAAGAAGTGGATCAAGGATTCCTAAAAGCTAAGGAACAGATGGAGTCGATTGCCACATGAAAACCGCATGGCGTGTCCTGCTGGGCGCACGGAAATACTGGTTGCAGTTAGGCATTGGATTTGCCGGTGTCGTGATGGCCACGATTGCCGGGTTTTATTTGCCCTGGGCGCTCCGCTCGTTGACACAATTGGCGACCGAAGGTAGCAGCCAGTTTGCCGCAGAAGCGCTGACGATTGGTTTGTTGCTACTTGGAGCCACCTGTCTGCAAGCCATCGGAACATCACTGGCCGGCTATATGAACCATTATGCGGCACTTCATTATGTGGCAGATTTAAGAACAAGATTGTATAGCAAATATCAGCAGATGAGCTTGCGCTATTTCCATCGAAGCCGGACGGGTGACTTGACCGGACGCGTTGTGAATGATGCGATGGAAGCGGAAATTTTCATTGCCCATGCCATTCCTGACTTTATCATCAACGGACTGACCTTTATCGGAGTAGGCATCCTGCTCTTGACGATCAATGTGAAGCTGGCACTGATCAGTCTGATCACGATTCCGTTGCTGCTTGCGATCACGGTATGGCAAAGCAAGCGCTTGTCACCGCTGTGGGGAGAGAATTCCAAGGCGCGGGGAGAAATCGCTGGCAAGGTGCAGGAAAACTTGTCGGGCATGAAGGAAATCCAAATTTTCAATCGGCAGGAGGAGGAGCGGGGCAACGTTTCTCGTCTGGCTATGAAACATACGAAGACCTATTTGCGCGCCAGTCTGTTCTATGAAACCTCTGTGCCGTTGTTGGCATTTGTGACCGCGCTGGGTACCGTGTTTGTCGTGATACTAGGCGGCAGATTGATGGCAACAGGCGAGGTAAGTATTGCTGATATCATTGGATTCATCGCCTACCTAGGTATGTTTTATCAACCGGTAAAGTCCTTTTCCAGCTTGGTGGAAATGGCCGGGCGAGCCGCCGCTGGCCTTAAACGGGTATATGATGTGCTGGAAGAAGAGGAAGACATACAGGAGAAGCGAAACGCAGTCAGTTTGCCGCGTATACAAGGACAGATCTCCTTTCAAAATGTCACATTCGTTTATCAAGATGGTGCTCCTGTACTAGAAAGGCTGAACCTGACTATTGATCCCGGAAAGACGGTGGCGCTTGTAGGTACAACCGGTGCTGGAGGGCACAGAGATTGCCGAGATGGGTACGCATGAGGAACTGCTGCGTAGCGGCGGCATTTATGCACGATTGTATGCGACGCAAGCCTCTTGAACGTAATCAATACAAACAAGACTAAACAGGAGAAGGACAGGACGAAGATGACTGAATTATATGATCTAACGATTGTGGGCGGCGGTCCGGCAGGACTGTACGCTGCGTATTATAGCGGAATGCGCGATTTGAAGGTCAAACTGATTGAAGCCAAGTAAGAATTGGGCGGCAGGTTGCTGCTCTATCCGGAGAAGATGATCTGGGACGTGGGAGGCGTTACGCCGATCCGCTGCAAGCAGTTGATTCGTCAATGGTAGGGAGCGGGGCTGTTCTATCAAAAGTTCTTTCCGTCGTCTAAAAACGGCTTCTTTTTGAGTTATTGCCACGAACCCTTACGGGGCTTGATAAAAACATATAAACCCACAAAAAACCTTGATTTTGCAAGGCTTTTCGCGGGTTTTATATTCCTCTTCTTGGACTGATCTTCTGCTATCTTCCGAATAGCATGTGCGACTCAAAATCGAGAGGGAAACCGTGGAGGTTCGAGTCCTCTCACCAGTATTAACTAAATCAACTCAAAGTTCATCAGATACTATTTCTGATGAACTTTTTTGTATGTTTTTTTAAAATTCCGTTCATGGTCTGTGCCGAGAAAACTTTTGAAACATACTTCAAGCGTGAATAAGAAATTGGATTTAGTTGCACCGAGACAGATTACAGTAAAGGATATGTGGATGAGATAGAGGCATTCCTGAGGAAGCGCCACTTCTAAACGAAACATCGCTATTAGGGTCATAGATCCATGGCGATGTTTTTAATGACTCTCAAAGTTCATGCGAAGTAATAAGCAAGCACGATACTAAACAGCGATTGACAAAATTGAGGAACTGCCTAATACTAATTGATAATCATTATCAATATCATTGTTTTAAGATATAATTAACTCAAATAGATTGTGGAGCAGATCGGAGTGTAATGCAAAGATGAAGCTGGAAGATCATATTTTCGCATGGAATTATGCTGCTGTTAAAGTACTTGATATTCGACATGCTCTGATGGAGCCTGGGGACAAGCTGCAAGGCTATATATTACCAGCATGTGGATTTATCTACTGTGTGCGGGGTACGGCCAGTTTGAGTCTCAACGGCATAGATTACGACGCCGACCGTCATTTTATTGTGCATGGTGGCAAGGGCATGAGACTAAGCATAGAGGCAGGGAAGATTTTTGAATACTATTTATTATTCTATAGAGCCTCCTTACCAGGAAGAAAGGATTTAGCAAGACTTTTGGAACGCAGCAATCCATTTCGGATGCAGTATAGCTTCGAGTCTTTGGAGCCATTGCCACTGCACTATCAACTAATGGCAATGGAACAACTCTGGGCACAAGGAAACCTATTGGAAAGAATTCAAGTTAAAGGCTTGTTCTATCAGTTTATACATGAATTATTGAAGCAGTTCACAAAGGATGGAATTAACCTCAGGCAACCGGATGTCATTGGGCAGGTTGTCCGTTATATTGAGGAGCATTATCGTCACAATTTATCACTAGAATCTATAGCGGAGCAATTTAATTATAGCCCTCGTCATTTATCAACCCGCTTTAAAGGGGAGACGGGGTTCAGCTTGATTGAATATTTGATACGATTCCGGCTTAAACATGCAGAAGAGCTATTACGATGTACCGATGCTCCACTTCGCGATATTGCAGAAGAAGTTGGATATAGCGATGTATATTACTTCAGTCGTATATTCAGTAAATATAATGGTCAATCTCCCATCCGATTCCGCAAGGAAAGCAGTCAGGTGAGCTCATCGGACAATCGTCCATTAACCACCGCCAAATTCTCCATTGGCGAGCACATATCCTCCCGATATAATATTATTGAATATGATAATCATTATCAATACTATTACCATAATGAAATAACCGGAGGGTCTTCACCTATGAGAATAACAAAGACATCAAGTTTTATTGTAGCGATGCTGCTTAGCTTTACCTTGCTTTTGAGTGCATGTGGATCTGCAAACGTGGGTTCTAATGCCACGAATTCTAATGGATCCAAAGCTTCTGAAGTTACATCATCACCAGCCAATAATTCAACTGCAACTGACAATACCAATAAGGAGGCTCAGACAAGAACCATCTCTACGATAAAGGGAGATATTGTCGTTCCAGCTAATCCAGAGAGGGTTGTCGTGTTATACCTTCAAGGGGATCTTGTTGCCCTCGGCATTAAGCCAGTAGGTACTTCGAGTGTCTTTGAAGGAGCGGCCTTTGCAGAAGAGCTGGGGGGGATTGAAGATCTAGGTTCATGGTATGAGCCTAATCCAGAGGCTATTATGGCAGTAAAGCCGGACTTGATCATAGCTGCTTCTGAAGAAACTTACGAAATCCTTAAGGATATTGCACCGACCGTTCCAATTCCTTATGAAAAAATGGCGACGGATGAACGTGTAATGAAGATTGCCGAGGTATTTGGCAAGGAGCAGGAGGCACAGGCTCTATTAAATAATTTCCACGAGAAGTTGGAGAGGAGTAAGCAGAAGCTTGATGAACTTGGAATTTTGGATAAGACAGTAACCATTATCGAGGGCGGCAAAAAAGAGATGGCGGTGATCGATAGCAAGCTTTACGGAAGGGGTTCTCAGATCATTTATGAATATTTAGGGCTAAAAGCACCAGAGATTCTTCAGAAAAAGATTGATGGCAGAGAGAAGGCTACTGGAGGGTTTGTTTCCTTAGAGGTGTTACCTGAGTATATAGGAGACTTCGTGTTCCGCTCTGTATGGGATGGGGCTGATGATTTGTCGGACAATCCAATTTGGAACAGCATTCCAGCAATCAAAGAAGGTAGATTGATCGAAATTGGGTTTGATTTTTCATATTATTCCGATATCTACTCTCTTGATAAGCAGCTAGATTTTGTAGTTGAGAAGCTAGTGTCAGCATATGAAAAAAAATAAAAAGCTAGATGATAGAACAACCGTTATCCCTGATTTAAGAGGGAAATCGTATTTCGGTCTGTTTTTACTCCTAGGGATATTGCTGCTGCTGCTTTCAGTAGCAGCTTCTATCTCTTTTGGCTCAGCTTCCATGAGCCTGAAGATGGCATGGACAGCGATTTTTAATTTTGATCCTGAACTGACCGAGCATCAGATTATTCATGCCCTTCGTATTCCGCGTATAGCGGCTGATATTATTGCGGGCATGTGTCTCGCGGTAGCAGGAGCGGTTATGCAGGGATATACGCGAAATCCCTTAGCCGATTCGGGATTAATGGGAGTAAATGCAGGAGCAGCTCTTGCAATGGCCGTTACACTAGTTTTCCTTCCAGGGCAACTGCAGACGACAACCTTGCTAGTTAGCTTTATTGGCGCAGGACTTGGTGCAGGACTAACGTATCTTGCCGCTTCATTGAATCGTTCAGGAATGACACCTCAAAGACTGGTGCTAGCTGGAATATCAATTACAATGCTATTTGGAGCTGTGGGATCATTTATCTCATTAAACTATGGAATTGGTCGTGCCCTTGCTTATTGGACTTCGGGTAGTGTGGCTGGAGCAACATGGGTGGAAATTAGGCTAGTTATACCTTGGTTCTTAGGTGGGCTGGCTTTGTCACTATTTATTGCACGCTCTATCACTGTTTTAAACTTGGGGGAAGAGATCGCGAAAGGCTTCGGGCAACGGATCGTTCTCGTTAAGATGATAGCTACGCTTGCGGTCCTTTTACTAGCGGGTGTAGCTGTTGCACTTGTAGGGCCAATCGGCTTTGTAGGGCTGATTATACCGCATATCATGCGTTTTTTTGTAGGTGTAGATTATCGTTATATTATTCCGGCATCAGCCATTTACGGCGGCGCACTTATGGTTGTGGCGGATATCGCAGGAAGGCTGATTAATCGTCCGGCAGAGACTGCACTGGGCATTATTTTTGCAATGATTGGTGTTCCTTTCTTCTTGCTAATTGCGAGCAAAGAGAGGAGAGCCTTCAAATGAATGTTGTTAAATCGCATAAGGCTACAATATGGATTCTATCTCTCTTAATACTGCTTATTGCAGGAGCTATTCTTAGTCTTAATATGGGAAAGGTGTCTCTCAATCCACTTGAAGTATTTCAAGTATTGCTTGGACAAGGTCCAGATGAGCATAATCTCGTTGTTTATAAGTTTCGTCTTCCTCGGATTGTATTAGCGATACTTGTTGGATTTGGGATGGCACTGGCAGGTGCTGTTATGCAGGCGTTGCTGCGCAATGATCTGGCTGATCCCGGCATGCTTGGTATTAGCTCAGGTTCAGGTCTTATGGTGTTGCTGATTATCTCAACTGTAAGCATTCAAGGCACCGCTATAACATTATTACTACCATCTATGGCATTCTTGGGTGGTTTGCTGGCAGCAGCTCTGATTTATGTTCTAGCCTATAGAAAACGTCGTATGATTTCTTCTACACGACTTGTCTTGACTGGTGTTGCGATCAATATGGGGTTAAGTGCGCTGTCGTTATTCCTGACCTTAAAGCTTGATGACCAGAAGTATGAGTTTGCGCAGCGTTGGCAAGCCGGATATTTATGGGGGGACAAGTGGTCTTATATCAGCTTGTTGGCACCTTGGGTATTGCTGCTATTCGCATATATTCTTTCCAATTTTAGGACATTGAACGTCTTGGTGCTAGGCAACGAAATTTCGATAGGATTAGGAGTCGCTGTAAAGAAGAAATTTTTGCGTTTGGCGATTGCGGCTGTAGGCATTGCTTCTGGCTGTGTAGCGCTCGGGGGCTCGATCTTCTTTATTGGATTGATTAGTCCGCATGTGGCTCGCAAGCTGGTAGGTCACGACTACAAAGTACTTCTACCAACTTCAGCGCTTATTGGTGCGCTATTGCTGCTTGTAGCGGATACGATTGCTCGGACGGTCAGCTTTAAGTCAGATATTCCCGCAGGGATTATTGTAACAATGCTGAGTGTGCCTTACTTCCTATATCTATTGATGCGTTCAAAATAAATATCGATTATTGTAGGCAGTAGTGGTTTTTCCTGTTATACCTTTTTGATTTGCAATAGTGATGACAGTCGTCTTGGGCTTATCTTCTGCCATCTTCCGAATAGCATGTGCGACTCAAAATCCTGCGGTACGTGAGTACCGTACGGGTTCGACCCCCGTCCTCGGCATATATAGGTTTTAGGAAGAAGAGAGGGCATTCTAACGAATGTGCTCTTTCTTTTTTATATGCAAAAGATGGCAGGTCCCTATTGTTGGCGATCTGTCTTTTGGCTAATTACATAAAGAGGAAATTGGGATTGCGGAGACGAATGTACAGAGTGGAGTACCACAAGTAGAGTACTAATTGATAGAATATGATTATGGTTGTGAGCGCATTTGTAGATCATTTACAAGACGAAGGGCATCCTTGAATCCATGCATGTATATGTTGCTCTCCAGAATGGCTTGCAGATCTATTTGTGCATCTTCATTTTCTGTAACAGAACAAATTCGGCAAACCACGCCGATACAATACAATACCTTAATGTACCAAGATACCACTGTGTTCAGTGGAACCGGAGCAGCTGGTACATTTATATACCTATCCCTCGGTCAGTACGGGGTAATTAAGTCATCAGCAACTGGGTTCCACTTTAAAGTAGATCAGGCATCCAGACAAATTCACCCGGATCAGAAACATGTAGGGATAGAATTAATTGGACATCCTGAAGATGAAAATGGTTTTGCTCTTGCTCTCCAGCTTATAGCTCAACATGTATTCACCACTGGATGATATATACTTAGAATAGCCAAACGACAGCCAGCTCCTCATGCTGGCTGTTGCTTATTTTAAATAGTATCCTCACTCACTTTAATGTAGAATATAGTTAAGCTTCAATCTAATCGTTTATGGAGGTGGGAATGATGAAATTACGTATCAAGTATATAGGCTTGAGTGCCATACTATTTTCTGCTGTTTTCGTCTTTGGAAAGTTGGATACGCACAATGAACAATTTGTAGAATCACCAAAAATAAACAATATTAGCTCGGAATTAGTTTCTGATTACCACATTCCAACTGAAAACAAGCTCACCCAACAGGACAAGGAAGTTTCATATCGGAATCCGATTGAAGTTCCGGTTGTTGACGAAGACAAGGGTCCTGTTCAACTCCTTCCGATTTATATGAAAGAGGATACTCCCCGAATAAAACTTTTGCCATCAAAATAAGCTTAAAACAGTCCATATAAGGGCTGTATTTTTTTATTCCTCGTCTTCTCCCTCTATGCTCTCAAATAGTCCTTGCGATTCAGAACCGTCTTTTCATCCTGAAAGGGTAGGAGTCATGGTTTCGAACCCCATCTGTCCTATAGATTTAAAATCCTTGATATTTGACGCGTTAATCCCTAATCAAACAGTGATTTGATTGGACGTAAAAAAGAGCAGGGGCGTAAAGCTTCTGCTCAAATCTTTGTGCTAACATTTTTGCTAACATGGCTGCATATACAAATTTCTGAACGCAGAGAGTATAGAACACAAAAGGTGCCTTTAACCCGCGTGGTTAAAGGATTTATGTTCGAGCTTTCCGTGGTGCAGAAGAGGGGCTAAGTGGACTACTTCAGGACTTAAAATCCTGCGGTACGTGAGTACCGTACGGGTTTGACCCCCGTCCTCGGCACTAGTGAAATCAAGGGTTTCAGCTCACTTGGGCTGAAACCCTTGTTTGTTTTTAAGCGGGTTTGCTAACATTTTGCTAACGCCGCTTCTTTTTCGTGTAGATTCGAGGTTTTCGGGTACGCTCGGAATGATGTTTGTACTGACTTCACGATGAGCGGTTCTTGTTCAGACTCTGCGTTCGAGGATTCTGTCACGTTCCATTCTCAGCCGCTGAATTTCTGCTTTGATGGCTTCTTTACGACAAGGTAAAGTATTCTTGTCGCTGTGCTCCAAAGTAAGTCTTACAGGAGACTGGCTATGTCCAGTAGCGCGGAAGTGATTGCTGCATCATCTAATGATCGCCAAGCGGTGTACTTCATTGAGCCGCTTCCTTTGCTTTTTTGGAAAATAGATCGTTGATCTTTTGTGCTGTATCTTTTTTAGTCTCCATATCAATGTGAGTATAAGTATTGGCTGTAATGCCGATGGTTGAATGTCCCAGCCATACCTGAATTTCTTTCAGGCTTACGCCATGTTTAATCAAGTAGCTGGCTGTCGAGTGCCTGAGATCATGAAATCTGATGTGCGGCAATCCGTTCTTTGCGAGTATGTCCTTGAATTTGTGGTTCAGGTATTCCGTCTTCATGGGACTGCCGTCAGGCCAGCAACATACAAGACCGCTATCGACGTAATCTTTGCCGTATAACTGTTTGTTTTTCTTCCGCTGTTTCTTTAGATGTAGTAAGTAATCCTCGAGTTTTTCCATCAAAGGCAAAATGCGCTGGCTGCTTTCACTTTTAGGTTTCTTTACGACAACCGTTTTGCCGTACTTCACGCGAACCTCTTTAATCGAGATTGTCTTTTCTTCGAAATTGATACAATCCCACTTCAACCCAAGCACCTCGGAACGCCGAAGTCCATAATGAGCCACGAGATATACTGCCGATTCTATCGGTGGTTTTTCGAGCTGTTCGACAGTGTAATAGCTTGCATTGTACTTTTCCTGCTTTGGAAGCACGTTTCGATCAGCGGGATTAAACGGAATCAGATTCATTCGCACTGCAAAATTCAATGCGCTCCTGATATTGGCGTGGTGTCTTCGTAATGTTTTAGCGGATAATCCTTTTTTGCCTGTCGTTTGATCGTCTTGACATTTTGTCTCGTAATATTTTTGCAGATGCATGGGCTGTAATTCTTGTAGCAGTATATTATTCTTACTCTTGAAGTAGGGGATGATATGCTTTGTTACGACCATCTCATAGCCTTCTCAAGTAGTTTCCTCGACCTCGCTTTTAAACGTTATGAAGCCAATCTAGCATAAAATCGGTGAACTTAAGCTTACGCTGCGGTAAAACGAAGTTGTTATTATCTATCTTCGTAAGTGTTTCTCGTAGAACTTTCTCGGCATCGATTTTTTCTCGCACTTGGTATTAATCCATTTTTGCTTCCGCTTCCCGGACTCGTCCTTTGTTTCGACAATGTTCAAAGAACGTGTTATTGAAAAACGGCTTCATCAAAGGAGGAACGCTAAGACAAGCAGCACGTCAGGCAAAGGAATCGTCGATTTAGAAATGTACAGTATTTTAAAAGAAGACTATGTAAAATGATAGGGAAAGTACAGCGGAAGGAATAGCATCCTTCCGTATTTTAATGCTGTCTCAACTGATACACTATAATTATTAGATAACACTCCTAAAAAGTTTTTCACCGGATGCATCCTGTCTATGCTTTCCGATTTTTTTGCAACAAATGTTGTTCAGAACAGATCCGGACAAATGGATGCGAGTACATATTCATGCGGCGAATTGGATGGAAAATAGTGGATTTCACGAAGAGGCGGTGGAGCATTATTTAGAGGGATAACAGACCCAGGATGCCGTTCGGTTGATTGAGAAAAATCTTCATAAGTTAGTGCATTCGAAAACTGTATTATACTCCAACAAACAAGAAAAGCACATGTTTTTTGTGCAATCGGCATGAAGGTTGCGTTATTCTCGGCGATTACGAAATCGAAGCCAGCTAATGCTTTGCCTGACTACTACAGAGCGAATTGCACAACCATTATTATTTCTGTAATGAGAAAGCCTCCAAAACCTCAGTGAGAGTTGTGATGGAGGCTATATTTTCTTATGATTCGTATACCATAGTGGGCAAAGATCAAAAAATGACTCTAAAATAAACGGCATGAGGCAGACTAAAAGATTCGATGGCTCCAGCCGTTAAGCTTGGCGAATGCCTCCACGAAGTAGTAGTCTCCGTATATAAGCGATACGTTGATGTTGGCGTTCTCAGGCTTATGTCCGGTGCCTTGGAGAAGAATCGCTTCATGGTCCGGATTGTCCCAGGTCGCATAATTCTCGCTTAGTGAATACAGGATTCTCTCGGCAGCCGCGTTATAGATCCGGCGTTCCGTGGATGGAACCAGCTCAGCAAGTTCGAGCAGACCGGATGCTGCGATGGCGGCAGCGGAAGTATCGCGCGGCTCGTTTTCTATGTTTTCTACGCGGAAATCCCAATACGGCACATAGTCTTCCGGCAGGGCGGCGACAAAGTAATGCGCTACCCGCTTCGCAGCGTCCAAATAACGCTCAAGTCCGGTGCATCGGTAAGCAATCGCGAGGCCATGAAGCGCCCAGGCATTGCCTCGGCTCCACGCCGAGGAGCCGGAAAAGCCTTGACCGCCCAGCGGTTCTATAAACGCGCCCGTCTCCGGATCAAAAGATAAAATATGACATACCGAGCTGTCCTCGCGAATGGCGTAACGGAGGAAGGTGTCCGCGTGACGTATCGCGATATGCTTGTAACGCGGGTCGCCGGTCGTGCGGCTTGCCCAGAACAACAGGGGGATATTCATCATGCAATCAACAATGGCCCAGCCGAGCGCCTCTTGCCCGTTCCACGCACGAATAAACTCGCCATTCACGTTGAAGCGGCCCGCGAGGAAGTTTGCCGCCTTCAAGCCAATTCGCAGACCTTCCTGATCGCCCGTTAATTCGTATTTGATGACAGCAGTCGGCAGAAACTGAAAGCCGACATCGTGATGCAATTGTACGGGATGCTCGCAGAAGCAGCGCTCCAGCTTGGCGTCCCATTCCCAAGTGGCTGCCTTGAATGACTCTTTCCCTGTTACATCATGCATAACCCAGAGCAGGCCGGGCCAGAAGCCGGACGTCCACCAGTTATCGTCTGTACTGTCATAGATGCCGTTGGCTTTTGCCACATGTGGCGTTTTATCTCCAATTTGGTTTATCATACGCTCTACCTTTTCGGTTAATTGCGCCAATATTTTTTCTTTGTATGCCTGATTCATTTTGTAGTAAGCCTCCTCGTTGACCCATGATTGTGGTTAAGCTGCTTGCTAACATTATAGTCTCTGACAAATGGGCAAAGTTACGCTACAATGGTTAAAAATGTTGTTCTGTTGACTTGTTAAAATGAAGGGGTGCAATCAGTGAAGGGGACGCTGTTTCAGGAAATGGATTACGGGGGACTGACTTTTCTTTGGTCATACCGCAACTGGTCGCAGCAAGATTTCGAGGGGTATTACCATTGGCATCGGGGCTTCGAGGTGCTGGCTGTGCATCAGGGACACGGCTCGGTTACCGTCAATCAGAAGACGTACGAGCTTAAGCCCGGCATGCTGTTTTATTTCCAACCCTACCAGCTGCATAATGTTTATGCGGAAGTGGATGAAAGCCGGCCGTATGAACGCAGCGTCTTTCATTTCGACCCTGTATTTATGAAGGGCTACTTAAGGACGTTTCCGGCTCTTTATGACGTCTATAAACGAATGCTTCAAGGGCTTATCGCTTTGCAGGGCATAGATATGATCGATTGCAATGAAGAGTTGAATGCCGCTTGCTCCGCATTCCAGAATAGCCTGCTCGCTTCCTCCGCCAGCAGCAAGGACGAGCAGAGCGCGCTTTATTTGTTGAAGGTGCTGTCGTTAATTATACGAAAGGTTATTCCGGGACCCAAGCAGGAGGAGCATATGAAGCCGATTCGCCAATCGGAACGTGTTATGGCATGGATTGAAAATCATTACGGGGAGCCCTTTCAGCTGGAGCTGCTTGCGGACGAGCTCCATATGTCAAAATCTTATTTGTCCCGGCTGTTTCGGCAAGAGACGGGTAGCAATATTACGGGCTATTTGACAGCCCGCAGAATGCAGCAGGCTTGCAGTCTGCTTCAAACGACGAACAAATCCGTAGAAGTGATCGGCGGGCAGGTAGGGTTTACGAGCACCTCTTATTTTATTAGCCTGTTCAAACGGATTATGGGCGTGTCTCCGCATCAATACCGCCTGAGACTGTAGCGGGGAAGCAGCGGTAATATAATAGCTGCTTCGTTCCAATTAAGGATTCTCTACCTTGCGAAGCTGGTTCTGAACGCGGTATTTGCTGGGACTGGCGTGAAAATGAGCCCGGAAGGCGCGGCAGAAATAAGGATAGCTGCGAAACCCGGAGGCTTCGGCGATATCTTCCAGTTTCATGTCGCTGTATAGAATTCTCTCCGAGGCAATAGACAGCCTGATCTCGATGACATAACGCATTGGAGATTGCCCGAACGCTTGCTTGAACAAGTGGGAGGCAGTCGATACGCTGATGCCATAACGTTCGGCGATATGGGTCAGCGTCAGCGGTTCGGTAGCATGCTTCTCCAAATACTGCTTCATTTTGTAAGGAATGTTGAGCTCCGGCCTGGAGGCCGCCGCCGTCTGCTTCCGTACATACCTCTCGATAGTTAGACATAAAACTTTGATCAAAGCGTCCATCATCTCCGCATTATCCCCATGAATATTCCGCTTCTCATAGATCAGTTTTCTCCACAATGCCAAGAAGTCTTCCGCCGGATCCAGATGAACCTTGCTTGGAAAATCGTTCCGGCTGCACCACTGCTGAACCCATGCTCCGCTGCAGGATAAGTAGTAATCGGCGCTCTCAATTGGCTGAGAGACGTCAGCGTCTTTATCGGCCTCAACCACTAACCGGTAGTATTCCCCTGGCTTGCGGATGATCAGATCGCCGGGCTGCACAACATGTGTCTGATCGTTAATCTCGACACGGCATGTCCCTTTTACCTGGAAGCGCAGGAGCAAGCGATTGTCGGCTGTGCCCTTTTGCAAGGAGCCGGTGAATGGGGAAGTATGATGAGAATAACCGATCAACAGGCAATCGATCCACGATGTGTCCATCATTTGCTGTCACCTCCAAGTGAGTAAACTATTTCTACTATCCTAAATGTTGCAAAATAAGTCAACAAGCAGAGAATCGGATATTCACTTCTAAATCAGTTGTCACTATACTGGGGATTAATGAAGTGAAGGGAGATGGTAGTTTGTTAAAAGATAAGATTGCGGTTCAATTGTATACGCTTCGCGAGGAATGCCATGCAGATTTCCCGGGAGTTCTTCGTAAAATAAGTCAAATTGGCTATGGCGGCGTACAGTTTGCGGGCTTTCAAGGCTATGACCCGCAGGAACTCAAAGCGGTTTTGGACGAAGTTGGGTTGAAGACCGCGGGCATGCATGTTGGTTTCCATGACATTGTTGCGAACACAGGCAAAGTGGTCTCGGACGCCAGGCTGTTCGACACACGGGATATTATTTGCCCGAGTATTCCCGCTGAGCTGCGAAATGAAGGCGGATACAAACAACTGAAGAAAGATTTGAACGGTATTGCGAAGCATTTGAAGGGCGAAGGCTTCCGAATCAGCTATCACAATCATGCTTTTGAATTTGAAACGGTGATAGAGGGGCAGAACGCGCTTTCGTACTTGCTTGAGGCTGCTGTAGACAATGAAATCCTTGCAGAGCTGGATGTATACTGGCTTCAGAAGTGCGGTTTAGAGCCAGTAACATTCTTCAAGCCATATGCGGACAGGATGCCGATTGTACATATGAAGGATATGACCGCAGACGGTGAGCAGGCATTTGCGGAAATCGGTACAGGATCGATTGAATTCGAACCGATTATTCGCTGGGGAGAGGAGAACGGAGTCGAGTGGTACGTAGTAGAACAGGATGTTTGCAGAACAGCACCGATGGACTGCGTGCAAACTAGCTTTACCAATCTATATAATTTAATGTCAAATCTGCAACCGAATCTGTTCGGTGAAGCCTGAGAACGCAACTGCCGAATGGGCGGACCTCAGTGAGCCGCGAATCGAACAACCGGAACAGCTTTGCTGGCTTTTTTTGTAGAGAGAGGACAGCTCGTCCGAACATCAAACCATCCGCGCTTCTCAGCTGAAGCGCCGGATGGTTTGCCCGTTATAGAAAGGGCCGGCAATACGGATATGCTCGCATGGCTCGCCCTGGTTGGCGAGGCGCCACAGCATTTTCTCAGCCGCTTTATATCCGGTCTCCCTGATCAGAAGCTGGGGGCGGCTTAAATGCGGCAGCGCCGCCACCGGTCCGTTGGCCAATCCGACTAGGGAGATGTCCTCCGGGATGCGATAGCCCAGGGTGGTAAGGCTGTCGTGCAGCCTTACGATATCTTCATCGATGCCGGCAATGATTGCTGTTGGTTGGCTGCTGCGCAGCTTGTCGATCAGCATGCACTCGTCCCAAACGTCCGTTATATGCAGTTCTGCGTCATGATCCAACTGAAGCTCACCCATCATTTCCTCAAACGCCTGCCATCTTCTTGTATACCCCCGCTGACTGTGAATATCTCCTACGTACATAATACGGGTATGGCCAAGCTGCGCGAGCCGGTCCACGGCCATGCAGACGGCTTCGAACACATCCCAGATTACGCTGTCGATCCGGGAAAGCGGTCTCGGATAATTAATCAGCACCTTAGGTAAAGGCAGCTCGAACAGCTTACGCTCCGTGGAGTCCGAGAGCAGCCGGGGCGCGATGAACAGACCGTCCGCCGTCGGCAAATTTCGCTTCTCCATCCAGTCTGAGAATGCGTGATCCGGCACATCCTCATCCAGCACATAGCTTTCCAGTCGATGATCCAATTGATCGAGCCTCTCTCTTAACCCCTCTGTCAACAATACGTTGTAATTCATAGATTGCCGGGATTGTATCAATACAAATCGAAATTGGAAGGTAGGATAGGGCGCGATGCCGCGGCTGACCATCTCACGTGCCTGAGATACAGTCAAATAGCCGCGTACGGAGGCTGTTCGGATAATGCGGCTCCGCGTTTCCTCGGACATGCCGGCTCGTCCGCTCAGCGCTTTGGATATGGTCTGAATCGAAAGACCAAGTTCTTTGGAAAGATCGTGCAGAGTAATTGATTTACGAGTCCCCAACTTCAAAACCGCCTTCCTCTTTTCTCCGTGTGGTTAGGGGATACGAACGTAAAGCTATCGTCCACGCTAACGCTTGACAGTTCTATTTTAAACTAAAGTTCAACTACTTTAGAAGTCCCCCGGCTCCTATAATGAAAATACTTTCAGAGGAGGGGTTAAGCATGAGAAAAATAGAGACGGATATTGTGGTATGCGGCGGAGGGCCGGCGGGGATCAATGCGGCGCTGGCAGCTGGAAGAAGCGGGGCTCGAACGCTGCTGATTGAACGATACGGTTTTCTTGGCGGCATGTCGACTGCAGCTCTGGTCTATCCATGGATGACCTTTCACACGATGGATGGCAAGCAGGTCATTGCCGGAACAGCGCAGGAAATTGTAGACCGCTTGATGGCCGAGGGAGCTTCACCCGGTCACGTTCGCGATACGGTAGGCTTTGTAAAGACGATCACCCCTTATGATCCTGAAGTGTATAAGGTGTTAATCATCGATATGCTGCGCGAGGCGGGCGTGAAGGTGCTGCTGCACAGCTTCATGGACGAAGTGCAGACCAGGGACGGCCTCATTGAAACGGTACGATTGGCTACCAAGTCCGGGAAGTACGAAATTTCGGCGAAGCAGTTCATCGATGCGACAGGGGACGCCGATCTGGCCTATCTGTCAGGCGCGCCGTGCTTGCAGGGACGCGACAGCGACAATTTGACGCAGCCGATGACGATGAAGTTCCGAATGAGAGGCGTTGATCTGGCGAAGGTGAAACGGTATATGATCGAGCATCCGGACGAGTTTTACAAGAAGACACCTTTCGATGAACTGGAGGAACTGCCATTGTCCGGCGTATTGGGTTACTTCAAGCATTGGAAGGAGGCTGACCTGCCTATTAACAGAGACCAGGTCCTGTTCTTCACAGGTCCGGGACCGGACGAGGTGCTTGTCAATACGACTCGTGTTCAAGGGCTGGACGGAACTGAACTGGAGGATTTGACGGAAGGAGAGGTGCAGGGCAGGAAGCAGGTGCGCATGGTCGCGGATTTCATGGCCCGCTGCTTGCCAGGCTTCGAGAACGCTTCCATCTCTTCGGTCGGAGCGCAAATCGGCATACGCGAGAGCCGCAGAATAGACGGCTGCTATTCACTCCAGGTACAGGATGTTGTGGATGGACGCGCGTTCGACGATTGCATTGCACGAAGCGGCTATCCCATCGACATTCACGATCCGTCCGGCAAGGGCGTACAGGCCGCATGGGTCCAGGGAGATGGGGCATACGATATTCCTTACCGCTGTTTGCTGCCGAAGCGGATTGACAATCTGCTCGTGGCAGGCCGCTGCATCTCGACGACGCATGAGGCGCTGGCAACGACGCGTCTGACACCTAGCTGCATGGCGACAGGACAGGCTGCGGGTACGGCGGCAGCAATTGCATGGGAGCAGGGTATATCGCCGGGAAAAATCGACATTGGACTGCTGCAGGAGCGGCTAATTCATAACGGCGCGCTGCTTCGCAGCGGGCAGACTGTATAGCGCGTATCCGCCAGCAAGATAACGGCCAAATTCAATTGAAGATATAATTGGAACATGGTAGACTTTCTCATAAGGTCGCCTCGTATCGGAAGTTTGTTGGAAAACGAACATTCTACCGGATGAGCGGCCTTTTTTACCATGTGATAGTATATGTATTCGCTTACAATCTGTCAGGAGGAATCGGTGAAATGAAGCGGTATATTTCGATACGAGCCAAATTTATAACCCTGTTCGTTCTGCTTATCACCATTCCATTCCTGATAAGCGGAATCAGCACTTACAATAAATTTGCGGAGGAAACCGAAAAAAACTCCAGGGCGTACTCCATGCAAATTATGAATCAAGTGAAAATTAATTTGGAAAATACGATAAAAGACGCGGACAGAATAACTGTGGCTCCCTTGTATAACGAAGACGTGCTGCGTATTTTGGAGAAGCACAGTTATGAAGAACCAGGCGAAGAGAAGCTTATTCCGTCGGCGGAAATTACCAAAATGGCAAGAGTAGCAGCTTCGCTTACATTGGATCAGCCCGGAATTGAACGAATGATCTTTTTCACTGGCGACGGCATTATGTACAGCGTCGAAGAAAAACTGACGCAGCGTTATTGGAACGAGAAAGGGAATAGCTGGATGCAGGAGGTGCTGAATGCGGAAGGAAGGCTTGTCATTATCGAACCTCACGAGACGACTTATTACAAACGAACGGAGCGGGTTATTTCCGCTGCCAGAGCATTGAATCACCCTGCAACAGGCCAAAGCATCGGGGTTGTCAAAATTGATTTTAACATGAAAGAGCTCGAAGCGTTATTGTCAGAAGTGTGGTTGAGCGACAACAGCCAGTTTTACTTGACAAAGGATAACGGCGAGCTGTTATTTCCGGATGAACTGGTTAATTTCCCGGATACCGGTCCGGGGGACGGAACGATAGATTGGAACGGCCAGACTTATCTGTACACAACCATGCACTCCAAATCAACGAAAGTGAATATTCACGGACTTATCCCGATGGCCGATTTGCAACGGGGCGGCAAGGAAATCGTCGGATTTACGATCCTCATTTCAGTCATATCGCTTATCATTGCCTATTTGCTTGCGATCTTTACGTCAGAGCGGCTGGTCAGGCCGATTCGTTATCTTCAGTCGCGCATGCGGCGGGTAAAGGACGGGGCTTTCAGCGAACGGGCAGATTTGAGCTTGATGAATCGCGATGAAATCGGGCAATTGGCCCAGGGTTTCAATCTGATGGTGACGGAAGTGGAGCGACTGGTCAAGGAGGTATATGAAACGAAACTGCGCGAACGCGAAGCCGAGCTGTCGGCTCTGCAAAGCCAGATTAATCCGCATTTTCTGTACAACACGTTGGAATTGGTAAGCATGCAGGCGCTGAAGGAGAGAAATCTCGAAATCAGCGACATTGTTGCCAGCTTGGGAAAAATGCTGAGATACACGGTTGACAAGCAGGAACGGCCGGTGCAATTGAAGGAGGAGATACGGTTCGTTCACGCTTATTTGCAAATTCAGTTATCCAGGCATGGCGAGAAGCTGAGTTCGGAAATGTATGTGGATCCGTCCTTCGAATCTTGTCTTGTACCAAAGCTGCTGCTTCAGCCACTGGTTGAGAATGCATTGGAGCACGGAATGGGGAATAGCGGATTAACGATAACGATCAGGGCATCCGTGCTGGATCAGGATTTGCTCCTGACTGTACAGGATAATGGGGTGGGGATGCCGCCGCAACGTTTATTGGAGGTTCGCGAGCAGATGTTGTGTAAGCCGGAGCGGGACGGCAGCCGTCCAAAGTTTGGAGATACACTTAAAGGCTATGCCATCAAAAATATTCACCATCGCATTCAACTGCTTTATGGCGTGGAATACGGCTTAAGCGTGGAGAGCGATGAGGCTTCCGGAACACTATGGAGAATCCGGCTGCCATTACGATGGGGGGAATTGGAATGTACAATGTGATGCTGGTAGAAGACGAGAAGAAAATTCAGGAAGGGTTAAAGATAATGATCGAGGAAGTGATCGGCAGTTATAGGGTAACCGCGGAAGCGGAGCACGGTTTCGCTGCGCTGGAGCTTCTCAGAATGCAATCGGTAGATTTGCTGATTTCGGATATCCGTATGCCCCAGATGAACGGAATCGAGTTATTGCGGCATGTCCGGGGGCTGTATCCCGACCTTCCCGTATTAATCATCAGCGGGCATGAAGATTTCACTTATGCCAAGGCGGCGATGCGTCACAATGCGTCGGATTACATCCTGAAGCCGGTGGACCGGATTGAGCTTTCCCATTTTCTATTGAATTTGAAAGCGCGGCTGGACCGCGAGCGGGCGGTAGAGACGCCTAACGCCGAAGCAGCCCATGAAGATCTGACGATTCGAAGAGTAAAGGAACTGGTCGTCTCTTGTCTGGATCAGGATGTTTCACTTCCATTCATCGCGGAGCAGGTGCATTTGAATCATCAATATTTATCCACGTTGTTTAAAGTGAAGACCGGACAAAATTATTCTGATTATGTGACGGCCTGCCGGATGAGTAAAGCCAGGGAGCTGTTGACCCATACACATCTGAAAATATACGAGATCGCCAACCTTTGCGGCTATGCCAGCGCCAATCACTTTATGGCCGTGTTCCGGCAGCATTGCGGAGTGAAGCCTACCGAATATAGAAAAAGGCCGCTGAGTTAAGGCCGTTCAGATCATTGAGCACAAAACAAAACAGATGCTATGAATATCGTAGTTTTTCTCGAAAATGCGTTGTTTTTCACTGACAGGCTGACTTGTATACTTATTATTAAGCGCTTCCAATTGGTGCTGAGACTTCATGTATTGCGACAGAATGATTACATTCGGATGTTCGGGAGGTATTAGTGAAAGCTTGGGTTAGGTTGTATTGGCTGCGCTTACAAATAACCTGCAAGAGAAGAGCAAATGAAATGAAAGAAAGGATGTGATGGATAATGTCTAGTCCTACAAAAAGATCTACAGCGTTATTATTAATCCTGAGTATGCTGTTCACGGGTTTGATGGGCTCGAGCCGCGTGCAGGCCGAAGCCGATGCGGAGTCTGCCAACCGAATCGTATTCGAGGATTTCGAGAACGGCGCTCCGGATGAGTTTGTTCTCGATTCCGTATCAGCCCCATACTCGGTTGTTCAGACGGATGATGGGAATCACGTTTACAGAAATTTTAATTCCAGTGACAAGCAGTATGCTTACTACAAAAAGGATGACTTGCCGGACGATTACAGTGTTGAGGCGGATATAAGTCTTGACTCTTGGGGCGGTTTGACTCCTGCCGTTCCTGGGCTGTTACTGAAGTATGCGGATGCCGACAACTATTATGAAATCGGTTACAAGAAAAGCGGCGGCTCAGCTTCCGCCAAGTTCCATATTCGCAAGCGCTATAACAATACGACATCGTACTTGGCGATGAGTGCGCCGACAAATTTCAATACGAATAAAGTCTACAAGGTGAGGGGCGAAATAATCGGCAGCCGGATTCGGCTTTATGTGGACGAAGTACTGCTGCTTGACGTTGTCGACAGCAATAATCCGCTGACATCGGGATACCCGGGGTTGTTCGCGCTGCGGACGAATGTGGATTATGATAATTTCGCGGTGTACGACGCTACGCCAGTGGAAGTGCCGGAAGCTCCGTCCGGCCTGAGCATGTCCGAGAAAACGAGTTCAACCGTGACCTTGCGATGGAATCCTTCGCCGAGTGAAGAGGTACAATCGTACCAGCTGTTTAACAACGGGGCTCAGGTTGAAGATGCTACGAGTCCGGTTTTGGATTCCGATACGGACACCTGGAGCGCCACAGCGCGCAATTTGACTCCGGAGACGGCGTACTCCTTTACGGTCAGGTCGGTGGGAAGCAATGGTCTGATATCCGAAGACAGTGCAGCAGTTCAAGTGACAACTGAGGAGGCGGCGGTTGGGCCGGAACCGCCATTCGCTGTTCACGTTATGGAGACGACGAGCACAACTGTCAAGCTGCAGTGGAATCCGTTGCCAAGCTCGGATGTAAGCCAATATGTGATCTACAACGGCGACAGCCCTGCGGTTTCCGTAAGTTCTTCCACTTATGATGCGAATGGCGGTTTATATAGCGCGCTTGTGTTCAATCTGGAGCCTAGCACCGAATATGCCTTTACCATAAGAGCGCATACGACGACTGAGCTGACCTCTGTGCCGAGCAATGAGGTGATCGTATCCACACCGGCTCTTAGCGGAGCTTCAGCAACCCCGCTGACGGTCGCGGGTTATCGGGCCAGCGGCAGCGATTCCAATATTCCGGAATATGCCATTGACGACGATATTCAGACAAGGTGGTCGGCGTATGATGACGGGCAATGGATCGAACTGGATCTGGGCTCGGAACAACTGGTTTCTTATCTGGGAGTCGCTTTCTACCGGGGAGACAATCGCCGCAAGACCATTGATATCGAGGTTTCGAACGACCAGACCAACTGGACCCGCGTATACAGCGGCGACAGCAGCGGCACGACGATCCAGGTTGAAGCCTTTGGTTTTGAAGCCGTCACCGCCCGTTATGTACGGGTTGTCGGGCGCGGAGCAAGCGAATGGACAAGCATAACGGAAATTCAGGTTTACCCTCCCCATGTGGACGGGTTTATATTAAGTGATGTGGAGATTCCGCCAACGGGACCGGATCCGGATTCCCCAATTCCGACAAAGGCAGGTCTCTATTATGCGGATGGCACACCGCATGTGCCGCATGAGGCTCAGACAGTGACCGGCTCTACGTATAATGTCCTGGACTTCGGCGCCGATCCTGCCGACAACGGAATAGATGACGCTCAAGCTATCCGGGCTGCACTGGCTGCAGCGGCGCTTGGGGACGAAGTGTATATTCCGAACGGACACTATCAATTAACGAGCACAGATAAGGACGGAGTTACCCATTTCATTATGAAATCCGGCGTGCAGGTGCGCGGCGAGAACCAGGATGGCGTTCTGCTGGTCTCCGACCATGCTAACGAACAGGAAGAATATGCTACGGTTGAAGGCATCGTATTCCGCATGGCCGGACAAAACAATATTAAGATCAGCAACATGACGATTACGTCCAGCTGGGACTTAAATTATTCAACAAGTACGTCGGTTGCGAATCCGGATCGGGGCGGACCTAAGCAGGTGATCATGATTACCTCCGCTTCCGGCAAACCGTCCTATAACATTATGCTGGACGGACTGACGATCGAGAAGTTTCAACGGATCGGCGTTGTAATTACGAACAGTCATGATGTTATCGTGGAAAATTCGCTTTTTCGCAACGCGACGGACTTAGCCGAGGGCGGAAACGGATACGGCGTTTCCATCGAAGGCAAGTCCAAGGAAAGCCGACTCGGCAGAGAGGACGACTCTCGTTTCAATGTCGTTCGCAACAACGAGTTTATCGGTCCCTATCTGCGTCACGGAACGCTGGCGCATTCTTACACGCATAACAATCTCATTGAAAACAACTACTACTTGAACTCGGCATTAGACGCTATCGATTTCCACGGAGAAGACGAGTATATGAATGAAGTAAGCGGCAACCATATCGTTGGCGGCGGCGAAGCGGCTGTCGGCGTCGGCAATCCGGGCGCTACGCATGATGCCGCGGGACCAGGCAATTACATTCATAACAATTTAATCGAGAATGTGAAACGGTATGGGGTGCAGGTGTATTTGGGATCTCCCGATACGATTATCGAGAATAATACCATTACCGGATTTACGAACGCGGGGAGCCAGGGAATACGTCTGAAAAATGCGCCCGGAACGATTGTGAAGGGCAATCAGATCGTGAACAATACGGCTTCCGACTTCTGGGGCATAATTGCCATGAAAGACGACGGCGATCCGACCAACGCCGGGAACGGCGCGGGCATTCCCGAGAATATTGTCATTCAGGACAATCATGTTACGGGGAATACGAATGGCGTTATGATCTCGGACGGCACGAATATTCGTCTCTCCGGCAATGAGATCAGCGGAAATACCGGGACGGATTATGAGAATCAAGTGGCGGTTTCCGAACTGCTGCCGGCAACCAAGGCGGCAAGCGTACAGAAAAATGCTCAGAACGCCCCGGTTGCGGATCTCTTACAGATTAAAGGCGGAGAAGATAGCGAATCGGCGAGAAGCTATCTGCAATTCGATCTGAATTCCATTGAAGGCAAGCTGGCTACCGCATGGCTCTACGTGTATGGACAGGCGCTGGAGAGCCCTGCTGGAGAGACGGGAGCTGCAACTTCTCTCTATGCAGTGGATAGCAATGACTGGGACAGCGATACAATGCAATGGAATACGTACCAGTCTCCGCCAGAGCTTGGCCAGAAGCTCACGACTGTGCAGCTGAATAATAACGGCGAGAACGTCTGGTATGTATTCGATGCGACTGTGCTCGTGCAAGAACGTCTGGATGGAGATCGGACGATATCGCTTGCTTTTGCCCAGGATGCCGATCAAACCGGTTACTTGACGCAGCTATACAATGGACCCGACTCCAGCTATAGGCCTTACCTGCGGGTTGAAACTTACCCTCCCGTCGAACTTGCGGCCGTAGCGGTAACGGCGGATCGTTCGCAGCTGGTGCCGGGCATGACTACCCAACTGCATGTGACCGGCACATACAATACAGGATCGAACGTTTCGTTGGAAAATGCGGACATATCTTTCATAAGTCTGACGCCGGATCTAGTGACTGTTGATAATACGGGCGTGGTTACCGCGCTTCAAGCTGGAGAAGCAACATTGCAGGCAGCTGTCGTCTTGGATGGCGTTGCTCGCACTGGAACGTTCGTTCTTAATGTAATCAATAATCTGGCGATTACTGCGCAGTTGTCGGTCGACTCCACGCTGGGTACAAATACAAAAGATAGAGTACTTGACGGAAGCTTGGAAACCCGGTGGATATCAAACGGCTCCCAAACGCCTTATCTGATGCTGGACTGGACAACGGAGCAAACGATCAACCAAGTGAAGCTGTGGAGCGGACATGTGCCGGTTATAGGCTCGGCCAACTGGCATGTCAGAGATTTTGATCTGCAGTTCTTGGAAGACGGAGAATGGAAGACGATAGCCGAAGTCCGAGATAATGATCAGGACGCTTTTTTGGGTCAGTATACGATGTTGAATTTGGAAAACCCCGTCGTGACGACTGCCTTGCGCTTCCATTTTGTCCGTCCGTCATGGGGCAATGGCAATTCGAATGATATGATGGCCAGAATCAATGAGGTGTTTGTCGGCTTCGTCAACGATTAGGAACCATCTCGGCCTAAGTCCTTGTCACGCGGGCTTAGGCCGAAGTTCTGTTATACAGCTGGTTCTATTAAAGTACTCGAATTTACATAGTTTTTCTCGATTTCGTGTTATTTTTTCTGGAAGCCATCAAATTTATACTAGTAGTAGAAAGCGATTACAAACATTGAGAGGGGCATAAAGATGAAGAAATACGGGTTAGTCTTGCTGTCTGTTGTATTGCTGCTTGGCTTGCTGAGCGCATGCGGAGGAAATGGAAAGAACAATAATGACGCCGCAAAGGCAAACAAGGAAAATGCGAACAATACGCCGAGTGCGGAAGTGGCTGCTGAGTCAAAAGATCCTGTGGAGCTTGAGATGTCCGTTTGGGGCAGCGATGCTCAGGTGGCGTTGTATGACGAGCTTGCTGAGGAATACAATAAGCTCCATCCGAATGTGACAGTCAAAACTACCGTGATTCCGTGGGCGGACTACCAGCAGAAACTGGCGATCATGGCAGCAACCAAAACCTCGCCTGATATCGTATGGATCTCAGAGCGCATGATTCCGCAATTTATGAATGGGGGCCAACTGCTGGATATTTCGTCCGTGAAAGAGGATGCGGCTTATGCGTTCGATGATATAATACCATCCACGCTCACTGCATTTGAAAAGGACGGCAAACTCTACGGCATTCCATTCTCTACGCCGCCTCAGGTCGTTTTCTACAATAAAAATCTGTTTGAAGCGAATGGATTGAAGTCGCCAATGCAGCTTTATGAAGAGGGCAACTGGACTTACGATGAGATGGTCAAAGCGTCCGAAGCGATCTCCAAACCGCAGGAAGGGGTATACGGCGTGAAGTTCATACAAAATTCCTCCAACTGGTCCGACAATCTGATTCCATTGATTTGGGCGATGGGCGGCGAAATCTTCAACGAAGACACAACGCAATTCGCTATGAACACGCCGGAGACGGCCAAAGCGATCAATCTTTTTAAAGGGCTGCTCGATAAGAAAGCGCATCCAAGCATCGGCGAGCAGTTAACTTTCGATACAGGTAAGCTTGGTATGGCGTTTGAGAACGTTACCCGTACAAGCGCTTACCGTGACAAAGTCGATTTCGAATGGGATATTGCTCCGCTTCCGGAAGGCGACCATGGCGTCAAGATGCCTATTGGCTTTGGAGGCTATTCGATCTTCAAGGACGCAGAGTATCCGGAAGAAGCATTGGAATATTTAAAATTTATAAGTAATAAGGAAAATGCAGCTAAAGTAGCCGAGTTTTTTGTGCCGCAGAGAGAGTCTGTCCTGTACTCCGATGAGTATCTGAACAAGTTCCCGTTCCCGACTGTTGAAACGATGAAAGTGGCTGCGTACGATCGGTTGGCCGAAGGTATAATCCGGCCTTCCCATCCGAACTGGGTCAAGATTGACGAGCAGGTGACATTAAACCTGGACGCGATTTTGCTCGGTTCCACGACAACCGAGCAAGCGTTGAAAATTATGGAAGACAGCATTAATCCTCTATTGAAGTAACCCTCCAGAACGATGGAGCATTGCGAGATCGCCATATGAACAATAGGCTGATCTCGTATATTAAAGGGAGGATTTCGTCATATTCACAACAGGAGGTAGGCGCAAATGGCCGGAGGTAAGCCAGCAGGTTTAGCAACTTTGAAATCAAAAGAAATGTGGATGGGATATTTGTTTATACTGCCTATTGTGGCGGGATATTTAATCTTTCTGTTTGGCCCGATCGTTTACGCTTTCGTGATGAGCTTTACGAATTGGTCGTTATTTGGAAATACGGCGTATATTGGTTTGGATAACTATATTTACGCCATGCGCGATGATCCCGTCTTCTGGGATACGGCCGTGAATACCGTATATTTCTCTGCGGGCTTGGTCCCGCTGAACATTGTATTATCGCTTTTGCTGGCCATGCTGTTGAAACGGAAAATATGGGGTATCGGCTTGTTTCGGACCGCGATCTTTACGCCGGTAGTCGTTTCCCTCGTGGTTTGGGGGATCGTATGGAAGTTTATTTTCTCTACGGACGGTGGATTAGTCAATCTGCTGATCCGAACGTTTGGCGGAACGGAGATTCCCTGGCTTTTCTCGGAAACTTGGACGATGCCTACCGTTATAGTGGTCAGTGCGCTTAAAGGTGTGGGCATGAACATGGTCATCTTCCTGGCCGCTCTGCACGATGTGCCGAAGGATTATTACGAGGCTTCCAAAATTGACGGCGCTTCGCGCTGGGAAACCTTTAAATCCATTACACTGCCAATGATTACGCCAGCCGTATTCATGGTAACGATAATAACCGTTATCGGTTCTCTTAAAGTGTTCGGACAAATCTATGTGATGACAGGCGGAGGGCCGGGAACAAGCACGTACGTGATGGTCTTCTACATTTTCAAACAAGCGTTCCGCTCCTACGAATTCGGTTATGCATCGGCACTGGCATTTATTTTGTTCAGCATTATCCTGGTTCTGACTTTGATACAGTGGAAACTAAGAAAGAGATGGGTACATTATGAACAATAAAAAGATAACATCCAACCTTGCATCCTATCTGGTTCTAACAATCGTTTCCTCCATCGTGTTGTTCCCTTTTTTTTGGATGGTCAGCACATCCTTGAAGACGGAATCCGAGGTGTTTCTATTTCCGCCCCAGTGGATACCCGCAGCTTGGGAATGGATCAATTATATTCGCGTGTTTACGGAAATGCCGTTTCATCTCTACTTTTTTAATAGTATGTATATCGCGGTGCTCGTCACGGCAGGCACTTGTTTCTTGTCCGCATTGGCAGGCTATGCGTTTGCCAGATTGTACTTTCCATTCAAAAACGCGATCTTTCTGTTCCTGCTCAGCGGGATGATGATTCCTACCGAAGTTACGGCCATTCCTTTATTCAACTGGATGTCAAACCTCGGATTCATCGATACGCATATTCCTCTGATTCTTCCGCCAATGCTTGGATCGGGAGGGATGTTCGGCGTATTTCTTGTACGTCAGTTTCTAATTACAGTTCCTATTGAACTGGATGAAGCAGCCAAAATGGACGGGTGTTCGCCGTGGCGCACGTTCAGGTCGATTATGCTCCCGATCGCCACGCCCGCATTGGCAACCGTAAGCATCTTTACATTCATGAATAGCTGGAACGAGTTTTTTGAACCGCTTATTTATTTAAATACGAAGGAATTGTTCACGTTGCCGATCGGCTTATCCATGCTGACTACGGATGCCGGCGTGGACTGGCCGCTGCTGCTTGCCGCTTCGACCATAGCAACTGTCCCGATTCTGGTCGTTTTCTTCCTGGCTCAAAACAAGTTTATTGAAGGCATTGCCAATACGGGCTTGAAATAATGCGTTTTCTCCAAAAAGGACTGCCAAAGATCAGGACAAGATAGATTGAATAAGTCCGCTGGCCATTGCTTCAACCCTGCTTATTTGAGCGTAATACTGCAGTTCTGCAATGTCTCTTTACTCTTATATAAAATGAGGAAGTGTTAGTATGACGATAGCTCCGAATAAAAATAAGCTTTGCTGGCTGTGCCCGCGGTGCGCCGTACACTGGAGAAATTTATCGGATAATCAACAAGAAAGAGCCGTTTCATTATGAACGGCTCTTTCTTGTTTCAGTATATACGAAGATGCTAATTGTTATACAGGCTGAAGCACTTTGATTCCGACGGCTTGTATTGCTTTTTTGACGGCTTCGAATGTATTGGCCGGAAGCTGACGGTTGTTCGTCAATTGCTGCGCAGTGCTCAAAATAATGTCAAAGGCTTGGCTGAAAGTAGAATTTTCATCAAGCTTAGGCCAGGCTGAATGCCAGAGAAATGCTGCATTGTCCGTACCGATCTCTTGAGATGTCAGGTAGAAAGCTTTGTTAGGAATCCCGCTGTTAATATGCACCCCACCTCTGTCCATGCTTAATGAAAGCTCGCGGAAGTTATCCCAATGGTCCGGTTGGTTGTCTCTTGGATGAGCCGTTCCGGGTGCCTTCATGGAGCGGAGCGCTACGCCACCCCATTCCGGGCCAACGGTCTCATCGCCAATCAGCCAATCTGCAGTCTGTGCAGTTTGACCTTTAATATGCTGCTTGATTGCGCTGCCGATGACATCTGAGAAATGCTCATTTAGCGCACCTGATTGGAATTCATATTCCAGGTGATTGCTGAACTCTGTAATGGCATGCGCCATTTCATGTGCAACAACGTCAAGGGTGACAAAACTTAGGAAATTTCTGCCATCTCCATCTCCGAAAACCATTTGATTGTAGACAACACCCTGCTCTTCATCTTTACCCAACCAGAAGGCATTGACAAAATCTGTGCCGTAATGAATATTAAAATTGATGTCAAGCCCACGGTTGTCCAATGAATTAAGCTTTAGCTTTTCTTTGATATAGGTTAAAGTAGCACCTGCATATTCATAGGCCTTATTTGCTGTATCATCGGGAGCTGGCGGGGCTCCTTCACCGCGCACTAGTTTTCTTTTGAACTCATCAGTATGCTCGGAATCATATATATATCGGGCTGCCTGGCCCGTTACTTCGTTGGCATGATTAATCCTGCCGGGCTGACTGGCTCTCACTCCTGTTTTTTTTTCATCCTGTTGTTTTTCTTTTATATTCTTCATTTGTTTTAATGTTTTCTTTGCTTCTTCTTGGCCTTCTTTAGCTAATTGTTCAAGCAGGTATTCAGGGATGAATCCATCTCTATGCTGTGTCATTTGATTGCCTCCAATAGTCGATTTGAGATAGTGCTTGCTTCATTGCGCCATTGTGCCAGTTCCACTAAGCCTTTAAAAGTGAATCCCCGGTGTTGTCCTCCGGGTTGTAGAACGACTGTGCCTGCGAATGGAATTTCTCGATACGAAGGATCGAACGAGTGACTGTGCCCGATAATCACCAGATTCTGTCCGGCATGAGGCACGGTCTCGAACAACTGAAGCAATCTGTCTTTACTGCGCTTCATGGGTTCGGGGATCTGTGACTCCGCCAACAAATGAATATGGATGAGATCATGGAATACTTCCGTCCGGTCACCAAAGGCGAGCTTGGCTGTATCCCTGGTGCGACAGTAGGGGCTTGTCAGTACTGGATTGCTCACTGTAATCCCTAGCCTGCGGTAGATCTCTCCTAGTTCCTTGGCTTCTGCTTGTCCTTCGGTGCCAAGGTTTCTTTGTGTACTGCAATCATTCAAATCAGGATTTGGAGACTCGGTGTTTGTGGAAGTTGTGGCATGCCTGGTGTATAGAATATAGCCGCCCTCCAAGATATCTGTAAGAATGTGATGATCCCCGCTCAAGCGTTGTCCACTCCTTTGCTTCGGAATGCGCTGCAATGAATCGTAAATCATTATTTCCGAGTTCTCTGCGCACTTATACTCCCAATTTAAGGGGGCGGGATTACGAATAAACTACGGGACTGGGAGGAATCACTAATGCTAGTCAAATGAAGGGAGCACTAAATATGGATCATGCCGAATTCAAGTTATGTATGCTGAGAGTATTGCCTCCTGAAAAACAGGCCGAGGCCAATAGGGTAGCACTGGAGGAGAATCCCGAGAATCTGCTAAGGTCTTCAGAAGAAGGAATGTCTCCAGAGCTTGGAGCGCTAGTGGCCAAGAAATGGTCACTAGGCAGGGTAATTAGAGTTTATTTTATGGGTGGAGATGCTTTTGTCAGATCAAAGGTAGAGCAGTATGCGCATGAATGGGAGCGTTATGCCAATATCCGCTTTCATTTTGTCAATGATCCGACTGCGGAAATTCGAATTGCTTTTGATCCGGAAGCCGGATCTTGGTCCTATTTAGGTACTGATTGTCTCAGTATTGCTCCGCATGAGCCAACCATGAACTATGGCTGGTTCGATCAGGGCACATCTGATGATGAATTTGCACGAACGGTGCTTCATGAATTTGGGCATGCACTTGCCAATCCTCACGAGCATCAGACACCGGCGGCAGATATACCTTGGGATGTAGAAGCAGTTAAACGATATTATCGGGGTGCTCCGAACTTCTGGAGTGATAAAGAAATTTATGATAATCTGTTTTATCAGTATCTGCCTAAAGATACCGTCTACACTGCCTTTGATCCTAAGTCAATTATGGTTTATGAGATACCAAACAATTTAACGATTGGCGACTTTGAGGTGAAAGGGAATAAGGAGCTGTCGGAGACGGACAAGAAATTCATTGCTGCCCAATATCCGCAGAATTCCCAGTCCGTTCAGATGGAGAATCGTGACAATCCGTTTGCTTGGGCTTCCCAGCCTCGGGTTGAGGAGTTTACACATGATCAGTCCCGCTGAGTCCATATCACTCGTTGGTAATGAGTATGCGCTGCCCAAAGTAAATCCGTTGTCTCCAGCTGATTTTAGGGAGTTGGTCAGGGACAGAGCAATAACGATTTTGGGAGCTGCACCTGTTGAAGCAGCTATGCGCAATGACGAAGAGTTGCGAAGAGAAACAGAAGTGCTTATTCAAGAAAAGCAGAATGGACAGAATAATCTGGTCCCGGTGAGCTTTTTAAGTGACGGCGTAGCAAGGGCGAAGGCTGTGTGCAGAATCATGTGCCGCAATGGTGCCGGAACGGGATTTCTTATGGGTAACGGACTGTTGATGACCAATCATCATGTACTGCCGAGTATAGATGAAGCAGAGCTTAGTTTTGCTGAATTTTCTTATGAAGCTGGCAGTAGTTCTATAAGGATCAACCTGAAACCGATGGAGTTGTTCATTACGTCCCCTTTTGAGGAGCTGGATTATACCATTGTTTCCTGTGAGATGAAGGGAATCGAATCCATTACCCCTATAAAGCTGCTGAAAAATACAAGTACGATTACCCGCGGGGAATTCGTCAATATAATACAGCATCCCCGTGGCCGTGAGAAGGAAGTTGCTTTGCAGGATAACACGGTCAGCTATGTTTACGATATTGCGGTCCACTATACAACGGATACGGAGAAAGGATCATCGGGGGCGGCGGTGTTCAATAATCAGTGGCAATTGGTGGCATTGCACCATGCGGCGCTTCCGTTGAATGGAGAGGCTGTTAATGAGGGGATACGCATATCCGCAATAGTCAAGAATCTTACAGATCTTGCAGCTGAGGGAGATGCGGGTGCAGAACGAGTATTGGCTGCTGCCCGGGAGACTGCCCCGACAGCCTGAGCAGGTTGCCAACCATAGCGCTTAAGGTACGTTTTATTGTATCTTGAGCGCTTGTTTGCTGCGGGACGGACGGAGCCTGAGGCAGGTTCAAAAATGAAGGCCCGCGAAAAATCGCGGGCCTTCTTCTGGCGAGCAGGATTAAGCCTTAACGGTTTCAGGTCTTTTAACTTGAAGAGGTGGAGGAATTAAGAATTCTAACGCCAATGGCTGCTTTGGTAAGGTTAAGGATGCAGAAGGTCTTTACGGCCATTATAGTTTTTGCGGCCTGTACGATTCTCTTTCCGCTACTCGCGCGAAATGATGAGCACAAGCTCTCCAGCCAGCTCGTAAGGTCCGAAGTCAACAGGAAGAATGAGATGATCACCTTTAACCAGCGGGTATTCACTGGTCTGGATACGGAGATAACCCTTGCCTTCAATGACGCTGACGAGTGTATATTTCTCATGCTCCGGCAGTTGGGCTCTTCCGGAAACCTCCCATTCCCCGTTTCGAATCCGATGTTCTAAATCTTCGGATAACCGAACAACTCCTTGAGCTGGGTTCCCCCCAGATACGTTCCTGAAAAATAGGATGCAAATAGATAGGTTGGTTCATTACAATGACACTCCTCTTCTAATAATGGGTATGAATAAGTGCTGCTGCTCCGATCAGGCCGGCATTCTGCTGAAGTGCGGCGGGAACGACGGGCGTGTTCCGGCCGGAAGGATTCAATGCATGAAGCTTGATGTAATCACGAATAGCCTCAAACAAAGGTGCTCCAACCTGGGAAACCCCGCCTCCGATCACAAGCAACTCGGGGTCGAAGGTGTTGATGAGCGTAACACAGCCAGTGCCAATGTAGCCAAAGACGCGGTTGACAAGCCTCTCCATTACGGGATCTTGGCCGGATAAGGCAAGCTCGAAGACTTCCTTGGATGTCACGCGGCGGCCAAGCAGCGAGCTTGCTTCTCTTGCAATCGCCGTTCCGGAGGCAATGAATTCAAAGCACCCGCGCTGCCCGCAATTGCAGAGGCCGCGGCTTGGATCGATGACCATATGCCCGATATCGCCGGCATTTCCGGTTGCGCCAGTAATTAGTCTTCCATGACTATAGATTCCCGCCCCAATGCCGGTACTAATCGTGATGTAGATGAAATGGTCAGCGGCCTTGGCGGCTCCCGTCCACTTCTCCGCTAATGCTGCGGCAGTTGCGTCGTTCTCCAGAACAATCGGCACTTGGAAGTGGCGCTTGAACGAATGAATAATGGGGAAGTTCCACCAGTTTCGCAGGTTAGGAGGCTCGGCGATCTGTCCGAGCTTCGTATTCAGAGGGCCAGGTGCTCCGATACCCATTCCTTTAAGATCTGCTTGCTGTAAACCTTCATCGGACAGTAGTCGAAAGGCTGCTTCGGCAATCTTGTCTACCATGTCAGACGGCTGAAGTGATAGATCCGTGGTAAGCGAAGTTTTGGTTAGTACCTGTCCGTCGGAAGAGATAAGACCCAGGGCTGTTTTTGTACCGCCGATGTCGATTCCAACTGCATAATTCACTATTATTCCCTCCTGCTGTTAAACTTTACTTTACAAACTTGACAAAAGTGGTATCTGTAAAGTAAATTTGGCTTAAGCTTATCATGTTTCGAAGGGATTGAAAAGAATGGGCCGTAAAAAGAGAGTATCCATGCAAGATATTGCCGACCAACTACATATTTCGAAGAATGCTGTCTCGCTAGCCTTACTGGATAAGAAAGGTGTCGGCGAAGAAATGCGCTACCGTGTTCTTCAGACGGCTAAGGAGCTGGGATATGGCCAATACGCAGAGAAGTCATCAGCGGACAGGAATGTGTTGATACTGGTGCCCGAGCGAATCATGAGCTATCGGGACAACGATCATTTTCGGTTCTTTCATGATATGATCTGGGGGCTGGAGAAGAGTATTCGCAAGAGAGGGCTTAGTGCAGTGATTGCACCCATTGATCACGAGATGGAATCAGGTCTGCAGTTGCCGCGGCAATGTAAAGAGATCTCCTATATAGGCATCATTCTATTCGGAATTGTGGATAAGGCCTATGCGAGGCTGGTCTGGGAGTTGGATACACCGCTAGTTATGTTTGATTCGTATCACCGGGAGCTGCCTTGTCCGGTTGTTGCTTCTGCTAATACTGAAGGGGCATATGAAGCTGTAACGATGCTTATCCGGTCTGGGCATCAAAGAATCGGATTTATTGGTCCGGCCAATTTAACGACCAGCCATGAAGAACGTTGGCTCGGCTATTGGAGCGCTATACAGGAGTTTGGTCTCCCGCTAGACATGAGTAAGGTCATGACGTACTCTGCTGGTTTTCATGATACGGAGCAGGAAATTGAGGCTTACCTGAATGATTTAGATGAATTCCCCACTGCGTTCTTTTGCGGCAACGATCGGATTGCTTATTTACTGGTCAGGCAGCTTCGAAAGCGTAGTCTGAATGTTCCAGAGGATATATCCATTGTCGGCTTCGACGATCTTCAATACGAAGAAGACAACGGACTTGGGATGACGACCATGCGGGTGGAGAAAGAGAAAATGTGCGAGGCAGCAGCTGATATGTTGCTCACATTGAAAAGCGCATGCAGGGATATGCTGCGACTGTATATCCGCCCTACACTCGTTGCTCGTCATTCCGTATTAACAAAAGACAGCTGTGACCAATAAACACCCCAGAAGGCGCAGCTGTATTCGCAGCCGCTCCATTCTAATGACTCCTATTGTGATAAACCATTCTTCACATTCCTAATATAACATGGTATATTAGGTTATGTCTTTCAGAGAGAAAGCTGCAATGGAGGTACTTGATTATGGCCAATGACTCAGCTTCAAAGCCGATGTACGAAATGATTTTTCAAACGCTGCGAGAGCGGATAACAAGGAATGAATATAAAATTGGAGAACGGGTTCCGTCTGAAAAAGAGCTCTGCAGTGAGTTTGGTGTCAGCCGGATCACCTCAAAAAAAGCGCTGAGAATGCTGGCTGAGGAGCATTTAATCATTCGTCAGCCAGGCAGGGGCTCCTTTGTAGCGGATTCAAACTCTGCATCGCTGAAGCTGAGTGATAACCAGCAGGCCATTCGGACATCCGGCAAGAAACGGATTATAGGATTGGTAATTACGAATTTCAGTGATATGTACGGTACAGAGCTTATATACGGGATGGAAGAAGCCTCGAGGGAGAATGACTGCTTCCTTGTTGTACGGCGGACCTTCGGTATCCCGGAACTGGAGACACAGGCTATCCAGCAGCTGTTAGGACTTGGGGTCGACGGTCTTATCATCTTTCCTGCGCAAGGAGAATATTTCAGTGCTGAAATATTAAAGCTGGTGATTCAAAAGTTTCCGTTTGTTACGATTGACCGGTATTTGAAGGGGATACCCGCATCCTCTGTCAGTACTGACAATGTTCAAGCCGCCAAAGAGGCTGCGAATTATCTCTTCGAGCTGGGACATCAGCATATTGGGTTTCTGGCACCGCCGCCGGCGAATACAACAGCCATAGAGGAACGAATCGATGGTATTATTGAGGCCCATGCGGAGCATAACATTCTGGTGAACCGAGAATTATGGATGGAAACGATTACTTCTACCATGCCTAATGTCTTTGATCCGCAAGCCCGCATAGAGGACGTAAACAAGCTAGTGGAGCATCTCAGGAAATATCCCCACATTACTGCGCTATTTGCTGCGGAATATAACATCGCTTTGCTTGTGGAAGAGGCAGCAGGCAAGCTGGGACTGCGTATTCCTGAAGAGTTGTCCGTCATATGTTTTGACGGTCCGGAGTCCCATGAAGGTTGTCGAATCACTCATATGCGGCAGAATCAGTTTGAAATTGGCAAGCAGGCGTTCGAGAATGTCCTTCATATGCAAGGAGATGAGCAGCCAATCACTAGAATCTTATTGCAGGCGAAATTAATAAAAGGTAAATCAGCATCGGCTGTTAATAAGGACTGACCAGGATAATCTAAACTTTAGGATAGAGAACGAAATCAAAGCCTTCTTGAAGAAGGCTTTTTTTGTTATATGATTTAAAAAATTACAATGTATCCATTCTAATATATCATTAGGTCATATTTTATTTATAATATACCAATAAGTATATTGACATATTAGTATTAATTGTTTACTATGATGAAAGCGCTTGATATTAATATAATACTATTTGGAGGTGCAACTTTCACCCTTGAAACTTCAGAATGAAATTCCACAATCGGTACTTAATATGATTGAGAAGGTAAAGAGAGAGTTACCTGATTCACCAAAGCTTGCCAAGATGTTTGAGGACTGCATTACCAATACTATTGGAACCACAATATCTCAAAAACCGGATGGAACCACTTTTGTTATAACAGGTGATATACCAGCTATGTGGCTGCGCGATTCAGCCGCACAAGTTCGTCCCTATCTGCTGCTTGCAGCAGAGGATCCGGGCATTGAAGAGATGATTGCAGGTCTGGTTAGACGCCAGATGAATTACATTCTGCTTGATCCGTATGCCAATGCTTTTAATGAACAGGCTAATGGCAATGGACATCAATCTGATCTTACGGTGATGAGTCCCTGGATATGGGAACGTAAATATGAAATTGATTCTCTGGCTTATCCGATCCAGCTGAGTTATCTGCTATGGAAGAATAGCGGCTGTGTTACCCAATTTGATGAGACTTTTCATCGGGCGGCTCTTGAAATCATTAAATTATGGAGAGTTGAACAGCATCATGAGACAGAGTCGGCATATCTGTTCCAGCGTTTAAATGCACCGCTTACGGACACCCTGGCAAGAGAAGGAAAGGGCAGTGAAACGGCATACACCGGTATGACCTGGTCCGGCTTCCGCCCCAGCGATGATAATTGTGAGTATGGCTATCTGGTACCTTCCAATATGTTCGCTGTGGTCGTGCTTCGATATTTGGAAGAAATCGCGAATGAGATTTATAAGGATCATGAATTGGCCGCCGCAGCCCTGAAGCTGGGGAATGAAATTAACCAAGGCATTCAGGAGCATGGTATTTACACTCATCCTGTTTATGGAAGAATCTATGCATATGAAACAGACGGTAGAGGCAATTATAACCTTATGGATGATGCCAACGTTCCAAGCCTGCTGGCCTTGCCTTATCTGGGCTACACCGACGAGAATGATGAGGTTTACAGGAATACCCGGAGATTTATCTTGAGCGAAGATAATCCTTATTACTATAAAGGAAAAGTTGCTGAAGGAATCGGCAGCCCGCATACACCTGAAGGCTATATCTGGCATATTGCGTTGTCCATGCAAGGACTTACTTCTGTGGAACGCAGCGAGAAGGCTCGTCTGCTGCAATTAATACAGGATACTGATGCAGATACAGGTTTCACTCATGAAGGATTCTCCGCTGATGATTCCAGAGAGTTCACCCGTCCATGGTTTTCTTGGTCAAATATGCTGTTCAGTGAACTGATTATGGATTATTGCGGTTTTCGGGTATTGAAGTAGCTCTATTACAGTTCTATCAGCGAAAAAGACGGCTACGCCGTTCTTTTTGGAAGTGGTTATGAAAGCGTTATGAAACTAAATGAAAAAGGGGCAAAGACAAATGATGACAAACAAATTGAAAGTAACAATGACTGCGGTTATGGCTTCTCTTCTTCTCTTGACAACAGCATGTTCCAGCGGGAATTCCAGTTCGGGAGCTGAAGCCGAAGGTAAGAAAGAGGTCACGATTACATTCCGTTCGTCGGGCTCAGAAGACACGCTTACCAAATATTTCGAATCCGGACTTATTGATAAATTCGAGTCGGAGAATCCGGACATTAAGATCAAAATAGCTCCAGTATTGGCCAGTGAAGGTGACTATACATCTAAGATAGTGCTGCAAATGAAGTCTCCTGATACAGCGCCGGATATCGTGGCAGAAGATACATCGATTATCAAATCTGATGCGGCAGCAGGATATCTTGAGCCGCTGGACACCCAGGTTGCAGGCTGGAGTGACTGGCAGGATAAGTTCATTGAGAATCTCAAATCCGGTGTAACCGGTGAAGACGGCAAAATTTACGGTGTCCCTGCAACTTCAGATACGCGGGGGATTTGGTACAATAAAGAACTGCTCGCAGAGGCAGGAATAGAGGTGCCATTCAAACCTACGAGCTGGGAAGAGGTGCTTGAAGCTGCACGTGTCATTAAGGATAAGCTTCCGGGTGTAACCCCGCTCAATATGATTGTGGGCAAATCGAACGGTGAAGGCGTGACGATGCAGACCTTGGAAATGCTGCTGTATGGAACCAATGATACGCTCTACAATAATGACAGCAAGAAATGGATTGTAAGCAGCGCAGGTCTGCTGGACTCCTTCAAATTTATCGATCAAGTATTTAACGTAGACAAAACAGGACCAACCATGCAGGTTGCTCTTAACGGACAAGCTGGCAGCATTGCCTTCCAGCAACTCTTCCCTCAAGGCAAGCTGGCTATGGCAGTGGACGGAAGCTGGGCAGGATCGACCTGGTTCGAGAATGGAGCGGCTCCTATTGAGAATGTAGAAGACAAAATGGGCTTCGCCCCATTCCCGACTCAGAATGGTCAAGAACCAGGGGCAATCACCATGTCCGGCGGATGGGCTTGGTCGATTCCGGCACAATCGCAGAATAAAGAAGAGGCATGGAAATTTGTCGAGTTCCTTATGAATCAGGAGAACGCTACCGCACGTGTAGTAGCAGAGGGTAACCTGAGTCCGCGCAATGATTCAGTGGATGTAGCAGGATATACGGACCGTACGTTTACTGCTGAGGCTCAAGCCTTGCTGGATGTGGCTAAATTCCGCCCGACTAATGATCAGTATGCTACCGTATCTGCACAGCTGCAGAGCATTGTAGAGAGCGTTGCTTCAGGCAAGCTTACACCGGAGGCTGCTGTGAAACAGCTGCAGGATAATGTAACCCGTTCACTTGGCGAAGATAAAGTAGAAGTAAAATAGAGGATTTGAAATTCGATTAGGGGAGAAGAAACTCTCCTTTTCGGATTTGGAGGGGGAGTGACCTATGAAAAGAAAGTCGCGAGGCGCATTTTTATTTCTGACGCCTTCTGTCTTGCTGCTGCTGATATTCTTTATCGTTCCGATCATTCTGACCATTTGCTTTGCTTTTACCAACATGGCCTTGACGGGGAGCGCAGCCCAGAATCTGCAGTTTATTGGTTTTCAGAATTTCACAAACATGTTTCAGGATCCGGATTTCCGAATCAGTGTCTTGAGAACAATGGTATTCCTGATTTTCTCAGCAGTAATCGGCCAGGTTGTACTAGGATTCATTCTGGCGCTATTGATGAAGGAGAAGAATGTAACCTTTCGCCGGATCATCGGCATCATTGTTATTGCCGGTTGGGTAACACCGGAGATCGTGGTGGCGTTCTGTATGGTTGCTTTCTTCAGTGATAACGGATCTTTGAATCAGATCATTGGCTGGTTTGGCATTAGCCCGATCTCCTGGTTGTTCAGCTTCCCGATGGTCAGTGTAATTATCGCAAACATTTGGCATGGTACAGCCTTTTCAATGATGGTCTATCAATCTGCACTAGATGAAATTCCCAAAGATATAGAAGAAGCGGCTACTATCGATGGGGCAAGTAACTTCAAGATTCTGCGTTATATTACCATTCCCATGGTAAAAGGTTCGATTGTCACCAACATGATGCTGGTTACACTGCAGACGTTGGGTGTATTCACACTAATCTATACGATGACCGGAGGGGGTCCGGGAACGGCCACTCAAACCTTGCCGGTATTTATGTACAATCAGGCGTTCGTCAACTATCAATTCGGATATGGCACAGCCATCTCGCTGGTGCTGCTGCTGATTGGAATTGTTGCAAGTTTGTTCTACATGAAATCAATGAAAGTCAAGGTCTAACCCTGAAGGAGGTGCATCACTGTGGTCAAGCATAGGCTTCAACGTAATATACAATATGGAATTCTTGTTGTGCTGGGACTTTGTTTCCTGCTCCCGTTGTTCTGGATTCTGCTTGCTTCGTTTGATACAAATGCCCAGCAGGGTATACGACTGCCCAATTTCACGCTGGATAACTTCTCGGCGGTGTTGGGAGATAGCGGTAATCTGCGTTCGTTCGGTGTGGGTATCATCCTCTCCGGAGGGCAAGCTACGCTGGTCGTAATCGCATCCGTTCTGGCTGCGTATCCTTTATCCCGTTATGAGATGAGATTTAAAAAGAGCTTTCTGCTAAGCATCCTGTTCATGACAGCTCTGCCGATTACGGCGGTAATGGTTCCTGTATTTCAAATGTTTCTTTTCTTCAAATTACAGAATTCAATCTTTGCTACCATGCTCTTTCTCACTTCTTCCTCCCTGCCTTACGGCATCTGGATGATGAAGAGCTTTATGGACTCCGTGCCTATTGATCTGGAGGAAGCCGCCTGGATTGACGGAGCATCCGTATGGGGCGGACTAAGAAGAATTGTAGCTCCTCTGATGCTCCCCGGTATCGCAACTATTGCTATCTTTACATTCTCGGGCAGCTGGGGCAATTTCTTCGTTCCGTACATTCTGCTGCAGACACCGGAGAAGCTGCCGGCATCCGTGACGATTTATCAATTCTTCGGCAGCCATGGTATGGTCGAATACGGAAGACTTGCTGCCTTCTCATTGCTCTATACTATGCCTTCCGTAGTGCTGTATATTTTCTCCCAGCGGTATATGTCCAAAGGGTTCAGCATGGGCGGAGCGACTAAAGGATAATTGGAGGGTTACGTAAATGACCAATAAAAAAACGGCGCATATCATCTCGCATACACACTGGGATCGTGAGTGGTACATGCCTTATGAATATCATCATCTGTTGTTAATCGAACTGATGGACAAGCTACTGGATACACTCGATCAAGACCCCGAATACCGTTATTTTCACTTGGATGGACAGACGATTATTCGGGAGGATTATCTGCAGGTCCGGCCGGAGCAGAGAGAGCGGCTGGACCATTATATCCGTGAAGGCCGCATCCATTTCGGTCCGTGGTATGTGCTGCAGGATGAGTTCCTTACCAGCGGTGAAGCCAATCTCCGCAACCTGTTAATCGGACAAATGGATGCCAAGCCTTTCGGGATCATCTCCAAAACAGGTTATTTCCCGGATTCCTTCGGCAATATGGGCCAGGCGCCGCAAATTCTGCAGCAGGCGGGAATTACGAATGCTATCTTCGGGCGTGGGGTGAAGCCGACGGGGTTCAATAATACAGTCAGTGAAATGGATACCTATGAGTCGCCGTATTCCGAGATGATCTGGCGTTCCCCAGATGGATCGGAAGTGCTTGGGGTGCTCTTTGCCAACTGGTATTGCAACGGGATGGAGGTTCCTGCAGACCCGGAAGCTGCAAAGGCTTATTGGGATAAGAATCTCGCTGACGCTGAGAAATTTGCTTCAACATCGCACCTGCTATTTATGAACGGGTGTGACCATCAGCCTATCCAAACCGACTTGTCCCAGGCGATTCAGACGGCTTCCGGTCTCTATCCCGACGTTGAGTTCGTACATTCGAATTTCGACCAATACCTGAAGGCGCTGGAAGACAATCTTCCCGCGAATCTGGTGACTATTGAAGGCGAATTGCGCAGCCAGCACACAGATGGTTGGGGGACGCTGGTCAATACGGCATCTTCCCGGGTGTACTTGAAGCAGATGAATCAGGCCGGCCAGACATTGCTGGAGAAGGTTGCGGAGCCGCTGGCTGCGTTTGCTGAGCTGGCAGGATTGCAGGCCTATCCGCATCATCTTCTGACTTATGCGTGGAAGACGCTGATGCAGAATCATCCGCATGACAGCATCTGCGGCTGCAGCGTGGATGAAGTGCACCGTGAAATGGTGACCCGTTTCGCCAAGAGCAGCCAGATGGCGGAAGCGATAGCAGCGCAGAGTGTGGCAGCATTGGCGGAAGCCATTGATGTTGTTGGGGTAGAGGCATGGGGCCCAGAATCTGTACCGTTTACAGTGTTCAATACAAGCGGCTGGTCGAGAAGTGGAACCGTTACAGTGGAACTGATCACGGCGAAGAAATATTTCCCCGAGGGTCCTACTCCGCAGTCACTGGCAAGAGAATTGGGACAGGCGCCGCTAGGCGCCCTGCAGGTTATGGACGAAGAGGGCAAGGTATACTCGGCCAAGCTGGAGGATCTCGGTGTCCATTTCGGATATGAGCTTCCCAAGGACCGCTTCCGGCAGCCTTATATGGCCCGGAAAGTTCGGGTTACGTTCCCTGCAACGGATGTTGCCGCCCTTGGCTACCGCACGTATGCCTTGGTTGCCAACGCGCCGGATGCGGCAGAGGCCGGGCTTGATACTGTCCAAGTGCAGGGCAACACCATGGAGAATGCCAAGCTGAGCGTTACTGTTGCTGACAACGGCACGGTTACGGTCACAGACAAGGTGTCAGGTGCAGTATATGTGGGACTTAACGCTTACGAGAATACCGGGGATATTGGCAATGAGTATGTATACCGTCAGCCGGAAGGCAGCGATGCGCTGACTACCGAAGGCTTGCAGGCTGAGATTTCATTGATTGAGCAATCCCCATCCCGCGTGGTGATCGAGACGGTTCTGCAATGGGAGGTTCCGGCCAGTGCAGATGAAACCTTCCTCGAAGAGAAACGTGAAATGGTTCCCTTCACAGAACGCAGAGCCAAACGTTCGGCGCAGATGGTTCCGCTTGTATTAACAACACGTTATACACTGGAAGCCGGCAGTGGAATGCTGCAGGTTAGAACCAGCTTCAATAATCATGCCAAAGACCAAAGGCTAAGAGCGTTGTTCCCTACCGGCCTTGCTGCCGATCATCATTATGCCGATTCCATCTTCGAGGTGGCCAGACGCAGCAACAAACCTGCGGCAGAGTGGGTGAACCCAAGCAATGCTCAGCATCAGCAGGTATTCGTCAGTGTTGCTGACGGAGTGAATGGACTTGCCATTGCCAATAAAGGTTTGAACGAATATGAGGTACTGCTGGATGGAAAGAACACTATAGCGGTTACGCTGCTGCGCTCCTCCTCTGAATTGGGAGACTGGGGTGTGTTCGAAACGCCGGAGGCACAATGCTTAGGCGCACAGACGGTGGAATATGCGATCATTCCTTATACAGGTGATGGTGCTGTATCCGGTGCATATGCGCAGGCATACCAGTATCAGATTCCATGGACAGTCGTCCAGACCCAAGGCCCGGCAGCGCGGATCGCAGCGGTAAACGGCAGGCAGCATGCGGGTGGAGTGACATTGCCGGTATCCGGACAGTGGTTAAGCTGGAATTCTGACGCTTCACCGCTAGCCTTTTCGACATTGAAGTTCGCAGAGGAGACGGGAGATCTTGTTGCACGCTGGTACAATCTGGGTGCAGAGCCGGCAGAGCTTAAGGTTCAACCCTCTTTTGAAGTTGAAGCTGTATATGAAAGTGATGTTCTGGAACGCCGTGTCTCCAAACTTGGCACAGATGAACAGCAGGCAGAAGGGCACAAAATAATTACACAGGTCTACCAGTTGGAGAAGTAAGAGTTGGGGACTAGTGATATAAAATGAAGTGTTATATAAGATGAACTTAAGAATGGAGTAGTGGAGTTGCCAGAAATCCTGAACCATAGGGCTTCCTGGCAACTCCGTATGTAACATTCTTAAGTTCACGTTCTATAACGATAAAAACTGCAAGCTCATTCATTATGGGCTGCAGTTTTTGTTGTTTTTTAATATAAAAATTTATATGTTGGACATCATGAATCCTTAGTGCATATGCACAATAATATTCATTGGAATATCAATTGTTAAATATCAGCGATACAAATATAATGAAAACGTATTCAATACGGAGTGTATTAAAAAAGTTTTCCTCAGGAGGATTTGAGATGACAGCAGCAATGGATATTAGCTGGTTTGGCGCTTTAGCCGGCCTAGCGCTGGCAATTGTGTTGATTTTGTTTAAGCTGGCACCAACTTATGCATTGATTCTAGGGGCAATTGTAGGAGGCTTTATGGGTGGGGCGGATTTCTCGGAGGTAATCAAAATCCTGATTTCCGGAACACAAAGTGTTCAAGGGACCGTTATTCGCATTATCGCTGCAGGTGTTTTTGCCGGGGTGATGATGGAATCCGGATCAGCCGGAACCATTGCGAAGGTTATTGTTGATAAACTCGGTGGAACGAAAGCCATGCTGTCGCTTGCATTGGCAACCATGATTATCACAGCGGTAGGTGTGTTCATTCCTGTAGCGGTATTGATTGTTGCACCGATCGCGTTGTCTGTCGGCCACAAGATGGGTTATTCTAAGATTGCCTTGCTTGTAGCGCTATCCGGCGGTGGGAAGGCGGGTAACATTATTTCGCCTAACCCGAATACGATCGCAGCAGCAGGTGGCTTCAACCTTGATGTTAACCAGGTAATGCTTGGCGGATTAGTTCCCGCTCTTTTCGGATTAGCTGTTGCGGTTATCATTGCTTCATTAATGAAGTATAAAGGCACTAAAGTAACGGATGCTGAAGCCGCTGAATTGGAGCAAGCCAGCGCCCAGAACCTCCCGCCTATATCCAAAGCTCTAGTAGCCCCAGTCATCGCTATAGTTCTTCTGATGATTAGCCCGATTGGTTCGATGCTAGGTATTGATTTCCTTGCAGCCCTGCAAATTGACTCCTTGTTTATCCTGCCATTTGCAGGTATAGTAGGCTCCTTGGTGCTGGGTAAGGCCAATAAAATATTGGACTATTGCACAGCCGGGTTAAACCGAATGACACCAACGATTCTGATTATTATTGGCGCAGGTGCCATCGGTGGATTGATTACAGCCTCAACCCTTCCTACAGAAGTTGTTGCTCTTGTACAATCCTCGGGAATTTCCGGAATGTTCCTTGCACCAATAGCAGGGATATTAATGGCAGCAGCAACAGCCTCCACTTCAACGGGTGTCATTTTGGCTACGGGTTCATTCTCCAATGCGATATTAAATACAGGTGTGGTCCCTCTATCGGCTGCAGTTATGACTCATACGGGTGCTACGGTAATAGACCACTTGCCACATGGAACCTACTTCCACGTTACACGTAATGCGATGGCTATGAGTATGAAGGATCGAATGAAGGTTGTCCTGTTTGAGAGTATGGTCGGTATTACGATGACTGTAGCCGCAGTAGTCCTATACGGATTTATCTTATAGAAGGTAAGGAGAATAATTTATGGGAAAAATATTCATGTTGGCGCCTGACTCGTTTAAAGAGAGCATGACGGCAAAAGAAGTATGCGAAGCCATGGAAATCGGCATCAAAAGAGCCATTCCAGACGCGGTGTGCATTCATGTGCCTATGGCTGACGGCGGTGAAGGCACGGTCCAGTCCTTGGTAGATGCAACCGGAGGTACTTTGATCCAAAAGGAAGTGACCGGACCTCTGGGTACACCGGTTCAAGCCCTTTATGGCATTTTGGGAGACGGCAAAACAGCTGTGATTGAAATGGCATCAGCCAGTGGAATTCATCACGTTACGAAGGAAACAAAAAATCCTTTAATTACGACTACCCTTGGAACTGGGGAATTGATTAAGGATTGTATCCAGCGGGGGATTACGGACATCATTCTAGGTATCGGTGGAAGCGCTACGAATGATGGAGGTACTGGAATGGCTACAGCACTGGGGTATAAATTCCTGGATAAACACGGGAAAGAGCTGCAGCTTGGCGGCGGATACCTGAGTGAATTGGATCAGATCAATACTACGGATGTGCTTCCGCAATTAAAAAATATTCATATCCTGGTAGCATCGGATGTAACCAATCCACTCTGCGGAGAACGGGGCGCATCTGTTGTGTTTGGTCCGCAAAAGGGTGCTACCCCTGAAATGGTTAAATTATTGGATAACAATTTAAGGCACTATAGTAACATTGTAAAACAACAGCTGGGAATCGAAATTGTGGACGTGCCCGGTGCAGGTGGTGCAGGTGGCCTTGGGGGTGGACTAATCGCTTTCACCAACTCTACAATGAAAAAGGGAATTGAAATTGTTATCGAATATACAGGGTTAAAAGAGAAACTTCAACATGTGGATTATTGCTTTACAGGAGAAGGGGGCATTGATTTTCAGACGAAATTCGGTAAAGCGCCATTCGGGGTTGCCCAGGCAGCTAAAAGTGTTAACAGCAACATAAAAGTGATTGCCTTGGCAGGATCTATAGGTAAAGAGGTGGAGACCTTGTACGATGAAGGATTTGATGCCATCTTTGGCATTGTTCCCGGAGCAGCTGAGATTGACAGCTTATTGGCGCGGGGCAAGGAGAATGTTGCCCGTACCTCTGAAAGTATTGCTCGACTGTTGAAATAAACCTCAAAGAGGATGTCCCCATCATAGGGAGCATCCTCTTTATTTAATCCGATTGATCAGCATGAAAATCAGCTCCACGAGCTCTAAAATGTTTTTGGGATCTTTGCCTGTAACCTTGGTAATCTTGTTTAATCTGTAGTTCAGAGTATTCCTGTGAATCATAAGTCTGCCCGCGGTCTCGTTGGCGTTTAAGTTGCAGTTGAGATAAACCTGAAGCGTTTGGATCAATTCATCATTCTTTTCAAGTAGATGGGCCAGCCGGTCTGCCTTGGTATCATTTCTGTGCAGCTTCGACAAATCAGCGATAAACTCACATTTGGAATAGAAGATGGTTTTCTCATTGAAATAAACACCTCTCAATACACGCAAAGCTGATTTTGCTTGTACAAGCCCGTCTGAAATTGTATCGTTCATATTGCTTATGGAAATGAAAGCATCCGGATGCTGATTTCTAATTTGCTGCTCGAAGATCTCCATCTTATCCGTTTCCTGAACGACGATGCACAGCGAATTTTTGGACATTTTGAAGGATGCCAAGCTTGTAGTGATATCTTCAGCAATCTCATCAGGAGATTCAACATATATGATTTGCGAGGGTTTAGTTAAGTGTATGTTATAGGTCAATGCCTGATTTATTAAATCTTTTGTATAGAGGGTGTCCGAATTTATAATTAAGCTCCAAAACTCCTGTTTTAAGTTGTTTTTCAGATTCTCCTTTTCCAATATCATGCTCTGGTCGATTAGCAAAATAACTGCTGACTTTACAAGGTTCCCGAAGGGTCTTGTTTCCTGTACTTCACCGCTGATGCCTACCACTCCGACAATCTTTCCATTCAATTCGATCGGTAAGTTAATACCCTTCTTTACCATCGCCTCATCGTTGTTAATTTCTACGATTTTCTTCTGTTTGATGGCTTTCACCGCACCATGATGCAGTGTGCCAATCCTCTCTTGATTTCCGCTCCCGATGATAATCCCTGTCTGATCCATAATATTAATATTATATGGAATATCCTTCATCATTCTGTTCACAATGCTCTGTGCCTGGTGATGTGTCAACTCATACATAGCGGTATCTCCTTCATAATCACTTACCCATTGAAGCCGTTACTACTAGTTTATCATCATTTGTTACGAACATAACAACTACTACTATGCACCCAAAATATCAATAAATTTTTGGGCAGCTGTGGATAGGGGCATTCCTTTTTTAGTTGTGATCCCCAAACTTCTTGGTGGGATATTCTCCGTGACCTTTAACTCATATAACAGCTTGCTTTGTAATTCTTCTTGAACATAGTCTTTCATAGTGCAAGCAATTCCTAATCCTTGGATAGCGAATTCAACCATCAAATCCATATTGCTAAGCTCGATTTGCGGTTCAACACCGATTCCGTGAGATCGGAAATATTCATCCATGTATTCTCTGGTGCTCCCGCCTTGTTGCAGCAGGATCAGCGGATAATTTTCTGTGAGTTTTTTAAGGGAAATAGGTTCCTCACAAAGATGTTTATATGTTGCACCTGCAACAAAACAGTCCTTCATTTGTAGGGTTTTGATGATATTAAAATGACTTTCATCCTGATTGTGGAGATTGAAGATACCGATATCAATTTCACCTACGTTTAATTGTCTCGCAATTTCATGACTTGACTCATCTTTGATATACAATTTGATGTTTGGATAATCCTGATGATACTTACTAATATATTGTAATAAATCGTATTTACATACCGCGCTGCACACAGATATCCGTAATTGTCCTGCATGCATCTGTTTCAGTTCGGAAAACTTCCGTTCGGCTGTCTGCATTAGACTGTAACCCTGCTCGATATATTGAAACATCAATTCTCCCTCAACGGTGAGAGAGACCCCTTTTGGATTCCTGTAGAATAACTGACCACCCAGTTTTTCCTCTAATTGCTTTAACGCCTGACTTATTGCGGGTTGAGAGGTACATAATTCCTTCGCAGCCTTAGAAATACTTCCCGATGTAGCGATCGTAACAAAAATTTTATAAAGCTCCAGGTTAATAGACATATAAGAATTCAATATACCCTCCATCCAAAATCAGTATTTTACTGATATCTATCTGCTCAATATAATGAAGTGAAAGAGTAGAGTCAATGAAATCGAATTTACATACTGGAGTGGAGGGTCATCATTGGACATCACTGATTTTCAAGAATGGGTAAAACAGTACTATCAAGACAGAGGTTGGTCGGATTTGGATATTTTCATTCGCATTGGCTTTTTAGCCGAAGAAACGGGAGAGGTGGCGAGAGCCATACGGGCACTGGAGATCGGTAGAGACCGGCCTGATGAGAGCAGGGGAACCTTTGAAGACAATAAAAAGCAATTAACGGAAGAGCTTGGGGATGTGCTTGGCAATCTGATTGTGATCGCAAACAAATATGACATTTCCTTGGAAGAGATATTCCATTCCCATAAGACCAAGCTGGCTCAAAGGTATTTATAAATAAATCTTTGGTATTCATAAGGCAGAGGAGAGTACATTTAACAGATGTACTTTTCTTTTTTGTCCATATATAACACCTCCTCTTGCACCCTAACATACAAAAGATAAGAACCCAAGGATTATTTGGATAACGAAATCCAACGTATATTTTGATTGAAGAGCAAGTCAGACTCTATAACGTAGTTTTATCTGGAAAGGCGCTTATCTTATTGGCAAGCTCATCTTTGCCAGTTAATACCTCGACCAGAATGCCTGCCCCCAGACGAAAACCGTTGGTGAAGGATGATGTTAATTCCATCCCATGTGTCTGTCCATACAAGTCCAGCAGCGCTTCAAGCTCGTCAAATTCCTCTTCGGAATGCTTTTTTCTCCATGCCTCTATAGCTTCTGATGTTTTCCGGCTTAACAGACGGTATTGCGGGTCACCGGATGTAACATTTTGGTCAGGGCACAGATTGCCATGATATAACTGTTCTAAAAGCGTCCCCATTATCTCCATCCTCTCTCTTCTGGATTTCAGGTATTATTTCTAGTTAGATTCATTATCCAGCTATCTGTAGTATGAAATCCACGGAGTATACTCTACAAGAAGGTATTTATCTTTCAAGGGAGAAGACAATGCCCCCAACTAATTCATGAGTACGCCCCATCATCCGGAATCGATTGGATGAAGGGGCGGAGTTTTGACGTTTCAACCGCTAATTTTTAGGTTGAGCCTTAATATTAGTTTAATAAATGAATAATACCAGCTATAGCAAATGAAATAATGCCAGCTAACGCAGACCAATTAGCCACTTTTCTCTTCATTTTACGGTCTTCTTTTTGTTCCGAGTAGAAATTTCCTCTCTGCTGGTAACCAGTTGTAAACCCACCGATGAAAATGCCAGAAATCAAAATAAAAGCTAGACCAAAGTAAATAAAAAATTGCATTTTCTATTTCTCCTTTCTATACATTTAGATAATTTCAAGACAAATCGCCTACATACTTAATTACAGTCATTAACATTTATCTAGCTGAATTAACCACAATATTGGTTACTACTTAGGACCCCATAGTAAAGAAGCATCAAATGTTGATCGCCACATCAGTCCAATCATGAAATTAGTTGCGAATCTGCATCTAATTCACGGATTTTTCCTGTTTTGAAGCAAATAAGTGCCATAATGCACTTAATTTCCGATTCTGAGCGCTGAACAAGCCATTTTCTCGAAAATAGTTGCAGATTCGCACTTATTTACCTACTAACAGCCGTTTGCGTTGAAATTAAGTGCGTTTTCGCATCTAATTACTCGGAAGACCCCAGGGCAGACTCTAAATCCTGGCTGGAACCTAAGTAGTAACAATTAATTGAACTATTTCAGATTGAGCTAGGAGTTACCCCCCATCTCCCCCGATACCGCCCCGGTGTTTTACCAACAATTCGTTTAAAAACTGAACTGAAAGTCTTGGTGTCTTGATAGCCAACCTGCTCAGCGATGAGCTGAATCGAAAACTGCGGATGCTGAATAAGCAGCTCGCAGCTTTTTTGGATTCGGGTGTTCTGCAGGAAGTGGTGGAAGGTCTGGCCGGTATGCTTGTGGAACAGGCGTTGCAGGTGGCGTTCGCTCCAGTCAAAGGTGAGGGAAAGCAGGGCCAGTGTGATGTCGTCGGCATAATGCTGATGGATGTAGTGCAGAATCTGGAGGAACTGGGCTGGCTTGTTCAGCGGAAGCTGGACTTCATCATTTCTTAAGCGGTAAATGGTGACTAGCAGCTGAAGCAGCAGGGTCAGCAAATAGGTATTGGAGCCGCTCTGCGGGAGGCTGTATTCTCTGTGGAGCGCCAGAAATATATTTTCGATAGAGCTGTTAAGATCGTTGATGCAATAGAAGGGGATACGTTGTTCCCGCAATTGGTTGAGATGACTGGATAACGGCGGGTCCAAAATCACAGGGGAGAGGCCATCCAGCAGCTGTGGTGTAAATACACAGTTGTAGACCACCAAGGGTTCCTTCAGCGGATCGGACGAGGACGGACGAAAGACATGCGAGACTCCTACGGGAATGAAATACAGCTGCCCTTTATAAGCCGCCTGGACTTCGTCCTCCATGTAGTGGAAGCCTTTGCCTTCAACCACAAATGCAAATTCAATAAAATCATGAGAATGGAGACCCAGCTGATAACTTTCCGTTACCCGGTTGATATAGAGGAACAGATTATCTGTGAAAAAGTATTCGCCGCTCAGGGTGTCGGTGGAAGGTTTCATAAGCACTCCTTTTCTATCTCACAAAAGGTCCTTTTTACGGATGTGAAATGTCCTGATTACAGGTCATCGGCTGATTCTAATTTCATATAATTATAGAAGAAAGCGCTCGATAATTATAGGGTTAAATCTACCGGAGACAGGATGGGATATGGAATGTTAACTGTACAACAACTGTGCACAGAATATAAGGAAAATCCGCTGGGATTGGGTGTTCTCCATCCAAGAATCAGCTGGCAGCTTCATTCGGATCAAAGAGATGTGATGCAGCAGGCGTATGAGATTCAGGTGTCTACGGAACCCGGATTCCTAAGTCTGCTATGGACGTCGGGTAAAGTAGACTCGGATCAATCCAATCATGTGGAATTGAAGAAGCTTAGGGTGCAATCGAGGCAACGTTATTATGTTCGCGTTAAGGTATGGGACACACAGAACCGTGTCTCGGAATGGTCGGACGCTGCTTTTTGGGAAATGGGGCTATTGGAGGTCAAGGATTGGAGTGCCGAATGGATTAGCGCCCCGCTCTCGGAGCTGGACATCGATGCCGAACAGTGTCCGCTGCTACGCCGGAACTTTAAGGTAGACAGACCGCTCGCGAGAGCCAGAATCTATGTGACCAGTCTGGGACTATATGAGCTTGAATTGAATGGCTCCAGGGTGGGCGACAGCGTCCTGACTCCGGGCTGGACCAGTTACGACCATCGTTTGCAGGTGCAGACCTATGATGTCACGGAGCTGGTGGCGGTTGGGGATAATGCCGTGGGCTCCTGGTTAGGGAATGGCTGGTTCAAAGGGAATTTGGGCTGGGATCAGCGGAAGCATATTTATGGCAATCGCACAGCCTTGCTCTTGCAGCTTCATCTTACCTATGAAGATGGGAAAGAGGAGATCATGGTTACGGATCAGCACTGGAAGGCAGCCAAAGGGCCTATTCTCATGTCTGAACTGTATCATGGCGAGACCTATGATGCCCGTTTGGAATTGTCCGGCTATAGTAAGGCCGAATATGACGACCACACCTGGGTCAGTGCCGAGAGGATCTCTCACAGCAAAGATATCCTGATCGCGCAGGAGAATGTTCCTGTCCGACGTATAGAGCAAATTAAAGCACAACGTTTATTTGCAACACCGGCGGGGGAGACAGTGATCGACTTTGGGCAGAACATGGTCGGATGGGTTCATTCTAGGGTGGAAGGGGAGCAAGGGCGTGAAGTGAAGCTGCTCCATGCCGAAGTGCTGGATGCCGAGGGGAATTTCTATACGGACAATCTGAGAAACGCCAAGCAGACGGTGACTTATATTCTAAAAGGCGGGGGGCGGGAAAGCTTTGAGCCGAGATTTACTTTCCAAGGCTTTCGTTATGTGCAGCTGATTGGGTTCCCCGGGAACGTGTCGCTGGAAGACTTCACAGGTGTTGTGCTTCACTCGGATATGGAGCAGACTGGCTCCTTTACCTGTTCAGATCCGCTGATTAACCAATTGCAGCACAATATTTTATGGGGGCAAAAAGGTAACTTTGTCGATGTTCCTACGGACTGTCCGCAGCGGGATGAGCGGCTTGGTTGGACAGGGGATGCCCAGATGTTCATCCGCACCTCTGCGTATCTGATGAATGTGGCGCCTTTTTTTACCAAATGGCTAAAGGATCTGTCTGCCGATCAACTCGATCATGGCGGTGTGCCGTTTGTGATTCCAAATGTGCTGGAGGAGAACCAGCATTCTTCCGCAGCCTGGGGAGACGCGGCCGTGATTTGCCCTTGGGTGATTTATCAATGTTATGGAGACACACGTATTCTGGAGCAGCAGTATCCAAGCATGCAGAACTGGGTGGAGTATATCCGCAAGCAGGGGGATAATGAATTACTGTGGAATACGGGCTTTCATTTCGGGGACTGGCTTGGCCTCGATTCGAAACCTGACAGCTATATTGGAGCTACGGATCGGGATTTGATCGCGACTGCTTTTTACGCCTATTCGGTGATGCTGCTGCGGAAGACGGCAGAGGTGCTTGGACACACCGGGGATGCGGCGCGGTACTCGGAGCTGCACAGGCAGATCAAACAAGCTTTTAACGAAGAGTTTGTAACCCCTTTAGGACGCTTATCCGTTCCCACGCAAACCGCTTGCGTGCTGGCCTTAATGTTCGATTTGGTGGAGGAACCGGCCCGTACACGCACCGTTGCCAAACTTCTGGAACTGCTGGAGGAGAGTGAATACCATCTGACGACAGGGTTCGTAGGTACGCCTTACCTGAATCTGGTCTTAAGCCAAGCCGGGCATCATGACGCGGCATACAAGCTGCTGCTGCAAACCGATTACCCATCCTGGCTCTACCAGGTGACCAAGGGAGCCACGACGATTTGGGAGCATTGGGACGGCATCAAGGAGGACGGAAGCTTCTGGAGCAAGAATATGAACTCTTTTAACCATTATGCTTATGGCGCAGTTGGCGATTGGTTGTACCGTTATGTGGCCGGGATTGAGCTGGATGAAGAGTTCCCAGGGTATAAGAAGTTTCGGATTGAACCCCATCCGGGTGGAGGGCTGACCTCAGCCAAGGGGGAACTGGAATCCAGGTATGGAAGGATTATTTCGGAGTGGAAGCTGAATTCTGAGCAGATGGAAGTGCTGGTTTCTATTCCTCCCAACTCGTCTGCTACTGTCTATCTGCCGCAAGCCACGCTCACGGATGTTCTTGAAAGTGGCTTGCCACTGGAGCAGAGTATTGGTGTTCATTCCTTGGAACAATTGGAGAATGCAGTGAAGGTAGGGTTAGGCTCTGGGGATTATGTATTTAGATATTCATAGAAGAGCGGGGAAGCATACTGGCCCATTTACTCCGGTTTGTTTTGACGACTCTCTGCTTTTGGGAATGCCAGCAAGGTTCACTCTCCGTTCATATGTTTGTGATAAGCTCTCCATTGAAAGCCGAGAGTTCGTTATCAAAAATATACTGAATGCTGGAGGGTTATCATGTCATCGTTTATTAGGAAAATAGCTTGCGCAATAACTTTACTGGCGTTACTGGTCGCTACGGTGGGGTCGAGTTTGTTAGGAACTCTGACGCCCGCATCGGCAGCGTCTCCCTCTTCTATATCGCCAGCCGCTAAACCGGAGGGAACAGCGGCGGGTTTGAACGATACCGTTCAGCTAACAGCATTCATTGATGGTATTATGAAAGGGCATATGGATACTTTTAAAATTCCAGGTGCGGTTATCTCGATCGTCAAGGATGGGGAGGTCCAGCTCGCCAAGGGTTATGGACACTCCAATGTTGAAGAAGGCACGCCAGTCGACCCCGAGACCAGCCTATTTCGGATCGCTTCGACCACGAAGTTGTTTACTTGGACGGCAGTAATGCAATTGGTTGAGCAGGGTAAGCTCGATCTCGATGCTGACATCAACACTTATTTAAAAACGGTGAAAATACCAAAAACCTATCCACAGCCGATTACTATGCGTCATCTCATGACCCATACCGCCGGGTTCGAAGAGGGCGGTGTCGGCTATCAAATTACCACGGATCCTAAGAAGCTGCCGGGTTCGATTTCTGAAACTCTTGCCAAGCATATGCCGGCGCGGGTTAGGCCTCCAGGCGAGATGATGGCTTATTCCAACTACGGCGCTTCGTTGGCAGGACTAATCGTCGAGGAAGTTAGCGGAATTGCGTATAATGACTTTATACAGCAAAACATCTTCGATCCGCTCGAAATGAAATATGCCACGGTTCAGGAGCCTGTTCCGGCGTCGTTAGAGCCCTACGCAGTGCTCGGATACGCCAGGGAGAACGGCCAATTCGCAACCAGGCCGCCTACCTTCGAAGGAGGATTCCGCCCCGCAGGATCAGGATCCGTCTCAGCGAAGGATATGGCTCATTTCATGATTGCCCATCTTCAGGATGGACGTTATGGAGATAGACAAATTCTTGAACCGAAAACTGCCCAATTAATGCATTCGCCAGCTTTCGTATTTAACAAGCTTTTACCGGCAATGGACCTTGGCTTTTACGAGCTGAACATGAACGGACTGCGCGTTATTACCCATGGAGGCTCCGACGAGCTATTCAATACGGGGCTTTATCTTGTACCCGACAAACAAATCGGCATTTTCGTTTCCTATAGCGGCGGTGATGGCGGAACAGCAGCAGCAGGGCTGACGCAGGCCTTTTTCGATCGTTACTTTCCTCTGCAGGAGGTCAAACTATCTCCTCCGCCCGCCGTTATTGGGGATTCCTTGCAAAAATACGCGGGTTCTTATCAATTCACGCGCCGTAACCACAGCGATATAGATAAGTTTTTCAACTTTCTGGTCAAGATTAACATTACTATTTCCGATAATCAACTATCTGTTGGAAGCGGAGCGGATCAGCAAGTATACGCTCCAATCGGCCCTGATGTATTCCGCGAAGTCGGAGGCACGAATCAGATGGCCTTCCGCACCGATGCATCGGGAAAGGTCACTTATCTGTTTCTTGATGAGCTTAGTCCGATGCCGCTTGAACCCACGCCTCTGATAGATCAAACCGGGTTCTGGTTTCCCTTGCTTGGCATCTCGGCATTTCTATTTGTCACCGTATTGACTGGATTCGCTTATCGTAGACGTGATATCAAAGCCATGCCCCAAGCGCAGAAGTGGGCAGCTCGGCTGTCGGCGGCTACCGCCGCTTGGGCGCTAATAACGGCGGTCGCGACGTTCGTCGTGGTGTTGAACATGGGTCTGATTGATCGGCTTAGCCGCGTTACGCAATCGTTAAATCTCTATCTGTTCATGCCCATCATACTTGTGGGATTGACCGTGGCGATAATGGCGGTATCCGTAATGGTATGGAAAAACAAATATTGGAGCGTGCTGAAACGCGTGTATTATACCCTCGTGGCGCTATCGGCAGTGGTGATGAGTTTATTCTTTTATCACTGGAATCTATTGGGATGGCAATTTGGTTGAAGCAACAATCCGCCCATTCGGGAGGAACGCGATAGAGATTGGAGGAGTGTATTCTCATGGCCAAAATCCTTATTGCGGATGACGATGCGCTCATTCGCGAGCTGATTACCTTATTTTTGCGGAAAGAAGGATTCGAGATATTGGAGGCAAGAGATGGTGCGGAAGCGCTGGCGATTGTGGAGAATTCTCGCGTGGATTTGGTTATCCTCGACATCATGATGCCCCAATTAGACGGCTGGGAGTTGTGCAGGGAGATCAGGCGTTTAGATTCGAATATCCCGCTCTTGATGGTCACAGCCAAGGGAGAATCGGGGCATAAGGTGAAGGGATTTCAGCTTGGAACGGACGATTATGTAACGAAGCCATTCGATCCGCTGGAGCTTGTGATGAGAGTGAAAGCGTTGCTGAAACGTTATATGATTGTCTCTTCACAGACCATACAACTGGGCGGTATCGTATTGAATCGACGTGGCTTTCAAGTGATTCGCGGAGAGGAGACGCTTAATCTTCCGTTGAAGGAGTTCGAGCTGCTGTTCAGGCTAGCCAGCCAGCCGGGGCAGATCCATACCCGGGAACAGCTGATCTCGCATATTTGGGGGGAAAGCTACGAAGGCGATGACCGAACCGTCGATGTTCACATTAAGCGGCTAAGAGAAAAGTTCGCCGGCGATGCACGGCATTTCCAAATTGAAACGGCCCGTAGTCTGGGGTACCGGTTAGTAATTACATGATCAAAACCTTATACGTCCGTATCATCTGCACATTTCTGGCCATCATTATCTTTAGCCTGCTGTCCTCATTCTTCATTGGGTACTTTCTGTTCAAGAAGGAAATAAACCATACAGGACAGAACGACATGCTTGCGGCAGGAGAGGATATGATACGTCTCTATGAACAAACCAGACCCGTTGATCGGGATGCATTCATAACACGTATGGTAAATATATCCTCCTATCCGGTTCATATGTATGACGCTTCCGGCCATGTGATAATCTATGGCTTACAAAATATGAATAACGTCAGCATACCACCGGAAGCGGTTCGGCAAGTACTGCGGGGACAATATTATCGTTCTCCCGGTGGGGCAGAACAAATGTTCATCGGTCTTCCCTTTCCATTCGAAGGGGAGCCGCATGCCATGTTTTTGCAATTTTCCCCGGAGAACGAAAATGTCCTTAATCGGATGATGCTGCTCATATTGCTGCTTGGCCTGTTGATTGGAAGCCTATGTATACTCATCGCGACCCGGTATTTGGTGAAACCCATCCAAGCCTTGACACAAGCGACCAAACGACTTGCAAAGGGCGATTTCAACGTAGAGATACACACGAAACGCGCGGATGAAATGGGGGCCTTGACTCAGAGCTTTAACGAAATGTCGAGTGAACTTAAACAATTGGAGCAGATGAGACAGGATTTCGTATCCAACATCTCTCACGAAATTCAAACCCCGCTAACGTCTATTTCCGGTTTTGCTCTGGCCATGAAAAACAGCAGCCTGGTAGCGGAGAACGACCGGGATTATTATCTGGATATCATTATCGCGGAGAGTGGACGACTATCCAGGCTTAGTGATAATTTGCTGAAGCTCGCTTCTCTGGATTCGGAGCATCATCCATTTGAAGCGATTACGTATAACCTCAACGAGCAAATCAGGCAAATCGTCGTTACTTGCGAACCCCAATGGTCGGCCAAGGGCATTCGCATCGATTTAGAATGGGCTGATTCAGTCAAAATCACGGCAGATCGAGACCAGCTTAATCAAGTATGGATGAATTTACTCGGCAACGGCATCAAGTTTACCCCCGTGGGCGGGCATATCGAAATACGAATTACCCATTCGGTGAATGAAATTGTCGTCGCGATAACCGATTCGGGGATCGGAATAGCGCCGGAGCAGCTCGATTATGTTTTCGAGCGGTTTTACAAAACAGACCTGTCGCGCAACCGCAATATTGGCGGTAATGGCCTAGGACTTGCCATCGCTAAGAAAATTGTGACTCTTCATCAGGGAAGCATCGAAATGAAAAGTCAGGTAGGCCAAGGTACGACTGTGGTTGTTCATTTGCCTGTTCGCTAAGGGCAATTAAATATCCCGCTTATCTTAACGTGCCCACCGTGATCTTACAACGATATGACGCGTTTATTTATCTGGATCAAACGAAGGTATTGCTGCCGCTAAGTGTGGAGACCGTTCAGGTGTAGTTCACGGGATAAAATACAAAGCTCCTCCTCATACTAGGGTGAGACGATGGAGGTGAATATCATGCCTAAAAACAGCGCCGACCCCAAAATGGACCGTGCAGATAATCGTGCGGACAAAAAAAATAATCAACAGAACAAAGCCCATTTCACTGAGGAACCCCAGACTTTAACGAACAGTAAATTGGCCGATTATGTCCCGAGTTTGAATGGAGTTACCAAAAATGAAACAACCTGAATAGAAGATAGGCTGCTCTTGGCGTCACTTCTGACGACAAGCAGCCTTTCTTAAAAAGACCAATGATGGATGAATGTGAATGGCATTATCGATGCCCACATCTTCTGCTCATTGGTTTTTTTATGCCATGCCTGGCAGGGGGCAGTTTTTTGTTTTACAGTTGACTTTACCCTTAGGGGAAGGTGCATAGTGGAATTGAACAGAGGAGGTGACCCCTTGCTATCGATTGGAGAGTTCTCAAAGATATGCGGAGTATCTACCAAAACGCTTCGGTATTATGCTGAAATCGGATTAATTCATCCGGATCAGATCAATCCTGAGAACGGTTATAGGTATTATTCGATCAGGCAACTTCAGAAGATGCTAATGATCAACCGGTTGAAAGCTTATTACTTCTCACTGGAAGAAATTAAAGACATGCTGGAATGGGAAGAGGATCAATCCGAAGAGAAGCTGTGCGCTGCGCTGAATCGTAAACGAAAGGAGATACAGGATAAGCTAAATGCTCTGGAGTACACTCTGAACCAACTGAGTATAGATATTGTGAATGTGAAGAAAGGGATCCCGATGATGTCATACCTTGACAAGATAGAGGTGCAGCTTGTTGAAACCCGGTCCATGAATATCCTCTATACCCGTCAGATGCTCTGCAGTGATGATTATACGCTGGGCTATGGAAGGTATATAAGCGGGTTATACGAAAAGATTGCTGCCGATAAGCTGACCTTGCGGGGTAAGCCAATCACGATTTATCACAGCCCCGAATACAATCCTGCCGGTAATGATACAGAGTTTGCTCTCCCGGTAGAAGAGATTGTACGAGGAACAAGAGATTTGCCTGGCGGCCTGTGTGCGAAATCTGTGGCAAAAGGTCCTTATTCCGAATTGAGCTCGGTATATGCCAAGCTGAGGGAATGGGTAGAGCAGGAAGGTTATGAGTTGGTGGACTCCCCCTATGAAATATATATCACCGACCCCAATCAAGCCGCCGCTGCTGAGGATATGGTTACCGAGGTGTATTTTCCTGTAAAGAAAAGGAGAGATTTATCATGCGAAGAAACTACTGGCCAACTGTAGAATGGCAAGCGGCAGCTCCGGCAACCATGAGAATGGACGCGGAGAAGCTTGCAGAGCTTGACCCTCTGATCCAATCCGAGTACAGCAATATAAACGGAATTGTGGTGGTGAAAGCAGGATATATTGCTTATGAACAATATTATAATGGCTACGGCCCGGATGATACGCACCATGTGGCTTCTGTAACGAAAAGTATCATATCTGCCCTGATCGGTATCGCCATTGATGCGGGATATATTACAAATGTTGAGCAGAAGGTGCTGGACTTCTTCCCTGAATATGTTCCCGATGCTGCGGACAGGCAGAAACGGGACATTACCATACGCCATCTCCTCACAATGACCGCACCCTATCCCTTTGAGGACTGGCATGAACCGCTGGACAAGCTGTGTACCCAACCGGACTGGGTGCAATATACGCTGGATATGCTGGGCCAACAAGGAACGATTGGAGCATTCAAGTATTCTACTGCAGGAGCACATCTGTTGTCAGCCATCCTCACGCGCAGCACCGGCAGAAGTGCCCGTGAGTTTGCCAACGAACATTTATTTCAACCGATAGGCATGAAAGAAATCCCGGATGATGAGATGCAATCCTTTGGATTCGAGGATTTATTCGGGGTCCATGTGAAAGGGTGGGTACATGACCCCGGCGGCAACTCCACAGGGGGATGGGGGCTTACGCTAAGTCCCCGGGATATGGCCCGTTTTGGTTTTCTGTATCTGAACCATGGCCTGTGGGATAATAAACAGATGATTTCGGGGAGCTGGATTGACGCTTCAACAACAATGAACCCCAATACATACGGTTATCTATGGTGGTTACGTGAGGAGGACGGAGTTTCCGCATACCAAGCCCTGGGCGATGGCGGCAATGTTATTTGCTGCATTCCGGAGCAAGACCTCGTCATTGCTATTGCATCAGAGTTCGTCCCCAATCCTCGGGATAGGTGGACATTGATTAAGGAACTGATTAGCGCATACCCATGAATATTCTGAAGGAAGTTTACCCAAGCCCAAGAGATTAGTTGATAACTAAATCTAAAAGATATATAGTATATTTAGAAAAGATTAAAGTTAGGGTGTTTAAACATGGCGTATTCAACAGCGTTATCGCATGGAATCTCAATATTACTGTATGTCCATGGAATCACTGAGGAGAACTGCTGTAACTACTTATCGACCAAAGTGATCTCTGAACAATTAAATATTCCTGTGCCGACCACGGTTAAAGTGATCCGTAATCTTAACAATGCCGGGCTTACCGTCGCCAAAGAAGGCGCCAAGGGAGGCATACTTCTGGCCAAGCCATTAGCTGAGATTAGCTTGCTGGATGTTTTTTTAGCAGTGGAGCCTGGAAGAACATTGTTCAAGCTTCATACAGAGGTAGCTGTACAGGGAATGAAAGTGGACGCAGTGATACACAAGGTAAGTGACAGGCTGCAGGCAGCGGAAACAGCGATGCAGGATTATTTGAGGCAGGTACAGCTAACGGATTTGTTGGAGTAGAGAAAGGCAAATCCGCTTTTTTTTGTAATAAACTAGATATATTATATATTTAGAATATTAAGTATTTGCGTGAAGGGGAGAGAAATATTATGGATAGGATTATTCAAAGCTTAGAAGCGAGTAACGGAATCAAAATCCCGCAATTAGGCTTCGGTGTCTATAAGCTAAAGAAAGCAGAAGAATTTGAAGTGGCGATCCATGAGGCACCCTACGGGTTATATAGTGAATCCATTGTACAATCGGTTAATGAAGATATTTATGTGAGTCAATTCTCTGAATAGTAAATTCATAAAAGGACTTGACTCCTTTTTTGAAAGCGGTTATATTTATCTCGTAAAGACAATACGTTATATAACGTTATGTGAAGGAGAGAATCAAATGAATGTACATCAGGTTATTGAAGCTATTCATGGAAAAGTGACTAAGGGGATTTCAGAAGTGTATTTTGTAGCTTGCGGTGGTTCGCTGGTCGATATGTATCCCTCCAAGTATTTTCTTGAAAGCGAAGCGAAGAAGCTGGTAGCGGGTCTATATACGGCGAATGAGTTTGTTCATGCCTTGCCTAAACGTCTGGGTAAGCAATCGGTAGTAATCGTTTGTTCTCACGGCGGAAATACTCCGGAATCGGTGGCTGCTGCTAAATCGGCCAAAGAAAAGGGAGCCCACACCATTGGCTTAACTCATAATCAGGAAGCCGCGTTGCTGAATGATTCCGATTATTCCTTCCTGTATGAATGGGGTGATGACAGTGACGTCAAAAATAATCCGATGGCGATCATTCTGGAGCTCGCTGTTGAATTATTGCATGTGGTCGAAGGTTATGCGCATGTTGACGCTTTTCAAAAAGGATTGCAAACCATTAACGGTATTATTAACCAAGGCAAAAAGCAGGTTGCTCCACGTGCCCGTGTATTTGCCGAGAAGTACCGCAACGAAGAATTATACTATATCCTGACGAGCGGAGCTTCCTATGGTCATGCTTATGGATTTGCGATCTGCTCTCTGATGGAAATGCAGTGGCTTCATGCTGCGTCTATCCACTCCGGCGAATTCTTCCATGGTCCCTTCGAAGTGACAGATAAAGAAACTCCTTTTATCTTAATGATTAATGAAGGCCGCACCCGTGAGCTGGATGAACGAGCACAGACCTTCCTGAACCAATATGCTGAAAAAGTCGAAGTCATTGATGCTAAAGAGCTTGGTATTGGTGTTATTGCCGACGAAGTCGTGGAATTCTTTAATCCGGTACTGTTCTACAGCATTATCTGCGTCTACCGCGAGGCTCTGGCAGAAGTAAGAAATCATCCGCTGGAAACCCGCCGTTATATGGGGAAAGTAGCCTACTGAACGGGAGTGTAAACCATGAGAGTATTAGGGATTGGCGATAATGTGGTCGACAAGTATGTTCATCTGCGTATGATGTATCCCGGTGGCAATGCACTCAATTTCAGTGTCTTCGCCAAAGAAGAGGGTGCGGACGCGGCCTTTCTCGGAGTTTTCGGTGATGATGATGAGGCACGGCTTGTGGAGAACACCTTGCAGAAGCTTGAGATAGATATCTCACGCTGCAGACATCACAGCGGTGAGAATGGATGTGCACGTGTAACTCTGGAGAATGGGGAAAGGGTATTTCTGGGCAGCAACGAAGGTGGGGTTACCCGACTTCATCCCATAGAGCTGAGTGAGGCGGATAAGGAATACATCCGTGGGTTCGATATCATCCACACAGGTCTTTACAGTCATACCGGGCATCTGCTTTCTGAGCTGAATGCGCTTCAGATTCCTCTTTCTTTTGATTTCTCCGATGACTTTGAGGAAGAGCAAGTAGAACGTTATATCGGTAATGCCGATTTTGCCTTCTTTTCCTGCAGCCATATGACGGACGAGGAGACTCAGAATTATATTCAATCCAAACACAGAAGGACTGGTCAGGTATTAATTGCAACACGCGGCGGAGAGCGATCTATAGTCTACGATGGAACAGCTTTTTATTATCAAACGCCTGAGTTCATCCATGCTGTGGATACGATGGGGGCAGGGGACTCCTATATTACGGCCTTTTTACTGAGCATGATTCAGGACGGAGATATTCAAGCCGCTATGAAGGAAGGTTCCAGATTAGCTGCCAAGAGCTGTTTAATGGAGGGTTCATTTGGATTCGGAGCCCGTTATTAGTAGCACACTTATCTTTGCTTGTGAAAAAGAGGTACGTTTGTTACTCTAAATAAAAGAGTAATATAACGTTACATAACAAGTGAGGGTAAATCATGTTAAATGCAGAACACGCGGTGCCTCTATACGTTCAACTGAAAAAAGCGGTTCAATCCGCAATTGCTAACGGAACCTTTAATCAAGGGGATAAAATACCTACTGAGATTGAGCTTAGCGAGACCTATAATGTCAGCCGGATTACTGTACGGAAAGCTATAGAGGAATTGGTGAGTGAGGGATATCTGACAAAACGGCAGGGGAAGGGTACTTATGTGAATAGGCCCAAGATAGGCCGGAAGATTGATCATATCATCAGTTTTACGGCTGCCTGCAAAGCTAACGGGGTTTCATCGCATAGCATAGTCACGGAAAGAAAAAAGTTGAAAGCCGATCCAGATACCGCTGAGCGGCTGCAAATACAGTCGAATGAGCCTATGCTGTATATTCAACGAAAAAGATATGCTGGCGAACAACCGCTAATGCTGGAAAATAACTATTATCCGTTTGATAAATTCGCTTTTTTAATGGAAGCAAATCTTGAAGGATCGATCTATGAACTGCTGCGGAACCATTATAATATTGATCCCAACCAGCCGGGAGAGACGATATTGCAAATTGCCTTGGCTGACGAGCATCAGGCCAAATTGCTGGAGATTCCGATTGGACAACCCCTATTCTTCATGAATACAATTATTTATGACCAGTATAGCAAGCCGGTTCATGTCGGTAAGCAGTACATTATCGGTGACCGTTATCAATTTACTTTGTGATCCATTAGATTTCGGATAGGAATCTAAGGAGAAGCTACTGTTTCTTCCGGTAAAGGAGAAGCAGTAGCTGTTAAACATAACGTTATAAGTCGTATTGTGAATCAAAAAGTGAGGTGGTGGAATCATGAGAGCAGTTGAACATGGTTTTGCAGAAAGGTTATTAATGTCTAGCGCCGTGTTTACGGGATTAGAGGACGATGCTTCACCTGGGTTCATAGCTCTGCAAGGTGAACGTATCGCCGCAATCGGCAATCCAGCAGAAGCAGCAGCCTGGATCGGACCGGAGACGCTTGTCCATAATCTGGGGGATGCGTTCATTATGTCTGGTGTGCATGATAATCATGTATTTTTTACCGGTTATATGTCCTTGCACCGTGGAGTGGATCTGACGAATGCCGTTTCGATCGAGGATGCCTTGCAATTGCTTATACAAGAAGCGGAACGGCTGCCTTCGGATCAAAATGTATACGCTTACGGTTGGAGCCGAAGTCTATGGGGGAAGAATCCGGATCAAAGTTTATTGGATAAAGCTTTTCCTGAGCGGGCTGTTATTGCCATGAATCTGACGAAGAATTATTGTTGGATGAACCAAATGGCCCAGGATAAATATCATTTCACACCTGATCATTGCAGTGCTGAGGAACGTGCCGAATTGCTTCATGAGATGATGCAGGATCGGGAATTAGTTGAAAAAGAGTTTCGAAACTTCGCCCGGATGCTTGCCAAACAAGGCGTAACCTCCATAAAAGATATAGGCTTTGACCAACACAATGGTTTATTGCCGATTCTTGAAGAACTGGAAGCCGCAGGGGAAATGCAGATGCGGGTTCATTTCGCTCTGGAACCCGTGCTGCAACCGATTGATATTCCCACCGGTATCCAATACAAAGAACGCTATCAAGGCGAGCATCTGCGCTTTCAAGGATTCAAGCTGATGGTAGACGGCGTTGTGGCTGATCATACAGGGGATATGTTAGAGCCTTACGCTGATATGGCAGGAGTAACAACTGTGCGGCCCGTTGACTATGACGCGATTGAAGCTGCAGTGTTTGAAGCGGGCAGCCACGGAATCAAGTGCTGTCTTACGGCTGAAGGAGATGCAGCGATTCGCAGGGCGGTTGATATCATCGAGAATTGCCAGCAAAAAAACGGGAATCATTCGATAAGACATTCCATTAGTGATTTGGAATATCCTCATCCCGATGATTTAATACGCATGGGGAAAAACGGGATTTTCGCCGAGGTATATGCTCAGATCCTGCTGCTAAATCCCTCCTATGAGGAGGCTTATATGGCGGATGTGGCCGGAAAAGCTAATGAAGGCAGGTTCTATGACTACAAGTCCATGCTGAATGCGAATATCCCCATTACCATAGGTACTGATTTACCTTTATTTATAACTAGTGTTCCTGATTCGTTATACGCGGCCTCCATTCGATTGTTTCCTGATGGGTCACCGCCGGGAGGCTGGTATCCTGAACAGGGTATGCCAGCCTTTGAAGTATTAAAGGCGTGGACGCTTAATGGTGCCAGACATTGCGGTATGGAAGAGAGCACCGGAACTTTAGAAGCGGGGAAATATGCCGATATTGCTGTATTTGACCGTAATCTTCTGCAAACAGCAGCAACTGATATTAGAGATGCACAGGTGATATTGACGATTGCTGCCGGGCAAATTACCTACAGCGTTTCCAGGAAGGAGGGATAGAATGCAAACCGGTAAACTAAAAATGAAATGGTCCCTGCCTCATAGCTACACATTAATTTTCTTGATTATAATAGCTATTGCCGGTTTGACTTGGGTTGTGCCGAGCGGTGAATTTGACCGGCAGGAGGTGATTGTAGATGGTTCTGTGAAGACAGCCATTATCCCGGGAACCTATCATTCTGTACCGAAAGTCAGTGAACAAGGAGATTTGAGGCAAGGATTATCTCAAATCGCCAGTGCACCTATGGAAGGTATTATAAATGCTGCTGATGTGGTTGCCTTCGTACTTATTGTAGGCGGAGCCTTTGGCATTATTCTACAGACTGGAGCAATTGACCGGGCGCTGATGGCATTGGCCGGACGGCTCAAGCACAAAGGGATCTTGCTGATCCCCATTGCCATGGTCATTTTCAGCCTTGGAGGCTCTACGTTTGGAATGAGTGAAGAGATCATTCCTCTTTACGCCATTTTTATTCCTTTGATGTTTGCATTGGGTTTTGACTCCATTACGGCGATACTCATCCTTTTCCTGGGAACCCAGATCGGTTATGTCGGATCAACCGTTAATCCGTTTTCTGTATTAATTGCGCAAGGTGTGGCGGGAGTGCAAGGAAATCCGCAGTTATGGCTGAGATTCATTGAATGGATTGTTTTTACGGCGATATCCATTGGTTTTACTATGTGGTACGCGCAGCGAGTGAAGAAGAATCCTGAGAAATCAGCTGTATTTCAGAATGACATTTTAAACCGTCAGCGCTTCATTAAAGAGAGTTCTGGTGTAGAGGTAAACTTCACCAATCGGGATAAACTCATCATTGGCGGCTTTATCGTTACATTGGGGATTATTGTGTGGGGAATATTGGCCAAGGGCTGGTATATGACCGAGATTGGCGCACTTTTCTTCGCACTTGGTATTTTTTCGGGCATTGTCACCAAGATGAACCAGAAGGAAATAGCAGAGAACTTTGTAAAAGGTTGTGGAGAATTCATCTACGCTGCTGTAATTATCGGTTTGGCCCGGGGAATTCTTGTCGTTGCTGAGAACGGGATGATCATCGATACGATCTTAAATGCGCTGGCAACCCTGCTTGAAGGTCTGCCGAATTATTTATTCACTACCATCATGCTGATTGTTCATAATATTATTACGTTCCTGGTTCCTTCATCCTCAGGCGAAGCAGCCTTAACGATGCCCGTGCTTGCCCCATTAGGTGATCTTGTAGGTGTCAATCGCGAAGCGGTAGTAACCGCTTATCAATTTGGCAATGGATTGACTAATCTGATTTCTCCAACAGGTGGAGTTCTATTGGCAGGTCTGGCAATTGCCCGTATCAATTTTGGACAATGGTTGAAGGTTATCCTTAAGCTGTTTCCAATTTTGTGGGTGGTGGCTGCAATCTTTGCTGCCATCTCCGCAGCTGTGGGAATGTAATACACAGCAATACTGAATCTGTTAAGCTCACCAAATAAGGGTATTCCCGCTGCCGCAGGCATTGGGGATACCCTTATTTTTCAAGCGTATTCGGAAGGGCAAATTCGAGTAATACCTATTTAGTATGTCCCTTTATTAAAGGGAGGATTTTCTATAAGGTTAACTTCTGATATGATATGAAAGGAATATAAATCCAGTGTATTTACAATTTTATTATGGAGAGCAAAATGGAATTTCCGTAAAGGGTTTAGATTATAGAATTGAGAGGCGAGCATATTGACTGAGAAAAAATGGTTATCTATATTCATATTGTTTATATTCATATTGTCGGGCTGTGAAAGAAATAGCACAGATATAGTAAATGATACAAAAGTAGCAGATGATGAAGAGTATAACTTAATGATTACTAATAACAGTCCGTTATATTTAAGAAGTGTAGTTGTTACTATTGAAGAAGAAGATGACGTTCAGATTAATTCTTTGATCGATAGTAATATTAGTTTTGGGAAGGTTGCGAAGTTCCCGATAAAAAATGGAAAGCGTTTGTTTAAGATTACACTCAATCCGAAAGATAATTACTCGGTAAGTAAAGAATTTAGCGAAGTATTTAATGAAGGAGAAATTGTTGAGTATCAAATACTAATAGAACAAAACGAAGTATCTATTCAAAGGATAAAAGACAATGAGTAGTACCTGTCCACTTGCGTACGACATCGCCCATCTTGTAGATCTTTACACTAATATCACAACAAGCTAAGTACCAATCACTATCTCCCTGCGAATCCAGCTCCTGAGGTTCAGCATCAGGGATTCCATACTTGTTGATGTCAAAGATCCCTGCTTGCCCACTATCCACTCCCACAACAAAATGACACTTCACCCATTCTAAATATTCCGCTTGTTCAGCGCAACACTCTAAATCCTGGCTGAATCCTAAGCAGTAACGAAATATGAGAATAAGCCTCTCTTCCGCTATAGGAAGAGAGGCTTATTTGATGAGGTATATGTTACTACGTAAGCTGCGTCAACATCTCGATGACGATCTGTCCGCCAAGCGAAACGCCGCAAACAGCTTTCCTTGGCAGCAATCATCTATATAAGCAAGCAGCTGGTTGGCGGAGTATAGAACTTCTGTGCACAATATGCTGTGCCTGAAGAGATGTCAGCTCAGAATGACTATCATTTCCGCTCGACTTAGGAAATTAATTGAATGGCATTGTCCGTGAAACCACGGTTAGAATAAGTAAGAAAGTTGTGGTGATCCAATGATACACAAGAGGCACAAGGAAATTATTTATCATCTATTAAGTGCGGATCAATCACTGACAGGTGAGCAATTAGCCAGAAAGTTGAGCGTAAGTACCCGAACTATTCGTTCAGATATAAAAACGCTTAACGAGATCCTTGCTCCCTATGAGGTGGAGATCAGATCATCGAGGCAACATGGATATGACATAGGAAAAGAGGTGAGAAATTCCGATTTTCTGGAGCGGATCATACAACAGGAGGATTTGTTCAGCGCGGTTCCCAATACCCCTGAAGAACGAATGTCATTTATTCTTTTCAAGCTGACCTCTTCATTGGATTATATCAGCATGGAGAGTCTGGCGGATGAAGTTTATGTTTCCAAGACTACGATTAGTTATGATATCAAAAAAATCATTGAATTCCTGAAACCGTTCCCCAACTTAGAGCTTGGGATTTCGCCTGTCAGCGGACTGTATCTCTACGGAACTGAAAGCGCTAAAAGAATTGTTCTGGGGCATATGCTGAGCCGGGAGAAATTGTCGGAAGTAGGCTCTGTGCTCCTGAAGTTAAGCAACTTGCTCGTGACCGATAATATCAAACGGGATTTATTTCGCATTTACGATATGATCGTAGTTGCTTTAAACGAAGCCGGTTATTCGATGACTGACAATGATCTCAATCTTCTAACTGTGGATTTCTTGCTTAGCTGTAAGCGAATCCAATTAGGATTCAATGCTGAGTTCAATGGTAAATCCCCGGATATTTCCAGCATCGTAAGCAAGTTTGTAACTGAACTCGAGAGAATCTTCAACATTCGCATTGGAGTCGAAGACAGGATCTACCTGCAGCAAAGCTTCAAAGCCAAGCGGGTAATGAAGATGAATAATGAGGATTTCGTTCTTGATGAAGAAACCAGGCAGGTGACAACCTGTCTGCTGGATGAAATCCGCCAGAAGTATGGCTATGATTTCTCGGCAAACCAGACGTTTATTTCTAATCTTAGCCTTCACTTGAATTCCATGATCCATCGCTTTCGCAGGGGACAATATGATGATAATCCATTAAAGGAAGAAGTGAAGAAGAACTACTCCCTTGCCTTTGAGATTGCTACATTGATCATACCGATTCTTAAGGAGAAGCTTGACGTTCTGATTAACGAGTCCGAACTGACTTTTATTGCCTTGCATATTGCGGTAGCCCTGGAAGAAAAGCTGGAGAAGCAGCGGGTTGCCATCCTGTGCGGGTCGGGTCTCAGTACAGCGCAGCTAGTTAAGCGGAGACTCTTGTCTCACTTCGGTGACCAGATGAATATAGTCGGTCATTTTCCGTTGTATCAGCTGCCCCAAGTTATGAATAAGGAATTCGGAGCCGTTCATTTGATCATAACAACGTTGCCGATCCAGGGGAATTATGATATTCCAATTATTCAAGTGAATCCGCTGGTTACGCGTGAGGATTTGGATAAAATCGCCCAGTATATAGATATGAGTTATTATCCGCTGGTTATGGAAGAGAAGGGACAGGAAGGTTTGCGGTTTCTGGATGATCAACTGTTTGAACGCTTCAACGGAGAAGATTATTTTGAAAGTATAGCAAATCTGTGCAGAAGATTGCAGGTTGGCGGATACATTGAGAATGAGAAGAAATTCTATGATTCGGTGTTAGAGCGGGAAGGGCTGTTTTCTACCATAATGGATAGTGGTGTAGCTATACCTCATCCCATGGAAGCGGCCTCAAGGACCTCGATTGTAGCCGTAGGAACCTTTAAAAACCCAATCAGACACCAAGGCAGAAAAATAAAGCTGGTTTTGTTGTTTGCAGTAAACACGAAAGAAAGAGAAATGCTGGCTGCGATGTATGGAAAAATTGAAGCCTTGCTTGATTCGCCTGCCGGCATTGCTGCAGCAGCTAGTGCTGAGAAATTTTCCGATTTCTTGAAAGTGCTGAAGAACGTATAAATTGGCTGTCCGCGGGTATCCCCGAATATACAAAGAGATGTGGAGGAGCAGAAAGTGGAGAATAATACTGCGAAAATAGATATGGAACAAGTGGCTATGGAATTGATCAGCAAATCGGGTGAAGCCAGAAGCTTGGCTTTTCAGGCGCTGCAAGAGGCAAAAGCAGGCAGAACGGATGAAGCTGCCTTACTCATGAAAGAATCCCTAATTTGTTCCAAACAGGCTCATAAAGCTCAGTCAAAGTTGTTGTTCAGTGAGTCGGAAGGGAATAAAACCGAAATTACTGTATTGCTTATCCATGCCCAGGATCATCTGATGAACAGTCTGCTAGCACAAGAGCTGATCAAGGAAATCATTGAATTGCATGAGAGTAAGGCAGATAAGAGCAACTAAATAAGCGATTGCAGGAGGAATAAATGATGAATATTTTATTGGTATGTGCAGGCGGAGTTTCCACGGGGATATTGATGAAAAAAATGATGAAATATGCGGATTCCAAGGACATTCAAATCAAGGTTGAGGCGCATGCCGTTCAGGACTTTGATGACAATATTGACCGCTTTGATCTGGTGCTGTTAGGACCACAAATTTCTTATAAATTGAATGAGCTGAAAGACAGAACCGCTAAACCTGTAGCTGTTATTGAGAGTATGGATTACGCTATGGGGAATGCAGAAAACGTGATTAAATTAGCAGCTAAAATTCAGGGATAGGCGGGATTTACACGATGTTGAAGCGATTTGTAGAAATCATGCAAAACAAGCTTGCCCCTTTTGGGGCAAGAGTGGCCAACCAACGCCACTTACAGGCGATATCAGGCGGACTTGCGGCTATGGTGCCGCTCACTCTGATTGGAGCCATTTTCAATATTATTTCAACGCCTCCGGTAACAGCTGAAATCGCATCGAACGCCTGGATTTTCTCAGGGTTACTTAATGGATGGATCGATCTCGCTACAAACTATGGGGCTATATTAAAAGTTCCTTATAATATGACTATGAATTTATTTGGTTTACTAGTCTCGTTTACAATCGCTTACAAATTGGCGGCTTCCTATAAAATGAGCGCCTTGTCCAATGGTATTATCTCACTTTGTATATTCTTTATGGTTGCTGCCCCTATCACTTCAGGAGTACTGTCATCTACTTTGGCAGCCGGGGGAGATGCGGCAATTAGCGTAATTGCTGCAGCTAATTTGGGGACCGTAGGCATTTTTGGGGCTATGATTATCGCTATTATAACCGTTGAAGTCACCCGTTTCTGTGACCGGAAGGGGCTGAAGCTGACACTGCCAGATTCTGTTCCGCCGAGTGTCGCACAAGCCTTTTCATCGATTATTCCATTATTCTTGAACATTATTCTAGTCTTCGGATTTAATGTGTTCCTTATGGAAGTTACTGGATTCAATCTGATTGACGGAATTACAAAGGTGCTGTCACCAGGACTGGAAGGCGTGAATTCTCCTTGGGGAATGGCTCTTCTGATTAGTTTCGGGATGTTCTTATGGTTCTTCGGCATCCATGGAATGGCTCTCGTATATCCGCTGATTATGCCGCTCAGTATTCAGTTGATTACACAAAATGCAGAGCTTGTTGCTGCCGGACAAGAACCGATATTCCATGCTGTCCACACGTTCAGCTATGCCTTAATCGGGGGTTCAGGAAGTTTGATCGGCTTGGTTATTCTAATGATCAGAAGCAAATCCCAACAACTTAAGGTGGTAGGCAAAGCCGGAGTTGTTCCCGCTCTATTCGGAATTAATGAACCTATTATTTTTGGAGCACCCGTTATGCTTAACCCGGTCATGTTGATTCCATTGATTTTTTCACCTGTATTTTGTGCCACACTGGGCTATATTGCCGGGAGTTTGGGTTGGATTGAAGGTTCTTATATCTATCTCAAAGCCTATCTTCCTATTGGTGTAGGTGCTGCTATTCAATCCATGAGCATCAAGAACCTTATCTTCTCCTGGGTGCTTGTTCCGGTATCCATCATAATCTGGTACCCATTCTTTAAAACATATGAGAAACAACTCGTCGAATCGGAACAAAAAAATACGGCGTCTGTAAATGCCTGATAGACAGATTAGGAGGGAACAATCGTGGGATTTCCAGAACATTTTCTATGGGGCGGAGCTACAGCTGCCAATCAGATTGAAGGAGCCTATCTTACGGACGGGAAGGGCTTGAGTACAGCGGATGTTGTTACTTCCGGCAGCCGAAGTGTGCCGCGTGAGTTGACATACACTGTTCAAGAAGGTAAACAATATCCGAGTCATGAAGCAATAGATTTCTATCATCGATATAAGGAGGATATCGCTTTATTTGCCGAAATGGGATTTAAATGCTTCCGTCTATCTATTAACTGGGCCAGAATTTATCCTCGCGGTGATGAAGAAATTCCTAATGAAGCAGGGCTGGCATTCTATGAACATGTGTTTGATGAATGTCTGAAATATGGAATTGAGCCTGTGGTTACGATCTCGCATTATGAGACACCGCTGCATTTAGCATTGGAATACGGTGGATGGAGCAACCGCAAGCTCATTGAATTCTATGAACGGTATTGCGCAACGTTGTTTAAACGTTATCATAACAAAGTAAAGTATTGGATGACGTTTAACGAAATTAATGTAATCTGCTTTCATCCTTGGTATGCGGGCGGGATTGGAGACTTGCGGGCAAAGGACGGGCAGGAGGAGTATCAGGCGGCCCATCATCAGTTCATTGCTTCGGCAAAAGTAGTTCAATTGGCGCGATCCATAAATCCGCAAATGCAGATCGGCATGATGATTGCCTATAGTCCGGTCTATGCAGAGACTTGTAATCCCGTAGAGGTTCAAATGGCAGCGGAAGCGATGCAGCGGAGGCACTTCTATCTGGATGTCCAGTGCCGTGGCCAATACCCGTCATTCAAGCTGAAAGAATTTGAGCGCAAGGGCATATCTATTCGGATGGAACCGGGCGATGAACAGATTCTAAAAGACGGGACTGTTGATTTCATCGGGTTCAGTTATTATGCTTCCACCGTTGTAACTACCCGTCAAAATGCAGAGGCAAGCGGTGGAAACATGATACGGGGTGGAGTCAAAAATCCATACCTTAAAGCCAGTGAATGGGGATGGCAAATGGACCCTGTGGGTCTGCGCCTCATTCTGAACAGCTTGTACGACCGCTATCAGCTGCCTTTGTTTGTAGTGGAGAACGGACTTGGGGCAACGGATACTATTGAAGCTGATGGAAGCATTCAGGATGATTACAGGATCGAATATATCAAGGAACATATTGGGGAAATGAAGAAGGCAATCGAAATTGATGGGGTAGAGGTTATAGGCTATACCTCCTGGGGCTGTATAGATCTTGTTTCGGTAGGAACCGGGGAGATGGAGAAGCGCTACGGCTTCATTCATGTGGACAAGGACAACAATGGAAACGGCACCCTCACAAGAACACGCAAAAAAAGCTTTGAATGGTATAAACAAGTAATATCGAGTAATGGAGAAGTATTGTGATACCCAAATAAAATTCAAAAAAAGCATTAGACTGATTCATAGTCTAATGCTTTTTTTATATCTTTCCGAAGGTTCATTATTAAGATTGCCTGTAGTTCCTTTCATTGCATACTTTTTCGGAGTCGTCAGACTAAACTCCTTGAACTCCTTAATGAAGTGATTCTGATCAAAATAACCAAGCTCAGAGATTTGCTCCAGGGTTTCTTTGTAATGCTTACTCTCCAAAGATTTCAGCACATACTGGAAGCGGATAATGCGGCTAAACAGCTTCGGGGAAGCCCCAATATACCTTTCAAAGACTTTGATTAAATAACGGCTGGAATAGCCTGTATCCTGTGATAAATCGTTAACATGCAGCTTGCCGTGGGTGCAGATAATTTGATCAGTCAAATATTCAATGAGCCGGGGAATCTCCAGCTTGTTCCTTATATATCTTCCATAAAATTCTTCAAATGCTTGAACGCGTTCATGAAAAGTATTCTTCTCCACCACCCGTTCCAGCAATTCAGCCGCATGGGGGAGAACATCCTGCACCGGAATTTCCAGCTCGCTAAATTCACCTGTGGGATATTGAAAGAAATGCTCCGCATATCCCGGCAGAAAACGAATAACCATGTATTCGCACTCCGAACGGACAAAAAAGCCTTGTCTGCCCTTGTACAAAGTACCGCATATATTGGCGGACGGGTGATCCCGGTGGCAGCAAATTACCAGACTCATGCAGCCTTCCGGGATGACGAACATTTGATTGACATGCGAGTCATCCATGTAAAATCTGTAAATCTGAATGCCTCCGCCGTATGGAACAGTCAGGGAAGACTTGTATTCGGTATAGGAATGCAGCATCTTTTCGAAAGCGGGCTGGAAGGGCTTGTAGAGTATGGATGGTCTTGTATGCACATTCACGATGAATCCCCCTTTTTATAAAACGCATTTAACCAATATGAATTATGAGTATTGGAAGAGATAATCACATTAAAACGAGTCCTGACGTTGAAGTCAAGCGTAGAAAGTGTGAACGAAGGTTCCGTTTTTTACTATAAGTATAGTTATAATCAACCTATAATCATATAAACCGATGAGATTAGTGCGATATCGGGAGATGAGAAGCATCTGACGTATTTACTTAATGAAAGCACATCTTATTAGGAAAGGCATGGAGAATTCGGATGAATATCTATATCGGGAATGATTGCCACGGCAGGAATTGGGAGGAAGTAGCGGAGCTGCTTAAACATTTCGGCTTGTCCAACGCCTCTGCAGATGACCATCGGCAAGCGTTTGAGAACAGCTATGCCGTAAGCTTCGTTTATGACGGCAATGAAATGATCGGAATCGGGCGTGCGATTTCTGACGGCATATTTCAGGCAGCTATATATAATATCGCGGTGACGCCACGGTATCATGGCTTGGGTATTGGACGGATAATCATTGAGGATTTACTGGGATTTGTCAGGCACTGCAACGTAATTCTATTCACGCACCCGGATAAGCTGGAATTCTATAAGCATTTGGGTTTCCGCAAGATGAGAACGGGTTTGGCTCTCTATGCGAATGAGGCCAAGGTAGAGGAAATGGGTTTTATCGAGTAGTACAAGGAGGTTATTCCAGATGAACAATAAAGTCCAGGCATCACCGGCAGAAATTGCAACGAATGGATCATTTGTAAGGCAGACCAACCGTTTCTCCGCTTCATTTGGGGGTGGTCCGGACGGGTTTCCGGTGGAACAGGGGCGTTATCGGCTGATTTGGTCTGCTGCCTGCCCCTGGGCACACCGCGCGGTCATAGTGCGGCGCTTGCTGGGACTCGAAGAAACCATCAGTCTCGGCACAGTGAACCCGATCCGGCCCGATCTTCCGCATCCGGACTGGGCCTTTACGCTGGATGAAGGCGAAAAGGACCCGGTTCTGGGTATCCGTTATTTGAGTGAAGCCTATCTGGCAGCCGAGCCTGATTATCTTGGGCGCCCTACGGTACCGGCAATCGTAGAAATCGCGACAGGTAAGGTAGTACATAACGATTATTTTAAGCTGACCAATCATTTGGAGACTGCATGGGCTCCGCTGCATAAGCAGGACGCACCGGATCTGTATCCCCTGCATTTGCGAGCCGAGATCGATGAGCTGAACGAGCGAATCTTTCTTGATGTGAATAATGGTGTATACAAGGCTGGTTTTGCCCGCTCGCAGGAAGCCTATGAGCAAGCCTATACAGCTTTGTTCGAACGATTGGATGAATTGGAAGAACGTCTTTCTGCGCGCCGTTATTTGTTCGGAGATCAGCTGACCGATTCGGATGTCCGGCTGTATACCACGCTGGTTCGCTTCGATATCGCTTATTTCACCGTGTTCCGCACGAACCGGCAGCGGATTGCCGATTATCGCCATCTATGGGCCTATGCCAGAGATCTATACCAGACTCCGGGCTTTGGAGATACGACTGATTTTGAAGCCATCAAGAAGCATTACCATCTATCCGTGCTGTTAAGTACTGAAGGCTCCAACCCTTATCGGATATTGCCCAAAGGACCGGATTTGAGCCAGTGGAACAATCCTCACGACAGAAACAGATTCAGCCATTTAAAAGAGGAGGCGGTAGCCATGACTTCTAAAGCTAATATACGTGTAAGACCTAAGGAAACCGAGCAAGAGATTGATGAGAAGGGCTACTTCGTGCGTCAAAAAAATCACTTTACAGTTCCCTTCGGTGACGGAGAAGGCAAGCTGCCGGTTGAAGCAGGCCGGTATCGTCTGATCTGGGCGAAGGGTTGCCATTGGTCCAACCGCGCCTCTATCGTACGGGAATTGCTGGGGCTGGAGGATGCGATCAGTATTAATCTGGTGGGGCGCGGCAAGCATGAGCAGAACCTTGGCTGGGAATTTGTCTACAATGAGAATCAGACAGATCCGGTGCTGGGCGTGCAATTTCTCAGTGAATTATACGCCAATGGCGATCCGGATTATAAGGGAAGACCCACGGTGCCTGCTGTAGTTGACGTCACAACCGGGAAAGTTGTAAATAACGATTACGTCTGGTTGACTAATTATCTGGAGCATGAATTCGCTCCGTTTCATCAAGCAGGCGCCCCTGATTTGTATCCGTCAGAGCTTAGAACGGAGATAGACAGATACAATGACTTCTTGTTTGACAACGTCAACAACGGCGTATATAAGGCCATGTTCGCCCAGTCGATCGAAGCCTACAACGATGCTTTTGACCATTTGTATAGGGCGCTGGATTCCATAGAGGAGCGGCTTGCGGACAGCCGGTTTTTGTTCGGCGATTATGTTACAGACTCCGATGTCCGTTTATTTGTCACACTGGCCCGTTTTGATACGTATTATTTCAAAAATATGGGTCCTCTGCGTAACCGCATTGTTGATTTCAATAACATCTGGGGGTATGCGCGAGACTTATACGAAATCCCTGCCTTCAAGAATAATACCTATCTGCGGGATCTGGCCAAATCGAACGGCGACACATCGACCATTTTCATTGACTATAATACCCGTTTCTGGGCGCAGATTGATTACGAGGGTCTTTGGTCGGCGCCGCATAACAGACAAGAGAAAAGCGCTGATCCAGAGCATAAATTTCAGACTAGACAATAGGGGGACATGAGGATGAAGACATGGAGAACACTTGGATTAGGGCTTACGGCAGCGGTGCTGCTGGTCGGGATTGTGGCTTGCGGCAATGAGAAGGATTCTGAGAAAACAGGAAATAATAGTTCTGCAAACAACGAGCAAATAACGGTTAATGTTGCTACAGGCGGTGCGCCGAAACCCTTCTCTTATGTAAACGACAGCAATGAGATCGACGGATATGATATCCAGGTAGTGAAAGCGATCTTCGAAGGACTGCCCCAATACAAACTTAATATTGAGAAAACCGAGTTCCCTTCTATCTTCGCCGGCTTGGACTCCGACCGTTATCAAATCGGTGCCAACAATTTTGCCAGTAACGCAGAGAGAAAAGAAAAATACAACTATTCCGACCCAATCTTCAAAAACCAGTTTGTAATTGCGGTGAAGGAAGACCGCACTGATATTAAGTCCTTTGCTGATTTGGAAGGGAAAACGACAGAAGTCAGTCCAAGCGTAAACTATACAGTTGCCCTGGAGAAGTATAACAAGGAAATGGCCAAAACTCCGGTTGTTCTGAAATACAGCGATGCTGAACTGGTAACCATTCTGCAAAATGTGGAAAGCGGGGCCGATGACTTCAATTTGATTGATGCAGCCATGCTTCAACTTTATATTAAGGAGTACGGATTGAAGCTGAAAGCTATTCCGCTGTCACAGGAGGATACCGATCGGATCGGCGTACCTTATAGCTATCTGATTCTCAGCAAGGGCGGGAACAGCGACCAGCTGCTGAAGGATGTTAATGGGCGGATTCAGGGATTAATCCAAGATGGCACGGTTTCCAAGCTCAGTGAGCAGTATTTGAATGGCGATTTTGCTCCAGAAGTTCAGTAGAGGACATCCCATATGCCTAATATATTCGATATTGAATTGGTTTTTACACTGATTCCCAAACTGTTGAAGTATTTGCCGGTTACGCTGGAACTGACGGCAATTTCCATGGTGGTGGGGCTCCTTCTGGGGCTCCTGCTCGCCATCATCAAGATGAAAAAAATACCTGTGCTGTATCAGATCAGTGTGGTATTCATTTCTTTTATCAGAGGAACGCCTGTCCTGGTTCAGCTGTATTTGTCTTATGCCGGTATACCGCTGGTATTGAAATATTATAATTACTATCATGAAACAAGCTATAACGTGAATTCTATTCCCTCCATTTTCTACGTGCTGCTTGCTTTGTCTTTGAATGAAGCAGCTTACAGCTCCGAAATCATCCGGGCAGCCCTGCAGTCTGTTGACAAAGGCCAGATCGAAGCGGCGCATTCACTGGGAATGACCTATGGCCAGGTCTTAAGACGGATCATTCTTCCCGAAGCCTTTATCGTAGCCCTTCCTACGCTTGGGAACGCCTTGATTGGGCTGATGAAGGGAACCTCGCTTGCTTTTGTCTGTTCGGTAGTGGAGATTACAGCACAGTCGAGAATTCTGGCCGGGAATAATCTGCGTTTTTTTGAGTCCTATTGCTCACTGGCCTTGATTTATTGGGCGATGACGATAGTCATTGAACAGGCGATTGCCTTGCTGGAGAAGCGGCTGGATATTGACTTCAAGAGCTTGAGGAAACGAAAAGGAGATGTGATCCTTGATTGAGATTCGCGGGTTAACGAAATCATTCCATAAACACAAGGTCCTGGATCATATTGACTTGACGATTCAAAAAGGGGATATCGTGGCGGTAATCGGTTCATCAGGCGCCGGCAAGTCCACCCTGCTGCGATCCATCAATCTGCTTGAGGTGCCGGATGAAGGGATCATCAGGATTGACGAGCTTCAAGTGGATATCTCCAGGAAAAACAAAACGGATGTGCTGGAGCTTCGGAGGAGCACGGCCATGGTGTTTCAGCAATTCAATCTGTTCCGGCAGAAGACGGCTCTGGAGAACGTGATGGAGGGCTTGATTGTCGTCAAAAAAATAGCGAAGGAAGAAGCGCGGAAAACGGCTGCTCTGCATCTTGGAAGGGTTGGTTTATCCGACAGAATGAATCATTATCCCAAACAGCTGTCAGGCGGGCAGCAGCAGCGTGTGGCCATTGCCAGAGCATTGGCTATGCAGCCCAAAATCCTTCTGTTTGATGAACCCACCTCAGCACTTGATCCGGAGCTGGTAGGCGAGGTGCTGGATACCATCAGGAAGGCGGCGGAGGAAGGAAATACGATGCTGCTGGTTTCCCACGAAATGAATTTTGTCCGCAAAGTGGCTACGAGAGTGCTGTTTCTTGATCAAGGCGTGATCCTGGAGGATGGATCGCCCGAGGAAGTATTTTCACATCCGAAATCCGATCGCACCAAACAATTCCTGACTAATTATTATCGCGATCAGGAACCGGAATTTACAATTTAAAAGAGGAACCACAACTAAATAACAACTTTTTTAATGAACCCTATTGCAATGTGTACAATACCGAGTATAATACTTGGTATATAGAGATTAAGGAGTCGGTACACATGTCAGTCGATGATTATCTGGATCTTCTTAACTACGCTAAAGCAATTAACGATGGACAGTGGCAGGAAGAGATTATAGAAAGTTTGAAGAACCTGAAGGCTTCCACTCCATTGGAGAAAGATGAACAAAGTGTAAGAGAACTGTGGAGTCGCTTTGATGATGTTAACGCTAGTTTATTGGATTTGTTCAATAAGTTGCGTGAAAATGAGGGCTCAGGTGAGCAATCCCGCTGGAAAGAAGAGATCTGGGAGCTTAAACTGGAGAGGGTTAAACTGTCTAATAAGATTCAAAAAAAATATATACGGACTATTTAGAAAATAAAAAAGGCATGCAGTTAGTCTGCTCTGCCAAGGCTTGCGAAGGTTTCAAAATAATGAATTTAACAATTGAATTACTTAGACATTTGCATGTTTTCACGCATCATTGTCATACACATTGTCATCATTTCATCGCAGCTTTGCATTTTCTTCATCATCATGTCCATATCCATGCCTGTTTCCATCATACCCATTTCAGACATTTTTTCCATGCACATTTTCATAGAATTCATCTTGGCCATCATGTCTTCCATACACATATTCATCATCATTTCCATACACATTTTTTCCATTTGTATACACCACCTTTCAAATATTATCAATTCATTTACTCTTATATCAGTTACTCTTATAAAATACTATACTTCTCTGTAATTATCAATTCTAAACTTATTTAAGGAGGCCCGTGTCTATGACATGGGCCTCCTTTTTTCGGCTGAAACTTGCCCAGGTCGGCCATGAATATGTGGTGATAGGCAATGGGCTGGGCTTTCGATATTTTCCGCAAGCATATTGAGCAGATTCAGCTGGCGCTTACGGATGGAGTGGAAGTCTTCGGCTTTTGTCCGTGGTCGGCCATTGATCTGGTCAGCACACATCAAGGATCAAGCAAACGCTACGGCTTTATTTATGTGGACCGCGAAGAGTTTGAACTGAAGGAGCTGCGCCGCGTGCGCAAGCAGAGCTTCTACTGGTATCAGCAGCTGATAGCCTCGCACGGAGAAATCCGCTGACCCCATGCCGGAACTTGCCGATGACGGAATAGAGACATCCCCAATCCCCGGGATCGGTGGGTACTGATTAAGGAAATAATGATCAGCCAAGCCTAAGCAGCGCCGGCTGCACCTTGTAGGCAATGTGCAGCCGGCGCTGCTATTTCAGCGAATGATAGTCCACATTACTTCTCATTGTCTTTTATCCGTTGAATTCTAAAGCGGTGTACTCTATCTAATTCTGGATAGAATCTATGATTAGTATGGTAAGTTCTTTATTTTTGCTATAGGAGGGGACCGGAGGTTAGTGTAAAATAGCATTGTCTATGTAAACGGTTGCATTGAAAAGTGCAGTCAACTACCGGAAAAATGCAAATACGCTAAAGGAGTGTCCAATCATGAATGATCCCAAACCTAATCAACCCCTTGTGACCCACATGTATACCGCCGATCCATCCGCTCATGTTTTTGAAGGTGAAATCTATGTCTACCCTTCACACGATCTCGATCATAATGGACCAGATAACGACAATGGTGACCAATATGCCATGGAGGATTACCACGTATTGTCCATGAGAAACTTCGATTCTCCTGTTGTAGATCATGGAGAAGCTCTGCATTTACGTGATATCCCTTGGGCCTCAGCCCAGCTGTGGGCACCGGATGCTGCGTACAAGAACAATCTGTACTATCTGTTCTTTCCGGCACGTGATCATGATGGAATCTTCCGGATTGGGGTGGCAACGTCCCCTTCGCCTGCAGGACCCTTTAAGCCGGAGATCGATTATATCAAAGGCAGCTATAGCATAGACCCTGCGGTGTTCGTCGATGAGGACGAACAAGCCTATATGTATTTCGGCGGCCTCTGGGGAGGGCAACTGGAGAAGTGGCAGACCGGCACCTTCGAAGCGTCGCAAACCGAAGGCCCTCCGGCGGACAAGCCGGCGTTGGGGCCGCGTGTGGCCCTGCTAAGCGACGATATGCTGTTGTTTAAGGAGGAGCCGCAAGAGATTTCGATTATTGACGAAGAGGGGAACCCTATTCTTGCGGGTGATGAGAATCGAAGATATTTTGAAGGCCCATGGGTTCATAAATATAATGATTATTACTACCTGTCGTATTCGACTGGAACAACACATAAGCTGGTATATGGCATCAGCCGGAGCCCGCAGGGTCCTTATACCTTCCAAGGAACCATTCTTACTCCTGTCATCGGCTGGACCACCCATCATTCCATTGTCCAGTTTGAAGATAAATGGTACCTCTTCTATCATGACTGCTCCCTGTCGGATGGCGTCAACCACAAACGTTGTGTGAAATATACGGAACTGAAGTACAATGCGGATGGAACCATTCAAACGATTCAACCTTATCAAGAATAGGACAAAGTGAAGTTCCGGTTAACAGAAAAGCGCCAGCCGCACATTGCACCGTAATGGCAATGGGGCTTGGCGCTTTCAGTCGCTTGAACTTAAGGTAACCCGCTTCCTAGCGGACCGCATAGCCGCTAAGTCGCCAAAACAAGCCCTAAACAGAGGTTTTTTTGTGGGAGGGCTCCTGAGTCCCTTAGTAGTCTGAAAGTGAAGCGCAGGTTACGGGCGACGGCCTTCCTTTGTTATTCTTAGCCTCCTTGTCGCGCAGTGTTGTATGACAGGCTCGGACGAGTAACACATGGAAAAAAGGGGGCCCTAAGTAGTAAACTTCTTTTTGATAAAAAAGAACGAGGTTTAGTACCATTTGCACCAATAAGTTTTTTTTCAATGTTTTGACAGCACAATAGGTTATAAGAATTGAGAGGCGAGCATATTGACTGAGAAAAAATGGTTATCTATATTCATATTGTTTATAGTCTTATTGTCGGGTTAGAACTCTGAAGTCTTAATAAATACAATCTTTACACCGATAATGTAATTCTGATGGTTTGTGGCAATATATGCCCCATAAGCACCGTCTCCGATACCTGTATGTGATACTACACCTCCATCTATAACTCCAGCTTCAAGACTACTTTCAGTAATATCACAACAAGCAAAGTACCAATCACTATCTCCCTGCGAATCCAGCTCCTGAGGTACAGCATCAGGGATTCTATACTTGTTGATGTCAAAAATCCCTGCTTGCCCACTATCCACTCCAACAATAAAATGACACTTCACCCATTCCAAATATTCCGCTTGTTCAGCAACCGAACTATGGCAAGCCATTAATTTGGAACACGCTTCGCCCCAATCTCTAACTTCTGTCTTCTCTACTTGACTGACCCATGTTCCATTTAACGCTTTATCAAGCACACCCATAATAATAGTTTCTGTATTTAGCTCATAACACGGATCAGATACAACCAATTTGCCAGAAGTAATTTCAAAATTTCCCAATTGAATAATCATAAGAGCTCCTCCGATAACTGTATAAGTATTTATAAAAATAGATCTTTCAATCATTTTACTAGATGTTCAATAATGAAACGAGCAGATTATAATGAATAACCCTAAACGGATAAAAAAACCTTTATTCGAAGGATTACGAATAAAGGTTTAATTTTTAAACCACTCTTCCTTGGGCTTGTACACTGGGTTTGCCTTGGATCTGGAAAGATAAATTGCCCTTCATTATGGGAATCCCCTCTCTGCCAAAAACGTCAGTATACTTGTATGGATTCCTCAGGTCAGCCGATCCAGATCCGCTCTGAGCAATAATCCGAGGAGTTTCTGCCGATCATAAGTTCAAATTCTCCAGGCTCGAAGACAAGCTGATCGTCCTTGCCATAGAACATCAGCATGTCCTTGGTGATCTCGAAGGAGACCACCTGTTTCTCATGCGCTGCCAAGGACAGCTGGCGGAAGCCCTTCAGCTCTTTGACCGGACGTACGACACTTGCACTGACATCATGGATATAGAGTTGAACGGTTTCTTTGCCGGCGATGTCTGAAGTATTCTCCACCTCAATGGAGGCGATAATCTGATCGGACGCCTCAGCCGCTTCAACCGCAAAGCTGTTGTAAGCAAAATGGGAATAGCTCAAACCATAGCCGAAGCAGAATAGCGGGTCATTGGGACAGTCCAGATATCGGGTTACATAACGGACTTGCGGGTAGTTGGGATCATAAGGGCGTCCTGTTTGATAAGCGTTGTAATACACAGGAATTTGCCCCACCGTATAGGGAAAGCTCATGGACAAACGTCCGGACGGATTATAGTCTCCGAATAGAACATCGGCTAGCGAATTCCCTGACTCTGAACCCAGAAACCAGGCTTGCAGCAGCGCGTCACTGGCCGCAAGGATAGGCTTCAGCTCCAGCGGCCGGCCGCTGAATACAATGGTGACGATTTTTTTGCCGGTATCTTTCAGGCGCCAGATCAGCTTCTCCTGATTGGCCGACAGGCGCAGGCTGGTCTTGCTGCCGCCTTCCCCGGTATCCTGCTGATTCTCGCCGACAGCAGCGAGAATGACATCGCAGTCCTTCAAGCGGTGATACGCTTCTTCTACTTCATCCTCCACATCAAAGATACCCTCCAGCATGCTCCCCAGCTCATTCGTCATGGCCGTGAGAATATCGCCCTCAGAGGTTTTGTTAGAAATACCTGTGTGGAGCGATACCGCCGGATCCTTCTCCGTCCCGGCCCAGCCGCCCAGCACATGAACGGAGGTGGCGAAGGGACCAGCCAGGCCAATCTTCATGCCCCGTTTAAGCGGCAGAGTCTCATGGTCATTCTTCAGCAGCACAACCGAGCCGGCGCCCAGCTCCCGCGCAGCCTGCAGATGCACCGTGTTGGGTTCAGCAGCCTCATCCACCAGTGGATCAGCATCCTTAAACGGATTGTCGAACAGACCCAGCGCATCCTTCAGCTCCAGCACCCGGACCACAGCTTCGTCGATCAAAGCGACATCGAGCTTGCCTTGCTCCACCAGATCTGCACCATGATTGAGATAGTGAGTAGACATCATCTCGATATCAAGCCCGGCAGCCAGACTTTTCTCCGCTGCTTCACGTCCATCTTGAGCATTGCCATGGGGGATCAGCTCATTGACAGAATTGAAGTCGGCGATGGTAACGCCGCTAAAGCCCCATTCCTCCCGCAGAATACCGCGGAGAAGCTGTTCATTACCGCTTGCCGGTATACGGTCTATCGTATTGAAGGCGACCATCACCATGGATACCCCGGCATCTACGGCTGCTTTATAGGCAGGCAGATAAAAGTCACGCAAGACACCGGAGGACATATCGACCGTATTATATTCGCGGCCGCCTTCAGGCGCGCCATAAGCGGCGAAATGCTTCACACAGGCGGCGATGCGTCCTTTTTCCTTCAGGTCTTTGCCCTGATAGCCGCAGACCATGCTCTCGGTAACCCGGGCATTCAGATAAGGGTCCTCGCCGGAGGTTTCCATGACGCGCCCCCAGCGCGGATCGCGTACGAGATCGGTCATGGGTGAGAAAGTGACATGAATACCGGCAGCCGCACTCTCCTTGGCTGCAATCTCGGCAAATCTTTCACAGGCCTCCAGGTCGAAGCTGCAGCCCATCGCCAGCGGAATCGGCAAGATGGTCCGGTAGCCGTGAATGACATCGGCCATGAAGAGCAGGGGGATCTTCTGGCGGCTCGTCTGCAAATGCCGGGTCTGCAGCCCGATCACATTCCGTGCTCCAATGCCATTCAGGACGCTTCCAATATTCTTCATTACTTGTGGTTTAAGGTTAAGCTCCTTGAACGGACCCGTTAAATCCACGGTATCGTCCAGACCCCAGTAGTAAGGACCAAGCTGGGTCAATTGGGCCAGTTTCTCGTCCAGTGTCATATCCTTCACAAGATCTTGGATAAACGGTTTAGTCATGGTTAACTCCTTCTTCCTGAGCACACTGAAAGTTATTGGGATAAATAAATGTGCAGTTCCGTGTCCGTGAGCGCAAGCAAGGTGCTTTTGGCAATACTTAAGGCTCCCGGGCGATACGGATTGGAGAGGACATGGCCGGTAACGGCAACGCCTCCGGCACGCAGCTCCGGTGTGCGGGATGGGCCTGAGCTGATGTGATATACAAAGGTTAGCGTACGGTCGAAACATTGATACGTGAAGCGCAGCCCATCGAGGCTGGCCGGAAGCACCGGATCAATGACAAGCGCATCGGCAGCGAAACGGATTCCCAGGATGCTTGAGATCAGCTGATTGAGGTAAATGCCGGGGCCGCTGGAATACAAGCGCCAGCCGCCTTTCACTTGGACGCTGCCGGTTCGCAGCTGGTCGAAATTCTCCTGATAGCTGTAGCGGTCAGGGAAATCCCCGTCCGAACTGCTGAAATACATATTGCTCTGACGCAGCTGCGCATTAGGGACGCTGTCGCGGATGTTGATCGGATTGATCTGGAACAGACCTTCCCAGGCACGGTCCGCTTCGCCCAGCTTGGCGGCGGCTTCAAGATAGCGGATATGGGCATGAACATATTGTAAGCTGATTTCACGGCCGACGCTGGCAGCCTGCTCGGCGCGGCGGAAGATGGTGCTTACGCCGCCTTCATAGCGGGCCGGACGGTCCATCAGCCGCACGCCATCCGGGCAACTCAGGTGCTCATCGATCAGACGCAGATTGGCTGCCGCCTGCCCAGGGTCCACCAGTTCGGCAATAATGCTGCGTGTCATCGGCAGCAGGCGATAGTGGATGCCGGTATGATTGTCCTGCGGATGAAGCATATATTCGATAGTCTCCGCGTCTTGGAAGTAAGCGAACCCGGCAATGACATCATCCTTGATCAGCAAGGTCTCGAAGGAAGCCTTCATCTCCTCAGCCATCCCGGCAAGTCTGGCGGAGAATTCAGGATCGACTGCTGTAACCTGCGACAGGTTGCGGATGACCTGGAAGGCCAGAGCAACAGTCCAGGCGCTCACCAGCTTGGTCTTCATTGCTTCATCGGCAGGCTGCAGGGTATCATCCCAGTCGCCTCCGGCATAATTGATCAGGGCTGTGCCTGGAAGGAAGCGCTTGCAGATTGTTTCTACAGCTGCTCTGACATGCTCCAGAACGGATTCGGCCTGCCGGCTCGGCAGGGCATCTGCCTGATGGCGGTAGGCAACCTCTTCATGGAGAATCGAGTGGTCTCCTGTAGCCATAATATAATCGCCGATGCATTTAAGCGGCCATAGTACAACATCGCCATGCCATTCATGCGACTGGACCGGATGCTGATCGAACATAAACCATTGCGGCCACTCCCGGCTCTCCCACAGCTGGTGGGCGTAAATCTCCAGCAGTACGTTTCGGGCCAATTCATAATGCTGGGTCATCAGGAAATACTCCATCGGTCCCTGGCACACATCCCGTGTGCCCCATGCTGCCCCGCCCGGCTGCTCAAGGCCATGCGGCACAATAAAATGGGTCATCGCATTATGCGTATACCACCATACGGTTTCATTCATAGTATCAATCCGTACCTGTTCCGCTCCTTCAATCTGGAGCTGGAAGCGGGAGGTGAAGGCCTCAAAGAATGCTCTGTACTGTGCTGCTTCGGTTTCCAAGGTGTAGGGAGACAGCAGCGGGAGGCTCTCCGTGTGCCCTAATCTTCCCTGCATCACAAGCTGGAAGCCAGAGGACTGCGCTATCGAAATTGTAAGCAGAGTCCCGTTGCGCGGCAGGCCATCTGTATAGAACATCCGGTCATCGCCGAAAGTGTACGCGGTGTCCGGCAATTGAATGTCATAATGCAGGCCGGGATAAGGATTATTCCGCCACGCATCTTCATCTGGCGAAATCTGCAGAATTCCGTTGTCGGCGCTGACTCTCACCGGACGCTGGAATTCATGTTCTCCCACTACAAGCTGGCTGGTAACCAGGCAATCGTAGGATCTGCCTAGCTTGGACTGGACCTGCAGAACAATATCCGGTTGATTGGCTGCGGCAAAGCTGGTGACCGTCAAGGTATCGTCATTCAGCTTGTAATGCCATTTGGCACAGTTAACACCCATCTCGTAAGCCGCCGGCAGGGTGAGGATCTGATAGACACCCTCCTGGCGGATATAGATGCGCTGTCCGGTATTTTTGAGAATATTCAGCAGACCGCGCGGGGTGGAGAGCAGCTTATGAAAAGAGGTATTGCCCACCACCGTCTGCCCGTTGAAGATACCGTACATATAATTGGTGGATGTAATCAGGTTGGTATTCACTTGCTTGTTGTCCAATAGGGTTGTGATGATATGCCCGTGCGGACGTTCAACCAAGAGTTCCTTCGGCTGCAGAACGACATGGACGTGGTCCAAGGTGAAGAAGGACAACAGCTCACCATCCTGGTATTCTTCAAGCTTGCGTTCAGGATAAGCCGCATCAATCTCAGCCTGCGACCACTGGGGAGAAACATAGGGCTGGCCAATTTCACCACTGAGCTTAGGCGCCTCACCGTCCTGCACAGTATCACTCCGGTTCCAATCTATCGCGGCATAAGCTGCCTGCAGCTCGGACTGAAATTCAAGTGAGGTTACTGCAGCAGGATGAGTCGGGCGGAAAAGGCCATAGAAGGCAAACTGGACGGGCCCCGTCAGCTGTATTTGCTCTGTTTGCAAACCCGTATAGGATAGCTCATATTGATAATTCTGGCAGGGCAGGCCGCTGTGCAGGACTTGGGGAATATGCGTGGCCTTATAGGATAAGCCGAAGAACTGCATGCCGTCCGTTGAATAGCCAACTGCCCGGGTCCCCAGCACACCTTGCTGCAGATAAGGAAAAGCAGTGCCCTGCGGCTGGTTCTGGCGTGAGCATACGGCATAGCCGTGGGCACCTTCCCAAATGCTGTGATCGAGATATTGACTCATATACAGCTCATTGGACAACACGCCGCCTTGTTCAGCGACTCCGATATCCTGTCCATAGATCACATCAACCGTTTCCCCGTTTCCCGAGAGCTGGATATGCCAGAACCAAATTCCATCCGCAGCAGGAGCAAAAGTTACACGATAATTAATCGTTTCTATAGAGCCATCGAAGATCAGCCGTTCGTGGTTATAAGACAGCTTGGAGCCGGAACGGATTCCGAGCAGAGGATAGCTGTCAATGCCTTGCGCCGTATGCACACGCAGATAAATATTGTTGGCCGAGCCATCCATTGGATTTCCTTGGAACTGATTGATGAGGAATGGCGCATGGGTGAATTCGAAGATGTCTCCTGTTGGCAGGAAATGGTACCTGAAATCATCGCGAATCAAAGTAATTATGTTGGTTTGTTGTGTGAAGATCATAACAACCCTCTCTTTCCAGTGCATGGATATGACATGTAAAGGGAATAGGGAATGAATAAACAATAGAAACGTTTCCATTATTGATACACCTCGATATTAGTACCAAGCCTGAAAATTGTCAATAATCATTGGAATAATGGCTTTTTTTGAACATTTCACGGATAAAGTGTAATAATAGTCCTTGAAAATTATAAATAATAATAATTGACAGCGCATACATTTCGGGAGTATGCTCTTCGCAAGGGGATTCACAAATAAATGATGGAAACGTTTCTATACCGTCCGGTACGCTCTTTATCGTTAAATTGGAGGTGGGATCATTGACAAGATTAAAGCATACAGGTGGGAATATTGTCAGGGAGTTGATAAAGAACAAAATTCTTTTTCTCATGCTGCTGCCTGTGATACTGTATTTCGTGATCTTTAACTATGCGGTAATGCCTGGGGCATATGTTGCATTTGTGGATTACAATCTCAATAAGGGTATTTTTGGAAGTAATTTCATCGGGATGAAGAACTTCGAGTTCTTGATTCAGAATGGTGATCTCTGGAATATTACGAAAAATACACTGCTCTATAATCTTGTCTTCCTCGTCTTGGGCAATGTCATTCAAATTGTGTTTGCCATTATGCTGTCCGAAATATCGGGCAAATGGTTCAAGAAGGTCTCCCAGTCGGTCATTCTACTTCCCAACTTCATTTCCATGGTTATCGTCGGTGTATTTGCCTACAATATCTTCAATTTCAACTCCGGGTTTATTAATACAATGTTTGCGAGCGCCGGGCTGGACCGTTACGAGTTCTACTCTGATCCGGGCATCTGGAAATATATCATTGTAGCCTTCAAAATCTGGGCCGGAACCGGCTACGGCATGATCGTCTATCTGGCAACTATTACAGGAATTAATCATGATTTGTATGAGGCAGCCTATATGGATGGGGCCACCACCTGGCAGCGGATTCGGTACATGACCTTGCCCATTCTGAAGCCAACCTTTATTCTGCTGCTGCTGTTCGGGATGGGCGGGATTCTCAAAGGCTCCTTCGACCTGTTCTATAACCTGATCGGTACCAACTCCGTGCTGTATCCGCAGACGGATATCATTGATACGTATGTCTTCCGTTCCTTGGTAGGGCAGTTCAACTTCTCCATGGGTGCGGCAGTGGGCTTCTACCAATCCTTATTCGGTCTGATTCTGGTGCTGGTGGTTAACTTTATCGTACGCAAGGTTGAACCGGACAGCGCATTATTCTAAAAATATAAGAATTCATAGGCTTTGCGCTATAAGCCGTTTCTACTTGGTCCAGATAAGAAACAGGGGTGAGAATAATGGAAAATACAACCAAACAGGACTCCGGCAGTATCTTAATTAAAGGGATCAGCTATGTTTGCATCACCGTCTTTGCGCTGATTTGTGTATTTCCTTTTGCTCTAATGATCTCCTCCTCGTTCATGAATGAGCAGGAAATCGTCCGCGAGGGCTACAAGCTGCTGCCGAAGGAATTTTCCTTCAAAGCTTATGAGATGCTGCTTAGCAATTCTACCCAACTGGTGAATGCTTACCAGGTAACTATTTTTATCACCGTAATCGGGACCGTGCTTGGACTGTTTATGATGTCGATGGCCGGGTTTGTGCTCAACCGCAAGGATTTCAAATACCGCAACTTCTTTTCCTTCTTGATTTACTTCACGACGCTCTTTAGCGGCGGCTTGATCCCAACGTACATTCTGATGGTCAAGCACCTCCATCTGAAGGACAGCTTGTTCGCCATGATTCTGCCGGCAGTGGTAGGCGCCTGGTCCATCTTCCTGATGCGCAATTTCATGAAGGCGATTCCCGATTCCTTATATGAATCCGCTACCATTGACGGTGCAGGCGACTTCCATATCTACTGGCGGATCTTTGTTCCCTTGGCGGTTCCTTCCCTGGCTACCATTGGCCTGTTCTCGGCTCTGGGCTTCTGGAATGAGTGGTATAACGGGATGTTGTATATGGATACTCCCGCCAAATATCCGCTCCAATACTTTTTGCAGCGAATGGTCAACCAGACCAACCTTGGGAATCTGATCAACTCGGGGGCTGTTATTAATACGGCTGATCTTCCGACGCAATCCATCAAGATGGCAACTGCTGTTCTGGCCACGGGGCCAATCATTCTTCTGTATCCATTCGTGCAGCGTTATTTCGTAACTGGCCTTACCATCGGGGCTGTAAAGGGTTAATGGACGTCTTCCCTTAGGGGGCGTTTATTATAAATGAAAGATTCATAAATAGAAAAGAAAAGGGAGGCTTACCTAATGAAAGGTAAAAAAATTATGTCTTCTTTAATCGCTGTCCTCATGCTTAGCGGGGTATTGACAGCCTGTTCATCCAAGAATAATGAGACCAGCACTTCTCCAGCAACTACTGGAACTCCAGAAACTACTACGAACACTGGTGGTGTGGACACATCGAAAGAAGCGAATTTGGTCTACTACCTGTGGGGCAGTGAAGGGGTTCGGAACAAGGAAATTCTGGCTGAGATTAATAAAAAGCTGAAGGCTGATCTGAACGCTACCCTTGAAGTGAAGTATATTGATTGGCCCGATATTGCTACCAAATACCCGCTGTTGTTCGCTTCAGGTGAAAAGTTTGATATGTCGCATGCTTCTCCTGGAGCTCCGGTTTCCTACTTTACATTGGCAAGTGAAGACGCTCTGGTGGACATCACCGAGATGCTTGACACAGTTGCTCCTAAGTTGAAGGCGGAAATTCCTGCAAGTGTCTGGGAAAATACCAAATATAAAGGCAAGATTTATGGTGTTCCGAGTCTTTACAGCGAGTATACTCCTGCCGGTTATGCTTACCGTTCTGACTTGCTGAAGAAATACGGAATGGAAAAAATCACCTCTATTGATGATCTCGTTAAATATATGGATAATGTGGTTGCCAATGAATCCTTCCCGCCGATGAACGGCAAAGCTGAAGATGCGGCGAATATGTTCAGAATGCTGGTAGACACCACGGATATGTGGCTGAATGCACCTGGCATTTCCTTGAATGAACTGAATCTGGTGACCAAAAGTCCAGAAGACTACAAAACGGTCTTCCATCCGGCCTACACCCAGGAATTTGAGGATTGGGCTGTGAAGATGCGCGAGTGGGCGGATAAAGGCTATTGGAGTAAAGATGTTCTGTCCGCAACCCTTGGTAGCAAGGATAACTTCCGGGCAGCAAACTCCGCAGGTTATTTGACTCATGCCCAGGACTGGATCGGCCAATATGGAGCAGATTTACTGGCGCAGCCGGATTCAGATCCTTACTTCTTCACATTCGCTGAGGCCAACAAGAAAATCAAACGCAAGATGGGCGTAGACAACTCGACCGTGATCAGCACCAATTCATCCAATCCGGAACGTGCTCTGATGGTCATTGAGAAGTTTATGACCGATGAGAGCTATTACAACCTCATTCAATACGGCATGGAAGGCGTACAATACGTCATGGAAGACGGAGTCAAGAAGAACCCTCCAGGCTTTGATGAAAAGAAGGACGGCGGAGGTTTCGCTGCCTGGTCTTTGAGAAATGACAAATTCGTGGTTCCAAGTGATACGGAAAATCCTGTCCGCAACACCTTGTTCGCTGAATGGGATAAAGTGGCGATTGATGATCCATACAATGGTTTTAGCTTTGATCCGGCGAATGTGACTACGGAAATTGCCGCCATCTCCAACGTGAATTCACAGCTTGGTATCCAGCTGATGCTTGGCAAAACAAGCAAAGCCCCTAAAGAAGCAGTTGCGGATTACCGCAATCAACTGAAAAAAGCAGGAATTGACAAGGTCATTGCCGAAGTACAGAAGCAATTGGCAGAATTTGTACCTGTCAACTAAAGCAAGTTAAAAGATGTGAGGGAGCTATAGTTATATATAGCTCCTTTACCCGTAAATGGGGGAGTATAGTGAACGTGAATATCAAGGATATCGCGCGGATTTCCGGTGTTGGCATCTCGACGGTCTCCAGGGTGATCAACAATAAGGGACTGGTGAGCAAGGAAACACGGGAGAGGGTTCTGAATGTGGTCAAGGAATACAATTATATTCCCAATTCCAACGCGCAGAATTTGAAAACTACGCAATCCAAGAACATTGCACTCATGGTCAAGGGGATTACCAATCCCTTCTTCGCCAATATGATCAGAGAAATCGAACGGCAGGTCAATCTGCGGGGTTACCCGTTTCTTATCCAGCAGGTAGAGGATGGAACGGATGAGATCAATGCAGCGATTCAATTGGCGAAGGAGAAGAATCTGTGCGGGATTATCTTTATGGGCGGAACCTATAACCATTCCGAAGAGAAGTTCAAGCAACTGACGATTCCTTTTGTGCTGACGACGATCACCTCCACGCAGCAGGTGGACCCTGCCATCTTCTCCAGTGTCATCATTAATGAATTGAGGGAGGCGTATAAGGCTACCAATTATTTGATCTCACTCGGGCACAGGAATATCGGTTTCCTGGCTAAGTCTCCTTTATTGGATGAAACCACGGGTAACCGCCGGTATTTGGGCTACAAAAAAGCATTGGAAGAGCAGGGGCTGCCCTATGATGCCGGGCTGGTTGAGGATTGTGAATACAGCCCCAGCTCGGGATTTAACGCCGCACGAAAACTGCTCAACAAGAACAAGGGACTTACGGCTATTTTTGCCGCTTCCGACACGATTGCGATCGGTGCGGCCAAAGCTGTGCTTACCGCGGGTCTGTCTATCCCGGATGACATCTCCATCATTGGATTTGACGGGATCGAGATGGCTGAATATTATCATCCTTCCCTGGATACGATCAGCCAGCCGGGTACGGAAATGGCATTATCCAGCGTGGGCGTTCTGTTTGACCTGATTTCCGAGCAGTCAGGCAATCAGCATATTGTCTACGATGCGGTATTGCTCAAACGTGGCTCCTGCAAGATGATCACAGCTCGTTAAGAGCTGACTATAAACCGTTATTGGAGTGGTATTCATTATGCAAGATACGTTGAGAATAGGTACGATCGTACGTGGCGGAGAAGCCGTCACTGTTATTCCGCAAATTGTTCAGCATGGATTCGAATCGTTTAACCTGAATTTCTGGCAGACCACTGGCGAAACCAATCTTGTAGAAACCGCTGCAAGACTGAGGGAACTGGCGGCTGAGCATGATTTCGTCATCTCTTCCGTTGGCATCTATGGCAATCCGCTCGCAGCTGCGGGCGACAATGCCGACACACTCGCCAGCTGGGAGCGTTTGATTGATCATGCCCATTTATTCGGCACAGATATTATAAGCGGCTTCACCGGCCGTCTGCCCGGCCTATTCATTGATGAGTCCATACCGAGGTTTACAGAGGTGTTCGGAGAACTGGCGAAGAGAGCAGCTGACCGGGGTCTTCGGATTGCTTTTGAGAATTGCGCCATGGGCGGGAACTGGCAGAGCGGCGAGTGGAACATTGCCCACAATCCTTCAGCCTGGGAGAAGATGTTCAATGCCGTTCCGGCAGACAACCTGGGGCTGGAATGGGAGCCCTGCCACCAGATGATTGCACTGATTGATCCGATTCCACAGCTGCGCAAATGGGTGGACAAGGTATTCCATGTGCATGGCAAGGATGCCACCATCGCCTGGGATATCATTAAGGAATACGGCATCCATGGTCCGAAGCCTTATGTGTGGGACCGGACCCCTGGCTTCGGGGATACCAACTGGGTCGATGTGATCACCATCCTGCGCCAGGCCGGCTACAAGGGCACAATCGATATCGAGGGCTGGCATGACCCTGTTTACCGTGACGAGCTTGAAATGACTGGCCAAGTCCATGCGCTGAATTATTTGAAGTATTGCCGTGGCGGCAGCTTCGTGCCTAATCCGGTAGTAGTACCGACGCCATAAGAACGGGGCTGCCCCCAAGTCGATTTTCTAGGACTGGGGACAGCCTTCTTGCTTTTTAATGATTGTAGATTCGCTTCCCGCTTACACAGTGGAGAGGCTAGTAATTTAGGATTAACGCCAACAAGCTGAAGAAGTATAATAGAAAGAGAGTGCTTACAAGGGTATAAAAAACAATCAAAGGAGAATTTCAAATGAAACAATCAATCTTTGATGATTTTGAGTGGATTAACAAAAGCAATGCAAACTTTGTAGCTGACAAACTGATTATTGAAGCGCCAGCTGAAACGGATTTCTTCTGTAATAATGGTGCCATTTCCGAAACAGGAATTACCCCGGAAAGCCTATGCAATGCACCATTTTATTACAAAGAGGTAACCGGAGATTTTGTTATGCGTGTTCAGGTTTCGCATGATTTCAAGGATATTTATGATTCGGCGACGATTATGGTGATGCAGGATTTTCAAGTATGGGCCAAAGCATGCTTTGAAAAGACAGACTTTGATACACATGCTGTAGTTAGCGTTGTAACCAATCATACTTCAGATGACGCCAATGGCTGCAATATTAACGGGAATACAGTATGGCTACAGGTTGCAAGAGTAGATAATGCATTCTCTTTCCATTATTCGCTTGATGGGATCAAGTTTGATATGATGCGATTCTTCAGTTTGCCGGTGGATAAGACCCTTAAGGTTGGTCTTGTAGCGCAGGCACCAACGGGCCAAGGCGGAGAGCGGATTTTTCAAAACTTGTCATTGATAAATAAGACGGTAAAGAATATCCGATCTGGCGAATAAGCCTCAAACAGCTACATACAGAATTATATGGATGTTATTCGTTGGGGCTGTCTCAGAAGTAGATTTCTACAAGAGAGACAGCTCCTTGTACGTTCCGGGGGAAACCTGTAAATGTACAGGCTTTTGGCAGAAAACCTGCGAATTAAGAAGAATGCCTGCAAAAGTGCAGGTCTTTCAGACTAAAGTTACTCCAAAGGCGGTTTGGCTCGAAAAAGGATGCACTTTCGCAGGTATTTGAGTATTGCTGGTGCTGGCGGCTAGAAAAGATGTATTATTGCAGGTATTTTACACACCGCGCACGTCCCGAGCATATGCACTTACGCCCATCCACTCACCCGCACGTACATCCATCTACTCACTCCACGTTAGCACTACTTCGCGATCCGTCCGTTAGGACGGTATCCCAATTCCGGGACACCACCCTTATATAAGCTAAATAAGCACATAAGTGGCTCTCAAGGGACCATGAACCCCTACAACAAGCTGCATTTCAATATCGGCAGAGTTAGAAGGACCGGAGATGAAATTAATGGATGAACCTATCGGCTCTCCGGCTTCAATTCGCCGGTTTAGAGCTGCTGCTGCCTGAGTGGAGCGAAGCACAAGCCTTTTTTTCTCAATAATCGCAATATAATGGGCAGGCAGAAAATGGAGGGAGCGTCCTTGATCGGGGCGACTCTCCACGACAATCGTTGCTGACTCAGCCAGTGCATAGTCGGCGAAGATAATCGCGGTATTGGCCGATTCGGAGCGGATAATATTCTGCTCCCTTCCAGCCGCTTCTTCCCAGACGAACGAATCCGGGAATGTTAACTTATATTCGCCAAACCGTGCATCTCCGGAAGTGATTACCATGCCTCCGCCATTCGCCTGTATCAGATCATCCAAGGTTCTCTGCAAGATCTCTGGATTCGATTCTATCACCTGAGTGTGGATGAACAAGCACTGCTCCTTAAGAATCTCTATCAGATCGTCAGTTGTTAAACTGCCATAGCTGTGTGGGATCAAGTCCTGCATGTCGGGTCGCTGAACGTCATATCTACGTTCTCGCCCCAGCTTAGAGGCGATGGTGTTTAGAAAAGAATCCTTGTTGGATGCCGTCATTTGTCAGCTCCTCCTTTACGTTTGTCAAGCCAGGCACGGAAGCTGTCCTGCTGCTTGACCGGTTGGCTAAGATCACGAGCGTTGATCCAGCCGCGGACCAGGCCCGGTCCTCTTATAATTCGTCCATGCTTGCTTATCAGCTGGCTTGCCGGGTTCGCAAACCGCAGTGCTTTGCCGAACAAAGCTGGAGAAGACAGCAGACGGCTTGCCGTCTTCATTTGGAGTCTTTCCATGGCACCGGTTCTTTTTTCCTCCACGATTTTCTGACGGTGCATGATAAGCTGCTCGTGAAGCGGGATCTTAACCGGGCAGACATCTGTACATGCTCCACACAGGCTGGAGGCGAAAGGAAGCTCTTTGTAGTCATCGTATCCACCCAGCAGTGGGGTGAGTACAGCTCCAATCGGACCTGGATAAATGGAGCCGTAGGCATGCCCGCCAATATGACGGTAGACAGGGCAGACATTAAGACAGGCACCGCAGCGGATGCACTGCAGGGCTTCGTTGAATTCGCTTCCCAGAATATCGGAGCGGCCGTTGTCCACTACAACTAAATGGAACTCTTCGGGACCATCCGTCTCCCCGGTTGCCGAGGGTCCCATCACGGTAATATAGCTGGTCAATTTCTGCCCTACGGCACTTCGGCAGAGCAGATTATCCAGCACCTCCATCTCCTCCAGCGTGGGCACGATTCGTTCCATGCCCATCACAGCAATATGCGTCTTCGGTATGGCGGCTGTGAGATCCCCGTTGCCTTCATTGGTAACCAGATTAATGGCTCCCAGATTAGCGACGGCAAAGTTGCAGCCTGTGATCCCGACATCCGCATCCAGAAACTTCTGCCGCAGTACCGTCCTTGCGAAACGGGCGAGGTTCTCGGGACTTTCGTCGCCGGTATATCCAAGCTTCTCTGTGAATACTCTATGGATTTGCCTCCGGTCTTTATGCAGCGCAGGGGCCACAATATGCGAAGGCGGGTCCCAATCATCGATTTGGAGGATATATTCACCCAGATCGGTTTCGATCAGCTCGCAGCCGGCTTCAATCAGGACACGGTTCATTTCAATTTCCTCGGTTACCATCGATTTGGATTTGACGATTTTTTTAGCCTTTTTTTGTACAATGATGTCCCGGATATAGCTGCTCGCTTGTTCTTTGGTTTTGGCAAAATAGATATGTCCGCCCTTGTTCTCAATGTTAGTTGCCAGTTGCTCCAGGTAATAATCCAGATTCTGCAAAGTGTGCTGGCGGATTTGCTGACCTAGGGTACGCCACTGCTCCCAATCCCCAAGAGAGGTGGCGGCTGACAGGCGTCTGGTCTTAAGGCTGTCCTGAGCTGAACTTACTGCGCTTCTCATGAAAGTATCACCGAGGCCTTCTGTACTCCGTTCGCTGAAATTCCGTTTATCTGTTTGCAGGCTCAAGTTTAGCTTCCTCCTTTAGCAGCAGCAGCCTGTTGATGGTTCAGCACTTCTGCAATGTGCATTATTTTTACGGGTTGACCCTTGCGGGACAGGCGGCCACCAATATTCAACAGGCATCCCATATCTGCGCTGATTAGAATGTCCGCTCCGGTTTCGACGACACAACCGCATTTTTCATCGACCATTTGCTCGGAGATTTCCGGCATTTTCACCGAAAAGGTTCCACCAAAGCCGCAGCAATTATCGCTGTTTTTGAGCGGCTCCAGCTGCAGTCCCTTTACCTGTTCAAGCAATTGGAAGGGGGTTTCCTTTTCTCCCAGCAGTCTTGTCATATGGCAGGAACGGTGGTAGGTGGCGGTTCCTTCAAGCCTTGCACCAACATCGGTAATGCCAAGCACCCGTACAATGAACTGGGTGAACTCATAAGATTTCTCTTTTAAAGCAACCGCTTTCAATTCCCACTCTGGATCTCCTCTGAATATTTTCGGGTATTCATGAAACATAGCGATACAGGAGCCGGACGGACCCACGACATAATCGGAGTTCTCAAAGGCAAGCATCATGTTCTTCATAGCAAGCTTAGAATCTTCCAGATAGCCGCTGTTATATGTGGGTTGACCGCAGCACACCTGCGAAGCCGGATAATCGATTTCACAGCCCAGCCTCTCGAGAACTTCAACCATAGCTATTCCGACATTCGGGGTCATAAGGTCAACTAAACAAGTCGAAAAAATACTGACTTTCATTCCTCTACCTCCCATCGCAACCTTAATAAGAATAGCTTAACTCAATAAGTCAATGAAAAACAACACAAAAACAAATAAAAAATGTGAATGTTGTTGACAAAAAATGTTGACAGCGTTTACAATGTGTAAAGAGCGAGTGGAATTATCTACCTTGAGGGGGAGAGACAGTGGAAAAGCATTTGATGTATATCAATGGCCAGTTTACAGAATCAGAAGGCAAAGAGTGGATGAATGTAACCAATCCATCCACAGATGAAGTCATTTCACAGGTTCCCAAAGCTACAAGGAATGATGTGGTTCGTGCTATTGATGCAGCGGAAGCAGCACAGTCTGCCTGGGAAGAAACACCTGCGGTAGAGAGAGGCAAGTACCTTCATGCAATTGCCGATGGGATTCGGGCCGAGGTTGATGCCCTTGCCAGACTGATTTCAGAAGAAGTAGGCAAGACTTTGGAATTGTCCACGGTAGAGGTTAACTTTACAGCGGACTACATGGATTATATGGCAGAATGGGCACGCCGCTATGAAGGAGAAATTGTTCAGAGTGATCGTGATAATGAGAATATTTTTGTTTTTAAACGGGCGATTGGGGTAACAACAGGCATTCTGCCGTGGAATTTCCCTTTCTTTCTTATCGCCAGAAAAATGGCACCGGCTCTAATCACCGGAAATACGATTGTAGTCAAGCCTAGTGCTGAATCTCCAAACAATGCTGTGGCCTTTAGCCAAATTGTTGACAAAGCCGGCCTTCCCAAAGGGGTGTTCAACCTGATTACGGGCAGAGGCGGAGAGGTCGGCAATGAATTGGCCAGCAACCCAAAGGTCGGGATGGTCAGTCTTACGGGCAGCGTTCCGGCCGGGCAGAAGGTGATGCAGGCGGCTGCCGAGAATATCATCAAGGTCAGTCTGGAACTTGGCGGCAAGGCGCCTGCCATTGTCATGGAGGATGCCGATCTGGATCTGGCAATCAAGGCGATTGTGGATTCCCGGGTGATCAATACAGGTCAGGTCTGCAACTGTGCGGAGCGGGTCTATGTGCATGAGAAGATCAAGGATGAATTCACCACCCGTCTGGTTGAGGCCATGAAGGCGGTGAAGTATGGCGATCCGCTGAAGGATAAGGATATCCATATGGGTCCGCTGATTAACAAAGCGGCACAGGATTCCGTGCAGCAGAAGGTGGACCGCGCAGTAGAAGAAGGGGCCACAATTGCCTTGGGCGGTAAAAAGGTAGAAGGAGCAGGCAGCTTCTTTGAGCCGACGGTGATTACCGATGCCACCAATGATATGGAAATCGTGCAGGAGGAAATTTTCGGACCGGTGATCCCCATCATTTCTTTCTCTAACCTGGATGAAGCGATTGCACTCGCCAATGACAGTGAGTTTGGATTGACCTCTTCGCTATATACCCAGAATCTGAACGTTGCTATGAAAGTTATCAAACGTCTCAAATACGGGGAAACCTATATTAACCGCGAGAACTTTGAAGCGATGCAAGGCTTCCATGCCGGCTGGCGGAAATCCGGCATCGGCGGCGCTGACGGCAAACATGGGTTAAACGAATATCTGCAGACTCACGTTGTCTATCTGCAGTATGACAAATCGATCAATTAGATCAGCTGCAGATGAATAGGCAAGTATCCGATACGGCCCGAAAGGGCCGTATTTTTAATGGCTCAATCTTAAAATCAGCGGTTGCTATCTGTGAATGAAGCCGCTACGGGTTCGGAGGGTTCTTGCGATCGCTGTTAAAGCCCGATTTCTTGATTGGAATAGGATTATAGGTTGAAATCGGTCTTTAAAGGCGAACACTATCGTTTCTCCAGAATACCTCCGACCCTACGCTCTGTTCACTCTTATAGTCAACCGCTGATTTTGGTTTTGAGCCTTATGAAATTAGATGCAAAAGTGCATTTAATTTAAGCTGGAAGTGCTGTTATTAGACAAATAAGTGCGAATCCGCAACTATTTTAGGTTAAAATTCCTATTTAGCGTTAAAAATCCTAAATTAGATGTGTTTTTGCACTTATTTGCTCCAAAACGGAAAAAATCGGCGAATTAGATGCGTATCTGCACTTAAATCGGTAGCTGGACTTAGGTGGTGATCAGACTTTGCTGCTCCTATCCTACTGGGACCTAAATAGTAACTATTAGTGTAACTCTTTTAATAGTAGACAGCAGATTTTAGGAGCAGGATAGAGCTGTACATAATCCACAGGGAGAAAGGATGCAGGACATGAAGAAAAATAACGACTGTATGTATTGTATGGAGGATGAAAGACGGGACAACCTTATGATTGAGGTGGGTCAGCTGGAGGTTTCGACCGTATTTCTGTTCAAAGAGCAAACGTATAAAGGCAGATGCAATGTTGTATATAAGGATCACGTAAAGGAGCTATTTCTGCTCACAACAGAAGAATTATCGGCATTCATGAATGATGTCCAAAAAGTGGCTGCAGCTATGGACAAGGCTTTTGGGCCAGATAAACTGAATTATGGAGCTTACGGAGATAAGCTGCATCACCTTCACATGCACATCGTCCCTAAATATGAAGACCAGAAGGACTGGGGTTCCACCTTCCAAATGAACCCTGGCGATACCTATTTAAACGACGAAGAATATGCTGAAATGATAGCGCAGATTAAAAAGCATTTATAATGTACTGATTCGATCGGACATGACCTAAGTGGTTCGTTCCATACACAGCCGCAGGTGTTTTTCGGTTCTGTGTGGGGCGATTAGGTCTTTTTTTATGAATTCTTTCGATTTAACGTTCTCAGAGAGAATAATTAGATTCTAAGGAATTACTTGGGCTTTAGCTTTGTGCTTGGAAATAAGGTTCCCTTAATCATTAAGAAGGAAATGTAAAGATGAGGCCGAATTTATAAGGGTAGTGAGTACATCATGTAGAGTACTGGTTCAGTATTTGGAGGAGTCAATTTCCAGAGGTGCCTTGAAGCTCACTGAAGAGATGAAGTGCATCTTTAAAGCCCTGCAAATAAATGCTGCTCTCAAGGATAGATTGAAGAGAAATCTGGGCGTCTTCGTACAGGAATAGAGTGTGCTGCATTTCATCAGGGACAGCTTGCTTGATTTGTTGGATACAGGAGTTACATTCTGCGGACAACTCAGTATAATCAGGGTTTGAACGGGAAAGGGTACTGTATAACGTTTCTAAGCGATGCGAATCATAAGCTGGAGGGAACGGAATTGTTGAAAAGCAACCTGAGAGTGCTAATGGCTGAACACCGAATAGACGACATAACCGAGTTAATGGACCGGTCCGGGCTGAGCCGAAACTCGATTAACAAACTATATAGAGAAACAAATCTTGAATCCATTAAGTTGGAGACCTTGTTTAAGCTGTGTGATACGTTCAAGTGTAAGCTTTCGGATTTGATTGAGTATGAGCCTGAAGAATGATGATTCTTGGATTGTATTAATGAGAAATGAATAATTGGGTCTGTCTTAAAACGAGCTGTCCAATAGCCATGGAAGTGGGTGTTGGGCAGTTTTTCGTATTCTGAGGTAGTTGAAAGATATCTATCTACACCACTTCGTGTCAATCCGCCTCAGTGAAAGAAATTAGAATGAATTTAATGATATTACACTGGATTTCGGAGGATGATTTTGATAGGTTAAGCCTTAAGGACATTTCATTACCTGCAGATTAATGATAGCGCTATCATTTTGTCCGGGAAGTGCCTGACACTGTATCAAAGAGGGGGGATGATGTATATGCCCGAATATAAAAAAACCATCTTTATAAGGTTTATCATGTCTTACACCATCCTGTGCGTTGTGCTGATTGGCATTATGGGAGGTTATTGGTATACACAAACCAACGGAATCATGGAGGATGAGATTGTTAAAGATAATCAGAACCGGCTGAATTCGGCTAAGAATTATATCGAACAGACGGTATTAGAGAAATATGAAGACAATCTGCAGAACAAAGCTCTTTCCATCCGGTTTATCCAGGAAAATTTCAATTTGAATCTGCTGTTAAACAAGAGCTGGGAGGGGAATTTGAGCCGTATCGCTTCCTTCCGGCAGGATCTTGACTTTTACAGGATCGAAAATGAAGGGCTCAGTAATGTCACGGTTTATTTTCCGGGCAAAAATTATGTGGTGGATGCCAGTAATTTTTATATGAAGACTGAAAATTCGGAAGAAGCGGCGTTTATCTTACAGCTGAACGGGGTGAAGCCCAAAGAATGGATGTTCCGGACATTGGCGGATGGAAGCCAGGTGATGACCTATGTGATTAAACTGCCTTATGAGACACCCGGTGTGCCGACCATGGGGTACTTTTTCATCGATGTAGGAATGGATTATCTTCAGACGGCGGCCGCCCAAATGCTCAGTTCTACGGCTGACCGGCTGTATATCTTCAATCCTTCCGGCCAGGCGGTTCTTCACACCGGTGAGTATGATGAAGTTTTAGGCGGATTGCTGAAGGAAACGATTCACAACCGGCGAAACGGAGAACAGATTATAGAGGAGTCAGAAGGCAAAGCCGTCCTCTCCTATCTGGAGCCGGTCCATTCGGCGCATAATTGGACTTACGCCATGTACCGCCCGATGAATTCTTTTGTACTCTCCTCCGAACAGTTGAAAGAAAGTCTATTTATCAGTTGCGGGGCGGTAGTTCTGTTTGGCTTTTTAATGTCGTTTTTTTTCTCCAAACAATTGTATATTCCGGTAAAGAAGCTGATTATGCAGGTGAAGGGGCTACAATCAACAGGTCCCGCCACATTCCGGGGGAATGAATATGCGTTTATTGGCAGTACCTTTCATCTGATGGAGGAAAAGATAGTGAATCTGGAAACACAAGCGAGAAAAAATGATATGAAAAACCTCTTGATTGGCGTAAGTCTGGAGATAGATTGCGAGCAATTCATTCAACCGGGGTACCGCTATGGCGCAGTCTATCTCCAAGTTCCGGAGGAGGGCAGTGAATGTCTGAAGATGCGTTATGAGCGGGTGGACCGGTCTTTGCACAGCACAGTGGTTCCCTTGAATGAGAAGGAAGCAGCTATTGTTTATTATATTCCTCCACATGAGCAGGACCCGGAAAGGAGTATTATGGCCGATTTGCAGCAAGTCCAGTATGCTGCGGGGAAAGGGTCGAGGTTTGGCGCGGCTATTGGGAGTATAGTAGAAATCCCCGAAGAGCTAGCCGATTCTTATCAGATGGCCAAGCAGGCGGGCAGATATCACTTTTTATATGGAAAGGATGCAATTATTGCCTACTCCAGAGTGATGAAGATGAATTCAGTACCTTACCTGTTTCAATATGATCATTTCAAGAACGCATTGCAAGCAGGGAACCAGGAGGCTGTTAATGATTTTATCAACCATTTCATGGGAGTTATTCAGGATGGCAATATGCAGATTGAGACGGCGGAGTTGGCCCTGCTCCAGCTAATTATGCAGTTGTATCAATCTGTACTCGAGCTTAAGCTGCAGCACTTTCTGCCGCACTCGAATATCTTCGATGAATTGAAAAAAGATACGCTCGCCGATACGGTCGAAGCGATACGGAGACTTTCCATGCAGATTGCGGAACATTTGAAATATTCAGGCAACCATGCGCATACAGATATTATTCGCACTCTGAAGACTTACATTGCAGATCATTTGCATGAAGAGTTATCCCTGCAGATCCTTTCCAAGGAAGTATCCCTCGCTCCCGCTTATATTTCCACACTCTTCAGTGAAGGGACAAAAGAAGCTTTTACTGAATATGTAACCCGGCTACGGCTGGAGAAGGCCGCAGAGCTGTTGCGTACCGAGACGCGTCTCTCCGTGGCGGCCATTGCATTGCAAGTTGGATATCGTAATCCTCAGTATTTTCACAGCAAGTTCAAGTCGCGTTATGGGGTAACGCCCGTTCAATACCGGAACTCGCGGTTGGCAGCACTGGATTCCCTGTCCTTGGATAAAGACTAGTAAATCATAAACAAGGAAAAAGACGAGGTTCATAGGCTGTTGTTTGGAGTATCCTTGAGATACTTTCCAAGCAGCGGCCGTTTTTGTGTAATGATTTCTATATTTTTATACGAAAGAGTGAAAGATTCTATAAAGATTCGAATGAACTTGCAATAGAAAAAGCGTTTTCAAAACTCTAGAATTTGGAGTGTGGTTTGAGGAACTTTGGATTGTTAAGAAAGGAGCAGTTATCATGAACCCGGTGCATAACCCGGAAATTGGCGGCAAGACAACATTGTACAATGACCAGCCGTCAAAAATTGCAGCAACCTGGAGGGAATACAAGAAGTGCAGATATCTTTTTCTGCTGCTTGCTCCGGTATTGATTTGGTACGCCGTTTTTGCTTACGCCCCGATGTACGGTATTCAGCTGGCCTTCAAGGATTTCAGGATCATGGATGGAATCTGGGGCAGCCCATGGGCAGGCTTGAAGCATTTCGAGTTTCTGTTTTTTCAATCGCCCGATTTTTTGAGGATTCTGAAGAATACGGTGATCATCAGCTTTCTTCATATTCTATTCGGATTCCCGGCACCTATTATACTCGCGCTGCTGATCAATGAGATCCGTTCTGGAGCCTTCAAAAGGATTGCGCAGTCGTTGACCTATCTGCCGCACTTTTTCTCCTGGGTTATTCTGTCGGGGATTCTGATCACGCTGCTGTCTCCGTCGACGGGTGTGGTAAATTACCTGCTGCAGCTTGTCGGAGCAGAACCGGTTTATTTCCTGGGCAATCCCAATTCGTTCAGGTTTACACTGGTAACGTCGGCGATCTGGAAAGAGGTGGGCTGGGGGACGATTATTTATTTGGCCGCACTCGCCGGAATCCAGCCTGAAATGTATGAAGCTGCAGTTATGGACGGAGCCAGCCGCTGGAAGCAGACGCTCAGCATTACCCTTCCGACGATTATGCCGGTAATTGTTCTGATGTTTATTCTGCGGATTGGCAGCGTGCTGGACGCCGGCTTTGACCAGATCCTTAATCTTTATTCACCTGCGACCTATAGTGTAGCTGATATTCTGGACACCTATGTGTATAGGGTGGGCTTGCAGAATTTTCAGTTCAGCCTGACGACGGCGGTCGGCTTGTTCAAGAATGTAATCGCCTTTGCTCTGGTTTTGACAACAAACTTTATTTCTAAAAAGCTTGGACAACAAGGGCTCTTTTAACAGAAAATTTCGGATTGGAGGACAAGGCAGTGAAGCAAAGTTTGGGTAGTACCATCTTTCAGGCTTGTTTGATTACTTTTATGATTATTTTATGCATTATTATGTTGTATCCGTTTGTCCATATGCTCTCCATCTCTTTCAGCACACCGGCAGAAGCTTTGAGATTGGGCATACATCTATATCCCCAGAAAGCATCATTGTTTGCCTGGGAGAAGGTGCTGAGCAACCATGACGTCTGGATGGGGTTTGGAAATACGGTGTTTCGTACAGTAATTGGAACGCTTTGCTCGATCCTGTTCATGTCTTTAGGGGCTTATCCGCTTTCCCGTAGATATTTGCCGCACCGCAATGTGTATACGATGCTTATTGTGTTTACGATGTTTTTTAGCGGCAGAATGATTCCTTCCTATTTCCTGATCAAATCGCTGGGGCTGCTGGATTCGCGTCTGGTCTACATTATTCCCGGACTGATCAGTACCTTCTCTATGCTGATTCTGCGCAATTTCTTTCAGAACATTCCCGACGAACTGGAGGATTCAGCCAAAATCGACGGAGCCAATGATCTGCGCATTCTCTTCCAGCTTGTGCTTCCCTTGTCACTGCCTGTCATCGCCACATTGTCGCTATGGTCAGCGGTGGGGCATTGGAACGCCTGGTTTGATGCCGTGCTGTACATTCAGGACCCTGCCAAGCAGGTGCTGCAGACCTTTCTGAGACGGGTGGTTATTACGGGAGAGAATCTGTCCATGTTTGCCGCAGATGTTAAAGGCTCGGAACTGGGTTATGCAGAGCCTATTAAAGCGGCTACGCTGATGTTTACGGCCCTGCCGATTATTGTTGTCTATCCATTCCTGCAGAAGTATTTCGTCAAGGGAACGATGGTAGGGTCGCTTAAAGGCTGACAGCTGTTTGCTCAAGCTGTCTTTAAAGGCAGCTTGTTTAAATAAAATAAAGGTAAAGATTAAAGGGGAGGAAATTTGAAATGAGAAGAAAGAAACTTATCACCGGCATGCTGGGCTTTGCCGTATCGGCGTCGCTTGTTGTGAGCGGTTGCAGCGGCAATAATGCAGCTACAGGAAACAATGAGGGAGAAGCAGCAAAGGTGGGCCAAGAAAAGCCAATCGAAATTAAGATTGCCAACAACTGGAACATCCCCAAAGCCGATAACAATTACGTCCAGAAGTTTCTGGAACAGAAGTTTAATGTGAAATTCAAGAATATTACCTTCGAAACGGCAACCTGGAAGGAACAATTTAACGTCATGCTCGCTTCTGGTGATATTCCCGATATTATCTCTGTGGACGGTACCGTTGGTGATATGGTGCAGTGGGCCGATCAGGGGATTCTTGCGAGTATTACCAAAGAGGAAATTAAGCAATATATGCCTAAATATACGGCTGATGTAGAAAGCGTCGATCCGAAGGCCTGGGACCCGGGCACTTATAACGAGAAGAACTGGGGTGTCCCGAAAGTATGGGGTGAAGGTGCGACAGGCTTTATTCCGGCTTACAACGGACAATGGCTGAAGGCGATTGGCTACACTGAACCGCCGAAGGATCTGAAGGAGCTTGAAGACGTTCTGACCAAATTTACGAATAATGATCCCGATGGCAACGGCAAAAAGGATACCTATGGAATGACAGGACGGGGCAAGGATGCGCAGGCACAGCTGTTCAACACTGTATTTGCAGCCTATGGCGTGGCTCCTTACCAGTTTAAACTGGACAAAGACAACAAAGTGACTTATGGAGCCATTACGGAGGAAGCCCGCCATGCGCTGAAGCTGTTGAATGAATGGTATAAGGCAGGCATTATCGATCCCGAGTTTATCACAGACGGCAACGGCGAAATTCAAACCAAGTTTGTCAGCCTGCGCACAGGTATTATTGAAACCGGAATGTGGCATCACCTGTATGAAGACGGTTTCTTTGGCCTAATCTCCAAGGATAAGGGGATTGAGCTTGTTCCAGGGGTAGCGTTCACCGGTCCGGAAGGCAAGAAATATGCGATGGCTAATGGAGCCTTGCAGCCCCCGCTGTTATTCGGTGCACAGCTGGAGAAGGATGAGGCTAAACGGATCAAAATTCTGCAAATTCTGGAATATGTCACTACCGATGAAGAAGGCTATTTGACCACGGTATTTGGTGAACAAGGCAACTCTTATAATCTGGAGGGTGATTTGGCGGTAGTTACGGAAGCGGCAACGGGAACGGAATTAATGAATGAGTTAGGTACGGGCTACTATAATCCTTTTGGGGCCAAGGTTAATTCGATGATGAAGCACCACTATTCTCCGGAAAAGCTTGCTTTTAAGGAGAAAGTGACGAATGTGGAGGGGTTAACGGTACTAACCGATCTGATGCAGTCGACGGTGATGACGACAAAAGCGCAATATGAGGCCATCCTGAATACACTGCAGGCCCAGTATTATATCAAAGCGATCTCCGGTGAAGCCAACACAGAGAAAGACTTTGATGATTTCCGCTTGCAGTGGCTCAATTCAGGCGGACAGGCTGAAATTGATGAGGCCCAAAAGATTCACGAGGAACGCAGTAAATAAAAGCTAAATGAAGCAATGAATTAAGCGTGCTCTCCAATTAAAGCGTAAACAAGCTGAGACCTTTTTATAAAGGCTCGGCTTGTTTTTGTGCTGCGTGTTTACTGTCATTGAGACTGAAGCAAAGAGATCTGTCTCGCCAGATAAAGCGGTGAATAGGGCATGTCATTGCGGATCCAGGAAATGATCGTGCCAATCATGGCGGAAGAAATGTACCAGACAGCGATTTCTCTTGGGATGGTTGTGTAGGGGACCGTGTGGCTGTTCTCCTTGTTGTCCAGACGGGCGGAGATGAATTCCCCGATTAGCCTGAATAAGGGATCTCTAAAGATCGTACTCTGTCTGGAAGTGAGAATAACCTTGTAGAATCTGGCGTGATCGGCAATATGTTGCAGAAGATTCTCAAATGCAGGCCAGTTCTCCTGTTCATCCGTCTCTGTTGTCTCTGCACTGCTGGTCATCACCTGACGGATGTCCCTGACCATATCATCTGCCATTTTATCCAGCATGTCCGGGAGATCCCGATAATGCAGATAAAAGGTAACGCGATTGATTTTGGCCCGCTGTGCAATAGAGTTTACCGAAATTTTCTCGATATCCATTTCCTCGAGCAATTCAATTACAGCATCTCTAAGTAATTGGCGTGTGCGGAGTACGCGTGGGTCTGTGCGAGGTGTTGGCTGGTTCATTTATATCTCTCCAATCTGTTTTTTAATTTATAAAACTACATTTTAGGCAGATATGTAGTTTTTTTGAGGAAGAAACTACATATGTTCAGACAATGTAAACTAAAATACGTTTTTTCTGAAATCGTAGCTTGCTTACATGAGAATTTCATTTATAATTTAATAAATATAATGTAAACTATACAACACATTGTATATTAAGTACATGATTTAAGATTTGAAAGGATGGAGTGGAGTGAAGAAAGAGAGTGATCTAAAAGGCGTTTCCATCAAAAAGGGTCCCATTTTGTTTATTATGATTTTGGGGGCTTTTCTTGCGACGCTGAATCAAACGATAATGAGTGTAGCCGTACCTGAATTAATGAATGATTTTAACATTTCGGCTGCAACCGCCCAGTGGCTGACCACAGGTTACTTGCTGGTTAACGGTGTGCTGATCCCCATTACGGCCTATTTAATGCAGCGCTTCACTACGCGTGAGCTTTTCCAAGCTTCCATGTTTATTTTTCTGGCTGGAACGATTGTATCAGCGCTTGCGACCAACTTTCCTGTTCTGCTGACCGGACGGATGATTCAGGCCGCAGGTGCAGGGATTATCATGCCGCTGCTGATCAATGTTATTTTGACCCTTTTCCCTCCTGATAAGAGGGGAGCAGCCATGGGCATGGTAGGGTTGGCTATTATATTCGCTCCTGCCATTGGACCTACACTGGCTGGTTATATTCTGGAACATTACAGCTGGGAGACGATGTTCTATGGAATGATACCACTGACTGTTATTGTTATCGTCTGTGGATTTATTTATCTGACCAATGTATCGAAACGCTCTTATCCCAAGATTGACATGGTCAGCGTCCTGCTTTCAACCATCGGTTTCGGGACGCTCCTGTATGGCTTCAGCAGAGCTGGCAGCCTAGGATGGTCGAGTGCGGAGGTACTCTTGTCAATCGGTGCAGGCCTTGTTTCCCTAGGCTTGTTTACTTGGCGTCAACTGGCCTCCGACAACCCGCTGCTGGATCTCCGGGCCTTCAAGTACAACATGTTCTCGTTAACGACCATCATCAGTATCGCGGTTACGATTGTGATGTACGCGGACATGATGCTGCTTCCTCTATACCTTCAGAATGCCCGGGGTTATACTGCCATGGAGTCCGGGTTGCTGCTGCTTCCGGGTTCATTGGTGATGGGACTATTGATGCCGGTAACCGGGAAGCTGTTTGACCGGTTCGGGGCGAAATGGCTGTCTATAATCGGTATGCTGATTATGGTAGCTACGACCTTAAGCTTTGTTAATTTAACGGACTCAACCGATTACACCTATCTGGTTCTCATGTCAACGGGGCGGCGGATCGGAATGGCTATGCTGCTGATGCCGATACAAACCGCAGGTTTAAATCAATTGCCTTCGAGACTTAATGCGCATGGTACAGCCATCTCCAATACCGTTAGACAAGTGGCTGGTGCTGTAGGGACTTCTCTGCTTGTTACTGTAATGACCAGTCGGACTACAGCTCATTTGCAGGATATGCTGGCTGCAGGCGGTGCAATGGATTCCAAAATGAAAGTGGATGCTTCTATCCAGGGAATCAATGACGCTTATCTCGTTATCGTTGGAATCGGCATCATTGGTTTGCTGCTCACCTTCTTTATCAAACGTGTGGGGCAAGCCTCTGAACCAGAGACAGAAATAAAGTTCAAAAAGATGATTGTTGAAAAAGGATAAGGTTCACCTTATCCCTATATGCTTCGATTTCTCACAGAAACGGTTGCCGTCCCTAAAGGGGCGGCAAAGCTGTTTCTCTTTTTTTGCGCTGATCAGGGATCATAAAGGATACGGTTGTGCCGGCACCTGGTTCACTATCTATATCCAATCCTTGTCCATACAGCTGTGTCAGCCGCCGGTTCGTGTTGAGAATTCCAATCCCTTCCGACGGATAACGGTTGAGATCCAGCAACTGACGGATCTGCTCCTTGGTCATTCCTTTGCCGTTATCTTGTACTTCAAAAGCGGTGAGCCCTTCCCGGCGGCTGATACGGACCTGAATCGTCCCTCCTTGTGCCTGGCTCAGCAGACCGTGTCTGACAGCATTTTCTACCAGTGGCTGAAGCGTGAGTGGAGGAATCAGCAGATCTACCCCTTCCTGAATATCCCATTCGACGTTCAGCCGTTCTTCAAATCGGGCTTTCTCTATAAATAAGTAGGCTTGAACCAATTCCAGCTCATGGGATAAACCGACCAGATGATGCGAGTTCATGAAATCAAAGCTGATCCGTAAATAGGAGGAGAAGGCTTCGCCCAGGTCACGCATCTTCGGCAGATCCAGTTCACTTAAAGCCATCAGCGAATTCAATGTGTTGAACAGAAAATGAGGCTGGATTTGGGCCTGCAAATAGGCAGCCTCCATCCGCTGATGTTCATCAACGGATTGTTTAAGCCCTGTCAACGAACGGACCCGGTATTTCAGCTCCAATGCATCCACCGGCTTGGCGACATAATCATTGGCGCCGGACAAGAATCCGGTATAAATATCCTCCGGTTGATTGCGGGCGGTCAACAGCAGAATGGGAAGCTCGGATGCGGAGAAATACTGGCGCACATTCCGTGTCAGTTCATAGCCGGACATATGCGGCATCATCACATCGGCGATCAGCAAATCCCAAGGCTGCGTGCCCAGCAGCTCCAGCGCTTCGTGCGCACTTACAACTGCTGTGAGTTCAACATGCTCGCCGGAGAGCATGTTGGCGAGCACCTTAAGATTAATAGGGTCATCATCCACGGCAAGAATAAGACTTCTCCTTGCGGCAGCCTGAAGCTGCGGGGATGCCTGAGGGTCCAGCATAACAGGTGAACTGTTCCGCTGGAGAGGGTTAATCCATGTGGCATGACCCGCTGTAAGCGGCTCAATGTCAGCTGTGGAGCTCTGCAGGTGAACAGTTGTCTGTTGTCCGGAAGAATCTGCCAAAGGAAGCGTGAAAGTGAAAACAGAACCCTTTCCAGGCTGCGATTCAACGACAAGGTCTCCGTGATGAAGTTCAGCCAACTGCTTGCTGATGCTCAGTCCAAGTCCGATTCCGCCGCCGTCATTAATGCCCATACTCCCTTGTTCATAGGGGGAGAATATACGTTTTTGCGTTTCCTGGTCGATACCTTCACCTGTATCGGAAACAGAGATGGCTGCGTATTTCCCTGAAATCTCTGCCCTAACAGTAATAGTTCCTTCCTGTGTGTATTTAATGGCGTTGTGCAGCAGATTAAAGAGAATCTGCACCATTCGCTTCTCGTCCCCCAGAACGGGCGGCATGAAAGGGGAGATCTTATTTATCAGCTGCAGATTCTTGCCCTCTGTCATAAATCCGAACATATCCATGACCCCGCTGACTAGCGATTGGATAGCCAGCGGCTCGCGCTGCAGCACAATCCGTTTGTCCTTCAGCCGGGTCACATCCAGCAGGTCGTTCAGCAGATGCGACATCCGGCGGCCGATGGTAATCAGCAATTCCATATCCTTATTGCTGTGCGGGTCCAGCATTGTTTTCTCCCTGGATGCCACAGTTTGGGCAATGCTGATGATTCCGTGCAACGGTGTTCTCAGTTCATGTGAGGTATTCGCCAGGAACTGGTCCTTCAGCCGGTCACCCTCCTGCAGTTGCCTGGTTAACTGGAGATTGTCCTCGGAGTTGCGGAAATAACGCTTGAACCAATAAGCCGAGAATCCGATAATTGACGCTATAATATCAATCGGATAATACAGGATAGTCCATTGTCCCTTGGACTGTACAACCCCCCATAATATACTGGACACGATAGCGGCTGCCGCAAGCAGCAGAAAGACAGCATCTTCCTTCTTTTTCACAACCATTTGGGTAATGTAATAAACTACTCCCGCTATGGGAAGCAGGTAGAGCCAGGTGAAGATTGGTAGGGTATAAAAGATGTATTCTGCAGGCGCAGCTAGCAGAAACAGGCTGTACAGAAGCAGAACCCCGACATATCCTTTAAGCAAGCGGCCGGCTTGTTCCTTGCCGGAGAAGCTGCGGCTCAGAAGCAGCATGAAGCAGGATAATCCGATGTAAGACAGGAGTTTGAGCTTCAGCGTCCATGTATAATTAATCGGCAGCCAGCGCAGCAGGAGGATATCATTGTCAGTGACTATGGACAGACTTACGGCAGTAAGCAACATGAAAAACAGCAGGAAAGCTTTTTGCCTAGGATTGAAAAAGAAGAGTATACCGGCATAAAAAGCATGCAGCATCAGAATCACGAAGGTAACCAACTGGAACCCGATTGAATACCAGTGTTCAGTGTCAATGGCAGCCTGAGACCCGAAACGAATGGAACGCACAATGCCGCCTTGATGCGGATGATCGTAATTGGAGGATCGGACCAGCAGCTCAATTTCCTGCTTGCCCTCTGCGTTATAGGTGGCAAGATAGGATGAAGCGTTGGGACTGTAATCGTTCTTGTGCTTCCCCAGTCTGCCAAAGGCCTGTTCTGCCTGTCCGTTGATTTCGATAACGGAAGCTGCCTGGATGCGTTGAATCCAGAATCCGTAAGGCTGATTGAGCGGCTGGTCGATCAGGATACGGAGCCTGTAAGTTCCGTAGCCAAATGAAGGATGCTCCCCTTCAGGAAAGGCAGCGGACCAGTCGCCGGGAACCTGTGTATATTTCTGCAGATTCCGGGATTGAGCTGTATTATCACCATACGTAATGAACTGTCCGGGGTAAAATTCCCATTCCCCATCCAGCTTGATGGATCGGGAATCCTCGAAATTCCATCCGCGCAGATCCATAACTCCTTGCTTGGCCAGGGGATGCTCCGGTGTAACATAGGTTGTGAACCACAGGAAACGCAGCGTAATCAGAATAGCCAAATAGAACAGCAGCAGCAAAATGTATTTTAGATTGATCTTGTTAAGTCTCTTCATCATAAAGTCTTCAATTCGACATGTATTGAGGGTTTCCTTCTACGTACCCGGTGATAAAGTGCTTTTTCGGTCCTAACCGTAAATAGCCAACCTCAGATATCCTAAGGTTGGCTATTTACGGTTTCAGTCTATCAAATCAGAAGGTGGACTTACTGCTGCTTCGCATACCATTCCGAGAATTGTTTCTGGTATTCAGCGATGTACTTGTCAATGCCCGCCCCTTTCAGTCTTTCCAGTGCTTTAGGGAAAGCCGTGTCATAATTGCTGAAGCCGCTACCGATCGGCGCCAAATATTCGGTGAATACGCCGTTAAGCTTCGTTTCTTCATTCTTGACCGGAGTATTGTCGAAATTGAAGCCGGCGCCCTTCGAGATTATAGCTCCATCGTCCCAGGCTTTGTATTCGGCAATGAACGCGTCCGGTACGGTGTTGTCAAATCGCATGAAATTTTTATTCATCAGCAGCCAGTCCGGAATGAGTGAATCGGTAGTGAGCTTGGTCAGGCGCCCGTTCTCATCCAGCTTGTAATCGGTGTCCTTGATCCCGTAAGCAAACAGGTCATAGAGCTCCTGGTTCTTCTGCAATAGATTGAAGAACATAACATAACGTTCGGGGTCCTTGGCTGCGGCAGAAACAAAGAAAGCTGAGCTGTAGGTACCGCGGCTAATTTTCGGGCGTCCTGTGCCAAGGAAATAGTTGGTCAGCTTCGCCCCCGGCACTGCCTGTGAAATCGTAGCAGCCCCTTCAAATGGACGGGCTGCTGTTCCGGCCCAGAACATGGCCTTGCCGGAATTCCAGTCGGACTGCAGCTGCGGAATATTGGTGGCTGCATATTTCGGGATGATGTCGTTATCGAACCAGCTCTGCATCAGTTTGGCATAGTCCTTGAACTCCTCAGTTTCAAACCAGCTGATGATCTTATCATCCTGGACTGATTCATCCAGAGCAATGAAGTCATTCTGCCAGTACAGGTTCTTGTCCGTATATTCGTACTGCAGCATCCGGCGGGCATCTGTGTTGGCATAACCGATCAACTCGGGATGCAGCGCATGAGCCTTGTCGTAGAATTCCTCCAGCTGCTTAAGCGAAGAAATTTCAGTCATTCCGGTTTCTTCAAGCAAGTCCTGTCTGACAAGAGCACTGTAGAATTCTGCCGAATTCGGCTTATTGCCTACGGGAATGGCATACTGCTTGCCTTCAAGCTGGAAGGCTTTGAAGGAAGCTTCATCGACAGTGCCGCTTAAATCTGCGGCAGCCTTCACATAGGGTGTGAGATCAGTGTACAGCCCTTTGGCAACCGATTTGACCATATAATTGGCATCGGTATAGGTCGCGAAGTCTTCCCCTGTGGACAGCATCAGATCGGTTTTGCCGCCGCCATATTCAGTCCAGGGGAGGAACTGGAATTCGACTTCTGCATTGATCTCTTTCTTGATTGCATCGTAGAATTCGGTCTTGGCCAGTTCCTTCATCCGGTTGGACTCTTCGCCGTAGAGCACGATTTTGAGCTTGGCGGGAGCAAGGGAGCTGCCTCCTCCAGTGTTGTTTTCCGGCGTAACGTTAGCGCTTTCACCATTTCCTTGGGAGCAAGCGCTTAACAGCAGCAGTGACGTCAGCAGCAAGCTTGCCCAACCTTTTTTCTTTTTCATCATGAACCCTCCTGATTAGGAATCTGTATTCTTATGCTGCATCTATTGAAGTGGCCTTGGCTCCCTTTACCCATTGTACAACAACCTGGGAAAAGGGGGCATAAGCCTGGTGCAACCAAATGCTGGACAGCCAAGGGGCATTTATCCCTTGACCGATCCGACGATAATACCTTTGACGAAGAAGCGCTGGAGAAAAGGATATAGAATGGCTATCGGCAGGACCGTCAGGCAGGTCATTGCCATTTTGGCGGTCTCCAGTGGAGGGGATATCACTACCCCGCCAACCTGGGCGGCATTGCCGGAAGCCAGAAATTGAATATTGGCCATCATGTTGTACATCAAATATTGAATGGTGTAGAGATCCTGATCGGTCACCAGCATCAGCGGCAGATAGAAATCATTCCAGAACTGCAGTGCATAGAAGAGCGAAATGGTGACCAGTCCAACCCGGCCCAGCGGGATCATAATGCTGAAGAAGATCCGCAGGTGGCCAGCGCCGTCGATTTGTGCGGACTCCACAATCTCATGGGGAATGCTGCGGAAATAGTTCGCCATCAGGAACATCAGAAATACGCTCAACAGGTAAGGAACGATCAGCCCGGCAAGTGTATCGCCCAGGTGATAATATTTGGTGCTCAGCAAATACCATGGCAGGGTTCCGCCGCTGAACAGCATGGTGAAATAAGCGAAGAAGGAGAAGAAATTTTTGAGCCGGAAGCTTTTGACGGAAATGACGTAAGCATAGGCCGTGGTAACCAGGACAGCCGAAACCGTGCCCAGTGCTGTAACCATAACGGATATGGAGTAACCCCGCAGAATCTGCTCCGCTTTGGAGCCGAACAGGAATTGATAGGTTTCAAGCGTGAAACCTCTGGGCCAGAAGGAATATCCTTCTGCCGCAATCCGGGATTCCGTAGACAATGAGCCAGATACCGCAAGAACAAAAGGAACCAGGCATACCACTGAGAATAGCGCGATAAAAAAATAAAAGAAAATGAGAAGTCCTTTACTATCGTTAGTGTGCATCGTATCAGTCTCCTAGAATAATTTGCTGTCTTTGTCATACCAGCCTGCCAGCTTGTTGGCGGCAAGCACCAGGATGAAGCCAAAGACGGATTGATAGAGCGTGATGGCTGAAGCGAAACCGAACTCGCCGGAGCGGATTGCTGTGCGGTATACATAGACGTCGATGATGTCAGTCGTAGGCAGCAGCAGCGGATTCAAGAACGTTACGCCCATAATCATGCTCAGATCGCCCTTCAGCATGCCTCCGATACTAAGCAGGGATAACAGGATAATGGATGGAATCAGCATGGGTAGCGTGATTTTGGTGATGATCTGCCATCTGGAGGCTCCGTCAATCCGTGCGGCTTCATAATAGGAGGGATCTATGCCCTGCAGCACCGCGTAGTAGATAATGGCTCCGTATCCGGCGCTTTTCCAAATATTGGCCAGAACGAGAATGACGACGAACAGCCAAGGGCTGGAGTACCAATCTACCTGTGCGATTCCAAGTGAACTGAAGAGCTGGTTCAGAATGCCTTTGTCATAATCAAGCAGGGAGAAGAGAACCGCCCCGATAATAATCCAAGAGATGAAATAAGGGAAAAACATCACACTCTGCGTCACTTTAATAAATCCCTTGCTGCGAAGTTCGTTCAATATAATGGCAATGGAAACGGAGAAAAAGGTGCCGGTTACCATATAAAGCGCATTCAACATTACCGTATTGCGTGTTGCCCTCAGAGCGTCCTCCATACTGGAGAAGAAGAATTCGAAATTGGCAAAGCCCGACCAGGGGCTGCCGAAAATCCCGTCGTTGAAGTTGTAATTTTTGAATACGAGAATCAGTCCGCTCATGGGCAGGTAGGCAAAAAGAATCAGTACGACAATGCCTGGAAGAGCAAGAAGATACAGTGACCCGTCTTTCCTGAGCGATTTGATCCACTTTCTCTTTTTGGATGCGGGCGTCCTTATCGAATGAAGCCTACTTGTATCCGGTGAAACCTCTTGCATCATTACTATTTCACTCCTTTATGCTGGCTTGATCATGGGTTCCCCGTTGAAGCAGGAGAACGATTTACAAGACAAATCATAATCCAGATCAAAATGTAAACGCTATCATAATAAACGAAAAAGAGTTAAAAAAAGCGTACTTCAAGGGCTTAAAAAAAGTGAAATGTTATCAATATTTTGTTTATTTGCTTGTTAACAGCACCAAAAAAGGGATATCTCAGCCGCTGGCGGCTAAAAGATATCCCTTGATGATGTTCACATTAATCCTCTTTATGCAGGATGTGGTTCATCCTCCATTTGGAAGGGGTGGCTCCATAACGCTTTTTGAACTGGGTGGTAAAATAGGTGCTGCTGTTGTAACCGACTTCCTCGGCTATCTCCCGGATATCCATATCCAGACCGCTGACTAGCAGAAGTTGAGCCTGCTCCAGGCGCAGCAGGTTGACAAAATCGGGAAAACTGCTGCCTACAGCGTCCGTAATCAGTCTGCTGAGATAAGCGGGACTGATGGCAAGCTTATCGGCAAGACTGTTCAGGGAGAGCTTGGGATCACTATAATGCTCTCTGATATAGCCGATGGCTTCAGCGGCAAGACTGCGTGTCTCTACAGCGAGCATGCTGCGCATTCGCTCATGTGCGGAACCACAGCATTCCTCCAGCCAGGCGCGCAGCTGTCCATAGCTTTGGAGCTGCCATATCTGCTGATAATTGTCCAAAAAACCGGAATGCTGGATAGCGGCTTTGAACTCGGCAGTCCGGCTCAGCTCAACTGCAAGTCTGGATAAGGCAAGGGTGGCCATCTCGGCCTGGTAGCTGCAGCAAACTGCCAGCAGCCGTTCGGCAGACTGCGGAATATTGGCAGTCTGATCAGGCTGTTTCACAGCCTGTAGCAACGGTTCAAGTGCGCTGTCGGGAATCGGACTGCTGTTCAGGTGGATGGTATCATCGGAAAATACAATGTTAAGCTGCTCATGAAATTTAACATGCTGCAGACTGTCCGCAGCCTGATCATATTGATCCTTCAGCAGATTCAGATCATGGGAAAATCCGCTGATCCCAAAGCTGCAGCATGCACCCGACACAGGCCGGAATGCCGCAATGGCCTCCCATTTGCTGCGGTATGAGGCATAATCGGTGAAATTGCCCTCCTGCTGCTCACTGAGAATCAGCACGCCAGATCCCTTATGGGGGCTATAAGCCTGAACCGTCGCGATTTCGGCGAACACAGCCCGGATGAAGGCGGTAAGCTCTTCAACCGTGTCGGAGCAGCCCATGAGCGGAGCTTGCGGATGTACGGCCAGAACACAGACGCAATACACGCCTCCGGTGGCGCCTATGCTTGCCATGGGGGCCTCGCTGCTGCCTGCAGAGCGGGGAGTGAGCAGCCAGCGGATCAATGCACTGTCGTTGCTCTCTCTCTTCAGCTGCTGAAGTGTGGAGGCAATAGCCTCCAGTTCGAGATTGGCTGTATCCACATCCGTACCGTTCCTTAAGGCCTCTTCATTGCCCGAGAGATGGACAATATTCCCGAACAGACGCCCAATGGGCTTGTAGATGCTGCGGGAGATCATCCTGGCGCTGAGGCTGGCGGCCAGGATCAGCGCCAGGCACAGGCCAATCATCAGATTACGGGCATTGGAAATATTGCGTATGCTGTCTTTATAGGAGGTTTCGGAGAGAAACCAGAGCTTGTCCGCCGTTGAGTAGACATAAGTGATCAGTCGAGGCTCCCCGGATTCTTTCCAGACGAAGGAGCCCGTATGGGCAGAGGCAGAGACGATTCTGTCCAGCATCTGCGGATCAAAATGGCTGTCCGAGAGTGTATTATGCATAAGCACACGGGCATTCTGGTCCAGTACCGCGTAGCGTGTCACTTCAGCTCCGCTCTGCGAGAACAGGTTGTTCTGCAGCTTGCTGAGATTGACTGTAATAGCAACCGCTCCGTTATATTCGCTGTCTGCAAAGGCCCGGTCATTATAAAAAATGGTCAGCAGTGTCTTGGACAATCCATTGTTTAAGGTAGCCTCCCACAGAAACGGCGATTCTACAATGCGGCTGTCACGCACGCGGTTGAACAACTCCTGTTTCGATTCGGGGCTCAGCGGCATATTCTCGAACATAGCCACAGGCTCGTTCAGCCCGAAAATGTAGGCGTTCTCCAAATACTGGTTCACTACAAGCGCCCCGCGGATCTGACTGAGGGCGCTGTACAGCTGATCGCTCCAACTGGTATCACCGCTCATCATCAGAGCATTGATATTGGGATTGGCATAGAAGTCCATGGTGTAATTCTGGACGATCTCTTTATAATTCATAAATACGGTTTCCGTATTCAGTAACACATTCTGGTTAGCCTTATCGATATTATCTATGGATATATGCCTGAACCAGTAAAAGATGACAACAGCGAGCACAAGAATGGAACATACTGAAATCAAGGTAAGGCTCATAAAAAAACGGGTGTACATGCTCTTTCGCTTTCCCAAGATGATCGCCCCTTTACGTAATCCTACTATACCTATTCTAGAAGGACAAGCTTACTGTTGACAATCTGTAAATGGTGAGTCATATAGCATGTAAGTATAAAAAACTATAAAAAGAACATAAAAAGCGAAAGAAAATTGAATACACATGAACTATAATTGGTGGTGCTTACATTTCAATCATTTTGAGGAGGATCTTAGTTTTGAGAACATTCCGCAATCCTGTACTGCCCGGATTTTATCCTGATCCCTCAGCCATACGTGTCGGAGAGGATTACTATCTTGTGACCTCAAGCTTCGAATTTTTCCCGGGTGTTCCCATTTTCCACAGCCGCGATATGGTCAACTGGCGCCAGCTTGGCCATGTGCTTGACCGTCCTTCACAATTGAACCTGGATGATACGCTTCCGTCGATGGGCATCTGGGCGCCGACTATCCGTTACCATGACGGTCTCTTCTACATGATCACTACTTATGTTGACAATGATAAGAACCAGCATAATTTCTATGTAACAGCGGCCGATCCTGCAGGAGACTGGTCCGATCCGGTCTGGCTGGAAGATGCGCCGGGTATTGATTCCTCGCTGTTCTTCGACGAAGATGGGAAGGTCTATTATACCGGAAACCGTGTCCCGCCGGAGGGGCAGGATTATCCTAAGCATATGGATATCTGGCTGCAGGAAATTGACCTTGCGCTAGGGAAGCTTGTCGGACCCAAGCACAGCATATGGCAAGGCGCGCTCAAGGTTGCCCATGCCCAGGAAGGGCCGCATATCTACAAGATCGGTGCTTGGTATTACGTGCTTATTGCCGAAGGCGGAACAGGCCATACCCACGCGATTACGATTGCCAGAAGCCGGTCCGTGACCGGACCCTATGAAGGTCATAAGGCTAATCCGATCCTGACCCACCGTCATCTGGGCCGGGCGTATCCCATCGTCAATGTAGGCCATGGAGAGCTGATCGAGACACAGCACGGAGACTGGTGGATGTTCTGCCTCGCTTCACGGACCTGCGGCGGATATTACCGCAACCTCGGCCGTGAAACGTTTCTGACACCTGTCCAATGGGAGAATGAGTGGCCTGTGGTCAATCCG